>NZ_JBLTHW010000001.1:0-2315440 GCF_049199565.1 Priestia sp. D3YE.R1 | reverse complement strand
TGTCTTAATATTGTTTGCTTTATGGACAGTACTGACAAATAAAGAAGAGATTAATGTTTTTCGACGCCGAATTCCGAAATCGCTTGTTTATAGAGCTTTTTCTATTGCTACTTCTGGAATTATTTTTGTTTCTATTATTTTCTTTCTACTCACAATCACAGAAAAAGGTGTAGATATGTCTACACTTTTGTTTGAAACGTTCTCTGCTTCTGGAACAGTTGGATTAAGTGCTAACTTTACAGGCGACTTAAGTCCTGTCGGACGTATTCTCATTACTATTATGATGTTTATTGGCAGGGTAGGACCTCTTACCATTGGTTTTGTGCTTGCGATTCGTTCAAATAAACAATCTAAGATTCGATATGCAGAAGAAAAGATTCTAATTGGTTAAAAATCAACATATTCACTCTTATAGGCGCAAGCAATCCAATCATGAATATCTTCTTCTATTATGAACAAACTACTCAAGATGGATCGGATGAAGATCCTCCATTTCTTACAGCAATAGAGCGTAGAAAAAGCTACTGATTAGGTCACAGTAGTTTTTTCGCTTTTTAATGGGCGTGAATGAGTTTTATTTAGTTGAACATTCTATTTAAGAAACCCTTCAATACTCACTCTAGTATATAAAGGTGGATTTACTATACATGAATTATAAATTACATAAGGTCTTTATTGTATACTTCATTGCTTTGATCGGTCCCTTTGCTATTCTCTTTCTTACCGACTGCTTAGTTCAAATGACTCGTAGAAAGTAATCTATATACTAATTGGTACTAAACGATTAATCTCTTCGAACAGGTTTTCCTCTACCTCTCAGGCATAAGTACAACTATGCTTCTGTTGTTGTTCCTAATAGGCTCGCCACTCGACCCGATTTCTAATAAATGTTGTACTAAAAAGTCTTCTATGAATTAGAAATACCCTTTAGGGGGAAGTTAAAAAAAGAAAGGAAGGTGAAATAATTGCCTGATATTTTGCAAGCCTTGAAAAGTGTAATTCAGTCTTTTGTTAAAGATGAGAACAAAACGCCTCTTCATATTGGCGAGGCGATGGGATGCTGGATATTTTTAGCGTTAGTGGGTGAGACACAAGTACAGACTGAAGCAGGCATTAACAGCACAACGGATCCTGAATTGAGAAAAGCCCTTCAAGAAGCAGTCAACCTCTTCAAATCGGAGAAAGAGCGAATTTCAGCATTTATGCGATCAGAAGGAATTCCGTTACCACCTCTTAGTGAATCGAAGCCAATCTCTGACCCGAATAGTGTTCCATTGGGAGTTAAGCTAACAGATAAAGAGCTTGCAAACAGCCTTAAGAAAAAAATATCGATGGCGATTACCAGCTGTTCGGAAACAGCGTCACGATCCCTTCGTAGCGATGTTAGTCTGATGTGGGCCGAATTTTTGCAAGAACACATAACTTTTTTAATAACCTTTAAATCATTGATGCGAAAACGGGGATGGCTCAAGGTGCCACCGCCGTATCATCCTGCAGGTCTACCCCAAACAGAAAAGTGAGGTGAGAAATGTGCCAGATGTCGGAAAAGCGCTTAAAAATATTATCCAATCATTTGTTGACGAGGAACCCAAACCACCCTTACATGTGGGAGAAGTCATGTCCTGCTGGTCCTATCTTTCTGAATTAGCTGACGAACAAGTTCATTCCGAGGCAGGGGTTAACAGTACAACAGACCCCGAATTACGAAAAGCTTTCCATGAAGCAGTTGAGATGTTCAAATCACAGAAAGAGCGAATGATTGCTTTTATGTTATCAGAGGGAGTGTCCATTCCACCCTTAAGTGAATCCAAGCCGCAGTCTAACCCAAGCGATGTTCCATTGGGAGTCAAGTTAACGGATGATGAACTTGCAAACAGCCTTAATATTAAAATGGTTATTTTAATTACCTATTGTGCAAATGCTATCATTCAATCCACACGTAATGATGTTACTTTAATATGGATTGAATACCTGCAGGAATATATGACATTTGGAGCAACCCTAAAAGAACTTGTGAAAAGACGGGGATGGCTTAAAGTCCCTCCATACTATTATGCTCCGGGAGCACCGATAAAATGAGATGGTAAAAGAAATTCGTGAGGAAGAGGACCTTGATACTTCCTTAGATTTAAGAAGTCTTTCTTTGTTACGGATAGGCTATTGGCAAATTGAACAAACTACTCAAGGCACCGTAAGGTGTCAAATACGTCTATTTAGAGCATTCACCAAAAGAACTATCTTACTCGAGGTAGTTTTTTCTGTTTTTAAGCTGTATACAATATACATCTTTAGTTACCATAATGTAAATTATAAGAAGCCAAACCCTTATAAAGGGTTTGGCTTCTTATAATTAAAGACCATTTGTTGAATTAGGGGGAACAATACTTTCATCTGTTGGATTTGCAACATTGTTATCATCTCTGCTTTTTATTGAAGCTGAAGAACCCATAAACTTGAACATACAATAGCCACCTAATACTATTAAAGAACCTCCAATAAGTAAATTAAGCAAACTATCTCACCTCTTTCCATTCATTATCATTTCATCATTTAATCGCAATAAGGATGTATACCTTATTTAATATCTAATTACCATAATCAATATTTATCGGTAACAATGAAGAGCTTGGATTAATTGATTCAAGCTCTTTACCAGTTATACCAAATAAAAATTCCGACTATAATTAAAGGCACACAGGCCATTAAGACTCCATAAAGCGAGAACTCGAATTTCTCTGGGTTACCCATATAAGATCTTATCCCTGCTCTATCTAGGCTAGGCTTTTCAATTTTTGATTCCTCTTTCTCTTTATCATACATACTAATCCACTCCTCCATCAGGCAATAAAACTCCAATTAATTACTAATCTAGAAATCATGTATTCTATACATATTTTTAATGTTGTAAGCAACTTTTTATAACTGTCCGGCTACTGATAACAGTAAAATTAAAAGAATGAAAAATACTAATAAAATTGAGCCCCCTATTATTAGCAAAGTCTTTTTAGTGTTCAAGTTGTAAGCTTTTCGTAGGAATAATCCAAGAAAAATTATCGCCAAAAATATGGACCAAAACCCTAACCACTCTAGATGTATATATTCTAAAATTGAAAAATTAAATAAGAATGGCATAAAAAGAAATTCGTGCAAAAAAAGAAGTGTAAATAATATAAATAAAATAAGGTATGTAACAGATGACAAGCTTTTAAACAAGTTTATTTCCTCTTCCCTAAACGACATTAGACTAGATAATATTGCTTTATTATTTCTCTTCTTACCTAATTAATTTTAACATAAAAGGTATATTGTGGTTATTTATTGGTTTATATTCCATTCATTGTTAGTTACCATAATCAAAATATCGGTAACAACACAAAGAAGAGGAAATTTTAAGCTTTCCTCTTCTTTCTATTTCTAAAAATGAAGCTAGCTATAAGTAAAACCCCAAAAAATATCGTTAAATCAAAAGTTAATGGATCTCCTGCTAAGTTTGTTTCATCGACAATTATCCCTTCTTGAAACAATAAAACTGCTGCAATTATTACAAAGAATAAGGAATTGAATAATATATAGCTAGTTGCTCTAATTTTATTGTTTAAAAAAACTACATATACGAAGTTACATACTAAAAGCAGAGTTATTAAATAATAAACCGGTCTAAAAAGTGTAAAAGTATCCCCAAGCATTGTCATGTTCCTCTCTATTCATTGTCCTATTTTAAAAATCAATATATTTCCATTTTATCAAATAATTGAGCTTATTTCACCATGTATATCATATACAACCTTAGTTCACATAATGTGGTTTATCCGCAAAAAAAGAGACGGCTATTTAGAAAGTCGTCTCTTTTTTTTACTCGCTTTAATTAAATAAATAACGTAACATGAGCTCTCTTGTTTTTTCATACATCTTATATTCTTCATACAAATTTTTATAGGTAGAGATTTCTTTTTCTAAAAAGGAATATTGCGGAAAAACTTCAAAAAAAGTCAACTTTAATTCATCAATCTGATTTTGAGGAATTTTCTTCGTTTTACCTCTCAACATATAACTTAAACTGCCAGCAATATTCATCCAATAGCTATTAAAGTCTGCGGTTAACAGATCGTCTTCATGTAATTTTCCACTAAATTTATCTTGTATTTTGCAAATGTCTTCATGAGGAAATGGATGATACAGATCATTATTAAGCTTCTTTAATTCATCCAATATAGTTAGTTTCCTTATATTAAACTCCACCTTTTCTTGTTATGTAGAGCTTTATCTTACCACTGTTTACACAAGGTTCAATACAAAAGATACGTGCATCCTCTATATACTTTTAGTTAACATAGTCACCATTTTAAGAAGAAATATAACAAGGAATGATTACTAGTTTAATTAGAATAATGTATTAGTGTTATATCAACAGGTATACTATAATGAAATAAAAAGGGAGAAATATCCAAGATGAAAAAGCGCTTGTGGAAGTGGGGCATTATCATTGGAATGATTACTATTTTGGCTATTGGTATACCGCGAATAATAAGTAATGAAACAGAGGATTTAAGTTCAACAGAAGAAAAAAAGGTAGAACAACTTGAAGGAGATTTCCGAAAGTGGGCACTTAGACCACTGGACAAATTTATGGTGCAGAGTTACCAAGCCAAATCAAATGGACATCAGTGGAACACCGTAGAGCGAAAATTAATTAAAAATTATCGCGTTACGTATTACACTTTTTTTGGTATCCGTTACATGGAAGTAGAAGTCAGTTAAATCTAATATATATACATCAAACAAGAAGCCGTAGGAACAAGCAATTCTACGGCTTCTTACCTTTATGTTGCTCCCAAAACTGCAACTATTGTAATCGATAAAACCATGCTTAATAGCAAAGAGATGATCCAATCCTTTTTATCTGTCATTTTCAAAAGTATATTTAAAGTTGAACTAATTGCAAGTAAAAAAAGAAAAACAAATAAGGTTATGATGAATTCCATTTTACCATCTCCTTGTTTCCTTATAATTACATTTTATCACATTAGAAAGATAGAAAAGTGAACGAATACCCTATACGGATTCTGTTAACCTAATCACAGTTGTCCGAAGAAATAAACATCGACTGGGCTTTTATGGTAAAATCAGATAAAAACTATATCTAGGAGTAAATATGAAAATAGATGACAAGAAAAAACAAATTCAACAAAAATATAAAGAAGAACTTGAGAATAAAAGAGAATCTAAAGGTTATTCAAAAAAGTTGCTCATTTTTGCTGTAATTATTGTTATCTTTTTTGTTTTTAGTTATTACTTTGGTGTAAGACCTTTTCCAGAAAAAGAAGAGCATAAAATTTTAAAACGAATAGATAGCTAAATAAAAACCAACCATAAAGCTTATGGTTGATTTTTATTTTTTAGCGTGATCTCTTCTTTTTGATCATTCCATTTTAAAATTATTATAGGTTTATCTGATTTCGATGTTTCTCTATTGACTATTGCATTCGTTTTTTCTTCAAATTTGCCTTCTTTATCTAGCTCTATAATCGAAACACCCCATTGGCCGTTTGGTGCTTCTAATTTAAAACTGAACTCTCCAACCGATTCCTTATCTTTGCCTGTGTAAGTTAATTTAATAGTCTTTGGTTCACCTTTATCTTACAGTCTCTTTTACTGTCCAATTGTCGCTTTTACCTGTAAAAACTAAAGGCTCCTTACCTTTACTTTGGCAGCCACACATTAGAAACAATATGAAAGCAATAAAAAATATCTTTTTCATCCTCTTTCCCCCTTAACAACACCCCTTTTTATTACATTTTACCAAATATAAGGATGAAAAACATTGTGTATATCATATGCAAATATAGTTTACATAATACCAATTTATCGGTACAAAAAAGCCTTTAGATTCATAAATCTAAAGGCTTCAAATAGGGTTAACACTTTATTAGCTATACCTGATTAAAAGCTTGGTAAAAATAAGTCCACTTAATGATGGGAACAATAAATACGCTCCAATTGCTCTCAAAGCCATTCCATCCCATCCGCCTACTACCAAAATGCTAATGGCGATTATAGTTAAAGAGATGACAAACCCCATGTTAAAAACTTTATCCCCTATGTGTTTGTCAGAGTTTCTTTTTCTCTGAAGCGAATGAAATATATACGCCAATATTAAAGCAGCTATAATCGTCCCTAAAATGATCTTGACATCCATAGAATACCCCTTTTATCCTTTTAATTCCATTTTAACAATAATATCGAGTGAAATCACTATGTATACGATATACATCGCTAGTTTACATAAACACTCTTTCCGGTACACATCACAAAAAGGAACCCTTATGGGAGTAAGGGTTCGAAAGAGGTCTCATTTATGAGTTATGCAGCTTTTTATACATCATTGATTTATCAACGTTCTATCCAAGGACATTTGCCAAAATAATGTATAAAAAGTGCTTTTATTCATATGCCGAAGAGCGAAAATAATTTACAAGTCGATTAGTAAGTTAATCACCACTTACTGAAAAAGCTATCTTATTTCATGAGATAGCTTTTTATTTTTAGCTTTTATAGCATGCTTTCAGTAAATTTAAAAATAGAAGTGAAAAAATATCTGATTACTTCTTAATTTTGTATTTTCTAAAAGCTTTAACAGGAACTTTAGGTTTTTCAAAAAATTCGTGGTCATGATAAGGCATTCCTACCAAGTCCCAATCAAATTTATCCTCTACACAAGAAATAAATAAGTCATATCCCTCATTATCAGAAGGTGATAAAGTTGTTCTTATTTCTCCATATTTTAAAGCAATATCAATAGCATTACGCATTTCTTCTAGTGCTGTACGATTAGCTACGATAAAAGCATCTCCGTGCCACATATCTTGACCGTATATATGACATATTGGCATAGGCGTGTCTTCATCATAACCATGATTTATAGCCTTATTTAATTTTTTAAATATGATTTCAGGAGAATCGGTATCTAAATATGTATCCATTCCGAATTCCCAATAACCGCCTTGAACGCCTGCTACTCCAAATTGAGATGTAAATTCATCATATAATTCGTTGTTTTCTATAAAGAGATAACGATAAGGATCTTCCCAATCATCGACTATGTAAAAACAATTTATTTGTTTTTCATTTCTGCTATAAACAAAACGGTAAAGGGTAGTTGTTAGACGTTCACTTTCTTCCAACTTAAATTTATATTTTCTAGCATTCTTTGGTTTTAGTACTTCATCTTGAAAAGGTGTATATGGTATATAAATAGCTGTAAACAATTTTGCAGTTGTCATTTTCTCACTCCATTAACGTAAAATACCGGAATCTAAGGAACAAATATTTTATAAAAACTTAACATCTAATTTAAAATACTGTGAGCATTTTTAAGAACAATATAAAAAAATATAGGATAGACAATTACAAATGAGACAGTTAAAATCAAATGTCTGATGTAAAATTTATCTTTTAAATTTTTGCAAACACAAATAACTAACCAAATTAAGCACAAGAAATTAAAGAAAAATCAAATACCTCCTATTCCCCAGCCTAAAAACCTAAAATAAAGAAAAATGGAAATATGTATCCGATAATAAAAAGAAAAACAAAGATCCAACCAGCTATTGCAAAATTACGAGTAATTTTCCCTATAGTTTTTTCATCCACTATTTATTTCACCGCATTTCTAATGAGTATTAATTTATTTTTAATTATAATAGAGTTAGCATAACCTTCATTATAATTAGCGAAAAGGACTCAATCGATTAACGAATGAGTCCACTTGTTTAAAGTAAATATGAATCTTTAATTACTTTCAGATTCTCCATAAAAGGCGTTAGCAGCATAGCCGACATCTTTTGAGTTCTTACCTTCAGCAAAATGTGAATAACCACTTTTCCCTTTCTGTTGTGTATGGCCGTTCATAATATCCTCTATATCCTGTAGAATACCCTGAGCATCAGATAGTTTTTCACCATCTGGAGCTTCATAGATAAAAATACTATACAGACCTACTACATTTTGTATATCTTTGCGTATTTTTTCATTATGAATATTATAGGTTTGATCTGCAATTAACTTTTGGTCTTTGATTAACTGTGAACAATTAGCCTCTACAAAACGTTTTACTTGCTCTTCTTTATAACTATTCATCATATTTGACAGAGAGTTATTAACTGTACGGATAGCTTTCTTTACATTATCATCTTCACGGTTTGCTGTATCCACCTTTTCATTCCCCTGTGTTGCTTTAGTCTCCATAGTCTTAGATTTACTGTCTATAAAATTGAAGATGTTTACAGCACCGAAAATTAACAAACCTGTTACCACTGTACATACAAATAGCAATCTTAATTTCTTCATTATTTTCTCCTCATACTTATAATGAATTTCCTTTTGTAAATATGTAATATATTACAAAACTATGTTAATTTTATCACAAAATCCATTTTATAAGTTGAATATATTGCAAAGTGCTAGTTACCACACTGTCGTTTTTAGGCACTTTTAATAAAAAAATGAAGCTCATCTAACAAAATTGTAAGCCCGTCTTACATTATTGTTAGGTGAGCTTTATTAAATCTCGTATTATAATTATTTGTAGAAAATATTTACAATTAATTAAAGGGATGAAATATATTGAAGGTAAAAAAAGACAATCAACCTATTATTCTGTTTGATGGTATATGTAACATATGTAATCATTGGGTCCAATTTGTGATAAAAAGAGATCCTAAAGGCATATTTAAATTTTTATCTCTTCAATCAGATTTAGCACATTTATTGATAAGAAATCACAATCCGAATAATACACAATTGAATTCCATTATTTTAATTGACAAAGGGCAGATATATACGGAATCTACAGCAATTTTACATATTATAAACAAGCTTACCGGACCTATAAGGTTTTTCATTCTCTTTTGGGTAATACCTGAAAAAATTCGAGATAGAGTGTACCGTTTTATTGCAAAGAATCGATATCGATTCTTTGGGAAAAAAGAAAGTTGTCTCGTCCCTAGCAAAGAAATACAAAATAGGTTTATTAAAACGAAAATAGAAAGTGGGAAAATCAATGAATAGAAGCACATTTCGAAAAAAGCTTAGAATGACAATTATCACTACATTTAGATGGTCTTTAGCATTAACTTTCTTGATTTACGGTATTGCCAAAATCTATCCAGGCCAGTTTTCTACAGGCGACTTTATATATGACTCGACAAAGGACTCAGCGATGCAACTGGCTTGGCACTTCTTTGGGTATTCGGATACATATAATCTTTTTATTGCTTTTGGAGAAATAACAGCAGCCTTATTATTAGTAATTCCAAAGACAGCAACTTTAGGAAACATTATTTACTTACCTATCACAGTAAACATTACTATTCTTGACCTTTGTTTTGAGATACCAGCTCGTTCTGTTACCATCTTGTTAACCTGTATGAGTATTGCTTTACTTTTCTTTGAATATAAAAAATTAAAAAAAGTATTTTTTGACTCTCCAGTAACAGCTGAAACGCCTATCCAAACAGGCTTTATGAAAAAGAAGGTGAACATACAATGATTGTTCTACCTATTATATTGGTCAGTTTAGGAATTTCTTCTTTTTACTATTTCATTCTAAAAAAAGAAGCTTGAGATGAATACCATATACAGATTCAATTAACATAAGCAGCATTATAGGCACACTTATTAAAAATACATTTATTTCTTTTTATGGTAAAATAAAAAGTGATGATGTATAGGAGGATTTACTTTGATTAAAAATTTGCCCTTGCTAATTTCCATTTTAATAATTGGAGTTAGTACTTCTACAATAAGTGTGAACGGACATCTACCTACTTTTTTTGAATGGACGTTACCAATTATGAGTATTATTTTAAATACTACTGCAGTTATAGGATTATATTTACATGTATTTGTATATAAATCTATGAAGAACGCAGAAGATAACCTAAATGAGGTTATTAAATAAAAGAAATTTATTTATTCACTATGAAAATTTATTAAAAAGAGCTAATGTAGCTCTTTTTAATTTCCATTTTATAAATGTATGCTATATCCAAACATAGTTACTATAATGTGCGTTATGGGTAGAAAGGCTATCTAAATATATATTAGAGTATTAGCCATCAATAATCTGTGATTCCTTAACATTTAAAATTTCAATACTGTTACAATAAAAGTCGATATCTTCATTTTCTACGTCTCGTACTTGGAACCTAATGTTTTCCCAACTTCTATCACTAATATTTATTATTTGTAGTATAGATAGTTGTATAGCTCCGCCATTCGCAAATAGTTCGAAATTTTCTACTCCATAAAAATTCATACTGACTTCATAAAAGTTATGAGTCCCTTTAGGTTGTAAAAGAAAAATTATATGTAAATTAGTTTTGTTTTCTTCATCAAATAAAAACCTGTTGCTATATTCTATAAAATACCTTATTTCTGTGATGTATTTCATATCTAATAACGAAAATTCTGGTGAAAGACTATTTAACAAATGAAAGTTCTTAATATTTAACACTTTAAAGGTCCCCTTTTTAATAAAATATCTCAATCGCTCACACATACAATAAACTATTAAAGTTACCATAATCAGCATTCTATAAGTTTATTCAAAGCTTTCAGGAGACCAAACTGCTATATCATCGCCTGGAGTTGCTACTAAAAGCCAATCACAATTACCACCTGCAAAATGATCCCCTAGTTGCCAGCACTCATAATTCGAATCGTGACCGTTTACAAACAAAATGCTGCCTGATTCAAATGAAATAATGAGATGGGGCGACCGATGACCTATTTGAACATTGACTACTTTTTGTCTCTTAATATCCCAAATATGCTTAAAATGCTGTTCTTCGGTATGTGCGGGGACTTCTTTCTCTGAGGATGGGTAGACAAGTGGAACGTCATCATATACCGTCCACTCTGTTTCAATCGTTAAAACGAATGCATCATCTTCCTTTCGATCGTAGTGAGTAAAGGTCAGGCAAATGGTAGAAACCTCACACGTGAACTTTATTCCATCCATTTGACTACCCACAAGTAAATACTGTAAAGCTTTTTCTGCTAATCTCTGATTGTCTATCTTCAAAGTCGTTTCTCCTTTTAAAGTTTTTATCCTTATTATTTCATGTATGAGTGCATATATTTACAATTACTATGATATGCGTTCTAGGAATCTAAAACTTCTTTTAGCAAAACTTTAAATTTGGGTCTAAATACTAAATCCATAATCATTATAAAACGGTCAATTCCTTGATCTATAAATAATCGAATTGCTTTGCTTTCTTTATTGTCATTCATGATCTCAATCTTTGTAACTGATTCGAGTCTGTAGTAAAAGATTTCATCATCTTCTAAATCCGTTACTGAAAGCGAGAAAGAGTTATAGAATGGTGAGATTTTCACTTCGAACCTGTTTATTTCGTTCGTAAAGATAAAAGTGGACTCATCGTACAAAAAGCTCTCATTTTGGTCCTTTTTAAGTGGAATACATTCAAATAATGAAATAAAGTCTAATTCTTCGGGACACTCTCGCATTTGTTTCCTCCTTGGTTGAAACTATCTATTTAAATAGATCCTTTTGCACAGTATTAAAAAAACAAAAATTCCTCAATTATTTTCCCATATACTTTAATACTCTTCAATTACCTTATGTATACCCCATAAAGCTAGTTACCGTAATCACAGTTATCGGTAGTATGAACAGAATTTAATCATCTACATCATTAGCATTAAATGTATCTTTTTTAACAGTTAATATATGGCCACTAATATTAACTGTTTTGTTATTTACCCATTTAACTTTGGCGGTTTCTTGAGGATAATTCCAATAGATATTTTTCCTTTTATTAAAAACCTTCTTTGTATAAGTCACTTCTCCTCTAATAGCAAAAGGTGTAGTCGCTCCACCACTTGAACGATAAATCTTTACTATGTAATCACCGTTAGGAGATGTACTTTGAGAAATATATTCTCCCTTTGGAGCAAATTGTAGATAACTAGGAGCAAAAAGAAACCACTAAACAAATCCTATAACTAGAAGAGCGCTTAATGCAGCCAAACATACTATATAACGTTTTTTCAATTTCTAACCTCTATTCAGATGAACTAAATTATAATTTTGTTTCTATCTGATTATATATCAGAATTGAGTTAAAAAATCATGAATTTAATATACATCCGTAGTTAACATAATGTGCGTTATTGATACAAAAAAAGGAACACTCTGTGATGGGCGTTCCTTTTCTCTAATCTCAATTTCATTTAAAATACTTATCCATTCTTTGCTTTAAATCTTCATAATTTTCCTCGGTGGCTCGTTTGAGACCATATGTAAGAACATCTTTCGCTTTCTTTTTCTCATTAGCCATTAAATAAAAATCACATACTCTTTCATAAAATACATCTTCTTCATTCAAGGCCATCTCAGCTGCTGTATTCCAATCTATAATCTGTTCATAATGAGGAATACCTATATTTATTACATTTTGAACAAATTTACTAAACTCTTTTTTATCTGACTTTTTATTGTAAAGTGTAAAGTGTTCTTCATTACCTTCTAACCAGTTAGGAATATTCCAATCTATGCTGGCAACAACTACATTATTAGCTAACTGTGTATCCCAAGTTTGCTCATACCATTTCCCATATTCATTTGACGATACATCCCACATAGTCCAAAAAATGCATTCATCTTGGGAGCTATACTGACTAATACAAAAAGATAAACTTAAATTGAAATGCCCTGTCTTTCTAGATAATTTAGGTGTGCTTTTGGCATATTTAAAGCCTAAAGGCTCTAAGAGAGGAAGGAGATCAGTTTTAATATAAAAATTAAGTAAGTCTTTTGGTTTCATGATTTCTCCTCGATTAGATGCTAAAGTTGATTTCCATTAGGTAGCAGCATGTAGCTAAAATATTCTTGAAAAACACCCGTCCCTTTAAGCATATTCTTAACAGTGGTAGAATGCTTTTCTACTGCGTTACTATAAGCCGGATTTCTGGATGGAGTTCGTCCGGAAAGGTAAATAAGTTCTATAAATGGATCTTCCTTGTTCAAATTGAAGGATTTATTAATCAGTGATTCACCGAACTCTTTTGTTTTATCGTAATCTTCTCCAAAGTATTCTGGAAACAACTCAATCATAAAACCAAAAACAGCATTAAAAAATGCATCTTCTTTAAAATGGATGATTCCATATTGATAAAGTTCCTGCAGCAATTCTTTGTAGTCATCATGATCACTTTCTTGTACTTTACTCGTGTTTTCTACGTCCCATTCTACAACTAAATACCAACATAAAAAGCTAAGTTTCAGAAAAACCTTCAAGTCATGGGGGTTTTCTTTCCAATTATGATATAACTTATCCCTTGCTGAATTCCAATCAGATTCTTTTTCCAACTGATCAGTATCTTTCAGCTCCCAATTTTTCATAAATTACCTCCAATATGCCTTTTTAGTCTCCTGCTATAGATATTTTTTGGATTTCGTGATTACTCAATATTTTTATTAATTCACTTAATGCTGAATGATAATCTTTAGGGATAAATATTTTTATGTTCTCTAAATCCTTTATAAATTTATCAATTTCGTCTCGATCAAATTCTACGTTAGTCAAATAATAATCTCTAATTTTTCTTAAATACAAATAACTTCTCCAGTTATTATTTGTGTAAAACAGAGCATCATGTAGTGACTCCTCAATTTCTTTAAAATCAAGATACTGATCTTCTTTGCCGTACATCTCCATATCAAGTCCCATGTACTTCCCTCACTTTCTAATTAATTTATCTACCTAAAATAATTATGCTTTATGAATATTTTTCCTCTAATTAATCGCATTTAGCTCAAGAATCCTTTATTTAAAAAGTTGATTAATCTCTGTTCGACAATTTTCATCGACTAAGTGATAGTACTTTTCATAAGTTGAGCGTATAGACTCTTTGTCCCTGGCAATGACTTCACAGCCTCTATCGTCGTAGATAAAAAAGATAAGATTTTTAGTTACATTCACGAAAAATAAATCTGGATAGTACGAACCTGCTATTTTACCTAATTTAGGCTTCAAGGGAAAATCCTCATTACAAGCAGCTTTAATTAATAAGGTGTATCTAATATCTTGTTTACGACAGCGTAAATAAAATTGGGAGGTGCTATACTCATCAGCATCTTCCTCCTCACCAAATACATAAGGTAAAGTTTTATGTTTTAAACTAAATTTTAAGTCTTTATCCTTTATATAGCGATTATAGACCTTTATTCGCTGTCCTCTGTTTTTAGAGGTTTTGTACTGATAAACATTTGTAACAAGAATTATTTCGTCATGTAAAGAAAATAAATCGTTAAAAATAGATAATGCTTGACTGTATACTTGTTCAAATCGATTAAGGTTTATCTGGTCCTTTTCACTTGTGAATTGATAAATTTCATTTCCTAATTCAAAGTGAATACCTGTATTCCATTGATAATAAAGGCTTGGCTTCAAAATAAGACTTGGAAAATTGATATTAAGGTATTCCTTTAACTCCATAAGCCTCTAACTCCATTCTTTCGCTCATTATTTAGTAATATTCTCATTGTACTAAACTACCCCATTAGCATAATAGAAAATGCTGTTGTTTTTGTCATATTAATTTATCGAAGATATGATACATAATTATTGTTTAAAATTATCTATCATAAAAAGTCCGTAAAAATATAAATTTCCGGACTTATGTGCTCTAATATCTTGAAAAAGCTCCTTTGTATGTACTGTTGTGAATAAAAAGTTATTATGGTATAAATCTACTATAATATAACAAAGTAGGTAATTTATATGTCGAAAGGTAAAAGTTTTTTGATTTTATTTGTTCTATTGATTTCTATTGCTCTTTTCTTTTTTGTACTCAAAGAAGATGGAGAAATCAAAAGAGATAATATAGAAATAGGATATAAAACAAATGATGAATCTCAACAAATTATTAATCCACGAAATAAGGTGGATCGAAACAAGGAAATAATTGTATCTGCACATTTCAAAGCCAATTCGGGAAAGGAAAAACAAAATAAAAGGTTTGTACTAAACTTAGCTAATATCGAGGATAAGAGCAATGTTTTAATAAAAAAAACTATTCCTAATGATGAGGGTACTTCGGGTTATGAATTTAAAATTAGTCCAGGGAAACTATCTGCGGGAAAGTACCAATTTTCTTTGTATAGAGATAATAATTTGAGCGTAGAAAAAGTCTTTACATTTAAATGATAGAGAATATGTCGTCCGTAAAAGTATACTTTTTTGAACTTTTGATTTATATAGAAAATGTATCATTTTCACCGTTCGTTTAAGTTTTGAAATAATATACGAACGTTCTCTAAAACACATAAAACTTTGCGAACGTTCTTGTTAGAAAAAAATGATGGATTCAAATCGAATCTTGATAGTGTGTTAGAACAAATAGCTTAAAAATAGTAGGGTTCCACATCAAACTTTTAATATAAGTTTTGAAAAAGAAATGTGGCCAGCTTGAGATGAAAAATAATTGCTTATAGTCATATCTAAAAAAACACACCTTATTTAATTAATAGGATCTTCTCTCATTATTTCTTTATATTGAAAGAGCTTTATTTACATACGGTGTTTTACACCCTTAATCATGTGGAAACCAATAAGTGCAAAAAAACTGGACCTAGATTTAAAATAATCGAAGGTGCAGTTTTTATTAAACATTGTAATTTAATCTTCCTTATTCAATTCCCCAATAGAAAATTGAGTCCATTCCATACTCATCTTCACTGATGAAAATGCCAAATTTCTCATCAACATTTATGAGTATGAACCAGAAATAAGCTTCAGAATTATTAGCTTCTGTATAATATAATACACTTTCTAAGTTTTCATAAAAATCTTTTAATTCAATTATTAAATTAGGCAATTGTTCATGTTTTCTACCATTGTAAATTACAACTTTTTGATTAAGATAACCCTTTATTTTGTTTTGAAATTCTTCTAATTCAACTTTTATTCTTTGTTCATCATGTTTGAAGAATGCCTTAAGTTTAAGCTTTGACGAATAAATAAACTCTAGTTTGTCCAAGTAAACTTTTTCGTTATTTATCTCAAACGATGAAATATCTGGAATGCATTTTTTGAAATCTTCTTCAGCTCTTTTTAAGTAGTTTTTTCTCTTTAATTCAGCTATTTTTTCTTTTCTTAAATAGTTATCTATTGTTCTTCCCTCGCTTTTTGTATCCTGAACGATTTTCTGGGTAATGGGTGCTTCTTTAATCATATCTACCTTTTTTATAAGGATTTAATCTATCTATCACGTGAAAATACGGACCTCTTCCATTTGCATTCCAGTACAGTAAAAAACCCGTGGGTATAGTATAACCCACGGATTTTCTTACAGCTCTTTTTCCAAGCAGTTAACTTGATTATGATGCAGCGGCTTAGTGGCGTACTGGGTAAAACCAAGGCGTTCCCAAAACAGCTTGGCTCTAGGATTTTGAGACAGAACCCCAAGACGTAGAACGGAAATTCCCTCTTCTTTTAGCTTGTCTTCAAACGCTAGATACGCCTGCGTTCCGAAACTGAAATTGTGATAGGCGCTATGAATAATAAAAGCTCCAATCCACGGATGATCATCGTTAGGATTTTGCTTCATGTAATCAATAACCCCTACGTATGTATCGTCGGCTTTTATAAAATAACTGTCTGTTTTTTCGTTCATGTATTCTTTAAAAAGCTCTTCTTCCCTTCGCTCTTTTTTGCCGTTTTCTAACACGTTATAAGCTTCGTTTGAATTGATAATCTCTGACACAATATACATCGTGTCAGCTGTAATGGGTTCAAATGAGATCATATGTCTTCCCTTCTTTCTCTGTAAAGTAGCTGTATATCGTTGCTTTGTCAATTTTACCATTTTTCATTCGCGGAAAGGACGTTAAAATTCTCCATACGCGCGGGATTTTATAAGCAGATACTTGTTTTGTCAGCGCTTGTCTTACTTCAGAAAGAGAAATGTTCTCTAAAACAATTGCTGCACCTACGACTTCTGAACGTTCAGCATCTACTACACTAAAAACGGCTGCTTCGCTAACGCCCGGTATTTGTAAAAGCAGCTCTTCAATTTCTTCAGCATATACTAAGCTTCCGCTGCTTTTAATCACATTTTTATCTCTCCCTACGATGGTAATGCTTCCGTCTTGAAGCTGAACCGCAATATCGTGTGACGTAACATATCCGTTAAAAAATGAGCGGTCCGTTTCTTCGCTGTCCTTAACAAACCCTTCGAATGCTTGAGTTGTTTTTACAAATAACGTTCCTTTGTTTCCTTTTTCTACTTCTTTTCCACGTTCGTTCAGGATTAAAACGTCTACACTGTCAACAGGATAACCTACTGTATGAGGCAGCGTTTTAGCGGTATGTGGTGAAAGTACCGTAACAAATCCCATTTCAGAAGATCCGTAATATTCATAAAGAGAGGCAACAGGAAACGCTTGTGAAAATTTCTTCCGAACGGAAGGAGATAATTTATTTCCTACTGAAATTACGGTCTTTGGCAGAAGTTGTTTTTCTTTTGATCTGCTTTGTGCATAACGAAGTAACGGAGAAATTAATGCGGGTGTAATAGACATACAGCTAGCTTCTTTGTTAAAAACAGACGAAGGTGTAAATGCTTCTAGCATGAGAGCGTGCATGCCGCTGCAAAGCGCATGCAAAACCGGGTAAAGCTGGGCGGAATAAGAGATATGTAAAGGAACAAGCACTTTGTCATGTTGCTCTAAAGAAAATATATCCGACCACTCTTGAAATGATGAAGACCAAGAATAATGCGATTTTACAAATCCTTTTGGTCTCCCTGTTGACCCAGAGGTAAATCCAAATAAAAATAGGTCGGATAGTTCATTTACTTGCCGTAAGGGCAGCATAGCTTTCTCTTCTCTTATTTTAGTTAGAGAAGATGTTTGCCATAGCCAATTCGGGGATTGAATAGAAAAATAGGTATCCACTTCAGCCTCTGTTGACTCATTGTGTAAAAGCATTACAATTCCACCGGCTTTTAAAATCGCTAAAAATGACACCACAGCTGCTGCATTGTTTGCCATACTTAAAGCAACAAGCTCTCCTTTTTCCATCCCTTTTTCTTTCAGCTGTTTTTCGGCTTTGCATACACGATCCCACATTTGACTGTAGCTCAGCTCATTAATAGAATCCGAAAGTGCCAGTTTGTCAGGCGTTTGTTGGCACTGATAAAAAATTAGTTCTTCAATTCGTTTCATTACTGCGTAAACTCCCTTTTTATTTTACTCTTAGTGTACCGTAAATGTAAATTTGAGAAAAGAAAAATGTAAACTTATAAAAATATAAAGTTGACTAATTTAAGTTTAATAAGATAAGATAGTCATGTTTTATCATACATAAAGGAGGTTTACGATGAAAACAAAAGATATGACATACGTTGCTTTATTTACGGCTGTAATGGGAGCGCTAGGGCTTGTTCCTCCTATTTTCCTATCATTTACTCCCGTTCCTATTACTCTTCAAACGATGGGAGTTATGCTGGCAGGAGGTATTCTTGGGGCTAGATTAGGCGCATTAAGCCAATTTATTTTTTTATGTTTAGTAGCTGTAGGAGTCCCTTTGCTTTCTGGAGGGCGCGGTGGTATGAGCGTATTTTTTAGTCCAAGTGCTGGCTATTTAATCAGCTATATATTTGCAGCTTTCTTTATAGGATGGACACTATCCAAGTTGAAAAACCTTACGTTTACAAAGGTATTCATAACAAATGTCCTGTTTGGAATTTTGCTAGTTTACGCTTTTGGCATTCCTGTACAAGCGATGCTACTTCACATACCGTTCTGGAAATCTCTTCAATTAAGTTTAGTTTATATTCCCGGTGACTGCATAAAAGCAATCATAGCGGCTTATTTAATTACAAAAGTCCGAAAAGTAGTAACCGTAACTGGTCGTTCCAATACGGCTTCTATGTAAGGAAGTGATGACTATCTACCAGGCGGCAGTTGTAAAAGCGAAGCGTACAGTGATTGGAAAAGAAAACGGCGCACTTAAGAATTTTCACGTTCAAGAGCTAGCGGCTCCTTTATTGAAACATCTTAGCGCTGGAATTGAACATGAAATTGATGACGTTATTTTAGGAAATGTTGTAGGTCCAGGAGGAAACGTAGCTAGGCTTGCCGTTTTAGAAGCAGACCTCCCTTTTTCTATCCCGGGAATGACTATTGATCGTCAGTGCGGAGCTGGTTTAGAAGCGATTCGAATGGCCAGCTATTTGATAAAAGCAGGCGCTGGAACGTGTTATTTAGCTGGAGGCGTTGAAAGTACAAGTACTTCTCCTTTTGAAAAAAGAGCACGTTTTTCTCCTGATAAAATTGGTGACCCCGACATGGGAATTGCAGCAGAAAACGTAGCCCAGCAATACAACATATCTAAAGATCAGCAGGACAGATATGCTCTTTTAAGTCATGAAAGAAGCTGGGAGTCTTTTGAAAAAAGATTGTTTGAAGAAGAAACGCTTCCTCTTCCAAACGTGATGCACGATGAAGCATTTATGAAAAAACGAAACCTAACAAAGCTGCTGCAAAAAGCCAGCCCCGTCTTTTTGAAAAAAGAAGGCACCGTCACTGCAGCAAACAGCTGTGGAATTAATGACGGAGCCTGTATTACACTTGTGATGGAAGAGACAAAAGCACGTGCCTTAGGCTTTGAGCCCGTTTTACGTTTTATCGACGCCGATATTTCAGGAGTGTCACCTCTTTACCCTGCTATTGCGCCCGTTTCTGCGATTAAAAATATCTTGAAGCGAAATTCTCTTACGGTAGATGATATTGACTTATTTGAAATCAATGAAGCCTTTGCCGTTAAAGTTGTCGCTTGTATGCAAGAACTGGGGATATTACAAGAGAAAGTGAATGTTCGCGGAGGAGCATTGACCCTAGGACACCCTTACGGAGCGTCAGGAGCTATTTTAGCTACGCGTCTTTTTTATGAAAGCAAGCGCTGTGACGTGCGATATGTCATAGCTGCTTTAGGAAGCGGAGGCGGAATAGGAACAGCGGTATTATTTGAAGTAATCAAATAATACCGCTGTTTTTATGCCTTTTTTATTACATTATGTTTCATCAAATATTGCTCAATATCTTCAAATGTCTCAACTGGAACAAATGAAACGTTTTGTTCGCGCAGTAAATCTTGCAGAGCATCTTTCGCAAATGTAACATCTGCATATTTTGCCGGATGTGAATCCGGCTCGCTGTCACCGGCAAAATAAATCGTTTCGTATGTCTCTTTTAGTTCTTTAATAACAGCCGATTTATCAATGCCGTAGCGTTCTGAATGCCATCTGTGAGCAGGGTCTAGACGCAAGTGAACGTTGTTTTGATGGAAATATCCTTCATTCGAATAAACTTCAACTTTTTCAACACCGTATTTATCTAAAATCGGTTTAATATAGTACGTTGTTCCAGCGCTTAAAATATAAAAATCTCCGCCGTTTTTCTGAACAGCTTTAATAAAAGCGGGCACGTATTCATCAATTGGAATATTCACTACTTCTTCTAAAATTTTTGGTTCTTCTTGGTGAATGGATTGAAAAACAGTAGATAAAAAATCAATATCTTTCATTTCTCCTGCTTTCCATCGGTGGAAAAGTTCTTCACCTTCTGGAAAATACTTTTCAATCACAATCCAGTAAAAATCTTTTTTTGAAATGGTTCCATCAAAATCTGATACAAACGCCCATTTTTTCATTCCTCACACATCCTTTGCTACATACTAAGCAGTTCTCGAAGTTCTTCTTCTGTCAAACTAGAAAGCATTGTTTCTCCCGGCTGAATAACCTGTTCGATGAGTTCTTTTTTCTTTTGCTGCAAGCCGTAAATTTTTTCTTCGATGGTTCCTTGAGAAATAAGCTTGATGACCTGCACAACATTTTTTTGCCCAATGCGGTGTGCACGGCCTGCCGCTTGTTCTTCAATAGCTGGGTTCCACCATAAGTCATATAAAATAACTGTATCGGCTCCCGTTAAATTTAAGCCTGTGCCTCCGGCTTTTAACGAGATTAAGAAAATGTCTTGTTCTCCATTATTAAATCGATCCGCCATTTCCACTCGTTCTTTTGATGGCGTCTGACCGTCTAAGTAAAAGTAAGAAAGGTTTTCTTTTTGAAGCTCTTCTCGAATAATATGAAGCATGCTTGTAAACTGCGAAAAGATTAACAAACGTTTTCCGTTGGCAACCGCATTTCTTGTAATCTCAAGCAGCTGCTCTAATTTGCTTGAATACCCTTCGTAATTTTCAACGAATAAAGACGGATGACAGCAAATCTGGCGCAGTCTTGTTAATCCCGCCAAGATCTTCATTCGGTTTTTATTAAAATCTTCACCGGCTAAAGATGATTTTAACTGTTCTAAATAGCCTACATATAACTCTTTTTGTTCTTTAGTGAGCTCAGATAAATGAGTTGTTTCAATTTTATCAGGCAGTTCTTTTAATACATCCTTTTTTACTCGTCGCAGTAAAAATGGTCTTACAATTCGACTGACCTGCTCCGATGACATGTTTTTAAATTGGCGGAGCCCTGGAAATAAACCCGGAAGAATGGTCTGGAAAATTGACCAAAGCTCGTCAAGTGAGTTTTCAATAGGCGTACCGCTCAGCGCAAAACGTTTTTTAGCTGAAATAGTCCTAACAGCTACTGCTGTTTTTGTTGTATGATTTTTAATACTCTGAGCCTCATCTAGAATTAAAGCATGAAAATGAAGGTGCTGATACAAATCAATATCTTGACGCAGCGTTGGATAAGATGTGATCCATACGTCAGCTGTTCGTTTTAGCTTCTCCTCACGCTCACTCGGCGTTCCTGTAATGGTTTGAACCGTTAAATTCGGTGCAAATTTCTCTAATTCGTTGCGCCAGTTATAAATCAAGGAAGCCGGCACAACAATTAAAAAGGCACTGCTATCCTCGTCATGATCTTTTTCAGATAAAATATAGGCAATGCTTTGAAGCGTTTTTCCAAGCCCCATATCATCAGCCAGTACGCCTCCTAAAGAGTAGTGAGACAGAGATTTAAACCACTTAAACCCATTGCGCTGATAATCACGCAGGGATGCCTGCAAGGATTCCGGTACTTCCCAATCCATTTCCTCCGGAGATTTGAGCTGTGTAAGTAATGTTTTAAATGCTGAGCCAAACTTAGCAGCTGATTTATCACCCGCACTCATAATTTCTTCCACTTGCATTCCTCTGTACAAAGGTACTTGCAATGAGTTATCCTTTAAATCTTTTTCCGTTACGTTCAGCTCACGAAACAGATTTTGAATATGTTCAAAGCCTTCATTTTCAAGAGGGATAAACGCACCGTTATCTAGACGATGATAGCTTTTCTTTTCTAAAACAGATTTTAAAACATCTTGAACAGTCTGATGATTAATGTCTCCTAAATCAAAATTAATTTCTAATAGTCCATTGCTATTTTGAATGTCAACCGTTGTTACTGGCGCAGAAAAATCCGTATAAGCATAATCTTTCATCTCATCCGTAATATACACATCCGCTATTTCATCAAGCTTTGGAACAATATGAAACAAAAATTCATATAAAGATGATTCGTCTTGATTTAAGTACAGCTGATTTTTATAAATATTTAAAGGAGCCGTTTCGATTAAGTCCATAACGCGGTCTTCTTTTTCTAAATCTCGTATTAAGATTTTATCGTATTTTTCAGACCGGGGTGAAAATGGATTAATCGAAATCTCTCCGTAGTTGTACCGAAGCGTCACAAACAGCTGTTCATCCTCACGGTCAATAAATACTTTTGCTTTTAGTTCAGGTGCAATAATTTGATGGGAGACTTCTTTTGCGATATCCACTTTCCCTACTTTTTTTAGTCCCGGAACAACGTGAGATAAAAAATTGCCCATCTGCTCTTCTGCTATAGGTACGACTGGCTTCAAAGGAGCCGTTTTTCGAAGCCCTTCAAGAAGCATCCGCTGATCTTGAGATAGCTCATAAAACGTCCCTTTTAAAAATAGCCAGCCGTATCGATCGAAAAATGAAGCTTGATGAAGTTCCGTAAAGTCTAGCTCAAACCCAGCTGCCGGGTGCTTGTTTAATTGAAACGAAAAAGGAGCTGAGCTTTCAGCAAAGATAATATTTTCATACGAATGCCCTTCATGAATAAAAGTAAAGTTTCGACCTTTAAGCAATTGAAATAACTCTTTGGCTACAATGGATGGAATGATTAATTCTCTGTTATTTGCGGACGAACGATACATGGAATAGGAATTTTTATAAAATGATTCATTTGTCATAATATCCATCAGCAGCTCAATGATTTTCTTATCTTCTTCTATAAAAAAATGTTCCGCAGGGTCATATTCGAAGCGCTTGGTAAATTCATGAGTTTGGAATTCTTTAGCGTCTGTTAAAAATTCTTGAATGTTTTTTACTACGTACGTCCGGTCGAAGCCTACTTTCATTTCAAGCGCTACGTACATTCCTTCTGAACGTAAAAATTCTTCTGAGTAAGACTTACAAATAAATTCTACTTTCAACGGATCTTTATCTGCATATTTTCTGTGATCGCTTATGGTTTGCTGATAGCTTGAAAATAAGTCGATAAAATGATTTACATTTTCGTATTCTTTGCTTTGGCGAAAAGGCTTTGTTTTAATTGGCTGCGGCTTTGCGCGCTCATCGCAAATGGTTAATAAAACAGCTACTTCGTGTTTGCATTCTGAAAACTCGTGATAAGCAGGACAATCGCAGAATGAATAAAAAGAATTTCCTTTTTGTTCAACCATTACCGTATACATTTCCGCACCTCGAACGGATGCTGTCCACGTAGTGGTCTGTTCATTGTATTCCAAATCAAGCACACGCCCCTGCTTGTAATACGTGTGTCCTCTATAGTACGTTCTGCTTGAGTACGAATCTTTTAATTGTTCTTTGTTTAATGTTTTATTTATCATCGCTTCACAATCTTCCAATCGCATAACAGTCAATGCTGCTGCTGTTTAATTTCTATTCAGAACAAATAATGTCCAACGTCATAAACGTTGAACATTATTTGTCAATTCTTCTATTATAACATGCAACAGACATTATAAAACACTCTTAAGCAGTGCAGACTGTTTTCGCTGTTTTCTTTTGTAAAGTATCCAGCCTGCTCCGGCGGATGATAATAAAAGCAGGCTAAGTCCTAAAAAAGCAAGTCCTATATGATCATTAGCCGTAACGTACGTAAAAAAGAAAATCAATAAAATACGAATCCCTAACGTAATAAAGCGAAAACAGCTGTCCACTCTTCCCACGATAATATTCGGTATTTTCTGCATCATAAACGTATTTCGAGCTACTCTTGTACCTGCATTTGCAAAAGCAAGAAGAAACACAATAGAAAAGTAAATGGGCAGAAGCTTCATAAAGAAGATGATCGATATTCCGAGTGCAAAAAGGCTTATATTAAGCATAATGGTTAGCTCAGTACCTGTTCTTTTCATAATAGATACGACGAATATCCCTGCGGTTAATGCTCCGAAACCATATACGGCACTCTCAATCCCATACGCTGCTGGACTTGCTTTTAATTTTTGAGTCAGATAAATAGGAAACAAATAGTTCGTCATCATCACAGCAACGAAAGGCATAAAAGAAAGCAGTAAAAAAATAGATACCGAGCGATTTTCTTTTATGAATGCTAATCCCTCTATCATCGCAGTGTGTTTTTTGTCGCTTCGTTCCCTGCTTTGTTTATAGGGAATACTCAATAGAAAAAGGAATGCAGCTATATACGTAGCTGCATCGACTATTAAAATCCATTGAAGCGACCAACGAGTAATGACTAGACTGGCCAGAGCGCCTGCAAGCATACTAGATAGCTGACCTTGTATTTCCATGATACTGTTTAATGATTGAAACGCATCTTTTGAAAAAATTTCTTGATTTAACGCAAAAATCGTTGGATAAAAAAACGTGTAGTAAAGGTTTCCGGTTCCGTACAAAATGACGTAGTGAATTGTTGAATAGTCTGTAACAAAACCAACGATAACAAATAGCATGACCGTGGTAAAACCGATAAGTTCTACCGTTAGCAATAGCTTTTTCCGTGACATTTGATCAATAAGAATGCCAATATACGGAGTAGCTGCAAAGCTAATTACCGTCATAATCAGCATAATTGTGCCAAATAGTTTATTCCCATTTGGGGACGCAACCAACAGTAAAGGAATGGCAAGCATTGTAATACCGGAACCGATAGAGGATAAAACATTAGCAGCTACTACGGCTTGAAAGCGACGGTCTTTATAAAGCGCCTTCATCACACATTTTGCTTAGCTTCTAAAATTTGCTTAGATACTTGTGTATAAAGAATCAGTTCGTTAACTAATTCATGAATTCCGTCAGCTGCATTTTTTCGTAAAGTCCCTTTTTCTACGATGTCTGCAGGGTCTAATACCAGCTGCTTAGATAGAACATTCGCATACAAAGCGCGAGCAACGGTTCTAAGGTTGTTTAAAGCATTAATGCCTCCTTTTCCTCCTCCTGCTACCGCTAAAAGTGCCACGGGTTTATGTGCAAAATACGCGCTGTTTAAAAAGTCAAACGCATTTTTTAATGCTCCGCTCATAGCTCCGTGGTATTCCGGCGTTGCAAGTAAAATAGCATCTGCTTTTTCTATTTTTTCAATTAGCTCTTGTACTTCTTCTGTTTCATACTGATGAGGTTCACCTGTGAATATAGGAAGCGATAATTGGCTTAAATCTAGAAAAGAACTTTGATAGCTTTTGTAAAGTTCTCTCGTCACTTGTGTTGTTCGGCCTGTTTCTCTAGGACTTCCATTTATAATAAGTATGTTCATATTTATCTACTCCTCTGTCGTTTGGTTATATGTATAGTATATGGGTGATCAAACTTTTTTTCGTCCTGCTATTGATAGAAAGAAAGCTACCAATATGGACTGAGGTGAACAGAGAAAAACCTACAACTAAAGTCGTAGGTTAGGAAATTCCGTGCTGAACAGCATATAGAGCAGCTTGAGTGCGGTCTTGAACCCCAAGCTTCGATAAAATATTAGACACATGTGTTTTTACTGTTTTTTCTGTAATATGTAAGGTAGCACCAATTTCTTTGTTGCTTTTTCCTTTTGCAATTTCTTTTAATACGTCTTTTTCTCGTTTTGTTAAGTGATCAATAAAATTGACTTTCTTTTCGCTGCTTTTGGTTAACCGTGTTAGCAAGTGTGTGGTGACTTTTGGATGAAGCTGATTTTCTCCGTTCATTAGCTTTCGAATAGCAGATACAAGTTCATCTGGATCACTTTCTTTTAACTGATAGCCTGAAGCTCCAGCTTCTAGTGCCGGTATCACGTGATCTTGATCTGAAAAGCTTGTTAGAATCATGACTTGTACATGCGGTGCTTGTTTTTTTAATTCTTTTGTTGCTTCGATTCCGTCGAGAAGCGGCATCGATAAATCCATTAAAACAATATGAGGTTCTAGAGATGTCGCTAACTTTACAGCTTCTTCCCCATTAGAAGCTTCTCCTACAATTTCTAGGTCAGGCTGTGTTTGTAAGAAAAAGACAAGTCCTTTTCGGACGACGTGGTGATCATCTGCGATTAAAATCTTTATTTTCATGTGCGCTCCTTTCCGTTATGAAAGAGGAATAGATACCTCCACAACCGTTCCGTTTCCTATGCTGCTTGTAACAGATAGTTTTCCATTTAATCTTTTTATTCGCTCATGCATAGTTTTTAGCCCCAGCGTCGGCAATTCTGCTGAAGCACTATACATAAAACCATTGCCGCTATCTCGGACTTTCATGATCACTTGTTCTTTACTTATATTTACGTTTAGATGTACCTCTGCCGTACCCGCATGCTTTCGGCAATTATTAAAAGCTTCTTGCCCAACTCTCCACAGTGTCTCTTCAATCACAGCAGGCAAAACGGACACTCCTTTAATTTGTTCTGTTACGTTAAGCCCTAGCATTTGACCATAGCTTTTTAACGCACTGACAATGCCGTTTTCTAATCCTTGAGGACGAAGCTGCCAAATTAATGCTTTCATTTCCACTTGAGCATGCTGAGCGGTTTCTTGGATTAAGGAAAAAGTCTCTTTTAACTGCACATCTTTTGCTAAGCTGCTTCCTGCTTTGGCTGTGACATTAATGGAAAACAACAGCTGATTAACAGAATCGTGAAGATCTTTGGCCAGTCTGTTTCTTTCTTCAATAAGTTTTACTTCCTGCTGAGATTGCGTCAGCTTAATTCGCTTGATAGCCGTGCCAATTTGAAGAGCGACGGATCCTAATAAATCAAGCTCTCGCTGTTCAAAATGAATTTTATGAGGGGCAGCTACATTTAATAATCCAAAGCGCTCATCTCCTGCTTGTAAAGGAACCGTTGCGTGATGGGTAACGTCGTGTGTATCTCCCCACTCATAAATGACGGAATCTTCAAGTCTCTTGCACTCCATAATATTAGACGCTTTTTGAAGCCGGCCATCCATATACCGATCAACACACCAGCAGCTTCCGTTACACATAGGCTGAGCGGTTTTATTTAATAAAGCTGGCGGCAAATGCTGAGTAGCAACCATCTCATGTTTTCCATTTTCATCAATAAAAAAGATCCATCCTGTTTGTAAATCTGTTATTTGCAGCAGTTTTAAAAGAGCATCGTGAAGCATTGTATGTAAATTAGTGCCTTCATTTAAAATCTCGGCAATGTCTTTTAAAATCTTAAGCTCTGAAATATGATCTTTTTCCATAGCTTCTCTCCTATATGATGTATTTTCCATTTTTTATTTTATCACAATTAAAGGTGATTCCGGCTAATAGGACGTTATTTTTAAGGTGTTTTTGCTTAGGTATGTAAGAATTTTTGACATCAATAATGAAAATTTCAAAAAGTATGTCAGGTAGTTTAACAATTAGCTAGAGTCTTTATGTAAAACGAACTATACTACAGATAATTCACGTAAGAAAAGAAAAAATGAAGGGAAATGAGAAGAAAAAAATATTAAAATTAATCCATTGAAAACGCTTCCAAATATGAAGGCATAGTGCTATTATATAATTATTAACAGAATAGGGATGTGAGAAAGATGAATAAATTATTTTTAGAAGAGTTACGATACATTATCTTGTGTGAAGTGCCTATGACAAAGTACCGAGTAGAGCAGCTTCAAGACAAATTTGATCAAAGCCCATACTTAATTAATGAACTTTATCAACTCCTATTCGAAAAGCGTCACATTTTAGCTTTTGTTGATGATATTGAATCATCCCTGTATGACTATATTGTGAATACAGAAATGATGGATGCCAAAACGTATTACGGAGCTATTGCACATGTAGCAAATCTTTTCGGCGAAACGCCTACATATATAAAATGCAAAATAAAAAAATATAGACAGTCTTCGATTTCAAGTATCAGTGCCTAAAAGTTGTGCACAGCTGATTCAAATAAAAAGCAGAAAAGAAATCCTAGCACAAGGGTTTCTTTTTTGTACCAATAACATATAGGGAGGAAAATAAGATGAAGACATTTTTTATCACAAATCGCTATTCGTTTCTTGAAACGCAAGTAAATGAATACATGCAATCGCTACTGGTAAAAACGCCTGAACAAGTTATTTTATATTTCGAAAGACAAATTCGAAAGTATAAAGTGTATTTACAGAAAAAACATCATTACCCAGAGTGTATGGTTCAATCTATCCACCGTTTGATTGAAGAATATTCATTAAGTATCATTAAAGTAAAAAAATATATTAGCTATCAAAACAAGCTGATGAATAAACAGCTATTAGAGCCGCAGTAAAACGAATCATTTTTTATGGTTCGTTTTACTGCGGCTCTGCCGCTTTATTGCTCATATTTTACTAGTAGATGCAGCACAGCGGGACGTTCTTCGAGATTTTTGTATGAGTGCGTGTGACTTCCTTCAAATTTGACCGAATCAAATTGGTTTAACTCGTATACCTCTTCTTCAATTTTTATTTCAACTCTTCCTTCCATTACCGTTGCTACTTCAATTAATCCTTTGTGATGCGGTTCAGGACGGTATGTAGCGAGAGGCGCAAGAAAGGCTCGGTACATTTCAATCGTCGAATCCATTTGGTTTTGAAACATAAATTCGATTTTCCACGCTTCATCTGGTCCTTTGAGAGAAAATCCTTCTCCGCACTTAGATAGGGATACTGAAGGCTCCACTGATACTAATTTGGTTAAAGGAATATTTAAACCTGTGGTTATTTTCCACATCACCCCTAAAGTAGGGTTGGTCTCTCCTCTTTCAATTTTCCCTAACGTGAGTTTGCTGACTCCTGTCTTTTCAGCTAGTTCATCCAGTGTCAAATGATTTTGTACCCTGATTTTTCGTAATTCACTGCCTACTTTTTTAATCATCTCTTCCGTATGCATTTCTTCCTTCCTTTCTGATATATATTATGATAAACTTTTTTGAGTAATTAACATATTATAATATATTTAATAAGGAGGGTAAACAATGAAAGCAATAATATGGGGACTATTATCTTCCATGTTCTTTTCCGCTACGTTTATCGTTAACCGAGCAATGAATGTATCTGGAACGAGTTGGGCATGGACTGCATCCCTCCGTTTTTTATTCGCTATTCCTATTTTACTCATTTTAGTACTGCTGCAAAAGAAATTTATGCCTCTGTGGAAGGAAATGAAAAAACATCCGTGGTCTTGGCTGGGCTGGGGTACACTTGCAGGAGTAGGTTTTTATTCTCTCTTAAGTTTTTCCTCGCTTTTCGGACCATCATGGCTGGTGGCGGGAACGTGGCAAGTGACCATTCTAGCAGGAGCTCTACTTTCTCCGTTGTTTTTTATAAAAGTTCAAACTGCAGAAGGATATAAAAAAGTGAGAGGAAAAATCCCGCTAAAAACGCTTAGCGTTTCAGCGTTTATTTTAGTAGGCGTGATTCTTATGCAGGTAAAAGAAGCAGAAAATATTACGGCTATGCAGTTTATATTAGGATTTCTGCCTGTTGTTGTCGCTGCTTTTTTATACCCGCTTGGAAACCGTAAAATGATGGAAATATGCAGCGGGAAGCTTGATACGTTCCAACGTGTTTTAGGAATGACGTTAGGAAGCATTCCGTTAAGTATTATTTACGCTATATACGGCTTCTTTACTACAGGTATCCCGAGTGGGCCACAATTTTCTCAAGCCTTTATCTTAGCAATGAGTTCAGGTGTAATTGCTACGATGACGTTCTTTTACGCAACAGACTTGGCAAAAGAAAATTTAGGTTTGCTTGGAGCGGTTGAAGCAACTCAATCAGGCAGCATGATTTTTACCGTGCTTGGCGAAGTGTTTTTATTAAATGGACGTATGCCAACAGGGATTGCGTTAGCTGGTATGACGATAATCGTAATTGGAATGATTATGAACAGTATGCTAAACAAAAAAACAAAACTGTCTTCGGCCGCCCCGGCACGTACTCTATCAAAATAAAAAAGAGGAGATGAAAATCTGTTTAAAGGTTTTCATCTCCTCTTTTTAATATTCAAGATGATTGTTCCAATAGCGACTCCAAAGCACAGGGAATCGCATCTGTAAACCATCCTCATCATCTTCATCCCAATCAAGATCCAAATCTTGCTCATCGTACCAAACTGGATCAAACTGGTCATATTTATCATAATAATAGTCGTTATCTAAACCTGTCTTTTCTTCGTAAGCTTCACACGCTACAGAAAGTAATTCTTCTAATTGAGGAGCATAGCCTTCTGCTTCCAGTGGTTTAAGCGCAGCAATCATCGTCTCAGGAGATTCAATTGCTTTATAATATATGTCTTTTCCTTGATATAAAAGCCAAGCTCTAAAATAATCAAAACAATCATCTGAACAACCACCCATTACAATATACGCTGCTGCCCACAATGAAGAAGTATAGGATCGATCAAAATGCTGATTTAATAGCTGATCAAAGCGGAAAATGTCCTTTTCAGAACGCTTTGCTAGCGTGGAGCGAAGCCATTCCATTTGCTCATCGACATCTAATTTTGTCTTCGCCTTTTTTATCAGTTCCCAAAAGAGTGCCTCTGACATCGTGCTGTCTTTCATTACTTGCATCGAACAAGTTAAAGGCTTATATCCTTTCTTCAATTTTGCACGAATCAGCTTTTCAGCTTCCGCTTCACAAGCTTCTGCGGAAACAAACTCTTTCACTTGCATGCGGCCAGCTGTATCAACTTTGCCAAAGTGAATGACTAACTTGCTGTCTCTTCTTTCAACTTTCCAAAATTTATTCGATTGCTCATCTTTATACACTAAGGTTATTTGCATGATACATTCCCCTTTTTCATCCCACTACTATTGTGAATAGTTCTCTTTTTACAAGTTATGTAGAGCCACGACGCTTCATAATCCCTTTTCTTTGCTTTTTTAACATGTTTCAGTTGATTTTAACTCTTTTTAAAGTTTATTAAAAGCTGAAGGGCTATTTTTGATCATACTCCGCTTAGCATTTAATTTTAATGCTATGATGCAGTTCAAACAGCGAGAAATTAAACATGATTTACGAAATATTTCAGTTGTTTATTTTTGTTGCATTTACAACATTTCGTTTTTCCTTTATACTTTTTTATATCAGATATCTTTATTATACAAAAAAGAAGCATAAATTCGCAGTAAAGGAAGGGTTTTCGATGAAAATTAAGCATGTTACAACAAAAGAGCAGCTTGAAGACGTATTTCATATACGTAAAACAGTGTTTGTTGAAGAACAAGGAGTGCCGTTAGAAGATGAATTTGATGAGCATGAAGAAACGGCAAAACATATGTTGATTTATTATAACAACGAACCAGCTGCTTCTGGAAGATTCCGCATAGTAGACGGTTTCGCTAAAATAGAGCGGGTATGTGTATTAAAAGAATTTAGAAAATATGGACTTGGAAAAGAAGTGGTGACCAGCTTAGAAGAAGCAGCGAAAAAAGAAGGCTTAACTCAATCTAAGCTTCACGGTCAAGTTCAGGCTGAACCTTTTTATCATAAATTAGGGTATAAGACTGCTTCTGATGTCTTTATGGAAGACGGTATTCCACACGTTATTATGAAAAAAGAGTTTACGTGTTAAAAACTCTTTTGCACAGTTGCTCTAGTAAAGAAAAAGGCTCTCCGCAGAGAGCCTTTTTTGTACTATTAGATTTTCATAATTCCGCCTGTGCTAGCAGAAGTTACAAGTTTAGAATATCTTGCAAGATAGCCTTTTTTCACTTTTGGCTCAAAGCCTTTCCAGTTTGCTTTTCGTTCTTCCCAAACATCTGGAGAAACTTGAACATTCATTGAACGATCTTCAATGTCAATCACGATGTGGTCGCCATCCTCTACAAATGCCAGTGGCCCGCCTTCAGCAGCTTCTGGAGATGCGTGGCCAATTGATAATCCACGTGAAGCGCCAGAGAAGCGTCCGTCTGTTAATAGTGCTACTTTTGCGCCTAGTCCCATTCCCATAATTTGAGAAGTTGGAGCTAACATTTCAGGCATTCCCGGTCCGCCTTTTGGTCCTTCATAACGAATGACTACGACGTGTCCTTCTTTTACTTTTCCGTTAGCAATACCGTGCAGCGCCTCGTCTTGAGACTCAAATACAATTGCTGGTCCTTCGTGGCGAGTAATGCCATCTTGAACACCGCCTGTTTTAATGATCGCGCCGTCTGGAGCTAAGTTACCAAACAATACAGCAAGTCCGCCTTTTTCTGTGAAAGGCTTATCGATTGAATGAATAACGTTATAATCTTTTACATCGCATCCTGCAATGTTTTCGCCTAGCGTTTTTCCAGTAACCGTCATCGTATCTAAATGAAGAGCTCCTTCTTTTTTAGATAGCTCGTTTAGAGCAGCCGATACGCCTCCTGCTTCATGTAAGTCTTCAATAAATACATCCGAAGCCGGAGCGAGTTTTGCCAAGTGAGGCACACGTTCCGCTACTTCATTGATACGCTCTAACGGATAATCAATTTCAGCTTCATTCGCAAGAGCTAGCGTATGAAGAACTGTATTTGTAGAACCACCTAACGCCATATCTAAAGCAAATGCGTTGTCGATTGCTTTTTCTGTTACGATATCACGTGGTTTTAAATCTAATTTAATTAATTCCATAAGCTGTTTAGCTGATTTTTTAACAAATTCTCTACGTTCAGGAGCAACTGCTAAGATTGTACCATTTCCAGGTAAAGCAAGTCCTAAAGCTTCAGCTAAGCAATTCATTGAGTTCGCTGTAAACATTCCTGAACAAGATCCGCATGTCGGACAGCCGAATTGTTCTAATTCAAGCAATCCTTTATCATCAAGTTTACCCGCTTGATGAGCTCCTACGCCTTCAAATACTGAAGAAAGAGAAATCTTACGACCGTCGCTCGTTACGCCAGCCTTCATTGGTCCGCCGCTAACAAAAACTGTCGGAATATTCAGACGTAATGAAGCCATTAACATCCCAGGCGTGATTTTATCACAGTTTGGAATACATACCATTCCGTCAAACCAGTGAGCAGATACTACCGTTTCAACTGAGTCAGCAATGATTTCACGACTTGGTAATGAATAACGCATACCGATATGTCCCATCGCAATACCGTCATCTACCCCGATAGTGTTCATTTCAAAAGGTACGCCACCAGCTTCGCGAATCGCATCTTTTACGATTTTACCAAACTCCTGTAAGTGAACATGACCTGGTACAATATCAATATATGAATTGACAACCGCAATAAACGGTTTGCCGAAATCCTCTTCTTTTACACCAGCTGCGCGCAGTAGGCTGCGGTGCGGTGCTCTGTCGAATCCTTTTTTGATCATGTTACTTCTTAATTCTGCCACAATAATTCCCTCCGTATTCATCTAACCTATTAAAAACTAATTAAAAAATAAATCTTTTTAAATTGTTTAATAATTTTTAATATAAATACTAATTTAACAAATCACACAAAGGTTTGTAAAGGTTTATGACAAAATAATCATTTTTTATTTTAAAATAGTAAAATCACCTGCATAAATTAGTATAATATATACATATATCCCTTATTTTACAGAAAAACAGAAGGTGGATGCTGAGCATGAAACAATCCTTTTATTACAGAGGTCATCAAGAAAAAGAAATATTTGCACAAAAATGGGAAGTTGAAAACCATTCTGCAAAAGGTGTTGTCCAAATAGCCCATGGAATGGCCGAACATATTGGACGCTACGAATACTTTGCTAATGTATTAACTCAACATGGCTACATCGTATATGGAAATGATCACCGCGGCCACGGTCAAACAGCTTTGAAAGATGAAGAAAAGCGTTTTTTTGCTGAAGAAAATGGTTTTGACACCGTAGTTTATGACATGATTGCTTTGACTAAGCACATTTCAACGGAACACCCTCGCCTACCAATCTTTCTTTTCGGTCACAGCATGGGGTCTTTTCTGACGAGAAGATATATTCAATTGGATACAGAGCACATTCATGGTGCGATGCTCTCAGGTACTGGCAGCATTCCTTCCCTTTCACTGCGGGGAGGCATATTAGCTGCGAAAATGGAGAAAAAAAGAAAAGGATTACGATCTGCTAGTCCATTGCTTGATAAACTTTCTTTTGGACAGTACAACAAATTCTTTCATCCTGCTCGAACGCCTTTTGATTGGTTAAGTCAAGATAATGAGGCTGTAGATTTATATGTAAATGACCCTTATTGCGGAGGAGTTTTCACCACAGGTTTTTTCTATGACTTACTAACAGGAATCAAACAAATCTCTAACTTAGCTAATATAAAGCTAGTTCCATTAAACCTGCCTATTTATTTGATATCTGGAGAACAAGATCCAGTAGGCAGCTATACAAAAGGTGTACTCAAAGTATATAACGACTTTAAAAAAGCAGGATTGCAGGATATAAGCTACCGCTTTTTTAAAGAGTGCCGTCATGAGTTGCTGAATGAATTAAATAAAGATGAAGTGATAGAAGATATACTAAATTGGCTTAACGTGCAAATAGACAAAAAAACGGTTCGTGTGTAGACACGAACCGTTTTTTTATTAAGCAAATACAGATGTTAATACAGGTACTACTTGTTTCTTACGTGATACAACACCTTCTAAGACAGCTGTATTGTTTTCAAGCGTTACGTTGTATGCTTCTTCTACTTTTGAAGCAGCAGAACCTAATGCTAATGCAGTAGAGTTGCTGTTTAAAATATCTGTAACAACTAAAAGGAATAATTGTAATCCTTTTTCTTCGATTGTTTTAGTAATAGCTTCTTCTAGTTCCACTTTGCGTACTAAAACGTCATTTACGTCAATTGCATTCACTTGTGCGATTTCTACTTTGCTTGTACCCATGCTGAATTCTTTAGCATCTAATGAAATTAATTGTGAAGCTGTTTTATCGCCTAAGTCAGCTCCAGCTTTCAGCATTGCTAATCCGTACTCTTCTGCATCTACGCCTGCAATTTCCGCTAATTCTTTAGCAGCTGCAACGTCTTGGTCTGTGCAAGTTGGTGATTTGAATAATAAAGAATCAGAAATGATAGCTGATAGCATAAGACCTGCGATGTTAGGTTCGATTTCTACGCCGTTTTCTTTATACATCTTGTTTAAGATTGTTGCCGTACATCCAACTGGCTCTGCACGATAGTATAAAGGATCTGCTGTTTCAAAGTTAGCAATACGGTGATGATCAATTACTTCAAGTACACGAACTTGATCAATATCGTTTGCACTTTGTTGGCGTTCGTTGTGGTCCACTAAAATAACTTCATTTGTTTCTTTAGATACTTCATCAACGAAACGTGGTAGTTCAGCGTTGAACTTTTCAAGAGCAAATTGCGTTTCACCGTTAATATCGCCTAATCGAACTGGTTCAGCGTCTACACCTAATTTATTCTTTAAATCAGCGTATGCAATTGCAGAACAGATTGTATCTGTGTCAGGATTTTTATGTCCAAAAATTAACGTCTTTGCCATCTTAAATCTCTCTCCTTCTTACGTATGTAAATAGCATTCTTGCGTAAATTTAGTTAATTCGTTCACGCAACATTGCCATTTTAACATAAACTTTTACATTATTTTAATTTTTTTGCGAAAAATGATGTTCATCCGCAGATATTTTGCCATTTTGTATCTTTTTCATAGTAAAAACACCTCTATTTCCGATATAAATAGAGGGTTTTGTACGTTCATTATATAAAAGTTAGCGATAAAACACAACCCGTCTCTTCATCACTAGATAGATAACTTAAACGGAGTATCTCGCCAATTTTGATGAAAAAAAGTAAGGAAAAAATGACTATTATTAAAGAGAAAATGTATTATTTTGTCTTTATTTATATAAAATAACCAACCAAAAAAGCCCCCTTGTTAAAGGGTGCTTTTTTGGTTATCGTCGCAGTGTAAAGTTGAAATGTTCATTTACTTTAGCTCCTAGCTCTTCAAGAAACTGCTGAGCAGTCATTTCCTCTACGCTTTGGGTATACCAAGCAAGCTGAGATTTTTTATGAACATTGTTGTAATATACATCTCTTGACCAATATGTTTTTGATCGGTATGTATAATTAAAGTGAATGAATAGTTCACTCCCGTCTGGACACTGCAACAACACGCGGTAATGTGGATTACGACGATTTTTATCTAAACTCATTTCTTTAATCTGCGCTAACATTATTCACCTCTAAAGCCATTACTTAATCATTTAAAGGTAAATGCCACACCACGCTATATCCTAGCTCTGCCATCAACTAGAAAATCATATATTTTCTAAAATTCTACACGATATAGGACAAAAGAGGAAGAGATAATTTATTGGTGGACGTGTAAAGTTTCATATAAATCTTTTAGCTGCTCAGGGTATTGAGACCTTACGTAATAACCTGTAGGACGGTGCTCGATTAAATGAGAAGCAAATAAGTAGCCGATGAGCACGTGCATTTGTTCATCTGAGGTTTCTTGGTTTAATTCTCTTTCGAGTCGTTCAGCTAAGTGTGAAGCCAGCTGTTTAATTTTTTCATCATGTGATAAAAAAAGCATTTTGTTCTCCCCCTTATAACGAATAAGTAATGCTGTGAATTTCAATAAAGACAACGTATTGCTTTTATAAGGATAATTATATTTTATTTTACAATAAAAGTATATAAATAGTTCTAAATATTCAAAATATAGTTTGTTTCTTTTGAACTACTCGACAATCAACAAAAAAAGAAGCGGGAGCTGTCCCGCTTCTTTTACGTAAAAAGATATTCGATTACCGAAATTTACTCTACTTCCACTGCCCAGCCGAATGGATCTTCCACTGTACCATTTTGAATACCTGTTAGAGTGTCATACAGTTTTTGTGATACTTCTCCTGTGTTTCCACCGTTGATGACCATTTTCTCGTTATTCCAAAATAGCTCGCCAATCGGAGAAATAACTGCAGCTGTACCTGTTCCAAATGCCTCTTCTAGTTTGCCTTCCGAATAAGCTTGCTTAATTTCTTCCATAGAAATACGGCGCTCAGTTACAGGCATATCCCAGTGTTTTAGCAGCTCAATGATGGATTTACGCGTAATTCCTTCTAAAATGCTTCCGTTCACAGATGGCGTTACTACTTCTCCATCAATTTTGAAGAAAATATTCATGCTTCCTACTTCTTCAATGTACTTGCGTTCAACTCCGTCTAACCACAGTACTTGTGAATAGCCTTTTGAGTCAGAAAGCTGCTGAGCTTTTAAGCTTGAAGCATAGTTTCCGCCTGTTTTAGCAGTCCCTGTCCCTCCGGCTACAGCACGAACAAATTCGCTTTCAACCGCAATTTTTACAGGAGCAATCCCTTCTTTATAATATGAGCCAACTGGGGATAGAATAATGATAAATTGGTAGCGGTCAGATGGCGCTACTCCTAAGTAAGGCTCTGTCGCGATGACAAATGGACGAATGTATAGTGATGTACCTTCAGCAGTAGGAATCCATTCGCGGTCAATTTTAATCAGCTGTTTTAACGCTTCTAATGCTAAGTCTTCGTCAACATGAGGAATACAAAGACGATCGTTTGATTTATTTAAACGTTTGAAATTCTCATCTGGTCTAAATAATAATACTTGCTCTTTTTTTGTTACATATGCTTTTAGTCCTTCAAAAACAGACTGCCCGTAATGAAAGATCATGGATGCCGGATCTAATGTGATAGGTTGATAAGGTACAATACGAGCATCGTGCCATCCTTGGCCTTCTGTATAATCCATAATGAACATATGGTCCGTGAAGATTTTCCCGAATTGCAATTGATCAGATTGCGGCTTTTCTTTTTTTGTTTGACTTAGTGTTACATCGATTGAATAAGTTGTCATAGTTGTTTCTCCTTGCTCTTTATATTTACGGGTTTTTCGCTTAAACCTCTATATAAGTTACATTGTACAACTTTAGGGAAGCGTGTCACAATAGTTAGAGACGAAAAATTCTAAAAATTTTATAAAAATTATAAAGAAATAGCACCTAATCGAATTAAGTGCTGAATTGAAAAGGTTTTCTTTCTAAAAAAACTATTTCTACATTTTATTTACAACCATTTATAAACCAATTTTCACTCGAAGCTTTTCATCTTGTATTGAAAATTGTTTGATTTTTCCTACTGGAATGACTTTCACTTTATCAATTTCATTGAGGTTGATATGAATTTGTTTTTCTTCATACGTAGTAACAGGCGGCTTGTGAAAAATTCGATAGTTGATCCAATTTTGATTAAGAGGTTTCATTTCATGGATTTTGAATACAAGCGTACGTTCTTTGGCTTCAAGAGGTTCTAGCACAATAGAAAATGGAATTCTCACCAGAAATTTTTTAATAATTCCATTCACGTGAATATAGGAGTCTTGAAATGAAATAGAGAATTGCTGAATTTGATCTTGCTTTGTCATTTGCTTTTGAAAAATTCGCATGAGCATAGAAGCGGATATAGGAACGGTTACACCGCTTTCAGCCATCTTTTCTTTCATTTTTGCCTGCACATCATCACTAATCACATCGTTTAGCTTTCTCTGTACCCAATCCTTCATGATGCACCTCCGCTATGAAGTTATTTTTCTGTTTCCTCTAACGCACGAATCGAAGCTGTTAAGTGATTTGACACGTCGGCGAGCCGATCTTTTGTCAGTTTTCCTTCAGCAAGGTAGATAGGCTTTCCAAAGGAAATGACAATGGGATCCTTTGAAAATAGCTCTTTTACATTTGCGGGTCCTTTGTAAACTGCGGGTACAATAGGAACCTTTGCCATACTTGCTATAGTGACTGCTCCTCTTTTCAAAGGAACGTCTTCCTCTGTTCGCGTGCCGCTAGGGAAAACCCCTACTATATGTCCTTGTTTTGCCAATTTAATAGGTGTTTTAATGCTGCTGGGTCCTGGATTGTTACGATCTACTGGGAATGCGTTAAGTTTTTTTAATACATTACTAGTAAGTATATGATTAAATAGCTCCTTTTTTGCCATAAAATGAATTTGGTGAGGCAAAACTGCGGTACCAAGCGCTACGACGTCTACCCATCCTTTATGCGAACAAGCGATCACAAAGCCTGTATCCATTGGCAGATACTCTCTGTTCTTTACGTGAAGCTTCCCTCTCCTTTTCAATAAAAATTTACATGTGTAAGCCGCGACATTATACATAAATGTTTCCTCTTCTCTCTATTAGTTGAAAATATATACAAAAATTATATCACTTGATATTAAGAGTTGGTACTAAAAAAGGGAATGTAACATCTTTTTACACGGCAGCTTACCTACTTCTCTATATATTGTAAAAAAGGAGATATTGAAATCTCTGTTTTTGGTCAACTTGACTAATGACATCCCTTAAAAAACATTTTACTATTAATGTATCATCCTGAATGTAATATTTATTAACATTACATGTGATATAATTAAAGGAGGTTTTTAGGTGAATAACCAAAATCGACCGTTTCGACTAGCTTCATTGGGATTACAGCACGTACTCGCTATGTATGCGGGTGCCATTCTCGTTCCGCTGATGGTAGGACGCGCATTAAATTTAAATGCACATGACTTAGCCTATCTCGTAGCCATTGATTTACTGACCTGCGGACTAGCTACGCTGCTGCAGGCTTGGACGAACAGGTGGTTTGGGATTGGTCTTCCTGTTGTACTTGGAAGTTCATTTGTAGCGGTGACTCCTATGATTGCGATTGGAACTCAATATGGAATTAGCGCTGTTTACGGAGCGATTATTGCCGGTGGTATTTTCATCGTACTGGCAGCAAGTTTTTTAGGCAAAATTATTAAATTTTTTCCTCCAGTTGTCACAGGAACGGTTGTGACGATGATTGGTTTATCACTTGTACCATCCGCTGTCCGAAATATGGCAGGAGGAGTAGGAAGTAAAGATTTTGGTTCTCTTTCTAATCTTCTTCTATCTTTTGGTGTTCTAGCGCTTATTTTAATTTTAAATCGATTTTTCAGCGGTTTCCTTCGTTCTCTTTCTGTGTTGATTGGAATTGTAGCCGGAACAATAGCCGCTGTATTAATGGGAAAAGTTAATTTCACTAACTTTAATGAAGCTTCTTGGCTGCACATTCCCACTCCTTTTTATTTTGGGATGCCCACTTTTGAAATTGGACCGATTTTAACGATGATTCTCGTATGCTTGGTCATTATTATTGAGTCTACAGGCGTATTTTTAGCGTTAGGAAAACTGTGTGATCGGGAATTAACTGAAAAAGATTTTACAAAAGGCTACCGTGCCGAAGGAATCGCCATTGTTCTTGGAGGGCTATTTAATGCTTTTCCTTACAATACATTCGCTCAGAATGTAGGACTGGTTCAATTATCGAAAGTAAAAACAAAAAATGTAGTGGTAGTAGCCGGCTTTATTCTCGTATTATTGGGACTTGTTCCTAAAATAGCTGCTTTTACAACCATTATTCCTACTCCTGTTTTAGGAGGAGCAATGGTCGTGTTGTTTGGTTTAGTTATTTCATCAGGCATCAAAATGCTAAGCGCTGTTGATTTGGCTAAACAAGAAAATTTGCTGATTATTGCGTGCTCTCTTTCACTGGGTCTTGGTGTAACGGTGGTACCCGATTTATTCGCCCAGCTCCCAAATGCTTTGCGTGTGATTGTAAGCGATGGAGTTATTACTGGAAGTTTAGCTGCCATTTTATTAAATCTCTTTTTTAACGCATCGGTTGAACGAAAAGTACCTTCTGTCTCTTTAGAGAAGACAGATTATTCAGAAGTAAAGTAAAGGTGGTTTATTTAGTATGAATAATGTATCCGTGCAGTATGTAAATCAGCTTAGCAAGCAGCATTTTGTCTCATTAGTTGGTGATATATTTGAACATTCACCTTGGGTTGCAGAAGAGGCTTATTCTAAGCGCCCTTTCTCGTCCGTTGAACAACTTCACGGAAAGATGAAAGAAATTGTAGCGCAAGCATCTGTAGAAAAACAGCTTAAGTTGCTGCAGGCTCATCCAAATCTAGGTGAAAATATCGCTATGACATCTGCTTCTACTGAAGAACAAACCAAAGCAGGCTTACAAAACTTAACACAAGATGAGTATGAACAGTTTTCTTCTCTTAATGGAACGTATATGGAGAAGTTTCCTTTTCCTTTTATTTTGGCAGTACGAGGTAAACAAAAAGAAGATATCTATGAGGCAATGCAAAGTCGCTTACAAAATACCAAACAAATGGAGTTTGATACAGCGTTAGAAGAAGTATATAAAATCGCTTTCTTTCGCTTAACTGATAAAATTACTGAAGATAAGGAGACAAAGAAACGAGCATGACTAAAATTACGACGCATATTTTAGACCTCACTCACGGATGTCCGGCTGCTTTTGTCAAAGTTGATTTCTATCACATTCAGTCAGAAAGTAAACGAATAAAACTTTCGCATGGTACTACAAATGAAGACGGGCGATTAGTAACTTCGCTTTTCTCTTCTGAAGCGTTTGAATCAGGAGATTATGAACTTCTGTTTCATATTGGGGAGTATTATAAAAAACAAGAAGTCCAAACAACAAATCCCCCCTTTTTAAATCAAGTTTCTGTTCGAGTCGGATTGTCTTCTGAACAAGAACACTATCACGTTCCTTTGCTTGTGTCACCGTGGGGATACCAAGTTTATAGAGGAAGCTAAAAAAAGAAACGGCGTCTTTAAACGTCGTTTCTTTTTTAGTTGAGCAATTTAGACATATAGTACTCATCAATAAACAAACCGCCAATTCGCAGTGAATGTTTTTTTGTCCCTTCAATTTCGAATCCTACTTTGTCATATAAAGAAAGAGCCTTTTCATGCTGTATAGCGACTGTGAGCTCAAGACGATGAATATGGTGTTCTCTTGCCCATTCTTCAAGTGCACTGATTAAAGCCGTCCCAATCCCTTGGTTTTGAAACGTCTTTCGAATACCTAATGTCAAAGAAGCGATGTGAGCGTTTCGGTTAGCTTCACCCCCTGTTGCAGCTATATATCCCACAAGCATCTCGTTTTCTTCTGCTACAATAATCGTAGAGTTTAGCTGTTGCTTAAAGATTTCGATGTTTTTCTCCTGCTGATCTGTGCTCAGTTTTCGCTCTCCACTTTCAAACAGCATAAACTTACTTTCTTCTTCAATTTGTTTAAGCAAATCTACAAAGTTTGCAGCATCATGTAATTCTAGTTCTCTAATTTGCATGCTGATCCCCCTTTTTCTGTGTCCCTTTTGTTTATATATGTATTGGTTCACCTTTATAAAATATAGCTTTACAGTTTCTTACGAAAAATACGACTTTTTAAGTAGCGGCAGTAGAACGAAAAACCTACTAATCTCCCTTTTTTTGAAATGCTTTTTTCCTCTGTATAATTTTAAATCACTTATCAACTTCTGTAAATTTTTTAGATTCCCTCTTTTAATTTCCATTTCCCTTCCTTTTCTATAGGTTTGAATTGGATCTAAGGAGATATTTTATAGCAAATACATGACTATTATCCTGTTTTTTGTGAAGAAAGCAAGCAATAAATGTAATTTTATTTGTAATCGTTTAGAATAGAAAAAGTGGAAATTTTATGTACCTATCCTCCTTAATTATTGGTCTGTGAAAGGAAATTATTATGAAAGTACAATCCGCAAAATGTGGTGTATATGTCTTAAGCGGTCTAGGAGCTGTTATTGTATTCTTCTTACTTTTACTTAAGAACAGTGCTTTTTTTCTAGAGGAAGAATACGATCAAAACAAACCTGAAGCTGCGCTTGCGGTCAACGAACATACTTATCACCTTCATAAAGGTTCTATTAACTGGTCAAACGGCCGTTCAACAACAAAAAAAGAAATAAATGTATATGATTTATATACATACATATCGCAGCAAAAAAGTATCCCATTGAAGCAGCAACAATCAGTTAAGCTCAATTTTTCGAACTTAGACGGTGCTTATATTCGTAGTGTGAGTGTGCATATATGGAGAGATAACGGTGAAAAAACCAAGCTGTTTGTCAAAAATAATGAATTTAAGGTTCCTAAAAATCAAGGTTTGTACGTTGTTGATATTGCGATTAACTCTACAAGAGGAACCATGCAATATGCGGCAAATGTGCAAATACAGTAAATTTGGTTGCAGTAAATAAAAGGGACAGAAATGATAAAAGAGATCAAAAAAAAGAGAGCATATTGCTCTCTTTTTTTATAACATGAAAAAGACGTCCACGCAGGACGTCTTTGATGCGTTTGTGGCGGGGACCGTGTGACCACATTCACACGTTTAGCTCGAAAGCATGTCCTTCGACTTACACAAATTAGCTCATCGCTTTATTAATATAACATCCGTCACAGAAAAAAGCAATCAATTTTTAAATAGTTTTTTCTATTTATACATATTTCGCGAGAATCCACAAAATAATATGCATGGGTAGCCTATTCACTCTCTGCATTTTTAGTCTATTTTAACTCATGTACGAATACACTAATAGACCAACCTATGCGCAGTTTTTGAAAAAGGATGTGAATAGCTTGTTTCAAATCACTGATTTCCCTGAATTTTCATGGTCGTACTCCAGACATAAAATGATCACACAGTGCAACCGAAAGTATGCATATCATTATTATGTCTCACACAACGGTTGGCTTGACAGCGCTTCTGCACAGTCTCAAAGCGCTTATCGTTTAAAAAAGGTTTCTACTTTATCTATGTACGCAGGACAAGCCGTCCGTCAAGTAATTACAGAGGCCATTTCTGACTATACATCTACACAGCTTGTCCCGAGTGAACAAAACTTAGTCGAGAAAGTGCAGCAGCTACTAAATAACGCACTGCGTGATTCTACTGACTATGGAGAGCTTTGGTATCATAAACCTGCTCAGTATAAGATGCTTTTAGAATTCTACGAAAATGGCTATATTTCTAAAAAAGATCTTAAAGACATGCAAAAGCGGGTACACATTTGTGTACATAACTTTTTACAAAGTAAATCTTTTTGCGACGTGTTGTCTTCACCTTCTTTAGAAGTAGAGTCTCATCAGTCGTTTCGTTCTATAAATGTGTATGATCATAAAGTATATGCGCCTTTTCATTCTCTTTTTAAAAATCCTATCACAGACGAATTTACGATTGTTGATTGGAAAACAAGTAAACAAACAAAAGATGATTTGTTTCAACTCGCGATATACGCCCTCTACGTGCTAGCTGAATATAATATTTCCGTTGATCGAATAAAAGTCCGAAACGAATACTTGCTTTCAGGCAGTGCGCGTACGTATCAACTTACTCTTCACGAAATTGAAGCTGTTCTTCGGCAAGTTGATACAAGCATTGACTATATGAAAACTTTTTTGGAACACTCAGAGGTAAATCAGCCTCTTCCGCTTGAGCATTTCCCTCAAGCAGATACGCCTTCCTCCTGTCACGGCTGCGCATTTAAAGAGTTGTGCCAAACGGGATAAAAAACAACTGAAGATGTTTTATATTTTTTGCTAAACTTTTTTATTGTCAAAAGAACCTTTGCTAGCATATAATTTGCATTAAGGAAACATTTTATACTTCATATAAAAAAATTAGCTCGGGCTATTTATTGTTCATCAAAGAAAGGAGCACTAGACATGAAAGATCAAAACGGCAGTAAAGCATTATCAGCTATGCAGCTAAGTGCTCAAGACGTATTGTCGGGTAAAACAAAAGGAATTAAGCGATTATTGCCTTTCTTAGGGCCTGCTTTTATCGCAGCGGTTGCTTATATTGACCCAGGTAATTTTGCTACTAATATTGCAGCGGGCTCTCAATACGGATACATGCTGCTTTGGGTTGTATTGATTTCTAACTTAATGGCTGTCTTAATTCAATCGTTATCAGCTAAATTAGGGATTGCAACGGGCTTGAATTTACCCGAGATAGCACAGGAATACTTCCCGTCCTTCGTTTCTTTTGGGCTTTGGATCCAAGGAGAATTGGTCATTATGGCAACGGATTTAGCAGAATTTATTGGGGCTGCTCTTGGAATTTATTTATTATTTCATATTCCTTTGTTCCCAGCGGCACTGATCGCAGCGGTAGGTTCTTTTGCTATTTTAGAGTTACAAAGACGAGGTGTTCGACTGCTAGAAGCAGCGATTGCGGCCATGGTTTTTATTGTGGTATTAGCTTTTGGGACTCAAATGTTTCTTGCGCATCCAGACGGCGCAAGTGTTGTCCACGGCTTATTTGTCCCTCAATTTCATGGAACGGACAGCGTGCTGTTAGCTTCTGGAATTTTAGGTGCTACAGTTATGCCACACGCGATTTATTTGCACTCAGCTCTTACGCAGCGCCGCGTGGTAGGAGCTACAGAATCGGAGAAAAAAGCGATTTTCCGCTTTGAATTTATTGATATTGTTATTGCCATGATTATTGCTGGTGCAATTAATGCAAGCATGCTGATTGTCGCAGCCGCTCTATTCTTTAAAAACGGACTAAACGTGCAAGATTTGGACGTGGCTTTTACACAATTTGAACATTTAATTGGTCCCTTTGCAGCTATTGCGTTCGGTGTTGGATTATTATCTTCAGGACTTTCAAGCTCTTCGGTCGGAACGATGTCTGGAGATGTCATCATGCAAGGATTTATTAAACGTAGAATTCCTTTATATCTTCGCCGTTTCATTACCATTATTCCGCCGCTTTTGATTATCGGACTTGGCGTAAATCCAACAAGTGCACTAGTTGTCAGTCAAGTTATTTTATCGTTCGGAATTGCCTTTGCGCTCGTTCCTCTTATCATGTTCACAAGTAATCAAAAAATCATGGGCGGGTTGGTTAATCATAAAGCAACAACTACTGTAGCTTGGGTGATAGCTGCATTGGTCATTTGTTTAAATATCTTTTTGATTTATCAAACGATAGCATAGCAAACTAAACAACTTACCCAATTAGTGTTTTTGGAAGAAGAAAGAAGCAAAAAAAGAGACCCGGATTGTTAGACTATATCTAACTTTTGAGGTCTCTTTTTTATTATTCTTTTGTTAAACGATAGTAGAAATGAAATAGATAAGAGTTCCAATAATAGCCGACAGCACTAAGCAACCCAGTGGATATAAATAAGAGTAGCTTTCTTTACGGATTGAAAGAATACGGTCAACAATAAAAATAAGAATGACGCCCATCATTCCAAATTCAAACATTAAAAATCCAAAAATAGCATGAAATATGAATGACATGATAAAATCAATTTTTTTACTGCGTTCTTTAACAAAAGCACTGACTAATAAATCAACGATAACCGTGCCTAACGTCCCCATTATTAAAAAGAAGGGTGTAAAAAATAAAAGGTATAAAGGAAATAAATTAATGAAATGCGGACTGGTTTTTTTAATAGAAAAATTAGGAATTGACTCTTTTATACCTGGCATAAAACAAAAAAGTAAAGTAAAAAGAAACGCAGCTATAATAGCGGCTGATAGCTTTCTATTTAAATGCATGTTTATTTTTTTATTACTAAATTCAGTAGTTGTTTTTGTATGTTTATTGTTCATATGTCTTTAACGTGATGCACGCACCTTTTCCTTTCTCATAACTTTTTATTTATATTCTATGTCTATCTTTTGTTACCAGCAGTTACAATGATACACGTTCTTTTTGAACTTGACTACACTAACGCGCTTTATGTCTATTCTCTTTTTCTTTTTATGTCTATCGTCTGCTCCGCTTCCCTTGTATATTCCTTCTTTTTATTCAGGGATTGTAGTATGGTTTGCTCTTTCTATGACAAACAAGATGGTTTTACAAAAAAACGCCTTCTTTTTCTATAAAACAAAAGACAGGCGTTTTTTTCTGTATGTAATTAACAATCTTGACTGAAGTCAGGGGGATTTTGAACGGATATAGAATCTGAAGAGACTTCTGTACTTATTTTTATAACAAAAAAGAGACGATTTCCGCCTCTTTTTTGTTTGTTTGTATTATGAATTTAGTTCATCTAAAATTGAATGCAATTCACTTAAATGTGTAATTTCGTAAGTAGGAATGACTTCATTTCGCTCTTTATCGTGACGATTAATCCATACAGATTTCATCCCAACGCGAGAAGAACCCAATATATCTGTCATTAAATTATCTCCAACCATAATTGCTTCATCTTTCTTTAAATCCATAAGTGATAAAGCGTGATCGAAAATAGACGGATCCGGCTTACCGCGACCAAATGCCCCTGAAATCACAATCTCATCAAAATATGGAACCAGTTCTGATGTAATGTCTAATTTGGTATTTTGTAAGTCAGGTGAACCGTTTGTTAACAGCAGCAGCTTGTACTTTCCTTTTAATTGATCAAGCACTTCAAACGTTTCTTCGTATACAAAAGGTGTTTTGCGGCGCTCTAACGGAAAACGCTCAGCTAGTTCCGCCCCAAAAGCATCATCGTGAATTCCTAGAGCACGAAGACCTCGAGTCCATGCTTCTTTGCGATAAGTAGGAACAATATCTTTCATTTTGCGGAATTCATCATGATCGTCTAAAAAATTCCCCCATAATCCTTCAAACGGATTAATGCCGATCATTTGCGTAAATTCATAGGTTTCATACGAAGCATATAATTCTCTTGCTTCCTTACGCACCGCTTCTTCTAGTTCTTCAGGTTTCAGATTATATTTCTCACTTGCATATGTACATGTTGCAACGAATGCTTCTTTTACGCTTTTTTGATCCCAAAGTAGCGTGTCATCTAAGTCGAAAAATACCGCCTTAATCATGGATGTGTGTACCCCCTACTGTTTTTGAAAAAGTTTAACTATTCTTACACTAGATTACAAGGATACACACAATAAGTCTAGTGTATTTGCAATTTATTCTACAAATTTATTTTTATAAGTCGTCACCTTTACAAACAAATTTACAGAAATTAAAAGAGCTGATATAATCACAGCAGGTATGTATGCAGGAGGTTTTATATGGAATCGTTAGAAGAAATATTCGGCATTCCCACAGTTCGTACAAGTAAGCGCTTAAGCAGAGTGGTTGCCGCACGCTTGCGTCCTTTTGGAATTACGCCAGAACAGTGGACCGTTTTAAAACGCGTATCAGAAGCTGAATATAGTACGCAGAAGCAATTAGCGGAGCGAGCAGATAAAGATCAAGCGACGTTGACTAAAATTTTAGATTTACTAGAAAAACAAAATTGGATTCAGCGTGTTAGAAACCCAGAAGATCGCCGCTCGTTTTTTATTCAAATAACAGAAGACGGCCTGCGTTTAAAAACAGAAGTGACGCCTGCTGTAGAGCAGGTATTTTCCGAATTAACATCCCAGCTAAACGAGCAGCAGGTGAAAATTTATACCGACACTTTACAAAAACTTGAATTCCGCGCCGAACAATTGCTTCAAGACGCAGAAGACCTGCGTTAAATACCCAAAACCCCACAGGTAACATTCTGCGGGGTTTTATACGTAGTTGGCGATGCATAGTACTTCTTTAATTTTTGAAATCACTTGTTTGGTTTCATCTGTTAAAGAGGTGAATTTAAAAGCGATGGATTCTGCGTTTGGATTAATGAAGGGTTCTTTGTTCGTATCTTTGCGGTAGTCTTCAATTTGTTCTAAACAATATTTTAAAATAAACGACAAGTTCGCACGTCGAAATCTCAAGCTGACAGTAGAAGGCCACCTTTTTTGAAACTGATTGCTTCCTTCATACTGAATAGCTCCGATATAGCGTTCTCCCGATAAAAAAGACTCTTTGCTTCGGTATAGCTGAACGGTTTGGGCTGTTCCGCTCCAGTCAATATAAATACCTGCTGTTTCACAAACTTCATATATGTAATGAAAAAGCTCCGTTACTTCTCCGAAATGGTAGTGAAGCGGATGTTTAGCCGTCATAGGTAGCTCCCTCCTTTATCGACTTTCTACCATTATATTGTAGGAAAAGTAACTTATTCATTTATCCAACTTATTTCATACGCATAAGCAGTAAAAATGAAAATATATTTACTTTTAGTTTACATAAAAATATTATAAGTAATTAGCGATAGCCCGATTTCCGAAAAGCGTCGTATACCGTATCCTCTTGAAGTTTTTCAAGATAAACGTTCGTTGTAGCAATAGAAGAATGCCCCACTACTTGCTTCACAACCGCAAGCGGAACGTCATTAGCTAAACTATTTGTAATAAAGGTATGACGAAACCAATGAGGAGAAATAGATGCGTTTCCTTTTACTTTATAAACAGCTGATTTAATCGTTCGATACAAAGTTGTATAGGATAATCGTTTTTTTTCGCCGGTACGATAGTATTCTTTAATGGAGTAAAAAAGCGGTTCGGTATCAAAAGGACTTAGTTCAGTGCTTTCATTTAACGCGTGCCGATAAGCGAAAAGTGTTTCTTTCACATCATCAAACACGGGAATCGTGCGTTCTTTTTTTCCTTTACCAATCACATCTACAACCAAATTTCCCCGGCGGTCTTCGCGGAAGCTTCCCCAATTTAAACTCAGCAGTTCACTTGAACGCATTCCACTCATGTACAAAAGCATTCCCATTAAGCGGTTGCGAGCTTTAAATTCCTTCTCATGCTGGCGAATGCGCACGACGGATTCTAACGCATTTACAATTACCTGCGCTTCGCGATCAGTTAGCTCTCGATACTCAGTGCGATTTTGTTTTTCCTTGTCGCTATAATGTCCTTTTGCAATAGATGGTTTTTCAATCCACGTCGTATACAGCGAAGGATAAAAATGAGTAGCGTGTCCAAACTCTAGCATTCTTCTAAAAAATTCTAGTTTTCTTGCAGCGGTGCGATTTGCATATTGATTCATCATTTCTTCATTAAATAATTTGACTTCCATAAACCCAATCGATTTTAATGTAATCTCTCGTTCATAGAAAAAAGACAGAATTGTTTTCATGTCTTGATTGTAAGATCTAATCGTATGAGGAGAAAGTGATTTTTTGATAATACGCATCGAAAAAAAGAGCTGAATAAATTCTTCATCTGAAACGTGCTTTAAATTCAAGTTGTTATCTTCATCCAACAGCTCTGCCTCTTCCCACTGCTCTTTAAGCTGACGAAACGAATTTTTTACAGGCGACAATTCAAATTCTTCCATTTTACCCCTCCTAATTATCGAAAATAAAGATATGCTTTTAAAATGAACCAGAATTAAATATAACGAACTTTTTTAAGGTCGGGATAAATACCATTAAAAGTTTCAAAAAACCTCTCAAAACTCAATTTAGAAAGCTTATTTTTTAAGGTTTTAATATAAATATCCATTATATGTAAAAATAATTCTATTTTCCGCTTATTTCTCTACTTTATCATATGAACGCTTGATAAGGAAGAGTTATCTTGCGTTAGTCAAGTAAAGGATAAGGAATTTAAAAACCATCTCTTCTTTTGGGCGAATAATGATTAAAAAAGGATGGATAGAAAAATTACCCCAGGCAGATGATCGGAAGGAGTTATCGTAATAGCCTCAAACCTTTTTATACTATCTGTAAATAAAAAACATCACGCAAAGCGTGATGTTTTTTAAAGGGATTCAATTTTAGTCAAGTGCAGCCGTTTATCGTTATAAGAAACGGTATACGTTCGATAGTACTCTTTTTCTTGACTTTGACCGTTCGTTGTAATTGAAATGACTTCTTTTGTTCGGATTGTATAGACCGTTTCACCTTCTTCTTCACTCGCGGTTTCGACGTCTAATACTGAATAGTCAACAAGTTCTTCTCGGATGTCTCTTTCATAAAGCATCTTCACAAGCTGCTTTTGATCATTCCATAAAACACTGTCTCGCTGGATATAAGGCTGTACGTGTTCAAATTTATTCGTGTTAATGGACTTTGTTAAATCTCGTAAATAATGTTCAATAAAAATATCTGCTGTTTCTTGATCAACCTTTTGGATATTTTTTAAATTAAACTCTTTTTCTTCCTTCTCTTCTTTTTCTTTTTCATCTTCTTTAAAATCGTCGATGCGCTGAGAACTGATTTTGCTGATGGCATATTTTTTATTATTCTCTTTAAAAATCAAGATTTCTTCCTTTTCCCCTTTTTCATTTGTGCGAGTAGTTTCACCTTGGTATGAAATGTCGCTAGAAGGATTAATTGACTTCACGTATTCCCTATATTCATCAGCCGTAATGTTGAGGTATTTTTGGTGATAGGTAACTTCATCCCATTCATTTAACTTCCATTGCTTATTTACGTATTTGAAATTCATGTAGATGGTCAGCCCGCCGCTTCCTTCTTTACTAATTGGCTCAATGGCTGACACCGAAAATTGTCCAGCATGATTGTTAATAAGTTCAAATCGAATAACATGATTAACATCAGGGAAAAAGCTCATATTACATTCTTTACAGTAGTAGTTAGTGGAGATACTTTTTAACTTTGTTGCAATTAAAGATGATGTTGCATATGGCGTTAGCGCTTTTTTTAGCGTTTCATAATCAGCAGGGTTAGATTCATTATCCCATTCATACTCTTCGCCCAATTCTTTATAGGTACTTGAAATTTTATTCATCGTCTCAACTGCAGTTTTTTCTGCTTTTTTTTCTGATACAAGATCAGGCTTGATAGATGACTTAGCTTGATCCTTTGGGATCACTTCATCTGAGGAAGGTTCGGTTGGTTTGGATAACTTAACTGTTTCTTTTTCTTCACAGGCCGCCAAAACCATTAGCAGCAGTAGAACGAATGCAATCGTCCATTTTTTATGCATAAGGTGTCCTCCTCAACGCCGAATTTAGTCTGTTCTTAAAATGGTCTTTAATTTTCAAACGTATCGAGCACGTAATCACCGCTTGGAATTCCCCATTTTGCCTTTTTATTTTGATCTGTTTTAGCAAGTAACGAAATGGAGTTTTCTTTAAGCGTAATGACAATGGTGCCTTTATTTCCTTGTCCATCATTTTCATATTTAATGGCTGCTTGGTTATTTTCAAAGCGAATATTTTTTTGTTCAACGGTTGACACGCGGATTTTGCTAGGAGGCTGGTACGAATTTATTTTAATCGTCGCTTCTGAGTTTGATGTAGCAAGAAATTGAATGATAGGAGATCCGTTATCATTGCCAGTGGTCCATTTTCCATCGTAGTCGTGTAAATCTGTTGTTTGTGTAGTGGGATTTTCAGTGTTTGTATTTGGTTTAGATGAAAAGTCGAATGGTTCTACACTCGATAACTTTAACGTATCGTTTTGGTAAACAGCTGTATAAAGGCGGTCACAAACTTTGCTGTAAGGATCTTTACCGGGCTGTTTTAATAAGCTTTCCTCGTGGGTTTGTATTTTAAATACATGGTTAGGTTCTTCATACCAATTGACAATATGAAACGTTTGCTTCTTCTGCTCGATGCCTTGTCGTGTGAAATTTTCAACAAGAAGATTCTGCTCTTTATAAAAAGAACTGTCCGCTTTCAAAAAAGCTTTTAGATCATTAAAAGAGTTTTCATCAATTGCTTTTCCGAACGCTGAAAAGTAATCAGTCATCCAGGCTGTGATAAATTTTCCGCTCATTGCTTCTTTATTCAAATCAATTGATTGAATGCTTTCTACCTGTGTTTTTGGTTCGTTTAGTACTTTTTTTGCATCTTTTTCTACTATCATTGTATTTCCGTCTTTTATTGTTTCTTCTTGTTGACAGGCTGATAACAGAATAGATGAAACAACCGTGATAATGATTGTATTACGTTTGTTCATCATAATTGCCCCTTCTTTATCTAATATAAATGTATGTATATTCTTCCAACAAACAGACCTAGTATATCATTCTACAAAAAAACGCTCAACCCTTTAATTTCACAAGAAAAACGGCTGCTGTAAAAGCAAGCCGTTTTTCTTCTTATTTAATAGATGCTTCTTGATATGAATTGGATGCCTCTTTTTTAAGCTGTCTTGAACCATAAAAAACATAGTAAATAATTGAAAGAAGGAAAATTCCAAGAATCACATACATTAAAGGTAAAGAAACACCAAACAGCATTAAATTTGTTGTAAGAACACTGTATTTTATAATGCTGTATAAGCACAGAATCCCTAATACTAAGGCAATGCTTGGCACTACCGGGTAATTCACTTTAAAAGGACGAGACAGGTTAGGTTCTTTTTTGCGTAAAATAAAAAGAGAAACTAAACTGATGCAGTACATCATCATTGCTCCGAATACAGATAAGATAATAAGGGCATTGGCAAACGTGGCAGATCCAGCACAAATCACACCGATTGCTCCTGGAATCAACAAACCGCCGACAGGAACTCCTTTTTTCTTCGTTTTAGCAAGAAATTTAGGAAAGTAACCATCTCGTGCAAGTGCATAGGTCTGTCTTGAAAACCCCATGATAATTCCATTTAAACTAGCAATCAATCCAAATAATCCAATAATAGCAACAACCGTTGAAATACCGTTTCCGTATACAGAAGACAGTGCCTGTGGAAGTGGATAATCGGCTAACTTACCGCTTCCTCCGCCAAGTCCTGCTGTTACAAATAGTGTAAACAACGTTGCGGTTGCTAGAGTAATAATTGCTCCAATAAACCCTTTAGGGATGTTTTTCTTAGGATTTTCCACTTCTTCCGCAGCCATCGCTCCGCCTTCTATTGCTAGATAAAACCAAACAGCGAATGGAATAGCTGCTAGTACTCCTGTTGGACCATTAATAAATGAATGATCGTTAAAGATATTTGATGTTTGTACATGAGGCAGACCAGCTACATAAAAAATAGATAAACCAATTAGTGCAACAATGGTAGCTGTAAGCTCAATCACCGCTACTTCTTTTACCCCGATTAAATTTAGTAAAACAAAGAAAATAAAGGCACCTACCGTTGCATATACAGGGTTAACTGCTGGGATAAGAAAGTGCAGGTATGCTCCTGTTGATACCGCAATAGCAGGAGGAGCAAAAATAAATTCGAGCAAGCATGCAATTCCGGCGATATATCCGCCAAAAGGTCCAAGTGCTCTTCTTGCATAAGCTGAAGGTCCACCGGCTTGCGGAATAGATGTTGAAAGCTCTGCATAGCTGAACATAAACGTCGTATAAAACACGGTTACAATCAAGGTTGCAATTGCAAGTCCGATAATCCCGCCTTGTTCAAACCCGTAATTCCACCCAAAGTATTGCCCCGAAATAACCATGCCGACTGAAATAGCCCATAAATGAATAGGTTTTAATTGTTTTTGTAACGCCATACCTTTTCCTCCTTTTGATGTTTAGACAATAAGATGTACACCGCTTGTTTGCTGCTTGATCATTTTGTTAATCATGGTACCGATATGTGCGGCTGCCTCAATAGGAGGCGTTCCTCTTCTATGAATATTAGAAATAACCATACGATCAGACTCTTTTTTCCCTTTGCTAGGTTCATAGCACATGTAAGCACTCATTGATTCAGCACTGACCAGTCCGGGTCGCTCTCCAATCAATAGTACAAGTGCTTTTGGTTTTATAATCTCGCCAATTTCATCCATACATGCAACTCGTCCTCCTTTTACAAAAAATGAAGTCCCGACACGAAGTCCATATGACTGCAGGGAATCAATTAAAGCAGGATACACGTCGCTCATGTTTTCTTCGATTGCCTTAGCGCTCAGTCCATCTGATACCACTACTTGTACATCAGGCTGCTGCACGCAGTTTTTTAAAATCTCTTTCTTAGCGTCATCTGCTAATAATCTTCCTTGATCCGGTCGTTTTAAATAATGTTCTTTTGACTCCACGCGTGTATTCACAGAAAAAAGATTAAATTCAGATAGAAGATTTTCTGAAACTACTCCATATACAGAGTCTACAGCTGCGGCGTGATCCGTACGAAAAGATAAAACGTTTTTTGTTAGCGGCCTTGTTCCCGTACGACCGACACCTATGCGGGCAGGGGTAAATTGTTTAAGTGTTTCAAGCGGATCGCGATTTGACTTTGGTATCATAGTAAGCACCTTCCTTAAATCAAATTCATAAAAATAGTTGGGTCTCCAGCTCTTGATGTAAAGCGTCCGTTTTCCATAATACGCTGATCTTCTAGCCATTTTTGAAATAAAGGCGTTGGGGTACGGCCAAGTACATGGCGCACGGTTGCGATATCATGATAACTAAGAGACTGATAGTTTAGCATGCAGTCATCAGCCATGGGCACTCCTATTACAAAGTTCACTCCAGCTGTTCCTAGAAGCATACTTAAATTATCCATATCGTTTTGATCAGCATCCATGTGGTTGGTGTAACATACGTCTACTCCCATAGGCAATCCGTGCATTTTGCCCATAAAATGATCTTCTAGCCCAGCTCGTAGGACTTGTTTGCTGTTATATAAATATTCAGGTCCAATAAATCCAACAACCGTGTTAACTAAGAAAGGCTTGTAGTGGCGAGCTAAGCCGTAGCATCTAGCTTCGAGCGTTACTTGATCAATATTATAGTGAGCTTCTGCTGACAGTTCAGAACCTTGTCCTGTTTCAAAATACCAGCGGTTCGGACCTTTTGCTGTACCTTTTTCATGAATTAACGCTGTTGCTTCATCGAGCATAGGCAGTGAAATCCCAAATGAGTCATTACCGGCTTCTGTTCCTGCTAAACTTTGAAAAATCAAGTCCGCCGGTGCTCCTTTTTCGATTGCTCTCATCTGACTTGTTACATGTGATAACACACAGTTTTGAGTAGGGATGGACCATTCATTGATTATATTTTTTGTTTCATTTAAAAGCGCGTAGATATTATCCGTTGTGTCAATAACGGGGTTAATTCCAATAACCGCATCCCCAATTCCATAGCTTAACGCTTCGTAGAGAGATGCTCTCATTCCTTTTAAGTTATCTGAAGGATGATTAGGCTGAGCTCTGGAAGCCAATACGCCCTTTTGGCCGATAGTCGTTTGACAAGTGGTTTGCACTTCTATTTTGGCTGCTCCTTGAATTAAATCTAAATTGGACATAATTTTAGTAGCTGCCGCAATCATTTCGCTGCTTAATCCTTTGCTAAGCGCAAGAAGGTCTTCTCCCGTATACTCATCAGATAAGATGTATTCTCTTAACTCCCCTACCGTCCAATTTTTTATAATGTCGTAAATCGATGAATCAATTTGACTTTCGATTAACGCCGAGACATTGTCTTCATCTGCGCTGAGCAGAGGGTAATTTCGAATATCAGCAAGTGTTATATCAGCTAGAACTTGTTTGGCTGCCATTCTTTCTTTCATTGACTCAGCGCTGACTCCTGCTAGCTGATCTCCAGAACGTTCTTCGTTTGCTTTGGCCATGATTTCTTTTAAGCTATAAAATGAAAATGTTTCTCCTAATAATCGTGTAGTTTTAAACATCGTTTCCTCCTTGTATATTTAGTGGGTTAGGATGAAAAAGCGAGCGTTTTAACGGAAACAGAGATTGCTTCTCCAGCTACTGGTAATCCAAGATCAATGTAATCTCCGTGTGTAAAATCAATTTGATCTAAACAAATAATTTCTAATTCTTTCTTCTGTTTGGCTAGTGCTTGTCCCAAAGCTTTTGCAATATCTTGCTCGCATAAAACAACGAGGCACTTAGCTCCCTTAAAACAAGCAATGAATTCAACGCTTATTACTTTTGCTAATTCTTGAAGCATCTTATAGCTGCAGTAAGGAAAATGAGATAAAGCAATAGCAGCGGGAGGATCTTCTGCACTGAAAACAATTGAAGCCTGCATACATGCCGTTCGAGCTCTTTCTTGAAACAGCTGCGGATTCCACTCCTCTTCTTGCTGTACGGGTATCTCTATAATCGGAATATTTTTCAGCGGCAGCCGTTTAGACCCAATGTATACGGTTGACCCGCTAACTTCTGTATTTTGCATGCCGGCTCCAATGACAGTAGCGCGCGTTGTTTCAGCGGCTTGAGATACCTGTATGGATTGAAAGTGATACGCTAGCAGCGGACCGATATCTCCGTGTACGGCCACTTCCTTCACTGTTTTTGGCTTTTGTTTCTTCATCATTGCTCCTATTCCTCCTGAAACCATGATTGTTTCCGGCTGTATAGAAGACCTTATATGAGGAGAAACGAGCAGCGAAGAGGTTTGAGTCAGTGCTCTTACATAATTCACGGTTTCTTCAGCTAGCAATTGACAGATAGAAGAGAGTTTTTCAAATGTTGCTTTTTCATCTTCATACAGCATCAAAGAATTATTTTTTAAAAATTCAGTTAAATAAGGCGAAACGTAGGTAACAAAACCATCTGAATTCAGACGAATTAATCTTCCGCCTACATGCAATGTGAACGTCTCTATCACTTTGGCATTTTGACATAAAGCGATGTTAGCGGTGCCTCCCCCTACATCGATATTAGCAATTACTCGATTTGTTTCAACAGAACGTTCGATTGCTCCCGATCCTTTTGCCGCTAACATTCCTTCTAAGTCAGCACCAGCTGTTGCAACAACAAAATCCCCGGCGTGTTCAGCTAGATAGTGAACGATACTCTCTGCATTTTGCTTCCGAGCAGTTTCTCCTGTAATAATCACAGCGCCTGCCTCCACTTGATCTAAGGAGACCCCTGCTTTTTTGTACTCTTTTTCTAGTAATAGTGTTAACCTTCGAACATCGATTTCAACTTCGTTTACCATAGGTGTTGTATAGATGGAACTTGCATACGTTACGCGACGATCAATAATTTGACAGCCTGGCAGCGTAAACTGGTTTTGTTGATTTGCTATTAACAGCTTGCTTACAATCAGTTTTGTTGTGCTTGTTCCAATATCTAACCCTATGCTCGTGATCCATTTCTGTATCATGCTATCAATCCCTTATCTCGTTTGAATATGGTGATTATCATAAAACAGTTTTTTGAATATTTCATTAACTATGTTATCAAACCTGACACACTTTCGTGTAAACAAAGGTGACAAATGACAAAAAAAGACTAAATCTTGGTAGATTTAGTCTTTTTTATTATGAGTGTGATTTAGTTACAATCATTCTTGATGCCGATGGAATTAATAGTGAAAGAATGATTAAGCAGGCTATTAATGACCCTACCATTGAAATACCGTTCATTGAAAAAGAATACCACAAAGCGGACATTCCCTTTGGCGCATATGATCCCCAAAAAATAATACCAGCAATAAAGTGCCAGAAATAGCGCGCGAAGCTGCCGATAATAAGGGATAGAACAATTAAAACAAAAGCTTTTGATCTGTTATTGTTAGCTAAATTTGTTTTGATAGATTGTGAAAAAACACCTCCAAAACCTATAAAAGCAAAAGCCACAATATATTCAATAAATGTTTGCAGCGCTGTTAAAATATAAGCCGTTCCTGTTGCTAACTGCAAAAGCCCCCATAATAGACCAGATAGAGCTCCGCCTTTTACTCCCCAGCGAAAGCACATAATAAAAATGGGCACCATGGAGAACGAAATACTCACAGCCGTTGCAATCTTAATGGAAGGCAAAAGATCAAGTAAAAGTGCCAATGCTGCAAAAATAGCTATTTCAATTTTAGCCTGTAAAGGTAATGCTTTATTCACGTTTCTCACTCCTGTTTTTGAATCATTCATATCAAACGGTTTACACAGGAGTAAGCAAATATATGCTACTATTCCCACATTCCTACGCTAGCGTTAACTAACAGGTTCGAAGGGTCTGAACAATTTGTTCACTCTCAGCACTGCGGCTCCCCCTGTGGTACGTTCGGATATTTATGTATTATGAAGACAATATTTATTATACCATATGTCACAAAATAGATTCGAGAGATTTCAAAGATGTTTCTATTTTCTGAATCTATTTTTTATAATGACAATCGTTTTAGTATTTGATATACTTCTTTTATGTCAATTGAATATAAAAAACCCTCATCCTAATCGATGAGGTAGAGGTCGCAGTTTTTAATAGTAAAGTAACGGAAATGCAGAGAACATTTATGATGTTGCTTGAAAGGAAAAATTGCCGAAGTTTAGATCATTTCTCGGTTGATTTAAGCTGGGGCTGTCTCCGAACAGGAACAGAACTGTCACATCATGCGAATGATGTGAAGAGCTATCTTCACGGAAGGTTGACGCGGTTTTCAGATTTAAAAGCGCGCACATATACTGCGGGCTTTTTTTATGTTATCCCGTCTCTTTCCGTACATTCGAAAGGAGTATTTATCTATGCAAGAGCAGCAAGAATTAAAACGTGGGTTGAAATCTCGCCACTTAACGATGATTTCATTAGGAGGAGCCATCGGAACCGGCTTATTCCTAGCAAGTGGTGGAGCAATTCACACAGCAGGACCCGGGGGAGCGCTTTTAGCTTACGCGATCATTGGCGTCATGGTTTACTTTTTGATGACCAGCCTGGCGGAGCTCGCAGCTTATATGCCTGAAGCTGGTTCGTTTAGTACGTATGCGTCTCGGTTTGTAGATCCATCCTTTGGTTTCGCTCTCGGCTGGAACTACTGGTATAACTGGGCTATTACGATTGCAGCTGAATTATCCGCTGGAGCCCTTATTATGAAATTTTGGTTCCCGAACTCTTCTTCTATTTTATGGAGTGCCCTCTTTTTATTAATTATGTTTGGGCTTAACTACCTTTCTGTAAAAGGATTTGGTGAATCAGAATTTTGGTTTTCGTTAATTAAAGTAATAACGGTTATCATCTTTTTAGTTATTGGTATTATGATGATTTTTGGTATCTTTAACAATGAAGCACCAGGTTTTAAAAATTTCACGCTTGGTGATGGACCTATTCATGGTGGATTCTTTACTGTCCTAGGTATTTTTATGGCTGCAGGTTTTTCATTCCAAGGAACAGAGTTGCTTGGAGTCGCAGCTGGAGAAAGTGAAGATCCAGAAAAAACGGTTCCTCGCGCAGTTAAACAAGTCTTCTGGCGCATCTTGTTATTTTATATTTTAGCTATTTTTGTTATCGGGATGCTTATTCCATACACAGCGGATTCCTTAGCAAGTGATGATGTGCGAGTAAGTCCCTTTACTTTAATATTCGAACGAGCAGGTCTAGCGTTTGCTGCATCAGCTATCAATGCCGTTATTTTAACAGCTGTTTTATCTGCTGGTAACTCAGGTATGTATGCTTCTACACGTATGCTGTGGAACTTAGCGAAAGATGGAAAAGCACCGAGGTTCTTAGCAAAAGTGAATAAACGAGGCGTTCCGGTTAATGCCTTAATCGCAACGGCGCTTGTCGGTACACTTGCATTTGGTGCTTCATTCTTTGGAGATGGTGCGGTATACACATGGTTACTTAACGCTTCTGGTATGTCTGGTTTTATTGCTTGGTTAGGAATCGCGATTAGCCACTATCGTTTTAGAAGAGCATTTGTTGCTCAAGGTCATGATTTGAGTGAACTTCCATATCATGCAAAACTTTTCCCATTTGGCCCTATCTTTGCCTTTATTTTATGTGCCGTTGTTATTTTAGGCCAAAACTATTCGGCGTTTATGGGTGACTCGATTGACTGGTACGGTGTACTTGTTTCTTATATCGGACTGCCTTTATTCTTAATTGTTTGGTTAGGATACAAATGGACGAAAAAGTCAAAACTTATCCCGTTAAAAGAGTGTCAAGTAACAGTGAAAAAATACGAATAAAAAAAGCTCTCTATTCTTTTGAATAGAGAGCTTTTTTTATATGAGCTGATCAGCAAAATGAAGAGATATATAGGCGGGTTGATTTTTCATAACAAGCATATAACCTTTGAGGGGGCGATTATAGTAATCCGCAGCTTCTATATAATAAATACGCTGAATTAACCTGCTTAAATGAGTTACAAAAGATGGAAGTTGGTGATTAGGAATGGTTTGAATGTAGTCTATGATTTCTTGTTTCGTTTGAAGGCCCGAATGGGTACATTCTAACAGATGAAAAAGCGGATCTGCCGCTATAGTAGATAGTTCAGAATTGTGTTTGATTCTATTCAGCTGGATATGCAGTTCTTTTTTGGACCATCTTTTCGGCACAGCTCTTAGATGTTGATACTGAAAATGTGTATTCATGATAGCTAACACCTTTCGTATTAAAATAATAAAACAACTTATTATTTTAATAACCTTTACACATGAAACTAAAACGTTACAATGTGTAAAGGTGTCATACATCTTATAAAATAAGCTGATAAAAAAGTACATCTTGCCACTGATCAAATTTCCAGCCTACTTCTTTAAATTCTCCGCAAAACGTAAAATTAAATTGCTCATGCATTTTGATACTGATATCATTCCCTTTTGTAATTCCTGAAATAACAACGTGATGGTCGAGTTCTTTAGCTAATTCCAAAATGCGTTTCATAAGCTGTTTTCCAATACCATACCCTTGTTGATTTTTATCAATATAAATCGATAGCTCTACTGTTTGAATGTACGCTTCTTTATCTCGATACGAGGAAAGCGAAGCATAGCCAGCTACTACTCCGTCTTTTTCCGCGACAATAAGCGGAAAAAGTTTATTGCTAATATGATTATTAAACCAGCCTCTTCTTTGTTCCACTGTTACAGGCGTTAAGTCAAAAGTAGCAGCACTTGTTTGAACGGACTGATTATAAATTTCAACAAGCATAGGTAAATCTTCTTCTTTAGCATAACGAATGATCATATGTACAAACTCCTTATAGTATAGAATTATCTTTATTTTACTTCTTTTAAGAAACATAATCTACATAAAAAAACTGATATGCGCGTGCACATCAGTTTTGGTTTTGGGCATATTGAAAGGTTTGAAGGACTTGAAGAGTCTCTTTTGTAGAAACGACCGTTGCAAACTCGCCGTGCAGGGAAGACAGTGCGAATGTATGTACATCTTCTGCGCACAGCTTTGTTTTTCCATCGTAGGACGTACCATCAAAGCAAGCCGTTGCATCGTTCACAACATATGTCCTATACCCTAGATTTCCAGCCATGCGCGCAGTCGTAGAAACGCAGTGATTAGTAGTTAGTCCTATTAAGATAAGCGTATCATAGCCATTTGCTTTTAGATAGCTATCTAACTCTGTTCCAATAAAGCAGCTGTTCACGTGTTTGCGAACTAAGCATTCGTCTTCTTGTGGACCAAATCCTTCCTTGAACTGAAATCCCTTTGAACTTGGGTGTAAAGGCGAATCTGGATTTTCTGATGCATGCTGCACGTGAATGACAGGATAGTCTTGACGCCTCCATGCTTGCAGTAGCGTCAGCATATTCTTTTCTGCATCTAAATTGTTTCTTTCTCCCCACTGAGGTGAATAAAACCCTTCTTGTACATCGATAAGCAGCAACACTGGACGGGAACGTAGCATAAGCATCATCTTCTTTCGTCTTTATTTTAAAATGGAAATAACGTATGTGCATCCATCAGGACCGGCTTTTGAAGAATGAACCGTTTGTTTCGGTAAATGTATCCGATCTCCTGCCTGACATAGAACCGTATCACGTTCAACTGTAAAGTAAATAGATCCTTCAAGTATATGAAGAATTTCATCAGTTGGATGCGTATGAGACGGATGTGTTTGAAAAGCAATATCGTGCTGTACTTCAACGTATCCAGTATACGCCGGAAGCAGCTCTTTAATTACTTCTTCAAACTTTCCGCCAACTCCTTTTTTAATAGAGGCTTTTTTTACGTCCATGCTGCTCACTCCTTTTTAATTTAAATGGACACTGTCCGGTAGTATAGTTATTATCGTCGCGTAAAAAATATTGCTTCCACTCTCGGTTTTCCTGTTGCCCATACCAGCCTAACTCGGGGTGAGCTGATACGTCATCATATGTTTTTAACCGATCGCGGACGACTTTTTGTACGTGCTTCCCTATTTTTGAATCTCCTGTCATACCTTCAAACACCCACCGCGGCTGAAATGTAATCATAAATCCTCTGCTCTTACGGCTTTTACGTAAAGAATGAGCAGGCGTATTACAGACGACAAAAATAGGTTCTCCGTGAAAACAAAATTCCCATAATGCATCTTTCGGGTCTTTTGGAATGTCTCGCGGCCATTTCTTTTGATCAATTTGATGAAGAAACGTCAGCGTATCCCAAAACATCGTTTCGTACTCTTCCATTGAACGTTCTTTATGTTCAGGCTTAAAGAATAACACAAAGGATGTATAGCGACCTATGCTCTTAAATGTATCTATGTATTCTCTAAGTGCCGACGCTGCATGCCTAATATCTTGATAGTTATAAGGAGTAGTCACAAATGAAAAACGCAGTAAATCTTTTTTAAAGCCTTCTACCCCTAACATACAGGGAAATGGATTTTCTTCTGATAATATATCGCTTTGGAAATATTGAAAAGCATCTTTTCCCCAGAACGGGACATGCGTGGACTCTAAAATCTCATTAGCTCGAAAAAGCATTTTTGATGCCATTAAAACCCTCCTTATGGAACTCAACGTTACATGTGTATTAAAAAAAAGAAAGTTTATGAGTATTTTTAACTAAATGCCGCTTCTAAATTATAAAACTCTAATCTATATATATATAAGCTACTATTGGACAAGTTAGAAAGGAGGCTGTGTTTGTGGAGTGGTTTTTGATTGCTATAAAACAAATAATTCTAGGTATTAGTCTCGCAGCACCGGTAGGCCCAATTAATATAGAAATGATTAAAAGGGGTCTGACAAAAGGATTTTGGGCTTCTTGGCTAGTTGGTTTAGGAGGTATGACGGCCGATATTTTATTTATGCTCCTCATTTTAATAGGGTTAACACCTTTTGTTCAGATGCAGGCCGTTACTGTTGCACTGTATGCAACTGGCTTTGTCATGCTCACATTTATTGGCTTTCAAAGTATGAAACAAGCTGTCTCTGGTTCCTTTTCAGTAGATGTAAATCCCCCCCCTGCTAAAAGAGACAAGTCATTTTTTACAGGTTTCTTCATTGCTCTTATGAACCCTTTAAATATTGTGTTTTGGTTTGGCGTATTTGGGTCAAGCTTAAGCGAAAGCCTCCGAAGTCAAACGTGGCTATCCGTCTTTTTTCACAGCTTCTTTATTATTTTTGGCATCATTCTTTGGAATTTAAATATTGCGAGCAGTATTCATTTCACAAAAAAATTTATCACACCTAAGCTTCTTAGCTTCATTACGTTAGGTGCCGGTTTTTTACTTTTTTTATTTGGCTGCCAATTCGGTTTTAAATGTGTATCCTTACTTATAGGCTGAGCTTTTAGCGATGAGTTCAATAAGAGTGTCATTTACTTTCTCACGTTCATCGTAAAAAAGGCCGTGTCCACTATTTTCAAATGGAATAAGTGTAGAAAATGAAATATGGCGATTCATAACTTTTGCAAGATCAAATGGACAAATTTGATCTTTTTTTCCGTGTAATATATATGTCTCAGCGAAAATTTGACTCAAATCTTCCTGCAAGTCTTCGTCTCGTAAAGACACCGCAGTTTTAATCGTTCCATGGCCAGATGCTTCTAAACCTAAATCTTGAAACCATCCTCTAAAAGCTGAGCTGGTAGGCTGATTAAAAAACTTTTCCCCAAAGTTTTCAAGCATGTTAGGACGATCTCTATACGTATTTTGAATAATTGTATTTACTTCTTCAATAGGAAGTCCATATGGAAAATCAGTTTTTTGAATAAATCTTGGAGCCGCTGTCCCTAATAAAATTAACTTCTTCACTCCATATCCTAAGTGTCTGCTCATATATCGAATGGCAATGGCTCCCCCCATAGAAAAGCCTACTAGCGTATAATTTTTAAGTCCCATTTTTTCTACTAACATGCGAATATCATCTGCTAATTGATTGTAAGAATAGCCGGTGAAAGGCGCATCTGATTTTCCAAATCCGCGAAGATCAGGGGCGATACATCGAATACCGCGGGCCGGAAGCGTTGTAAATTGGTATTCGTACATTTTAGCGTTAACAGGCCACCCGTGAAGGAAAAGAACAGGTTCCCCTTTTCCAATATCCCGAACAAAAAGTTTTGTCTTAGGAGTTACGTGAATAAAAGAGTTCATGTATAACACCTCCTAGATGTTCTTTTATATATATGTTTAGGACAATTTGAACATTCAAAAGTTTCTTAAAGGCTTGTGTAGGAGGTGTATTATGTCTATTTGGGATAAGGAGTAGGAAAATGATTTTATGATGTTTATTTAGAACATAGTTTAATTTAAAAATATTAAACAAAAAAAGTAGTAAAGCTTTAAAAACTTTACTACTTTTTTTGTTATTTTTCTTCCAGCCACACATCAACTAAATTGCCAGCTTCGCTTTGGTCCAATACGAATGAACCGTTGCTGTATCGGTCGCTAGCCCGCATTGTAGATGGATCAACCTGCTCGATCTGACCTTTAGATGATTCCACTATCATGTAATGTTCTTTAGAGATTACTTTTACTTTTGCAATTTGATGCGGATTAGATTTTAGTTCTCGGACCATCACTAGCCCTCGTTTTGCTCGTGCTGATTCTTCAAACTCAGTAATTTTTGTCTTTTTCACAGCTCCTCGCTGCGTGGCGATAAATAATTCAGTTGATAGAGCTTCATCTTCATCGAAGATAACGCCGCTTACAACATAATCCTCGTCTTTTAAGTTAATTCCTTTTACACCAGAAGCGCGAGTTCCTACAATATTGATTTCTTCTTCCCGGAAACGCAGTCCGTAGCCAGAGCGAGTGGCAATAAACACTTGTTTTTTACCATCCGTTTGATATACATCGACTACTTCATCATCGCCTTTTAAATTAACGGCGACAAGAGCTTTGGAGTAGCGCTGTGCTTTATATTGAAGTAATTCTGATTTTTTGACCATACCATTTTTCGTAAAGAAAAGCAGATACTGATTTTCTTTAAATTCTTTTACCGGTATCGCCCGTACAATTTGCTCTTCTTTATCAATTGGAACAATGTTCATGATATGCTGCCCCATGTCTTTCCACCTGATATCAGGAAGTTCGTGCACTGGCATATATAAATAGTTCCCTTTGTTTGTGAAGATAAGCAGTGTTTCGGTTGTATTAATTTCATACTTCGCTAAAATTCGGTCCGTATCTTTCATACCGAAGTCTTGCCCGTTAGACGCGGCGTAAGAACGAAGACTTGTTCGTTTTACGTATCCGTCTTTTGTGACTGTTACCATCACTTCTTCAGATGGAACCATCACTTCTAGATTAATCTTAATTTCTTCGATTTCTGCTTCAATTTTTGAGCGGCGTTCTGTACTGTATTGCTTTTTTACACGGCGTAATTCTTTTTTGATTACATTAAAAAGTTTTTTCTCGCTATGTAAGATTTCTTCTAACTCGTTAATTTTAGCACCTAGCTCTTCAGCTTCCGCCTGTAGAGCTGTAATGTCCGTGTTTGTCAAGCGGTATAATTGAAGCGACACAATCGCTTCTGCTTGAGGTTCTGTAAATTCATATTTAGCAATTAAATTATTTTTAGCATCCCGCTTATCTTTAGAAGCTCTAATAGTTGCAATAACTTCATCTAAAATCGACAGTGCTTTAATCAATCCTGCTACAATATGTTCGCGTTCACGTGCTTTTTGCAGTTCGTATTTAGAACGATTTGTTACCACTTCTCTTTGATGATCAATATAAGCATCAAGAATGTTAGGTAAACTCATAAGCTTTGGTCGCTTTTTAGCAATAGCAACCATGTTAAAATTATACGGTACTTGCAGATCTGTATTTTTGTAAAGGAAGTGAAGTACTCCTTGAGCATTTGCATCTTTTTTTAGTTCTACTACGATACGCAGGCCGGTACGATCCGTTTCATCGCGAACTTCAGCAATGCCTTCCACTTTTTTATCTAAACGAAGCTCATCCATTTTCTTAACAAGGTTGGCTTTGTTTACTTCAAATGGAATTTCCGTAATAACAATTTGCTGTTTTCCGCCGCGAATGGACTCCACTTCCGTTTTTCCGCGAATAATAATTTTCCCTTTACCTGTCTCGTAGGCTTTCTTAATTCCGTCTACACCTTGAATGATTCCCCCTGTAGGAAAATCAGGACCTTGAATAGCCGTCATCAACTCTTCAATTGTACACGTTGGTTTATCAATTCGCATGATCGTTGCGTCAATTACTTCACCTAAATGATGGGGAGGAAGTTCCGTAGCATAACCAGCTGAAATACCCGTGGATCCATTCACTAGCAAGTTAGGAAACATAGCCGGTAACACAGTTGGTTCGCTGCTTGTATCATCGAAGTTAGACACAAACTCAACCGTTTGTTTGTCAATATCTCGTAGAAGTTCTGCAGCAATCGATGAAAGGCGAGCTTCTGTATAACGCATTGCTGCTGGGGGATCTCCATCAATACTTCCGTTGTTTCCGTGCATTTCGATTAATACATTTCTAACTTTCCATTCTTGACTCATTCGAACCATGGCATCATATACAGATGAATCACCATGAGGGTGATAGTTACCAATTACGTTTCCTACAGTTTTAGCTGACTTGCGAAACCCTTTTTCTGCTGTATTTCCATCTACGTGCATTGCATATAAAATACGGCGCTGAACGGGTTTTAACCCGTCTCTTGCATCCGGCAATGCGCGCTCTTGAATAATATATTTACTATATCGACCAAAACGGTCGCCTAGTACATCCTCAAGAGGTAAATCTAAAAAGCGTTCTGTTTGTGTCATTGTACGTCCTCCTCTGCGACCGTTAATACATTTTCGTTATCTAAAATATTTGGATCTTCTTCTAATCCAAACGCTACGTTACTTTCAATCCATTTTCTGCGAGGTTCTACTTTATCGCCCATCAAAGTGGTCACACGACGATCAGCGCGGGCAGCATCATCAATACGAACACGAATCAGCGTACGCGTCTCTGGGTTCATTGTTGTTTCCCAAAGCTGATCTGCGTTCATTTCACCGAGACCTTTGTAGCGCTGAATCATATAGCCTCTTCCTACCTTGTCAATTGCACCTTGCAATTCTTCGTCACTCCATGAATATTCAACCACTTCTTTTTTACCTGACCCTTTACTTACTTTGTAGAGCGGTGGGAGAGCAATAAATACTTTTCCTGCTTCCACAAGCGGTTTCATATAGCGGTAGAAAAACGTTAGCAGAAGCACTTGAATATGAGCCCCATCCGTATCCGCATCGGTCATGATGACTATTTTATCGTAGTTAATATCATCAATTGTAAAATCTGCGCCTACTCCTCCGCCTATCGCGTGGATGATTGTACTAATTTCTTCGTTTTTAAAAATATCTTGAAGCTTGGCTTTTTCGGTATTGATAACCTTCCCTCGCAGTGGCAGCACAGCTTGAAAGCGGCGATCCCTTCCTTGTTTTGCTGAACCTCCGGCGGAATCCCCTTCGACTAAGTACAGTTCGTTTCGCTGAGGATTTCTTGATTGCGCAGGTGTTAACTTCCCGCTTAGAACGGTTTCTTGACGCTTTCGTTTCTTCCCGTTCCTTGCGTCTTCTCTGGCCTTTCGTGCCGCTTCACGCGCTTGAGCCGCTTTGATTGCTTTTTTTACAAGAAGAGAGCTTACGTCCGGGTTTTCTTCTAAGAAATAGGCAAGTTTTTCAGAAATAACTGCATCTACGGACGAACGAGCTTCACTTGTACCTAACTTTCCTTTTGTTTGTCCTTCAAACTGAAGCAACTCTTCAGGTATTCTAACGGAAACGATGGCCCCTAAGCCTTCTCGTATATCCGTTCCTTCTAAGTTTTTGTCTTTTTCTTTTAGCAGGCTTACTTTACGGGCGTATTCATTAAATGCGCGCGTCATAGCGCTTTTTGCACCGGACTCATGCGTTCCGCCATCTTTGGTACGAACATTATTAACAAATGATAAAATGGTTTCAGAATAACCATCGTTAAATTGAAAGGCAAATTCAACTTCAATATTATGATGAATACCTTCAAAAAAGACGACTGGATGAAGTGAATCTTTTTCTTCATTTAAATATGAAACGAAGGCTTGAATACCTGTTTCATAATGAAAGATATCGTGACGATCATGCCTTTTATCGATTAACTCTATTTTGAACCCTTTTAACAGAAAAGCCGATTCGCGGAGCCGTTCACAAAGCGTATCATAATTGTACACGGTTGTTGAAAAAATCGTGGCATCCGGTTTGAAATGAATCGTTGTTCCCGTTTTTTTCGTTTTCCCTATTTTTTCTAGAGTGGTAACCGGCTTTCCTCCATTTTCAAAGCGCTGTTCATAAATAAATCCATCTCTATGAATAGTTACAGTCAACCATTCAGACAGCGCATTTACAACAGATGCACCTACTCCATGTAAACCTCCACTTGTTTTATATCCACCCTGCCCGAATTTACCTCCTGCATGCAAGATGGTTAAAATAACTTCAGGCGTTGGTTTTCCTAGTTTATGCATGCCCGTTGGCATACCTCGACCTTTATCTTGTACAGAAATTGAATTATCTTTGTGAATGGTTACAATAATTTCTTCTCCATAGCCTGCTAGTGCTTCATCGACGGAGTTGTCGACGATTTCATATACTAAATGATGCAGACCACGTGTATCCGTACTTCCAATATACATACCAGGACGTTTACGAACGGCATCTAATCCTTCTAGTACTTGAATTGCATCTTCATTATAATTAAATTGTTGTTTCCGAGCCATTCATACTACCCCTTTCATCACAACGAACATTACTACATTATGTATGAAACACAAACGTTTGCGCTTCGTGTCTAAGAATAAATGATCATGTATCCTATCTTTTAGTTTTATAGTGTTCGCATCAATAGAACGTATGTTTCTATTTTTGCGTACTTACAAGATTTTAGCACAAATTTCCGTATTATAAAAGCAATATCTTGTGTATTCATGGATTATAAGCCTTATAAAGCTAGCTGTCTAACGTCTATTGTAGCGGAAACGCTCTTACTATTTCAACGCATGGTGAAACCCATGCAAGCAGTGTGCATGGGTTGGTTGTTCTGCTTATAGATCTTACTTTGTTAAAGCATGCTCGACTTTTATACAACGATCCATAACTACAGTATACCCTTTTTTAGCGAGCAGGTCATATGCTTCTTCATTAATTAAACCAGATTGCGCCCAAAATACGTCTGCATCTACTTCTAAAAACTCTTCTGCAACTTCAAGCAAATGCTCAGAGCGACGAAATACGTTAACGATATCAATATGCCCTTCAATTTCTTTTAATGAAGATACGGCTTTTACGCCGAGCGCTGAGTTGATTGTGGGGTTCACCGGAATTATCTCGTAACCTTGCTGCTGCATGGCTTCTGAAACCATATAAGACGTTCGATGAGGATTATCTGATAAACCCACTACAGCAATGCGCTTGCTTTTTTTTAATATTTTACCAAGCTCTTGACGGGAAGGAATTTTAATGGACATGTCTATTACCTCTCTTAGCTATATAATATGTACTGAACAACATTCGCGATTTACAGTTGATTTCCTGCATATAGTACCCGTTTTCTCTATTTTTGTAAACGTCTTCTTTTTTTAAAATAATTGTCTCTCACCTAAAACTAGCTATGTTTTTTTAAGTATCTCATGGTAAAATAGAAACGATATAGAAATAAAGGAGCTTTCAAACATGAATTATTTATTACCTATTCTTGCCTATATCTTGGGCTCTATTCCTTTTGGACTAGTTGTTGGAAAACTAGGATACGGCATCGATATACGAGAGCATGGAAGCGGCAATTTAGGCGGCACCAACTCATTTCGTACATTGGGTGTAAAAGCCGGAATTATCGTTACGCTTGGAGACATTCTAAAAGGTACCCTAGCAGCTTCTTTACCGCTTTTATTTGATACAAATCAAAACATTCTCTTCATTGGTTTATTTGCTGTCATTGGCCATATTTTTCCTATTTTCGCGAAATTTAAAGGCGGAAAAGCTGTTGCCACATCCGCCGGAGTGATTTTATGTTATGAACCTCTTTTATTTGTTTTCGTGTTATTATGTTTTTTTATCTGCTTATACATAACGAAGTATGTATCACTGTCATCAATGGTTACCGGGGTATTAACCTTTATCTACACGCTATTTAAACAAGACTACATGCTTATTATGATTATTGGTGTAATTGTAGCCTTTGTCATTTACAGACACCGGGCAAACATTACGCGAATTCTTAACAAAACAGAACCGAAAGTCACATTTTTATCAGGTAAAAAGAAATAAGAGGATTTTCCTCTTATTTCTTTTTTTATAACTACTTTGTAAGCGAATACATTTCTTGTTTATTAGTTATACTGATACTAAAATAAGGAGGTGAATGATGTGAAGAAAAAATGCCCTATTTGCAAACGTAATAAGAAAATGGATTCACAGCTAGAAGGAAGCCGCTACTGCGTTCACTGCTGGGAAACTATTGGAAAACAATATGATTTTAAATGAAAGAATGAAACGATTTAATATAGAAATGAAGCATTCGCCTCTATATTAAATCGTTTTATTTTATCTCGTTCCTTCCTAGCTGGATTCGTATATATTGGTAATTTATCTATCTTTCTACTATAATAAATGTATCCGCAGTATTGGAAGGAGCATAATTAATGAAATTAACAGTAACAGAAGCAGCAGCTACGTGGTACAAAGACGAAATGATGCTAGAAGGAAACGAAACAATTCGCTTTTTTGTTCGCTACGGCGGATGCAGCAACGTTCAAAAAGGTTTTTCTTTAGGTGTAAACACAGATTCTCCTAAAAACGTTGGCGTTGAAACAAAAGTTGACGGTTTAACATTTTTCGTAGAAGATGAAGACCTTTGGTACTTTGATGGTCATGATTTGACCGTGAACTATAATGAAGAAACAAAAGAACCTGACTTTCATTACGAAGCGTAAGAAAAAAGCATCGATTTATCGATGCTTTTTATTTTTACGCTTAACCCTGCTTTTTGGCATCTTCATAGGCTTTATGCCATTCCGGATAATTACGGCGAATCGAAATAGGCTTAAAGTTTTCTTTTTTCACACATACGTGCGACGATGTTCCTGTTAACGCAAGTTCTTCATTTGAATTAAAAATTTCGTATCCGTACACAACGCGTAGACCGTCATAGTTCTCAACCCAAGTATGTACCACAGCTGTCTCGCCATAATGAAGCGGCTTTTTATATGACGCCTGTATATCAATAACTGGCGACAGCACACCGTCTCTTTCCATTTGTGCATAGCTAAAACCTAAATCACTGATAAACTGCGTTCGGCCTATTTCCATCCATACTAAATAGTTAGCATGATACACAACGCCCATCTGATCGGTTTCTGCATAGCGCACTTCGATCTCTTTCTTCGATACTAGCATGATTCTACCTCCTATTGCACTGTTCCTGTTTTATCTTACCATACAAGGAGAATATACTCCTACTAGTTTGGTCATGGCTCAGTAGGTTGTAAGACTAAGCGCTTCTTGAATTCGGTATATCAGTGTTTCCAGCCGCGTCATCTTATTTTCATACTTTTTATAGGGAAGCGTATATGTGTGACCTTTATTTGTCCATAGACGGTCAAAATAAGCGTTTAGTTCGGTCATAACCTTTTCGTTAGGAGGTCCTGATACTTTAATATCCGTTTCTAAGTTTAAATCAGCTAAATTTCGCTTGGTGAAATTTGCTGCTCCTGCAATAATAGTGGCGTTTCTTTTGTTTTGAATTAATAAGGTTTTACAATGATACTGCTCTATTCCTGTATGATACCAGCGAATTTTAATATTACCTTTAGATTTCTTAACGAGTTCTGCCGCTACTGGACGGTTAGGCAGTCCGAACTTTTTTCTTCCAAACGCATTTTCGTTAGGATCTAAAATTAACCGTACGTTTGCTCCTTGTTCAGAAGCTTTCAAAAGGGCCTTTATTACGTCTCGATCTCCAAGATAAAACATGCCAAGCCACACATCGTCACCTTGTTTAGCATGACGTAAATCACTTAACACGTGCTTATAGATTTTGCCTTCTGTTAGCAGCTGAACATAGAGGTCTCCCTTTTCTTTTTCTTTCTTTTTATAGAGAGGTAACCTTCCTCCGTAAGAAAAATCAGAGACGGCTTGTTCGCTTTTTACCGCATCTCCAATGATATTCCCTTTTACTTCAAAGGCCATGTTAGAATTATAAAAACTTGCATCATGAGGATTGGCAGAAGAAATAATAACGCTTTGATCGGTTGCTACTACTTTTCTGTGATTAGCTTTTACATTTAACAACGTAAGATAAGCACGGGCCGTTACGTTAGGCGCTTTATTTCCGAAAGGATTCGTTATCCACCCGGTTCCTTTTTCACCCATCCACTGAACAAAAGTTCTCCACACTGCAGAATATAGTGGAATGGAATCTCTGAGCTTAGATAAATTGGTTTGCACCACTTTGATTCCGTTCAGCCGCAGTGAATCTAACCACTTTGAATCATGTGAGCCGTAGCTTGTATTTATTTCATCCGTAATAAAGACTATTTCGACATTAGGATGTTTTCGTTTCTTTTCAATCAGCTTACTTGCAAGCGTATCACTAAGGTGAGGAAACTTTTCGCCTTGGTTATAGTAGCCATTAAATAGAAACATATCCATAATAATAAAAGTTTTTGCTTCATCAATTGCATTCATAACTGCTTGAAAAATATGTTGTTCGGAAACAGACGTCTGTTGGTCTTGATACGTTAGGTCTGATAAAAGCAATACATCCTCTACTTTGTGAGGATTACTCTCGTATGAAATTCCTTTAGGCAAGGGCTTATGAGTGTGATAAGAGCCCACAATAATCAAGACGATAAGTAAACTGAGCAAAATCCTTACTATTTTCTTTTTCACGTGCTTTTTCACCTACATAAACCTCTTCGCTAGTTTGTAATATTATTCACCTTACTAAAAAAATATAGAAAGAAAGCAGCTAAAACCGTTTATTTTTAGCTGCTTATTGTCACTGTTTTACTTATTAAATCGTACCTTCATAACCATTTTGACGAGCTTCTGACTCATCTTTTATTTCACTGCGCATTGCTTCGATGCTTACTTCACGATTATGATTTTTTTGCTGAATGCGCTGACGTTCTTCTTCAGTGCTGCATGCAGCAGCTTCTTCTGCTTCTTCAATGTTTTTCATTGTATTTTGCACCATTGTTTGTAATTTTTCAACGTTATCACTGCGATCGTCTGGATTCGGTTTATTCCATGCCATTGTATCTTCCTCCTCAAAATAACTTTGTTACAATTGTAGTATGCCGGATTTGTTCATCTCTATAAGTGGAAAAAAATGATTTTAGTTTACATAATATAATTATAATTAAGTTAAAATGCATATATAACACATACATAATATGGTAATATATACATACAAAGGGGGAATCGCTATGACTAAACGAATGATAGCATTACTAAGCGTAGTCTTTATTGTAGCCTTATTTTTTATGTCTCAAACTTCATTGGCATCAAAATGGACAACAAGTGTCTCTATCAAGCCTCACCATTACTCAAAACATGAAGAAAAAATGTTAGCCGTGACAAACTTAGACTACAAAAGCAACATCATTGCATACGATGTTAAAGCTCCTAATGGCGTAAAAGAAGCTTATGTAAAAGCTACTTATTACGAAAAGGGAAAAGCCAAACAACCTTTACTCTCAGGAGGGTTGACTGTTTCAAAAGAATTTGACATGTTTGCTGTTACATATAAAATCGATGATGATACTCACAAAGTTATGTTTAATGTAGGAAGCAACGATACAAACCTAGGGATAGAAGCGAAAAAGCCTAAAAAAATGAACGGCTATTCCTTTACTGGGTTAGAGAAAAAACAAAAAGTAAAAATGAATAAACCATATCCAGTCGCTGCTTTATTTGGTGACGGTGACGATGGCAGTGGCATACGAGTTGCTCCGCTTTCAACCGATGATGGAGAAGTTATTAAAGAGCTTATTTCGAGCAATCCTTACGTTTATTTATTCACGGTAGAATTCAAATAATAAAAAGTCGCTGAATTCAGCGACTTTTTATTCATTCACCTTTGGTTTGAATAACTTGAGGATGCTTGCCGGATTTATCTTGCATTTGTTTTCCGTTATTTCCACCAGCTTCTCTCGGTTGAGTGCCGATGTGATTCGGAACAAAAGGTTTGCTTTGTTTTTTAGGATTTCCCATGCTTATCCCCTCCTCACCGTTACTCTAACCAACTTACTTTAAAGTTATTCAGCTCTTTCAAGCATACGATCTTCTAACCGCTTTTCAATTTCTATTTCAATGCGTTCAATTTCTGACTGATCTTTTAAAAGCTGCGTTTTATTTTCTTGCACTAACTCTTCAAATGAACGTTTGCGTAATTTTCTCATGATCACAACACCTACTTTATGTAATTTTTATGAAAAATCTGAAAAATCTAAAGAAACTGATATCATACAACTATCTATATTGTAACCAATTTGTCAGATAAGTAAACATACTTTTTAAAAAGTTGTAAGAAAGTTTGACATATTTACTAATTTATCTAGGTATACGATGGTAAAGTAAATAAGTTTCATTTTTAATAAAACAAGCAGCGAAGTTAATTCGCTGCTTGTTGAGCAAATGTTTCCATTTGTTTAATGGTCATTGGACCATTAACCCGTTGAACAATTTTCCCTTCTTCATCTATAAAATAAGATGTCGGAATAGTGGAGACCCGATATTTTTTACTTCCTACAATATCTTGGTCGTCCAATAATACACGAAACGTAAACTGTTTTTCTTTAAGAAACTTAGATACTGCCTGTTTACTGCCTTCTGACGAAGTTAAATTAACCGCAAGCAGCTGTACATCGTTTCCATATTTCTCATAAAACGCTTGCATATCGGGCATTTCTTTTTGACACGGCGGACACCATGTTGCCCAAAAGTTTAAAATAACTTTTTTCCCTTTAAAGTCTGATAATTGAATGGATTTTCCGTTCGTATCTGAAAGTGTAAACGGAGGCGCTGTATCTTTTGGTTCCAACCCATAAGCTTGACCCGAAGCCTGACGAGCACTATTGCCTTTTTTAATATTTAAATCCTTGTATTCGCTTAAGTTAGAACTATCGGATGCTTCATTTGAAGAAAGCCCTTGCCAAAGTGCGTAGCTAAGAAAGCCTACTAGAAGCAAGACCGCAATTATTTTTTTAACCATATGATCGGCTCCTTTATTTCTTCTAAAAAGTGATAATCTATGTACTAATAGATATGTGCAATATCTACTAAAATAATCCTTTTATCGGGCATTTTCTTTTATAATATAGCATATTCCCCTCTCGCTTTTTGTCGAAAACGGTGCGTTTACATAAAAAAAGAGCGGCTCACGAGAACCGCTCTTTTACTTTATATCTTACGCATGTGTTTTAGACTGTAATTTATCACGAAGCACCATTTGAAGGATACCACCATGGCGATAGTAATCAATTTCAACTTCACTATCGAAACGAACGAGTACTTCAAATTCTTTTTTGTTTCCAGCTTCATCAGTTGCTGTTACTTTTACAAGATCACGTGGTTTTACTGTTTCATCAACTGCTACTGCAATTGTTTCTTTTCCAGTTAAACCTAATGTATCCGCACTTTCACCATCTTTAAATTGAAGAGGTAAAACACCCATTAATACTAGGTTTGAACGGTGAATACGCTCAAAGCTTTCAGCGATTACTGTTTTAATACCTAAAAGATTTGTGCCTTTTGCTGCCCAGTCACGAGAACTTCCCATGCCGTAATCTTTACCTGCAAGTACAACAAGACCTGTATCTTGCTCTTTGTATTTCATACAAGCGTCATAAATGCTCATTACGTCATTTGTTGGCCAGTATGTTGTCCAGCCGCCTTCTGTACCAGGTGCTACTTGGTTTTTAATACGGATATTTGCAAATGTACCGCGCATCATCACTTCATGGTTACCGCGACGAGAACCATATGAGTTAAAGTCTTTTGGTTCTACACCGTTTTCTTGAAGGTAAAGACCTGCAGGTGATGTTTTTGCAATTGAACCCGCTGGTGAAATGTGATCCGTTGTCACTGAGTCACCAAATTTCGCTACTACGCGAAGATCATTTAACGGTTCTACTTCACCTGGCTCTTCTGATAAGCCTTCGAAGAACGGTGGGTTTTGGATGTATGTTGAATCATTCTCCCACGTATAAAGAGCATCTTCGCTCGTTTTAATTTCATTCCAGCGCTCATTGTCATCGAATACACGCTCATACTCGTTACGGAATAATTCAGGCGTTACGGTACGGCTAACAACTTCTTTAATTTCATCTTGAGAAGGCCAGATGTCGCTAAAGAATACTTCATTGCCGTCTGTATCAATGCCGATTGGATCTTTTTGTAAATCTACATCTACCGTTCCAGCCAGTGCATATGCTACAACAAGCGGCGGAGAAGCAAGGTAGTTACCTTTTACTAATGGATGAATACGTCCTTCAAAGTTACGGTTTCCTGAAAGAACAGACGTTACAAGCAAGTCGCTGTCTGCAATCGCTTCTTCAATTTCAGCTTCTAATGGACCAGAGTTACCGATACAAGTCGTACAGCCATAACCTACGATGTTAAAGCCGATTTTATCTAAGTACGGAAGCAGCCCTGAATTTTGAAGGTAAGCCGTTACTACTTTTGAACCTGGTGCTAAAGAAGTTTTCACGTAAGCTGGAACATCCAATCCTTTTTCTACCGCTTTTTTCGCAACTAAACCAGCTGCTACTAATACATAAGGATTTGATGTGTTCGTACAGCTTGTGATAGCCGCAATGGCAATGGCACCTGTTTTCATTGTTGTTTCTGAACCGTCTGCAAGCTTAAACGTAACTTCTTTATCAACGTCTTTAGCATCAAGTCCGAAGCTTTGGTTGCTAACAGGAGCTGTTAAAGCTTTCTTGAATTCTGTTTGCATTTGAGAAAGTGGAATTAAATCTTGCGGACGCTTTGGACCTGAAAGATTTGCTTCAATCTCAGCAAGGTTAATCTCAACAACGTCAGTAAAAATTGGATCTTCGTTTTCTGGTGTAAAGAATAAACCGTTTGCTTTTGTATATTGTTCGACAACCTGAATGTCTTTTTCATCTCTTCCTGTTAAACGCATGTATGCTAATGCCTCCGCGTCAACTGGGAAGAACCCGCATGTTGCACCGTATTCAGGAGCCATATTAGCAATTGTTGCACGGTCAGCTAATGGAAGTTCTGCTACGCCAGGACCGAAGAATTCAACGAATTTTCCGACTACTCCTTTTTGACGAAGCACTTGCGTAACTTTTAACGCTAAGTCTGTAGCTGTAGTGCCGTTTGGTAATTCGCCAACAAGTTTAACACCGATTACTTCAGGAACTGGGAAATAAGAAGGTTGACCAAGCATACCTGCTTCCGCTTCAATACCGCCAACACCCCATCCTAAAACACCGATACCATTAATCATCGTTGTATGAGAGTCAGTACCTACTAAAGAATCAGGGAAAGCTACGAACTCACCATCTTCTTCAACAGCATGAACAACGTTTGCTAAATATTCTAAATTTACTTGGTGCACGATACCAGTAGCTGGCGGAACTGCACGATAGTTATTAAATGATTTTTGAGCCCAGCTTAAGAAATTATAGCGCTCTGTATTGCGTTGAAACTCAAGATCCATATTAATTCGTAATGAGTCAGCTGTACCTGCTTTATCAACTTGTACGGAGTGGTCGACAACGAGGTCTACTGGAATTTCTGGATTGATTTTGTCAGGATCTCCTCCTAAATCAGCCATTGCTTTACGAAGTGACGCTAAGTCTACAACCGCTGGAACTCCAGTGAAATCTTGAAGAATAACACGAGATGGTTTGAAAGGAACATCGATATCTTTAATATCTTTTGTTCCCCATTTTGCAAGGTTTTCGACGTGTTCTTTTGTAATAACACGGCCATCTACCTGACGAAGAACAGATTCTAATAATACTTTAATTGAATACGGCAGCTTAGATACGTTACCTAAACCTGCTTCCTCTAAAGCTTGTAAGCGGTAATAATTATATGTGCTGCCATTAAGATCGAATGACGAACGAGCGTTAAAAACGTCTTTTTTAGTCATTGCTTTTACCCCCTTAAAATTCTATGTATAAAGGATTTACTTACCCCATCCTCTATTCCCTTCACCATCTATCTTAATATAATATTATACATAAGTAAATAAAAAGAATGTTATTAATTAACATAAGTTTCACTTATAACCTTTTCCAATCTGCCTTTTATTTTTCTAATAATTCATATTTCATTGATTTTTACGCATGCTAGAAACGGAGGTGATTCAACATGGCTAAACGCAAGTCAAACCACGTCATTCCTGGGGCTAACGCGGCTAGCGCTCAAGGAAAAGGAGCGGGTTATAACGAAGAATTTTCAAATGAACCATTAACTGAACAACAGAAACAAAATAATAAAAAACGCAAAAAAAATCAATAAAACACTCTCTTGTTGGAAATACTAATCACTAGTTAGAAAAGCAAAATCGTTTAACTCCATGAAATCTAACGAGAAGGCGTCATTATACATGGCGCTTTTTTTCTGTTCCCATTTCCTGTTTTTGTTAAACCTACTTTTAGAAAGGGGAATTTTTCATCGGATAAATTTCCTGTCACTATCCTACCCTAATAAATGAAAGGGAGGCTTTAACTATGAACAAAAACAGCAGCAAAGACATCAGAAGAAATGCACCAAAAAGCAATTCTGGACAGCCCGAACCGCTAAGCGGATCTCATAAAGTAAAAAACCGTAAGCATTCTCGCCAAAAACACAATAGCGGGCATGATATGTAAAACAGCGGCAAGCTCTCTACAGAGCTTGCTTTTTTATGCATAGAAAAGACAGCTAGTACTTCAAGCTTATTCTTTGCGCAGGAGTTCACTAAGTACATAAACGCGCATATGATAATAAAGTGAAACAGTTTAAGTAATGGAGGAACGCAGAAATGAAAAACAAGCGTCTGCCAGCAGACCAAATGTTTGTAAAAGGCTTTCAAGAGTTGTTAGAAGTCATGCTTTCAAATCCCTTTATGAGTTATTTAGATTATGATTCCGTTCGTATAGACTTATTTGAAACAGAACAATCATTTATTGTCGAAGCTGAATTGTTAGGGTATCACCCTAAGGATATTATCGTTCAGGTACAAGCTGACCATTTACAGCTGACAGCCAAAAAATACTGCATTAGAGAATTTCATGATGAAAAGCAAGGAACGCTTGCAAGAGAACAAACGGAAGAAAGTGTTGAACGTACAGTTGACTTTCCATTTCCATTGATAAATAAAAAGATTACCGCTACATTTAGTAACGAAATCCTTGAAATTACGATTTCTAAACATGAGACAAATGAATCTAATCAGCAAATAGTCCCTATTGATTTCCAATAAAACTGCAGAGACAATATCTGCAGTTTTATTGGAAATATTTGATTGTTAATTTAGCACATAGTTTTTCTAGAAAGTTTTTCTTTTCAAAACAATGGGATATCTAATTTGTTTTACGGCACACTATTAAAAAAGAGTAAAAGGAGAACGTTTATGCTTCATACTGCTTGGAAAGGTAAAATCAGCTTTGGATTAATTGATATCCCTATTAAACTCCACGGAGCAATTGAAGAAAAAGATGTAAAGCTGCGCACGCTACACTCCGTTTGCCATACACCTATTCATCAAGAAAAACATTGCCAAACGTGTGGACGAGAAGTAGAATCCGATGAACTGGTTAAAGGATACGAAACGGCAACCGGTCAGTTTGTTGTGCTTTCACAACAGGAAATTGACCGTGTCAAAGAGCCCTTTGCAGCAAAAAAAGCTGTTGAATTGTTACACTTTGTTTCCTTAGATGACATTGATCCCCTGTTTTTTGATAAGCCCTACTATATCTCTCCTGGAGAAACGAGCCTAAAAGCTTACTATACGTTATTAAATGCACTTGAAATAACAAATAAAGTCGGTATTGCCAATGTATTTTTATATTCCAAGCAGCAAATCGCAATGATTCGTTCCGTGGGAGGCTCTCTCGTTCTTCACACGATGCATTTTGAAGAAGAACTTCGTTCAGCCACAGATGTGCCTAACTTATCTCGTGATTCTGACATTAATGAAAGTGATACACAAGTGACGGTGGAATTAATTGATAAGTTATCTACTTCTTTTAATCCGTCTATTTACAAAAACAACTACCGAGACGCCTTACAAAACGTCATTCAGCAAAAAATAAATCAAGGTGAAGTTACAAAAGGCAGCGAAAGCGAAGAACGAGATATTCGACATTTAATGGAAATGTTAAAAGTGAGCATAGATCCATCTACTCTACAGCCGACAAAATCGACAGCAAAGAAAAAAACTTCATCCTTAAAAAAGAAAGCATAAAAAGCTAACGAAGAAATTCGTTAGCTTTCATTTGCAACAGAAGTCTTAGGAACAATAGCTCCATATGACGCCGGTATTTTTAAATATTGCGTTACTTGATCATTTTCCACAAAGACAATAAAGTTATCTTTTTTATCTTTTCCAATACCTTTTGCTTTTGCTTCAGACCACGTGAAGCCCAGCTTTTCATTTACCTCGCTGCGAGTCGTTTCCGGTCCAAAGACATATACTTTATCCCATCTAAAATCACATAATTCATTAAAATCAAGGATGGAAGCTTCTTCTTTACTTTGATTTGTTTTTTTAATTTCGTTAATTACGGTTTGCTGAAGTTGCGCTTGGTTGCGTTCGCTGTATACCCTGTCAATAAAAAAAGTTGCCAATAGCGCTACTAACGTGAATAGTAGAATCTTTTTCACTTCGTTGTCCTCCTGATACGTTCTCTGCACATGATACGACTTCTTTTCGATACGGTTTTATTCTCTACTATTCTAGAAAATTCAACAGGAAAATACAACTAAAATCTCGAAATGTCATCAAAACATAAAAAACTTAACACTGTGTCAACGCATAAAAAAAAGACTTGTTCACGTTCTACCTATTTACCTAATCAGCGCTGAAAAGATTTGGCTCTTCCGTACAAATAGTTTCAATAAATTCTTCTACTAGCCCTTCCTCTCCCGGCAAAAAAGGCAGCGCACCCACTCCAACGCGTTCAATACTTTTATAAAAATGATGCTGCTTATAGCCCTCTGCTTTCCCTGGAAACAGCACAATCGCTGTTTGTACCGGTTTTATCCCACTTTCTTCTACAATAGCGTCTCGGTAACGATGCATGGTATTAATATCTTCTTCTCTAGGAGAAGGCGTATCGTGATTTGGTTTGATACGATACTTAGCGTCAAAAAGATATACGCTTTTTTTCTCCTCTTGCTTTACTTCAAGCAGCAAGTCCGGCTTTTGAATAACGGTATGAGTATGATGGTATTCTTTTTGATACCATAGCGTTATTTCTGCTTTTCCCACCTGAAAACAATGATAAGAGGCCTGCATCCTGACGTTCAGCCCTTGTTCTGTCGTTGTCATGATGTTTTGTTCTATTCGCTTGCCGTAAGTTTGCAACTTCTTTACAAGACTAACATACGTCCAGTATTCGTAGAGAGTTGCGATATCTTTTAATGAAAGGTGGTAAAACTCTCCGTTAAGAGCCAACCCTCGCGTTAAGAACATAAAGTATCTGCTTGCTTCCCGGTAGCGAGGTGCTGTACGGAGTGTAGAAGGAAGAGTTGAAACTTGTATGGTCTTCACTCTTTGCCAGAACACATTGTTTAACAGCCTTTTTAACTCGGTATGATTGGTTTCTAGAGCCGACACCGCTTCTTTTTTTACATATCTATCTTCTATCAATTTGTCAATTAGTGTAGTTAGCTTGTGGTACAGCTGCGTCATCATCCATTTCACACTTTGATTTTCCAAATTATCATAGGTAGCTACATGTCTTGTACCCATCGCTTTTGTAGGTACTACTTTTATATGCCGATTAATTTTAATCCCCCTGCTTGAAGATGCAAGATAGGTAGGGTGTGTTCGGACAAATGATATAGCACGGCTATCTTGTTTTTTTATTTGATCTCCTCTCATGAGCTCATGTTCAACTGTTACCGATTGAAACGGCTGATTTTCAATCTGACGCACAGAATGAAGAAAGGGTTTCATATAGTAAGAGAGCACATGATAAAATTCCGTCCATGTCGCTTGCTTAGACCAAACAGATTTCGCTTCAATATATGTTTTACGAAGCATATCATATGCCAAATCATGAATGTATCCATTCACTTCATCAACCATACGTACATAATCTGTCTTGTAGCTCATCTTTGATGGGAAAATTTCCAGAGTAAAAGACAGCTCTTTTTCTATTTCACTGTAGACATGAAACGTAGAATATCCTACCTCATTTTGAAAGCTTATATTTCCTGTTAAAATGTAGGGGAATCCTACGGCTTGAAAACTTTGTTCAACTGCTTTTGAATCGTGGTTAACAAACAGGCTTGTTTCATTTTTTGAAACAACTGTAATTTGATAGATTTCATTTTCAAAAAATAAAGGCTCAAGCGGCGGTTTGGAAGTCATCATGCCTTTTGTTTGATTTAGTACTTTTACATGTGTGATTCCTTTTCCTGTACAAGAAAAAAACATCACTTCTTCTGCAGATTTTATTTTTTTCTTATTCTTTCCTTTTATAACCACCGTACACGTATCGGTTTCAATTTCAACGTACGGTATTAATCCAAAATGACGTGTATCCGTATACTTCAAAACGTCTCATCATCTCCATTATTTTGCGTGCACTTTTAGGGAATCTCATCCCGTCTGCATTTACGACAGCTGTCTCAAATTCATCATCGAGCAGCGTATTTGTACAGTAATAATAAAGGTTTTTTAATAAGTCAAATGTGTAAGCATCGCTTCCTGAAATACGAGGCAAAACTTTTTGCAGCACCTGAAAATCAAACGCCTGATCAAATGTAAACATCCCGCTTTTCACTGCGTAAATTAAATAAAAGCATATTTCGTCGCGTACGCGGTAACCTATTTGCAAATCGATTTCTGTAAGCATCTCGTTAACGGTTAGCAGTTCATTTGTTACTTCGTGAATGAGCTCAGCATGTTCAGCATACGCATCTTTTAAGTGAACATATTGACTTTGAATTTGCACATTTTCAATGCTGTGCCGAGGTGGATCTCTATCATCTAAAAAATCAAAAGAATCTAGCTGAATCTTATTCAACTCAATGGTGTTGGTACGATCTAACAACTTTTGACTAAACCCATGAGTTGTTTCATCCATATTAATGGTACCGATAATGAGAAGGTTAGATGGCAAATAAATATCTCGGAACATCTTATGTCCAGGAAATAACGGAGCCGTTTTGATTTTCCCTTTTGACCAGCTTCTGCTTTCCATTACGCTTAAAATATCGCTAAAATAATGTTCAACTCGAGCTAAGTTCATTTCATCCAATATGGCAACATATGTGTAAGCTGGATGCTGAATGGCTTGCTGCATAATCGACAGAAACGATCCTCTGCGAAAATCTCCTCTTAAATCAATATATCCTAATAAATCTGAACTATCATGCCAATCGGGCCGAACCGGAATGAGTACTTGTCTTCCATTTTCAATCGTGGCACCGATACTGTCTGCTAAGAGCTGCGCAAGCTTTGTTTTCCCCGTCCCGCTCATTCCTGATAAAACAATAAATGGCTTGGTCTTTAAAGCAAAGTAGGCGTTGGCTATATCTTGTCGTTCATATGTAAATCCAGATTTCTTAATATACTCATGAATATGGACGATGGCGTCTTTATCGCCAATCATTTCTTGGCTCATTCCGTATGTTTTTATATATTGTTCATGCATACTCAGCAGTAAATGCAAGTCATCTTGAAGCTGATCATTGCTAGGTAAGTCTACTATATTGTAAGGAAGGTAAAGTGCTACTCTATCCTCAAAGCTTTTCGCTTCCATGCTTGTACCAATAACAATATGACTATCTTTCAATACGCGGGCATGTTCAGGAGTAAAAAAACGAATGTCTTTCAGATCAGTTCCTTCCCCTGCATCTCCTTTCATCATGACTAAGTAAATGCGCTGACCGTCTTCACTGAATAAATATGCTACTATCACATCACTCTCTATATTCTTATTGACAAGAGTCACGTAAGGAAATGTTTCAGCGTGGTGGCCCGATATACGCATTTCTTCTCGATTTATATGCTCCAATCGATAAAGAGAAATCGGAAGCCTGCGTGTAAGCATATTTTCTACTTCGTGTTTTACAAGTACGTCTCCACCCATTTGTTTATAATGTTCCGCTACATAAAGCAGCCGATCGCGCAAACTCATCGAATTCTCTCCTTTCTGCCTTCACTGCAGTTTGTAAAAATAAAAAGCATCGTCAGCTGACCACGCAAAAGTTTCGTTTCTTTTATTATAGACGCTTTCTTCGTATCGTAAGCTATTTTATAACGTTAGAAAACACTCGATTATTCTTTTCTCTACTTATCTCTACTTATCTCTACATATATGTTTATGTTCATTTTAATGAAACATGACAGAAAAGAAAAGCATTAGGGGCTTAATGAATGAAGAGGTAATGATACGAACAGAAAAATAGGCAGCTTCTGTACACAGTGATACAATCGCCATTATGCTACATGATTATTTGATGTCTGATGCTTTTGGCTGAGTAAAGAAAAAAATAAAAATAATAAGCGGCAGCGCGATAAGAAAAATACTTGTTTCTGAAGGTCTTACTGTAGGTATATCGGTTAATGACATCTTAATCAGTCCTTTGTAAATTTTTCAACTAAGTCAGGATTTACATAAAAATGTTTTGATACGGTACGATGAAAAAACTGAGAGGATTGATTTAGTTCACTTAATGCAGGTTCTGTTTTAGGAACGCCAAAAATAGGTCCACTTACGTTAATGGTAAACCTTCCAGAAGAAATAAAGGCGCCCGACACATTAATCTGGTTATTAAGCAGCAAAGCCGCAAGAATCACATCAATCATATCAATAATGATATTAATTCCCGCATCTCCGTCTTTTCCTTCTATTCGGCTAGTTCCTGTAATAGGTCCCCCTACTGAAATACGAAAAGCTCCGGGTGTCACAAATACGCCTATAATTGTTATTTGGCCAGTTAATAATAATATAGCTGTTACTACATCCAGATTTCGTTGAATGGCAAAGATCAGTTCCCTTTCTTTGTCAAAGCCGCTTTTCCATTCCACATTCTCCACACCCTTAGCACATACTATTCTAAACACGTGTAAATGTTATTCTATTTTTTCTTTTTCCTGTCTCACTCCCGCTCCGAAAAGTGTAAAACAGATTTTACTGCGTCTTCAATTTCTTTATACCCTGTACATCTGCATATATTGGAAGCAAGCCACTCCTTTATAATATCGTCACTGCCTGAAGGATGGTGTTTGGAAAGCAAATGAGCATTCATGATAAAACCCGATGTGCAATAACCGCACTGAAAAGCAAAGTGTTCAATAAAAGCTTTTTGCATAGGTGAACTCTTCAGCCCTTCTATAGTCATTATTTCTTTCTCTTCTGTTTCTGCCGCTAACATGAGGCAAGATTTCATTGGCCGCTGATTTATCCCTATTGTACAAGCTCCGCAGTCCCCGTTTAAACAGCCTGGTTTTGCTCCGGTAAGGCCCAGCTTTTCTCTTAATACATAAAGCAACGTATCTGCTGTTCGGATATCAACCATTTTTTCTTCACCATTAACCTTTAGCTTAATTGTTATTCTATACCGTTCATCTTTTAGCACATTACGTTCCCCCCAGCTCTGTGAAAATATCAAACAATAAATTTTTAATCACAAATTTGCGGTAGCGATCCGACCCTTCCCCATCATTTAAAATCGGAGCGGGTATATACTCAAGAGCAGTTTGAATTCGAGCTTCTAATGGCGTTTCTTTATGATTTAGCATTTCTTCTATTTCTGCTGAGCGAAAAGGAAACGAACATACTCCGCTGAAAGCTACTCGAATGGTTCCTTCTGTTTTTAACGCTGCTATTGTCACTAACGGATATCCTGTATCCCACTGCTGGCGCTCTTTTATACTCATATATGGCAGGGCAGCATACTTCGTTTCAACAAACACCTGAACAAGAAGTTCTCCGTTTTCCAGCTGCAAACGCCGGTTAAAAAGATCGTGAATCGAATAGATATTTGTTCCAGCAGGACCTGCCACCGCAAGTTGACTATCCGTTAAAAGCAGCGGCAATACCGCTTCTCGATAAAAAATATGCCCGCAAATATTTCCTCCTAGCGTTATTTTATTTCGAGCCGTGTGATCAGCCACTTCGCTAGCAGACTTACTTAATAAAGGAAACAAATTTTTATCTTCCAGTTCAGTTAACGTTACTCCTGCACCAAAAATCATCCAATCTTCATTAGCTTCGGTTTGTTGAAGTTCAGGTATATTTTTTATATCAATAACAGCATGGGTAACAAACAAACCCAATCTGCCTAATGTCAGAACTTCGGTGCCGCCAGCATAATACCGCGGCTGTTTGCCTTGATTCTCTAACTCTTGAAACAAGGCAACTGCTTCTGAAACAGTTGCAGGTTTATAATATTCAAAGTCAAACGAAATCATCTGCATTCCCTTCTTTCATTCTCCAAATCAATTCTGGAATAAGAGGAAGTTGATTTAATTCTATTTCTGCTGCCGCAGTTAAGCTGTTTCCTAAAGAAGCAGGCATTCCAAGCAGCCCGTGTTCTCCGACTCCTCTAGCTCCGTACGCCGCATCTAATTGAGGTGTATGAACAAAATCTACTACGTACTCCGGATGCTCTCCGTAGCGAAGAGGACGATATTTCCGAAGCTGAGGATTTAAAATACGGCCATTTGAATCAAACCAAAATGTTTCTCTGCCTGCAAACGATAGTCCCATACTCATCGCACCCATGACTTGCCCTCGTGCCATTTTCTCGTTTAGCACGGTTCCTATATCAATAACAGAAATAGCTTTTACAATACGATATCTATACGTTCTAGGGTTATATTCCACTTCAACTCCTTCAGCTGCTACCGTCCATTCAGGCCCTGGACGCCCAGCTCCCGTTTCTTTATCCAAGTAGGTCATGCCTCTTAAAATATAGTTTCCTCTCCCTATGATTTGCCCTCCAATTGCATTTCCGTTCGGATATTTATAGCCATACACAATTTCTTTAAATTTCAAAGAAGTCTCAGGCTCATCCCGTAAAAAAACTTTTTCATTTTTTATTTCAATATCTTCTTCAGAAGCTCGAAATATACAAGAAGCTATCTTTTTTAATTGGTTAATCACATCTTCAGCGGCTTCTAAAACCGCTCTTCCTGCCATAAAAGTTCCTCTGCTAGCCACCGTTTTCCAATGTTCAGGAGTCGTTTGAGTATCTACTTCCATTCGCACATGAATACGTTCCACGCGCATCTGCAATTTTTCAGCCAATATTTGCGCGAGCACGGTTTTCGTCCCCGTGCCTAATTCAATAACGCCAGACATTAAATTTACGCTTCCATCCGGATTGAATGTTAGAATAACACCGGAACCTGCGTTTGTTTCAATAGTGGAGGTTTTCCAGACGCAGCTAATCCCTTTGGCAGTAATAAGGCCGTTTTCATGAACCGTTCTCTGCCCTTCCTCCCATTTGATCAGCTGCTTCAAGCGACGAATACATTCCGGTAAGTTACCGACGCTGCTAGAAGTTAAACAGACTTGCGTAGGCGTAGTGTCGCCCGGCAAAATAGCATTTTTTTCTCTAAACTCCAAAGGATCTATACCTGCTTTTTTAGCAAGGATGTCCATCGTGCGCTCGAACGCAAATAATAGTTCCGAGTGGCTAAATCCTCGAAAAGGAGAAGCGTAAGGGTGATTTGTATATACACATAATGAATCACAAAAAATATGTTCAAGACGATAAGGTCCCGTACAGTCAGCTGCTGCAGCTTTACTCAGGTCCGTTCCTTTATCTGCATAAGCACCGCTGTCAAACAAATAAAGAATGTCGGCAGCCTGCAAAATTCCCTCTTTGGAACAACCTAGCTTGATTTTGGCATCTAGACCGATATGAACAGGCGAAGTGAGCATATCTTCTTCCCTTGTGTTCAATATTCTAACCAGTCTTCCCCCAACTGCTTTTGAAGCTAAATAAGCCAGCAGCTCTAGCTGGACAGCCGCTTTTCCTCCATAGCCTCCTCCTACTAGCGGTGTTTCAACGACCACTTTTCCCGCTTCAATTTTAAAGTACTCACTGATTAATTTTTTCACCATAAAAGGAGCTTGAGAAGAAGTGGTAATTTTAACTACTCCATTCGGAAGGATTTCAGCAGCGGCGCTTCTTGTTTCCATTGCCGCGTGATCTGAAGGAGACAAAGAAAATGTTTCTTCCACTACTAGCTCACTTTTACGCCAACCTTCTTCCATATTGCCTTTTCGTATTTTAACTCTGTTAGCTACGTTGCTCCCTGGCTCTGGATACACCGTTTCATCGTGCTTGTAAGTGTGCATATTTTCATGCACTAAAGGAGAATTTGGCTCAATAGCGGCACTAGGAGAATGAACGACAGGTAACGGCTCATATTGAATATGAACAGCACTCGCCGCACGCTCAGCGAGTGCTGGGTTTTCTGCTACTACTAGGACTACGGCTTCTCCGTGATACCGTACTTTTTCAAATGCAAGCGGTCGCCGGTCACGAACTCCTTCTCCGGTTAACGGCAAATGCTCTCCCGTCACAACCGCGTGAACACCGGGAATAGCAATCGCCGCTTGGACGTCTATTGCTTGAATTCTTGCATGTGCGTAAGGGCTGACTACTATTTTGGCGTGCAGGGACCCTTTAAACATGTAATCATTTGTGTACCTAGCCGTACCCGTTACTTTTTCTAATGCATCTTTTCGAATAACGCTTTTTCCAATGACATCCACTCTTTTCACCTCCATCAATCAAAACAGTCCACGTTTCTCTTTGTATATCTTTTTAATGCGTTCATACGCTTGTTTTGTATCAACATCCATAAAAAGGGAAGCATCGGTACATTCATAAAACATTCCATTTTCAAGTCCACTTTGTCTTATGATTTTTCTTGCCCCTTGATCTCCTTGCAGCTTATCCAAGCTTGAAAACATTTGTTTTGAAAATAAAACCGGCGCTCTGGCAATTCCTTGATAAAAAGATGAAATAAACGGAACGGAGGAATGGTTCTCAAACAGAGAAATAAATGTATTAATCAGCATGATACTTACAAGGGGCTGATCTGCTAGCAGCACAATAATAGCATCAGCGCCTAATTCTTTTGCTTTTTTTAATCCGCACTTTAAAGACGCAGACTGACCTTTTAAGGCGCTACTACAAGAAGTATGACTCCACTTCTGCTGATATGCTTCTGAAAAAAGAATAGGGTCAATCCACTCAAGAGAATCTCCTTTCTTTGTTATTACTATCGTATGATTTACTTTTGAAGAAACCGCTTTTCGTAAAGCTTTACTCCCCAAACATCCATTCCCTAAAGGCAGCAGCAGCTTATTGCTGCCCATCCTTTTACTAGCTCCGGCGGCAAGATAAACACCAACAATATTTACCCCGGACATTTTTATCCCTTTTTTTTATCATACATTCGGAGGTTTTGAATTAATTCAGCAAGAATACTAACGGCAATTTCCTGCGGGCCTACCGCTCCTATAGAAAGCCCCACCGGGGAATGAATGCGTGAAGAAATATCAGCATTCAATAATCGAAGTGTTCGCTTTTTAGATCCTAAAACTCCTATATACTTTATAGCTTTTGATTTTAATAGTGAGAGAATTTCTTGATCGCGAGAAAAATTATGCGTCATGATCACAACAAAATCATCGCTTTGAATGGACAATTGTTTGTCTACTTCCTCTGGAAATCCAATATGTATTTCCTCTGCTAGCGGAAAATGTTCCTTATTACATAAAGCCGGTCTCCAGTCGCATAAAGTAATAAGAAAACCCGTATTGGCAGCAAGTGATACTAAATATTTTGCATCGGCACCTGCTCCCCAGATAACTAGACGAGGCTTTGGTTTATATAGATGAGCATATGTGAGCAGGGAGCCATTTGAAAGTTGAATACCACTCTTTCTCCCATTCCAATCATCTGTTGTAAAAGATAATTCGTCGCTATTTGCACCAAATGTTTCGCCTGTCTTTTGTACATAAAAAGAGGTTGTTTGAATAAAGTTTTTGTCTAATTTTTTAATATGTAAAACGGGATTTCGATTATCTAAATGACGTTTTACCCGCAAAAGATTTTGCTTCATCCTCGCAGTTACAGGCTCTAGGAGAATATAGAGAATTCCATTGCAGCCTGCTCCTTGTCCCCATCCTGCGTCACCTTCTTCTTTTAAATTGTACGTAACGGTTAATACGCGCTCAGTGTCGAACAACTCTTTTACGCGCTCGGCAATATCTGCTTCTACACAACCAGCGCTTAACATCCCAATGTTCTCCCCATTTTCTTGAAACAGCATGGAGGTTCCTTCTTTTAAATATGAGGATCCTTCTACATGAACAATCGTTGCCAACACGCTTTTTACTGTTGATCTTTCTACAGCATATAAAATATCGTGCATTTTTATTATTCCCTCCTTTTACTACTAATTTTTTAAAATCTTTTCACGTTTTGTGGAGAACTAAAATACGCTACAGTAGGCTACTTCTGCTCTCGGAACGAATCCATGTATTATTCATATTTTCAACGAAGCTACAATAAGCTTTTAAAGACTTAGAAGAACTGTCGTTTGAAAGGAGAATAATATGCTATTTGACTCAACAAAAATCAACCTAGGAAAATTGAACGTTCGCAGTGCTGATCAAGCAAGTAATATTTCTATTGGAAATACGTTAAAAGTTACAAGGTATGTCACAGCAAAGAAAAATCAGGCCTTCGGACAGCAGCTCGCTGATCAATGTTTTTCAGCAGGATCTGCTTACAAAACTGTAGATAATGATTATGTAGATGCATTTGCAACAAAAAATGATAAATAAGGAGGAAACCATATGATTTTTTCGCCTATGGTCATTAACTTACAAGCCTTCAAAGTGAACGTTCTGGATAATTCATCCGTTTTAAGCATAGGACCTAATCAGCAGCTTGACGTGTTCGTATCTTATAAACGTAATCAAGGACTAGGAGAATCAAACGGAGATTTTTCTCCAAACGTAACTCCGTTCTCGTGGATTATAGATTCAGATGTAAACGATTCAAACTCAGTTAAAAACAGCGTAATTTAAGCTTCTACACCGCCTCTAACGAACATGACTAGCAGCATACCTTCATCTATTCGTCTATCAGTATTCAATCTGAAGCCTAATAAATATAACCTGCATCTGAACTGGCTATATTTATTAGGCTCTTTCTATGAAATGGGGACTTTTTGAAAAGATGATGGGCTGTCAATTTGATCTCGATCATCGACACAGCTTCTCGTTCCTATAAAGCCGCTATCATCACCGAAATTCTGCCCAAACCCCTGTGTTTTTTTATCTGAATTATTCCAGTCTGCTAGTAAATTCTGTCCGATATTTACTGCAGACGCATTTTCAAAGGAATTTATTTTTAGCATTAAAATATTAATATTTATAGATGCACCTGCCATTTAAACCACCCCCTTTTCAAACTATATTCAAATTCCATCTTTTTATGATGTGTGGTAAGGAGGAAACCATATGGACTTTGATAAACTTATGCAGTGGATGGAATTCGCTAAAAAATATCAAACAAACGACTTTTGGAACGGTGTTTTTGATCAAACTGCTTTTAACGAATTTATGAAAGAAAATATGGATATGAATGTTCAGGATTCACATCAGGCTCCTCAACCTCCTAGAAGTAATTTTCCACCTATCGACATTTATGTTACTCCTCACGAGATCATTGTTATCGCTGACCTGCCTGGCTATCTAAAAGAAAACTTGCACGTTTCTGTTTCAGGCAGCCGGCTTCTATTAAAAGGCTCGCCGCATCCTCTCATTACAGGGCAGCCCGTTGTACAAGAACGACCTTCTGGAGATTTTAACCGAATTATTGAATTGCCAGAGCCTACAGATGCGCATCATCTGCGTGCAAAATTTGAAAATGGACTGCTTATTCTTTCTTATCACAGGCAGTTTTTTCAAGAAGAGCGTATTCATATTGAATAAGGTTTAGTAGTTTTACGAATGAAATTCAGTGCTGCACATAAGCATTTATAAATGCAAAAAATTTAATATTAACTCCTAAACTGGATCAATATGTATTTATCTAACTGTGATTACAGAGAAAATAAGCCCAAGATGAGGAGAAGCGAAATGTCTATGAAAGGATTTTTTAACCCCAAACAGACTAACCAACATCTTCAAACTGAGCTAGCGGACTTCAAACATCAAATCAAGCGCATTAACACGCTTGAAGTTCACATGAACCGTTTTTTAAAACTCGAACCGCAAATGGGTTCTCTCATAATGTTCAAAAAAAAGCTGGAGGCTCAGCCCTCGCACTCCAATGATTCTTCACCTTTACAAAGAAGTACTCATAAAAATGCTGAACAATCATATACAAAAGACATGCAAGAGACTGCTAGGCAGCTTCATTTTTTAAAAGAAAAAGTAGCACAATTGGAACAAATCATCTCCACGCAAAACCCTCGCGATAAAAAGATAGAAGCCGTGCCTTATCCGGATATAGCTAGCTTAGTAGAACAATCTGTAGAAAAACAAATGGCTCCTTATATCGAAAAAATGACCGAACTGGATCACAGAGTTTCAGCATTAGAACGCAGCATGTCGCTTTTAACTGAAGTACAGGTGGACATGCTAAAACGGACATCTTCCCTTCAAGAAGAAATAAAATTGATTCATCAAAAAGCGGCACTTTTAGAAAATGCTCCCCCGCCTATTCATATTGATAAATTTTTTCTTGATAAATACGAACAAAACAACAATATTGGCCAAGTTGGCATTAAGGAGCTCGGCGGCGCTTTAAACATCGGAGCTACATACGGAAGTGGAGCTATACCAAAAGATTTCACGGACCAAATCCAAAAAGATATGGAAGAGTTAAAAAACGCTAAATCAGATATTTCTTCTGGTGAAACGAAGCCTGCACAAGAGGATAAAGAGAATTCTTCTTCCACTTTCGAAAAAGAAGAAGCGTATACAGAAGTTCCTATTTTTGATGAAGATGATCCAAAGGAAGAGTCAGTCTAAAAAAGTCATAAAATTATATCTAGTTATGACTAGAATTTTTGCAAGCTATTCTTTACACTATAGGTAATAACTTCAAAAAAGGAGATATGCTGATGCCAAAGCTTTTATGGAGAATAGGTGCTGTCATGTTGCTAATGTGTGGAGGCTTTATCTTTTTATTTATTGCTGCTTCGCAAATGATGGTTCAGCAATACAAACCTTTTTTTAGACGCGAGAGTGCATAACTCTCGCGTTTTTTTATTGAATATTATCCTGTTTATGGAATTAAGAATCAGTGTATGTAACCGTCGTTCGGCTTAACTAAAGCGCTTGGATCTGAAACCATAACGAAGCATACTCAAACTGCCAAAAAACGTTTGAATGTTAAAAGAGGTTGAGACATGACGAAATGAATCCAATCTAAAGATAAACAAATGGGATACATGAGCTGAACGGCTTATGACAACGCAGTTGATTTCCGTGCAAGGCTTCGCTTTCCGCGGGCAGACGGTGAGCCTCCTCGTCGCTTCCGCTCCTGCGGGGTCTCACCTGTTCCGCTTTTCCCCCAGGAGTCTTCGCCTTGCCCTCCAATCAACTGCTGAAAGGAATGAAACAGATGAAACCTACGTTTACCCTGACAAAAAAACGAACCACTCATCAAACATGTTGATCAAGGGTTCGTTTTTCACTTAGGTTAAAATACTTTTGTCCCAGCTTCTTCATTACATTTGTTATACATATATTTTCAGCATTTGATTGGCACCTTTTTGAAATTCATAGGGGACGTCTGCTATTTCTGTTCCTTTTACTAGAGGCGCAATCTCTTTTAACAACTTCGGCAAATAGGTAGAAATCTTGCCGCTCAGGTCCGTTAAAGGAAACAAGCGCACTTCCTCTTTTGTAACGCGTATCAGTTCTTTTAAAGCCTCTAAATGAAACGCATAATCTAACCGGTCGCTGTACATAAATAAAAAGTTTGCACAAAGCGTTAAATCAAATTCGTTCTTTTGAAACGGCAGATTAGGAAGGGCTCCGTACTGATAGGCTTCGGGGTTCTTTTTCATATGAGCGATACAATCTTTTAATGCTCTTTTTCGGTGTTCAGTTAAATTATCAATAGACGAAAAATACTTCCACACATACTGCTCCTGTACGCGCTGCATTTGATTCATCGTATGAATTAAATCCAAACTTCCCTTTTTTTCAAGCTCTTCTGCCGTAAATGTATAGGCAATATCACAGCTAGTAGCCGTTGTACCTTGCTGCAAGGCATGAGCAGTAAAAGAACAAGCTCCGCTAGCACAATCTAACACTTTTTTTCCTTTTAAGTGCCTTTCATTCAAATTAAACATAGCTTTATACTCTTCAAACGTTCTCCCGATAAAGACAACTCGGTCAATTTCTAACTTTTTCTCTGCTAAACTCAACTCTACTCAGCTCCTATCTTTTGCTTAGACCTTTATTTTACAGAAAATTGGATTAAATTCCAACAGTTTATGTAGTAATTAGTTTAATCACCATCTTTTGAAGGACTAAAAACAGGCCCCAACACATAACTCCTATCGATAAACTCACAAACAAATGAAGGGAGTTCTTTAAACAAATATAGACGACAGCAAGTAATAAAATAGTGCCTGGCAGTCCATAAAGAACGCCGAGTGTAAACTGACTGACCACTTCCTTTTTTTCTCCTTGCACCGATAACCATACAATACTTAGTAAACTCACAATTGGAAGCGCAGCCACAATTCCACCGTATGTCGGAAATCTTTTGGCCATTTCTGTTACCCCTGCAATAATAAGAGCTGATATTAAAATTTTAATCATACTATACATGTTTTGCACGCTCGCTTAATAACTGAAAAGCCTGTTGAATCAGCTGTTTTTCAGATGCTGTCATTTCACGTAAAATAGCTGATATTTTTTCTTCGTCCAAGCTTGAATTTCGTTTTAAGATGTCTTTTCCTGCTTCTGTTAAATGCAGAATTACTTTTCTTTCATCCTGTATATCTCTATTTTTATACACATATCCTTTCTCGATACTTCTCTTTACATGTTCAGATGCCGTATTATGTGAAATAGTTAAATAATCCGCGATTTCTCTTATTCCAACCGCAGACGATTTATCGATATGCTGTAAAAGACGTATGGTTTGGTGCGTAATTTTCTCTTGATGCGTATAGTGCAAATGATAATAAATAGACGTCCAATAGCTGTTTAACTCCTCTACTTTCATGATCCTGCTCCTTTATATCGCATTTTTAGTTATTATCGTATTATACGATATATATTATAGAAATGACAGCCAGTTTTCAATACTCCCTTCTTTTTATCTTGCATCTCACATAATAATACGATTTAACAGTTACACTAATCGTACACACTGTGAAAGGCGGTTGTATGACATTGATTCTTCGACTGTTAAAATGGGTTCCGAATCTCTTTACGATTGGAAATTTGCTAAGCGGCGTATTTTCCATAGCCTTTAATATGAACAGCTACGAACGCTTAGCTGCTATTTTTATTTTTCTAGCCGCTTTTTTCGATTTATTTGACGGCAAAATTGCGAGAAAGCTAAAAGTTAACAGTGAGTTTGGTGTAGAGCTAGATTCTTTAGCTGATATTATAAGCTTTGGCGTAGCGCCTGCAATGTTGTTTCATACTCTTTCTCCTCACTCTTGGCTAACCGTGCTAGCCTTTATGATTTATCCAAGCCTGGGGGCATTAAGATTAGCTAAATTTAGCGCAAATCCAACCGTAGGTTACTTTATAGGGCTGCCTATTCCTTTTCCTGCTTTAATTATCGCACTGCTTGGCATGTTTTATTACGTAAATCCTTATCTTATGATTATTTTAGCTATTTTGATGGTGAGTCCTATTCGAGTAATGAAAATTTAGATGCAATAAAAGACAGACAAAATGCCTGTCTTTTATAGTGTAGTCCATTCTTCACACAGCATTTTATGCTTAAATCTCAGCTCATGTTCTCTTTTTTCAAGCTGAGCTTGTAAAGAAAGCCACTCGCTATTATCAGGCGCTGAGCATAATTTTTCTTCAAGAGACAGTAAGGAATCCAATACGTCTTCAAGCTGAGCAGAAACTTCTCTTTGCTGTTTCATGTTCATTTTTTTCAACAGTAGTTCTTCATTTTTCTTCATTTTTTTCACCTCTCTCTTTTCTTTACCCGATGATGAGTGTTTTAGTATGAAAAGCACATGGTTAAAAATAGTTTTATCGCAGTAAAGGCCCTTTAATAGCCTATTTTTTATCTTTGTTGATTATTTAGAACATAGTTTAATAAGATATAATTACAATTAGTAATACTTTTACAAACCGTGATATACTTAAAAAAAGAAAGGATGATGAATAGAGAATTATGCTGCAAAAATTTGGTTTTTCTCAGTATGAAAGTCAAGTATATGAAGCGCTGCTTGCGAATGAAGGTCCGCTGGATGCTAGCTCGATTGTCACGTATTCGCATGTTCCAAAAGCAAAGATTTATGAAGTACTTAATCGTTTAATTGATAAAGGCATTGTAGTAAATACATTGTCTGGGAAAAAGAAACTTTATTCAGCGGTAGCCCTTCAAACCGTCATTCAAAAACTTACTGCTGATTTTGAAAATGACATTAATGCATTAAAAACATATAAAATTAAAAAAACGTTTACAGATGATCATGTTTGGAGCTTAAAAGATAAATCCTCTATTTCTGCTCACATTGAACAATTGATTCAAGAAGCGGAATGTTCTATTATTTTATCGGCTTGGAATGATGAGTTGGAACATTACCGCTCATTGCTCGAAGAAAAAGAGAAACAAGGCGTAAACGTCGAGGTCTTAACCATAGGAAACTTGCAGACTGCCCTCAAACATTTACATACATTAAATCCAATAGATGATCATAAAAACCTTGAGCCGTCGCAGTTGATTATTGTGGACGATGCTTACCTTTTATTTGCGGGCATTGAACATGACACCTGGAAAGCAATAAAAACCATGTCGCAGCCGCTTGTAAAAGTTTTTGCTGACTTCTTTTATCATGACGTCGCACTTACCCATATTACAAAGAAATATCAAGAGCAGCTTCTTCAAGATTCTGAGATCATGGAGCTGCTTACTCGACTGCGTTATTAAAAAGGTTACTAATTCATTAGTAACCTTTTTAATATTACCTATTGAAATCCTCTCCTAAAAAGGTTACTATTCTAGTTGTAACTTTTTAAAGAGGGGGTTTTTTGATGAATAAAAAAGTTTACATACTTGCGATTGCTTCCTTTGTTGTTGGAACGGTCGAATTAATTCTAGGAGGCATCTTAGACTTAATTGCCGATGCATTTCATGTATCATTAGCAAAAGCAGGTTATTTAATCTCTATTTATTCGTTTGTTTATGCCTTGTCTGCGCCGATTTTACTAAATGTGACGGCTAAGATAGAGCGTAAAAAAGTTTATATGTGGACATTATTTATTTTCTTATTGAGCAATGTATTTTCAGCCTACAGTTCGGGCTATTATATGCTACTAATTGGACGTATTCTTGCTGCTGCAAGCGGCTCTTTTATCATTGTATTATCTACCACAATGGCTTCTAGAATGGTAAAACCTGAATATCAAGGCAGAGCAATTGGCATCGTATTTATGGGAATCAGCGGCTCACTTGTTTTAGGCATTCCTCTTGGTATTTTGATTGGAAATGCTCTTGGCTGGCGTCAAGTATTTGTTATGATTGCAATTTTGACTGCCATTATTATGATTACCGTTTGGTTTACAATGGAGCGTCTAGCTCCTGCTCCAATTGTACCGTTAAAAACTCAGGTAAAAGCTTTACGCAATAAAAAAATGCTCGCTATTCACCTAGCAACATTGTTTGTACTTGCGGGCCATTTAACGCTTTACGCGTACTTCACGCCATTTTTACAAGAAACGCTAGGATTAAATACAACGATGGTAACCATTATTTATGGTATTTTCGGTCTTGCTGCCGTGGCAGGAGGAGGACTTGGAGGAGCTGTTTCTGATAGATGGAACCCTTCTTCGTCTGTTATCACCATGATTGCTCTCTTTTTTATTAGCATGATTGCTATGCCTTTTGGCGTTCATTTGCCATTTGTTGTGTTCTTGCTTCTTATGATTATTTGGAGTGCGCTCAGCTGGGCGGTCTCACCTGCTCAAAGCAATTTAATTATTCATAGTGCACGCGACACGTCGGACATTTTAATCAGCACCAATGCAGCGATTTCACACGTGGGAATTGCAATCGGCTCCTATGTTGGAGGAATTATCGTTAATCAATACTCTGTTGTTTATAACGGCTGGGTCGGCTCTATTTTTGTCTTGCTTGGCCTTTTCTGCTCTCTTTATGCTGTAACACGAACAGAAAGCACAGCAGATACGCTTCACAGTAAATAAGATTTTATAAAAAAAGCGTACACACATGGTGTACGCTTTTTTTGATTATGATTGATCTTCATGCATTTCAGCAGCAAATTGAGATTCTGCCATAACGATAAAACCATGCTTTCTTAGCAACGCCGTCGTTACCCCTTCACCGGCTATTTTAACACCTAGAAATGCTCCGTTATATATCTGTTCACTTCCGCATGAAGGACTGTTTTCTTTTAGAACAATAATAGTTGCTTTTATTTCTTTTGCGATGTTCAGTGCCTTATAGGCCCCGTCTATGTATATATCTGTCACGTCTTTTCCTGATCGTTCAACAACTCGCGCATGTCCGTTTATTACGTCTATTCCCGTTCCTTTTATAATTTCTGCCGGTTCTCTAGGCGTGTGAAACCCACCTAACAGTTCCGGACACATCATCACCGCTTCTTTATTTTCAATAAGCGCTTCAATTTCCTTAACCAAGGCACTGCTTCCGTTATATCTGCACCCTTGACCTGCTAAGCAGGAACTAACTAAAATCACAGAATTTTCCCTCCCCTCCAAAAAAACACTTCTCATTCATCATACAAAGAATATATGATGAATGGAAGTGTTTACCTTTTATATTTTATTCAAGATCACGCTTTGACTCCTGCTCTTTGTCTCGATCCGTTTTCGCTTCAAATTCAGAGCGAGTCATTACGTCCTCTACGTGCATATTTACTTCTACTACCTCTAATCCCGTCATATCGTGAACTGATTTTTTTACGTTATTAACAGTTTCAGAGAAAATGGATGGAACATTTTTTCCGTATTCGACAATTACTTTTAAATCAAGGGCAACTTGCTTTTCTCCTACTTCAGCGTTAATCCCTTTTGTGATATCTTCAGTGCTGCGGAAGCGATCTGTTAAGCCGCTCATAAATCCGCCGCTCATTGATAAAATTCCTTTAATTTCATTAGCTGAAATTCCAGCAATTTTTTTAATGACTTGATCTTCAAATGTTAATGTATTTTGATTTGTATTTTCCTGAGATTTTACTGCTGTATTTGTTTCATTGACTGCCATAACGAACATCTCCCTTAAAGTGATTTTCTATCTTCCTTTAGTAAAGAATCCTACCCAAGTATTCAGGTCTAAATGACCATCTCGCCACTTCCCGATTACATAACCAATTCCCATAAAAGCTACAATTAGCAGCGTGGGACCAAAACCAATTGTTAATAGCAAAATTGCCAACACTAAACCTGCCAGAATACCAAGTACCCGGCCACGGTACGGAATCAATTTATCTGGAGTACTCATTATGTCCCTCCTTCATCACACAACACGCTCTTTCTTTCGTGTTTGTGTATCTGTTAAGTCAATACGGACGGAGTGAACGGGAAGCTCCAGTAAGGCCTCCACGGCGCGTTTTGTTTCAAGCTGCATCTCTTTTCCTAGTGTCGGTAGTCCATCTCGTCCAAACAACGAACAGTTGATATACAGACTAACTTTTTCTTTGCGAGAATGAATAGAGGCCTGGACTTCAGGAGAGCGTATTCCCTGAAAGCTTCTAATTGCTCGTAAAGCTGTAGATTCGATCGTTGCTTTAGAAATTGTTATTTTGCCTTCACCAGTTACAATTGCTAAATTCTTTTTAGGCGGTCTGCTAAATATGCCTGTTAAAAGAAAAATAATAAAAATAACTGCTAAAAATGCGCTTATTGACAAAATTGTGTAGTAAAACCACTCCTGATGCCGCCACTTTTCTAACCAGTTTGAAAGGTGAGGAACCCTATAGACCATCAGTGCTAACATACCGGAACAAATCAGTCCTGCAATTCCAATAATTGCGATTAAAAACCGATTAAAATTATTCAATTTTCCACCTCATCTCAACGTAAACTCCTACTGCTTTTTTGTTGTGTGTACAGGAAAAGGTAACGAGATATTCAATAGGTACCCGCAATATTTTTTTGATAAACTTTCTAACTGTAAAACTGAATATAAAAAAACGACTAGGTTTCCCTAGTCATTTTCCGCGTCTCTATATGTCGTCTTGTGAGCTTTGATGAACTTATTACCGTTTATTAAACCGCCAATTAATAAAATAGCGGCCGTTAAATAAAACCAGACCATTAAAATAATAATACTTCCAAGCTGACCATAGATTTGTGAGTAGCTTCCAAACTGGACATAGTATCCAAATCCGGTAGATACAACTTGCCATCCTAGCGTGGAGAAAACAGCTCCTGGAAGTACATCTTTCCACGTTACTCTTGCACTTGGCATCAGCTTGTAAAAAAGAATAAAAAAGCCTAATAAAAACAATGTCCCAATTCCCCATCTAATTGTTGTCCAGCTTTGAAACCATATATCAGGAACATGGACTTTTGTTAGGACCAAATGTCGAATGACCTCTTCAATAATTGGTACGAACAATGAAATAGCTACCACAACCATAAAACCAAAAGTCAAAATTAAATCATTGATTAAACCGCGCAAAAACGTTTGTTTTCTTTGAATATGATAGGCGTCATTTAACGAGCGAACCAAAGATTGTATAGCCATAGATGCGAGCCAAAAAGTCGCCAATAAACTAAAAGATAAAACTTTTTTTCCGCTATTGTTAACTGTTTCAATTGACCGTTCAATTACGTCGTAGGCGCTTTTAGGCGTAAATGGTTCAATAAATATCAGCAAATTGTTTGTGTCAATTGGAAAGAAACTCAGCAGAGAAAAAAGAAAGATAATAAACGGCACAAAAGATAACAAAAAATAGTAGGCTGTTTGAGCAGCCTGATCAAAGAAACGCTCCGTAAAAAAACGAGCGGCAACGGTCTTAGATGTTTGAATCATACAGCGTTCTCCTTTACTTTCGCTTCACCCTGTAGTGAAATTTATATTCAATTTTCATGTTCAACATGGATTAGATAAGTTTCGGCTTATAAAGCTTTCCTTTTCCATTATCCGCCGTTAACAAAGAATTTAACCTGTAAAATTATACAGCCGGTTCATAAAGAAGATATTATTATAATTACATCTGCCATTACCACCATATCAATAGATCTTCTTTTTCTTTCATAAAACCGTAAATTCTTTGGGACTGTATTTTCTTTTTTCTTACATCTTAAACTTTTTACGCTATGTTAAAAAAGTAAAATATAAGAGCACCGATCAGCATCAGCATAATCATTGAAACAAAAATAACCAAAGCGTGAGAAGATTGATACGTTTGGCTGTTAATTTTTTCGCGGGTTGAAAAATAATGATAGGTTGAGAAAACAAGCAAACCTGCACTTGCAGCTAAAGAAAAGATGATAACAGCAATAATAAGAGTATCGGCTGCTTCACTTATTTTTTTTCCTGAATTGAAATGCACGCCGCCTGCAACAAAACCAATGCCGAGTGTAGCAATAGACGTTCGAATCCACGCTAAATACGTTCGTTCATTTGCTAAATGCTGCTGAATATAAATGGATTCATTTTCTTTTTTAGTCATTTACATACCACCGTCCTTTTACATGTCTTCTGTTATAAATAAATGCTCAAACGAAAATAAATTGAGGACGCTTCATGCCACATTATACCCGAAAAGAAGGAATCATTACCATTTTCAAGCGGTCGAAAGAGCTGCTTCACAAACTAAAAAAAGCCAACGGGATAACCCCAGCTGACTTTTTTGATTTATGAAACATTTTCTTTATCTTTTACTTTATAAATTTGAGCAAGTGTTGATTCAATAAATGCACTAGCTGAACCTATAAAAGCAATAAACCACATCCAAAAAACTGCTCCTGGACCACCGAATGCAATTGCTGTTGCAACTCCCGCAATGTTTCCAACTCCTACGCGCCCTGATAAAGCAAGTGTTAACGCTTGGAAAGACGAAACGCCCGACTCTGAACTTTTTCCATTAAACAATAAAATAACCATATCTTTCAAATACCGAACTTGTACAAATCTAGTGAGAATAGTAAATAAAAGCCCCACTCCTATACATAGATAAAGGTACTCCAAATCATTTCACTTATTGTACTAATCATCTGTTCCAATATGAAGTCCCCCTTAAAACACTCTGCACATTATGAATAATGAGAACATAGTTTTAATATAAAGTTAAAAAACAGAAAATTCACTCCATTTATCAGGTTGTTTTACACATTATTTAATAGATAGCCAACATTTGCGGAGACAACATATATTTTGGGCACCTTATCTGACACGTTTTTCGATACAGCATGAGTTCTTTACATATTCCCTACTGTTAGAGCATAAGGTAATGAGGGAACCAAGGGTCACTTTATGTTCTAAGCCGAGTGTAAACAAAGCATATCTTTCTATTTTCATTTCACGTTAATAGTTCACTAAGTAAATCATTTTATTTTTAAATATTTCTGATATATGGTATAATTTAAACCGATAAAAAGATGCTGCATGTATGCTAAAAGAGCAGGCCGTATGGTTTCGCTCTTTTGTTGTTTTCACGCCATGCGGCACTACGAAAGAAGGAAATAGAATGGAATTATGGAAACGAAACTTGTACATTTGCTGGTTCGGTTCTTTTTGCACCACGGCCGGGATGAGTTTAGTTATTCCGTTTTTACCGCTTTATATTGAAAAGCTGGGAGTTCACGATACGAGCTCCATCAGCAGATGGGCTGGTATTGCATTTGGAGCTACCTTTTTAATGGCAGCTATTGTTTCTCCTTTATGGGGAAGTTTGGCCGATAAATACGGGCGAAAGCTTATGCTCCTTCGGGCAAGCTTGGGTATGGCAATTGTTATGACTTCTATTGGTTTTGTACAAAATGTCTATCAGCTTGTCGGACTGCGCTTTTTAATGGGGGCCGTTTCCGGCTTCATCTCTGCAGCCATTACGTTAGTAGCGACTCAAACACCTAAAGAGCACAGCGGTAAAGCATTAGGGACGTTGTCTACAGGTGCTGTATCAGGATCTTTATTAGGACCGCTAGTAGGCGGCTACTTAGGAGATACAATTGGATTGCGCCACGTCTTTTTCGTAACGGGCGCATTTATGTTTTTGTCTTTTTTAATTGTAAATTTAATTCAAGAAGACAAAAAAGAGGCGGCGAAAACGACGAAAGAATCTAACATTGGGTTACTTTCTCTTAAGAATTCAAAGGCCGTGATTGGTGTATTTGTTACAACTTTTTTACTCCAGCTTGCGGTTATGGCTATTCAGCCAATCGTTACACTGTATGTAAAACAACTGTCTACTCATACCGATCACCTTGCCCTTATTTCAGGTTTTGTCGTGGCGGCAACAGGAATATCAAATATTTTAGCTGCATCCAGACTTGGCAAAGTCAGCGATCGCGTTGGGCCTCAAAATGTGCTTCAAATATGCCTGCTCATCGTAGCGGTTATTTGCGGCTTACAGGCCTTTGTGCATAGTACTTGGCAGCTATTCTTACTGCGTTTTTTACTCGGTTTTGCAATGGGAGGATTGTTACCTTCTATTAATTCTTATTTAAAGAAAATTGTGCCGGACTCGATTACAGGTAAAATGTTTGGCTATAATCAAACAGCACAATACTTCGGGAATTTAGCCGGTCCAGTTATTGGCGGACAAATTGCCGGAGCTAAAGGAATTCCTTATGTATTCTTAACAACGAGTGTTCTTCTACTGTTGAATGCTGGGTGGGTGTATTATCAGCGCCATCATGGACAACAGCTAGACGGTAAAGCCGCATAAAAAAACCTTCCGTTTTAACGGAAGGTTTTTTTATTACCACAAGGGTTCTTCTTCGCTGCTTACTTCATAAGAAAGTGGCATCATAACAACCGCTGCTATGAAGAAAATAAGCTCCGCGACAACAATGGATGGAAAGGAAAAGTCAAATAGGGAGAGAATAAGCCAAATAATAAGGGGTGCAAATGAGTAGATTGATAATCGCTTTTGGGATTTTGCAGAGATATACTGTTGTTTGTCACAGTGTGGGCATTCTAAAACGTTTCTAAATGTTAACAGTTGTTTAAAGGTTGTCCTCCAGTTCCATTTATGATTACAATTTTGACAGGTGGCCATGGGCATCACGCTCCTAAAAAGATTTATGTACATATAAAGTATACGTACAAGTTGGTAAAGAGTTTCATTTTTATGATTAAAAACGTTTTTACTATTATAACATAAAACAAAATAAAAGGCTTTTTACAGGAAAAAGCCTTTTATTTCAACGTTTATTTAGATACAGCTTCATTCGTTTGAGAAGTTGTTCTTACTTTTATAACCATAATAACAAAAGCTAACAACCCAAGAATCGCTGCTACGAGAAAAGGAGCTTGAGGCGCTACGGCATTGCCAATAACTCCTGATAATAAAGGAGCAAACGCTGCACCTAACCACCTTAAGAAATTATATCCTCCAGATGTAATTCCTCGTTCATAAGGAGATACTTCCATGACATGACTCGTAAATAATGCATTATTAAGTCCTGATACAAGACCTGCTGCCATGATTAAAACAATGCGCAACCATGTTGCATCAAAGGCAAATAAACAAATTAAAATAAGTGAAAAAACAATTAAGCTAACGTGTAACACTTGTTTTGGCTGATATCTTTTTTCTAACTGATGTGCTAAAACCGCTGAGCCATAAGCTAAACATAATCCCCATCCAAAGAAAACAAAACCAATTTGAAGAGCTCCGATCGATAGAATAAGCGGCGTATAAGCTAACACTGTAAAAAATCCGTAGTAATAAAGCATGCCTGATACAGCGCCTTGAGTAAATGGTTTTAATTTATAAAGTTTAACCATATCTTTAAAACCCGCTGCTTTACGAGGCTTAGTGCTTGTAGGCTGTTTAACAATCGTTAATACTAAAATAAAGGCGATAAAAATTAAAGCACTTGTACCGAAAAAAGGCAATCTCCAAGAAGCATTTCCTAACACGCCTCCTACAAGCGGTCCTCCGGCCATTCCCAAACCAATTGCAGCTTCATATAATCCTACTGCTTTTTTCACTTCACCTGATAATGCAATAAGCAGCGTCATAGCTGTTGCAAAGAAAAACGAATTACCAAGTCCCCATCCTGCTCGGAAAATGGAAAGCTGAGGAATATTGTTAGAAAACCCGCATAGCGCTGCAAAAATCGTCACAATGATAAGTCCTGTTACCATCAAACGCTTGTCTCCTACACGTGATGCTAAGATGCCTGCTGGAATCATCATAATAGCCATCATTAACAAGTAGGAAGTAAATAACATTTCTACTTGCCAATGGGAAGCTCCAATTTGCTTAGCAATCTCTGGTAAAATCGGATCTACTACCCCGATCCCCATAAACGCTAAAAAAGTAGCTACTACCGTAATAATTTGACCTAATCGGTTATTTGAATGCTGTCCTTCCACTCTTTCATCTCTCCTTTTGTTTTTGTTTTTGTTTTTTCATGTATTTCCATAGCAGATTCTCGCATTTCTTTTAATTCTGTTTTAAATGCCTGCATTTTAACCACTTTAAATTCAATCATTTTGATTTGATTTTCCAGTAAATTTTCTATTTTAGTTATCTCTTTCGCTGATAATCCTTGCTGCTCACTTCTTTCTTCAATCATTCTTTTGAGCGACATAAACTGCTGTAGCTCCTGTAAAGAAAAACCGAGAACTTCTTTTGCTTCTGCTACTTTCCTTAGTTCTTTTACCTCTTCTTCTGAATAAATCCGCGCATTTCCTTTTGTGCGCTGCGGGGGTAAAATGAGTCCAATCTCTTCATAATACCGAAGAGTACGCTTGGTCAAACCTGTCATTTTCGTCACGTCATCGATTAGATACATGTTTTCCCCTCCACCCTTTAACATTAACGTTAACGTCAATTCTATATTACCATTATAGATTAACGTTAACGTTAATGTCAACAATACCAAGACATTTTATGTAAATTTAAAAAATATGTGCACCAAAAAACCTATTGATAAATCAATAGGTTACATCAATATGTCATATAGCTGCTGTGCTGTTTCTCCTGTTACTTTACCGTACACTCCTCGTCTTTTAGAAGTAAGTTCCGCACTCTCCGAGGTGAATCGTATATTGTATACGACTCCTTCATAAGTAAGCTGTACATCTGGGTCAAGAGCGACGCTGTAATCAGCTTTTTTCCATTGAATTTGTTTCATAATTGATTCTACAGCTAAAGCATCTTCTGAACTTAACGTTTTATCTCCTGCTTTTATAGGCTTGCCCTCCCTTTTTTTATTAAATTTTAGTTCAGAATGAGAAGATGAAAATTCAAGTTGGTTTTTATCATGCGCTATGAAATCTTGGGGTAGTTCTACATAGCGGACAACTTCTCCTTCATGTACAAACACAAACATTTGATTAGCAGCAGATATTTTTTTCATCACCTCTTCACTGATCGGTGCGTTTACAAGTTTTTCTACGTCGGCTTTCTTGCTTTTGTTTGTGAATAAATATCCTTTTTCCCATTTAAAATCACTTAACTTCAATATATCGACTGAGCTTACACCTTTTTTTTCAAATGATTGCTGAATATTTTGCCCCATTTCTTTGTCATTGGTGACTTGAGCATTAGAACTGCACCCTACTAAACAACAAAAAATAATGCCTATTGCTATAAGAGCCTTCACTTTTGCCTTCCTCCTCTCTACCATTCTTTTAGACAATTCCAACTTTGTACCATTTTAACATATAATTCCTATTTTTTCGTGAAAAGAAGGAAAGAATACGCTTATATAATTTCACGCATATAAATTTGATTTATTTACAAGTTTTTTCTGAATGTTTTAAGAAAAATTTAATATTTTATTTAGTTCGTTTTTAAACTTTATCTTTAGACTAAAAAATAAGTTAAAAATAAATAACGCAGGAGGAAAACAATGACTTGTCTATCTGAAGTTTTAAAGTTTAATGAAAAATTTGTAACAAATAATCAATTTGAGGCTTTTCAAACATCCAAATTTCCTAACAAAAAAATAGTCATCTTAACTTGTATGGATACACGTTTGTTAGAATTACTTCCTAAAGCTATGGGGCTAAAAAATGGAGATGCAAAAATAGTTAAAAATGCCGGAGCTGTTATCTCCCATCCCTTTGGAAGCGTCATGAGAAGTATCTTAGTTGCCGTCTATGCTTTGCAAGCTGATGAAGTATGTGTCATCGGTCATCATGAATGTGGAATGACGGGTATGAAAGCTGAAGCTATTTTAGCCTCTGCTGAACAAAGAGGGATTAGCACGGAACAAATTCGTAATCTAAAATATGCTGGTATTGATTTAGAATCATGGCTGACTGGATTTGAATGTGTAGAAGATAGTGTCGAAAACAGTGTGGATATGATTCGAAATCATCCTTTATTACCAAAAGACGTGCTTGTTTCTGGAATGGTCATTCATCCTTCAACAGGAAAACTTGACGTCGTTGTAAACGGCTATTCCCAAGACCGAGCTGAAACCGTAAGCTCATGAAGGAGGATTTTATCGAATGCTAAAAGATAACCGATTTCAAGGCTATTCAGCAGGGCATTTACAAAAAGACATTATCGCCGGTTTGGTTGTTGGGGTCGTTGCTATTCCTTTAGCAATGGCCTTTGCCATCGCTTCTGGTGTAAGACCTGAATACGGGATTTATACAACCATTATCGCAGGGATTATGGTTTCAATATTAGGCGGATCGAAATTTCAAATTGCAGGCCCAACAGGTGCATTTGTTCCGGTGCTGCTTGGAGTTGTCATGCAATATGGTTATGAGAACCTCATTATTGCCGGCTTTATGGCTGGAATTATGATTACGCTTCTCGGAATATTTAAACTAGGGAAACTTATAAAGTTTATTCCGCGCCCTGTGACGATTGGATTTACAGCAGGAATTGCGATTATTATTTTCTCAGGTCAGATCGCTAACTTTTTAGGACTAAAGGGAATTGCAAAACATGAGGAATTTCATTTGAATATGATTGAAATCCTACGAAAAATTGCAACGATTAACATTTACAGCGTCATCATAGCCGCTATTTGTTTAGCTATCGTGATTATAACGCCAAAGTTTTTACCTAAAATTCCCGGTGCCCTTCTAGGTCTTCTTGTCTCCACACTTGTAGCCATTACACTGTTCCCAGGAAAAGTTGCAACGATTGGCTCTACTTACGGTGCCATTCCGAGTAAACTACCATCTTTTAGCTTCCCAGATTTAACATGGGATAACATCGTGATGCTATTTCCTGCTGCCTGCGTAATTGCGATGCTTGGAGGTATTGAATCTTTACTATCAGCTGTTGTTGCTGATAATATGGCCAAAACCAAGCATAATAGCAATAAAGAGCTTGTGGGCCAAGGAATTGCTAATATCGCTACCTCGCTATTTGGCGGAATTCCAGCAACTGGTGCCATTGCCAGAACAGCGACCAATATCAAAAACGGCGCAGCTTCTCCGTTATCAGGAGTTATACACGGCTTAGTTGTTTTATTGGTCCTTGTGATGCTGGCTCCTTATGCATCAAACATTCCGCTGGCAAGTATGGCACCTATTTTAATGTTTGTGGCTTGGAATATGAGTGAGCGTAAAGAATTTGCGCATATTTTAAAAACCAAGTCAGCTGATTCATTTGTACTTGTAGCTACGTTTTTATTAACAGTTTCAATCGATTTAACAACAGGTGTAGGCGTGGGTCTACTTTTAGCTATTGTTATGTTCGTGAAACGAATGAGCGGATCACTGAAGATATCAAAGGTTTTAGCGGAAACATCTGAGAACGCTCACAAATCTGAGTTGATGGAATATACCATGCAAGGATCTCTTTTCTTTGGATCTGCTGAAGTATTAGAAAATTCCTTTGATAACATCGCTGAAGCGAAACCGAAAGTTTTATTGCTTCGAATGAGCCAAGTCTCCTTTATTGATACATCTGGAGAAGCTTTACTATCGAAGGTGGTCGAACGTTTGAAAGATTCGCATAGCCAAGTCGTTATTTCTGGCTTACAGCACCAGCCGAAAGAAATGTTAAAGTCAACCGGTCTATATGATAAAATCGGTGAAAAAAATATATTTTCTTCCGAACCTCCCGTGAGTAAGATTAAAGCTCGTCATAGAATCGTTACTACGTAATAAAAAAGAGATCCGAACGATTAATCGTTCGGATCTCTTTTTTTAAATATTAAACCGGTACCCTGCTCCCCAAACCGTTTCTAGGTACTGAGGATCTGCTGGGTTTTCTTCTAACTTTTCTCTTAGTTTTCGAATGTGAACTGTTACGGTTGAAATATCTCCTGAAGAATCAAATCCCCAAATTTTTTCAAATAGATGTTCTTTACTTAATACTTGATTTGGATGAGAAACGATAAACTTCAGCAAATCGAATTCCTTCGCTGTAAAAAACACTTCTTTGTCATTCACAAATACTCTTCTAGCGAGCGTGTCAATCGCTAAGCCATGAATACGAATCATACGCTTTTCCTGCTTATCAGAGAGTCTTTCATATCTCGCTACATGCGCTTTGACTCTTGCGACCAGCTCCCCAGGGCTGAATGGCTTGGTAATATAGTCATCTGCACCTAGCCCGAGCCCTCTAATTTTATCAATTTCTTCTTTTTTAGCTGAAACTAAAATGATTGGAATATCTTTTGCAGCTCGAATTTGCTTGCACACTTCAAATCCACTCACTTTAGGGAGCATAATATCCAAAATAACCAGGTCAAAATGTTCATTTAATGCTTTTTCTAACCCCTTATCCCCGCTATATTGAACGTCTATTTCAAAATCGTTAATTTCTAAATAATCTCTTTGCAATTCAGCAATACTTACTTCATCTTCAATTAATAATATCTTCTTCATGTGTATCACCATTTTCATTCATTTTTTGCAAAGAAAAGAAAATACTTGTTCCTTCGCCAAGCTTACTTAGTGCCCAGATGTCTCCCCCGTGGCGTTCAACAATTTGTTTTGCAATGGCCAGTCCAAGTCCACTTCCTCCAGTATTGCTATTGCGGGACTGTTCTGCTCGATAAAACCGGTCAAAAATATGCGCTAATGCTTCCGGTGAAATTCCAGAGCCGTTGTCTTTTACTTCAATAATGAGTTCACTTTCGGTAGCAGAAAGAACGATATCGATTCTTCTTCTTTCTTTATCCATAAATTTAATGCTGTTGGTTGTTAAATTTATTAAAACTCTTCGCAGCTGCTCAGCATCTGCCTTTGCATACAGTGTCGTTAGAGAATCATTAGAAAATAAAACATCAATATCATGTTCGCTCATTTCAAACTGAAGCTCTTGCACATAACTTTCCATAAAGGCAGAAATATTAAGTTTTTTAAACACAAACGGAATTTCGTGCAAATCCAATTTAGAAAATAAAAACAGCTCATCGATTAACGCATTCATGTCTTTTGCTTTTGTTGAAATCGTTAACAAATATTTAGAAAGCTTATCTGGCGTATTAGCTACTCCATCTTGAATTCCTTCTACATATCCTACAATGGAAGTAATAGGAGTTCGTAAATCGTGTGAAATACTTGAAAGCAGCTGCTTTCGATTATCTTCATATTGAATTTGCAGTTCAACAGAAGATTTTAGTTTTTGCCTCATTTCTTCAAAAGCTTGCGTTAATTCCCCTATTTCATCCTTTGAATTAGCAGAGATCTCAAAGTGAAGATCACCTTGTTTTATTTTTTCAGCCGCTTCTTTTAATTCACGAATGGGTTTAATAATGCTTCTTGAAACAAGATAGTTTAAAAATCCAATAATCACAATGACTAAAATTAATAGTAGAAAGATTAAAAAAGGGAAAATTCGATTAATAATACCTACATAAGGGCTGATTTTTCGCAAAACGTAAATGCTTCCTTTTTCTTGATTCGAGAAAGGAAAATCAAGGTTGATATATGTAAAATACTGCTTGCCTATGCGCAACATGTCCTGCTGATACGAATGATTTCCTTTACTTTTTTGATGCTTTGGCAAGTATTTACGAAGGTTTTCTCCTTTAATGGATTCTGAAGCATATACAATCTCTGTGTTTTTTTGAATCACAATATCAATATTTTCAAATTCATATTTTTTAACCGTCTTCGGCCGCAGCAGCTGTTCTGGTTTTTTTTCACTCAATAACTTTAAATCTAAGAATGCATTTTCTTCTTCTGGCGTTAACAATTTATACTCATAGGAGTGACTGTACAGTTTTCTTACAAAATCGGCGTCTCCAGTAATGGAGAAGAAAATGAGAAAGCCCGATAAAAAAAGCAAAATAATAAAGACAAACACAATACTGATATACGTTAAAACAAAACGCAGCTGAATTGACATTTCTTCCCCTATGCCCCTTTGGCTTTAACAAAACTATTTGATAGACTAGTAAAGGTGAATAACAAATAGATCGTTAGACATTATACATGTAGCAAAAATTAAAACAAGAAAACAAATGTATATTCTCACTTTACCGTGATAGAGTGAGAATGAACACCACCTTTTTTACCATTTTATGAATTACTGGAAAATTATGATCTATTTTTCATAATATTCTTAGGCTGAAAGGTATACTATATGCCTTAATATTTTAAAAAAGGAGACTTTTTAATGAAAATTATTAAAGCTACTTCCTCTCACATCCCTTCTGTTGCCCGTCTGTACGTAGACAGCTGGCGCATTACATACAAAGAGTTAGTACCTGATGCTTATTTAAACAACTTGTCTTATAAACAAAGTGCAGAAAAATGGTCCCTTTTTCTTACCGATCCTTCTCATTTTATTTTGCTCGCTATCGATGAACGAGGAGAGATTGTCGGCTTTTCAGCGGGTAAGCCTCATTTGTCCAGCGCTGAAATATACGCGCTATACGTTTGTAAGGAAGTGCAAAGCCAAGGAATTGGTCATCTTCTATTTTCTCATTCAGTAAAAGAATTTGCTGATCAGCACTATACGTCTATGATTATTTGGGCTATGAAGAAAAATAAGAAAGCGACTCAGTTTTATAAAAAATTAGGCGGTAAAAAAATCTTGAATCGCACAAGTCAGTTTGGAGAAACTAAAGTTGAAGACGAAGCATACGGTTGGGAACGTCTTCCTTCTAATAAATAAACGAGCACACTAGTGTGCTCGTTTATTTATTAGAAGATAATATTATTGAGCCGTTGTCTTTTTATCCGTTGAATGAGCTTTATTACAAACCCCATTCCAGTGCCAAAAACAATTCCCTTGACTCACTATAAAACAATCCAGCCATTTCTGAAAATTCATATGTAATACATGTGCATCTTGAAACGATGCGGTCCGCTTTTTTACTATTATATATGCAGGATGCGCTGATTTTTTAGAGTCAATGATAATCTCTTCTTCTCCAACAGACCCAATTGTCATATAAAGACTCTGACTTTTATAAGCTGTTTCTCTTACATCTTCTAAGCTATAAAGATTCCCTGTTATTTTTTTGTCAGCATCAATGAACAAATTACACCCATTTGTTAGCTGCAAAAACTGCTTGTAGTCTTCAGGAAGTGATACATGCATTTCTTCTTCAAAAACTTGCAGTTGGTTCTTGCTTACTCCATCAAAAAAAGTACAAGTGGTTCTGTATACTTCTCCTTCATTTTTACACACTTCTATAACATTATTGTTTTCCCACAGCCGCTTTCGAAGTGAATTTATTATTTTTTCAATCATACTCTTCCTCCAAGCGTTGGATTTAAAACGGTTACATTACATTAATTAAACAATAATGTGCTAATTCCTTCTTTCCTACTCAATTATACGATAAACTTTAGAAATTCATGTTTGAATAACATAGAAAAAAGCAGCGAATATCACTGCTTTACAGGTTATACAGGCGCTTTTTCTTCCTGTTCAGGATGGTGATCGTAATCAATAAGCGCTTTTGGAAGGCCTGTATATTTAGCCCAATAATAAATCCCAAGAGATACGAACGCTATGATAATTAAGTCTACAGGCGTATCAATTAAACCTTTCCCTCCGCCGAACGAACCGATATAAGAAATAAAGAGCATGATGATATAATAAGCAACTAACCACCATGTTGATTTAATCTGCTGACGAAGACTTACTTCATTTTTAGGCACATATTTAGCAAAAATCAAATATATAACAAACATAATCAGTTGAGAAGTTAGCAGCCATGAAATGGTCTTCCATCCTGACCAGTACACAATAAAGGAAGCAAAAATAAAGGATAACGGACCAATTATACTCATTCCTCTTAATTTAAAAGGCTTTTCCAAATCTTTTGCGTTCACCATAAAGGCCGCTGATGAAATTGGTGCAATCGCGTAAGAAAGAATAAGCGCAACAGAGCATACGTTTACGAGTGCATTCCACGAAGGAAATGGCAGTGTCCAAAAAATCGAAAGTCCTAATGAAAGCCATAAAGATGATCGTGGAATCCCTGTTTTTTTATCCACATGAGCAAACGTTTTAAATAACGTACCGTTACGAGACCAAGCATAGATAAGTCTAGATGTTGTATTCATAAAAATATTGCCGTTACCACCCGGTGATAAAATAGCGTCTAAAATAACAAGTGTTGCTAGCCAGCCAAGACCAAGAACAACAGCGATGTCTTTAAACGGCAGTGAAAATTTATCTTGAATGCCGGACCAACCGCCTGTGATCATATCAGATGGAATGGCCCCGATAAATAAGACTTGCAGAGCGGTATAAATAAGTGCCGCTAGAATGATACAAATCACAAGAGCAATTGGGATATTACGCTGAGGATTTTTCACCTCTCCAGCTACCGATACAATCGGATGAAGGCCTAAGTAAGCAAACATAACTCCACCTGTAGCAATGGCGGCCTGGATACCATCAAATCCCCCGGGAGCAAACTCTCCCATCGTAAAGTTTCCTGACTTAAAATAAAATGCCAGCGTTACGATTACTGTAAGCGGTACAAAATATTTAAAAATGGAAATAATAATATTCGATTTCGCAAATGCTTTTACGCTCCAGTAATTGAGTAAAAAGAATAAGCAAAGCAGCACAAATTGTAGAATCCATCCAGATATCGTCGGTGAATCAGATCCAGCTTTTGTTAAACCCGGAAACCAGTAAGCCACGTACTGTCTTACCGCTGTTACTTCGATAGCAATTAAACTAGTGTACGCTACGATGGTAATAAACGAAATCATATAGCCTACAAGATGACCGTGTGAATAAACAGGATATCGAATAATTCCTCCTGTACGAGGCAAGGCAGCCCCTAGCTCAGCGTATACAAGGCCTATTAATAAAATAATAACTCCACCAATAACCCAAGAAAAACTTCCTGCAGGACCTGCTTGCGTAGCGACATTACTAACGGCAAACAGCCAAGCGGAACCAAAGATTGCCCCTAATCCAATCAATGTTAAATCTAATAGGGATATCGTCTTTTTAAACGGACCTTTATTCTCCATAAGCTTCCTCCTTTGGATGAATCATCACTTTTGTTGGTTTTTTTGACAACATTCATATATATTCGATAATATGTGTCAAAATTTTTATTACTATACCCATTCAAAATTACTTTGAATCCCTTTTCTTTATTTCTGCAGATTAATTAACAGAAAATTCAAAAATTATTCTTGCGTTTAAGGACACATTAAAACTTTTTCTTCTTTTCTTTAATGGGTAAAATACTCAATAAATGAAAGGAGTTAGATAAATGACTTTACCAGAGAATTTGCATGTTGATTTTACAGCTTATAACCACTTAACATTCCTTCCACTCGGACGTAAAAATAAATCGATTCGCTCCCTAGGAAGTAAACATACTAAAGGGCTACTTGGACGTTTAAATGACTACTTTGAGCGAGCAATGAATGAGTTGCCTCAAGAAGATATCATCCTTTTTCAAACATTCTTATATGGAAGTCATAGGGGCGGTTTTCCCGTCGCAATTGATAAAAATGAAGACGTTTATCCTCACTTTTGGAAACCAACTTCATTTCTATGGAAAGAATATAATAAGAATCGCGGCATTCCTATTCATCATGATGAGTTTTATTCTCAAGATTTTACGGTTTTGACTAAAAATGAGTTGGAAAATTATCTCGGTAGTATTATGAAAGATTACATGTTTTGCGCTAGAATACATGATTCGTCAAAAGAAGAATGGATTCAACACATTAATAAGTGTTTTTTCAAACATCCGCTCATTTCTCTTTATCACCGAAATGCAGATGTGATTGAAGCAATTGAACAATCAAAAAAATCACCTTTGCTTTTTATTATGAAAAACCCTGAGCAAATTGCTTTTTGGCGCAATCGGATTGAAATCATTATGAGACCTTTTCGCTCTCTTTCTTCCACCGCCTTTGAAAGAGGATTTTCAGATACGGAAGATACGGTATTAACTGTTCACGGAGAAAACGAGATCATTCGCTTAACTTCAGAAAACAGAGGTCTCGCCGTAACATATGATGTCACAGACGATGCCGTTTCACTCGATGATGAGTATAATGTAGTGCTAGCAGCCAAACGCTTAGCCACAACTCAGCGGCAGTTCGAAGAGATTATAGATGAAAATGAAGAAGTGATTCAAAAACTGCTTGTCTTTTTTAAATGGAAAAGTCTTTTAAAGCATCATGAAGTGCACATCAAAGAAATCCAAGATAAATTGTGCAGCCTAACCACTTATCAGCTTAATCAAAGACAAGTTTTACAGGAAAACGATCCCTTTCTTTCCTTCATTCAAAACGTATTACAAGTAAAAACACCGAATGCCAATCTCAAAGTTGGTTCCATTCAATGGTTTTCGCAATGGGATTTTCCAGATGTCACCATGCTGCAGGAAACAAACAAATTCACATGTTATATGGGTCCAAACGAAATAGAAACGAAGCTGACAGAAATAAGCGCTAAGATAGAAAATGAACTTCATAAGCAGCGTCAGGACCTGCTTTCGACTCCGCTAAAAATCGGTCAAACAACTTTTGATTCAAACCAAATGTTACAGTTATTAACACTTATAGATGCCTTAAAAAACACGGAAACTCAGCAGAGTTACGTACAAATTTTAGAAGGCGTTTCTACTAACAGCATTCGTCAAAAAGAGCTCGATAAAATACCCGCGTTTGGATTATTAAATTCCGTAAAGCGCAAGCGCATTGTTACGTATTTACAAGAATTACAAAACTGTCAGCTGCTTAAAAAAGAGAAAAAAGGATTCAGCCTCACTCCAAAAGGAGAAGCCATCCGACGTCTATTTGAAGAAGAATCACGGAGAATATGAGATTGTATCTCACGTGATTCTTCTTTTTTGATTTTGAAGACTACTTTCTCTATTAAATGCTTATCATAATTAGAAATCTCCATTCATATAATTATTACTAGATTAGCAAAGTCCTTCATACCTATTAGCCTGACGCTGACATAGAGAGGAGATTTCGACATTGAAATCTAGTAATCGCGCCAATTTTGTAGTGTTAACATATAAGATGGTTCTGGTTATTTTATCCGTTGTTTTAATGACATCATCTATCATTGTTCTAGTAAGTTACTCAGCATTTAAAGAACAGTTCAATTCTTCTATTGTCTATCAAACGTTATCAAAGCATAAAGCAGAAAGTCTTTATTATTTAATGAGCCAAGAAAACCATCATTTTTCAACGGCTTTTGATAAAAACTACTCGCCTCCAGGTCTTTCTTCTACACTGCTCGAGTTATCAACAAGTATTCGAGCAGAAGACGCGAGAAGCTTGTTTGGTTCCGAACTTCCTGGATTCAGTATTTACGATTCCAATATTATTATCGCCGGTGAAGGCACAAATTTCACAAACTTCCCTAGAGAATCTGCACCGCCGCTAGATGAAACGCTAAAAGAAAGAAATTCTACTACAAAAGTTCAGCAGCCTAAAGAAAACAATGGTACGAACGCTCCAAATAATAATACAACTGGCGGAAAAAAGGTATTTTATATTTATCATACGCACAGCTGGGAATCTTACTTGCCTCTGTTAGGACTTGAAGGTGATCCAGATGCTAATAAAGCAGTGGATAGCAAAACAAATATTAATATTGTTGCAAATATGCTAGGAAAAGATTTAGAGGCTCAGGGAATTGGGGCAGAAGTAGATCAAACCAATATTGGACAGAAATTAAAAGAAAAAGGTTGGAACACCAATCAATCGTACGCCATGTCTCGCACAGTAATTGAAACGGCGATGACTGAAAATAGAGATTTAACGTACTTTATCGATTTGCACCGAGATTCGCTTCGAAAAGATAATACAACCATTAAGATTAACAATAAATCATATGCAAAAGTTGTGTTTGTTTTAGGGAAAGCAAATCAAAACTTTGAACAAAACTTAAAAATGGCAAAAGCGCTTCATGAAGGTCTTGAAAAGAAATATCCCGGCTTAAGCCGCGGAGTTATTGGCAAAAACAAATCCAGCGGTAACGGTGTATATAATCAAGATGTTTCTAAAAATGCGATTTTAATTGAAGTGGGCGGAGTTGATAATAACTTTGATGAACTAACCAACACAACAAAAGCACTGTCTGATGTCATTAGCCAATTTTATTGGCAAGCTGAAAAAGTAGATGCTCCTGCTCAATAAAAAAAGCCCTCTTCATTGAGGGCTTTTTAAAATTCAATTCCTTTTACAGCAGGAATTCCTTCATCATAATAATGTTTATGAGGCTTCATTTCCGTCACAAGATCTGCTGCTTCCATCACTTCTTTTTTTGCAGAGCGTCCGGTAATGACCAAATGCATATGCTCAGGACGCTTTTGAATAAGGTCAATTACTTCGTGTAGCGGTAGCACATCATCAATAGGAAATTTCTCGATAGCCAGTGCATTATTTAACTCGTCTAAAATAACCACATCATATTCGTTCGAGAAGACTTTTTCCTTCGTGAGCGCCCAGGCTTTTTGCAAAGCTTCACGATGTTCAGGCGGTGTTTTTGTCCACGTAAAGCCGACTCCTGTTTGAATCATTTCAATTCCTATTCTGTCAAACATCAGCTTTTCTCCATATGTACGCTGAGGAGATTTAATAAATTGAATTATTAATACTTTTTGTCCGCGTCCCGTAGCGCGCAACGCAAGACCTAAAGCAGCGGTTGTTTTCCCTTTTCCGTCTCCGGTATAAATTAACGTAAGACCACGTTTGTCTTTCAATCTAAAAACCTCTTTTTCTTCGAATTTCAGTTTACAGCCATGTTGTTTTTTCTGTAAACGGTGTTCTAGCAGGCTCTTTCATTTTTGTAAGAGACTCTTCATTTGGATAGCCTAAAAATACATTACCTACCACGACTTTACCTGAAGGCTTTCCGATAAACTCATACAGTCGCTCGTCTCGAACAAGACCAACGCCTCTTGTTCTCCAAACGAATCCAAGCCCTAATTCTTTAGCTGCTAGCCACATGGAATGAATCGCGCACGAAACCGCATATTTGTTATCTTCCGTGGCTTCTTCGTCTCCTTCAACTGTATCAGCTGTTACGACAATATGTACAGGTGTATTTTTCACTGCTTTTAGTGAACTTTCTACTAAATGAGGCTTTGTAGGAAAGCGCTCCTTTAAATACGCTTCAGCCAGTTCTTCATACTTCTTTTTTGCTTCTCCTTGAATCACATAAAAGCTCCAGGGCTCTCTCATTCGGTCATTTGGAGCCCACGTCGCTGCTTCAAGCAGCTGTTCGATTTTCTCTTGTTCCACTTCACGCGTTTCATGATCTCGTACCGCTCTTCGTTCTTTTAGCTGTGAAATAATCGTCATATTGTCTCCTCCTTTTAACGTTAAAGCAGAATATTTTCCGCTCTTTCTTCGAACCATTTTATTTTTTCTCTAATTGTCACAACTTCACCTACAAGCACGATGGCAGGATGAGCAATTTCTGCTTTTTTTGCTATGTCTTCGATTGTGGCAAGTGTTCCCGTTACGGTGCGCTGATACTTCGTCGTTCCCCATTGAACAAGCGCTACTGGCGTATGCTTATCTCGTCCATGGTCCATCAACTGCTTGCATATATGAGGTAAATTTCCAACGCCCATATAAAATGCAATTGTATCTATTCCTTGAGCAAGCGCTGACCAGTTTAAATAATCTTTTCCTTTTTCTTCTCTTCCATGCCCCGTTACAATGGCAAAAGAAGTGGCATGATCTCTGTGGGTAACAGGAATTCCTGCATACGCTGGAGCTGCAATTCCTGACGTGATACCAGGCACGACTTCGTAAGGAATTCCTTGAGTAGCAAGTACTTCAGCTTCCTCTGCTCCACGGCCAAACACAAAAGGATCCCCTCCTTTTAAGCGCGTCACTACTTTTCCTTGAAGTGCTTTTTCAACAAGCAGTTCGTGAATACGATCTTGGATGACTCCGTGCTTGCCCGGTAATTTCCCGCAAAAAATAAGCTCCGCGTCTTTTTTAGCATAGTTTAATAACTGTTCATTAGCTAAGCGGTCATATAAAATGACATCCGCTTCTTGAATACACTCCATTCCATATACGGTTATTAGCTTCGGATCTCCTGGTCCGGCTCCTACTAAATATACTTTTCCAACTGTCACACGGCATCTCTTCTTTCTTTTTTTACCGCTTTACACTGTTCCACCCAGTTTTCTACCATCTTCGTAGAAGAGCCAAAATGAAAGTGCGTATAGCCGGCAATTAAATTATTGTTCATATAGCCTTCTTCTTTCATTCCTCGCATCCCTTTTGTATCATAGGCAGGCGAAAACTCTTTCTCTGAAGAAAAGGTTGAATAATGAAATTCATGGCCTTTAGCTTGTATATCGCCTTTAAATAAAAAATTCCCTGGCTTTCCCGTCACTTCCCGGTATCCTAACGCAGCTAATTTTGTCTGCATTCTTACTTGTCCGGGAATAAGCCCCACCATTTCATGGCATGTATCATCTGTTGTGACAATAGCATCTGTTAAGAACATAAAGCCTCCGCACTCAGCAAGTGTAGGAATCCCTTTTTCGATGGCTGCTCGAACAGAATTTTTAACGTCACTTTGCTGAGCCAGCGTTTCAGCAAATTCTTCTGGAAATCCGCCTCCTATGTAAAGGCCGTCAGCATCTTGTGGGACCATTTCTCCTTTTAAAGGTGAAAACTCTACAAGCTCTGCTCCGTAAGCTTTTAACAATTCGAAATTTTCTTCATAATAAAAGTTAAAAGCGGCATCTCTTGCCACAGCAATTTTCACTTGAGGTACGGACGGCTTTGTAAAGATAGGATCATTAATTTCTATTTTAGGAGCTAAAGCCAGTTCATATACTTTTTCAATATCAATTGTATCATGAACAAGCTGACCTAACTGTTCAAAAAACGGTGTTAATTCTCCTCGTTCAATCGATGGAATGAGCCCGAGGTGACGTTCAGGAATCGTAAGATCATCGTTTCTTTTCAAGTAGCCTACTACAGGAATATGACATTCCTGCTCAATTGCTGCCTTAACAAGTTTATAATGCCCTTCACTTCCAACTCGGTTAGCAATCACACCGACAATGTTCGCTTCGGGTAAAAATTGCTGAAACCCTTTTACAATTGCCGCTGCGCTTCTAGCCATACTAGCACAATTGACAACTAAAAGGACGGGGCTATTTGTGATTAAACTAATTTCTGCTGTTGACCCTCCGTTTGTTAACGGATTTTTCCCATCAAAAAATCCCATAACCCCTTCCATGATGGAAATATCAGCATCTTGACTAGCTCGAGCGACAATTTCTCTAACCATATCGTGTTCAAGCATCCAGCTGTCTACATTACGAGACGCTCGTTCTGTAACAGCCGTATGATACGTTGGATCAATATAATCAGGTCCGCATTTAAACCCTTGAACTTTATAACCAGCTTGTCTTAATGCTGCCATCAGCCCGATTGTAAGTGTTGTTTTCCCTACGCCACTTCCGGTACCCGCAATGACGAGTCTTCTGTTTGACATGTTGTTCTCTCCTTTAGTCATTTGGAATAAGTGCCACTGAAATGGTGACATTCCCTGACTTTTTCTTCACAAGTTCAAGCGTATCAGCACCGCTGTATAACATAGCAGCAGGTTCACTAACACCATATGCACCTGTATATTTAAAGACAGTATCTGAAGGCTGCTGGATACTTATGCTGTTTAGCTCTTGGGGCGAATAGTAGACAAACTCCCAGCCGTACTTAGACGCCACTTCTAGCAGCCCTTCTTCATCTTTCTTTAACTCTATTGTACATAATGCTTTTACACTTTTCATTGAAAACTGAAGTTCAGCCAGCGTTTTTTCAATAACGGTTTCAATTTCAGCTGTACTTGTCCCTCGATTGCATCCCATCCCAATCGCTAATACTTTTGGCCGGTAAAGAACACCGTTTTCTAAGATCGCTTCTTCTTCTTTTTTTAAATTGCGATGCGTTACCACCAAGGCTGCATGTGGCGATGCTTCTAGAGCTGTCTGAATCGATGAGTACGTTTTAATGTTAGCTGGAACAGGGTGCTCATAGTGCCACCACCTCTTTTCACCTGATTCTTGAACCACCGCTATTTCTTCTTCGTTCACCACAGAAGCGCTCACAGGCGTTAATTTTTCTGCTGATTCCCACACCCAACCAAAGCGCTTGCCAAATAAATCAACCGGAATCGTTTTTTGAACATCGGATGCTGTTGTAATAACAGGATGGGCTTCAAGTGCTGCCGCCACTTCACGCGTAAGCTCATTTGCTCCTCCGATATGACCTGAGAGCACACTGATGACATTTTCGCCTTTATCATCAATCACAACAACCGCGGGATCCGTTTTCTTATCTTTTAAAATAGGTGCAATCATACGTACGACTGCTCCCAGTGAAATAATAATAATAAGTCCTTTATACGATTCAAAAAGAGAAGGCAAAAGCATCCGAACGCTTCCTGAAAACAGCTGAATGTTCTGCTCTTTTTCGTCTCCTTTTTCAAATTTGCTCATGTAATACACGTCGGACTGCTGAAAGATACGACCGAGATTTCTTGCAATTTCTACGCCGTGTTTTGTAATAGCTACAACGGCATAATCTCCATGTTGTGTAATAAGAGGTTTTTTTCCTTCTTGGAGTTGAATCATTCCGATTTCACTCCTCTTCGAAAGCCGTGGGTAAATGTTTTGTCATAAAGTTTTGAACGATAATCTTTGTCATGAATGTGTGGATCAAGTGCCCAGCCTGCCAGAATCATCGCCTGCTTGCGAATGCCGTTTGTTCGCATAGCATCATCAAGGTCTTTTACCGTTGTGCGAACAATTTTTTCATCTGGCCACGTTGCTTTATAGACTACTACAACCGGCGTGTCCTCACTCCAACCCGCGCTTATAAATTCTTTCATTACTTTTTTTGTGAGCGTCGCGCTTAAAAACAAAGCAATGGTACATTTATGTTTTGCTAAATCAGTTAATTTTTCAAACTCAGGTACAGGCGTTCTTCCTTCAGCACGAGTTAAAATAACCGTTTGAGTCAAATCTGGAATGGTTAATTCCGCTTCAGCCGCTGCAGCTGCAGCAAATACGGAGCTGACGCCCGGAACGATTTCAATATCAACGCCTTCTCTTTTTAAAAGTACCATTTGTTCCATAATGGCTCCGTACATAGCAGGATCTCCGGTATGAACTCTTACAACCATTTTTCCTTCACGCATGCGCTCAAGCATCGTACCGACCATTTCTTCTAAATGCATACCCGCTGTTTTTAACACTTCAGCTCCTGGTTTAGACTTAGCAACTAGCTCTTGACTTACCAGTGAGTCAGCGTATAAGACAACGTCTGCTTGCTGAAGTAATTTTAAGCCTTTTACGGTAATTAAATCTGGATCTCCGGGTCCAGCTCCGATTATGTATAACTTCATTTTCGCACCACCATTAGCGTTAAGTATTGTAAATCGGCTCCTTCTAGTTCTGAAGCTTTCCAGATAATCTCTTCATCTGACGTTACTTTTGTCACAACTGACGCTTTTTCAAGCAGATCAAGCTCTTTTAAAAGACCGACCATAAAATCGATGACTTTGGCCACTTTAATAAAAATGACGCAGTCGTTTTCCACTAATACTTTTTTCATTGTTTCATAATCTTCACGAGCAGGAACAATGGCTACGTGTTCATCCCCGTCTGCTAAGGGAATACCTAAGCGAGATGCAGCTCCATTAATGGATGAAATACCAGGAATTACTTGAATCGGAGCTTCAGGGTGGCGTTCTTGCATCAGGCGCATCATGTGAATAAACGTACTGTAAAGCATAGGGTCGCCTTCTGTGACAAATGCTACATCTTTTCCTTCCTCGAGCTTTTCCCATACTCGTTCTACCGTTTCGGTCCACTTTTTTTCTAAAATAGCAGGATCTTTTGTCATTGGAAACACAAGGCCCAGCATGTCTTTTTCATTTGCACTGAAATAGACATCAATAATTTTTTGGGCGTAGCTTTTGCTTCCTTTTTGCTTTTTAGGATACGCAATAACGGGTGATTCTTTTAATTTACGAAATGCTTTTACTGTAATTAGTTCTGGATCTCCCGGTCCAACTCCGAGTCCGTACAATGTTCCAATCATATTCATTCTCCTCTTTTAGCTGTAATAATATAAATGGGGTTTAAAGCGTCAAATCGTGTTAAATGTAAAATGGGCTTGCTTCTTGAAATTTGTGCAAGGGTAACTGCAGTCTCAAACCCTCGTTCTTTAAAAGCTTTCATTGCTTCTGCTAAATTTTCAATCGTTACGGCATTTAATACGATGCGCCCTCCTGCGTTTAATCGGCTGCAGCACACGTCCAAAATGGTTTCCATGCCTCCTGCTGTCCCTCCAATAAACACCGCGTCAGGATCAGCAAACTCACTTAACCCTTCCGGTGCTTTTCCGTGCACAGTGTGGGCGTCTACTCGAAATTTCAATAGATTTTCTCTGCAGTTTTCCAAGTCTGCTTCATTTTTTTCCACAGCAAAAATTTGTCCTTCACGCGCAATTTTAGCCGCTTCAATCGCGACTGAACCTGTACACGTTCCGATATCCCATACCACGCTGTCTTTCTTTAGCTGCAGGGCGCTAATACTAAGTGTGCGAACTTCTTTTTTAGTGATAAGTCCTTTATCCGGCTTGCGTTGAATAAATTCACCATCTTCTATTCCAAGCGGCCACACTGGACTTTCTTCCACCTGCTTTAATATCACGACATTAAGCGGAGAAAAAACTTGATTCGCCGCTTCTTCCAACGAAAGCAGCTGACAGCGCTCCGTTTTCCCTCCTAAATTCTCTGCTACAAACATCTTGTATTCAGTCATGCCAAATGACAATAAGTAGTTTGCCAGAACATTAGGGGAATTTTGCTCATCTGTTAGAATCGCTGCTTTTTTGTGACCGTCTATGCGCTGAGCCAGTCCCTTTATGCTTCTGCCGTGCACACTTGTAAAATAAGCGTCTTGCCAGCGCTCTTTTAGACGTGAAAATGCAAGTTGAATAGAGCTTAAATAAGGATATATTTCAACGTCGAGCTTCGTAGAAAGATAGCTTCCGATTCCGTAAAACAGCGGGTCGCCTGAGGCTAACACAACCACGTTTCCTTCTTCGTTTTTTAAACGTCCAACAAGGGAAGAAAGACCTCCTTCAACCGCTACTTTTTCTCCTTCGAAATCTTGAAAAAAGTCAAGGTGACGCTTTCCTCCAATTAGCACATCACTTTCATACACCCACTGTTCATACATAGGAAGCAGACTTAACTTCCCGTCGTCACCAATTCCAATAATTTTAATTGCCATGTTGCACCGCCTGTCCTAAAAAATCTCCTTTTAATGTGTAAAGAGACGTATCGACATCGATTCCGTCCCCTACCTCCTTTAATGCTGATAAACAGCAGTACTCGCACAGTTTTTCAAAAAACTGATGATGACCGCTTTGCGTCATTAAATCTCCCACTTGAGAAGCTGTATTTGCGCCTTTTATTTCCTCTACCAGTTCAGCAGAAGCGCCTGACTCAGAAGCTGCTTTTGCTAAAAAATTAAAATCAATGGGTGCACTTTTTGAATGAACCATCATCACGCCTTGCGCGACTTTTGAAAACTTTCCCATCATGCCTACGAGCGACACTTTTTTCATTCCTTGCTTTTTACATTGTTTTAAAGTAAATCCAACAAAATCTCCCATTTCTATAAATGCTTCTTCCGGAAGTTCAGGGAACTGTTTCATTCCATACTTTTCGCTTCGGCCCCCTGTCGTAATAACAACGTGCTCACAATTACTCGCTTTAGCAACGCTGATTGCCTGCACGATGCTTGCTTTATAAGCAGCTGTTGAGAACGGAACAACAATCCCCCGCGTCCCCAGTATTGAAATGCCTCCTAAAATACCTAGACGCGCATTTAGTGTCTTTTTCGCCATTTCTTCTCCCTCAGGAACCGAGATGACAATCTTTACGCCTTTTTGTATATTGTATTGGGCTAGAAGCTGTTCAGCCGTTTCTTTCAGCATCTTTCTTGGAACAGGGTTAATGGCTGCTTCACCGACAGGAACTGGGAGACCGGGTTTTGTCACACGCCCTACTCCCACTCCTCCATCAATGATAATGTCTGCACCATTACACCACGAAACTTCAGAAATAATCAGCGCTCCGTGCGTGGCATCGGGATCGTCTCCAGCATCTTTAATGATGCTGGCTACAGCGCTGCTTGTGCGATACTCGCATTCTTCAAGATGAAACGTAGCAAAGCGGCCGACAGGTAAGTAAATCGTTGACTCATCTTGCACTTCTCCTGAAATTAGCGTAAGCAGAGCTGCTCTCGTAGCTGCCGTTGCACAAGCGCCCGTCGTATAGCCTTCTCTGAGTTTCTTAGGTTCTTTTGGCACTTCCTTCATGTGTTACACCTGATCTGCAAGAATTGAAATTGCATTTAATGCAGCAACCGTTACCGTACTGCCGCCTTTTCGCCCGATGTTTGTAATAAACGGCACGTCAAGTTTTGCAAGTTCTTCTTTAGATTCAGCTGCTGAAACAAATCCTACCGGCAGACCAATAACAAGCCCAGGCTTCGCTTCTCCTTCTTTAATCAAACGAATTAACTCAAGTAAAGCTGTCGGGGCGTTTCCAATTGCAAAAATCCCGCCATCTGCTTCTTTAATTGCTTTTCGCATAGAAATAATTGCACGCGTTGTATTTAAGCGCTTTGCTTCTTCCATTACGTCCGGATCTGAAATATAAACTTTGATTTCACCGCCGTGTTTTTCAATTCGCTGCTTGTTTGTTCCTACTTGTACCATTTGTACATCTGCAACTACTTGCTTGCCGCTGCGAATGGCTTTAATTCCTGCTTGAATCGCATCCGGATGAAACAGCATGCTGCGTCCAAGCTCAAAGTCTGCAGACGCATGAATTACGCGCTGAACAATTGGGTACTGTTCATCTGTAAACGGATGAGGTCCAAGCTCTTCTGTAATCATCTCAAAACTTTTTCCTTCAATTTGCTGAGGCTGAACAGTTAACGGTTTAAATTCTGTACGAAAATCCATCTCAATCAACTCCTAGTTTGGTTTACTAAAGCATGAACCACTTCTTCAAAAGTAGAATACACGGTTCCATACTCGATTTTTGGTCTCCCTATCATAATGATATCTAAGCCCAACTCTTTGGCTGCTTCTACTTTTTCATCCACAGATCCAACTTTTCCGCTTTCTTTTGTGACCATGACCGTTACCCCGTATTGCTTATACAGCGCTTGATCAAACTCTTTTGTAAACGGACCTTGAATAGCAACAATATTTTTTTGCGGCAGTCCTAACTGCTGACATTTTTCCATATTATCCAGCCTTGGAAGCATACGAGCAACAAGCCGTACATCTGAAAGAGGAAGCAGCTTTTCTGTAAAAACCTGCAGCGTCTTGCTGCCTGTTGTCAGCATAATAACTCCTTTTTTCTCAGCTGCTACTTCTGCTGCTTCTTCATACGTAGAAACCATCGTCATATTATCATAGGTAAAAGCCTGCGAAGCCCGCTCATAGCGTATGTAAGGGATCGCTGTTTCAGCAGCGGCGCCGATGGCGTTTTTAGATGCTTCTTCCGCAAAAGGGTGACTTGCATCAACAATAGCTTTTACACCATGTTCGTTTATAAAATCCATCATATCCTCTTTTGTGAGGCGTCCAATTTTCACTTTCACTTCTGCCCGCTGTAATTCGATTGCTGCATTGTCTGTTACAACCGTTGCCGTAACTTCGTAACCTGCTTTTTTCACTTGGACAGCTAATGCACGTGCATCGCTAGTTCCCGCTAACAATAAAATCATTTTAGCTCGCCGACCTTATCTTCGTGATAGTCGTGATCATGATGGTGATCGTGGTGATGGTGTCCGTGATCATGGTCATGATCGTGATGATGATGGTGATCAATATGTTCCATAATGCCGAGGCGATATTGACACGTATCGCAGTTCATTTTCACTTCACCTTCTAATCCTTCTTCAGCACGTTCTTTTAAAATTGTCTGCAGTTTTGGATGAAAACCAAAATAGCCGGCTAGCTTAAACTCAATGTTTTCATGCTGCATTTTATACTGCTTCACCATTTCTTCCAAACGCTTAATTAGTACTCCTGTAAATAAGAAATACGGGAGAATAACCACTTTTTTAGCGCCCAGTTTCAAACAACGCTCCACGCCTTCATCAATCAGTGGAGCGGTCACGCCCATAAAAGAAGTTTCAACGATTTTATAATTTGTTTTTTCCCAAAGAAGGCGCGTAATTTTATATAAATCACTGTTTGCATCAGGATCACTTCCCCCTCGCCCTAAGACAATAACAGCCGTGTCTTCAGCTGGAGTTTCTAAATTCTCTCCTGATTCTTGTAATCTCGTTTTTAAAATTTCAAGGGCTTCTTCATGAACACCAATAGGACGTCCGTACACGAAGTTTACGTGTGGATATTTTTCCTTAGCTTCATCTATAGCTGCTGGAATATGTATTTTAGAGTGGCCAGCAGGCAAAAGCATAATTGGAATTACAACTACATCTTGTGCTCCTTTTGCCACACATGTATCAATGCCTTGACTTACATTTGGGCGTTCAAATTCTAGAAAACACGTTTCTACTAAAATAGATGCGTCCCAATCATGCTTCATAGTCGAAATAAATTCGCGAATTTGATCGTTCCCTTCAGGATCTCTGCTTCCATGCCCGACAAATAAAACTGATTTCATATAATGCCCTCCTATTTTTTAATCTCCACACGGAGCTGGTTCTACTTTTATTTTTGGTGTTATATCTTGATAGTCGAATCCATAAACGTTCTTCACGCGCTTAAAGAATTTATGAAACCGCTCATTAGGATGACCTTTTTCTTTATATTCATGGATAATGTTTTCCACTATTTCAACAATGTCATCGGGTGCTATGCCTTCCGCTACAATTTGACCTGAATGCGCATTGCGACCAACCGTTTTAGCTCCTAAAAATAAGTCAAACGCACCTTTCCTGTAGACAATGCCGATATCTTCTTGAACAGCACCGTAACAGGCCATACCGCATCCATTAATACCAAGCTTCAGCTCTTTTGGCATGTCCATTCCCCCGAGACGCTTTTGTAATTCTTCCGTATGTGGAATGGCGTCGCTTTTTTCTCCATCACAAAAATCACACGCTTTGATTGTGAACACGTCTCCGACCGGAGATAGTAAAAAGGAAGCTGCTTGGAGCTTTTTAATAATCACATCTGGCTGAGCCGTTGGAATTTGCAGTTTGATTTGATGGTCAGGTGTATACTCCATCGTACCTTTTTCACCAACAACTTCCGCTAGTGTTGTCATTTGAACGGGCGTAAACTTCTTATTTGCAAGCCCTGGACTAACCGCCACTTCAAAGATAGACTCTATTGGCTGATGTACGACCGCAGAAGTGGATTCACCTAAAATTGCTTGAAGCGCTTCTTCTGCAAGAGCTCGTGAAGCTGCTTTTTCCTCTCTTGTGTTCTGAACCGCTTCAATAGTCGAAGCTGATTGCTTTACAGCCTCTTCTTGATCAAGAGCCCACGGTTCTGCTTCTTTTCGAAGTCGCTGGTGAGGTCTTAGCGGCTGCTCCGTTTGGTTGAGGGTATATTTCCGCTGATACCCGCGCGGTGTAATCATTAAATCGTCGTAAAAAAACGTCGACGAATTTCCGACAACAACGGTAGTCAGCATGCCTATTTCATGGTTTAACATGTCTTTTAAGTTAGTCATTACGACTTCTTCACGGTCACGATAAGCGCTTTTCACAAGGCCAACAGGCGTATCGGGGGAACGGTATTTTAATAGAATCCTTTGTGCTTCAACAATTTGTCTTGTTCGTCTTCCGCTTTTTGGATTATAAAAAGCTACTACAAAATCTGCTTGTGCAGCTGCTTCAATTCGTTTTTCGATTAGCTCCCAAGGCGTAAGATGATCACTTAGACTAATCGTACAGGCATCATGCATCACGGGCGCCCCGAGGAGAGATGCGCATGAATTAATAGCCGAAATGCCAGGAATTACTTCCAGCTCTACGCCCGTTTCCTTTTTCCAGCCCTTTTCAATCAACACTTCATACACAAGGCCGGCCATTCCGTATACTCCTGCATCTCCGCTTGAAATAACCGCCACGGTTTTCCCTGCTTCAGCTTGCTTTACGGCTTCTTGTGCACGGCTGACTTCTTCGGTCATTCCTGTACTAATAATTTGCTGATTCGTTAACAGTCCTTGAATTAATTCCACGTAGGTTTTATAACCGATGATCATATCACTTTCTTGAATGGCTTCTCTTGCCCGCTGTGTAATATGTTCAAAGCTTCCCGGACCGAATCCAATAACTAACAGTTTACCTTTCATGCTAGCTCCTCCTTTATACGTTACTTTTTACTTTGTCGATTCCTTCTATGGAGTCACTGTTTTCTGGAGAAACAAAACCTTGTTGATCATATTCATAAATAAGCGATTCCTTTATACTGCAGCCTCCTGCTAAATGCTCTTCGACAATTCGATGAGCTACATTTTCAGTGACCTGCTTGTACCAATCTCCTGAAGGGTACACGATAGCTACAGGAGCATCTTTGCATCTTCCGTTACAGCGCGTACGGGTTGTATGAACCGCTTCATCTAGATTCAGTTCAGTCACTTTATTTCGAATAGCTTGCGTGGCTTCTTCTCCACCTTTTCTCATACAGCTGCTTCCATTACAAATCAATACGTGATGCTTTGTTCCATTTAAGTTCCACGTCGTCACACTCATCCGCTCCTTTACTAAAAAACGCCTCTATCAGTGATAGAGGCGCAGAAAAATTCAAACTAAGTTTTTGCACTTCCACCTATATCCCGTAGAGTAAGCTTCGCATTAGAAAAAGGCTGGTTTCCTGACTTCGATTCATCACTTGATTGCGCCTTCCCGAATACAGTGGCATATGCAATCAGCTCCTCTTCACAGTGGCGGGTACCGCGCTGGCTTCACACCAGACTTCCCATTTAACGCAATTTCAATATTGCGCACCTTTTTTGCACGATATGTAGTTTTATGCTACGAGAAAAACCCGCTTCGCTAATATGCGAGCGGGTAAAACGTCAGAATAAAAGTGTACACGAATGCCACTTTAAGCCAACTTTTCCCTTCCCGCTCCCCGGAGAAATAGAAACTTCACAATAAAGACAGGTCTCCTGACTTGTGTATCATTCTACTTGAGAACCTTCCCGTGATTTTTCCACAGTGGTTATACTCGTTCGTCCACACTTACAGTTGCGGGGGCAGTACTGGTCTTTCACCAGTTTCCCTATTAAGCCTTCTTGGCATCTTTACTGTTGCTGTTTGATATATATGAACCTTTTAAACTATCAGAATAATAGAAGTAACTACCATATCATAGCGTACATTTTTTTTTATTTCAACTCTATTCTTTTCGTAAGATACAAGAGGCTATAAAAAAACAAGAGCATAAAGTTAGCTCTTGTTTTTTCATTATATAGCTACTAATGTTAAATGAGGATCATTATAATACACGACTTCTGAAAGAACTTTACAGCCATTTGTTTTTGCAAAAGCTTCTCTCGCCTGCGTTTCAGTTTCAAATTCAAACATTTTCATTTCTTTTCCAGCATATACCGTCAGTACCCACATGAAAAGATTCGCCTCCGATTATTGTAGTGATCGCTATATCCACATTATGACGAAACCATTTCCTTTTGAAAACCCATTCTACAAAACTTGTCACAAGAAACTTTTAAAAATTTAAAAACATTTTAACTTCTCTAAATGAACAAAATGTACAAAAGGTTTAAGTAGCATTATACCTCTTTGAAAAGGTGCTTTTTTAACCCACTGTTGCTTCCCCAGAAAAAATATATACGATCTATTAAAAAAGAAGCCGGCTATCCGGCTTCTTTTCTAGGAAAGGAAAAAACAGACATCACAATCCCGTCCTGCTCTTTATTTCGCATAAAAATTCACTAATTAAATATTCCTTTCTTAAAGCAGAACCATGTTCGACTGCACATAGTGGTAAAGAAGCTTATACGTATGATTCAATGAATCTTGATGCGTTCTCTCAAACGCATGAGAAGAATCAATTCCTGGACCAATTAAGCCGTGTACGATGTCATGCCCGGCACGAATAGCAGCAGAAGCATCTGATCCGTAAAACGGATAAATATCTAATTTGTACTGAATATCATGCTGTTTAGCCAGCTCTACCAAATGCTTTCTCAAACCGTAATGATATGGGCCGCTTGAATCTTTTACACAAATAGACACGGTGTATTCATCAGTAGATTGTCCATCTCCCATGGCACCCATATCAACCGCTAAGTATTCTACTGTTTGAGGCGTGATGTTCGAATTTCCTCCGTATCCAATTTCTTCATTATTTGAAATGAGAAAGTGCGTAGTGTATGGCAGTTCGATCTGTTCTTCTTGAATTATTTTCATGAGCTGAAGCAATAAAGCTACGCTTGCTTTATCATCGAGATGACGAGATTTAATAAAACCGCTTTTTGTTATTTCTACACGAGGATCAAAGGAAACAAAGTCGCCGACTTCAATTCCAAGGCTGCGAACATCCTCTGTGCTATGTACTTTTTCATCCAATCGAATTTCTATATTTTCTTGATTCCGCTCAGCTTTTCCTGCATCTTTATACACATGAACAGATGTTTGATGCATAAGGATGGTTCCTGTAAATATTTCTCCTGCTGACGTTTCGATTTCACAATATTCCCCTTCAATGGAATTGTAGCGAAACCCTCCAATCAAGTCGATTTTCAGACGTCCACTTGGTTTGATTTCTTTTACCATAGCACCTAATGTATCGACATGAGCCGTCAGCATACGGTGGTGATCCGTATTTTTCCCAGGAATAGTAGCGACTAAGCCTCCTTTTCGATTGCGATACGTTTGAATATTTAGCTCTTTTACATAGTCTTCGACAAACGAAATAACCTTTTCTGTATTTCCAGAAGGACTGGGAATCGAAACAAGCTTTTTAATTAACTGAACAGTTTCCGTCATTATGACACTTCCTTTGTCTCTCATTTCTTTTATTTTACCATATGTTTCAAAAAAGATAACAGGCAGCCCCAAACAAAAAAGCCGGGCGGCTGCCCGGCTTTTTTTGCATTAAGCTATGTTTGATTTCTTTAATTCGTTTGTGTAATTTAATGATTTTTGCTTATCAAACTCGCCTTCAGACTTGGACATTACAATCGCAGCTAAAGCATTTCCTACTACGTTAACTGTGGTACGCATCATATCAAGAATGCGGTCAATTCCTGCAATAAATGCCATGCCTTCAAGAGGGAAGCCCATGGATTCAAGTGTAGCAAGTACAACTACAAACGATGCCCCTGGTACACCAGCCATTCCTTTTGACGTTAACATTAGCACAAGAAGGAGCTGAATTTGATCCATAATGGAAAGGTCGATGCCGTACATTTGAGCAATAAACAGCGATGCCAGCGCCTGATAAATGGTTGAACCATCTAAGTTAAACGTGTAGCCTGTTGGAATTACAAACGACGTAACCGACTTAGAACAACCGAAGTCTTCCATTTTTTTGATAAGAGAAGGTAAAACAGCTTCTGAGCTTGCCGTTGTAAAAGCAAGAAGCAGCTCGTCTTTTAACACTTTTAGGAGCGTAAACATGCTTGTTCCAGCCATTTTAGCAATAATTCCAAGAACCACAAGCACAAAGAAAATCATGGTGAAGTAAACGGCGAATACTAATTTCCCTAATGGAATAAGTGATCCGACACCAAACTTTATAATATTAACACCAATAAGTGCAAATACACCTACTGGAGCAAATTTCATCACCAAATTAGTTACCCAAAACATTGCATCCAAGACGCCTTCAAAAAAGGCTAAAACAGGTTTTCCCCTCTCTCCAATCGAAGCTACGCCTACACCAAACAGTACGGAAAATAAAATGATTGGTAAAAGATCGCCTTCTGCTACCGATTGAAAGACGTTTGTCGGAACAATATGAAGAAGCTCCTGAGCAATCCCTGTACTTTCAGACGTTTTTGCCGTTGCCTCATATTGAGAAATATCGCTTTTTTCAATATGTCCCATATCAACCCCTGCACCAGGGTGGAATAAGTTCGCGGCAATAATCCCCACTACAATCGCAATGGTTGTAACAATCTCAAAATAAAGAATTGTTTTTCCGCCAAGCTTACCTAATTTTTTGATATCGCCTACTCCTGCGACCGCTACGATTAATGCTGAAATCACGATCGGTACGACAATCATCTTAATTAAATGAATAAATATGTCTCCAATTGGCTGTAAAATAGAAATGGCCGTATCGCTTCCGTAAAAGATAGCACCTACAGCTACGCCTAAAATCAGTCCAATTAGAATCTGAGTTGCTAGACCTAACCTTTTCACTTTCTTGCTCCTTTCGCACAGTTGACTTTCATCCATCGAGCATATGCGGTTCAACGAACCGTGTATAAATATACATCCTTACAGCACCTTATGTAAACAGTTCTTTACTAATAAGAATGTAAGGCCGCACTTGCAAATTTTTAAAAGCCACGGTTCTGTTTTATCATATCAAATAATTGTTGTACACTGAGATTTTTTTGCTAAGTATTTTTCTATTTTTGCTATTTCAGCGAATAAATTAAAAAAATAAAATTTTATATTGAAATATGCATTTTAGGTTAGTATAATACGATACATGTTTATTTTTATTATTCGAATATAAAATTCTGAAAATTTTAATTATTCAACACGATAATAAAAAGCATTTATAATTTTGGAGGTTTTAACGTGTCAAACAAAGTTCCTTTTTCATTTATAGTGGTTATTGGCTTTATGCTTTTTGCCCTATTCTTCGGCGCAGGTAATTTAATCTTCCCTGCAATGTTAGGTCAGTCTGCCGGAAGCAATATTTGGTCAGCAAACGCTGGATTTTTAGTAACGGGTGTAGGTCTGCCTCTTCTAGGCGTTCTCGCATTTGGTTTTTCCGGAAAAGAGGATCTGCAGTCTTTAGCTAGTCGCGTACACCCAGCTTTCGGTATTATCTTTACTACGATTTTATACTTGGCAATCGGACCGCTTTTTGCGATGCCAAGAACAGGAAGCGTTTCGTTCGAAATTGGCGTTAAGCCTTTTTTATCAGAAAATCCAGGGCACCTTCCCCTTATCATTTTCACGGTAATTTTCTTTACTATTACCTGCTTTTTTTCGCTAAACCCTGCGAAAATTGTCGATTTAGTAGGAAAAGTTTTAACACCTATTAAATTAACGTTTATTGGAATATTGGTAGTTGTAGCCGTTGTGAACCCAATTGGAAAATTTGAAGCACCAAGCGAAGCTTATACAACACACTCATTTTTTAAAGGCTTCCAAGAAGGCTACTTGACAATGGATACACTAGCATCATTTGTTTTTGGAATTATTATTATTAATGCAATTAAAGAAAAAGGAGCAAAAACTAACCGACAAATTATCACAATTTGTGCAAAAGCTACGGCTATCGCTGCCGTTATTTTAGCTCTTATTTATAGTGCATTGTCCTATATGGGTGCTTCAAGCGTATCAGAGCTTGGACGTCTTGATAACGGAGGTACGGTTTTAGCTGAAGTATCAAATTACTACTTTGGCTCTTACGGTGGAATTCTTTTAGGTCTGATGATTACCGTTGCTTGTTTAACGACAAGTGTAGGTCTTGTAACATCTTGTTCATCTTTTTTCCATAAGCTGTTTCCAAGTGTTTCTTATAAGTTGATTGCTGTCATTTTATCAGCATTCAGTGCCGTTGTAGCAAACTTTGGTTTAACGGAATTAATCGCTATTTCGGTTCCGGTCTTAACAGCTATTTATCCGTTAGCTATTGTGTTAATTGCTTTAACATTCTTACACCCTTTATTTAAAGGACGTTCTGAAGTTTACCAAGTAAGCCTTCTGTTCACGTTTATCGTTAGTTTATTTGATGGCTTAAATGCTGCTGGATTCAAAATTGCGGCAATAAACGATCTGTTTACATCGATTCTACCTATGTATGGAGTGGGTCTCGGCTGGGTAGTTCCTGCTATTGTAGGAGGATTAATCGGTCTTGGTATTACCTTCCTTCGTACAAATGATAATACGAACAGCAACACTTCAAGAAAATTGATTAAATAAAAAGAGGATGCGAGTGCATCCTCTTTTTATTATGGCGTCTTATGAGTAAGGAGTTTTTTTCTCCATTAACTTCACTTCTTCTTTTAACACACGTTTTTCGTATAGATATTTATCCGTTCGTTGAAAATGATATTTATCAGCTTTTTCTTTTTCAGATGTGGTCAGAAGTACTTGACCATCAGAAGCAGCTGACACACCAAACGTTTCATTTTGATAAGCAGCATACGGAGCTACAAAAAACACTTCTTCAACAGCATCACGAGGAACTTCTTTTGTGAAAGTCGTGTCATTGTATGGAATGAATCCATTTGCTACGTCTCCTTTATCATAGCTAATCAGCTTTACACACCCGTTTTCCGTTTCATAACATTCGTAATCTCGTTCATTATATGCTGCATACAAACCTTTTCGAATCACAAAAAACCAGTCCTTTACATTGGGTTAGCAACCGCTGGTACAAATCGTTTTTCTTCTGCCACATAGGTAGCTAAAAGTACTTCTTCCCCATTTACCACTTGGTATAGTTCCGCTCCGTTTGCTGGTGGATAATAGTTATCAAATTTGAACTCTGGAACGGTTTCCCCGTTTCGAGATCCTGTAAACCCATTAAGCGTACATGGAGGTCCGTCTGTTGTTTTTCCTCCGAACACAGTTCCGTAGGGAATATCAACGTGGCTTACCGCTTGCGATTTAAATTTGATTACACCGTACGTTGATCCTTCTTCAGGAAACGGCCTTTTGCCTGAACCATCGGTGTAATCTAAACGTAAGCTTTCCACAAAATCTTTGTACGAAGTAATATCATGAACATCTTCAGCTTTAGCTACATACCCTCCTAGCGCTGTATAAGATCCATCTACATACTTTTCAATATCTTTAGCAGGGATCGTTTTTTGCAGCAGCGTATCTTTTGTAATGGGCGAAACAGAGTCACGAATAGTCTTCATCGCTTCTATTTCATGAGAAGTTAATGTTTTCACCTCTTTTAATTTTAATTCATTAAACTCTTTTTTTGTAAGATCGACGCGCTTCAGCACTTCATTAATTTTTTGATCAAAATCTTCTAAGCTTTCTAAATCTGAAGCCGTATAGTGAGCATCAACTGTTCTTACATCTTTATGTACTTTTTTAACTTCGTTTAATCCATACTGTTCTACTTCATCAGCCGTTTTAAACGTTTCAACGCTTGAAATAGTTTCACCGTTCGTATCAGCTACAACGTAACCATCTTCAGCTTTGATCACATATCCGACTTCTCCATTACCTAACGCAATTAAGTCTGACTGTTGAAAAGCGGCTTTCTCTTTTTCTTTTTGAAATTCTTTATCTGTCATTCCCTTAGTAACGAGGGCTTTAAGTTCTGACGTGTCTTTACTGCTCTTTTGATTTGCTTCTACTTTCTCAGTTGTAACTGACGAAGTTTCTGTATGAGATGAAGACTGACTAACCGTTCCAACTACAAAAATAAGACCAAATACAATTCCTATCCCGTACAAAAATTTGCTTATTTTGTGAGCTCTAAATAAAATTCCTAACACAATACAAACAATACCTGCAATTAAGCTATCTACTAATAATAGATGTCCCAACCAAACCCCTCCTCTTTAATTCTTGTTTATGTTAAAAAAATCCATAAAAGAAGTCAATACAATTAATGTAAATAAAGTTTCAAATAGGAACATATTCATAATTATTACTAATTAATCCCTTTTAGCAGGTCTCAAAAATAAAACACACCATCTAAAATAGATGGTGTGTGAAGTATAGTAAGTAATTAAGAAATTTGTTTAAGTTCTGATGAGAGTTTTAAAAACTCTTCTTTATTTTTCATCAATAGCGTGCGGTCGATTTCTTCTTTTAGCTGTGCTTTACGAAATTCTGCAATCGCCTTGTCTAAAACCATCTCAGCGAATAATGCATCAAGCACCTTTCCGTTGGATTTTTGCGGTGAATTAAGTAAATTCTTTTTCATAAGAAATCAACTCCTTGGCTTTTTTATAATATAACACAAATATTCTGACTTTTCAATCATTTAAACCAAGTATTTTAAAACTATTTTTTCCCACATAAAAAGGCCGCCCTTTTGTTATAAAGCGCGGCCTTTTTTTAAGAATCTGCGTTTTTTTCTTTCACTTCCGCATAGTAGTTTTCATATTCAATAAACTCAGGAGCTTGATGAGCTGCCATGATGCCATGATAGCTAATATCTAAGCCCACTTCCTCTTCTTCTTCCGTAGACCGAAGCGGCACCACCAAGGAAATAACCTTTAACCCTATCCATGTTGTAACAAATCCCCAAGCGCATAGAGCAATTAATCCGAGAAGTTGAACACCTAATAACGTCCAGCTCCCTCCTGTAAACACTCCGCCGTCTGTAGAAAATAAACCCACAGCCAACGTTCCCCATATTCCGGAAGCTGCATGAACAGGAAAAGCTCCTACAGGATCGTCGATTTGACGCGCTTCAAGCCAGTTTGTAGCTGCCATCATTAATAATCCGGATACAGCTCCAATAAAAATAGCAGATGGTGTATTCACAAAAGCACACCCTGCCGTGATACCAACCAGTCCGGCAAGCGAGCCGTTTATCACAGAAGGCGCATCTGAACGATTGTAGCGAAATAAGGTATAAAATAAAGTAGCTGCTCCGCCTGCTGCTGCTGATAACATTGTGACAATAGCAATGTGACCAATTCTAACGTCAGTGGCACTTAGCGTACTTCCTGCATTAAACCCGAACCATCCAAACCATAATAAAAAGGCACCAACTGATGCAAGCGGCAAATTGCTTGGAAGAGAAACGGAACTAATTCCATTCTTCGTAAATTTCCCTTTTCTTGGTCCAATCATTATTGCAGCTGCTAAAGCTGAAAAACCGCCTAAAGCATGAATAACTGCGGAACCAGCAAAATCAAGCATCCCTAACTTACTAATCCATCCGCCTCCCCAAATCCAGTGGCCCGCTACAGGATAAATAAATGTAGTCATTAAAATCGCATATAAAAGGTATGCACGGAAATTAATTCGTTCTGCTACTGCTCCAGAAACGATAGAAATGACCGCAATCACAAATGCACACTGAAACAACCAAAACGTTTCAAGCCCAATTGGAATGTCAAGGTGCGATAAATTACCTGATAGCGCAAAACCGCTTTTACCGACGATTCCACCTAAATCATCTCCGTACATTAATCCAAAACCAATTAAATAGAAACAAAGCGTTCCTATTGTAATATCAGCAAATACTTTCATAATAATATTCACGCTATTTTTATAGCGGACAAAACCTGCCTCTAGCAAGGCAAATCCGCCTTCCATTAACAAAATCATCGCCGCTGTTAAGACGACCCACGTTGTATTTATACCTAAACTTAGTTCATTAACACTCATATCCCCACGCCTCCACTGCTTTTTAATCGTTTTATTTCTTGTACAATAGCAGGCGAAAGCGTAATTTCACTTGTTTCTTCATTTTCCGCTTTTATTAATTCAAGAACTTCATGAAGTTCTCGCATTTGTGCTTTAAGGTGATCAATTTTTTTAAAGCGTTCCTTTACGTATACCATATACTCGACCGCTTGATGCTGACTTAAAGGACGCCCGGTAAAAAATTTACGAAACGGTGATAGTGATTGATACCAAGCTTCTTCAGCACGTTTCTTCTCTTCGTATTTACTAATTTTCGTTTTTATATCTTCTATTTCTTGTGCTTTAGCTTCTTTTAACTTCATTATAAATTCAATTAATTTTAATTGAGGCAATGTAATGACCACATTATGATAAAGTTCATCCACTATAACCATGTTATATCTCCTTACATAAGATGTTATATTCTGATTATATGTAGAACACTATAGTAAGTCAATGTAATTTTTTGAAAACTCTTTAAATAGTAAATGCGCCCTATCTTTTTAATACTTATAGAATATTAAGTTCGTATGTGTTGAAATATGACGTTATTTGTTTTATCGTAGGAAGAGGAATCATGTTAGTTCCCTATTTTAATTTTATTTACCTAGGCAATTATTCGCTTTATTTTTTATAAACTTTTATTAAACAAAGGGTTACGAGGTTCTTCACTTATTTTTTCAACGAAATGAGTTGATTTTATCTCGTATTAAAATTAAAATAGAATTATGTGCAAGATTTCACAACTTCACAATGTAGTTTGAAAGTCTAGCAGATAACTAGGAACTACATATGCAACAGTATCCAGCAAAGGAGGACTTTTCATGTCTCAATCAACTATTCAAAAATCAGCTGCAGAGGAAAATGCTGCTGTACAAACAGAAGCGGCAGTTAACAAAGGTCAAGCGGATGTGTTAGATCAATTGTTAAAGCCTGAAGTACAAGAAGCTCTTACTGTTCTTGTAGATAATTTACCAAAATTATCTGAAATGGTAACGGTGCTTACAAAAACTTACGACGTTGCGCAATCATTATTAACTGACGACGTATTAAAAGAAGATCTACTTGGTGGAGTAAAAGAATTTATCGAGCCAGTAGAAGGAACAGTAAAAGGTCTTGCAGCTACTGCAATCGAAGCAAACGATCGTGCAGAAGCAAATGCTTCTAATTCAATCGGTTTATTCGGTTTATTACGCATGCTTAAAGATCCACAAGCTCAAAAACTATTCCGCTTTGCACAAGCGTATTTAGACATTACAAACGAAAAACAAAAATAATTTTCATTAAAAAGTGTGGACGGAGGATCGACTATGTCAAAACATATTTTAATTTTAGGCGGCGGTTACGGTGGTTTATTAACTGCAATGACAGCTCGCCAACACCTAAGTGCGGATGAAGCAAAAATTACAGTAGTGAACCGTTTTGCTACTCACCAAATCATTACAGAATTACACCGTCTAGCTGTAGGCGGCGTTTCTGAACAAGCGGTAGCTTTACCACTTGATAAATTACTTAAAAACTACAACGTTGATTTAAAAATTGCAACGGTAAAAGAAATCTCACCAGATCAACGTGAAGTATCTCTTGAAGATGGTACAAAATTAAGCTACGACTACCTTGTTACAGCTTTAGGTAGTGAAACTGCTTACTTCGGTATCCCTGGTTTAGAAGAGCACAGCTTCGTTCTTAAATCAGTAAATGATGCAAACCGTTTACGTGCGCACGTAGAAGCTTGTATCGCTGAATACAGCAAAACAAAAAATAAAGCTGATGGTACAATCGTAGTTGGCGGTGGCGGATTAACAGGTATCGAACTTGTTGGTGAATACGCTGACTTAATGCCAAGCCTATGTCTAAGACACGGTGTTGATCCAAAAGAAATTTCTCTATACTGTGTAGAAGCAGCTCCTACAGTTCTTCCAGGCTTCCCTGCTGAATTAGTAGAGCGCGCTCAATCAAGCTTAACAAAACGTGGCGTTACATTTGTTACTGGTACACCTGTAACAAAAATGGATGCTACAACTGTTGAACTTAAAGACGGCAGCAAAATTGAAACAAAAACAATGGTATGGACTGGCGGAGTTCAAGGTAACTCTGTAGTTGCTAACTCAGGTATCGAAGTAAACCGCGGTCGTGCACTTGTAAATGAATTCTTACAATCTACATCTCATAAAGATGTATTCCTTGCTGGTGACTCAGCGGTTGTAATGGGTCCAGAAGGTCGCCCTTACCCACCTACTGCTCAATTAGCTTGGCAAATGGGTGAAGTTGTAGGCGTGAACTTAGCAGTAGCTATTCGCGGCGGAGCAATGGAATCATTCGTTCCTGTCTTCTCTGGTACACTAGGAAGTCTTGGACGCAAAGATGCAATTGGTACAATCGGCGGAAACAAAACGCAATTAAAAGGTTTACCAGCATCACTTATGAAAGAAGCAAGTAACGTTCGTTACTTATCTCATATCAAAGGATTATTTGCATTAGCTTATTAATCCTTCTTAAAACGAAAGAGGAATTCTCCTCTTTCGTTTTTTTATTTACATAAGCCAAGAAATAAGAAGCGGAAGCGTAATCAACGATAAAATAGCACTAATGACAAAAGCAGATGCCGTTTCGTTTTCCAAGCTTTCAAACCGCAAAGCAATCATCGCAGCAACAGCAGACCCAGGAAAAGCTACCAGTAAAATAGCTTTTGTCACTTCATCTGAAGACAATCCTATCCATACTGCAATTCCAAGCATAACGATTGGTTGAACCGCTACTTTTAAGACAGCGATCCCAAGCGCACCTTTACTGAAGTTAATTTTTCCAATTCCAATCGTTACTCCTACCGCAAACAAAGCTGCTCCTGATGTAATACTTCCGATTTGATTAAGCATATCCTGTAACAGTTTAGGTGACTGAAAGCCGCAAAGCGTTAAAATCACTCCAATTAACGGGACACATGCCAAAGGCTCAGATAAACCATGCAAAATAGAATGAACCGTTACTTTGAATAAACTTGTTTTCTCTTCCCCTTCCCTTCGTCCCCTTTGGCCAACAGTTCCCAAAATCGTTGCCAGCGGATCTAAAATCGCGTTCACCACTATTCCTGTTATGGCAATTGGAATCGCTACTGCGCCTGCACCGAACAATCCTCCGAGTACTGGAATACCCATAAAAGCGAACGTTGGTTGAGCTGAGTTTAGGGCAAACATAGAAGAGGCAGTTAACGTATACTTCCCTGCGTACTTTACAATGAGCAATATAATGAGATAAAACCCGACAATTCCTAAAATCAGCGCAACTAAAAACGGCCATTCGTCTATGAGTGTTTTTCTTGGCGTTGTCGTCACACCTACAAATAAGTGTGCAGGAAGCGCAAACTTCGTTACTAATGTGTTAAGCCCCTTAGACGTTTGCTTGTCAAATTTTTTAAAATGCCCTGCTAAATAACCAAGTAAAATGACAAAAAAGATAGGCGCGAGAATGAGAAAAATTTGACCTATGCTCATTTATCATTCACCTCATTCATTTCTTGCCTTAACAGGTTTATAAACAGGCTGCCATACCGCTGCTTCTACAAGTTCAGTTACATTTTGTTCCGTAACAGTTGCTACGTTATCTTTTACAGCAGCACCGGCAACTGCCACAGCAACCGCCTTTGATACTTTTTGAAGATCTTTAATATTAGGAAGAAGCGTATCTCCTTTTGTATCTGTTTCTGCTATACGCGCTACTGCATTGGCAGCTTCAGCAAACATAGATTCAGTAAACTTTTGAGCGCGAACCACAATTGCACCTAAACCAAGACCCGGAAACACAAATGCATTATTAGCCTGTCCGATTTCATAAGTGTGCCCGTTATATTCAACGGGTTCAAATGGACTTCCCGTTGCAATAAGGGCTTTTCCTTCCGTCCATTTTATAATATTTTCTGGAACAGCTTCAGCAAGTTTGGTTGGGTTTGAAAGCGGCATGATAACAGGGCGCTCCACATGCTTTGCCATTTCTTTAATAATTTCTTCGCTAAAAGCATCCGTTACGCCTGACGTTCCAATTAAAATCGTTGGCTTCACTTGCTTGACAAGCTCCAATAGTGAAACTTTATTTTCATCGTCTTTTTCCCATTCTTTAATCTCTTCATTTTGACGAACGTAAGGCTGTTGAAAAGGAGCTAAATCTTCCATATCTTCCGTTAATAGACCTCTGTAATCATATGCCCAAAAACGATCATACGCTTCTTCTTCAGACAGCCCTTCAAGCATCATCGCACTATGAATACGATCAGCATTCCCAATTCCAGCAGATCCCGGTCCAAATACAACAACCCGCTGGTCTTTTAAAGGCGTACCTGTAATGCGCACCGCTGTTAAAACGGCTGCAAGAGTAATCACTCCCGTTCCTTGAATGTCATCATTAAACGTTAAAATTTTATCGCCGTATTCTTTCATAATGTGACGCGCGTTAATATTCCCAAGATCCTCCCAATGAAGAAGCGCTTTAGGAAACTTGGTCGTTATTTCTTTTACAAATTGAGCAATAAAGCGATTATAGTCTTCTCCTTTTACTCGCTCATGACGATTTCCTAAATACAAAGGATCTTCAAGAAGCTTTTTGTTATTGGTCCCCATGTCAAGAACAACAGGCAGTACGCGGCTTGGGTCAATTCCTGCTGCAGCTGTATAAACCGCTAACTTTCCAACTGCAATATTGATCCCTCCTACACCCCAGTCCCCAATTCCTAAAATACTTTCTGAATCCGTAACTACCAGCAAATCAATATCTTCGCTGTCGAGCCCTAAGTTTTCAATTGCCTCACTTAATCGATCGGCTTCATTTACGGATAAATATAAGCCGTCAGGACGGTGGTATTCATGGCTGTATTCTTGAATGGATTGACCTACAGTAGGCGTATAAATAATGGGAAGCATTTCACTTAAATGATCGGTTAATAAACGATAAAACAGCACGACGTTTCGATTATGCAGATCATTTAACGAATTATTTTTTTGAAGATCATTCGGTGCTTTTTTGAACTGCTCATATGCTCTTTTTGCCTGCTCTTCTAACGTTAAGACCGTTGGAGGAAGAAGTCCCTGCAGATGAAGCTCTTCTCTTTCTTCTTCAGTAAAAGCAGAACCTTTATTTAAATAAGAAGTGGATAAAACCGATTTTCCTTTTAATGAAGTTGAAATTGAACCATCTTTTTCTACTTTATATGCTCTCATGTTTTTACCTCTTTTCTTGAACAATTAGATAGGGTTAGGTTCAGCAAAGAGATATATTTTTAACCATTTATTTTTAATGAAAACAAAAAAGAGATTGAGCCACAACTACATGAATCCAATCTAAAGACGAACAAACGGGATACTTGAAACTTACGTTCACTATCACAATGAAAAAATCCGAACGAGTTTGATTCTCAACCAAGAATCTCGATTCATCGTTCGGATTTCCCTTCAACTACAATACGTTTTTCCCAACCTCGTTTTTATACCACGCTATAGTCTTCTTGTTTATTTTCTGAGTAATTAGGCGGCTGTATATGGGAAGGCACAAGACATTCATAGCTTTCTTCTTCTAGTCTACCCTCTAGCTCTTGTTTCGCTTGACTAATCAGCTCTTGATTTTCTATCATTTCAATCGCCGTAGCCGCGATGGCTTTTCCAGCCAATAACATCGCATTATGAGCATACTCCGTTTTCCCTTGAGCAACAGCTTGCCATGTATGAAACGGCGTAGCATAAGCCCATGTTGCCGTCACGCACTGTGCAGTGGGAACATTCCAGCTGACGTCTGCAACATCGGTCGATCCCGTCATAAACGAAACATTTTTAGACATAGGAGCAATTTGGTTGAAGACTGGGTGATTCGCTAAATTTTTGTCTAGCAGTGAACCGACTTGTTTTTTTGCTGCTTCTTTGTCTTCGGCGGATGTAGACTCGTAAATAGCTTTGGCAAAGGCCATGTCTTCTTGTTTAATTTCAGGTAAATTTATCTTCAGCATTTGCTTATGCATCAGCTGCTCCATTGTTTGATTTGGAATCAGATTTGCGCAGGCGCCTTGAATTTCCTGTTCCATTTGTGTTTCAGTCATCAAAGCTGCTCCCTTTGCAATTTTCACAACGCGTTCAAAAAGTTCTTTTACTTGAGATGGCTTCGGAGCACGAATTAAGTACATCACTTCCGCTTCTGCTTGAACAACATTAGGAGAGATCCCTCCGCTGTTTGTAATCGCATAGTGTACCCGCGCTTCGTCTATCATGTGCTCACGCATATAATTCACGCCAATATTCATTAACTCTACAGCGTCTAAAGCGCTTCTTCCAAGGTGAGGACTAGCAGCTGCATGACTGCTTCTTCCTTTAAATTTAAAAGTTGCTTGCATAACCGCATTCGATGACGTATGCATGACACCATTAACGGTAGCCGGATGCCACGAAAACGCGATGTCTACATCTTGAAAAAATCCTTCTCGTACCATATACGTCTTTCCGTATCCACTTTCTTCAGCTGGACATCCATAGTATCGAACGGTCCCCGGAACATTTTTTTCTTTTAAATATTCTTTTACAGCAAGCGCAGCTGCTAGTGAGCCTACGCCAAGTAAGTTATGTCCACACCCGTGGCCATTTCCATTTTTTTTGACTGGATCTGCTACTGCACACTTATCTTTTTGACTCAGCCCGGTAAGCGCATCATATTCACCGAGAATAGCGATAATCGGATAACCATGCCCGTAACTTCCAACAAAACCTGTTTCAAGGTTAGCAATATGTGTACGAAGCGTAAACTCTTCTTTTTCTAACATGTCGCAAATCAGCTGTGCCGACTTATACTCTTCAAACCTTGTTTCTGCATATTCCCATATTTGATCACTGATTTGAGTCAGCTCGTTTCGCTTTTTTTCAATAAGTTGTTCGACTTCTTTGATAATATCCATGAGACACTCTCCTTTTTCCCCTTATTATTTAACAGCATTTTGTGCGTCAACTAACACTTTTGCAGGTCGAATCGAAAATAACGAAATAGCACAGACAAGAGCGCAGATAATTAATAAAGCAAATGCTGCATTATACGACCCGCCAAACGATTGTACTAAAAAACCAATAAGCATCGGTGTTAATACGCCGGCTGCTTGAGCCCCTGTATTAATAAACCCATTTGCTGAACCGACCACTGATTCAGGCAACATTTTTAAAGGAGCTGAAGCGATTAAAATTACATTAAACGAAAACAGTAAAGTCACTGCGCTTTGAAAAACGATAAACATGCCTACACTAGGTGAAATAGCCATTAAGCAAAGAAAAACGCCCATCAGTAAACCAAAAACCGCTGCTATCGTCTTGTCTTTTCCATCTGGAAGCTTGTCTAAAACAAAACCGCTAACAAACATCCCAATAATACCTACAAATGCAGGGATAGCGGAAAGAAAACCGATGTCCGTTAAATTTAAATGTCGTACTTCGGCTAGATATGTAGGCATCCACGACATGAGCCCCCAGTTAATAGCGTAAATACTGAAATATGCAATAAATAAATTCCAAATCATCGGGGTTCTGATAATTTCTTTTAATGTCATCTGCTTAGCAGGAATAGCAGAAGCCTCTCTCTTTTCCCCCTGCTGCTTTTCTTTTAGTAAAAAAACAAACAGAACTGTAATAACGAGCCCGATGGCTCCTATGATATAAAAGATACTTCTCCAGCTTATCGTTTGCATCAGCTGCGTCGCCAGAATCGGTGTGACCACACCCATGATCGTACCTGACGATAACAAAAAGGACATGGCTCTACTGCGTTCTTGCTGAGGAAACCACCCTGCGATTCCTTTTGACGCAGATGGAAAATAGCTCCCTTCCCCTAATCCAAATAAAAAGCGAATGATAATAATAGAAGCAAAAGACCAGGCCATTCCGGTAAAAACCGTAAACAAAGACCATAAAAGCACGGCAATTGTAATAACTTTTTTAAATCCAAAGCGGTCTGCTAGCCACCCACCAGGTATTTGCATCAGCGCGTATCCTGCAAAGAAACTGCTTAAGATGATGCCTGTAGAAGAGGCATTAAGGTGTAAATCTTTTGAGATATCTAAAATAGCGTAATTAATAATAAAACGATCTAAGTTCCCAAGCGACCAGCCTAAAAATAATAAAAATAAAATGACGTATTTCCAGTTCATTCTTGCTAGCATAAATGCACTCATCTCCTTTTCATTCCATTTAATGTAATGTTTTGTAACAAATCAATTTGTTATATAAATATTAAAAAATTCTGACTATTTTTTCAATGTGCATTTCTATATAATAAGAACTATAACTATGTATTTTTTTACATTAAGTAGTCTATAAGGGGTTGTTAACATGAGTGATTTATTAGCTAATATGAAAGGTTATCTTACATCTGTTATAAAAAACAGTTCGTATCAAATTTGGGCAAGTATTGATTCTGCAAATTTCAACATGATTTTTTCCAGTTCTTCATGCTCATCTCTGCTTTATGCTCCTCCCACTAGCCTACATAACGGCAGTGATTCCATTCAAAAGCATATCGCATATGAAGAGTTCGAAGAAATTTACTTATCTTTTCCAAATCGCTATGCGTTTGTTGTTCGCATATTTGCTAGGCATCACTGGACACCACAACAAATAAAAGAGCTATCCGCTAACTTTTCTTCTTACATGCTGCAAAAAAAGCTCGAGCGGCATGAGCACATTTTGAACGTACTTATGAAAAGCATTAAGGAAATCTCGCTTTTACAAGACTCTGACTATCTATTAACAAGAATTCTGGAAAATGCTCTTTCAGTTATTTCTGTTGCGGATATGGGCGTGCTGTGGATGTTTGATTCTTCTACACAATTTCTTTTGCCTCGGGCCTGGTCCGGGGGGCCAAATAATGAAATTCAAAACATGAAAATGAAAGTGGGCGAAGGAATTATCGGAAAGACATTTCAGCATAATAAAAGCTATATGTATACGGAAATAGCGGATATATTACGCGATTCTTCTACTATGACTGACGATAATATTCACTATCTTAATCAGTCCTATACGTTTACAAACATTCAATCTATTATTTCTGTCCCAATTTGCATGGAGGAACAAACGGTATGCGTACTCATTATTTATCAAAACGGTACAACCCCTCTTTTAAATGAAGAGGATAAAGAATTGTTAGAAAGCTTTTCCGATCAAGTTTCGATTGCTCTCTTAAACTCAGCGCTTTTTGAAGATGTAAAAAAACAAAATGAACTTTTAATACGCCGCGATCAAATTCATCGCACATTCATGAACGTTTCCCTTCAAAGTAAAGGAATTGAACCGATACTTACCGAATTACGCCGAATGGTTACATCTCCCGTCACCATTGTAGATTTTGTTGATAATAAGACCTATGGCTTCTTGAAATCCCTTGATATAGACACAAAAACAGCTGAATTTCACACGCATTTTCTTTTACATACAAAGGCTTGCTTTTATACTATTGATTCACACAACCAGAAGCACAGCGTCTACATTCAACCGATACACGGCATTGATACACTCTTAGGGTTAGTTATTCTGCAGGCAAATCAAGGAGATCTTTCCTCTCTAGATCAAGTGGCACTCGAACAAAGCAGCTCTGTTATTGCACTAGAAATGCTGAAAAAACAAACGTTAGTCGATTTATTTTACAAGCGAACGCATGAACTATTTAGTGAATACTTATCATGTTATGACACCACTTTACTGTATCAAAAAGCAAACGAGCTAAACATTGATACAAAAAAACATACTCTAGTCGCTCTTATTACGATTCGTTCACAAGCTGACCTGCAGCTCTTAAACTTACATCTTCATCGCCTTGTATCTGACATCAAATCGGTTTTCACTTCAAAAGCGCCGGTCGTATACGGATTCGACACGAAAGTAACCATTGTATTTACGCTTGATCCTTATGAAGAACATCATGCTATTATCAAACAATTAAAGGATTTACTCTCAAAATGGCGTTACTACAATGAATGTCATGTAAAAATAGGGATTGGAAGTCGTTATTCTAACTTTACCCAAATAGGAAAAAGTTATCGCGAAGCTGAAAAAGCTATCTCTTACCTTCTGTCTCAGCAGCAAGATGGATGCATGTTGTATGAGGAAATAGGAATTAACCGGTTATTTATTAATCAATCGAAAGAAGAAGTAAAAACCTTTATTGATGAAGTATTTGTCCCTCTTAAAAACAATCATTTGAATGATGAACCTTTAGAACAAACGCTAGAAGCGTATTTTGATAACAACCGCTCTGCTTCACTTACAGCTAAGCAGCTTCATATTCACGTTAATACACTCTATCAGCGGTTGAAGAAAATCGAAGATAAAATGAACATATCATTTACAAATAGTGAACATCTATTAAAAGTGCAGCTAGCATGCTATTTGAAAAAATTTCACTACAGCTAAAAAACCGATTCTTATTTTTAAGAATCGGTTTTCTCAGTAGAAAGAACAGCCTTAATTGATTGCTTCCAGCGGCTCAGTACCTCTTTGGAATAATGAAGCTGAAATTGAATGCCAGATGTTAAAACTGCATATTTTGCGTAATCTTCTTTAACAGCGGCTACTTCTCCCGTAAATAACTCATAGCCTGATAACACAGGAGCTTCTTTTTTCAGCCAAAATTTAATGTAATAAGCTTTTCCTTCAACAACTAATGTAACGGTTGCCTTATGATTCTGTATCATGTTTGTTGAAGACGTGGTATCTTTCCATACTAACAGCTTGACGCGTGAAGAGCTAATAGCTACCAGCTCTCCTGCGCTAATCATTGCTACATGAGGAAAACCTTCGGATGTCACTGTAGATAGCAGCATCGCATCATGCTGTTTTCTTTCTAAGTTTTTTCCATTTAAAAATACGCGCACGGCTTTTGGCAGCTCTGCTTTATTCATTTTACTTACCACCTTTGCTGATTAAGATCGGGGTGGCACAGGAGGCATGTGCGTTGCCAGCGGTACGGCTTTTGGATTAACTTTAAATGGTCGAGGGTATTTTTCAGGATTGGTGATCGTCTCAGGTTCAGAAGAACGCCAGGTAAACAAACACACGTTGCATAAGTAAATCTCCCAGGCTCCTTCAACTGGTGATTTAGATACTAAGTTCGCTTGTTTGGCTTCACATCTTGGACAAGTATACATGTCGATTCCTCCTTGTTTATTTTTGCATCATATTCGTTAAGATTTTTTCCCATTTTTCAGTTTCAAGTGGTGTATCTAAAGGCTGAGAATAGTGGCCTCTTGTTTCAGGTGCAATTGGTGTTGTAGCATCTAAGATCATTTTATCTGTAATACCAGCCGGCTCAGATCCTGGATCAAGTGGCAGAACTGAGAGATTAGGCACGGTTATAACATCATGTTTTGGGTGCATTTTTGTCGATAGCGCCCACATGACTTGCGGTAAATTAAACGGATCCACATCTTCGTCTACTACAATAACTAACTTGCAATATCCTAATCCATGCGGCGTAGTCAACGCCCTCATACCAACCGCCTTAGCAAATCCTCCGTATCGGCTTTTCGTTGAAATGATAGCAACGAGACCATGAGTATACATCGCATTCACAGCTTCAATCTCTTCAGGATATGCTTCTTTGAGCTGCTGATATAAAGGAACGCTTGTATTGATTCCAATTAAATAATCTGTTTCTGTCCAAGGCATACCGATATATAAACTTTCAAAAATAGGATCTTTGCGATGGTATACACGATTGATTTTGATAACAGGCATGCTTCTGCCACCGGAGTAATGACCTGTAAATTCACCAAAAGGACCTTCATACTCACGTTCACCAGCTAAAATTTCTCCCTCTAAAATCACTTCTGCTCCCCAAGGTACATCTAAATCAGAAAGCTGAGACTTCACAATTCTGTAAGGCTCACCTTGAATAGCTCCTGCCATTTCATACTCTGATTGATCGTAATGAAGCGGCGTAGCAGCTGCTGTGACAATTGCGGGTTCACATCCTAAAGCAATTGATATAGGGAGGTTTTCACCTTTTTCTTCGGCTTGTTTCAAGTGAATGGCAATATCATGCTGTGGCACAGGTTGAATGCCTAGACGGTCTTTTCCTTTGACCTGCATACGATATATACCTACGTTTTGTTTACCGAAATGCGCCTTATCATGCTGATCACGAGAAATAACGCACGCTTTATCTAGATAATAGCCTCCGTCTCCTTGATTCAAGCGAAACAATGGCAAAAGGTCGAATAAGTTAATATCATCTTTAATTTCACACTCATGAAATGGCGCTGTTTCTTCTCTTTTCACTTTAACAGGAAATTTTTCATATCTCCGAGCAAACTCAAAGAACTGTTCTTTTACAGGAGTTGACTTAGGCAGTCCCATCATTAATGCGTGATTTGACCAGGAACCCATTACGTTTAGAGCTACCTTTGCGTTGTTATATCCATAAATATTTGTAAATAATAATCCCGGCGTTTGGTCTCCTAAATTACTGATGGCTTGACCTGCTGAACCTAAATCTGGATCTGGCTGCACTTCCTCTGTAATCGTCAGCAGCTGCCCTTCTTTATGTAGCGTATCAAGGAAATCTCTAAAGTCTTTATAAGCCATGTTTATTTTCCTCCTTGTGATAAATGTTTAATTCCATTCCATCTTTTTGCCTCAGGAAGCTCAATTCCTAATTGATCTAATGTTCGAACAGCAATATGGGTAACAATATCATCAATTGTCTCAGGTTTGTTATAAAAAGCTGGCATAGGAGGTACAAGGATAGCACCCATTTTTGAAAGATCCAGCATGTTTTCTAAATGAATCGTATTCAAAGGCGTTTCTCGAGGAAGTAGCACCAGTGGCTTTCTTTCTTTTAGCATCACATCTGCCGTTCTCGCTATTAAGTTGTCTGCTAACCCCACTCGAATAGATGCTAATGTTTTCATGCTGCAAGGACTAACAATCATTCCATCTATACGAAAAGAACCGCTCGAAATTTTTGCCGCTTGGTCTTGATATGAATAGCAATAATCTGCTAGCGCTTCTACTTGCTGAACGCTATACGGTGTTTCCAGCTTAATTGTGGCATGAGCCCAAGGCGACATGACTAAATGCGTTTCAACAGAAGCCTTCTTCAAAAGCTCTAAAATTCGAATACCTAAAATAGCTCCCGTGGCTCCTGTGATTCCTACAGCTATTTTCATTTCTCTTTCTCCTCTCTCTTTTGGTTACACATTTAACTTTACACTCATTTTCCATACAATTAAAATATTGATAAAATATATAATAATACCTTTAAAGTATGGAGTTGAATACAGTGGAATTAAGACAGCTGCATTATTTTATTGTCATAGCTGAAGAATTAAATGTAACTAAAGCAGCCAAGCGCCTGCATATGGCTCAGCCTCCTTTAAGCAGGCAGCTAAAACAGCTCGAAAATGAGCTAGGTCTTTTGCTTTTTGAACGAAACAATAACAAGCGCTTATTGTTAACAGCAGAAGGAGAGCTTTTTTTAAAACGAGCGAAAGAAATTGTGCAAAGGGTCGAAAAATCCGTATTAGAAGTACAGGAATGTAAAAACATAACAAATGAAAAGCTTGAAGTCGGATGTACAATCTACTGTGCATCAACTGTTCTCGACAAGCTAGCTCTTATTCGAAAACAGTATCCAAACAGTACCTTTAATATCTATGAAAACGAACCAGCTCATTTAAACGAATTATTAACGGAAGGAAAAATCGATGTAGCAGTCACCACTACAGACTTACCTTATCAACAGGTAAAAACAAAAACACTTGCACCAGATGTTTTTGTTGTAGCAGTTCCCAAAGAAAGCAGTTATGCAGAAGAAAAGATTTCGGTAGCTGAAATTGCCTCACTTCCTCTTATCCTTCTTCGCTCAAACCGGGAAATAAGCATATACAATCGCATTATAAAAGAATTTGAAAAGATGGATATAACACCTAATATTTTATGCGAATGCCATGACTCAGCGATGCTTCTTAATTTAGTATGTCGTGGCCTTGGTGCTGCCATTGTTCCTTATTCAATGCTTTCCTCTTTTTCACTAGAACATATTAAAATTTTAAACATAGAAGATAATCCATTTGTGATTGAGCCTTTAGTTACGTGGCGTACCGACAGTTATCTTCCCAAAATTGCTCAAGAATTTTTAAAGCTTTTTTAAATATAGATGCACAAAAAAAGGCTTTGCTAAAATAGCAAAGCCTTTTTTGTTCTATATCCATATATGTGATTACATTAACCAAGAAATTAACAGCGGTAATGTAACAAGTGACATAATGGCACTAAGTACGAATGCTGAAGCTGTTTCACCAGCTAAGCTGTCAAAGCGAACTGAAATCATCGCTGCTACAGCTGAACCTGGGAACGCTACTAATAATACTAATTTTACGATGTCAGCTGATGATAGACCCATTGCTGTTGCAATTCCTAACATTACAAGCGGCTGAATAGCCACTTTTAAAATCGCAATACCAAATGCCGCTGGGCTAAATTGAATTTTACGGATACCAATTGTTACCCCAACTGCGAATAGAGCCGCACCAGATGTAATTGAACCAATTTGGTCTAAGCTGCTTGATAGTAAATCTGGAGATTGGAACCCACATAATACTAATACTACCGCGATTAACGGAACACAGGCTAACGGCTCAGAAAGACCGTGTAAGATTGATTTAATTGTTACTTTAAATAAGCTTTCTTCTGAATCGCCTTCACTTCTTTCACGCTGTCCAACCGTACCGATAATAGTTGCTAAAGGATCAAGCATCGCATTTACTACGATACCCGTAATGGCGATTGGAATTGCTACTACATCCGCGCCAAACAAGCTACCTAATACTGGAATACCCATAAACGCAAACGTTGGCTGCGTAGAGTTTAAAGAGAACATAGACGCGCCTGTTAGTGAGTATTTGAATACATATTTTGCAACAAGTAAGAAAAGAACATAAAATCCAATAATACCAAGAACTAATGCTAATAAAAACGGCCATTTTTCAATAAGCGTTTGTTTTGATGTTGTTGTAATACCAACGAATAGATGTGCAGGTAACGCAAATTTTGTTACAAGCGTATTTAACCCTTTAGATGTTGTTGCATCAAACTTTTTAAAGTACCCTGCTAAATAACCTAGCAAAATAACAAAAAAGATTGGGGTTAAAATAATAAAGATTTGACTAATTTCCATTTTTGAACACTCCATTGTTTAGATTAGAATCAATCCTATAAATTTGCTTTCTTAGAAAGATAATTATCTTCTAAGGCTTGTCTATGAATATTGTTTACGTCAGGCCATTCATCTCCCTTTTTGCTAAACATCTCTACAAATATGAAGTAACGTATAATGGTTCATGAAAACGCATGGACTTTGTTTTTCTGCAATCATTTATTTACTTCGCAGCTGTTCATTTAGTTAACATCAAATCACACAAAACTTGTCATACAATACAGTAACTATACAACCTTAGCAAAAACTTGTCATACAATCATGTTGTTGGCTTACTTAGGCTGAAAAAAAACACCTTCAAATGAAAGATGCTTAATCTTGGAACGAAAGAAAGCGACTTCTGATTGATGAGGAAGAATCTCTAAGTGTTTGAAACTCTCAGTTAAAAAGTTCCATAATTTCACAAAGTTTTTACAAACAATCTTACTTATTTGTATACTGCTTTCTGTGACGAATTTATGAACATGTTTTAACTTAACATTTGTAGGGCAATTATTCAATTACATTGCTTAAAATTTTAATGAAAAAAATATTTTAATCCTGCTTTTTTTACATAAAACGGATTAAAATAGTCATAAAGACCTATATATTATCGCTTAAAAAGAAGATGATTCATCTATCACCTTCTTTTGCTCACTTTATTTAATAATGACATTTCGATCATAACGTTACTTTATTTTAGCATCAATAATGGAAAAATTGTGTTCTTCTGAAAACCACGTTTTAATTTTTTCTTTTGCTTTCAGTTTAACACCTTCATCAATGTACATGGCAACTTGAATCAATGCAAGCCCCAGAGCTCCTAAATCATCTGTAAATCCAACTCCTGCTGCAAAGTCCGGAATTAAATCTAAAGGAAGAATAAAATAACCTAACACTCCTATAATGACTGCTTTTGCTTTTGGGGGAATATCAGGTTTTTGCAGCGTGTAGTATAAAAGCAATACGGCATAAACAACGTTTGCTCCCGCTTTTTTACCAAACTTTTTAAGCTTGTCCCAAAATTTTTCTTCCGAATAATATTTGGCTGTTTCCTCTGTACGAGCGGGTACAATTTCTTGTTTCTCTTCCATATCGATCACCCTTTCATTACCATATGTACTTATTATAAACGATTATCTTTACCCAATTCCATTGAGAGATAAAACTCCATAAACCTGCACAAAGCAGGTTTATGAATTTTTTAACGAATAGTGCTTCATGACGATGGTAACTAAGTCATTCAGCGCCGTTTCACTTTTAGAATGATTTTCAAACTGCTGAATGAGATCCATATGTTCAAGCAGCACTTCGTAATTACCCGTCATCTTTCTGAGAACTTCATATGCGGAACTATTCAAATCCACTTGTATTTTTAAATCTTCCAGCTGTGCTAAATACTCGTTCCAGCACTGGTCTTGTTCTAGCAGCAGCCATACAATTTCTTTTATCGCCTTCCGCACATTGGACTCCATCTTTTCATCTCCTTTGATACACAGATATAACAAAGTCTATGAAAAAAACAAGCTTTTTCATTCCCGTATTAAACAAAAAGAGTTTCTTTTATTTTATAACAAGCCCGCTGAAGAGCTCTTCCCATACTTTATCATCGCGCAGTACATCCATTGAAAAAATAGGTGCATATAAGGCACACGTGTAAGGCAAGTCCCAGTTAGCTTCGGACAAAAGTTCTTTTTCGCTGTTTGTCAGCAGCAGTATATAGAAATCGTTTTTGACCATTCGCTTTAAAATATGCTCTAATTCTTTCGCTTCTTCATACGTTCCACCCATACGAATAAACAATATACAAGAACTGGTCTCCATCGACGTTAAAAACCGCTCCGTTCTCCGCTCATACTTTTCTTTGACTTCACTGTACGAAAGCCAGTTATCTTCTGTATTGATAGACGACGGAAAATCATGAGCAGAATCAATTTGATACACCTTATCACGCAGTCTAAGGGTGGAACCATCTCCGAAAGAACTGACATAGGTTAAATGTTCATATAAAAATAAGTCTTTACACCGGTTTTTCAACAGCAGATTGACATGAGAAAGAGAAATGCTAATACACCAATCAATCACGCCGGCTTGTTTTCGCAAAGAATATTTTTTCATGTATATCCCTGGAAAACAGTTATAGCCTAAGCTGTATATCATATCGTACTGCTTGCTTTTTAGTTCATTTAAAGTAACCATATTCATCCTCCCTTCTTCTATAAAATATGACAGCTTTTTATAGAAAGAGGCGGCTTCTGCCTTATACCGTACAAGCTTTTTGCTTTTTAGGAGCTTGTATAATAAAAGAGTAAGGAATTAAAGAAAAATAACCGAAGCAAAATATTTTGGAACTCGAAAGATTATTGTTAAAATACTTGTATTCCATTGAAATAACAAGGCCTATGAAGTCTTTAAAAGAAAGAAGATGAAATTGATGAGTAAAGAATTAAAAGATATTCCGATTTCCGTATTGGATCTTTCTCCTGTAGTTGAAGGAGGAACTGTATCTGACTCACTTAGAAATACATTAGACTTAGCTCAGCACGCTGAAAAGTGGGGATACAACCGCTACTGGCTAGCTGAGCATCATAATATGACAGGTATCGCAAGCTCCGCTACATCTGTTGTAATTGGTCATGTGGCTGGAGGCACGTCACGCATTCGCGTAGGCTCTGGCGGCATTATGCTTCCTAACCATTCTCCGCTTGTTATTGCTGAGCATTTTGGCACGCTTGAATCACTATTTCCAGGACGTATTGATTTAGGCTTAGGAAGAGCGCCAGGGACAGATCAGCTGACAGCACAGGCGCTGCGACGCGACCGCAGGAGCGACGGCAGTGACTTCCCAGAACAGCTGGCTGAACTGCAGGAATACTTTAAGCCTGCTTCAAAAAGTCAGATGCGTGTTAAAGCTGTTCCCGGTCAAGGTTTAAATATTCCGATTTGGCTCCTTGGCTCAAGCGGTTTTAGCGCACAGCTTTCTGCACAGCTAGGCTTGCCATTTTCATTTGCAAGTCACTTCTCGCCTAATAATACAATGACAGCTCTTAACATGTACCGTCGTTATTTTAAGCCGTCCGACGTGTTAGAGAAACCATATGCAATGTTAGGTGTGAACGTAATTGCTGCTGATACAGATAGAGAAGCTGAACGTTTGGCTACTTCTATGCAACAGCAGTTCCTAAATTTAATTCGAAACACACCGGGTAAACTAAAAGCTCCTGTCGATAATATGGATGAACTATGGACGGACTTTGAGAAAGCTTCTCTCCAACAGCAGCTGGGTTCTTCTATTGTCGGAAGCCCTGAAACAATTAAAGCCAAGCTGGAACAGTTTATTGAAGAAACGGATGCAGATGAACTTATGATTAACGCTCAAATTTACGATCACAAAGCTCGCCTTCGTTCGTACGAAATTGTTTCTCAGCTGTTCAAATAATAAAAAGGCCGGACGTGTCCGGCCTTTTTATTTGCTTTCTACTGCTTCAAGAAGTAAATCTGCAAGATGAACGGCTCTTACACTTTCTTCTACTCCTTCTCTGACTACCCCTAGCTTCATTTGAATGAGACAGCCCGGGTTTGCTGTTACAATCGTATGTGCATGCGTTTCTTTCACTTTTTCCATTTTATAATCCAAAATTTGCATAGACATCTCTTGTTCCGTTAAGTTATAAATACCGGCTGAGCCGCAGCAATGATCCGCATTTTCCATTTCGTTAAACACCGTTCCGTTAATCGCTTGGATCAGTTTTCTCGGTGCGCTCGACGTTTTCATCACGTTTCTTAAATGACACGAGTCTTGATACGTAATAATTTGACTTGGCAGGGATAACTTTTGTTTTTCCACAAACTGCTGCTGTAATAAAATCTCTGAAAAATCTTTAACTTTTGCAGAAAAAACCGCTGCTCTTTCTTTCCATTCCGGTTCCTCTTTTAATAAATGATCGTATTCCACTAACAATGCACCGCAGCCTCCTGCGTTAAGAACAATATCATCCGCTTGAATAGATTCAAACGCCATGATGTTTTGCTTCGCTAACTTTTTTGCCTGATCTTTTTCTCCTCCATGCGCATGCAGTGCGCCACAGCACGTCTGCACTTCTGGTATGACGACCTTACACCCCGCTTTTTGTAAAAGTGCAATCGTCGCGTTGTTTGTTTCCATAAACATCGTATCCATTAAACACCCTGTAAAAAAAGCAACCGTACGTGTTTCTGTTCCTTCTGCTTCAAATAAAAAAGAACGTTTCTTCATTTCCTTTTTTGTTGGCACAGGCGGAAGCGTTTTTTCCATTTGTGCTAAATTACCGGGCAGGACATTTAGTATGTTTGTTTTTTGAACGGCTTTTTGCAAGCCGCTTCTTTGATAGAAAGCAAGCAGAGAATGTACATTTTTTAATCGTTCTTTATGCGGGAAAAGGTGTTCAAACACCATATGCCTGAGCGCTTTTACCGGCCATTTATGTCTTTTTTTCTGCTGAATAATATCACGCGCTTCTTCTAATAAGTGTCCGTACTTCACACCCGAAGGACAAACAGGCTCACACGCTCGGCAGCCAAGGCAAAGATTCAATTGCTTTTCAACGGATTCATCAGGTTCAATAAGTCCGTCTACCACTCCTTTCATTAAAGCAATTCTTCCGCGCGGTGACGCTGCTTCATATTGATTCGTTTGTCCATACGTCGGACAGCTTGGCAAACAAAAACCGCATCTCATACAATTCATTAACTCGTCATAATCTAACCGTTCTTTGAACGCTTGCTGAATGTCTTTTGTTGCCGTCATGAACGAACCACCACTCTTTTTCTCGTGTCTTTAGCAAAAATTTTCCCTGGATTCATAATTCCTTGCGGGTCCAAAGCATACTTAATTGCTTTCATCGCAGCTACTCCTTCTCCGCCCATCTTCAGCGCCAAATACGGTGCTTTCATTTCTCCCACTCCGTGTTCACCTGTAATCGTTCCTCCAAGCTCAATGGCTTTGTGAAAAATTTCTTCAAAAGCTTGTTCAACGCGCTGAAGCTCTTCTTCGTCACGTGCATCTGTTAAACAAGTCGGATGCAGATTTCCGTCTCCCGCATGACCAAACGTACAGATTTTAACGTTATATTTTACGGCAATTTCATTAATGCCTTTAACCATTTCACTAATTTTAGAACGAGGAACGGTTGCGTCTTCTAAAATCGTCGTTGGCTTCATTCGCGCTAAAGCAGAAAGAGCTGATCTTCTTGCTGTACTTAACGCTTCTGCTTCTGCTTGCGAAGCTGCTACTTTTACAGATACAGCGCTTCCTTCACTGCAGATGCGTGAAATCATTTCCATATCGCGAGTCACTACTTCCGGCGGTCCGTCTTGTTCAATCAATAAGACAGCGTTTACATCTGTTGGCAGCCCAACTTGCGCAAAATCTTCTACTACTTCGCACGTCGGCTGATCTAAAAATTCAAGCGTGGCTGGAATAATCTTATTGGCGATAATTGCTGAAACCGTCTTAGCAGCTGCGTCCATGTCTTCAAACAGCGCGAGCAGAGTTTGTTTTGTTTCAGGTATTGGAATGAGCTTTAAAATTGCTTCTGTCACAACGCCAAGCGTTCCTTCAGAACCGACAAACAAGTTCGTTAAATCGTAGCCAGCTACATCTTTAGCCAGCTTGCCTCCCGTCTTAATGCAGTCGCCGTTTGCAAGAATTACTTCAAGCCCAAGAACGTAATCTTTTGTTACGCCGTATTTTAAGCCTCGTAATCCTCCTGAGCATTCATTGATATTTCCTCCGATGGTTGATATTTTCATAGAGCTTGGATCAGGAGGATAAAATAAACCTTTTGCCTCTACAGCGTTAATTAAGTCTAACGTGATAACACCTGGCTGCACGGTAGCGGTTAAATTTTCTTCATCAATTTCCAAAATTTTATTCATTCGGTTAAAGGTAAGAACAATTCCTCCTTGCGTGGGACACGTTCCTGCGCTTAAATTCGTGCCTGAACCTCTTGGCACAATAGGAACATGATCTTCGTTGCATATCGTTAAAATTCTTTTCACTTGATCTTTGTTTTCAGGCATAATAACTGCATCAGGAAGCGACTGAAAGTTAGGGGTTGCGTCATAAGAGTACACGAGTCTTGCTTCACTGCTATCTTGAAAGTTGGCCGATCCTACAACTTCAATGAGCTTTGCTTTTGTTCGTTCATTAAGCATAACGTTCCTCCTTATATATCTCTTACTCTTATTATAGTTGCAGAAGCCACGAGGGACTATGGATAAAAAACTAAAAAAAAGCGCTTTAAAAACTCATTTTTTGTATGTTTATCTAACGAAGGGCGCACTTACTCTAATAGAGACAGCGCAAGGTAAAAAAGCGTGAGACCCTTTACACTTTTAGGATCAATGTCTGTGAGTTCTTTCATTTGCTTCAAGCGGTAATGAAGCGTATTGATATGAATATGTAAATCAACTGCCGTTTTTTTTAATGATTGATCATTGGATAAATAGCATTTCAGCGTTTCAAGCAGCTCTTTTTCTTTTAAAAGAGCGGAAAGCACTCGACTCAAGAATTCCTTTTTTACAGGTTCAGAAACATCTTCTAAAATCATGTCCATCAGCAGCTCCTCATAAAAAACAACGGCTTGACGTTTTGAAGCTACTTTAAGCGCTTTTTTCGCTTCTTCATATGAAGCATGCAAATTAAATTGCTCCGCTGGCTTTCCTACACCAATAGTGATGATAACTTGGTTGTTTGCTTGAATGTACTGCTGACATTTTTTTAATTCTTCTTTAAATCCTTGTCTTACCTTTTCACCTACCGCTTCTTTCAGTAAAAGCAAGCGATCGTATCCCCAATTTGCGATATAATCTCCTTCACCTTTATGACTTTCAAACCAGTAGCGAATCATTTCTTGTACTTGCTGCTGCTTCTTTTTCGAAAGAGATGAATCAAATTGAAACAGCGTGCAGCAGTAAGAACTGTCTACTTGCACTCCTAAAATATGGCCTCGTTCAATAAATTCTGCATCTACCTGCTGGCTATAAATCCATTCACGAAAAAAAGCTTCTACTCCTTTATTTTCCCATTCCTTCGCTTCTATATAGTATGCTTCGCGAATAATTAACTCTGTTAACCTTCGAATAATCTCTGCAAAAGGCTCAACAGCTTCTGGAGTACCTGTAATGCCAATAACACCAATAATGTCTCCTTGATAACTGATGGGCAAGTTAATGCCTGGCTTAACTCCTTTTAAATCCGCTGCTTCTTTTTTGGAGATATATAGTTTTTGCTTTCTTTGCATCACGTTCCACGCACCTTCGTGAAAAAAACCAACTCGCTTTTCTTCTGTTGATGCAATAATAATTCCACGTGGATCCGTTACAATCACATGCTCGTTCATCACAAGCTGCACTTCTTTTATAATTTTCTTCGATAGTTCAGACACTAGCTGCACGTTGTCTACACCTCATCTATAATCAATTAAAAGAGCTGAAAGAATTCTTTTCTCTCAGCCCGCTTTTTTTATTATGCGTTCACTTTTTCAGCTTTTTTTAGCACGTTAAAAAACTCTTTCATAAATTTAGGTAAATCCGGCCAAGCCTGTCCAGTTACTAAGTTTCTGTCTACGTGAAGCGTCTGTTCGATAAACACAGCACCTGCCGCTTCTACTTCCGGACGACAAGCAGGATACGCTGTTACTTCTCTGTCTTGCAGGTACTCTCTAACCGTCGTTAATACGAGCTGACCATGACAAATAACGCCTAAAGGTTTATTTTCTTTTAAAAAATGCGCGGCAATTTCCTGAACTTTTGTGTTCATTCGAATGTATTCAGGTGCCCGTCCTCCTGGAATAATAAGTCCATCATAATCAGCGGGATTCACTTCATCGACAGAAGCATGAGAATCAATTTTATATCCCGTTTTCTCTGTGAAAGTTTCCATTTCTGGAAGGAAATCATGAACAACCGTTTGGAGCTTCTTTTTTACGGGGGAAGCAATGGTACACTGAATATCTTCTTCTAAACAGCGATAATACGGATAAAAAACTTCTAATGCCTCCACGGCATCTCCTGTTAAAATCAAGACACGTTTACTCATCTTTTATCACCTTTTCTTTCTTAATGTCGTCATTTACTTCTTCTCGCAAGCTGCTTTTCATTCCTGCTTTTCTCTCTATGAATAATAAAAAGAGCAGGGCCTTCATTCCTTTACTAGGAATGTCAGCCTTGCTTTTTATCTTGTACTCTTTTTAATTCAGCTGTTAATTCGATAAACCAAGCTTCGTCTTTTGTTAGCAGCGCAAGATCAATTAATGAAAGAATCTGCTCTTCGTGCGCCGTTTTTTGAAGGGGCAGCTTCTCTATTTTTCCATCCATCATGCCAATGGTTGTGCCGACCATTTTTTCATCATCACTTTTTACAACGTTGATTAGTGCTGCTTTTTTAGACGGGTTAATCGTTTGAATATATCCATATATAAGTTCACCGTTGCGAGATTTTCCTTTGACCCAGTCGCCTACTTTTAAATTTTCTTCAAATAGCTTCACAGTCATTCTCCTTTCTTCATAAACATGCTAAAAATTAATGTAACGGCATATAGTATTCTAGAAAGTAGTGTAATCATAATACTTACAGTTTAGAAAGTCAAAGAATCTGTTTTAGAGCAAAAGGCTCGATATACAAAATCACTGCAACAATAAAAAAATCCGGACGATAAATCGTTCGGATCTTTCTGCAACTACACTCAACCTCTTTATTTGTTACACGAGTCCAGTTAAGCTGTAGATTCCAATGATTAAGAAACATGCAAGCGTTTTTATAACAGTGATGGCAAAAATATCTCGGTAAGACTGTTTGTGTGTTAACCCGGTAATAGCAAGAAGGGTAATAACAGCTCCGTTATGAGGAAGCGTATCCATACCGCCTGATGCCATCGCTACAACTCTGTGCATAACTTCAGGAGGAATGTTGTACTGATTAATAGCTTCTACATACTTATCTCCCATTGCACTAAGCGCAATTCCCATACCTCCAGAGGCAGAGCCTGTAATACCAGCTAAGATGTTTGTCGTAACGGCTCCATTGACAAGCGGATTTGTAAAGGTATGTGAAATACCATCACGAACGGTTGCAAAGCCAGGAAGAGATGAAATAACGCCTCCAAAGCCATACTCAGCTCCCGTGTTCATCGCAGCGAGAAGCGCTCCGCCAATACTTGCGTTAAGACCCGCTTGGAAACCGGTGGTCACTCTTTTCCAATCGTAAGCAATCGTCGTAATAATTCCAATAACAAGTGCTAGCTCTACTGACCAAATACCGACAACTGCAGTTAAATCTACTTTTCCGAACGCTTCAAGACCAATTTTGGCAAAATCAAAACCGTCTGGGTACCACTTTGGAATAGAAACCGTGAAAAATTTGTTTGCAACCCCTACAAGCACGAGCGGAACAAATGCTAAAATCTGTCTTGCTACGCTAGGTTCATATTTAGGCTCTGTAGAAGGCACAGACTCTTTTTCTAGTTCTGCAGCAGCCGCTAGTTCATTATTAAATCCGTAGTAGCCTTCTCCAGCTTTTCTTGCTTTTTTGCTTCGGCTTTCTAAATACCAAAGACCTAAGCTAAAGACAATAACCGATCCGATAATCCCCAGTGTCGGAGCAGCATAGATGTCTGTTTTAAAAAAAGTCGTTGGAATAACGTTTTGAATTTGCGGTGTACCCGGAAGTGCATCCATGGTAAACGAAATAGCTCCTAATGCAATCGTTCCCGGTACTAATCGTTTTGGAATATTCGCTTCGCGGAATAAGTTAGCCGCAAACGGATAAACTGCAAACGCAACAACGAATAAACTTACGCCGCTGTAGGTTAAGATTGCTCCCATTAAAACAATCGCCAAGATGGCGCGTTTAGCCCCTACTACTTTAACAATGGTTTTCGCAATCGATTCGGCGACTCCAGACATTTCAACCATCTTCCCGAAGACTGCTCCTAATAGAAAGACAGGGAAGTAGTTTTTAATAAATCCAACCATTTTCTCCATAAAAACGTTTGAGAAAAACGGGAGTGCATAGCTTGGTTCCGTTAAAATAACGGCTAGCAGCGCACAAAGTGGAGCAAATAAAATAACTGAAAATCCGCGGTAAGCAATCAGCATCAAAAGCCCCAGAGACAGCAAAATAATCAGCAAATCCATAATGTTTCCCCTTTCATCCCTCATTCAATTTGTCTTGAATGTATCTTATTTTTTATAAAGTGCAGACTCAAACTCATATTCATAGGACGTGTAATACAGCTGGATAATTTCTTCTGCCGTCGGTACAACCGGATGGTTAGCAGGACTTCCGCTTTGAATCGCATCCGCTGCCATTTTCTCAACCGCCGCGTAAAATAGCTGACGATCAATGCCCCACGATTGAAGATTAGGAATCTCTAAGTCGATACAAAGCTGCTTGATGGCTTCAATTAACACATCTGCTCCTTCTTTTTTTGTATATGATACATTCGGAAAAAGAGCTTGTCCTATTTCACCTAAACGATCGATTGAAGCCTCTTTTGTATAGTCCAAAACCGCAGGCAGGAGCATCGCGTTAGAAATACCGTGCGGCACATGGAATAACGCGCCAATAGGTCGTGACATACCGTGCACTAGCGCAACGGATGAATTTGAAAACGCCATTCCTGCCAGCATAGAAGCATAGGCCATTTCGTTTCTTGCTTGAACATTTTCTCCATTTCTGTACACAAGACGAATATTTTTCATGATTAACTCAATTGCTTGAAGCGCAAGTGAATCTGTAAAAGGATGTGCTTTTTTAGACAAATACGCTTCCACTGCATGACTGAGTGCATCAATTCCTGTAGCTGCCGTTACGTGTTTCGGACATGATAGAGTTAATACTGGATCAACAATGGCTGTATCAGGCAATAATTGAGGCCTTGCGAGCATCATTTTTACATCGTACGCCGTGTCTGTAATAACCGTCGCTTTCGTCACTTCTGAGCCCGTCCCGGCAGTCGTAGGCACGGCAACCAAAGGAAGAGGACTATCTTGAAAATCTTGTTGATTTTGAAAATACGTTCGTAGATGCCCTTCATTTGTCATCATAATGGCAACCGCTTTTCCAGTATCGATACAGCTGCCTCCCCCTAAGGCAATAACCACATCGCACTGCTCCATTTTACATATGGCAAGCGCTTCATCTAGATGAATATCTGTCGGCTCTGAATTTACGCCTGTATACACGGCACAGTCCATGCCAGCTTCTGCTAAGTAACGACGGCAAGTTTCTACATTGCCTGCTTTCACCATAACGTCATCACTTATAAGCAGCGCTTTTGTCCCAAGCAGTGCAGCCTGTTCTCCAATTTTAGAAAATGACCCTTCTCCATATAAAACCGTGCGTGGTACAAGTAGTTCATAAATTCCCACTGTTTTTCCCCCTTTGTTATCTCGCTGACAATCTCTCCTTCCGTATTTCATGCTGCCTTATGTAAGCGATTTCATTTATTTGTGCAAAAAACCAACATGAACTTCGTTTTTCTCCCCTATTTATTCTCTTTTTGTATACCCCTTTCCTCTTTCATTCTAAAATTTCATCTTATATTTTTCAATCTTTTTTTGTAACTTTTTAAAAATTACAAAAAAAGCCAGAGGTATTCTCTGACTTTACCATTTAAATAAACTTTTGAACAGTATTATTTCGATTTAATTTATAAATAGACAGCAGGAAAAAAACGAGTGCAAAAGTTAGTAAAATGCTGATATTTAACCATAGGCTGCTTAAACCAGCTCCTTGTTGAACACTTTTCAACGTACTTAATACCCACGTTTGAGGAAGAAAGTCGGCTATTTTCTGCATCACATCCGGCATAAATTCAGGTGGAAAAAAGCAGCCGGACAGTAAACAAGTTGGCGTGATGATAAGCGTCTGAAGACCATTCGCTGCTTTTGAACTTTCTGTAAAAGCGATAATTACAAGAGACAAGCCGATGGCTACTAGGCCAAACAAAACTAAAATAAAAAATAGCTGCCATACAGGAATGTTCATATCGACGTGAAAAAGAGTCGTAATACAAACAAGTGTAATCATTACTTGCAGAGTTAATAAGATCATATTTGTCATAACATTGGATATCACGTATTGCCTTGCACTAACTGGCGAAGCTAGCAGTCTGAAATACGTTCGCTGCTCTTTTTCTTTTGTGATAAGAGCCGATAAATTCACCGCAGAAAAAAGCATAAACATAATTAAATACCCAATTGTCTGCTTGACAATGTTTTGATCGGTTCCTTTGTCTTCAAGGGCATGCGTAGAGACGTGGAATGGCGCTTTTTGATAATTCTCATACATTTGTTTAAACGCAGCATCGTCGCCTTCAGCAGCTTGATTCAGCGCAGAAATATTATCAATATATTGATACAAATAAGACTTAATAAAGCTCGTTACCTCTGCTCCTTTTATTGAAGTAATCGTAATATGATCTGGTTTGTTCGCTTTGACGCTGTCAGAAAAGCCTTTTTCAAAAGTAATAACCGCATCCACTTTCTTTGACGTAATCTCATGATCCACTTCTTTGTCCGTGAGCATTTTAACATTTGTTTTATGCAGCCCTTTTAAAAACTGAACGGTATCTTTTGTAATATCCGTTGAATCGTGATTGACAACTCCGATATTCACCGAAGTCCCTCCTGCATTTCCATAAATAAGAACGGACATTAAAACTCCTGCAATAGGCAAACCAATAACAAGCACAAGCGTCCTTTTGTTTCTAAGCAGCATATTTCTTAGCATATTTGTGACAAGCCACACGATATTTTTCATGTTATAACCCCTCTCTTTTTCTCAAAAGCACAATGGCTATGCCCAAGAACAAAATAGAGAAGCCTACATTCAACCCAATAGCTGAAAGAGAAGCGCCGATATCATTTGTATAAATCAATTTAATAAGTCCATTGTTCATCCAAGTTAAAGGTGATACATTGACGAAGCCCTCTCCAGATCCGTTTTGAAAATAGGTTCCTCCTACAATACAAGACACTTGAATAACAACCATAATAATTGCTCTTGCCGCCGCTTCTGTCTTCGTAAGGTAGCTAACTCCTAGTCCAAAGCTAATAGCAAAAAGAATTTGAGATACTAACATTACGAGTACTAAAAGTAAATGATCTCCCCAATTCGCATCAAAAAAGTATTTAGTCGACATAATCACCACTAACACACAAATAGTGTGAACCAAAACAGTACCTAAAATTTTCCCGACAAAAATTTCAGCGGTTTTAATCGGAGCGGCTACTAATCGACTAGCTGTATTTCGCATACGCTCTCCTCTAATTAAATAACTCGCTGAGATAGATCCGTACAAAACAATCATAGTTGTCATTGAAATGGCGTAGTAGTCTATTGAATTGGGCTGTTTTTGAGAATGAAGGGATGTTTCTTGAATATAGTCATGCTTAGACGCACGGAGCAGATTCTCCACTTGCTGAGGATTTACTTTGGCTACTTCCATAGCCACGTTATACTTATCAACAAACGTGCTTAACATACCTTGCACCATGTTAAATTCAATGCTGTTTTCTTCATTTCCGTAGAGATGAATGCCTCCGTCTTTCACTTCTACATAAGCTGTATAGCGCTGTTCTTTTACTTCTTTTTTTCCATCCTGATCTTTTTTCAGCGCTTTAAAGTGAATGCAGGATTTTTCTGCATGTGCAGCAAACTGCTCAAAAGCAGCAGATGCTTCATTACTTGTGTCCATTTTGTAGAGAACGTAACTGTCGTCTATCGTCATGTCATTATTAAAGGCTTGGGACAAAGCTGTTCCTAAAATAAGGACAAGAGCTAGCGGAAAAAGAATCATAAAAATAAATGCACGCTTATCTCGCAGATCGCTTTTCATTTCTTTCAAAGCAATTGCAATAATATTCATTCGTTATTCCTCCTTTCTTTTATAAATCTCTTAGACTGCGTCCTGTGAGCGTCAGAAACACCGTCTCTAAATTGGGGGCTTGCTCCTTGACTGCTTTAATTTCGATATGATGCGTCATTAAATAATGAATGACTTTGTTCAAGTTATTCACTTCGGCATTTGAATTAATTTTAATGATTCCATCTTCGTACGTAACGGCTGTTACTCCCGGAATGTCTTTTAGACCGCTGCAATCTATATCGTCTGCTTCTTTTACTTCAATCCAAATATCTTTTGTATCGGTGATAATCGATTTCAGCTGCTCTTTTGTTCCTTCTGCAATAATTTTGCCGTGATCAATAATTGCAATCTTTGTACATACCTCTTCTACTTCTTCCATATAGTGACTGGTATAAATGATTGTGCTTCCCATTTCATTTAGCTTTTTTACAGATGTTAAAATATAATTTCGCGACTGAGGATCAATGCCAACCGTCGGTTCATCCATAATGATAAGCTTCGGGCGATGAGCAATTGCGCATGCGATATTTAACCTTCTTTTCATTCCTCCTGAAAAACTTTTCGGGTACGCCTTTTGTTTATCCAAAAGCCCTACAAACGCTAAAGCTTCTTCGACTCGTTCGTTAAGAAGTGATCCTCTTAATCCGTAGAGACCTGCAAAAAACTTCACATTTTCATAGGCTGTCAAATCTTCATAAATCGCTAAGTCCTGCGGAACAATTCCAATGTTCATCTTTGCGAAATTTCGGTGTTTCTTTATATTTTTCCCAAGCACTTCAATATCGCCGCTGTTGCTTTGAAGCAGACTAGCCACCATATGAATCGTTGTGCTTTTTCCTGCTCCATTTGTTCCTAAAAAGCCAAATATATCTCCTTCTTCTACTTGTAAAGACAAATTATCTACCGCAATAAAATCTCCAAATTTCTTTGTTAATTTTTGAATTGATAATACGTTCATCATTTCACCTCTAGTGTGTTGGTATATCCTTATTTTATGAAAAAAAGGCAAACTTACGTCAGTGCATAAGTTCACCTTTTCCCCATGAGAAATCTCACTATTTATGTATGAAGTTTCTCACCTATCGGCAGCAGTGTGGTAACAGAAAATCCGTTTGCCCCGTCAACAATCACCGTTCCGTTAATAGAAGCAGCTCTCTCTTCCATTCCTGCTATGCCAAGACCTTTTTGAAACAAGTGAGCACCTTTTCCATTGTCTTTTACTTCTAATTTAACCATTTTATTTAGTACGTGAAGTTCAATGGCAATCATTGTTGCTTCTGCATATTTTAAAGCGTTTGTAATAGCTTCTGTTATATTTTTATGGATAATTTTCCACTGAAGAGGCGTGATAAGATCTAAATTACCTTTGTATACAAGAGGCATTGCGATACTATGCTTAGCCTCAAACTCACCAATAAATAATTTAAGTCTGCTGATTCCTATTTGCTCAGCGGGAGGCTTTATACTTTTTAACGTTAACCTAATTTCTTCAATGCCTTCTTTCGAAATCGTAATCGCATTTTGAAGAAGAGACAGCGCTTTTTCCTCGTCTTGCTTCATCACATGCTTTGCTGCCTCCATTTGAATAAGCGCTCCTGTCATTGAATGACCAATCTTATCATGAATTTCCTGCGATAGTCGATTTCGCTCTTCTAATTTTGAAGCATATTGAGACTGTCTCACATACTCTTTATTTTCATTCACATGCTTTTGCAGTTTTTGCATACTTACTCTCGCTTCATCCAGTTTTTGTTCGTAATTGATCGTCCGTTTTTGATAGAGAGCTGCTCCTGTATAAATAAAAAAAGTAAACGCAGCGACTAACACATACAGAGCGCTACTATCAGAGGGAACAAACAGCACTGGAAGCAAAACAACAAGGAGCAGCATCCATTTTTTTATGACTGATTCTCCAATAAGCTCACAAAGGTTTAGCGGCAAAGGAAGAAAAAACAAAGGATGAAGTTGATACGCACAATATAGAATAAGGACAATGGAAACAACAATAAACATGCGCTTGAACGCGCTCTTTTTCACAATGGACGCGGCAATATTAACACAGCTGTAAAGAAGCAGTGCTAACACAATAGCTGAAATCGAGTGTACATAATTAAACTGAATGTACGTAATAGCCAAAAACAGTATAAGGATGAGCTTAGTCATCATTAATCCGACTTCCATAGTCCTACTTCCCTTTACCGGTTAAATAGTAAATAGCAATTTGAGTACGATGCTCAAGCCCCGTTTTACTTAAAATTGAACTAATATAGTTTGCTACGGTACCTTCTGAAATAAAAAGCGTTTTAGAAATTTCTTTATTTGAAAGCCCTTTGGCAATCAGCGTCATAATGCTCGTTTCACGCTCGGTAAACTGTGTCATATCCGCTTTGGACTGGCGCTCAGTTGCAGCGTTTAAACTTGATTTAATCTTATCAAGCACAACATCTTGCAGAACCGTATGCCCGTTGAAGACACTTTTGATTGCGTCTCGAATGCGCTCTGGCTCTGTATTTTTTAACAAGTAGCCTTTAGCTCCGTTTTTTACAGCATCAATAATGTATTCATCGTCATCAAACGTAGTTAAAATAAGCGGCTTTGCTTTCGTTGACTCTGAAATAAGCTTTGTAGCCTCTACACCGTCCATGATAGGCATTCTTACATCTAACAGTGCAATATCGACGGAATGATTCTTGCAATATTGAACGGCTTCCTGACCATCTTTTAAAGTAGCGACAACGTCGAATTCTTCATATGTATTTAATATAATTTTCATTCCTTCTCGGATAAACGAATTATCATCTGCAATAATAATAGTAATTTTCATTTCTTTAAGTGAGAACATCTCACTTTTTTTCACATCCTTCTTTCACATCCGTCCGCATGCTTCTCATTTATTGTATCCATAATAAACCAAAAGTTCAATGCAATAGTTCGAGTCTTTCTAAGCACTAAAAAAGAGCAAACCTCCGCAGGTTTACTCTTTCATCCTGTTACTTCTGCGCTAACTTGATCACTGTTTCTAAAAGTACATTTACACCTTTTTCGCATTCTTCCCAAGGAGTAAATTCTTCTTCACAGTGACTTTTTCCGTTTACGCTCGGAATAAAAATCATAGCCGTCGGAATATAGCTAGCTAAAAACTGTGCGTCATGTCCAGCTCCGCTTACCATTCGCTTATAGGAATATCCAAGCGAACGAACCGATTCTTCCACTTCATCGCAAACGGTTTTATCAAACCACACGGTATCGCGCCCCCAAAGCTTGGTCACCCGCACTTCGCAGCCTTCTAACAGCTCCACTTGATCAGGCAGTGATTGAATAATTTTTTCCACGGATGCAATGACATCTTCATCCGTATGTCTCGCTTCAAGCGAAAAAATAACTTTATTTGGAATCACGGTATGAATATTAGGCAGCACATTCATGCGCCCCATTGTATAGACCAAATTTGAATCTAATCTGCCGAGCTCATGACGAGCTTCAGCAATTAAATTGTTGGTTGCAAAAAGAGCATCTTTTCGCATGTCCATTGGCGTCGTCCCAGCGTGATCTGACTCCCCGGTAATTTCAATTTCATAACATACCATGCCGAGCACGCACTCGACTACACCGATCGATTTGGCTTCTCGTTCTAGAATAGGCCCTTGCTCAATATGTAATTCTACAAATGCCGATGCTTCAGTAAGACGGTTACTCGTGTCGCCTTCATATCCGCATGATTGAAGGGCTTGCTCAAACGTCACGCCGTCAACATCCGTCTTCTTCATCATAACGTCTTTTTGAAATTTGCCCGATAAAATACCTGAAGCCATCATAGAAGGCTCAAAACGCGCTCCTTCTTCATTCGTAAAGTTAACAATCATAATCGGCACCTTCGGCTTAATATTATGTTCAACCAGCGTTCTTACTAACTCTAACCCTGCAACTACACCAAGTATTCCGTCAAACCTTCCGCCTTTTTTTACGCTGTCCATGTGTGAACCAATCACAACAGGCGGCTTATCTTCTAGTCCTTCAAGCGTGGCATAAATACATCCAAGATCGTCGATTTTAATATCCATTCCAAGGTCCCGACAGCATGAACAAAAATAGTCTCGTGCTAAGCGGTCTTCTTCTGATAGGGCTAAGCGAGTTACACCGTTATTAGGTGTTCGTCCATAATCGGCAAATCGTTCAAGCGTATTTTTTAACCTTTCTCCATTCACTGCTACTTTTTGTCGTTGCAACTCAACCACTCTCCTCATTATTTGGTTATAAAGTGCGTCTAAGATGCTGTGTTAATGAATATCATTCATTATGACATAAAATAGGCGATATCACTTGAAGTCTGTTAGAACCCCTTCCATTGTTTTTGTAATGAAAGTGCGCAGCTTGCCTTATGTATCTATTAGCTTCAAAACGTAAATTTCCTGCTTTTTTCTATGAATAATGCACGCGTCATTTATGCATTTTTATTATAAAAATAATAATAGGTTTTTTTCAAAAAAAAGAGAATTAGTTATTATACTAACTCTCCTCTACACACTTACTTTTTATTTGCTTTCTTCGCAATTGCAATCATTGTAGCCAAAACACCAACTGTAATAATCACAATAGCAATTACAGCAGTGGTAATAATAATTCCTGATGTTACTTCTGAAACGCCCATTAGTCTACGTTCTCCTTTTGTGCCTGACCTATTTATCTACATCAGCATATTGGTCGGTTTATTCCTATTATATACGAACTTGTAAAGCGACGAAATATGTGACACATAATTGACATACTGTTTATATGTTTTCTTTTAATTCTACGTTTTATTTAAGAAAATACGGGAATAATTCAAACATATATAAGAAATACTCTTTATTTCTTTAAAGAAGTATTGTAATATAAATGTAACAATTGTAATATTAACAGCATGAATGTTACATATATTTCAATGAATGAGTAGGAGGGAAATGGAAATGAAAAAATTTGGAATAATCTTAGCATCACTTGCTCTTTTCTTTTCACTAAGCACAGGAGTTACAGCTCAAGCAGCATCACAAAATCTATCAACGACTAATGCGGTAAAAATTGCAGCAAACGCAAGCAACCATTTCTGGAATGCACTTCATGGATCTAAAGGTAATTTATGTACTCAAAAAACATTTAATTATAAAGGCACTCAGTACTCATATCTTTGTCAAGATTTTAATACAAAAAGCAAACTAGTAAGCTATTTATCTGAAACTTTTACAAACAGTGCTATTCAAAAAGGATTAACAAACTATCGCTACATCACATATAACGGAAAGCTTGCTCGTCCTGTCGGTGACGGATTCAGCATGCTAGAGTGGAACAAAGCAAAAGCAAAACTAACTTATCAGCGCGCCGATGTTCGCTCTTATCAATTTACGGTTCCAACAGTTGACGGAGGAAGTGTAAAACGCACCGTTACATTTTATAAATCTGGTTCACAGTGGAAAGTAAATAAGTTTGATGCTGTACTATAAGCAGTACCAAAAGCAAGGTCTACCAAGACCTTGCTTTTTTATGTGCTCATCAGCTCTTTATTAACGAAATTTCACTTTATTTTCACCAACTCCCCTTATAGTATGGATACACACTACTACTTATTCGATACATTGTCATCGGAGGATTTTATATGAACATACTACAAAAAAGAACGGCTTTTATCGTAATGGCTGCTTTTCTTTTAGCATTTGTTTTCAGTATCGTTTCACTATCACACTATAAAGGAGAAGAACATTTATTTTCGATTCAAGAAAGTCATCAGTTAAAAAAGATTACGAATGGTATATCTGCTCCTGATAATCATTCGAGGGATCATCGTCTTCCTTCAGGAAACGGTCCCGCTTCACCCAGCAATTCCGGAGAACACGTAACGCCTTTTCATAATCTATCTATGGATAACGGTGCCGGAAGTCAAGGAGCTAATAAAGACTATGAAACGCCGCTCGCTCTTTATACGGTGGGCTTTTTTATAGCAGCAGCTTTCGTTTACGGATTAGTAAAGAAAAAGAAATGGCATCATTCGATAAGGCATTCTCGCGTTATTTTATGGTCATTACTTGGCACTGGACTATTTATTCGGATTGCACTGATTCCGTGGGTAGGCTCTCATATGGATGCGTCGCTTTTCAAAAACTGGGCATCGGTTGCGGCTAATCATTTTTCAAATTTCTACGCTAAAAGCGGAAGCGATTATCCGCCTTTTTATATTTATATCTTGTTTATCGTTGGGAAAGTTGGCAGTTTACCGGATTTTCAGCAGTATTTTTCGCTGTTGATTAAAATTCCGCCTATTTTAGCAGATGTTGTCACATCTTATTTACTCTATCGTTTAGCTCGTAAATACTTGGCACCTTCTTTTGCCTATCTGTTAGCAATTGGATATTTATTTAATCCAGCCATTTTAGTTAATTCAACGTTTTGGGGGCAAGTCGATTCATTTTTCACTTTGCTTATTGTCCTAGCGATTGTAATGATTACGGAAAAAAGAATTTACGCGTCAGCCGTTATTTTTACAGCAGCGGTCTTAATGAAGCCGCAGGCGATTATTATCCTGCCCATTTTATTTTTCGAACTCATTCGCCTAAAGCAAGTGAAACATTTCTTCGGAATTGCTTTAACGGCGGCTCTCACTGCTGGGGTGATTTTATTGCCTTTTTCAGCTGGAAAAAGTCCTACGTGGATTATTAATTTATTTTCATCCACCATTGGAGAGTACCCGTATGCTTCTGTTAACGCCTATAACTTTTTTAGTTTAATAGGCGCAAACTATAAAGACAGCTCTGCAACGCTGCTGTTTTTCAGCTATCATACGTGGGGACTTATTTTTATCGTCGCGACAACTGTTTTTTCTTGGCTTATTTATATAAAAGGACGGAGCTTTAAATACGCCGCTCTTGCAGCGCTTATTCAAATTTCAGGGGTATTTACGTTTTCTTCAAGCATGCATGAACGCTACTTATTTCCAGCAGCAGCGCTTGCTTTAGTGGCTTATATTTATTTAAAAGACAAAAACTTGCTTTACTTATCCCTTGGATTTAGCATCAGTATTTTTATGAACACTTTTTTTGTTTTATACGGTGACAGCAATATGCAAAACAGCACGTCATACCCGTTTTCTATGTTTGCTACGTCTATGCTGAACGTTTTGCTTGTTGTTTATTTAGTAAAAGTTGCTTGGAATTTAGTCCAAAAGAATACGGTTTTAAAAACGGCATAATACAAAAAGCTCAGTGAGTATGATTGATCACTGAGCTTTTTTACATAACAAGCGACATGCCTGGCGCGTCTTCTTCTCTTTCTTGAAATCCTAATTTTTTATAAAAATGATGCTTTCCTTTTGCTGCAAACAGCTGAATCGATTCAATTCCGCTTTCTTGACATTTCGTCAACAGCTCTTGAATAATTTGCTTTCCAAGCCCTTTGTTTTGATATGTGGGATCAACCATCACGTCGCAAATAAGCGCTTGATAAATTCCGTCTGAAATCATACGGCCAAATGCAATTAATCGTTCATTGTCATAAATACCGACTCTAAACCAGCTGTTGGCTGCGGCTTCAAACAGCTGCTCTTTTGTATAATTTCCTTTTTTACTTTTATGTAATCCGCTCGCTTCATGCAGATCAGCAAACTGCTCAAATGGCGGAACCTCTTTTTTTATTACGTAAGACACGTTCATTCTCCTCTCAATACCGTTGCTTTCTATATTATATTTATACATCAAAAAGAATAATAATTCAACATTTTTATCTAGTTATCTTGTTACCCTTTCTCCAAATAAAAAAACTGCCAAACGGCAGTTTTTTAGGCTTGTACTGATTTTTTTCGTTTTTTAAGATCAATTCCTGCAATGATAAGCAAAATGACTCCAATAACAATCATGATTTTACTCACTGTTTCTAGCCACTCCGTTGCGCTTCCAGCAAGTAAAATGGCAAATCCAATGATATAAATCGGAAACCCCGCGAGAGCCCAAGGGGATTTCACCTTCTTTCTCTTCATATGTAGGATCTCCTCCTTCTTTACAGATTCTATGTAGGCTGTATATGATGAGTTTATCAGAAAAAATTGGAAACAACAAAGGAGACAAACGCATGCATACGCTGCCTCAAACGTTTTGTGATACGATTACTCACCTTCACTCTCATAAAGGCCAAAAGTGGCTAACTGACTTTCCTCAGCTGATTCGCTACTGTGAAGAGCGCTGGCATATCACCATTCACAGTCACTTTCCCCTTTCTTACCACTTTGTTGCCCCTGCGCGCAAAGCAGATGGAAGCGAACTAGTTGTCAAATTTTTTGTAGAGCCTTCAGAGCTGCTTCATGAGCAAGAAGCACTGACAGCACTAGCCGGTGAGAACACGGTAAAAATAGTGGACAGCGATGCTGAAAAAGGCATTTTACTGCTCGAAAAGCTGTCTCCCGGATGCCCGCTTTCCTCTTTATCAACTAAAGACGAAGCTGCGTTAATCGCTGCTAGGCTCATGAAACCTCTATGGCGAATGCCGCATTCAGACTCCACTATCGAAACAGCCGTTAAAAGAGAGAAACAGCTTCGGGAGTGTACACAAATGTATCCAAGGGGTATTGATTTTCTTTCTTCTGAAACGCTTCAACACGCACTAGCCGTTTTCTCTGAATTAAACCGCACTTCTCAGCAGCTTTTTTTGCTTCACGGTGATTTGCATCATGATAACATCTTACAGTCTGGTGAGGCGTGGAAAATAATTGATCCAAAAGGGTTAATTGGAGAAAAAGAGTACGAAATCATCCCTTTTCTTTTAAATCATCTGCCTAAGACAAACGTGGCAGAGACAATTGACCATCGAATCAATATATTTGTACAAGAACTGAACGTAAGTAAAAAACGCATCTTACTGTGGGGATACGCTCATTCTGTACTAGCCACGTGCTGGTTAATAGAGGACGAGGACCGCCAAGACACCGCTTCTTTTTCACGTGCTATAGAAGCATTTCAGCATTTATTTGAGTACTATTACGGGCATAAAAAATAAGAGCCGACATTTGGCTCTTATTTTTTGCATTTTTCTGCGACAAGCTCATATGATTTTAATCGGTCAGCCGGGTCGTGCGTAATGGTGACAAGCATGAGTTCATCCGCTCCGTAGCGTGCTTGAACCTCTTGAAGGCGCTCATGCACTTCTTCTGGACTTCCGATAATCATGGCTTCTTTCATTTTCTTCATTTTTTTCTCTTCTTCTTCTGTAAGCGGATAGCTGGCCGCTTCTTCAATAGAAGGCACGCCTTTTGCTTCCATTTTATCCTGCTGAATTTTCCATAGAAGTGAGCTCGTTGCGATGCGATGCGCTTGCTCGGCTGTTTCAGCGCAAATGACCGATACAGTGACAATCGCATAGGGCTGATCACCGGTCCGTCTTGGCTGAAATGCCTGTTTGTACTGATCAATAATAGCTGAACCGTCTTGTTCACTCATAAACTGTCCAAACGTATAGGCCATTCCGTTTCTAGCGGCGAGCTCAGCACTTTTTTTACTTGTGCCAAGAAGCCAAGGTTCGGGAGAGACCGGCGGCAGCGGCGAAGCTGAAAGCTTTGCGTATTCATGTTCAGCCGGAAATTTATCGTCTAAAAACTGCAGAAGCTCTTCAACAAGTTCAGGCATTTTAAATACTTGCTGCAAGAAATTATCCGACAGCGCATTTGTTGCTTCAGCCGATCCACCCGGCGCGCGCCCAATCCCTAAATCAACGCGCCCTGGAAACAGCGTTGCGAGCATATTATACGTTTCCGCTACTTTATACGGCTTGTAGTGAGGCAGCAGCACCGCTCCCGATCCAATTCGAATTCTATTAGTCTGTGCGCCGATATAGCCAAGCATCACTTCAGGAGCCGAACAGGCAAGTCCAGACAAATCATGATGCTCTGCAATCCAGTAGCGCTCATAGCCAAGCTTGTCACCCGCTTTGGCCAGCTGCATCGATGCTTCTAACGCTTCCGCTGGAGTCTGATGGGATGAAACGGGCGATTGGTCGAGTATACTTACTTTCATCACGCATCTGCTCCTTATTCGTTCACTTCAATTAAACTTAATGAAAAATCCCCTACCTGTCCTTTTTCATATAAATTTGTAAAAGATGTGGAATACTGATGAATCGTCCCTTGAAAATCCAGATCTTCTTCTGGGACATTTACATGAAAAGTACCTTTATATAACAGTGTAGTAATATGATGATATTCCTCACTCGTTACTTTAAAATCAACTGAAACTTTTGTTTTGCCTTTTACAATTTCTTGTTCATAGCTGTAAATTTGAATAGGCGTATCATTTAATACAATTTCTTGTACCACGTTAAATCGTCTCCTTTTTTAGTGCGTATGAAAAATAATAGCACTTGAAGAAGTCATGAGCAAATAAAAGAGCTTCTGGTTGCGCATGCAAAAAAAGCATGGCTTTTTGCCATGCTTTTAGTTCAAAAACAATCTTATACGCGCTTTGTACGCGTGCGTTTAAATACGAAATAAAGAACAATAATAACAAATGCCGCAACCACAAACGGAAGCGTATATTTGCTTGCTACGTCTTCAATGTTCGCCCAGTTCTCCCCTAGCTTTCCGCCTAAGTAAATAAATAAAATCGACCAAGGAATCATCGCTAACACGGTTAAAGACGTAAACTTCCAAAACGGCATTTTAGCAATACCTGCAGGAATCGAAATCGCATGTCGAACGACCGGGACAAAACGAGCAGAGAAAACAACGCCCGCGCCGTATTTATTAAACCAGTTTTCCGCAAGATCAATATGCTTATCATGAATAAATAAATACTTGCCGTATTTTTGAAGAAACGGACGTCCTCCGTAGGCTCCAATCCAATATAAAAACCACTGTGCAATCGTTCCGCCAATAATTCCGGCAATGACTGCTCCAGGAAAACTAATCATGCCTTGAGAAATCATATACCCCCCGTAGGCTAGTACAATTTCACTTGGAATGATTTCAATCATTAAGCCGAGTGCAATACCTAAATAGCCAAGGCTCGTTAAAAAATCCAAAATACTCGCAACAAATGAACTCACCTTTAATCACCTTACTCATTCTTTAATAATTTTACACTACTACTATATTCCAACCATCAGTATAAAAGGAAACTATGAACTCACTATGAACAGCTTACTTCCCTGTTGACTGCCGGTACTTTTTCCGCAGCTCATGCGTATGCAGATCCGCTAGGCGGACCGGAATCGGAAGCTTACTTTCTTTTGAAATAAAATGCATCATAAGCTGATACGACATGTCCAAATTAATATAGTTTCCGCACGACAGAAAAATAGGCTTTACTCCTTTAGCTGTCCTTACTACTCTACCATAAACTTCATCATCAATCACAATATCTTCATAAGCGCCTGCTGCATCTTCAGGCATAACGTAATCATGTCCCTTGATCTTTAAATAGCTTTTCCCAATTCCAACGGTAGGTTTATTAAGAAAAAACGAAGCATGTGTAGCTACTCCCATATGCTCATAGTGCAAATATCCGTTGCCATCAAATAAAAACACGTCGGGCTCTATTTGAAGTTTTTTAGCCGCTTCAAGAATTAAAGGAAGCTCTCGAAAAGCTAGGAATCCAGGAAGATAAGGAACGGTTACTTCTCCTACACTGTGCACTTTTTCCACAACGTTTTTCGTCTGATAATCCACCACTACAATGCTGCACGCTCCGTAAGATATGCCGTTTTCTTCCCAATATGCCACATCAACACCAGCACAGTTATGTATATGCGTCATTTTGACGCCTGATGTTAAATCAATTTGTGCTTTTAGCTTTTGCTGAAGCGTCCGGCACTCCTCTTTCGTTTGCATCATAAACGTATGTATGTACTGAATATCCATGTTCCATTCCTTTCATTGACTGACTCACCTATTATACAACTATTTTCTAAGAAATTCCTATTCTTTTTTTCACACCTTCTATTATAGCGCTGTTTCCTTAATATTTAATTAAAATTCCTATTCGTTTGCGCATTTTTTGTAAACATCACCATGAAAAAATCCCTAGTTTTCTTTACGAAATGTCAACGTTTTCTACACACTTCCTCTATATCAGCATCACATTTTTTCGTTACGCTATTTCTATACCAACGCATAGGAGAGAAACGTGATGAAAAAATATTTAGCTGGTTTAAGCGCCGTCGCCTTGTTATGCTGTTCAATCGCCTCTTCTGCTTTTGCACGCACGGAAGAAAAACTCACAAATATCGCGCACCGAGGAGCCTCTGCCTACGCACCTGAAAATACAATGGCTGCTTTTCACCAAGCGCTAGAAATGAATGCGGATTACATTGAACTTGACGTGCAGCAAAGCAAAGACGGTGTACTCGTTATTATGCATGACCGTACCGTAGACCGAACGACAAACGGAAGCGGACACATTCGAGAGTTAACGTACGCGGAGCTTCAGCGCTTGGACGCAGGAAGCTGGAAAGGGGATTCTTTTACGAATGAAAAAATTCCAACTCTTTCGCAAGTATTAGATGAATTTCAAGGAAAAATCGGTATATTAATAGAGTTAAAAGCGCCGGAACTTTATCCTGGAATTGAAAAAAAAGTAGCTTTTGAAATCAACAAGCGACAGCTCGATCACGTTATCATTCAGTCTTTTAACGTTTCATCCATGAAAAAAATGCATGAGCTTCTCCCAAACGTTCCTATAGGCATACTAACTTCTTCACAGCGAGACGCAAGCCCAAACTCAATTCAGCAATTCGCCGCTTTTGCCACTTACTTTAACCCGTCTTATGACATCCTAACGCCTGCTCTTATCCACCAAGTCCATTCTGCCGGAATGAAAATATCACCGTGGTCTGGAACCAAGCGGCTTCCCGCTTCATTTTTGTGGAAAACAAAAAGTGACGGAGTCATTACAAATTATCCTGATGAAGTGAATTGGGTGCAAACATCAAGTGCTATCGGACAACAGCTCGAAAAAGGAAGCGCACGCCGAGTAATTACACTTGCCGTCACAATGTGGCCATAGTTCCTGTAATCTTTTACTAGTAACCTCGTCTTCCTTACTGCCTTTTTAACGCTTCAATACGTTTGATTTCACTGAAATACCGAAAGTTCCCTTTAAAACATCTCTCCATCGTTTTAAAAAACTGCTCCGCTCCTCCTAACACCACCATAAAAAAGTCTTGTTTTGGAAGCACTGCTTTTACGGGAGGAGATGTATGCAAGGTATACAGTACAAACTGTTCAGAAGCCGATTTTAAGGTTAATACTAACGGTTGATCTGGAAAATTCATCTCTCCATACCCGGTCTCTTTTAAACTCTCCATTGCATCCAACAAATAAAGCCACATCCTATCTATAACATCCCATGCAGATACATCAAGAAGCGGCTCACCGTAGTATTCAAGCTTAATAGCTCCTTCAAGACAAGTAAAATCAAGCTGATTACCGTAACGAATGAGTTCTTCTTCGTTTGATATATCGATAAAATAGTGCGATTCCTTTTCATATAGAGATGATAAATCGGTAATCAAGATACCTGGACGCTTAATTAACGTTTGAACACGAAACAACATTATCCCTCCATGCCCTGTTTGCTTTCACAGCTTAAATAAATTTTCTCCGTCCTTATTTACCCAATACTTTTCTATTTTTGGAATCAAACCTGTAAAGTCTTTATACGTTCCTTTCCAATCGCTTGGAACATATTCTTCAAATGAAGCCGGCTTAGGAAACAGTGAGTAAAACGTCTTTTGATCAAAATCCACCAAAAACGAAGGGCTAAAATCTAATACGTCTTCTTCATCTACGCTTTCTATTTTATCTTCAAACAGCTTTAAAAGAGTAGTTGTATCTGCTTGATACGACTCTATACGTTTTAAAAAAAGCTCAGCATTTTCATTGCTGAGAACTTCGATCCCTTTTCGTTCAGGTTCGATGTATTCATTAACCGCTGAATCACCTTCATTTTCAAAAGCTTGCGCAAACTTCACATAATCCAAATACCATAGCTCTCGGTCAGTCACATACCATTGAAACTGCTTTTTATGTATAACTCCGACAATTACGTTTTCAGCATATATGGGTTCTAGCATGAGATGGACCTCCTTGCTTTTATTAGCTTTGTGGCCTGTTATATACGATTTAATTAATCTTTAAGCACTCTCTTTTGTACTTTTTCATTCAGCTTTCGTTTTAAATATTCAGCAATTTCTATTTGTCCAAATTCCTTAGCATATCGATACGCATCCATATCCTTGATATTCTCTCCGGTATATTGAACGGAAATATCTATACCTTGATCAACTAGATGTTCAACTACTTCTCTATGACCACCGTAAATTGCTGCAAATAAAGGATTTCTTTTTGCCAAGCTTACATCTAATTCTGCTCCAGATTGGATTAAGCACTGTACTATTTCTACATGCCCCTCACCTGCTGCCACTCGTAAGGAAGAAGCATCAAATATATCACCTTTTATATTTACATCGATTCCTTTATGCACTAGATACTCTACTATTTCCATCTGTCCTTTTTTTGCTGCTATATGCAACCAGCTACCAAATGGAGTCATGGTGTGTAGAATTGCTTTATTACTACCTATTAATTCTTTGACTGAGTTAATGTCACCACGTTTAATTGCATTTCTTATTGCTTTATTGACGCTGTTTTTCTTCAAAGCATATCCCCCTTAATTTAGTTGCCCTTTATTGCCGTGTTTTAATGTAGACATCTCCCTCAATAATTTAGCTGTTTCTACCGTTTTTACTTTTAAATAGTTGTGTTCAGTGAACTTCACTGTCATACTTGTAGTTCTTTTAACACTTTTGTTCGCAGATCATTCACTGTTTTTCTATTCGTATCATCATTTAATAAAGAAGTTAATCTTTCTATGTAACTATTCGCATTCTCTATACATCTTTCAAAACCATTTACTGTCCATCTTCTGCTTTAAATATTCAGCAATTTCTATTTGTCCTCGTTCAATCGCAAATTCACAGGCATCCATATTTTTCATCGTATCCCCTGTATACGTTACAGTAATATCAATACCACTCTGAACAAGGTATTTTACAATATCAAGATGACCACCATAAATCGCTGAAAATAAAGGATTTCTACTCGAATCGCTTACATCTAATATTGCACCTCTATCGTATAAGTACTGAACTATGCTAAATTCACCTACACTCGCTGCATGTGCAATTGGCGCTGACTTTGGTACACCTTCATTTGTGTTAATATCCATCCCGTATTCAACTAGGAACTTTATCATATCAAGGCTACCAGCTCTAGCAGCCACGTGTAGCCACGTTCCAAAAGGAGTTATAAACTCAAGCAGCCTTTTATCTGTAATCAGAATCTCTTTTGCTTGTTCTGTATCACCGTTCTTAATGAAATCATAGGTTTTAACTGCTTTTTCCTTATTATCCATAGAAACCTCCTAAGATATTTTTGTTCATACGGCTTCTTCACCAATTTATAGTATCAGAGAGATTTCTTTAGCCTTCTGAAACCCCTTCCAGAATTCTTCTAATGATTTAAATAGGATTATGTGGATATTCTTTTAAATAGTGCTCTATTAAACTCTTACTCTATTTCAGCATATTGGTTCACACGCCCTACTCATATACATTAAAACCAAAAATCCTCAATAGCATGCTCTACTGAGGGTTTTACTCTTCACTTAAACTATATTTTTTCTCTATTTAAATTAATTCTATAATAAGTTTAAAGTATTTATCATCTTCCTGAAAAAAGATTTTATAATCTTCAATTTGATAAGCCTTGTACAAATACGCTTTTGCTTTTTCAAACTCTCCAAGCTCATAAAAACTTTCCCCTAACCGCAACAACAGAAAAGGATTTTCATTTCCTTCCGGACACTTCAAGGCATATTCCAAGCTGCGTATAGCATCTTCGTAGTTTTTTATTAAAAAGTATGTATCACCCAAAGTTCCGTAAATCCACGTAGCCGCTGACCATTTTTCCTTTGGCTCTGGAACTAATTCAAGTGCTCGTTGATAAGAAGCAATCGCTTCACTCATTTGTTTCAGTTCAGCGAATTGATTACCTTCTTCACATAACTTGACAATTTGCTGGTGAAGTTGATCGTTCATTTCCATTACAGCATCTCCCTACTGAAATAATAAGGTTTCATCTTCATGATCCTTTTAGCAGCTTTATATATTTGACATCTTGCCCTTCGAACGATCTTCCTTCTGACTTTTTATTAGCAATATCAAAAAATTCTTTTGCGACATTTAATTCGCCCAACTCATAATAAATAGTTCTTGATAAAAATTCACGCTCTCCGTCATCTATTCTTTCAAAATCCGATGTATATAAACGATTTAACCACTGCTTAGCGCTTTTGTAATTCTTTATCACTGTAAATGTATCAATAATATCCCGTACAATATTGCAAGTGTCAGGATATCAACCTTTAGGCTGTGGAATTTCACCCCAAGCTTGTACCAATAAATCTATAGATGTTTCGTAATCATTATTTTCAGAGCATTCATCGCTTTTGGTCTTATATTTCTCAATTCTCACTTGCTTTTCAGGGTCAATTTGTATCATTTCTTCCTCCACTCAAAATATCTTCATCTCTTTCATTTAATACTGCCTTCACTTGATCTCTTTCAAAAATCACCATATATTCATATGGTAAAGCTAAAACTTGAATAAGGGATGGACGAATCTTCAATAATTGATAAACATAAAAAGCCTCAAGCTCTTCTGTATCATCTTCTTCATTTACCGGCCCTATGTACCAGCCAGAATCTCCTCGTTCAGCTCCGCCGCTTCTTTGTAAGTAAATACTATCTACTTCTAGTATATTTTTAGCTACCACGACTTTATCTCTAAAGCTGACACCTTCACCATTTTTCATGTTTAACTTGCGCAAAAAGTGAACTTGTTCCAACTGCGCCCATAGAGCAAGCGTTAAATCTTCTGTATAATCCTCAAAGGGATTCCCTGAATAGTCCGGTGAAAGAATGTAATACTCTTCATTCTTTACAGAAACAATAAAGTTCGACCACCCTATTTGTATCGAAAAGCCATCAGTCCATTTTTCTCTTTCTATCGTTTCAAAGATACGAAATAGACTCTCAACCTGCATTTTTAATTCGTGTTCTGCTTGAACTACGACTACTTTATGCCCTATATTTTTAACGAATTTTTTCAATTATTCTTCCCTTTCTTTTTTCACTAATTTTGTTGCCAAATATATTGCGTTTGGACAGTACGTAAGGTTGCTTTCTATAGCTTATACCCATAAAAATACTTTTGTCCTTTTTCCCAGTTTTTAATGGAAAGATTATCAATATACTCCATCATTTTTTTATAATAGCTTGCATTCATAATTGTGCGGTAATCTCCAGGCACCTTTTCCCCAGTTAAAATGGATAATAAAGATGGAATCAACTCCATTTTTAATGGTTCTTCGTTATGTACTGCAATCATCGCTCTTTGGACTAATTTTTTTGCTAAGTCTCCGGGAAAAGCTAAATTTTGTTGAAAGTAATAACTTTCTGGATCATTCTCATTGCAATACTCAACATAATAGTCTCCTATTTCCTCGGCAGTCGCCTCTTCTCCAATTTTCGCTTCATAGTCAAGGAAAAAATCAAGCGAATCCCTTATGATAATAGCCGTATCGTCAATTTCGTTCCAGTCTTCAAGTAAACCCAATAAATATGGAACTACTTCAAGAGAAAGTGATGTTATCGCTGCTGATGCAAACGTATCAATTGTTTCTTCAGTACCTTTACTAAGAAATCGCAGGTTGTTTGAATCTCTTAAGTCGTCATGTGTTGCGATAGCGAAAAAGACCCTTATACACAAATTCAAAACCGCTTCATCTTTAGTCCCGTTCATCAATTGAATTAATAGCGGCTTTTGAGTAAAATCCCCTATTTTATATAACTCTATTAAATTAAATAAAATGTCCCTTTCTGTATGTTTTTTCAATAGATGTTCTTTTATTGCAGCTTGAGATAAAGTGGTTTTTTCACCAAACCATATACTATTCATAAGGTTTCTTGAGCCTACCATCATTACACCCGCTTTCGCTAAGTAAATTATCTATGTCCTTTCCCTAAGTAAATTATCTATTTCAACTTTCCCTTTAAATATTCAGCAATTTCTATTTGTCCTCGTTCAATCGCAAATGTGTAAGCATACATTTCTTTCATGTTTTCACCAGAGTATGTAATCGATATATTGATATGATTCTCAACTAACAGTTTAACCATCTCAAAATGACCGTTATATATGGCAGCAAACAGCGGATTTCTATCCGGTTCACTAATATCAAGTTCAATATTATGGTTAATAAGATACTTAGCAATATCTATATGTCCTTTTGCAGCCGCTCTTTCTAAGGCATTGGTAGAAAAAGTTCCTCCTTGTGCATTAACATCTATTCCAGCACGAATAAGGTATTGTACGATTTCTAAATGACCATGAGCTGCCGCTACATGTAGCCATGTGCCAAAAGGTGTGATCCATGTTAACATTTCTGGATTTTTCTCAAATAAGTCTCTTACCTTATTTAAGTGACCACCTTTTATAGCACCTCTAATAGCTTTTGTCATTTGAGTTATTGCCATTTTTCGTTTTCCCTCTACTTTCTACCTTGTAGAATTCTCTCCAAAATATATCGTCTCTTTGCTTGATGTAATGCGCTGTAGTGTGGAGAGCTTGTTCTCTATAGCAAGACTCCATTCGTTGCTTCTTTACATACTCCTACTAGTCTTCATTACTATGATTTTGTTTAATTTTATGTAAAAGAGCCATCACTTTTTCTTTATCATGGGCATGATCTTCAATATATACGCGGCAGATTTTGTGCAAGTAAGTTAAAAACGTTTCATAATCGACAATAACACTTTTGTCAGTGTCACCCGTACCGTCTAGAAATTCAATTCCGTTTTCAACATAACCCTCTTCCCAAGGCTCTAAGTCACCTGAAAATGTACAAATGTGGTACTCATTTCCATAACCAGTTTCCTCTGAAAAATAGTGTAAGACTTTTAAAAATTTTTGATCTGATAAAGCGCTATAAAAACTGATCATGGGAGACAACGTACAATCTATATCATGAAATAATTCTACGATCTTCTTCATTCGTATCCCCTTTTTATAATTAATTGAATCAACGTTTACTATTTGACCGTAATCACTACGCAAACGCTGATGTAATTTTTCCAGGGTTAATTTAGTACCTTCATGAGGTGGGAATTTAGCCAAAAATACTGGATTTATGCTAAATTGGATTATTGGGATACTCATTTAAATACTTATTGATTAAAATCTTGCTTTCGCTATCATCTGGTTCTGTTCCTAAATATTTATATTCCCAAATCACTAGCTGGTCATCAAAGCTATAATCCGTGTCAAACCAATTTGTATAATCATAATGCACCTTCAATTTGCCATCGCTATTAACAGATAGTGTAAAAGAGTACCAAAGTTCTTGCTGATTATCTTTAAAAACGTTTCTTAATCTATTACTTAACTCAAATAAAGCTCGATCCTTCATTTTATAAAATTCTTTATCAATATCGTCGTATTCACAAGGAATTTCTAAACTATATTTATAGTTCTTTTCATTCTCAAGGGTATTATAAAAAAAGTAAGTGCCTCCGCCCGTTTCGGATATTTGAGCGTAAAAATAAATCTTTGTCCATTTGGTAGGAATCATTTCATTCACTGTTTCAGAAATTCCCCTATAAATTTGATTTATTTCTGTTTCCATACTCAATATGTTCGACCACCTAACTGTTTTTCCAGTTTATAACGCGTTCCTTACTGTACCATCCATTAATGTTTCTCTATAACTATTATAAACCACTACAATAAACTCATCATTACTCTTATCATAAAACACTAAAGTACTAAATACTTTCTCTCTACTTCCTACATTGCATTCTTTACATTTCAAATACTAACTTTTTACTCCAACATAAAAAAAGAATTCGACTCTTTTCGAATTCTTTTCCTAATTTAACAACTTCTCTCCTCATTTTTTTGCTCTTAAGCAATTTGTACCACCTGCATGAGAGACAATCTAAACCCAATCAATTTTCAGTCATCCTTTGCTTTAAATATTCAGCAATCTCAGTCTGCCCAAACTCTCTTGCATATTCATAGGCATTCATATTTTTGATATTTTCTCCCGTGTATCTAATCGACACATCTATTCCTTTTTGCACTAAATATTTAACTACTTCTTGATGCCCCCCATAAATTGCTCCAAACAGTGGATTTCTCTTCGCTAAGCTCACATCTAGTTCTGCTCCAGATTCTATTAAATACTTTACTATTTCTAAATTACCGGACCCAGCTGCTAAATTTAACGCAGAAGCATCAAATGTCCCGCCTTTCGCATTAACGTCAATTCCTTTTTCAACTAAATATCGGACGATTTGAAGGTTCTCTTTTTTAACCGCTACATGTAACCACGTACCAAATACATTCACGGTATTCAAAGTCTCTATATCATCACCTATTAGTTTTTTCACTGCGTTGATATCGCCAGTTTTAATGGCATTTCTTATCAATTTTTTACTATGGTTTCGGTCCACTATGCAAACTCCTTCATTATCATCTACAAATAACTTATTATATAATCCTTATCTGTGCTATTAAGTAACTGTTTAAGAAAATGAATATCGTCCTTATCCATAAGTTCGTGCCTCCTTTTAAAAACACTCAAATACTATAACTCATTGATTATTGCTGTTAAAATCTTCTTCATATCTTTTCATTTTCATCATTTGTTCTTCATCTTTTTCATCCGCCAATTCTCTACTTAAATATTTGTACTCAAAATACTTAATTCGAGCTGAAGGGCCAAATAGTGAGTCGTTCCAGTTTACATAACTAAAGTGCACCTTTAATTTTGTTTCATCATTTACTATCATCGTAACTGAATACCAAGGTTCTTGTTGATTCTCCATAAATACGTTTTGTAATTGAACCGTTAAATGAAATAATTCATGAAGAGAATGATTGTACGCTTTTTTTTCGACTTGATATGTTCGAGGTATTAAATGTGAATATTGATATTCATTTTCTTCTCCTACAACTTTATAAAAGAAGTATACTCCACCTTCTCCATCTTTCACTTCACCATTAAAGTAAAAGCTGCCCCATTCAACAGGAATCATATCGCTTATCTTTTGAGTAAGTTTACGATAAAGTGTTTGAAGTTCATTTTCAAATGACGTATGATTTCCCTCTGCTTCATTAAGCACTAAGTTATCCATTTCTTCCCTATCTTTTGCAATGCCTTCTGTCATTTTGATTAAATTTTTCACCATATTAAGTGTAATCTCTTCTTCATCTTCATAAACCTTAATACTTGCTCCCATTAAAAGTAACTCTTCAGCAGACGCTACTAAACCTTCCAAGGCTTCTGCATCATAATAATCACATACAATCACAGGGATTCTCATACTGATATTTTGTTTTATGTCGCTTATAGATTTAAGTGTTTTTTGTCTTAATAAAGGAATATATTTATTAACATTTGAGCCATTAAAAACTACTAAACTAATGGTGTGCATATGTACGACTCCTCCTACTCAGTCATCAAAACATTCACGGTCACTTGCTGATGTAATCTTTAGTCATGTAACTTATCAAGAAATTCAGTAAATGTTGGTGCAACATAAAATACATTTTCTCTTTCACGCTCTTCCGTTAAACCCTCTTCCTCGATTAACATTTCTTTTTACCAAGCGTTTTCATCTTCCCCCAAAAACTACAATTGGATTATTTTCATGCCCTTTGTAATCAAAACATATTAAATTCCCCGCGGAGTCAAATCCTGTACATTCTTTAAATGAATTAGTATCAGTTATGTTTGTAATCGATTACGAGATGGATTACAGGTCACCCGTAAAACCATCTGTATCATTTGCTGCTTCGTATTTTGCAGTGACGCCCTTATATAGACAGCTAAGTGTTTTACAATTATAGTTTTCAGTAAGTACCAGCTATCAAATTACAGACTTTCTATTAACATTAAAAGGATCTACATCGCTTTCTTCTAACAACTCTTCAAACTTTTCCGCTCCGTATGTTATAAAAAAGTCATATTCAGCCTGAGAAATAAAGAAACCTAACAAAACTTCACCCATTTGTTGTGTGCTCTCAGTATCTAGCTCATGATATTCTTCGGGAAAAGCAAACGGTTCAGTAAAATAAACGGTATTTTTATCGTATTTTTGATAAAATGACTTTTCAATACTTTCAATACCGCTAACCGCTGTTCCACGCCCTATTTCTATTTCATTACCGAGACAGTAAAATAACACATTAGCTAAGATATATCCTGTACTATTGAATGCTTTATCCACTACCATTGAAATTTCCATATTATCTCTTAAAACTTCTTCATAGTTACTTAATCCTAAGGTATTAAAAACGAAACATTCTTCAAAGACATTTTCATATTTTAAAATTTGTATACTAGGAAGCTCTTCATTATTCCGATAAATTTCTCTGTCTATTGGCTCACCTAGATACTTACTGTAATGATCGTAATAAAGCTCTCCATAGTTAATCATTTTTTGACCTCTCCTCTACATTTCCTATTTTCGTCTCTTGCTCTCAAGCTAGGTGTTCTAGTTGATTACAATTTAAGACGCTTGAAATGATATGTTCTTAGACAAATAAAAGCATTTAATACTCATATAGAATATCAAATGCTTTCTATTCATATGTTATAAACATTTCATTTTTTAGTCATTTAGGTTCATATAAACCATTTAAAAATTCAGTAAAGTTATCTGCCACATTATATGTAACAGGCTCAAACTCACCGGATTCTTCATGAGACCATATACAAACAGATGGATTATTTTTATCTGTTCTAAAATCTAAGCATACAAAGTCACCCGCAAATACACTAGCTATTGGCAATACCTCTGCTCCTAATAAGTCTTCGTTATCAGTTAACCTTTCACCTATTTGTGAAAATACAACATCTATGTCATAAATCCCTTTTGGATGATTCTCGATATCATCTACTATACACAAAAATCTTTCTACAGCATAACCACGGTTGTTACACTCAAATGTCGCGCCCTCAACCTTTACTCCATTATTTTCTTTGATAAAATTTAAAAAAGAATTTGGTAATGTAAGCCTCCATAATTTTTCATGTTTTTTTATTAATTCCGCTAAAGGTAACGGCTTGACTACAGTGTCTCGTTTAATTTTCACTTTTTTCTCCTTTCGCCAAAAATACGCTATCTCAGATTATCCAATTATGAATAGTTTTATTAAAAACTACTTTTTTCATCTAACGACTTCATGACTTTTTTCATATCCTCAGTTCCACGTTCTTCAATTACTTGTTTTAATGAACAACCAAATTTATTGGAATTATTAAAATTCGGTCGTTTTTCTAAGCAATGTACAACTAAATGATTTCCATCCTGTGTCCGTTCTTTTAATACTTCTTGACATAGAGACAATATTGCAGAATTAGCAAATTTTTTATCTTTTAAATTTAAATCCACGCCCATTTCAACCAGTCTATAAGCTACATCAACAGCACCTACATAATTAATTGTTGTCTAGTAAAAATTTTGCTGTATCAAACTTTCTACTAATCAATGATGTCTCAAGTAAGCTTGTACCATTTTTATTCACAAAGTTTACTACTTCTTCCATACATTTATTTTCAATATTCAACTTCTTTAAAAAATCTGCGAGGTAACTTTCATAGTAAAAGTATGATACTTATATATATATCGTAGCAACTACTAAGCTGACACATCTTATGAACTCTAGCTTTACAAAAGAATTAGCGTTCTTCTTTGCACAAATATAAGTATTGGCCAAACTCAGGAAACACATCCCAGTTTTTTTCAAGGGTATTGTTTGTTTCGCGCTCCTCTACTGAACCATTCTTTAAATCTCGCTTTTCCATTGCTATGTAACCATCTTCTCGGAAATTCAAAATCAAACTACTTACTTCTGTATTAGTTTTATCATCATATTCCCAATACATGGCTGTTCTTAAAAAAAGCTTACCTTCACTCATAACTTCGAAATCATAATTTAAATATTTACGAATTAGTTCATCATAAAACCCTACCGAAACCCATTCATTTGTAATATTTATAATATACTTGTGCTTCTCATCTTCCCTTAGTACGACCGTATAGGGTTTATGTTTTTGGTGGTATGTGTATGCAGTATGCTCATCGAGAATGTTCCAAGGCTTCTTTTTGATATCTGACCATTCGTCACAATAATACATTTCCATAGTCACTTGTACACCTTCCCATAATATTTCTACTAACAGTGCTGTTTTTATTACTAATCAAGAATTGGTTTAAAGATGATTTGTCAGTGCCAACCAAACTGAATTCTGTTAAGCACACATATCAATACAAAATTAAAACTTATTATTTTCCACTTCTTCAAATCACTCATCAGCAATATCACTAGCCGTTTTAATATCATCATTTGTGTGTACAAAATCATACTTATATTCTGCTTTAAAGCGGCCGCTCCTTGCATGATAGATCAGCTTCATCTCTGTCGGCATATCTCTTTCATACGCTCCACATAGTTCTTCAATTTTTTCAACATCATCATTGATAATGTTCAATACCATGGACTGTCGCTTTATAGATACATCATATTTTCTATTTTCCCACGCATCATTCACTCTACGACGCTCTACGTATTTATCATTAATTAAATAAAAGAAGCTGCTTGATATCATATCTTCTTCACACGAAGCATACACATACACTTTATCAGCGCTATCTTCAACATATTCCATACAAATGGGTATCATATCTCCTTGCAATTCACTAAATTGATCTTCAAATTCTTTCATACTATATCGCACTCCTTTTATCAATTTCTTTCATACCATCCGCTTTGTTTTTTAAACAATAATACTGCCAACAAGCATCTATTCTGTTAACATATTTAGAAATTCTTCAAAGCTATTACTGATAATAGACGTCACAGGATTTAAATCTGTAGACTCTTCATGCTTCCGAACGCATACAATAGGCTCTTTAACATTGTTGCGATAGTCTAAGCACACAAAGTCACCTGCAAACAAAACAGCTATTGGTAGCAGTTCCGTACCTACTAAATTTTTATCAAAAACACTTCTTTCGTCTAATTGTGTTCTAACCACTCCTATATCGTAATACTCATCATCTCTCTCCCCAGTTATGTTTAAAATACATAAAAACCTATCAATCATATACATATAGTTACTGCACTTAAAACGATTCTTTATAGGAGCGCCACTATTATATTTTTTTACAAATTCTTTATACGTTTCTGGTAAATTTATTCTCTATTTACCTTCCTTTTCAGAAAGCACAGTATCGTCCGGCAAGGGATAAAAGATTGATCCATCCTTACATTCCATTTGTATACCTCCTTAACATTATGATGAAGTGTAATATTATGAATATTAAAAGGCGATATATCCATTTGGCTTCTGATCATCGTCCTTCTCATAAAATTCAAATATTAACTTGATATTCCTTGATGATACTACCTTCATGAATCATGAACTTTAATAAAGCATCATTCAAGTATACAAAATGTAAATATCTCAAAAAAACAAAAGCAGCTGTCATATAAAAGTCTCATCTGCTTATCATTGAAGTTGAAATCTGCTTTTAAAAGTATAGCTAAATCATTACACATTTTTAGAAGTTTCTTAGTTATCTATTTCTCAATAGACTCATCAATAAAAGTCTTTATTGAAATTAAATCTACCCTTTTATCAGCATTCTTTGGATAGTTTTCTTCAAGAAAGTGTAATAGCTTATCTGAGATACTATTATTCTCATATACCTTTTCAAAATTTGTTATGAAGCTTTCAACAGTCTGATAATCAACACTTTCAATAGTCTGGGGAAGATACTTTTCTTTTTCATATTGATACGCCTCCCAGATTGTATATGCCAGAGCATTTCCAATACATATCCATACTTTTTCATTATCTTTATCATCGGCCAGTTGCATATAAGTCATGATATCTGTTTCATCTATGTTTTCTAAATATACATACAGGCTATCTGCGTCAAAATCCTTTAATTTTAGCCATTCCCAAGCTTTTTCTAATGACTCAACCGCTACTTCAAATCCTTTAGATTCAGAAATCTTGTTGATAATTAAATTAGATAGCGACAATAGATATACGACTTTAGCATCCTTGCTCAAATTATTAAATCGATTTATTCGATTGGGTGATCCTCCTTCATACATGGTTACCTTTTGAGTAATTTTATGTATTTCGTATCTTTCCCTTCAAATAATCTTCCTTCTGATTTTCGATTAGCAATATCAAAAAATTCTTTGGCAAGTAAAAGGGATCCCAATTCATAATAAATAACGCCTGAAATAAACTCTTTCTCACCATCATCAAATCGTTTAAAGCCTGATGAGTATAGATGAGTTAGCCAATATTGGGCACTTTCATAGTCATTCATTATGATAAAGGTATCAATGATATCTTTTACCACCTCATAAGTATCATTATATAACCCTTTTGGAAGCGGAATTTCTTCCCACCCTTTGATTAATACATCAACAGATTGTTGATAATTTTTCTGTTCAAATAACTGATCACTTTTCACTCTATATTCTCCAACTCTTTGTTGGATATTTAATTCCATTTCCATTTACATTCTCCTTAATAAAATGGGATGACTTGTTAAGACTAAAGATACATTGTTATTTAATAGTTTTGCACTTATAAAATTTGACCAGATCTATTGATCCCTATCCTAAAACGTAAAAAACACCTTTTTCTTTCCTTTAACAATTACGTACTGTTAAAAATAATGCATTTAACTGCTTTTTGAGGTTTGCTGACTGTTAGTTCTCACTATTTGCTGTAGTGGTCTACACTTACTCATTCGTTCTCTTTATTTAATGGGTTCCATACACTGAGTTAAAATAATTTCATAAAATCTTCTCTTTTTATTGAGGTTTCATTGCTTGTACACTCATAATCATAAAAAACTAATTCCATTCTTTCAATTTCCTCTACTATGATAAAACCGGTCTCAACTGCGCTATTCAAAAAGACAGTGCTACTATCTGCACCGATACCTTCCAGTGCTTGCGGTACATATTTTACTTTTTCGTTTTTATAAGCTTCCCAAGATGTATAAGCGGCGGCATCCACTAGTAGTGACCATAGCCTAGCCATATTCAAGTCTTCTTCTTCCTCAGCAAATTCTGAGATCCCTGTATAGTCTGCATTGTCAATAAGCTCATAGAGTTCATCTCCAGTTACAGTATGAGATTCACCCCATAACCAACATTTGTCTAACGCTTCTCTACCTGCTGGATATCTTTCATCACCTTTACTTATTACAGAAAATACTCTTTCAGCAACAATTAAAACAACCCCAACTTTTCGTTCACTTTGCAAATTAAGAATGAATTTATTTTTCACAAAATCCTCTTTATGTTTATTTAATAATCTTTCCATTTTTTTAACGTACACGTAATTCATTTTTGAACTTTTCTATGATTGTACTGATTGTCCATAAAAGAAAGCACCTGCTTCCTTTTATGGACAATCAAGTGCTATATGCTATATAAACTTACTTAGTCTATTTACACATTATTTTTTAATTATCTTGTAACCCTATTAAAATCCATTCATCTACAATATCCCAGAAATCAACACTATATTCAGGCTGGTCATTGGTGAACCACAGTGTTGCTCTATTATCCGTACAATTGTTCAAATCTACCGCAACGTATCCACCCATACCATTCTCAAAAAATCCATAAGTGGTATCAAGATTGATTTCTAATGGATGCTCTAAATCATCAAGAATCCCCCATTCATCTTCTTTAAAATAAGTTACTCTCTCTAACGGTACTAGACCCATTGCTCGACTTGGCATATAATAAAAGCCATTATGTAACTTTCCGTAAAATTTAACAATAGATTGGGGAACACTTGACCAGGCTTGTTGCATGTCTAAATTGTAAATTGATTTGTTTGGTATTCCCCCTTCATAATAAAGAATTTCGTCATTTTCACTCTTCACGCTATATAGACTGGCGTACTGTCCATTATCTATAATGAGTTCAACATCTACTAAATTCTCTTTTAAATATGAAATCGTGTGACTTAATTCTTTTTCACATACCCGATTCCATAAAGCAATTAGTTTATCTTTCCTCTCAGTCTTGTCAGTTTCTATAAATACTTCCACCCATTCTTTCGGGATGTTCTCTTTCTTAATATTTAGTAAGTCTTCATTAGATACAAACTCCATACTTTTTCTGTATTGTTGCAGAAAAGACAACTTATCCACTTAGAATCACTCCTATTTATCCGCTTAAATTCATTTATTAAACTATCTTTATTTTCTACCGTGTTTTCTCTTGTAAATATGGTTATAGATTGTTGTCGGATAAAAAACAGTTTATTTAGATGGTCACATCATGCCACCCTACGTCGTTCACCTGTTCATCTAATAAACGAAGTCCCAATCCATTTTCTATATCCCATGTACAATCAAATGTTAGTCCAATATCACGTTCATCATAAATATCCTTATACGAAACAATAATACCCACTAGGCTAATTATTTCAAGTATTTGGTCAGTGTTTTCAGTTTCTAGGTAATGCCTATTTTAACTAACATCACAACCTAACTCATGCCATGTTTTTTTATATACGTCTTTGTACTTGTCATACATGGAACTTCCCCCCACTTACTCGCTGAGCTAAGCTCGTTCCGCTCCTTCAGGTAGGGGTCTTCTAGACTAAAATGATAAAATGTCATCTCACCTAGACTCGTAATTCTTTTTCTACTCATTTCACTCGTACTTTGTTTTTTTATTTATATATTCGTTATTGTGTTTCCTATACGATCTGCTTGTAAAATATAAAATAAGTAGTAAGTCTACTTCATTAGAACGAACCTTATACCTCTACTGGCCCCATAAAACCAGTAATAATAAGAATATGTTCCTTCAATTTGACCTTTTTTAAGTTCTCTACTTTTTCTGCTCCACCTAACCCTAATAGAGGTGTATAACCAAAACACTCATCATACTCTAACTCATTGTATTGTTTAAGCGCTTCGGGATAAGGCTGCCAAGATAAATCTTCATCCCTGAATTCTACATCAGCAATATTTTGAAAGAAGAATTCAAATGTAAACATAATAATCTTTACTATGCCATACCTGTAATTAAGTAATCCAACATATCCATCCGCCCAAATAATCAAGTCTCCCATACTCGTAGCAAACAATACGATTGAATCCTTAAATCTTGGACAACTCTCCTCCAAGATTTCTATAAATTCCTCTGGATTTACGCTTTTAAAATACCCTTGCATAAATGTACCAAATCCATAATTACTCCAAAAATTTATCACTTCATTTGGTACTAATTCTTTATACTTTTCAATGATTTCACTCGGAACTTTACTATGCAACTTAAAATCTTTTAAATATTGCTCCATTCAAACTCCTCCCCTAAAGTGTTAACTTTACATTCAAATACGTATTTTTAAATTGTTCTGGTGTCATGTTTTTCGCTACTTCCTCTATTTGTTTATCAATACTCTTGATTCTAGACCTCCATTAACTACATATAGAGAAATTAATCCTCTTATCTCCTATTATTTCAGCTTTTCCACCTGCTATCTAGTCAGGAGTCAGGGTGCTTGAGTAACTAACCATGCCTGAGCTTTTTTCTTTGCTTGTGATAACGGTAATCCCTCACTTTGAAGTTCATTTACCTTTTGTACATAAGCTTTTTGTCTAGCTATTTTTGAACTGCATTTCCTTCTTTCGCTCTACCTTTATCAATAAATTGCTCTCGATTTTTCTGATATTCATATATGGTTAATTCATTCATCCCTTTTTCTTGATCTTTTAACTGTCTTGTAAATTCTTATGAATCGAATTTAGTTTTGTAGGTAAATTTCACTTTAATTTCTTTTGTTCTAGGTATATCATCTAAATGCTTGGCTTTATCCGTATCCTTATTTAAAACCAAAAGCGATAATTGGGTTACCAATTATCGCTTACTAAGTCAAACCATTTGATGTACTATAAAGTAACAATTATTTTATTATCTATGATAGTTCTAAAATTGGTGTAATTTCTCATCATGTTATTACCATATGCACTAACTGCTTCATTACCACACACCAATACTAAATTAAAGCTTGTTATTTTTCACTTCTTCAAACCACTCATCAGCAACATGATCAGCTGTTTTACTATCATCGTTAGTATATACTAAATCATACTTGTATCCAGCTTTAAAATTGCCACTCTTAACATCATAGATTAACTTCATCTCCGTTGGCATATCTCTTTCATATTCTTTGCATAATTCTTCAATCTTTTCGATATCTTCACATATTATTCGCAACACCATAAGCATTCTTTTTTGAGACACATCATATCTTTCGTCTCCATTCTCCAATGCATCATTCACTTTATGACATTCTACATACTTATTATTGATACAATAAAAGAAACTGCCTGAAACAATTCCTCCTTCAAGTGAAGCATAAACATATACTTTATCAGCTCTATCTTCAACGTACTCCATACATATAGATATCATATCAGCTTGTAACTCACTAAACTTATCTTCAAATTCTTTCATACTACCTTTACTCCTTTAGCCGCTCCAAATTTAAGTTCAACGTCAATGCTTTTTCATTTAGTTGGACACCATTATCTCTGAACATATGTATCAAGTCCGAGTTATTCTCTTTACTCTACAGTATGCTTTACCAGGTAGCCCTCAAAATTATAAAACGATATCTTGAAAACCAACCTCGACTATTTCTTCATCTTCAAATTTTACCGCAAGACCATGCTCAGGTTCCCACGTGCATTCAAGTAACAAACCAACTTGTCTTACATCTTCATCAAAGACCATAGGAAATATCAGTTGCTTAGGTTCAACAATATTAGCTATCTCGTCCTTTGTGGATATGATAGGAGCCATCTTATCAGCGAATTTCTCATCAAGTCGCTGTCTGTAATCTTCGTAAACTTCTAAATAATAGTTCAATATAGCATCCTCAGCCAAGTTCAAAAGACGTTCTTTATCATTAAAAAATTTATGATAAGCATTGACCTGTGCATCTTCAAATTCTGCATCATCTTCCGCTTCAATATTTAATGTTACAGTCTTTTCATGTCCAAACAAGGTAATGTTCATAGCCCTCTTCCAACCATGGTAGTAGGCTAATTCTCCAAACATTTTATGTTGAATGGTCTTCATTGCTGCCACCCTCTACTTGTTTTTTCACTTTACCTGCCTTAAAAACTCCACTTAGGGTTTCATTGACCCTCTCATTCTTATAAGCAAATGTGGAGTCACCACGTTCTTCATTCTATTTTCCATTATTCACCGGTATTTGTGCAAGTCTTTCTCCATACGTATTGTTAAAGGTTCTAGCTGGGCTCTTCTGCGCAACTTCAAACGTACCCTTAGGAGCCTCCTCAAAATTTACGCCTTCTCTCAGTAGCGAAACTGCCTTTTATAAAAAGAAACCCTTTAACGAGTAACTGACACTCAATCAAGGGTTCTTAATAAGTAAAAAGCTATTTTATTATTAAATATGTTCCCTCTTAACTTGCTCAAACCACCGCCTAGCAACGGAACTTGCAGTTTCGTTAGAATCAATTGTATGCACAAGCTCATACTTATAATCTGCGGTTAATTTATTTGCTTTAACATCGTAAACCAGTTTAATCTCTGTTGGCATTTCACGATTGTATTCTTTGCATAATTTAATCATTTCTTTAATATCTTCATTGATTATTTTAACAACTGCTTTTTGACGGACTACAGAAGTATCATAAGAAAAATCGTCTTTATTCTCTACATTGATCAATGCATCATTAAGTTTATGTCTCTCGACAATTTTACCATTGATATTATAAAAAAAATCATTTAAAATAAGACCTTCTTCATAAGAACAATATATATATATTTTATTTGCTCTATCGAAAACATACTCTAAACATATCGAAACCATATCCGCCTGAAATTCACTAAAGTAATCCTCAAATACTTTCCCCAATATGTTCACTCCTAGTTTAGTATATTTATTCCCTCATATCTTCCGTCTATCTCATATTCAACTATAAATTCTGATGGCCTTTTATTGTTTCCTTTTCTTCTTGAAATAACAAAAACAAAAAGCATTTGTTGCCATTCCATAGACAATCAAGTGCTTTAAGTTTATATGTTTTCGAAGTTTCTATGTTCGTTCAAAGTTTGTAAGTTTCATTACACCGCCGTAACAATATTACCTAACGCACTTAATTCTTCGCATCTTCAAGAGTTTTAAGATACTTTTCTAAGTATTTTTTCCCTGAATTACTTTTAGGCATAATACGAAGATGCTCATATTCCCAAATAATCATTCTCTCATGAGAATTTTTATCCGAAAGGTCATCATAATTAAAATCAATTTTAAACTTTCCTGTATTATCAAAAATCATAGTGAAGTTTGTCCAAGCTTCTTGATTGTTATCAATAAACTCTTTCTTCATTGTCTTAATACAACCTAACAAACAATGCCACTTCTTAAAATATTCTTCTTCTGATACATTAAAAAGTTCAACAATATTATGACTGTAAATAGGCGTAGCATGCTCTTCTGGATAGTAATAAAAATATAACTCTTGCACACCTTCTCTAACCTCACCATAAAGATATATCTTAAACCACTTGGTAGGAATTGTATCAATCACATTCTCTGCTATTTCACTATATAACTTACTTAACTTTTCATCCTTCATCTAATTCCCCTCTCGGTACGTTATCCAAATTCTTTTCAACAACCATACAACTTTCATAAACTAAGTGTTTATTTTCTCTTACTCCTTAGTCATATAACTTATTGAGAAATTCAGTAAATGTTGGTGCAACGTAAAATACATTTTCTCTTGCACGCTCTTCCGCCTGCTCTTCCGTTAAACCCTCTTCTTGGATTAACATTTCTTTTTCCAAAGCATTTTCATGTTCCCAAAAAACCACTATTGGATCATCTTCATAATCTTTATAATCAAAGCATATTAAGTTTCCAGACGGATCAAAGGCAAAAGGGATTAACTTTTTTGGAAGTGTATCCTGATAATCATTAAAGATTTCTAGAATATACTCCTCATCTTCAACGTCATATGTTAATAATGTTCCAAATACCTTTTCTTTTCCTTCAACTTGAAATAATTCAGGACTAACATGGGCACCATTATAATCCATAGCAACCTCTATATAATCTAAGGGAAATTTCACCCCTAATTTTTCTCCAACATTCTCCACTTCATTCTTAGTGACTGGTTCATCCCATGATCTCCAATTTATATTACTCATCTGATAGCATCTCCCATAATTTATTTCCACCTAAATGATTTACTTTATGCGTTTTAGATACCACAAGTTGCATCTTATGAAATTTCTCCCATTTTCCTGGAATCATATTGTTAACTGTTTCTGCTATCTCTTGATACAATTCCTTTACCTGAATTTCCATTTGCATAAAATTTATCCTCCCGCCTGATTTTTAATTGTTACTCTCTCTAATTCTTCACCTTCAATTTGATACTATATTCTAAATTTAATAGGGCGTATTGAATGCCATTTTTAACAGGAAAATATTTTTACCGATACTTTTTTAGAAAAGCTTCCTTCAAAGCATTTGCCCAACCTTTATCTTTCTCCATAATAAACCAAATTCCATTAGAACGATTGTTATCTATTTTACCTGCACTAATGTTGTTCCTCAACATGTCGCGTCTGGTTATGTATTCTTTCAAGCCATTTATGGTAACAATATCGTAGATTCCTTTTTCGGTTTCCATAGATTGAGTTAATTTGTTTCACAATTTCATACTCATATAAAAAATGCAAGCACCATCCGTATTTTTACAGAGATACTTGCACTTTTATAGTCGTTATATACCAAAAAATTTAAAAATAATGTCAAATATGATGATCTATCGTTTCAAGACAAAATGAATTCTACTAAGCTCGCATATCAATACTAAATTAAAGCTTATTATTTTTCACTTCTTCAAACCACTCATCAGCAATATGACTGGCTGTTTTAATATCGTCATGCGTATAAACTAAGTCATACTTGTATTCAGCTTTAAATTTTCCGCTTCTTACATCATAGATTAATTTCATCTCAGTAGGCATATCTCTTTGATGCTCTTGACACAATACTTTAATTTTCCCGATATCCTCATTTAAAATATCTAATACCATAAAATTTCGTGCTGCGGATGCATTATAGCCTTCCTCCCCCTCTTCCAAAGCATCATTCAATTTACGGGGTTCTACGTATTTACCATTAATCAAATAAAAAAAGTCACTTGAGGTAACTCCTCCTTCACGTGAAGCATAAACATATACTTTATCAGCTCTATCTTCAACGTACTCCATACATATAGATATCATATCAGCTTGTAATTCACTAAACTTATCTTCATATTCTTTCATTTTGCTGTTTTCACTCCTTAGATTAACTCTCAAGAATTCCAGTTAACCTTACCTAAAAAATCTTTTCGTTCCTTTAGTCATCATAGAGTGACCCACCTTATTTGTTTAGATACTTGCAATGACTAGCGATTGGGATAAGCTATTTTGGCGCTATTCTATTTTATAAGCCGTAACTTTTATAAATTTTATAAAATAGAAAATAAATACTGCAATGCGCAAATGCGTTTAATAAAAGCACCGATTGCCTAGAAAATTCAATCGGTGCTCCCACTTACTCTTGCAAATTTTTTATTGCCAAATTAATCTCATTAATTCAGCAATAAAAGAATTTATACCTATTTACGAACTTAGGCTTTATAAGTTTCCCAATAAAATTAACAAACAAATAAGTTTAGCAGCCCTCTAGGGTTATTTGTCTTTGAGGCTTTTTATAAAAGCTTCAAAGCTATAAGAAATAAGGCTAAAGTGCGTGTTAGAAGGTTCATATTCTTCTTCGTAGATGTCTTCCATGTCTAAGCTCCAATAATAAACCGCTCCAGAATTTTCTCCTGATAATGACAAGCAAATTTTGTTATCAATTGGATCTTCGCCAATAATTAGAAAATTATCAGGTATTACATGGTTACTATGAAAAGCCAAAAATACATTCTGTACATTTTTATGCACTTCTTTAGTGAATGGAAGTATGGATGTTAAAGATGACGTGATTTTTTTGTCTAAGGTTTGAAACCTTCGTATAGTAGGGTTGCCGCCATTGGTTTTAAGTAAAAACTCTTTATAATCATCGGGCAATTCAATATTCCACTCTTCTTCAAATGATTGAATCTCTTGCAAATTTGCAGGCATACTATTATTTTTAATCTCTATATTCATAAATAAATATTAACCTCCCTCTATAAATTATCTCAGTCCATAACTTTGCAACCCATATCCTCCCTAGAGATTCTTTCTTTTAGTTTCAAGTTCTATAGTGAGAGTGTGACACCCTTTACATGCTGTGACAAATCATACATTAAAACGTAGGTGCCAATTTTACATACAATTTAAAATCAACTTCTATATCATTTTCAACACTTGTTCTTTCACATTTTCGTCAAACTTAGCTCCTTCTACATTTGCTCCTGTCCAAACTACATTGTCGAGTTTAACACCGGTAAAATCCGCTTCTGTGAAATCCCCATTTAAAAGGATTGCTCCGGTAAAATCCGCTTCTGTGAAATTAGCATTTCTAGCATCTACCGCTGATAAATTTACATTTTCCAAATGCGCTTTTTCAAATTTACCATTTGTCAGATTGGCACCGCTGAAATCCGCTCCCGTACAGTCGGCCTGTTCCGCATCAATTCCTGACAAATTTGCATGGCGAAATGTAGCATGGTTTAAAATTGTTCCAACTAATTCTCCATGTGAAAAATCAACTTCGTCAAAACGAGTTTCAAAGCAACTACTTATATTTATCTTTGCATATTTCATATTTGCTTTAGAAAAATCCGCTTCGCCAAACCTACAATCTGCCATGTTAATTTCCTCTAAATTACAACTTCTGAAATCAGCTAACTCAAAATCGCAGTCATGAAACGCTGCTCTCATTAGTGAAGAGGCTCTCAACACAACACGTTTTGCCATAATACGCCTTGCCATTACTTCTGACAGGTCTGAAAAACTAAGGTCTAAATCACTCATATCTACCTGATCCATAACCTCATCATTATATTGAGCTCTATTTACTATTTCCATGACTCTTATTCGGTCATTACTTTTCTCATCCATGATTACAAATTCCTTTCCTTTAATTTTCTAGATACTTCTTCCAAGCAACATTGGGCGAATACGTGACAACCATTCGACTTTCATGAAAACTTGGCACAGCTATTACTTGAGCTGGTTCTAAGTATTTCATTACATGTAACCATCGATCTAGCAATGTATCCCTATCAACTTCTAATGGATTTTGTAGAAGATCCATACAAACCCCACCCCATTCCAATTCTGATACGACAGCGGGACTATTTAGTAGGAATTCCTTATCAAACATTTCTAAAATATGACCACTAAAATATGTTCTAGCTCCTACCCCCAAGGGACCGTTAGGAAGAAACCTGACCGGTATAGGTAGTGAAGACATATTCACCCACATATGTAAGCGTTCATATTCAGTATTCCATGGATAAGATGCTTTCCAAAAAATTTGCGACACTCCATAACGCGGCTTTACAATTTCTGCGATTTGATCAGATAACTCAAAAAAAGCAGACCATAATTTTTTAGGTATTGATTTATGGAACTCAAACTCCAAATATGAACTATGACTCCAGTTAACTTTAAAACTCCCTTTATAGTGCAGCGCTTTATCACGATACAGGTGAACTTCAGATACTCTACGCTCTGAAATCACTTTTTCTAGAATTTCCCGACGATTATATTCTACCTTTACTGTTTCAGAGTTACCCCAATGGGTAGGAGCAAATTTTTCATTTGACTCAAACACATCCAAAAGACGACCTAGTATCTCTTCCTGATTAATAGATACTGTAGGATACATTGCAATCGTAAAATAATTAGGTTTCATTTATATCCTCCTTCCATACTAGATATAATATCAGCCTTCAATTCACTGAATAAATCTTCAAGCTCTTTCATACTACTTTTACTTCTTTAACAATAATAAAATGCTGTAAGGCCATGCTTACCATCAATAATATTTTTAACTATAAATTTCTTTGTTTGCATATTACTCTCAGTATAAATGTTTTTAACGTCAACACCTGTTTTTTTGAAATGTTTTTTCAAAATTCAACCTCATTTCTCTTTAACTTTCTAATATTTTTCACATTCACATTAGGTATCTAAGAAATTTAAAAATGGCTCACAAAAAACACTTGTTGCCTAAAAGGCAGTCAAGTGCTTATAGTTCATTTTGTAATATAGCTTTGAACATTACTGTACTGGTCCCATGAATTCAGTAATAATGAGAATATGTTCCTTCAATTTGACTTTTTTTAGATTCTCTACTTTTTCTGCTCCACCAAGCCCTAATAGAGGGGTGTATCCAAAACATTCGTCATAAGATATTTCGCCCCATATTTCTACTGCTTTTAGATATGGCTTCCACTTTAAATATTCGTCTCGAAATTTTTCCGAATCTAAACTTTTAAAAAGTATAGAAAGTTTGGCATAAGTGTTTTAAGTAACCCGTACCTAAAATTAAGCAACCTTACATAACCATCAGCCCATATGACTAAATCCCCCATACTTGTTGCAAATAATACTAAAGAATCAGTGTATCTTTGGCTACTCTCTTGTAAGATATCAATGTACTCCTCTGGATTGACACTTTTAAAATAACCTGCCATAAATGTTCCAAATCCATAATCCTGCCATAAATCTATTATTTCTTTAGGGACCATATTTTTATACTTTTCAATCAGTTCACTGGGAACTTTATTATGCAACTTAAAATCTTTTAAATATTGTTCCATTCAAACTCCTCCTTTAATGTGTTAACTTTACATTCAAATAAGTATTTTTCAGTTGTTCTAGTGTCATATTTTTTGATATTTCCTCTATTTGTTTATCAACAATTTTAATTCTAGACCTCCATTGACTACCTATAGAGAAATTAACCCTCTTATCTCCTATTATTTCGGGCCATCCTCCCGCAACCTGATCTGGATTATGAAGTGCCGCTTGGGTTTTCAGCCATTTTTCCGCCTCTTCCTCTGCTTCATCAAATGATTTTCCTTTATCCATAAATTCGGTAATCACTACTTAATTTTTTATATCGTTTTTTTCTCTAGTAGTGTCTCACACTGTACAAAACCAATTATAATCTATAAATTTAACACTTAGCACACTTATAAAATTATACGCGTACCAGCATATTTCTGGGTTAAAACGTAAAAAAGCACTCGTTGCCATAAGTGACAATCAAGTGCTTTAAGTTCATCTTTTTTTAAGTAGCATAAATTTGTAAGTTTTGTAGTAACAATATTACACTTTTTACATTTCACAACAAATACTACATTAAAACTTACGAGTTTGTTAGTTTAATATACATTCCATGTGTTTATATTCATCGCCCAGTAAAATGTCATCTCGCCTAAGCTCGTACTTCATTTCCTATTCTATCATTGCACATAATACTCTATGCTGGTACAACCATCATGAAGTACTTACTTTCAAACACTTATTTCTTTTTCTAAAACACTAACCTTTATTCTGCTGAAGGATTATAATCCACCTCTACATTTTTTAGTCCTTCTATTACTTTATTTATTCTTCTCGATAAGTCTTTTATTTCTTCTAATGTTAATTCATCTCCTGCTTCTTGTGGATTAAACATGCTTAATCTCTTTATTATACCTTCAATGCGCCCAATAAAAACTTTCTCATGGCCAATTGCAATTTCTCCAATAGCAGTATCAACAATAACATCTTCTATCTTACCTAAGTTATCAAATTCATCCGCTAGTTTTGCTATAGCATACCTATATCCCCTGTCTTCATCTAACAACTCTTCATATGTCTCCTGAATCGCACCAAATAATTCATTATACTCCCAGTCTTTCATCAGTCTTCCCCTCCAAAGAAATTAAGTTTAAGGAATAATTCTATTACCATTGTTGTGTATGACTTCTAATTCAATATTTTTATATTTAGCAGCAAACTCTGCTATGACTTTACTGCAACTGTCGCAAGTATCTAATTCTGTAAATAACTTGATTTTACCAGTAGCTTGTGTATTCTCTCCAAGCTTAGAAGCAATATCATTTAGTATTTTATACTCCGTATCTGTATTCCTTAAATAACTCTCTCCCTCTTTACCAACTGCTTCTGTAGCTTTAAACATTGGATTTTCAGGTTGTAAAGAAATATCAGGCACCTTATGCTCAAGATTTCCTTTGAGTTCATTTATGCTGCTTTGAGCATAAAATTCAGATTTACTTAGCCCACTGACATCCACTTCTGCAACAGCAAAATTACCAGATTTCTTATACCTACTTGTTAAATTCCCTCTTAGTTCTTTCACTCTACCAATTATATGTGCTTCTGTTACTGAATCTATTTGTCTCGTTGGATATACTTTTCCCGTACCCTTAGTACCTTTTTGAATTTGACGTTCACTCACACGCTCTACTTTTACAGGCTTTTCAATCATCTGCATCGTCTGTTTCTTCACATTCTGCAAGGTCTCCCTCACCGTCTGCTGGGCAAGTGCTGGCATGAGTCTTGGCATACTGCTGTCTAGGATGTTGTTATACGTTTTATGTAGCGACTGCGTCCAAGATGCTGGTGCGTTTTTGACGCTTTGGTAGGCTTGCTTTGTGACGTTGGCAACGGCGCTTGTGCGAAGCGTGTTGCGCATGTTGTTAAGCTTTTCGGTTCCTTTGGTCGCAAGGCTCTGTCCCATTTTCCCCGCTACCTTCGTAGAAAGCGCCCCAGCTCCAGCAATTCCTAATGCTTGCAGAAGGCTTGCTTTACGCTGCTCTTCACTGATTTTATTCCCGAACATGTCGCGTCCGGTCATGTATTCTCCTAGCCCGTTTGCGGCCACAAGACCGTAGAGGCCTTTTTCGGTTTGCTCCAGGACTTTGAAGGATTTGGCGGATTTGTAGGCGTCTAAGGCGTGATCTGCTGCGCTTAGGCCTTTAGCCGTTTTGTAGATGGCTTTTCCGCCTTTTGCGGCTCTTCCTAACCAGCCGACAACCGGAATGAAGCCGGCTGCTGTGACGTAGATAGTTTTACGCCAGCGACAAATATTTAAGTGAAAGATATTAATATCAAGAATAAATTCTCATTCATACTCCACGTTAAAATTTACCTTTAATTTACAATTATCATATAATTGGTTGGTTAAACGACTTATTATCCTTGCCATCATAATAAAAAACTTGATAAGTCTTAACTTATCAAGTTCATAGAATAGAAACCCTCTATGGTTTCCATTTAGCTCACATTATCTTAAAGAGTAGAATATTCACTAAGACAGCTTACTTCATAAAAAACCCTTTTAATTTTCGCTTTCGTATTAACCTTTTAGTTATCTTTTACAGCCTCAAGATATCTCTCTAGATGTTTTTTCCCTAATTTACTCTTTGGTAAGACACCAAGATATTCATATTTCCATATTGTCTTCCTAGCATAGGAATCTGCTGTTGAAAGATCATCATAATTAAATTGGATGTTGAACTTTCCTTTATTGTCAAAAACTAAAGTGAAATTGGTCCATGGCTCTTGCATTTCATTCTCAATAAACACTTTCCATAGTTCTTGTATGCAATCTAATAACTCATTCCATTGTTTAGAATATTCTTCTTCACTTACTGGAAAAATTTCAGGAATGTCGTGGCTGTAGATAATCTCATCACTATCATTAGGATGATAATAGAAGTAAGCTGTTTGCGCACCTTCAACTACCTCACCATAAAGGTAAACTTCAGACCACTCTTTGGGAATGGTCTCTATTACGATATTCGCTATGTCTTGGTATAAATTATTCAATTTTTCTTCATTCATCTAATATTCCTCCTGGTACATTATCAAATCGCCTAAAATCCCAATCTTCTTCACCAATTTTATACCTAATATTAAAACTACTTGGACGTATAGAATCGCCTTTATAATTTGGTGTTATTTTCACTTGTACTTTTTCATCAAGTTCCAAGGCATCGGCCCATGTATTCTCAAGTTTCTTCCATTCGCCCCTATTTAAATTACTATTCATAGGAACCAAATTATCGAGGTTTCCAGACCCTTTGAAAATACTGGCAATTAAATGACCTCCGTCATCATCTGACAAACGATCATTATGTCCTACAACTCTTTGTGCGTATTTATTTCTTCTTGCTTTTCCTAAGGTTAATGTTCCTTCACAACTTGTAATTCGTCCTTTTTCATCAGTAGTGTAAGTATGCCCAGATTTAGATGTATATTGAATGTCTGGTTTTAATACTTTTTTACGATTTACTCTTGTATAATGCTTACCATATTGAACTTTATTTACTGTCCTACCTGTAGATGTTGCCACTTGAACTGTCTCTACACTATCTCTTGTTGCTGCAAATTTCACAATGTGGTCTTTGGCCGTATCTATTACATCACCTAATTTAGCAGGAGGCAAATAACCACTTTCCAGTTGATAATGTGGCTGCGGTAAAGATACGTTTCTTAAATTTTCATATCCTTTTTTCACATGTTCAGCAAGTAAATTAGGTGATTTTTTCACACCTTCGTATGCTTTATTGAATTTTGATCCAATTACATTTTCTCTCAACACATTCCGCATATCACTAAGTTTCTTCGCTCCGTTTGCCACGGCATTAGCGCCTGCTTTCGCTGTTTTCCCCGCTACCTTCGTAGAAAGCGCCCCAGCTCCAGCAATTCCTAATGCTTGCAGAAGACTTGCTTTACGCTGCTCTTCACTGATTTTATTCCCGAACATGTCGCGTCCGGTCATGTATTCTCCTAAGCCGTTTGCAGCCACAAGACCGTAGAGGCCTTTTTCGGTTTGCTCCAGGACTTTGAAGGATTTGGCGGATTTGTAGGCGTCTAAGGCGTGATCCGCTGCGCTTAGGCCTTTAGCCGTTTTGTAGATGGCTTTTCCGCCTTTTGCAGCTCTTCCTACCCAGCCGACAACCGGAATGAAGCCGGCTGCTGCCATGGCTCCCGCTGCGACGCGCTGTGAGGTGGAAAGTTTTTCACCCGTAACAGGGTCCACGCCTTCTGCTGCTCGTTTATAATCATAATATCCGCTGACCTCTCCTGTAAAGGTAGAAACCGCGTCCCACGTTTTTTCATACCACGGCTTGTTTGCTTCTTCTTCTTGCTTTTTTTCCAGCTCGTATACTTCTTCTTGCTGCTTGTTGTAGTCAACATATGAAGTGGCATAGTCGTTTAGTTTTGTTTGAACTTTATACAGCTCGCTGTCGTGATAGGCTTTTTCGTCAAAGGCAAGCTGATAGACACTTCCTCCTTGACTCGTAGCAAGCTCTAAGCCGCTTACTAGCGTATCCACTACCGCATAGAAATCGTCCATTTCGCTGTATTCTTTTGACCATTCAGCGTCAAGCTGGTTCACTGCTTCAATTGTATCGGTGCGTTTTTTCTCTGCTTCTTCTATTTTATCGTTAAACTCACTCGTTGAAAACGCTGAAATAGAGACGATATCGTCAATGCCGTTTAAAATACTCTGCAGATCGTCGTGCTGCTGCGCAACCATTTCTTTAGCATTGCTGTTGGCGTTTTTTAGCTCTGTTTCTAAAAATGATTCATCTACAATCGTGCTTCCTGATAGCTTTGCTTTTTCAGCTTTAACGTGAAGCGTTGAAAAATAGCTTTGCTGCATTTTAATTAAGTTTTCCCACTGTCCGGCCGTATCGGCGTGCTGCTTATAAAAAGATTTTATATTGTCAGCGCCTTTTCCTTCTAAGCTGCCATCTAAGTCCGCTACGCCCTGCAGCGCTTTTTTCAGTTCACCCAGCTGGCTGAGTAACTCATCGTAGGCTTTTTCCCTGTCTTTTGCTACATCAAACAGCGCTTTTGCATCGTATACCTTTCCCACAGTCATCCCCCTTTGCTGCTACGAATGGATAATAGATTCGTCTTGTTCTTTTAGTAAGTCTACATTAGATTTTGTATCTTTTACGTTTTTGTTTAGTGCTTTTATATAAGTAGAAATAAGCGTTTGAATTTCTTCTTCGCGCGCTGCCCATTTCTCTGTAGTATCAAGGCTGTTTTTTCCAAGGTCAGGCATTTTGCTAATGGATAAATTTCCAATCGCTGTGCTGACTGCTTCAAGCTTTTTGATAACGTCAGCGTGATCAAGCTTAATTGTCATGAAAACAGCCCCTTTCTAATTTCACTAATCTTGTTTTCTACTGCGTCATAGGCTTCTTCACCTTTAGCTAATAAAGAATCCGCTTCTCCAATAACGGCGTTCAAGCCGCTCAAAGCTCCTTTTTCAGCTTCTAGCGCCCATATCTTTGTTTCAATTTCACGAATGTATCCATCGTAATCACCGTCTAAAATGCCTTTTATGTTGTCGTAGGCTGCCGTACGTTTTTCGTCAAAATCATCCGATAACGTACCCGTCCATTTGTCTCCCAGCTCAGGCTTTTTGATGTGTTCAATTTCTTTTAATGAAACAGCTTGTTCATGCTCAATTTTACTTTTAGCCGTTCTTAGCTTAGAAATTTTCCCTTCTACATCTGAGACTCTTCCAGATACTTCACCCAGCAGTCCGTCTAATACGCTTCCTAACCCCATATCGTTCCTCCTGTTCCGCACATTTCGAGTTTAATCCAATAATTATAAGTATAAAATTTGTCTCATTATAGCTAAATAGGAAAAAACTCTCTTTTTTATGCTTCTAGTTTCATGAATTGAGATAAAAATGAAAAATAAGAGGAAAAAGACTCATGTCTAAATACGTTATCCAACCATATACCGTTATCTAAAACAAAGAATAAGTAGAATAAAACCATTTCTTTGTACCCATACCCGTTTTTTCCCACAAATTAAAGCTTTTTGCGTAAAAAGACCAACTTCACTTCGTTTTTTTACACAGCAAAAAACCTCTGCACATCCTGCAGAGGTTTTGTTTTATACTTGAACCGGCGTTGGTTCTTCAGCTGTTTGTTCGTGCTGTATAAGTCCGTAGTTTTCCCATGCTCGGCTTTTCCAGCGGAAAAACATAATAACTGCGCGCGTCCATTCATCGGCTGCGATGGCAAGCCAAATGCCAGCGAGCCCCATGTCTAAATGGAAAACGAAGAAATAACCGAGCGGCAAGCTCATCATGACCATCGACATCGCACCAATTAACACCGGATATTTGGCATCTCCCGCTGCCCGCAGCGAGTTAATCAGCACAATGTTCATCGTTCTTCCCGTTTCAAGCACAATGCTCAGAAGCAGCACCGTCGCCCCAAGCTTAATAATGTGCGGATTGTCTGTGAACACGCTGATCAGCTGTGTTCTGAATGTCATCACAAGAACAACCATCATCATCGTTACGGCACTGGCCCACTTGACGCTTTTCCATACGCGATGGTACGCTTCATCTTTTTCGTTTCCGCCTACTAAGCGGCCGACAATAATCGCTGTGCCCATTCCAATCGCAATGGCAAATAAGTAAATGAACATTGAAATATTCATCGCGTACTGTCTCGCAGCAAGTGATTCTGCTCCTAAGTACGTCGCATAGTATAAAAAGACAATTTGACAGCCTTGATACATCACTTGTTCAAAAGCCGACGGAATACCGATTTTTAAAATTTTACCGATATATTCTTTTGAAAGCGTAATGTAGTATTGAAATTTCACTCTATATTCCATCACTTGATACAGCAGCCAAAAGAACACAATAAGGGCAACAAATCGGCTGAACGCAGATGAAATCGCTGCTCCTTGCACGCCCATTTCCGGAAAGCCGAACTTCCCGAAGATTAAAGCATAGTTTCCTGCAATATGAAAAATGTTCATTCCAAGTGATACAAACATCGCCTGCTTCGTAAAGCCATGTACGCGAATAATTGCTGCAAGAGAGTTAATAATCGCTTGAAGAAAAATAGCTCCTCCAACGATGGATAAATAGCTTTGTGCATACATCAGCACGTCACCTTGTAAGTTCATCGCTTCCATCATATGCCTTGAAAACAAAAGAAAACCCGCGCTAATGCCTAGCCCGACTCCTAAATTTAACGTAACGGCCAAAGCAGAAATCTTTGACGCTTCCATATACCGTTTTGATCCTAAATACTGAGAGACAACAATTGCGGCCCCGTTACCAATAACCTCTAACACTAAAATCGCAATGTGAAGGTATTGATTGGCTGCTCCGACTCCTGATACGGCATCATCCGACAGCGCACTTAGCATAAAGGTATCAGCAATCCCCATTAACATAAAAAGAAACACTTCTAAAAAGATCGGCCACGTTAAGAAAAACAAATTCAGCTTTTCTTTTGGCCCTTTTTTTGTTTCGACCGCGGTCATCCCATCACCTTCTTTACCGATATCCAATTTCAAACAAGAAGTATCTTACCACACATTCCCTTTGTATACATCCCCTTTTTAGCACATTTTTTATTTTATTTGTTTAGGCATAAAAAAAGCCGCTTCCTTGAAGGAAGCAGCTTTTTTTCCGTTATTAAATTGAAATTTTCACTTCTGCGTTCATACCTGGAAGAACTTTATCTGATGCATCATCAATTGAAATTTTCACCGGTACTTTTTGCGTTACTTTTGTATAGTTTCCTGTGTTTTGAGCCGGAAGCATAGAAGACACTGAGTTTGTTGCGCGACCGATTGCTTCAACATGACCTTTAAAGACTTTACCTGAATCTCCGTCCACTGTAATGTCAACGCTGTCTCCTTCTTCAATATCACCTAGGTCTGTTTCTTTAATGTTTGCCGTGATATAGATTTTAGATAAATCAGCTGTTTGTGCTAATACATCGCCAGCTTTTACTAATTGATTTTGAGATGCGTTGTTTTTAATGATTGTTCCGTCAATCATAGACGTTACGTCTGTTGATTTGTCGCCTTCTTTTAAGCTTCCAACAGAGTCACCTTGAGAAACGCTATCTCCTTCTTTTGCATTCCATTCGCTCAACTGACCGTTAGCTGAAGCCATAACTTGTGAAAGCGGTGCTTCTACCTGCGCTTCATCTGTTTTAACGTAATTTGCTTTTTCGTAGAAATAATATCCACCAAAGCCTACTAGTAATAAAATCACAATGATTCCAACAATGTTAGTAACCAATAAACGACTTTTACTCATCGGAATTCCTTCTTTCTATAGTTAGTCTATTATACAGATGTTTCTTCTGTTTGAGGTGCCGGCAGCATTTTTCTTTCTTCTTGCGGCTCAGCTTTTTCTTGCACCTCTTCTTTTTGAACAAGAATTCTATTTTTACCGCTCCACGCTTTACTTAGTGAAGCAATGAGCATGATTACGCCTAAAATACCAAGCATGAAAAATAAGTTGTGATACGCATGTAAAATCGACGCTTTTTTAGCGCCTGCTACAACAGCCGTCACAGCCGATGTTTTTGCATCCGCTTGACTCATTCCCATACCCATATAGCGTTTAATCATTTCAGATAGCTGCAGCTTCACCTGAGGATCTACTGAGCTAATTTGACCTCGGAAATCTTCATAATAAATCGCGTTTTGTCGAACAACAAACCACCCAATCACAGGTGCTATAATGGCTCCTAGTAAATTTCGAATGGAGTGCAGGGAAATCGAACGCATGGAAGCTTGATGTAAATCTCCGGCTAGTGCCGCTCCTAATGCACCGGATACCAGTGCCATACTAACACCCATACCAAAGAGCATAATGTGAACATATAAACTTACTAGTGATGTATCAACTGATACGTTCACCCAGCTAAATCCCACAATGACAATAAGAAGTGATCCAATCGCTCCAAGGTAGCCTGGGCCAAACTTGTCATACAAGAATGTCGTCGCAAATGCTGAAATCAGTACCCCAATAAAGAAGTACAAATAAAAATAAGAAAGCGTAGTGTACGATGCATTTTGCACATTTTGCATGACGCCATTAATACCTGCGATTGCTAAGATGTATGCCATATGACCGCCAATGGCCATAATTGTACCCGCAACTGGTTTTACGGCTAGCAGCGATTTTAATGGTACTAGCGGATTTTCAGCCGCTAAATCAACTAAGACAAAAATGACAACTAACCCTGCTGCAGCTAGTAAGAACGGCCACACTTGAATAGAAGCAAATCCTTCATATCTTAGTTCATACAGTGGATACACTAATAAAATCATAATAAGACTAAGAATAAAGATACTTTTCTTATCTACTGGACGGTCTTCTTGCTGAGTTGGATCATGAGCAGGCAATACCTTATATCCGATAAACAGACAGACAAGAGAAGCTATTATTCCTAAAACAAAAACCCAGCGCCAGTTATCCATGCTAAGAGATACAGCGCCTAAAAAGGCTCCAATTGCCGTTGAACCGAAGAGCCCGCCGATCGCTAACACTAAAAAGAAGTTTCGAATTTTATTCGGAAACGAGATCAGCGCAGCTGGAATAATGGTTAAAAACAGCATTCCTGAGCTTAAGCCTTGAATCAGACGACCAAGGGATAAAAACGCCACATTTTCAGAAAAAACGTTGATAATCGAACCTGCTAAAAAGACTAAAACGAACGTTAAGTATGCTTTACGTACGCCATATTTTTTCGTCAGCATCGGACCAATTGGTACCCCAAGTCCAAATGCCAAGTTAGAAATAATAGATGGCAATAGTAAGCTTTGTGTACTCGCATCAAATCGATTTTGAATCAATACTTGATTGACCGTGTAAGATAAATTCAAAAAATATTGAGGGCCAATTGAAAATAGCGTTAAAATCGCCATAATTAAGTATTTAGGTACGCTTAAACCTTGTTTGTCGGAGGCTACTGCTGGATTATTCTGACTCATATTTATTCCTCCTTTTATTAAATTCTTTTCATATGACTAACAATTCCTTACATATTTTATTGTACAAGTTGTATAATGCAAGTTATAGCAGCACTACATATTATACATCTTTTAATGAAGAAATCAACTTCTTTGTTTCAACTTAAAAAGACTATTTTTCAATAGCCTTTTTGTTTATCTATATGTATTCGCTTTAACATCCATTGCTGCGCCATTTTTTAAAATTATGATTCAAGCGGGATAAGCTTTTTTCCAGTACTAAAATCTCTTCTTCCGACCAATCTTCTAACACTTCAGCATAGGCTTGTTTACGCTTGCTTTGTACATGCTGCAAAATATCTTTCCCTGCATCCGTCATTTCAATTAAACTAATCCGCCCATTTTCTGGACTTGGAAAACGACGAACAAACTGTTTATTCTCAAGCGCAGATACTTGCCGGCTAGCTGTAGATAAGCTCAGCTTTAAATTTTCAGCTAATGCATTAATCCCGAGCGGACTGCGCTGATCTAGCTCGCTTAACAGTAAATATTCAGACCGGTCCAAGCTTCCAAGCTTGGGGCTGTGCGTCGTTGTTAGACGAACAAGCAGCGCAATTTCGTGCTCAATGGTTTGCAGCGAGTCTCGCTTCACCTCTGTCTCCCCCTTTATCTCCTAGGACATTCTGTACTTTTCGATATGTTTACTATACCGCAACCGTTCGCGTGAACCAACCTTTTTCCGTTTTTCTTCTATTATATAGAAAGATATCATAGATGGGGTACATTTAATTCTAGCATCACAGGACAGTGGTCGCTTCCCATTACATGCGGATGAATAGCAGCTTCTTGAATAACGTCTTTGATTCTCTCCGATACGATAAAATAATCAATGCGCCATCCGATATTTCGTTCTCTCACTTTGTTCATATACGACCACCACGTATAGGCTCCTTCTTGATTCGGATACAAATAACGAAATGTATCAAGAAATCCGCTAGCAAGAAGCGTCGTCATTTTCCCTCGCTCTTCTACGGTAAAACCAGAATTTCCTCGGTTTGGCTTTGGATTACGCAAATCAATCTCTGCGTGTGCTACGTTTAAGTCTCCGCATAAAATCACTGCTTTACGGCTATTTAATTTGTTTAAGTACACGAGCAGATCGTCTTCCCATTGAAGCCTTTCTTCAAGCCTTGCTAAGTCTCTTTTAGAATTTGGTGTATACACATTTACTACATAGCATTGTTCAAATTCAAGCGTAATGATACGTCCTTCGTCTTCCGATTCTTTATCCACACCGTATGAAACCGATAAAGGCTTTTGCTTTGTAAAAACAGCTGTTCCGGAATAGCCTTTTTTCACGGCGTAATTCCAGTACTGATAATATCCTTCTAGCTGCAAATCAATTTGGCCTTCCTGCAGCTTCGTTTCTTGAATACAAAATACATCCGCATTCACTTCTTGAAAATAATCTAAAAATCCTTTTCGCACACACGCACGAATGCCATTTACGTTCCACGAAATCAACTTCATAAACTCTTCACGTTCTCCTCACTTCATTTATGTATCAGTGTTTAGTGTAGACAATTTTTTGCATGAGTTCAAATAATTTAAAGGATACACTTCTTTTTAAGGTATTCCTGATATTTCTTCTTATTTTATTTTCTGTACCTCAAACACTAGATATAAGAGGTGAAACATAATGTCAACAAACAACACATATGAAAATAACGAAAAAGTTTCTGCTGTTTCTAAAAAAGAAGAGCACCCTACTAAAGAATGCGCAACACAGAATCAAACAGCGCTTACTAAAGAAGATTTTTCTTTAAATGATTCTGCTATTAAGCACTTTAGCAGGTAATTCATAAAAATAAAAACCCGTTAACTGGTAGCAAGACTTGTTGTACGAAGCTCTTGCTATCCATTTCTTAAAAACAAGGTGATCATATGCTAAAAACCATTCAAATGATAGAAGCCATTAAAAAACATTCTATGCCTTTTGCTAATTTCGATGACTTACTGCCGCTTATTAACAAATCAAGCCGCGCTCAATACGTACTTCTCGGTGAAGCATCTCACGGTACATCTGAATTTTACAAAATTCGAGCAGCTATTACGAAAGAATTAATTCAGCATCATGATTTTTCTTTTATAGCAGTGGAAGGAGACTGGCCTTCGTGTTTTGAAGTTAATCGCTATATTAAAGGATATACAAATCAATACGCGAATGCCGAAGATGTCTTAAAAACTTTTAACCGCTGGCCTTCATGGATGTGGGCTAATCAAGAGATCAAAGAATTAATTGAATGGCTTCGGGATTATAACAACAACTTACCAGCACATCAGCCGAAAGTAGGTTTTTACGGCTTAGATGTATACAGCCTGTGGGAATCGATGGAAGCTATTATTGAGTACTTAGAAAACAACCACGCTCCTGATGCAAAGAAAGCGAAAAAAGCCTTTGAATGCTTTGAACCTTTTCATCGCGAAGCACAGATGTACGGAATCTCTTCTGCTCTTTACGGAAAAAACTGCATGGTAGAGATCTTAGAGCTTTTACAAACCATTCAGCAAAAAAAAGATACCTACACTCACGAGCCTGAAGCTGCGCTTAGTATGCAGGTAAATGCGCTGGTAGCAAGCAATGCTGAAGCTTATTATCATACGATGATTACTAACGACAATGAATCGTGGAATATTCGCGATCGTCATATGGTAGAAGCTTTAAAATATATTCAAGCTTATTACAAAGATAGCGCTAAAGGAATTGTATGGGAGCATAATACTCACATCGGAGATGCAAGAGCAACGGACATGAAAAGCAGCGGCATGGTGAATGTAGGTCAGCTTACCCGTGAAGAATACGGACCGAAGCATGTTTACGCCGTCGGATTCGGAACTCATCACGGCACGGTCATTGCTTCTGATAGCTGGGGTAATCCTCAGCAGGAGTTAACCGTTCCTCCAGCTATAGAAGGAAGCTGGGAAGATACCATTCACCGAGCAGGTGCTTTTGATCAATATCTCATGTTCACAGAGGAAAACCGAAATTTTTTTCATTCAACGATAGGCCACCGTGCCATTGGTGTTGTATATGACCCAGAGATTGAACAATACGGAAATTATGTTCCTTCTCGCTTGTCAAAACGATATGATGCTTTTATTTATGTAGAAAAAACACACGCCTTATCGCCACTCATCTTTTAATTAAATAAGCGGACTTCCAACGAAGTCCGCTTATTTTTATTGCAAAAAGCTACGAATCGTATCGGTCACCAGTGCATGATCTTCTTCTTGTGACATGCCTGATACGGTGATGGTTCCAATTACACCGACGTTTTTAACCGAAATCGGAAATGACCCGCCTACCGCTTCGAATTCCTCAGGGTTCGCTGCATAAAACTGCGCGTAAGAACGATCTTTTAACTCGCAGTACAGCTTCATATAATACGAGCTGTGATGGTGGCGAAGAACGGTATGTGATTTTCGTTTAATCCATTCTTCGTGATCCGGAATCGCCCCTTCCATCGCATGATGAAAAAGTGTTTGACCATTTCGTTTAATACTTACAGTTACTGCCTTACCTTTTCTTTTTGCTTCATTAATAATCGCCGTGCCGATCTGTAACGCCTGATCATTTGTAAATTGATGAAAGATTAGTTCTTTTTCCTGTTGAACTACTTTTTCAAGCAGCGTCTCTGTCGAATGATTACTCATTGTTTCTCGCTCCTTAGTTAAAATAAACCGCTCGTTTTTCTTTGCTGCTTTCAAATGCCGCTTCAATGACTTTAACCACGTCACGAGCTTCTTCTGCTGAAACCGGAAGTTTTTCTCCTCGAAGCAGGCTGTCGGCGATTTTTTGATAATACGTTACGTAAGAACCGTGCAGCGTTTCAATTTCTTCCGTTTCGCCTTCGCCCGTTGTCAGCTTACCGTAGTGTTCAGGGCTGTCGGCTCCCCACGTATCATCCAGAGGCTTCTTACCGGCTCTTAACATATCTTCTTGGCCGTCAATGCCGTATTTAATATAGCTTGCTTTTGTTCCGTGAACTTGAAAGCGCGGCCCGTTGTTTGGCACAATGGCACTTGAATGTAAAATAACGCGAAGAGAACCGTATCCAAGCACTACGTGGAAGTAATCATCTGTACGTGCATGATCTCGCTGACCAAATACATCTGCTTGAATAAATTCAGGCATTCCAAAAAGGTGTAAGGCCTGGTCAATTAAATGAGATCCTAAATCGTAAAGCGCTCCTGATCCAGGTCCTTCATTTTCTCTCCAGCGGTCTCGAACAGCTGGACGATAGCGGTCAAAATGAGCTTCATACATTTTAACGTCGCCTAATTTCCCTTCTTCAATCAGCTGTTTCACTGTCAAATAATCATTATCCCATCTACGGTTATGATAGACGCTTAGTTGAACACCTTGTTCTTTTGCTAATTGAATTAATTCATTTGCTTCTTTTTCCGATACGACCATCGGCTTTTCAACAATTACATGCTTGCCTGCGCGAAGTGCGTCTTTCACCATTCCATAATGCATGCCGCTAGGCGTTGTAATAATAACTAAATCAATGCTGTCATCTTCTAGAAGTTCAGATAAAGTACTCACTACTTCAACGTCTTCTAAGTCACTCTTCACCTTTTCAGGATTTGAACTCATTACTTTTGAAATATGAAATTCGTCTAACACGCTTAAAAGCGGCGTGTGAAACACTGTTGCTGAAAATCCGTATCCTACTAATCCTACTTTTATTTTCTTCATTGTATTTCCTCTCCTTTATCAAAATCTGTTACGATAAGCCGCACTTGATTTTGTTCTATTTTTTCTTTTACATCCGCTTCTGGGTCTTGATTTGTAATTAAGATATCAATGTCGCTCATATCACATACTCGGTGTAAAAATTCACGTTCAAACTTCGTATGATCCGCAAGCATAATCACTTGTCTTGCGCATTGAATCATCTGTCTTTTTAAAAACGCTTCTTCTTCACTTGGAGATGTAATACCATCTGCATCAACGCCGCACGTACCTAAAAACAGCTGATCTACTTTGTATTCCTGCAACGTAGAAATCGTTCTTGGCCCGGTGACGTTACGGTTTTTTCCGTTAAACTTGCCCGGCAGCAAAAACGTATCACACGCTGTATATTGATCGAGCAAATTCACATTATCGATGGAATTCGTAATAACGGTTACATGCTTTACATCCATGTACTTCGCCATCAGTGCGATGGTAGAAGACGTATCTAAAAGCACGTCATACCCCTCCGACATTAACGCAGCTGCTTCTTTAGCAATTTGTTCTTTCGCTTTGGTAGGCGTCCGTTCACTGTAATCAATGATATGACTTGACGATAGCGTTGCTCCGCCTTTAACTCTCATAACCTCGCCGTTTTCTTCAAGCTTAACTAAATCACGCCTCGCCGTATCTTTTGAAACGGTAAACATATCGCAAATTTCGTCTAATGTAATCGTGCGGTGTGTGTGAAGGTATTCAATAATCGCACTCATGCGCTGCTCTTGATACACCCGAATACCCTCCTTTTTTACTTTGATATGAACTAATTGTAGCGCAAAGAAAAGTTAAAAACCAGCAAAAAACTTAAAATAATTAAGTTTTTTGCATTTTTAACTTAAATTATAAACGTACACGAACGCCTTTTGGAAATAACTATCTTATTTTGGATAATACTTCTTTTATATCTGATACCCTTTCACGCTTTTCACTAATCGCTTGTAGATCAGACTTCTAGCAAACGTATATGCAAAAAAAGCGGGAATCGTAAAGATTCCCGCTTTTTCGTTACATCTTATGTTCAAGCGCCTTGAAGTTTTCTTGAAATTGCTCCAAGCGAACAAGTCCTTCTTCACGAAGGCGTTTATTTTCCTCTTCAATTGCTTTTGTTTCCTGCATTCCTTTCATAATAATATTCCACGTTTGCTCCATCGTTTCTACTTTTACGCTAGGGGCACCGGACATTTTGGCGATTTTAACGCTTTGCTGTGAAATATTTTCTGCATTTCGAATGAGCAGTTCATTTGTACGTTTGTCTAATTCGTTCATCGACTCAGCTACTAAATTTTGACGCTTCGCTGCAATGGCATTAATGAGTCCATTTTTAAAAATGGGAATCGTTGTAATAAACGCAGAATTGATTTTTCCGATCAGCTTTGTATTTCCTCGCTGCAGCATGCGAATTTGAGGAGCGGATTGATAAGATACTTGTTTTGCCATTTCTAAATCATATAATCGCTGCTCCATCAGCTCAACCGCATTTTTTAAGGTTTGAAGCTCCATTGCCGCCAGCTGATTTCCACTCGACGCTCTTTCTTCAAGCACCTTTAGCTCTTGTTTTAACTCTTCTACTTTCACTTCGCCCGCTACAATGTATTTTTCAAGCTCCATATAATACTGATAGTTTTGCTCGTAAAGCTGTTCAAGCGTTGTGGTTGAATGCTTCATTTCGGTTTCATATTTTGTGATTTCAACATACACTTTATCAATTTCAGAGCCCATCGTCTCATATTTTTGAAACAGCTTGTCCACTATTTTTTGACCGCGTTTAAAAAGCTTAGAGAAAAACCCTTTATCTTCAACAAAATCCTTTGCATCAAATTTGTCCATAATCTTTCCAAGCTGCTTTAATAATTGACTTGACTCTTCCATGCTAGACGATTTAATTGTACTAAGCACTTTTCCGGAAAAAGAGGAAATTTCATTGGCTGTTTCTTTCCCATACTCAAGTAAAGCCAGCTGATTTTTATAATCAATTTGTTCTGCTAAGCGACGTACTTCCGGCTCTTCTCGCAGTTTTGCTTTTACTTCGTTAGGCTTTGTTTCTAAAACCTCTTCGGCTTCGTTTACATCTAAAGGCTGTAATTCGTTTGTTGCCATTTAAAAACCCTTCTTTCTTTAAAAGATTCGTTTTAACCATTTTTGAATGAGCGACGGCTCTTTGAATTCTTCATTAAAGCTAATATCTTCTAGCCAGTGCATATCGAAATACTTTTCTTCGACGAACGCTTCTATATCCAGTTGACCCGTCGGATTAAAGAGAACAATATCAACGCCGAATTCATTTAATAGAAGCAGTAAAGCTGCATCTTCACGCGTAAACGCTTCTCGTTCATTTCCATGATAAATAATGAGACGGGGTACATGCTGCGTATAATCAAACTTTTGAAGCATGCGAAGCACGTTGTTTGGAAGCTTCAACGACTGATTAAACAAATACATTTGATGCTGATACGCATCTTCATGATCTAACCGAAGAAGCTTTGAATGTGCACAGTACCTAGAAATAGCTGCAGCGAGCCCTTGCTGAAGCCCGATAGGCAGCTCTTTATAGCGCCACCAGTTGCTTTCAATCATTTTATCAGGACTGAGCGTGCCATCACTTCCGAGAGCTCCTTGATAGTGAAAGTGATTATTTCCCTCTATCTTTTTGGCAAAAGGAACAGAATCAATCGTCAGAGCTAACTCATTTTCCGTTTGCATGAGCTCATGCACTTTACTCCAGTACTCTTTTCGGTTTTTAGAAATACCAAGTACTTTTGAAAACAGAACCGGCACGTGTACATACGGCTTTGACACTTCAAAATTAGGGCGGATAAACGCGCGTTCTCTCATTAATAAAAAAATTTCATCATACGTTGTTTTGAGAGTAACTGAAGTAGGAAAGTAAGAGCGAAATTGCCATGGTTTATACAGCATGGACTCCTCTGAATGAAGCACTTGCTCAATTTCTTGAGACGCTCGAAATGCTACTGTACCTTTTCGAACCGGTTTATCCGTTGGAAAAGGTACAAGCGAGCTAGTAGAAGGAAACGTATAAACCGTTGTTAAATGCTGATTCTTATCTACTTCTTTTAAATTATCTTTTCCTTCTGGATGAAAGGTAAGGACGTCAAAACCTAGTAAAATTAAATAATAGAGAAAATACTGCTCGCTTTTATTTGCATCTCCGTACCACATGATACGAGGCGCGTGCTCAGGAAATGTTTTATCGACCAGCCAAGGTGTTAGATGATTCCACTGCCACTTTATTAAATCGATTAATACGCGTTGAAAATGTCCGTCCATAAAGCCATCTGCGTGCTGTTCTTTAAAGCACGTTAACGTTTCAATAAATTTTTCACGTACTCTTCTATGTATAGCGGGATTTTCTGACTTCACGATCAGCTTTTTTCCTTCTAAAAAAGCAAACAATCGATTGACAGAAAGGCCGCGTTCTTCTTGATTAATTTTAAGAATCGTTTGTACTTCTTTTAATCTATCATTTGAAATGGACTTATCAAGCTTATCGTGCAGGACAAGGATCGATGATGATGAATGTGCAAGTTCATAAAGAAAGGCTGCGTACTCGTCCGCATCAAGATGGGTGCCTACATATCTTCCCGCCACTTGTTTATAAGAAGTTTGCTGCTCATTTTGTACAAAGTCACCTCGCAGAGAAACATCTTTAGAAAAAAGAGAAATTCCATCCTGCTCGTTAAGATTAATCATATGAGGATCAATTAGTTTACTCACGCCTTACAGCTCCTTTCTTTTCAGACATATACATGCTAAAAAGAAAGGGTACTCGTTAAAGCACCCTTTCTTTTTCATTTATCGCATGCCTTTTTTATACGGATAATCCATAGTTGCGGCAAAGGTCGGCCAAGCCACCGGAAAATCCGCTGCCAATGGCATTAAACTTCCAGTCGTTTCCGTGCTTGTATAGCTCGCATACAACGACAGCTGTTTCGATTGAAAAATCTTCACCTAAATCGTAACGAAGCACTTCTTCATTTGTTTCGGCATCAATCAGACGAACAAACGCGTTGGATACTTGTCCAAAGTTTTGTCCGCGAGCATCTGCGTCGTGAATGGTGACGCTAATTCCGATTTTTTCAACGTGGTCAGGAAGAAGAGAAAAATCAACGGCGATTTGCTCATCGTCTCCGTCTCCTGCACCTGTACGGTTGTCACCGGTATGCTCCACAGCTCCGTTTGGACTTTTTAAATTGTTGTAAAAAACAAACTCTTCGTCATTTACAACTTGGCTTGATTTATTGGCTAAAAATGCACATGCATCTAAATCGAAATCTTGAGACCCAGCATATCTATTTGTATCCCACCCAAGACCTACTATTACTTTTGTTAAGCCTGGGTTCGTTTTGGTTAGGTCAATGCGCTGACCTTTTGATAAAGAAATTGACATAAAAACATCCTCCGTACATTTTCTTACTTTAATGATTAGGCGTTTAAACCAAAGTCGTTTACAAGTGCCGCTAAGCCGCCTTGATAGCCGCTGCCAATAGCATTGAACTTCCATTCTCCACCGTGTCGATACAGCTCGCCTACCACGACCGCTGTTTCGATCGAGAAGTCTTCACCTAAATCATAACGAATTAACTCTTCGTCATTTGTTGCATTTAAAATACGAACGTAGGCGTTGCTTACTTGGCCAAAGTTTTGACCGCGTGCTTCCCCTTCATGGATCGTAATGGTAAACGCAATACGTTCAATAGATTGAGGCACATTTTTCAAATCTACTTGAACCTGCTCATCGTCTCCTTCACCTACGCCCGTACGGTTATCTCCGGTATGCTCAACCGCTCCGTTTGCACCCGTCGTATTATTGTAAAAAATAAAATCAGATTCTGAAGCGCATTTTCCTGCTCCGTTTAATAAAAAGACCGATGAATCTAAATCAAAATCGTTTCCACCGTCATACTTATTTACATCCCACCCAAGACCTACTACTACGTTTGTTAATCCTGGATTTGTTTTTGTTAAATCTACTTTTTGTCCTTTTGAAAGATTAATAGCCATTTCGTTCCCCTCTTTTCTAGTTGTTTATTTTGTATATTTGTTTGCAATTTCAGCCAATCCAGTATCTCTCGTTGCATCTCCAGTTGCTGAAAACTTCCACTCTTTTCCGTCTCGATAAATTTCACCCGCAAATAAAGCTGTTGCTCCTGAATGATCTTCAGATAAATTAAAGTGTACAAGCTCTTCGTTTTTAGCGCTGTCCACAACACGAATAAAAGCATTTTTAATCATACCGAAATCTTGGTTTCGCTCAACACACTGATAGATGTTGACTACAAAAACAAGTTTATGTACGTTTCCAGGAACATTTTTTAAATCAACAAAAATTTGTTCATCGTCCCCTTCACCTGCTCCGGTAAGATTATCGCCTGAATGTTTGACGCTTCCACAGTTACTATGACGATTCCCAAAATACACAACGGCTGAGTTACTTACAAGCCTATCGTTCGAATTGAGCATAAGAACAGACGCATCGCAGTCAATCTCTGGTCCGCTTCCTCCAAAACCAAAAAAGCTGCGTTTTTTTACAGGATCCCATCCTAATCCAACCGTAATAGAAGATAACCCTTCTCTTCCTTTTGTTAAATCAATTTTCTGCCCTTTTTGTAGATTAATAGCCACTTTTATTTACTCCTTTACTATAGCGAACACGTTCTTTTACAGGTTCTATATAACTTTACATAATAGCGTAGATAAATGAAAAAATAGTGAAATCTTTGATACTATTTTTAACGTTTACGTAAGTCTTCTTATGGAAAGAATACCACAATTTGGTGGTTGTTTCAAAAATTAAGCTGTCTTTTCTAACGTAAATTCATTGACTGAGAGTTTAAAATTTAAGTTAAACTATTAAAAAAAGGCTGTCTCTAAACCGGAAATCCGAGTTATGAGACAGCCTTTTTTGGCTTATTGAGCTATTTTTAAAGTCGGTTCTTGCTGTTCAGCTGTTTTAGCATCTGCCACGTTTCGAATACGGCCTTCGGCTTTGTATTCAAACGGGCTCTCAAGTGTTTTAATATATTTCACCGTTGCTTGTAAATCTTCTGGTCCCACTTCCATATCTGACGAAAGTGCACCAATACCATATTTTTCATTTCCGTACATATAGTTATTCACTACTACCGTGTATTCTTTTTCTTTGTCAATTTTACTTCCATCTGGAAGCGTGATATCGACGACTTTATTAGTACTACTGTCCCACGTATAGTTAAAGCCTGCAATATGAAAGTCTAGTCCGGATGAGGTAATTTGGTTATTCAGCACCGTTTCTAAATCCGCTCCGCTTAGCTTTACTTTATTTAAGACGTTGCCAAACGGCTGAATCGCAAATAAATCGCCGTATGTCACATCACCTGCATCAAGCTGTGAACGAACGCCTCCGCCATTCATTAAAGCAAAGTCAGCGTTCATTTCTGCTTTCATTCCGTCAGCTATTAAGTTACCAAGCGCCGTATCTCCTGTTGCTCCACTAGACGGATAGCTTTTTGCTAGAGTGGTAGATGAATTCCCAATAACTTCTGCTTTAATAGGTCCTGCTAGGTCTTCATATTTTTGCATGATTTTTGAAACTTCAGGATCTGGCGTATAGTCTTTTTGATATACGGTCACAATTTTTGCATCTTTTTTCACGATGTCACCCGTATTATCAATTTCAACATCTACATCAGAAAACGCTGAACCGTATGAATAAGCTTGAACAATTAGTTTGTTATCTACTACTTTGTTGTTGTATACGTGATTGTGAGCTGAAAAGATCACGTCAACTTCATCGTCAACTTTTTTAGCGATATCCGCTGCATCGAACTCAGTAGGCGCTCCGTTTTGATAAGAAGGATTATGAGCAAGTACCACAATGGCTTTAACACCTTGCTTTTTCAATTCTGCCGTATATTTATCGATCGCTGCTGCTTCGTCCGTAATTTCTAAGTTTTCATTTCCTTTACGTACAATCATGCTTGGCGTTTCTTGTGTTACAACGCCGATAAAGCCGATTTTCTTGCCGCCTACTTCTTTTATTGCATAAGGCTCCGTAATTAATTTATTAGTTGAAGTATCATAAGCATTTGCCGCTACCACCGGGAAATTCATGCCGTCGTATCCTTTTGTGCCTTTTGGATGGTCTCCGCCTTCAATCATACGGTGAAGCTCAGCAATGCCTTCATCAAACTCATGATTTCCAAGCGTACCTAGATCAAATCCAAGTGATTCCATCACTTCAACCGTTGGCTCATCTTGAAACAGCGCTGAGACTAACGGGCTTCCGCCAATCATATCTCCAGCATGAACTAAAAGCGTATTCGGATTTTCAGCTTCTTGTTTACGAATAGCTGCTGCTGTATATTTCATATTTCCAGCTAACAGCGTTTGGCCATTTGAATTGATTTTTGTATCTGTATCGAGCTGACCGTGCAGGTCGTTCATACCTAACAGCTGAATCTTTGTATTATCTTTTGATTCACCGTTTAAATTAATTTTGTAAATGCCAAATCCTTTGTCATCCGTTTTATTTGTATACGTAATGTTGCTTCCTTCAGTTAAATAGCTTTCTCCGCGCGGTGAGCTTGTGAACGTCACGTTAGCCGTTCCGTTAATTGGTGCAATGGACCAGTTATCGTCAGCTGTCGGCGTAATTTCTTTTTGTTCGGTGATGTAGTCCATTAGAATTTGACGGTTTTCATCCGCTGAATCCACCACAAGCTCGCTTCCTTTGAGACCTGGGAAGTTTCCGCCTCCGCCAGCTCGGTAGTTATTTGTCACAACGATAAACTCTTGATTCGGGTCAACTGGTTTACCGTTATACGTTAAGTTAACAACTCGGCTTGAATCTGCGTGAATCACGTTTCCATTCACATCGTATTTTGCTGGTTTTGTCACGTCGATTTGGTATTGAACGCCATCAATGACGTCAAAGTTATAAACAGGGAAGCTTGGGTTTAATAATTCCTGCTCTTCTGTTTTATTCGGTGTAATTTGATTAAACTTACCTGCAGACATATCAATCCAGTCTTTTACCACAGAACCTTTTACTTTGACAGCTTTTAACGTGTTGTCATATAGATACAGGTCGCCTGCGCTTCGGATCGTTAAGTCACCTTTTTTAATTTCCGTATATTCATCAACGCCGTTTCTTCCTGCTTTAAAAGGCGCTCCCACTGATAAAATCGGAAGGTCTTTATATTCCGGCTTGTTTTGAGAAACGTACTTTTCTACGTAATCTTTTTGTGCATTTGTTACCACTTGAATAGATGGATCATCTTTTACAAGAGAAAAATAGCTGTGAATATCATCCGTCGTTTTACCGATTGGTGTGTTCACGTATTTAACCGTTGCATCGTGATCTTTTTGAACTGCTTTAACAACACCTTTATCCGGTTCTACCGTACTTTGCGTAACCGTTTTCCCTGACGCGTCTTTTACATCTTTATACGTTTCACGCGTAGACGATTGAGAGCTTACTACTTTCCATTTTCCTTTTTCTTCTTTTAACGTTAAGTCAATTAAACCAAGTGACCCTCCGCCGTAACCTGCTTGGACAGCGGGAACGCCGTTGATTGTTCCTTTTGCATTATCAACGCCAGGAAGAGGTTTTTTATCTGCTCCAAGGAACAAACCGTCTAGTGAAGCTTCCGTTTTAGCAGGGAAGACTTTATGCGTATGCGAAAACGTAATAGCATCAATGCCTTTTACTTCACTTAATGAGTAAATGACATCTTCCGTGTTTTGCTTATTGCTGCTAAACCCAGAGTGAGCCATCGCGACAACTACGTCCGCGCCTTTTTTCTTCATTTCTGGAATGTACTTATTGGCTGTTTCCACAATGCCTTTTGTAATGACTTTCCCATCAAGGTTTGCTTTATCCCAATCGTTAATTTGAGGCGGTACAAAGCCAATAAAACCAACTTTAATCGTTCGTTTCTTTCCATTTTCATCGACGACTTTTTTATTCATAATTTTATATGGCGTAAATTTATTTTTATCATTTTTTGGGTTGTTGTCATGATCATCAACGTAGACATTGGCATTTATGTAAGGGAAATTTGCATCGTTGTACGCTTCTGCTAAGAAGTCTAATCCATAGTTGAACTCATGATTTCCAAGCGTTGCAATATCGTAATCCAGCTGATTCATTGCTTTAAATACAGGATGAACTTCACCTTTTTTCAGCGGGTTAATCTTGGCTTTATACGTGCCTAGAGGCGTTCCTTGAATGAGGTCTCCGTTATCCACTAATAAGCTGTTTTTTACTTCTTTTCGAGCATTTTTGATTAAGGTAGCGGTTTTAGCTAAACCTACTTTTTCATAAGGGGCGTCTTTGAAATAATCATAGTTTAATAGATTCGTATGAACATCGGTTGTTTCCATCAGGCGTATGTTCACAAGCGCATCTTTTTTATTATGGCCTTGATGCTTGCTTTGCTGTGAGCTTTGTCCAGGATGACGTTCTTCCGCTCCTGCCTGTGTAGTTAAAAGAGGCATCGATAATAGAGAAAGTGCCAGTGATGTGGATAGGATTTTCTTCGTTTTACTGCGAGTATTCTTTTTCATCTACCATTCACCTTTCAAGTAAGTTATCATCGCTATAAATCTAGCAACTGTTCAAAAATAGTATAGCAGAAAAGATTTATAAAGGATGTAAATTTTTTGATTTTTTAGTAAACCATTTGTATGCGTTTTATTAACTTTTTGTAAACCGAAAAATTTTTTTTAGTTTCTCTCTTTAAAACAAAGGACTATAGTTTTTATTAATTGGATGAACCCTCCTTTTTAAATGAGTCTTATTACCTAATAAATCAACATTCCCACGCCCTCTTTTCATTCGAAAAAATTTTATTTCAAGCGGTGTGTATATATGTACTATACATAGGATATGAAAAGCAGACATTAAGTTTGTCACAGCTTCTAACAAAATTTCGTAGATATAAAAAAGAAAGAGGAGGTTTTTGTCTTCTAACAAATAGATATATTTATATAATTTTACATTTATAACATGGAAACGAGGTTGAGTTATAAGACATACCTACTATATCAATCCAATCTAAAGCATCTATACACATGAAACCTACGTTCACCCTACAAATAAAAAAATCCGAACGAAGTTGATTCTCCATCAAGAATCTTGATTCATCGTTCGGATTTTCTTCAACTACATACTTTTGTCCCAGGCTCGCTTTTTTACTGACCTAATTCTTTAATTTGTTTCATAATACTTGATACATCTTGAATTGATTGAAACAATTCACTGTTTTTTAGCGCTTCCGGATTGAAGCTGCCATCCTTTATATTGGCTTCATAGGCTTCAATTCCACTAATGATTTTTTCGTTTTGTTGAACAAGCTGATCGTGCACATCAGAAGCGATGTCAGGAGCTTTGGTTTGATTAAAATCTTCAGCTTTCCCTTTCATTTCCTGCAGCTTTTGCTCTAGCTTTTTTATTGCCTCATCGTCATTAACAGCTTTTTCCGCTAGAGGCGGTATTTCTTCAGCAAACTTTTGTGCTTCACTCACGTAATCTTTCGCATCGTTTGCGTAGTTCAACGTACTGCTTGTATCTTCAAGAAAAGAACAGCCGCCGACCATAAAAAGAACAGCAGTTGATATGACTAGCATCCACTTTTTCACTTAGCACTCAACCTTTCTTATTTCTTTTCTGCTATCTTCTTTTCGATTTTCGTTTCTTTAACTCTTTCATAATAATGGGTACAGCTTTTTTTATTCCTTTTTTTACAGCGGGGCTTTTTAACAGTCTCGATAGTTTTGACATTTTTAAGCTCCTCTCTTCTTTTAAAATAACAAAAAACACCTTTACCACATGTGGTAAAGGTGTTTGTATCCAGACCTTTACCAATGGCAACATTGGCAAAGGTCTCGCTAACAATTTGCATTGTCAATAAAGCCGGAGATAATAATCTCGAAATGACGACTTTACTGCAAGAGCTACTCCCCTTTGAGCAAAACAGCATTTTTTGTTAACACAATCATAACGTACGTTCCTGATTATCGTCAACTTATATGGAATTAGTACACATCTTTTTTGGTAAATACCAGAAACGACACGAGCAGCCCGGCAAGTCCCCAAATGGTTAAAACACCCAAGGAAAACCCTAGTGTCATTCCTTCAGTCGGAGGAGCTGTGCCTTGCAGGTAAGAAGTTAAATTTAAATTGACCATAAACAAGTACTTAGCTGAATTCCACGAAGAAACCATACTGCTTAAAATCGTACCTGCAATCAAACAAGCAAGCATCACACCCATACCAGCAGCCGTACTTTTAATTAAAACGGACAGCATAAAAGCAAGCGTTCCAACCACCAGAGATACAAACCAAGCAAGGCCAAACTCCATTAAAATATATCTCCACTGCGAAATTAAATGAACGTCCGCTGTATTCAAATCATTGCCCTGCACGCTAAACCCCGTAAGAATCGGGGCTGTCCATCCTTTAAATCCAAATACAATGCCCGAAATGAGATACGACAACACGCCAAACATTAAAATTAAAAACGAGACGGACATGACGAGCGTGATATATTTACTAAGCAGGATTTTCCACCGTTTCACAGGCCTCGTCAACAGTACCTTGATGGATCCCAAGCTGTATTCTGAAGACACTAAATCCGCTGCAATAATCATAATCATCAGCGGCAGCAAAAGCTGAATAGCGTTTTCAATGAACCCTCGCACAAACGTTGGCGCTCCCGGTTCTGAAGGATTGATATCGTTATCTAAGTAATACTGCTGCTGCGCCACGCGAATTTCAAGCTGCTTGCGCCAATCATCTGAAATTTGGCTTCCGCTCAGCCGATTTTGCGTATCGATAATTTCTTGCTGCAGCGTACTGCGCCAATCGGTCGTTCCTAGCTTTTCTTGAAGGCGCTGCGTTTCGCGAAGCTGAGCATAGGTGAACATGGAAATCAAAACACCCATAATAAGGGTAACGATTAACAGGCGCTTTTTTCGAACGAGCTTGATCATTTCATTTTGAACCAAACTAATCAATCGATTCGCCTCCTGTCATTTCGATAAATAAATCTTCAAGAGTTGGAAGCTTTCGGTTCATTTCTTTTACCGTTACTCCTGCTTGAATGAGCTGTTTGTTCCACTCTCCCACTTCAGCTTCCTCATAAAACGTCGTGACATATTCTCCCTGCACTTGCACAAAGTCCGTCACTTGTTTTAAGACGTCTATTCCCGCAGGCTGCGGATCTAGCTTCCACAGTAAGCGCTCCTGCTGAGTTAACAGGGTCTTCACCGATTCTGTGTGAATAACTTCTCCTTTTGCAATAATCGCTACTCGGTCACACATCAGCTGAATCTCGCTCAGTAAATGACTGGATACTAAGACGCTTAGACCTTCACTTTCAGCTAAAAAGCGAATAAATTTACGCATGTCCCGAATCCCAGAAGGGTCTAGTCCATTCGTTGGCTCGTCTAAAATGAGCACTTTTGGTTTTCCGAGAAGCGCTTGCGCAATTCCTAAACGCTGCCTCATACCTAAGGAATACGTGCGAACTAAATCGTGGATACGCTCTTGCAAGCCAACTAATGCCACCACTTCATAAATGCGTTCTTCCGTCATAGAAGGAATCATACGTGAAAAATGCTGCAGATTTTCCCAGCCGCTTAAGTATGGATACAGCTCAGGATTTTCAACAATACAGCCGATATGCTCCATCGCTTTTGTAAACTGCTTCGATACGCTGTATCCACAGATAGAAATGGAACCAGCCGTCGGGCGAATCAAGCCGACAAGCATTCGAATCGTTGTCGTTTTACCGGCTCCATTGGGTCCTAAAAAACCGAACACTTCGCCTCTTTTTAATTCAAAATCAATATTTTTGATGATTTCACGTTTTCCTATTACTTTTCTCAGTCCTTTTACTGAAAGCGTTACTTCACTCATATCATTCCCTCCCTTACCACGTAATAAGCGATGCTACACGTTCTGCGATCAGCTTGTAGCCTTTTGCATTCGGATGAAACTTATCAGTATATAAGTAGTCATCTACCTTTAGCTGAAACAAATCAAAGGTCGGAACAAAAACAGTTTGCTTATAATTAGCACTTAATTCACTGCTTTTATAATTCCATTCTCGTACAATAGCCGTTGTCGTTTTTGCATCTTGCAGGTTACTAAACGGATTATATAAACCAATTAAAAAAATCGTCGCGTCTTTATTTGCCGAACGGATGCTTTTTAAGATGCTGTCTACGTTTTTTAAATAGTCATTTTCTAGCTTTTGAATATTGTTTTTATTTAAGTTCTGCAGCGTTTGCCCACCTTGAAATAAGTCATTTCCGCCAATGGTAATCAAAACGGTATCTGCAGACTTAATCTGCCGCTGAATCTGCTGCTGCTTTACTTGACTTGCCAGCTGCGAAGACGTTTGACCTTTTATACCAAAGTTACTTAAGAGAATTTTTTTCTTCGTTTTTTCTTCAAGATTATCTTTTAAATACCCAACGTATCCTTTTCCCGCTGCGTCTCCTGTTCCTCTTGTCAGTGAATCTCCTAAAGCGACAATCGTATAATTCTTGGTGCTTTTGTTACTGCTGCTTGTTTCTTGCTTCGGCTTTGGCATTTCTTTTACGCTAGCTTTTGAGGCGGTAACATAATCATAAATAGACATTCCAAGCCCTGCTGCAAACAGCAGACACGAAATAATCGAAATAAGGGATACAATCCATACCCACTTTCCTTTCGCTTTCACTGGCTGCACTCCTTTTCGTCTTTTTAGTTATCTTTTTTTAGAGCTTCAACTGTTTTTAGTAACGCCGACCAGTCTAAATGACCCCAGCCATTTTCAATTCCTTGTTCATAATGACCTTTCACAAGCTCTCCTAACGGAAGCGGAGCGGACACTTTTTTGGCTGCATCAATAGCCAAGTTTACATCTTTTAGTCCAAGCTCCAGCTTAAATCCGGCTGGATCAAAGTCTCTTTTAGCAATTAAATTGCCGTAATTTTTATACACAGGAGATGCAAATAAGCTATTAACCACTTCAAGAAACTGCTCCGCTTGCATGCCATACTGTTCTACCATGACTACTGCTTCAGAAACAGCTTCTAACATCGATACTAATAAAAAATTATTGCCAAGCTTAGCTACATTTGATAAGTAAGGCTCGTCTCCTACAGTGAAAATAGTTTGACCAATCGCTTCAAACAGCGGCCAAACATGCTCTCTTGCTTCTTTATTACCTGCAACTATTACTTTGAGAGCCGCGGCAGCTGCTGCGTCGGGGCGACCTAAAACGGTCGCTGCAACAAAATGCTGTCCTGATGCAGCATGTGTGCTTGTTAATTTTTCCGATAAATCTACGCTAATAGTACTCACAGAAACGTGAATACCGCCTTCTTGAAGGCCTGCAAGTACACCGACTTCTGAAAGCGTTACTTCTTCTAAAGCCTCATCATTTGAAAGAATCGTAAAGACAAGATTCGCTTCTTGTGCTGCTTGAGCAGGTGTCTCCACAACCTTTGCTCCTTTTTTCACAAGACTTTCCGCCTTTGAAGCAGTGCGGTTATAAATCACAAGTTCATGACCCGCTTTTATCATATTTTCCGCCATCGGTAATCCCATATTTCCTAAACCAATTAAACCCACTTTCATCTTTACCACTCCATTTCAGCACTCAGTATGTACATTTATACTTGTTTTCTACCTTTAGAAAAACCATATTTTCATTATTATATAACTACAGTAAAAGCGAATACAAAGAATAGCCTTTCTAAAATGTTCAAAATGTGACATTTTTTAGACATAATTTATAAAAAACTTGTCTAAAAAATACGAATGGTTTTTAAATAAAGCGCTTGCAAACATAGGAAATTTCTGCTAAGATATAAGAGAATTATTTTTGTTCGGTGGGGATGTATGAGTATTGTCACTTTTCGTCTTTAGATTTGAGCAAGAATAGTACCACAATGTGCGAGTCCGCACGAGGAGGCAACAATTATGGAACAAGGTAAAGTAAAATGGTTTAACGCAGAAAAAGGTTTTGGATTCATCGAGCGCGAAGGTGGAGACGATGTATTCGTACACTTCTCAGCAATCCAAAGCGAAGGCTTCAAATCTTTAGACGAAGGTCAAGCTGTAACATTTGACGTAGAACAAGGTCAACGCGGACCTCAAGCTGCTAACGTTCAAAAAGCATAAGAAACACAACATATCAGAAACAGATCCTTTAAAGGATCTGTTTTTTTGTGTACAAACATAAAAAAGCCCTGTTTTTCAACAGGGCCAGTCGGTACAAATACAGAAGTAAAGTTAATGGTACTCTTAGTATAGCACAAGATCATAACAATCTATACGAAATAATAAAATAAAACTTTCATCCGGCACGTTTAGCTATGTTTATAGCTATTCCAGACTCTCTAGAGCGCTCGCAAATCGTTTAATTCCTTCTCGAATAACCTCTTCTTCCCCTCTGCCAAACGTAAAGCGAATAGCTCCGCTTTGAGAACTCAGCACGCTTCCTGGGACAAAGGCTACTCCTTTTTTAAGCGATTCTTCCAATAGACGATAGTCATCGACCGGCTGATTCACTTTGCACCATAAGTGAATCCCGCCTTGAGGCGAATCAAAAGATACTTTTGATCCAAGCAATTCGTTCAGACTCGACGACAGGGCATACTCTTGCTTTTTGAGCTCTTGTCTAAGCTTTTCAATATGAGAAGAAAATGTAGGAGAATCTAAGAATTGATAAGCAATCCACTGCGGAAAGATGCTGTGGCCAAAATCAATTTGCTGCTTAGCGTCTGCCAGGCGCTGAATTACTTGCTCCGGCCCCACTATCCAGCCGATTCGAAGGCCTGATGCCACAATTTTAGAAAGCGAGCTGATATAGAGGACATTTCCGTTCTCGTCCATCGATTTCAGCGTTTGATGTACATTGCCGTCAAATGCCGTGAGTGAATAAGGATCATCTTCAATAAGCGGAATACCATATTCTGAAGAAAGCTCTAAAAACCGCTTTCGGCGCGCTTCTGATAACACAATACCGGTCGGGTTTTGATAATATGGATTTAAAAAAACCATTCGAATGCGATGCTTTTTATGTAATTCTACTAAGTCGTCCGGGTTGGCTCCATTTTTATCTACAGGCAGCAAAAACGTTCGTAGACCTGCTGATTGAAAGAGCGGCAGTGAATAGCTATAGGACGGATCTTCAATCGCTACTGCATCCCCTGGTTTTAACAAACACTGCACAATCAAATGAAGTGCTTGCTGTGCACCTGATGTAATTAGAATAGAATTGGAGTCAGTGGAGATTTTCCGGTACTCATGAACATGAGCAGCAATAGCATCACGCAAACGTTCATTGCCGTGGGGATGATCATAGCCTAAATGTTCATTAAAAGGCATGCCCGCTAATATTTGCTGAAAATCTTCGCTTGGAAATAAGCTAGGAGCTAACTCTCCGCTGGCTAAGTTCACAAAATCTGTTCGCAAAGCCTCGCTTCTGATTCGCTGTACGAGCGGTAAATTAGGCAAAAATGAACCGTCTTCTACATATCTCCCCCAGTTTGGAATACGTTTTCGGGAAATTCCCCAGATGCTCGAACTAACTCGCGTGCCGCTTCCTTTTTTACGTTCTACGATTCCAAGTGCCTGCAGCTCTTCATAAGCAGCTACTACCGTGCTTCTGTTCACGTTGAGCTCAGCGGCAAGCGTTCGTTCTGATGGCAGCATAGAATCCGGCGGAAAAGCTCCCGATGAAATACAGCTTTCAATATATTCTGCAATTTGTTTATAAATCGCTTTTTTGCTAGCGCGATCTGGTCTCCAGTTCATGCGGCGTCAGTCCTTACATTTAAACTTTCTTATTAGTAGTTTATCCTTTATCTCTCTTATCTTAAAGAAGTTTTATAAAAAAAGACCATCCAATTCGGCATTTTTTTGCTCATCCACTTTACAAAAATATGATATCACTACTTTTCATTTGTTAGTATTTAAGTTTACATAATAATTTTATAGTTAATTAAATTATATTCACCAGCACAATAAAAAATCCGAACGAAGTTGATTCTCCATTAAGAGTCTCGATTCATCGTTCGGATCTTTACTAAGTCACAGCCTCTTTTTTATAGAGGAGGTAAATCTAGCTTGCCTTCTTGAAACAATTCTTTCACCATGTGCTTGGCATACCCTGTTGCTTGCCCTAGCGTAATCTTTGCTGGCATAGGCGCTTCATTTGCATCGACGATTACATCGATAATGCACGGTTTATTCTGTCTAACTGCACTTTCAAAAGCCGGCAGCAGCTCGTCTTCCTTTTCTACTCGGTAGCCAACACCTCCGCAGATATCTGCATACCTAGCAAAATTCGGATTTGTTAAATCTGTCCCAAATTCAGCATTTCCCATTACTTCTTGTTCAAATTTAATCATGCCGATTTTATGATTGTTAAATAGCACTACGACTAGCGGAAGATTGTATTTAACGGCTGTAATAAAATCTGCCATTGTCATCGCAAAGCCGCCGTCTCCACATACCGCAAACACCTGCTTCTCGGGATAAGCAATTTTTCCAGCAAGTGCGCCCGGCAGCCCGCAGCCGAGAGTCGCTAGCCAGCTTGAAATCACAAACTGCTGATTTGTCATACGAAAATGACGCGCCATCCATACTGTGACGTTTCCTACATCTACAGACAAGACCGCGTTATCATCCGCTACGTGCTGAAGCGCTCGAATCACTCGCTGAGGCTTGATAGGTACACTTTCTTTGGCTTCTTGGCTATCAAGCTGATTCCACCACTTTTTCATACGTTCTTGACTTTGCTCTAAAAACTGGCGATGCTCTGAGCGGCCAACGTTTTCTAAAAACCACTGAATCGTTGCTTTCGCTTCTCCTGCAAGCCCTGCATCTACAGGATATCTTTTGCCAATTTGTGCAGGATCAATATCAATATGAATCGTTTTCGCATGGTCTGGCAAAAAGCCTGTAAACGGATAGGACGTCCCAATCATGATGAGCGTATCCGCTTCTTGCATCGCTTCATACGCTGGCTTTGTCCCGATTAATCCAAGTCCTCCGAGGCAATATGGATGTTCATCCGGTATTGCGCCTTTTCCAGGAAGCGTAAGGACAATAGGTGCTGCGATTTTTTCTGCAAATGCAAGCAGCTCTTCTCTCATTTCATGTGTGCCTCGACCGGCTAGGATAACCGGACTTTCCGCTTTACCAATCAAATCTTTTGCTTTTTCAAGATCTTCTCTATGGGGAAAAATGTCTTGTTTGACAATTATGCTTGATGTTTCTCGTGCTTCTGATCCAACTTCAAAACGAGGAATATCATCGGGAATGGTTAACACAGCCACACCTTTTTTAGCATACGCTGTTCGAATCGCTTGATTGACAACAGTCGGAAGCTGCTCAGCGGACATGACTCGCTGGTTATATACAGCCACATCATCGAACATTCTCTCTAAATTAATTTCTTGAAACGCATCGCTGCCGATGAGATCTGATTCTACTTGCCCCGTAAGTGCTAAAACGGGCGCTTTGTCTAATTTGGCATCATATAAGCCATTTAGTAAATGAATTGCTCCCGGTCCGGCAATAGCCGTACATACACCGATTTTACCCGTTAGCTTCGCATATGCAGCTGCTGCGAGAGCTCCCGCTTCTTCATGCCTTACTTGAATAAATTTAATTTTATCCTGGGCTTTGCGAAGCGGTTCAATAATTGAATTAATGGAGTCTCCTGGCATGCCGTAAATATGATCAACTCCCCATTCAATTAGCAGTTCAATCAGTTTTTCTCCAGCTTTTTGTTTAAACATATGACTACCCCTTTCTTCTTATATATAGAGATAGTGTGACCTGATACGCTCTTTCTTACTTATTTTCAGCCGTATAATTTTCGTTTTCTTTCGTTAAAGGAAGGCAACATCTTCGTTAAATTTTCTTCATTCCTTGCAATTATCATTATCTTTTGCTATTCTATAAGAAGAATTATTTTTGTTCGGCAACAATCGATAGGTGAATACTTTCGTCTTAAAGATTTTGATCATGAGCAAGGATAGTAATACAATGTGTGCATAGCACACGAGGAGGCAACATTCATGGAAAAAGGTACAGTAAAATGGTTTAATGCAGAAAAAGGTTTCGGATTTATCGAGCGCGAAAACGGCGACGATGTATTCGTACATTTCTCAGCAATCCAAAGCGAAGGATTCAAATCTTTAGACGAAGGTCAAGCTGTAACATTCGACGTTGAAGAAGGTCAACGCGGACCTCAAGCTGCTAACGTTCAAAAAGCATAAGTAGTAAAAAGACTCTGATTTCAGTCAGAGTCTTTTTTTTTATGTAGAGCTACGCATAAATTTTTTTAACATGTAGTTTGTACACGTTATTATAAATAGTAAACTAAAAGAGTCTCTTCATTCCGAAGAGACCTTTTGTGGAAGAAATAGTTGAAGAAATAAAGTGTGGATGTTGCATCGTCCTCACTTTTTAATAATTAGCACCAGCCGCCGCCGAAGCAAGAAGCGCCGATGATGATTAATAAGATGAAAAGTACAATGATTAAAGCGAAACCGCCGCCGCAGCCACCGCCGCCATAACCACAACCGTATCCGTAACCTCCGTAGTATCCCATGTGTTTCACCTCCATTTGCTATACTTTAAGATATGTGGATTTAGTTAAATTGCTCCTAATAATTCCATAGAACTTTTGAAAATGTTTGTCATACACTAAAATACTGAGCTTCTCAAACAAGTTCCACAAAGTGATAAAATATCTGATTTTATGGGCATTTACTCCTCTTTTCTTTATCTTTTAAAAATGTAATCGCTCCCTTTTTCATGAATGTACAATGCGCTGAATACCTTTAGTTATGTACACTCACACAGGAGGGATTCAATATGTTAACACTCGAAATTTCAAAACAAATCGTTAAAAACGTCTACCCTATTGTCTTATCGAACCGCAGTAAAATCTTTCAAGAGGAAGTGAGCGTCGCCGCCTTGCAAGACTACTTTGGTCTTGATCATGCCTTTAGCGTATATGCAGCTGCCACCATTATTTATCAGCTAGAAGCTGACGGATATGTATCCAAACCTCTGAAACGCAACGAATACAAGCGAATTTTGCTCAAATAAAAACAAGCATCCCCGCAAGGATGCTTGTCTTATTTATAGCTATACCTGTCGAATAATTGCTCGACTCTTTTGTGATAGTCTGCAAGGTAATCAGAGAGCTCCGTTTTGCTCAAATTATTGGCCTGCTCCTCAAATAGTGACAGCAGCGAAATTTTAATCATTTCCATTTCCGTTTCCGAACGATTTTCATTTCGCAAATCTTTTCTTAAATTCCACAGGCTTTGCTCCATTTCATGCTTTAATTGTTCTAGTGAGTGTGGTTCTTCAAATCCGGCACGAATGTCTTTTTTAAATCCACTCATCTTATCACTCCTCGCATTTGCACCTGCTAGATAGTATCTAATGTATACTATACCATAAATAACTATACGAGGCTTAAGCATGCATTTTAAGCAATTGGTCACAAAATAAAAAACATCTCTTTGGATGTCTTTACGTTACTTTTTATCTTACTTCGTCTTCTTCACCTTTTACATATTTAAAAAATGAATCAATCATTTCATTTAAAAAATCATTTCGATCTTCAAAATTCATAATTTCTAAAAACTCCACAATATCCTTATCTAAGCTAATAGAAGCGGGAACATAAGCAGCTGCTTCCCTTCTTTGCGGGAATGGAATCACATTATCTTTCTTCTTCATAAAACACCGTCCTTTTTCTGTGCTTTACTAGTGTAAGCTTTCAAGGAACGATTTGCAAGTCCCTCTGATGTAAAATTTTATATAAATATTCTTCTGAAAAGACAGAGTATATCTTTAGCTACTCAAGTAAGCTCATTTGACCTTAGCCTTTTTCGTGTTCTGGCGTCATATTAATAATTCGCCGCTGTTTTCTCTTTTCCTTTTGGCATCTTTTAGCAAATTTAAACACAAATAGTTTAAAAGAGGTTTTTATTTCCTTCTTATAGGTTAAAGAAAGGAAACAACATTTTTATATGGAGGGGTTACAAATGATTGCATTAACTGGAAAAGTTGCGCTTGTGACGGGAGCGGCATCTGGAATTGGGCGCGCCGCAGCCATCACATTAGCTGAACAAGGAGCGCGCGTTGCTCTTTTAGACTTAGAGGAAGAAAAATTACAAGAAGTAAAAGAGACCATTATGGCGAGCGGCGGAGAGTGTATAGCCGTTAAAACAGACGTATCTGACTCTGAAAGTATAAAAGAGAGTATCGAAACGATTAGCAGCTTATGGAGTCAATTACATATTGTTTCTATTAACGCAGGCATCAACGGTACGTTTTCTTCTATTGAAGAACTATCACCAGAAGATTGGACAAAAACGATTGATACAAATTTAACGAGTACTTTTTTAACCGTGAAGCATTCTATTCCTTATTTAAAAGCTCAGGGAGGAAGCGTTATTATTACTAGCTCGATTAACGGCAACCGTACATTTTCAAACATCGGCATGAGCGCATACAGTTCCTCAAAGGCTGGCCAAATGGCCTTCGGCAAAATGGCAGCTCTTGAACTTTCTACATACGGAATACGCGTTAACGTTATTTGTCCAGGAGCAGTTGATACAAATATTGAAAGCAATACATTCCGCCAAGAAGACAAATTAAAAGAAGTCGCGATTCCAATTGAATATCCAAATGGCAATCAGCCGCTTGCTAAACGCTCGGCTAAGCCCGAAGAAGTAGCAGACTTAATTTTCTTTTTAGCTTCTGACGCGTCCAAACATATTACCGGAAGTGAAATGTTTATTGACGGCGGAGAATCGCTGCTGTAACGTACAAGCCCCTGCATTACCTGCCAGGGGCTTGTTTTTTGCTTTTATGAACAACGTCTACTCCGCCTGAAGCGGATATAATACTGCCTGTAATCATATCTGAGTTTTCATCACAAAGAAACTCAATAATACGCGCAATGTCTTCTCCTGTCCCTGATCGGCCCACAGGCGTTTCCTTGTCTTCTAGTAATCTTGCTTTTATGATATCATTTTCTTTCATGTCTCCTACAATATCTCCGGGACAGACCATATTGGCCGTAATCCCGTATTCGGCTACTTCTAGAGCAAGCGATTTGGTCAGAGAAGCCAGCCCTGACTTAGCGGCACTAAAAGCCGCGCGGTGCATCCATCCAGGGGTATGCTCTACATCTTGAAAACCGTATGTAATAATTCTTCCAAACTGCTGCTTTTTCATAATAGGAACAACAGCTTTTACAAAATGAAAAACGGAGCTTAAATTCCCTTCCAGTATTTCATACCATTCACTGTCTGCGTATTCTATTAATTTTTTTCTTTCAAATACATACGGACCTGCATTATTAATTAAAACGTCAATACGTCCAAACCGCTCCCTGGCCTGCGTAACGACATGTTCAATATCTGCTTTATTTGTTATATCTCCTTCTACAAACTGTACGTTGTCTTTATATTGATGCCATTCTTCTTGCAGTTCTCGCACTTTATTTTTATCACTTCGAAAATGGACGGTAACGGAATACTGCTTTTTTAAAAACTGTTCTGTTACCTTCTTGCCAATACCTTTATGACCCGCTGTAATCAATGCATGTTTCATCTACCTTCACCTCTTTTACTCTACTTCTCTACTATATATATTAGACAGCTCCTTGATTTCTCCTTTACTAACGGAAAAAAGCCCTTGACGAAAGGGCTTTTCTTTTACGGTCTTAACAAAATTTTCCCTGTACTTTTCCGGCTTTCAAGCAGCTCATGTGCTTTTGCTCCGTCTTTTAAATCAAACACCACGGGATCGGTTAGCACAAGCTGACCTTTACTGATCCACTCAAACAGCTGCTGTGAACGTACTTTACGTTCTTCATATGACACAAGCACGTTCCATAAGTCTCCGCCTGTAAGCGTTTTAGAGGTATCCATCAGCATACGCGGGTCGACTGGAGCCGGATCGCCTCCTGCCATTCCGTAAAACACCACGGTTCCTCCTGTTTTTACGGCTTCAAAGCTTTTTTCTAGCGTAACCCCTACAGATTCGTAAGCAACATCTGCTCCTCGCTTCGTTACTTCTTTCACTTGTTCCACCCAGTTATCTTCGTATAAAAAAACATAGTCAGCGCCTGCCTGAGCCGCTGCTCTTGCTTTTTCAGAAGATGACGTTAAGCCAATGACCTGTCCGCCTAATAGCTTGGCAATTTGAACTAAAAGCTGACCTACACCTCCAGCAGCTGCGTGAACAAGCACATAATCGCCGGGCTGAATGCTGTAGCTGTCTTGTGTTAAATAGTGAGCCGTTAACCCTTGCAAAAGTACAGAAGCAGCTGCATCAAACGAAATATCGTCAGGTACAGCAATTATTTTATCTTGTGGCACGGCAACAAGCTCTGCATTTGCAAAAGGAACGTCAGCAAACGCAATACGGTCTCCTACGTTAACATGACTTACTTCTGCTCCTACTTCTTCTATCACACCTGCTCCTTCATATCCTAAAATATACGGAGGTGTACCGGTTAAGTGGTAGTTCCCTTTTCTTCGGTACACATCCGCAAAGTTAAGTCCAATTGCTTTTGTTCTTACCAATACGTCTGTTGGGCCAATAGAGGGGTTCGGTATATCTTGATAGTGAAGAACGTCAGGTCCTCCAAATCTTTCAAATACTAATGCTTTCATAGATAAGTTACCTCGTTTTCTTTATGTATTCCCTTTCATCGTAATTCAACGAGATAACAAACACAAGTTTCTTACTCAGCAAAAAAAACGCTTTGTCTCATAAGAAGACAAAGCGTTTTTTTAATTTGTTTGCGCTACAATTTCTCGCATTGTTCCATTTTTTTGATAAGACGTATGAAAAGAAAAGGCTTTTTCAAGAACGTGCGGTGTTTGGCCGCCTCGCGTGAGCGCTTCTTCGTAATACGCCATAAGCTGATCGCGATACATTGGGTGGCACAATTTTCAATAATGCGTTTTGCTCGTTCTCTTGGAGCGAGTCCGCGTAAGTCCGCATATCCTTGCTCTGTTACAATGACATCCACATCGTGTTCCGTATGATCAACGTGTGAAACAAACGGCACTACGCTTGAAATATCACCGTTTTTAGCAATGGATTTTGTTACAAAAATACCAAGGCGCGCATTTCGGGCAAAATCCCCTGAACCTCCGATCCCGTTCATCATTTTTGTTCCCATCACATGCGTGGAATTGACGTTTCCGTAAAAAAGATAAATTTAACTCATAAAAAAAATCCGTACCATATAAGGCACGGATTTTTTATTAGCTTGCTTTTTTCACACGATTTGTAATGGTATCTTCTTTTGGTGATGTTTTGCGAATAAAGAAGGCTAAAACAAACGCGATTACACTTAAAATCGTTGCGATCATAAATGCATCGTTAATACCCATTGCTGTACCTTGATTCACAGCTTCAGCCATACTGCCTTTATCTGTTGGCAAAATTTGCTGATTCGTTACGATATTTTTCACGTGTTTTTCACCTTGATTCATCATAATGGATACAAAGAACGCCATTCCTACAGCTCCGGCAACCATTCGAAGCGTATTAACCATCGCGGTACCGTATTTATTTAAGCTAAGCGCAAGCTCATTTAATCCAGCTGTAAAGATCGGCATCATAAGCAGTGACATCCCAAACATACGAACAGTATAGACAATCATTACATACATAAATGTTGTGGTTGTTTCAAGCTTTGTTAATTCATATGTTGTCACAACGGTAATTGCTAAACCAATAACAGCAAGCCATCTTGCGCCGAACTTATCAAACAGCCGTCCTGTAATCGGAGACATAATCCCCATTACAATTCCCCCAGGAAGTAGCAGCAAGCCTGAAAGAAATGGTGAAAAGCCGCGTACGTTTTGCATATAAATTGGCATTAAAATCATACCTGAAAACATTGCCATTGTCACAATTACGTTAATAATTGTTGTCAGCGTGAACATACGGTAACGGAAAATACGAAATTCAAGAAGCGGCTGATCGATTTTTAACTGGCGGAAAATAAAGAACAGAATCGAAATACCGCCTACAATGAACATGGCTAATACTTCAGTGCTGGTCCAGCCCTTTGTACCGCCCGTAGCGAATGCATACAGCAAGCCGCCAAATCCAATTGTTGATAAAATAACGCCAAGCACATCTAGCTTTGGTCGGCTTGTTTCTGTGACGTTTTTCACTAAAATAATTGCCGCAATTACGTTAATAAGTGCAATTGGAAACATCATAAAGAATAAAACGCGCCATGAGTAGTGCTCAACAATTAAACCAGAAAGCGTCGGACCTACTGCCGGTGCAAAGTTCATTGCTACCCCAAAAATCCCCATCGCAAAGCCGCGGCGGTCAGGCGGGAATAACGTAAAAATAACGTTTGTAATTAACGGAAATAAAATTCCCGCTCCTGCTGCTTGCACGACGCGTCCCACTAAAATAACGGAAAATGTCGGTGCGATACCGCAAAGCAGTGTTCCTACTGTAAACAGCCCCATTGCTGTAATATACAGCTGCCTTGTCGTAAATCGATTCATTAAAAACGCTGTAATTGGAATAACGATTCCGTTTACTAACATAAAGATGGTCGTTAACCAGTTGCCCGTAGCCGCCGTTACATGGAAGTGATCCATCATTTGCGGAAGCGCGATGTTAATCAGCGTTTGATTTAAAAAAGCGACGAGCGCTCCCATTATCATTACGCCAAAAATAGACCGAGTTCGGGCTTGATCGGACTGTTGTGTTTGTGTATTCATTTTAACAAGACCTTTCCCTTTTAAAATTATCTGTATGTAAATCTTCAGATGACAAACAGGTTAAGAATATATTTTATGTGTTCATTCTATTAATTTATGTCACGAATATTTAATGAACTTAATTATATACCGGATAAATATATCCGTTTCCGAAATATTTGTCAACAAATATGATCATTTTCGTAAAACTTTTCCATCAGTATGTATAAAGTAGCATGCCCTTTAATGAAGAAAAAAATGAGAGCCTTTCAACGAAGGCTCTCATTTCCTTAAGAAATACTTATTTTAGGATTTGAACTTTTACCGTTTTTCTTCCCCATTTTAACGCTTCTTTTTGAGAAGGAAGAAGAACATCAATTTTATTTCCTTTAATCGCGCCGCCTGTATCAGCTGCGATTGCCGTGCCATAACCTTCTACGTATACTTTTGAACCAAGCTTAATCACTTTTGGATCAACAGAAATAACTTTTTGATTTGGATTCTTTTTTAAATCGATTCCAATCGCCGTTTTTCCGCTGCAGCCTTTGCAGTTCGCTGTGTACGCTGTTGCTGTTACCTTAAATTCTTTCACAACGTTTGAAGACTTCGCAGGCGCTGCTTTAGCAGGCGTGCTTGATTTTACTTGAGATACTTTTAATACTTGTTTCGGATGAATGCTGTCTGACTTTAAGTTATTCCACTGTTTCAGCTGACTAACCGATATTTTATATGTCTTTGCAATTTTGTATAGCGAATCTCCGCTTTTTACCGTATATGTATTTGTTGCAGCTGATGCACCACTTGCCACTCCGAACAGTGACATTAGAACTAAACTGAACGTAATCATTGTCTTTTTCATGTAATTGATTTCCCCTTTATCTACCAATACATAAAAAATAACACATGAATATTACAGTTATATTTCAGTAACATGTCAATAGTTTGATAGTTTAGTTACAGCAAAAATAAAAATTCTTCCTTTTAAACTAGTAAATTAATCACCTTAACATTTTAAAAACATACATATTTAGGCATATAAAGGTGCTTTTACGCACATTTATATTGGATTATTTCATTTGTAACATTCCACTGGTTCTAGAGGCTTATATTTTATTTTTATATTAATTATTTAGAACATAGTTTATTTAAAAATAAATGAATGCGTTAAAGGATCTTAATATAAATCACTTTGTACACCGCAGTTGATTTCCGTGCAAGACTTCGCTTTCCGCGGGTGGCCGATGAGCCTCCTCGTCGCTTGCGCTCCTGCGGGGTCTCATCTATTCCACTATTTCCGCAGGAGTCTTCGTCTTGCTCTCCAATCAACTGCTAGAAGCGTATACATATATCAACCGCCATAACAATAAAAAATCCGAACGCGTTGGATTCTCCATCAAGAATCTCAATTCATCGTTCGGATTTCCCTTCAACTAAAATGCTTTTATCATAGCCTTTTTATTTAAAATTAAAATACCTGCAATACTTGTTAATACGGCTGCCACTGAAGCATTCGAGCTGCCTCAAACCTTTTTTCTACATTCGGCCAGTAAACGATTTTCCACCAATTATCAACGTATGGATCACGTTCATTTTTGTACTGTAAATAATATGCGTGTTCCCATACGTCTAATACGAGCAGCGGAATCGTATCCCACTGCGTGAGAAGCTGATGGCGCTCAGCTTGCAGAACTTCAAGCTTTCGCGAACGCGGCGACCATACTAAGATTGCCCAGCCAACACCTTCTACTTTTTTAGCAGCTTGAGAAAAGTGCATCATAAACTTCTCATAGCTGCCAAAGTCTTTTTGAAGCTGCTGCAGCAGCTGTCGTCTCGGTCGTCCTCCTCCTTCTGGACTCATAATCTCCCAAAAGATTGTGTGTAAGTAATGACCGGAGCCATGAAAAGAAGCTTCCCGTTCCCAATGTTTTATGAGGTCAAAATTGTTTGTGTTACGGGCTTGCTGAAGCATGAGCTCTGCTTTATTTAATCCATCGACATAGCTTTGGTGATGCTTGCTGTGATGAAGACGCATAATTTCCCGGTTAATATACGGTTCAAGAGCTGAATAGCTATAGCCAAGCGGCGGCAGCTCGTGCTGTCCTGGCGCTATCGATTCTCGCTCCCTGCCATCGTCTCCAAGCCGCTCTTTTAAAACTTTATCAATATGCCGCACTGCATTATTGATTTCTTCTAACGTATATTCGTTGACATCTTCTTCGCTTAAATATTCAAGAACGTCTTCTTGCGTGCGCGTTATATATGACGTTATATCTACTTCTGTAATGGCTTCTTCAAATACAGGATCACATACTTGTTCAAGCCAGGTCTGAACTTCCATCAAGTATCTTTTTCTCTCATCTTGATCGGCCATACTTCCCCTCCTTACACCTCATCTTCACTATCATATTCAAAAGAAAAAGCAACATAACTTCCTACTTGTATCTATTGAGGTAGAAAATTCGACATAAAAAAGCAAGAGCTCCTTAAAGGATAAACTCTTGCCTTTTTTCTTATATCTTCTTCGCCATATTCACATAATCAATCGTTTCTTGCTTACTAACAGCTGCATGCTTCAGCTTTGGGTCATAATAGAGCTCCACTTTTATATTATTGATTTCACAGTCGTCTGGCATGTCCTGCAAATCCGTTAAAAACGGCAGCAAGTGATTGTTCATATCGTATTCAAACGCCCCGTTTTGCAAGTAATACACCTTTGGCACATAGTTAATATGGCGAAAAAACTTCACTACGTTGATTCTCTCACCGTATGAGGCGATCACTTCCTCTTCCGTCAGGTTAGGATAAGATAAATTAAACACCTGTTGAACCGGTGTTTTTAGCCACTTGGTCAAGCACGTCTGCGGATTATTGACAAGCGCTTTTGCTCCTTTTACGTACCCCGCTAAAAACATTGACATAAAGCCGCCGCCTGAAGATCCGTAAAACAATACGTTAGACGAATTCACCTGTGCTTTTTTCATGAACTTTTCAATTAAAACCGCAATGTCTTTTAAATAAAAACGATCGCTTGTCCCTTGTCCCCACGCAAGCGACACCTTTCCTAAATAAAGCGTAGGATCGTTATAGTAAATAATTGAATCTTGAAATTCATTCATCCACGAATGGCGCTGAAAATACGGAGGTCCTGCCGGCATTTCTTGACTTGCTCCTCCTCCTGAACCAAACACAAGCAAATGAGAAGACTCTTTTTTTAATCTCACCAAAAACTCAAACAGCACTCCGTTCCACTCGACTCCTACTAAAATGGGCTTATCAAACGGCAGCTGAAGTTCATCCAGCTTTTCATACGTACTCTTTATTTTTTCATATTGATCAAGCAACAGCTCTGCAACTCACTTTCCTTAAAATGATCCGTCTCATGCGTCTGACATTGATCATGGCTCTGTAAAAAAAGAACCTGTTACAGTGTATGAAACAAACAAAGAAGAGTTTGTACAATTTGGTAAAAAATGATGGTTTCCTCTCTTTTTACTGGGCTATTGTCACAATTTTTTCTTCCTTACATACGATACATCACCTTAAAAATTGTAAATAGGAGCTGAATGTTTATGCCAACATCCTATATGGATTACAATAATCCAAACGTACAATACTTTTCTGATGTGAACAAAAACAGACTCAATACGCGCAATGATGAAAACTATATTAACCGGCTAGGAAGAGATGTGCTAAATACTCTTGGAAACGTATCGTTACTCGATATTTACTTAAGCAAAAGCCGCGTGGTCGAACCGCACTATCATCAAAATGCCGCTGAGCTTGTTTACTGTATTTCAGGCTCAGCCGTCGTTTCATTAATCAATCCGTTTAACAACGAAGTCACAAATATTCCGATTACTCCCGGTCAAGTAGCCAATATCCCTCAAGGCTGGTGGCACTGGGAGATTGCGTCTGAAGACAATACACATTTACTCGCTATTTTTGACGCTCCGTATCCGGAATACATTTTTGGATCTGATATTTTAAATAAGACGCCTATTGAAGTGCTTGCTCACACGTACTGCTTAGATCCAGAGCAGCTAAAGAAAACGCTGGCTCCGTTAAAAAATCAAACCATCGTAATTGGACCAACAGACGAATGCGGAGAAAAAGAACACTATAAAAAGAAAAAACAAGGAGGCCCCGTTCACCACCAGACTCCTCCTTATACGTATCCTCCGTCTCAGAATTCTTATTATCAACCTCAAAACCCTTATCACTATCGATCTTGGTAGAGACAAGAAACCCCGCTGCCAATGCAACGGGGTTTCTTAACGAATACATAACATTATTGTTCTTCTATATACGTGCTATGAAAGGCTGCTTCAATATATGCAACTTGGAAATGATAATGTCCAATTAAATATTTCACAATGTCCACCTGGTCGATTTTGCCGGGCTTATCGATCATCGCTTCTTTTACCATTTCTTCGAATGTACCTTGATCAAACTGTTCTTCATGGACAACAATTGTCTCAGAGTACATTTCGTCTTGTCCTTCTGAAATGCGATAGTAATACAATTTTTTCACCTCGATTTGTCTTAAGTGTATGTATACCCTTAACTACTCATTTTGAAACATTTTTTCAGCTTTCTTTTTCCGCTTTACGATAGGCTGCGGCTTTTGCTTTTACAAGCAGCCTTGTAACCCAGTACGCCACTAGCGTTATTCCTATATCAATAAGAAAAATATAAAACAAACTCATTCCTTTTCTTGAATCAATAAATTTAAAATGATGTTCAAGAGGCGCCAGTCCAAACGAAAAAACAGCGCTCAGCAGAATCGTATACAGATAAAAATTCTTTTGATGATTTGTACAATATTGATAAAGCAGCAGAAAGCCTACTGGCAAAATAGAAGCGGTAATATTCGTTGCGTTGGGAAGCAGCGGCGTTAAGAAAAACGTGTGCGTTAAATGACCGCTTCTCCCAAGTGCAATATCAATATATGCCCAAAGCATATGCACTGTGTAACCGAAGAAAAACACCTCAAAGATCCTCGTCCGGTCTACGGTAAAATACAACAACACAAGAGGAAGAACGAGTGAAGCGAGTACCACCCAAAACTGCCAGTTTCCAAAATCTGAATACTGATGCCAATACGACGATAATAACTTCTGCAGCTTATCGCTTTGTTCATGTATGTTTCCCCAGTATCGTTCATAACTCACTGAAGTAACCTCCTATATAGAGTCTCTGCTTATATATGTACGAATAATCTCCATTTTATACAGAGAAACATGGGAAGCGGCCATTTATTGCTTGTCATCACCTAAATACGTCACCAGGAGTTCATGCTCAATGACTTTACTCGCTTTTCGATTAACAGCATACGCTTTTGCTGTTGGTCTTGAGCTAACTGATGCCGATAGCTTCTCATCTTTAAAATGCAGCGCGACTCCATCATCTACAGCATAGCCTTCTTTCATTTCTCCGCTTGCCATTAACTCATGATACGAAGGTCTTCGATTGCTTTCTCCGTCGTAGTGAGGACAGTTGCTGCCGGTTAAAAACCCTAAACAGTCGATTTTAGACAGGTTGTTGTTCATTGAATCAGTGACGCCTTCTTCAAACCAGCAAATCGAACCTGCGCTTATTCCTGCTAAAATTATTCCTTTTTTATAAGCTTCCTTTAAAATTGTATCAAGTCCCCACTCTTTCCATAAAGAAAGCATATTCCTTGTATTACCGCCGCCTACATACAAAATGTCGTGCTGCATCACATATGCTTTTAAATTCATAAAGTTTTGAGAAAACAGCGATAAATGAGACGGTGTGCATATCAACTTCTCAAACGCTTCATAAAACCTTTCTATATAATTATCCGCATCTCCGCTGGCTGTAGGGATAAAACAGATTTTCGGCACATCTGTATGAGCTTGTGAAAGTATGTATTGATCCAGCAGCAAGTTATCCGGCTCCATCGAAAAACCTCCGCCGCCCATGGCTATAATTTGTCTCATTTCAATCATTCCTTTCAAAAAAGTGATATAGAAAATGTAAATTCATACTATTTCAAACAAGAAGTTTTCCGTATAATGGAAGAGTGAAAAAGGTGGTGCAAAGCTTTTGAAAATAGTACGAACACTTATACTAATACTAGGCATTTTTATTATCTTGTTTTGTATTTTTGGCTATATCGATTATAACGGTCAAAAAATGGAACTTGGAGCCAAACAAGAAAAAAACATTCCTTCTTCCATTAACACTGACGGAGGTGTCATTACGCTATCTGCTGTAAGCGAAAAATACGATAAAACGCAGTTTGGCTTTTTTGTTATCCAAAACAATTCGACGCATACCTTAACAATTCCTTATGAAAATACGGCGGATCACTTAAAAGACGGCAAGTGGTACAAAGTTGTGCTAAACGGATTGGAGTTTCCTGATAAAACTGTCACGCTAAAGCCAGGGAAATCATTCAAACAAGATATCGCAACTCCTAACTACAAAGTAGGAAAATACCGTTTTGTACAGCACTTTAAAGATGAAAACGGAAAAGAGTATGTACTAGCGGCTCCTTTTGAAATCGTTTGGCCGAGTCTTAAAAATGTTCTCGGACAGTTTGATTAAAGGTAAAAAGAGAGATTTAGAAATACCGAAATTCATCTCACCTAAAGACGAACAAATCGGGTGAATGATTAGTATGAATTGCTTGTTACCCCGCTGTTGATTTCCGTGCAAGACTTCGCTTTCCGCGGGCGGGTGCTGAGCCTCCTCGTCGCTTTCGCTCCTGCGGGGCCTCACCTGTTCCGCTTCTCCCGCAGGAGTCTTCGTCTTGCCCTCCAATCCACAGCTAGAAGCAGCTACGTTCACTATAAAAACAGAAAAAACGAACGGTTAACAAATAAACCGTTCGTACATTACTTCAACTTATCTTTGCCTCTCTTTATCGGCTCTGATTTAAAACACGAAGCACAACTTGCTTTGTTCCGACTTTTACCGTCTCTCCGTTTTTGATAGTTTCTTTCACACTGAGACTGTGCAGCAGAAGATTTTCTTGAAGCAGCGTTTCAAACTTCGCAACGGCTTCCTTCACTTCTTCGTCTCCGCTAAGCTCCAAATCAATACGTAAATTCACGGGTAAATCCAGCTTTTTACGATAGTCTTGAACCGCTCGAATTACTTCACGAGCGACTCCTTCCTGCACGAGTTCTTCGGTTAACGCCGTATCCAACACCGCAGTATACATGCCGTTTGATGCAACTGCAAAACCTTCTTTTGGCACTTTTTCAACAAGTACGTCTGCCGTTTCAAGCGTTAAGTTTTCTCCTGAAGCAAGCGTAACACTCAGCTTGCCTTGTTCAACAAACTCTTTTCCTTGCTCTTCTGAAAGGTTCTTTAATGCTTGATTGACCTCATTTACTTGTTTTCCAAACTTCGGTCCCGCCTGTTTAAAATCAAGTTTTAATACGTATGAAACCAGTTTGTCATCGTCTTGCTCCACGTTAAAGTTCTTCACATTAAGCTCATCTTTGATGACATCATGGTACGCTTCCCACTCTACATCTTCTTCCGTTACCACAAGCGAAAGACTTTGCAGAGGCTGCTTTACTTTTAACGAATGCGTATTTCGGATGCTTCGGCCTAGTTCAACTACTTGCAGCACCGCTGCCATTTCTTTTTCCAGCTTTTCGTTCACTTTCGTTTGATCATACACAGGATAGTCTGCCAAATGAACGCTTTTCCCTGTTAGATTTTCATGAACATCATCCGCAACAAACGGCGTAAACGGTGCTAATAGTTGACTTAATGTCACTAGTACTTCATGAAGCGTATCGTAAGCTGCTGCTTTTTCGCCGTCCATTCCTTCTGACCAAAAACGATCGCGGGAACGTCGCACATACCAGTTGCTTAGTTCTTCAATAAATGCTGCGATTTCACGAGCGGCGCTTGTAAACCCGTAATCTTCAAGATATGCTGTTGCTCGCTTAACCGTACTATGCAAACGTGAAAGAATCCACTTATCCAATTTTGTTTTTTTCAATTCATACGTTTGCTCAGGGTTATAGCCGTCAAGCTTGGCGTACAGAACGTAAAAGCCGTACACGTTCACAAGCGTATCAATAACTTTTGATTTCGCTTCTTGCACGACCCGCTCTGAAAATTTCTTCGGATTCCAAGGTGCACTGTCTGCTAAAAGCGCCCATCTAAGCGCATCCGCACCAAATGTATGAATAAGATCAACAGGGTCTAGCGCATTTCCTTTACTTTTAGACATCTTTTGACCGTTTTCATCTAACACGTGGCCAAGAGACAAAACGCGCTTATAAGGCGCTTTTCCAGTAAAGAGCGTTGAAACTGCCATCAAGCTGTAAAACCAGCCGCGCGTTTGATCAATTCCTTCTGCGATAACGTCTGCCGGAAACTGCTTTTGAAACAGTTCATTATTTTCAAACGGATAGTGATACTGCGCAAACGGCATCGACCCGCTGTCAAACCAAACGTCAATCACTTCCGGCGTTCGCTTCATTTCTCCGCTGCAGACCGGACACGTTAGCTGCACGTCATCTACATAAGGCTTATGCAGTTCAATGCTGTCATCCACGGAATGAGACGCATGTTTCTGAAGCTCTTTGATGCTTTTTGGAGCTACTTGATGCTGACATTCTTCGCATTCCCATACGTTCAGCGGCGTTCCCCAGTAGCGCTTTCTGCTGATGTTCCAGTCCACCATATTTTCCAAAAAGTTGCCAAATCGACCGTGCTTGATATGATCCGGGTACCACTTCACGCTTTCATTATTTTTCAAAAATTGTTCTTTTGACGCCGTCGTTTGGATAAACCAGCTTTCATTTGCGTAATAAAGAAGCGGCGAGTCACATCTCCAGCAAAACGGATAGCTATGCTCATGCTTTTCTTTATGATACAGCACGTCTTGATTTGCTAAGTAGCGAACGATATCAACGTCGCAGTCTTTTACAAAACGCCCTTGAAACGGCGGCACTTCAGATGTGTACTGCCCTTTTTCATCCACTACGTTCACAAATGAAAAGCCGTTTTCTTTTACAACTCTGTAATCATCTTCACCGTAAGCAGGTGCTAAATGAACAACGCCCGTTCCGCTTTGGTCCGTTACATAATCAGCCGTCACGACTTCATGACCTTTTTCAACGTTCACAAAATCAAACGGCGGCTCATACGACATCCCTTTTAACTCATTTCCTTTATGATGAGATAAAACGCTATATTCTCCTTTTAACACTTTGTCTGCGAGCGCTTCTGCCACTATATACACGCTGCCGCCTTGCTCGGCGCGCACGTAGTTCATTTCTTCATGCACCGCAAGCGCCACGTTTGATGGAAGCGTCCAAGGCGTTGTCGTCCAACCTAAAAAATACTCATTATCGCGGTTTTTCACTTTAAATTTCACCGTTACCGTTAAATCTTTTACATCTTTATACCCTTGCGCTACTTCATGCGAACTTAATGACGTTTGACAGCTCGGGCAGTAAGGTGATACGCGGTGGCCTTTATAAAGAAGTCCTTTGTCATGAATCGTGCCAAGCACGTTCCATACGCTTTCAATGTATGAATTCTCCAAGGTGATGTAAGGGTCTTCCATATCAACCCAATAGCCAAGCTGCTCCGTGAACGTGCGCCACTGCTTTTCATACACAAACACACTTTCCTTACACTTGTTAATAAAAGCTTCTACGCCGTATTTTTCAATATCATGCTTTCCTGAAATTCCGAGCTGCTTTTCAACACCGAGCTCAACCGGAAGTCCGTGCGTATCCCAGCCTGCTTTTCGGATCACTTGATGCCCTGTCATCGTCTTATAACGAGCCACAACGTCTTTAATGGTACGGCCAAGCGCGTGCCCGACATGAGGAAGACCGTTTGCTGTCGGAGGCCCTTCATAAAATACAAACGAAGGATGCCCTTCTCGGTTTTGAACCGACTGCTGAAACACATTTCCCTTTTGCCACTGCTGCTGGATACGCTGTTCGCGCTCTTGCGAAGACTCCCTTACATTCACTTCTTTCATGTGATACCACTCCTTTTAAAGTTAAAAGCACACAAAGAAACCCGTCCCTATGACTAGGGACGGGTTTTAACCGCGGTACCACCCTGGCTTCTATTGATCCGTTCATCAATAGCACTCAGCAACGTACAATCATACGCGTTCTTTTTAACGGTAGACTACCGTTCAAACTTACTTATAGTTCAGTTTGACTTCTCAGAGAGGATATTCCCCTGCCGCTTGAACACTGGCTTTCAGCTATCACCAGCTCTCTGTGGAACAAACTTGCAGCGTACTGATTCTCTTCAACGAATTTGTGTGCTTTTATTAGTAGCTATTGTATGCGGTTTGGAAGGGAATGTCAATGTTTATGAAATTTATGTATGTTTCTCGTATAATGCAAGCGTCTATTGATAAAATAACTGCTTGCCACTGTGCGCTATAATATTTTCTGCCTTTTTCACGTTCTTAGGAAAAGAAGATGAAATAGACACAAAAACCCATCTCCTTTAAGATGGGTATTGTTTGGCCCTCCAACTTGAAAGATGATCTTTAAAACCAGTTAATAAACGGCGGGATGCTTTGAGGGAAATGAAATAGATTGCACGGGTCATATGCTCGTTTCACTTCTCGAAGCTTTTTAAAATTCTCTCCATAATACGCCGTTGGCCAATCTCTGATGAACCGGTCCGGCCAGTTCACATAATCTCCAGTTGTATATCTCGATAAAGCATTCCTTAAGTCTTCAATCCAGCGAATGTTTGCTCTCTCTTCTGAAGGATGGCTCCATGTAGCAAGGTACTCCTGTGCGATAACAGCATCTCTATAATAGAAGGCCGTTTCATTAGAGCCAACTTCCTCCACTGCTCCTCCAAGAGATTGGTGCCAAATACTAGATTTTTCATTCGGAGCATTTTCTAAAAGATGCTTCATTGTTAAAATGGCCTCTTTTGGAAAAGGTTTATTAAGAAAAGAGCCTGACCTTTTTCGAGGAGCGGGTTGGTTTCCGCTCGGATCGTCAAAAAATTGTACAGCTTCAATATATGAAACTTCCTTTATTACTACTTTTTTAGGACAACCAACATCTATTAAAGGCTGCAGAAGTTCCTTTAACTTGAATGATGAACCAACGAACTCACCTTGAGCGATAATCTGATTTGCTTCTTTCGATTTTAACTCAATCTCCGAAGTTAAGCGCTTATCGGTATTGGTGGCCCAGTGCTGCCATGCATCAAAAGCAGCTTCAAAATCTTCCCACTCCCATGCAATTGAAAAGATTGACACCTTTGAGATAGGCTGCACCTTGAATGTAAGGGACGTAACAATACCAAAGTTTCCGCCCCCACCGCCACAACAAGCCCAAAAGAGATCACTGTTGTGATTTTTATTTGCCTTAATGAGTTCAACTTCTCGCTGTTCATTTACTATGGCCATTTCAACTTCAAGCAAATTATCACAGGTAAGCCCAAACAACCTTGATAACATCCCAATTCCTCCGCCAAGCACAAGGCCTACAAGACCTACACTGCTTTCCGTTCCTGCAGGGATAGTCGTTCCTTTTTTCCATAATTCATTATATACTTTCCCTAGATTAGCTCCTGCTTCTATTTTCGCTGTCATGTCTTTAGAGTTGAACGTGATTCTATCCATTTCACTAACATCAATCACTAATCCACCGTTTACTATTGAAAAATTTTCATAGCTATGCCTACCGCTCCTAATTCGAAATGGGACATGATTTTCCTTTACCCATTTCAATGCATTTACTACATCGTTTGTATTCTGACAAAATACAATTATTCTCGGAAATTTAGGCACACCTAAATTATTATTTGTTCTAGCCTGATCATATTCCGCATCATCAGGTGTAACGATTCGTCCAGTAAGCTTTGTTTCCTCCACGATATAACCCCTTTCTCACATAATACAGATAAGATGCTATATCCTATGAATTTTCTTCAAAAAAGACACACAGTTTAAAGGAAGGAAACAGAGAATAGAAAACTTACTGGAGGGGTTCTGGACAAGTATGCTTATCTGCATAACTTGAATCCTGAAGAATCCGCAAAAGAGATAATCATACCTCTACAGCACATAAAATAAACATATACAGAATGATACCTCTGATGGGATTCGAAAGGAGAAATCACCTTTGACAAAATATCGGATTATGACCTTTGATGGAGGCGGTACTTTAGGTGCTTTAAGTTTACAGCTTCTGAATAGATTGGCTCACCGAAACCCAGAGTTAATTAGTAAAACCAATGTTTTTTCAGGAAATTCAATTGGTTCATTTACTGCTCTTGCACTAGCAAGCGGAAGATCACCAGAAGAGACGTTTCAGTTTTTCAAAGATCACATCTTACCGGCGTTCAGCGTTTCCCGACCGGGCGGACCTGTTTTTAATCAACAAGTACCCTATTCTGGTTTTATTAAAGCCATACGAACGTTTTTCCCCCGAGACCTTCGCCTTAGAGACTTAAAGAAACGAATTGTTGTACCTGCGTTCCACTTATTTTCACCGGAGCTGAATCGTTGGAATCCAGTGTTATTCCACAACTTTCCTGGTTCCCCTTATCTTAATGAAAAAGCGAGTGACGTAATACTTAGGAGCAGCGGTGCTCCCGCAACGCAAAGAGCTTATCAAAACTACGTAGATGGTTATACAGTAGCAACTAATACCAGTACAGCTAGTATCGCGTTTGCAGTGGGAAAAGCAAAGCAGCCGTTAGATCAAATTGCCGTATTATCCATCGGAACAGGTGAGCAACCAACTCAATTAAGAAGAGATACAAAGGGATGGGGAATGGTGAGTGCCGATAACATACGACCTGAAGATATGGAAGACCTTCCGCCAAATTGGGGAGTACTTTTAGACCGGTCTCCTAATGAACCGTTGCTTCCGTTTCTTCAGATTATCTCTGGTGGATCGAGCTATTATGAATCAATGGTTAGCTCTGAGCTTTTAGGCGATCAGTTTTTCCGGTTAAATCCGAGGATTCCTAATTTCTCTAAAACGGATCCTTCAGTGGTACCCGCTCTTGTTTCAATTGCTAATAAAACAAATTTACGACCTGCGTTTCAATTTATAGAGAGAAACTGGAATTAATATGACCGTACTTTAGATTAATTTCTTGTTTCTATTTGAAGTATTTAAAATTTTATATAACAAGATATCCACGCTGGCAGCGTAGAAATCTGGGGTTCAATCACCCTATGCTTCTATAAACAGGAGCAGAGAAAACCTTGATAAATGAAGTCTTTTTCTATATAACAGATTATTTGTTTTTTAGTGGTACAGATTATTTGGGGACACATTGGGGACAGTTGGATTTATAAAGAGATTTAGAATTAATTTTATGCTTCTAAATCTCTTCTTGTATTATTAGTGAATAGCTTATCGAAATGTTTCGTTGCTTCCCTGTCTGCCTCTTGTAAAGCATGGCCATATATGTTCATTGTCGTTCTAATATCGGCATGTCCTAAACGGGAACTTATTATTTTTGCATGGACACCGCTATTAATGAGTAATGTTGCCGATGTATGTCTTAAATCATGGAACCGAATATATCGTAGTTTGTGTCTAGTTACAAACCTTCTCCACCACGTAGTAATACTTGAAGGGTGAAGCGGCTTTCCATGCCATGAGGTAAACAAAAACTGATATTGTCCTCCTTCCCATAGATCACTTGCTTTTAGTCGTTTTTTGTTCCAAGTTGATTTATACTTTTTCAATTCATCGACCAATGCTTCTGGAAGAGTAACTGTTCTAATGGAATTTTTAGTTTTGGGTTCTCTAATAATATGTTTTTGATTGACATATGATAAAGCTTGCTTAACTTGAAGAGTACCTTTTTCTAAGTCAACATGTTTCCATTCGAGTCCTAATAACTCTCCTCTTCTTAAACCAGTTGTAATAGCAATTTTAATCATAACACTCCACATCGTTTCTTCTTTTTGCAAACAACTCATTAATAATTCCGCTTCTTCCTTGTCGTATACTGATGTTTCCTTTTGTATCCGCTTAGGCTTCTTAATATTCTCCATAGGATTTTTCTTAATGAGTTGCCATTCGACAGCTCGATTGAAAATATTTTTTAATATCCTGTGGTTGTATTCAATGGTAGAGGTAGATAAAGTCCCCTCCTTCCCATCTTTTCTCAGCCCCTCAGCTTCTAGAGATTTTAAAAAGTTTAAAATATGCATAGCTTTAATTTGGTCTAATTTCATTTCACCGAAATAAGGAATGATACGATTTTTTAAATGTAGCAAGTACGTGACCAATGTATTAGGACTGAGGTGTGCTTCTGCATATTTACTTTTCCACTCTTCAATAAAAGCTGAAAACAGCATTTTTTCAGGGGCAATATATTCTCCTGCTTCAATTTCTGTGACAAATTGAGCCAATAGCTTTTGTGCTTCTCGTTTTGTAACCCCTTTTACAGTTTTTGTTTTCTTTAACCTCTTACCATTTGCACCTACACCTAAACTATATACCAAACGCCATGAATTTTTACCTCGCTTTTCAATACTACCAGCCACTTTAGTTCCCCCATTTATTAAATTTATTAATCCAACCCTTTATTCGGGACTTCTCACCTTTCACAATATTATTTATTTCTTCTAATGTTTTACCAGCCTTCCATAGTTCATATACTTCCATCTTTTTCTTTTCTCTTGATCTATATGTTTTAGCCTTCTCTTGACACTCTGGTGTACAGTAGATGTTTTTTTCTCTACCTGGCTTGAAATAAGTTTTACATTTGACGTAAGCACACCTTCTAGGAAGCAGCTTGTTAGAGATGTCTGAAGAAAGCATGATATAGATGGCAGCTAATAAAGAATCAAAGCGCCATCCCCATATTGTCTCCTGTTTTTCAAAAGATATTGTAGGACTTACAGCTTCTAAAGCAAGGTTAAATGTCTCTTGAAGATATTTTTGGACTGTTAACTCAAAAACTAGTTCACTCTCCTCACCTCTTTCCTCGCCTAATTCTCTAAATTGTGGAACATAAATCCTCCAAGCTGATAACACATCATTTGCATTATTAGAAAGCGAGAATAGATCCATTCCTTTTTTTACTTCACTTAATTCTAGAATTACATTAATTCTTCTTATTTCTTCTTTTATTTCTTCTAAATAAAGTCCATCTTTTTCAAAGCGAGATACATCTAATGAAAGGTTATTTTTTCTTTCATTGGTATGCAGGATAAATCTCCCAATTTTCTTTGAAAACGTCATAATACTATTTGGAAAAAAGATGCCCTCTTTATTTTCGTACAACTTTTTTCTCTTTTCTTTTTCTTCTAAAAGAAAGGAAAAGAAGGGAAAACCAAATAGATTAATCCAATTAAGAATCTGCTGATTATTGTTAACGTCTAAACTTGCAAAAGAAGTGTGAATAAACATCTTACGCCCTTTTTTTTCATTTCCAAAAACATATTCTACCATCCATCCAGGAAGTGGATCCCTGTAGTAATCAAAAGGATCATAACTTTCTATAGAAGTTGATTTAGGAATAACTTGATTATCTTTAAGCTGATATTCTTCATTTTTATACCAACTAGTAGAAAAATCAATTTGTTTTTCATTTTGATTATTTTCCTTAGCCAAAAAAACACCTCTTTTTATGGTTACTATATTTACACCTTTTTTGGTAACCTTTTTTACAGTAAACTTATTATATAACATCACCACCACAAAAGAAAGGGGACCTTAAAATGACTATAAGAAATAAAGAATTAAGACAGGCGAAAGGAAAAATACCTACCTGGCTAATTGCAGAAAAACTAGGAATCCATGAAAACACATTGTTTAGGAGGTTTCGAAAAGAAATGAACAAATGTGATAAAAAGGAAATACTTGATGCTATAAAAGAGATAAAAATTGAAATGTCTAAAGAGAGAAATGAGGATTCAAATGAATAAGTTAACTCTCACTGTAAAGGAAGCAGCCGAGTGCATAGGTGTTTCAAAAGATTTAATTTATAAAATGGTACAAGAAAAACGAATTCCCTGCTTACGTATTGGAAAAAGACTACTATTTCGTCGTGAATCTATTGAAGAATGGATGATTAGTCAAGAAAAAGACTACTATTCTGCCAATAGCGATAAAAATGACTCTTATTAAAAAGACATTTTTATCTCATCGGACAAAGGAGGATTAATTAAAATGCATGAGTCTAAAACTACCAATGCTTTGAACAGACTTACCAACAATGTAAGAAATATAGAAACCAATAAAAAAGATAAAAAAAAATCCACTTCTGTAATAGAAGCGGAAGAAAGTTTATTATCATCTTTATTAAATTATACAACAAACAACCAAAGTGAGACAACTGGAGAAATTGATAAGGGAGAATTTCCTTTATCAATTTTCCCAAAGCAAATCCAAATTTTTTTAAAACAGGCATCAGATTCACTTCAATGTCCAGTGGACTTTATTGCAGTACCAATTTTAGTATGTGCAGGAGTAGCTGTAGGTAACAGCACAGTTATTGAAGCAAAAAAAGGCTGGATAGAAGGCGGAAGAGTCTATTGTGGAATAGTTGCAGAACCCGGAAGTAAAAAAACTCCTGCTCTGAATTTAGCAATGGCAGGTATTCAAAAGATTCAACAAGATGAAGATAAGAAATATTCTATTGCATTTGAAGATTATCATACACGACAAGCAATATATGACTTAGAAATTGATTCCTGGAAGAAAAGAATGCGCAAAAACCAGTTAGAATTCAATGAAGATAAACCCCTTCCTCCTGAATTCCCCAACCAATCACAGATTATTACTTCTGATGCAACTTGGGAGGCCTTGGCAGAAATGATGGAGAACAATAATAGAGGTATCCTCTTTTTTAGGGATGAACTGATTGGTTGGGTAAAAGCAATGGATCAATATAGAGCAAAAGGTTCAGATCGTCAAAACTGGCTCTCTATTTGGAGCGGGGAATCTATTTATATAAATAGGAAAGGAAAAAGAACAAATATTAAATGCCCTTTTGTAAGTGTGGTTGGAGGAATTCAACCTGATTTACTAGGAACTTTAATGCATGGAGATAGAAATGACGGCTTTATAGATCGTATTCTATTTTCTTTTCCAGAACCAACTCCTTCTTATTGGAGTGACATCGAAATGGATCAGAAAACTATGGATTCGTATGAAACCATTTTTTATAAACTGTATTGCCTTCCTTACAACAAAGATGGTTCCTCTACTAAGATCCACTTTAACAAAAGTGCAAAAGAACTATTTAGAAAATGGCATGATTTATTACAGCATGAAATGAATGATCCTGAATTTCCTTCTTTTTTGAAAGGAACATGGGCAAAGATGCCGGGCTATTTTCTTCGTTTATCATTAATACTTCACTTATTGCATTATGTTTGCCACGAGAGAAATTATTTGGAGATTGATGATAAGACAATATTGGCAGGTATTCGGTTAACTAACTATTTTAAATCTCATTCAAAAAAGGTGTACAGTTTACTGTATAAAGACAAATTAACCATCAACATTAATAAGGCCATAGACCATATTAATAAAAATGCTCCAAATAAATTAATAAACCTTCGTGATTTTCAAAGATTGAATATAAGCGGTGTTAAAACAAAGAATGATGTCCTGAGATTGTTTCAAGAAATCAAAGAACGCGGACATGGAGATTTTGTAGAAAAATTAAATACGAATGGAAGAATAAGTTTATTCTTCAAGTTATTTTAGCAAGTAAGATGTATTATTTTAAAACTGTTATTTTTTAATTTTATTAACTGTCGGTTTGTCAGGTATTTTATTTCTTTTAATCTTTTTCACCTTATTATTTAAGATTTACCTTGCCCGACATACCGACAATTGTTGAGAATTACCCTTTCTTGTATTCAAAAGAGCTATTTAATTAGGTTAAGATTCTTATAAAAATATAGAATACTAATACTTTTTGTATACTTTTTGTACACTTAAATGTTCTTTAATTCCTAATTTAGACATATTCTTTCAGACTGTAAAAAAAAGGAGTGAAATAATGAATGAGTTTGGTCGAAATATTCGACTTAATAAACCACAAGATATCAGACGATTACTTTCGAAAGTTATAAACACCTTACTCCAAGATGGAGAGATGTCAACTGATAAAGCTAAAACTATTGCTACACTCTCTAATACTTCTTTGAAGTCCATGGAGTTAGGAAATCTGGCTGATCGCATTGAGCAACTTGAACAGAAATTAAATAACAAAAATAAGGGGTGAAATTTTGAGTCTTAAAACTAGATTACAAAAAATAGAAGAGGCTATTAGTAAGAAACAAAGTAATTCTTACTGTAAGGACAAAATAGATTATAAGATAAAAGAATTCGAAGAAAAAATGATCTGTATTTACGAACAATCAGATGGTAGTAAAAAAAATATATTAAACCTTATAAAAAAAAAAGCACCTGAAAATTACTGGTGGATTGAAGAGTATTACGATGTATTCGTAAAACTCAATAAAATAAACTTAGACATAGAAAGGACGAAAAAAAGTGAAAACAAAAACTGAATTACAGCAATTAGAAAATGTTCTCATTAGCATTCAAGGGAGCTTTAGTGATTCACAGTTAAATCAAATTGAAAAAGAATCTATAATAGGGCATATAATAGTAGCTTGTGTATTAGACAATTCGGCTTTTATTTGTTATGAGGTTGCAACCAGAGTTTTAACAGAACATGATTTAGAAAAGTTATACATGATGAAACAAGAAGAAAATGTACGTAAATATAACAAATATCTTTGTTCTTTAGATTCTTCTTTAGTAGGTGGTGCCTCCCCTGTTCTTGATATCTTTTACCACAACCTAAAGATTACCCATAGATTCATAAAAGGCGAACCACTTGCCTTTAACCCTCTTCTCAACTAAAAAATAAAGATAGAGAAGAATCCGCTATTCTTCTCTATCTATTAACTATGTTCTATAAGACTAGTTTAATCCAGTAACCATTATATAAAAAGTAAATATAATCCAAAAACATCCATAAACCTAATCAGTTAACTATATAATCAATCTTTTCTTTACTATATGATTTTAGTTTTATATAACCGATTTTGTCATTTGCTAACTCTGATTTCCTTTTAACTAAATTAGAAAACTCTTCATTGTGAGTACTAATAATAATTTGGTTTTCCTTTTGTAAACTACCAAGTGTATCAATAAAAGAAAACACGTTAATATCGTCCATGTTTTGGAAAGGATCATCTATACCTAAAAACTTTATTTTTGTCCAGTTCTGCGACATATTAAGGGCAAAAAATATACAGATAGCTAATACATTCGCCTGAGCTGAACTAAGTGTTAAACTAGCATTACTTTCATAATAAAGCTCTTCGTCTGACAAATTATCTAATAAATCCCCCTTATTTTCCTCACTCAGGATTATGTATAAATTCCCATTTCTCGATATTAAGTTTACATGCTTTGTAAATGCATGAGGACTTATTTGTAAAAACAATCTATCTATCACATCATTATATTTTTTTATAACTTTAGACATTAAATTACTTTGGATTGATTTACTTTCCACCTTTATATTTTCAAACTGACTCACATATCTGTTGTATCTATTATAGGTTCTATCATAGTTTTCTTCTAAAACACTGTACTTATTAAGCTTATTTTCTAATTTCTCTTCAGTTTCCCTTAGACTCATTAAATACTGTTGAGATAAGAAATTATCTATTTTACTTTGTAGTAATTTTAATTCTCGATCTTGACTTTCATAATTAAACAGCTGTTCATCAATTTTGTTAACTTGATTTTGAATTGCGGAGTATGCATCTGTTACTAGAGGTACTATTTTTGTTATTTCTTCAAACTTTCTTTTTCTATGAGACAATGTACTAATTAAGTTAGATAGAGCGTCTTTTATCTTAGAAATATCCTTTTCATATTCATTAATAGCTTGTTGAATCTTTGCTTTTTTATTACTAAATTTTAATTCTTTACTGTTAATCTCACTCTCGTTATTCTCAAGCATTTCCTTGAATTCTTGTGCTTCAGTAATTAAAGAAGTTAATTGTGCTCTCTTTTCATCTGACTTTTTAATTATACTAAGTAATCTATCTTCAATTTCTACAAGAGTTATTACTACTTGATAGTGTAAATGAAAATCATTTAGAAACTTTGTGTTATTAGCTTCTATTACTGATAAATTCTCAAAGTCTTTTTCTAACCATTCATTAGATATTTCTATGCTCAATCTTTCCTTTTCACCTAAGAGTAAGTTGTTCTTCTCTTGTAATTTTTCCTTTTGAGCATTTTTAGATTTCAAATCCTCTTTTACCTTATATAAATCACTCGCTAGCTGGTTAACTTGGTTAGTAATATGAACTTTGGTGATCTCTAGCTTGTTAAGTTTGCTGTTATTAACTTTCATTTTTTCCTTAATTGCTTTAACCAAAGAATCATTAGGTTCATACAAATGCCCACATACAGGACACTCTTTTTCATCATTCACTCTACTTACAAGATAATCTTGAACATCGTACACCATTTGGTTGATAAAGCTAGTTTGATGATCTTCCATCTTTTTGTTAACCTGTTCCGCCTTTATACTCAAAAGTTCAAATTCTCTTTCCTTTTGTTGTACAGTAGAGTCTAATGTAAAAATTTCTTTATTCAATTTATCAATAATATTTTTGTTATTTTTTATATCCTCGATGAGTTGTTTAATTTTTAAACATATATTTATTGTTTTCTGACTTTTAGTTTCTGCTTCATATCGAGCTTTGAAGTCAGTTATATTAGTAAAGAAACCATTTATCTCATTAATTAAGTGATTGGCATAATAATTTTCTACCCTTTTTCTCAAATCATTTATTTCTTTGCCAAAGTTTTCATATTCATTTCTTTCTCTTATATAATCCCTTCTAATGTCTTTAAACCAATTAAATCTTTTTTCGTAATTTTTATATTTATTTAAAGCTCTATTTCTAACTCTAATCTTTTGTGCAAGTTGCATTAACATCTCTTCATGTTCAATCTTTTGCTTTAAAATATCTGATCGAGGAACTGTAAAAATACTTTTATTACTTTCTATAAAATTTCTCTTCTTTTGTTCCTTTTCTATTTTTCGGATAATTTTCTTTCTCATATTATTTATTGTGGTTTGAAGTTTCTTATCAACTTTTCTATTGTGATTATCAAAAGAAATATTAGTTATATTATTAATTATCTGACTAGCTTGATTAATGATGTCTATTTCTTCCAGACCTTCATTAATTTGATATCTACTATTGATACTCTTTATTTGTGTGGAGATTTCATACAGTTCTTGTTCGGTGTTCCTTTTTTTGTTAATTAGATTCTCTTTCTTAAAATGAATTTGTTTTAACAATTCATTAAATTTATCTTGCCCTTCTATTTTTAAATAGTTACGAAAATTTTCGCCATATTTATCTAATCCTAAAATTCGCTCTAATGTTGCAAATCGATCTTGCGGTTTTTTAGCTAATACAAAATCTGACAACTCGTCTTGAGATAGAATTTGAGTAGCTGAAAAGAAATCAATCATATTTTTTAAATTGACCCCTGTATTTTCTTGAACCTCTATTTCTTCAGTTTCATTTACAAACTCATTTGAAATCTGATTAGATATCAACTCAAAAATTTTTTCGTTGCCTTCTTTAACAGAATAGTCTTCTTCATTTATTGTTAGATTAGTCTCTCCTCGTGGTTTACTGTTGGTTTTTAATATTGAACGTTTAATAGAATATTTTTGATCATTATCGTTTACAAACTCCAATTCTACAAACATTTCAGCAGTATCTAACAGGTTTGCTTCATGATTTAACAAGAAATTAAATTTACTTGGTTCTCTAGATCCTTTATAACGTCTAAGTTCCCCTGTAATACACCATTCAATAGCATCAAATATTGTACTTTTCCCATTGCCATTTTGCCCTTCAATTATTATTAATTGCTTATTACCAAAGTCAAATTCGTAATCCCCTCTAAACAATCTAAAATTTTTTAATTTTAGTTTATTTATTTTCATTTTTATCCCTCCCCCTTAATACCTTAATAAGATTAGGATACTCTTTATTGCTAAAGTATGTTTCAGCGGCTCTAACTACGTTTAAATCAATATCCTCAATCTTTAACAGCTCATTCTTAAACATTTCCTCATAGTTAAAATATGTTTTTCTATTAATATTATTTTCAGTTAAAAAAGGTACTCTTGCTAAGTCTTCTGTTGTCTTAATAACATATTTCCTACATATAAAAGCATCTTTTTCTAACCTATTTATTTCTAATGTAACTTTATCATTCTCCAACTCTAAAACACCTTTGTCATTTTTAGATGTTAATTTATTAATTACTAGAAAAAAATATAAGTTATTTTTATATTTTGTTGGTATTTCTTCTAATAATGCTAATATTTTAAGCTGATCTTTTTCTGCAGAGTTTAGAAAGTCGTAATTGTTTTTATATTCCTTAACAACGACATATCTATTGTCATCTTTCCAAATCTCTAAACCATTATCTAACAAATGTTCTGCAAGTTCTCTACTTAATTCGGAGAAATAATTAAGCGTAGCAAATTCTTTACGTTTCAATTCTCCCCTCAACATACTAATTTCCAAATGTAATCACCCCTTCTTTATTTTTTCTTTTAAATCCTCTAACCAGGAGTCTAATACTTGTTCATAACTCACCATGTCATCTTTCAATGCTTCATTAACCTCATTAAGAAATTTCCCTATAAATTCACTATCAATCAATTTAACATTTGAATATTTATTAGTTACTTTTGGATATTCAGCACCACTGCTAACTTTCTTTTTTACAAAACGATTAGTTTTTATTCCTTCTTTAGAATCAACCACAAAAAAACAAACATCTTCTTTAGTTGTACTTAGAAGTGAACATCTTTCAATACTTTGTTCTATCAGTTCTCTACAAACAATAATTGTTTCTTCTTCTCTTGTATTATATATGGAAAATAACTGTTTATTAGCCCCTTCATTCCAACCATTTTTAAGAATAAAATTTGTATCTAAATCTAATAGAAAATACCTTTCTTCGTAAAATGTCATAAAATAAACAATATTTCTTATTGAGTTTAATAAATATATACTATTTAATCTCTTTTTTACATCTATGCTAATTTTCCTTTCATTTGTGAGAAAAAAAAGACGATTTACAAATCTTTCAAAAACATGTGGGTCACTATCTTTTCGCTTATATAAACTCGCTTTGACCCATAATAATGTCTCTATTAATCTATTTTTCCAAGGATTAACCCAGGTGCTTTCTATTTGACTATGTAACTCTTCAAAACAGCTATCAAACTCTGCAGCCAACAGTTTAAACTGTCTCTTTTCGTCTAGAGCGTTCCTAGCATCTTTCTCAAACTCCTCAATCCACAATCTTATTTCGCTTGAGGAAAATATTAATAATTTTTTATTATCTTTCTCTTCTAAATTATCATTATGAGTTCTTTGTAAAACATTTATTAGGATCTTTTGAAAGATCCTTTTTGCTAATTCAAAGTCATTATCTTTAATTAAATTCATAATTTTATTTACAATATCGAACCAAACTTTTTCTGTTCGTCCATAATGCTTTATTCTAAAACGTTCTAAACACCACCCTACACCATCAGAGATATAATCAGTAAAATTATATTCAATTTTCTCTTTATTATTTTTAAAAGTTTTACTTATAGTTTCCTCTAATTTGTCTTTCTCATGTTTATCCCCCACCAAATCATTATAGTATGCTAGAATCCCCCCGCTATCGTATGTCATATTAGTAGCAAGTTCAAATTCATAAGAGAATTGATTCTTTCCCGTACTCACTATACCTTTAAATTTCTCATTTTGCTCTAACTCATACTTATTTAAAAACAATTTGTCAAGCCAACTATCTAACTTCTTATCTCTAGTAGTAATTGAAGACTGAGTTAAAGAATGGGTAGAACCATCTTCTCTTTCAGTTTTCACTTGTATAAATCGAATTTTGTCTTCTCCTAGTAAAGCTATGTCATCAATGTATTCATAGATTAGACTCTTCCATTCTCCCTCTTCTAACATATTCAACATATGGTATATAGCAATATAGTACTGATATATAAATCCTCTAAGAGCTATTAACCCTCCTAATTTTTCCGAAGAGATTTCTTCGTCTAACAAACTATTAATAATTATATCTATTTCCTTACTTAGCTTATTTGGATCATCTTCTACCTTGTTAACTTCGTTAAATCCAAGAATTTCATGCCTTATACCTTCTGACATTTTTTCTTTTTGGGATAAATCTTTCTTTATTACTTCATTTTCAATTTCCCCCACAAGCTATAAACCTCCACCCTATTATATATTTAATTCAACAGTAACGATTCGAAAGTACCACTTCCTTATTATAGCAACTTTTCCATCCGTTCTAAAGTACCGCCTTTCATAATACGCGCGCCTAATTTTTTTATTAAAAAAGTACTAATTAAATATCTTATACGGCCCCAATATACTGTGTTGAATTCTTACTTTATAATCTATTTGCTACCACCGATTACTCAAAAAATGGAGAAAAATTTTAAAAAGATGTAATAATCCAAATAATTCCTGTTTACCAATAAATTGCACACTTAAGTACTTAATTAAGTATTTTTTAACAAAATGTTATTTTATAAAATAAAAAAACCTCCTAATTCATCTTAGAACTTAGGAGGATTTTTAAAAAGATTAATTATATTTATATCTATAAAGTTACATTGCTTTACTTTATCAAATGTATCCACATTCTCCTTAATTTTCATTTCTTCTGCAAGTTTTTTTAATTTACTGGTAATAATATTACTAATATCTGGCTCATTTATATAACTACAATTATCACCAACCTCAATTGTTACGCTAGTATGGTCAAATAACATAGCTTTGTATTTATTTAAACCCCAAATATTAATGTAGGCTCCAAATCTATAGTTCAATGGTTCATTCATCCAATCATTCTTTATCTTTACAATATCTGACTGATTATCATATTTTGATTTCTTTAGTTCAATAACTAAGAAATTTAGTATGTTAGTTCTTCTTTTATGAAAAATAATATCTGGTCTCCTATTCTGATAGTTACGTTTAGACACATCCAAATCAACATCTAACCATAAAAGGTATTTACTTATTTCATTAGCTAGATGATAACTGAGATTCCATTCCGTTAGATTCGTATGAATGGTATTCTCAAAAATTTCAGGTTGATTTATAAATAGATTCTTAATAGAAGAATATATAATGTCTCTAATTAAGAAATTCATATGTAGATATACTCCTTTTCAAAGTTAAAATGTATTATTCATAACTAGCAAAGATTATTCAATCAACGAGAAAATTTTTGTTAATTTGATTTCCAAATTCAATATATTTCATATCGCACTACTTTCTCCAATTATGTACTGAAAAATGTATATTTCATAAATTATTAATAATCTATATATATCAATCTAGAATCCATTTATAAAAAATAATTTTTTTTAATTTAACTCTTCCATTTTTAAAATCTGGGCTAATGATTTCAAAATTTGAGCCAACATTTTCTATGTCCTCTTTCAACTTGGACAATAGCGGTAGAGCTAACCCTTATTGTTTTAGCCAATTCCATTTGAGATAATCCTGCTTCTCTTATCAAAAGTTCAATTCGTGTCATAACGATCTCACTCCCGACTTTATGATTTTTAATAATTACAGTTTTATATTAAGATAATTAACATAATTAATAACTGTGTAATATTTTGTGTGACAAGAGGTATGTATACCGAAACCCATACAGCTTTGGCCTTCCTATTTTCAAACTCATAGTTGGTTTGATCTGGCATTTAAAAGGGGTATCGAATGTGCAATGAAATTGTGTTAAGGAGAAGAAAGGATTTGGTTACTTCTAGGCTGTAAAGAAAAGGTATGTTGGATAAGAACACAGACGGATACCATAGAATATGCTATTTCAAGTGAAACTTTCACCTTAACAAAACGTAGCAAGAAAAACCTGAATTCAGAAAAGTTCATATTCGCTAATTCAGGTTTTGAATCGAAATTTTGATAAAAAAAATTACAAACTACTGCTTATAGGATATTTCCAACCAAAAACCCCTTTGTTTTCTATCTACTTAACCTCTTCCTAAATAAAATTTAATAGGTAAGTAAGATAACTGCATTAAAGAAGGTATTAAATAAATTAAGGCACATTTCTTTATCCCCTAGAACTTCATACGCTTTTATTAATTCATAATAACCATCGTGACCTCCTCCATCATTTATTAAATAACTCGTCATTTGTTGTTTTGTATTGGCATTCCTTAACGCAGCAGCCACCGCTAAATATAAATTTTTACTGTTACGATTATAGTGACCTATACTTGGGTATCTACACTCCTTCATATAATTAATTAGAGCATCAATATCACCATTAAATTCCACACACTTATCCACTAAGATTTCATATTGCTCGATAGTCCCTACAGTAAACTTATTTTGGAGATCTCGGAAAAATAATAGTAGTTTTTCTTTATTATTAATTTCTAAAACCATTTTCTGTACGTTACATTCTTTTTTTCTTGATTCAATATTGTTTCTAAAATGGCTAATTTCTAATATTTTTTCTGCGTCTATTGCCTGTGAAAAACGAGTACATAACTTAGAGTAATCTTCATATTCATCTGTATGGAATTTCCTTTCCCATCCAGTAAACTCCATAGAATCTATTTCATTTTGAAGCTTCTCTAAAGCCTTAGTCTGATCTAATTTACTATATAAATCAGATAACCCTATGGCTAAATAAACTTTAATTTTCCCATAGTAATAAAACCACTCTGTCCTTTGGTGATAATGATCAAATAATGGGATAAAATTCGCAATACACTGTTCAATCTTTTTGAATGGTATCCCCAAATCAACCATGGCAATGGCAAAATTGAAATGTATTTCATTATATAAAGCCTCAGATTTCGAAATTTTCTCATAACAATAATTAGCAATTTCAAAATTGTTTTTTATTAAGACATCTAAAAGTGTGTGAAACGCATTATTAGAAACATTGTTTTTGTTCAGTGTTATGATCATATTAATTAGTTTATCCACGTAAACATATGTTTGTTCCCTTTTAATCCAGTTGTTTTTTAGTAGAATTCCAAACGAATTAATCAATTTTTCATCAACTAAAGTATCCTTTCTTGCATTTAATCTCATTGTTCCTTCTTCAACTCCCTTTAATAAGAAGTCGTAACTTATACTTGCGTCAATATCAGCTAACAAATAAGAAATAATAAACATTGATTCGCTTGTACTAGTGTAATCTATATCTCTATAATTCTCCTCTGAGCATAACGGTAATAATTCAACTGGATTAATTAGCTCTTTATATTTAACATTATTTAATTTCTTTATTTGCAAATAAACTACTAGAAGATTATCTATTTTCTTTCGGTTTAAGTAATTTATACAGCCTTTAACAGTTGTTATTTTTTCATTTGAGAATGCTAGAAGTTTGCCTATTAATAACCTGGCATAATAACTAACCTCTGGTTTTTTCAATATCCCAGACTCGCATGACCATCTTATTAGTTTAGCTAATGTACATTCTTCCTTTAAAACCGAAACATACATTTGGTATAATTTATTATATGCATTCAACTCATCATTTAATTTTATATTTGTACTAACGCTACCACTATCACGTAAAGATAAAAATGCAAGTAGATTATGTCTGTTTTTCCAGAACACAGAGCTTTCTATTCTACTTAAATCACTAATATACTTTTCTAAGCATGTTATTTCGCTGTCATTCAGGGGTTGTCCAACATACTTTTTAAATGCATAAATTAATGCCTGGTGTAACCCTTCAGATGGTCTTAGAGAATTTATTCTATTAATAATTTCATGTTTTAGCACAGAGTTTTGATTAATTAACGCTAAACACTCAGGTTCGCAAACTACAAGTAGATAGCTCCCCATTTGATATTCATTAAAGTCTTTCAAAAACAAGGCTAGCTGATTTGGACAATTTAAGGTTAAGGTGTAAGTTAATGCTGTTAGAACAGTTAATTTTATTGGTCGGTAATCACTCATAAAATCCCCTGCAGTTAGGTTAGTTATTGTCTCAAGAATATTTTTTCTCCATTCATTCATAGTTTTTTCTTTTTTAATCACTATATCTATATAGAATTTATTTTTCCAAAATTCATCTCTTATGTTTTCATCATGAAAAAATATCTCATATTTTCTATCTTGAATTAGCTGTAGTATTTCTTTTCCTTTCATAATAAAATCATCTACAATATCCATTTTATTATGTTTATAAAGTTCAACTATACTCCTAAAATATATCTTAAATAAGTAATTTAAGTCTGTATTGTGTGATTTATCTTTAAGATCTACTCTCTGAAGTTTCTCTACAATCTTATATGGCACTTCCATAAAATAGTCTTTAAACGGAAGATTAACATCGTTTATAATAGTTTCAAAAGTATTGCTCTTTTGACTAGTTAGTGCATATGTTAAATATTCAGACCATTTATAAGCAGAGCCCTCCACTCCCCAACTTCTGTTTTTTCCTAAGTAAACGTCATATAAGCCCAAAGTAAAGGATAAAGATAGGTCATTTTCTTTTATTGCTTTATTTTTCAGATAAGGTATTAACATTTTGTAAAAAAAGTCATTATTGATTAGTAAATGTTTTTCACGAATATACATACTATCTTTTTTTATTTTTTCAATAACACTTAGCATTAAAAAATATTCAGAATATCGTCTATGCCTGTATGTATAGGACTGTGCTGTATCACTTTCGTATACATCAAAATAATTTTCTGCTAAAAAATCTATTATTCTGTTTATCGAATGATAGTCACACCTTGGTAGTAGCTCACAGAGTATAGAGTATATTTGTTCATGTTTAATGCTTACAATTTGATTTTCAAAGTTATACAAAGAAATTTGTTTATTTAATTCAACAATAGTGCGTCTTTTAGGATTAGGTATATTCAACTCGTTAAGATATTTAATATGGTCTAGATTACTAAGAGTTTCATTTACACTGATCTCTATTAAATCCGCTATATAACTATTTTCACTTACTTTATCTATTTGCTTCCATAATATTGACAAAGTTAATATATCTTGAATATTTTCAAAATAGTTTGGATTAGAAGTTTCAAGTAATTGAAGTTGTTCTTGCTTTTCACGTACTCCTTTATTTAAGAAATACTGTTTAATTTGGTATTTAGATAATTCAACAATTCGATATTCCGTTAAATCTTTGTAACTCTTTTTTAGTTTAAACTTATTTGGACTAGATACTCGACAGGATATAACTATTGTCTTAGTGGATATTTTTTCAGCTAGCTCGTAAATATATGCCAATGTGGCATCTATCCTACTACCTGAAACTTCATCTAAGCCATCGAACAGGTATATAAACCTACTACTCTGTTCCCTCACACTGTAATCATCTTGTCGACTACGAATTATATTTTCTAAACTATCTAAAGAAACTGTGTTTAAATTCACATACATGGCCAGAGCTTCAACTTTACCTAATGTAATTATTTGATCACTTTTATCTTCTTTATCGGCTCCTGTGTACAATTGAAACAATTTACTCATACAAACACTTTTTCCAGAACCAGGATTACCTAATAATAAATTGATTTTCTTTTTATTTTCCAAAATCATTTGCGAGTAATCTGCTACTGATTTTTTTTGCCTTTCACCTGAAAGACTTAATTCAATGTATTCCCTAGACAGAAGTAAAGTTTTCAATCTAATCGCTTTACTGTCTGAGACAAAGCCCAATTTATCAGCTTCTCCAAAAAATAATTGAGCTAAATCTAAGTTATCTGGTTGATTTAAAATAGATTCAAAATTATTTGTTAAGAACCATTCGACTTTGACCCCTTTTTTCTTACATTTTTCAGTTATACTTTTAGCACTGTTACTACTAACTTTAATATTACAATTAAGGAAAATAATAATATAATTTAATTTATTCTTATTTGGATCTTTATCAGTAAAGTTTTCAAGTGCTTTGCTAATTGAATGATCTAAGTTTTTATAATTCATCTTTTCAAAAAATTTTGATTGAAAACCATAATATTTACCATCAGAAAATAAGCACGGTTCTGTTTCGAGCCCTACTTGATTAAAATCGGCAATAGCTCCTTCACTTAATCCTAGTTTTCTGCAAAATATGTGATAACATAATGATTCAAAAGCACTTGTATAATCCTTATTTTTAACTTTAAATCTATCCCAATTTATCCTTATCATTACCTATAATTCTCCCTTATTGCAGCCGTCAATTTATTTTACCTTTTAATATCAAAATAACTTTTTATACCATTATAGCAAAATATATCTGATAAATAATCATAATAGTTTTGTTCTAACTTTTAGAATTTAATTTTCCACTAAATAATTATCAAATAAAAAAGCTTACACTATAAGGTGTACGCCTTCTCCATTCGGCATAATTTAATTTGTATCAGTTAGCATAAATAAACCCCTACAATAGTTATAGGAGTTTATCTAAATTGTGCGTTGTGGTTATCAACACTACTTATTTATTTTTTGAGCACTATCTTTCATAAACTTTTGTAATATCTCTTGAGTCGCCATTCCGTTAATGCCAATGTTACCATTGTTTTCAAGGCGCACTTCAATTCGATTTGGGATTTCCGAGAGCATATTTTTAAGATTTATATATCTATCAGTTAAAAAATGATACCTTTGATTTGTAGAACTAAACCATGGTCGGCATAAATCTAGCTTTTCTTTAACAAATGGACCATTGATAAAGAGATCAGTGACTGATAACAAGTCATTCCAACCCTCGCGATTAATCCATTTCTAGGGTTTCCATTGTATAACCACTAAAAATCATAACGGATAACCCTACAGCTCTTAATCGTCTCCCTAATTCTGCTAAAGAAACTGGCCATTCAAAAGGTTCACTGCCCATAAATGTTACGCCCTCAATTTGATTTTCTTTTTGACTTTCAATAATTTCTTCATAAACAATCCACAGTATAGGTATGAATCTCGGTTTTCCTGAGTTTATTCCCCATACTGCTGTTTCAATATCATTAAGGGTAAGTCAAATGTTATTAATAATGTCTTTACTAAATACCCATAATAATTATTATTTCAATGATAGATCAATAACAATAGCTTTAACTTCAACGTCATATTTCTTAGATAATGATAATGCTTGTTTGTCGAATCTTTCTCGAGCTTCTTTTAAAGAATACACCGGCATTCGTCGATTATCTTCATTTAAGCTCCATTGAGGACAATTGAACCACCCTATAACATATAAGCCATAAGGACAATTTCGTTTCTTCATATATCTTTCTACTAACTGCTTCTCCATTGCTGTTTCTAAATCTTTATTCCAACACCCTTTAACCTCTATAAATGCTTGTAGAGGCATACAAATATTTTTATTAAAAGGTACGTCTATTTTGATATCGATTCTTTCTCCTGAACTTCCACCTTGAGAATGAAAGACCTCTACCTCTCTATTAAATATCAATCCACGTTTTTCTAAATCATTGTTTAGATGTCTTTTTAAAGTATTACTTAACATTGTTTCATCCTTTGGAATACGAATTGTCCCTTTTTTCTTAGAGTCTTCTTTGCTTTTATATACGTTCCATAATTGTTCAATAAGCGGATTTTCAGATGTGTTCATATCTTTTTCAAATTCCTGTAATGAATCTTCTATTATAGATAAAAGCTGGCTTCCATTGGTAATAGGTTTTACTTGATTATGATTAATCATTTCAAATAAAACTTCTATAGTGGGAGGTAACCACTTTTTTCTAAAATAAGCTATTCGCAACATTTCCCAAGATGATTGAATATATGTACAATCCGGTAATAGTTTGCTTAGTTTAAATATACTTGATAAACTTTCTTCATTATCATCTTTCTCTAAATTTTCTAGAATTATTTTTTTCCAAGCTATTGGATTAGGAACCTTCTTTTTATATACACCTTTTTGAATTTGGTGTAAAAAAATATAAAAATCAACTAAATCTTTATTTTTCCAATCTTCAAAAAAAGAATAGTCTCTTCTGTCCTTAGAGAACCTTCTTAATACCTGAATAAGAAACCGTTCATCTTTTAAGTTGTTATTTTTAAAGAGGGAAAGAATTGATTCATTTCCTCTGTCCGAACCTTTTTCCATTAAGGCACATGTAGCTTCAATGGCTTTTTTCCAAGATGTGATACTTTTATTCCTTTTATCTACTATGTTAGTGACGTAACTATACCCTTTATCCCCTCCTACTTCGATAAGAATTTTAAATAAATCTCCTCTTGAAGTTAACCGGATTTTCTGGTTATCTAAAGTATTAATTATTTCATTAATAAAAAACGGATTCATGCAATACTTTATTCTTTCTTCTATTATCAATCTACCCCCATCCACAGATCCAAGTTTTCTTCTTTTTTTCATCTCTTTAATTAAGAAAGCTGACACTTTCTGCGGATTATAATTGTATGCCAGTGTAAAATAAGCTTTATTATTAGCATACCTAGCGGTAGAAGTATTTATAATATAATCAAGTATTTTTTCCCATATAATTTTAGGCAAATCTTCTATATAACTTTTTTCAACATCCCATATTAATTCAATCGCATCATAAATAGGAGATAATTTATTATAACTATCACGCTTATAATCTATATTATCAAAGCTTTCTAAAAATTTTTTAGCGGCTTCTACTATTGTTTTATGTTCATCATTCTTTAATAGCTTCCACCCTTCACTTCTACGCAAATTGTATTCATTGTCATTTATTAAACTAAAAAACTCTTCATACATCTGCTTTAAAAATTGAGGCCAGCCCTCTAAAATATTTTCTTTTAATAAGTTCATAGAGTCAAGTAACTGTAGTCTAGATAACTTTCTGTCCAAAAGAACTGAAATTATACCTTTTGTTGAATATTTCTTATAATCTTCTCTTAACCTTTCTGCTTCTATGCTTGAGAGTTTTATTTCTCTCAGGCTCGATTTTAATAAGTTATTCTGTTGATACATTGGCTCACAAATCTCTAAATGCTTTGGCTCATTAGGGTCAAATAAATGCGCTATAAGTTTAATTAACCATATTTTAAAAGATAGATCTTTTTCTTTTTTTTGATATAAGAATATTCTTCTTATATCATTTGCTTGAATTAATTTTAGCGTACAGTTTGTGATATCTAACGCATTTAAATTAGGATCAGCTCTCCACAGAGTCTTAATTAACAAAATTCTATTGTGAAAATCAGATTGAAACTTTTCTTTAAAATTACCATGATAATTGTTTACAAAATCCGTTTTAACTATAGGTGTTCCTAGACGTTTAAATCTTTCCATAGCAATTTCAATCCATAATTTTCTTATCTCTTCATTGTCTGTATAATCCCAAATATAAATTAATATTATATCTAATATTGTTTGAACATTATTTCCTTTACTACTTTTTTTATCTTCGACATGCATCAAATTCAAGAAATGAATCAAGTCATCTTGAGACAAGATTTCCAATAAAGAGATTACTTCTCTGTTTATTCGATTATCAGAAAAATAACTTTTTAGTGTGAAATCAAAGATTTTATTAATACTTATATGCTTAGGGTAGATGTTTCTAATTAAATTAATAGCTAAGGAATTAGATAACTTATTAATTAAATCTAAACTATGTATTTTTTGCTTATCGTTAGCTAATTGCAAAAAAATATATAGAGAATCTTCAGCTAACGGATAATAATCATATTCAATTACAAGATTCATTATGTCTTCAGCTAACTCATAAAGTTCACATTGGTAAGCTATATTTACTGCTATCCTTTTTGAAAACTCTGTTCGACTTTTATCATTAATAAATTGACGAAGCTGACTAGCTAATTCGTTATGATATAAATTTTTAAAGAAAGCCGGACCTCCGTGCTGGTAATATTCTGGACAAGAATCGTACTTTTCAAGTAAAGATTGGACAAGGTATTGGCGCTGTTTATCATTTAATTCTGTAGCATCGCTCAAACACAAAACATCTGGATCTTTTTCTATAATTTCATTAAATATTGGGGATAAGGAACTTGCAAGCCACGCACTTGTCTGATGTAATTGAGGAATTACCCGCTCATTATTGTCTTCAGATTGTAAAATTAAACTTAGAATTTGATCTGTTGAGAAACCATTATTTTTTATAAACTGTGTTGCTAAAAATTCAGCATAGGAAAAGTGTGTCCATGTATACTCATTTTGTTGCCCATCGGTAAATAATGCTGTGCCTAATACTTCTTCGATATCTTCATATCCATAGGAAAAGCTCCTAAAAGTTAATTTTGATAGTTCATCGATTGATACTTTATCCTCTTCGAACGTATCTCTACTAAAAGTCCTTTTATTACAAAAAATTGTTATGGCTCCAAGTAGCATGGCTATTTCTAAAAGCTTATCCACAGAGACATTTTTACGAATCGGTTTATCTTTATTTGTTTCATTACAAAGTTCTCTCAACCCTTTCTTATACAATTGAACTTTTGTAGTGAGTAATTTTTGATTAGCCACTGCCGTTTTTAAGAGCATTTTCAAAGTAATTGGGTTACTAGCAAATGGTTGAATTTGTTGATCAATTACATTCTTTAAAAAGGCTTTACCCTTTATTCTTTCTTTCCCAATAATGTCTAGATTTTCACATGCAGTAATTACATCAGTGGAACTTAAAGATGCTAATTGAACTACATATACATTTTTTTCTCCCCATAAATTAATTAACTGATTTTCTAATGAAATTGGAAATATACCCGTGCGACATGCAACTCTTAGTCTTAGTCGAGAAAAATCAAGTCCTTGTAGCTTTTCTATAAGTATTTCTCCTAGTACATTAATTTGTAAAAGACCTTCATCTAAGCTGTCCAAAAATAAGTGTAGTTGATGTTGACCATTAATCCAATCATTAAACTTACGATTCTCAAAAACTCTTTTATCTAAACTATACTCACCAGTTATAAGTCCTAAATCACAATATATAACTTCATCACTTTTATTCTCTAAGTCTTTCTCAAGCTCTTCAATAACTTTTTTTATTGTTCTTGACTTACCTAGCCCTGCTTCTCCTAATAATATTAAGCAAGGGTTTTCTGATATTTCTTCGAAAGTAAAGAAATTATTTTTTGGAGATATCTTTTTGTTAATATCTGGGTTAAAAAAACCTTTTGTATAAGGAAGTTGACTACCACGCTTATACCAATACCTTTCCCATTCATAATAGCTATAATCAGCTTTATGTTGCACTTTCTTACACCTCTTTTTATTTAAATACTATATTAAGTTTAATTTTACGAGGAGTAAATTACTAGACAATATTAAATAAAATACATCTTTTTAATTTTTTAGATGATTTGTAAATAATTAATTTACCTTCTTCCATTTTAATAAATTGAAATAAAGCTAAATATTTAGTCATTTATTATATTTTTGGCCCAAATGAGGTCAAGCTGTATTTTGAACCTTAAATAATAACTTATAGTCTCCTTAATGCCAATCTTATCTCTAATAACACTATAAACAAATAAAAAAGCCCACACTCACATTGAGTAGTTGGCTTATACAACGAGGTAGAATAGCTGCCGTTCACATATCTGAACATTTAAATTGCTATTTTAGTTTGCTGCCACTCATAGATTCTTTATATTGAATTTTATACTCTCTTTTATGCATATCTTTAATCTAATGAACAAGGCTCATAATATTGTGAAACGACTTGCTATCTTACTACTAAGCTTTCATTCCATAACCTCGTTCTGCTTCTTCTAACTTACTTTAACTGCATCAGCAAGTTCATCATTCTGATGCTTAACATATTTTTCCCCGCCAAATTTCCTGACTAGCTTGATGGTCTTTTTAATTAATTCTTTGATTCGTCTGCTTTGTAAATCTTCAACTTCATCTCTATTAAATTGAAAAGTATATTTTACACTATTTGTACTTATTCGAGTAAAGTTAAAGTCAATACCTATTTCAATATAAAAAAGAAATGTACTGGCTTCATTATTCAATATAATGCTTAAATACATGTTCTGCATGCCATTGGAGAAATTCTCTCTTAGGTGGAGCAAATTTAGGATATTTAATCTTTTTATTCCCATAAGGTTTTAATAGGTTATAAAGAATAACATCCTTTTCTAATAACGGTGAAAGAAGAACTCTATACTCAGATGTAATTGTTAGATAGCCCTTATCAAATGCCTTATCTACTAATGTCGATAAACAAATGCCATTCTGCGGATCTAGTCTATCTTTTTTACTTTGAGACCAAGGAATGATATGAGAAGCAACTAGAAATTCTTTTAATCTAATTCCTGTAATAGCACATTGATACCCATAGTTTAATTTTACTTGATCTGCAAATACTTTGTGACCTACTCTTCTTTTTTGTTCTGTTACTTGATCTTCTACAAAGAAGTGTTTTCTTTGTTGTTGCTGAATTAAGCTTACCTCTAACTTAGCATCTTGTACCTCTAAGTCATGTTTAAATGCTATTTCGAGAATTCCTAAAAAATCATCTTTGACTATATGATTCATTCCATATTGATTAAAAAAGTGTTCCCAATTTAATCCCCTCTGTTTAAATTTCCATATGTAAAGGTCAAGTTCTTCAGGAGAAAGCTTCCTCTCAAAGGGTAATGCTTTTTCAATTATCCCTCTCACTCTATCTATACCAATTTTCTCTATTTTTCCAATTTTTCCAGCTCCAAAAAAATAAAATTTTCGAGTTTCTGAAGCTTTACTTGGACGTCTATAGAGAAATAAGTCCCCTTCTTTGACTTTATTATATTTACTAGGCGACCAATCATAGGAAACAAAATCTATATCCCCATAATCCGCTGGTTTTCCTTTAGTATCTAAAATAAAATAATTTGTATTTAAATCTTTTAGCTCTGGCTCAAATAATTTAATAATATTCATTTATTACCTCTCTTTCTTTAGTTGCTGACCTTATAAATTTTCTAAAATCACAATTTAATTTTTATGATACAGAGAAATATTTGTATTTATATATTTTTTCTCTTGCAATACATAAAGCACATATCACACTGCGCTGTCCTTCTTTAAATATTTTAGATGATAGATCTTGTTCATTGCTATAAATAGACGGAGGTGAAACTAAAGTTAAACCTTGATTATTTATTTTTTATTCCCAAAATGAAGGCCAACAGCCTATCTATCCTCTTAATCTAAAGATTTAACCCCACGTACAATTCCCTCAATACAAAATAAAAAATTTCTTCTTGATATTTAATCTCCCCATTCATAGGTTATATTCTAAAATTTGTTCATTTTGTTGTAATTTGTATAGAGGAGGAGTTGCTACCCGTATTAAATTGATCTGATTTTTTGATCTAGTTTCGTAACATTTTCTATTTTTATATACTAATATTGAAATTAATTTTGATAACCGTGGTTACTCTTGCTAATGGTAATAAAAAAATAAAAGAAAAAAAACCCCCAAAATTGGATTCCAGGAGCTTTCCGAAATTTTTTCATAATTAAGCGGTTATTCTTTTAAGTTTATAAACTTAGCTCAAGAAGAAAAATTAATTAGTATTGATCTGCGATTGGTGGATTATGAAGTATTAATGTTGCTTTAGATTTATCGGGATCCCAGGTACACGCTAACACATGGCAATATTGATTAATGATATCTTTTATACTTGTATATTATCTAGATCATCTATCTTCACAAATACACTCCACTCTCTTCATTTGGTTAAAAATTCCATTGAGAGTTATAAAGCCGTATCGCCAGAATAAACATCACCGTTTGTATTATAGGTAACATTAAACACCATATTTGAAAGCCATTTTTTAAAGGATTGATTATCATTAAACTGCTTAAAAATCTCCATATTATCTGTCATTAAGTCTATAATTGCTTTATTCAATGCTTTTTCGCTCTCAATCCTAGCATTTTGCTTGTCAGAGTTTTTCATAGCATTTTGATAACCTTTATCCTTTGAAACCATCTCAGGTATGCTAGCAATATGTTTTTTCACCTGGTCTTCATCTTTCCAGGGAATATTTCCAAAAAGGTCATGAAAACTCGACAGAATGTTACTCAGCAAATCCAGTTCAGGCTCTGCTCTTCCAGCATCAGCTGAGGTTGGAACAGGGCCTATTTCATAATTAGAAGATTCTTCTAGTATGATAGACATTTTTGTTTGTGCTTCAGCCCTATAACTATCCAAATCTATTGCTTCAAGTATACCTTTTGCTAAGTCTTCTTCTTTAGGTGCAGGCAGTTTAGGTATTAGCATGTTTAAAAATATAGATAATTTTTCCCACTCTGCATTACCGTACGGTAGGATTGATGCTAAAAATCCATAAATCCTTGTAAAAGCCTTGACTTTGCCTTTAAGTTCTATTTGTCCGTCTTCATCTAATTCATCTTCATAATTTTTAACACATACATCCAAGATAGGATCAAGTTTATCCCTGTCTTCTCCATTTAAATACAGCTCTACTAGCTTATTCACATGATAGTCGGTAAAAATATGATAGGCTTTTATATCATTTTCTAAATCATTAAGCTTATCTGGATCTGTTTCATCTGAAAGAACTGTAGTGGTATAATACCTTGAGAAAGCTTCTTTTATGGTATCCGTATCATTAGCAAAATCTAAAATAAAGGTATCATATTTTTGAGGATGAGCCCTGTTTAGTCTTGATAAAGTCTGCACAGCTTTAATATCTGTTAGTACTTTATCGACATACATGGTATGAAGAAGCGGCTCATCATAACCTGTTTGGAACTTGTTAGCAACGATTAAAAATCTATAGGGATCTTTTTTTAATCTCTTTTCAATTTCGTTACTTGGAAATCCATTAATAGAACTTTCGGTTAATTTCTTACCCCTAAATTCATATTCTCCTGAAAAAGCTACAATTGCTTTGAACTGACTCTTCCTTTTTTCTAAATATGATGATATAGCATAATAATACTGAATAGCTCTCTCAATGCTGCTGGTAACTACCATAGCACGAGCCTGACCTCCAATTTTACCCTTTGCTGTAACTTGATCATGGAAATGATCAATCATAATTTCTACTTTTAATCCTATGGCTGTTTCATTTGACTCTACATATTTCCATATTTTTTTTTGTGCCTTTTTTTTATCAAATAAAGGATCATCTTCGACTATTTTTGAAATTTTGTAGTAGCTCTTGATTGGTGTGTAATCTTTAAGCACATCAATAATGAACCCTTCTTCTATCGCTTGCTTCATGGTGTAAACGTGGAACGGTTTGTGCTTTATTTTACCATCAACTGGATAAGGGATACCAAACATCTCTAATGTTTTGTTTTTAGGTGTAGCTGTAAATGCAAAATAACTTGCATTTGTAAGCATTTTTCTCCCCTCTAATATGCTTAGTATTTTATCCTCAGTTGTGTCATTTTCACTTTCTTCATATTTTTCAGACAAACTCATATTCATTTTGGCGGACATATTTCCACTTTGACTAGAATGAGCTTCATCAATAATAATCGCAAAGTTATTTTTTCTATGATCGTTTCCCATATCCCTAAGTATATACGGGAATTTATGAACAATTGTTATGATTATTCTCTTACCGTCTTGAAGCAGCTTTTTAAGATCTCCAGCGCTTTCAGCATGTCCAACTGTATTTGCAACTTGCATAAAGCTTTTAATAGTATTTTTAATCTGCTTATCAAGATTAATCCGATCAGTAACCACAATAATTGAGTCAAAGATATTTTTTCCATTCTTCGTAATAGACACAAGTTGATGAGCAAGCCAAGCAATAGAGTTTGACTTCCCACTACCTGCACTATGCTGGATGAGATATCTTTGTCCAACACCTCTTTGTCTTACGTCCGCTAAAATAGATTTAACTCCTGCAAGCTGATGAAAACGTGGAAATATCTGAGTCCTTTTGACTTTTCCTGTTTCCTTGTCTTTTTCCTCAACTATTTGTGCATAGTTCTCAATAATATTAGAAAGCTCATCTTTTTTTAATATCTGCTTCCATAGATAATCGGTCTTAAGTCCATTCGGGTTAGGGGGATTACCAGCCCCCCTTTTATAACCCTTATTGAAGGGTAAAAACCAAGAATTTTTACCCTCAAGTTTTGTACACATTTTAATTTCATTTTCATCCACCGCAAAATGAACCATACATCTCCCAAAATGAAACAAAAGTTCTCGGGAATCACGATCCGTCTTATATTGATATACAGCATCTTCAACGTTTTGCTTCGTCAACCTATTTTTTAGCTCGCAAGTAATAATAGGTAAACCGTTTATAAATATGGCAAAATCAAGAGCAAGCTTTGTGTTATCTTTTGAGAACATAAGTTGTCTTGTTACACTGAATATATTTTTGTCATATAACTCTTTCGCCTTGGAATTTTGCTCTGATGGTGTAAGGTAAAACAAGTCTAGAGTGACAGGGTAAATTTTCACGCCATTTCTGAGCACCTTAACGATACCATTTTTTTCAATTTCTCCTTGCAAACGATTTAATAACTTAGTTTTATTTATATCGCTATTAAGCACACCTAACATGTCAAGTTTGTCAAGTTGAGTATTCTGTAAAAACATAAATAGTTGTTTTTCATCGATGGCATACGCTTTGTTGTAATCGCTATTTTGTCCCCGCTGATAGTCATTGTAGCTAACAAGATAATCTACAATAAGGGCTTCTAGTCCCGATTCCTTAGTGTTTGTTGGCACTACACCTCACACTCCTCACGATCTAAAACTTCCTGATGGTTCTCTGTTTCACCATCAACTATATCCATTACTATATCTTCCGCTGCCACTTCCTCAACTATAACGCCGCTTACATCAACCTTGCCTGTTACCACATCAGATATTAGGCGAGTTCGATATTCATTTAACAATACTAATTCACTCTCAAACTGTTTTTTAATAATCTCGTACCTTCTTACCAATTTAGCTACTTGTTCGACAGTTTTTAAAGGTGGAACGGGTATAAATTTATTAGAGAAATCTGAGTAGTTTATGTTCTTACCGTCTCTAATTCCTGAAACTAAAGTGTTTAACATGGAAATAAACACCTTTGTTTTAAATAGATACTTGTAATAGAGCTTGTATTCTTCGGAAGAAAACTCGTTCCTTAAACAAAAAATAGTATAAGCAGGTGATACAATTCCCTCAATTTTCGAAAACTCAATCCCTCCTTGAAAGGACCTTAGGCTAATAACAAAATCTCCGTTTCTAACTAGTTTCAACCCACTTAATTCACCACTTGGAGACACATAATTATGTTCACAATCTTTTTTGTATACTACACCTCTATCTTGAGTTACAGCTAACAATTCACTGTCAATACAGTTCTTTATATTTCTTTCTTTAAATATCCTCTTAGATTTCACAAATGGCCAATTCGTTGGAAAAGCAGTATCCCATGATTTAACTATAATTGTATCAAGTTTTTCATGATTTCCGTATAAATAACATTCAATTTCTTCTTTCAGTGTTAAGATAAGCTTTTGCTTTACCTTTATAAACCTATTTATCTTCATAAGTTGAAAATCTAGGTATTTTACGATTTGATTTTGCTCTTCATAAGGTGGAAATAATGAAGGTATTTGTTTAAATTCATCCCAATATAACCTATTACGATCCGTAACAATTCCGTGTGAATATTTATTTACTTCATTCATATAGGTATGAGTTCGAAATAGGTATGAATAATATTGACTGTTCACTTCTGACAAGGGACGCGCAACTACATATGCTGGACTTACCAAGCCACCGACAGGAGCAACTCCGACAGCTCCTTGCCACATCCTCATCATGTTGTAGGCAATGTCTCCCTTTACTACACGTTTGTACTTTTCACGATCGTTCAAAACTTGTTTTCGCTTCGAATTTTCAAAATCCCTCACACGAACCCCTGTTTTTAAAGATACCTCCAAAATTGGTAAGTCAGGAAATCCTGTCTGATTGCGTTGTGAGAAGATTTGACCATTCCTAAGAACTTTCCAATGTTTGGGGATTTGTCCAAAACACGGCTGCTCAGAATCTTTATACTCCAAATAAGGGAGAAGTGGCTCTAGCATAGTTCTCTCCTCCCAATTATCTGCTCTAATAATCCTTCAGTTTCAATCTCAAGCTTATAAATCTCTGCTTTTATTTCATCTAGAGTGCGTAATTGTACTGGTTTATAAAAATATTTTGCAAAGTTTATTTCATAACCTATTTGTGTTTTGCTTTCATCAATCCAAGCATCTGGTGCAAAAGGCAACACTTCATCTTTAAAGAACTGCTCAATATCCCCATCATATAGAAGAGGTATTTGCTCTGTATCTCTTAAGCTGTTGTCTGGCTCATACTCAACTACACTATTTCCATTTTGCTCATATAAACCATAAAGTGAGTTTACTTCTACTTTTCCAATCTTGTGTACTTTCTTAATTACTTTTTCAGCATTTTCATCAACAACTGCAAGATTATTTTTTATTAGATTTATTCTCTTAGCTGGAAGCTTTACATTTAATTTGTTTGCTACTTTACTTAATTCCTTTAGAAAAAGGTTGTAGTCGCTTAACCTTGTATAATGGAATTCTTCTGCTAGAGTATGAATGACAGCCATTATCTCATTATCTTTTTGCTCTTCACAAACCTTTGCGAAGCTTTCCAGGTTATCCTTTGATAAATCTACACTTAAACGTAGTGGCTTTTCAATTATAACCTTGTGGTAGCCAAATTCTTGATTATCAAATATTTTTGAATGATCCGTTTGCTCAAAAGTGAGAAGCATGTTAGAAATCTGTTCTCTTATTTCGGAAGTGAACTCACAGTTTTTGTTACCTAAATTTTTTCTAAGTGGACTTTTAAGACTTCTAGCATCTATAAGTTGCGTTTTCCCTTTACGATGCATTGCTTTTCTATTGGTGACAACCCAAATAAAAGTTGCAATACCTGTGTTGTAAAACATATTTTCAGGTAATGCTATGATAGCTTCAAGCCAATCATTTTCAATAATATATCTTCGTAAATTACTTTCACCTTGTCCTGCATCCCCTGTAAACAATGAAGAGCCGTTGTGCACTTCTACGATTCGGCTACCAAATTCAGTATCGTGTTTCATCTTGCTAATTTTATTTGCTAAGAACAGCATTTGCCCATCGCTTGAACGAGGAATTATTTTAAAATCAGCTTCATCGTTGTGAGATACATTAAAACGAGGATCTGAGATATCTCCTTTCCCCCCTAATCGTTCCAAATCTGTTTTCCAATTTTTACCGTACGGAGGGTTTGACAACATAAATTCAAAGTTTTTTGTTGGGAAACCATCATTAGATAGGGTAGAACCATAAGCGATATTCTCAGCCTGTAATCCTTCACCTTTTATGAGCATATCAGCTTTAGTTATTGCATAAGTTTCAGGGTTAATCTCCTGCCCGTATAGGTTTATAGAAATTTCTTTGTTATACTCTTCTGCCAGTTGCTGTAGTCTTTTTTCTGCAATAGTTAGCATGCCACCAGTACCGCAAGCACCATCATATATAAGATAGGAACCATCAGTAATTTTATCTACTACAGGTAGAAAAGCAATATCCGTCATAAGTTCAACAACATCGCGGGGGGTAAAATGTTCTCCTGCTTCTTCATTATTTTCTTCATTGAATTTACGGATAAGCTCTTCAAATATTACACCCATTGTATGATTATCGAGAGCAGGAATTTTCACTTCACCGTTATCATCAAGTACCGGGTTCACACTCAAATTGATAGTGGGACTAACAAATTTTTCTATAACCGCTCCTAAAATATCTGCTTCCACCATTGTATCTATCTGATTTCTAAATTTAAACTTTTCAAGTATTCCTTGCACGTTAGGTGAAAAACCATCCAAGTATGCAATAAAATCTGCCTTTAGCTGTTGCTGTTTTGCTCTTGATTTAAGATCCTTTAGCGTAAAAGGAGATGAGTTACAAAACGCTTGACTCGTAACACTACAAAGTGCCCCTGTTTGGTTTATTACGCCGGCTTCATCTAACTTCTCTTTCATTTTTAACACAGCTTCTTTTGTCGGTTCTAAAACTGCATCCAATCGACGAATTACAGTCATCGGCAATATAACGTCTCTATATTTACCACGAACATATACGTCACGCAAACAGTCATCGGCAATACTCCATATAAAACTCACTATTTGATTATAGGTCTTAGTATCCAAATTTTTTGCCTCCAAAATATTTATCCTTCAAGCTATTTTATCATATGATTCACATTATAAAAGAAACCAATTAGACAACTTTCATCTTTTCCACAACTCTTTTTCTCACTTTTTTAAGGACTACGGTTCTCCTAAAACTCTATTGTTCCATGCAAAAACTAATTTAGGCTCCTCATAGCTACTATCCCCTGACAAATTCCCATAGCTCCATATATCCCAATTTAGTTACGTTTCCAACATCACTCATTGTGGCAACAATAACATAAAAATTAGTTTTCAAAGTTAAATTCGAAAATAAACATTATACAATGTATCTACGCAGGGATGTTTGATAGCCATGGAAGAGCTGATCCTATAATTGTGTTATCGAATGTAAAAATTGCGAAAAAGAAAATGATAAAATATTTGGATAATAAGATACAATTAGGAGAATTTCAGTATATTTTCAAGTCACATAACATTAATGGCGCGTTATAGATAATTAATTCAGTTAAAAAGCTATCAAAAGAACATTAAAGTAGCACTATTTCAATAGATTAATAGATAGCTCAGATGGAAAATAAAAAGGCTGACTGCGCATCCAAGATTTAATTTCTATATTAGTTTACACTTAATTTATGGTTTATATATTGGGGACAACCTGGGGACACAAATAAACAAACTGTCCCCAATCACTTCCTACTAAATCAAATACACTAAAAAACCAGGCCTGTTATATCAATATTTTCAGACTAAATCTGTTATAATCCAAAGCCATGTTTATCTCTGGCAGCGTAGAGTTCACCCTAACCACTTCCAACTCCTCCAACCAAAACAACCGCTAGCTCCAAAGGAACTAGCGGTTATTCATAATCTCTCAGAAACCATTCACTCTTCCACCGGCTTCTGTTCATCTGTTAACGTATCAATTTTAGTAATTTGAAGTTTGTCTTTACCAGCGGCTTTCACATGATAAATTCGTTCTTTCTTAAACTGCGTGCTTGCATCATATGAGTCGGTGAACGTATATACTTCGTTTGTATAAATGTCGTAGGTTCCGTTGTCATGTGATTCTGTTTTAGTAACAAGAAACTGATCGTTAGCAAACGATACGTTTTTTCCGGCGAGTGATGTGATATAGCTTTTTAGCTGTTTATAAACTGGCTGACCCGAGTCAATATAAGGCGCCATCCCACTAAAGTCTCCGCTGTTTAAGCTTGAAAAGTAAGCAGCTTTATAAGAAATAAAAAAGTTTTCAAGATCCGTTTTGCTTACAGCAGCTGGTTTAGTCTCTTCATTTTTTAACGACTTCGTGCTGGCCGTAGCTTTTACGTCTGAGTCTGTTTCTAACGTTTGATTGTCACGATTCATGTATACAATCGTAAGTAATAAGAGAAGTCCAATAATAGTTCCTATTAAAATAGGAAAAGTTCGTCTTGATGATTGCTGCTTTTTGAGCACGGGAAAGTCTGCGTAGGATGGCAGCGTAACAGGTTCTATATCTATCTTTAACCGAGCTAATGGCTTTGGTATTTCCATGCTTTTTACACTGCCAAGCGGCTGAAGTGCTAAAAATTCTTCGTATGTAACAATAAACTCGTTGACTGCTATTCCTTTATACATGCCGTAAATTCGGTTCCACAGTTCTCGACATCGAGTAGCCTTTATATCTTCACTCAGTTTGTTAAAAAATGGTCGTGATTTTTTAATAAAAGCCGCTAACCACGTTTGATGAATATCAACTTGATGAACTGTGTGTAGATCACTAAGTGATTGCTTTAACTTGGCGTGTTCATTTGCATCGTTTTGGCTAATGACTTCCATACTGCGTTGCGTTTCTTTCAGCACAGTAGAAAGACTCTTACTCATTTTTTCTTGCAAGGCATCAAACTGACTACGAACATCAGGCCAGTGAAGTTCGAGTAATTGTTTTTGTGCAGTCGTGGCTTTTCGAATACTTTCATTTAGCTCATGCTGCTTTGTGCGAAAGGCGGTCGCTTTTTGTTTGGTCACTACTTTATTTTTGCTTAGCTGATGCCACTCTTGCTTCAAGCTCTTGTCTTCTTCGAGTAATGTGGCTATCGCTTGTTTTACATGTTCATGCTTTTTTTGAAAGTCAACGAACGCTGACAAATACGTATTCCAGTTTTCCTTCATTTCTTTTAACGATGACGCGTTAGCGTGTTTTTCTGTTAGTTGAAAAAAGTCGTTTCTAAACGCCACCATATCCGCTTCAGAAATGAGTTCTTTTCCTAAAAGCTCTGTAACACTTCTATGTATGCTTGTTAACTGTTCAATCTGTCCCATATTGCTTTGACGCTTGTTTATGTACTCCGGATAATCGTTTGAAAGAAACGTTAACATCATATATTCAATGTTATTTATGTTGTACTCTGTACGTTCTTTTTCCAGTTCGTCATACACTTTCTGCAGATGACGTTCTACTATGGAGAGAAATTTTTCTTTGTCCATCCCGTCTACTTCTTCTTTTAGCATGTTTAAAGATTCCGTTTCTCCAATAAGAAATCCCTTTTCCTTATATAGCTGTATCCACCTTTCTAGTAAATGTGCTGCTGATTCATTCCAATGGCTTGTATTCATCGTTTGCTTCACCTGTTGTTTTTATTTTTATCCTTTCTTAACTATACAGGAATTGAACAGAAATTCTATTACAGTTTTATTACTCTTGAAAAATGAGGTTTAAGCTTTCTAGAGCCGCTTCTAACGTTTGTTTGTCTCCTTGATCGTAGCTGTGTGCCACTAAGACTACAGTTGTAAACACTGCTTTCCATTTTGCCAGCCTGTGCGTTTCTTCATCTACTTCTCCGTATTCTTTAAAAAAACGTGCTCTTCCTTTAGGAGGTAAAAAGCTGTAGGCAATCGCTAGGTCAACTGCCGAATGACCAATATGAACGTCTCCCCAGTCAATAATGCCTGAAACCATATTGTTTTGATCAACAATCATGTTTTTAATATGAAGATCTCCGTGAACTAGTACATGTTTTTCTTGATAGTGAATTTCTTGTATGTCATTTACATAGTCTTCAAGAATCTCTTGTTTTGAATAAAGACTACGCTCTTTCATTTGCTTGACATACTTTTCTAACGACGGCTTTCGCTTCATCATATCAAGTCGATTCAACTCATCAAACGGCACGCCAAGCTTTTGCGCTTTTAAATGAGGATAGTGATGCAGCATGCGAAGAAATCTTGCTAGTACAGAAGCAGATTGTATGCGCTTTTCTTCTGTTAATCTTGCAGGCGGAGTTCCTTGCACGTAGTGATAGCCCGTAAAAGGCCAAGGATAGCCTCCATTCGGCTTACCGAAAAAAATGGGTTCGGCAATCGACAGAGGCAATTGAGAAGCAAGACTTGGTAAAAGCTGATTTTCTGTTTTTAATAGTCCTACTGCGAGTTCTCTTCTTGGAAACCGAAACACAAAGCGGTCATTTACTTGATAAACCGTATTGTCAAAGCCGTAGCCAAGCAGTGAAATTGTAGCGGGCGCAAGTTCTGGAAACTGCGTCTCGATTAGCGTTTTGGCAAACGGTGCTGATACAATTTGTTCTGCATCCCATGCGTTTGGCACTGTGATCACCTTTCTTTAACGTGAAGTTTGTATGTTATGTAAAAGTATATTATAAATGATTTTGACCATAAAAACCCTCTGACGCAAAGCCAGAGGGTTTCAGTGAATATATAAACAAGATAGGATGCCTTAGAACGGCACACTACGCCTCTAAGTTAGTAGCCTACGGTACGTTTACTACTTAATACGTACACCAAAATACCTCATCGACTGTTTCTTCAACATGCTCCATCTTAATAAAGTTCAATAAAAGATCCGTTTGGTCATTTCCTGTATACTCATCTTGGTCAACATTATAAAATTGAATAAGCTCGAGCTTGTACATACCGTTTTTAATATCAATTCTATACTTGGAGCAGTTTTTATCAGGCACTAACTGATCTTCAAACTGGGCGGCCATCGTAAGGCAGTCATAATCTACGAGATAAAGCTGATGATTGGTTACATTTATATAACCTGTTGCTTTCCTAAAGTATGTATCTATATCCGACTCTGTTCCAATCTTCACTTCTACGTTCCAAGAGTGTTCAATTCCTTCTTCTGTCATTTGACATACTAGGATATTTCTCTTTTTCATTTCACTGCCGAAGTGATTCAGAAGCTGGTCTAGCTCCCAATCCTCATCTACAAATGATTGGTACTCTTTTACATTTGCCACTCCGATAAAATTGGTATCGCCAAAATCCATACAAAATTTCACTTTATCTCCTCCGAACTTTTGAGTAATTTTTATAATCCATTAACATATATCCGCAAACTTCTTACAAGCCTTCTCTAACTCTTCTTTTTTAGCAAGCTGACAAACCCACTCTTTAGGGATACCATCCAGCTCATAATATGCTCCTGCCATAGTACCTGCAATAAAGCCTATCGTGTCTGTATCTTCTCCAAGATTCACAGCAGTAAGTACAGCTTCTTTGTAGTCATCACTTTGCAGAAAAGACCAAAGAGATGCTTCTAGCGAGCTGACAACGTATCCAGTTGACCCGATTTCATTTCTCGCTGCGTGCGGCAAGCTTAGGTTTAACACTCGTTCATACGCAGAAAACTCTGCTTCATACTCCGTACCTGTTAACTGCTTTTGACAGAGATTTACCGCGTTTTCATATGCTTCAAAAGGCTCGTTGCCGTCAAGAAGACGAATAAGCAGCTCCACGTATATAATGCAGCCAAGCGTAGAGCGCACATGGCGGTGCGTGACGTGCGCAATTCTTTCTATTTCTTCTTTTCTTTTTGTAAAACTAGGTTCATCACATAGTGTAAACGCAAGCGGAGCAATACGCATAAGCGCTCCGTTTCCGTTGTCGTATTCACCTTGTCCTCCCCACTCTCCTTTAGGAAGTCCGCTTTTATAGCGGCGAATCGCTTCGCTTGTGGCGATGCCTATATCAAACATTTCTCCGTACGGCGTCCAGTAGCCATTCGCCCAATAGCTCTCAAACTTTTGCATTAAATCATATTCATCTTGTTTTTCTAGTAGATTATCAATCAAGCACATCGTTAAAGACGTATCATCTGACCACGTTCCTTCAGGCTGGTTATACGTACCGTAGCCGGTCATAGTTGTGATCCGAAATGAATCGCGTTTTTTAAACTCAACTGGAACGCCTAAAGCGTCTCCGACAGCTCCTCCTAGAATCGTAGAAAGTACTTTTTTATGTAGCGTCATGTGATCAGCTCCTTTCTATTATTGTAATTGTTTGATTTTAGAATTTGCAAGAGATCTCTTGCCTAGACGTTTTTTCTTCTTTTTACAAAGGAATTTACAAGCCTTAATCTAATTTAGTAAGAGGTAAAAAAACATGTGAGGTGTGGTAGATGATTCATTTTTTTGAATATAATTGGCAAGTGAGAGATGAATGGTTTAGCTGGTGTTATCAACTTTCTAGAGAAGAACTGTTGAAGAAGCGGACTGGAGGAACGGGCAGCATTTTACAAACTCTGTTTCATATTATTGATGTGGAAGACAGCTGGATACGCGCCATCCAAGGTAAACCAGATATCGTTCTTTCTTTTGAAGAACACGATACGCTCGAAAAGCTTCAAGCACTCTCTTCCGCACATAGACCCGAAATTGCCGACTTTCTAAGTCATTTGAATTTTTCCAACAAAAGGTACGTAACAGTCCCTTGGGATTCTACTTCTTACACGGAAGCCGACATTTTGCATCACATCATCATTCATGAAATCCATCACATCGGCCAGCTTTCTATTTGGGCAAGAGAGGTGAATAAACAGCCTATTTCTTCTCACTATGTAGGAAGAAACATAAAAGACATTCCTTCGTACTTCTCTAAAAACAATTGACCAACAAGAACAAATGTTCTACAGTAAATATATGGAGGTAAAAACGATGAGACCTGAACTTACAAAAGATTTACCCATCAAAGACTTTACCGATTTTTACTGGCTCAAAACCGAGCTGCAGCAATTTTGCCGAGAAAACAACATGAGCCCGTCTGGATCTAAAATGGAACTTTCAAAAAGAATTGAAGTGTTTTTAACAACCGGTGACACTCAACACTCAGGAGCACCTTCTAAAAGACGCTCGTCCTCTAAAACGAAATCGCCGCTAACATTAGATACCGTCATTGGGGAAAATCACCGCTGCAGTCAAGAAGTACGGGCTTTTTTTAAAGAAGCCATTCATCCTACGTTTCATTTTTCCACTTATATTCAAAACTACTTTAAAGAAAATGTAGGGAAAACCTATCGAGATGTGGTAAAAGCGTGGCATGAAGAAGAAAAACGAAAAAAGCAGCCTTCTTATCAAAAAGAAATTGCGCCTCAGTTTGAGTACAACCGCTTTATTCGCGATTTTTTTAACGATTCGAAAAACAAAGGAAAAAGCCGCGATGATGCAATTGCGGCGTGGAAGCATTTGAAACTTCAGCCTGGAAGCAATCAATACCGCTCTTAAATCAAACTCTACATATAAAGACCATTAAAACACCACCTCAAGAAAAGGTGGTGTTTGTGCACGCCTGTAGATTTCTTCACATACACATGTACTGTTTGTTGCGGCGTAAAATCTTTAGCTGTAAACAGACTCTTTTTTAATTAAACCAAGCGTCTGTGAAGTAGACGCATGAATTTCGTTAAAGAAGTCTGGATGATCAACTAACGACATGCCATAAGAAGGAATCATTTCTTTTATTTTTGGCTCCCACTTGTTCATGTTTTCTGGGAAGCATTTTTCCAATACTTCTAGCATAACGTGAACCGCCGTTGACGCACCAGGAGAAGCGCCAAGAAGTGCAGCAACAGAACCATCAGCGGCACTTACAACTTCTGTACCAAACTGAAGCGTTCCTTTTCCTCCGGCTTCCGTGTCTTTGATTACCTGAACACGCTGGCCTGCTACAACGATATCCCAGTCTTCGCTTTTCGCGTTCGGGATAAACTCACGCAGTTCTTCCACACGTTTTTCATTTGATAACAGCACCTGCTGAATTAAATATTTTGTTAACGCCATTTCTTTGACGCCTGCTGCTAGCATGGTTAAAATATTATTCGGCTTTACAGAACTGATTAAGTCCAGGTTTGAACCTGCTTTTAAGAACTTCGGTGAAAAGCCGGCAAACGGGCCAAACAACAGCGTCTTTTTGTTGTCAATATAGCGTGTATCAAGGTGCGGAACTGACATTGGCGGAGCTCCGACTTTGGCTTTTCCGTATACTTTCCCGTGGTGCTGCGCAATCACTTCAGGGTTATTGCATACCATAAATAATCCGCTTACCGGGAAGCCTCCAATATGCTTGGATTCAGGAATACCTGTTTTTTGAAGTAAAGGCAAGCTTCCGCCTCCACCACCGATAAAGATGAACTTTGCCGTGTGGTACTCAACTTTGCCGCTGTCTACATCTGCGACTTTTACTTCCCACATACCGTCACTTTTACGTTTAATATCTTTTACACTTCGTTTGTAATGAACGTGAACCCCTTTATTCTTCAGGTGGTCAAACAACATGCGTGTTAAAGCACCAAAGTTTACGTCTGTCCCCGAATCAATTTTAGTTGCGGCAATCGGTTCATTTGACGTGCGCCCCTTCATGATTAACGGAATCCATTCTTTTAGTTTGTCAGGACTGTCGGAATACTCCATTCCTTGAAACAACGGATTGTTTGACAGCGCTTCAAAACGCTTTTTCAGAAACGATACATTTTTTTCCCCTTGTACCAAACTCATATGCGGAATTGGCATGATAAAATCTTGCGGATTGCGAATCAACTTGCTGCTTACCAGATAAGACCAAAACTGTCTTGACAGCTGAAACTGCTCGTTAATTCGGATCGCTTTCGTTATATCTATAGATCCATCAGCTTTTTCTGATGTATAGTTTAGTTCGCACAGCGCAGAATGGCCCGTCCCTGCATTATTCCATTCGTTCGAGCTTTCTTCCCCTGCGTCTGCGAGTTTTTCAAATACTTTAATGTCCCATTCAGGTGCTAATTCTTTGAGTAATGATCCCAAAGTTGCGCTCATGACTCCGGCACCAATTAAGATAACGTCTGTTTTTTTCTGTACGTTGCTCATTATAACCTTCCTCATCCCCTATATTTGTAAAAAGATGTAGGCGCTCCTGCTTACGTAGTAAAAAAATTCAGGTGCGACCTAAGAACACACCTTTTTCTGTCTCACTTATAACTATATCACAGTATAATTGTCTGATGATTATAAACTATTCAAAAATGATAAAAAAGTGAGAAAACCGCCCACAAATTCCAAAAAACTTATTAAATTTCGTCTGCACTTTCTTTTATTAGTAAACTTTTATACCTACTTCTAAGTGGCAAAGCATTGATTAATAAAATAACAAACTATTCTAAAAATTAAAGCTAAAAATCAAAATAACTTTCTTGAAAATTTCACCTACTATAACTATACTCATTCGAAAGAACAAACAGCACTATAATTAGAAATGCCTTCATTCTTTTTGACTAGTTATACGTAGATGTATTCATATATGTATAGAGCACCCGCTCGTCCAGATGCATATTTAGAAAAATAAGTATATATTATAACAGCTAATTCTCAACAGATATTGCAAGTTACAATATCTATGTCATATAACATACCATGAAATAAGTGAATAAGTAAATGATTATTCAGAAATTTATGTTATAAAACCTAACATGTATGTTGACTTTTACATAAACTATATTTGAATATTTAAAAGAAAACTCTCCAAATTTTGACGAGTGACATATTTTTATATGCTCGAGCATTTTTTTGATGAAGCATTTGCACAAAAATACCCCTTAGAGACTTTAGCAAATCAACGTGCACTTACAAAAGGCTTTTTAATCATATAATTCACTTAAGAAATCCGTAAACGTATCTGCGATGTAAAATACATTGCTCCTTGCACGTTCTTCCACTTGTTCTTCAATTAAACCTTTCTCTTCCATTAACACTTCTTTTTCAGGGACATTTTCGTGTTCCCAAAATACCACAATCGGGTTATCTATATTATTTTTTTAATCTAAACAAATTAAATTTCGAGCGGGATCATTCGCAATAGGAAAAACCTTTTTCGGAAGCATAGGTCTATATAGTTCATATTTTTGAACAATGTACTCACTGCTTTTCTTATCAAAGCTAAATAAACTACCAAAACAAAGCTCTACGTTGCCTACATTAAATTCTTCTGGTAATACGCTAGCACCTCCATTTATTTTTACACAATCAATATAATCTTTAGGTAAGTGGAATCCTAATTGCCTTCCACTTTCTTCAACCTCATTTTCTGATACTTCTCGATCAGCATATTCCCACTCTAAATCTTTTCTCATCTAATTCCTCCTTATAAATAGGGACTATTCCATAACTCCAATCAGAAATGGATATTTAATTCTTCACGAATCGATTTTTCTAGATATTCTTCAAAGCTTCCGGCTATAACTTTTTTTCCGCCAAAGTCAAAATCAACTATGATGATTTCTTTATTAGGATATTGAAATCCTACTGGATTTCCCGCACTGTCTACTCCAATCACAACAAAATGCTCGTATCCTAGAGGCAACATATTTCTGAACTGTAGAGATTTATCTACAAATGACGGTGTAGACACAAATTCTGCCTCTCTTAACCCTAAAACAACCGCTTCACCAATTGCCCCCGAACCATACCTCAAAAGAAATTTTTTAAAGTCCTCTGGAAGTTTCACTTTTAGCTTCGCTTCAGCTTGTGTCACTTCCTCACTAGTAACAGCACCGCCAAAAGCTTCAGGGTACATTTCCAACTCTTGGTCCACTACTTTTAATAATTCGATCTTCATTCCATTCCTTCCCTTTCTGTAGATGATGATTTAATTCTTTTTTGTACATACTTTTGTTATCTTTGTAAACGCAGGCTAGAAATTAAATCTTCTAAGGAGTTTGCAATTTCTTTAAAACAACCTCGTTCAAAATCTTCTAATTCGATTTTGCCGCTGATGTTATGGATCACAACTACCAAACCATTGCCTTCTATACCTATAGGAACCTTATCAAGCTTATCGTGATTTCTTTTATATCCCTTTAAATTCCTTTCAAACGTATCCAATTCAATATTCGGTAATACAGCCTCTAACGTAATGTAATGCCCATCCATAAAACCATCTAACTCCGCAAACCAGTAGGAATTAAAATAGCAGTCAATTGAAGAATGAAATTTAATATGAAACCTTTCTTCAAGTGGTTTTATATCGCTATGATTATTTTTTTGAACAGGGTTCCATAAAATTTCTTCGTCTTCATCCATTTCCCCTTGATAAATTATTGATTGAACATTTTCGTTGTAGGATGTTTTAAATAGGAAATCCAAACCTTTTTCAAAATATTCTCTTCTTACCTTAAAATAGTTGCTCATAGCATCTTTCATTGCCAATAACATTACCTTCACTCAAGACTTTTTCTAATCGTTCAGCATATGTTAGTTCTGTTTCTTCACGCCCTATTATCACGGATGAATTAATTCGTTTAAAAAATCCTTAAAATTATGAGCTACTTTGTATGTATTTTCTTCTTCACGAGATTGGGGGAATGAAAGAGAGTGGTCCCAGTAATACACACCGTGCCTTTCCGTATCAGTAATAAGTACAATAAATCCCGAACCAGGATCATCTCCTATTACCAAACTACACGGCAGGATATCTTCTTCAAACTCTTCATAACATTCAATTAAATCAAACGTTCTTGTTACACCTATCCCATACAAAACATCTAAAGGAATTTCCTGATTTAATTCTTCAACAAAAAATTTACTATATCTTACTTTCGAAGTTCCTCCGTTATATTCACCTAAAAATTTTTTATAATCTTCGGGAAGTAAAAATCCCAAAATTTCTTCTAATTTGCCTATTGATTCTTCTGTTGCTTGACCAAAAGCATTTAAATTCATTTTATTACACTCCAAGTTCATTTTTAGATTCTCAGCTAAAGACATTCCATCTAGATTATTAATTGAATAGCAAGGCGAAAACTCCTGCGAAAAAGGCAGAGTAGGTTGTTACCGTTTATATCGATTGTTCGTCTTGAGATTGGAGTAGTTTCGTTATGTCTCAACTTCTAGCGTACTTATTTTTGTGCTAATCTAACATTTCATCTATTCGATAGTAGAGGTACTCATAAAAGTTATCAAACTTTTCCTCTCCTACTTGTTCATTAATTGAATCCTAGCTTATCACTGTTATTTCTCTCGTTAAAAATCTTCTTCCCATGCTTCTTTTGCATCCAATAACCTTTGGGATAAAAACTCATAAAAGTTCTTTGCTGTATTATAGCCATCCAGTCCTCCTATTCTATTCCACGCTATTACTGGACACTCATCATTCTCTATATTACTTGTATCTAAACAGTAAGCATATTCCCCAATATCCTCAATAACTACTAAATTTTTTTGCATCCCTAAATTTCTATATCTCTGTGTATGGGCAATAACGGGTGCTTTATTTGCCTTGGCCACTCCTGAAATGTCTACACCAAATAGCCCACCCGATCCATAATTAGTTAAAAACCACTTATAACTTTCCGGCAATTCTACCCCTAACTCATTTTGGACAAATTTGATTTGACCTTCCTCTACTACACCTGTAAAGTCGTCCAATTCCTTATGTTCATTTATAAAATTTGATAATTCTTCTTTATCCATTTAAGCTTTCTCCTATGACAATTTTTTAGTAACAATTTAATTTTACCTTACTTATGTTTCAAGTTATATCCATTTTCCGCTTACCATTGATTCAAGACTCATATATTGCTAATAGCATTCAAGCTCTAATTGTCTTTGTATATAAATCTCTATTTAAAATAAGCACAATCCAAAAGAATGCTCTTTTAATGTCTTTAGTTCTCTATGTGTTACCTAATAACTCAAATCCCGTATTAAACCGAGATTAATTTTACTATTTTGGTATATAGGTGTAATGACTAATTCCGCAAAATCATCCGTTTTGATTATTTCATTAATCAACTGCTTTAGTTCTGTAAAATCAATATGTCTTCTATTTAAGCCGTGGTTATAAATTGTAAACTCATGAATTAGTCGCAAACCTTCCCCTGTTTTTTGTTTATCACTAGACAATACTCCTTTTGCGCATGATGAATTATTATTCAATTAGTACCTTGTTAGCAAGAACCCATCCATTTAATCCGTATGAAGCTTATAGTTTGTAGTAATGGTCATTATTTCCTTCAATATAATTAATCAGTTCCTCAATATGCTCATAGTCCATTGGCCAACAATAATCTTTTGATTGATCTAACAATGTTTTATTATCTAAAGCAAACGAATTAACATCTCCTTCAGCTATATCTAAAAGTATGCTGTTAGGCAGCTGGTTTTCAAAATGAAAAGCAAAAAATCTTTAAACAGAATGTTTACTTGTTTTTCTTTTTCTGTCATCACTTTCACTTCTACTTTTAAACGCTCAAAATCTATTTGATAATTTAAAATTTTACTATCTCTACATTTTGTAGTCCTACTATTACTTTATTCATTCGCGTCAATAAATCTTTTATTTCGTCTAATGTTAGCTCGTCTTGCGCTTCTTTTAGGTCAAATTTCCCTAACCTCCCTGTTATACCTCTAATGCGCCCAACGAAAACTTGCTCATGGGTAATTGCAATTTCTCCAATAGCAGTATGTATCCACCATAAAATCTTCTACCTTGCCTAAATTATCAAATTCGTCCGTGAAACAATTAGCTCTGCCCATTTTTGCTCGATTCTTAGATCATTATCATCTAGTAATACTCGTGCACCTAAGACTGCTCTAACTTTTTCCTCAAACATTGTGAACATCTCCATTTTAATTTTGCACCTTGCACTGCTTCGTCTCACTCAAATATCAGCTGATTCGATATAATTTAAAGTAAAAAACCTCGAAAGGCATTTAGCCAATCAAGGTTATAAACTTACTCTATTCCTACTCAAAATCCTCGTATATTCTTAGCTTACACTATATCCTTTTTAAAGTCACAGCTAATATTATGCTCAGAAGTAGGCTTTGTACGAACATGATGACTTTTCAATATCTATATATCTACTAATATCCTCATTCAATATAGAGATTATCTCTTAGTTACATAAAGACTTTGTTTGATGTCCTTGAAATCGGTACCAGTTTATACAACACAGCTAGATTTTTGTCAGTAATTTGAAACTTTATAGGGAGGTCATAAAGCTATGTGACTTAGTTACCCATTAAAATAATGGAGTGCCTTTTTTAGTTAATTATTAAAAATTATACACATAAACTGCGTTTCACTTCTGCCAATAAACCTATCAGCTCAGTTTTCTCTGGTTTATTCTCTACTTCTTTATTTACATTTTTATCCAAATAATCATAGAATGTTTTAAAATCTAAAAAAGCTATTTGTTCAATTTCAACAGCTGGGTAACCTAGCTCTATCAAAACATGTTTTTCATCTAAAGGTCTAGGTAATTGTGCCATGTCATATTCATCTAAATCAGACTGAAAAAAGGCAAATACTATCTCCTGTCCATAACCTTCTCTTTCGGCAAAGCTTTTTAATGCTTTTTCTAGATATTTTCCATTTATAAAATTAAAATATGTTAACATTAATTTATCAATATCTTCTTTACTTTCATTTACTTGATATTCTCCACTCATTTTTCGTCCTCCAATAACATCGTATTTTTAGTTAATCAACAATAGGGAAAAAGTTTGTTATTTCACCAGCCTCATTTAAATACCCTCTAAATTTTAAACCATTTGAAGCAGTTCCTTCGACAAGTCTCCCATTTACTTTTCCGTTCTGCATTGCTTCCTGTCCCAATCGATAAATTTTGTCGTCACTAATCTTAAATGGGTCATAAACTGTTTTAGGTTCCTTGATATTTTTATATGATACTGGGTCTGCAACATTACCAGCCATATCTTTTCTAGGTATTTTATACTCTACTTCATAAATTCCTTCAATCGATTGATGTGATTTTTTAGACACAATTAAATCATCCGGATTGAAACCTTGACTTTTCAACGCTTTATTAAATTCATCTATATTGTGACCACCAACAATACCTTTTTTAGTATTAACATTTTCGACATTTATTAGGTGATTTTTTGCCTTTTCAACAAAATTAAATTTATTAGCCTTAACAGCATTTTTAGCCGTACCCTTATTCTCAATACTTCTATCTTGTTCTTTACCTTTCCCTTCGACCTTCTCCACAGCTTTTGACTCGCCCTTGGAAACATCTTTAACCTTATGCTTTGTTACGGTCTTTTCTGCTTTGTTACGGTCTTTTCTGCTTTGTTTACGCGAAGTACGTATTCTGCTCCTTCGCTTCCGTATTTCACCACTTTCCCTGGCACTCTCGCAAAGCCGCCAAAGACAATTCCTGCTCCAGAAACAGAACGGTCAAAACTAGATAGTTCATTCCCAGTACTAGGATCGGATCCTACACTTGCTTCCTATCCACCTTTTACATTGGAAACCACAGGCACCATATCCGCTACAAAAGAAACAGCTGCTAGACCATCTTGTTGTTGCTTTTTGGCTTCCGTTTCATATACACTTCTTGCAATTTCAGACTTTTTATAATTCGCATATAGATACGGATACTTTTTCAACTCTTTTTCTAATTTTGCTTTAGAATGAGAAAGTGCAGCAAGGTCTCGCTGAACCTTTAGCAACTTTTTCTGCTGTCATTCTATTCTTAAAAGTTGAAGAACCAGTAATTTTAGGATTAGTTTTCAATCTTTCTAAAAGTTGTTCATCAGTTTTCCTAACATGCCTCTCTATTAAATGCTCACCTTTTAACTCATGTACAGCTAATCCACCACCTGGCGCTAGAGAGCTTTTATCTCCTTGCTTGACATTTCCCGTACCCTTACCATCAAGCTTTTCCACTTTCTCCAACGTTTTCGACTGGCCTTTTGAAACACGTCTTCACCACTTCTACTGTCTGAACTACTTTTTCAGCTTAATCGGTTAAATTAACATTTTAAGTCCAATATATAGTTTTATTTTACAATAAAAAGCACTTGTTGCCTTTAATCGACAATCAAGTGCTTTAAGTTCATATGTTTTTAAGTAGCATAAACTTGTAAGTTTTGTAGTAACAATATGACACTCTTTATGTGTCGTGACAATCATTACCTTAAAGCTTACGGGGTTGTACGAGTTCGTTAATTTAGTATCCATTCCGTGTGTTTATATTCACCGCCCAGTATAATGTCATCTCGCCTAAGCTCGTATTTTGTTTTCTATTCTATCATTGCACATTGTACTTCATGATGGTACTACTTTCATGGGCTCTGAATTTCAGCATATCATCATTCGTGTTGTCCAAAGCATAAAATATCACATAGAAAGCACCTGGTTCCCTAAAAGGAAATCAAGTGCTTTTTAGTTAATTACATCATTAATTTATAATTTAAAAATATTCTTGTTCAATTTCGCAAATAACTACTCGGAATAAGGGTTATAATCTATCTCAACCTTACTAAGACCATCTAGTACTTTCTCTATCCTATTAGTCAAGTCTACTATTTCTTCATGTGTTAGTTCATTTGTAACATCTAAATCTTTAAACACACTTAATCTCTTTGTTATCCCTTCAGCATATCCAATAAAGACCTTATTTTTGGATAACAATATTTCACCTACAGCAGTATCTACAATAAAGTCTTCTACCTTTCCAAGATTTATATATTCATTAATAGTTCTTGCTATTGCATATTCATGTCCCCTATTTAATTTTAAATAATCATCATAGTCTTCGTTAATCGCCTCAAATATTTCATTATATTCCCAGTCTTCCATGATGTCACTCCTCTTTTATGGTTTAAGTCTTTCACCGTTATTGTGAATAACTTCCAATTTAATATTCTTATATTTATCAGCAAATTCAGCTATTACTTTGCTACAACTATCACACGTATCTAGTTCTGTGAATAACTTAATTTCACCAGTAGCATTTACATCATTACCCAGTTTTAAAGCAATTTCATTCAAAATCTTATACTCTGTGTCAGAATCTCGCATATAAGGTTTTCCATCCTTACCAGGTGCTAGAGATGCCTCAAAAATTGGCTCATTTGGTTTTAATGAAATTTCAGGAACTTTTTCTTCTAAATTCCCTTTAAATTCATCTATTTTACTTGAAGCATAAAACTCCTTTTTGTTTAAACTATTAACATCCACCTCTGCAAGGGCAAAATTACCAGCTTTTTTATATTTACTTGATAAATTCCCTCTTAGCTCTTTCACTCTATCAATTATATGTGCTTCCGCAACTGAATCTATTTGTCTGGTTGGATACACTTTTCCCGTACCCTTAGCAACAGCTTCCTGATCATAAACCCCTTCAACATTCGCTTTACTATCAGGATTTTCCACTTTCTCCAACGCTTTCGACTGACCTTTTGAAACATTCTCCATCTTATACGTCGTTAACCCATGTAACTCTTCACCCAAGGTCTGTCGAGGTAACGTCTCTCCTATCCCTACCAGTTGAGGTTGAGGACGTAAAGTCGGCATCTCCGCATCTAGTAAAGGTTTGATCTGCTTTTGAAACGGTTCATACACCTTCTTCGACCAATTGCTTGCTGCTTTTGGGCTGACGACATTTCGCATATCGCTTAATGTTTTGGTCGCTTTATGGGCAGGTACACGCGGAACGTTTGTTATTTTTGGAACGGATTTTACCGCTCCTGCGGGTTTCGCTCCTCCAATGACGCTCGCAAACAGAAACATGCTGTTTTCCCAGTGCTCTTTTGAAAGAGGTTTGTCCGGATTAAGTGCCTGCTGCCCTACATCTAAGAGTCCCATCGTTGCGTGATTGACAAAGTCATACGGTGAATCAAACGATTTTTCCCCTCGTTCATTCAACTCCTCTTTGAAGGAAACAGCTCCATCAAATCCGCCCATCGTTATATAGTTTCCAAAGTCATACAAGGAGTTGTACCGTTTATCTGCTCTCTCCCCCATACCGGCCCAAACGTCTTGTGCTACGCCTTTAGTACCCGTAACTGTGCCTTTTGCTAAGGTGACAGCACCTTCTCCTACGTCCTTGACTACAGCTTTTATACCGGTTTCTTCTTTTTTAGCCGCAGGGTTCTCGCAGATTTCTGTAAAGTCAAAGGATTCAGCAGTTTTTTCAGGTGTCACATCTCTAACCTGACCCTGACTCATCACCGACTGCATAAGCATTCCCTCAACGCCCGTAGCGTTTTGAAGAATCTGTTGAGACGCTAGCATGCCCACAGTTGAAGAATCGTTGAGCGCCTGCAGGTATGGACTTTTTTCAAGTTCCACTGCTTTCTCTGCAGGTGACAGTTCCGCTAGTTTTTTCATGTTAGCAGGTGCTGTATCCTGCTGAATTTGCGTTAGCACTTCTCTTATGTAAGGCGAGTTTTTTTCAAGCTTGTGAATTTCTTTTAACTGTTCAGCAGGCGTCATCGCCTGAAGCTGAATCAGTTTTTCAAGGCCTACTTCCTTTATCACTTTCTCTTGTTTTTCTTTTCTTGTCAAGGTTGTTTGAATGCCTTTTTCAAGAACCGAGACGCCTCCTGAATGGGTCATCGCTTTTTTCGCCAACGCACTCAGCTCACTTACATTGCCCGGCTGAATGGAACCATTTTGAAACCCAGCTTTCACTTTAGAAAGCAGCGAGTTTAAAGACGTCAGCTGATCTTGAATGGCTGAAAGGCTTTGCGTTTGCTGTTCGTCAAAACGGACTAAATCGTTCATCGTTTTGTCCGCTTTGTGTTTTGCTTGTTCTACTTCTGTTAAAAAACCTTGATCGTTAAGCGCTGAAACAGAAGCAAGGTGACTGATTTTTTGAATCGCTGCATTCGCTTGATCGACAAGCGAAACGGTTGTATTTCTTGTTTGATTTAAATGCGCAGGAATAGTGTCTTGCAGAAAGGGCTGCGTGATGTAGCCTTCTTCGCTCGGTTCGAATGAGCGCAGGGCATGTATGATTTGAGTTAGTCGAGCTTCATAGGAAGTGAGTAATGAATGATACAGCGTTAAAAAAGAAGCATGTCCCGTTTCGTAAAAAGACCGAATCGCTTCTCCTCCTTTTCCTTTAAACGCATCATCTAAGCTTGAAAATGCCTGAACCTGTGAAATCAGGCTCTGAATTTGTTCTTTTTGACTTTTAATAGAGTCTAAGATAGCTTGAATATTTTCGTGAAAAGCATCGACATCAAGTGTTTTCAATAATCTGTAACCTCCTAGCTGTATCGATGTAGAAAAACAACAAACGGTTAACGAACAACCGCCCGTCATTTTTCTAAACCTAAGCGGATGCTCCTCTTTACAAGGCTTGCATCATCCTCTAAATAAAACCTTTTTATTTTATTTGAATGCTAAATTCATGGTGTTTGAAAGGTTGTTTTTGATAGCTTTATATAAAATATGAACATTATTTAGCGGCGTTTGCAGCTTTTTCATCTGCTTCTTTTATGGACTGCACGGATTTTTTGGTGGCGTTCAAATCATCGAGGAGCGTTTGCTTGTAGTCCACAATTAACGTTTGCAGCTGCTGGTTCAGCTGGTTTAATTCATCGAGCACCGCTAGATCTTGTCCGCTTCCTACGTGAAACGGAAAAAGCGGCTGAAACTGCTGCGCAGCAGCGCTTAGATCACTAAGCGTTCTATTAATTTCACCATCTATTACTTTAATTTCGTCTGCCATATTGCATCACACCTTATCTTTTGCTTCGTCTTCTTGCATTTTAATGGCGCGTTCCATCCCTTGTATATCCGATTGAAGCGCCGTAATTTTTGCATCAATTGTCGTAAGGGCATCCGTCAGCTGACGGGTCAGCAAATCATCGTATTCATCTAACATAGCCGTACGAATGTCTTCAAACCCAACAGCAAGGCTGCCTGACCAAGTGGCGGAAGTGAGCTCTGGTTCTTTTACCTTTTCCTTTGCACGTTCAAGCTCTCCTTTGACTTCCGTTAACGTGTTTTTACTAGCGGTAAGCTGCTGGATATCTTCATGTGTCTGCTTCACTTGGGTATACAGATGAGCAACAAACATCTCATTCATATGATGACACTTCCTTTATATCTATCTCTTGATTCTTCTAACAGTAATTCCCTTTTATAGCATATCAAATAAAGAAAGAGAGCACATCGGCATGTTTTCTTATATTTTTTGGGAATAATGTAGGTTTTTAGTTCAATACCCAATCTTCAGGATAAAATAACCAAAACTATCTTACCATTGACAATTTATCAAGATTTTTGGACTACTTCACTTGTTATTTCCATGCCACTAAAAGGCCTTTTTACACAATTTTTTTGTTAAAACGCATTCATTCTTTCTATTTCCAAATATTTAAACATGCGCTAGTATATACATAATATAAAGAGGAGGTTGAGTATGAGAGAAAAGCTCGTAAGACTCGGTTATTTACTGGGATTGGCTCTTGTTTTGTCCGGCATTTTATATTTTTTCGCATCGAACTGGCAAGGCTTTGACCGCTACACTAAAATTGCGCTGAGTGTGGGGCTGATGCTGCTGTTTTACGGAAGTGCATTTTCGGTGCGAAAGCTGCTTCCTCAGCAGGCGTTTTTAAGTCACTGGACGCTTTTGGCCGGCGCTCTTTCATTTGGATTAAGCATCGCGCTTCTTTCTCAAATTTACAACACGCACGCTGAATCGTACTGGCTGTTTTTAATTTGGCTTGTGCCAGTTATTTTGTTTAGCTTTTTTACAAAGTATCAGCCGTTTTATGTGTTATCGTTTGTTTTATTTCAATTCACCATGGCTTTTTTTATTTCACCAACAGGCGCAGTCTCACAGCGAGGCGAACACGAGACGCTTTTACTTTACGCAGGAATGGCGTTTGTGAACTTACTCATCTTTTGGATCATAAAAAAGAAACAACGCTCGTCTCCTGTGATCATGTATGCGGCGTTTTGTTTGTTTCACTACATTTTTTTAACTGTTTCCCTGCCGGATTTCACAGGCAGCTCTAGCTTACGGATTGGTCTTATTATTTTTTATTTGCTGTTTTTACTAAGCTCCTTTTTTTATTTTTCAAAAGTGGAGCCGCAAAGGTCATTTTTAGGGATTTCCATTGTGGCATTTGCTTTATTTGTTATTGAACAGTTTTTCTCTTTTATTTTTAAACACTACGCTGAATGGTCGCTGTTTTTAGCTTTAGGGTTCGTGATTTTGTTTATTGGTGCAAGCGTGTGGTTTGTCAAATGGCTCACTGCCAACACTTCAGCACAAAAAACCTCGCTCCGCGTGATCAAACGTATAGCGGTGATTGGGATTACGGCCATTGCATCGGTAATCGGCAGCAGCTCTTTAGGAGGACTTGTCACACTTATTACAGGAACGTACCCAACAAACGGAATGCTTGTGATTGGCGTTTTGCTGATTGTGGCATGTTATTTAATTAAAGCAGATATTCCAACGGTAAAATATACGCTTTTAATGATGGGCGTATTAATTAGCGGCGGCGCTTCTTTTTTTGTGAACGACATTCCGTTTTTTATCTACGTCATCGCACTTGTAGCGCTTTTAGTATTCACGAAGCATACGCCCGTTCGCCTGTTGCTTTTTGTGCTAGTGCAAGGGCTCCTGTTAATAAAGGTTCCGACTGCTTACTATGACACTATCAAAATAGATTATGTGCTGCTCGCTTTGTTTCTATTAAATGCCGCTGTGTACGCGATAAACGTACACCACGCGTTTAAAAAAGCAGCACTGCTTCTTGCTTTTATCTTTTTACTGTCGCTGACTGAATTAAGCGAACCTTCTTTTTTAAATATTATTTACTGCACGGTGTTTTTTGTAATTTCGACCGTCTTTTTATTTGTGACGGTACGAAAAGAGCCAAAATATGATTTTATTGTTGGCATGATTTTCTGGTTTGTTTTTTTAGCGATGAAATATTACGACTTTGTGTGGGATTTATTTAATAAATCACTTGTGCTCGTTATTTTAGGTCTGATCTTTCTTTTCTTAAGCAGGAAATGGGACCTGTCAACGCCTGATCAGCCCCAGCCGTCGTTTCTTGACCGCAGCCGAACCGCTGTATGGATCATCATTCTTGTTCAGCTTATTATGCTGGGCGGCATTTTCACTAAAAACGAAGTGCTTCTTCAAAACGGAAAAGAAATTAAGCTCGCTTTACAGCCGATCGATCCACGCTCGCTGCTGCAAGGCGATTACGTTGAGCTGAATTACGACATTGCGCACGTTACCTTACCTCATGTAAAAGACGGTGAAAAAGTGAAGCTCGTTCTTCGCCCTAACAAACAAGGTGTGTATGAATACACAAAAATCTACCAAGCGGATGATGACTGGAATAAGCCGTATACTTCTAAAAAGAAAGACGTTGTCATTACGGGCAGCTATCACGACTGGGGAATTCAGTACGGCATTGAACATTACTTTATTCCAGAAGGAACCGGCAGCAAAGTGGAAAGCGAAGCTCGTTTTGCTACTGTACGCGTTGGAAAAAACGGAGATGCCATTGTTACAAAAGTAGGCAAATAAAAAAACAGCCGCTTCAACATTGAAGCGGCTGTTTTTTGTTTTAATTGATAAATACGCCGGTGATCATCGTTAAAATAAGAAGCACAAAGAAAATAATGATTCCATAGCCAATCTATTTTATTCTTTTGGGCGTTCCTTTTACATTCATATCCGTTATTTTTCCTTCAATACGCTTTTGATGTTCAGTAACATCATTGTATTCATTGTTAGGCGAAGTGATATTACCCTTCCTTTCTATTTAATCGTTTTCTTTCTTCTAACAGCTCTTCATATCTTTTTTCAAGCAGCTGCTTTTCTTTTCCTTCTGGCGTGATAGAAAGCTCGCTAATCACTTTTGTTAATTGTAATTGAAGCGCAAGTTTCTCCGCTTCATTTTGCTGCTGTGACGCTTTTTTGCTTTTACCCGTATCTTCAATCGCCGCGAGCTCCGCTTTAGACTGTTTTAACGTCAAAACATGCGTCGCAAGCTTTTTAACAAAATAGCGGTCGTGCGTCACAAATAAAATCGTCCCTGGATAAGCTTTTAACACTTCTTGAAGCGCTTCTTTTGTATGAAGATCAAGATAGTTGGTCGGTTCATCTAAAAGAAGAACATTATAATTTCCTAAAAAGACTTTTGCTAATGCCGTTTTGACTCGTTCTCCTCCGCTTAGCATCTCTACTTTTTTATACACGTCTTCACGTTTAAAAAGTAAGCGCGATAGCACCGTACGAATAAACTGCTCGGTGTACGGACTGTCTTCTTTAACGTTTTCTAAAATGCTTTTAGCGGGATTTAGATTTTCAAGGCGCTGATGGAAAAAGCCGAGTTTTACAGGCTTCGCAACCATGATTCCTTCTGTTCGCTGCTCAATCATATTCAGCAGCGTAGATTTTCCGGCGCCGTTTTTGCCGACAATCGCTACTTTCGCTCCTGGCTTCACACCGCCTTTTAGGTTTTGAAACAAGATATGATTACCAGCTGATGCTGAGACTTTGTCAAAGCTTAGTACCTGCTTGCTGTGCACTTGGTGAAACTGCGATAAATCAAAATGAATTTCTTCCATTTCTTTTGGCTTTTCTTTTTTCTCCAGCTTTTCAATTCTTGTTTCAATCGCTTTTGCGCTTCTGTCTAGCTTCGCTTTTTGTTTTCCGACCGCTCGCTTATGAAGTCTCGCTTCAGAGTTGCCCATGCGGCTCGGCGCTTTTTTAAGCGACTTTGATTTTTGGCTTTTTTCTTCAGACGCCAGTTCAAGCCGCTGCTTTTCTTTTACATACTGTTCATATTCAAACTGCTGTCTTTCAACTGCGTGTTTTTTTTGCGTCACATATTCTTGATAATTGCCTTCATAACAGTGAATTTTGCCGCCTTCTACTTCCCAAATAGATGTACAAAGGCGGTTTAATAATTCTCGGTCATGTGAAATCAGCAGCAGACTGCCTGTAAAAGACTTCATTTCTTCTTCAAATTTCTCTACGCCTTTTACATCTAAGTGGCTGGTTGGCTCATCGGCTGCAAGCAGTTCTGCGCCGGATGAAAGAGCAGCTGCAATTTTCTTTCTTGTTTCTTCTCCTCCGCTAAGAAAGTCCGCTTCAGTTGGCACACTCCACTGACTTTTCATCTCAGGAGAAACGGCAGATGTAGGTTGAACATCAATCTGCGGAATCAGTGCGGCACGGCCATATGTTTGCACAATCCCTTGATCTGGACTCATTTTTTTCATTAAAATATGAAGCAACGTCGATTTGCCTTCTCCGTTTTTTCCCACAATTCCAATTCGCTCTCCGCGATGTACTTGAAGTTTCTCTGCTTGAAACAGCAGGCGATCTCCATAGCTTTTTTCAATATTTATAGCTTCTAACAATAACATAAAAAAACCTCCCTAGGATTTCTAGAGAGGATTAGAGGTCATAATTAGGCATACGCAAATATGCACCCTTTTATAGAGTAAAAAAAGGGAGAAATCACTTCATATAAGACATATAGAAATGGCACCTAAAAATGTACAGACTAATCCTATCTAGACAAATGTTCATTTAAAATAAAGTTTTAAAAGAATGTCTAAAAAAATAGGATTACTTATCCATTGTCTACGGTACCTTTCCTTTCTTAGTATAAAATGACTTGCTTCTTACAGTGTATGACGAACATTTTTAAATGTCAATATCCATTTGGATGATATTCCCTTCTTTTCCTACGTACAAAAGATCCTCAGCTGATCTCAGCCGAGGATTCTTTTATTACACGTATTGGTTCACTTTCCCTGTAAAATCAGGCAGCCACTCGCCGTGTGCTTCAATTAAATCATCGCACATACGAATGATGTCATCCATAGATAATTCCGCATTTGTATGAGGATCTAGCATCGCAGCTTGGTAGATGTGCTCTTTTTTTCTAGTGACAGCTGCTTCAATAGTTAATAATTGCGTATTAATATTCGTGCGATTTAACGCCGCAAGCTGCTCTGGTAAGTCTCCTACATAAGTCGGCATAATGCCGCTTCGGTCTACAACACATGGAACTTCTACGCACGCTTTTGTCGGCAGGTTACTAATTAAGCCTCCGGTATTTAATACGTTACCCGCAAATTTAAACGGCACGTTTGTCTCCATTGCTTCAATAATTCTAGAGCCGTACTCATGTGAACGTGTATGAGTTAACTGGCTGTTGTTAACCATTTCTTCTCTCATTGATTCCCAATTGCTAATTTGCTCTTCGCATCGGCGCGGGTATTCATCAAGAGGGATGTTAAACTGATCAACAAGATTTGGATATTTATGTTTAATAAAGTATGGATGATACTCTGCGTTATGCTCAGACGATTCGGTAATATAATAACCGAACTTATCCATTAGCTCAAAACGCACCATATCGTGATGCTTTGTTCTTTGTTTTTCTTTTGCCAGACGCTTTATTTCTGGGTATAAGTCTTGTCCATCTCTTTTTACTTCTAGCAGCCATGCCATATGGTTAATGCCTGCGATTTTCTCTTGTATTCCTTCATGATCCATTCCAAGAGAATCAAATAAATCTTTTGTACATACTTGAACACTGTGACAAAGGCCTACCGTCTTTACATTGGTATAGCGCAGCATTGCACCCGTTAGTGTTGCCATTGGATTGGTGTAATTTAAAAACAGCGCATCTGGACATACTTCTTCAATATCTTTTGCAAAATCAAACAGCACAGGAATCGTGCGCAGTGATCTGAAGATTCCTCCAATTCCTACTGTATCTCCAATCGTCTGACGCAAGCCGTATTTTTTAGGAATTTCAAAATCAATGACGGTGCTCGGTTTATAACCCCCTACTTGAATGGCGTTAATCACGTACTTTGCTCCTGTTAAAGCTTCTCTGCGGTTCAAATAGGCTTTAACCGTAATATTCAATTTATAGTTTTCTTTTAGATTGTTTAGCATATTTTCCGAATCTCTTAAACGCTCAGCATCTATATCGTATAGCGCAAATTCAAAGCCAGCTAAAGCAGGCACAAACATGCAGTCTCCTAAAATATTTTTTGCAAAAACTGTACTTCCCGCTCCGATAAATGTGATTTTAGACATCGTCATCTTCCTTCCTCGTATTGGTTTTATCCTTTTACAGATCCTGATGAAAGCCCTGCAATAAAGTATTTTTGTAGCACTAAAAATAAAATGGTCATTGGAAGCATCGCAATAATCGCAGCCGCTCCTACTAAGCTAAGATTATTTTGATTTTCGGCAAAAAAGCTTGCTAACGTAACGGTTAATGTATGCATTTCCTTATCTTGAAGGAAGAAAATTGCAAACTGATAGTCGTTCCAAATATAGACGCTGGCAATAATTAAAATGGATGCAGTAACAGGCTTTAGCAGCGGAAATACGATTTTAAAGAAAATCGTTAACGTGCCGGCCCCGTCAATTCTTGCTGCTTCCTCGAGCTCTTTAGAAATAGTGGAGCGAATGAAGCTCGCATACAAAAAGATCGTTAGCGGCAAAAATGCTGCAACATTGTTTAAAATAGCAATTTGGTACGTGTTCATCATCCCCATATTCACAACCATTTTGTACAGCGGAACTAACGCTGTTAGAGGCGGTATTACCATCACGGCGATAAAGATAAAATAGACGTACTTATTTAGTTTCGTCTGGCGGCGCGCTAGAGGATACGCAGCCATTGATCCTAAAACAATAAGCAGAACCGCCGAAACGAACGTAATGATAAACGTATTCATAAAAGAACTGCCTAAATTCGCTTGCTCCCAAGCCGCTGTGAAATTTTCAAGGTGTATGCTTTTTGGAAATACCCATTTGGAACTAAAATCCCCGGTTGCTTTTAAAGAAGTCGTAACTAGAATATAAAAAGGGACAATATGAACGAGAGTTATACAAAGAGCTAGAAAGGTAAAAAATCGTTTTTTCCGTTTATTTGTATAGTCCATCACGCTTCTGTCTCCTTTCGTTTAAAGTACACAAGTGCTGATAAGCTAATGACTAAAATAATGAGCGCCATGCACACACCTTGAGTTGCTGCATAGCCGGCGTCTTGTCTTCTAAAATATAAGTCATACATAAAAGTAGACATCGACTGCGATGCATCTCCAGGCCCTCCTCCTGTCAGCGCAACAATGACGTCAAACAATTTTAAACCTCCGATAATATTTAAAACGACGTTAATTGTAATCGAAGGCATAAGCAGTGGAAGCGTGATGTTTTTAAACTGCTGAAGAGCCGATGCTCCGTCAAGCTGCGCTGCCTCGTAATAATCTTTTGAAATACTTTGCAGCCCCGCTAAATAAATAATCATCGCAATTCCAACGAATTGATACGTATTGACGAACACGATAATCCAAGAGTTAAGCTCTGGAGTTCCCAAAGCATTAATTTTCTCAAAGCCTAAAAATACAAGAAGGTCATTTAAAGCGCCTCCTTGGTAGGCAAAAAAGAAGTACCAGATATACCCCATAATAATTGGGCTGATAATAACTGGAAGATAGACAATTGTTCTTGTTACAGCTTTCATTTTAATGCTTTGATTCAGAAGCAAAGCGTATAACAAGCCAATAATGTTTTGGAAAATTGTACTGCCTATTCCGTAGAGCAGCGTATTTTTTATCACAAGCCAGGTCGTTGGATCTGCAAGCAAACGTTTATACTGCTGGAGCCCAATCCAATCGTACGTTTGTGAAAATCCATTCCAATTAGTAAAGGAAAGTCTAATTCCGTTAATAAAAGGATAGATAATAAAAACGGTGATAATTACTAAGCCGGGAAGGTACATCCACCATAAAGAGGACTCTGTTTTTAATTTTTTCTTTCGTTTTTCCGTATCTCTTACTACAGAAACCGGCTCTTTCCTGACTAATTCATTCATCGTGTTCACTCCTATTTCAGCTTGTGTTGAAAAGAAGCAGAAACCTATCTCCCTGCTTCTTAGCGAACAAGGAACTTTTGCACACTATTTTATTGTTTACTGAGACGCTTGTACTCTTTTTCCATCTCTTTTGATAATTGCTTTGGCGTTAAACTTCCCGCTAGCAATTCTTGACCTGTAGAAGACATCACTGCCCACATGCCGCTCGGTAAATACTTCCGGTCGAAGTATGGCTCAACTTTAATATCGCTATACTTATCGTAGTATTCAGAGTAGTAGTTTTGGGTTTTATTGTTTGTCAGAGCCGATGCTGAAGACGTTCCTTCGGCAATCTTTTTGGCAACTTCCGGCTGTGACACAAATTCAATAAATTTTTTCGCTTCTTTAAGGTGCTTAGAATCCTTCCACGCAGCAAGGGTAAAGCGCTCTCCGCCAATCCAGCTTTGCGTGCCCCCTTTATGAATAGCAGGCACCGGTACCGTTCCTACTTTTACTTCAGGATTTAATTCTGTTGCATCCGGTCCAAGAGATCCGCCCACAAATGTGAAAGCAATTTTATTTTGAGCCATTAATTCCGTTGCTTGAGATACTTTTGCGGTTAATACATCTTCATTCAGCAGCCCTTTTTTCTTCATTTCTGCCATTGTTTCTGCTAGCGGCGTGTAGTTTGACCAATTGAATGTCCCTTTTTCCAACTGCTTAGCGTAGTTCTTATTTTTTGCTGTAATAAGCTGAGGTGTAGCCAGCTGATCAAACACTTGAGCAATATTGCCATTTTCCCCTCCTGGGATCCATAGAGGCGCTACTTCTCCTTTGCTCTTCTTTTTTACTGTTTCTAATGCTGTTATAAATTCATCCATTGTATTAGGAGGCTTTATTCCGTATTTTTCTAACAGCGTCGCATTATAGCTAATTCCGTCTTTTGCTTGATTTAAAGGATACGCATACACTTTGCCGCTTTTATCTTTTAAAATTTGATTTAGCGCCGGATCCAAATGCTGAACCCAATCCATATCTTTTAAATCTGCTACATACTCCCCGTAGCGAAGCTGAGACCAGCCGTGCGTATCAAATAAATCCGGCATATCATTTGCACCCATTTTCACACGAAGCATATCTTCATAGCCGTTACCCGGAAAATTCGCATCAATTTTAATATCTGGATTTTGTTTTTCAAACTCTGCAATTGCGTTTTGAAGCGCTTTTCTCTCGCCTTTATTACTCATCGTAGAAAAAAGCGTTAACGTTGTTTTCCCATTTCCGCCTGTTGCCGCTTCTTTATTTCCGCAGCCCGCTGCCACAACAGAAAAGACTAGTAATAGAACGAAAAGATACGTAAGCTTTTTCATTTATCTTCTTTCCTCCTCATACTCTATTAAGTTATAAATAACTGAATATTCAGTATTTTAATCATAGACAAATTCATTGCACAACGAAATAAAGTCACTTATAATTTAATCCTATACTTTTACAAAGGTTCAAAGAGTCCTAGAGATGAAAAAGCTTTTTCATTTACATACTTATCTGCCAATAAGTATGTAGTTTCTAGGGCTTTTTAGCCTGCTTTTTTTATGATTTTTTCTATTTTTCTTCCCCCTTACCACTCTTTATGTATGAATTCTGCTTTTTTATCACCCCCTTTCGAGTTATAGCTTTTAGGTTACTGCTTCTTGAGTAAAGCTCCACAGCTTTCACGGTAAATTAATTTAGTCGGCACCATGACTTTTAAAGGAATAGACCTGCCGCTTAGCCGATCTACTAGCATTTTAACAGCCTGCCTTCCCATTTCTTCGGTATATACTTTAACCGTGGTGAGCGGCGTGCTCGCAAATGCTGCGACATCCACATCATCAAAGCTTACAATCGCTACGTCTTCAGGAACCTTTATATTTGATTGCTGCAAGGCACGCATTGCTCCTATCGCCATTGCATCACTTGCGATAAAAAATGCCTCAGGAAGATTTCCTTGCTTAATCGCTTGTCCCATCAGCTCATATCCTTCATTCATTGAATATTCGCCGACATAAACTTTCTCAGAATCGAGCAGGCCTTTTTCATGCATAACGCGTTCAAAAACCGTTTGACGCTGATCTTCAATAATAGAACTTCCATTGATATAATGTTCTCTTTCTGTCCCTCCGATATAGCCAATTCTTTTATAACCGAGGTCAAATAAATGATTTAATGCATGTTTAGTAGCTTTCTCAAAATCAATCCTGACCGAATCGTACAAATCCTCATCCGCTTTGTGATTGATAAAAACAATAGTATCTAAATGATTGCTCACTTCTTGAACCGTTTCTGGACTAACTCTTCCCACTACAATTACTCCATCAAGATCCTGCAGCAGCTCTTCTTGCTTCATACCTTTTAGTCTAAATGACTTTACTGTAAAAATTTCTTTTTCTGCGCATTCACTCTCTATTCCATGGCGAATAGAAGAGAAAAAAGGGTCTACTAGCTCTTCTTCAAGGGATTGAGCAAAAATAATACCTATCCTTGGAGCTTCTATGTCTTTTCCGTTTGCCGTTCCTTTTCGTATCTTCACAGGCGTATATTGCAGCTCCTTGGCTGCATGAAGAATGCGCTCACGAGTAACCTCAGATACAGAAAGCGTATGATCATTATTTAGTACTCTGGATACGGTTGAACTGGAAACATTAGCGTACGCCGCTATATCTTTTAAAGTTGCCATCTTTTTACCTCTCTATTATAATCTTCTATTTTTACTAAATATTTATCTCTTATATTGGAAGAATAGCACATTAATAAAACGCTTTCAATAAATAATTTTAAAATTTCAGTAAATTTATTAAAATATTCCCCAAAATTCTTCATTTCTTTTGTTAGTCCCACCGTTAAAATGACAAAAAAGCCGCTATTACTACTTTGTCTTTATCACACCGCACTAAAACTTAAGTAAACTTTTAGTAAACATTAATTTTCGTAAGAATTTGTTCATATTTGATATAAAACGGTTTGTTGGGGAAAATAAAAGGAGAAATACTGATAAGGAAAGAGAGAGCCTATGATTAGCCAACATTCTTATTTTCAACAATGTCTGCCTGCCCTTCAACAATTGCATAATATGAATTTCACGAAAGAACAGCTGTTGCAAAAAGACTTTTTAATCGGACAAGAACATGAACTAAGCATGTACTACTCGCCCCATAACGATTACATAAATCCGGACGCTCATATTATTATTGCCGGCATCACACCAGGCTGGTTTCAAATGAAAACCGCTTTTAAACAATGTGTTTCCAGCCTGTCCCATCATCATCCGCTTGAACAAGTACTGTACGAAACAAAAAAAGCCGCTAGCTTTAGCGGAACGATGAGAGTAAATTTAATAGACATGTTAAATCGATGCGGCGTTCAAAAAGCGATCGGTATGGACAGTGCCGCTGATTTATTTGCTTCACAGCGAGATATGCTGCATACAACGTCCGTACTGAAATATCCCGTATTTTACAAAGGAAAAAACTATACGGGTCATCAGCCCCCAATTGAACGCTCAGCGCTTCTTTCGCACTATGCTTTTGAAGTGTTTCCACAGGAATTGAACAAAATAAAGAATCCGTGCTTAATCGTTCCGCTAGGAAAAGCAGTTGAAAATGTTTTAAGAAAACTTTCGGGTGAACCTTTGTTTTCTCGGCATACGTATTTATTTGGCTTTCCTCATCCATCTGGAGCAAACGGACATCGAAAACGGATATTTGAAGAACACCTAAGTGAATTTATGGAAATTATTGAGGGGTGGGCTGTAAAAAGAAAGAGTTAAAAACAAAGCACATGACATAACTAAAAAAGCAACGTCACTTGGGTTTCATAGAATTCTATTTACGACAAAAGAACGAGAAACATCGATACTTAGAACCTTTATCAAGAAGTCTTACAATTGAGGGAAATTTTTTATTTTCCTTGGGGATAGGGCTACAATTGTATTTTTTCACAAAAAAATAATTATATTAGAAGTTGTCCAGGTTCAAAAAAATTTTTAGACAAAATTAAAAGCGACTTACCCCTAATAGGTATATCGCTTTTAGTTTTCTATCATTTTAGCTTGAATAATGTAGCGATCAGGTGCTTTTCCAATCATGTCAAATGGATAGCAAGTTGTTAGTGTAAGTATAGGCTGATCTTTAGGAACAATGACTCTCCGATCTTCTTTATCTGTAATCCAAATTTTATTAATTTGGTATTCGTAAAGCTTGTTATCAAACTCGACAATTAGACTGTCACCTATTTTAAGCTCACCTAGCCTTGTAAATACGGTGTCTCGGTGCCCGCTTAATACTGTGTGTCCCATTCCCTTTGGGCTAGTAGTTAAGTCACTCACAAACATCCCTACACCTCTTTTTAAAGTATCTGCATCCGTTCCCCAGTATACTGAATATCTTAATTTCAAGTTAGGAATAACAAGATTAGCAATTTTTTGACCCTTTTTATAATCATATTCTTTCATTTTTTCGGGAGATTTTTTTTCAGCTTGTGCTAAATTCATATTGCTAGGTGATTTGTCTTGATTAGCTTTTAAAAATTTTTGACCTACATCTTCTTTTTCCTTTGTTTCATAATGCTTTATTTCTTTTTGAGAAAGGACTTCTGACGATGACTTTCCCACCTTCCATTCAAAGAAAGAGTAACTCGCCACTGAAATACCTACAACAAAAAGACATATGCCCAAAACTCTCATAAGATCACCTCTATAAAAAAGAGACAGGAATAATCCCGTCCCTATTCAATATATCTAGTATATTATGCTTTTGAATTTTTTCGACGAGTAAATACTACTATACCAGCAGTCGCAACAGCTAAACCGGCTGCTACACCAAGTGGGTTATTACTTGCCGTTTCAGGAAGCTCTTCGCCTTCTTTTTTGTCACCAGTAGCTTTTTGCTCTGAAGAAGAGTTATCTTCTTTAGTAACAGCTTCTTGTTTAGTTGAATCGTCAGTAGCGGATTCTTCTTTTGCAGGTTGCTCTTCACTAGTTTGTTCTGTAGTAGTCTCTTCTTTAGTTGTGTCTTCTGAAGTAGATTCTTCTTTCTTAGCAATGCCATTGATTTTAGAAGTATCATATCCCGATGGAGCTTCGCAAGGAATACCATCGTCTACTTTATTACCCCATCCGTCTAAGCGCTCAGGATCGTTTGTTGCTGTGTATCCTTTTGAATTCCAGTAGTTTACTACTTCATCATAAGATGAAAAATCAGAACAGTCTTTATCCAAACCGTTTGATTCTGCTGATGCTGTAGTTGCTACAGTACCAATTCCCCCAAATGTTAACGCTGCCGCCAAAGCAAATGTTACTTTTTTCACTTCTTCTACCCCCAATATTTGTGTGTCAGATTTGCTAACAACTTCATATTAAAATCTTTTTCTACCAATTTCAACATTTTATTGGGTTAACGTCCATATTTTCCCTATATCCTTCATATATCCCTATTTTTCACGATAATGTTATTAACTTTATACATTTTGCCTCATGTTAATAATTCCAAATAAGTTTTATATTTCCTTATTGATTTTTTGTCCATTTATACAATGTGCTTATGATTTATTACAAACTAAAAATTCTTCTAGCATTTGAAGACGGTAAGGAGAATTCCATTATCTATAACTATATTTACTTAATATTTACTTAATCTTTTTTGTTCCAAAGATATTTTAAATAGGGTACATGAGTTTTCATTTCATTGTCAATCGCATTATAGATGCCAAGCTACCTGCTGTTCGCTCAACATTTTCACTCGCTTTTTCAAGTGCCTCAGAAAGCGAAACAATTCCTGGAACAATACTAAATAACGCATTGATACCGTGTTCATACACAGCTTCGCTTCCCACTCCAATGCTCCCTGCTATCGCTATCACCGGAACGCTATGCTTTTTTGCTGTTTTGGCTACGCCAATGGGTGTTTTTCCGTAAATGGTTTGACCATCTATTCTTCCTTCACCGGTAATGACAAGATCGGCATTTTTAATATAGCTTTCTAGCTGAGTTGCTTCAATGACAATGTCTACACCTGGCTTTAACTCCGCAGATAAAAATGCCAGCAGGCCGCCGCCAAGCCCTCCTGCCGCTCCCGCACCAGGAACGTTCTGAATATGAATATCCATTTCTTTTTCAATAACCGCTGCGTAATGAGCTAGATTACGGTCAAGCTGTTTAACCATATCAGGAGTTGCACCTTTTTGAGGGCCAAATACCGCAGATGCTCCGGTTGCACCCGTTAACGGATTGTCTACGTCGCACGCAACTTCTACTTTGACTTCAGCAAGCCGAGAATCGAAGTTTGTAAGATCAATAGCAGCTAACTGGTTTAAACTGCCGCCTCCTTCTTTTATTTCTGCTCCGTTAGTATTAAGAAGCTTTGCCCCTAAAGCTTTTGCCATACCGGCTCCTCCATCATTTGTAGCACTTCCTCCGATGCCAATAATGATATGCTTCACTTTGTGATCTAACGCTTTAAGAATGAGCTCGCCGGTTCCTCGCGTTGTTGTGACAAGCGGATTGCGTTTATCGACAGGGACATGATGAAGGCCTGAAGCGGCTGCCATTTCAATAACAGCCGTTTTGCCGTCTCCAAGAATTCCGTAAAAAGCTTTCACCTCTTTCCCTAACGGTCCAGTTACTCGCGCTTGTATAACCTCTCCATCCGTTGCGTCTACAAGCGACTGAACAGTTCCTTCTCCACCGTCTGCCATAGGTACTTTACTAATCTCCGCGTTAGGAAAATGAATTTTTATTCCTTTTTCAACCGCTTCACAAACGCGCAAAGCCGTTAAGCTTTCTTTAAATGAATCAGGTGCAATCACAATTTTCATAGAAACACTCCTTTTTGTTTTTACCCGTATAGCTTTAATACACCAAATATAAGCGTGGATACAATTGCCATAATGAGTCCAATAAGCGATTCGTAAGGGATTAATTTTAAGCGTTCTTTTATTTTCATGTTTACACTTCCGCCCGTTGCGTGGAAAAAGCTTCCGTGCGGGAGGTGATCAAGTACGGTCGCTCCGGCATGAACCATAGCAGCACCGGCTAAAGCAGAAACGCCCAGCTCTAAAATCGTCGAGCCAAAAACTTGGCTTGCGACTGCTGTTCCTGCCGTTGTCGAAGCGGTTGCCGCTGACATAAAAATACCTGAAACCGGAGCTAAAACATAAGCTGGCAATCCAATGGCAGACAAGCCTTGAATAATCACGTCTTTTAGCTGAGAGTTAGCAATAATTCCTGCTAGTGTCCCAGTTCCGAGAAGCATAATGGCTACACCTGACATTTTCCCTAATCCAGAAATAGCATATGTATTAAGCTGTTTTCCTTTTTTCATCACAATGGCACCAACAATCCCTCCTGCAGGAAGAGCAACCATCGGATCAATATTAAGATCAAAAAGCGGGCGCAGCGCCAGTAGCACGATGGTAACAATTGGTGCTATGATGGCCGTTAAAAACAGCGGCAAGCTGCTTGCATCCACTGTATCTATTTCTTCAATTTGAACCATTGTTCCTTTTTTCACTAATCGTTTGGCTACTATATAAGTAGCCGTTACGCCAAATATAGCAGGAATAATTCCTGCAGCCATCACGGATGTAAGCGGAATATTAAATGCATCTGAAGCAGCAATGGCGTTAGGATTAGGAGACATTAAATTTCCTGCCTTTCCTCCTCCAATCATCGCTAATAAAATAGCTGGCTTTGACATACCCGTACGTTTAGCAATCGCTAAAGCAATAGGGGCTGCTGTGATCACAGCCACATCAACAAACACGCCTACTGTGGTTAGAATAAGTGTGGCTAGCGCTAGAGCTAAAAGTGCTTTTGTTTCCCCGAGTTTTTTCACAATGGTTTCTGCTATAACCGCTGCAGCACCTGATTCTATTAATACGCCGGCTAATACCCCAGCTGCAAGAATCCGCAGCACTGCGGGAATGATGCCTTGCGCTCCTTCAATCATTAAAGTAACGGTATCAGCAATATTAACTCCGCCAATCAGTCCTCCTATTAAAGCTCCGGCTATCATTCCGTATGCAGGAGCCACTTTCTTTAGAATTAATATAATGGCAATTACTAATGCACAAATCGCGCCTAATGCGCTTACTTGAACGTCCATAAAGCATCCCCTTTCTTGTTTCTTCTATCCCCAATGCTAATTGTAAGCGCTACCTTTAATTCTTTCATTAGTCATTTCAACAAAAAAAGACCTTACTATCGCAAGATCTTTTATGCACGTGCACAATTATGAAATTTTAGATAGCAGCATTGCTACATATAGTTCAAGAAGGTCTTTTACTTTCCTTGGATCTTTTCCCGTGATATCTTGAATTTTATCTAAACGGTAGCTTAGCGTATTTCGATGAATAAAAAGCTTTTTAGCTGCCGTGCTTCCTTCGCCATTTTCTTCTATGTAGATCGTTAACGTTTCGATAAGCTCTTTTTTCTTATCATATTCCTTAAGCTTTTCATAGTATTGCAACAGATCATGATTTTCTTGAAAACCGGCGCGTTGACGTAACAGTACGGGAATTTGATAATCCGAATAGCAGTAGAAATCAGCTTCTGGATGAAGCTTTGAACCAACCGAAAGCGTATCTTTCGCCTGCTGATACGATATATGAAGGCCTTTAAAATCAGCTTGAACAGATCCTGCAGATAACTTATAAAGGCAATCAGACGCACGAAGCTGCTTTTCCAGCTGTTCAGCATAGCTGCTAGCGCTGCCGGCTTCTATAGATTTTAATAGAACCACTCCGTCTGGAAGCATAGCGTATAGATCATTATTAGCTATGTATTTCTTTACAACCTTCATAACTTCATGGCGATTTTCAGCTTTAATAATTAGTGCCATTCTTGGAAGGTATAGGTTAATATTAAACCGATTCGCTCGTTCAAAAAATAAGGAATCAAGCGGCTCTTCTTGTTGAAGAAGCTGATGAACCACCTCTTCTTTTAATCGTTCATCCCACTGAATTTCCTCTATTAAAATCATTTCTTGAAAAATCATTTCAGCAGCCATACGCACGAGCTTTCCGTAATTACGAATCTGCTCTGGCAGTCCTGTTAATCCCACAACCCCAACAATTTCTCCGTTAAAGAAAATAGGCAAATTCACGCCTGGTTTGGCTCCGCGCAGCGAGTCAGCCTGCTGCTGATTAATTTCGTAGGAACTGCCGTTTTTTAATACCATCAACGCTCCTTCGTGGATTTGATCCATTCGATTTTTGTCACCCGAACCAATAATGACTCCTTTTTCGTTCATTACGTTAATGTTGCAATCAATAATCTCCATTGTTCTACACACAATTTTCTGAGCTAATTCTTTTGTTACGTATCTCAACATTCCCCATCCTTTGCCTCTATCAAGTAAAGCTCATTTTTTTCGTGACAGCTAATTTGCATTCAATGAAAAATTTACGATACTTCATTATAATATACGTAGAAGCAAAACCACATCTTTGAAATCGCCACCAAAACAGTACCTACAGGAGGACGAAAGAATGACTGTGTCAAAACTAGTTTTCACCCCTCTCAGTTACACAGGATGGGGATCACTTCAACAACTGCTTCCGGAAGTAAAAAAATATCACCCTGCTCATATTTTAATCGTCACAGATCCCGTGTTAAAAGACATTGGACTTGTAGATAAAGTGAGTGCTCCTCTTATCCAAAATGGATACGAAGTAGATGTATATGCAGATACGGCACCAGAGCCGCCTTTAGCGCTTGGTGAAAAACTCGTATCTTACGCAAAAAGCCGAAAATTTGATTTAGTCATTGGAGTTGGCGGGGGGAGCGCATTAGATTTAGCAAAACTTACGGCCGTTTTAGCCGTTCATGACGGAGCTGTAGAAGAATACTTAAACTTAACTGGCACGAAACAAATTACGGAAAAAGGACTTCCAAAAATTTTAATTCCCACTACTTCCGGCACAGGCTCAGAAGTAACGAATATTTCTGTATTATCTCTTGAAAGCAGCAAAGACGTTGTGACCCATGATCATTTGCTTGCGGACGCCGCGATTGTAGATCCCGAGCTTACGCTGAGCGTTCCTTCTAAAGTACCGGCGGCTACAGGGATTGATGCATTAACTCATGCCGTTGAGGCTTATGTATCGGTGAATGCAAATCCAGCAACGGACGCCTTAGCCCTAAAGGCTATACGCATGATCAGCTCTTCTTTAAGAGCAGCTGTAGAAGATGGCAAAGATAAAGAAGCGCGAACTCAGATGAGCTACGGAAGCTATTTAGCAGGTCTTGCTTTTTTTAACGCCGGTGTTGCTGGGGTTCATGCACTTGCATATCCGTTAGGCGGACAGTTTCACATTTCTCACGGTGAATCAAATGCCATACTGCTTCCATACGTTATGGGCTATATCCGCAGCAGCTGCGTGACAAAGATGCGGGATATTTTTGAAGCACTAGGCGGAAACGCTACTTCTTTATCAGAAGAGAAAGCTTCTTATCAGTGTGTAAAACAACTGCAGTCACTTGTCAAAGACGTCGGAATTCCTCAGACTCTTCGCGGATTTGAAATTCCAGAAAATGCCCTTCAAAAGTTGACAGAAGATGGTGTCCAGCAAAAACGAATTCTCGCTCGCAGTCCTTTGCCTCTTCATGAAAAAGACATACGAGCTATTTACCAATCTGCTTATGATGGAACTATAGTAGAACCTATGCACTAAAAAACTCCCCCTTATATAAGGGGGAGTTCTATTTATGCTGCTTTGGCCGTTGTACCAAAACGATTCTCTTTTGGATCGCTAGGCTGGCAGAATAAAACAATTAGCCAAATACCTCCAATGAGTGGAACCAATGTAATGAGCTGCCACCATCCGCTTTTTCCCGTATCGTGGAGCCTTCTTGCTCCTACCGCTAACGAAGGGACTGCAATCAATAACGAGTAGATTACAGGCAGAAAAAGAGGCTTATCAATAATGAACTGTATCAAAGACAAAATAAATGAAATAACAAAGTTAACTAACACAAACATCCAGTATTCAGTTCGGCTTGCTCGACCAGAAAATACCCCGTAATTTTTTAACACCTTTATGTACCATTTCATCTGCAACATCCTCCTTTTTTATCATATAATTGTAAATTTATAGTTTATGTATCCTTTTTATTCAAAAAACAAACCGTTAAATGAACAAATAACGGCATTTTTTTATCCAAAAGAAAAAACTTCTTTAAAAAAAGAAGTTTTCTTCATGCATTATGCTTTTTCTATTTAATCAAATCATTTCGGTCTTCCATACTTGGCGGTTCCTCAAGCCATCCGTTTTTGGCCATGATTTTCCCCCCGTCTTGCCCGTATGTTAAAATGTCTTTGGCCGTACTGACAAGTGTAAGAGGAAGATCTCCACGCAAACTAAACGCAGTGCCTAAAGCGTTGCTTCCTAGTCCAAAACTGCAAAATAAACTCACGCAGTACATCATTAGTTTATCCGAAAAAGGTGCTACTTTTGACTCGGTCGCTTTCGCACCCCACGTCGCAGGCGTCTGAATATCACTCTCCAGAAGAATTTTACTATAATCACTTACAACTTTTTTAGCCAGCTCTTTTCCTTTTACAAAATACTTCTTCACTTCAGGTTCATTTGCTACTTGAGCAAACCCCGTGATCATTTGCATACCAAAAATGTTGCTTTCAATTGCATAATAAATATGTGCTACCTCTACAGTATTTAATGCCCGTTTACTCGAAAATAAATGGATTCCATTCATGTAATCTGTGCCTTCAGCAAACTTCACTGTTTTAGGTACTGAAACAGCTGGAGGCCTTGGAAGCACGTTTTTTTCCTGAAGATAATCTACACATTTGTCATAGCCACTTTGCGTGAAAGCGGTAAGCTCTTTATATAGAGAGATCATGTCTTTTCTGTAGGACATGGTTAAATGAAGCGTATGTAGCCCCATGCTAATTTCTTTTAAAAGGCGAAGAAACATAATATCAAACATTTTATCATAAAGCTTAGGAACACCGACATTTACGTCTTTTTCCGTGTATCCTACCGGTATGGCTGCCCCTTCATTTTTTAGAATCGTTTTGATATCTTCAATATAGTTCACCACTTGCATATGCGTATCTTGCATAATTTCTTTCGCCTTGTCATCTTCTGCCTGAACAATAAAATATTCTAAAATCCTTCGAATCATTGTCTTTTGCTGATAGGTCATCCAAAGAGTAGCAATTTCACTTGAACTTAAGGGTATTTCTTGACTCATAAACTAAACCTCCTGCTAGAGATACATAGAGCTCTATTTATTCAAAAGTCGGCATCTGTACAAGTGAAGGTTGTATTCTACTTTAACGTTCATTCACGTAATCAGATACAAAACTCTGTCTCTTCCTCAATTAATTCTGCTTCATTTACTATGCACAAACTGGAAGAATTCTATGTATTTCTCCTTGCTTTTAAATGGAGCAAACAAAAAAAGCCCCTTTCCATTCAAGGCGCTTTTTCAAAGAAAACGGTTTTATTCCGTCGTATCAGAAATTCTTTTGTAGCTTCCGCACTTTTTTAGATATTGAATAATATCTTGATCTTTTACACGCTGGATAGCTGTTCCAAACAGTTCTGCTGCTACCTGCATGCGTTCATGTTTATGTTCAATGGTCATAATATATCGAAGCGCATCCACAACCGGTGCATTGTGACGTGTACGACGAGTTATGTACTCGTGAATGGCTTCATTTAACCCTTCCGATTCCGCTTGTTGAAACTCAGGTTTTCTTACTGCTTGACTATATACCACTTTTTTGCCACTCCTTCTCCTCATTTTTAATCATTTTTTATCTCTCTTTTATTTCCAGTTCCCTAACAAAAAGGAAACAAAACATGCAATCTTAACTTTTTTTATAAAAAAAACAATTATTTTTCATAAAGCTCTAACAAGCGTTTGTGTATCCAAATAGCGGCTTGTAAACCTTCTCCCATCGCTACCGTAACTTGTTCAGAATGAGCCACAATGTCTCCTGCTGCCCACACGTTTGAAACATTTGTTTCTTTTGTACGCGGATTTACGATAATGTGCTGATTTTCTAGAAGCTCTGCTCCGAGCTCATGCGCTAACTCTGTTCGAACTTTATTTCCTCCGAACGCTAAAAAACCTCTCTCTCCATAAATAAATTCATTGTTTTCGAGGATGACGCCTTTTAACATTTCTGCTTCAGCTATGACTTTTTTTATTGCCGCTTCTTTATAGGTAATTCCCTTTTGCATCAAGGTATCTGCTAAAGGTCCAATTTCTTTTTTGTCGTGATTAATGTACATAATGTTATTTGTCCAATATGTTAACGTAAGAGATAAACTGGCTCCTGTTTTTCCTGACCCTAGTACTAATACCCTTCTATTATTTACTTCATATCCATCGCAGTCGGGACATACATATACGGTTGTTCCCATACAAGGATATAGCTCTTGCTGAAGTTCAGAAGGAATCCGGTCTACGACTCCGGTCGCAAACAGTAAAGTAGCTGCTTCGTAGTTCGCAGAGTTTGTGATGACATTAAACCCATCTATTTCTTTTTCACACTGAAGGACACGCTCTTCTGCAAATTGAATGCCGTAGCTTTTTGCTTGCTGCCTTCCCGTTTCTCTTAGAGTTTGCCCGCTTATTCCCTCAGGCCATCCCAATATATTTTGATAATTTTTGCAGAGATTGGAACGTCCGTCGTTTGAATCAATAACCAATACACTGCGTTTATATCTTCCCAGCTGAATTGCGGCTTGAAGTCCTGCAATTCCTCCACCTATAATGACGCAGTCATACTTGTCTCCCACAGCACATCACCCCAGCTTTTACTATTTTCTAAACGAAAGCTTCAGTTTTTCATTATCTGTTTTTTTATTATTTTTATACGCTTTATTGTCTTTATTTTTTGAAGTCATTCTACATACAAAAAACCGCCTCGGCAGCTGCCCTGCCTAGAGACGGTTTTTTATAAAATGAAAAAAGACGATATTACTCATTTTTCTTTCCTGCTTCTTTTTCATTAATTTTAGTAATCAGCTCTTCTTTATATACTTCCCTATCTTTCCCGTAGCGTAGACGGCTATGACAGTTGGGACATAGTGCTGCAGCGTCCATTGGCTTAGCGAGTCCGCTCTCTGATAGCTTTGAAAGATAGTACATTTGCAAAAAGGAGCTTCCATCTTTTGCGATAAACGGCGCGTTTTCTCCGCAGGCTTCACAAATACCAGCTGCGCGTTTGTGAACATATTGTTTAAGAGCTGCCGTTTGCTCATAAACACTTGTCTTTTTTTCTTTCCCTAACGCCATATGACGAAGCTGTTCAGTCGAATAAAGTGAAACATCCAACTTTGCTGCTTTTTCCTCAATCACGGGATTTCGCTCAAGTTCAAAAATAATCGCTTCACGAAGCTCTCCGTCTGAGTCCCACATAATTTCTAGTTGATGATTGATATACGTCACTTCATCAACAAACTCGACCACTCCCGGCTCCACGTAGTGAAACAAATAAACGGCTTTTTCTGATAAAAAATGTTCACGAAGCGCTTTATTGCCTTTAATGAGCTGCATGGATCCTCTTTGGCCTTCTCCCGTATAGAAAAAAGCGGTTTTATCTTTATTCCATCCGTGTCCCGTTCCGTATTCACTTCCGCTTTCTTTTGTGAAAATAAAAATATATGGATGCGCTTTTGGCGTTGATATTTCGCTTTGTTCCTGTCCTTTATAAAGCTTATGAATTTGTTTTCTGCGATAACGATGTCCTTTTTGAAAGAAATCTCCGCGCTGTAAATCCGTAATCAATGAATTGCCTCCTACTGCGGTCCTGCTTTTATAGTACTTATAGCTCTACTATACACTACTTTTTGTTTTCTTTGCAGATCGTTTCTTCTATCTATTGGATTTATATCATACAAAAAAGCAGCTGTATGGGCAGCTGCTTTTTTGCTATAGTCAATTTTGCACGGTATAGTCTTTTCCTAGCCATTTTGTGCTGAGTTTTTTTAACGTACCGTCTTTTTTCAGCTTTTTAATCGCCTGATCAACTTCCGACTTTAACTTTTCGTCTTTTTTGTTAAACATAAAATACACTTTTGAATTAATCACAATATCTCCAACCGTTTTTTGCTGAAATTTCAGCGCTTGATTGCTAAAGTCGATAGAAAATGGCGTCGCAAGCGTAGCATCTGCTCGGCCTGTTTTTAATTGAGTGGTAGCATCATCCGCACCTTGACCGGCGTAAACTACATCGATTTTATTACCGTGTTTTTTATTGTATTTGTCTAGATAGACAGCCGCATTGCTTGTAGCTCCTACAATCATTTTTTTCCCTTCTAAATCCTTTAATGAATGAATATCATTTCGAGTTTTAGGAACTGTTACATAAAGCGGAGAATAATTATATGTTTCATCATTAAATAAAAACTTTTTCTTTCGCTCAGCGTTCTGAGCCATGTTATGAGCAATCATATCAATCTTATTGCTTTCTAAGCTAAGAAGCAGATTTGAAAATTCCATTGTTTTAAATTCAAATTTATAATCCTTTAACTCTTTGTCGATCGCTCTTACTACTTCTACATCATAGCCGGTCAGTTTGCCTTTATCATCAATAAAGCAAATGTTAGGAAACTGAGTGCCCGTTCCAACAACAATCGTTTGAACATCTTTTTCTTTCTTTTCTCCTGCACTTGAAGATGCGTTTGTTCCGCATCCTGCCACGCTCACAGCTACTACAATTGAAAGTAAAAACAGCCAATATTTTTTCATGCGTTCCTCCCCTGAATCCCTCTATTATGTAATAAAAAGAGGCTCTTGATAAAGTATCTGCTTCATCAAGAGCCTCTGGTTAACCAGTGGGCTTATTCGTGTAAGATTATTCACATCATAATACTAGTTAACCGATAAATCAAGTAGGTTTTAGAAAAAAGATTATCTTGACAGCTCAGTGTTTACCGCTTAAGATACAACTAATAAAACAATAAAACTACATATCTACCAGTCAACTGGAGGCAAATGGACACGACAATATGTGTACGTTTGCTTTTTTTATTGTCGTCCAGCATTTTATCTTTTGGAGGTAAAACGTATGAAATTTGCTTTATTTAGTCTTATTCAAAATATCCAGAACCCGGTTACTGGAGAAACATTAACTGCTCAAGAAAAGTTTCAGCATGTGTTAAATCAAGCAGTGCTGGCAGAAAAATTAGGTTTTGATGCTTACGGAGTCGGCGAAAGACACGGAGCTCCTTTTTTGTCTTCTTCTCCTCCCGTTGTTTTAAGTGCAATCGCTGCTAAAACGTCGCACATTCGTCTTCTTACTACCGTTACCGTTCTAAGCATTTTAGATCCTGTACGAGTAGCTGAAGATTACGCAACGCTTGATCACCTGTCGGGTGGACGTCTTGAACTGATTATTGGAAAAGGCAATGATCCCCGTCATTATCCGCTTTTTGGCATTACAGAAGAAGAACAATGGGAGTCTCTTGCTGAAAGATACGCTCTTTTAAAACAGCTTTGGACAGAAGAAAATGTCACGTGGAGCGGCCGTTATCGTCCGCCTTTAACTAACGTTACGACTCAGCCTCGGCCGTTTCAGCCTTCTATTCCCGTTTGGCATGGAAGCGCGTCAAGCACGCTGTCTACAGAACTGGCAGCTAAATATGGAGAGCCGCTATTTTCATCCAATTCCTTTCACCCTCAGGCTAAATATAAAGCGCTGATTGACCACTACCGGGAACGTTTTGCTTATTATGGCCATGACCCACGCAAGGCCATCATCGGTTCGGGGGCTAGCAGCCTATATATTTCTGATACAACGGAAGAAGCGATTCGCCGCTATCGTCCATACTATAACGCATTTAGCAATACAGAAGCAGCGAAGCATAATCAATCGCCATTCACGTCACTAGAAGACATCGTTCAACACGGCCCTGCTTTAGTAGGAAGCCCAGAGCAAATCATTGAAAAAATAATAGACTATCACCATGCTTATGGAAACGAAGTGCTGAGCATCAGCGTAGACGGTCTAAGCGAAGCAGAGCAGCGCGAACAGCTAGAGCGTTTTGCACGTGATATTGCACCTGTTCTTCGAAAAGAAATTCCCAGCAGCGTGTGGGAAAATGAAAAAAGAGGCCAGGACATAACGAAATGAATCCAACCTAAAGACGAACAAATGAGATACATGAGCTGAACCGCTTATGACACCGCCGTTGATTTCCGTGCAAGGCTTCGCTTTCCGCGGGCGTCCGATGAGCCTCCTCGTCGCTTGCGCTCCAATCAACTGCTAGAAGAACCTATACACATAAAATTTACGTTCACCATCACACTATGAAAAAATCCGAACTAATTGGATTCTCCATCAAGAATCTCAATTAGTTCGGATTTCCCTTCAACTAAATTACTTTTGTCCCAACCTCTTTTTAATTTAGATACAATTCGCACGTATAGTTTACTCACTTTTTAAACTAATAAACTACTCTGATTAAGACGCCTGCGTGTCTGTGTCGTAAATATTGGCTATTACTTCGCTTCTTTGACAAAGTAAGATGAGCAGCCAAATGCCTCCGATAACTGGAACAAAGTTAATTAAATACCACCAGCCGCTTCTTCCTGTATCATGCAGTCGGCGAACAGTGACTGCAAGTGAAGGCAGAATCATTGCTGCTCCGTAAAGTAATACTAAAATAACTCCAAATACCGAAAGTGAATCGATAAAAACCAAGATATATGGAATAATCATAAAGATATAAGCAAATAATGTAAACATCCAATATTCCGTACGCGTTGCTCTTCCTTGAAACGTCGCGTAATTTTTTAACGCTTTTATATACCAGTACATTTTTAAACCCTCTCTTTGTTTATTAAATTAAACTACCTAACCGTTTAAGTCCTACGCAACTTTATTAGGTACATCAAATCGGTTTAACTGCGACTCACTTCGTAGACAAAGAAGAATTAATAGACAAATAGCTCCGGCAATCGGAATAATACTAATGAGCTGCCACCAACCGCTTCTTCCTATGTCATGCAGTCGGCGTGCCGTCACAGCAAGAGATGGAATAAAGACTGCAACAAGATAAACTATACGCAAAAACGGAGGCATATCTGTTATAAGTTCAATAGCTGAAAGCACACACCATATAATAAAATTAAATAAGACAAACATCCAATACTCTTTACGTGTTGCTCTTCCTTGAAACGTTGCATAATTTTTTAGTACATGTAAATACCACTTCATATAAAAACCTCCTTTTTCAAAACAAATTTTGTAAGACAAGCTTACTAGCAGTAATTACCTTAGCATACAAAAAATTAATTTCATATCCTATTTTTTGAAAAAAAACCAAATGGTAATATAGATATAGGAGAGAGATGGATAATAGTTAGTAATAAATACCCAATAATTTCAGACAAAAAAACCATTTAATTACTATAATTACTTTTAATTAATAAGATGTTTTTTTATAACAAAAAATGCCGTATTAATAAACACGGCAGGCTCTATCTTTATTATGTTCGGTAAAAGTAAGGTCCACATGAGCTTTCATGGGTAATCACATAAGTCCACGTAAAATCTTTATCAACCACATATAAATCTTCTAAATACATGTTTGTATTCCCACTTAAATCAGTGCTTGTTAAATGCTTACATTTAGATAGCTGCAGCACTCGTTCATCATATTCAAACAACAAATAACAGTCGTTCTTAACTTGGTGCTCAAACGCTTGAACCGCTTGTTCCCCTTGCAAGCAAGGGAGCTTTTCATAGCTAAACGCATGCCACAAAAATTCATCCATATAAATTGTCCTTTTTTGCGATGCGCTTAAAGCATCTGCAAATTCATTCTCCCACCGCTTCCGGAAGAATTCACCTTGATTCGATAATTTTTTAACAAACATTCCTTTTTTCTTTAACGCATCTTTCATTTTCACTAGGCTTTTCCATCCTTTATTCTGTATTCATTTCTTGTTATCGGCTTCTTAACTTATTTGTCCATTAGTACCTATGCGTTAGATTCCTTGTTTTTTGACTAAACTTATTTTATAAAACGCCGGCTTTAACGTGCACAACAACAATACAACCGTACTTAAAAGCATGATCAGACTTCCACCAATTACAGCTCCTTGAATCGAAAAGATGTGCGCAGCCATGCCGCATAAAAAAGTCATGATAATGATCAGCAGTGACTCAAGCAGGCCATATATGCTTCCTACTCGCCCCATCATGTCAACGGGAATGCTGTTTTGATAAAAGGTTTGAAAACCTGCACTTGCAAAAGCTAACGCAAAGGATAAGCTAAAAAATCCTGTGCCCATGGTTTGAAAAGAAGAAGAACTCGCATACAGCAAATAGCCAAGCGACACTCCTACACTGCCGGCGCCTATTAGAAAGTTCGTCGCCAGCTTCTTAGCAAACAGTGTATTCACAACTGCGCCAATCATAATGCCAGCGCCTGCTACGCTTAATAAAAATCCGTATTCGCTTTCGGACAAATGAATGACATTTGTTGCAAATGAAACTTCAAGAGAATCAATTGCCGTGGCCATGACCATTAAGAAGCTGAATAATACATAAATGGTGATAATGTATCTGTTGGCTCTACTGAAGTGAAACACCACTTTCCAATCTTCTCGAATGGTATTTACAGAGAGCTTATTTTCTTTAACTTCTGTTTTTGTATCCAGGTTCGGCATAAACAAAGTAACCACCCCTGACAATACCAGCGCTGCAGCATTGGCATAAATGGCAAACGCAGGCGTTCCAATCATAAATAACGCACCGGCTGCGGCCGGACCAAGAAGAAAGCCTCCTGAGTCAATCAAACTGCGCAGTGAATTAAATCTTTTTCGCTTTTCAGTTGGAATAAGCTTTGTGATATAGACCATCGATGCCGGACGAAACATCGAACTTGCCATACTAATGATAAATACCAGCACATAAATGATCAGTATGGATGAGAAAAACGGAAGGCACGCAATAATCCCGGCACGCATCCAATCCAAAAATATCATAAGCTTCCGTTTGTTCATCCGATCAATTAAGCTTCCAGACCATATATTTGTACACAGCGCAGCAAGCGGCTTTATCATGTATAGCCCCGAAACCGCAAGCGGCGAATTCGTCATATCAAGCATCGTTACATTTAAAGCGATCAAATAAATCCAGTCGCCAATATTACTAGTGCCAATTCCAAACAGCAATAAACACGGGTATTTCCAAGACAACAGCTTATTTTTCATAAAAGAAAGGCCTCCGCTCCATTATTGATTTTTGCCAATAAAAAAATCCCACCCCCAAGACATGTGTCTTAGGGGCGAGATTTTGAATCGCGGTGCCACCCTAGTTTGTTCATATGTCGCCATATAAACCTTATCGAGTACGGCTTGCGCTTATACTCTAGCTTTGTAACGGAAGCAGCCGTCGCACTATCACGTTAGATCCAATGCGCTGCTCAGAGGCTTGCTTCAACAGCGTTTTTCTTGCTCCTTTTCAGCTTCCGGAGCTCTCTGCTAAGAATACATGCTGTCTACTTTTCTCTTCACGGCATTTAATTTCTAACATCTTACCATTATTATCTATTTTTTGTAAATGCTTATTTTAAAATCATTTTTTGCGGCTGAGAAAAGAATAGTCGGTATCCTAGATATACAAAATAAATGATGGAAGCTACCAGCACGATTCCCCACATATTGTACATATCTTTATTTCCCCATACACCTGTTAGTGAAAACAGCGCTGGAATTGTTAAGGTCACCCACGACTGGACAATCGCCACTTTCCCCACATATGCAGATACATCTTTTTTGCTCGTGTTAAGCACGTAAAATAAAAACCATAAAAACGACCAAAGAATCCATGTAATAGCGTTTACGACGTCATGATAGTGAACAAGAGAAACCGTAACGTATACTAAAGCGATAATCGATACCCAAAGTGAGTAATAGCCAAGCCCTGTTCCCTGCATTCCTTTTAATACTGTCACGCCTACATATAAATACGTAAGGCCAAATAAAAAGATTGCCGTTCTTTCATATAAAATCCAGTTGCTTTGATCTGACGTAATAATTAAATAAAACGGAACAATAACTTGAAAAGCTCCAACAAATAAGTTAAATACGCCTACATTTTTTTCATCTGCTTTTCCAAGCAGCATCAGTCCATTTAAAAATAAAGCTGCACCTGACAGCAACAGTCCAATTTGATCCATTTTTCAGTAAGAAAAGCCCCCAGCTTTTCTTGTCCTCCTCTGTGTCGATGTTTTTCTTTAGGATGCGCGGAGCTATGGTTTACATGTAAAAAAGAAAAAGCACTTCCTTTTAAAAAGGAAACTGCTTTTCTTTCTGTTTCTATTACACTTATAAAATGAAGCTGACAACAATCGCTGACAGTACGCTTACAAGCGTAGCTCCGTACAGTAAACGAAGACCAAAGCGCGCTACTGTATTTCCTTGCTTTTCGCTTAAGCCTTTAACAGCTCCTGACACGATTCCAATTGATGAGAAGTTAGCAAATGATACTAAGAATACAGATACAATTCCAAGCGTTTTAGCACTGAATGTTGAAGCCATATCCGACAGGCTCATCATTGCCACAAATTCATTTGTTACAAGTTTTGTTGCCATAATTCCACCCGCTGCCACAACTTCTGAAGCAGGAACACCCATGATGAATGCAAACGGTGCAAACACATAGCCAAGCAGATGCTGGAACGATAGACCAAATAACATTTCAAACACGTTATCAATCGCAGCCATCAGCGCAACGAAACCAATCAACATCGCACCTACGATAATCGCTACTTTAAATCCATCCATAATGTATTCGCCAAGCATTTCGAAGAACGTTTGTTTATGACCAGTTTGTACTTCTAAAATATCTTCTTGATCCGTTACTGTGTAAGGGTTAATGATAGAAGAAATAATAAATCCACCAAATAAGTTAATCACAATTGCTGTTACTACATATTTTGGTTCAATCATTGTCATATAAGCACCGACAATTGACATTGAAACAGTCGACATAGCTGATGCACAAAGCGTATATAAACGGTTTGGCGGCAGTTTGTCTAGTTGCTTTTTAACAGTAATAAATACTTCTGACTGACCTACAATCGCAGAAGCTACTGCGTTATAAGACTCTAATTTTCCCATTCCGTTAATCTTGCTGAGAACTAAGCCAATCCATTTCATAATGAACGGAAGAATTTTAAAGTGCTGTAAAATCCCAATCAAGACAGAGATAAAAACGATAGGAAGCAGCACGTTTAAGAAAAACGGCATTGATCCTTTATTCGCGATTCCGCCAAATACGAACTCTACTCCTTCATTTGCGTATGAAAGCAGCTTTCCGAAAACGCTGGCAATCGCATTGATAATAATCAAGCCAAACTTCGTGTTTAGAAGTAAAGCTGATAAAAGAACTTGAATCACAACCATAATAACGATTGGTTTGTATTTGATTTCTTTACGGTTATTACTTGCAAGATATGCTAATCCAAAGACAACGAGTAATCCTAAGATGCCAATTAAATATTTCATAGTATCCTCCACTGCTTACTTATTTTTGTAAGTCTTTTGATGAAAAATAGCCCGGTAAGATTTCGTTGATGTTGGTAATCACAAAATCTCCTTTTAAGTTTGCTAAGATAATTTGTGTGTGATCATCACAGAACTCAGCTAATACTTGTCTGCATGCGCCGCAAGGAGAAATTGGGCCGTCCGTATCTCCTACAACTGCGATAGCTGAAAACTGCTTGTCCCCTTCTGAAACAGCTTTAAAAATAGCCGTTCGCTCAGCGCAGTTCGTCAATCCATAGGAAGCGTTTTCAATATTACATCCACGATAAATCTTCCCATCAGTTGTTAAAAGAGCTGCACCAACATGAAAATGAGAATACGGTACATGTGCTTGTTTGCTTGCTGCAATTGCTTCATCTATTAATTGTTTTGGCTCCACCGTCATCATCCTTTGCTTAGTTTACAGCAGGTTAGCTAGTACTAACCTGCTGTCATTTATTAATAATCAGAGTTGCTTAATTGACCTTTTGCAATTGATACGCCAGAGCTTGCACCAATACGTGTTGCACCAGCTTCAATCATTGCTTTTGCATCTTCTAAGCCGCGAACGCCGCCAGAAGCTTTTACACCTACATCTGGTCCAACCGTTTTTCTCATAAGCGCTACGTCTTCTACCGTTGCGCCTCCTGTAGAGAAGCCTGTTGACGTTTTAACAAAATCAGCTCCAGCTTTTACAGCTAGCTCAGAAACTGTTGCTTTTTCTTCGTCTGTTAAAAGAGCCGTTTCAATAATTACTTTTACTAGCGCTTTGCCTTTTGCAGCATCGACTACTGCTTGAATGTCGCTTTGCACTAAGTCATAATTTTTATCTTTTAACGCGCCGATATTGATTACCATATCTACTTCATCTGCACCATTTTCGATTGCATTTGTTGTTTCAAATGCTTTTACTGCTGAAGTCGTAGCTCCAAGAGGAAAGCCAATTACCGTACACACTTTTACTTCTGGAGCATCTTTTAATAATTCAGCTGCTTTTTTTACCCACGTTGGATTTACGCAAACTGAAGCGAATGAATATTCTTTTGCTTCTTGTGCTAAAACCGTAACTTGCTCTTCTGTTGCATCTGCTTTTAATAATGTATGATCAATAATACCCGTAATGTTTTGACTCATTTTGTTCTTCCTCTCTGTCTCTTAATGAATTTCTTTATAAATTAACGTTGGAGCTTCCACTTTTTCAGCGACCGTGCTGTAAGAATCATAAACGATATCCATTACTTCCTGTACATCTTCACTATTGCTGTGGATGGTAACAAGAGAGTCGCCTTTTTTCACTTGGTCGCCAACTTTTTTATTTAACATAATACCAACTGCTAAGTCGATTTCAGATTCTTTTGTTGCACGTCCTGCACCTAGCTTCATTGCCGCTACGCCGATTTTTTCTGCAACGATTTCTGAAATGTAGCCATCTTCTTTTGCTGGCACTTCAATTTTGTGCGCTGCATCCGGTAATTTAGAAGGATCGTCTGCCACAGAAGCGTCTCCGCCTTGTGCGCTTAAGAATGTTTTGAACGATTCTAATGCTTTTCCGTTTTTAATTACTTCTTGAAGCATTGCACGCGCTTCATCTAAGCTGCTTGCTTTTTCAGCAAGTACAACCATGTGACTTCCTAATGTTAAGCAAAGCTCTGTTAAATCTTCAGGACCTTCGCCTTTTAACGTGTCGATAGCTTCTTTCACTTCAAGCGCATTACCAACCGCAAATCCTAGAGGCTGGCTCATATCTGAGATGATTGCTTTTGTGTTTCGGCCTACGCCTTTTCCGATTTCAACCATTGCTTTTGCTAATTCTTCAGCGTCTTCAAGCTTTTTCATAAATGCGCCGTTCCCCGTTTTTACATCCAAGCAAATAGCATCTGCTCCAGCTGCAATTTTCTTACTCATAATTGAGCTTGCAATTAACGGAATCGAATCAACTGTTGCTGTTACATCACGAAGCGCATAAAGCTTTTTATCCGCTGGCGTTAAGTCTCCGCTTTGACCGATAACGGCAATTTTATTTGTATTTACTAAACGAATAAATTCTTCGTTTGTAATTTCAACGTGGAAGCCAGGCACTGCTTCAAGTTTATCAATCGTACCGCCAGTATGTCCTAAGCCGCGGCCAGACATTTTAGCAACCGGTACATCAACCGCAGCTACTAAAGGTCCTAATACAAGTGTTGTTGTATCACCTACGCCGCCTGTGCTGTGTTTGTCTACTTTAATACCTTCAATTTTTGATAAGTCGATTTGATCTCCTGATTCAACCATTGCTTGCGTTAAATTTACGCGTTCTTCCTGCGTCATTCCTTGAAAGTAAATCGCCATCGCAAATGCCGATAGCTGATAATCAGGTAAATCCCCTTTTGTATAACCTTCGATAATAAAATCGATTTCTGCTTTATTTAATTCATGTCCATTACGTTTTTTTTCAATTAAGTCAACCATTCTCATGACGTTTTCCCCCTAAAAGTATCTGCATATTGTGCATCCACTAAAACGTTTTCAACAACTTACACCCTTACTATATAATAGCTTTGAACAATTGTAAACAGATATATTTACATTTGTTCAAAAATATTTATAGCTGCTGTTTTAGTGAATAAAAAAAGACTTCCGCACTCGGAAGTCTTCCCTTATTTTTCAGCTTTTATCACAAATGACAACATGATTCGGTACTTATTCTTTACCTTTTTATAAGGAATTAATACGTATGGCTGATCAGGCGGCGTAAATCGTTCAATTCCTTAATGATATAGCCCGTGGTTCCTTTGGCAATCACTCCGTCTTTTGAAACGTCCCCTTGAAAAGGATACCGGTTTCGCTGTGCCTGCAGAGATGACGCAGAATAAGATACAATATCTTCTACTATTTCAACCCGATGAAGCTTTTGCTCTTGAAAAAACAGCGTCTTCATCTCCTTTACTCTTGTTTATCTAATAAAAAGCGCGCCGTGAACTGATCCGTAACGAGCACATTTGCAAATTTCCCTTGCAGCGCTCCGTAAATGCTGTCGATTTTCTGATCTCCGCCGGCTACTAAAATGGCGTACTCTTTCTTCTTCAGCTCTTCCAAATCAAGTCCAAGCGTCCGTTCGTCCAGGCTTTCATTGCAAATTTGTCCATCTTTATCAAAAAAACGTGAACAAATGTCTCCTACTGCTCGGGAGGAAATCATCTCTACATCTTGTTCGGAAAAGTAGCCAAGCTGAAAAAGCAGCGAATCGGTTTTAATGGGTCCCGTAGTAAAGACGGCAATGTTGGCTTGCTTGCCTAAATCTAAAATGCGCTTAATATGACGGTCCGTTTCCATTGCTTTTTTGACTACCACATGATCGACAATCACAGGCAGAGGAAGATGCATAGGAGGCGTGTTGTATGCCTTTCCAAATAAGTACATAATTTCAGAAGCATATGTGCTCGTTTCCGAATGGCTTACTCCGCCTTTTAACTGCACAACCTGCACGTCATTCACATACTTTTGTTTTAAATCGATGGCCACTTGATAAAGAGTTGTTCCCCACGTCACCCCAATAATATCTCCATCTTTTACGATGTCATAGAGATAGTCAGCCGCTGCCACGCCTAGATGACTTTTAATAATGTGATTTTCATATTGAGGCACCGGTGTGACGATTGCTTTTTTTAGATTGAATTTATGTTCAAGCTGAGAAGACAATTTTTCACTATTGATAGATGAATCCACAATTTTAATTTGAACAATGCCTTCTTCTTTTGCTGTCTGCAGCAATCGAGAAACCGTAGGCCTTGATACACCAAGCTTTTTTGCAATTTCACTTTGATTATAATCAAGAATATAATACATCCTTGCCGCTTCAATCACCTTATTAAATTTCTCTTGATCCATCTCCATCGACTTGTTCTCCCTTACCTCGTGAATTTCTTATCCCAATTTTACCAAACTTATGTCTTTAGTTTACTTGTTTGGTGAACAAAATTTCAAGAGGGGATTTTGTAACTGAGATGAAAAGAGAAATACTCGGGTTTAAGGAGACCAGTTTTCTACGTATCCATTCATTCCAGCATACTTATAAAGAGATTCTAACTTACGCTCCGAATAATAGTTAAAATCATTGTGAACTGCTGTTAATTTAAGATTCTCATTACGAACAAACATCTTCTCAAGGTATAAGCTCTTAGCAAGTTTATTGCTCTTTTTTGTGTTGCAACTTTGACAGCTTAACACCAAATTCCACATATTATCTGATTGGATATAACTCCATGGAATAAAATGATCTACATGCGTAGCGATGCGTTTAGCAGAAAGAACTTTCCCACAATAAAAACATTCTTTTGTTTCATATTTCCAAAGTATATTATAGAATGCATGCAGCGATTCGCGTTTTGATATATTTTCCACTTTCAACAAGACATCTTCCAACTTATTTTTGTCATTATGCTTTTCTAAAAATTTTGCCAAATGATAATTGGTTAAATGAGTAACAATTTGTCTATATTTTTGTAAAAAAATATACATACTGCTATTAAACTTTATGTATTCTGTTCTTTTATCAAACTCATAAATAGAACCTTCCATATCTCCGTATAACGCCCCTACTACATACCTTGCCCCCACTTTTTTAGTTCTTTCTACTAACTGCAATTGAAGATTACTTGGCAAACGATCAAATACTACTTTATTGGGGACACCATGCATTAACTGAAATTCCTTTAACTCTTTTTGAATTCCAGCTTGTCTATTGGACGTATTTAATTGATTTAAATCATGATGAATAACCAAATTCCAATATATTTTAGCAAATGAAAAATACACTTGATCAAACGTGAGGACTAACTGATTGTCAACGTTATATAGGTTTTCAATTAAAGCCTTCAGTAAACCGTATTTATAGGTTGTGGTAAAGTGACCATTAGCGAAAAATTGATTAATGACCTTCCAAATTTCTTGTTCTGTTAAATAAGCTTTTTTTATTTCTCCTACTTTTAAATTAAAACTCACCTTCCAACGCTCACTCCCTCCACTATTGGACCACCAAACTACGCTTCCTCTGTTTCCACTAAATAAATCCGATCATCAAACTTCCCGCGCTCCTTGGCCTTCTCCTCACGCACTTTCTCCAGCTGCTCTGGCGTTGCTCCGTGCACAGCTGCTAGCGCGTGCATCACTTCCAGTAAATCTGCGAGTTCTTCAATGGCCTCTTGATGCGTTGGGGCTTCTATGTATTCTCGAAGCTCTTCTTTTGCTTTTTTTATCAGCTCATTTTGATATTCCTCTCGCTGCAGCACGCGTGATTTGAAGGTTTTTCCGCTTTGTTCAATAATCGTAGGAATTTTATCTCGCACTAGCTTGTTATAAGTAGGCATTATTTTTTCCTCCATCTCTTACCTTTCTAGTAAACTAGTATCTTTCAAATTCTGCTTGATTTCCGTTAAACACATTTAAATCAATAAACGTTTCTTTACCTTTATAGCCGCTGACACTCATTGCATTTGGAATTACCCAGCCTATACTCCATAGTAAAAATATAAAGCTTACAAGAGCGGCTAATATAACTCCTGCGGCAAGAAATCTGTTCTTCTTTTGATTTGCTTTATCTATTGTGTTTACCCCCTTTTTTTGGAAAATACTTCTAATATTCTAACATAAAAAGGATTTTCCAAAACAAGAGAGCATACAGGTCTTTGTTAATAAATACAAAAAACCACCTAAAAATCAGGCGGCTCTTCTTTTATGCTGCGTCTTCAGACGGCTCGTTATCTTTGGCTGCTTCTATCAGTAAAAAAATAGCCGTTAAAATATGCATGATCATGCCGACAACCGGAATCCACGCGATAGCTGAACAGACAATTCCCATGATATGCCCTGTCCGAACTTTGTTTGTTTTAATCGCAAATACTAAACCTACGATATGCAATGCAAGCATTAGAATAAGCGGCGTATAGGCTAGGCTTATAACCAAGGTGCCACCTAGAAGTGGAATCCCCCAAAGGGCCTCCAATCCTCCGCTGACCCATTTCAATATACGACTTGCTTTTCCCATTGTATCCTCCCCCTTTGTCTTCAATGTATGCACAGAAGTTTTGTTTCTGAACGTTTGTATATGAAAAAAGTGGCAAAAATACGCGCGTTAAAAATAAGCTTATAGTCCCGAATGAAAATAAGTTTTTATGTAGAAATAGTTTAATAGTGAAAAATGAATGAGAAGAAAAGGGTCGTTTTACATGTAATAACGAGGAGGTCTTCGTAAAGAGAACGAAGTAAACATCAACAAAAAAGCCGAACTCAAAATGTAAGCTCGGCTTTTTCTTCTATACCAAATAAAAGTATTATAAAATGTTTTTAGTATTAGTGTTCTCGACTCTTCTCAAATTTTTCAACAGCCTCAAAATCAAGCTCGGCTGATATCCAATCGCCTTTTTCCGGGAATTCTAGATTTCGAACGACTATTTTATTCGGCACCTTTTTTTCTAAAATTTTCGCCTGGCAGTTTTTGTACATAACTACTTCTCGTTCTTTGATATCTGTCCACAACAAGTGCAGAACCCCTTTCAACTTTAAGAAGTTAATATTTCGAAACACTGTTTTACATTTTATTATATTTTTTTTGATTTGTTAATTTTTTTGTCTTGTTTTTCATAAAAAAATGATCAAAACGCTTTTTTCTACTACAATATACCCAAAATATCTTTTAACCTTTAAATATTTATGTTATATTTTTAAAATTGTATTACAAGTTTTTTGTTTTTGCCTTTTCGTTTCTCCTCTGTTCTTCTTTTTACATATTTATAATAGACATATCAATCTATACTAATACGTATTAAGGTTTAAAAGTTCAAAAATATCTTAACATACTAAAAAGCATTGGGTTGTCCCACTAGAAAGTCAATCGAATTTACAAAAACTCCACCGAAAAAACTAGAAGCCTTTAGCCATACAAAAGACTGCTTTTACCGCATGTATATTTTAATGAATACTAACAACACAATTTGAGGTGCCAATAATGAACGTATTAACAAACGCTATAATTATCTTATTAGCTTATTTAATTGGGTCAATTCCTTTTGCTTTAGTGATTGGAAAGGGCTTTTACAAAACCGATGTTCGCAAGCACGGAAGCGGTAACTTAGGAGCCACTAACACCTTTCGTACTTTAGGAAAGAAAGCAGGTATTATAGTATTGATCGGCGATATAGCAAAAGGCTCGCTAGCTGTCTGTTTACCGCTTATGATGAATAGTCACTTGCATATGCTTGTCCCTGGGTTTATCGCTATTCTCGGACATAGTTATCCGATTTTTGCAAAGTTTAAAGGAGGAAAATCTGTAGCGACTGCCGCTGGTGTATTCCTTGCATTTTCACCATTAGCTTTCATTCTAGGGATTCTTGCTTTTTTAATTTCTCTCAAAATTTCTAAATACGTATCCTTATCTTCACCTATTGGCGCATTGGTTGCCTTTTTAGCATCAATCTATGTAGGTGATGTAATATTAATGGTATTTGCAGCTATTATTTTTATTTTCATTACGTGGAAGCACATAAAGAACTTTAAACGCATTAAGTTAGGTACAGAGCCTAAGGTTAATTTTTAAACGTCATGAAGTTATTGACTAGTAATCTTTAAATATGTTTACCAAAAAGGTGTTCATGAGTTGAACACCTTTTTTTATTATTTTAGTACGCCTTGTCCCAAGATAGACGTAAATTATGAAATTTCTTAAAAAATGCTCTTGATTATAGACTAAACAATACATTTTGCCGCTTCCTATATCTCATTTTGTAATTTGATATTTACTATTTAACCACCTTAAAACGATGAGTGTTACGGCACCAGCAGCTAAATATAAGAAGCCTCCACCTTCTATTACATAGCCAAAAGGTGGAATAAGCTTTGGTAAAAAAACCATCCCTGCAAGAGAAATAAAAATTAAGACAAAGAGTAGAAAAAAGTCCTTAATCTTATTCGTAATTTTGTAAACAGATTTTTGTATCCATTTTAAAAGCAGAAAAACATCAAGAGAAATAATAGCTGCAACAATAACAAAAGTGACGATTGCTGTTCCGATATAAACAGTCTGGCTGCTATCCTTAACATAATGTACAACGATATTTCCTATCCCGCTTACTATAGCCATCAAGCTTGCTAGCTGTAACAATAAAAAGCTTATAAAAAAAGCAGTGCTTTTTAAGGGTTCTTTAGGTAACTGTTTAATCATTTCATCACAGTACGTCTTAAGGTTCTCTCCAAACACCTCTTCAGCACGCTTCCCTTCCGCTTGTGCATCAATAAGGTGATCTAAAAGCTCCATCAATAACTCTTCAGCCTGCTGTTCAGAAACTGACACACTCGTTCGAATGTAAACAAGCATATTATCATAGTACTCTTCATTTTCCTTGGTCAGCTCTTTTCGCTTCTTATTATTTAATTTAATTAATTCCTTAGCGTTCATCGTAAAAACTCCTATTCAACAATTTATTTACAGGGTTTTGAATGTTGATCCATTCCTCTTGGATTTCACATAATGCGCTCTCACCAGATGCCGTAAGATGATAGTACTTTCGTTTAGGACCCGAAGGCGATGCTTTCATTTCTCCCTTTATTAATCCCTCCTTTTGAAGACGTAGTAAAATTGGGTAAATCGAACCTTCACTCACATCATTTAATCCATATTGTTGAAGCTTCTGGGATAGCTCATAGCCATAAACCGTTTCTTTTTGAATGATTGATAAGATACACCCTTCTAAAATTCCTTTTAACAATTGACTTCTCAAAGACATATCGATTTCTTCCTTTTCACTATCTTGTTATACAAGATACATTTTTAAAGTAAAGCTACCTTGCAAGACAAGATAGCTTTACATCACTCATAATAACCTATTTATGGTAAGTATTCAACCATTTATTTACTTTTTTTATTAAACCACTTAACCATAGTAATCTTTTTAGTAAATTTGAATAAATAAATGAAACCTTTCCTCTCTACTAACCGTATACCTATCATGCACGTATTAGTTAAAGGAGGAAGACTTGTGCTAAAACGAATTTCACTGTTTATTTTCGTTAATATTTTAGTATTAATCACAATCACAACGATTACATCTTTATTAGGTGTTCAAAGCTATATGGGAAGCAGCGGTTACGGCGGCCTGCTGGCATTTAGCGTCATTGCCGGCTTCAGCGGCGCGATTATTTCTCTTATGATGTCACGCTTAATGGCAAAGTGGATGATGGGTGTTCAAGTTATTGATGAACGTTCCCCTCAAGGTGAATATGAACGATTTGTTTTAGAAGAAACTCACCGACTTGCATCTGTGGCAGGATTAAGAAAAATGCCTCAGGTCGGAATTTATCATTCAGCGGAAGTTAACGCGTTTGCAACGGGGCCAAGTAAAAGACGCTCGCTTGTTGCCGTTTCAAGCGGAATGCTTGAACGAATGGACCGCGATGCCATCAGCGGCGTTATCGCTCATGAAATAGCGCATATTAAAAGCGGTGATATGGTCACAACTACGCTACTGCAAGGAGTATTAAACACATTCGTTATTTTCTTCTCTCGTTTAGTAGCCAAAGCGGTGTCAAACTTTGTGCGAGAAGAGTTTGCGATGGTTGTCTATTTCCTTACATCGATTGTATTTGAGATTCTCTTTAGTATCTTAAGCAGCCCAATTATTTTCTGGCATTCAAGAAGACGGGAATTCAAAGCCGATGAGCTTGCTGCTAAACTCGGCGGCAAGGAAAAAATGATTTATGCGTTAGAATCGCTTCGTCATACTACTTCATTAGTAGATGACCGTCAAAAATCAATTGCCGCTTTTAAAATTAGCGGTAAAGAAAAATTCTCACGCTTATTTTCTACTCACCCGCCGCTTGAAAAACGCATTGAGCGCTTGCATTCACTATAAGCAAAAGGAAACCAGCTTCTGTAAAGAAGCTGGTTTTGTTATGTTATGACTGATGAGCAAGCACGCGTGTAGCTTCCCACAGCAAGACGCCTTCTTCATTTTTTGTTAATTCAACGTAGCCTTCTTTCTTTAAATACGTAAGCTGGCCGTACACTTCTGAGAAAATAAAGTCAGGTGCTTTTTGATACATATCCGGAAAAAAAGCAGCGCTGACTTCAAGCGTTGTTTTCTTTCCTTTCCCCATCGCTTGTAACACGCGCAGCGCCCATTTATGCTGCTTTTGAATACGTTCCATAATTAAAGAATGAATGTCACTAAGCGGTTCACCATGTCCGCTATAAATCAAATCAATGTCGTAGTTCAACGTTTTTTCAAGAGACGCCAAGTAGTCCAATAGCGGCGTTGGCTTAGGGTTTTGAATGGTTGGTTCTAAATACGGGTTTGACGGGACTTTTGGCAAAATATGATCTCCGCCAAACGCGACCTTTTCTTTGCGATTGTAAAACATTAGCTGACTCAAAGAATGTCCCGGTGCTTCAATCACTTCCCACTCACTCGCATACGGAAGTGTATCTCCTTCTTTTAAATAACCCGTTAGCTTCTGACCTTTAGGTGAATATACTTGAATTGCAGCCGTTGCTTTACGAAGCCATTTTCCCATTACATCATCACTAACTCCAAACTCCATAAGAAAATTACGATATAACTCATTATGCTGCTGAACAAACTCTTCATCTTGGTAAATCCAAGGCTCCACAAGCTTATGACCGTAAACAGGTATATCACTCGGCAGCCATTCTAAAAATCCAGTGTGATCCGGATGCTGATGAGTCAGAATAACTTGTTCAATATCTGTTACTTTATATCCTTCTTTACGTAGTGCCTCTTCAAAAACGTCCCACGCTTCTTTTGTTTTCATACCTGCATCAATTAACGTTAACTTGTCTGCTTTTAATAAAAACACATTCACTGGTCCAATTGGAAATGGTGTAGGCAGCTCAATGCGTATCACTTTATGATCTAAACTCATTTTACCAAACCCCTATATCTGCATTCTTTTTACTTTTTTATACTGTTAAACGTCTTATTCTTTTAGATAGTCTATTTCCTGCTAACTTCTACTTGTAAAAGTACGCTGAGCAGCAGTCATTACATAGCTCTTTGTACTCGTACAAACATTTTATATAAACTCATACTATTAATAGTTTAGCAGGTTTGAAGACAAATTGATAAAGGAATGCTTTCCAGTGTACTTATTTAAAGCAAACGAAAAGTTCATCAAATGAAAAAAGTAAGATAGAATAAAGAGACGAAATGATGATATAAGGAGTATAGGTTATGATTAAAGCAATTTTTCTTTTTATCTTAGCGGGCCTTGCTGAAATTGGCGGAGGCTATCTGATTTGGCAGTGGCTGCGCGAAGGAGCTTCGAGCTGGTTAGGGCTTCTGGGCGGTATTGCTTTGGTGCTGTACGGCGTTATTGCTACGTGGCAGTCGTTCCCCGACTTTGGACGTGTATATGCAGCTTACGGCGGTATTTTTATTGTTTTAAGCCTGTTTTGGGCGTGGTGGGTTGATAAAAAAATGCCCGATACATACGATTGGATTGGCGGACTTGTGTGTCTGATTGGCGTAGCGGTTATGCTTTGGCCAAGAAGTTAAGTGATAACACAGAAAGCGGCAGAACCCATAGATTCTGCCGCCTTTTATTTTTTATATAGATACAGTTATGTTGTCTTTTCAATTACTTCAACTCAGCCCATCTTTTATCTAGTGATTTTAACAGCTCATCTTCAGATGTTTGGCCGCCGATGTATTCTTGTACATCCGCTCCAAATTTTTGCGTTACGCCTTCAGGGAATTTTGTCCACTCCCAAGGAAGCGTTTTTTGATCCTTTGAATATTTAAGAAGCTCTTCACCTAAAGGTCCGATGTCTTTTGCTTCAATTGACTTAAAGGCTGGAATGTACTTGAAGTCTTCTACTAGCGCTTTTTGACCTTCTTTAGATGTAACCATCCAGTTTAAGAAGTCTTTTGCCGCTTTTTTATCTGCCGCTGGTGCTTGTTTGTGAATAACCCAGTTGCTTGGAACGTCGATTGCAAGCTTGTCAGATACAGCTGCATCATCGCTTAACGGCATAGGTAGAATACCTACATCCATGTTCGGCGTAATTTTATCAAGCATTGGCTGAATCCAGTTTCCTTGCTGAATCATCGCTGCTTCACCGGTCGCAAATTTCGTTACTTGCGTGTTGTAGTCCGTCGTTAACGGATTTTTGTTTCCATATTTCACTGTTAAATCAAGCAGCTTTACATACTGTTTGAACTGCTCGTTTCCTGCAATTTTCGTACTGCCGTCATTTAATCCTTTAATAAATGCATCCGGATCTTTTTGACTGGCAAATGGAATGTTTAAGCCGTGGTTTCCAAGCACCCACCACTCGCCGTAGCCGATAGAAAATGGCGTAATGCCGGCAGCTTTTAGCTTTTTAGCCGCTGCTTCTAATTCTGAATATGTTTTTGGAAGTTCTTTAATGCCTGCTTTTTTGAACAGTTTTTTGTTATATGTAAATCCATAGCCTTCGAGACTGATCGGCTGTCCATATACTTTACCGTCCATCGTAATTGGTGTAAGTGTGTTTTCGTATGCGTCATCAATCCAAGGCTGATCCGATAAATCTTCTAATTTATTTTTCCACGTTTTCGCCTCTTGATATCCGCCGTTTGTGAAAAGGTCAGGTGCATTTCCCGACGCAAACTGCGCTTTTAAAGCTGCTGCACCGTCAGCTCCTCCACCAACCGTTTGGATATTAAACTTTACGTTTGGATGTTCTTTCGTATATTGATCAGTTAGAGCTTTTAGCTGGTCTGCAATTTCTACTTTTCCTTGAAATACATCTACTACTACTTGATCTCCGCCGCTTTTTTTATTACCAGATGCGCTTTCGTTTGAACATGCGGTTGAAAATAAAAGCGTAGCCGATAAAACACCTACTGCTAAAGGCCACTTTTTCATTTTGAATGCCATTTTCTGTTCCTCCCTATTTGCTGCCGGTTTTGACGCCTCAGCCTCAAAACCAGCCCTGTTGCCGCTTCTATTATTTAATTGAACCGCTTGTAATTCCTTTAACAATGTGTTTTTGCATTGCAAAGAAGAAGATTAATAGCGGGATAATACTGATTACAAGTGCTGCTAGTGCTAAATCCCACTGCTTTGTATACTGACCAAAGAAGAAGAATGTCGCAAGCGGAATCGTTCTTAGCTCAGGATCTTGCAGAACAAGAGACGGAAGTAAGAAGTCATTCCAAATCCACAGGCTGTTTAAGATAACGACGGTTACTGTAATTGGCTTTAATAACGGGAATACAATTCTCCAAAATACGCCTAGACGTGAGCATCCGTCGATGATTGCCGCTTCTTCTAGCTCGACTGGAATTCCTTTAATAAATCCGTGGTATAAGAAGATCGTCATACCCGAACCGAAACCTAAGTACATGATCACAATACCCCAAATACTGTTTAACAGATTTAAGTTTCCTGCTACTTTTACAAGAGGAATCATAATAGATTGAAACGGAATAACCATTGCTGCTACGAATGCCATAAAGATAATGCTGCTGATTTTTTTCTTTGTTCGAACCAGCATGTAAGCTGCCATTGAACAGAAGATTACTAGAACTGCGTTACTGATAACCGTAATGATTAACGAGTTGCTAAGCACTTTTAAGTAATTCATTTGGTTGAATGCATTGACAAAGTTTTGAAACTGAATCGTTGTCGGCAGCGCCGATGTGTTTGATAAAATTTCTGCAAATGACTTCAGTGAGTTTGAAAGCACGTAATAAAATGGAACCAAGAACACCAGTCCAAGCAGGACCGCTAAAATTTCAACAATAAAGGTTTTGCTCGTATATTTGTTTCCCATTACGATTCAACCTCCTTCTTCTTGGTGTATGTTACTTGAATAATTGTAATCGCTGCTACGACGATGAAGAAAATTAAGGCTTTTGCTTCACCTAGACCGTATCTGTTATTCACGAATGCTTCTGTATAAATGTTAAGCGCTAACATTTCTGTTGATTTGAATGGACCACCGTTTGTTAATGATAAGTTGACATCAAATACTTTGAATGACCATGAAATCGTTAAGAATAAACAAACCGTTACTGCCGGTGCTACCATTGGAATTGTGATGTGACGAAGAATTTGCCATCTGCTTGCTCCGTCAATTTTTGCTGCTTCAATTAGCTCTTGCGGTACGTTTTGCAGTGCTGCTGTGTAAATAAGCATGATATAGCCTGCTCCTTGCCATACACTTACAATCACGATGCCCCAAAATGCTGTTTTTGCGTCTCCCAACCAAGGAAGTTCAAAAAGAGAAATCCCCGTGATTTGTCCGATAGATGCAAATCCCTTTACAAAAATGAACTGCCATACAAATCCTAGTAAAAGTCCGCCAATTAAATTCGGCATAAAGAAAACCGTACGTAAAATGTTTCGTGTTTTTAACATTTGAGTAACAAGGATCGCTAACACGAATCCGACCACGTTCGTTAAGATAATCGCAACGACCGTATATTTTGTTGTGATCCAAAACGACTGCTGAAACTGCTTATCTTCGGTGAACAAGTACTTAAAGTTATCAAGTCCCACCCAGTTAATCGTGCCGTTTACTCCGTTCCAGTCTGTAAATGAGTAATAAATCCCTGTAAAAAATGGTATAAGTACAATCACACAAAACGCTAAAAGTGCGGGCCCTACAAATAGAGCAAATAAACCTACATTTTTCAAATTTTTACGTTTTTTCGTATTAATGGATGGTTCTCTTTTAAGTTCTTGCTCTAAAGGAACATATTCTGTCTCCTGTAATTTACTTTGGCTATTCATCTTACTAGCACCTCCCTATGTCTTATTTTAACGAAATCCGTTATTTATGAAACCGCTTTAATTGACGAGTAGGGTGTAAAATATTGACCTTTGTGCAACATTTTCTCCCCTGTGCACATTTCACGCATTTTTTAAAATTATGCATGAAAGAAAAGCTAGAAGTGGACGACGTATCTTCTTATCTTATACACTAGAAAAAAGATGTAGTTGGGAGGAACATACGCATGACAGCCAAACGAGCGTTAATTACGGGTGCCAATTCTGGAATGGGCCTGGCCACAACGATTGAACTAGCTAAAAAAGGATTCGAAGTCATTATGGTATGCCGAAATGAAGAAAGAGGAAATACGGCTTTAGAAGAAGCGAAGCGTCAAAGCGGATCGGATTCTATATCTCTTATGACATGTGACCTAGGTTCTCTTGACAGTATCCGGGCTTTCAGTGAAGACTTTACGTCTCGCTACAGTGTACTTGATGTGCTGATTAATAACGCAGGCGTGGTAACAATTAAGCGGGAAACAACACAAGATGGATTTGAAATGATGCTTGGTGTCAATCATTTGGGTCACTTTTTATTAACTAATTTACTTTTAGATCCGCTGAAAAAATCTCAGCAAGGACGCATTATAAACGTTGGGTCCGGTGCTCATAAAGCTGGAAAAATAGACTTCAGCAACCCTCACTTAACAACAGGATTCGGAATATGGCGAGGATACTCTCAGTCTAAATTAGCGAATAATTTATTTACGGTCCATTTAAGTAAAAAGCTAAAAGATACTTCTGTAACCGTAAATTGCCTACACCCCGGTGCAGTCTCTACCGCTATCGGCGTTAATCGTCAAACGGGTTTTGGAAAAAGCGTTCACGCCTTGCTTCGCCCTTTCTTTTTAACACCTCTTGAAGGTGCCGAAACAGCTATTTATTTAGCAGACAGTCCTGAAGTGACGCATATTAGCGGCGCTTACTTTTATAAAAAACGCGTTACACCCCCTTCTTCAAGAGCAAAAAATGAACGGCTTGCAGAAGAATTCTGGAACTGGAGTGCACGCGAAGTTGGCTTAGAAAGTAGATAGATACGCTTAGGAAAGAAGAAAGTAATGAAAAAGGTCAGCTTTTCAGCTGACCTTTTCGTATTAGAAAAACGTTAGTCCTATAGCAAAAATAAAGCCTGATACAATTAAGGTCGTCACGCAGTAGCCCATTATATCGCGTGCTCCGAGCCCTGCGATAGCTAGTGCAGGCAGTGCCCAAAACGGCTGAGCCATATTCATCCAGGCTTCTCCGTAAGCAATGGCCATTGCGGCGACTCCCGGATCTACGCCGAGCTGTTCAGCTGCCGGCATAATAAAAGGTCCTTGGACAACCCAGTGTCCTCCTCCCGACGGAACAAAAAAGTTCACAACGCCGGAACTTAAAAACGCGAGAAATGGAAATGTCGTTTCATTTGAAATCGAGATAAAGGCATTTGTTAGCTTACCGCCTAGGCCTGATAGCTCCATCATGCCTTGAATACCTGCGTAGAATGGAAATTGAATCACAATCCCAGCGGTTCCTTTCGCGGCATTAGAAACGGCATTCATATAGGATAAAGGCGTGCGGTGAAGCAAAATACCCGTCGTAAAAAACAATAAATTCACTGTGTTAATATCCATTTTAAAACCGTTTGCAGCAAAATAATAAATTAAATATGAATACCCAAGAAGCGCAATTGTTAGACTTAAAAACCTGCTGTTCTCCATGCGTACAGCAAATGTTGGCTTAGAAGAAGTTGTCTCAACAACTGTAGCCGGAGCCATTTCATCTTCTGCCAATAGTCTTGGATCAATTTCTACCACTTCTTTTCCCGTCGGCATCATCAGTCTTGTCATAATAGGAAGGACAATTAATAATCCGAGAGTAATAAATAAGTTGTACCCTGTAAAAATCGTGTCTGACAGCGGAATAAGTCCAGCCGTTTTTTCCATTGGGTTTCCAGGTGTAGCAGCGACAAGAGGAATCGAACCTGACAAGCCTCCGTGCCATGTTAAAAACCCTATGTAAGCACAGGCAATTAAAAACCGATAATCAGATCCCGGCACGCGTTTCGCTACTTCTTTCGCAAACAGCGCACCTACAATTAAGCCAAACCCCCAGTTAATCATACAGGCCATAGCTGCGCCGAGCGTGACCAGAATTACCCCTTGCGCCGGAGTTTTGGCTAACAGTGCTATGTTCACAAGCCACTTTTTTACAAGCGGCGAGCTGGCAAGCGCATGCCCTGTGACAAGCACTAAGCTCATTTGCATCGCAAATGCTAGGAGATTCCAAAAACCGCTTCCCCAAAACTGAACCATCTCAATCGGCCCGTGAGGAGTAAAAACAATACCTGATACAAATAAAATCAGCGTCAAGATTAAAGCAAATACAAACGGATCAGGTAAAAAGCGCTGCACAAGCGCCGTAAAGAAATTAGATAACGCTTTCATTTTACTCCTCCTTTACAGGAATACTCCTGTGAATAAATGTCGACAAGCATCTTTAATTATACATAATTTGTTGAAAATTGTTAATATTTAGTTTAAATAAAAAACCCTTCTGTTTTTCAGAAAGGTTTTACACACTAAAGGTTTGAATAAGAGTTGGCTCTCCGTCAAGTTCAATTTTCTTTTCTTGAAAGGAAATATGTAAGCTTTCATAAATATGTTTCCAAAATGAAATAGCTCGCTTATTGCCTGCAAGCTCAATAATCATATACGTTCCTTTTCGATGAGAGAAAATGTCTTTTACCGTTTTGGAAGCAATGCCCTGCCCTCGGTATTTGTTTAAAATAAAAAAATCATTGATGCAGTAATCTGCTTCTTGCTGAAGTGCGGGCTGTTCAAGAAGTAAAAAAAAGCCCGTCAGCTTATCATCTACTTTAATAAAGTATGGCGAGAGGCCTTCTACTTTCCAAAACAGCGGCAGCTCTTCAAAGTGGAAAGCTCCATCTTCGCGAATATCTAAAGAAGGCGTATACGCAGATAAATCGTGGAGATAAAGAGAATACAAATTTTGCAAAACGCCCGCTTGGCTTTTAGGTACTTTTTCAATCGTAAGCATTCTTAGTTCATCTCCTTCTTTTCCTATCATAAGGGTTTTTTCTGAAAGTTTACAGTAAAAATGTTTGAGGCAAAGTGAAGATGGATAGTCAAAAGGCTCTTTTTTCATCTTGTAGATGTATGAAACGCAATAAAAAAACGATCATCTCCGGTACTGTACACTCCGTCTGATAATCGTTTTTTATGTTTTGTGTGCTGGTGCTGAAGTTTTTCCTGCTTTGTTTTGGTTTTGCGCGTTTCCATGTCTGCAAATACAAACAGACTGCGGTTTAATTCTGGATTTCGCTTTCCTTCACGCGTCATTTTATCACGCATTTTTTTTGCTTTTGACTTTGCCATGTAACGTTCCTCCCTATATAAACGATGTATACATATCTTACTGCTTTTTTATAAATTGTCAAGTGCAGAAGCACTGATGTGTTAACAGTACTTCTGTATAGTCATGACTCTTTATTTTTCAGCATATCATCTAATTTTTGTTCCATTCTCTGAAGCCTTTTTTCATTTACTCCCTGCTTTTGAATCAATCTTTTTAAGCCTATAATAAATGCGATAATAACTCCTGCTCCTCCTATAAGGATCAGCAGCATAAGAATTTGAAAAATAATATCACCTATATTAACCATAGTTCCACCTTTAATCTATTTTTTTACATTATATCATTTATTTGGATGTATATCGCTTTATTTTATAAAAAAAGCTCTCAGTGCTGAGAGCTTCATTTACTATCTTCATCATAAACCGTCCACTTTTCCTGTTTGATTTGATTGGAAACATCAATCAGTTTATTTTTCACCCGGTTCTTCTCTGCTCCTGTTAAAGGCGTAGGTCGGTAGTCGTTTCGCGCCGTTGTGGAAGAAATACGGAATGGAATGACGTTGATGTCTTTATTCGTCGTTAGCTTTCCATCTTTAATCGTAAACGTCTGCTGAAATACAAATGTGTCCTTATCACTTGGATTTTTGTTTCCGCCAAACATAAAGTTTCCTAAGCTATAGACAATAAATTTATTTTTGTATTCTTCAATTCCTTGAACAACGTGAGGGTGATGACCTAAAATCAAATCTGCTCCGTTATCAATTGTATACTTCGCCAATGCTTGCTGCGCTGTATCAGGAACATAGTGTCGCTCAGATCCCCAGTGGAAATGCACAATGATAATTTTGGCACCTTTCTCTTTTAAAGACTTAATTCCGTCTTTAATCTGACTTCTTATTTCTTTTGTATCATCCCAGCCCGGATATCCAAGCAATCCTACTTTGACTCCTTTTACCGTTGTGATATATGTATCTTCATAGCCAAAATAGCCTATTCCGCTTTTCTTTAAGTTTTCTCGTGTATCATCATATCCTTGCTGTAAATAATCATGCGTATGATTATTAGCTAAGTTAACGGTTTCAATACTTCCTTGTTTTAAAATATTCACAAAAGAAGGATCGCCTTTAAAACGAAATGTTTTACTTGCTTTTTCGGTCGCTGTTGTCAGCGTTGTTTCTAAATTAACCGTTGTTAAGTCATCTTGCTCAAAGATCGATTTTACATTTTGCGTAAAATACGGCAGGCCATTTCTTGCCGCTACGTCGTTAAAGGTAGAATCGTACCCAAAGCTTTCATCGTTTCCTAAGGTAAAATCTCCCGCTGCGCTAACTTTAATGGTTGTATTGATTGCGTCTTTTTTCTCTTTTTTACTCGCTTCTTCTTTAGACTTTACTGTTTCTTCTTTTTTCTGCGGCTCAGAAGAGGTTTGTTCTCCCGCTCCTCCGCACGCTCCCAATAAAAAACACAAACTTCCATAAATAACAGCTTTTTTTAAATACTTGTTCATGTAACGTTAAAACCCCTTTTTACGTTTTGATAACTGTGTCTGGACTTGGTGTTTACTGCTTATTTCGCCAAATACATACAATTCTCCTGTTATATCGGCAAAATAAGTGAAATTTTTATAAAAAAAGGAAATTTTTATATTCTTTTTGGGTTAGAACAAGAGTTTTTGACTAAAAGAAAAGTAGCGCAAACGCTGCGGAGAAAACTGATGAACTGTACTAAACTTCAAGTGATTCACAAAATAGCAGAGCGATTCCAAACATCAACTAAAATAAAAACCTCCTTTGCTCATGCAAAGAAGGTTTTATCTAAACTTAACAAATCGAATCATTAGATTTAGGGTTTTTGAGTCCAAATAACGGGCGGATAAATAGTGCTAAGCCTGTGCCAAGCATCGCCATAACCATCCATACCCATCCGTGAAGACTAAATGAAGCAATGCCGCCAAAGTAAGCGCCGATGTTACAGCCAAAGGCAAGTCGAGCACCATATCCCATTAAAAGGCCCCCAACAACAGCTGCTCCTGCAACGCCGGGTTTAATCTTTCCTGGTTTGAACGTTCCTTGCGCCGTCGCTGAAATGAAAGCGCCTAGGATGATCCCAAAATTCAACACGCTAGTAGAGTCTGCTAGCACACTTTGCGTTAGCGCTTCTCCATTTGCTCCTTGGAAAAATCCCCAGCTTGATACATCTATCCCAGCTGCCATCATTGCTTTTCCGCCCCATAAAGCAAAGGCAGAAGTAATACCCCAAGGATTTCCTCTTACAGCAAGCGTAAATGCATTTAATACAGCCAGCACAGCCGCTGCGGTGAATAGAGGCCAAGAGCCGCGAATGATCTTTTTCCACCCTTTTGTCGTAGGAAGCTGCTTCATCATAGGCGGATTTTTCTTTTTGGCAATTTGAATCGTAATCCAGTAAATCGCTGCAAACGCGATAAGCTGTACAATCCAAGCACCAAAATAACCAAGGCCTGTCGATTCAGCTAATGAAATAGGAGGAAGCGAAGGTTGTTTTTGCCAAAATGGCAAATGATACGCCCCGAACATAGAGCCTACAATAAAAGCTAAAAGCGTTAAAATCATGGAAGAAGAGCCACCGCCTAACGAATACAGCGTTCCTGAGGCACATCCATTTCCTAGCTGCATGCCAATTCCAAACATAAACGAACCAACTATCACGCTGACTCCTACAGGTGAAACATATCCTTTTGGCGTTACCCCTGTAAAGCTAAAGCCTGTACTTAAAATAATAGCAAACAGCGTTGACGCAATCGCTAGCATAAGCATATGCGCTTGCAAGCCTTGAACGTTGCCGACAGATACGAGTCGGCGAAATGCTGATGTAAAGCCAAAACGTGCGTACAGAAGCGTCATTCCCAGTGCTAGACCGATAGTAAATAACACACCTTGCGTCCAATCAGTCGTTAGCACAATCGCTAGAAGTAAAATAACCGCTGCTATAACCCCTCCTGCAAATAACGGCTTTTGCATAGGGCTTAATTCTGTTACAACAGTAGTTGGCTTTGATTTATATGATGAGTGCAACGTTTGTGCCACATCATCCACTCCTTTTCTGATAGAAATACTAAGAATTAATATTTATCATCTTATAGCACTTCCCTTTCTCTGTAAACTATTTAGCAAAATGAAAGTGAATTGTTTATTTTTTGAGTATTCTTACTTTCATTCATACAAAAAGCAGAAGTTTCTGTTCTTCTGCTTTTCGCTGCTAAACGTAAATAGAATGAATCTCTTTTAACGGTTTAGGATTAGGCTTTGCAAAATAATACCCTTGAAACAAATCATACCCCATCTCTATCAGGCATTTTAAATCTTCTTCTGTTTCTACCCCTTCTGCAAGAGCCTGCGCCCCCATTCTATGGGTGATAGCTAACATCTCTTGAGCCACTTTTTTCTGTTTCTCATTCTTACTGACTCCGTTTGTGAATTCAAATGCTAATTTCACGACGTCAGGCTCCACTTCTAAAAGCCGATTCAGCGTATTATAGCCAACTCCTACGTCATCTAAAGCATATTTAAATCCGTGGGAGCGATAATAATTCAAAATGTTTTTCAAATGCTCAATATCTTGAACATCCTCCGTTTCAATCACTTCAAATACAATTTGCTCGGGCTTTATATTCAATTCTTTAATTAATGTAAATGTAGATGCTAAGCAATGCTCAGGGTTATATATTGCTGTAGGAATAAAGTTGATAAAAATCAGCTGATGATCAATAATACTAGCATTTTTTACAGCTTCTAAGCGGCAGGCTCGGTCAAGAGCGAAGGTTTTATTTCTTATTTGAGCAGCTTCAAACATTTTAAAAGGAGGTATAATACTTCCGTCTTCTTCTAATCCTCTTGATAAAATTTCGTGGCCAACGATATGCACGCGTTCATGATCAACCGATACAATCGGCTGATAATACGAGCAAATTCGCTTGTCTTCAATCAGCTCATCAATCCACAAGGCATCTTTCATTTTTTGGAAAGCGATGATTGGCTCCATGCGCGGCAGGTTTTCAAACGGGGTCCGCTGCTTGGCTTCTACAGCCCGCACATGCCGAGGGTCTAAATGCTGATGAACATAATCCATAAAACTCCAAAAGGTATCTTCTCTCATCCAGAACATATCTTCTCCAAGACTCTTCCATTGATTTTGAGAAATATCTTTAAAGTATTTTTCCAATTCCTTTACATCGTTTGATTTCTGAAAAGAAACCGTATATCCTGTCCTAATTGGCAGACACGCGTCGCAGCCCATAGCTCATCTTCTCCCTCATTTATCATCAGGTTTTTGTATGTATACATGTATAGTTCTAGGAACTATACCACTTTTAAGAAATTTGCAAACCCTATTTTCCCTTTAAAATAGAATGCATCAAAAAGTTTTGGTAAAATGATAGACGGCTTTTATTGTCTAGATTATACGAAGAACTTGCTATAAGGAAGTGAATGATTCATGAGCAAAAACCGTTTTACTAAGTGGTTTCTATTGTCTTTAACACTCTTCGCCTTAAGTACCGGAGTAATGTATTATATGCTGTATATATCGTACTGGGCGTATTCTATCAAGCTGTTTTTAATCGTGGTGCCGCTCTTTACATTATTATCGGTTGCTTTTGGTTCGTTGGTAATCGTTCATGAGCGCAAAAGAAAACGCGTATTTCAGCTGCAAAATGAAGGAGGCATTCCCAAAAATACGTTTATTCAAGGCTTTTCCGAAATAACGGTAGGAGCAGGCTGCATCTTGCTGTGCTTTTTTCTCTTTCTTTATTTTCTAATGGATTATTAAGTACATATAAAAAAGACGAGCAGGCAGCTCGTCTTTTTATTTGGATCTTTCTAGAATATCTCGAACGCTTGCATAATCAAGCTCTTTATAAATACCAACACCTGGTTTTACAAACGTCTTTTCAACAATAGCATCAAATTCAGAATCATCAATATCATAGTCACGCAAACAGTTCGGGGCTCCTAAGTCATTCCAGAAAGTACGGAGCGCTTTTGCACCTTCCATTGCTGTTTCTTCATCGCTTTTTCCTTCTGGATTGATGCCAAATACGTTTACAGCCAGTTGTTTTACACGAGAAGGATCTTCTTTTAACACATGCTCTAGCCAATTAGGGAACAAGATAGCAAGGCCGCCTCCGTGGGGAATATCATACACGGCCGACAGAGCATGTTCAATACGATGAGTAGCCCAGTCTCCTCCATCCGCTCCGTTTGCTAAGCTTCCGTTAAACGCCGTCGTGCTGATATACATCATTGTTTCACGATACTGATAAGAACTAAGGTCTTCAAGAAGCTTAGGACCTTCTTGTACAGCCGTTCTTAGCAATGATTCAATAAAGCCATCGATCATCGGCGTATTTCCTGTGCGATGAAAATAGTGTTCAAGCGCATGCGACATACTGTCGACAATTCCATAGACGGTTTGGTCGCGCGGCACTGAAAACGTGTACGCCGGATCTAAGATAGAAAAGACGGGAAATACGTGAGAAGACGTCCATCCTAGCTTTTCTTTTGTTTCCCAATTTGTAATGACAGAAGTTGAATTCATTTCAGATCCTGTTGCCGCAAGTGTTAAGACCGTTCCAAAAGGAAGAGCACCTGTAATCTCTTTTTTACGTGTAATTAAGTCCCATGTATTCCCTTCATACACGGCTCCAGCTGCGATAGCTTTTGTACAATCGATCACGCTTCCTCCCCCAACGGCTAAGAGAAAATCAATGTTTTCTTTTTTACATATGTCAACGCCTTTAGCAACCGTAGTCAAACGAGGGTTCGGTTCTACACCAGACAGCTCGTGAACAACTGCGTTAATAGACTGAAGTTCAGCTTTCACTTCGTCGTATACCCCATTTCGTTTGATACTTCCTCCACCGTATACTAACAGAACGTTTACTTGTTTTTGATAAGAAGCAAGCTCTTGCGATAGTTTCGTAATTTGATTTTTTCCAAAGTATAATTTTGTAGGATTGTGCTGCAAAAATATATTCATGTTCTACACCTCTAGTTTTCATTTCTTATAAAAAGTGTAGCACGAAAGCAGCTTCATCATTATTGAAGATTCTCTATATCTATTATCAATATTTTTGATAACCTTCTTGTATAAGTGAAATAAATTGTTGAATAGGTGCTGTCAGCCATTTTTTCTTTTTAAATATGAGCTGTGAATAAAGATAAAATTCTTCATGATCAACCGGGATTTTAATCAATTTTCCGCTTTCAATCTCTTGTTTTACCGCTATTTCTGGTACAAGAGCAATACCTAAATTATCCGCTACGCACTGTTTAATCGCTTCAAGACTGCTAAATGAAATCACCGATTGCATATGAATACCTCTGCTGCGCATCATCTCTTCTAAAAGCGTACGATAAGGGCAGCCTCTCTCCGTTAAAATGATGGTTTCCCCTTCAAACTCTTCCATTACAACGTTGTTTTTTTCACTAAAAGAATGAGAAGGCGAAGCAATCATAACCATGTTTTCTTTTCGAATAGGAATCACTTCTAAATTTGAAGAGGTTTGAAGGCGATCAAGCAAAACGGCTACGTCATACTTTCCGTCAATAATTCCTTGTGTTAAATTTGGACATAAACCCGCTTCTAGCATAATCTTTAGAGAAGGGTGCTGCTTTTTTAATTCCCTAATATACGGTGTAATAAAATAAGCGGCCAACGACTCCACGGTCCCTATCGAAACCGTGCCTCTTGCATCTTCGTTCGTAGTAAGACGCTCTTTTGCTTCATTTAATAACTCAGTTACTTGATTCACATAATAAAGCAATTCTTCACCAGGCTGAGTCAGCTTCATTTTTTGTCCTGTTCGTTCAAATAGTTTTTGACCGTAATGACCCTCTAATTTTTTTATATGAGTGGTAACGCTTGACTGAGCATACCCTAATTCCTCACCCGTTCGTGTATAGCTCCCCCACTTCGCTACTTCTTTGAATGTATATAAATAGTTAATATCCATATGCTGCTCCTTATGTGCTGCTGTTTTGTTTCGTTATCCATATGCTAAAGCTGTTCTTAATCAGAACCTATACGTAAATAGAATCAAAGTACAGTATAAGCGAACTCGTTTTGCCAAGCAATTTTATAGTCCCTAAAGATTCTTTTTATTTCAGGCAATTACACCGTTTTTTGTTCATAGAATTTAAAAAAACTATAAAAAGAAAGGGTGTATGTTGTGATAGATTATAAAGAAGTGCTCTATAAAGGAAAACGCTTTGTACTGATTCACGTATATGATTCAGGATACTGTGAAATTCGACCGGTTAATCATTCTTTTAAAGTGGAACTTGTACGGTTAGATGAGGTAGAAGAATGCGGATAACCGCGGTGAACGCAGCCAATGCAGCTGCGTTTTTGTTTGTATTATAAACAAGTGGATGAGATAAAAATAGCTGAATTGGCTGGCCTTTTACACAATTTCTTCCTGTATACTTTGTAACTAAGGATATCCGCACTTATTTAATTTATATATTTACCTGAGGTGATGACATGAAAAAAGGCTGGCTGGAATGGATATTATTATCCGTTGCGTTAATTTGGGGAGCCAATTATACAATCGGAAAATTTGGAGTTGCTCATATGTCTTCCATCCAATTTAGCGCGCTGCGTTTTATAATGGTTGCTCCTATTCTTTTACTTATTACAGGAATCATAGAGCGAGGCATTCGTATCGAAAAAAAAGACTGGGGACGTTTAATAGCGGTCAGTATAGTAGGGGTTACGCTCTATCAAACGCTGTTTATGGTATCCGTTAAGTATACGACAGCTACTAATGCTTCTTTACTTATTTCGATGTCTCCTATTTTCACAGGAATCTTAGCTATATTATATAAGCATGAAGCTTTTTCATTAAAAACGCAGCTAGGCTCTGTGCTTGCTTTTTTCGGGGCTGCGTTTGTACTGCTGTTTGGTCACTCTAGTCATGCGCTGTCGCAGCTTGCATGGTTTGGAAACATCATGGGGATTGTAGCGGCCATTGCGTGGGGCTGGTATCCAATTTTAGCAAAACCTTTAGTCGTAAAATATTCTGCTTTACGCGTGACTGCCTGGTCTGCTTTAATCGGAGCTATTCCGCTTACTGTCTACTGTCTTTTCACCTATCAAACGCTTATCTGGCCAACAGATATAGGCAGCTGGAGCTCTCTGGCATACTCTGTTCTGTTCGTGACGGTGTACGGGCTGGTAATGTGGTATGTAGGAATTGGAAAAATTGGATCTACAAAAGTAATGGTTTACATGTATGTCATTCCTTTGTTCGCCGTTGTTTTTGCTGCTGTAGCCATTGGAGAAACCATCAATTCCATGCAGCTGCTTGGAGGACTTATTATTTTTAGCGGTTTGTATATTGTTAAAAAAAGCCCTGCTCCTAAAACAGCTCTCAAACTTAAAAAAGCAAACTAAAATTAGTAGCGGATGCGGAGAAATTGCTAAAAGCTATTTTAATAGTAAATCCACACTATAGATGACAGCGAATAACGCTCAGGCTTTTCCTGAGCGTTATTCTTATGAAATTTTACTGATCTAATTGAATAAAACGATTGTTAGCTTCATTTAACAACTCTTTTATATCATGCTCCCCAAGGTACGTTAGCCTGATGATCTTCATATATTCTCTCTCCGTTCAACAGGTGATTTTGTTTCGACAGACTGCTTGTTATGAACTAATACTGCAATACCTATGAGAGACGTTACCAGCAATAGGAAGCTTGCAAATAGATATACAAACCTCACCCCAAAGAAGTCGGCTACTGTACCTACAAACGCGATAGAAAGAATAAACGCACCCTGTACAAGAGTTGATTTTGCCGCTATTACTTTAGGAAGCATCCCATTGCTGCAGATATTTTGATAAATGGTTTCCTGAGCTACATCTCGAAGCTGATAGGCAGGACCCATCATTATCAAAAGTATTAAAGCTAGATACGGGTTCGTTACTAGACCATAAAAACCGGTTAAAACAGCATAACCAATTGAGCCTGCGAACATAAGAAGCAAAAGCCTTCCTTTTACTATAGAAGACATTCGATACACGATAATTCCTCCGACTATGCTTCCGACATAATATGCACCGTTTATATATCCCCACCATGCTTCTCCTTTTCCAAGCACTTCTTTCACAAAAGAAAGAGTAATAGCTCCAATCCAAATGGTTCCAACGAGTGATTCAATTATGTCCATTATAACGAGTGCTCTGATGCGTTTATGTATCCATAAAAAACGCCATCCTTCCATCAGCTTTACCACGCTTCGCTTTTCTGGTTGCTTGTGCGTATGGGCTTCTTTTATAAACAATAAGCAAACAAACGAGAACAATAAAAGACCTGCCGTTATAAATAGAGAATAAGTGACCCCCGTTAAAGACAAAACGAAACCACCAAGGGACCACCCTGCAAATAGAAAGGTTTGGTCAATTGTTGAAAGCAAACTGTTCGCCTGCATTCTTTGGCTATCACTTACTAAGCTGCGGACAACCGACGTTTTGAAAATGAAAAAAAAGCCGTTAAAAAAAGAAATGATCCCAACAATGACAAAACACATCGCTAGTACTGTGACTGTAAATTCTTGTGTGAATAGCATATACAATCCAGCGAGCATTCCTATTTGTATAACCTGTACAGCCCGCATAATATGAATAGATTTATATGTATCGGCTAGTAAAGGTACGCTAAGGCCACTAAGGAAGCGAGCAAGTAAGCTCGTCATTGTAATCATTGATGCAAGAGCTGTTGAACCAGTGTTGTGATTTATATAGGAAGTGAGGGCCATTGTATAAAGAACAAAACCTACATTTGTGGTTACTTGACTTGCTGCTAAAAAATAAAAACGCTGAGTCAATTTTTTCTCCTTTCTGTTAGACGTAACATGTAAAGGGATAATACTTTTTTGTTAATTTTTCCCTTTTTAAACTATAACACTATTTGACGAAATCCAAAACTATCTATAATTTAGTAGATGGAGGTTTTTATGTTTAAATATAGTTTTCTTATTGTTCTTATCGCTTTTTTACTTATTAACTTTAACGGTCAGGAAAATCAAATTGTAGGAGGCAAAATAAAAAAGGAACGAAGTGAGGTTTTCTTTGGCGAATACGACAGCTTTACGGGCCGCTACTCCAGGAGTATTAAACTCAAAAAAGGCGTAACCTACGCTTTTACGCTATCTAAAAACACCAAAAGCGGAGACCTGTCCCTGTACGTAGAAGATCCAAAACAGACACGTTTTTTTGAAATGACTAATAACTCTCTTTATTTAACACCTGAAAAAACGAGGAGATATCGTATTAATTTTGTAGGCTCTGAGCATAAAGGCTCTTTTCAGCTTTACTGGAAAAGCAGTAATCAAAAAGAGAGCGAAAGATTTGTGTAATACCGTTTTAGACAACGTTTAAACGAGGAGGAATGGTTTATGATTATTAATCAGGCTGTCCTGTACACTCACCTACTGGACGAAATGAAGGATTTTTATGTAGATTTTCTCGATTTCCCATTAACCACCGCTTCACCGCGTTCTTTTTCCATTAAAGTTGGTGAAAGTGAGCTCACTTTTAAAGAAAGTGCTCTACATACAAAGCCCTTTTACCATTTTGCTTTTAATGTTCCAGCAAACCGCTTTATGGAAGCGAAACAATGGGCTACTCAAAGAGTCTTCCTCAATACAGAAGAGAAGAAAGATGAGATTTATTTTGAAGCATTTGATGCTCATTCGTTTTATTTTGAAGATCCTGCTCATAATATTGTTGAATACATTTCAAGACATTCAGACTGCCCGCCATCCAACGACCCCTTTTCTTCTAAGTCGCTTTTAAGCATAGGAGAAATCAACTTGACAACGCCTCATGTCCGCTCTGTAGGGACACAGCTTATTAACTCCCGTATCACCGTGCGCAACAGCAGACCGTTAAACGAAACCTTTAACTTTTTAGGAAGCGGCAGTGCATTTTTTCTTGTAGGGGCGCCTAAAAGACGGTGGTTTTTTTCGGACCGAGACTCTGAAGTTCATCCATTAACGGTGAAGGTTAATCATTCTCTAACGCTTGCGCTCGACGAAGAAGGAATGTTGAATATTACGCAAGAATGATTGTTTTTTCAATAAAGCCACGTAACAAGCGAACTTGTTACGTGGCTGTTTTTGTTCAAAATTCAGCTCGTACTCCACCTATAGGTTTTGTATATAGCTCTCGATGTCCTTTCTGTTCATCAGCATAAAAACCTTGCATTCCTCATCTTTTTTAAGTTTTTTAAACCGGTTTCTCATCTTTTTTTGCCGTTCTCGGTACGTAGTAAGAATAAACGTAAAAAATGACCAATCTACTTTTTCAGGGCATCCTTTTGCCATATCTTCACGCGTTTTTCTTGCATATACAATCCTCCGCTTTATTACTCGGTACACACAAACGATTAGCGGCAGCTCTAAATAAATGATGGTATCTGCACGCTTCACTCGCAGGTCATACGAATTGCTGTAGTTCCCGTCGATAATCCAGCTGTCTTTTTTTACAATGTGCTCCTGCAATTCTCTAAAACTATCATTGTCTCTTTCCTTCCAGCCCGGCTGCCAATACAGGCTGTCTAAATGATGTACTTCTAAATCAAGCTTTTCCCCTAATTTTTTGGCAAATGTGGACTTTCCTACTCCTGGAGAAACGCCCATTACCAGCACTCTTTTCATCTCATCACCTTACCTTTTTAAAAACTAAAGCTAATTGAAGAGAAGGCAACTGTTTGTAGCTGACTCGGTGTAATCAAAACGGACTGCTGTATAAAGCAGCTTCATGTTAGCATCTTTATTTCCGTAGTTTTCAGATAACATATAAACATTCATCATAAATTTCTGTATTCCTTCTTGCTTTATAGTAAATAGGTTGCTTTTATTAATCGTTTCCTTTACCTTAAATGTGAGTATATAAAAGTAAGGTGAAAAAAATGAATGCATCTATGCTAAAGAGATTTTTACGAAACCTCGGGATTTTTATTTATATTGTCATTGCAGCTATTAATATTTACTTAACGAGAAATGACTTGGGCGATATGCTTACTCGCCTTGTGCTGTTGACTATTTTACTCCCTTTGTTTTTTAGTTTTGTGTATGCGTTAGGAAAATCACATTTTAAAAGACAAGAAGAGCTCGCTGAACAAGAGAAGAAAAAAGAGTAAAAAAAGCCTTTTATAGAGGGGGATTCCCCTTTCTAAAAGGCTTTTACTTTTTTTCATATAACTGAACATTAACTACATTAGGATTAACGTGATACTGCTTGGCAAGTTGATTTACGACTTTCTGAATCTCCTTCTTCTTATAGGAAGAAAGTTGTTCGGCGGGCAGAAGAACCAGAACTTGAGCTTCCGCATAGTCATTCAGCACTCTAACTTCTTGAAAACCATGCTGCGTCAAAAAAGCTTTTAACGCTTTTTCAAAGCCTGTGCTTTCTTTTTGAACAACTATAGAAGGCTGATCGTAAGAAAATAGCGAAATCTCTTCCTCTTCAGGCTTTGTATACACCGCCCAAGCAGTTGTCAGCACTGTGACCGCAATCCCAACATTCAATATCCACACTTTCATATCATGAACGCTCCTTTTAATCGAGTTTGTTCATGATATGAAAAGATTTATTGGTTCATGCGTTATCTTCCTAACCATCCTCCGTCTACGGCAAGCAAGTGTCCATGAATATAAGCAGACGCATCAGATGCTAAAAAGACAACCGCTCCTTTAAAATCATCTGCCTGTCCCCATCTGCCTGCAGGAATACGTTCAATGATTTGTCTGCTGCGCGTTTCATCGTTAATAAGTGCTTCATTCATATCAGTGGCAATGTACCCTGGTACAATTCCATTAACATTTACGCCTTTTGCTGCCCATTCATTAGACAAAGCTTTTGTAAGCTGAGCAACTCCGCCTTTTGCTGCAGCATAGGCTGGAACGGTAATACCTCCTTGGTAAGAAAGCAAAGATGCCATATTAATGATTTTTCCGCTTCCTTGTTTAAGCATTTGGCGGCCCGCCTGCTGACATAACAGCCATACGGTTTTTAAATTAACATTCATAACAGCGTCCCAATCTTCTTCTGCAAAATCTACAGCGGGTGAACGTCTTTGAATGCCCGCGTTGTTCACTAAAATATCGAGCTTGCCAAAATAAGCAACAACCGATGAGATCGCTTCGCTTACTTGAGAAGCATTTTCTAGATCACAATTAACAATAAAACATTTTCTTCCGAGCCGTTCAATTTCTTCTTTTACTCCAAGAAATTCCTTTGATCGCTGCAGCAGAGCAATGTCCGAACCTGCTTCTGCCAAAGCAATCGCCATTGATCTTCCAATTCCTCTTGTTGCTCCTGTAATTGCTGCTACTTTACCATCTAAAGAAAACAAATCTACTGTCATTGTTCATTCTCCTCTCCGTTTGGTGCAAATAAAACCTTAAGTGATTCATCAGGCCGCTGCATAAGCTCAAACCCCGCTTGAATATCTTCAAGCTGCAGTTTATGAGAAATTAAAGAATCTGCTGCTATTTCACCGTTTGCCAGTAAATCAATAGCCGTCTGAAAATCTTCCTTTGTATAACATCTCGTTGTAGTTAATGAAATTTCCTTAAAGTGCATCGCTGCTAAATCTACTTCTGGAGCGCTTTTGTATACGCTCACCACCACAATCTCTCCTTGAATACGGCTTGTTTCAACCATTTGTTTTGCTGTAATTTGATTTCCGGCTACTTCAAATACAACGTCTGCACCGACGCTATTCGTAAGCAAACGCACTTCTTTTACGACGTCTCTTTTCGCTGCATCAATTGGTATAAAGCCAAGTTCTTTCGCCTTAGTTAAGCGATAAGAACTAATATCTGAAATCATTACTTTTTTTGCTCCTGCTCGTTTCGCAATCATTCCGATCAGCAGTCCAATAGGTCCTGCCCCTAAAATGACAGCTTGGTCTCCTACTTTCAACCGCGAGCGTCGCACTGTATGTACGGCAACCGCTACAGGTTCTGCAAGAGCAGCATGCGCGCTAGACAGTTTCTCTGGTAAGAGGTGAAGGCGATGAATTGGAACAGCCACGTGCTGCGCGAACCCTCCATCTTGATCAATGCCAATTAATTTTAACTTCTTACAAACATGAAACTGTCCTCTTACACAGGCTTCGCAAATTCTGCAGCTAAGCGTAGGTTCAACTGCTACGCGGTCACCTAAAGAAAATTTCGTTTCCCCTTGAATCTCTTCTATAACTCCGCTGAATTCATGTCCCATAGTGAGTGGTGCTTGTGCTCTAGGGTGTTTTCCAAAATAAATCATCATATCCGTTCCGCAAATTCCAGCATGAGATACTTTTACCAGCGCTTCTCCTTCTTTTATAACCGGTTTCGCTTTTTCCTGCATAACGGCTTTTGTTTCTGAAACATAGACACCTGCTTTCATTTCTCCATCCCCTTTGTATACTTGTCGACAAGATAAAAATAAAAAGGTCCAAAAACATTTTGAATCCTTTATCCCTTTTTTATGCTTCATTCAAAAGTGAAGCTGTTATCGTATTTCGCGTGTCTTCAAAGTGACGCTTCACTTCATCTTGAATACGTTCTGTATTTTGAGACTTTAATGCTTTAATCATTTCATGATGCTGCTTTATCAGTGGGAGCACAGCTGCTTTATCATCTCGAAATCTTTTTTCAGTAGTAATTAAAAGAGCAGCTAAAATAATTTCACGGATGCTTTCCCACAATTTTAATATCCGCTTGTGGTCTGCTTCAATAATCACGAGCTCATGAAACCGCAAATCTTGATAAGCAAATTCTACATAGTCATCGTATTTAGCTGCCATGTTCATTTGATCAATGCTTTGCTCAAGCTTTTTAATAAGCGAATCATGGTCAACTTCAGATAAACGTTCTAAAACAAAATGTTCTAAAAGCAGACGAACATCGTACAGTTCGTTTAAATCCCTAGTTGTTAAACCAATAACAACTGCTCCCATTCGCTGCAATTCAATGAGCCCTTCGTTTGAAAGGACCCGCAGTGCTTCTCTTATAGGAGATCGACTCATTCCAAACTCTGCCGAGAGCTGATTTTCCGATAGGATGGTTCCTTTCTTCAGCTCGCCGCTCATAATTTGAATTCTTAATTGGCTTACAACTTGTTCTCCCAGCGACGCTCCGCGAAGCCATCTTTCCGGGTAGGTTACCTTTTTAATGTGTCATCACTTCCTTAGCCAACTTGTATACAAGTATTCAAGATTTAGTATATAGATAAGAAACCTAATTGTAAACGTTTTCTTTTTAAAATGTATATTTTTACAATTCTTTCTTACACTAAGAAATACTGATAAATAAAAGGTGGGAAGATGAATGAATCAAATGATATTATGGGGGATTCTTGTTATTCCATGGTTTTTACTGCTGCTGCTCGATAAACAGCGTGTTAAACGATTTTTTACTGTAGGATTATTTGCTGCATTAATGATGACAATCGCCTATCAAGTAGCGGAAAAAATGCACTGGTGGACGGTTCAAGAAAACGTATTTTTTCTTACTAGCATGGGAGCAACGATTTATTGCCTTCATATTGTGATTACGATCTTTGTCTTTTACCTTACGTATCCCGGGTTTATCTTGTACATACTTGTTAACATTATTTTGGATTTGATTCATGGTTATGTTATTGTTCCTTTTCTCGCTAAAATCGGGCTTTATAATTTGTATGATATCAGTCATTTTGGGCTTTTCCTTGTCATGACTACGGTAGCTATTATCCTTTACTTGTTTCAACGGCTGCTTGACTTTATATTTGAGGAAAGCCCTGCATAAAAAGCCACAGCAAACGCTATGGCTTTTAATCAATAGAAAAATGGAATAACTGTATCTCCGCGAATCGGTTCAATAGCCGCATGAAACTGAATTCGCAAACTTTTTGACGTTTCGATGTCAGCGGCATCCATAACGTGAAAATGAATGTGAGGTTCGGATGAATTCCCAGAATTTCCACACCTTCCGAGCAGCGTTCCTTTACGAACCACGTCTCCTTTTTTTACAGAAACCGACCCTTTCTTCAAATGTGCAAGCACACTGTATTCTTTTCCTTCATGCTCAATGATAACGTGATTCCCTAAAGGATTTTTTCTATTCGTGTGTCCAATTTCATTATCTTCTTGCCCATCAGCTGCTGCGATAACGACTCCTTCAAGCGGAGCTACAACCTTTTTTCCATATGCATAGTAATCTTCGTTTTTCATTCCATCATTTTTATAGCTTTGCTTTCCTTTTCGCACGACTAAATCATACGCATACCTTTGGTTTTCGACTGGATGGTGATAGTTCAGCACCTCATGCTTTCCTCCCCAATAGACAAACCATTCACTTTGAATCGGCATCGTATATTTGTTTGTACTCCATCGCTCTCTCTTTGGAAATGATTCTATAGGAGCAATCACAAGTGCTTGTATAATGGTATGTTCATCAAACATAACGCTGATGGCTTTTGTCTGCGTAGAATTTATCCAAATAAACTGCTCAATTTGAGGGGTTAAATAAAGATTTGTTTCTAGTCTGTAGAACTGTTCTCCTTGATTAACCAATTTGCTCTGCTCCAAAAATTGCTGAAGCGAAACTTGACGTTTAAATTCTTCGCTTACACAATCATAAAGCTTCTGAAAATCCCCTTCTGAAAATAAAGTTCCAAACTCTTCTCTGATATTCACTTTTCTCTCTGTATCCATCATTTTAATCCACCCTTTTATATGTATTTCAATTTGTTTGAATTATCTATAAGTAATACGTTTTATTTTATAAAAAGGTTTCATTTTCCAATTATTCTATCTCAAAATCTTCCTCTATACCGTATTTACAATTTTCTCAATCCATTTTATACTTATTTTACAAATATTTGAAAGGAGGTGCAGCATGATGAAAATAACGTTAAATAAGAAAATCAAGCTGCGCCGAGTAAGTGTTTTTGGCGCTTAAATTTTAAGGAGATTTCACAATGAAAGTAGCATTAGTACGTCATTACAAAGTAAACAAAGGGCTTCCAGAAAACCACCGCTTATCTACGGATGAACTAGTGGCTTGGTTTCAGGAATATGATGAATCAGATATTACGTATGGAGAGACTGATTTGAATAATATCGAATGGAAACGCTGTTTTTCAAGCGATATGCCGCGAGCACACAAAACGGCAAAGCATATTTATAAACAGGAGATCACTCTTCTTCCGGAACTTAGAGAAATACCTATGCCTATTATTCCATTAAAATTCAAACTTCCTTTTATCCTCTGGGCATTACTGTTTCGCATGTCCGGACTCATCAACAAGCAAGTTCGTAAAGATATGACTGAGACTAAGAGAAAAGTAGCAGCAGTGCTAGATCGCGCTATTTCCGAGTCAGAAGATGATTTGCTGATTGTCAGCCACGGAGGCATTATGAAGTTTATGCGTAAAGAACTTATAAAACGCGGCTTTAAAGGACCTCGGTTTGATATTGCTGTTAACGGAAAGCTTTATTTATTTGAGAAGAAATAAAATTTTTCATCATTTCGAACCGTTTCATTTAACAGCCAATTTTAAAAAAAAGAAAAAAGCGTAGACAGCCCATAGGCTTGTCTACGCTTCTCTACACAAAAGATAAAAGGCTTATGCTTATAGCTGGATTTCTAACTCTACTAACAGAGCAAGTAATAGCTCAATTAATACTTGAATGTTGATTGCAATTTCAGTGTCTGATACAGTTACCTTTACATTTCGTGAATTTTTAATGACTGTGCGCTGTCTATTAATTTGTTTGATAGAAGATTTTTGGAATAACTCTTGTGCAATTGACTCTGCTTCTGCGCTGCTTCCAATCGCAATTGTTAAAACAAGAACAATTGCTGCTTGCAGTGCCGCTTGGACAGATAAAGCTGCTTTGATACTTGTTGTATTTACTTCAACATCTGCAGAATCACAGACAAAAATAGTTTCTTCAGAATATTGAACAGTTTCTTCTTTTTGTTTCGCTACTTGATTTTCTCTAACAGCGTTGAACGCCGGATGGCTAGAGCCTTCCAATGCACTCCATCCAGATCCTCCGCATTTTGTTTCTTTTCTTTTCTTTTTACCTTTAAAATAACCTTCTGCTCCTGCATCGTCTTTTTTCATATAATACGCATCATCTTCAGGATTGTAATAACTGTAGTATTTACTCATATCAATCACCCTTCTAAAAGTTTTTGTTTTTTGCAAATCCACATGATTTTCTTAATAAAAACCACTTTATACCCTTCTGATCACTAACGTTTTTACTTGAGTGTATTATTGACTTTCGACTGAAGCTCAGCAACAATTTGCTTAATTTTTTGTTTTTGCTCAGGGGATAAATTTCTTAGAGAATCTTCTGAAACACCATACTTTTTTAGTACATCAGAGATTAAAGCATCAGCAACACGGCTTGTCTGATCACTGTTAAAAGCTGAAGCGATTACTTTGCGTAAATTGCTCATATAAATATCCACTCCTGTTAGAAAGATTGTGAGGTGAAGTTGCTCACCTGTTAACAATATATGTAATTTAAAACAATTCGTATAGACTGATGACAGCGGACAAGCACACATTTTTTGTACAAGCTTTAATTAAGATAAAAGATCATATTTATAAGCACATTAAAAAGTCGCAGAGATCAGTCTCAGCGACTTTTTAATAACCATTTTCTTCAATTGTTAATGCTTCACGCAAAGCGATATCTTTTCGAATATTATGAGCGATTTCACGTGTGATTTCTCCTTTTTCATAAAGCTCTTGCACCGTTTCCCGCTCGGTATGAAACGCTTTATAACATAAATCTCTCGTTGTTTTTTTACGTTTGCGTGAATTATACTCGGTACTCTCTTTTCTAAGTCTCGCCATAGATCTATGGTATTCACTAATAATAGCAAGTGAAATCATTCGATTTTCTTCGTTCATATTTTCTTTAATGACCTTTATCGCTTCTTCAATCATTTGAATACGTACTTTGTTCACTTTGCTTCTTCTGCGCAGGCTTTGTTTTCTTAACGCCTGCTTATTCGGTGAAAAAATTCGGACTAGTAATAATAAAACTTTTTTAAACCTCATCCAGCTTACCAATAATTTGTACCTTACACGATTGGTTACAGCCATTTCAAGCTTGTGCGTATGTTCCAAACAAATATACGCTGTCTCACGGTCTATTTTTTCCTCTTTTAATAGCTTTTCCACCAATTTTCCCTTGGCCTGAAGAGCCAGCAATCGAATTTCTTCTTCATACTGTTTGTTTTCAGAGGCTTCTAAAGGATGAGTTTTAACAATGATGTTATTGATTGTTGTATTATACGTTGAAATTAATGAAAGAGCTGCTCCACGATTTTCCTCGGTCATTTCTCTTTTTAACCGCTGAATAGCAGCTTTGTGCACTTTAATGCGGGCTTTGACCTCTTTTGTATTGCGCTCAGGCTTCTTCTGCGCCTTTTCTGTTTTCGCAATGACGGGTAAAAGAATACTTGCCGCAACTAAGGTTAACAATATAACACCTGCTGCTAGAAAAATAATCAAAGAGCGTTCTGGAAAATCACTGCCGTTATCAAGCGTATAAGGAATCGAAAACGCTCCGGCTAACGTAACAGCTCCTCGTACACCTGAAACCGTAATAATTCCAATAGACCGGGGCTCAGGTTTGAGGTGCTTGTTATTTTTGTAATACCAGCCTACTGACCATGACACCATCACCCAAATAAATCGTAGTACAAGCAAAAAGACAGTAATAATCAAAATATAAAGAAGCACTTGTCCATTATTAAAGTTTGGATCTTGAATAATTGCTTTCGCTACTTTTGGTATTTGCAGACCAAGCAGTACAAACACCAAGCCATTTAACAAATATAAAATAACCGTCCAAGTACTTTTTGATACTACTTTAAGCTGCTGGTTAGGTGATTCCTCTCGATCGCGCTCAATCGCATGCACAATGCCGCCTGCTACAACTGCCAAGATTCCTGATAAATGAAAGTGTTCAGCAATGTAGAAGACAACAAATGGAGTTAAAATTTGTATTAACATATGAATCGTAATATCTTCCATTCCTAAACGTCGAACAAGTACACGCAGTCTAATAATCAGAAAAGCGATAAATGCTCCTACAAACAAACCGCCCAGTGCTACCCAAAGGAACTGAAATGTAGCATCTACTATCGAAAAGACGCCCGTTACGGTAGCAGCTACTGCTACTTGAAACGCTACAAGACCAGAAGCATCATTCATCAGCCCTTCGCCTTCAAGCAAATGCATAATTCGCTTAGGCAGCTTTACTCGGCTCGCCATAGCTCCAACAGCCACTACATCTGTTGGGGACAAAATAGCGGCTAGTGCAAATGCCGCCGGTAATGGAATGGAAGGGATGAGCCAATTGATTAGATACCCTCCTACTGCCACCGTTACAAAAACCAGTCCCAGCGCTAGCAATAAAATAGGTGTACGAAGCTTCCAAAGAGCAGCTCTTGACACGTTTTTCCCATCATTAAATAATAGCGGGGCAATAAATAAAATAAAAAATAACTCAGGCTCCAAATGTACATCTCCACCAAATGGCAAGATAGCAAGCCCTGCTCCCAAAGCTATTTGAACTAAGGGAACAGGAATAAATGGTACAAAATGATTAATGATATTAGATAGACCAATCAAAGCCAATAAGACTAATATCGTCAGAAAAAATTCCATAAAAACAATCGACTCCTACTTCTATTTACATCGTTTTAAAGGTATCACGCTATCTCTTTTCATTCATTTTATAGTGTTTAGTTTACGCTTTTTCTGCCAAAAAATGTTGTGGGTTATTAAAAAGTGTTCTTTCTTTTCAGTAAGTTTATTTCTGCTGATATTAAGGGAACAGTATACATGATATTCTTTATTTACCATATAAATCAGCTCATCAAACTTTTAAAAGGGAGGTGTTCCCTTATCCGTTTCAACGGGGTAAGGAGATAAATTTGGAAACAGTAAATGTCATTTTATTCATCGTATTAATCATATTAACAGCCTTTTTTGTTGCAACGGAATTTGCCGTCATTAGGGTACGGTCGACTAGAATCGACCAGTTAATTGAAGAAGGAAACCGGAACGCTTTAGCAGCAAAAAAAGTAGTATCAAATTTAGATGGTTATCTTTCAGCCACACAGCTGGGAATTACGGTTACTGCACTCGGTCTAGGCTGGATAGGTGAACCTACGGTAGGTCATTTATTAGAGCCTCTTATTGACATGCTTCCTTTTGCTACATCACTTTCGCATGTCATATCTTTTGTTCTTGCTTTTTCGATTGTCACATTTTTAAATGTGGTAGCTGGAGAACTTGCGCCCAAAACAGTGGCGATTCAAAAAGCCGAACAAGTGACGCTGTTATTTTCCCGTCCTCTTATTCTTTTTTCTAAGTTACTTTATCCATTTATTTGGCTTTTAAACCACTCAGCAAGAGGCGTTGTCGGATTATTCGGCCTGAAGCCAGCTTCTGAAAATGAAGTAGCTCATAGTGAAGAAGAACTTAGAATTATTTTATCTGAAAGCTATGAGAGCGGTGAAATTAATCAATCGGAATTTAAGTTCATGAATAATATTTTTGAATTTGATAATCGTACGGCTAAAGAAATCATGGTGCCTCGTACAGAAGTTGTGAGCGTATCAGCAGATGAAACGATAGAAGAATTCTTAAAAATGGCTAGAGTAGAGCAATATACTCGCTATCCGGTAGTTGTAGATGGAAACAAAGATCAAGTGGTGGGATTAGTTAATATTAAAGAAATATTAGCGGATTACATAAAAGAAGATGATATTAAATCACGCACCGTACAAACGTATATGAAACCCATCATTCAAGTCATTGATTCCATCGCCATTTACGACTTATTGCTTAAGATTCAAAGGGACAGAATTCACATGGCCATCTTAATAGATGAGTACGGAGGAACAACAGGGCTTGTAACAGTAGAAGACATTTTAGAAGAAATTGTTGGTGAAATTCGTGATGAATTTGATGATGATGAAATACCCGACGTACACAAAATTGATGAAAATCACTACGTACTAGATGCGAAGGTGTTGATTGAAGAAGTAAATGATTTACTCGGAACAAATATTGAACAAGAAGATGTTGATACCATTGGCGGCTGGATGCTGACCGAAAAGTTTGATCTCGCTAAAGGTGATAGCATCACAAACGAAAGTTTTTCATTTAAAGTCATTGATATTGAACATCACCATATTAAACGAATCGAAATAACAAAGGAAAAAAGTACGGATTCCAGCTGATTATCCGTACTTTTTTTGATGCTCTTTTTTCAATTGCAAGTACTCTTTATTCTCTCGTACCTCCTTCCATTTTTCCATAAAAATAGCCGCCGATTCTGCTTTTTGTTCATCAATTTGCCGTTCGTTACGCTCTCCGTCTTTGCTGTATTTCTTTCCGCCTTTGTAGTTCGCGTAGCGCCTGGATCGCGTGTATCCCATTTGGAGAAATTTCCGGGCCATATCCATTCCAACAAAATCGCTTTTTTCTTTGTAGGTTAAAAAAAGCTGATAGATGGCCTCCGCGGATTCCTCAGCAATGTCAGGTGTTCGAAAACGCCAATGAGGAAGAATTTCACTTTTATATGGCTCAACAAGGAGAACTCCTTGTTCTCCTTTTCCTACTCTATACTTTTCAGGATATTTTCTAAAATCGATATGTTCAAAGTCAAGTGAGTAATCAAATGCCACGGCTCTCCCCTCCTTTTTGATCTCTACCCTTTACAAATGAATGATAAAACTTTTCTTAAAGAAGTTTTTCACATGCAGATGCGGGTAATAATAGGTGGATAAGTATGACTAACTTTTTTCTCCATGCTAAAAGAAGTCCGAACTTATTAAATCATGATACGGGAGATTTCGTTATGTCAATAAAGCTACAGCAAAATCGAATAAAAGCCAATTTTTGGATTACTCCTTCTATATACGGAATTGTTGCTTTTGTTTTAGCCACTATTAGTACATTTTCAGATCGATATTTAACAGCTCACAAACAGTGGTTAAAGTTAGTTCCTTCTGTGTTTCTAACGGATAAAGAGCTTGCTCATACTATTTTGAGTTCAGTATCAAATTCCTTATTAACGATGACGACGATTACCTTTTCTTCTGTTTTAGTGGTACTGACTACGTTTGTAGGTCAGTTTTCTCCTAGAACGATTCAGAATTTTAATACAGATGCAAAAACTCAGCGCGTGCTTGGAACTTTTATCGGTGGATACGTATACGTGCTTGTACTGCTCATTCAAGTTCGCAGCAACCAAGTCAGCAATACCTTTATTGTTCCTTCCTTAGCCATCATGGTAGCATTCATTTGCTTAGGGATGTTTGTGTTTTTGATTCACCACGTCATCAACTGGATTAAAGTCGGGAATTTAATTTCAAACATTGCCAAAAAAACGATGCTTACCATTGAAGAGAGACGGCTAGAACAACAAAGCCACCCCCATTCAAAGAATGACAAACAGCTTGATTTTGATAGTGAAAACACACTGCAAATTAAAAGTAACAGACAAGGATATATTCAATATATCGAACTCAATCACTTAACAGCACTAGCATCTAAACTAAATGTCATTGTTAAACTCGAAAAAGCACCCGGTGAGTATGTAGAAGCAGACATGCCGCTGTTAACGGTGATCAATCATAACCAAACGTTAGAACGTGAAAAATTTCTTCATTGCTTGTTTATTACAAATGATCAAGAATCGATTCAAGACGTAAAATTAGGTATTCAGAAAATAAGTGAAATTGCATTAAGAGCTATTTCACCAGCTATTAATGATCCTGAAACAGCTATTAACTGCATTGAACAGCTCACGCAAGTGTTTATCAAACTCGGACAAAGCTATTCTTCTTCTCCTTATTATTGCGATGAAGAAGGACGCATTCGAGTGCTGCTAGAAAAACCTTCTTTTATGGATTATTTGTACAAAGCGTTCTATCAAATTCGTCATTATGGAAAAGAAGATGTTTCCGTGATGTCTGCTGTCATTAAGGCATTAACCGTAATCGCTGAAACAAATCGCTCTGCCATCAAAAACGACGTGTGGGTTTTTTCTTCCTATATTGTAGAAGGGCTGCAAAAAGAAGAGTGGCTTAAAATGGACAAAGAGTTTCTTAATCTGCTTCTCAAAAACCTTGCAAAAGCTTGTGAAAAGAAATGCGCGTCTATGCTGATAGAATAAAAACAACAAACGCCGCTCATCAACTGAGCGGCGTTTTCTTAGCATATAAAGTGCTCTATCTCTTCTCTCTTTTTCACTATTATGAGTTTATCGTTATATGAAGTACGAAGGATATGCAAAATTTCAGGTTTACTTTGCTTTTCAAAATTCGCATTCCACTGAAACATTTTAATGAAAATAGAAAACGTCGGTGCGTAATTTGCTTTTTCTATTTTAGCTTTTTGCAGAACATACCTTTTGATAATAAACCATATTCTTTTCAGATAATGGGTATCAAGAAAAATAATAAGGTCCGCTCCATTAAAACTTTCATTTACCCATGTATAGTATACACCTTCTATGATCCATTCCTTTGAAGATGCAATGTGATATAAACACTTCTTTCTATCTTCTTCACTTCTTCTTTTATCTCCTTCATGTGTTCGTTCCCACATAATATTATCAAGTTCGTAGTGAGGAACTTTTAATTTATGGGACAATAACCGGGCAAGAACTGTTTTTCCACTTTCAACAGATCCAACGCTATGTATTTTTTTACATGGAGCGTTTTGCATACTTCATGCCCCCTACTTCAAGCCTATTTTTTTACATATATTGTATCATTCAAGTTCTTTTTCTCTAATGCAAACCAGAACGTTTTATGCTAGTATTTTATGGTACTTGACTGACAGAAGGAGTGAAAACACAGTGCCTAAAACCCTTTTTGGAAAACTTACGCTGTTTTGGATTGGACTATTGTTATTGATTACGGGTCTATTTTTTTATTATAAATATACAAACCAAGGGTTTACCGCTGCAGATCTATTCTTTCGCGCCTCTCCTCCTTTAGCTACTATTGGCTTCCTGTTAAGCGCAGCCGGACTATATGAAGAACGAGGAAGAAACAAGCTAATTCCTCTCGTTGTACTCACCATTAGTTTTATCATGCTTTGCCAAGCAGGCTATCACTTTATCCATATGCATACTCCACCGCCGCGTCCGTGACTTTGTCTCATTCTCATTTATAAGAAAGCTTGTGCGTTTATTTTCTATTCAAATAAACGCACAAGCTTTTTTGTATAGGGATGCCTGTTTTTATCAAATAGCTGTGCACGGTCAAATTGATCGATAACCTCGCCTTGCTGCATAACCATCATGCGACTGCTCATAAATTTTACTGCTGCTAAATCATGTGAAATAAAAAGATAAGACAGCTGAAACGTCTCCTGCAAATCTCTTAATAAATTTAAAATCTTTGCCTGTACCGTAACATCAAGGCTCGCTGTTGGTTCGTCTAACAGTACCAGAGACGGACCTACGCTAATGGCACGCGCAATCGCTACACGCTGAAGCTGTCCTCCGCTGAGTTCATGAGGATAGTTCAACGCATATTCTGCGCTAATCCCGACTTTTTCTAACAAATAAAAAGCGATTTCTTTTTCATTTCTGCTCACATGAGATAAAAATGAAGGAACGGTTCGCTGCTGCCGCAAAGGCTCGAGCAAAGAATCGATGATTTTCACTTTCGGATTAAAAGAAGCCGCGGGGTTTTGAAATACCACTTGCATGCCTAGACGAGCTTGCTGCAGTTTTTTCCCTTTTAACCGGTGAAGAGGTTTCTCTGCAAACCATACTTCTCCCTGCTGAATTTCTGCTAACCTTAGCACGCTTTTTACAAGCGTACTTTTTCCGCTTCCACTTTCTCCGACAATCCCTACACATTCCCCTTTATCGATATGCAGAGAAACATTATTCAGTGCTGTGACGTCTTTATACTGTTTCACAAGCTGCGTGACGCGTAATATACTTTTTTCTTTCATATTTTACTCCTATATCAACACTTTTTTCTGCGTATCTAACAATCGATCAGGCGTTTTCTGTAAAGAAGGAATGGCGTTAAACAGTTTTTTTGTGTAAAAGTGATGCGGAGCGTGAAGCAGAGATTCGATACTGTTTTCTTCCACGATTTCTCCTGCTAGCATAATGGCTGCCCGGTCCGCATATTTCCGCACATGACGCAAGTCATGGGTAATAAAAAAAATGGCACAGCCTGCTTCTTCTTTCAGCTTATACAGCAGCTGAAGAACTTCAGCTGCTGCCACGCTGTCTAAAGCCGTAGTTGGTTCATCTGCGATAATCAAGGCAGGCTTCATCAGCAGCGCTAAAGCAATCGCTGCTCGCTGAAGCTGTCCTCCGCTCAGCTGAGCAGCATAGCTTTTATACACTCGTTCATCAGGTAAATTCACAGCTTTTAAAGCCTGAAAAATGGCGGCTTTCCTGTCTTTTTTAGACAGCCTACTATGTGTACGAATCGTTTCATCAAACTGCTTTCCAATTGTTAAAAAAGGCGTAAAAGCACTTCGATAGTCTTGAAAGATATACGAAATATCTTTTCCAAGGATAGGCGCCTCTCCTTTCTGCTTAAAGGTAATAGAGCCTCCTTTAAGCGTTACACCTGAAGGCAGCAGTCCTCCTATCGAAGCAGCAGTGATGCTTTTCCCGCTTCCGCTTTCTCCAACGAGCGCCATCCACTGTCCTTGTTCGATTGTAAAAGAAACGTCTTTTACAATTTGTTTTGTTTTATTATGAATGGCTAGATGTTTTACTTCTAAAACGATGACAATCACCTCTTTTACTGATTAACCTGATATTTTCCTCGAATATATTCACCTAAAGCTGTAAACGTCAGCACAAATAAAATAATCGCTGCGCCTGGTATGAACATTAGCTGGGGAGCATTGTAAAAGTAGGCCCTGCCTTCATTTAGCATCGTTCCCCATTCAGGAGTAGGCGGCTGAGTCCCTAATCCAATATAGGATAATGAAGCCATCATTAAAATAATTTTCCCTATATCCAGCGTAGCAAGAACAAGAATATGTCCTCCCACATGGGGAAGAAAATGGCGCAAGATTAAGGAAACTGCTCCCACTCCGTTTAATTTAGCAACCAGCACATATTCTTTTGACTTTTCTTGAAGCACAATACTGCGCACTACCCTTGCATAACTAACCCACTTTACAATAACCATCGCAGCAATTAAGTTAACTAATCCGGGCCCTAACAGCCCGCTTAAGACGATGGCTGCAATATAATCAGGAAAAGCTAAAAAAGCATCTACAATTCTCATTAAAAAGCGGTCTATTTTTCCTCCAATATATCCTGAAATTAAACCAACCGGGACTCCAATCAAAAGAGAAAGTGCTAAGACAAGAAAACTAGTTCCGATCGTAGTCTGAGCTCCAGCTACGATTCGTGAAAAAAGATCTCTGCCTAAGTGATCAGTCCCTAGCCAGTGATCACTGGTGGCTTTTTGAAGCCGGTCTTGCATATTGACTTGTGTGGGATCCATTGGTGTTAGCTGACTTCCAAACAGACAAACTAAAATAAGCGCAATACCACAAACGCTTATTACTACAAAAGGAAGCTGCGGCTTTTTCACGTTTTATCCCCTCCCTTTACATAGAGCTGGGGATTTACATATTTGTAGCTCAAATCCACAAGTGAATTAATTAAAACAACAAACAGGCCCATCCACAAAATATACCCTTGAATCACAGGATAATCACGATTCATAATCGCATCAATAACTAATTTTCCGATTCCAGGATAAGCAAAAAGCACTTCAATAATCACTGTTCCTCCAAGCAAACTGCCTAAGCTCGTCCCTAAAATGGTAAGGATGGGTGTTAAGCTATACCGAAACGCATGGAAAATAAAAATGCGGCTTTCACTGATTCCTCTTGCTCGAGCAGATCGTACAAAATCTTGTTTCAATCCTTCTAGCAGACTAGCTCTAATCATTCGCATATACACAGCGGACATGGCAAAACCAAGCGTTAAAGAAGGCAGCACAAGATGAGCTGCTGTGCCTGTACCCATTGAAGGAAGCCATTGAAGGCGTACAGAGAACAGCTGTATAAACAAAAGACCGAGCCAAAAGCTTGGAATAGACGCTCCAAGTAAGGAAATACTTCTGCTGAGGTAATCAATCCACTTATTTGGATATAGTGCTGATAGCGTTCCGAGCGGCACAGCTATTAACAGCATCACAACCAAAGATGCAACCGTCAAGCGCAGCGTAGCCGGAAACTTCTCTACCAATTCATCGATGACAGGCTCTTTTGTCATATACGAAGACCCTAAATCAAACTGAAAAAAACGCGTCAGCCATTTTACATATTGAATATATACGGGTTCATTAAACCCTAGCTCTGTTCTCAAACTATTTATTTGTTCCTCAGACACTGCCACGTCGTCTACGCGAAGCATTTGCTTAACCGGATCTCCTGGAGCTAGTTTCATTAAAACAAAGCTGAGAAACGATAGGATAACTAAAAAGATGAGTAATTCTATTATTCTTTTACCAATTAATTTCATATCTACTTCACATCTAAATCCTTTGTTATCACATAGTATTCACTTTTGGTTGTAACCCAATTTTTCACATTGTCTTTATAGGCTACAAAATTGTTCGGGTGAACAATCGAAGAATGCAGCGTTTCCTTTTCTACTATTTCTCCGGCTTGTCTCGCTAACTTATTGCGCTGTTTTTGCTCAACCGTTTTATTAAGTGCATTAATAATGGAAGTTAATGCTGGTTCATGAAAATGTCCTACATTAAATGCTCCTCCCTCCATATAAAGAGCATTAAAGAAATATCCTGCGTCTCCTCGAGGCGCCGTTACTAGACTGTATGTAACGATTCCCCAATCATCTTTTGTTGTCATATACTCGTCCATATTCTCAACTTGTTGAATATCTATTTTTACGCCAATCTTTTTTGCTTCTGACTGAAGCATTTGTGACATTAAAGGCAGTTCCGGACGATAAGGATATGTAACAAGCTTAAAAGAAAGCTGTTTCCCATTTTTTATTGCTTTTCCATCCTTGAGTATATAACCGGCTTTTTCTAAATATTTTTGAGCTTCACTTGGTCCATAGATTTTCGTTTTTTGATTGTTAGAAAAATCCAAACTCTTTAAAAATGGACCTTTTGCTGGTGACCCTTGACCTGCAAGCGCTGTGTCCACAACATCTTTTGGATTCAGTAATACATCAAACGCTTTTCTCACATTTTTATCTTTAAATGCTTCTTGCTTTGAATTATAGAAAAGCATTTGATTTCTGAGGCTCGGCTGTATATCTACTACAATAGACGAATCTTGTTTTAATGTATTTAAGCTTTCAATTGCCGGACGATATACAATATCAGCTTCACCCGATTGCAAAGCGGACGTTCGTGCATTTTCATCATCATTAAATGTTAACACAACTTCATCCAATTTTGGTTCCCCGCCCCAGTATTCTTTGTATTTTTTTACTTTCATTTCATTATCCGGTTTAAACGAAACTACTTCAAATGGTCCCGTTCCCACTGGTTTACTTTTTATATCTGAAGTATCTACATCGATAATTGCCGTGTTTGGATGAACAAGTTCAGAAGGCAGCGTGGCAAGGGGCTCTGTTGTTATAATGGTCAAGATTTGGCCACTGGCTTTCATTTCTTTCATTTTAAGTGCACTTTTCATTGCTTCGTTTTCTTTTATCGTTCTTTCTAACGAATGTTTCACGGCTTCAGCATTCAGAACTTTGCCATTTTGAAACGTAATCCCGTCTCTAATCTCAAATATCCAGGTCGTTCCATTATCTTCTGTTTTCCATTTCTTTGCGAGCCATGGTTCAATCTGTAATTGCTCATTCACTTTGACTAGTGTTTCCGCAATGCCGGCTCGTACAGTTGTGTAATTTAGCTGCGGATCGAGCGTGTCACTTGGAAAATTCGATACAAAAGTAAGTGATTTCGTTTCACTCTCTTGTCCGGTACTCGCGGATTTACTCGAACATGCCGCTAGCATACCTATCGTAGCAAGCGTTAAGCATAGCAGACTTATCTTTTTTCTCATATAAACCCTTCCTTTATTAAAAGCTATCCTTTTTTATGTACTGTCTCTAACTATACTTTCCCTCCTTTAAATCGTAACGATTATTATTATCATAAAAAGTTTAATTTGTTTACCTTACTTTGTCAACAAAGGTTTTTAAAGGATACAGGTGCTCTAACACCTGTTATGATGATTGAATTTATTGATAACGTATACAAATGAGCATAAAAAAACAAAGCCTTCTCGAGGCTTTGTTTATGCAGCGTGTTTTTTTCTTTTATATTTCCACATCATATATCGATAACGAATCGTGCAGCCTATACAATACCCCATCAGTGCTACACCTGCAGCAAGAATCACCATTATACTAAATACATAGCCGACAAGCGTATAACCCATTAAAAATGAAATGAAAGCAACTCCCATACATATCGTTGCAATCCATTGATTAAAAAGCTGCTGATCCCGGTCTTCCATTTGATAAGAAGAAGCAGGCTTTTTGAGAAGCTTTTTCCCTGACATAATTACGGGATTCCGCTTTGTTGCAAGTGTGACTACTCCAACGAGAAAAGGCAAAAGTAAAAGCCACTTTGCCGCAAGTAAAGCGATCAAAACCGTTATAACGATAAAGAGTTGATTAAGCTGAACAAAACCTATTATACAAATTGGTTTACTGAATTGAAAGAAAAAGCACTCCAAATGAGCGATAAGACTCATACAAAAAAGTTACATAATTTCACTAACGTACTTTAAGATCAGTATCGTAAATAAAATCAAGACAACGTATCGTAAAGAACGAATTCGACGTTGAAGAAGACGCTTTACATGCCTTTTATTACGCATATGGGTTCTTCCTTTCGTATATTGAATTGTCTCTAGACACACTTATATCATACTTTTCCGGAGAACACCAACGTCAGAAAAAATTGCCAAGAACCACAGCATTATGCGCTTAGAAAGCCTTTTCCAATTACATCTCGTACATCGTGTACAATCACAAATGCTTCATCATCAATTTTTTTAATCAGCTTTTTAAGTTTAAGAAGCTCTTGTTTATTAATGACCACATACAAGATTTCTTTTGATTCTTTTGTATAGTTCCCTCGACCGTTTAGAATCGTTACTCCCCGATCAAGCTGTTCATTGATTTGATCTGCTACTTCATTTTTGTTGCTTGAAATAACGGTAACGGCCTTTTTGGCATCGAATCCTTCAATAACGAAGTCAATTACTTTTGTTGTAATATAAAGCATGACGATCGTAAATAGCAGCTTTTCGATTCCAATAATAAAATAAGAAGCTAATACCACCAGTAAATCAACCATTAAAAGTGCATGACTGACTTTCCAGTTTAAAAACTTATTTAGAATTCGAGCAATAATGGCTGAACCTGCTGTTGTTCCACCAACGCGCAAAATCATCCCAATTCCAACGCCTAGCAGTACACCGGCAAAAACCATGCCAATGAGCTCTTCATGAAGATGAAGACTCCAGCCTTCAGTTACGTGAAGAAAAATAGATGTAGCGATAATCGTAATCATCGTATAGACGATCGTTTTTTTCTCTAAAAATTTATACCCTACGATAAGCAAGATACCGTTTAGAATAAAGTTAGTGACGCCCGTTGAAAGATGCGTTGTATAATATAAAATAATGGATATACCCGTAACGCCGCCTTCACCTAGTCCTATTGGAATGACAAACATGTTAACGGCAAGTGAAAATACAAACGAACCTATTAATAAAAAGATGACATCTTTTACTGTTTTACTCATCGATTAAACCCTCCTCGACATAAAAATTCACATAAAAAAGCCCCTTCTCCAAAAGAGAAGAGACGCTTATGTTTAGTTTTTATATTACGTATTCTTAAATTGCCATGTATGACTATAATATGTTCACATACGTTTGTCAAACGGAAAGTTTATGCATTATGTGTAACCAAGGCTATGAGTCATTTATCTTTTATGTATACTAGGAATGTTTTAATTTATTTAAGCAAAGACGGATGCAGGAATTAGTCGACTCAATCAATTCTTTATCGCCTTTTTTCAATCGAATTTCTAACGCGCGTTGAAAATAGTGATGTGCTCTGGAAACAATCCGCTGATCAAGTAAACATTTTCCATAATGCTGATAGACAAAGTCTTCATATATGTGAAGGTCTTCATCCGCTTTTAATTGTTCAATGAGTAGCTGAAACGTTTCATTCGCTTTATCCCACTGTTCTTGCCAGTGATATGTATGTCCAAGTCGGATCGTATTCAAAAATTCACCTATTGTATCAGCATGTCGGTCATATAGATAAATGGCCAGCTGCAAGTGTCTTTCACTGCTCGTTAATTCTCCAAGTATGCGCTCATATACACCAATATGTCCATATGTTTTAGCAGCGGCACACTCATCTTCTTCTTCAAGAGCTCGTTTCTTTAAATAGATAATTCCCTGCTTCATTTGGTGTGGGTTAACCGGAACTTCTCGAAGCTGTTCATTAAATCGATAACTCATATTAAACGGAAGATCTCTGATGTTCATGCACGCTCCTTTCATGTGGCACATCAGCAAACATACTTTCATGACCGCTTGCTTATGGTCCATTGGATGTAGGATTCTTTCCATTTTGATACGTTTACGCGATTTACAGGAAAGCTCAGCAAGAGTGCTGAGCTGTTGGTTCTTATTATTTTACTTATATATCCATTTTATCACAAAAAATACTACCGTAAAGATGATCAGGCAGTCTTCATATAAAAAAATGGTTTTTTATCAATAAAAATGGTTTTATGCTCTTGAAAGCCTATACGCTGATACAATTTTTTTGCTTCTACGTTATTATATTCAACGTTTAACGATAAAAACATCTTACGCTTTTTGGCTTCTTGCTTGGCTACATTTAAAAGAGCCGTTCCTATCCCTTTTCCGCGGTAAGCTTCATCTACACATAGAGAGTCAATATAATAATCTCCATGTTCAGTTTCTATATCAATTTCCCACGCTGGATTATTAAGTTTAGCACGTACAAAACGCTTAACTGGTTCATAAAGCGTTTGTAACATACTTCCTTCGTAGCAAAGCATAAGTCCAACTACCTTCTCATCGACTTCTGCGACTGTAATATGATGATAGCTATAGCGATTCTTCTCAGAAAGAATAAACGCTTTAAGTCTTAAAAGCGCTTCTTCATTCGTTGTAGCCGCCGTATGAGAGCGTGCAATACTGCCAAGCATGTCATAAAGTAATTCCGTTACAGCAGAAGCATCTTCTTTTCTTGCTTTCCTTATTTTCACGATTTTCAAACTCCCTTTATTCTCTTCGCTTGCGTTATTTGTAGCAAAACTTCTTACCTATCTACTTTAACACGAAAAAGAAAAGAAAGAAAAAATTAACTCCTAATCTTCCTTTCATTGTATAATTAATGTATATTTTCAAATGAATGGATGATGACTATGAAAAAACGCCGTCAGCAGAAAGATAATACAATGAGTGGATGGGGAGTTTTAGCAGAAATTCTTTTTCAAGTGCCTCAGCTGCTCATATGGCCACTGCGTCTTCTTATACGGATCGGCCGCTCTTTGTTGGATGGTATTTAGCTACTCCTATACAAACCTTTAGTGAGCTCATAAAAAAAGAAACTCAGCAATTACTGAATTTCTTTGTTAGTTCTTTGTCTTTTTGTATCCTGCTTCTTGTGCATCTTTTTCAGTACAGAACCAAATGACGTTATTCATAGTTTGATTGTAGTGCGCCCCGGTTGGCACGTGATAAATTTTGGAGTTTTGATTTCCTTTTATTTTACCTTCACAGCTTGTGGCAGATTGGGTATCTTTTTGATTAGAAGAGGACTGATTTTTTACAGCATCCGTGTTATAGCCTTTTTCTTGGGCATAGTTTTCAATACTCCAGATGCCTTTTTCGCTTTTTCGAGCCTGCTCCTGTATTTTCTTAAATTCATCTACGTACTTTGTATTAGGCGGAAATACTGCTACGCGGGCTAACCCTTTTGCTAGCAGCTCTTCATTATATAGCTCATTATCTATCCATACATACGCAAGTAACCGTCCATATTGATCACGTTCTTGCACATCAAATTCAAGAGTGATTTCCTGCCCTTCTAGCCTTTTTTTCGTGTAAGCAGATGCTTCTGGACCAAAGGGCTGTACGCCTAGTTTGGGATGCTTTGTCTCCGGGGTATCGACAAGAAGTAGTCGTACGCGATCCGTCTTTCCGTTCAGCATTTTTACTTTAAACGTATCGCCATCCACCACTCTTTCTACCGTAGCTGCCTCACCTACTACATCTTCACGACTTGCTTTAGAAGGACTATGATCTTCTTCTTGATCTGATGAATCTTCTACTTGAACTGCTTGTTTTGTATCGGTAGAAGATGTGCTTGAATGACTTGCCTGCTCATCGCTGCATCCAGTAAGAAGCAGCATAAACATCGCGATCATGCTGTAAATAATTGCTTTTATTTCTTTCAAAACCCGGGTCCTCCTTTAACACATTCCCTATCTACTATATAAAAGTAAAATGATTTTATAAATAGTGTAAATCACCTAAAAACAAAAACTCGTGAAAATCCTTTCACGAGTTTTTCGCGCAGCCTGTTTTAAAGTCATCATTTTAAATAGCATCTATATTTTAAATAGCATCTATTTTATTTTTATCTCACGAACACATTTTTCGTTTTCGTGTATCCAGATTTTTAATCATGAGGATATTTTACACTACAAATACATTTATCGTCTACCGGCTTATAAGAATAAGGAATAGCTGCACAAATAGAATAAGTGTGAATATTTCAATATAATAACTGACTAACATGCTTGCTATTTTTTTGTAACATAAATAAGAGCCCTCACTAACGATAGCTAATAGGACTCTTCAAACCTTTGTTTTTACGATCGAATTTTTTGTTTGCGCATCCACTGGGTAGCGACCCACTTTTCTCCTTTTATAACAGGAGCTCCACCGTGGAGAGTACGGTCATTAAGTTCAGCGTCACTATAAAAATATTCAAAGTACACGGCCATTCCTTTTGCCGGAGATACGGAAAGACCCAGCTTAGGAAAATAAGTTTCTCCTCCTTCTTCGACATCATTTAAGTACATAACCAATGTACTAATACGGTTATTTTTAGATGCTTTACTTGCAGAAGTGAAATAGTCGTGATGTGCTTTGTATTCTTGATCAGGCAAGTATTTTAAAACTTGAAGGCCTTCAGCATATTCAATAGACGGTCCCATTATCTTAGAAAGTCTTCTTTCAATTTGATGTACAAGCTCATTTTCGCTTTCTTCAAAAAACATGCCGCTGCTCGTTCGAATACTGTTTACTTCACGTGCAGCGCCAATTTTTGATCGCTGCATTTTATCTTTAGATAGCTGTATAAGTTCATCACATTCTTCGTTACTTAGAACATTTCCTAAAACTAGAACGAGAGGCTCTTCAAATCGAGCAACAATATCAATCTCTCTATCTTCTAATTTAATTTTATTCCCTGAATGGCTAAAAATCGTTTGTTCTTTTGTTAGTAAAGATGTATTAGTTAGAATCATCTTTTATCGGCTCCTCGAAATAGCTATTTTCCACTTCTTCACTTCATTATATGTAAACGCTTACTAATAAGAATTATATCATGTATACGAAGTAAATTCTGCTAGTAAAGGAAATAAATAAAAAGAAGCCCGCAATATAACGGAGCTCCTTCATTTTTTCTTATAGATTTCACTTATATTTTAAACAGTTTATAAAGCAGCCTGAAAAATTCTTTTCATCTAAAGCATACGTGTCAAAGGCCGCCTAAAATCATCGGTACACAAGTTCTTTTTTGCTTAAATCAAGCGTTTGTGCTGTAGAAGCATGAATTTCGTTAAAAAGCGCTGGATTTTCTACCAGAGACAAGCCGTAAGAAGGAATCATTTCTTTTATTTTTGGTTCCCATTTCTTCATATTCTGCGGGAAACATTTTTCTAGCACTTCAAGCATGACGTAAACAGCAGTCGAAGCACCTGGCGAAGCCCCGAGCAATGCAGCGACGGAACCATCAGCTGAACTCACAACTTCTGTACCAAATTGGAGAGTGCCTTTACCTCCGGCTTCCGTATCTTTGATTATCTGTACACGCTGACCCGCTACGACGATATCCCAGTCTTCACTTTTTGCATTTGGAATAAACTCGCGAAGCTCTTCCATACGCTTTTCATTTGACAACAGCACCTGCTGAATCAGGTATTTTGTTAAGCCCATCTCTTTGACGCCTGCTGCTAACATCGTCAAAATATTATTCGGTTTTACAGAACTGAGTAAATCCAGATTTGAACCCGTTTTTAAGAACTTTGGTGAAAATCCGGCAAAAGGTCCAAACAGCAGTGTTTTTTTGCGGTCGATATAGCGTGTATCAAGGTGCGGAACCGACATTGGCGGAGCACCAACCTTCGCTTTCCCGTACACTTTCCCATGATGCTGCTCTATAACTTGGGGATTATTACATACCATAAATAATCCGCTTACCGGGAACCCTCCAATATGTTTGGACTCAGGAATACCCGTTTTTTGGAGTAAAGACAGACTTCCGCCTCCTCCTCCGATAAAAACAAATTTCGCCGTGTGATATTCCTGTTTACCGCTATGAATATCATGTACTTTTACTTCCCACAGGCCGTCTGCGGTGCGTGTCAGATTTTCAACGCTGTGGTTGTAGTTAATTCCTACGCTTTTACTCTTTAGATGTGTAAACAACATACGAGTTAAAGCCCCAAAGTTCACGTCCGTCCCCGAGTCTATTTTAGTTGCCGCAATTGCTTCAGGGGATGTACGGCCTTTCATGACAAGCGGCATCCATTCTTTTAGCTTTTCAGGATGGTCCGAATACTCCATTCCTTGAAACAACGGATTATTTGATAGCGCTTCAAAACGCTTTTTTAGAAAAGATACATTCTTTTCTCCTTGTACGAAACTCATATGAGGGATTGGCATAATAAACTCTCGCGGATTATGAATTAAATTACTGCTTACAAGATACGACCAAAACTGTCTTGAAAGCTGAAACTGTTCATTAATTCGCACCGCTTTTGTAATATCTATAGATCCGTCAGCTTGTTCAGATGTATAGTTCAACTCGCATAGTGCAGCGTGACCAGTCCCTGCATTATTCCATTCATTCGAGCTTTCTTCTCCTGCATCTGCGAGTTTCTCAAATACTGTAATGTCCCATTCCGGCGCCAGCTCTTTTAGTAAAGATCCCAGCGTTGCGCTCATAACTCCGGCCCCAATTAAGATAACGTCTGTTTTTTTATATACATTGCTCATCACAATCTTCCTTATCTTTTATATTTTCAAAAAGCGCCTTTTAGCAACAGGCCTGTTCTACCTGACTCTCTATAGATTAAGCATGTCTGACAAGTTAGCTGTCTTACATAGCAACAGTTTTTATACATACCCTTTTATCTTGTCTTTTTTTAACATGCTCAATATCACTTCAGCGGTTTCTTCAACCGCTTTACCTGAAACATTAACAATAGGACAGCCAATGCGCTTCATAATTTTCTCAGCATAGTCCAGCTCTTCAAGGATTCGATCTACATTGGCATAATTGGCTTGAGACGCTAAACCTAAATTTTTTAATCGTTCTTTTCGGATTTCATTGAGCTTATCTGGTGTAATAACTAAACCAATACATTTATTTTTCGGAATAGTAAAAAGTTCATCAGGAGGCGTTACTTCTGGAACTAACGGTATATTCGCTACTTTAAGACTTTTATGAGCTAAATACATAGAAAGTGGCGTCTTAGATGTTCTCGAAACACCAATCAACACTAGATCTGCTCGCTTGATACCTCTGAAGTCTTGTCCATCATCATACTTAACAGCGAATTCAACTGCTTCTACTCTTCGAAAATAGTTATCGTCTAATTTTCTCGTTAATCTCGGTTGAAGATTAGGTTCCTTATTAAAGGTTTGGCTAAAGGCACTCATAAGAGGAGTCATTAAATCAATGGCTACAATTCCTTCTTCTTGTGCCTTTTGGTCAAGATACTGTTTTAAAGGTGGGATGACAATGGTATACGCAATGATGGCCTCATTATACCTTGCTTCAGCAATGATATTATCAATATTTCCCTCATCTTCTACGTAAGAAGTATTTTGAATTTCAATATCTTCTCCACTAAATTGAGTTAAAACTGCTTTTACCATCAGCTCAGCCGTTTCACCTACTGAGTCGGAAACTATATAGACAATTTTTCTTTTATTCACATTAAATCTTCCTATTCTTTGGTTTTAATAGTTTAATAACGCTAGCATTTTTTGTTCAACTATCATTTGGCAGCTTGCAAGGTACATATTTTATTGGTAATGAATGGACTAATATTCTGGACAATGTGATTATAAACACTTCAAAAAAACGATTGAATCCAACATTTATGTCATACTAATTATAAAATAAAATTAAATATGTTATACTATTTTCATTAAATGTTATATTAGCATTAAATATACTTAGATACAATCCCTTTTCTCAGCATTTTATAAAAAGTTTGAAGAAAGAAAAAGTTTAAATGTTAAAAGGATTTATGCTTTTAGATGATGAGACTCACCTCGCTGAGCGGCGTTTTATAAAGGTAGACACGAGGATAGTTATATTTATTTATAACATGATTTGAAAAAGAACATTATAGAAGGTTTAATCTCATCTATTCTTTTTAGCTAAGAGTGCTATAACTAATAATAATGAACGGTTTACTTTTGACCTTATATATACTAAAAACACCGCCTAAACGACGATGTTTTGAATAGTTGGTTCTATCTCACCGTTGCTTTTTGCTTCGGCAATTCATTCATTAATTCTTATAAAACGGGCGTACTATTAGTAGATTTTTGCAATAAAAATTTAGAAAGATAATGATATACGCCGTTTTCGTCACAGTTAAATTCCGTTATGTCATCCACAATTTCTTTAATGTGATCCGGCGCATTTTTCATCGCTACAGCATAGCTAGCAAACTGAAACATTGGCAAATCATTGTTGCTGTCGCCAATCGCTAAAATGTCTTGCTCGGGCAAATTAAAATGTTTTAGCATTTGCTGAATTCCTGTTGCTTTATTTACGTTTGCAACCATCACTTCGACATTGTGTTTAGATGAAGTAGAAGTTGTAAAGTCTGTTTCTTGCTTAAGTTTTTCAAGCTTTTCTTTCCATTTATTGATATGCTCATGCGTTCTTGCAAAGAAATAGAATTTCGAAAATTCACTTCCCTCTACAGAATCTTTCCAGTCAATTTCTTCTTTAATCGCTTGTTTACGAGAAAGCCACTCGTTAATTTCCACACTGTCTGGCTTTGGATCTCTAATTTCATTTTCCACATATGACTGATCTTGTTTTAACGTCACGCGAGGTGTGCCATACGGGAAAAGCTCATAGTATACCTTGTTCGCTCTTGCTTTTTCAATAATAGTTTCCACCAATTGAAGTGAAAGCGAATGCTGAAAGACTGATTCTTTTCCTACGTATCCTGCCATACCATTTGATGTGATAAATCCGTCTACTTGAAAGCCTTCAGGAACTAACTCTTCTATTTCATCAAACGCTCTTCCCGTAGCGATAAAAACAAAAATTCCCTGTTTTCGTAATTCGTCAACGATTTCTTTTGTTTGAATACTTACTTTGTTGGAGCGATTTAATATCGTACCGTCCATATCTAAAAAAATTGCTTTAGGTTTTAACAACATACTTATTCCCCCTATTTGTAAAAAGAGTGTACTTGGCAAGTATAAACTTTTCCATTTTCAAACTCAATGAATGTACTTTGCTTTTCTCTTTTATAAAACTACTATAATACTCTCCTTACATCTAAAGTATCTACTTATATTATACAAGCGCTATAAAGAAAGCATTTTATATTTGCAATAAGCCTTTATATGTACTGATAGTCAGTTAGGCTAATTTGATATAAAACAGCAGTCACAAAAACGAATTTTCCTTTTAGCCTTTAGAGTATCGTTCAAAAAAGATATAATAAGATTGTTACAGATTAAATACATACAGAGGAGGTCAACATGAACGAACCATCCAATTTTTCTCCTTACCTTATTAAACAAATCAGCGATGCGATCGATGACAATATCAAAGCAAAGTGCATAGACTTTTTATATGATTCTCATTCGTTTTTTTCGAATGAAAAAGATTTTATAGAAGACTACATTTTAAATATATTGCAAGATACGTTTGTTTTAGAGAATAAATTAATAAACCCTAAGGAAATAAGAAATCCGGCTTATAAAAGAAGGCAATCAAATAAGAAAAACTGGCTGCAAACGTTAAAAAAAGATATTAAAGCAGAAAAGCCTAATCCTATTTTTGAAGACATTGAATTAGCAAAAAAAGTGATGGATAAAAAAGTGGATACCGAACATTTAAAAAAGCTGTTTGGCGTGGAAAAACCTGAAGATATTTTAAAGATAAAGTTAAAAGAAGTAGAAGCATGGGCTAAAAGCAAAAAAACAAACATTACTGATTTTCCTTATTTAGATTCAAAAATGAATTATCAAATAGAGAAAGCATTTCACACGGACTTTACTTTTTTAATTGCTGAAATCATATTAGAAAAATACAATGGAAATTTAAGCAACTGGATTGATAAACGATTAAATTCGTGGGTAGAGGCCCCTATCTTCTCAAATGAAAGTCATTCTCTTAAAACCAATATGGAAGTTAAAACAAACTCCCAAGAAGTCGTTTTATATAATGACTATAAAGTTGATGAAGAATATTTCATTCGTACCATTATCCCTGTGAATGATAATCAAACGGTTCTTTCCAAGCGAAATATGGTATTAGATCCGAAAGATTCTCAAATTATCCAGTTTGCCCTTTCACAGCGCGATGAGATGTTTTATAAAGAAAAAACGGTGACGCTTGATTTAGCGGATATTGTTAAAGAAATTTATAATTCAAAAGGTGTAAAAAACTACGAAGCGGTTGAAGCCCGCATTATGAAAATTGCCAGATATCACGTAGAAGGTGTAGCAAAGAAGAAAAATTCCAGAGATACAAAATTTGCGATCAACTTCTTCCAAAAGGCTGTTATTGAAACCGATGAAGTAACGGGCAGACGATATGCAACGATTGTATTTAGCGATGATACGCATCAAGGCTTTTTAAATCAGCAGTTTGTACAAATTTACAGTGATGTTATTAAAAAGTTTAAAGATAACTCGCTTTCTTCTTTACTGCTTTATGCATTTCAAAAAGAGCGTTTAGATTGTTATTTACAAGAAAAGTCTTACACTCATTTTTATCCGTATCAATATTTTGCTTCAAAAGTTCGTTTTCGTTCAAAGAAAATTGATGTAAACCTAAAATTAATTAATGAATCTCTAGCAGAATTTGTTAGCAATCAAGTACTGATACAAAATTACCAGCAAAAACTTCAAGGATTTGAAATCTCTTTTATTCCTCTTCAAAATTATGAAATTCAAGACTATTTTGGAGGAGAACATAGAGAAACATTGGAAGGGTAAATCATTCCCTTCCTTTTTTATTTGACATTTTGCCATTTTCGTCTTTTTGATACAAAATCTCCCTCTATTTTTATTTCATAGTTTGGAAGTTTTGTCATTTTTAACGTACTAAACAAAAGCTTTTGCCGTTTTTGACGTATTCCTCCGATGCTTTTGCCGTTTTCCGCGTACTAATTACCGTCTTTTGCTGTTTTTGACGTACCACTTTGCTTCTTTTGCCGTTTTTGACGTACTAAATTCGTTTCATTTGCTAATTATTCCATATAAATTGTTAATTTTTCTCTTTTTCCCGTAAAACAATCCTACCTTTTGCCGTTTTGGACGTACTCCTCCACTACTTTTGCCGTTTTCTGCGTACTAAACGTTGGTTTTCCCTTAGTTATTACCCTTTCAAACCACATTTTTTATTTTTTTTGAAACCTATGTAAAGCTTTTGCCATTTTTGGCGTACCAAACAAAAACTTTTACTGTTTTTGACGTACTACTACGCTTTTTTTGCCGTTTTTAACGTACTAAAAATACCTTTTGCCGTTTTTAGCGTACCAATAAAATTTGTTGTGTTATTTCCAACAATCATAGAAGCTATTTTTTTACCTTTTTTTAGGTGAATAAAGATAACTTTTGCTGTTTTTGGCGTACCACTCTTCACTTTTGCTGTTTTTGGCGTACTATATTGAGCCTTTTGCCGTTTTTGACGTACTAAAACGCATAAAGTTTTTTTTGATTTTTACTGATTGTAACAAACACTGTTCTACCGGCGCTTGCTTGCTTTTGCCGTTTTTCGCGTACTAAAAAACATATACTCTGAATCCCTTGATATGACAGCATTCTTTGAACCTTTTGCCGTTTTTCGCGTACTACTCGTTCGTTTGCGATTCTGTTTCTTATTGATATAATTTTCACAAGGTATTCTTTGTTATTTTAACCTAATAAATTAATGTAGATATGAAATAGATTGGAGGGATTCTCATGATAAAAAAAGAATTTGCGAAAATTGGAAAACAAATTATTCGCCAATTGTCTAGCACCGTAGAAAAATATAAAGATATTGAAGATCACATGGACCTAGACGCTCATGGGAACCCTACAATCAAAACGGTGGCGGAACATCATCGTTTATCTAAATCTCAAATTTCACAATTAATTTTTTATCACTTCCTTCACGTTGATGAAAGAGGTATTATTTGTGATGTTTCTGAAAAAGAGATTGCAGCTGCTTTGAATTGTACGGTTCGAACAGTTCGCAACAACAATGTAGTATTAGCAGAAACAGAATTAATTTCTTATTCTCGCAGCGGCAAGGGAATCAATATTTGTATTGTTCCCTATCCTCAATATTTTGAAGAAAACGGCTTTGGGTTTATGGAACTAGAATATACTCGCTTTGAAGAGCTTATTTTAATTGAAAACGTAAATGCCCTTCGTTTAGAGCTGCGCAAAGAATTGGTTTATGACAATGATACGATTAAGCGTCAGTTTAATCCTGAAGAAAACACTTCAAAAATTAGCTTTAATGACTATAAAATTTTCACCCCGAAATATACTCACTACAAAGGCATGATGCAGAAAATAGCTGAAACGCAGACGAGTGCATTTAAAACCGTTGTTCAAGGATCTACTATTTTCTTTGTTTTAAAAGACGGCGCGAAAAATGGCAAGATGTCGAAACAAGAAAAGAAAGAGCAATATAACACGGCGATTCGAAATGCTATTGAAGAGACTTTTGTAAAATTATCTGGACACAGCACAGATTCTACAGGAACTTTGATGTCTTCATTCCAAAACGAAGACATTACTGATTTGGTTCAGCTTTCTTTTGAATATGGTATTGAACGAGTGAAGTCTGCCCTTTATTCTCTGATTGAACAGGCCTTCTTCAGCCATGATGCTCAAGTCGTTGAAAATTACGGTGGAAAAATCCGTACGCTCATTCGAAAAGAGCTTTCAAAAAATCTTCAAGATCAAGTCCCTGCCGAACTTACAGCTTCATAAGGGGCTTATTTGGCATGCCTTTTTTTTGTTTTCTTTCACTTCTTTTCTCTTTTTTGTGCAAATGGTGCAAACAAACATCCATTTCTACAACTCTCCAATTCCATTATCCTACCTATATAAACGAAATGAGTTCAAATAAATGATATTTCTTGTGTATAACTACGGAATATTACTCAAAAACACCTTCATATTTATCCACAAAAGAAAAAAAACATAATCAATAAACTTTATATCATCCTATTTATTAATAAAACCATCCTCTCTATTCTTTTATTGACGGTGATTTCCAGATTATTTACTCTTTGATGCGACCATATTTATCCACAGTGGAAATAATCCATACTTTTAACAGCAATCTTCATACCATTGGTTTTAAAATCCATCTATTATAAAAGAATAAACATAGTAAATAAAATAGATTCCATATCTACTACGATAAAATACATCCTTTGACTAAAGGATGCTGTTCACAAAAAAGGTCTATTTTCCACAGAGATATTTTTTGAAAAGTTATTTTCTCTCTAACCCTTGATATCATAGGGTTTTTAGAGGGTTTTTCTTTCTCTAATATCTGTATATAATGTTTGCTAATAAGATCTATACTAATATCTGCTATAAGTTTTTATTTAATATTTGTATAAAGAAATGTTTTAAAAATCTCTATGCTTGAGGATTTCTCTTTTTCTAAATTATGGAGTTTTCATTACATATACAAAATTAAAATAAATTAAAATAAAACCATATAATCGTTCAAACTTACCTTAGTAAATTTTAGTAGTATATTTTTAAAAATAAATTATACTATTCAGTAGAGAAAATTTTATAAAGCAAGAAAGGGACTTAGTCATGAAATACATACAGTGGATACATCAAACTTTATTTAACACCGGTAAATGGATTGACATTAGTGAAGTAATCATAAAGATTATCTTGATTTTTATCATTGCTCAAATCGTTATCCGGTTTGCTCGCAGTATAATTAACAAAATCTTTGATTTCAGATTTAAAACTAAGCTGCTGAGGTACAACGAACGAAAAGAAATAACGCTGAAAAAACTTTGTCTGAGCATTGTCATGTACGTTGTGTATTTTATTGTGCTTATTACGTCTTTAGAGGCAATTGGAATTAATATGAAAGCACTTTTAGCTGGTATTAGCGTAGCAGGGTTTATTACAGGCTTAGGTGCACAGAATTTGATTAAAGATATTTTAAACGGGTTTTTTATTCTATTTGAAGATCAATTCTCAGTAGGAGATCACGTATCTATAAATGATACGAAAGGAACTGTTGAAGAAATTGGATTGCGCACGACAAAAATTCGCGGAGTCGACGGAGAGTTTTATTTTTTTGCTAATAGTAACATTACAAAAGTAGCGAACTACACGCTCGGTGAAATTCCCGAAATACATACACCTGAACAAATAAAAACTCGTGAAGAATAGCTTCACGAGTTTTTATTTACGACAGTTGTAAAGAATTGATCATATGATGTAAGGTGATAATCTGCTTCAATATCGTCATTTTGAAATGCACATGTTTTAATTCCCAGTTCACGGGCAGGTTTTAAATCGAGCTCGCGATCTCCAATCACTAAATCGAGCTGATACTTATCGTGAAGATATGCATAAGCGCCGCTATCAGGCTTTCGCTTGTAGCCATCATCCTTTGTAATAATCTCCGTAAAGTAGTGCTCCATATTAAAAAATGCCAGGATATCAAGCGTAGACTGTCTAGACTTGTGCGTAACAATTACATTTGTATTGGCAAAGCTCAGTACGTCTTCCACGTGAGGAAAAGCAGGCTTATCTTTAGGGTTGATTTTTTGTTCGAGCACATGGAAGTGATTATCAAACAAAGACTTTTCAATATCAAAATGCTTAATTGCTACATCAGAAGATATTTTCATTTGTTTTAAAATATCATCTTCTGAAATCGTTGGATCTGTTAGTAATTCTTTGAATGCTTTCACAATAGTCGGATAGGTATCAAAGATGGTTCCATCAAAGTCCCATAAAATATTCATTTTCGCTGTCTCTCCTTTTTAAAAACGTAACGATTATACCAAATTTTTCATTGCTTGTCAGTTAACCTTTTTATCATCGTTGCATTTACAGTAAAAAAACTCTCTTTATACGAGTTTTTTACTGTACTAGCTGCTGCTGCATCCGCTCCCGCAGCTAGAACTGCTGCAGTTTGAACTCGAACAGCTGCTGCCGCTGTCATGATGGTGGTGACCTCCATCGTGGTGATGATGACGGTTGTCTTCCCACGGGCTTGAACAGCTATAGCCGCTGTAGGAAGCTGTATCTCCCCCATACATCGTCTTTTTATATAGCAGCAGTTCATTCATATGACTTGAAAAATTGGTGGCTTTGTAGAGAGAATAAAAAACAAAGCCTTGAAGAAGAAGTTCGTTTGATACATTTCCTTTTTTAGCCGTTTTTTTAAAGTAAGTTGATCCGCCTGCTTTTTTTCTTTTTTGAGCAGCAGTGATTTCTTCTTTTAACGTTTGAATCAAGTGCCTCTGTTGTTTTTCCCATTTGCCGTTTCTTAAAAAATAGCGATCTAGTAATTCATCTTCTGATAACCTTTGAAAATCTTGAAGCGTACTTTTATCAAGCGGATGCTGAAAAAATTTCCCCCAAAGCAGTCGGCTGTTACCCGTTATGTCAAACAAATGAGCATACATCCAATCAAAGAACGCTCGCTTATCCGGCTGTGGGGATGGAGTTGTCTCTAGATTTGGCTGGTGATGCAAAAAGCGGCTGAAAAAAAGGTCTGTAAAACGCTCATAATCTACTGTAAACATAATCATTTCATGCCATACTTCATCCACTTTTGCACTAAACATCGGTACGTCTTTGATGACTGCATTTAATAAAAAGTAGCGCTTCATCTCAAAAAACGTCCATTCCACTTCATCGTCTTTTGTATTTTTCCCTTTCATACGCTGTTTCACTTGCTGAACATAGGCTATCGGTAAAGAATCTTCTAGTGAATGAACAATATCTTCAAACTCTTTATCTCTATGTATTCCGAGCTCATCTGGAAGCTCCTCTTTATACAAGCAAAATCCTCTCGACTTTGCAATTCTTTTGATAATCAAAGCTAAAAGAATTACCGCTCCTACTATAATTGCTGCTATCATCTTCTTCCCCCTATACCGTGTCTATGTATTCAATATTTTACCACATTCGTAAAATACAAAAAAAGAGCTCAATTAACTTGAGCTCTCGTCATCATCGGGTATCTCGTCTACCTTTTCTACTTTGACTAGACCTTTCGTGCTATATTCCAGATCAAAGTATGCTTTAACGATATCCCCTTTTTTCAAATTGCTTGGAATCGGTTCATTTAAATTTTTATCGGAAAATTTAATGCCCGTTCCTTCTTTTGTTGTTCCGCTGTATGTACCATTTTCGATTTTTTCAATAGTAATATAATACACTCGATATTTGTGCGCTTCCTCGTCGCCTTTCGCTTTTTCTTTAACGGTTTCTTGTTCAGGAAGCTTACTCAGTGTTTCTTGGGCCTGTTCAGAAGTCGGCTCTGCTGATCGATTTATGAATTGCATCACAACTAACACTAAACATATAACTACTAAAACTAATAATAATATCTTTTTTGCTGATAAAGACAATGAACTGTGCCTCCTTACACCTTTATGTATATCATGCTGCACACAAGAGATTATACACGATAAAGGATTAGAAATTGGAATAAATTCTATAAAAATAGTAAAAATATGAGAAAGTACCTAGAATTTTTTACGCTTTTCTGCACTTTTTTGAGACAGAAAAGAAATTTGGTACCTTATCCTTAAATTGTAACTGATTTGCTTCATTTTCGAAAAGAGTTTTGCCCATTTTGTCGTAAAAAAGTCATAATAAGAAGGAATATCACACCATATTGTCGAACGTATGTATATACTTATAATGAACTGCCGAACTGCTTTTCTCTACCCTCATTGTTGAGGCAATATGGCAACTGAAACAGCTTGCTGTTAAATTCAGATTACACATCTATACTCAGGAGGTGGAATGCAAAATGATGTTTGCACTTATTGTTGTGGTTGGTATCGTAGCACTTGGCGTAGCTAGCTTCTACGTCATTAAGCGACCTCAAGGCGCTGTTGATCCTGAGGATCGCAAACCGCTTGTTTCTGTAAACGGGCATGTTAAATTTGCAGAAGGAATTAATCAAATTTCCATATCTAAAATTGACATGTACGATCAGCGTCTTGTTATCAATCAAGTAGCTATTATTCCATTTAACCGTATTCAACGAGCAGAATTTTCAAAGGTTGTCAAAAATGAAAAAGGCCTTCACGGAGCTCCTGTTCAACGCTATTTCGGTGAGTTAACCATTCATTTCACAGACAAGAACGGGCAAGAAACCTACATTCGCTGTGAAACACCGAAAAAAAATCAATTTCACCTCATCTACCAGTACGATTTAATGAAAAGACAATTAAATAAGCGTCTTGGTCTTGAAGATCAGCAGCCTTACCTTACTCTTCAAGAACCATACGAACTATAAGAGAAAACCTCCCTTTTTCACATATTATTTCACTTCCCTGTACATACTAGAAGCGAAACTGAAAATGGGAGGTCATTCCAATGGATTTCGTCCGTTTTTTGCAATATTTTTGTTCAATCGCCGGCGCTCTATGCTTGGGGTTTACCTACTATCACATGTTCAAGCGTGACGCTCCGGTTAAAAAAGAAGAATCACAGCAAGGTGGAACTGACTAACGTTCACCTTGTTTTTTTATTTCCAGGCATGTGTACTTCGCATTTTGTGGTTGAAAGTTAGATTACTTTAATCATTTGTAAAATCACGGGTGATTTTTCTAAAGGAATATCCTCTGTGTTAATGATAAGAAGTCCTTTTTGGACGCTGTAATTGGAGGAAGGCTGCAACACACCGTTTATGAATAGATTACTGTATGAGTAGCTCTCAGGATCCAATATACGCTGAGTGCCATATTTTTTTAACGCATCTTGATCTGTAAAGATGCGCTTGCTGCCTCCGGCTACGGTATAGTATTCAAAGATGCGAACTTTTTTCGGGAATATATACCTAAATTCCTGCTGAGGCAACATGGGAAGCTTAATAAAAGGTGTTGAACAAGAAGGTGCATACTTATCGCAGCCGTAAGATTTTTTTTTCAAGAAAGACTCTCCTTCACAGATGTACTTAGTTTAGTTATAGTCTTTAAGAATTAAATTTATGCCATTAAACCTATTCCTCAGAAGGAACAAATGCATATATTGAAGGATAGAACATGAAAGGAGGTAACACATTTATGCCTCTTCAAATTATGAAACTCGCTATAGCCGCTGCTACCACTGTAACAGCCAGCCCAACCGTCTCACGTTTCTTTTATACAGCAACTGCTACAACTACGGGTGCAACTACTTTAACAATAGATGCCGCTGACTTTTTTGGTGATACAGGTGGCGCGGCTACTGCACTTCCAGCTTTAGCTACGGATAACAGCTATTACAATGTGTATATCAACGGCGTTTTACAAATGGCTGGCCTTTCCACATATACGCCAGGAGCCACGGGTGTCGGTTCTTTAGCTATTACTGTTCCTGCAGGATCTAGCGTTTTAACAGGTTCTCCTATAGTTTTGGAAGTTGTTAACTTTGCTCCTGATTCTACAACTGATGTACAAACTTAAAAATAACTTGCTACCGTTTTATTTTAAAGCGTAATCGCGTGTAAGATATATAAAATCTCAGTTTTACAGAAATTTAGTGATCACAATAAAAGCTTCTGCGGATGTAGCGCAGAAGCTTTTATTATTGTTATTTATTTAATTCAAAACGCCCAGTTCCCTTTTCTAAACACAGGCTCGCTTGTACCGTCAGCTTTAATGCCGTCGATGTCCATTTCAGCTGAGCCAATCATGAAGTCAACGTGGGTGATGCTGTCGTTTTAGAGTGGAAAATTAGGGTTCTGTGACCAATCCGTGACCACTGTGTGACCACAAATTTTATGCTCTTAAGCTTGTTACTAAAGGTTTCCTTATCAACCCATTTTGTTTGTTATTTTCAGCAGTAAAGAGAAATTCTTTAAACTTCATCTCTACTTTTAAGGAAATTCAATTTATACTAGTGATATAATACTGTTAAATTACCAAAAATAAGTAATGGCGTTTATCTGATAACCAATATTTCAAAGTGAAGTTTTCCATCAAATTCACCTGTAGGTATTAAAGATATATAAGTATTTCTTTTGAATTTAAATAAGAGGAGATTCTTTAATATCGTTTTAACTTTTTGCTGGATACTCTCTATTTAACATGTCTATCTTAAGGTTAAACTGTCAAAGTAAAATTGGGTTTTAGCCTCATAAAGTTTGTTAAATTTGATATGAATAGTAAAGTTGTGGATTCATATATTTTATGTAACCAAGGAGAAAAACAAATGGTGAGAAAATATGAACTGGAAGATGTAAAGAAAACGGCGAAAGATCTTAATGGTAAATGTTTATCCAAGGAATACAAAAATACAAAAATTAAGCTAAAATTTATATGTAAAGAAAACCACATTTTCGAAAAAAATTACGAAGCATTATTAAAAGGTTCTTGGTGTCCTGAATGTACTAAACAAACTCTCTCCAAAAGGTTTCGTAAATACAATATAAAAGATATGGAAGAGTTAGCTAAAAGGAATGGTGGAGAATGCTTATCTCTTGAGTATATTAATAGAAACTTACCTTTGAAATGGAAATGCGGCAATGGACACATCTGGAAATCAGCTGCCAGCAACATAATAGTAGGACATTGGTGTCCTAGTTGTGGAAGAAAAAAGGCAAACGAAAATAGAAAAAGGTATGGCTTAGAAGATATTCAAACTATATCTCGTGCTAAAAAAGGTGTTTGCCTCTCAAAAGATTATTCTACAACTCGTAGCACCTTAACATTTAAATGTGAAAAGGGGCATATTTGGAGTACAGAAGCAAATCAAATTCTAAAAGGAAGCTGGTGTCCTGATTGTGCTGGTATAAAGAAGAAAAATATTGAGGAGATTAGAGAAGTAGCTCTAAAAAGAAAAGGAAAACTACTCTCAACAGAATATCACAACGCTCACCGCAAACTAAAATGGGAATGTAGTAATGGGCATACCTTTGAAGCAAACTATAATAACGTACGTGCAGGAAAGTGGTGTCCAAAATGTCGGACCAACTATAATGAAGATAAATGTAGATTCATACTTAAAAAACTTACTGGCTATCCATTCCCTAAAACAAGAAATATACTACCCAATTCGATTGAGCTAGATGGTTATTGTGATAAGTTAAACATTGCATTTGAGTATCAAGGAAAGCAACACTACGAATTTGTTAAGTTTTTTCATAGAAATGAACAGGCTCTCGATTCTCAAATACAAAGAGATAAAGCGAAAAAAGACGCTTGTAAAAAAGCAGGTATTAAATTAATTGATATTCCTTATACTCTTAACACAGATGAGGTAAAGGTGAAATTTTTAGTCAATTCCCTTGAATCTTTTGGAATAATGACCGTCTGCGATAACGTAGATGTTTCTATACTACTTAAAGATTTTTACACAGTTAATACTAAATTAATTGAACTGAAGAATTTAGCAGAAAAACGCAAAGGTAAATTGTTGTCTCAAGAGTACAATGGTTCACATCAAAATTTAACATTTAAATGTGAAAATGGGCATATTTGGAATGCGAGTCCTGCAAACATTATGGCTGGAAAATGGTGTAGAAAATGTGCATATAAATCTACTGGTCTTAAGTTAAGATCTTCCATAGAGCATATGAAGAGTTTGGCAGAAGAAAAAGGCGGTAAATGTTTATCAAGTGTATATATTAATGCAAAAACTAAGTTGACATGGATGTGCGGTAAAGAGCATGTGTGGGAGATGTCTGGGGATAATGTGAAGCAGGGAAAATGGTGTCCTCGATGTTCTAGAGAAAACAGAAAACTTACTATTGAAGAAATGAAAAAACTCGCCCGAAAAAAGAAAGGTCAGTGCCTTTCGGAAGTATATGTTGATAATAATACAAAAATGCAATGGCAGTGTGAAAAAGGGCATGTGTGGAATGCGAGAGCTAGAGAAATCAAAAGAGGAATATGGTGTCCTGATTGTGGTACTAATAAGCTAACACTTAAAGATATGCAAGTACTTGCAAGTGCTAGAAACGGAACATGTTTATCTAATACCTATATAAATGCGAATACAAGTCTGACATGGAAATGCAGTAGCGGTCACATTTGGAATGCAAAGCCTTCTAACATTAAGAATGGCACTTGGTGTCCCCATTGTGCAGGAAACACAAAGAAAACTATTGAGGATATGCAGAGGTTTGCTCATTCTAAAAACGGCAAATGCCTATCTAAGATATATATTAATATAGATACTAAACTACTTTGGCAATGTGAGTACCAGCACACTTGGGAGGCTACTCCTTATATGGTTACTAAGAAAGGAAAATGGTGTCCCTCTTGTAAATAAAAAACTGTACTTGCCTTATTATCTTTAAGCTCAATCTGTTAATTTAAGTTTTCATTTTTCTTTTTTGTATAAATTATTACTGAAAGAAAAAAATTCCCCTATAATAAAAAAAGAAGTTCACTAGTATGTGAACTTCTTTTTTTATTATGCAAGTTAATCTTTCAAAATAATTGCTCATTCTTTGTTCAACGACATTTCCGTTTTCATCATACGGTATACCTTCCATTTAAATCGCTTAGATTTTTTCCCTGTAATTATTCGTGTTATTCTGGCGTCATTTCATTCCACTGAGTTTAATTATTCACACGAGGTTCACTATTTCATTTTGGTAGTTCACCTGCTTTGGGATTGGTTTTTTCTTCTTCAGCCCACGTTTCAGCTTCATTTGCTTCATAATTCTTGATTGTCTCCTACCGCTGCCAGCTAATATTTTTACAGAATTCTCCTCTTCTTAAAAAAAGCTACTTAAGATTAAATTGACTTGAAGCTACTTGTTTAATTAAATCCGTCAAAATGGCAAATGAAACTGATCCCCCTTTTTCCTTCACGATCTGCTTAGTTTTATTCCAGATGTTATCATTCATTGCATTATCTAAGAAGTCGTGACCTTTCCAAGTGAGAGCATGGACTGTACATCTGTCACCATTAAAGCGTCCTTCTAGATAACCTTCTTTCCCCAGTAACCTAGTATTATATTCGATTAATTTTTTTTCATATCCATCCACTTCAATTGTAAATGCATGTAAATCATCAGCTTCATTCTTTACATAGATTAAAATTTCTCTAATTAAGTCCATACTTCTTTCCATTTATAATCCTCCACCTTCCGTTTGAAATGCCAATGGAATTCCAACTTTTATAATTATTATTTTATAACAAGTTTTTTCATTCTTGAATTGCAGTAACCTTCCCATCTTCGAAGTAAACATAACCATATAAAGTATAAATCCATTGCTCTTCTACACCGTATTCTGTGGTTGTACGGTTAATATCGTCAGGCTTACCCCATCCAGTTTTATCAATAACCTCTTCTTCAGTCATACCTATTTGAGGTTTTGTACGTTGAAGTTCATACTGTTTTTGAGCGTCTGTCAGTATTTCGTTACTCTTTTCTGTTTCTTCTTTATCAACTTCATATCGTTCTTTTAATTTCTTTCTTGCTAAACTAATTTCTTCTGCGAATTGTCCGTTATAATCATTTGGGATTTTTTCAATGTTATTGTAAGCATGTTTGTAATCTTCGTCTTCAAAATTACTCATCGCACTCATATATAAAGATAAGTAATATTCAGGTTGATATTCTTTTGTATAATTATAATCATTTGTTACAAAGTTTTTGTTTTGAATATCCTTAATTAGTGATTGTTTCAGTTGTTCTCTACTTTCCTTCACTTCTTTCGAAAATTCTCCATCGTAATCGGTAGGAAGATTAGATAGGTTAGATGTTTTGGAGAAGATCTCATCTTCTGACAACAACTTCGATATACTATATAGTTCTTCAAATTTCTGTTCATCCTTAGAATCTATCTTTCCATCTTTTTCGTATATCTGACTTTTAAGACCTTCAACTTTAAAATATTCTTTATTGCTTATATATTTTTGAGCTTGATTAATTTCTTTTTGTATTGAAACCATCTCTTTTGTGCCACTAACTTCCTTATCGCCGTTATTACACGAAATCAAAAAGCTACTACATATTATAATTGTTAGAATTAATCTCAGTATTTTACTAGCCAATCAAATAGCTCCTTTTCACCCTAGAATGCAACAAATTTTCTCAATCTTGGATCACAGTTAATTTACCATCTTCAAAATATAGGTAACGATAACCACTGTAAATCCATTGTTCTTCGATTCCATATTGAGTAGTGGTACGATTAACTTCATTAGGCTTACCCCATCGAGTAGCATTTATTACTTCTTCCTTTGTCATTCCAATTTGAGGATTAGTATTTTGAATTTTTTCTTGTTTTTCCCGAGCATCCCAATCGTCTGTCACGTCATCCGACTTTCTTTTAATTTGGGCTTTTGCAATTTCTATATCTTCTGCATATTTTCCTTTATAGGTATTAGGTATCTTTTTAATGATGTCGTAGGCATAAGTATACTCTTCCATTTTATAATTTTTCATACTTGTAAAGTATAACGACAAATAATATTCTGGTTGATAAGCCTTGGTATAAGTATAGTTATTAGTTTTAAAGTCTTTTTTTGCAAGGTCATTAATTAGAGATTTCTTTAATGCTTCTCTTTCTCGATTTAATTGAGCTTTAAACTCGCCTTTATAATTCACTGGGATGTCGCTGATGTTTGATGATTTAACATAAGTTAAATTTGAACTAAACACACTGGCAATACTATCTAATACCTTAAATTCTTCGTATTGATCTTTATTTACTTTTTCATTCTGATTATATACTTCGGTGCTTAAATCGTTAACCTTAGAATATTCTTTATCTCTAATATATTTCTTAGCCTGTTTGATTTCTCTTTGTATTGAAATTACTTTACCTTTTTGTTTTTCTTTCATAGATTCAACTTGCTTAGTACCAGTGCTATTGCTGCATGAAATTAATAAACTACTACTGATTATAACTATTGAGAATATATGTAACATTTTCTTTTTCAACCATAAAACCCCTTTTTAAGATCTAATATACTATAATAGAAACAATAAATGTAACTTTATTACTTTTTATAGTCAAAAAGTTTCAATATAAAATACGCTCTTTTAGTTAATAATAGAATGTTATAAATATATAATCTTAATGAAATCGATATATTATTAAAAGCATAAAACAGCTAGTTATTCCTTATTGTAATTACAATTGATATCAAACTACGTTGACCACCAAGAAAGGCACTAAGACATATTTCATCAAAAAATCCTACCTTCCATAAGGAGATAGGATTTTTAATGTTAGTAAAATGATTGGCTACCAAGATTATCTATTTTAGGTATTTTAGTATCAGCAGGGTTTCATGACCTGTCTAGCGATCATATTTTCCAGAAGGTTAATTGAAACCTAAACTTTCTGGAAGATCCCCACCTATATCTTCATTTAGTTTAATGTATGATTCTTTTATTGAAGGTCTCTCCTCAAATAATTCTTTTATAGCATCACCTAATTTCCAAGGTATATGTTTTGCATTAAATGTATCATTAAGAACGCTAACTCTATCACTATTTAGTCCATATATTTTCAGATAAAGACAGATAATATGCTTATTCTCCCTTGCCCAATCAAAGCTTTGTATCTTTCTGTAATCACCAAATGCTAAATCCTCAAATATTTCAAAGAATCCACTCTCCTGTAATGAAACAACATCCACTTGTTCTACTCGGAAGAAATGTGTGTCATTTACGACTGCTGAAACCCTTTCAATAGCCTCTCTTAACTCCTCCTCAGGTATCAGCTTATTTCTCAACATCGTAATAAATAATGGGTAAACTTTATAAGAGTTCCAAAACTTCTCTTTCCAAAGAGAGCGTATAAACTGTTTTTCATCCCCAAAATAAACGACCAGGATTGGTTCAGCCATTAATAATTCTAATATGAATGAACCCTTATCAACTAAAAATCTCACTGTACTATTAGAGAACTCGCCCTCAATTTTTAGCAGAGATGCCCAAAAACTTAGAACAGTATCGTCAGTTAATATATTCTTATTCTTAAAATAATCATAAATATTTTGAAGAAATTCATTATGCTCAGGTTTTTCTACTACTGTAGTAATAGATTCAATTATCTTTGTATAGTCAGCATTTCTAGGGGTTAAGTTCCAATCAAAATGAACTTTAATTTCTTCAATAAGTGATTCTTTTCCTCCATTAACTACAAACTTTGCTAGATTTGATTCAATAAAAAGCCAGAATACTTCAACATGCTGGTAACTAATTTGATTACCTTTAGCATGAGCGCAATCATTTCTTCGATCCTTCCAGTATTCATACTGCTTTCTAACCTCTTCACTAAGTAGGAATATTTCTGCGGGCTTCTTTCTATTTACTGTCTCCAATAATTTACTTTCCCAAATATCATCATTAAGGAGATCCTTTTGTATTGAATCCCAAAGGCTTTGAGGTAGTGCGCTCGGCTTTTTTGCTCCTAAAATCCTGTCTTTAAGGATTGTTTGGAAAGTCAAATAAGAGAATAACAGCGAGGCTCTGTATGCAGAAGATTTATAACATAAGATTGCCTCTTTGAATAATTCGCTTGCTTGTACAGAAATATTTTGTTTAATTAACCAATTTTCGAATGGAATTTTCATACACACTTACACTCTCCCATAATTACATTTTCCTATTGATTTTAGCACTATATGGTATATGTTTACATGGAGATTATTAAAATTTTTTAGAGAATATTAAAAAATAAAGAGTTTGTCGAATCACAGCATCTTTTTAAAAACGATTTACCTAATTTTTTTGATAAGACAAGTATACGAAAACCCTTGTTAGTACTGTATTTGTTAAATGAATACCCTCCCGTATAGCAACATTCATAAGTTAACAATTGTATGACAATCTGTAGCACTCTAGTATATTGTATAATAGGAATTCATTTCTTCTATACAATAAAAAAAGCCACTAAAGTGACTTTCCCTAAACTATTGATTAAGTATCTCATTCAACGATTTTAATTGTTCTTTTATAATTTTTAGACCCTCTCTAACATTTTCAGAATTAATATCATCAATATTATAGATTACTGTTCCAAAATTAAAGACAGTATTATTTAAAACATTTCTTAACTCAATACAGTCGTTTGGAGGATAGCCATCCTCCTTAAAGTAAACATTTTCAATATCATTGAAATTATGTTCATAAGCCTTTATGTTTTTAACATTTTTAATAAAATCTTCTTTGTTAGTTTTACCAGAGTCTAAATTGTTCAAGAGATTAAAGAATTGCTTCGCAAATTCATTTATCAGTTTCCTTTGTCTTTGAGAATAATTTAAAAATTCTGATTTTCCAACTTCTTTTGATTTTATCAAATGTAACATTGCTGTATGACTGTCAATCCATTCTATTGATACATTTTCATACGAATCATTGGAGTCTAATAACACACCAAAATCCTCACTATTTATATTATCAGAATTAGTAATTGTACGGCAAAATGGTGACCCAAAATTTAGTTGTCGTATATCATTATAGTAATCCGTAAAAATGGCTTCATATTTATGTATTAAATCTTTATACGAGTCATTAATTAATTGTTTCATAGCTTCTTTTGAAGTTGAAATCGAATAATCAACCAAAATTTTTCTTTGTAACGTCAAATAAGAATTTCTAGAATCCTCATCCTCTTTCATAGTATAGTAAAAATCTTTAACATTCCCAATTTTCCCTCTTTGAATCATTTCGTTAATACCCTTATTGCTTATATCTTCCAGTTGATCATAAAAGCTCCGATCCTCTGTTACTTCATCTACAAGTTTGAACTTTAATCTGGCTTTTGTTTGATTTCTCCAATTAGGACTATCACTATCTAGGTGCTTAAATATATAATCTTGAACCCATAACCAATATCCTTTCTCATTCCCGCTACCATCATAAAGAAAAATAAATACTGGAAAGTCACATATTTCTGCAAAACGCAAAAATTTCACAGGACAATCATATCTTACAATTTTTTTATGAACTGATATATCTGGATCTTTCTCAGACTTTAATTGAGCTTTGAAAAACTTTACAGTTGTTATATTGTTATTAAAAATTTCTACTTCAAAGTCAATATCATTATCCAAATCATTTTTTCTAAACTTCCATCCTTTCTTAATAAAAAACCTTTCTATATAATTTCTAGACAAATCCTCCATTTGCTGCTCGTCTGTATACTGTGATAACATCTTTTTACCTCTTCTCCTAAGTTTCTTTAATTAATTGTACAACATTTTTTCATTGATATATTCATAAATAATTCCTTTAACTAATAAAATCGAAATTTTATTAGTTATCACTCAATAAGATAAACATAAAGCGTTTATAGGATTTATTCACTGTAAATACTTTTAGTTTACATAAATTTTATAATTAATAGATAGACAGCTATAATATTATAATCTCTGTTATTAGTCTCTTCCCATAAATCTGTTCAGCTCCATAGCCTTGCGTATTGAGTATTCATTTAAAAAGTTATCTTTGAATTTCTTGTAACCTTCTTCTCCTAATAGATATGTAAAATATTTCTTGATAGTATTGTACTCACCTACATTTATGCCTTGTACTACAAATTCTTTAATTGGATAGTGCTGCAAATTTTTGTCATCTTTTAACGCAATATATTTTTTATAAGTTGCATTAGTGTTTGTCGAGTAGTGCTTCATTTCAACTTTTATATCAACTCGACTTTTGCTTACCTTTTTAAAATCAATTATTGCTTCTCCAATGTCATTTTTAAACGTAGACTTCTTTCCATCAAATATATAATTAACCATTTTAAATGACCTCCGATATTTATTATAACTTTGCAAGTCTCTAAGCGTGACTCTCTCCATATTATAGACTAATTCTTCATATATTTCCCATTATGTAAGAACAGCTTCGTCTTTTTTTAGCTATTCTTTCTTTGCTCTCTCCAACTCTCTCCAATATATTTCCTATTATTAATAACGCATCTAGTAGTTTACCGATCTTCATTATCTTACACCAACACGAGCAACCCAGAGCAATTCTGAGTGTCTGTGAGCTTGTATCAGCTATATTTTCGTACTTTAATCTTATTCCTTATTGCAATAAAAAACAGTTTTTCTTGTTGCAGATACGCAAGTATTAATCATACTACTTTTGACCAGGTTTATATGTGCTATAATTAAAACTTGACTTAAAAACTATATGAAGGAGGCTGAGTTTTATGGTATGGAAAGTTGTGCTTATATTTCTTGCATTTATAACATTTATTTTTACTGTAAATGTCATATTGTTTGACCCTGACAATATAATATTCCTTATCCCATTGGCAATTATCGCTATCATAACAATAGACTTTAGAATTAAAGCTAATAATAAAAGACAAAGCGAATATGAAAAAGAACTCTTACAATCTGGCATTTACCAAGTCGATTTAATGAATGGCAGAGCATTCGAAGACTACTTAGCAATATTACTAAAAGCTATGGGCTATAATGTACAACAAACACAAGCATCTGGAGATTATGGGGCAGACCTTATTTTAGCTGCCAATGGCATTAAGATAGCAGTACAAGCAAAACGCTATAGTAAAAAAGTTGGGATAAAAGCAGTACAGGAAATTTCGTCAGCAAAAAATTATTATGGTGTTAATGAATGTTGGGTTATTACTAATAATTATTTTACTGCCCCAGCTATAAATTTAGCAATTTCCAATGATGTTAAGTTAATCGACAGAGACCAGTTAGTTAATTGGATGGTGAAAGAGAAAAATAGAACACAGATCGGTTAGCCTATAATTACATAATGAAACTACTAAAAGCATCCTCATTCGATGCTTTTGTACTTAAAGTAGCAGACATATTAAGAGCTGTGAGACTATATTTGGAATTCTAATGTGTAAGAAGCCATCTGCTACGAAGTGAAAAATTGATACAGAAATATTCGCCTTCAGCATTGTGATAGTATTTGTGCAGTAACCTACACCTAAATGCATATGCTACGTTTGGAAAGAGAGAAATTGTGTTTGATGTTTATCGTAAAAGACAGCCTAAAATATAAAAAATGAGATAACCCAAGTCTGAGTTATCTCTGGTCATTACTTCTTATAATAACTATCCAAGCAATTCAGTTATATGAATGCCGTTATTCTTCGGGCGCTCTCTCTCTTTACGTTTTAAGCCTGCTGTATAATCAAGTTTGGGTGGAAGCGGCTGGTTTAAAAACTGTTCTTGCTTTTCTTTCTCATTCTTTAATTGTAGCCTTGCATCTTCTAAGTTTTCATAATTTAACCTACTTAATATAAGACCTGTTGAACCTTGAAGTAGAGTGTTAATATTAACATTTTCCATTGCATTATGAATAGCTTTTACAACGGTTTTTGATCCATATTTCTCAGTTAATTGATTTAGTTTCTTGGCTGAATTACTATTGTGTTCACCTTGATAATGAGTGAACCATTTTTCAATTTCAGCATCAGCGATGGACACTTCTTGTCTTGTTTTTTTAGATGTTTCTTTTGTATTAATATTTTTTACTTTAGTAGTTTTGACCAACGCAGCTGCATCAGCCGAGGAATAGGCTTTTAAAACCTCAGTATTAAGATAGTAATGATTTACATTTTTCTCTTTACTACCTTTTTTGTATGACCTTTTGACAGTCATCAATTCTTTTTGTTCTAATACTTGAATATGACTCTTAACGCTTCTTTCTGATTGCCCTGTAATGTTCGCAATACTTGAGATAGGAGGATAAGCGTATACGTGACCTTGTTCATCTTTCGTATTGGATTGAATACTCATATTTCTAAACGAAACTAATGCGCCGTATACAAGTGTTTCTCCTACCTTTAACCCATAATCATTCATTAAACTCACGTTAAACTTAATAAATCCTACTGTTGATTTTCCCATTGTTATGACCTCATTTCTGCTAAGTTTTATTGAGTCATAACGAATGCCTCCCTTAATAATGCCATGTTTGAAATAGAGAGATAAAAGAGAAAGGAGCGAAGCGACTAGAAGCGTTAGCGACCCTGTTTAGTTATCCTCTTATCTATTCCTCTAATTTAATTTCTCTTATATTGGGCAAATTTCACACTACCCTTTTACATTTTTTTCACTACTCCTAGTGCAACTTTTTCACTAAGGTGGTGATTATTCTGCACTACTACTTTTATAATTAATTATTAATTATATTCCCAAAGCCCTAAACCATTCATCAAGTTCCTTTTTCTCTGTACTCTCTTTCCACTCAATATGACGTTTAGCCGCTTCTTCTTTCTCTTCTTCGTAAGCCTTTCTTGTCTTGCCACCAGCTTTCTCAATCGCTAGCCACCAATTAGCATAAACATGTTCTTGCTCTTCTTGACTAGAACAAGTTATCACCATATCTGCTGGCTCTTGACGACCACGGTAGTCCCACCACGTTACACAAACATCGTTCTTTATATAGGTGTCTTTTTGAACTTCAAAGCCTGTTATTTTACAGTTATACTTAATACTGTTCTCTTGTAATGCTTGCACCATTTCTTCCATAGTAGTAAGTTCTTCTAATAGTTTCATATAGTCTCCTTTTACTCATTCATGCCTATGAGCTTTTATTAGTTTTATTTTGTAGCATGCATGTTTTTTCACGTTTTATATTGAATTCACAATACATTTTAAAGTGATTTTTGTAGTTTAAAATATACTTTATACATTTTTAAGACTCTTTGCTTATTTCGATTAATGACTTTTACTTATCGACAAAATATATATAAAGTAAGGGTAATAACTATTTTCACCTATAAGTAATGCGGCTTTTATTCTTATCGTATCGGAATTTTTAATACTGTATAGGTGTAGATAGGGTTGCTTAATTTCTTTACTTAAGAAGTGTAGCATGTTTATGCTACAGTGTAAATGATTTATTCTTATTTAATTTACAAAAGACAGTTTTATATTACATTTTTTTGTTATAATTTACGTATATTACAATTCAATTTGTTTATTTGAGGAGCTATAGATATGAATGTTAATAATTTTGGTAAAGATATTAAAGCATTGAGAACAAAGAAAAACATCGGTTCTAGAGAGTTATCTCGCCTGATTGGAAAAGCAGAAACATATATTTCTCAATTGGAGAGAGGATTAATTAAAAAACCAGATTATAATACAGCTTACGACATACTGAAGCATTTAGAATTTACAGAGGGCAATATTGAGGACTTTTTATACAATTTTTATCAGATCAAATCTCCAAAAAGAATTGAATCTGAAGCACAAGAAGTTGCTAATTGGGAGGAAAAGAGGGCGGCAGAAATTGAAGAATTGTTATCGCAGAAACAAAAAACTCCAGGTAGTGATCAAGAAGATAAAGAAAACAAATTAGCTTATAATGAAAAGATATTTGAGAGCGAATGGATGATAGAATTAATTAAAAATCTTGAGAAGAAAAATGAAGAAATTAAGATGGAACTTTCATTTAATATAAATAATAATGCACAGACTTTTGAACCTGTTATTCAAAATTTACATTTTTTACTAATATCAATGCGGAAGAATAGAGAAAATTTCAACTTTTTTGTAGGGTTGCTCGAGAATGATTTAAGTACACTAAGTAAGGAAAGTAAAGAAAAAATACTAAAAATAGCCAAAGAAGAAATTATATGAAACAAAACTAAATTAGGGTGATATATTTTCCTTTTTCATTTGAAAGAGCAGTTATGTTAACTGCTCTTCATTTTCTCTTTTCATACACAGTACAATCTTTAGATATGTTTCTTTTTATTTTTCATGTATTGCACCATATTTCTGGTTCGAAGTACGACATCATCTCTATTTTTATCCAGTTGATTTTGAACACTATCAAAAACATTAGTCTTTACTATATTTTTAAGTTTTCCTTGGACAAGAACTTCTCCTTTATATGATTTATTTCTTAATATATTGCATATCCCTCGCTGTGAAAATAGATTGCCCCTAAATGTACGATAACCATTCTGATTTAAAAATTTTTTAACGTTACTTATAGTGTTAAGAGTTAAATATTTTTCAAAAATCAAATTAATTATCTCAGCTTGTTCTCTTGTAAGAACTACATAGTTTTTATACAATTCCACTTGCTTCAAATATTTTAAAAATTCTTCAAAAGATTCTTTTTTTCTATCAAGAAATACTTCTGCATCTGTATATAGGTACTCTAACACCTTCTTAATTTGCTGCTGACCGTTTATTCTTAATTCGTATACATTATCACCGTGTGGTTTAACTTCAATTTCTCTAGTAAGTGGCAAATGTCTTTTTATTGCCACTAACATATCAGCTGTTCCTGTAAATGTAACCACATAAATGTTGTCACTTGGAGTGCTGTGTGTGCCTCTTTTAGTTGAACTTATACATCCATCACCATCATAAAAACCTCTAATGAAATGACTAAGAAACTTATTTGGCAAGATATCATTCGAAGGGAATTGAAGTGTTAATGATTTTCTTTCTGTAGCTCCTAATTCTATTAAACGTTTACACAATTTTGGACTGCTATAGAATTGAAATCTGGCATACGGAAAATTGCCTATTTTTTCACTTACACTCATCCCTTCATAAATTAAGTGATTTGACTCAATATGTTTTAAAAATTTCTTTAAATGTCCATAATCACTAGCTTTCAAAGAAAGTTGAAAGATATAGTTTCCATGATTTCTACTTACGCATCCATCAGCATAAATGAACCCTAGCCAATATGCTTTCTCCGAAGTATCAATAATATCAAAATAGCTCTCGTTACAAGTATATTTTATTTTTGCTCCGCCTTTTCGAAGGGGGACATTCATTTCCTTTAACCTAGTTATTACAACCTTCATAGATAAATTATTTTCTTCAGCAATCTCCTTTATAGTTTTGTTTTCTAAATGATAATCTCTCTTTATCTTCTCTAATAATTCGTAGGGTAAGTTTATTCTTCTTCCTGATAGAGTAATATTCATGTCGTGAAGTTTTTTATAGATAAGTTTTTTGGAACAACTCAGAGACGAGGCAATCTCTTGAACACTTTTACCAGAATTATAATCAATTTGGATTTGGTTTAAAATTTGCTCAGTAAATTCAATTTTCTTCATTTCCCTCTACTCCTAATAATACATTCTTAATATTCAGAAAATCTTCTAAATAAAGATTTCCTTTTTCTTTGTTACAATTATCACAAGCACACACTAAGTTTTCTAATTCAGTCTTACCCCCCTTTGAACGAGGAACTACATGATCTATGGTATTTCCCTTTACACCACAATACTGACAAATATGCTTATACTTTTTTAGTACGACATCTCTCAAATCAAATTGGTGAATACATGTATCATTTACAATTCCAGCTTTTTTTTCTTTTACCATGTTTATAGCTTGCTCATACGTAACGTTATAAAATACCCTTTTTTTTGATCTGATTTTTACTGTAACTTTTATGTTAGACTTTCTTAATTTATTAGTATTGAAGATATCCTTAGAGCCAATTTTTTTAAAGTATTTACAATCGTGACAATAAGACTTTCTATGGCTTTTATCTCGACCGTTAGAAACAAACCTTGAGTGATACCTCACTCTTCTACAAATAGAACAAGTTTTATATAATTTACAATATTCATTGATAAACTATCACTCTCCATAATAAAAGTCGAATTCGAATTCATATATTATAATAACATAAGTGTACAAAATGTCAAAATATAACAGTTAAACATAATTATTGCAATAACTTTTATGTCAATAATTATGTTTAACATATCTTATTATTTTAAAAATGTCTCTGTTGGATAAAATTATTATAATATACTATTATGAGTAAAGGAAACCTCTTTCCATTTCTAACCCTAAATTGGATATTAATCTAATTTCTATCGTTTTCTTCTTTAGTCATCTTTCCGTTTCTAATAATGCAATAGCGAATATTCTTTAACCTAATTATTTATTTAGAATTACTATTTAGGGTGTTATGGATAAAATAAATAGATTATATATGTGAATGTGTTAAGATTACTTATCGTGTCGGATTATGCTTTTATGTCATACCGTGTAGATATAGGTGCTATACCTTTCTACGTCTAAAGAGCATCTCAAAAATGTGGAAAACACCCCCCCTCTGTCCCTATTTACAGGAAAAGAAATGCTACGATGATTTTTATATTTGGTACTTTATAAAGTTAGTATTCATTACTCTTGCTTATTCCCTCCGTATCTTCACTTAGAGCCAAGATAATACTTCATTGATTAACCGCTTCTCTTTCTCTTTTTCTATTTCTAGTACATATATGATAAAATACTAGTAGAAAGCCTTTAATTTTATAAGCTTAAGAGCAATACAGGAGGCTCTTAAGATGCAAGGAAGTATAAAAAAAGATAAAATAACAGGTAAATATTATTTCATAGTAGATATTGGTAGAGACGAACTAACAGGTAAACGAAGACAAAAGAAAAAACGTGGTTTTACAACGAAAAAAGAAGCAGAAAAAGCTTTAGCGGTTGTACTAAATGAGTTGAACTTAGGTACTTTTATAGAGCCACAGCTTATTGATTTAGACAGCTTTATAAAGGAATGGTTTATAGAAAGACAGACTCAGCTAGCTAAAAGTACACTAAAGAACCATCAGTGCTTATATCGAAATCACCTTAAACCTAAGTTAGGTCATTATAAGCTACAAGATTTAAATCCAATCGTTCTTCAAAAGTTCACTAACAGTTTGGTAGCAGATTCTTCTCTTAGTCACAATTCTATTCGGAAGCTTTTATTCTTAATGAATCAGCTTATGAAGAAGGCACATGGTTTAAAGCTCATCTCTGAGAATCCATTAATACACGTGAATATACCAAGAGAAGTAAAGTCTGAAATGAGCATTTGGGACTTGAAGCAAGTAAATTACTACATTGCTCATGCTAAGCAAAATAGATATTACACAATTGTTCTTATGGCTTTGCTCACTGGAATGCGAAAAGGAGAAATCCTAGGGCTACGATGGAGAGATATTGATTTTGAAAAACAAGTTATCTACATTAGACAAATCTATGACGGGTATGCAAAAGAACTTAAGGTAGGGGCTAAAACAGCGTCTGGTGTACGTTCTATTCATATTCCTGATATGCTCGTTAATCAATTGAAAAAAGAACGTAAGAAAGTATTATCTAACAAACTTAAACAAGGTACGGATTATAACGATTATGACTTAGTAAACTGTACAAAGTTCGGTAACCCTTTAGATTCATCTACTTTATCGAAGAGGTTTAAGAATCATGCTAAAAAACTTGGACTACCTGTGATACGATTTCATGATTTACGTCATACGCATGTAACCATGTTGATTCAGCAAAATGTGAATGTGAAAGTTATCTCTGAACGTGTTGGACACTCTTCCATTCAAATCACATTAAATCAATACAGCCACGTCTTGCCGAGTATGCAACAAGAAGTGGCTGATAAATTGAATACCTTATTCGTTAATATGTGACCAGCTTGTGACCAATCAGAAGGTTAAGGTGGTTAAAACCCTATTACATCAAGGTTTAAATCAAAACGCCCAGTTCCCTTTTCTAAACACAGGCTCGCTTGTACCGTCAGCTTTGATGCCGTCGATGTCCATTTCAGCTGAGCCAATCATGAAGTCAACGTGGGTGATGCTGTCGTTTGCTCCGTTTTGTGATAGCTCTTCTTTAGACATCGTTTTTCCGCCTTCTAAACAGAAGGAATACGAGCTGCCGATGGCTAAATGGTTGGATGCATTTTCGTCAAACAGCGTGTTGTAGAAAATGATGTTTGACTGAGAGATTGGCGATTGATGCGGTACTAAGGCTACTTCGCCTAAGTATTTGGCACCTTCATCTGTTTCAATTAAGTGCTTTAACGTTTCTTCGCCTTCTTCTGCTTTTACATCAACAATTTTTCCGTTTTCAAATGTTAGCGTGAAGTTTTCAATTAAGTTTCCTGCGTAGCTAAGCGGTTTTGTGCTCGTTACTTGACCATTTACGCCGTCTTTTTTCGGAAGTGTGAATACTTCTTCTGTTGGCATATTGGCCATGAACGAGTTGCCGTCTTCATTCACACTGCCTGCGCCAACCCAAATATGTTTGTCAGGAAGCTCAATTGTTAAATCTGTTCCTGGCGCTTTATAGTGAAGCTTAGAAAATTTCTTTTCATTTAAAATGTCTACTTTTGTATGTAATGAAGCATTATGCTCTTCCCATGCGGCCACTGGATCTTCCTGGTCTACGCGCACGGATTTAAAAATAGCTTCCCACAGTTTTTCTTGCTGCTGTTCTTCTGGAACGTCAGGAAATACTTTAGCTGCCCAGTCTTTTGAAGGAACAGCTACAATGGACCAGCTGATTTTATCGGATTGGATTGCTTCACGGAATTTTTTCATTGCTTTTCCGCTTACTTTTTGGAACGCAGCAATACGTTTGCCGTCTACTCCTTTTAGTAAGTCAGGACCGCTTGAAATTACAGATAAAACAGCGCCTCCGTTTTTCACAAGCTCTTCTCTTGCTTGAGCTTTCCAAGCAGGAAATTCATTAAATACAGATTCATCCGCTTTTTCATATTTCAAACGAACTAAATGATCGTCATGCCAGTCTACATCAACAGACTTTGCTCCAGCTTCGTACGCTTTTTTCGCAATTTCACGAACAAAATCAGCGGAAGAAATATCGGCATTAATATTTAATACTTGCCCTTTTTGAATGTTTACACCGACTTTTACAGCCAGCTCGGCGTACTTTTCAATATTGCGCTCAAACTGTTCCATAATTTATCTCCTTTACGTATATATTCTAACAACTTCATTGTATCATGAATAAAACGCCAATTAAAAATCCTAACTTATAGTTTACATAATATAATTACGTTATTTTATAGATTATTATATAGCAAAAGTTTGTTCTCTAAGAATCAGAACAAACTTTTGTCTTTCACAGATTCAGTTTTGTAGCCGAGCCGCTCCGAAATGTTCTTGCCTATATCAACCATGCGTTCTTGAAGATATGTTAAGCGCTCATTTGTCATACGCATCGTAGCACCAGAAATACTGACTGCAGCGACGACTTGACCAAGGTGATCAAAAATAGGCGCTGCAATGCAGGTAATTCCATATTCATTTTCTTCTAAATCCAGCGCATATCCCTTTTGTTTCACTTCTGAAAGTTCTCGAAGAAAGCTTTCTTCATCTGTAATGGTGTGATCGGTATGAGCTGGTAAGCCTTTTCTTTCAAGAATGCTTGTTACCGTGTTAAGCGGTAAAAAAGCTAGGATAGCTTTACCAACGGAGGTGCAATGCATTGGTGCTCTTTTCCCCACTTTTGAATGCATGCGCAGCGTCTGATTTCCTTCTAATTTTTCAATATACACTACTTCACCTTGATCGTAGACAACAAGATGAATAACTTCATTTGTTTCACTTTCAAGTTCTTGCAAAAACGGCTTTGCTTCTGTCCGTAAATCAATAGAATCTAAAAGCTTTGAACTTACTTCTAAAAACTTATACCCAAGCTTGTACCGCCCGCTTTCTTGATCTTGTTCAATATACCCATACTGAGCAAGAGTAGTTAGAATACGGTATACGGAGCTTTTATTAATGTCCATTTGCTTTGCAATTTCTGTGACTCCTACCCCTTCTCTTTCCATGCTGACAATTGTGACAATATCCAATGCCCGGCTTACAGACTTAACCATATTTTCTCTCTCCATTTTTCTTCTCTCCTCTATGTGTCATTTTACTGCCGGGCATTTTTTTATCACTTTTATACGTTTACACGTTCTTTCTCTGCAACAAATGGATTTTGGAGAGTTCCAATTTCTCCGATGGTGCATTCAATAACATCGTTTGCGCTCACCAGTTCCGCGCCGACCGGACTTCCTGTTAAAACCACATCTCCCGGCTTATGGGTCATAACAGTAGATAGGTAAGCGATCATTTCTCCAACAGAAATAATCATTAAATCTGTCGAGCTGTTTTGTTTTTCAACGCCATTTAAAAACGCTTTTACGTGAATTGACTTAAAATCAAGCTCCGTTTCGATTACGGGTCCAAGAGGCGTAAACGAATCAAAGGATTTTCCAATGGTCCAGTGCCCGTCTTCATGAAAATAATCCGGAGCCGTTACATCGTTTCCAATTGTATACCCAAATATATAATCCCGTACGTCTTCTTTTGCGATGTTCTTTGCCTCTTTTCCAATAACAACCGCAAGCTCGGATTCAAACTTAACGTGCTTAATGGCAGTTGGAATAACAATGTCTTCGTTTGGACCAATCACAGAAGATGTGGGCTTAAAAAAGAAGACAGGAATAGAAGGCATTTCCTTTGGAAGCTCCGACTTTGCGGCTGCATAATTTGCGCCTATTCCAATAATTTGATTCGGCTCTAAAGGAGCCAAAAGCTTTACTTCATTTACTGAAAAAGTCTGTCCTGTATAGTTCCATTTCTCAAATATATTTCCTTCAATAACGCTGATCGCATCCTCTTTTAGTACACCTGTATGACGGCTATCTTGTACAGCGAACCTTACAAATTTCATGACATAACTCCTTTTCCCATTTGCTGTGTTTTAATAAGGATCGTAGGTAGTCAGGTTCTTAAGATGTAAGTACAGCCTGCCATCTCTATGCTGACAGGCCGTTTTTTTTTACTGTTTTATAGCTGCTTTTGCCTTTGCTTCGATACGGCGGCGGTGTAAAATCGGCTCCGTATAGCCGTTTGGCTGATCATAGCCTTGAAATACTAAATCGCAGGCTGCCTGAAAAGCAATAGATGTGCTGTAGTTCGATGACATTGGCTGATACAGAGGATCATTTTCATTTTGTTGATCTACTACTTTTGCCATTCGCTTTAGCGTTTCCGTTACTTGTTCTTTTGTACAAATTCCATGATGAAGCCAGTTGGCTACGTGCTGACTGGAAATACGAAGCGTTGCCCGGTCTTCCATCAGCCCTACATTATTAATATCCGGTACTTTTGAGCACCCTACTCCTTGGTCGACCCATCTTACTACATAGCCAAGTATTCCTTGAGCGTTGTTGTCTAGCTCCTGCTGGATTTCATCTTTGCTCCAATTTGGTTTTTCTGCCACAGGAATTTGCAAAATATCATCTCGTAGATCGGTAGACTGAGTAAGCAATTCATTTTGAACATCTCTTACATCAATTTGATGGTAGTGAAGAGCATGGAGCGTCGCTGCAGTCGGTGAAGGCACCCATGCCGTATTCGCTCCTGCTTTTAAATGCCCCACTTTTTGCTTAAGCATTTCGGCCATCATATCCGGCATTGCCCACATGCCTTTTCCGATTTGAGCGCGGCCTTGGAACCCGCTTGCTAACCCTACATTTACATTAGACTGTTCGTAGCCTTGAAGCCATTTAGACGCCTTCATATCATTTTTACGGATAACGGCGCCTGCTTCCATAGAAGTGTGAATTTCGTCACCTGTTCGATCCAAGAATCCAGTATTAATAAACGCCACTCGGTCTTTTACTTCTTTGATGCACGCTTTTAAATTAAGCGTTGTACGGCGCTCTTCATCCATTACGCCGATTTTAATTGTATGACGCTCAAGCCCTAGCATATCTTCAATTGAATTAAATAACGTGTTGGCAAAAGCTACTTCTTTGGAGCCGTGCATTTTCGGTTTAACGATATAGATAGAGCTCTTTTTAGAATTTTGATACGTACCGTTTTTAAGCAAAGTGTGTTTGGCAATTAAACTAGTAATTACGCTGTCTAAAATACCTTCATAGATTTCGTTGCCATTTCGATCTAAAACAGCGCTGTTTGTCATTAAATGCCCAACGTTTCGAACAAACATAAGTGAACGGCCAGACAGTGAAATCTTTTCCTTGTCGGGAGAAATATAGGTACGGTCTGGATTTAAACGCCTTGTCATGTTTTGACTTCCTTTTTTAAAAGTAGACGTCAAATCACCTTTCATTAATCCCAGCCAGTTGCGGTAAACATCTACTTTGTCTTCTGCGTCTACTGCCGCTACTGAATCTTCACAGTCCATAATCGTCGTAAGAGCTGCTTCCATTAAAATATCTTTTACACCCGCATCGTCTGTTTTACCAATCGAATCCGTACGATCAATTTGAACTTCAAAATGCAGGCCGTTGTTTTTGAATAAAAGAGCATCAGGGCTTTTTTCTTCTCCTTGATACCCTACAAATTTATCTTCTTCCTGTAACTCTGTTAAACTGCCATCGTTTAATTGAGCGACAAGCTTTCCATTTTCAAGACTGTACTGAACCACTTCTGCATGAGAAGACTGAACGAGCGGAATAACTTCATCAAGAAAACTCTTCGCAAACGCAATAACTTTTTCTCCTCGAATTGGATTATAAGAACTTGTGCGCGAAGCTCCATTTTCTTCACTGATTGCATCAGTGCCGTAAAGTGCATCATAGAGACTTCCCCAGCGTGCATTAGCAGCGTTGATAGCATACCGAGCGTTATTCACTGGTACAACAAGCTGCGGTCCCGCTTGATAGGCAATTTCGCTATCTACTCCTTCTGTACCAATAAGAAAATCTTCTGCCTTGTCTTCTAAATAGCCAATTTTCGTTAAAAACGACTTGTATTCGTTAAAGTCACCGTCAGGATTTTCTTGATGCCACGCATTAATTTGAGCTTGCAGCTGATCACGCTTTTCTAACAAACGTTTATTTACGGGTGTTAACTCGGTTACTAACGCTTCAAAATCAGACCAAAACTGTTCTGTACTTAGGCCGCTGCCCGGAAGAGCTTCCTCATTAATAAATTGATAGAGAACTGGAGCTACTTTCAGATTTCCAACTTGTTTGTAGTTTGTCACCGTCTGTTTCCTCCTCTTATTCTTTTACATTTTAAATTTGGACGCGCTTTCAATTCTTTTTGCCACAATGGTTAAGACGAACATATGCGGTGCTGTTTCTTATTACAAAACAGCGTTTTATTTTTGTTAAAAAAATCATATCATCGAGCGAATATATTTTCAAGAATTTTCTAAAAATATCCCACTTTTTTCTTTTCTTTTTTGACTTCAGCGCAGCGGCTCGGACTTGGAAAAAGCTTTCCTGCATTTAATAGATTTTTAGGATTAAATACTTCTCGTATATTCGTTTGTGCTTGAATTTCATCTTCATTAAAAACAAATCGCATTTCTTCTTTTTTTTCAATGCCCACACCGTGTTCCCCGGTAATCGTTCCTCCTACTTCTGCACATACTTGCAAACATGCGCTTCCGGCTTCGAGTGCTTTTTCAGTTTCCCCTGGCTTTCTAGCATCAAATAATACAAGCGGATGCAAGTTCCCGTCTCCAGCGTGAAAAATATTGGCAATACGAAGACCTGCTTCTTCGCTAATTTTGTTGATTCGCTTCAGCACTTGAGGCAGTTTACTTCTTGGAATAACCCCGTCTTGTACGAGGTAGTCAGGGGATATAGCTCCCATCGCCCCAAATCCTGTCTTCCGATTTGCCCACCATCTGGCGCGCTCTTCTTCACTTTCAGCTACTTTCACTTCCCGTACGTTTTGTTTTTTGCATACGTCTAAAATACGAAGGATTTGCTCTTCGATACCGGCTGAAATGCCGTCTACTTCAATTAATAAAAGAGCTTCAATATCTCTAGGGTGTCCGACTGGAAACGCAGCAGCTTCCACTCCTTCAATGGCGGTTTTATCCATCATTTCAAGCGCAGCGGGCACAATGCCGGCTGATATAATGTCTGATACCGCTTGGCTGCCGTCTTCTACCCGGTCGAAATAGGCAAGAACCGTTTGTTTGGCTTCCGGGTTTTTCAAAATGCGTACCGTAATTTTTGTAACGATTCCTAACGTCCCTTCTGATCCTGTTAAAAGTCCTAATAAATCATATCCTGGTTCATCTGGAATACCTTGCTTGCCAAGCTCAATCACATCTCCATTTGGAAGCACCACCTCTAGCCCTAAAATATGGTTGGTAGTTACTCCATATTTAAGACAGTGTGCCCCTCCCGCATTTTCCGCTACATTTCCACCAATGGTGCAGCAATACTGACTCGAAGGATCCGGGGCATAATAATATCCTTTTTCAGAGATCGAATTGGTTAATTTAAGATTAATAAATCCCGGCTCTACCACGGCACGTCTGTTTTCATAGTCCACGCTAAGCAGGCGCTTCATTTTCACTAAACTAATAACCACTTCGTTATTAAGAGGAATCGCTCCGCCGCTTAGTCCTGTGCCTGCTCCTCTTGCAAGAAAAGGCAAATCGTGTTCATTGCAGTATTTAACAATGTTAGAAACTTCTTTTGTGTTTCGAGGAAATACCACCGCTTTAGGCAAGTGTCTGTGAATGGTAAACCCATCGCAGTCGTACGCAAGCAAATCTTCTTTGTGATACAAAATAGAATGAGCATCTACTAGTTGAGAAAGATTTTTTACATGAAGATCTTTTATTCTATTTTTCTTCAACACGATGCGCTTCCTCCTCTTCTTTTTGATAGGCCCACTCTAAAAGCTGTACCGTGTGAACAATTTGCTGACTTCGTCCATATTTTTTCACTCCTACTGCCATCTGCAGCATACATCCTGGGTTTCCCATTGAAATCATTTCTACGTCATGGGGCACATTTTCCATTTTACTTTGAAGCACGGCTCCCGCCATGTCAGGGTTTGTTAAATTATAAATTCCTGCGCTTCCACAGCATCGGTCCGCGTTAGCCATATGAACCATTTCAACTCCCGGAATAGAAAGCAAAATATCTCTTGGTTCTTCTCTAACTCCTTGACCATGAGCTAAATGGCAAGCATCGTGGTACGTAATGCGCGTATGCAGCTTCGCCTGCGGAGGGCGATATCCCGTATCGTAAAGATATTTTGAAATATCCTGGACTTTTTCAGCAAAGGCTTCGGCTTTTTCAAGCCACTCTTGCTCTTCTTCTCTAAATAGTTCAGGATACTCTTTTAACATGCAGCCGCATCCCGCAGCGTTTACAATAATGGTATCGGCATGCTGAAACGCCTCTATATTTTTTTTTGCAAGCTGTCTTCCCATGTCTCGGTCTCCTGCATGAACGTGCAAAGCACCACAGCACGTCTGAGAATGAGGAATAACAACGTCGTTTCCGTTTCTTCTTAATACATTAAGAGTCGCTTCGTTAATATCGCTGAACATGACGTCCATAATGCAGCCGGTTAAAAAAGCAACTTCGGCTTTTCTTTCTGCATTTGCTTTTAGAACGCGTTCTTTTTTATATTTTTTTCGAACAGAACGGGTAATTTTAGGCATTACATGTTCCATTTCTGCTAGATGTGTTGGCATCATATTTAACATGCCTGTTGTGCGCATCATTTTTTGCATCCCGCTTTTTTGGTACAACTTTAATAAACTTCCTGCAGCTTCCAAGCGATGGGAATGAGGAAAAAGTTCCTTAAGAAAAAATTTGCTGATCATCCCTTTCCAGCCGGTCAAAGGCATTGCTTGACGAATTTGGCCGCGAGCTTCTTCAATGAGTCCGCCAACGTCTACATTTGCAGGGCAGGCAGTTGTACAGGCACGGCAGTCCAAACAGGCAAAAACAGGGTCTGTAAACTGTGCATTTACGTTTATTTTTCCTTCTGCTACCGATTTGATAAGATGAACGCGTCCTCTTGGTGAATGCTGCTCTTGTCCCGTTATTTCATAAGTAGGACAAGACTCTAAGCACATTCCGCAGTGTACACAATCCGCCCATTTTTTTTCGTCTGGCGCGTCTTTCCACAAATAGTTGCTAACGCTTTGACATGGAGCATCTTTGATATCCGCTTTCGCTGAATTCACTTAGATTCCTCCTATAAATCGTTTATAGTTAAGCACATTTTTAGCGTCCATCTTTGCTTTAATTCCTGCTAGTAACGGAAAATGAGAAGGTTTTTCCCCCCACACATTTACTTTTTGGCGCAGTATAAAAGGCAAATGTTTAACCACCACATATCCTCCGTACGTTTTAGCCGTTTCAGTAAATGAAGTGATAACGGAAAGAATGGCTTCTTCTGAGCCCTTTATGTAGACTGAGCAAAGACCGTGTCCAACTCCTCCATGTGCTTTTATCAGCATTGGAAGGGACGTTTTTAAAGCAGTACTTTTGTTTATCACGTCAAGTACATTTATATTTGGTACGCCAACTTTTAAAGTGGCTTCCGTTTCTTCTTCGGAAGAACAAAGTGCACCATTTGGACTAATGTTACTAAAAAATCCCCAGAACACCTCGGCTTCTTTTTCCTGCAGTACTTTTAAAATCGTATCAGCAGGCTGAATACTTTTGATGTAATTCTCTTGATAATGAACGGAACTTTCCACGTCTTCAAAGCTGATTACAAGCGTAAACAGATGCTGCCCTATTACATCTTCAGCTAGAGAAGGATTTAATAATTCCAAAGCAACGGGCTCTATCATGGAATCTAAGACTTTGCTAACAAAAGCATGGATTTCTTCGATATTGCCCCTTGAAAACGAAAGAAAAAGAACGCTTTGATACTTAGGCAGCGGACGCAGCTTTAACGTTACTTCTGAAATAACGCCGAGCGTTCCCATTGAACCAATAAACAGCTTATTCATATCATAGCCAGCCACGTTCTTGACGACTTTTCCGCCTGAACGAACAATGGTTCCATCTGAATATACGACTCTCATACCGATTACTGCATCTCGCGCTGATCCATAACACAAGCGCTTTGGACCACTTTCATTCGCTGCAATAACTCCGCCGATTGTAGCGTAGTCTCTTAGAGCTGGATCAAGTGAAATTTGCTGGTTGTACGTTTTTAAATACGTTTGCAGCTCTTCAAACGGCGTACCAGCTTTTACAGTAACTGTCATATCACCTACTGTATGTTCAACAATTCCGCTGTATTCAGTCAGCGAAAGCAAAAGGTCTACTGTATCTATAAGTCCGCCAAACCCTTTTTTTGTACCGTTCCCTTCAATGACGACTTTTTTTCCGTGTTCCGCCGCATACTTTAAAACGGCTGCTATTTCTTGTTCTGAAGTTGGCTTAACATGAAGGGATCCGTTATTTCCAAGGAAGTGATTCATATGCTGTTCTTCAAGTGTGGAAGGATGAGATAAAATGGATTTTAAATGACCTGGAAGCTTCAACGTACTCAATAAATTGACTCCTCTCGTTTTGTAATAGCAAACACCGTTTCACTAATAACATAAAGAAGTGCCATATATAATACGACTAAAAGTAGTAGATTAATAAGAAGAATAATTAGTAGAATAGATGGAAAGATATATTTAAAACGCTTACAATCATTAAATCACCTATTCTTGGGATTTTCAACCAATATTTTCTTCTTATCTACAAAAAAATGTCCGTTTTTTTGAAAAAAAGTTCCTTTTAGTACTTGCCTATCACAAAAGGATTAGAATATAATGTAAGCGAATTCATTTTTACATAAGTCATCAGATGACCTTATCATCGTAGTTTTGATTGTTTCGTAGTTCACTAATTTGAAAATGAGGTGTTAGTTATGACATGGACACAGCAGTTCACTCCTGTAGGAAACAGCGTCATTTGGTCTTCATTAATCGCTTTGATTCCTATTCTTTACTTCTTTTGGGCTCTGGCTATTAAACGAATGAAAGGTTATATGGCTGGAGTTACAACTTTACTGGTCGCACTTGCCGTTGCAATACTTGCTTATAAAATGCCGGCTAGCATGGCTTTTATGTCAGCTAGTCAAGGAGCCGTATACGGTATACTGCCGATTGGATGGATTATCATTACGTCTGTTTTTCTTTACAAACTAACCGTAAAAACCGGTCAGTTTGATATTATTCGTACCTCTGTCGTATCTATTACAGAAGATCGCAGACTTCAAGCTTTGTTAGTTGCTTTTTCGTTTGGGGCTTTTCTTGAAGGTGCCGCTGGTTTTGGTGCACCTGTTGCGATTTCAGCAGCTTTGCTTGTAGGGCTAGGTTTTAATCCGCTGTATGCCGCTGGCTTATGTTTATTAGCAAACACAGCACCCGTTGCTTTTGGTGCAATCGGTATTCCTATCACTGCTATGGAAGGTCCTACTGGAGTAGCGGCAATGGAAATCTCTAAAATGGTAGGCCGCCAGCTTCCTTTTATTTCTGTATTTATTCCGCTATATTTGGTTTTTGTAATGGCTGGATTTAAGAAAACATTAGAAGTACTCCCTGCTATTCTAGTATCCGGCGTCTCTTTTGCTCTTACACAGTTTGTCAGCTCTAACTTTTTAGGACCTGAACTTCCTGATATTTTATCGGCACTCGTTTCACTTTTTGCGCTCGCTATTTTCTTAAAATTCTGGAAACCAAAAACAACGTTCCGTTTTCAATCTGAAAAAGCAGCACATGAAGTAGCTTCCGCTTCAGCTGAGCCAAAAGAAACTCCAGATCAACCCGCATTCACGGGAGCTCAAATTGCAAAGGCGTGGTCACCTTTTTTAATTTTAACGATCTTTATTTCTGTATGGGGAATTCCTCAAATTAAAACCGCTTTGACAGGACATTATGAAGGAGCTAACGCTTTTTTGGGCGCTATTAATTCCATCGGACATTATTTAACGTTTATGCCAGAAGTACCTTGGTTAAATAATTTAATTTTAAATGGAAATGGAGAACCGATTGCGGCAGTGTATAAGTTAGAATTACTAGGCGCTGCCGGAACAGCTATCCTGTTGTCTGCTGTTGTCACAAAATTTATTGTCAACATCTCTTGGAAAGACTGGTTTATTACATTTAAGGAGACGTGCAAAGAATTAGCGCTGCCGCTGCTTACAATTATGTCCGTTGTTGCATTTGCTTACGTGACAAATGCTTCTGGAATGAGTACAACCTTAGGACTGCTGTTAGCTAAAACAGGCGCGTTATTTCCCTTTTTCTCTCCTGTACTCGGCTGGCTTGGTGTTTTTATTACTGGATCAGATACATCAGCCAACTTATTGTTCGGCAACTTGCAAAAAATCACGGCTACGTCTATTGGAATGGACCCGCTTCTTGCGCTTGCAGCAAACTCTTCTGGGGGAGTAACCGGTAAAATGATTTCACCGCAGTCCATCGCCGTTGCCTGTGCTGCAGTTGGGTTGGCCGGAAAAGAGTCCGATTTGCTTCGTTTTACGGTGAAGCACAGCTTATTTTTACTGCTGATTGTCTGCGTATTAACATTTTTACAATCTAATGTATTGTCGTGGATGATTCCTTAATAAGATGTATAAGAAATATTTTTAATTTTTAGATTTTCTAAAAGATATACAGGTAATTTTATTGGATAATTTGGAAATACAGCTCGATTGTATTGTTTAATTTCACTACAAATTTATATATTTCTATTCTCTATACAATGTGTTGCTGACTTTTTATATCTTAAATCTAATAATGATAAAATTGCCCTTAAAGTGTTAAGTACTGATTAACACTTTAAGGGCAATTCATCGATTAAAGAATTTTTTGTTAAAATCTCTATATCTTTTATTTACTGTGAAGTTTAAATTTAATTTCAAGTAACCATTTATAATGGTTTTACTATTTTATACCGCACAGGGCTATTTAAATAACAAGTCCAGCTTCATGATTAACCAAATAATTTCTAACAATTTTTAATACAGTATCTTGATTGTGATTCAAGTAAAAATGATCACCTTTTAAAATATACAGTTCCTTAATATGTGTAATGTATTGGTTCCAACTTTCCACACTTTCTTTTGAAACAGAATCTTCTGAGCCCAATAATAGAATTGCTTTACTATTTAACTTCTTAGGTCGCTTAGTTTCTTCATAATTTAACAACATATTCAAATCTGATTGGATAATTGGAAGAAATAAATTCATGAAATCATCTGTTTCCATAAGTTCTTCATTTGTCCCTCCCATTTTTCTCAACGATTGTTTTAACTTGTGTATGTTAGAAAAATCAATGTGCTCCAGTTTATGATTTGGAGATGATTTACTAGATAAAAATAAGTACTCTACGCTGTTATCAAATCTTTCTTCTAACTTCATCGCAATTTCATACGCTACTATTGCCCCCATACTATGTCCGAAAAAGGAAATATTTTCTAGCGAATCTATATGATATTTTTCGTTCATTTCTTCCAATAAGAGATCTGTTAATTGGGAGATATTATTACACAATAACTCACCATATTTCCGGCCATGGCCTGGATACTCCATTGGTATAACTTCAATATCCTGACTATTAAATTTCCATTCCCTGTAAAAAGAGGAACTCCCTCCAGCATACGGAAAACAAAAAAGCTTTAGTCTACTCATCTTTTTTTCTCCTTTACTAGGAAAACAATTATTTCAATATATATCTCATAAAATTTTCAATGTACTTTAAGTCGATTATCGGCATTTGTATAAATAGCTTGTCTAATTCCTCTTGGGTTTTAAATTGATGAATCTCTGATTCTTTTAATTTAGTAGATTCATCAATTAATTGTGACAAGGCACTCAGAGAATGAATTTGATCAGATTTAGTTTTTTCTTTAAGTACTTGTAACCATTCTTCCAAATTCATATTATTGTAAGAAATCTTATATTTTTCAAAGAAAGCAGTTATTAGTCGGCTTGAAATCTTTTGATTGTTATATAAGTGATAGATTCCTAGTTTATCATTTCGAGTTGTTCTGGAAACTTTATAAATAAATTCACTTACAAAATCAACAGGCATTAATTCAAAATAAATTTCGCTTTCAAAAGGTAATATTCTTTCGTCTACAAAAGATTGAAAAACTTTATATAACATATCTTTTTCGTTCCAAACCCCATTTACAGAGTTAGATGAAATTCTTCCCAAGCGGAAGATATCAATTTCTAATCCAGCATCTTTTGCTTGAAGCAGTAATTTTTCAGCAACCCATTTAGATTGACTATATCCAATCATTAAATCTGATGAATAAACTAATTTATCTTCCTCATCCCACTTTCTTTCTCCAGTTAATACAGAAAGTGTTGAGGCATAATAAATATTTTTTCGAGTGTTAGAGCACGCAAATTTAATAATTTCATTTACACCATCTACGTTTGCTATTTTCGATTTATTATACGGTTCAAAAAAATTAGTTTCGGCTCCTATATGGTAAACATGAGAGACGTCATTACTTAATTTTTCATATGTCATATTATCTAAACCAAATTGGGTTTTACTAAAGTCTCCCTCAATTACTACTATTCTGCTTTCAAATTCATCCTTCCAAAGACTGTAATTTATTAATGCATCTTTTAGTCTGTTTTTTGAAGGGAATCGAACTAAACAATAAATTTTGATATCTTCAATCTCTAACAACAATTTGTGTAATAAATGTGCACCTAAAAACCCTGTCCCACCAGTAAGCAAGATGTTTTTTTTAAACATAATTGATTGCTTGCTTATTGTTCTTATTTTCTCTCCTATAGACTCACTTAGCTTAGAGTCTTTTTCTAGAACTTCTTGCATGCTGCCTGATAATTTAGCTTCGAGGGCGCCTACGAATTTATTAACTGTATTATTTTCTAATACCATTTGTAAAGTCGCTTCTGGTAATAAAGTTTCTTTCATTACATAGACTAGTTTAGTAGCTAAAATAGAGTGACCGCCATTTTCAAAGAAGTTATCGTTTAATCCTAAATTTTTGTTTCCTAATACATTTCTCCATATTTCTAATACTTCTTTTTTCCGTCCCTCCACTTCATTAACTTCAGAGGTATTAATTTGCTTTATATTGATTTCTAATAATTTCTCTTTGTCTACTTTACCGTTATGATTAAGAGGAAAATCATTGACTTTAACAAAGAAATGAGGAATCATGTAATTGGGTAATTCGGTATTTAAATACTCTTTTATATCTTTCTCGATCCTTTTCTCATCTACTCCTAGGTATTTATAATAAACCACAATATATTTCTCATTATTAATATTTTTAACAATAACCACCGAGTTTTCAATGAGAGAATATTTATCAAGTTTCTCTTGAATTTCGTTTAGTTCAATTCTAAAACCCCGAATTTTCACTTGGCTATCTTTTCTTCCTTTGTAGAGGATGTTTCCACTACTTAACTTAATGCCGTAATCCCCCGTTTTATACCACTTCATCTGATGTAATTCATCTACAATTAAAGCTTTTTCTGTTAACTTTGGTTGATTTAAATAACCTCTCATTACCCCTTGACCACTAATATAAAGCTCACCTAATTCTCCCTCATTTACTTCAATTTTATCTTCTGATAAAATTTTTATATTAACGTTTTTTAATGGCTTTCCAATTGGAATGACGTCTATATCTATATCGTCAACTTCGTGGCAAATAGAGAATGTTGTGCATTCTGTAGGCCCGTAACCATTAATTACAGAAACATTACTAAGTGCTGTTTTTAATTTATTTACATGAGAAATAGATATTTTATCTCCACCTACTACAATTTTACTTAAACCTTTAAATATGAATGGATCTTCATCTATCATTGCATTGAACAGTCCAGTTGTAAAAAAAGCGATATCTACTTTTCCAAAAGATATTGCTTCTTTCCAATCCTCAAAAGAAGTATATTCGTTCGGCATTAAGAATAAAGTAGCACCATTTAATAGCGCTCCCCATATTTCAAAAGTAGCTGCATCAAAACAAGGATTAGAAAATTGGGCTACATTATTATTTTCATTTATTTCAAGAATTTTTGAGTTTAGTACCAAATTAACTACGCTACTTTGTTCTATCATTACACCTTTTGGATTTCCTGTCGTTCCAGAAGTGTAAATGACATATGCCAAACTATTAGGTGACGAAAGATTGACAGGAATATGTGGCATTCCGTCTAATTCACTTAAATCAAAATGTATTGGCTTAAGGCCTAGATTGCTAAAGTCCTCTTCATAGTTACCAAAGGATAAGAAAAAGTCCATACATGTATCTGAAGTTATATATTCTAATCTTTTTAATGGATACTTTCCATCTATTGGAACATAACAACAGCCAGATTTTATAATTGCAAGCATTCCTATAACAAGTTCAATGGATCTTTGAGCGGGAATTCCTATCATTGTTTCTTTTTGAATTCCTAAGCTAATAATTTTTTGAGCAAGTTTGTCAGAGAGAGTATCTAATTCTTCATAAGTCACTTTATGTACATTTGTACATAAAGCAACTTTATTTTGCTTGCCATCTATTATTTTATTAAAAGCTTCAGTTATTGACATTAATTTATCCATTGTCGTAAATTTATTCATTATAGCGCCTCAACTTTCAAGTCATTTAGTAAGTCATTAATAGTTACATTTCCATCTTTAGTAAGCTTGAAAAATAAAGTTTCCATTGAATTCATTACACGTAAGACATTATCTTCATCAAAGATATTATCTTTATAGATAGTTTTATACCGCAATTTAGAATTCACTATTGCTGCAGAGAAGGTAAGGTTAAAATTTGTTGACTCATCTCCAGCAGAATTTTCAATTGTTATGTCTGAATTCCTTTTGAATTCTGTGCTAGGATAATTTTCAAAAACAAAAATTTGTTGAAATAATTCCTTATCCCATGGAATCTGAGCATATTGCTTAATATCTGTTAATGAGCTAGATTCATAATCTCTCATTTTTAGTTGCTTATTTTGAATGTCCGCAAAGTATGAAGATAAGTTGTATTCAAAATCAACTTTCATAGAGAATGGAAGTGTATTAATTAACAATCCCACAGCTGATTCGATATGAGAAATACTAGAGTTTCTTCCAGAGCTTGTAATACCATAACATATAGCATTGCTATTATTAATATAGGAGAGAACAATTCCCCAAACACCTTGAACTATTGTATTGATGGTCACCCTATTGTTTTGGGCTACTGTTATTAACTTTTCTGTCAAAGTTTCTGATAAGCTATATTCAATAACCTGATTTAAGGCAGTAGCTTTGTCAACTGTGACCTTGTTTGCAATTGCGTTAACTTCATTTATACTCTTTAGCTCTGATTTCCAGAAAGCTGCTTCCTCATTTTTATTAATATTTTGTACATTCTTTATAAATTGTTTGTACGCACGTCGATGATGTTCTCCAGTATCTAATAAAGTAAGAGAGGAATTGTGATAACTATCTATAAAATGGCCAATAACGATCTGTAAACTCCAACCATCTATCAGAGCGTGATGATGTGTCCAAACGAATTTGTAGTGGGAATCCGATAGTTTAACTAATGTTACAGTCATAAGTGGTCCATTTTCTAAATCTATTTGCCTTTCTCTGCTTTGTAATAATAAGTTATCTACCCTTTCTTTTAACTCCTTACCTTTAATATTCTGTAGATCCATATGATTAAACACGTAATAGATATCATTAAGAATGAGTTGATAACGGTCGCCTATATGATTTCTCCTAAAGACAGACCTTAGTATTTCGTATTTTCTACAAGTGTCATTCCAGGCTCTTTCTAATTTATCAAGGTTGAGGTCACCTTTTAGATCAAAAGAGAGTTGTGAAATGTACTCCGAACTTTGAGCTATTTCACTATGGAATAACATACCCTCTTGAAGTGAAGTCACGGGATAAATGTCTTCAATATTTTTAAATCTGTTAATAAAATAATTAATAGTACTTTCATCAACTACTTTTTCCGAATCAAAATCTGCTGCGACAACAGCATCGTTTAAATTTAGCTGTCCGTTTAAGATAAGATTTAGCTTTGACTTAAATTCCTTGCAAAATAACTGGAAGTTTGTATTGTTTGTATCCCCAATGATATTTACAATAAGTTTATTGTTTACGATACTTACAACAAAATTTATTTTAGATGAAAACTTATAACTTAAATCAATATTACTACTCTCAGTATGCACTACATCTTCTAGATTATTAAATTGGCCTAGATAGTTGTAACTGATAATACTTGTAGGGTAGCTATAGTTTTGATTAGAAATATACTTAAGAACCCCAAAGTCAAACCCTTTATTTGGTACATTCCTTAATATATGTTTTGTGCTTTTCAAGGTCGATCCCAGAGATGCTTTTCCTTCAATTCTTATAGGATACATAGAGGTGAACCAACCTACCGTTCTTGTGAGATCGATGTGATCTGTAATGTTTTCTCTACCATGACCTTCCAGATCAATCCAAAAATCATTGATATTTAGTTTACTGGCAAATACACGTGCAATGACAGATAATAATAATTCGTCAATTGTTGTCTTATATTTCCTTAGTGTATTTTTAATTAGATTTTGTGTTTGAGGTACATCAACTTCTATTTTAAATATATCTTCGAAGTCGCAGTTTTCTCCTAAGTTTATTGCAGTAGGTGAAACAGGCTTATTAATTTCTTTCTCCCAATATTGAACAACTGTTTCTGATGGTTTCATGTTCCCGTATCGATTAAGCTCCTCAGACCACTTTTTGTAAGAAGTTGTTTTGAGAGGGAGGAAAAGTTCCTCGTTGTTCTTCATCTGTTGATAGCATCTTTCAAAGTCTTCGAGAAGGATTCTCCATGAAACTCCATCAACTAGAAGGTGATGAATTACCCAAAAAACTCTTACTTCTTTTTTGTCTCTGAAAAGAAGTACCTTCATCATGGGACCATTGTGTATATTCAAACTCTGTTGAGCTACATCTTCTAATTCTTTTATTCTTTTTAAATTGTTTCCTTCTTTAAGATCAGACATGTGATATTCGATACAATCAAAAGTGTTATTATAATCTCTAATATTACCAATATATAACCCATCTTGTTTTTCAAAATACGTTCGTAGAACATCATGATGATCTACTAACTTCTCAACGACTTTTTTATATTTTTCGGTTGACATTTCATTTTTCTTCATTAATACAATAGATTGATTCCAATGGTGAATATTTTTATGCTCTTCATTAAAAAACCAAGATTGAATAGGTGTTAACGGAACACAACCTACTATTTTTTCTTGTACAACCGTATTTTGTGCTTGTTCTTGAACAATGTTTGCTAATTCATGCACTGTTTGATATTCAAATATGTCTTTTGGGGTAAAGAATAATTGCTTTTCTTTTGCAGCAGAACAAATTTGAATACTAATAATTGAGTCTCCACCACAATCAAAGAAATTATCCTTTGAACCTATTAATGGATTATTTAAAACATCTCTCCAAATGTTCAAAATTTTCATTTCTATCTCAGATAATTTTTCTGCATCCAGTGAATGACTTTGAATTTTAACTTTTTCATCCCATTTAGGGAGCGCCTTTTTATCAATCTTTCCATTCGGAGTAAGAGGAAAGATGTCCAGTTTCATAAAATAAGAAGGAATCATAAAATTAGGAAGTGTCTCTCTTAATTGTTTTCTAATGACCTTTTCTGAAATATTATTATCTACCATATAGTAAGCCATAAGCCTTTTATTCCCAAACTTGTCTTGTACTACTGTTGTGAAACTATCTTTAATTCCTTCTATCTGCTGTAAAGAAATGTTAACTTCAGATAACTCTACACGGTATCCTCGTAGTTTTACTTGATCATCCGTCCTGCCAATATAAATTAATTCTCCGTCCCTATTAAATTTAACTAAATCGCCAGTTCGGTATAATCTCTCAGAAGGATTAAAGGGATTACATATAAATCGTTTATTTGTTAACTTCTCATTATTTAAATAACCTCTTGCTAACCCAATTCCTCCAATGTAAAGTTCTCCGACTGAGCCTAGTGGCACTAACTTTCTATTTTTATCTAGTATAAATACAGTAGTATTAGACAAAGGCTTTCCAATAGGAACAACAAACTCGCTCGTTTTATCTTCATTTGGCGGAAATATCTTATAACTTGTACATACCGAATATTCAGTTGGACCATAGCCGTTAAAAAAAGATATATGCTTGAATTTTGAAACTAAGTCTACTGGGCATTCTGAACCTGCAGATCCTAACACTTTAATACTTGGAAGTTCCATGATTGGAATTTCTTTCAAAATAGCGGGCGGTAAAATAATATGAGAAATCTTTTCTTTTTTTATTTGTTCCACTAGTTTATTTATATCAAATTGGTTTTTTTTATCTATACTTATATGAAGTTCAGCACCAAATAATAGGGAACTAAAAATTTCAATCACAGAAGAATCAAAATTAAAAGTAGCAAATTGCAGAACTTTAGCTGACGAATTTAAGCACATCATTTCATTTTGATTAAATACTAAGTTAATAACTCCACGATGCTCTATCATGACCCCTTTTGGTCGTCCTGTTGTTCCAGAAGTGTAGATTACATATGCTAGATTTTTACGACTTGCAATATATAGGTTTTCGCTCCTTAACATAGGGGCTTCTCTCTCAATATCCTCAAAACAGATAGCTTTAGAAGAATTAATTAATCCTTTTTCTTTTAAATTTTCGTGGGTTAAGCAATATGAAATAGACGCATCTTGAATAATATAGTTTAACCTTTCCTCTGGATAATGTGGATCTAAAGGAACATAAGCCGCTCCTGCTTTGATGATTCCTAACATCCCTGCAACCATATCAATAGACCTATTTGCATATATCCCGATTTTCTCTTCTTTGGATACTCCTTTTTTCAGTAAATACCATGCGATTTGATTGCTCATTTCATTCAATTCTTGGTATGTAATACGTTTTATACCATCAACAATAGCGATTTTAGCAGAGGATTTTTTCACAATTTTGTAAAATTCTTCTGGGATAGAAGCGTCAATTCCCTCAAATGAAATAGTTTCACCTTGCCCGTAATCCATTAAAACGTTCTCTTGGCTCTTACTTATAACGGAAATCTGATTTAATGAAAGGTCAGGTTGGATAATAATAGATTTAACCCATGATAAAAAGTTTTCACTTAACAATCGAATAGTATTTTCATTGAAAATTTCTGAATTATATTCAAAAGCACACAAAAGCTTATCTTCATATTCTTCTGCAGCCAAACTTAAATCAAATTTTGCTCCATTAGAAGTTATAACTTCAGGTTGTAACTTCACATATTCACTTTGAAATTTAGCTTTGGCATTGTTTTGTAAGATGAAAACAGTTTGGAATAAAGAGCTGTTCGCCAAAGTCCTATCAGGATTAATACCCTCTACAATTTTTTCTAAAGGCATTTGCTGATGATCATATACATCAATAATATGTTTAGTATTTCTTCTCAAAATGTCCCCAAAAGTCTCCTTAGGTTCCACTTCTAGTCTGAAAGGTAGCGTATTAACAAAATAACCAATCGATCGCTCTGTATCTTGAAGTATTCTATTTGCTAAAGAACTTCCAACAATTACATCGTTTTGACCTGTATATCTCCCTAAAAAAGATTGATACATTGTTAGCAAAGTCATAAACAAAGTTGAATTTTTTTCCAGTGATAACAATTTTAAAGCTTGAAGTTCTTTTTTATCTAATTCTACGATGAAACTATTCCCTTTATTTTGACTTTTCTTTTTTCGAACAGCATCTAAGGGAAGTTCTAATTTTGGTAGGTTTCCTCTTAAATGTCTTTTCCAAAAAAGCATTTCTTGTTCAAAATTACGTTTTAACCATTCTTTCTGTTTTAAAGAAAAGTCTTTATATTGCAAAAAATTTTTATTTGCAGAAATTTCTTCTTGATTCATTACTTTATCATAAAACGATAACCATTCATCGAAAAAGATACCTACTGACCATCCATCAAATACGAAATGGTGATGGTTAACAAATAGAATAAAATTTTCTTCCTTTAATTTAACTAGTGTAATTGATAGGAGAGGGCCTTTTTCAATCTCAAAGATCTTTAATTTTACTTCTTCTTCTATTTGGGAAATTTGATTGATTTGATCTTCTGTATTCACTTTGGATAGATCAATTTCTTTTATTTTGCAGTGTAAATTTTCTTGTATTTCTTGATAGCCTTTCCCATCTTTTTCATAAACTACGGTTCTTAAAATTTCATGTCTGTTAATTACTTGATTCAACGCTTTTTCTAGAAGGCTAATATCCACCTTTCCAGTAAGAATATATTTTTGAGGAATATTATAATTAGTTGTATTACCGTTTAGTTTTTGGTCAAACCACAAAGCCTCTTGGTTACTAGACAGAGTATAGCTTTCTGATTTAATTTCCTCAATATCACTCTCACTAGTATGCGGGATCTGATCAATGATATATTTAGACAGGGAAAGAACTGTTGAATGTTGAAAAATATCTTTGAGAGTTAGGCTATGATTAAGCTGTTTATTAAGTTTTGTCAATAATTTCATAGCTAGAAGAGAATGGCCACCCAACTCAAAAAAATCAGCATTTTTATTAACGGAACTTATGGATAATATTTCCTTAAAGGCATATTCAACAGTTGATATAACATTCTGCCCTAGTTCGTACTCATGGACTTTTTCTGGATATACTTTCAAATTCAACAAATGTAGCGTTGGATTTTCAAATAAATCTTTTAATTTCAAATTGGTATTGAGCGACTTATTTATTTTAGATATAAACTTCATAGCCATTATTGAATGGCCACCTAATTGGAAGAAGTCAGAATCCTGATGAATCTCGCTCCCTTTAAAGAATTCTTCCCATAATCTTCTAAGGTTTTCATCAATATTTACTTTAGACTTGGAAGCATCAAAGGACTCTTCATCTTTAGTGTTAATGATGTTTTTTACCATTGGGAAGTCAACTTTAATAGAAATTTCATTGATATGCTGAGCTTTTGTGATTTGTTTAGTAATCTGCATAAATGCTTCCTTTATTTTTTCTGAAAATGTATTCTCCAAGCAGCTTGGATTGAAAAATAATTTACATTTAATCGTTTCTTTATTATCTTGAGCTTGTAATGATAAAGGAAAGCTGTGTAATTCTGTTCCATCTTTTATTTCCCACTGAATAGCGGAATTTTCACTTTTAGCTTCTGGGTAATTTTCATAAACAAATAAAGATTCAAATAACGGATTTTCTTTTTTTAACTTAGTATATCTTTTGATGTCTGCCAAGGACACTTGTGAAAAATAGAGAATGTCGTTTAATGTTTTTTGTGATTGTTTTAACACTTTAACGATAGAGTCTGTATTTTTAACCTCTATTATCATTGGAAGAGTGTTAATTAATAAACCTACGATTTCCTCTACTTTTGGTAAATCGCTCGATCTACCAGAACTCACAATCCCAAATATTATTTGATCCTGATGCGAAATTTTTTTTAAGACTATCGACCATATTAGTTGTAATAAAACATTAACTGTTACATGGTTTTCGGCTGCAAAATCTCTTAAAATCTTACTTTGCTTTTTATCTATTTCCCAAAAGATATTATTCTCTCTCTGCTTTTCCTCTATTTGTGTATTAACAGGGAAAGTAATGGTTGGTTGGTCTATATGTTTAACTTTATTTTCCCAAAAATCGTTTAAATCTTCTTTCTTCATTTTATTTATAAATCGAATAAAATCGCCGTACTGTTTAGATCTTGAAATAGTCCCTTTTGAATTCTTACTTATCATTTTGTTATAAATGTCGAAAAACTCCTTGATAACAATGCTTGTACTCCATCCATCTAAAATAATATGATGGTGGGTCCAAATTATAATAAATTCACTCTCTTTAAGTTTTACTATCTGAAATTTCATTAACTTAGAGTTGTTAACTTCCATTTGCCTAGATTCAAAAGATATTCTTTGTATTTCTTTGAGCTGATCTTTTTCATTGAAGTTCGTTATATCGATGATTGCGGGTTGATAGTCGATTGTATTGAAAACAACTTGTACGCTGTTTTCAACATTTTCAGATATAACTTTCATTCTTAATGCTTCATGACGATTTACAACTTCATTCCAGGCCCTAAGTAACGTATTTGCCTCAAGCTCACCTGTTACTTTAATTTGCATCTGGGATATGTATAAGTTCTTTTTTGAATTCTCCATCTTAAGCTCATAAAGAATTCCCTCTTGAAGCGGAGTTAATGAATAGATGTTTTGTATTAATTTCTCCAATTTTATCCCTCCCGATATTGTTAATTGGATAATTGAATCAACCTCTACTATCAATTATCCAATTATTTTTAATTAATAGAGTTTAATATGTGCAACAAATCATCTTCGGTAACCACAGCATCTGGAAAATCACTTTCCATTAAGGCGCTTTGATCATCTTGAGATTGGATTACTTCTTTTACAATTTCATCTATACTTTTTATTAATTGACCTATTCGTTTCTGATCTAATTTTGAAATGATTTTTATAGTTAATTTTCCCTCCTGAATGAAAGCTAAGAAGTGAAGCCTCGGTTTGTTTTCAAACTCTCCAAAATCCTTACTATTAGACGATTCAAATTGAGAATCAAGTTTGCCTAAGTAGTTGAAGGTAACATGAGCATCCGGGTCACTAATAATTCCCGGACGTAAATACTTAATTACACTATAATCAAATCCTTTATTTGGGATTTCTCTAATTGCATTTTTAGTGTGTTTTAAAGTACCAGAAAATGTCGTATCTGAACATAGAAGAATAGGATATATTACAGTAAACCATCCTACCGTTCTGGTGACATCTACATTCTCATCTAACATCTCTCGACCGTGTCCTTCTATTTCAATCCAGAAATCATTTATTTCAAAAGAACGGTTCAATCCACTTACAATGAATGATAATAAAACTTCCTCAATAGTGGCTTTGGATTGACCAGTTAATTTCAAAACTAATAAATCTGTTTCATTCTTATCAAATGATTTTTCTACTGTTATTTCATCTTTTGATACAAAGCTTTCCGTCAGCTTAAATTCTGAGATTTCACTATTTGTTTTCTCTTTCCAATAGTGAATTGTTTTAGGGTTTAAATGGAATTTATCGTATTTTCTTAAAAAGTTGGACCAATCTTTAAATGAGGATGTTTGAGTTGGTAACTTTCCAACTTTGTCATTTAATAATTGGTTATGAAGATAATTAAAGTCTTCAAGTAAGATTTTCCAAGAGACAGCATCTACTAATAAATGATGAATTACCCAAAAAAAGCGGTATCTGTTCGTTTGTTCTTTTAAAACAAGCATTTTCATAATAGGTCCATTTTTTATGTTCAATGAACTTTGTATCTTTTTTTCCCATTCATTCCTCTTTTTTAGTTGCTTTTCTTCGTCTAAATGATGAATATCTTTATAAATTAATTCCCAGGTTTTTTTCTTTTTGTTTAAAAACCCTACATATTTATTATCATGCTCTTCAAATAAGGTTGATAACCCATGATGATGCTTTACTATTTGAGATAGAATGTTTTCAATATCCTCTTCTTTTCCACACACTTCTTTTTTAAAGACTACTGATTGGTTCCAATGGTTAATAGCCTTCTGATGTTCTGCGAAAAACCATTCTTGAATTGGGGTCAATTTTACATATCCCTCTGTCTCTACGGGCTTAATTACTAATTTATTTTCGTATGTTGCAACAGAAGCTAATTCAGATACTGTTTGGTTTTCAAAAATAGACTTAGGATTAATAGTAATACCTTTTTGTCGAGCTAAGGAACATATTTGAATACTTTGTATTGAATCTCCTCCAAGTTCAAAAAAATTATCATGAATACTTAACCTTTTTATTCCTAATACCTGCTTAAAAATTTCAAGAAGAATTTTCTCATTACCTGTCTTAGGTTCTTTTAATTCTGTGCTAATTCTAATTTCAGGTTCTGGAAATTTAGACGAATCAATCTTCCCATTGGTATTTAAAGGGAATTTATCCACTTGTATAATAAACGTGGGAATCATGTAAGCTGGTAATCTCTCTTTTAAAAAGTTTTTTAATTGATCCAAATCTGTTTGTTGATTTGATTTAAAGTAAGCAATAATTTGTTTATTAACTTCTGGATGATCTTTAATCTTGATAAATGCGTCGTTTATTGTTGGAAATTGCTTAAGGGTAATCAGGATCTCATCAAGCTCGACTCGAAACCCTCTTATTTTTATTTGATTATCTATGCGTCCTAAAAAATTTAATTCACCATTCTCTGTAAACCTTCCAAGGTCACCGCTTCGATATAAACGCTCTCCTACTTTAAACGGATTTTCAATGAATTTATCTAATGTTAATTCTCGATTATTTATATATTCGGTAGCTAATCCTTTACCCCCAATATATATTTCACCTATTGCACCTATAGGAACAAGCTTTTGATAGGGGTTCAATACATAAATATTTGTATTCAATATTGGTTTCCCAATAGAAACCTTCTTATTTTTTGTTTGTGTGCTGTCGTTTGCTTTAAATAATTTAAATGTACTCCATACAGAATATTCTGTTGGACCATATGCATTATAAAAATTTACATTTTTATATTTGCTAGGCAAATCTGTTGGACATTCCGATCCTGCGGAGCCAATATATTCAACACTAGAATTATTTATATTTAATTCTTTTAATACTGCAGGTGGTAATACAAGATGAGTTAATTTGTCATTTATAATTTGCTTTTCAAGTGCATATAAATCAAACATTTCTTCTTGGTTATTTCCAATATGCAATTCTGCTCCATTTAATAAACTTCCGAATATTTCGTAAATTGAAGCGTCGAAATTAAAAGTAGCAAATTGTAATACCCGTGAAGCCTCATTAAGCTGTAAATATTTTCTTTGACTCCTAATTAAATTTACTACACCTCTATTAGTTATCATCACTCCTTTTGGTTTTCCGGTAGTTCCAGAAGTGTAAACAATATAAGCCGGGTCTGAAGGGCATAGTTTTTTTAAATGAGATTTTGTAACTTCGTAACTTATCTTCTTAAGACATATTCTATTTTTAACTTTTTCTATACTAGACGCGTTCGAATCTTGATTCGTAATACATATATCTAGTTTGGAGTTTTTAATAATATACTTTAGTCTTTCACTAGGTAACTTAGGATCCAAAGGTACGTAGGCACATCCTGCCTTAATGATTCCTAACATACCAATTATCATATCAATGGATCTATTTACATGTAGTCCAACCTTATTGACCTCACCTTTTACACGTTTTTTAATTAAGTTTGCAATTACATCTGACTTTTTATCTAAATCTAAGTAAGTGATAGTTTTTTTATCATCTACAACAGCTATTTTATACGGGGAATTTTTAACAACTTTTTTAAAAATAGAAACAATGGTATCTTTCGGATTTATTTCCGCGGCTTCCCCTTGCCATTTAGATAATAGTAGATTTAATTGATCATTATCTAAATACTCTAATTGACAAAGTGGAGCTTCTATATTTTCACAAATTTGAAATAACCATTTCTTAAAACTTTTCATAAGCCTGTTAATTGTATTATGTTGAAACAGTTCAGTAGAATATTCAAACTCCAATACTAGTTGATGAGAATTCTTTACTTTAAGAATAAGATCATAATTTGAAAAAGGAACATTAAATTCTTCTTTCTTGATACAGAAGAATGAATTGCTGAAACTTTCCTCAAATTTATCTTCCATTGCTAATGCCGTTTGGAAGAGAGGAGAATAGCTTAAATCTCGCTTTGGATTTACAGCTTCAACAATTTTTTCAAATGGGAAATGTTGTTGTTCCAATAAATTTAATATTATTTTTTTATTCTTCTGTAAGATTTTACGAAATGACGCCTCATTTTCTACTGTTATTTTAAAAGGAAGCGTATTTACAAAGCAGCCAATTGTGTGAGCAAAATCTTCTTGTCCACGGTTTGCCACTGTGCTGCCAACAGTAATTTGATCCTTTCCTGTATATTGACTTAAAAATGTCTGGTAAGCAGTTACCATAAAAGTAAACAAAGTTGTATTGCTACTTCTTGTTACTTTTTCTATTAATAAACGCAGTTCATTGGGAATTACTAATTCCAATCTATCTCCCAAATACGAAGTTGTTTTGGGACGTTGAAAATCATAAGGAAGCGCCAAAGGTTCTTCCTCATGCCGTAAATATTTTTTCCAAAATTCACCACATTCAGAAACGTGTTTTTTAATCCATCGCTTTTGCCAACTAGCATAATCTAAATATTGCATTTCTATTGGAGGTATCTTGTCACTTTTTCCTAATTGGAGCAATTCATAAACTCTCATTAGTTCTTTGAAAAATATCTCAAATGATACTCCATCAAAAATGATGTGATGGAAATTACATGCTAAATAATATTTATCTTCCTCAAACTGAAATAATTTCATATTGAAAAGTAAATCGTTTTCTAAGTCAAAACACTTTTTTATTTCTTTATTGAGGTAAGAATTAACCCTTAATTTAGCTTCATCTAAATTTAGATTGCGACAATCTTCATATACTATTAAATTAATATCAGCTTTATTTACCACTTGAAAAATTTCATGATCTTTTCTTTTGAAATTAGTCCTCAAAATTTTATGACGTTCTATTATGTTATTAAGTGCAAGTTGTAGAGTTTTAACATCTACCATGCCATTCAAAATAAATTTAAATGGCATGTTATAGAGCATTCTCTGATTTTCAAATCTATCGAACAGATACATTCGATCTTGATTGTGAGAAAGTATGCCTTTATTTTGTCCAAGCTTCATTGGTTTATCTTCTTCATCTTCTCTCATATCGAGAAGCATATCTATAAAAGCAGCCAATTTTTCCACAGTGGAATGAACTTGAATAATGTCAGAAGTCAAAAGAATATTAAATTCTTGTCTTACAAGATTCAAAAATGTATTCTGCTTTTCAACAGTTTCTAAAATTATATTTATATTTTCAAGCAAAGAAAGTTGTTTTTGATTAATTGATAATATATTTAATAGCTTCTTTTCGGTACCGGTAACGATTTTATTCACACAAGATTCTCTCCTTTCTTTCCTAGTTAATTCAATTTATTAATATCCTTTATATGTTTAATCAGTGTTGTAAGTTCTTTAATGGTTGATTGTTCAAATATTACCTTAATTGGTAATTTAACACCCATGTTATTTTTAACCATTTGAATAAATTGCATGGCTAAAAGGGAGTTCCCTCCTAGGTCAAAGAAGTTGGAGTCCTCACTAAAATCCTCATACTCCAAAATTTCTTTCCAATAACTAATAAGCTCTTCCTTAATTAAAGTTTTTTCAGGTATTGTAATGATTTCCATGTCTTTTTCCCTCACTTAACTTTTATTTTTTGCAACATTTTGTCTAAAATTTGATTAAATACCTTAATAAAAGAGTTTCTTAATTTTTCGTCGATAACTGACTCATTAAATTTAATTTGAACATTAGAGCCTGGATTGATAATGATGACAATTGGATAATGTGTTTTTTCTCTTCCTTCTTTTAATTTCACGTCCATTTCTTCGGTACTTGGTAAATCAATTGGGTAATTCTCAAAAGCATATAATGAATCAAACAATGGGCTTTTTATATTTGTCCATTCATAAATTTTTGATAATGGCGTATTCTCATAGTCACGTAGTTCTAAGAATTCTGTTTGAACCTCCTTTAGCAGTTCCTCATAGGAACTAGTAGACGTCATCTTTTTTATAAAGGGTACAGTGTTGATAATTGGTCCTACTATCTCATCAATATGTTTTACCGAAACATTCCTGCCTGAGGTCACTACGCCACAACATACACTCTCTGTTCCTTTTATTTCTTTTAATGTAGAAAGCCAAATAGTTAGAAAGAAGGTATTAATCGTAATCCTATATTTCTGACAAAACTTTTGAATAGAGGTACTTAATTCCTCATCTATCTGTTTTGAATAGCAACCTTCTATATGTTCCTCACTCTGGAATGAATGTATTAAATTTGGTTGCAATATGGAATAATTCTGCAACTTTTCTGACCAGTATTTTTTAAGTTTTGCTTGCTGTGTATAGTCTTTCATATATTCAATATAGCTTTTAAATGAAGCATTTCTGTCAGAAGAAAACCTTTTTGAATGGTAATAATTAAAAACATCTTTTATCACCATTGAATAACTCCATCCATCCATAAGGATATGATGGAAGGTCCATATTAAGAGATAGTCATTATTAGCTTGCTTAATAATTAAAAAGTTGTTTAATTTATTGTTCTCAATATCTATGTTTCTGTACTGAGTTGTTAATAAATTTTCAAGAGCCATATGGGTATATGGAAGTTCTCTATACTGAACTTCTACCTCTAATTCATCCATTACCACTTGATGAAATATTCCTTTTTTATCAGAGTAAAATTTAGTTTTTAAAATATCATGTTTTTTAATCGTAGCATTGATTGCGTCTTTCATTTCTAAAATATTGAGACTTCCTTTAATCTCAAAAATAAGTTGCACCTTGTATTCTTGGCTTTCTCTATTGAATAAGCTGTGATACAGCATTCCTTTTTGTAAATGGGTTAAATCATAAATATCAATGATCCTCAAATCATTACAGAGTAATGATTTATGCCCTTCGGTACCTTGAAATATAGGGAATTGTTCCAAGATATTTAGTGATTTACTTGTTTTTTCTGTCTCTTCTCCAAAGCTTTCTAGTAACTCTAGTAATTCCGTGTAAATATAATTTTCGAAATTAGCACCTACAAAATTTTTATTGTAGTTAATTTTTATTATTTGCTTATCTTCCACTAAAAGAAGTTCAAGGTCTATATCATGTGTAGTATAGGAGTTTTGTTGAATGTCATTTTCACTTAAAAAGATAACTTCTTTTGCACATATTTCATCACTTTGAGAAAACTTCCCTAAATTGTTAAAACTAATAGCCGGCTTATTTTTGGGAAGATATTTTTCTCCACAAAATTGCGCTAGTATCCCATACTCTATTCCTTTATTTGGAATACCCCTTAGTTTTCTCTTTGTTTCTTTAATCGTTTTTGATAACGATTCTTTACATTTTAAATAAATCGGATACATAGTGGTAAACCATCCTATAGTTCTAGACAAATCAATATTTTCAATGACCTCTTCACGTCCATGTCCTTCTAGTGTGATAGGAATTTCTTTTTTATTGAAATATTTTCCGATTATTCTGCTGAAAAGAGATAAATATATTTCATCTGGAGATGCTTGACAAAGTTTGGTTATTACGTTATAAATCTTTTCAGTTGTTTCCGCATCGAGCTCTATTTTAAAAGATTTTCCGTCATAGATATCGTCTCCTTTAATTAATATGTCATCACTTAATTTAGTACATTCTTGAAGCCAATACTCTTTGATTTCCTTAGGAATCTCGTTTTTATAACTATTTAGTTTGTTCGCCCACTCTTTAAATGATGTTGTTTTATTACTTAGTTTCAGTTCCTGATTATTTAGATCTTGAAGATATAACTGATTAAAATCTTCAATCAAGATTCTCCAAGAAACCCCATCTACGATTAAATGATGAATAATCCAAATAATTCTATGATTATTTTCTTCTGTTTTTATACACACAACCTGCATCATAGGCCCTTTTGCGATATTTATAGCTTTTTGTGCAGCGTTCTCTAGCTTAATTATTTCTTGTTCTTTGACTTTATTATCTACACTGGAGAGATCGACAAATGTTATATTCCAGAATTTTTTATTTTTTATATTTTTTTCAACAGTTGAAAATAGCTCTTTGTTATAAAACTCAGATCTTAATCCATCATGATGTCCAACGATATAACAAATGATTTTTTTTAGTTTTTCTAAAGTTAATAAAGGGTATCCAATTAGAGTAACAGATTGATTCCAATGGTTTATATTCTCAAAATGTTGATTAAAAAACCAACTCTGAATTGGAGTTAATGATACTTTTCCGTAAACCTCAGACTGACTTATTCTTAGATTAGATTTTAATTCCACAATTTGAGTAAGCTCTTCGATAGTTTGTTTTTCAAAAATATCTTTTGTTGTAATAAACAGATTTTCTTTTTTTGCCAGTGAGCAAATTTGAATACTTAAGATAGAGTCCCCTCCACATTCGAAAAAATTATCGGATGTGGTTATTTTTTGATTTTTTAATACTTTCTTCCAAATTTTTAATAATTTTTCTTCCGTATTGCTAATATATTTTTTTGTAGGCGTTTTTTTATTACTAACCTTTAGGGCTGGTAGGCTTCTTATATCTACCTTTCCATTAGCGGTTAAAGGAAAAGAGTCCATTTTCATGAAAAAAGATGGAATCATATAATCAGGAAGGTAAGTTTTCATATATTTACGAATATGTGCATCATCTATTTCCATGTCTGAAATATAATATGCTAGAATTGCTTTCTTTGAATTCAATTCATCTCTTATAGTCACTACACAATCTTTTATTCCTTGACAATTTTTTAGAACAGCATTGATTTCACCTAACTCTATTCGAAACCCCCTAATTTTCACTTGATCATCTACCCTGCCTACAAACAGTAAGTTTCCTTCTTCTGTGTAACGTACTAAATCTCCCGTTTTGTACAATCTTTCTGAAGGTGCGAACGGACTTCTAATGAAATTTTCACGGGTTTTTTCCTCGTTATTTATATATCCCCTTGCAACGCCTTTACCTCCAATATATAGTTCACCAGTTTGTCCTATAGGGGTGAGTTTCATGTTTGAATTAAAAACATATGCCTCTACATTAAGGATTGGCTTTCCAATAGGAATAACCGCATCATTATTTGGAGTAATTTTACAAGATGTAGAAACAACTGTACCCTCGGTTGGTCCATAGTTATTATACAAGTCAAATTCTAGATGATTAGGAATTGTTTTTAGACGATCCCCCCCGGTTAAAAGAGCTCTTATTGATTTTGGAAACTTCATTTTGTTAATAAAAAGTTGCTCGAGTAGTCCTGTAGAAAAGAATGCAAGGGAAATATGTTCTTGTTCCAACTTTTCTGAGAGGACCTCTACGTCCAGTAAATCATAGTAGTCTAGTATCGTCAGTTTATTTCCATTTGTTAAATAAGGGAAAATTTCCCATATTGATGCATCAAAAGAAGTGTTAGAAGCAAGTGATGCTGCATCTTTTTGAGTTAGAGAATAATAATTAGTGTGCCAATCACAAAGATTTGCTAATCCTCCATGTTCAATCATGACCCCTTTAGGTTTTCCTGTTGTACCTGAGGTATAAATGATGTAAGCTAGATTACCTTTGGACAATTTAACTGAAGAAAAGCATACCAATTCACCTTGGAGTTCATTTATTTTTTCCTCCACTAATAGTAATTTAGTTCTTTCACCTGGATATTTAAGTTTATTCTCATCATTAGTTAAACAATAAATGATTTCAGAGTCTTCAATCATATATTTAAGTCTAGATTCTGGTTGTGAAGGATCCAGAGGGACATATCCTGCTCCCACTTTCATAATAGCTAAAACAGCTGTAATCATGTCAATGGACCTATCCATAAATACGCCTATTTTATCTTCAACTGTAACTTTGTTTTGAAATAACCAATGGGCAATTTGATTTGCTCTAGAATTTAATTCTTCATAATTTATATGGCTGGTGCCATGAACAATTGCAATATCTTTAGGGTTCATACTTACTGTTTTTTCAAATCTAGTAATAACGTCTTTGAATGAGAGGTTGTTTTTTGTTTCACACTCAACTTTGTTCGTACTCATTTTAATAATGGTTTGCAACTGCTCTGGTTCAATATAGGATAAATCTATTAAACGTTCATCTGTCTTCATAGTTATTTCCTGCAGCCAATGTTTAAAATTACTTGCCATTCTTTCAATTGTGTTTTTATTAAATAAGGCTTTTTTATATTCAAAAGAAATGGATAACTCATTATTTAGCTCTTCTACTTCTACTACCAAATCAAACTTTGCTTTAAATGTATTAATTTTTTTAGGCTTTAATTTTAGAGCTTGATATGTTAACTTTGCTTTCTGGTTATTTTGCAAGACAAAGACAGTATCAAATAAAAGGGATGAATCTATGTTTCGATCAAAAGGTAAATGCTTCAATATCTTTTCCGTTGGCAAGTCCTGATGATCAAAGACGTTTGTTATATTTTTAATATTTTTAATTAATGTTTCTTCAAATGAATCCTCTTTTGAAATATTGAGTTTAAAAGGCAAAGTGTTTACGAAATATCCTATTATATTTTCAGAGTCCACGTGGTTTCTCTTTGCTAAGGGACTTCCTACGATAACTTCCTTTTCGTCTAAATATGCAGACAAAAAAGTTTGATATGCTGTAAGCAAGCTCATAAATAAGGTTGATCTTGTTTTCTTATTCAGGTTGTTCAGATTGTTTTGGACCTCTTTGGGCACTGAAAATCTGACAATATTAGAGTCACTGTTACTATCTATGGTTTTGGGATAATCATATTGTAATAAAGATTTTTGACTAATAGTAGCTAGTTCATTTCTCCAGAAATCCTCATCTTTTTCTTGGATATAAGTTAAAGAATTCTTTTGCCATAGAGCGTAATCTCCATATTGTAAAGGGTTATGCTGTCTTCCTTGACTTGATTCTTCAATTTCTAAGCTCTCGTAGATATTAAACCAGCCTTCAACTAGTAAAGGAATTGACCAGCCATCAAAAATAATATGATGAATATTACAGATTAATTGGTAATTCCCTTTGTTTTTCTTGACTAATGTAATTGATAGGAGCGGACCACTTTCTAAATCAAATTGTCGTGTTACTTCTTTTTCTACTAAATCATCTATTTGTTTTTCTTGATCTATGAACACATCAGAAAGGTCTATAAATTCAATATAATGATAAATTGAATCATCAAAAAACAAGGAACCTTTTCCTGAATCCTCTTTTATTACACTCTTTAAAATTTGATGTTGTACACTCATCTTATTTAAAGCTAGTTGTAATTTTTCTTTATTAATTGCACCTGAAATGTCATAAGAAAATACTGTATTATATAAAGCTTTATCTTTATTTGTTTGATAAATAAACCATAAATTTTCTTGTTCATATGTTAAAGGATATATTTTTTTGTGGTTTATTTTTATAGGCGTAGAACCCTGGGATGCACCTTGGCTTTTACGAGTCGATATAAACTGTGCCAATTTTGAAATAGTGTCATTCTCCATTATTTCTGAAGGAATAAGGTCAATATTAAATAAGTTTTTTATTTGCATAATCAATCTCATTATCAATAATGAATTCATTCCGCTCTTCAATAGTGATTGATCAATACCTATCAGCTTATCCCCTGTCACTTTTACTACTATTTGTTTTACTATTTTTTCTGCGTTTTTACCAATTAATGTGTCGTTGCTAAATAATTCTGGTTCATAATCCTTATTTGTAGCTACTTTAGGTAATAATAACTTGTTTATTTTTCCATTTATTGTTAGTGGGATTTTATCTATTTTAATAAAGAAGCTAGGAATCATATATGTCGGGAGTGAGCTGCGTACGCTTTCCTTTAAATAGTCATCAGTTAGTTCTTCATCAGAAACATAGTATAAGATTAAATGTATATCGTCGTTAAACACTGTATCTGCTTTAACAACAGCATTTCTAATTTGTTTTACATTATTATAAGTGCTTTCAATCTCACCTAGCTCAATTCTAAAACCTCTCAGTTGTACTTGGTCGTCGTTTCTTGAAATATACTGTAGTTCGTCGTTATTCAAAACCTTTACTATATCTCCAGATTTGTAGTATCGGACGTTATCAATACTTATAAATTTTTTTTCATTCATTTCAGAATTTTTGTAATAACCTAATGAGACCCCTTTACCTGAAACATACAACTCTCCTTCTTCATTTATCTTTACTTCTTGCCCGGTTTGATTCATTACTTTAAAACCTAAATGAGGTAAGACTTTACCTATATTTGTAATTCCCTTTTTTACATCATCTTTAGTAACTTCTTTGTATGTTACATGAACAGTTGTTTCAGTTATTCCGTACATGTTTATTAACTTTGGTAAATTAGTATTGGAAGATAAAAACCAAGAGGTTAACTTTTTAAAATTTAATGCTTCTCCTCCAAAAATAATATACTTTAAATTTAATTCATGCTGACGCTTTATAATCTCTTCACTCATTTCAAAGAAAGCACTTGGAGTACAATTAAAAATACTTGTTTGTGTATCTACCATTAAGTTAACAAAGGCGACCGGGTTTCGACTTTCTGCAAACGAAATTACTGTAACTGTTCCTCCATAAGCCCAAGCTCCCCACATTTCCCAAACTGAAAAATCAAAGGCATATGAATGAAAAAATGTCCACTTATCCTTATCGTTAAAGTTAAATAACTCCTTGGATGCTGAAAATAAATTTACTACATTTTCATGAGATACACATACACCCTTTGGAATGCCAGTAGAACCTGATGTGAAAATTATGTATGCTGGATCCTCAGGAGCAATTATTACATGGAGGTTTTCAGAAGAAAAATCCATATATTCTACTAAAAGATTATCTATACTTAAATGTTTGCATATTTGATTATCTACTCTATCTACGTCGCTTATTAATAATTTCAATTCAGAATTCTTTATGATATGTTTTACTCTTTGAGGTGGACTCTTAGGGTCGATAGGTACATAGCTTGCACCTAATTTAAGTAATGCCAAAATTAAAAATAGAACGTATTCAGATTTTTCAATATAAATTCCTACATTATCTCCCTTTCTTATGCCACTATACTGTAAGTATCTTGCTATTTTATTTGCTATACTATTTGTTTCTTTATATGAGTAGTCTTTATTTTTATTTTTTATAGCAATATTATCGCTATAACTTCTTACGGTTTCTTCAAATAGATATACTAAAGAATTCATGTTTGTACTATTCCTCCAATCATTTTAAATATGTACCGGAAGCTACTGTCATTATATGAAAAACAAAAGAAATGAGGGCGACGGTAATCGTAATTATTACTGCATTTTTCCTTTTAATAAATGTTAATTTTTCTAGGCTAAAACTAAAAAGAATTAAACTAGCAATATAAAATAGTTCAAATTCAGCCACAAATGTATGAAGCAAAGAATTTTTTTCTTTCACCAATAGAGCTAAACTAGTGAATGTTGTTTCTTTTGCATTAACAGAGAGGGCAACTAATGCATTAACGCCAGACCCTAGAACAATCAACATCCCTGCATTGACTACTGCCTGGAAAATTCCTTTTATATTTACTGGCTTCTCTTTTAACACTAAATATAATAAGTACACAATTAAGATTTGAACAATAAATGTGAATAGTAAGCCTAAAGAACCCATTGCAATTGTACTTATGATAAAATTCATAGGTCCCATTTCCGAAATAGAACTCCCATTTAAAACATTCATACCTTTTTGGGTTGTAGAATACAGTAAGAGAGTTGTTTCAGCACCCGCAATTAAACTCAGTGATAGCAAATAAAGTAGTGATTCACCATACTTTTTTGGGGTTTTAAAAAAAAACTGTGCAAATTTATTAGTGTTTTTCAATTCCGAATTTATTTCCATTTACATTCTCCTAATTTATTATTTTTTCTGACTTAATTGGAAGTGTAATACTTCTTATCTCATCTTCCATAATCATTACGGTAGACTTGTATTGTACAAAATTTTTATAAAAAAATGAGATAATATTATTGTCAACAGCCCATTCTGATATCTCATAAATTGAAAGTGGAGAAGTCAATCCCGTCTTTAGTACTTTTGATAAACTTTCTTTTGCACTGAAAAGAGTTTCTTTACTTAATATCCCTTTACTTTCTTCAATCATTTTTCTTTCGCATTTTGTTAAATATGTACCAAGAAATTCTGAATCATTTTTCGTTTTAGTTTCAATATCAATTCCCATGGGGTGTAATTGATCAAAAATTAATATCCCTAAAGTTTTATGTGTATGAGTGATAGAGATCCCTAAGCTTATAGGTAGACCAATGTTATTAACAATAACAGGTTGGCCAAAAACTCCTTTTAACAGAGAAATATTTTTTATTTGACTTAAATCTAGTCCTAAGAATGCTCTAATAGCAGATTTTCCACAGTACAAACTTTTTTTTACCTCTACTATTCTCTTACTAGCCCTATACATCTCCAAATATTCATACTCTCTTTCATTAAAAATTTCATTAGCATCCTTCATGTCAATGGAATCTAGTCGGTGAAATTCAGTAAAAGTTTTATAAGTGTTTTCGCCATATTTATAATATTCAAACATTTATTCCCCTCCTTTCAAGTGAATATAACAAACTAATAAGCTATTTTATTCTTAAAATTAATAAAAAAATATCATAAAAATGTAAAAAATTACTTTTTATTAGTTAAAATATTACTCATTATCATTATCGATAACATTTTAACACAGTAATTTTGTCGAGTCTATCTGTAATTTGTAAAATTTATGAATTAAATGTCATATTTTCCGTTTTTTTAAACTTTATATATTCTTAAAGTCATAATAATAATGCTCTTTTAATTAAAAAATTAAGATGATAGGAATTAATATTCATATAAATTTAGCATCTATCAAAAGCAAAATTTCCTTGTGAAATTCGATTGAATTTTATATTTAAACAGATATTAAACTAAAATAAAAAAACCATATTTAATTTGTTTTACGTTAATAAAAACAAGTTAAATATGGTCAATCTTTATTTTATGGCTTTTTTGTAAGAACATACATAGCTTTTCTTAAGATCTCGTTTTCTTCCTTCAAATCTTTAATTATTTTATCTTTTTCTTCTGATCTGATAGGATATGAAGTGGATTTTTCTATAAACTTCAGTTCACTTTCTCTTTTTTCTTTATAGATATTTATCCAATTGCGTAATGTTGGTACGGAAATATTAAGCTCTTCTGCTAATTCTCTTGGCTTTCTTCCCTTTTCTATTACTAATCTAGCGGCGTGCATTTTAAAATCTTTATCATGGTGCTTCCCCATAAATATACAGACACTCCTTTTTGAATTTATTTAGTGTCAATTCTCTTTTTTTAGCAAAGAATCATATTTTTCGAGGTAAAGAGTCTTATAGAGTTGTTTTTAATTTATTTACCAAAATGAAAATTGTGGTTGTTGCAATGGCCAATATTATGAAATCTACTAAGAAAGGTTGAATACCAATCCATATCAAACAGAAATGAAGAGCAGCGATGACTATCAACATGGGCATTCCATATAAAAGACTGATCAATACATTTGGATTTGATTTTATGGCTTCAGAAGGATTATCCCATTCGGTACTTGGATTTTTCATATCGAATAGTGGAGTTAACAGGTTGTAACAAACTACCAAACAGGAAATGATTAGCATCATAACAAAATCCTCTAGCTTCGAATGGCCAAAAAGGGCGAAAAGTAAGAAACTTAATAATACAGCTCCCACACTCACGGTAGACGCAAATATTACTTTAGAAAAATATACATACTTACTATCAAAAGGGTTTATCTTTAATAAGTTGTAGTATGTCCCTTCTCTTGAATAAGGTGTTCCACTGATATTATTTATGCAACAAAAGAATAGAACAGAATATGAAAAATATTTATTAAGAAATCCATCTTTTGTTATATTTAAATTATCTGGTAATACTTCATTTTGTATTAAAATCAATAATATAGTAGTGAAAATTATGGGTAATAGAAAGCCCAGTACAACTTGCATTTTAAAATAAGCCTCAGACTTAATAATCCATATTTCTCTTTGTAGGTAGTTGCTCCATTGATTTTTAGTTATTCGGACTTTTGAGCTTTTTAAGCTTATTTTACTATTTTCTGATACGCCATTCTTAAAATAATTCACCGAAATATTTTCTATAATAAAATAATAAAAGAGAAAACTAATTACCAATATAGAAATACAACTCAATATAAAATAAATATTAATTTCACCCGATACTAAAATTTTGACTAATGATTTCATTACTGACACAGTAGTTGTTATGTCATAAATGTATGCAAGGATAAATTCTAGCGATTTTTTAATCCCTTTAATGGAATTAATATCTATTTGGGATACTAATTTTGATAGTTCTAAGCTTGATTTTCTAATAAAATACATAAATAAAAGGAACGGAATTAACAACATAATAAAAATATTTATTAATAAATAAACTAATTTACTTTTAAATTTATAATAATACCTGTTTATAAAAGACAGAACAAACATCAAAAAAAGTGCAATTAGCCCATTAACAACTGGAATGAATAAACACAGTTTAATTGCTTCTACAAATTTGAAATCCACTATTAAAAACCCTAGGGTTGGTATTTGGATTATTATTGAGAGAAAAATAGGTATCCATATGCTGCTAGTTACCTTTGCCATTGAAATATTCTTACTTGAAAGTGGTAAAGGTGTTAATAATTTGAATTCATTATAAGCAAAAGCCTGCGAAGTTGATAAATAGCCAGTAAATACATATACAAGAAGGCATGAAAGCATCAAATTATAAACTATAAAAATGGAAGTATCTCCAAGAAAAAAAACAAAAGCGTTTATAATAGTTAGTTGACAAACCATATAAAAAATGGCTATCAATAAAACAACTTTTAACATTGTTTGCTTTGGCTTTTTATAGAAGGAATAAATGAAAAATTTAGTTAATTGAAGTTTTTCCTTCATATATTTGCGCCTCCATAAAAATAGATTCTAATGATTTTTCACCTATTATATTTTTTATTTGACCGTGTAAAATGATTTTTCCTTCTTTTAAGATAGCTACTGTATTGCAAATCTTTTCTGCTACATCTAGTAAATGTGTAGAAAAAAATACTGTTCCTCCCTTTTCCACGTATTGTTTAATTAATCTTTTGAAAACTAAAACAGCATTTGGATCTAAGCCATTTAATGGTTCATCCATTATAATAATGGGTGGATTTATTGTAAAAGCTGCAATTAAGAGGAGCTTATGCAACATACCGTATGAATAGGTTCCTGTGGGTTTTTTAATAGATTCTTGCATACCAAACAAATTTACGTACTCATTCAACTTTTCATGATTTTTATTATTATATAAATTCATCAAGAAAAGAATCCAATCCATCCCTGAAATGTTCTTATATATATTAATAGTGTCCGGAATAAAAAAGAATTGCCTTTTGTATTCTATTCCGCTTTCTTTAGGTAACCCATTAATTTCAATCTTTCCATTATTACAATCCAAAATACCAGTAATAATATTTAAAGTAGTTGTTTTACCTGCCCCATTTGCTCCAACAAAGCCTAAAATTTCTCCTTTTTCTACTTTTAAATTTACCCCGTTTAAAATCTTCTTATCTGAGTAACTTTTCTCTAGGTTTGTAATGCTTAACAATAGTATTACCCTCCCATCCCTCTATAGTTAATATTATTTTCTTCTTTATTTATTCAGAATGAAATTTCTTTTTGGAAATCCAGGCATTTGTAATCAAAATTGTCAGCGCTGTGAATATAAGAGCTGCTAATAAACTCCATATTACGTCCATACTAGTTTTTCCTACAATTAATAGTTCCATAGCATGTTTGCTCATACTTGCTGGGTTGATGTTATCTATCACAGGACTTAAACCGACCATAATTCTACATGCTAATAGAAATACAATTGAAATTAATGCAATTATTCCTTGGCTATTAAAAATAGTACTGATCATTGTAGTGAATGAAACAATAAATAAAATCCATACTAGATAAAATAACAAAGCTACTAGTAAATCTATAAAATTAACAGCTGTGAATAATAAACTAGTATATGCATATGAAACTAAGTATCCTAATGCGACACTGCAAGCAATAAATAAGTAGTTAGAAATGATTTTTCCACTAATATAGGATATTACGGTTACAGGTCTAGTAAGAATGAAGGCTAACATGCCATTGGCTTTGTCGGATTGTATAATTCCCATCATCGAAACAATGATAATCATAACTCCAAGTTGATCAAATTGTGAACCCAAGGTGCTAGCAAGAACTTCTCCTCCTTTTTGCGCCGCCATGTTGGGATCAATAGTAATACCTTGCCCTCCGCCAAGCGCTTTTAAGATTGAAGGTAAATAGTAACTTACCACTGGCTGGGTGATGCCTAAAAATATAAATACAAGAGGTAGCCAAATAATCTTAAATTCGCGTACTGATTGAACAAATTCTTTTTTTACTAGTACATTAAAATGATTCATTTTTCCACCACCAACTTTAAGAATATTTCTTCTAACGTATCGTTAGCTATTTCAAACCTATTAAGGTCTACATTATGTTCTAAAGCATTGGTCAGCAACATATTCTTGTTAGATTTAATATTGTCTACTTCTATCTTTACTGTATTACCGACTACGTCTACATTTTTTACATAGTTCAAACCTTTAATAACTTCAATCCAATCATGGCTTTGGGCTGTGATATCTACATTGATTTTATTTTTACTATTCTTATTTAGTAATTCGCTCATAGTCGTATCTTCAATTTTCTCTCCATTCTTTATAACGACAAATCTTTCACATATTTCTTCTGCGTCTCCCAATATGTGAGTTGATAACAAGATGGTAGCCTCTTTCTTTATTTCTTTTATGATATTTAACACTTCTCTGCGACCAATTGGATCTAACGCTGAAACGGGTTCATCCATTACAATTAACGATGGTTTATGTAACAATGCCTGTGCAATGCCCAGTCTCTGCTTCATCCCTCCCGAAAAGGTTCTAACCTTGGAGTTTTCCTCTCCTTTCAGCCCTACTTTCGACATGATTTCGGGAATAGCTCTTGTCAGCTCCTCTTTTTTTATTCCTGACAACTGCCCCATGAAAGTTAAAGTTTCTTTAGCAGTCATCCAGTGAAAAAAATTAGGATATTGTGGTAAGTAACCAATTTCTTTTTTGAGTTTTGAAATCTTCTTGCCATCAAGTAACACTTCTCCTGTACTTGGATCGATAATATCAGAAATCATTTTTATAAGCGTAGACTTACCCGCTCCATTAGGTCCTATTAATCCGACACATTCACCGGACTCAACTTCCATTGAAAAGTTATTAACCGCTATTTTATTTTTAAATTTTTTGGTAACGTTTTTAATTTCTAACTTCATATTGTTTCACTGTCCTTTCTGCCTATAACAAAGTACAATATTGGACCAAGAGTATTTACAAAAATAATGATAAGGGTCCACATTAAAACGTTTTTTCGGGTTTTTCTGTTTCTGTACAAATCTATTAGCGCAATTAGAATTAAAACTATTCCAATAACTACTACGGGTAAAATAATTGGTAAAAAAGACATGATATCAATTTCCTTTAAATCATCCAATCCATAATGCAAATTCATGTAGTTCACTCCTTTAGTTTTAATCAATTTAATATAAATATTATCATTATTGATAATGATAACATGTAAAATGGAATATTGCACCTTTTTCTTTTTATTATTTAAAATATTGTTTTAGTTATTGTTATTATTTATAATAATATTATCATTATAAATAATAGTGAGTTCGGGCATGTTTATATAAGCTTAGAATCTGAACTGTCTTTTCGCCTTCCAACAATTAATTATAGGAATATAAAATTTTGAAAACGTGAATTAAATACTTTAAATAAGGATATATTTGTTCACTAAATGTATTCTTTTTTTCTATAAACATGTTTCTAACAATAGACTGTATGACAAAATCGCAGTATTATTCATAATCTATTTGATAAAAGGATATAGATAACATCCCTTTTAATAAAATTTGAATATCTAACAAAAATTTATATAGCAAGGAGAAGCTGATGATTAATAAAGCTGAAATTTTAATGCACCCTGTAAGAATCAAGATTTCCCAAGCCTTAATGAGAAATAGAGAAAATGGATTAACACCACTTGAAATGTTGAAAATTATTAAAGATGTACCTCAAGCAACATTATATAGACATATACAAGTTTTATTAGATGCAGGAGTTATTCGCATTGTAAAAGAAAAAAAAGTAAGGTCAGTATCCGAAAAATACTACGTCCTAAATGAAGAGGAGGCAAGACTTAATGGTGATGAATGGAAAAAAACCTCTAATGAGGAGAAGTTAAACTATTATTCTTATTATCAATTATCCCTGGTGACTCAATACCAAAACTATCTTAATAAGTTGGCAGAACGAGGTTGCTCAGAAGATGGTTCAACTTTTTCACTGTTAGAATTAAAACTTGATGATGAAAGCTTCAGTAGTTTTCAAAAAGAATTAAATGATCTTATGCTAAAGTATTATAAAACAACGAACCAGAATACTCAAAAAGGTGCTCCAATAAGAACAATTGGAGTTACCATTATTCCGGAAACATAAATAAAATAATATTTCATCCTAAAAATAAGATATCAGAAATCCTGCCTCTTTTAAGATCATTCTTTGATTCTAGTCTGGCCTGAATAGTACAAAGCTTACGCATCCTACTTAATCACTAATTATAATGAAAACTGAACTGAACTATACTTTTGACAAGCTTCACCAATAGGTGGAGTTTGTCTTTTCTTTTTTTGCGCTATTTTACCCTGTTAGTCAATACACAATTAAATTCTCATTACAACAAGCCAGTGTTTCTTATCAACAATATTTCTATTGTCAATTCTCTAAACGATGGCATAGGGTATAAAACGGTGTAGAATCTGAAGTATTAAGACTTTAAATAATATATCTGGCTGACTTTGTATTTTTGGTTGGATTCGTTGAAATATAGTAGAGGTTAATGGAGTGTTCTTTTAAATCCATCTGTACAAGAGTAATTGTAGCTACTTTTCTTTTAATTTAGCACAGGTGTTATCGACGCATCTTATACTAAACTAAGAAAACAAAAATTTTTATACTAATTCTAAAGAAAACAATTGAACTTAGCACATAAAGATGTTATTTATTTTTCTCCCCTTTCGAAGGTAGTAAACCAAGAAATTAAGTTTTGAAATGTATTATTATTTAAAGAATATATAATAAATTGTCCCTGTTTTTTGCCTTGAATCAACTCACCCTGCTTAAGTATTTTCAAATGATTAGATATACTAGGTTTAGTCATATTGAAATGATCGGAAACTTCACCGGCTGTTAAATTACTTTCCTTTAGAAGTTCTAGAATTTTCCTTCGTGTTGGATCTGCTAAAGCTTTGAAAGATTCATTCACTAGATCTCATTCCTATCGTAATTCAGTATTTAGTTTAAAAAGCTTTTTGGTGATATTTCTTATATTATACATTTTTTAATTTGTTTAAGGCCGGTTAATCGCGTAAACAACAAATAAAACAATATCTAGCAAAATCATCATGACACCAATAAGCAGCCAGATGTTACCTTGAGTCTTTTTCTCTCCTTCTTGCATTTCAAACGCTCGAATAGCAAATACAATTCCAAGTGTAAACACAAGAAAAAAAAGCTGACGGTAATCGGAAAACGACAGTAAGACAAAAATTAAGGTGAAAAATACCATAATCATTTCTAAAATTCGGTAAGGTTGCTTTTGACATGTTAATAATAGTTTCATTTCTTGGCCTACTTTCATCCTTTTCTTAATAGAGTTATTTTACTATTAAATTCAAATAAGATGTTAGTATTTTGAGCACTTTTCACTGTTTTGTAACAGAAAAGCGTACGTTAGCTAAACGCACGCTTCTTTTTCTATTCATTTACATTTGGATTCATTGGATTATCAATCCCTGTTTTATCTTGAATTTTTTTATAAATAAAATACGTGTAGACAGCAATTAAAATGGAGAATGCCCACGTAACAGCCTGACGGAATACAATCATGTTTCCATACCCTTCTACTCCGTACTTTTGAATCAATACGTATTTTACAATCGCTAAAAATACATAGCGACCTGCGAACAGTACCGTAAGCCAGTTCATCATTTTGAATAGACCAGGCTGGTGGAAGAGCTTTAAAGAATCTTCCCGCTTATAGCCCATTAAGTAAGCCGTATCTACAAAAAAGTACAAACCAATTGGCTTTTTTACCACAATGGTAAAAAGGACAACTACAGCCAGTCCAATCATAAAGTATACTTGATTGTTTAACATCGTTGCTGCGTTCCCTGAGATTAAATCAATAATTGTACGTGCCAGCAGTGTAATGACAATAAACAATCCTGTTACGTTAAACTGGCGATCTTTAATAAATGTATAAATGGTATACACAAACGCTGGTGCTGTTGAAAGCAAAATGGCATAGTAATCACCAATAATGTCTTTTCCTTGGTTCCATATTAGGTAAGGAATAGCGATATAAAAAAGTAAATCAAACCATACTCGTTTTGTATTGTTCATATATAACTCCTTTAAAAACGTTGTTCCTGCTATTATATGGGATACTACGCAAGAAAAAAAGGCTTTTAACTGGAATGTTATGAAATTTTAATCATTTGATGTTTAGATCCAGAGCTACAGGGAAAACGATTTCTAGAAAGACTTCAAGAATCATAAACATCCAAACACTTGAGCAGCAATACATGTGCCACAAGTGAAAAATGCTGAAAGGATTGATTCATTATCGCACTTCACCTAACGTACACGTCAGAAATGGAAAAGGCCATGCAGCTTTCTCACGGCGTGGGGTATGCTGAATATAGCCGTAAACTAGACAAACGTCTACAGGTGGAAAAAGAACGAGAAAAAGATTATCAGGCTAGCAAAGATATACTGCGTGATATTAACCAGCATCGATAATAAAAAGCCGCTTGCTATTTTTGGTAGCAAGCGGCTTTTTATTTACAAATGAATCAAATTTATACATAATAAGGAATCGTGTGTATCAAAGAAAGGAACTTGCTTATTATGATGGAAAAATTACTTATTATTTGTGTGTTTGTAGGAATTATTCATATGATTGAAACACTAGCCTACTCTGTGAGACTTGCGGGCTTGAAAACTGGAAAACTAGTCGTGGCTTTATCTCTTTTTAATATTATTGTCATTTTGTCAAGAACAGCTAATATGGTGCAAGCTCCGCTGACCGGGAAATTAGGAGATGCGGTCAAGTCTAAAGAAGATTTGCCCGTTCTACTTCATCAGCTTCAAACCATCTTGCTCGCAGCTTCCATTGGGACAATTGTAGGTGCTCTTTTACTTCCTAGCTTTGTATCGATTTTCTCCCGAATGATTTCACACTTAGAAGTAGCGGGGTCTGTACCTCAAATGATGAAAAATATTACTTCCATACATACGCTGGAGAAAGCAAAAAAACACGTGAAGCGCCCGAGGTGGATCATGCTGTCTCAGCTGCGAATAGGTGGAGTGCCCAAGCGGTTGCTTCTTTTGAATTTAATAGCTACGACCATTTATACAGTAGGTGTTCTTTCCACACTTTATGCTTCTACGCTTGAGCCTACTCTTTCTAAATCAATTCTGATGTCTTCTGGTCTTATTAACGGACTAGCCATGATTACCCTTGCTGTGTTTGTAGATCCGCAAGTAGCCATTTTAACTGAAAAGGTAATGAAAGGTGAATCTACTAAGCAATCTATGAACAAAATGGTGGGCACACTAGTCATCTCTCGTTTGTGTGGGACAGTATGTGCCCAGATTCTTTTAGTACCTGCTGCTCTTTATATTGCGTGGATTTGCAAATTAATCCCTTAGAAAAGACTTCAACGAAGAAGTCTTTTTATACATAAAAAAACGCCCCGCAGGACGTTTTTATTTAGTACGAAGCATTTTTAATCCTTCTTCATCTTCTTCTAATGAATAGACTTCATCGTTTTTAGCAAATAAAACACCGTGGAAGATTTGAAGATCATCATCACAGGCCTCGCAAAATTCCTTTTCGCCTTCGTTCCAAAAGCTAAAGAGCGCTAGTTCATCACTTCGCACGCTTGCGTATTTTTGATGAAATTCATAAATCATCATCGCGTAGTAGCGAAGCGCTTCTTCTTTTTTTTCAAATTCAATGGTTTCAATAATATCTTTTTCCCAGCCTTCTAAAAACAGCCAAGGTTCACAATCACTTTTTATTTTATGAACTCTCCATTTATCTGTCATGATAGAACATCTCCTTACTTACAGCTTACTTCTAAAATTTCTCTTTTCCTTATTATTCAGCAAAAATAACTTTGAATCAAGTAAAACGGAAAAAAACGCCTATTTTCAGGAAATAGACGCCAACAAGGTAGCTTAATCTGAACTTCTTTTTTATATTAATAATAGCTCCTTAAGCTATAAGGAACTAAACTGCCCGTATAATACTGGGTAATGGGAGGGAAAACGCCGGCTGAAGGCGTGATTTTCCCCCACCAAGATGGTTTTTTGCCCCACCAGTTGTCTATCGCTCCATCAGGTGAAACGACAAATCCAATTGGACGTGCAAACGAAGGCATAAAATACGGATAAAACGAATACTGAAAAGGCGTGTAGAAAGAAGAGTAAAACGTCTCTCTCCTTATCCGTTTCCGAAGCCGTTTTGATCAGAACCATCCGGATCGAGCGTATTTGTATTAGAAAGTCCCGAATTTGTATTTACACAAATTCCTGTATTTGAAGACCCTGAACCTTGTGCAGTTTTACTGTTACTTTTCGGAGAAACATAGTACGTATCGCCAAACGTAACGACTCCTCCTGTAACGTTTGGAATCACTACATGATTAATAACAATCGGCATTATCCTCACCCTTTTTATTTTCATCGTGATGTAATATATGAATGATTTATCAAAAGGGTTATAAATTAATGGATATAAATAAAAAATCCCCCTGCAGAATGGGGTATTTTTACGCTTTTACCTCTTTTTTAGAATGACTTAATTCATCTCGCAGAATATCAAAATCTCGTTCTGCTACTTCTTCAATTTTTGTATACAATTCATTCTCCATGAGGAGTCCTTTTTCTTCAAGTAATTCGACAAGAGCCTTAAATTTTATTCTAGATAAAAGCATTTCGTTTACCGTGCTCTCTGTTGGCTGTTCATTTTTCGCTTGTTCTTTTGTTTTAACAGGTTCTTGCTGCAACTTCACCCTGAAAACAATATTTGTATGATCAGTAATTTCAGGTGACTGATAAAATGTGCTATGCGAAATGTTTTTTAGTGTTAGCGTTTCTTTTGTCTCCATATTTGTTACTTCAAAATACGGATCCTCAAAAAATGCATCATATTTATCATAAGCTGCTTTGCCTACAACCGAAAAAGAAAAGTTTAGCCTTTTCAACTCTTCACCTGTATTCGCATCAGTAATCATTTTTTCTTCAAACATATCAACGTGAAAATTTACGTTATTAATCATTAGTTGTGTCAATTCAATCGCCTCCTTCTTTATTAATACGACACGGAGTGACAAGTTCCCTGTTTTTTTATATAAAAAAACATCTCCCAAAAATGGGGATGTTTTTCAAAGAGCTAGAAAAATGCTTTTTTTAGCTCTACAATTCTTCTTCTGCTTTGTCGTATTTGCGTTCGTGCGCCGTATCTTCTTCGTTATCACGAATGGTTTTTTGAAGCACAAAAGCGGACATCGTTAAGTATAATGTTCCAACAGCATAATAACCTTTTACCGGTAGTGATGCATCTAAGGTATAAATTCCTATAAACATAGCTAATAGTGCTGTAATAAAAGCTGTCCATGCTAAAAATGTAAAAGCTGCTGTATTACGCTTTTTCATCGTATGACCTCCCCTTTTCCTTTTTCTGTTAAGCGTCGCTTTCATTTTACATTGTAAAATAATTGTTGTCATGGGTATTTATAGTCAGTTACCCTTTTAAACAGAACAAGAAACGGGAGAATTTAGGTCTTACATCCTATTTTTGTCATAAAGCTTTTTTTCGAAATGATTGGATATATGGAATTTCTCTTTAAAAGTATGTTCATTCGTTTTCATGAAGAAAAGCTTCAGTTAATTACTACAATAAAAAAATCATCGCCGAGACGATGATTTTTTGTTTAGCCTTCAAAGTATTCTTTATAAAAGCCGCCGACTTGGCCAGTGTTATCAACAACAAAATAAAATTCTTCTGTTTCGTTTTTTACATCATATGTTTTTCCTGCTGTTAAAACATTTTCAACCACGAATTTTTTTGCATCTGTATGTATGCATTTTACTTGTTTAATCGTTGGACGATCGTTCCATTCTAAATGAATCATGTATGTACACTCCTTTGTTTTCATTCAAGATTCATTTTATCTTACTTGAAGTAAAAAAGAAACGGAGCGAATTTAAAAATTAAAAAATTCGCTCATGCACTTTTTTTTTGGCAACTGTTGCTTGTACAAACTGTGCCGTTTGTGCAACAATCATATCTTTATCAAAATCCATCGACGCAACATGGTAAGAGTTTCGAAGCATGTGCTGTCTTTTTTCTGCTGATTGAATATGGTTTAAGATATAAGCTGAATTCTCAGGCGGTACTACGTTATCCACGGTTGATGTTAGTACTAAAGCCGGGCACGTTACATAAGATAAGCGTTCTTTTGTTTCATCCATTAAAGAAAGCAGCTCACGCATAGAGCGCACTGGTACTTTGTCGTACGTAATTTCATGTACGTTTGGATCTTTAATATCGGGATGATCTTCTTTTAAATAACGAGGCGTATGACGAGAGCGATAAGGCTCCATTGAAGGAATGGACGTCATAGCCGGATTGATTGCAATAACTCCGTCAAGATCTAATCCTTGACTCGCTGTATGAAAGGTAAGAGTGCCTCCCATGGACTGACCTAAGATAAATACATGACGGCATTCTTGCTTCAAACGCTGATACCCATTTAAAAAGTCTTGCTTCCATTCCTGATACGTTGTTTGTTCAATATCATAGTAGTGAGTACCATGTCCCGTTAGTCGCAAACCGTACACAGTAAAACCTTTTTCAGCTAATTCTTTTCCGATATATTCCATACTTTGAGGAGTCCCCATAAATCCATGAGAAACAAGTATACCAATGTCGTTGCCTTTATAATAAAAAGATTCTGCGCCTTGAATTACGTCATAACGTTCCATTTTCTTCACCCTTTATCAAAAATTTTCTGACTAAATGAACTATCTTTATAATACACCTATAATTCCTATAAGTCAACTGGGTTATTTATTTTTTTACGACTCAAAAAGAACGAAGCAAGAATTATCTCTTGCTTCGTTCTTTTTGAATATGTGGAAATACTAGCTCAGCAAACGTATATGCTTCTTCTAGATGCGGATAGCCTGATAAAATAAACGTATCAATTCCTAGCTCTTTGTACTCTTTTAACCGATCCGCTACAATTTCAGGACTTCCAACAAGAGCGGTTCCAGCTCCTTCTCGTGCTAAACCAATTCCAGCCCATAGATTCGGAGCAATCTCTAGTGCGCCTCGATCTTTTGTACCGCTGTGCAAACTTGACTGTGTTTTTTGGGCAGTGGAGTCAAATGACGCAAACTTATCTTGAAACGCTTTGATCGTATCATCATTAACATGTTTAATTAATTTATCTGCAGATTCCCACGCCTCGTCTTCTGATTCTCTTACAATAACGTGCAGGCGAATACCAAAGCGAATGTCCCGACCTTCGTTTGCAGCTTTTTCTTTCATCTCATCAATTTTCGTCTTGATCACTGCAGGAGGCTCTCCCCATAACAAATATACATCTGCATGCTTTGCGCCTACTTCTTTTCCTGCTGGCGAAGACCCGCCAAAGTACAGCGGAGGATATGGTTTTTGGACCGTAGGCGATGGAATGTACGCGCCTGTTACATCAAGATGCTCTCCTTTATAGTCCACTTTTTTTCCTTCCATTACATCTCGCCAAATCGTTAAAAATTCATCTGTTAACTCGTAGCGTTTATCGTGGGTTAAATAGTTACCGTACGCCGCTTGCTCAACCGGATCTCCTCCCGTCACAATATTTAACATGAGTCGGCCGTTTGACATCTGATCGAATGTCGAAGCCATCCGTGCTGAAAGTGTGGGAGACATTACACCCGGGCGAAGTGCAATTAAAAACTTCAGTCGATTCGTAACGGAAGCAAGTGCCGATGCAATCACCCATGAATCTTCACAATTTGAACCAGTAGGAAGCAAAGCGCCGTCATATCCTAGATAATCCAGTCCATGTGCGATTTGCTTTAAGTAGTGAATATCGCTTGTTCTGCTTCCCTCGGTTGTGCCTAGATAATGTCCGTCGCCTGCTGTAGGGAAAAACCATAAGATGTTCATTTCTATTTCCTCCTAAATATTCTCGTATTCTATATAAAGCGTTCTCATATTATTTGTTCAATTCTTGTTCGCTAATTACAGAGTTGCATTTTTATATTAGCGTATGTAATACTACTCTTTTTATTTATTAAATTAGTAAAATCATAATACCTCTTTAACCTATATGTCAAGTATGAATTTAGATAAAAAAAACAAGAATTAAAAGTAATTCTTGTTTGCTTTATTTCCTCATACGTGAAGCCATCGCATTAGCAAGGGTTGATTTTGTTGATATATTTTCAAACGATAAACCTAAATGAGAAGCGGTAATGGCGATTTCAGGGCGTACTCCAGAGATAGTTGATTCTACGCCTATTAATTTTAATGCATCAATCAGCTGGAAAATCTGATGAGCAACCATCGTATCAACAATAACTACTCCTGAAATATCAATATAAAGGTGATTCACTTGCTGTTCAGCGCAGCGAGTTAACGTATTTTCTAAAATTCGGCGCGCTCTTGCTGTGTCGATATCCCCAACAAGCGGAAGGATCGCAATATGATCGCTCAATGGAATAACTGGCGAGCTCAGCTCATTAATCAGCTCTTTGTGCGCCTCAAGCAACCGCTTTGAATGCTGATGGTGCTCTTCTACAAATTTATAAACGGTGATATCAAACACGCGTACAATCAATTCGTTCCATTCGTCTAGTTCGCCTTGCGTAATATCTTGCTCGCAATCTTCTACAAATTGATTTAAATACGTTAAATACTGTTTTCTAACTCGGAAAAATTCGCGAATAATATAATGTATAGGTGTTCTTACATGCTCTCCGTCTTCGGCAATCTTTAAAATCCACGTTTCAAATGAATCAAAAAATTCTTTTTCACTTTTTATAAATACATCGGCTATGTATAAATGAAATTCATTATTTTGATCTTTTAATACTGAAATGACTTCCGGATGAGTAGATGCATAAACCGATTCTGGGTCATTGTCTTCAATGCTTTCATACCATTCTTCCGTCAGTTGATCTGCATGTTTTAAAAAAAACGTTCGAAGTGCTTCATTTTTATTCAAAACGATTCCCCTTTCCATACGAGCTATTACTATCATTATAATTCAACTTTTTCACCCTTACTAGTTTTATAAAAAGACAAGAAAGAAAATTCTTTTTTAAAATACGGTGTAGTTTATGATTTTATGCTACATTGAAAATAGCTATAAAAACATAAAGGAGTTTTCAAATGATACGAACGTTAGCTCTTATGAACGATGATAAACTTGTGAAACATATACAATTAGATCAGATTCACGATCCCTCTATTCAGTACTATTGGATTGACTTTAACTGCCCTTCTGAAGAAGAAGCGCTGCTGCTTCAATCTTCCTTTCACTTTCATCCGTTAGCGATTGAAGATTGCTTTCATTTTCTGCAGCGTCCAAAACTCGATTATTATGAAGGATACAGTTTTTTTGTCCTGCATTCATTAAATCGTCAAACGTTAGAAGCTGAAGAAGTTGACCTTTTTATCGGCGATAATTATATAGTTACTTTTCATTTTCACCCGTCAGCTGCAATTGATAAAGTATGGGAGAAGCTGCTTCATACACCTTCGATTCATGAAAAAGGGATAAGCTATCTTGCGTATTCTGTGATGGATAAAGTGGTAGATGAATATTTTCCCACTGTATATCAAATTGAAGATGAGCTGAATGATATAGAAAACATAGATGCAAAAAAATCCATCTCTGTTTTAATGGAAGATGTATTCAAACTTCGAAGTGATTTACTGAAAATCAGAAGAACCATTTTGCCTATGCGCGATTTATTGTACCGCGTTATAAATTCTGAACGCCTAGATGTTCATCCAGAACAAAAAAGGTATTTTAAAGATGTCTATGACCACTTATTAAAATTAGCCGATATGATTGAATCAAATCGGGAAATGACGTCTGATATGCGCGATAATTATCTTTCTCTTAATTCAAACCGGATGAATTCAATTATGATGACGCTGACCGTTATTTCATCTATCTTTATTCCCCTTACCTTTATCGTTGGCGTATACGGAATGAATTTTGAAAACATGCCTGAGCTAAAGTGGCACTATGGCTATTTCTTTGTGCTTGGCTTCATGGGGCTGATAACGCTTGGTTTAATTTTATGGTTCAAGCGAAAAGGCTGGTTTAATGCTGATAAAGAGTAGAAAGATTGAGTAACGAAATCAATCCCACTTAAAGATAAATGAGATAGCATGAATCGCTTGAGATACCGCTGTTGATTTGCGTGCAAGAATTCGCTTTCCGCGGGCGGCCGGTGAGCATCCTCGTTGCTTACGCTCCTGAGGGGTCTCACCTGTTCCGCTTTTCCCGCAGGAGTCTTCGCCCTGCTCTCCAATTAACAGCTATTACATACGGTAAATCTACGTTCACCATCACAATGAAAAAATCCGAACGAGTTGAATCCCCCATTAAGAATCTCGATTGATTGTTCGGATCTCCTTTCAACGAAAATATGTTTTTCCCAGTTTCTTTTCTATAGGAAGATACCTAGTTATTTCCCGAAAATATTTATAAACTAACGTACTTGCGTTTCCTTTTTCTAAAAAATTTCATAAGATAGTGAAAATAATGCTCAGAAAGGAGGCTGAAGTAGTGGATATTAAAGGAGAACACTTGCTAATGGATGCGTTCGAATGCGATGAAGTGATATTAAATGACCCCTCACTTTTAAGTCAAATTCTTATTGAAGCTGCACTAGATGCAGAAATGGAAGTTTTGCACTGTTATTTTCACCAGTTTACGCCTCAAGGCATTACAGGCATTCTCGTATTAGCTACCTCTCACTTGTCTATTCATACTTGGCCGGAGGAAAACTACGCTTCATTAGACTTTTATACGTGCGGAGACAAAGAAATAATTGAAATTGGTTATGCGCTGCTTAAACAATTAGCTTCAAAAAAAGCTGTTGTGTATTCGATTTCTCGCGGAATTCAACACGCCGAAACTCCACAAAAAAATCGTCAGCATGCTGAAAGCACTCGTCTTTTCAATCGGGGAGATGACTCAGATCACGTTAGTCTACAGCAGATCTTATCAGGTCAGCATGACATTTTGTTTCATCAGAAAAACAGTATTCAAGATATTCAGCTGATTAAAGCATCTGATATTCGAATGTATTTGGATGAACAGCTGCAATTTAGTTCATTAGATGAACATGCGTATCATGAAGCTCTTGTACACCCTATCTTTGCCGCTTCCTTAAGTCCTCGCCGCATTCTTATTCTAGGCGGTGGAGATGGTTTAGCTTTACGAGAAGTCCTTAAATATAAGGAAGTGAAAGAAATAGACCTTGTGGAAATAGATGCTGACGTGGTAAATGCTGCGATGAATGTTGAAGAATTAAAGAAATTAAATCAACGCTCATTTGAAGATTCTCGTGTTACCGTTCATATTCAAGATGCTGTTGACTACCTCTCTTTGAATTCAGCGTGTTATGATATCATCATTATTGACTTTCCTGATCCTACTAACAAAAAAATAAGTGCACTTTATACAAAAGAATTTTATACACTTCTCCAACGTTCACTATCGCGCAGAGGCTTGGTCGTATGTCAGTCAAATTCTCCTAGAGACACACCTATCGTTTTCTGGAGCATCAATGAGACGATGAAAGCCTCGCAGCTTTATACGTTGAGTTACCACACTATTATTCCTTCTTTTGGAGATTGGGGTTTTCACATCGGCTCGAAAAAACCTTTGTCTGCACCTATACTCTCTACTGATGTTTTATCTCCTACGCTGCCATCAGACTTTACTAAGTTAATGCATTTTTCTACTCATTCTCTTTCTAAAAAACAGTTTGCGGTTGTGAACTCTGCTGAGCACTTGGTTCTGCATAAAATATTTAAAAAAGAAGGCTTATACTTGTAAAAAAGAAAGCTTGGCTTATACATTCCTTTTCTTTTGACATACTAAGATAGTCTCGTCATCATTGCGCGTTAGAAAGGATTGTTATGAGAAAAATTTCGGTTTTTGTTATCTTATTGCTAACTGTTATTTTCCCTTCCCCCGTTTTTAGCCAAGTGAAAGTACCTATACTGATTTACCACTCTATTGATTCCTACACAGGCCACGGGGAAAAAGAACTGTATGTGACGCCTGAAAATTTTGAGAAACAGCTTCTTTATCTTAAAAAGCAAGGATATACGCCGCTCACATTTGAAAATTGGCAGGAGCTGAAGCGTGTAAAAAAGCCTATATTTATTACATTTGACGATGGATACAAAAATAATCTTACTATCTTGCCTATTTTTCAAAGAGCAGCCAGCCCTCAGTTTCATCCAGCGGCTACACTTTTTGTGATTTCAGATTTTATTGGCCGCCCCAACCGCTTGTCGCCAGCGGATTTAAAAAAACTTGTTGATTCAGGATTTTTTTCTATTCAGTCTCATACCGCTACTCATCCGGATTTAACTAAGACAAAAAATTTATCCTATGAGCTAGCTGATTCAAAACGAAAAATTGAAGCCATTACGAGCCAGCCCGTTATTGCTCTTGCTTACCCTTATGGAAAGGTCAATAGCCGCGTAGTAGAAGAAACAAAAAAGAATTATACGTTTGGTCTTTCAACGATTCCAAAATTTTTTACTGAAAGTGGACAAAAAAATGAAAACTATCTTATTCCCCGTCTGTACGTCACGTATTCTACAACGATTGAAGATTTTGCTAAGCTATTAAAAGAAAGCTAAAAACCCTTTCCTTAAAAGGAAAGGGTTTTTAGAATTTTGTTATTTCTAGTCCTCGCTCTTGCTGCCATTCAGCATAAAAAACTTCGCTGTATTCCTTTATTTTCTTGATTGCCAGCTGTTTTTTTAACCACTTTTCATCTACGTTTGCTTCTTTCAAATTACCAGACACTACTTTTCCATCCATGATTAAAGCAATAGGTAAATTAGTTTGAGAATACGGGATGTTTAAATCATTTTTCGTCGGAGGACCGAATTCATGTTTAGGAGCGACGCTCACCTCTCCATTCGTTTCTAAAATGACGTATTCTGCTTCATACAGTGAAAAATACCCTTGCTGTCTCATTAGATGCTGAAGCTGATTCAAATCCAAGTTGTTTTTCTTAAGCTCTTTATAAAGGATTTTCCCTTTATAAATAATCATTGAAGGCTTGCCTTCAAGAACTCCCCTAAATCCTGTAAAGGTTTGAGATAGCTTTGTCACTGCGTAAATCAGAAGCCCCCAAATCAAAACGCTATAAAGAATTTCAGTTAATTCTACTCCTTTTTCAAGAGCTGCATCCCCCACAATATTTCCCAGGACAAGCGTTGTAATAAAGTCAAACGGAGTGATTTGAGCAAACTGCGTCTTACCTAAAAGCTTCAGCATAATAAATAGCGCTAAAAATCCACATATCAGTTCAATCGCAATATCTTTATACATCGATACCCTTCCTCTATAGCAAGCATGTTATAGTATCAGTTTGTATCATATATGAGAGTGATAAACCTAACTTTTCATTTTTCTTTCCTTCGTTCTCCAGTTATAGAACTTTTGATTAAGCTTTTTTCTTATTTGCATAGGTTTCTAACGTTGCATATTGATTAAAAATGGATGCGGCTGCTTTTTTCCCTACATATCTAAGGTGCCATGGTTCGTATTTATAGCCGGTAACCTGCTCTTCACCTTCAGGGTATCGAATAATGAATCCGTATTGATAGGCATTTTTTGAAAGCCAATGAGCCTCTGATGTATTAGCGAAGCAGTCTGCGGCAGCACACATTCCACTTCCTCCCGTGACATCGATTGCTAGTCCCGTTTCGTGTTCACTTGTTCCAGGATAGGCGCTATAGGTGCGTGCTTGTTCTTCTCCGTCTCGCTTTGCGTAAAATGCAAAAAGCTCTTTTTGACGCTCGTGAGATCGATAACCGGATACACCAAGTAAGCTGATTCCCTCTTTTTCAGCATCTCGGAAAAGTTCTTCAAGCGCTTGTGCCGCAGGCTTTCTAAGCATTCGTTTTTCTATTTTTTCGTTGAAGATAAACGGAACGTCGGCATAGACTAAATCGGAAGGCTGATAAGATTCAGGAAGCTGATGCTTTTTATTAACTAAAGCCGTAACCGATTCTGGATTGGCTATTACCACTGTTTCGTCTACATTAGGTTTCGTTAAAGATGGAGAAGCTGATGAGCTTTCTAGTTTTTGAGCCTGTCCATTTTTTGTGAATTCTCTGGCAGGCTTTGATGAAGAATTGCTTGTTCCGCACCCTGCTATCATCAGCGTAAAAGCTAAAGAACAAATAAATAAAAAGTATTTCATGATGTCTTACTCCTTTCAAACGGCTTTTGATGGGCTACGAAAGCCTATAAAGAAAGGATAAAATATAAATGTTTCTGTCTTTTATTCAGTTGTTTCAAACTTGTAAACACTCTTAAAGAAGTTTAGTATACGTAAAAAAAGACTGCCTAAGCAGTCTATTTCAAAAAGATAATATATGTATGAACTTGATTTTGCGTAAAGCTGGATGCAACTAGTTTATTTCCTGATTGACTCCAGGCAAGCTGATCAGCGGCATAGTCTAAATTTACGTTTAAGTGTGTAACATCTCCTGTTAATCCATCTGCTATGAATATCCCTTTATCTCCCTCTTTTTCAGAAATAAAGTTATAGGCTAATTTCGAACCGTCGGGAGACCAGCTTACGCCAAAAATTTGAGTGGACAGAGCAAGCTGAAAGGCTTCTGATCCTTTTAAATCTGTGATAGACAGCGTTCTCGTTTGGGCATCTTTTTGCTGAACGAGCGCTAATTGTTTTCCATTTGGAGACGGGATAATAGAAATCACATTATCTCGGATTTTTTCAAGGGCCGTCTGTTCGTTATGAAGAAAAAAAAGCTGGTTGTTTACGCCAATATAATAAATGCCACCTATTCCTTTAACCGCATCTAAGATTCGATCGTCTCTGTGCAACAGAGGTTCTGCTTCTCCTTTTACATTTGCTTTAGAAAGCTTTCCTTCCATTGTAATAAACATTACTTCTGAATTATTAAGCCACTCTCCGCTTGATGGATAGAGAAGAACATTCTTTATTTTAACCGTTTTTTTTGTTTGAAGGTTCATTATATAACCAAATGTATCTTCGCCTTTTGCTACTTTATAAAAAAGATAATCACCATTCGGAGAAAGCTTCGCCGCATGTTGGATTTCATTGCTTGGATGCAACAGAAAAGTAGACTTGTTTTTTAGATTATAAGTAGCTAGATTCTGTGCATATACCTCTTTGGGACCGAAATCGTGTGAACGAAATTGTTTATTTTCTTTACTAACAATCATTGTGTTTTCATTTAAAAATTGAAACGCCCTTACTCCGTTAATATCCTGAACATCTTTCACTTCTATTTTTCTATCTTTATCTACTTGGTCCAATACAGTAATTTTCTTGTCGGGTTTTTCAACGGTTTCTCTATGGCTTTCTTTTTGTCCGCATGATGTTAAAATAAGAAAAGTGCTTGCTATACATATCATTAATCTATACCGTTTCAATAACGGTTCACTCCTTTTAGCTAACTCATTTCTCTGTTTTCAAAGGAAACGACACTTTGAAAATCGTCCATGTAGGGTCAGAATGATGCAGCTTGATAACGCCTTTTTGTTTTTCAGTTAAATCTTTGGCTAATGCTAAGCCAAGGCCTGTACCTCCGGATAAACGCGACCGATCTTTATTTACGGTGAAAAATGGTTGAAATAATTTCTCTTCCGCTTCAGGTGGAATTCCTATTCCAGTGTTAGCTACATCCACAATGATAGAATTCTCTAAAGTGTAAGACGTTACTTCCACTTTTCCGCCTGGTTCATTATATTTAATAGCATTATCGATTAAATTGATAAAAATGTGTATTAAGCTTTCGCGATCCGCCCAAACAACCGATTCGTTTATATTTGTATGAAGGATTAAATCAAATTTAGCCGCTTTCCCTTTCATGCGGTCGCATATGTCTTCGAGAAGTCCCTTCAATTTAACTGACTCCGGTCGCTGCTCAAAATCATATTTCTCAAGTGCTGAGAGTTTTAAGATTTTATCTACCATTTCATGAAGACGATCCGTTTCTTTACGAATATTTTGCACGCCGTCTTCCATAAGCTGAGGATCATCTCGATACATATCAAGTAAGTCAACATAGGCTTTGATTGATGTTAAAGGCGTTTTAAATTCGTGGCTGATGTTTCCGATAAACTGCTTTTGCTGCTGTTCAAGAGACTGCAGCTTTGAAATAGCGAGTTCAAGCTTTCTTTTTTCTTCCTTCATTTGATCGATATTTTTTTCAATCGACGTACTCATAAAAAACAAGCCTTGACTGAGCTCCCCGAGTTCATCGCCTCGTGTGAACGGCAGATCGGTTAAATAACGGCCTTTTCGAATCTGCTGTGAAGTTTTTTGAAGGCTAGCAATAAGCGAAGCAATACGGTAAAAATAAGCATAGCCAATCAAAAAGGCTGATGCTGCTGCAATCGTTCCCCAAGCACGAAATAGGTGTCTAATGTCAGCTATAAACTGCTGATTATTTTTTAATGAATGGTCAAAACGAACGGCTCCAATCAATTGATGGTCGATTGATACAGGTGCAAAGTAAATAAGAGAAGAACCTGAGTTTTGATAGGCTATTTTTCCTTCCAACGCATAGCTAAGCGTATCGGAGACATCTACAGATTTTTGGCCGATGGGAATAGAACTTCCGGCTTCCTGTCCTTTTTGATTATATAGAACTGTTTGCATTCCGCTTTGTGATGCAATAGAAGATGCAAGGCGCTGTCCTTTTTGCTGAAGAAAAGAATTTATGTTCAAAGAGGGGTCACCCGTTAAATAACTTTGACGAATTGTTTGTTCGGCTGCTTTGCTTTTTTGAATAAGTTCACTTTCTAGCTGATCGCGCTGATTTGTTTCAATTCCTTTTAACACAAGTACGCTCAGGACCGTTACTGTTAAAATAATTAAAAAAGCAAGAACAAATCCCATCTTAGCTTTCAGGCTAATTTTCATTCATTGATCCCTGCAGTCGCTTTATATCCAACGCCATATACCGTTTGTAGCAAATAAGGTTCTGCATCTCCTACTTTTTTTCGAAGGCGCTGCATGTGAATGTCTACCGTACGTGTACCGCCTGCATAATCCATTCCCCAGACAAGATCTAATAAATCTTCTCTCGTGTACACTCTTTCTAAGTTGGCAAGTAATAAAGCAATAAGATCAAATTCCTTTGGTGTAAGCTTGACTAAATCATCGGCAACGTGTAACGTGCGCTGAATTAAGTTTACCTTCACTTTTCCTACCGTGATTTCTCCAGCAGCCTCAGGCGCTTCATTCTTTTCCATTCGCCGAACAAGTGCTTTAGCTCTAGCTACAAGCTCTCTTACATCAAACGGCTTGGTCATGTAATCGTCTGCGCCTAACTCTAAGCCTAGAACTTTATCGACGATATCATTTTTAACCGTTAACAAAATAATTCCCATTCCTCTTCGATTCTCGAGTTTTCGGCATACTTCATATCCGGTTAATTTCGGCATCATCACATCTAATATCATTACGTCAGGTCGAAAGCTTTTTACTTTTTCAAGCGCTTCTTCACCGTCGGACGCGGTGTCTACACTGTATCCTTCGCGCTTGAAAGCATAAGATACCGCTGTAGCAATACTTTTTTCATCATCAACTACTAAAATCCTTTTATTCAATGTATCACGTACTTTCATTTGATATTTCTATTCGTCTATCTTATCAAACAGCTTTCCCAAAAACATCTCCAAGTTGTTTCGAAATTGTAAACAAAAATAAAAACACCACATAAGATGGCGTTTTTTTTAGATTTAATATTCATTTGTAAAAGGAAGGATTTTATGCGTATGCAAATATTGATGAAGCAGATCTATACGCTACTCGCTGCTAATAAAACCAATGTATCCGTCAGGTCTAATAACGTACAGAGCATCTTTTTGAAGTCCTGCTTTCTTCAAGTAAGGGTTCCAAGAAAACTCGTGCAAGGAGAAGTCTTTTTCTTGCATGCTTTTTTTTAACTTCTCTGCTGCTGTTCCATAGACATGTATTTGCCAGTTTAAAGACTGTAAAGATTCAAAATTCCCTTCTACATAGGGTAATCGATCACCACTTTGCACATTTGTCCCTTGCCCGCTGCTTAGGTCACTATTTCGATACTTAATGCGGATTTGAGATAAAATCGTAAATGCTTTGTGACGGGGGTAAGGGAAACGAAATAAAAAGGATAGTACAGGCGGAAAGATATGCTTCCTAAAAAATTGACTCGTTTTATCTCGTGCCACCATTCGCTTAAAAGCGCGATCAGTTGTATTTACAAGCAGCTCTGCAAAAGGCAGCCTTTCTTCTTCGTATGTATCTAATATGGAAAGTGCCGCTTTGTGTTGAAGGACAGCTGCTAATTTCCATGAAAGGTTGATTGCATCTCCAATTCCTGTGTTCATTCCTTGTCCGCCTGCAGGACTATGAATATGGGCTGCATCTCCACTTAGAAAAATGCGTCCCTGTCGGAAACGACTTGCTACTCTATGATGGATATGATATGTCGAGAACCAATTTATACCCTCAATCTGAACACCAAATATTCGTTGAATAAAAGCCTGAATGTTTTCAGCTTTTACATCGTTTTGATCTCTAAAAGCTGAAGGAATAATGCCGATCATTCGATACGTTCCTTTACTTCTAACAGGCATACAAATCAAAAATTCTTCATTGCTAAAGGAAATACTGATTTTTTGATCCTTCATCACTTCACCAGAGCCGTGAACATCCATCACATAAAAATGCTGTTTATATTTTTCTCCTTTAAACTCTATCTTCATTTGCTTGCGAACGGTACTGTGTGCTCCGTCACATCCACAAATATACTTAAAATAAGCGGTTTCCTCTTGCTGGGCTTTTAATAAAGTTTTTACCCCTTCTCCGTGTTCAGCTAGAGATAGTAACTCCGTCTTCCATTCTACTTCGATCCCAAAATTTTTTAATTTTTCAAGCAGAAACCGCTCGTGGTCGTCCTGTGGAAATGTAAGAACAAAAGGAAAAGGACTTAATCCTTCTCCTAAAGATCCTAGATGAACTTTTGCTTTTATTTTATTCTTCACTCGGACGTATACATCTTCCATCTTAATCCCGCTGTCTATGACTTCATCTGCAAAACCGAACTGCTGATAAAATTCAAGTGTTCGCGGTAAAATAGCCATTGCCCGGGAGGCTTGCCCCGGTCCGTCGCTTTTATCAATAATTCGAAAAGGAATGTTATGTCTGGCTAAATTGTAGGCCATAACGAGGCCAGTAGGGCCGGCACCAACGATTAGAATTTGTGGATTCATCATTATCTCTCCTTTTCATTCAGTTACAGTATCTTTTATATAGAGCGAGACTTCTCTTTTTTCACAGAAGATGCGGGTAAAGCAGAAGCAAACAGAGCACACAAACTTGTTAAAGAGATAAGAGCTAGAGCAGATACAGAAGGATTCCATGTCAGATGTTCTCCAAAGAAAAATAGTTCTCTTACGCCATCTACCATAAATCTCATTGGCAGCCATGGATAAATCCACTCTCGATAAAAATCAGGCATAATTTCTGGAGCCATTGAAAGCAAAGGTGCGCCAAAAAATAGAATAATAACGAAAATCGGAAGTCCCTTTAGTCCTAGCCATGAAAGTACGGCTGATATCAAAGTGAAAAAACTGAAGTAAGCAATAGTTAAAAATAATGCGGTATCTAAAAATGAAGGAACAGCAATTCCAACCATCTCAGCCAGCCACGCTAGCCCAAAACCTGCCGCTAAAGCAAGTACAGCTCCAATGAATACTAATGCTGCTTGGTTACCGAGTTTCTCTTTACGAGAAGAAAACGTGATTTTTTGAATAGCGAGAAATACAACTGCTGCCCCTGCTATGCTTGCCATCCACAACGGCTGAAATAATGACACTGGGGCGTTTCCGTTAACACTATGAGGTCCTGTTTCATTTACATTTATCACTGTCTTTTGAATCGGTGCAGCGAGTGCTAATGCTTGGTTTGCACTTAGTTTCGTTCCGTTTTGTTCAAACCTTTTCACTAGCTGCAAGCGCATATTTTCATTCATCTTATCAACGGCTCCGTTTAACACCTGACTGGCGATTGTTGAAGCGGCTGTATTCTTTCCTTGATTCACTAACAATTTAATAGCAGGTGCATCAGGCTGAGCCGTCTGAAGAGTCGCCTGCTTTTTGGTGAAATCTTTTGGAATGATAAGCGCACCGTAGTATTGTTGATTATTTAACCCTTTTTCAACTTCTTTAGTAGTTGATACAAAAATCCATTTAACCGAAGACTGTTCAGTGCTTGAATCCTTCATATTTTGTTTTATTTGATTCCCTATATTTACATTACCCTTTGCTGGAACTGTCATTCCTTCGTCGGCGTTTACGAATGCGATTGGCAAATTCTTAGGTGCTGAGCTTGCCGAAGGAATTAAGGTTAGAATAAAGATAAAAATAACAGCTACTACTATAATTGGTGAAAAATATATAAGCTTTTGATTCCCTAATTTCATATAGATCTCTCCTTTTTGTTTTAAGGATATACACGTTAACGAAAAGATAATGTACATGCTGTTGATTAGTGATCACTATGTAAATTATAATAAATTTACCTGCATTCTCAATATGCAATAATCGTGGGAATGTCGCTTACTTAACACAAAACACATAACTGTTCATTATTAAAGAAAAAAGTAGGTGTTTAAAAACTGTGGGGAATTCAAAAACAGATCGTAGAATTATTCGAACGAAGAAATTTATCCGAGATGCTTTGACAGAATTGATGGAAGAGAAAGGGTTTGAAGGCGTAACAGTCAGAGATCTAACAAAAAAAGCGGATATTAATCGTGGAACCTTTTATTTACACTACCAAGACAAATACGATTTGCTTGAAAAAAGCGAAAATGAAGTCATTCAAGAGATAAAAGAATTTATCAAAAAAGCAAATCCAAATGAGATTGTATCTGCTAATTTGAAAGAACAGCCTTTACCGTTTATTATTGCACTTTTTGAATATATCCAAGAGAATGCGCGTTTTATGCAGGTTATGCTTGGTCCAAAAGGAAATCCTGGATTTCATCTTAAAATTAAAGAGGTCATGAAAACCAATATGCTGGAAAAATTAAAGCTCATTGATAATAAAATGCCTCCGCTTGTTCCACTTGAACATTTAATGTCTTATATAACGTCAGCGCATCTTGGAGTCATTCAGCACTGGCTAGAACAAGATATGAAGCAGTCACCGCGAGAAATGGCTCTGACACTCGCTAGCATGACTTTTTTGGGTCCTGCTTATGTCGCAGGCATTAAGCGAACATAAAAGAACCTGCTATTCTCCGAGAGAATAGCAGGTTCTTTTTATTAACCTTCTAGTAATAAAGATTCTGGATCTTCTAATAGTTCTTTAACAGTAGCGAGGAAGCTTACAGCTTCTTTGCCATCAACGATACGGTGATCGTAAGAAAGTGCAATGTACATCATCGGACGATTTTCGATACGCTCTTCATCAATTGCTACCGGACGAAGCTGAACTTTGTGCATTCCCAAAATACCAACTTGAGGCCCGTTTAAAATTGGTGTAGACATTAATGAACCGAATACGCCGCCGTTTGTAATTGTGAACGTTCCACCTTGTAAATCTTTTAATGCTAATTTGTTGTCGCGCGCTTTTTTCGCTAAATCAACGATAGATCCTTCGATACCAGCGAATGTTTTACGGTCAGCATCACGTACAACTGGAACAACAAGACCGTCTGGAGCTGACACAGCAATACCAATATCGTAGAATTTTTTAATTAATAACTCGTTGCCTTGAATTTCAGCATTTAATAACGGGTATTTTTTAAGTGCTGCTACTACTGCTTTTGTGAAGAATGACATAAAGCCAAGTCTTACGTCGTGCTGTTCAAAGAATTTGTCTTTGCGTCTTTTGCGAAGAGCCATAACAGCCGTCATGTCTACTTCGTTAAACGTTGTCAACATAGCCGCTGTTTGCTGAACTTCAACAAGACGTTTGGCAATTGTTTGACGTCGACGTGACATACGTTCGCGTTCAACAGGTTTGTCGCTATTTTCACTTGCCGCTGGAGACGGAGATACCGGGTTAGCTGGCTTACTTGCTTGTGCCTGCTGTTTTTGCTCATTTGATTTTTGATCTGCATACGAATCAATATCATGTTTACGTACACGGCCAAGAGGATCAGTAGTTGGTACTTGATCTAGCTTGATTCCGCGTTCTCTTGCTGCTTTGCGAGCTGCAGGAGAAGCAATCAGCCATTGTTTTTGATTTCCTTGTTGAGGCGCTTCAGCTGCTGGCGCTACTTCTTCAACTGTTTTTTGCTGAGCTGGAGCAGCTTCTTGTTTTGGTGCTTCCTCTGCTGGTTTTTCTTCAGCTTTTGGTGCTGCTGGTGCTGAAGCTCCTTCTTTCGCTTCAAGACGTGCAATTGTTTCACCAACTTGCACTGTGTCGCCTTCGCCAGCAAGAAGTTCCGTTAGCACACCAGAGTCTTCAGCTGTAATTTCAACGTTAACTTTATCTGTTTCAAGTTCAACGATATAATCGCCTTTTTCAACGAAATCTCCTACTTGTTTTAGCCACTGTGCAACTGTTCCTTCAGAAATTGATTCTGCTAATTCCGGTACTTTAATCTCTCCCATGGTTCATTCCCCTTCCTTATCTTGTAACAACGTCGTTAGCAATTTCATTTTTAGTTAATGCATCTTGTAAAATACGTTCTTGTTCTTGTCTGTGAACTGTTGGATCTCCCTCAGCTGGACTTGAGCGTCTTGTACGGCCGATGTAGTCAACAGTAGCTCCTTCTGGTGCTACTTCACGCAGTCGATCTTCTACATAGTTCCATGCGCCCATGTTTTCCGGCTCTTCTTGTAACCAGACAATCTCTTTTAAATTTTTATAGCGAGCAAAGATTTCAGCAATTACGCGTCTTGGGAACGGATAAATTTGTTCTAGACGAAGGACGTGTAGCCAATCTTTATCATCTTCAGCTTTGTTTAAGCGTTCCGTTAATTCACTGCTGATTTTTCCGCTGCACAGAACGATTCGTTCAACTGCATCTTCTTTTTTGCCTAATCCAGGCTGTTCCACTACTAAGCGGAAAGAGCCTTTTGTAAACTCTTCAAGGTTTGACACACTAAAAGCATTACGAAGCAAACTTTTTGGCGTCATAACTACTAGCGGTCTTACTTCTTCACGCTGTAAAATGGCAGCTTGTCGTCGAAGTAAGTGGAAATATTGTGCAGCGCTTGTTACGTTTGCGATTGTCCAGTTGTTTTCTCCAGCTAGCTGTAAATAACGTTCTAGACGAGCGCTTGAGTGTTCTGGTCCTTGACCTTCATGGCCGTGTGGAAGCAATAAGACCATTCCAGATTTTTGTCCCCACTTAGCACGGCCTGCTGCAATAAACTGGTCAATAATAACTTGACCTGCATTGGCAAAATCACCAAACTGTGCTTCCCAAAGAACAAGCGTTTCAGGAGCAAATACATTATAGCCGTATTCAAATCCAAGCACTGAACCTTCAGATAATGGACTGTTACGAATATCAAAGGAAGCGCTTACGTTCTTCATTGCGTGTAGTGGTGAGTAAACATCCCCTGTCTTATGATCATGAAGAACAAGATGTCTATGTGCAAACGTACCACGTTCAGAATCTTGGCCTGTAATACGAATTGGCGTGCCGTCTCTTAAAATCGTAGCAAATGCAAATGCCTCACCCAATGACCAATCTACACTTTCATTCTCTTCAAACGCTTTGGCACGTTTAGATAAGATGCGATCAAGTTTTGGGAATACGTTAAATCCTTCAGGGTATTTTACTAGCTCTTGATTCACTTCAAACAGCTCTTCTTTTGTAACAGATGTATCAATATCTGAAATTCCTTTGAAGACTGCTTGTGGCATTTCCATAATTCTATGTTGCTTTTCAGCTTTTGGCGGTACTTTCTCATAAGCTGCTTTTAACTTCGCTTGTAACTCTTCATTAATTTGATCTGCTTGACCGCTTTGAATCACGTTTTGTTCTTCGAGCTGCTTTGCATACATAGCACGAACGGTTGGACGTTTTGTCACAATTTCATACATCTTCGGCTGTGTTACAGACGGTTCATCCATTTCATTGTGGCCAAATCGACGGTATCCAATTAAATCAATCAAGAAATCTTTGTTAAAACGTCTGCGATACTCATAAGCAAAATAAGCAGCAGCTAAACAAGCTTCCGGATCATCCGCGTTTACGTGAACAATTGGAATTTCAAACCCTTTTGCTAAGTCACTTGCATATTTCGTTGAACGAGAATCGACGCTTTCTGTTGTAAATCCAATCATGTTGTTAGCAATGATGTGGATTGTTCCACCTGTTTGATAACCAGTCAATTGATTTAAGTTCAGCGTTTCTTGGACAATACCTTCACCAGGGAACGCAGCATCTCCGTGAATTAAAATCGCGAACGATTTTTTTACATCTTGTTTTGGGTATCCATTCACATCACGCTCATCTTGAGCCGCTCTTGTAAACCCTTCCACAACCGGATTAACAAACTCCAAGTGACTAGGGTTACTAGCTAATGTCAAACGAGCTCGAACTGTGTTCTCTGCTTTAATTTGTTTGTCGGCACCCAGGTGATATTTTACGTCTCCCGTCCAACCGTAGTTGATACCGATTGAACCTTCTGAAGGAACTAATTCTTTGTTAGGTGCATGCTGGAATTCTGCAAAAATCATTTCATACGGCTTCCCTAATACGTGTGCCAATACATTTAAGCGTCCACGGTGAGCCATACCGATATTAACCGTTTTTGGGCTTGTTTCCACTGAGCGGGCAATCAGTTCATCTACGAGTGGAATTAACATATCTACGCCTTCAATAGAAAAGCGTTTTTGTCCGACAAATGTACGGTGTAAAAATTGTTCAAAGCCTTCTACTTCTGTTAAACGCTTTAATACAGAAGTTCTTTTCTCATTTGAAAGAGGTTGGAAAATAGCACCTGACTCGACCATATCAGTCAGCCACTTATTCTCTTCCATGTTATGTACGTGATGGAATTCAAACGCAATGGTTTTTGTGTAGACATCTGTTAAATAGTTAATTGCGTCTAAACCATTTTTGACGTGTGATGGCGCGTTCGTACATAAAATATCAACCGGAATTGATTTCAAATCTTCTTGCGTTAAATTGTAATCTTCCAAGTGAAGCAAGACAGGATCTTTCTTCTCGCTTTCAAGAGGCTTAATTGACGCGTATAGATGACCATAAGCACGGATATTTTCCGCTAGCTTAATAGCCGATGCAATTTTAGATGTGTTAGCTGAAGGTGCAGCCTGTGCGTATTCAGCTTGCTGAACCTGCTCACTTTCGTTTAATGGAGGAGCACCCCAATAATCAAATAATTCTTTTAACTCTGGATCTACTAGATCTGACTGCTCTTCATATAACTCATACTGTTCTAATACATAGCCATAGTTCGGACCCAAAAATCCTTGCCAAGGCTCCCCTCTATTCGACGTTTCGTTACCCATGATAAAACCCCCAACGAGTTATAATAATTGTCGTACTCAACAATCTTTCCATTTTGAATGTCGATTACCTTATCGTCTGACATCTTTACAACGAGTGATAAATCTCACTGCGTGTGTATCTGATATCTGCTTATATTTTACCACTCTTTTACTCGTCAATCAAAATGAAATCGCTATATTTCTTTAATTTTTTTTACTTTTTTAATAGTCTTACTACTTTTTGAAAGCGTTTTATAAGCAAAGCTGATTAAAGGTCGAATCAGGTGTTAATTAATTGTTATTGACCTAGCTTTTGGCAAAATTAAATTGCTTGAAATATATTTTGTGACTATTAAAAAAAAGAAGCAGCGTTTTGCTTCTTTTTTAAAACTCATCTACGATTTTTTCAACGTCTTCAAAATAACCATCATCTACTTCTGTAAGCTTGTTGCTTTTCGCCGCTTCGAGTAAATGAGTGAACCAAGTTAGTTCTACTTTCAAATGCATAATCGTGCGCATAATGATCGACAGATTTGCAATGGAATGATCCACCTTTTTAACTTGGTACAAATTTTGCATTTTTTCTAAATAAGCTGCCGTTTCCTCAATCTTTTTTTCTAAAGCAGAAGCCACTTTTTCTTGATCGACGTAAGAAGTAAATGAAAGAGCAGCATAAACAGGTCTATGCATATGCTCTTTTTTTAATAGCTGTTCAAAATAAAGACGCTCGAATTCTTCTTTTCCTGCATCCGTAATAGAATAAACGGTCTTTTCAGGTCTGTTCGTCTCTCGAATCACATCGACTACTTTCACCAACTGATCTTTTTCAAGCGTATCAAAGGCATAATATAAAGAGCCGCTTGCAAGTTTAATATAGTGCTTCATTTGTCTTTCATTAATGGTTTGCTGAATTTCATAAGGGTGCTTATTTCCTTCCATTAATAAACCCAATATGACTAATTTAACACTCATAACACCTTTCACCTCTTGACATGCATCTTATTTAGTGAAAAAAGCACGAACATCTTCGTGCTTTTTCTATTTTTGAGCTGCAGGTTCCTTAGCTTCTACCCGCTTTTTAGGGGGAACTTCCACTCGTTCATTTCCCATTAAAAAGACAGTAATGATAGCTACTGCAATTGGAATAAGAGCAAGCATAAATGCATACGTGATCGATGTAGACATAGCATCAACAATCTTATCCAATATTTGAGGCGGAATGCTGTTTCGGGCACTTGATTGAAAAACTGCACTCGGATCTCCTATTTGAGAAAATGCTCCTTGTGATCCATTTCCCATACCTTGAAAATTGCGCTGCATCTCATTTGTAAATGTATTGCTTTGAATCGTTCCAAAAATCGTAACTCCCAGCGTCATTCCTAAAGAACGCGCAAATGAGTTCGTTGAGTTGGCAGAACCTCTAAACTGTGGATCCAGCTTATGCGTTGACGAAGTTGGTAAAAGAGAAAAGCTAAATCCTACGCCAAATCCAGTCAAAATCATAAATACCGTGAGCATCCAACGAGGTGTATCAGGTTCCATTGTTCCTAACAAGAACATTCCTACTGCAAATGAAAAAACGGACATAATCATTAGGTTTCGGAAGCTCGTTTTTGTAAGGAAAATCCCGCCGATAGCACTTCCTGCTACCGAGCCTAACATCATCGGAGTTAAAATTAAACCCGCATTTGCAGCAGAACCTCCGTAGACAGCTTGAACGAAAATAGGAATAAATACTGTTAAAATAATAAACGTTGCTCCGTATAAGAAAGCGAGAATTTGAGATGTTGCAAATAACCGGCGTTTGAACATCCAAAACGAAATAATCGGCTCTTGCGCGCGTTTTTCTACAAAAAAGAAAAATGACAGTGCCACTGCAAAGATAACAAAAAGAGATAAAATTTGCGGAGAAGACCATTCGTACTCTTTTCCTCCAAGTTCAAGAGCAAACATTAAACTGACTACTGAAATGACAAGAGTGGCTGCACCAGTCCAGTCAATTTTTTGCTTTTTATGACTTGTTGACTCTTTATAAAAGCGCACAATAAAAAATAACGATAAAAGTCCGATTGGGACGTTCACATAAAACACCCAGTGCCAGCTGATGTATTCCGTAATGTAAGCACCGAGAAGTGGACCAAATACGCTTGCTGAGCCAAAAACGGCACCTAATAATCCCGTCATTTTCCCGCGCTTTTCGGGAGGGAAAATATCAAATACAATAGTAAAAGCAATCGGAAGAAGCGCTCCTCCTCCAATTCCTTGAATCGCCCGGTAAATACTTAGCTGCACGATGCTTTGTGCTAGACCACACAATGCAGATCCAAGTAAAAATACCGTCAATCCAAAAATAAAAAACCGTTTACGGCCGTACATATCAGATAGTTTACCAAATATCGGCATACCTGCCATCACGGCAACCATATAAGCGGACGTAACCCAAACAAACTTATCTAATCCGCCTAGATCAGAAATGATTTTCCCCATAGCCGTCGCTACGATGGTATTATCCATGGCTGACATAAAAATACCGAGCAGCAATCCTGCTACGATAAAACGAATATGTTTTTCTGATGAAACCATTTCAGTTCCTCCTTTCGCGTCATCTTTTTGATGAACAGAAATGATAGCTACTTAAATTATTATATTCAAATTTGAGTATTTTACAATCTTAAATGTGCTATTTTTTAGAAATAAACATAACAAAAGCGTAATGGATCCATTACGCTTTTACTGTGAGCTGAGGTTCTAATTCGATCTCTACATTTCCTTGAATGGCTCTTGAAATCATACAGGACGTTTCTGCTTTTTTTATAAGTCGATTGATTTTCTCTTCTTGGGCCGCAAATTCAGGTGTGACGATCACGTGAGGTTTATGAATGATTTTTTCGTACGTAAACACACCATTCGTTACGTCCACGATAGCTTTCGATTCCATTGTTAAAGCCTCCTGATGGATTCCACTTCTTTCTAGCATCGCTGCAAGCGTGATAATGTAGCAGGTGGCTGCTGCTCCTAGCAGCATTTCATCTGGATTTGTCCCGGCTCCTGGCCCGTCCATTTCTGGTGGAATAGAAATGTTTGTTTTTAATTGCCCTGCTTCAATTGTTCCCACTTCATTTCGGCCTCCTGGCCAATTTGCTTGCAAATGAAAGTGATGTTTTGCCATAGTGTATCCTTCTTTCTTCTATATAATGATGTATACTTAGCGTACCTTTTTTGCCCATAAAATAAAAATGTTCTGCTTGTAACAGCAAAAAGACTGCTAAACGTGCAGTCTTTGTTGTTCTCTAACTTAAAGGTACTTTCTTTTCACTTTCAACAACAGTTTTGATTAATGAAGGCAGCCAGTCCTGCAGGTTCGTAAATGAATATCCCCAAAAGCTAGCTTTTTCATTGCTCATCGTCCAAGAATGATCTACTCCGTACGGAGAACTATTTTCATCCGTTAAACGAGAGGTTGTTCTTGCTGTTTTATCCGCTGCTTGTTCAATATATGAAAATAAATTTTTGAGTGAAATGGTACCATTTGAACAAGCGTTAATCGGCCCTTTTAGCTTCTGTTCTGCACACCAAACTAAAAATTCACCTGCTTCTTCCTGTGAAATGAAGTTCATTTCTGCTTCAATAGCCGGTACACCAATTTCTTCTCCATGCATAATTTTTTCTATGTGAAAACGCAAGCGGTCCGTATAATCATCTTTTCCCATAACAATTGGAAAACGGACAGCTGTTACCGAAAACGGTGCTTTTTGAAAGAATACGGCCTCGGCTTGGCGTTTTCCTTCTTGATAGGAAATATTTTCACGGCGTGTATATGAAATAGGATACTTGTATGGATCAAAATCTTCTTCATAACACGTTTTTTCTAAAGAACCGTATACTGAAAGAGTCGAGGTAAGTACATAGTGACTCGTACTATGACGAAAAGCTTCAACAGCAACAGCTGCGCCGTGTGAAGAATAGCATATTTGATCGAAGATAACATCCCATTTTCTTCCTCTTGTTGTTTCGATTACAGAATCTTTTTCTACACGATCAAGAAAAATTCGCTCAACTCGATTGCCGAAATCATCCGGTGTTTTACCTCGCGTTGCTAACGTAACCTGTACTCCTTTAGAAAGCAATGTCTGAACTAAATTTTTTCCGAAAAAACGAGTTCCACCTAACACAAGTGCTGTTTTCATCTTTTTCTCCACCTTTCATATTTGATATGGGTGACCATACCATTATTATCCAACTTTTTCATCCATAAAGCTATGAATCTTTCCGCTTATTTTTTTGTACTCCCACCTATTTTTTCGCCACTGCCGTGTTAAGATGTACATATCTAACTAAAAGGAGCGACAGCGATGAATCCTTCTCCACTTCCCCTTAACGAACGTCTTGTTGTTCTTGATATTATTCGGGGCATTGCTTTGCTGGGCATTTTTTTAGTGAATATACCGGCTTTTACTTCTCCGATATTTATTTTTCAGCTGTACAATGTTTCTTATAAGTATGAAGGAATAGATGCTTATATTGATTTATTCTTGCAGCTGTTTGTCCAAGGGAAGTTTTTTACCATTTTTTCTTTTTTGTTTGGACTTGGATGCGGCATTTTTTTGCATAGAGCTGAAGAAAAGCAGTACTTTGCCGCTGCTTTATGGTCAAGAAGAATGGCTGCTTTGCTATTAATCGGTTTTTTTCATCTTGTCTTTTTCTGGTATGGAGACATTTTGCATGTGTATGCTATTGGCGGTTTTTTATTATTCTTTTTTTACAATCGAAAAGCTAAGACGATTTTGCTGTGGGCAATAGGCTTGCTATGCTTTTTTTATCTTTTGGCTTGTATGCAGTTTTTTATTCCAGCACACGCCTTGCAGGAGGCACAGTGGGAGTATAAAGCTTTACATGAACATGTCTTAACCCAATATTTATCCACCTACAGGCAAGCAGACTATTTATCTTGGCTGTTTTATCGTTTGAATGTTGAAGTGGTGCCTATGCTATTAAATCTACCGTTTTCTATCTTTCCCGTATTTTCTATGTTGTTATTTGGCTTATATACTGCTAAAAAAGGATTAGTACATAATATCGAACAAAACCGTTCTTTTTTTAAGAAAATTCAGTTAATAACAGGCGCAGCAGGTTTCACTTTAACTATTATTCTGGCCATGCTAAAAATAGAGATTTTAAGATACGAACTCTACCAGCAGGCGGCCATTCACCTTTTTACAAGCTTAAGCGGCATTTTTCTATGTTTTTTTTATCTTACCACCTTACTGTTATTCCTGCAATTTTCTCCTTACGCTTCAATGCTGGGTCTTTTTAAGTATAGTGGAACAATGGCATTAACAACTTACCTTAGCCAAACTTTAATTTGCCTGTGTATCGTTCGAGTATTTGGTTTATACGGAAGTCTTACCTTAACGGAAAGTACGATTATATGTCTCGTCATCTATACACTCCAGCTTTTTTTCAATAAGTGGTGGCTTTATTATTTCTACTACGGTCCGTGTGAATGGTTATGGCGAAGCTTTACGTACCGATCCTTCCCACCACTCAGACGGAACAGGAAAGCTTCAGTTTAACAGCAAATCGGCCTTCAAGTTTGAAAGCCGATTTGTCTCCTTTACTGCAAAGGCGGTATGGTTATTCGTTTAATTCCATTTTTCTCAAACTCTCGTATATAATCCATTTCTCGATGGAAAATTTGCATAAAAACTTCATTTTTTATTTCTTTAATGGGGCCTATTTGCTCTATCACATCTCGTTTAGCCATACGATAGGCTAGCGCTTCCCAAAATACTTCGTTATCGTATTCTCCAATAATATCCTGAAGAGAATCTTCATGTTCTTCTGTGAACATAACCTCACTGTTTAGCGTTTGAAAAGGTCCCTTTTCCACAAACGGCTCTGCGTGTGAAAACAGTTGTTTTTCTACATTCGTGTATTCTTGTGCATGCTCATCTTCCACTCCAGAACATGCTGTGACCATCCAGTTACCTAAATAAATTAAATCCAGCAGTTGAAAAAAGTGCGTTTCAGATAGTTGAAGTTCAATATCGTTTTTTACAGGAGCTTTTGACATAAGCGCGGATCTCTCCTTTAATTTTGAGGGTAGTTGCTACTAAATAAAATAGCTAAAAGGGTTAGTATGCAGGCTAGCAGGAAAACTGAAGAAATGGCTTCACCTCTTTTCTGTAGTGTAAAAATAGAGGTACTGACATCAAAAGAAGTGAATACGAAGGGTGTAAACCTATCATAATCGAAATAAAGACAAGATACAAGACTTTTTTACTAAATTTTCTGACTGTTTTCGTCATAAATACCTATTTTTGTTTTGTTTATACTAGAAAGGTCTTAAAATTGTGTGCTGAGGTGCTCAAAATAAAAAAGCGCTGAACCAGGCGCTTTAACGGTGTAAAAAGATAGATAAACCAATAAAAAAAGCAGCTAAAATAAAATCAAAAATCCACTGCCACTTCTCACGTTTTAACAATGCGTGCTCTATCCCTGATAACAGCGAACTTATACTAACCAAAACAAAAATAAAGCTCAATTGGTTAAACGAAAATTTAGTGACAAAATTTGATACAAGTATGACTGCTACGGTGATGAACAGTGCCATTTGACTTATAAGTACCCATTTAATTCTCTGTTTATATCCGTCTTTTAAAGCTTGTAATAAATCGTTGCTGATCACTCTCGCTAAACCCCTTTTGTATTCCTATCGTCAAAAGTAAGAACGCAGCAAAAAAACGCTTATCTGCATCTTAACTACTTAGCAAAACTAGCTATTAAATCGAAACATAAATATCAACTTGACTGTACTCAGGATCAATACAGCGTTCATCATATAATTCAAAATCTATTTTATAGGCACGATGATTTTTTTTAGCCCACTCGCGAATATAAGCCCAAGCCTCTACGACTACCTGTCTAGCTGGCCCAACAGCTGTTGTAAACACCATGTATTCACCTTCTGGGATGATGAACTCTCTCATATCCTCTTTCAGTTCGCCGCCGGGTAAAACTTCGTAGCCGAGAGCAAATGTAAAATCCATTTTTTGATTATATTCAAATTCTGTATAAAGAGCAAATGTATTACCATTTACTTTATTGGCGATTTTATTAGCTAACTGTTGTTTATAAAAAGTCTGCCAGTGCTCAGGAATAAGACCTGTGCCCGTTTCTTCCACAGGTTCATCTGTTCGAATAGGCACTCCTACAACAGTGAATTCATTTACCTTGACTACTTTTTGACTTACGACTAAGTCAGTCAACATATTGAGCCCCCTTAATTCTTCTTTTTCTGTAGTTACAATGAGGGAAATACTTCTTAATATGCATTTTATTTGTATTCAAAGAAAACGTCAACCTTTTATGCAAATCCCTTAACGAAGGGGCGGAAGATCATTCTTCTAAACTATAAAAAAACGATTCTATTTTCTTTGTACACATCATACGTATAAGATACCCCTAATTTACAATAGAGTGAGGTAAAAAAATGAAGATCATTGAACTTGCCGAATTCATTAAAACAAGTAAAAAAACAACTAAACTTGCTCTCTCCTCTTCTACAGTACAGTATACATTAGAAACAGATGATTTGAAAATTGAATTAAAAACAGGCGGCACGAATAAGCGAATCGTGTTTTTTCGCATCTTCTTAAAAGGAACATACAAGGATTGGATTTGTTATCACCGGAACGAACATCATATTTACGAATTGTATCAAAATATTCCTTTATCTCCTAAAATGCAAAAGCAGCTTTTGTATGCTATTGCATCATAAAAGAGCTGGCGAGTTAGCCAGCTCTTTTTCAATACATTAGACGAAGCTCAAGCCAATTAGGTTTTAAATGACTCATTTTTTATCAAAAAAACACCGGAAGCTTTGGGGTCAGTCCCTTGCTCCGGTGCTTTTCTTATTTATGCTGTAGCTTTGTAAACGAATGTTTGTGCGGCTTTGCATGTAATTTTCCCTTCGTCCATTGAATTCCTCTATATAAATAGTACGAGCACCAAAAAACTGCTGGGACGATAAGTACATATGCGACGATACTATTTGTAAAGAAAGAAGAATCTATGGAACGAAGCAATCGATAGGTCTCATTTAATATACATATATGCACTACATAAATGCCAACTGAATTTTTCCCAACCTTTGAGAAAAACGAGTTTTTGCCAAGACTTGGACTGCTTAATACGAATAAAAACAATGATGCTGATAAAAAGATCGTAGAAATAAAATAGTCTCCGGGCTTGCTGTGCTGGATATTGACCAACCAGTAGCGCTCGACGATCTCTAACGCTGAAAACACAAAAAAGCTGGCTAAATAAATCATTGGCCTTGCGTTTAATACTGACAGAATTTGCTTACCATAAAGGGCAAACATAGCTCCTAATACTGTATAGAATAAACCAAAGAACAAGGCATCTCTCGTTTGAAAAGAAAGTGGGAAAAATAAAGAATAAGACTGTCCAAATAACCCAGTTACATATAACACGGTGCTGATAAGCATTAATAAGCCGATCTTTTTCCATCGTTGAAATAAGAAAACGATGACAACAGCCCAAATTAATGCAATCAAGTACCAAAGCTGAAATCCACTTGTGTCACTTCCATAATAAAAGATATCTTTGAATGTGATGGATGATGTTAAATAATCAGCTACTGCATCTTTGCGCTCTGCTAACGTTCCGTGGTTCTGAAATAAGCGCAGAACTACACCAAACAATAAATAAAAGAGGAACCAACATGCATAAAGCTTTGAAATATTCCACGTGTATTTTTTTAAGTATGCAGAAGGCTTTGGATGTTTTTGAATTTTATTCATAAACAAATACCCTGATACAATAAAGAAAAAAGGAACCGCGAATCGTGCAAATGTGTCAACAATGACATCTAGCACATTTTCCTGGTTCCCTAAAAAGAAATCGTCATGTGATGGATTAACATGAATACAAACCACAAACACTGTAGCAAAAAACTTAATAAAATCAATTGAATAATTACGTTCCATCTTGTTGTCAGCTCCTTAAAATAAACTCGAGCTCTATTTTAGCATAATTATCCAAACAGAAAAGATATTTTGGTAAAATTAACCTTATAGTCATGGAAAAAATTTCTTAACTTCCAATATTCTAGTCTTGTTTACTTGTATGATGTCTTTCAATATTCCAAATAAATGATTCTAAAGAACTATAAAACAAAAAACAGATTATGCGTAACCTGTTTTTTAAATTAACATTTTCCATGCAAACTTATTATCTTGTTTAATATCGACTTCTTTTTCATGCAACGCCTGCACATGCTGTTTAATTTGTTTGAGAAACAGCATTACTTCCCCGCTTGATACGGCAGCTGAGTTGAGAGATAACGAATGTTTTTTAGCAATTTTTAATTCCTCAGTTTCCACCGAAATACTCACGTGGCGAAATAAGTGCCAAGGATAGTAAACTGTTTTAAAAGATTTTGAGAAATAAATTCCTTTAGAACAAACGGTAATCCCTTCGGTTTTTTGAAGAGGATATGTATTTAAATGAGCTACAATTTTTTCTTTTGCAGGTAAATAGAGCCTGTTTCGCATCTCTTTTTCAACTTCTTCACATAGTTGTCCTTCTACCGACAACACATCTTTTGGGTCAGGTGTTTGATGAATTTGAAAAGATGAACAAATAGAAGTTAATTCTTTTGAGGATACACACGGATATATATAGTCTTGACACATATATTCATGAGAATGAATGCGAATAAATTTCTTGATTTTTTTTAATAGAGATACTAGCTTTCTAGCTGAGTAATCGTTTTGATTGACTTGAAATTTCTCCACGTCATTAAAACAGATCATTTCTTCTTTTCGAATGGTAATGGATTGAATGTTAGCAAACTCTTCCCATAACATTTGTCCTTTTTTCATCCCTCTGCTTTTCCAGTAAATCCCCTTATTTGTAAAGCAAATTCCCCTTTTATCTAGGCCTGCTATAAAAGAGCTGTGTAAATACGCAATTATTTTTTCTTGGGGCTGAAACTGAAAGTATTTGCTAGCCATTTTTTTGTAGAAACTAGGTATTTGCATTACATAAAATTGACTTTCTCTATAGATTAAGCATAAGTCAGTCAAATAATTAGTTTTCAGCGTCGCCACGCTCTCACTTCCTTTTTGAGTGTAAATAACCGTACCCATTTTTTTCTATTACTTTATAAACGTTTTTTGATGAAAAAAGTTTCAACTTTTTTTGTTTTTTATGAAAAAGCTTTAAATTGAAGCATCCCTTTCATCTAGGAGGTTATCTAATTACTCACTTATTCAATAATCTTATTTTAAACGTTCCCTACTTAATTAAGAAACTAAACCAGATAATAGCAATGCTTACCTGCTTTATCCAAATCATCCGTTGTGAACAAAAATAAACCGCAGCGTTAAAACGCAATGCGGTTTGTTTTTTTAAGCTAAATAAGCTTCTTTTATTTAATTCCATAATAATCTCGAATATCTTTGTGAAAAATGTTATTTCTGGAAACGATGAAAAAGCTTACTGTTTATGTACACCTTTTTTCTCACAATTTTTCATAATAGATTCAATCTCATATACAAAGAGAAGCTGAAAAAATAAAAATATAGTTATTTTCTACAATATACTCTTTGGCTGTATATATAACCAAAAAGCATGTCACCATAAGGAAACATGCTTTGTAACTATTCAACCTAAAAAAGGTGCATATTATGCACCTTTTTATGACCCTTTGTTTTTCGCTTCTCCCCGAGTTTAACTATTGTTTCGTAATGCCTGTGATCCCTCTTCCCCTGTTCGGATCTTAATCGCATTTTTTAATTCATAGATAAATATTTTCCCATCCCCAGGCTGGCCTGTATTTAGTACTTTTCTTGCTTTATCAACAACGTCGGATACGGGAACTTCGCATACAACAATTTCTACTTTAATTCGGGCATGCATATTATCTTGTTTTTTGACGCCTCTGTAAAGTTCCGTAATACCTTTTTGCAATCCGCATCCTAATGCATCCGTAACCGTAATACCGCTGACGCCAATTTTCGCTAGTTCTTGCTTAAGCTCTTCAAACTTTGAAGGGCGTGTAATAATTTCAATTTTTGTTAAAACATCACTCACTGTGCCCACCCCTTTTACATATTCGATTCGTGATACGCTCTTTCGCCATGCAGCGTAATATCAAGCCCAAGCGTTTCTTCTTCTTGTGTCGCACGCAGAGATACGATTAATCCAACCACTTTAACAATAATGAAGGTAGCGATGCCCACAAATAGATACGTTGCTACGATAGCCACCAGCTGTTTCCATAGTAGACTTGGATCTCCGTAGAATAAACCATTCGCACCGGCGTCATTTACAGAAGTTGTGGCAAATAAACCTGTTGCAATACCTCCCCATGTTCCCCCAATACCGTGGAGACCAAATGCATCTAACGCATCGTCGTAACCGATTTTCTTTTTAAGTGAGAAGATACCCCAGAAACAAACTGCTCCGCCGATAAAACCAATTACAATAGAAGCAAACGGTGTAACGAATCCACAAGCTGGTGTAATAGCTACAAGTCCAGCAATCGCTCCCGAAACGGCTCCAAGCAGCGTAGGCTTTTTATTAATAATCCACTCTACTACAAGCCAGCCGATAATTCCTGTTGCTGCCGCTGTATTCGTGTTAATGAAAGCCGTCATTGCAACGCTGTTAATAGTTAAGGAACTTCCAACGTTAAATCCAAACCACCCGAACCAAATTAGCATTCCTCCTAAAAGAGTTAGCGGTAAATTGTGAGGTGCTGCAGCATCGGCATTTTTTCGTTTTCCAACAACAAGAGCTAGAATTAATCCTGCTACACCTGATGAAATGTGAACGACGTTTCCGCCAGCAAAGTCAATAGCTCCTAGTTCACGAAGCCATCCGCCAACTCCCCAAACCCAGTGTGCAACGGGTGCATATACAAATAATGACCATAGGATAGCAAATAAGATAAATGCTGAAAACTTCATGCGCTCTGCAAAAGCACCAGAGATAATAGCTACTGTTAACACAGCAAATGTCAGCTGAAACATCATAAACATGTTATGCGGGATCGTTGCGCTGTAGTCCCCGTTTGGAGTGAACCCAACTCCTTTTAATCCCACCCAGTCCAAGTTTCCAATAAAAGCATTGCCACCGGTCGAAAATGCTAACGAATAGCCTGCTATTATCCAAAGAACGGATATAACAGCTAAGGAACCTACGCTATACATCGCGGTACTTAACATGTTTTTACTTCGAACCATGCCTCCGTAAAACAATGAAATAGCTGGTGTCATAATCCAAACCAATAATGCTGAAAAAAACATAAATACTGAATCGCCCATTTGCATGATGATTTCCCCCTTAAGTACGAATAAATAACCCCTAAATTTAATGTTAGATTATATAACATCTTTTGTTATGTTTACTATCATATTTGATTTATATGTATTTAGCAACTACTTTTTGCAAATTTATTCAGAAAATTTTTGTTTTTATCCTCTTTTCTTTTTGTTATTTATTCTCCTATGTACACATAAGCTAAAATATCATTTATAAGTGTTAGAATTTCTAACATAAAAAATCCTCTTCTTGGAGTAGAAGAGGATTTTTCTTTACAAATACATATATACACCTGGTCCTAGAGGAATACCGAATACAGCAAAAACAATCAACATTATAATCCAAATTCCTAGGAAGGCTAAAGTATAAGGAAGCATAAGTGAAATGATGGTTCCAAGCCCTGCTTTTGGCTCGTATTCTTTCATAAAGGCTAAAATGACAATCATGTATGGATTTAAAGGAGTGATTACATTGGTAGACGAATCTGCTATTCGGTAAGCTGCTTGAATAAATCCAGGGTTGTACCCTAACAGCATGAACAATGGAATAAAAATAGGTGCTTCTAGTGCCCATTGAGCAGAGCCGCTGAAAATAAGAAGGCTTAGAACAACAGTTAAAAATACAAAACCAACCACAACTGGAAGTCCAGTTAGATTTAGTGCTTTTAATGCATCCGCTCCTTCTACTGCAATCCACGTTCCAATATTAGTCCAATTAAAGTAAGCGATAAATTGAGCAGCTGCAAAAATAAGGACAATATAGCTAGCCATATCTTTCATCGACTCAGTCATATAAGCAGGTACATCTCTAGAGCTTTTGATTTTCCCTACTGTTATTCCGTAAACAGAGCCAACTACCACAAAAAACAGCAGCGTGATCGGAATGATACCATCTAAAAAAGGAGATGGAACAATTCCACCGTCTTCATTTCGTAGAGGAGAGTTGGGCCAAAATAAGAAAACAGCTAGTACAGCGACATAAATACATGTAGCAACGATACTGTTTTTTAACCCTTTTGCTTCCGCCTCACTAATTTCACCAAAATCATTGCGTTTTTTTCCTTTATAATTGCCCAGCCTAGGTTCTACAATCTTTTCGGTGACGATCGCTCCTATAATGGTCAAAACAAATACAGAAGCCGCCATGAAGTACCAGTTCGCTGCAGGACTGACAGCAGCGCTTGGGTCAATTGTTTTAGCAGCTTCAGTAGAAATGCCTGATAACAATCCATCGGTTCCAGATATAATAAGATTCGCTGTAAAGCCTGATCCCACCCCAGCAAATCCTGCTGCTAATCCAGCAAGCGGGTGCCTTCCTACTGTATAAAATATCATTGCGGCAAGCGGAGGCACGATGACAAAAGCAGCATCTGCCGCTAAGTTGGCCATAATTCCTGTAAAAATGATGGCGTATGTAATAAGAGCTTTTGGAGCGTTTAAAATCGTTTTCTTTATGGCTACTTCAAGTAGACCTACTTTTTCTGCAAGTCCGACTCCAAGCATCATAGCAAGTACAAGTCCTAGGGGCTTAAATTCAGTGAAATTGGTCAGCATCGATGTTAAGATATACTGAATGCCTTCATGCGACAACAAACTTTTAATTGGAAGAGTCTTATTAGTACCGGGATGGACCACCGTTACTCCCATACTATTAATAGCAACGGATGCTACTACGATAATAAACGCTAAGCATACAAACAAAATAAAGGGATCAGGTAGTTTGTTTCCGAATGCTTCTACTCTTCCTAATAGTTTATCTAGAAAGGTTGTTGGATGTGATTTTTGCTCTGTTTGCAAATTAGGTTGTGTCATGCTTTCTCTCCTTTTTCTTTTAGCTTCTTTTTGGTTTTTTTTCTTTTAATTTCCAAAAAGACTATTAGTACATAATAATCTGAATATTTATATTATTCAAGTATTATTTTTAAGGAATTTTTATTTATCTATTAAAACTAATAGCATTTAGATAAATAGAAAGCCAGAAGATATCTTTTTAATCGACAATCAAAAAATAACAAAAAGCTCTCCGTTTAAAGAGAGCTTTTTGTTATTTTGCTATACTAGATGGAGCAGACTCTTTTCCCGACTCATTAACAGCTGTTACATAATAACGAGACTGAGATGCGTCGGAGTCGGCAAAGCTTTTTCGCTCAAATTCCGAAACGCTGCCAATATGGGCAAATGTTCCGCCTGGGTTCTTTTTATAAATTCGGTAACCGATAATATTGCCTTCTCGTACCGCGTACCACGTAAGCAAATTACCGCTCATCTTTACATGGGTAGGAGGTTTTGGTGCAGTTGCTTCACGTTCCAATTCTTTTGCTTGGTCAGCTTTTAGTTCTGTATAGACAACTAACCTCTCTTGATGGGTTCCTTCTGCACGGTCAAACGTGCCTGTACACGTAATTAGATTTAAATTACGTTTGTTGCTGTACCCAAAAATTTCGTTTAAAGGTGCTTTATCTCGCGGATAGCTTTTTGTACGTTTAACAACAAAAGTAAGCGTGGTCCCCTGTGCATCTCTTACGGTAATTTCATCGTCTGTTTTTAAATTTTTTAGATTGTAAAAGACGGCAGGACCGGTTTTACTGTCTACGTGTCCTGCTAATACAGCATTTCCTTTTACGCCAGGCTTAGCTCCTGGTTCAAACCAGGCAACTCCATTTTCTGTAGATGGCGCTGCCATTTCACCGCTGTCTAATAACCCTACTTGTTCAATTGAAGTCTCTACATGAATAGCTGGAATAGAAACTTTTGCAGGAATGATTCCTTTGAATTCTTTATTCAACTGTTTGGCTTCTGTTTTATGCTTTTTTAATACAGCAAATTCTTCTTCAAGCGTTACGCGGCTTTTTAGATCCTTTGATTGTGCTTCTTTTTCTTTTTGCTTAGCTGCATCCTGTTGCTTCATTTCTTTTGCTTCTACCATTTGTTCTTTAAAATATAGTCCGCCGCTAACAAGCAGGACTAAACTTAATATACAGTAGGCGAGAAAAATCGCTTTTTTCACATCGTCACCTCATTTCACAGCTGTTTATAAAAAAGAAGAGAGAACAACCTCTCTTCTTTTTTTAGGACTCTTGACTTGTAATTCATAAGGAAAAGGAGAAAAAATATTATTTGCTTACTGGTTTCTTGCGTAAAATAACTCCAGCTGTTAATACAGCTAACGAACCTAGTGCAATATAGATCACTGTTAGTGGGTTCATCGTTGATTCAGATGCCCCGCCCATACCTGTTTTCGGCATATCTGTTGGCATAGCTGTTTCAGCAAACTTATCGGGGTTTTGTTTTACAATCGCTTCACCTAAAGCTTGGCCGACACCAAACATTAATTTATACCCTTCACGGTACGTATCATAACTTCCAGCGTAGTCACCGGATGCATATTGCTCAAATGTTTTAATAACCGTATCTTCATGTGCTTTTATAGCTGCCTGTGCGTCTGCAGTTGGAAGGTTTCCATCTGTTGCTGTTCCTAAGAATGTACCAAATTCTTGCGCGAATTTATGGAGCTTGTCTTTTGCAGCTTTTTCTCCTGCTTCATCACCTTTTACTTGTGCACTTACTAATTCAGCTTGGGCATTGATGTGATCTCCTTGCCAAATTTTTTCGAATTGTGCAGCTCCTTCATCGCCATATACTGAACCTATTGCAGCTTTAAAATCTGCTGTGTTAGCATTTTCTAACCAGCTAACATAGTCGTAATCTTTTGAACCGTTAAACCCTTTTTCCATTCCCATTGTTGCTAAAGCAAAATGTTCTGCTGCTAAGCTGTTTAATGAAGAACGTAAATCTGCTGCTGGTGTATCTACTTTGGTATTGTCGAATTTATCGGGCATTTGCGTTACGATTGCATTTGATAACGCTTTACTAATGGCAAACATTTGCTGATATCCTTCACGGTATGTTTTAGCGGCCGCTTCATAGTCACCTGCTACATAATCTTCAAATGTTTCTTTTACTTGGTCTTCATGTACGCGAAGCGCTTCTTTTGCTACATCTTCAGGTAGTTTGCCTTCTGTAGCAGTGCTTAGAAACTTAGCAAATTCATTCACGAATTGATTTACTTCTTTATCTACTTCAGCCATAGCTTCTTTGTCATTTTCTTTTGTTGCTTTTACAAAATCATCTGTATAATTATTATGTTCTCTGAAAATTCGTTCAAATTCAGCTGCTCCTTTATCACCATAGACAGACGCAATAGCAGGCTCCATGTCAACGGCATTTTGGTCCAATGCTTTAAACGCAGCGTCAGCATCTTTAGAACCGTCATAGGCTGTTGTCATAGCGGCAACTGCAAGCGTAAAGTGTTCAGATAATAAGTAGTCTAAGTTCGCTCGTAGATCTGAAGCTTTTGTTACTGCCGTTGGTTTCGCTTCCTCTGCATTTGCAATAGTCGGCATCAATAGTGAAGCTCCTAGTACAGGGATTAATAATTTTTTACTTAATTTCATCATTTTCCACTCTCCTCATTTTTAGTTGATGTACGCCACTTTTTTCATTCTTACTACATCTTAAATCACCAAATAGATTGAACATTTTGAATATTATATACATTAAACCTTCATGTTCCCTCACATTTAATGATCCTTTTTAGGAAGTATTCTCTTTCTATCTACTAAACGATTGCTGAGTGACGTTGGATCACTCTTTTTGAAAAATTTTTTAATGTCATTTTCGTGAAGAATTCCTTCCCTTTCTACTTATCTAACGAACGTTTTGTTCAGCTAGATCACTTTTTAAAAAAGTTTTTAACCGCCTTTTTTCAAGAAGTACTTCCTTTTCTACTTACCTAACGATCACCTTATTCTATTGGATCACTTTTTACAAAATTATTTTAAATTCAAAAGAAAAAGAAAGGTTTCTAGAGGAAACCTTTCTTTTTCTTTTTACTTATTTAAAAAATTCCACATCACGTCGTTTACTTCTTGAGGCTTTTCATGCTGAGGGGCATGAGATGCTTCAGCTAATCGGTGAACAGATATGTTTGGCACATATTCTTCAATACCATCTAAGTTTTCAGGCATAAAAGTAGGATCTTGATTTCCCCAAATAATTTGTACTGGGATGTTTAACACTTCTTCTTCTAACGGAAACAAAGATTTTCTTTGAAGGTCTTCTTTCGTGAAAATATTTAAATTGCGGTAATAACTTAGCATTGACAGCACAGAGCCATTTTCCCAAGAGTTCATGTATGCTTGAACATCATTAGCTGTTAGGTATCCTTTTTTTACACCTGGGTCGATCACAAGCTTACGCAAACCTGAGAAGTTGTCTCGTTCCATATAGTCCTGTGCTTCTTGTTTTTGAAACCATTTCATATACTCACTTGCTTTTTGCTGATTTTTATTTGTTCGAAGCTCACGCATAAAGGTATAAGGGTGCGGACCGTTAAAAGCAATTAATTTTTGTACATATTCAGGATAGCGATAAGCGAATGTCCATCCGATTCCCGCTCCCCAGTCGTGTACAACTAGCGTGCAGGAGCTATATCCTAGGCTTTCAATCCCTTGGCGAATATCTTCTACTAATACATCAATCTCGTATGATTCTAGTCCGCTTGGCTTTTCAGATAAGTTATATCCTCTTAAATCCAAAGCAACTGTGTGAAAATCATTAGAAAATTCATCTATCTGGTGTCGCCAAATATGCGAAAAGTCAGGAAACCCATGAAGAAATAGCATAAGCTCTCCTTGTCCCTTGCTTATGTAGTGCAAATTAACGCCGTTTACGTTTATATATTGTTCACTCATTGTTCATTTCCTCCTTTATAAGTAGCTGTAGAGCAGTATAACGCTGTAAAAAATGAACGTCAATTCATTTGCTTCGTTCACTTCTTTTTAGTTCCTTTTATGAATATAGTTAATTATTTAGAGTGGATCTTTTTGAAGGAGTGATTAACAGTGGCTCATATCTATTCAAAGGGCTGGTTTATTCAGCAGTTAAAAGCGGTCAATATCTCTAAAATTGATGGAAGAAAGCTAGAAAGTTATAAAACCTACATTCTTCGCAATTTATATGCTGAGCTTATAGAACAAGGTAAAATCAACGGCTAAAAGAGGTTGAGACATAACGAAATGAATCCCATCTAAAGATGAACAAATGGGATATATGAGCTGAACTGCTTGAGACACCGCAGTTGATTTCCGTGCAAGGCTTCGCTTTCTGCGGGGTCTCACCTGTTCCGCTTTTCCCGCAGGAGTCTTCGTCTTGCCCTCTAATCAACTGCTAGAAAGATTTACACACATGAAATCTACGTTTGTCCTAACAAAAAAACGAACCACTAATCAAAAGTTTTGATCAATGGTTCGTTTTACATTTCGTCTAAACTATTTTTGTCCCAGCCTCTTTTTTTTACAGCGATTGCTCAATAAAAGATAATACGCGCTTTACATATTCTTTTTTGTATACGTGATAATTTTGAACGTGTTCTGCTTTCTTAGTTTTCCAGAAGTGAAAAGCATCCGGGTGTGTTTTAGCCATTTTTTCGCTTTCAGTGTAAGGAATTTTTGTATCTCCTGTGCTGTGTATAAATAAAATGGGTCGAGGGTAAATATGCTCGACTGCTTTAATAGGACTAGCTTCAGCAGGATTTGCATCTGCAATAACAGGAAGAATAGCAATGGTTAGCGGTGTAAACGGAAAGTTTGGTAAATGAGACCATACAGATAGATTTTCTTTTAAATAAGAGGTTAAATCACTAAAAGGACTATCAGCTACCACTGCTTTTACGTCTTTATCTTGAGAAGCCGCTAATAAAGAAGTGGCTGCTCCCATTGAAATGCCGTAGAGCACAATTGGCTCTTTTGTTGTTTCTTTCATTTTCTGAATAACGCCTAATAAATCTAGCTGTTCTTTTACACCAATCGTCGTTTGATTTCCTTCTGAGTCTCCTGAATCTCTAAAGTCAAACATGACTACTCGATATCCCGCTTTTACAAATTCTTTACTCAGCGGCAGAAAGCCAGCTCCTTGTGCTTCACGGTTATTTCCGTATCCATGTGACATAATAATGGTCGCTTTTGGCTGTTCTTTTGGTTCAATCATCCATCCTTTTAAATGGGTTATTCCGTCTTTGCTTAAAAACACTTGATTGCTATAGTGCATGCCGTAATCACCAGGATTTTTCACAGCAGGATTTTTATCTAATTTTGTCAGGCTTATGCCTACATAAAGAGAAATTGCCGTACAAAGTACCAAACAAAGAATAGCAAAGGATATCAGGCTGATCCATATTGTTTTTTTCTTTTTTCCTGTATTTGTCTGTCGATTTAGAACTGGAGTCAAGCTCGTTCCTCCTTTTTATCTAAGATCATCTTTCCTATTCTTATTGCTGTTTCCCTTTTTTCATTTTAAAGCTAGCCCATCTATTTTATGAATAAAATTCGTTTTATTTTCCACATATTTTTCTGGTTCAAAGCGATAGCGATGCGCTAGTTCTATTTTCAACGTTTCGTATTCTTTTGCTGCATCAGGGTGAGTACGCAGATAATCTCGAAACCATATATGCCGATTAATTTCTGGGTGGCCTTTTTCATACATATGAACATGATGCGTTCTTTCATTTCCGCCTTTTTGGAAGTATCGTCTTCCTTTTATGCCGTTTTCACCTTTCGCTTCGTAACCAAGCTGTTCCATCTTCTGATTATATGTATCTACTTTTTTTATATCTTTCACTTCAATAAGTAAATCAATAATCGGTTTTGCACTTAAACCGGGAACAGCAGTGCTTCCGATATGATGAATCTTTAAAACTTGAGCTGGCATTATAGTTGTTAAGGTGGAAGCTTCTTTTGTAAATTCCTTTTCCCACGCGATATTATAGGGTGTCAGCTGAATTTCTCTTACAGACTTCATCTTCAATTCCTCCTCTTGCAACGAAAAAACTGCTGATTATAGAATAGCCTATAATCAGCAGTTTTTCATCATTTAACATGTTATTAAGACGTATGAAGCGCTTTTATCTAGTAAAGGCCTGCTTCGCTAAGTTAATAATCGTCATATCATCCATTGGAGGGTTATGAAGGCCGGCACGCACATCTCTATAATACCTCTGTAGGGGATTTCTGCGCTGTAAGCTTCGTGCCCCGACTATGCGCATTGCTTTGTCAACGACAGTACAAGCACTATTAGTCACCACGTGTTTGACAGCTGCTAGCTCTCCCGCTAATGCTGCTCGGTCGTTGGTCTCATCCCATTTGCTTGCCACGCTGTACATAAAGTGACGCGCCTGCATGAGTTCAAGTTCCATCTCTCCGGCTAAACGCTGCACATTTGGCAACTCGCTAATCGTTCCTTCAATACTATTAGGAGAATATTCTTTAGCAAATGCAACAGCATAATCTCTTGCTGCGATGGCTGTACCCATGTAGCAAGCTGGTATATGAAGCAGCCAGCCGCTTGGCTCATTCTTTTTAAAGCCACCTAGGCGTTCAACAAGAAAATCGTGTTCAATATCGACATTTTCTAGCACAAGGTCGTGACTCCCTGTCCCGCGCATTGCAATCATATCCCATGTTTCTTCTATTGAAAGTCCGCTTGTTTCACGAGGAATTAAAAATAAGCCGATTTCTTCTTCTCCTTCGATGCTGGCTTTTACCAAAAAGTAATTTAAGACTGGAGACATTGTAGTAAATGTTTTTCGACCATTAATTTGCCAGCCTTTTTTTGTTTTTACGGCTGTCGTTTCAGGTTTTCCTCCTCGAGTAGGACTTCCTGTCTTCGGTTCAGTAGCAGCAGTGTTAATAAGTGCACCTTTTTCTATTTCTTTAAAAATAAAATCAAGCATTTGCTGATTCCAAGGCTGTTTTTCACGTAAATCCATTGTAATTCCCATATGCCACCCAATACTAAGAGCCGTAGAAGCGTCTCCTTGAGCAATTAATTCTTGAAATAATAAAAAATCATAAAGGCGTAATTCATCTCCACCATATTTGCTTTCTAAAGAAAGACGTGTATAGCCGGCTTCTTGTAACTCTTGAATATTTTCAAATGGAAACGTACCTTCTTCATCTATTTTAAAAGCTCGTTTCTTAAATTTTTCGACTAGAGGCAGCAGTTTTTCATACGTATCCTTTTGGTGTTTATTTACAAATGAAACACTCATTTACTTCATCTCCTTTTTATATGACAGAGTGTCCCTATCGGATTAATATATAGTTTTTATCATAGCACATCTCACTCTTACTGTGCATGTTTGGTGTGTTTGTCTTTCTCGTTCTATTTATTATTTTTCCAATTTAACGGTCTGTTTTACTATACGTTCCATACATTTAATGGAATAAAAAGAAAGGGATGGTGTGAATGAATCAATGTCCAAAATGCGGGGCCAGTGCAAGCAAAGACCAATCATTTTGCAATAACTGCGGCTTTTCTTTCACGGTGTCGCCAGCAGCAGCTAATCATAAAAAGGGCTGGTATATTGGCGGGGTTATTGCGCTTATACTCATTTTAACTTTTGTATGGTATAACCTGTTCGCTAGCTCAGAAGAAAAAACGGCTGACCGCTTTGTTGAGGCATTAGAATCGAAAGATACAGCTGTGTTAAGAGAGTTATTAGACTCTTCACAGTCTAATATAGTTATCAGTGACACATCTATTCAAGCACTGTTGGATGCAACTTCCGATGGTTCTATTTTACGAGACGTTGAAAATGACTTAAAAAATAAAACGAGTATCTATTTTATAATAAAAGAACAGAAACATTCATTATTCTTCAAAAAACAGTATGTGGTCATGCCTTCACCTTATTATATCTCCCTCACCACGCCAGAAGATGCAACGATTACAGTTAACGACACAAAACAATCGATATCTAAAAATCAAACGCAAAAAATAGGTCCTTTTATGATTGGAAATTATTCACTTACAGCTTTTTATGAAAGCTCTTATGGAAAACTTACAGATCAAACTACTATAAATTTTCATCGGCAAAAAGAAGAAAATATATCTCTTGTATTTAAAGGGGCTTACGTTACAATCTCATCGAATAGAGGTGACGCTATTTTATTTGTAAACGGAAAAAGTACGGGACTGCAGGTGAATAGCTCATCACAAATTGGTCCTGTTGCTACGGATGGAAGCGTCACTGTTCATGCAGAAGTGCAAAAAGACGGCACCACGTTCAAAAGCAGTCCCTACACTATTCAAAGTGAAGAAAGCATTACGTTGAATATACAAACGCCGCCTGCTGAAAAAGAAAAAACCGTCATAAAAGAACGGGAAGTGATCGTGCCTGGTCCGCGCTCTTATGCTACTTCAAGTTCTTTTATTCTTCCTGATTCGGCTTCTTACAAATTAAGTTATGGTGATATTAGCAGCTTGAGCTCGAGTAAACTAAGGCTAGCTCGGAATGAAATCTATGCGCGGCATGGGTATGTATTTAAATCGAAAGATCTTCAAGCCTATTTTTATGGAAAGTCGTGGTATACGCCTGATTCATCATTTAGAGATTCCTACTTATCAAGCGTTGAAAAATATAACGTTGATTTTATCAAATCATATGAATAAAGTGAACTCCCCTTTTACACAGGGGAGTTTTTTGATTGAAGCAAGTGCTTACTCCTACGTTTTTAACTTACCATGATTTCTGTAAACGTTAATAAATTTCTTATAGCCCTTTTCATTCTTTTCACTGTAAAATATAAAATAGATGTACATAAACTTAATACACGCATAAGGAGAGATGGACAATGAATGGAATTGGACGACTTCCACAAAAGCTTAATGGACATTTGATTTTAGAAAATATTCAAGAAACCATGATCATTGCGGATAAAGACCATCGTGTGCAGTGGATGAATGCAAGAGCAATTGAAACACTCCAAGCAGTACTCCCAATCTATCATTTATATCATGTTGAGGAGTTAATTGGAAAGCATATGGATTTCTTTCATTCCAATTCTGAAGAAGCAAAAAAATTACTCACCTCTCTTCATACCACTTACCGAACGCGTATAACGATTGGAACTCAATACGTAGCGGAAGCCGTGATTCACCCCATTGATACAAAAGACGGTGAGCGTTATGGCTACTTGCTTATGTTATTAGACTTTACTGATCAAGCAGAAGCAGAGCTTGAAAAAGAACGGTTAATTGAGGACTTATCTACCCCTTTATTAAAGATATGGGACGAGGTTTTAGCTGTGCCGATTACCGGTAAGATGAATATAGAACGTGGAAAGAAGCTGACTGAAACGGTGTTAGAGGCAGTTGTAAAAGAACAGGCGCGCTATTTGCTTATTGATTTGTCTTCCCTTCATTCGTTAGATGAAGAACACGGTTATTATATTAATACTCTTCATGATGCCTTGCGGTTGATTGGTACCACTTGCCTTATTGTTGGTCTGTCTTCAAAAATGGCTCTGTCGCTTGTAGACTCTCAGTTTAATTGGCGGACGTTTTCCACTGTCCAACAAAGCATCTCTTACATTTTAGAAAAAAAGAATTGTCGTATTGCACCTATTTCATAAGCCCATCATATCATTAAGTAATCCTCTCTCAATCGCTTTTTCCTTCAATCGGAAAAGGCGATTTTAGTTATGAGGAATTGTGAACGTTTAGGCACTTATCATCATAGGATACATTAATCAACCATAGAAAAGGGTGAGAGCGTATGCCAAGTGTTATTAATATTTATAATTTAAAGATCAACAGTATCTCAAGCAACGGTTCTGTCAACATTGGCGAAGCACTCCATAACAGTCACACGGCTCATTCGAAATCCACTGGTACGAACTCTTCTTATGGCGATGTCTCACCTGCTTCCTCGAAAATGCGAAACATTTATATCGATCCTGATACAAATGACCAAACAGATATTGCGAACGTTGATCATGTCAATGGTTATCAGCAGTGATATAGGGCAATGCTTGTCAACAGCATGACGACGAACGGTGAATACATTCTCTCTTAAAGCGATAGTTAGAGCGGAATGAATAAAAACAGTAAGGAGTCTCTTTATGCCTCTTCAAATTAACGTTTTTAATATCGTAACGAATGGTGTCACGCAAAACGCAAATATTGATTTTGGTTCCACCATTCAAAACAGTCACACGGCGAACTCAAAGTTTAACGGCGCAAATTTTTCTTTAGGTAACTTCTCTCCTACTTGCTCTCAAATGAATACGGGCGTGTTAGATCCTGATGTAAGTGATCAAGATCAAATTGCAAACCCTTCAGCTCCAATTGGAAATCAAATTTAGCTTTAACAATTTTGTCATTTTACTTGTCACATTACAAGGAGGTGTGTAAATATGTTTCCATTTGGAAAGTCTCCTTTTAAAGGAATGATGGAAAATATTCCAAAAGGAATGGCATCTAAAGACATGAATAAATATATTCAGCAAATGATTTCTTCTACGATGTCCCATTCTTTTCCGGATTTTATGCAAGGAAATGAATTCTTTAAGCAAGCCCAAGACATGATGAAAGAACAGCAGGATGTGGGAAATGAAGGTCATGGACAACAGCTAAGAAGATTTGATTCAAACGTCATCAATACATTAGACGAATGTATTGTTCAGTTGAAAATCCCTAACCGCGATATTGTATCAAGCATTAAAGTCTATCATACTCCATACGTGTGCACGATTGAAGGAATAGATGGGGAAGAATCCTTCAAAGAAGAAATTCAGCTTCCTTGTTCGGTTCGCAAAAAAGGTACACGCGCCGTATATCGTTCCGGGGTGTTGGAAATCCGGATGCCTAAGCATGTTAATATTCCTATGTCTCAAATAGACGTCCACGATTTAGATTAAAGTGGACGTTTTTTTCTGTTCTCATGCATACATATAAAATAGAAAGCGGTAAAAGGCCTTGTTTTATTTTTTTTAAGAAGGTGACAAATATGAATCATGGAAAGTTTAAAAAGTGGGCAGAAACGTTACAAGAAGAAAACCATACAAAATTTTGGGAAAAGATTTTTGATGATGATCCTGAAGAAAAGAATGATACGGAAGCAGATGCCTCTCCTCAAATTGTAAATGAGTATCGAGATTATCCTTTAATTGATGTATACGAATGGGCAAATCAACTGTTAGTTGTGATTGAAATACCCGGTGCTAAACGAACAGATGTCGAATTGACCATGCACGAAAATACTTTACACATATCCGGTTCATCTCTTTTAACGATGAAGGATGCAAATGTTCTTCACAAAGAAAGACGTGAAGGAACGTTTCAACGATCAATTATCCTTCCACCTGCTGTTGAGGAAGCGCCGTGTCACGCATCATTTAAAGATGGTCTTTTGCATGTGAAATTTGATTTGTAATTCATTGTGCAGAACTATATGTAGCATGAAAGGCAGGGAATTTCATGTTTTCTAAGTGGTTTAAACAATCGCCTAAAATTGAAACAGTCCGCAAAATAAATCCGTCTTCCCTTCCAACCAAAAAAAAAGTAAGTCCCATAGACCAAAGTTCTAATCAAAAGCGGAAAGAATTACCCAAAAAGATGAAAACTAAAAAACAGTCTAATCCAAAGAACCCTTCTCAGCAGCCAAAGAAGTTGCCTAGCCAAACGGAGCCTAAGACCTCTGCTGAAGCTGAAGTCACAAAACCTGCTCTTTCGTCAGATTCAGCGCTGAACCTGCAGGGAATTATTGATCAAGTGACGCGTTTAACCGACGCCATCCCTAAAATAGAAGAGCTTCATCAGCAATTACATGAATCAGCTCACCTTATTCAATCACTGTCTCAACTGCACGAGCAAACAGCTCATTTGCTCTCGGCTATGCAGTCAGCTCCTAATTTCGAAGCTATTCAAAATCAGCTCTCTGCGTTAAAGGAAGAATCGTCCAATACAGCCTTATATGAGATGGTGAAAACTCTTGACAAAAAGATTGATGGAGTAACTCAGCCAAAGCAGTCCATTGTTGTTGAAAAAATCATGGTCGAAAAAGTACTGTTAGACAAAATTGATCTTAGTAATAATTTCGGCCAGCTAGGCATTAAAGATCTGACCGGCCACTTAAACATCGGCACCACTTACAGCGCTGACTCTGATCAAGTAGATGAAGAAGTCAAAGACTTGTTTTCTGTTAAGCTGAAAGAAAAAAAGATTGATGAACATACAACTGAGACAACGATGAGTTCAGGAGGTGAAACAGAAAAGTCTGATGATCACTCCGAAGAATAAAAAATGACCGCTACTGCTTATTTAAAGCAATTGTCGGTCATTTTTGTTTCCATAAATAGTTGTAATTCTTTCTGTAGGCGTTCCATTAAGAACTCTGAAACTTCTTCTTGATTTTCTTCTTTATGATGAGATGATGCTACAGCAATACGTCCTGTTTTTCCTAAGAAAGCCCGGTATTCAATTACCTTCATCGCAGCATGAAGTAAGTTCGCGTCCGAAAGCGGCGCATTTGTTAATAGAACAATATTTACTTCATTTTCTTTTTGTCCATGTGTCAGCACAGCCAGCCACGAGTAACCTTTATCGTCTTTTAAGCGAACTTCATGACTGGATAAAGACGCAGATTTCCACGCCGCGTTAGCACTGCTTTGCTGTTGAACAATTTCTTGACACCAGTGTAGGCCTGTTTCATTTGAACCCAGTGAAAGAGTTCTCAAAGGACGAACAAAGGATAAACATAGGTTGCCCGGTTCCTTTTGTAACTGATACAACTCATGGAAGTCCGTCTCTGGATATTGATACGGCGGCACAAAAGCAATTTGTCGCTTGTTCACAGCGGGATGGTGAAATACATGCAAATCAACGCCATATACTCTTTTTAACGTAGCTGCATCCTGAAAAATGGCATCCATCCCCGTTTCTTCTACTCTTCCATCTTTCAGTAACACGGCATTATCTGCAAACAGCGAGGCGATGTTGAGATCATGCAAAATGGCCAGGACCGTTAAGCTCATTTCCTGCTGTAACGTTTTTAACAGCTGAAGCAGTTCCATTGTATGTTTTACATCTAAGTGATTAGTTGGTTCATCAAGAAGTAAGTAGTCAGGTTCTTGCGCTAGTGCTTTAGCCAGTAAAACCCGCTGTTTTTCTCCACCGCTTAGTGATTGAAAAGTATGATTTCTATAGTGCCAAACATTTGTTAATTTCATCACGCTTTCCACCACTTCTTCATCCTGTGCTGATACAGTGCTAAACAATCCTTTTGCCTGATAAGGGTAACGTCCAAGTGAAACAATTTCTTGAACCGTAAATTCTAGCCCAATTTGATTTTCTTGCGTCATGACTGCAACTTTTTGCGCCAGTTGTTTTGGTGAATAAGCCTTCACTGACTTTCCTTCTACCTTCACTTCTCCTAATTGAATGGTTAATACATTCATAATTAAGCGAATAAGCGTTGTTTTCCCGCTTCCATTTGGTCCTAGTAAAGCGACAAAAGAACCTTTGTCTACGGTGAACGTGATGTCGCGAACGGTCGGCTGCTGTTTATCGTATCCTCCCGTCACATTATATAGTTCAATCATGATATTCCTCTTTTCCGCATACGTTCTTTTACAAGGAGCAGGGTAAAAATCGGCGAACCAATTAAGGCGGTTACGACTCCAATCGGCAGTTCGCGAGGTTCTAATATCGTTCGTGCCAATAAATCGGCTAAAACCAAATAACTTCCTCCGATTAAAATAGAAAGCGGCAGTACATGCTTATGATTAGCTCCTGCTACGAGACGTACTACGTGTGGAATAACTAAGCCAACAAATCCAATTGCCCCAGATACTGATACCGCAGCCCCTGTTAATACGGATGCACCTATTAAAACCATTCTTTTTTTCTTCTTTACGTCTATTCCCATAAACTGAGCGGATTGATCGCCAAAGGCTAAGCCGTTCAGCTCTTTGACATGTAACAGCAGCATAATCGTACCGACTAAAAAGAACGGGCCTAAAATTTGAATATGAGACCATCCTCTCATTGATACACTTCCCATTAGCCAATATAAAACCTGCCTTACATCTTCTTCAGGAGAAAGAGCTACAACTAATGAAATGAGCGCGCTCATAAAGGATGATAAAATAATCCCCGCTAAGATGATGGTTTCATTGGCCAAATTGCCGCTTGCGAGTTTCGTAATACCAAAAACTAAAAGAAGAGTAATAAAACCAGATACGATGCCAACTACAGGCAGCGTGAAGATAGACAAACCAAAAATACTCCAATGAAAATAAATTGCCATGACAGAGCCAAGGGTTGCACCTGAGGAAACTCCGATCGTGTAAGGATCGGCAAGAGAGTTTCTTAATAGCCCTTGAAAGGCAGCCCCAGCTATTGAAAGCGAAGCTCCTACTAAAAATGCCACCAGTACTCTTGGAAAACGAATTTGCCAAATGATTAAATCCATGTTTTCCGGACCGTGATATAAGGATAGTCCGGTAAGGTGGCCAATAATAATTTTGATTGTATCTCCTACGGTTAACGAAACTGTACCAATAAATACGCCCATAATCACCGAAGTACATACAATAAATAAACTGACTATGTATAAAATAGATGCTTTGTTTAAAAAAATACGTTTAAAAATCAATACTTTCAGCTCCTCTAGGAAACGAGGCGTGATGTTTTTTTACATTACATTAACCATTCATTTTCCTGTGCATAAACCATGTTTCCACCCTACATAGTATTGGAAACAATCATCTTTTATTTGTTACGAGTGCTAGACTGTTGAACTAGGCAACGTAGAATAGCGTACTAAAGTTCTCGGTAAAAAAACAAGCGAAAGCCTCTACAAGCTATACTTTTTGTGCTTGCTCAGGACTTTTATAGCTGTCTATTAAATGATACAGCTTTTCCATATCTACAGCTTCTCTCACATATGCTGCTGCTTTTGAAAAAGACTCCTCTTTTTGCAGGCGGCTGTTGAATGTATCCGTAATAGGCGACAATTTTTTATGTTTACGAATTTGATTAAGTAAAGCTCTGCGCAAAGCATCGTTATGAAACACATCATGAACATACGTGCCAATAACGTTGTCTTTAACCGTTCCTTCTTTTTCATGCTCTACCACTGCAAAAGCTTCCGTGGTGCTCTTAGAAACCGTCTTTCCCATATGAATTTCATAGCCTTCAATCGAAACTCTTTCACTTTCTAGCTGAACATATCCAGAAACTCTTTCTGTTTTTTTGCTGGTTGTCATAACGGTTTCCACTGGAAGCAAGCCCAGCCCTTTAATGGATTCAATCCGAGATTCTACTGCATCAGGGTCTGTAATTGTCTCCCCTAGCATTTGATATCCTCCGCAGATGCCAATGACGTGAACGTTCGTTGTATTCAAGACTTGATTAATGGCTAGAGCCAGGCCGCTTTCTTGTAAAAACTGCGCATCTTCAATCGTATTTTTGCTTCCTGGTAAAACAATTAAATCAGGCGTACCTAATTGTGACGGCTTGGTTACAAGCCTCACGTGACAGTCTTCTTCTAAGCTTAAAGGATCGATGTCTGTAAAATTTGAGATGCGAGGATACGAGATAACCGCAATATCGATTTCTTTTAACGGGTTCACAAGCGTTGAGTAATTTCTGAGTGATAGCGAATCTTCAGCGTCAATTTCCACGTCGTGCATATAAGGAATCACTCCTAGTACCGGAACTCCCGTGTATTCTTCAAACCACTTCAACCCCGGTTTTAAAAGCTCTAAGTCTCCTCGGAATTTATTGATTAACACCCCAATCACTCTAGGCTTATGTTCATCTGGAAGCAATTGAAGAGTACCCACTAGACTCGCAAAGACCCCTCCTTTATCAATGTCTCCTACTAACACAACAGGGGCTTGGGCTATCTTTGCTACGCGCATATTTACCAGTTCCCGATCGTTCAAATTCACTTCAGCAGGACTTCCAGCGCCTTCAATCACAATTCGATCATAATGATTGGCAAGCTCTTTATAAGCTTCCGTGATCACGTTCAAACCTTCATTAAAAAATTCTTGCCGATACTGAAAAGCAAACATATTACGAAGCGGCTTTCCATGAACGACAATTTGAGATTCATGATCACGAGTTGGTTTAATTAAAATAGGGTTCATATTGGTTGTTGCTTCTACTCCGGCCGCCTCTGCTTGAATTCCTTGCGCTCTGCCAATTTCTTTTCCATCCATTGTAATGTATGAATTAAGCGCCATATTTTGCGATTTAAACGGTGCAGTTTGATAGCCGTCTTCTTTAAAAATACGGCAAAACGCTGTAGCAATCATACTTTTTCCAGCGTCTGAGTGCGTTCCTTGAATCATAAGAGGTTTTCCTTTTTTCACTTTTTCCACTCCCTATCACATAAAAAAACCTTAACTGTAAAAGTCAAGGTTTGGTCATGCGCTCATTAACACATTGTCTTGACTTATTTCTCCCACCGAAAAATAAGGGGTTTTTAAAAGCAGGTCTCCTGGCTTATGCTTCATTTTACTTCTGCATCCTTCCTAGTTTGACTAGTGGGTCTTTGCAGGTTCATCCACATTTACAGTAGCGGGGGCTGCACCGGATTTACACCGATTTCCCTATTATCCTCCTTAGAGGCACTTTTAAAATCATTTATTCTTTATTGTAACGAATTTTATAACCATTCACAATAACGATTTTCTTCTATTATTATATATCACTGTGTTTATACTTATTTGGATCTCGTATGCTATAATAACAATTATTTTCCAAACATCTTATGAAATAGCTAGGAAGGTGCTCGTAGTTGAAGAAAAAAATCATTTATATCTTTATTAGTTTGCTTGTTCTTTATGCTGTAATCATGTCTTTTTGTATGTATCAAACCGCTCATCAGCCTGTTCCGCAAAAAGCAGATTATGTGCTCATTTTAGGTTCGAAAGTAGACGGAGATCAAATGTCTCCTAGTTTAAAAGAACGAGCAAAAACGGCTTTATCTTATTTAAAGACTCATAAACAAACAAAAGTTATCGTAACGGGTGGAAAAGGATCCGATGAAGAAATTTCTGAAGCAGAAGCAGCCTATCGTTTTCTACGAAAAGAAGGAATTAAAAAGAATCGTATTATAAAAGAGGATCAGTCAACTTCTACTTTTGAGAATTTCACTTTTACTAAAAAGAAAGTTGATATTCAACACAAAAAAGTCGTCCTTGTTAGCAGTGATTTTCATTTATTTCGCGCCTCTATTATTGCTAAACGTCAAGGTTTTGACGTTTATCCTTTAGGTGCAAAGACACCAAATTCAATTAAACTTCAAGCCTACTTTCGTGAGTATGCTGCTATATTAAAAACGTGGCTGTTTGATAAGTAAATAGAGTACACCCCCTATACAAACGAAAAACACGGCATGAATTCATGCCGTGTTTTTTTATTAATCATCTGTATCGATAACTGCTTTTGGTAAACCTGTGTATTTCGCCCAGTAGAAAATACCGAGTGAAACAAGAGCAATTAAAATTAAGTCAAGCGGGTTGCTTAGCACACCTTGTCCTCCACCAAATGAACCTAGGTAAGAGATAACAAGCATAATAATATAATAAGCAACTAGCCACCAAGCAGATTTAAGCTGCTGTGCAAATTTTACAACGTCAGTTGGTACGTATTTCTTAAATGCTACGTAGATAACAACCATTAGAAGCTGTGATCCTAAAAGCCAAGAAATGGTCGTCCATCCTGACCAATATACGATGTATGAACAGAAGATAAATGAAACAGGAGCAATAATGCTCATACCTTTTAATTTAAAAGGCTTCTTAAGATCTTTTGCATTTACTCTGAATGCTGCAGCTGAAACTGGTGCAATTGCATAAGACAGAATAAGTGCCACTGAACATACGTTTACTAGCGCTTCCCAAGAAGGAAATGGCAGTGTCCAGAATACGGACATTCCAAATGATAGCCATAGTGACGCACGTGGAATTCCTGTTTTCTTATCTACTTTTGAGAAACGTTTAAATAGTGTTCCGTTACGAGACCAAGCATAAACTAAACGAGAAGTTGTATTCATGAAGATGTTCCCGTTACCGCCTGGTGATAAAATAGCATCAAAAATAACAAGCGTTACTAACCAGCCAAGGCCTAAAATAAGTGCAATATCCTTAAATGGTAAAGAGAATTGCTCTTGAATTGTTCCCCACCCTCCTGATAGCATATCAGCCGGGATGTTACCAATGAACAATACTTGCAGTGCTGTGTAAATAATCGCTGAAAGTACAATACAGATAATGAGCGCGATTGGAATATTACGCTGCGGGTTTTTAACTTCACTGGCTACAGAAACAATAGGGTGAAGTCCTAGGTAAGCAAACATAACGCCACCTGTTGAAATGGCTGCTTGAATACCATTAAAACCAAACGGAGTAAAATCGCCAGTTGTAAAATTAGCTGATTTAAAGTGATAAGCTAACACGACGATAATTGTAAGAGGAACCGCATATTTGAACACAGATATAATGACATTTGACTTAGCAAATGCTTTTACACTTACGTAGTTAATGATAAAAAATAGCGTTAATAACGCGAACTGAAATAACCAGCCGACTGTAGTAGGCGATTCAGAACCATGTTTAGTTAGACCAGGAAGCCAAAAAGCAACATACTGACGTACAGCCGTTACCTCGATGGCAATCAAACTAGTGTAAGCAATAATGGTAATGAATGAAATTAAGTAACCCACTAAATGACCGTGTGAGTAAACCGGATAACGGATAATTCCACCGGTACGCGGCAGCGCCGCTCCAAGTTCAGCATACACTAAACCGATAAGTAAAATAATGACTCCGCCAATCAGCCACGAAAAACTTCCGGCTGGACCAGCCTTTGACGCTACGTTACTAACCGCAAATAACCAGGCGGAACCAAAAATAGCCCCCATCCCGATTAACGTTAGGTCAAGTAACGATATTGATTTTTTAAACTTTCCTTGATTTCCTTGATCAGACATAATATCCTCCTTTAAAATTTCCACTCCACACATCTACGCCCTTGCGTCCGATATGGGATTCTTTACATCATCCTCCTCTTACTAAGACCTCACAAGTGGATATGTTAACAAATATTCTTTGAAAAACCAAGTTAAAAACTTTATTTTTTTGCAAAACATCATTGAATTGTTTATGTATAACGCATAAATTCCACAGAAGATTTGAGGACTACTCCCCTTATTTAACCGCATTTTTCTTAGGTTAAACATAAAAGAATATTCAAACTATTTTCCGCGAAAAAGGGGCTGAGACATAACAAAATCAACCGCTAGAAGCACCTACATATGGAAAACCTACGTTCACCACACCAATAAAAAAATCCGAACGATTCACCGTTCGGATTTTTCTTCAGCTAAAATACTTTTGTACGAGCCTCTTTTTTTTGTTATTTAAATACTTTTACACGTTCACTTAGCGGTTGAAATTCTTTTTCACCCGCAGGTGCCACGGGATTACCAAATGGCATTTGGGCAATTAATTTCCATGAGCTTGGAATATGCCAAGCTGCTTTTACTTCATCATCAATCAATGGATTGTAATGCTGTAATGTTGCTCCTAAGCCTTCGAGCTCAAGCGCTGTCCAAATCACATGCTGCAGCATACCTGATGATTGGTTAGACCAAACGGGGAAATTTTCGCTGTAAGATGCGAACTGCTTTTGCAACCCTTCAATTACTTCTTGATCTTCAAAGAAAAGAACTGTTCCATAGCCGCTTCCGAATAAGTTCATTTTTTGATCCGTATCTGCAAAATTTTCAGCTGGGACAATTTTACGAAGCGTTTCTCTCGTAATATCCCATACTTTATCATGCTGTTCGCCAAACAAAACAACTACGCGTGCGCTTTGAGAATTAAATGATGAAGGGGTATGTTTCACCGCAAAGTTAATAACTTCTTCAATCTTTTCTTCTGATACTTTTACATTTTTATCGATTGCATAAATAGAACGTCGGTTTTTAATTGCTTCATAAAAATCTTTTCCAACCTGTTGTTGATCACTTGATTTATCAAATAATTTATCTAAAAAACCCATTTTCCACACTCCTAATTTTTTGTTTTTTTAAGCTTAAATTGCATGTTTATACCCTTCCCTCTGATAAAAGGAGATAAACAAGATATAATGAATTCTTATATCTCTAATTCGAGATATTAAACTAAAAAAATATTAATTGAAATTTAATTACTTTATGTAACTTACTTTACAATGATTATTATTATCTGTCAACAGAAAATTATTATTTTTTTGTTGATCATCAAAAGAGGTTGAGACATAACGAAATGAATCTAATCTAAAATGAACAAATGGGATATATGAGCTGAACCGCTTTTGATACCGCAGTTGATTTCCGTGCACGACTTCGCTTTCCGCGGGCGGCCGCTGAGCCTCCTCGTCACTTGCGTTCCTGCGGGGTCTCATCTGTTCCGCTTTTTCCGCAGGAGTCTTCGTCGTGCCCTTCAATCAACTGCTAGAAGGAACGAAACAGGTGAAACCTACGTTCACTGTAATAAAAAAACGAACCGCTAATCAAAAATTTTGATCAAGGGTTCATTTTTTCACTTCGTCTAAAATATTTTTATCTCAGCCTTTTTTATAGATACTTAATGTTCATAAATCATCTTTCGCGTCATTCCCCCGTCTACTACGAGGTTAGCTCCTGTCACAAAATCATTTTCAGCGTTTGTTAAGTACATACACGCTCTTGAGATATCCGCCGGCGTTCCAACTCGATTAGAAGGATGCTGCGTATGATCGATTTCACGAAGGCCATCGTAGTCAGATGTCTCAATCCATCCTGGAGAAATAGCATTTACTGTGATGTTGTCATCACCAAGCGAAATGGCAAGTGCATGAGTTAAAGCAACGATGCCGCCTTTTGTAGCCGCATAGGCTTCGGTGTGAGGTTCAGACATTGTAGCTCTCGTAGAAGCTAAGTTTACAATGGAGCCTCCGCTTTCGTTTTTTCTCATCACCTTAGCTGCTTCGCGAGAACATAGAAACACGCTGCGCAGGTTCGTATTGATAATGTCATCCCATTCATCAATGGTTAGATCATACGGTGATTTCCAGCGGGAAACGCCTGCATTATTAATTAAAATATGTATCGTTCCGTACGTACTGACCGTTTTTTCAACGAGATGTAAAATGTCGCTTTCTTTTCGGACGTCTGTTTTTACAAAAATGGCTTCTCCGCCTTGTCTTTGAAGAGCCTCTGCATGACGCTCGCCTTCGATTTCGTCCACATCTGCCAATACCACTTTTGCTCCTTGTTTCGCGTATGCGCGGGATACATCTTTTCCTATTCCATTCGCAGCTCCGGTAACAACAACAACTAAATCTTTAAACGACATATCATCTCCTCCTTATACGCTTTATTCACTTTTTTCTTCGTCTTTAAACAAGTGATCCGTGACGAAAAGAGCAAACGTTTCAGCCGTTAACTTGCATCCAGAAGCTTTTGGGTGACCTCCTCCTCCAAGGTGCCCAACAATTTCTGCTAAGTTGATTTCGTCTTTTACTGCACGGAACCCAAGCTTTTGGCGTCCCATGTCCACCATAACGGAAAAGTGGATATCTTCGTTTTCTAGACACAGTGCATTTCCTAGCTCAGACTGATATGTATCTGCGAATACAATCCCTGCGTTGTACGCTGTGTTATCAATTTCAACCCTTTCTTTTATGATTTGTTTTTGTTTATCATAAATGTATTTTTCAATCTTTTTTTCTTCTGCTTCTAGTAAAATTTCGTGTTTGTCCGTAAACGTAAATTCTTGATTTTCAGTATGGTACGATTCACGAAGCGTTTCTAGAATGGTTTCTTTAAATTCTTCATGCGGGATTAGATAATATAGGTGATTAAGGCGCTTTGCTTTCAAGTTATTTTCATGGAACCAGTCCCACGTATCAAATAAGCGCACAAGTTCTACGTACTCATCAAGCAACGCCGTTTTTTGGAGCATATTGTTGCGCACTAAGTAGTCGTAGAAAAGAGATGTAGCTGCCGTCTTTTTACCGTTTTCGTCTTCTGCAATAACATGAACCCAATCGTATTTCTCAGCTAGTGGAAGAGCAGAGATATGATGGTCAATAAGAGTGATTTGCTGGCCTTTTTTTACCAGTTCATTTAATTTTTCCGCTACTTCCTCATTTACGCTAATATCTGTTATGTATAAAGCTGTGTCTCCATCGTTTTCTTCTTCAATAAAATGCGTCACTGTGTCATTGATGCGGCCAATGCTTACCGTGCTGTAATCAAAGTTGTCGTCGCCAAACGCTAACCGCCCTAATAGTGCTGGACTTACCCCGTCTAAATCGTTATGTGAAATTAATTTTATTTTTGTCATTAATCAAAACTCCTTTATTTTCAGTCGCCTTAGTATATGTACCGGCTTGTATATTATAGCAATTTCAGCATAAAAATGCTGTTATTTACTTTGAAGTGAAGTCAACGTTCAGACTTAGACTTACCTGTATCAAAAGAGAGTGGGACATAACTACATCGATTCAATCAACAGCTAGAAGCAACTACACACATGAAACCTACGCTCACCAATACCAATGAAAAAATCCGAACGAATGTGATTCTTTATCAAGAATCTCGATTCATCGTTCGGATTTTCTTTTAAATAACCTACTTTTGTTCTAGCCTCTTTCCACTTAACTTACTCTAAATTGCTGTGCTGCTTAAACGCCTGTTCATGATCCGTGTGATTCAAATTCCCGTATTCCAAGCAAATTGTATCAAACACAACGTGAGCACATTGATCAAACAATGAACCAAGCGGCTGAATAGAAGCTGCTTCATTTTCGCTTCGGTATTTGGTTGCAGCGGGAATGTGCAGCAGCTCATCAGTATGAGCAGTTAATGGTGATTCTGTACTAGCTGAAATGCCGATAACTGAACATCCTACTTCTTTGGCTTTTTTAGCTACGCTCACCACTTGCTGTGTTTTTCCTGAACCAGATACAGCCACCAATACGTCACCCGCTGCAATCGAAGGAGTAATGGTCTCTCCTACAACGTATACTGTCGCACCTAAATGCATCAGTCTCATCGCAAATGATTTGCCCATTAACCCAGAGCGACCTTCGCCTATAACAAAAATTCGTTTCGCTTGGTAAAGTGAAAACGCTACTTCTTCTATTTGCGGCTCTTTTATGTGATTCATTACGGTCGTAATTTCATGTAAAATCGTTTGTGTTTTTGTCATTATACGTTCCCCCTGCTCATAAATAAGTCTTGAAATTCAGCAGATGCCTTTGCCACATCTGCACTTTTTGTAATCGCTGATCCAATAATCGCAACGTCCGCCTTCATTTGAAGTAATGACGCTGCTGAGGCTGGATTAATTCCTCCTGCTACTGCTATTTGCGCATCTGAATGAAAATACTGCCGCAAATTTATTTGACTCAGCGATTTTCCTTCTTTTTCTTGCTCATCTTTGCTGATATGATGGCAGAAAATAGCGTTTCTATAAATACTTACTTGCTTTTGCGAGCTGCTTGACGTGTTTAATAAATCAATCATCATTTTTTTATTCCATTTTTCGCTTACATTTGCACACGTCTCTATCGTGGGTAAAGGTGATACGCCCATTACTGTTGCTATATCTGCTCCTGCTTGATAGCACATGGTAAACTCATACTCTGCGTTATCAATCGTTTTGATATCTGCTACAATCATCTTGTGCGGAAATGCCTGTTTGATTTTATAAATGCTTTCAATTCCATACTCTTTTATAAGAGATGTACCTACTTCAATCCAATCAACATAGGGTTCTGTCAGCTTGGCAAGTATAATAGCTTCTTCAATTGTGACGCGATCTAATGCTAATTGTATCTTCATATTTCTTCTCCTCACTTTCTACTAAACCGGTTTAGTAACAGCGCAAAAAAAACTAATATTTTGATGAGCTAAAAAGAGCGCGCCATAGGCGCTCTTTCTAGCTTAATGCGACAAAGTTGTTTCTCGAATAATTAATTCACACTCATACTGGTACTCTTCATAAGCTATCTTTTCTTTCAAAATTTGTTTAATAAGTAAATCTGCTGCTTTTGTTCCCATGTCAAAAGCAGGCTGCGAAATCGTGGTAACGGCAGGCGTTGCTACATCTGCGTAAGGAATATTATCATAAACAATTAAAGATAAATCATTTGGGATATTAAATCCGTGTTGTTTAATAAATTTCTGCACTTCAATGAACACTAAATCGTTTCCAGCCAGCAGCGCTGTCGGCGGATTATCGGCTGCAAATAGCTTCTCCAGCGCTTTTTGCATGTCCGCTTTTTTGCAGTTAATAATCATGAATTCATTTACAGGCATATTGGCTGATGTTAACGCTTCTTTGTACCCTTCTACACGTTCAATCCGGGGTGTAATAGTTAATGGTTCTGTAATAATCGCTATATGCTTGTGTCCAAGCTCGAGCAGATGCAAAATAGCCTGTTTTGTGGCTTCTTGGTTGTTCGCCACTACGGATGGAATTTTTCCTTTTACATCATGAATTTTACGATCCATAATAACAACCGGATATTCTTCTTTGATCATCTGCTCATAAAGAGAAGTATTGGCACCCGTTGGAAATAAAATAAGGCCATCTACTTGCTTTGCTTTTAACATATTAATATATTTCTTTTCTTTATCAGGGTCATCATCTGCGTTGCAAATGATGGCATGTATATCTTGCGAATGGCAATAGTCTTCAATGGCACGAATGACTTCAGTAGAAAATCTGTGCATAATATTTGCGACAATAATCCCGATCATCGACGTTCGCTTTTGTTTTAAGCTCCGTGCTAGATAGTTGGGCTGATAGCCCAGTGTATCAATCGCTTCTTTAATTTTCTTTCGTGTTTCTTCGCCCATATATTCATACCGCTTGTTAATGTATTGTGATACGGTGCTTTTGGAGACATTTGCTGCTTTTGCGACATCAAGCATAGTAACTTTTTGCATCATAATCCGTCCTTTTCATTCAATCCCTAAAATTATGCTACTCCTAGTGTAAACGAAAAAAACGAAAAAGGAAAAGCCTTCTTGATAGCAGAAGGCTTTATTTATTAAGCGTACGCAAGCCTAGCTTCTTGAATTTCATGAGTAAAACGTTTCGCTTCCCTTGTTACTTGAAGTAAGTATTCAGGAGTTGGAAGCTGCTTTCCATCCACTAATGTGCTTCCTGCCCCAATAGCAGCTGCTCCAGCTTTAATATAAGCGCCCGCATTTTCAGCCGTAACGCCGCCCGTTGGCATTAATGGAATGTGAGGAAGCGGTCCTGCTATATTTTTAAAATAAGCGGGACCTACCACGCTTGCCGGGAAGACTTTAATTATATCCGCGCCGCATTCATACGCTGTTAGTATTTCAGTAGGTGTAAAAGCACCCGGAACGCTAATGACTCCGTATCTTTTAGCCGTTTTAATTGTTCGCTCGTTCACCGTAGGAGAAAAAATAAATGATGCTCCTGCCATAATGGCAATTCGCGCTGTTTCTTCGTCTAGAACAGTTCCTGCTCCAATAAACATCGAGTCGGCAAATTCATTTTTCAATTCTTTAATAACCTCTACAGCAGCAGGGTTTTCCATTGTGATTTCTAGGTTTGTTACTCCGCCTTCTTTTAACGCGTAGGCAAGCGGAATAATTCGCTCAGCGCTTGCTCCTCGAATGACCGCTACAATACCGCTACTTGTAATTTTCTCAATATGCATCTTAATTCTCCTTTTCTATCGTTACATTAAGCCGTTGTTTCAACTGGCTTTACACTTTGAACTTCTCTTGGCTTTTTCGTTGCGACAATGGTTAAAACTGCCGCAAGGAATAATGATCCAGCCATAAAGATATATGAAGCGCCAAATCCTCCTGTTGATCCATTTAAAAATCCTACAATATAAGAACCGGCAAATGAACCAAGTGCGCCCATGCTATTGATTAAAGCCATCGCTCCTCCAGCAACATTACGCGGTAAAATTTCAGGAATAATCGCAAAGAACGGTCCGTACGGAGCATACATCGTTCCCCCGGCGATAACAAGTAAGGTAAAAGAAAGCCAGAAGTTGCTTGTGCCAACTAAATAAGATCCGTAAAAAGCAAGCGCTCCTACTAATAAGAACGGCCATACAAACACGCTTCGTTTTAAAAACTTATCTGATAAATATGAAACCGTTAACATTAGTACGACTGCTAATACGTAAGGAACGGATGCTAACCAGCCGGTCTTTACTATACTCATGTTAGGCGCTGCTTTAATAATAGACGGCAGCCACATAACAAATCCGTAGACGCCAATACTCCATAAAGCATATTGAATGCTCAATAAAATAACGGTGCGATTTTTGAAAGCTTCTTTATAGCCTTTAACAGGTTTGATTCCTTCTTGTTCTTTTTGCAGCGCATCGTGTAAATCTGCTTTTTCTTTTTTCGACAGCCAGCCTGCGTCTTTTGGTTCGTCGTTTACCAGTTTCCACCATAAAAACGCCCAAATAACAGCTGGAAAACCTTCTAAAATAAACATCCATCTCCAGCCAAACGATTCTAGCAAATATCCAGAAACAATCGACATCCAAAGAACGGTTGCCGGGTTTCCTAAAATTAAAAACGTGTTGGCTCTAGAACGTTCTGCTTTTGTAAACCAGTGGCTTAAAAACACTAGCATAGCAGGCATAACGGCACTTTCAACTACCCCTAAAGCAAATCGAATAACAAACAAAAACCCGACGTGGCTTACCATACCCGTAGCTGTAGCGAGTGCTCCCCATAAAATCAGAGACCAAAAAATCAGCTTTTTGGCACTTTTATTTTCAGCATAGTGAGCGCCTGGAATTTGGAAAAAGAAATAACCTAAGAAAAAGAGCGATCCTAATAAAGACGAAATACCTGGCGTAATATGAAGATCTTCTGCCAGCCCTGCCGCTGCTCCAAACCCATAGTTTGCACGGTCTAAATATGCAAGGCTATACGTAATAAATACGATAGGAATTAACCGAAGCCATCTTTTTTTTGCTAGCTGCTGTTTCATTATCACTTCACTCCTTGTTTTTGGGATTCCATATATTTTTGCAACTGCTGTTCAGTTGGATATCCGTCATTATCTCCAGGGCTTTGTACAGCTAATGATCCAATAGCATTTGCTCTCATGACAGATTGAGTAAGAGAATCATTTTGAAGAAGTCCGCTTAACAGCCCTACTGCAAAGCCGTCTCCTGCACCGACTGTATCCACTATTTGATTCACTTTTATTCCTTCAACCATTCCTTGCTCTCTTGCTGTCTTAAAGAAGGCTCCTTGTTCACCTAGTTTAATAACGACAAGCTCTACGCCTGCATCTAAATAGTAAGAAGCGATATCTTCTGGATTTTTGTATCCGGTTAAAATTTTCCCTTCTTCAATGCCTGGCAGAACGTAGTTTGCTTGTTTAGCAGCTTCGTTGATTGTAAAAATCATTTCTTCCTTCGATGTCCAAAGAGTCGGTCGCAGGTTCGGGTCAAAGGAAACCGTTCTGCCAGCTGCTTTCATCGAGGTAAGCGCGTGTAGAGAAAATTCACGCATGCTTGCTGACACAGCAAGCGGTATTCCTGTCATATGCATATGTTTTGCCGATAAAAAATAGTTTCGATTAAAATCGCTTGGGTGCAAGTGACTGGCTGCTGAATTTTTTCGGAAGTAACAAACTTCCGGATCTCCCACTTCCACTTTTGATTTAATTTGAAAGCCTGTTGAATATTCGCTATCTACTAGTACACAATCGGTGTTGACCGACTCCTCTTGTAGCCGTTTCATAATAAACGTACCGAAAGGATCGTTGCCGACTTTGCTCACCCACCCTGCGCGCAGACCGAGACGAGCGAGACCAATTGCTACATTTGTTTCTGCTCCGGCTAGCTCTTTTGTATAATGCTTAATCTCATACAGCGGTCCTGGTTGTTCTGCCATGAACATCGCCATTGCTTCTCCGAAGGTAATAACGTCTAATGAATTCATTGCACTTCCTCCTGTTCTGCTGCTTGCACCAATGAAATGAAGCGGGGGATTTGTTCCGGTTCATCGATTGGAAACTCTAAAGCTTTAAAAATCGAATGAGAAAACCCTTTCAAAATATCTTTCCACATTTCATTTGAACCGTTTGATATAGAGGTTGTTACTAGCTTTCCGCTATTTTTTATTACGTGTTTAATATGAATATAGCCTACAAATGACCTTAGCTTTTTGATTGCTTCCTCAGGTCGTTCCTGTACATAAAGCCAGTTACCAATATCAAACGTCATGGAAACAGGAATTTCGTAAGCGTTATCAAAAAATGCGTGCAGAGATGCTATGTTGCCTCCATAACTAGTTTGATCGTTTTCCACAAATAGATGTAAAGCTGGAAATGCCTGCAATAGCTCCTGCAATTCTCCTATAGGTGATTGTGGCTGATAAAAACCAAGAGAAACTTTTACCCACTGAGCGCCAAGTGATACGGCTTCTTCAAGAATAGATTTTAATTCTTGTTTGTTTAACTCTCCCTTTTCTTTCCACAGTTCGATTGGAGCCGAATATACTGTAAAAAGCGGATATCTTTTTAATTCTTCGGCAATAAGCTCAATCTCTTGATCTACTTTTTTCATTAACTCTCTTCGAATTTCCACTCCATGTACTTGCTGTTCATATATTCTCCCAATCATGGTGTGCTGAGAGCTTGTCGTTTCAAATGCATTTAAAGGAATAATGATATGATTCATAAATCGACCTACCTTTCTTATTATACTAGCTAACCACTTACTAAACCGGTTTAGTAAATCGATTTATCTAAATTATAAAACTATTGAAAGCGCTTTTCAAGGTTTTTTTATAAATTATAAAAAAAAGAAACAACACAGCGTTATGCCGTGTTGTTTCTTAATGATCCTCTGTGCTTTTTACTAAATTGCGATCTTGTTGATAAATATCATAGATTAAGAAACTAAAACCATAGTACAAGACCATGATTACAACTGACTTTGTCATGATAAATAAAGCGCCTAGCCCGATACCAACTAACAGCGTCTGGACACTCAAACGGTCACGCTGAAAAGCTAGCTGTGATAGGAAATAACCAATACCAATTAAAATAGCCAACACCCATGTATTTTGAATGGCTAATACATAGTGACTATATAAATAAAAGCTAGGAAAATAGACGGTGCTTTCTACGAAGCTGGAAATACCGCTGTATGCAAGCCACCACTTTTGCTCTCTTTCTGTTTTAGGAACGGTTGCCTCAATTGACGTGGGCATCTCCTGTTCCACAAAAACCGTTTCTCCATGATCTTTCATCCATTGAAGCATAATGGAAAGAATAATAAAGCCTGCAAAGATTAAAAGCAGCAAATATTCAATCCACGCTGGATACGGAGCCGTCCGGTGAATCGTATCTAGATATACTCCCTGCAACCCTAACATAGAAACTGGAACCGCATGGTATACCATCACCGCAATATAAAATAGTAAAATTAGCACATAAAAAAAGAACTGTTCTTTGTAGTAGCGAATTTTTTTGCCTTCTGAAGCAATTCGCTTAACAGTCACGCTCTCCAAGTACGGACGAATAATGCTTATGATAATAATAAGACACGTAAATACAATCATATAGTTATGTAATCACCTTTTCAACTTCGTTATGTAACATGTTTTTCCATCCGCAAGAACAGGTGGTTAACAGCCTCTGTCCTTTCTTATAGTACCAAAAAACTAAACTTTTTGACAATCCTGATTTATCAATTAGGAAGAGGAAATAAGCGTAGCTACATTGATGCCGCTAATTGTGACCATAGGAGACCCTCCGCCTGGATGAGTCGTTCCTCCTACAAAATATAAGTTTTTAACATCTTTTGAGACGTTGCTTGGGCGAAGAAAACTATCCATTTTCCGGTTTGAACTTACTCCATACAAAGCGCCTTTAAATGCCCCAAACGTTTGTTCAATTTGATATGGAGTAACAATTCGTTCATGTACAAGCGAGGGCTCAATATCTAAACCAAACTGAGAAAGCTTGCGATAGACAACTTCTCTGTAAGCTTTCATTTCTTCTTGATTCTCTTCTTTTACAGCAGGGGCATTTACTAAAATAAATAAATTGTCACCCGGAGCTACCTTGTTATCGGTATATGAAGAATTACAAACGTAAATTGTAGGGTCAGTTGGAAGCGTTTTTTGCTGAAATAGCTCATAGAATTCCTGCTTGTAATTCTGAGAAAAGTACACTTGATGATGAATCAGCTGAGAAAAGCGCTTCTTAACTGCTGCCATAATTACATAGGCTGATATGGAAGGCTCAAATTCAGCTGCTTTTTTGTTTTTAAAATGAGGTCTATCCTGCTCTTTTACGAGTGCCGGATAGGCTTTTAGCAAGTCCCCGTTTACAATAACGATATCCGCGTCTATCTTTTCTTCTCCATTTACTTCCACTCCGACAGCTCGCTTATTTTTTACTACTATTTCAGTAACGCTGCAGTTTGTATACAGCTTTCCTCCGGCTTTTTGGAACACATGCCCCAGCCCTTTTGCAATTCTAGTATTTCCTCCTTTTACATAGTACACCCCATCATTCATTTCTAAGTGTCCAATCAGTGAAAACGTAGCGGGCGATGTATAAGGTGAAGATCCGATATAGGTTGCATATCGATTAAATGCATTTCGAATGTTTTCGTTTCGAAAAAAACGCTGATGAAACGTATCTACTGTTTCAAACGGCCTTACTTGCAGCAATGCTTTTAATAGAGAAGGGTTTGTATAATCTTTCCACGATGAAAATGTCCGGTAGAAAAATTGACTTTTTGCAATGTCGTATATTCTTTTTACTTCTTTTAAATAGGCCGGGTATTGCTCCGCAGCAAAGGGATCGAGACGTTCAAGCTGCTGAATCATTTTTCGTTCATCGATAGACATGGAAAATTGTGAGCCATCGGTAAAAAAATTATTTGTATGATGCGTTAGTTTGACAAGAGGCATATAGTCTTCTGCACGTTCGCCCGCTTGCTCAAATAACCACTGAAAAACTTCTGGCATTGTAATGGTATTAGGCCCGAAATCAAAAGAATATTCTCCTAGCTGCACAGGCATCATTTTTCCGCCTACGTGCTCGTTTTTTTCCACGATTGTGACATCGAACCCTTTTGTTTGAAGAAGAACTCCTGCAGCTAATCCGCCTAATCCTGCCCCGACAATTAGTACTTTTTTCATTGATAATGCCTTCCTTTCCATTCATATCCCTGCTTTTTTCGTTCACGCTTCATAGAATGGTTCATCAGCAGCATCAGCACAATTGCCGACGCCGGCATAGTAAGAAACAAAAGCCCTTTTTGCTGAGCTGACCGGTCAATTAAAAACCGCTGAAAAAGCATAATGCAAAAAGGAAGAATCCAAAGCATGTTGCCTGTGAATATTCCGGCTATAAAAAAAGGAAGCGGCAGCACATAGTAACAGGTAAAAAAAACGCTCAGTACCCAAACTGCTTTAGCGGATCGGCCTAGACCCACAAAGATATTTTTAGCAAACCCATTCCATACTTCTTCAGTTGTTTCATACATATAACAGCTAACGTGAGACGTAATATTGGCCAAAATAACGCGCTGTTTCTTTTGCTTAAAAAGCTGGGCTAGATGCACATCTTCTACTAGTGAAGATTTAACAGCTTCATGTCCTCCTGCGATCTCATAAGCTTCTTTTTTTATAAACATAAAAGCACCGTGAGCTGCTGAAGCTTTGCTCATCTTGTTACGGTTCGCTACGACAACCGGTAAATAACTAAAAACAACAACATGCTGCAGAGGAACAACCAATGCTTCTAACCACGTTTTTACGGGAAAACGTGGGAAACCTGTTAAAAGAGCGGCTTTTGTCGCTTGTGCTGTGGCTAAAGTATGTTCTAGCGTGCGTTCTTTGAGCTGTACATCGGCATCTACAAATAATAAATAGTCTCCATTTGCAGCTTGCGACAGCTGGTGACAGGCATGAACTTTTCCGACCCAACCCTCTCTCAGCGCTTTTCCTTCTATGATGGTAAACCTCGGATCGCCGTGAATTTCTTTCAACAGCTCTGTTCGTGTTTCATCTGTGGACTGATCGTCTAGTATGACACATTCTAGATTGCTATACGTTAATCCTTTAATAGAAGAAATGATTCGCTTTACATTTCGTTCTTCGTTTCGCATTGGAATCAAAATAGAAATGAGAGGCTGAGGGGTTTTAGAATCCGGCTCGTATCTTTTTAATTTAGGCATTGCTTGAATATTTACAATGGTTAGAAGCAGCATAAAAATAAATAAAAGCATATAGTAAATCATTCTTTCACCTTCGCTTTCCACCACGTTAACCACTCGCTAAGCGTCTTTCGGCCTTTTAATAAAGTCGTAAATTCCTCGTCGTTTTTTTGAATGATTTTTTGTTTTTGATGGTCGAGCTGAGCAGTGACTGTACCGGCTAGCGTTTTGGTTATATCTTCTCTTACATTGGCTGAGTCGTAAAAAACAGCTTGCCCTACCCAGATAAAAAGCTCCGGTCGCTGATCATGGCAAAACGTATAATAATATGTAATGGGAATAACTTCAACGTCGGGTTGCTTTTTTAGAAGAAAAGCAGGCCCTTCAGAAAAAGCTAACGGCCTTTTCTCAAGATGCTCTTCTTTACCTTGAGGAAAAATAAGCACTGTTTTTTTCTCTTCTAACAGCTTGCTGGCAAACCTTAACGATTCCACTATATGCTTCGGAGACGCTGCATTTACTGAAAAAGCCCCGATTCGTTGAAAAAAAGAAAAATCCTTCATTCCTTGTTCAGACATCATAGCGTATAGATCTGTTTTTAATACCGCGTTATTTAAATAAAATGTCACTAAACCGTCCCACCAGCTGGAATGATTAGCAATTAATAACATTTTTTTATCTTTTGGGAGCTCTTCTATATGTAAATGAATACGATAAAACTGTTTTTTGAGCTGATATGTGACAAACAGTTGAAAAAAGCGCTCAAATATTGAGTTTTTCTTCGGATAAATCATAAGCGAGTCTCCTTTTTATACACAATATAAAGAATAAGAAAAGGAAGCATCGTCAGACATACCACAAGCCACAGGCCATTTACTAACGCTATAATTACAAACATCATGACGACTGCACTATACAAAAACACCATTCTTCTTTCCCATACCTGCTCTTCTTCTTTAGGAACCTTAGCTAAAAAGAAATATACGACCAGCTGAATGAAGAAAGACAGTAAAAACCAGCCGGAGAAATTGGATAAAGGAATATTATAATAAAAGCTGTCCCCTTCCCACACCCAATATTGCTTAACAACATAGGCAACGGGATCAATAGCCAAATCCATAATAACAGCAAATAGCGAACTAATGACCGCATAGGCAATTCCATGGACAATAAACGGCAGCTCCATACGCTTCATAATTCCGAGAGCTAATATTCTGCTTGTGATTACGACCATAAACCAAGCCGATCCAATGGTCAGAGGAACGCCCAAGATTTTGGCGCCAAAATCTTTTTCATAATCGTAGGATCCAAATAAAAATCCATATTTAACACCTAGACTTTCGACATAAATAGATGCGCCTGTCACAAATACCGCAACGACCAGTGCCCGCCTTACTCCATAGGCCTTAGCTAGATAAATAAGAGCAAGAAGACTGCTCAAGTGTAAAAAAACAGCATTTGCCCATTCTAACCATGAAGGCAGCAAATCAAAGGAAAGCAAAACGACTCCGCATACGTACCAAACAAGAAAAAAACGATAAATACCATTTGTAATCATCGATTCACCTTCTCTCCAACTTCTTTTTATTAAGTTGCTATTATATAAGCTTGTACACATTCTCTCCATTTTCAATGTGCTCTTTTCTACGAGTAAAACGTACTCTCTTAAGATTATGTAAAAATAGCCACTGTTAGTACGTTCCCTAAATAAGAGACTTTATTACTTATTTATAAACAAAAATAAAATAAACGTCCATTAAAATCTACGGATGAATAGATTGAAATGACGTTTATTTTTTCTTATGTATATACACTTCTAATAGCTTTTTGGCAATGAGTCCAATAACCAGTCCCGGTACAACAGACAGCATAGGGAGCCAAATTGGGCCTATAAAAACACCGTTGATGGTTGTCACTGAGGAATACATAATGCCTACTGTAACAAAATAAGCACAGGAGACAAAAGGAATAAATGTAAATCTCGATGCGCCATTTTCTGCTTCTTTAACAGCATCCCAAATTGCAAAAAAATATAAACATGGATAAAACATTAACCACTGCATGTTCATTACCTCTAGGGATTGTCTTGTTTCCCCTAAAAAGCTTAAGCGAATGCCTTCATTAAAATTTGCGCCCATATTAATGAGAAATTCAAGTACAATAAACAAAATTCCTTTTATATGTTTTTTGTTTAGTAATTGTCCAAAGCCCGGCAACGCAATGCTCCATAAAAGAGCTTCTAGTCTAGTCACGTTCTATCCTAACATTTTGACGTATAAAAGAACTCCACAGCATGATATCAGTAGAAATTTTGTCCATAGTTATCAACCTCACAATAATTTACTTATAGTTTTTGTAAATGTAAAATTTTTATACTACATCTCCTTTAATATTTGTAACTTATTGTAAATTGATAAATGGTTTAGCTATTCGATCAGATATCTTTGTTTAGAATTTTCTGTTTATTAAAACAAAAGCGTGCGATATACTAGTTTTATACGTACGAAAGGATGAGAAAGCTGACATGGAAACAAGTTTTTTTTCAATTTTAATACTAGGGTTTTTTTAGGAATCAAGCATGCTCTAGAACCAGATCATATTATCGCTGTATCAACCATTGCTTCAAAAAGTAAAAAGCTGTGGCGCTCTTCGCTTGCAGGAGTATACTGGGGGATTGGTCATACGCTTACGCTGTTTATTTTTGGCATGATTTTAATAGTGTTAAAAAGCAGTATTTCTGAACGCATGAGCATGTCGCTTGAATTTTTAGTGGGCATTATGCTCGTTTACCTCGGTTTTACATCGTTTCTGTCTTACAAAAAACAAGTGCATACGCATCACGAAAAAACGTCTTACTTAAAGTCATTAGGCATTGGCTTTGTTCATGGACTGGCCGGAAGCGCAGCGATGGTTGTAGTAACGATGAGCACCGTTACTCACGTATGGCAAGGTGCTCTATATATTATCATTTTTGGAATCGGCACTTGTCTTGGCATGCTGTTATTTACAACGGTTATTGGGATTCCATTCGTTACAACTAAAAAGCAAGTGACGTTAAATCGCTGCTTAATGCAGGTAACAGGCGCTGTCAGCATTATATTTGGCCTTTATTATATGTATAATTTAGGTGTAAGCGACGGATTATTTAGTCTGTGGTTTTAACAGAGAATGAAACATAATGAAAACAATTCAATCTAAAGACGAATAAGTAGGATAAATGATCTGGACTGCTTGTTCCACAGCTGTTGATTTCTGTGCAAAACGCCGCTTTGTCCTCTAATCAACGGCTAGAAGGAACTACATACAGGAAACCTACGTTCACCCTACTAATAAAAAAATCCGAACGAATTTGATTCTCTATCAAGAGTCCAGCTCGTTCGGATTTTTCTTCAACTACTATACTTTTGTACAGGCACTTTAATACTTACGCAAAAGTGATACTTCAGCTTTTAATAACTCCTGCCGGAACAACCCGTATACTTTGGCGATTATCTCTTCAACTTTTTGTGTACTAGCAGCTAGTATTCGAATAGCACATCCGGAAATCGGAAGTGCGGAAGCTCCTGCTTTACAGACTGCCTCTTCGCACAGCTGATGTACTTTCGCTATAAATGCGTCGTCGGCGTTTGGATGAACAATGATAATCGATCCAAAATGAGTATACCCTTCCATTTTCATCATGCCGCGCAAATGGTTTTCTGGATTCAAGTATAAGTGATCGTATACCTTCAGCTGCTTGTTTACATACAGTTTAAGCTTGGAACGCATAGAGGTATATTGAAACAGCTGCCCATCCGGCGACCACCCCGGGGTGATGCTGTCGCACATAAATAAAGCAGCGTTTTCTGCTATATGAACCGTTATTTCTTGGACAAATGCAGCATTTTCATACAAAATAAGCGGGTCTGGTATATATTCCATGATGGATTGTTCTTCAAGGGTTATATAAGTTTCTTGTAAAACAGCTTCGTTCGGTGTTTTGTACACCTTTGTCGCAGATTGAGTAGTAGCCGTCAGCTGAGCATTTTTCTCTACCGTTATCATCGTTTTATATTTGTCTCCGCTCACGTATCCTCCGCCTACGTGAAGCATATAAACAAAAGGTGATTCAGGAGTCATGTAAATAGGTCTGGCAACTTTGAAAGCACCGTAATGGTACGTATCTTTAATAACGGTTCGCTTACTGTTTCTTTCTGCTCGAAGCTCTAAATAACCCGTGTAGCTCATGATTCAAGGCCGATTAAAAAGGCCTCTTTTTTAATCCATTCTATCACTTGGTCGAGCCCTTTATCTTCTTTTAAATTGGTGAAAACAAAAGGCTTGTGCCCTCTCGCTTGAATTGTATCTTTTTTCATTACTTCTAAACTGGCTCCTACATACGGGGCTAAATCTGTTTTGTTGATAATGAATAAATCAGATTTAATCATTCCTTGACCGCCTTTACGCGGGATTTTTTCCCCTTGTGCTACGTCAATGATATAAATCGAAAAATCAACGAGCTCTGGGCTAAACGTTGCGGCTAAATTATCTCCTCCGCTTTCTACAAAAATAAGTTCAACATCGGGGTGACGTTCCACTAACTCATCGATCGCAGCAAAGTTCATAGACGCATCTTCTCGAATAGCCGTATGAGGACATCCTCCTGTTTCTACTCCTACGATACGATTTTCCGGTAAAATACTGTTTTTTACTAGAAACTGTGCATCTTCTTTTGTATAAATATCGTTTGTAACGACTGCCATACTGAGCTGTCCTTCTAGTGCACGCGTTAATCGTTCTACTAACATTGTTTTCCCTGCACCAACAGGTCCACCAATTCCAATTTTAATTGCATTCATTTTTTACGCCTTCATCGTTAGAAGGCCTTCCCCCCTTTTTTATGACATGAACAATCGGACATGCAATTGTTCATGCTGCATTTGAGCAATTTCTAACCCCGGTGTCACGGCACCAAATTCCTCTTGATCTGCTTGCAAAATATGCTGAAGCGCGTGCTGCAGCAGCGGCTGAAAAAGAACGAGCGTTTTTTGCCCATCCGTTTGGCCGATTGGTATGCCGCGGACTGCATTCTGAATTAAAGAAGAGATGCTAGCGTATAAGTGACTTAAAATTGCTTCTTCTTTCGTAATGTTTAACTGCAGGCTGGCTAATGCAAATACAACAGCAGGATGTCCGTACGCCTTCTTTGCTTTTACTTCACTCATATATTTTTCTAAATAAGAGCCTTGAAATAACTCTAAGCAAAGCTTTAACATGCGCTGGCCCACCCGTCTTGTCCCTTCTCTTGTTTCTTTTGACAAAGCAAGAGCGTATAGTTCATGATCAATTCTCATAATTTCGTTAAACTGGTCATGAGCAGCATACTCATAAGCCAGCCTGCATGCTAAGCCGTCCGTATACGTCAGCTGAACATCAAGGTATGTACGAAGCGCTTCTTGAAAGGTCTCTGTGTTGTAAATTTGATTTCGCTGAATATACGTTTCAAAACCAAACGAATGCGAAAATGCACCCGATGGGAAATTTGAATCACATAGCTGAATCAGCGAAAGCAATGAATTAGTCATGACTATGTCCGATATGCTTAAAAGCTTGTTTTACTTTTCTTTTTTCGCGCTTATAGGGAATATCGAGTTGCTGAAGCAATTCTTCGACTAAATAATCGTACTGTACGAGCATGTCTCCACCTTCAAACTGTGCTGGCAAATGTCGGTTGCCAAGCTGATGAGCAATTTCTCCCATTTGCTGAATATCAATCGGCTGAATGGTTAAAATATCGTCTGCTACCACCTGAACAACAATCATATTGCTTTCATCCATAAACAGCACGTCGCCATCAGTGAGCTCGCGATTTTCTTTCAGGCGAATTCCTAGTTCCTTACCGTGATCTGTTACAACGCGCTGAACGCGTTTTACTAAGCGGTCACTTTCGATATATACCTTTTCTATATGCGGAGCCCGTTTTTCTAATGTTGCTATATTTCCGATAATTTTTTCGATTACCATTTTTTTCACCTCAAAATAAAAAGTATCGCTGCGCCATAGGCACAACTTCTGCTGCTTCACATGTAATCATTTGTCCATCTACTTTTACTTCGTACGTTTGGGGATCAACTTCAATTTTAGGCATTTCCCCATTTAACTTCATATCTGTTTTTTTTAATTGACGAATATTTTTAACCGGTTTAAGCAGCTTTTGTAACCCAAGTTTCTCGCCCACTTTGTTCTCGTACGCTGCTTTTGACACAAACGTAAAAGAAGTTTTAGCTCTTGCTTTTCCATAAGAAGCAAACATCGGACGGTATAAAACCGGCTGCGGGGTTGGAATTGAAGCGTTAGGGTCTCCCATTAAGCTGTGAGCAATTAAACCACCTTTTACAATCAAGTCAGGCTTTATTCCAAAAAACGCTGGCTCCCATAGGACTAAGTCAGCTATTTTCCCTGTTTCTACCGATCCTACGTATTCGGAAATTCCATGAGCGATAGCTGGATTAATCGTATATTTAGCTACATAGCGTTTGACACGTGCGTTATCGCCTACTTCGCTGTCACCATCAAGTTTTCCTCGCTGCTTTTTCATCTTATCAGCTGTTTGCCACGTTCGTGTAATCACTTCTCCTACACGTCCCATTGCTTGAGAATCTGAAGAAATCATACTGAATACACCTAAATCATGTAAAATATCTTCAGCTGCAATCGTTTCTTTGCGAATACGGGAATCAGCAAAAGCGATGTCTTCTGGTACAGCGGGATCAAGATGATGACAGACCATGAGCATATCTAAATGTTCTTCAAGCGTGTTGACCGTATAGGGTCTTGTTGGATTAGTTGATGATGGAAGTACGTTTGGAAAGCTTGCCATTTCCATAATATCAGGTGCATGTCCGCCTCCAGCCCCTTCAGTATGATAGGTATGAATGACGCGATCACCAATTGCTGCAATCGTATCTTCAACAAAACCGCCTTCATTTAAAGTATCTGTGTGAATCGCAATTTGAACATCGTACTCATCTGCTACCTGCAGGCTTGTGTCGATGGCAGATGCCGTGGTTCCCCAGTCTTCATGAAGCTTTAGTCCAATCGCTCCTGCTTCAATTTGTTCGATTAAAGGCTCTTTGGCACTTGCATTTCCTTTTCCTAAAAAGCCAATATTCATTGGAAATGCTTCGGCAGCTTCAAGCATTCGTTCAATATGCCACGCCCCGGGTGTACAAGTAGTAGCTTTTGTTCCTGTAGCGGGTCCGGTTCCTCCTCCGATCATTGTGGTCACGCCAGAGGCAAGAGCGGTTTCAATTTGCTGCGGACAAATGAAATGAATATGCGCATCAATACCGCCGGCGGTTACAATTTTCCCTTCAGCTGCAATTACTTCCGTACTCGCACCAATGACGATGTCTACTTCATCCATCAACAGGGGATTACCCGCTTTTCCAATAGTTTGAATGAGTCCATCTTTTATTCCAATATCTGCTTTATATATGCCTCTATAATCAACGATAATAGCATTTGTCAACACTAAGTCCGCTGCTTCACTTCGCGTTGCAAGAGGATGCTGTCCCATTCCGTCACGAATCACTTTTCCTCCGCCAAACTTTACTTCATCTCCGTAGGTTGTGAAATCTTTTTCAATTTCAATAAATAGCTCTGTGTCTGCTAAACGAACAGCATCTCCAACCGTTGGTCCAAACATATCTGCATACTGACGTCGCGACATTTGAAAACTCATCTTATACATCTTCCTTTCTATCAGAAAGCGATTTGTTTGTTTTATTGTTCAGGCCATAAATTTCTTTTGTTCCGGAGAAAGCAACCAGCTCTACTTCTTTTGCATCACCCGGCTCGAAGCGAACGGCTGTACCAGCCGGAATATTTAAATGATAGCCAAGCGCAGCTTCGCGGGGGAATTCGAGTGCCGCATTCACTTCAAAAAAATGAAAGTGGGACCCTACTTGAACAGGGCGGTCTCCTCTATTGATTACAGTCACGCTAATCGATTTTTTTCTGTTATTACATGTGATCGGTTCTTTTTTTAAGACGTATTCCCCTGGAATCATATCTTTCCCTCCTCTTAACGAATTGGATCATGAACAGTGACGAGCTTGGTTCCGTCTGGAAAGGTCGCTTCCACTTGAATATCATGAATCATTTCCGGAACACCTTCCATTACATCTTCTCGTTTTAAAATCTTGGTGCCTTCTCGCATTAGCTGTGCTACCGTCTTGCCATCACGGGCTCCTTCCATAATTTCATATGTAATAATAGCTACTGCTTCAGGATAATTAAGCTTTAATCCTCTTGTTTGACGGCGTCTTGCCAAGTCGGCAGCTACGACAATCATTAATTTTTCTTGTTCTCGCGGCGTAAGTTTCAATGGAAGCTTCCTTTCTCCTAATCTATTTTCTAGTTCACATCAAATGTTATATTTTCTAACATAAATATAACTAATTATAATAAATTTTCTGATAAAATACAAAGAATTTATCTCTTCCGATAAAAAAAGATGAGCTTTTTTGCTCATCTTTTATACTTCTCAAATCTCTTGTTTTTTCCATTTCTGCAGGTGTTTCCATCCTAGACCTTCAGCTAGCTGATGTTTTGCATAGTCTATTCCTTTTTCAATAGATCCTTCATAGCCAAATAGATAATAGCGCAAGCCGGCATTTAGCACTACTTGATTATAGACGTAAGTCAGTTCGGAAGAAGCTTCACCTTCTAGAATGCGCGTTACATATTCCGCTTGTTTTTCAACACTTATCTTCTTTTCAAAATGCTCTTCTTCCACGAACAGTCCGTACTCTTTTGGATTGACAATAAACGACTCCATCTCTCCTTCTGAGATAGTAAAAACAAAGCTGCTTCTATGTACAGGTACATCTTCAGATCCTTCTATCCCTTGCACCACGTATACGTGTTTGAAAGGAAGCGAAGCAAAAATGGGCACAATTTTGTTAATGGCCGTGCGATGAAAAGCACCCATCATTAAAGAAGAAGCATTCGATAAATTTAATAATTTTTCAACCGTATTAATTAGCGTCCTGACACCAATTTCATGACGAATTTGTTTGATGCGACTAAGAGGATAAGAGATTGTTTCGGCATTGACAAAACCAATTTTTAACGTTTCAAACACATGACCGATGTTTTCAATCGTTTGAGCTTGAGGAATCTGTAACGAATGAAGTACGTCTTCAATCGTTGTTCCAAACTTTGGAGGAAGAGCTTCTGTACAGTGTAAAAAAGCAGGCACACCTCTTTCCGCTAATAAAATCGATACAGGAATGGTCGCAAAAAATGAATTTCTCCCTGCATAGGGACTTGCAAAATCAATTGATTTATCTTTTAACGGCTGAGACAGCGGTATTTCTTTTGTTTTTTCACGAAAAGCATGAACGAACCCTAACAGTTCATCTGCATTTTCAGTTTTAATGCGTTCGGCGATAAAAAAAGCAGCGATCTGAGCATCCGTAGCTTGCCCAGAAGCAATTAAGCGAGCCGCTTCTTTTGCTTGTTCATACGTTAAGTCAGTTGATCCTCTTTTTCCCCGCGCTATTTCTTTGATAAATTGCTGCATATCGTACACTTCCTTTTTAACTGAATATTTGTACATTGTATCACATATTTTCTTTGTTCCTTAGATTATCTTCTATCAGGTACGCAAACTGCTAAAAAATATGAAATTAAAGGAAAAGTACTAGTTCTTTTATAACCTAATATAGTATAATCTATCTGCTATACTATTATTTGGATATTTGGGGGACTTTACAAATGAAAAAAGAGAAACTACTTGTACCATTTATAGCAGCATCGGTTTTAGTAGGAGCATCAGTGACAACGCCTGTTTTTAGTCACTCTGCTTATGCTGCTTCTTCTGTCAGCATTTATCAAAAAGACGTTAATTCGCTAGCAGATTATTACGCACCATTTTATAAAACAGTGGAAAAAAAGCTAAAAGAAATTGAAGGAATAAAAGATGATGAAAAAGCGTTAGCGGCATATGATCAGCTTGCGGATCAAATTGACCAGTTTCTAACAAAGACTGATAAAAATTACGCGATGAATCACCTTAATTCAGAAGCTGATCAGCTTCAAGGGTATTTATATGACAGCTTAATTGCTCTTTACAATTACATTGTGGATCTTGAAGACTATGCGTATGGAGATGTAAGTGACGCGGAATTTAATAAGATCTCTGCAAATTTTGAAAAAGAAATCAACGCATACAATACGCAATTTCAGCAAAAAGCGAAGAGCTATAAAACAAAGCGAAAAGTAGCGTTTAACGCAAATATGAGTTATTTGCTTGATGAAGATATTCAACCTTCACCAACAGCTCCATCTACACCGGCTGATAGCAATGGCACCTACACGGTGAAAAAAGGAGACACGCTGACAGCAGTCGCTAAAAAGTACGGCATGACGGTAGCTGAATTAAAAAAATTAAACAATTTAAAAACAGATGCGCTAAAAATCGGACAAGTGCTGAAAGTGAAAAGTGCAAGCGCACCGTCTCCTTCTCCAGCGCCTCAAACTTCTGTTAGTGCAAAACAGCAGCAAATTGTATCGTATGCCAAAACACTGATTGGAAAGCCATATAAATATGGAGGCACGACACCAAAAGGTTTTGATGTATCAGGGTACACACAGTATGTATATAAAAACGCGGGTTCAAATATTTCTATCCCTCGTACAGTAGCAGATCAGTATAAAAGCGGCACGGACGTAAAGCAAAACAGCCTGCAGGCTGGAGATTTAGTTTTCTTTAAAAACGGCAAATCCGTTTCAGTTGTAGGAATTTACCTAGATAAACAAGAATTCATTTATGTCAGCAGCAAAGGCGTTAAAACGCAATCACTTTCAACAGCGTACTGGAAAAACAGCTATGCGGGAGCAAAGCGTATTATAAAGTAAAAAGAGGTGCCATAAGGCACCTCTTTTGCTTTACTAGCTATGTATTTCTATACTAAACTAGCAATTTTATAAAAAACTTCTTAGTTCATAACCGTGATTTTAACAGATTTTCTTCCGAACTGTTGAGCATCACCTTCAGAAGGAACGAATACATCAATTCGATTACCTTTAATTGCTCCACCCGTATCGGCAGCTACAGCTTCACCATAGCCTTCTACATAAACTTTCGAACCTAATGGAATAACGCTAGGGTCAACAGCGATTACTTTTTGATTTGGATTTGCTTTTAAATCCACTCCTGTAGCAGTTGTACCGCTACATCCAGCACAATTAGCCGTATAGGCAGTCGCTTCAACTGTCATTGACTTGCCGCTGGCTTGTTGTGACGATTCAGCAGGTTGTTGTTGTTTTTGAGCTTGTTCAGCTTGAGCTTGCTGCTGCTCTGTTTGAGCCTGTTCAGCCTGAGCTTGCTGCTGCTCTGTTTGAGCCTGTTCAGCTTGAGCTTGCTGCTGCTCTGTTTGAGCTTGTTCAGCTTGAGCTTGCTGCTGCTCTGTTTGAGTTTGTTCAGCCGGCGCTTGAGCTTGCTGAGCTTCTGGCGCAGCCTGAGCTACTGAAGGGCTCGATTGCTGAGCTTGCCCGTTTGGAGACTGAATTTTTAATTGTTCGCCAGGATAAATTAAATCTGACGTCAGTCCGTTCCATTCTTTAATTTGATCTACCGTCACGCCATATTGCTGACTGATGGACCATAATGTGTTTCCTTGCTGAACTTTGTGTGTCATTTCTTTTATAGTAGCTACGTTTAATTCTTGATTTGGATAAATAATATTAGATGTTAAGTTATTTGCATCTTTTAGCTCGTCTACGCTCACGCTGTGCTTTTGAGCGACTTTCCATAACGTATCACCTTTTTCTACGTGGTACGTTCCGCTTGTAGAAGCAGAAGCTGCACCTACAAATCCCGCTGAAAGGATTGCTGTTGTTCCTAGAGTAAATATAAATTTTTTCATTACGAATACCTCCTTATTTACTCAATGATTGAATGATATCATCCTCACATTTCACAGCCGTTACAGAGCCATGCTACTTTTATTACAAAACTTAACAAAACAGAACGTTTAATCGTAATATTTCTGATAATTTGGGTATATGATGAAACGTTTCTACTTTTTACTGCTTTTTATTGTTCCTTTTCCTAAAATAGCCCAATTTTTTTATCATTGCTGGCTATTCTCATCTTTTTTTATTGACTATTTAACGGGTGAATTAAGCTTTTCCATAACAAAAAAACACTCACCACATGGGCAAGTGTTTTTATTCCTTTTTTATTTCTTATTAAATCCTTGCTTTTCTACAAACTCTTTCATATACATACGTTTAGGATTTGAAAGCATGTCAGCCATTTGACCAGTCCATGTGTCTTGGCGTTTGCCATTTGTTCGTTCGTTGTAGTAAGCAGAAATTTCTTCGTTATACGTCGTTAATTCTTGTTTCGTCTGCTCATCGTTCGGCTCATATGTTTCTTCATGATACACATGTTTGAATGGTAAGCGCGGCTTTTTATCCGTAATACCCGCTGGATGTCCAACGGTTAGACCAAATAACGGGATTACATGATGAGGCAGTTTTAACAATTTGCTTACTTCTTCTAATTCATTACGCAAACCGCCGATGTAGCAAGCTCCAAGTCCCATTGATTCAGCGGCAAGCGTTGCATTTTGCGCAGCAAGGGCAACGTCAATAATAGCTACCATAAATTGCTCTGTGCTTTCGAGCGCTGTCGATAAATCTTTTTTCTCCATTTCCGCAATGACATCATGGCGATGAAAGTCAGCGCAAAATACAAAGAAGTGTCCATTTGTTTCTACATAAGGCTGATTTCCTGCTAATTGAGCAAGCTTTTGCTTCGTTTCTTTATCTTTTACTCCAATAATGGAGTACGCTTGAATATAGCTTGATGTGGAAGCTGCCTGTGCACTTTCTACAATCGTTTGAATTTGCTCTTCCGACAATGGTTTGTCTTCATATTTGCGAATAGAACGATGATTTAAAATCGTTTCAATAACTGAGTTCATATTATAATCTCCTTTTACTTCATTTAACCTTCTACAGATGTTATCTCTACAGTTAGTTTATCGAATGTAAAAAGAAATAACCAATGTTCTGCTTAAAATTGATTTTGACTTGTCTCATATCGATACAGCTTAAAATGATCTGCAAGCACGCGGTCTACTTTTACTTCTAAGCTGTCTACATATTCGTCCATTCGTTTTATCAAACGATTTCGCTTTACATCATTTTCTAAAATGTTTTTAAGCTGCTGTTCAAAGGCTTCACCATCATTAAGCGGTATCAGCAGCTCTTTTTCTTTTAAATATTCAATGTTAATTTGCTCTTGGCCAGGAAGAGATGAATGAATAAAAATGGGTAGTCTCTTATGAAGGGCTTCGCTAATTGTCACGCCCCCTGCTTTTGTGACAATGGCATCTGCTCCCTCATATAGATCATTCATTTTCTCTCTTGATTTTACATACGGAACAGCTTTAACTTTCGGGTGGTTTAGTTTCACTAGTTCTTGATACAACTTTTTGTTTTTTCCACACAGCACATAATACATATACGTACAGTTTTGCGGCAGCTGCTGAAGCATTTTGCGTACATTCCCAAGGCCGGAATTTCCTCCGGCAATCAGGATATGCTTCTGTGGCATGAGATGGTCAATCCGTCTTTTTAAAAACGCTTTATGAACGGGAATGCCCGTTACATAAATAGAAGACTCTTTTACACCGTGAACGTTTTGTAGAAATGCTTTCGTATCCTGATCAGGGACGCAGTGAAGCTCGATTCCATTTTTACCCCATACGTCGCTTACTAAGAAATCGGTGTATACATTTATAATAGGAAGATCAATGATTCCTTTTTCTTTTAAGCCGCTTAATACACAGGAAGGAAAGCTGTGTGTGCAAACAATGACGTCCGGCTGCTCTGCATCAATTAATTTCTTCATATGATATTCGATAATCGGCCACTTTTTCACGACAAAATCATCCATCGTATGGTCGTTTTTTTTGTATACATGACCGTAATAAAATTTTTCAAACTGCTTTGGAAAAACAGAAATCCATTTCATGTATATCGATGAAATCATTTGTTCAAGCGGTTTGCTCCAGTAGCTTAAACAATCAATTTTTTGACAAATAACGTGCGAAAAACGTTCCATGACGGCATCCATAACGGCGTCTGCTACTTGGTGATGACCAGATGGCATTTGAAAAAGCGGCAAGAATAAAACCTTCCTCATTGACCATCCCTCCTCTCAACACGTTTTCGGTTTCTTTTTCTTTTTATAAGTAAATAAATGACAAAAAAAGCTACAGCGCCCATGATAATATACGAAATATGAATCCGGTCTCCTACATAGTAACCTAGAATGAGAAAAGAAAGGACCCATACTAGACTGCCTACCACCGATAACAGTAAATAAAGCAAAAACGGATAGCGGCTTATTCCCGCCATATATGGGCTAATTTGACGCAAGCCTGGAATATATAAACCAAATAAAATGGTCCATATCCCATATTTATGGTAGCTGCCGCTTGCCGCTTCAATTTTCTCTTTGGTTAACCCTACGTATTTTCCGTACTTATCAAAAAATGGGGTTCCCGCATACCTTCCTAGCCCGTAAGCAGTAAGCATTCCAGTTATAACCCCTAAAAAAGCAAAAAGAGATGATTCGTATAAGTTCAGCTGATGTTTGGCAATAAACATGCCTAATAATATTAAAAATGATTCTTCAGGCGCTGGAATTCCAACAATCCCACAAAAAAGTACAAGTAAAATAACAATATAACCATAGGAATGTATATACTGAGAAATAATTGTTAAGTCCACTGCTCGCTCCTCTATTTACGATTGATTCATCAATTGCTGCATGGTTATACTTTCATACCCTTGCTGTTTTAAGTAAGGTAAAAATTCTTCTAACGCCGCAATCGTCATTTCAGGTGCTTTTTCATCTGCTCCCGGGGTATCTCCGTTATCGTGTAAAACAAAAATGGCTCCATCTTCTACTTTACGCATTAGTTTTTGAACTAATGCCGTTTTCGTTGTTTTTAGTGTCCAATCCTGAAAGATTCCTGTCCAGATCACGAGATGATACGGCTTGGCCATTAATAAACTGCTCATATTTAAATGTCCCCACGGCGGACGGTAAAAAAGCGGCTTTTGATTTGTTACTTTCTCTATAACCTGTGCACATTGATGAATTTGTCTTTTTAATTGCCACGGTGTTTGGGTCCATGCACTCACATGACGATGATGATGTATAGCTACTTCATGTCCTTCGTTGATCATCCTGTTTAAAATAGACGGGTGCTTTTCCCCTAGTTCTCCCACAATAAAAAAAGTAGCTTTCATTTCATGCAGTTTGAACAAGTCCAAAATTTTTGGCGTATAAACAGGATGAGGCCCATCGTCAAATGTTATAGCTATTTTATGCTTTTTGGCCCCTTTTATTATGACTGATGAATGATAGCGACGGTAAAGGGTTTGCGAAATAATGGTATATACACATATAACCATTAGAACGAAAAGTAAAACAATAAAAAAACGAGTCATATGCTTTTAACCATCCTTTTGAATTTAAATCCTGCATTTATTATAACGGTTTACTCAGACTTTGGTTTCATTTTTTTGTGATAGAAGCCAGGAATTTTAAAATAATTTAATGCTTTACCTAAAAATAGCGGTTCTGCAAGGATATACCGGAAATAAAATGATATCATAAAATTTCCCTTCATTCAGTAAAAAAAGTACTTTTTACCATTTACATCTATCTTTTGTATGATAACTGTCATTATTTTTTAAAAATAAAAAACTTCCCGCACGAGTGCGGGAAGTTTCTAAATTAAAATTTTGACCGATACCATTTTTCAGCTGCTTCAATTTCTGTTCGTGTTAACTGATGTCCAAATGATTCCCAATGCACCTGTACGTCTGCTCCGGCTTTTTCTAAAAGCACAGAAAGTTCTTCCGTTTCTGATGCTGGGCAAATAGGGTCGTTTGTACCTGCGCCTATAAAGACAGAGGCGTCGGTCTTAGGCACTTCAATTCCTCTTCTTGGAACCATCGGATGAAGAAGAGCCGCCCCTTTTAAAGAATTCTCGTAATGAAACAACAAACTTCCTGCAATATTGGCGCCATTTGAGTAGCCTACAGCTACGATATTGCTTCGGTCGAATGAATACGTTTCAGCCGCTTCATCTAAAAATTGATGAAGTTCTTTTGTACGTTCAATTAAATCTTCTATATCAAATATTCCTTCTTGTAAACGTCTAAAGAAACGGGGCATTCCGTTTTCTAGTACGTTTCCTCTTACAGATAATACGGAGCACGAGGAATCAATCATATCTGCAATAGGAAGCAGATCTTGTTCTGTACCTCCTGTACCATGCAACAGCAATAAAGTCGGTTTCGTCTCGTCCGTCCCTTTTTTAAAAATATGTTTCACGTATATCCACTCCTTTTGAATATCTCGAATTAAAGATAATTTTATTATAAGAACTTTCGAAGCATTTGTAAAGGAACCACTATCAAAGAAATACCTGTATGTTTTGCTGGTAGTATCACATAATACTGAATAACTTCATATAGCCCTTGCTCAAATGCAGCTAGGGATTTAATTCGTTTGACTTAGAACGGGGAAAGAAATATTCCACTTTTAGCTAAGTGCTCCCGTCAAAAGGTGGATAATGATCAAAACTCTCCCGTCCTCCTTCGTATAAAAAGTGCCCTAGTCTGATAAATTAGTTAATTTTTGCTTTATTTCGTTACTTTCAACAGACATCAGCATTTATACCCGAGCGCACTAAATCGTATTGCGTATACGTGTTATAACAACTTTTTTCTATGGGAAACAGAACGTAAAATACCAGTTTGTTTTTTCATAAAAGGGAACAAAGCCCTGAATAGTGCTTTATACGACTTTATTTGACAAACACAAATTTATGGGTAAACTAAGTTCAGATGATTGTATTTCACTTCGTTTCAGTTTAATAAAAAAACGAAGCATCTGCGAGTAAGCAAAAAATAACTGCGTAAAGAGCTATTTATGTCAATCATCTCATACCCTAAAAACTTACCTGCACTTGAATAATAGCCTTTATAAAACTTAGCGCGTCAGCTTATGAACGTTGATACTTTATCATCCATCTCTCTGTTAAAAGATTGAATGGGCCAACAAACTTCAGTATTCTTTACATAACGACCTTGTAAAGACGAAAAATGTAGCTATGTGTAAACATGGAATTATTACTTAGTGGAGTGAACCAACATGAGGAAATTTATTTTAGCCTTTTTAGTCGTTGTTTTAATTGTAATGCTAGGAGTTACCTATGTATTAAAGCAATTTCAGCAGACGGCTGATTTATCTTACTCGAAACTGCAGTCGGTTCAAAGTACGGTAGTCTATGACAAAAATGACCGTAAGATTGACGAATTGTATAAAACCGTTCCCCGTCAAAATGTTTCGAGCGATGAAATTCCCGATTATGTAAAAATGGCGTTTGTTGCAACGGAAGACCGTCGCTTTTACAAGCATTTTGGGATTGATTTACAAGGTATTGGCCGCGCCCTTTTTACGAACATTGTGACAATGAGTAAAGCTGAAGGCGCAAGTACCATTACGCAGCAGTTAGCAAGAAATCTGTATCTATCTAGTGATAAGACCATTAAACGTAAAGTGGATGAAATGTTTCTATCGTTAGGCTTAGAAAGACAATTTACAAAAGATCAAATCTTGGAATTATATTTAAATCAAATTTATTTCGGAAGCGGTGTATATGGTATTGGTGCAGCTTCTCAGCTTTATTTTAATAAGCCTGTATCAGATTTAACCGTAGGAGAAGCTGCGCTTTTAGCAGGACTGCCAAAAGCGCCGAGCACGTATTCACCAAGCAATAGTACAGAAAAAGCGACAGCCCGACGAAACGTTGTATTAAAACTGATGCATGACCAAAACGTTATTAGTGATACTCAGTATCAGCAAGCGTTAAACGAACGTGTAGTCAAGCCTAGTATTCCGTTTAAAAAAGCGAACTCAAATCAAGCATTTATCGATTATGTAATTAAAGAAGCCGCCCAACAGTATGGCGTATCTGCTGATGACCTTTACAAGGGTGGTTATGCCATTTATACAGATTTAGATCCTAATTTACAGGAGTCTATTAACAATTCTGTTGCTAATCATACATTCCGAGACGATGAAGCAGCCAGGAAAGTAGAGGTTGGGATTTCAGCTGTTAACCCTAAAACAGGTGGGATTTCAGCGATGTATGGAGGCCGCGGCTATGAGCGAAACGGCTTAAACCGCGCTACGAGCGGCTATCAGCTTGGTTCAGCTATTAAGCCTTTAGCCGTATACGGTCCTGCATTAGAAACGGGAGACTATACGCCAACTTCACTCTTAAGTGACGAACGACAAGACTTTGGCGGTGGATATAGCCCTAAAAACGCAGAAGGTGAATATCAAAAGCATGTGACAATGCGTGAAGCACTTACCCGTTCACTTAACGTTCCAGCTGTTTGGCTTTTAAAACAAATTGGTATTGATACAAGCGCAAAATTCATGGAAAAAGCTGGACTTCCTCTTGAAGATGATGATAAGTCCAAATTAGGGCTTGCTCTTGGAGGAACGACAACAACGTTCTCTCCCCTTCAGTTAGCACAAGGATATACAACTTTTGCTAACAAAGGCGTCATGACTAAGCCGTACGCAATTCGAAAACTCGAGATGCGCGATGGCGAAGTGAAAAAGCCGGACATTCAGACAGAGCGAGTAATGAGTGAAGACAATGCGGATACAATGACATCCATGCTGCAAGATGTCATTGAAAAAAGCTATGGAACAGGTGTTAACGCTCGTTCTTCACGAGATGCTGCAGGCAAAACCGGTACAACCAACGATGTCAAAGATGCTTGGTTTGTCGGGTATACCGATGATGCAGTCGTCTCTATCCACGCTGGCTTTGATAATGCTAATTCTACGCAAACAACGAAATACTTATCAGGGGGCGGCGGACAAGACCCTGCTACACTGTTTAGCTCAATTATGAATAACTGGTAACCAAAAAACCTCCAACTTCACTGTTGGAGGTTTTTTTAAGATAGATGCGTTTTATGCTTAAGTGAAAAAAAGGAAACGTTAATAACTTTGCAAATCGTTACATAATGCAGAACCGTTAAGACAACCACCCCACAGTTCATCCCGATTATAATTCCCTGCATGCCAATATTGGTTTGTGATCCCAAGAAAAACATCAGGGAAAAAGACACAATATGCGACCATATCGTATGATAAAAAGCATCTTTCACATAGCCAAGGCCAATTAAATAAGCTTGAAGCGGAACCGCAAAGAAGTGGAAAAGAAAATACGGCCATAAAGCTTTTAAATAGTAAACGGCTTCGGTAGAATGAAAAAACAAGTTGGTAAGCGGCTCAGCAAAGAAATACATCGCCACTATAGACGGAATTCCATATAAAAACGTCATTTGCATGCTTTGAGTCAAAAGTCTTTGAAGCTGTTCTTCCTGATTTTTCGCATGAGCTTCAGATACAGCGGGTATAAGTGCTACTAAAAGAGAATGAGCAAAGAAAGCGGGAAAAAAGCCGATCGACATCGCTACCCCTGTTAGCATACCAAAATGCTGTGTTGCCCCGGTTAAAGTCATTCCAGATAAAACGAGCGCGTGTTTGATTAAAAACGGCTGAATAGCATTACATACCGCATTAAATAAACGCAGTCCCGTGGTCGGAAGTGAGACGCCTAACAGCTTTTTCCGAATCTCACTTGGAGAAAGCAAAGGTCTGTGCCCTCTTGATAAAACACTTAGCTGAGTGACATACGTGATAAAAAAATAAAGCAAAATAACAGCTTCGGTTCCAATGAGCGTACAAATTGCAATGAACAGTGACATTTTAACATCTGTGAAAGCAAACATTTGAAAAACAACAAATAAAATAGTTAACTGAAAGGCTTTGCGGATAAAATTAGACACAGCGATAGTCGTCATATTATTTTTACCCGTAAAATATCCACGAAGCACCGCTGAAAATGAAACAACCGGAATGAAACATAGTACAACCCATTTTAAGTAAGGATGATAGTGACTAAAAAATGGAAAGGCTGCTAATACGGCCAGTGTAATAAAAAAGATGCCCAAACTCACAGCAGTAGCAAAAATGGTGGCATGCTTCATCATATGCTGATGTTCTTTGCGATGATGTTCAGCAAGAAATTTAGAAATAGAAATAGGCAGTTCTAAGTTAGCTACGGTGGCAATAAGAAAAATGATAGGAAGAACAGTCATGTACATGCCCATGCCTTCCCTTCCTAATTCTCTAGCAAGTACCATATTTACAAGAAATTCAATTAACTCTCCCGCAAAGGCAGCACCTGCTAGAATAAACGTTCCTTTCAAAAAAGTGTTCATCTCGTTATCTCCTCTATTTCCCGTCCTTTTTCATCACTACCTCTTCTTTCTATGTATATGACAAGCTCGATACGAATTATTTGTCTAATTGTATTTTTCGGTGTACAAGTTCTTGTATAATGTTCAACCTATGTGAAAAAAAACCGTTATATACCTTTTTCACATAGGAAATTCATTCATTTCTTATATTTTGGCTCTCAAAACTTACATAGAGAAAACAGGAGACCCAATGAGCCTGCTGATTGCTAACAGGAATAGAGCATGTTGCTTTAATGTAACAAATTCATATTAGTTAAGCATCTTTATTCATCATTTCCTGTGTATGCACTTCTTTTTTTGATACCGAGGCGTTTTTGCCTAGTACAACCGAAAAGACAACAATTAGTGCTATCGCAAGAGTAAAAAGTGTAATTGATTCGCCTAGAAACAGAGCTGCAAACAAAATCATTAAAAATGGCTGTAAATATTGAACCTGGCTAACTCTGGCTATTCCCCCCATAGCCATCCCGCTGTACCAAGCAACGTATGCTAAAAATTGACTAACGACTGAGAGATAAATCAAACTAACCCACGCTTGTAAAGGCGCATGAAGCATTTCAGCTGTAATGCTTAGTCCCACTGGAATCACAAAAAATGGCGCACCGATGATAATGGCCCAAGCAATTACTTGCCAGCTGCCTAATTCTCTTGCCAACACCCCGCCTTCTGCGTAGCTTAGTCCAAGTATCAGCACCGCTGCTAGTAGAGCTGCATCAGCAAACTGCAGTTGACCAAATCCGAGATGAAGAGCATACACGATAACAGCTGCAGAACCAATCATGCTTGACATCCAGAATTTGAAAGAAGGACGTTCACCCCCTCTAAACATCGCAAAACCGGCTGTGGCTAATGGTAAAAGAGCAAGTTCAACCGCTCCGTGAGAAACAGGCAATGATTTCATTGCCGAGGAAGTGAGCAGAGGAAACCCTAAAACTGCGCCTAAAGCAACGATCAGCAGACTTTTAAATTGGCGACGAGATGGAAATTTTTCTTTTCGTACAATCAATATCACAGCTACTAAAATAGCAGCTACAGCTGTTCTTCCTAAACCAGCGACTGTCGTTCCGAAATACTCGACTGCAATGCTTGTAGAAGGAAGGGTTAAGCTAAAACAGATAACGCCTACTACCCCTAACAATAAGCCCATTTTCTCTCTCGTTTCTTTTTGCATCTTACCCTACCCCTGTCTTTTTTATTTTTCAGAACTGTACCATTTTTCTAAAAAAAGTTCTGATATAATTAAAAGGATAGCGCAGGACAACTGCTAAAATAAATCATTCTTTTACCTAACTGTACGGGTACAAATTAAAGGAGTAGGACCTATGAGTTTGAAATATCTGAAAATTATGGAAGAAATTAAGCTTGGCCTAGCAAATGGATTGCTTATTGCAGGTGGTAAACTCCCTTCTGTTCGCCGACTCTCCCAACATTTTTCGTGCAGCAAGAATACCGTTATTAAAGCGTACAGCGAATTAGAAAAAGAGCATTTAATTTATTCTGTTCCTAAAAGCGGCTACTACGTTGTGGCAGAATTTCAACATAGGACGAATGAAAATGAAGTGATTGATTTCTTGTCTGCTGGTCCAGATAAAAACGTTATGCCTTATCTTGAATTTCAGCATTGTATAAACCAAGCGATTGAACACTACAAAGAAGAGCTTTTTACATACTCTGATCAACAAGGCTCTTACTCATTACGGGTACAGTTAGTGAAATACTTGCAGAATCTACAGGTGTTCACTCAAGCTGAAAGGTTAGTTGTTGTATCCGGGTCTCAGCAAGCCCTTCACTTATTAGTTTCTATGCCATTTCCAAATGGAAAAAATAATATCCTGATTGAACAGCCCACTTATTTCGGTTTTATCGAGTCTCTTACCCTGCACCAAGCTACTACTTTTGGGATCGAGCTATCGATGGAAGGCATTGATCTTGATCGTTTGGAGTACATTTTTCGAAATAATGACATAAAATTTTTCTATATTATTCCGAGATTCCACAATCCTCTTGGGCATTGTTATACAAATTTTGAGAAGAAAAAAATCGTGGAGCTGGCTGAAAAATACGATGTATACATAGTCGAGGATGACTTTTTGGGTGACCTTGATCCCGATGCAAAATCAGATCCTTTATTTTCTTTTAATCCTTCTGGACGAGTCATTTACATTAAAAGCTTTTCGAAAATCTTGCTTCCTGGTTTACGCATTGCTGCTGTCGTGCTTCCTTCGTTAATGAATAGCAACTTTTTACGATATAAATTCAGTTCAGATTTTAATAGTTCAGCGCTTTCCCAAGGTGCTCTTGAAATTTATTTAAAAAGCGGCATGTTTACTAGTCATCTTAAAAAGATAAAAGAAGTATACCATACCAAAATGCAAACTCTTGTAGAAGCATGTGATTCACTGCTGCCCGCTCATACACATTTTTCTAAACCAACTTCAGGATTCTATTTATCCATTAGTTTGCCTGAGCATGTGACAGCAAAACAGATCGTTCACATGCTAAACGAGCAGCACATATATGTTGATGATGCTTCTAGATTTTTTTTACCAGAATATAAACGAGACACTCTTATCCGGTTAAGCATCTCACAAGTAAATAAGAATACGATCAAACGAGGGATTGAACAGCTGGCTCAGTGCATTACTTTAATTGATGATAGAAAAAATCATCCTATTCCAAAGAACCTTTTCCCCTTGTAGAATGGGAATTTAATGGACATACTAAACGAAAAGAAGCCAAGGAGTTAGAATCCTTGACTTCTTTTATTTAACCGTAACGGTTATAAGAGGCATGTTATGCGTCCCTTTTGCAGAAACATGTGATTGCACGGTATATGTGCCAGGCTCAGAGAAAGATGTTTGTATTTCATATACACCTTCTCCTATTTGTTTAGGCTTTAACATCTTCCCTTTCCCTTTCCCTTCACCATCTTTTTTCTTTATTTCAAATTCAATCATTTCAACATCATCATTTTTTACTTTTTCGTCTCCATATGTAATTTCGGCTTTGTAGATACCGCTTTCATTTTTCTGTAACGCCTCTGGGCCTTGAAGATTTACGTCCAACGGTTTTGGCTGCTCAGCGTTTGTGCTTTGAGCAGGTTCCTGACCACAGGCCGTTAAAAGTAAACAAAGACTGATGATAAATATACTTATTCTTTTTTTCATGCATTCATCTCCTTTTTAAACCCTTTGTTTAACTATAACGCGTATTGCAAAGAAAAAAATGAATTTTTTTAAAAAAGAAGAATTTTTAAAGATTTTTTAAGAAAAAAAGTTCATACTGACACTAACTAGTTTTTTCCAAGGAGGAAGAAAATGAATTCAGCTAAATCTCCAGCTAAAAAATCATGGCTACAGACATTAATCAAAAATAAAAGTGAGCGTAAAAAAGTGATCTTTATCTTTACTATCTCTTTTTTGCTAGTTGTAGCAGGGCTTATTTATATCCCTATTTATAAACATTCCCTTCCACTCGATTCTAAAATATATGAAGGGAATTTTAAAGAGCTTGGTTCAATTGCACGAATTGGTTTCTTTGCAGCTTTAGCCATTTATCCTGTTTTTTTATTATTAAAATGGAAACCGTTATCGCACATAAAAAAAGGAAATTTCGAGTTAAAACCGCTTATCCAATTTTTAGCCAAGTACGTTCGTCAGTGGCACGTTCCCATTGCTCTTATATCAACGGCCTTGATTATTTTACATGGTTATATGGCTTTAATAAAAGGATTTCAAGCAAATTTTACGTACTTTTCAGGAATTATTACAATGGCTGTTCTAGTTTGTTTACTTGTGATGGGTGTGAAGCGCTATAAGCGTACAGATAAAAAGTGGCATCTTAAATTTGCTATCTCTTTTTTGGTTTTGTTTATGATTCATGCTACCTTTTCATAACTTGCCATTGTTTAAAGTTTTTTATATAGGGTACAGTTCACAATGAATACATGATATGTATCACTATACGTTTTACATCATTTAGGAGGTATAAACATGGCAAGAGTGTTAGCTGTATTATCAAGCGGATACGAAGAGAAAGATTATCACACAGGTTGGTGGGCAGAAGAATTATTTGCTCCGCTGCAAAAGCTTGAGGACGCAGGGCACACCGTTGATTTAGCCTCACCTTTTGGAGGTAAGCCGGAAGTAGACGTTCGAAGTATTTCAGAAGACTTTGATCCAGACGGAACGTATAAGAAATTATATGAATCAGGAAGAGCGGATCAGACAATGAAACTTGAAGAAGTAGATGCTGAGAACTATGACGTTATCTTAGTAGTAGGCGGCCACGGCGCTATGTTTGACTTAGCAAAAAATGTGGACTTGCATGCACTTATGAACAAAGTGTACGACAACGGAGGTATTTTAGCAGCTGAGTGTCACGGACCTTCTGTTTTTGCTTTCTTGAAAGGATCCGATGATGAACTGTTAATTAAAGGACTGGACGTAACCGGTTATCCTGATGAAATTGAACCGGAAGAAGTACTTCCCTTTTTACCATACAGTTTAGAACAAGAACTTCGTGAAGTGGCTAACTACATCCCTGAGATGGATAAAAAAGCATATGCCGTTTGGGCCAATGATCAAATTGTCACAAGCCGAGATCCTTTTTCTTCTGAGTTAATGGGTGATGAATTAGTTAAAAAGCTAAATAAATAAACAAAAAAAGACTGCTTGAAAGCAGTCTTTTTTTGTTTATTCTATAGGGATGTTTGAAACTGCTGCTCTACCAAACGCCGGTAAAAAGAATGAGAGGCTAACAGCTCTTTATGCGTTCCGCTTCCTGTAACCTTCCCTTCTTCTATTACAACAATTTGGTCCGCATTAATGACCGTAGATAGACGATGGGCAATGACGAGTGATGTGCGTTCTTTCATTACCGTTTCCAATGACTCTTGCACAAGCTTTTCTGATTCGGAGTCCAAGCTAGCTGTCGCTTCGTCTAGTAGTAAAAACTGGGGATTGCGTAACAGCGCTCGGGCAATTGCAATACGCTGTCGCTGTCCTCCTGAGAGATTAATACCTCTTTCTCCAATCATTGTTTCATATTGATCTTCAAAGGACTGAATGAAATGATGAGCATTGGCTAACTTCGCTGCTTCTTCTATTTCTTCATCCGTCACATGCCGCTCTAATCCGTAAATGAGATTTTCTCGAATTGTTCCTGCTAAAATCGGAGAATCCTGCTGAACGTAGCTAAACAGGTGACGCCACGAACGTAAGTTGACGTTTTGACTGTCTGTTCCATCCAAGAATATGTACCCCGATGAAGGCTCATAGAAGCGTTCAATAAGCGAAAAAACAGTAGATTTTCCAGCTCCGCTAGGTCCAACAAAAGCGGTAACTTCTCCTTTTTTAGCAGAAAATGAAACCTCCTGCAATACGGGTTTATCTTCATATTGAAAAGCAACTTTATCGAACCTTAAGCTCCCTACCTGTTCAAGCACTTCTCCATTTTCATAGTTCTCTTCTTTCTCAGCTAATATATCAAAGATTCTTTCGGAAGCTCCTTTGGTTTGCTGAAAGCTCGTAACAAATCGGGTAAGTGAACCAACCGGAACCATAATTTGAAAAAGGTAAAGAACAAAAGCCACCAGCTCTCCTGCAGTGATAAATCCCTCACTCACCCGATATGCACCAAACCCGACGATGACAATCATAACAGCGGTCATCACCGTGCTAATAATCGGGGTAATGATGGCTTCAATTTTAGCTCTCTTTACACCGAAGAGGTAGAGTGACTGAAACGATTGTAAGCCGGAATTAACTTCTTTTTTCTCTGAGCCGGATACTTTAATCAAGCGGATTTCACTCAGCATTTGAGCTAAAAAAGCCGTAAGCTTGGACATTTTATCCTGCTGCTCACGTGAAATTTTATGTATTTTTCGCGCTAGCGGCATAACCAGTACAAACATAACGGGAATAACCGCTAATAAAATGAGCGTCATGGGTACATCAAGCGTGAATAAAATAACAACGGCAACGATAATAGATAAAATATTTTTAACAAAGTCAATCATTTCTGTTGACAATAAATTCATCACAATGGTTGTATCATTTGTAATGCGGCTTACCATTTCACCTGAACGATTTTGGTCGTAAAATGAAACCGGAAGCTTTATGAGCTTGTTCCACACTCTCAATCTAAGTTCTTTTACAACACCTTGCCCTACTTGAGCAAGGAGATAAAGAGATACTGCGCTTGTTACCATTTGAGCAGCAAATAAACCAAGAAGTCCTGCTATAAGCTGCGGTGAGACGCCCGCTGCAATTTTCTCCATCACTTCTTTAATAACAAGAGGAATAGAAAGAGACGCTCCGGTATTAATTAAGGCCAGTATAAACGAAATAAGTAGCTTTCCCGTCGGAGGATTCGTTAGCAACCATAATTTTTTAAATGAAAAATGAATTCCTTTTTGCGTATTCATCTTAGTTCCTTTCTGCTTCTTTTAATAGGTGGTACACACACTTTACCTTCAAAGTTCTATCTTATTTTACACTATTTCCTTCCTCAACCTGAACTTCTAAGCTTTTACCTATTCTTCAAACTCGTCTATACGAAAATGACAAGCTGGTCATATACTACTATGGTACACTTAATTCTTTTACTAGATGAGAGGTTGAATAAGAATGTCTGTTTATATTAAATCTATTTCTATTGGAACCATTTCTGGTGGTATCGTTATTTTTGGAAATGCAGGAAATATATCACCTTCAAGCAGCTCTACATCCGGATCTGGCTCTACTTCTAATTCTCAAATGCCGATGCCTCCTTCTCCGGGAAAAGGCCCGAGAGATAACACAGCTTTTAATGGCTAATAAAAAAACAGTGAGATACTTCTCACTGTTTTTAGACTTGAATACTTGTCATCATCGCAATATAAAAAGCAAAAACAAACAAACCTGCACTTAATACGCTAAGCCATACCGTCTTTTTGTAAAAACAAATAAGTAAATACACAAAAAACAGCAGTGCGACAAATAAGAATAGAATTCCTACAACCGTTACGTTAAACGTTAGAGGGAGCGTCACTTGTTTCCCGTAGATAAACGGAAGAATCGATGAATCCATTGTCATATGACTTATATTAGTTGGCGGCGATTGCGTCACCATGATAGCTGTAAATAAAAAAATGATAAGCAAAATAATGCTTTCTGCTCGAATCCACATCACGGGCTTATATTCGGGATGTTTTATCGCTTTTTTCATAAGAAAACCATTGATGACCGCAAATGCAAGCAGTGGAATAATCGTAATATGCTTTAGTAAAAGAGACTGCCCGTAATCTGTAGCCCATGAATTTACATAGTTGGACAGCCCCATAATAATGACCATCGAAATGAATCCACTTAATGAAAGAAGCACAAAACAAGCGATTGCAAAAGGAGTAAACCAGCTTAAGAAACTTTTCCAATTGGAGGTTTCTTTTGAAAAAGCGGCAACAATCAGAACTACCCCTCCCCACAGTCCAACTGCTAAAATATGAAGGGAATGAGAAAGCATCCCGCTAAGCGCAGAAGCGGATGCTGTGTGACTTGCGTAGGCGATTCCTCCCACCAAGGCTACAGTCAGTAATGTATACATATGAGGGTGGCTCTCTATTGAAACAGCAACCATACATAAAATAGCAATCAGTACAACAAAGATCCAGGCGTGTCCCGTTCTTGTTTCCAATAATACAAGACGAACTGTTTCACCTAACCCTCTTATTTTTGAAAAAGATAAAATAATCTCAAGCGAATTTCCAACCGAAAAAATAGCGACAGCCGCTGCACTTGCAAGTAGCCATCGCTTTGATAATAAAATTGTTGGCTTTTTTGTAAGTGGCACATATTGCAGTACGACAAATCCTAATAATAAGGAAAGAGCTACGTATGTGAACCACTCAAAAACAGGCAACAAAACACTCATCTTTTTAAGCCTTTTTCTTTCTGAAGATTAAGAGTAATGCTCCAACCACCACTACAATAGCAATAATCATGACAACAAAAAACGATGAAGAATCATTGTTCTCTGTTTTTTCATCATTTGCTACTGCACTTTTTTGGTGTTGTTCGGATTGCGTGGCGCCTTGCTTTTTTTCACTATCTTTTCCGGCTGCTTGAGTATTCTCTTCTTTCGCTTCATCTTTCACATCTACTTTAAAAGCAATCGAATCTTTTATTACATGCCCATCTTCCCCTACAATTTCCCAGTTCACTGCGTAAGATCCGTTTTCAAGAGGCTGATCCACAGAAGCTATTAAATCATGACCCTCTACTTTTTGCGACGCAAGTGAAAGGTTTTGTCCATCTTTTGCAACGGTCATTGTACTAATTTTCTCAATGGGTGTTTCAAAGGTTAATTTAATTTCTTTTAGGGGAGCTGTAACAGTTGCACCATTTTCCGGTACTGTTGTTTGCACATGTGTATGAGCAAAACTAGCTGTCGGGACAGCTAAAAAGCATGCTAAAAGTAAACCTATTATTTTTTTCATATTTGTAACTCCCTATCTCTTTTTTCTTTTTTCATTCATCATATCCAAAAATGCTTTTATGTAGACGTTTCCGAACACGATCTATTTTCCTAGTAAGTGTACTCCTTTTTTACTCATTCTCACAATAACTATCACCAATTCGTTATAAAATGTTCACAAATCCTAGGAAATATGCTGGTGTATTTTTTTGAATATTCTTTCAGACCACCTTTGAATATAGTAAAATAGTTAAATAAGATGGCTGACTTTTTTCTAGCTTAAAATCTCATACAGAAAGGATAGAAACAATGAAAAAGTATACATGCCCTTGCTGTGGTTATCAATCATTAGACAGTGATGGTGACTATGATATTTGTGAGATATGTTTTTGGGAAGACGATCCGTATCAAAAGCTGAATGCCAATGAGCTAGGAGCCAACTCTATTTCTTTAATAGAAGCTCAGCAAAATTTTATAGTTTATGGAGCATGTAATAAAGAAAGCTTACAGCACGTGAGAAAGCCTTCTGTTCAAGATGTAAAAGATTTCAACTGGAAACCAATTATAAGTCAGGAGTAGCGAAACTAGTTTATGAAAAAAGAATGCTTGCGAAAGCATTCTTTTTTTGATTCAGTAAGAAGTGGAAACAAATGTAGAAAGTACATTTGTAAACCTATAAAAAGTTTGAGTTTTAGATGAAGCTCTTCCTTTTGAAGTGAATGAATGAAACATGGCACTTCGCAGCGGTTGGCTAATCTCTAATTGAATACTTTTACCGGTACGATTTTTATTTGCAATATTTTTAGGGTTAATGCCTGCAATCTCATCGTGCCCTTTTGTGATAAGTTCCGCCGGAAATCCATTTTGATTTAATAATTGCGTTAATTTTTTTGCACGTTCCCGATCAGTTCCCCCTACAAAAATATATTTTTTATTCCCAGAATACCCGTGAAGAGATAAAACATTATCATACTTGCTTACCATCTTACGCGCTGTAGGCTCATCAAAATGAGTGCTTGTGATGTGCAGATCTCGCGAGCCTTTCGATTTTAACGATTCGAATAGGTAGAGAGCATTTTGTTTGCCAAGCTCTTGAGCAATTTCGCTTGTCCCTCCTTCAATTCCTCCACCGTGTGGAGCAAAGATAAGGACAGGACTTTTCGTTTCTTTGGTCGTCACTTTATAGCTAGCTGAAGACTCGTGCTGTGAGAGCTGCTTGAAATTTTGATATTTATCAGTTGATGCACTAGACGTGTCTTGAAAAGGTGAAATGAATAAAACGAATAGACAGATACATAAGGTAGAGAAACTTACTAAACGATAGCTTTTCAATTTGTACTCCTTCTTTCCATTGTGTAATAAGACCTAAAACATTAGAATCCTAAAAAATCCAAAAATAATATTTATAGTAGTCTTATTTACTTATCGTTACAAATTATACTTTATTAAATAGTTCCTAATACCTATTTATGCTATTTAAAAAAACTTCAGCGCATATTCACTGAAGTTTTTTTTACTTTTTTTGTTTTTATTTATTTAAAGCAAGCGCCAAACTAATTTTATCCAGCCAAAGAAGGCGATCCATAAAGGTATGCTCAAAGATGTTCCCCACGCTAAACCAATTAAGAAGTTTCCTCTTTCAATCATACAAACCACTCCTTATGAACATTGTAGGTGAACAAGTACAATTCTATACCTTTACTATATCAGAAAGCGCTTTCATTTAATAGTGACTTACACGTTTTTAGTGCTATATTCATACAGAAAACCGGATTTTAAGTAGATAAAGGGCGATATATAAGAAAATGAATAATTACAAGGTGTAAAAGTATAATAATCTACTAAAAAAAAAGAAACCTTCTTTTGAAGGCTTCTTTTCTAGGTGTTTTTTATTGTTCGCCGCTGCGCTGCAAGCGATTCTCAATAAATAGGCGCTCAACAAATTTATTTAGCTGGGCTTGATACAAACGGCGCTCGTCTAGCGTTTTTGCGTCTTGTATTTGCTGCTTAAAGCGTTTGATTTGCTGTCTCTGTTCAACCGTTACATGATGAGAAAGAAGCATAGGTCCCCCTCCATTTCACTAACGTTTGAATTAAGTAAACCAAGGTTTACCAAAACAAACAACAAACCTGTTAGCTTCTCTTACATAATTTTTTTACTCAGCTTCTTTAGCCCCAACTAATGCTAAACCTGGACCGTACGGCGTTGTATGAACATCTAACATTAATTCATTTGTATAAGGCACAATAGAAGCCTCCATTGCTACTTGTACTCCGTCGACTTCATACATTTCATCATTTTCAAAAGGTTCTTCAAAAGCTAACCCAATATTAGGTATTTCACAGCTAATTCCTTTGAAATACAAGCGAATTCCTGTTATCTCCTGCTCTTCAAGTATATTGTTAATTAATTGTTTTGCTTCTGGTGTAATATGCATGACTAACCCTTCTTCCTTTCAATACTCTTGCTCTATCCTATCATATCTTTAAAATTTTTAAAGAGAATAACTGCAATTCAAAAGCATCCTTATTATTATTTAATAATTATTATAAATAAGCATTGATTTTAATTTGATATTTGATATAATATAAACATAAGATAACAACAACTCATTAGGAGGCTATTAACTATGAATTTAGAAAACGTATTGAACCAACAAATTGCCGATTTTAACGTATTATATACGAAGCTACATCGCTTTCACTGGTATGTAAAAGGGCCTCAATTTTTTACGCTTCATGAAAAATTTGAAGAATTCTATAATGAGACGGCGGACTATATAGATGAATATGCAGAACGATTATTAGCCATTGGAGGAAGCCCAATTGCTACGATGAAGCAATTTTTGCAAGCAGCTACTCTTTCTGAAGATGGAAATGAGCAAACGAGTGAAGAAATGGTAGAAACCTTAATTAATGACTATACGCTACTTGTTAAGAACCTAAAAAATGCAGTTGAAAAAGCTGAAGCAGCACATGATCACGTAACAGCTGACTTATTCATTGGAACAATTGGCAACATTGAAAAACATATTTGGATGCTAAAAGCTGCTTTACCTGTAAAAACATCTGTAAATGCATAAAAAGAGCCTAACCGGCTCTTTTTTACGTTTGTTGATTTCCTTTTTTTTGTTTTTGCAGCCACATAAAAAAAGACATATCATCGTGAATGTCATCTTCTAGCACAGCCTTATACACATGGTCACTCGTATAGTAGCGATTATATCCGCTTTGCTGCTTGAAAAATAAAATACATTCCCGCTTCTTTTCGGTGAGAAGTGATTTTAATAATTCTTGTTTCTCAACTTTGGCCTTCACGATATTTTCTGGAAGCACGGAAATATCAAGCTTCCACTCTTCACCCTGCTGAATCATATACACACTCCACTGATACTTATCTTTTTCATTAGCAAATATCATCTTATAAGGTTGAAAACGCTTTGTAAGCTGATACCCCATGTGAAAAATAGATTCTTCATCCATTTCATCATTTCCTACGTAAAAATTAATGATGCGATTTGTCATGACATTTAACTCCAAACTCTCCCCTGAGAGCGGGCAACCGTATTCTCTTAACAAATTAAATAAACGGTTGGATACCACCAGTTGATTTGCTTCATATTTTAATTCACTTGAGTATGACAGCAGCTCATTCATGTTTTTTGATTCCCCTATCTATAGATCGTGAATTGTTATTGATATTCGCTTTTTTTTTATAAAACCCTTTCATTTTTACCCTTTAATTAACTAACTAGAGGTAAATTAAATTATGTAGAGAAACATTTTATGAATAAATCAAGTTTGAGTATAAAACTTGAAGAAGTTTAAAGACTATAGTCGATACCGATTTTAAGGAGGACTTAGTATGAATAATCACGAAATTCCTACAAACATGCAAACTGGAGCTGTACCCCCCCAATTGAACCATGGAGGGCATGAACTATTTGACGTTCATGAAACACTTGCCGGCTCGATTAATGTAATGGATCAGTTTATGATGTTTAGGCAATATGTAAAAGAACAAGAGCTGCTTGATATTATTGATCGGCAATATCAGTTTATTTTAAATGAATATAATTTAATCGTAGAAGCTTTTTCTACTGGTCAAAAGCCGGCCGGTTCTACACATGTATATAACATGAAGCAGTCTCATACCTTTGTCTATGGCTTAAAGCCTTCGCAGCCTAAAAAGCCGAATCAGTCCGTTGAGGAAATTAATGAAAAAGGAATTTCAGGTCATATGCTGGGTCTAGTCAAGTCTCAAGCATCTCTTTTAACCATGACCGCTTTAGAAATAACAAATCCTGTTGTTCGCCGAATATTCGGAGACAGTGTTCCTAATTGGATTGAAATGGCTTATGAAATTTCTCTTTATCAAAACAAACACCATTATTATCAAGTGCCGCAGCTTGCAAAAGAAGATATGCAGCAAATGATCACAAGTTTTGCAAAAGCTACTGCTTCTCCTCAGATGCCTAATAGCCATAAGCTGCATTAATTAAAAAGAGGATGAGACAAACGTATCTTAGTTAAAAGAAGGTCCGAATGAATTTGATTCTTAATCAAACTCATTCGGATTTCTTTATTGGTATGGTGAATGTAGGTTCCTCTTTAGATTCGATTGATATAGTTGTGTCTCCATCTCTTTTGCGCATATATTTCAGAAAATGACAAAAAACTATGCATTTTGAATTATTTTCTGAATATTTGTAGTATTTTGATTAATTATGTATTATAATACAGTTAACTAATAGAAAGGAGTGAGAGATGCATCATATATACTCGGATTACAGTTAAAGGAGGTGTCATAACACGCTCGCAGTACGTTTGCTAAAAGTCAGTTGAACTGTAGAACCGATATGTGATAGACCATGATGGTAAAGTTAAGATTAATTCCCCTAAATGAACATGTAACATAATAAACTGCTTCTTTTTCTTTTTAAAGATAGAAGCAGTTTTTTTATGTGCGTTTTTCTTTTCCCGATTTAATACATGTTTTCTCCACTTTGGCTAACACTTAAGATATACATTTACATACAAGGTGGTGACTTTAATGATCGCCGTAAAATTACTATTAGTCGCAGTTTTAATTGCATTAACTGCTTTTTTTGTAGCCACAGAATTCGCTATTGTAAAAGTAAGAAGTTCAAAAATCAATCAGCTTCTAGAAGAAGGAAATAAAAAAGCCGTCTCTGCCAAACATGTTATTACACATCTAGATGAATATCTATCCGCTTGTCAGCTTGGTATCACCATCACGGCTCTCGGGCTTGGTTGGCTTGGTGAACCGACGCTAGATCGGCTGCTTCACCCTCTTTTTACTACCTTCCATATGAATGAGCCGCTTGCTGGTATTTTATCTTTTGTCATTGCATTTGTTGTTATTACTTTTTTACATGTTGTCTTAGGAGAATTAGCTCCTAAAACGTTTGCTATTCAAATGGCTGAACAAATTACGCTGAACTTTGCAAAACCGATTATCGTGTTTTACAAACTGATGTATCCGTTCATTAAAATATTAAACGGCTCAGCTCGTATGTTGACCAAGTTTTTTGGTATAACGATGATTTCAGAAAATGAAGCTGCTCATAGTGAAGAAGAGCTTCGTATTTTGTTATCTGAGAGCTTTGAAGGCGGTGAAATCAATCAATCCGAATATCGATATATGAGCAAAATTTTTGATTTTGATGATCGTTTAGCTAGAGAAGTAATGGTCCCTCGTACGGAAATTGTGAGTGCTTCCAAAGACGACGTCGTAGAGGTTTTCTTGCAAATCGCAAATGTCGAAAAATATACGCGCTATCCAATTGTTGAAGATGGGGATAAAGATAAAGTAATCGGTCTCGTTAATATTAAAGAAATTTATAATGATATTGTATTCAACGAAAAAGACGGTACCAATACGTTAGAATCGTATGTCAAGCCTATTTTTAAAGTAATTGAAACCGTACCTATTCATGACTTGCTTGTAAAGATGCAAAAAGAACGCATTCAAATGGCTATTCTTTTTGATGAGTATGGTGGAACCGCAGGGCTTGTCACAGTAGAAGACATTATTGAAGAAATTGTGGGAGAAATTCGAGATGAGTTTGACACAGACGAAATTCCTTATGTACAAAAAATTAAAGACGATCATTATATTCTTGACGGAAAAATGCTCATTAGCCAAGTAAATGATTTACTAGGCACGAATATTAGCGACGAAGAAGTAGATACCATTGCCGGGTGGGTGTTAACCGAAAAGTTTGATGTGGCCAAAAATGATATTATTCAGCATGAGCAATTTTACTTTAAAGTTTTGATTATAGAAGATTTTCACATTAAGTATATAGAAGTAAAAAAAAGAAAGAAGAAAGAAAAAAAGGATGATCATCATTAATCATCCTTTTTATTTATTCAAAATCCCTTTTACCAATCGTCTCCTCCATCAAAAAAATCTCCATCCAACAGATCCTCCCCGGCTTCTTCAATATCTTCTCCGATTTCACCAAGCGCCGAGTCTTCAAACATATCATCCATCAAATTCTCAATGAGAAGCCCTCCTAACATACCGGCTGCAAAGCCTCCCATTGCTCCTCCTAACCCGCTCATACGTGGGTGGTGTGAATGCTGATCATAGTGAGAAGGCTTATAATACTCATAGTCTCGAGGATTTTCCATCATCTCTTCCATCGCTTCTTCCAGCAAACGAGCGATAGTGGATGGATGGCTGAGTTCATCATTGGTAAAAAAGAGTTCGTTTTTTATTTCCCTCTCTCGGCCGAAAGAAGGTAAATCTAGCTCCAATAGCACTCGGATACCTTCTCGTTCAATAGCTACCTCAAACTCAACCTCATTTACATACCCCTTTAAGAAGTCTGTAGGAAAAAATGCAAATTCTTGTTTGTATCCGTTAAATTTTCCTGAATGATGTTTTTCTCTAAACCCAAGTGCTTCAAATCCCTCTACTAGCTGATATAAGCTTGTTGGAGCTTTAATGCGCACAGGGTCCCGGTCTGTTGAGTCAACTCCCCCTTCAATATCTAAGTGTGTCTTAAAGAAATAGCTAACGTTGCTCGCAGAGATTGGAAGATCCAAAGGTAAATGATATGTAAATGGAATTTCCTTTTTCTCTCCCTCATTAATTGTAAATGAAGAAGCTGCGCGCAGGCTTTCCACACGGTGTGTATGCATTTGACCGCTTTTCATTTGAACTTCAAGCCAAAATTCAACATCAATTAAATTAATATGTTGCTGAACGTTTCCACCTTGAATGACAATAGCTCCTTCAATTACATGACCGAGCGTATAAGCCGTTTCATTTAATCGTAAATCCACTTTGGCAGCTCCAACTCCAATTTTAGCAAACATTTTTTTAAACATTTTTTTCCTCCTCCAAAATGCTCTTACTATATATACGAAGTATACCGTTTATAAGTTTCAACTTACAAAAAAAGAACTCAATTTCTTGAGTTCTTTCTGTTGCTTCAAAGCTCCGGTATTAAAAAACCCAGCCCCAGCAGCAGTTACGTCTTTTGCAGCAATGACGTTTTTTACAACCGTCGTGATGTCCGCCGTGATGTCCGCCACTGTGGTTACCATCGTGATGCCCTCCATCGTGGTTGCCGCCATGACTCCCGCCGTGGTTGCCGCCATGACCCCCACCGTGGTTACCGCCATGATCGCTACCGTGACCCCCGCCATGATGACATTTTTTATGACCTGAACGATGATCATCATCATGTTTAGGACAATGATCGTTATGCTTATAATCGTTATGACAGCATTTTCCTTCGTGGCTACTTCTTGGATCATAACCAGAAGTTTTGTAATAATACTGATTAGAACACCAGCAACACTTCTTTTTGTTGTTGTAACTCACATAAACCATCCTTATCTATAAATAAGATTTATATAGGCAATTTTATACCTATATATAAATAGATTATGTAAACTAGTACAAGGAAGTGCATTGCTGTGGGCCATGACCTACGCCTGTTTTTAGGAATATGTACGGGGGAGATAAGACAAGAAAAAAAGCCATCTAGAGACGGCTTTTTATATTTGATTTTTCACTTTGCTTGCGCTTTCTGCATAAAACTCTAGAATTTCTCTTCTTCTCACAATTCCAATAAATACGCCTTGATCATCCGTTACAGGCACAAAGTTTTGGTCAATTGCCTTTGAAAGGATGTTTTGAACTTCATCATATATAGCAACTGGGTTATAATCTTGATAGCGGTCAATCTCTGTTAATTTAATATTTTCCGTATCTTGAAAGCGATAGTCTCCTAGGCTTTTTAACTTCCAAAGAAGATCTCCTTCAGTAAGAACGCCCACATATTTACCATCATCGTCAACCAGCGGAACTGTAGAATAGCGATGATACTCCATTTTTTCAAGAGCCTGTCTTAATGTAGATTGAATATTTAATGTTACAACATCACTTTTTGGTACTAAGAAAAATGCAATATTCATTTTTTAATCTCCTTTTCCTTACCCGCTCATCTTTCAATTTCTATTTATTTGTTCAGTTTTCGGCTTATTTTAATGTTTTAATCATACAAAATGCAGCTCGCAGTTATCTTACATTTACAACTATAAGCTGTCAATCCTAAGCTATGTAATTTTGGCTTCATATTTCTTTATTACAGTACCCGTTTTCTAAATAATCAAATCCTAATTTTTAGAAAAAACCGTCTAGTTAAAATGATTGCTCCTGCAGCTGCTTCTTTATACTAATAAGGGCCGGAAGAGCTACTTTCAGCTCTTCTTCTCTGCGATAAGAACGCAACTGAACCTCATTATATGCTCTATTTATACTTTTTGACTCATGAAAAAATCCCACATGATTCGGCTAGCATTGGGGCCTTTAGGATCCGTATAGCTGCCCGCTGAATTCCCTCCTGACCATGCATGCCCCATTCCATTGATAATATATTTATCAATAGCCAATTCTCCCTTACTGCTTTCGTAGCGATATGTTGTATAATCCCGTCCAAAGAGAATTTTTTCCTCTCTCGTTTTAACCGGGCTATTCTGAATCCATCCATCTATTTTTCCGTTATAAGCAAGATTATTCGTTGTAATCCACTGGTGAACCACTTGATCTGCATTGGCTACATTTACCGTCGAATCGGCGTTACCATGAAATACAATGAGCGGCAGTGGCTTTGCCCGTTTTCCCATTTGCTGATAAGCAATTCTTCCTTGTTTAACGGGGGAAGGACCTTTACTGGCCATGACGGAATACGCATTAAATACGTTGAGAGCCGCCTGATATTCGATACCTGCTGACACACCTATTCCAGCAAACAGTTCTGGATACGTTACCCCCATAACGATGCTCATGGCTCCTCCTGCTGACAGACCGGCAATAAACACTTTATTTTTCTGAATAAAGTGCATGTTTTGGACTTTTTTTACAATCCCTGCAATAATAGCTGGCTCGCCAAATCCTCTAATTTGATGAAGCGGTTCAAACCAGTTCCAGCACTTATTCATATTTGAGTTAGAAGACTGCTGTGGATATACGACAATAAATTCCTTTTCGTCGGCGAGCTCGTTCATTTGCGTGCCTATCGCAAAATCATCTGCATTTTGTGTACATCCATGCAGCATAACCATTAGTGGATAAGATTTTAAAATATGATAGGATTTAGGTAAATAAACCTTGAATTTTTTTCCTTTATGAGTATATGTTTTAAATGATTCAGATGACGCTTCTTGTTGTTCACTTGAAGACACGAGCGTTGACGTATTTATAACATTAGGTAGTGAACCCAACATGGTACCCCTCCTCTTTTTGTCAACGTTTACATTTTTCTTCCCAATTACGTCCTGTATTACAATACTACATATTATTTCGTTTTTTTGCACGTGCTACATACTCTAAGAGTACAACTTGTTTTGGTTTTAAGCCGTTTTTTATATTCTTTAAAATTGGGATTTTTTTGCTATATATATACTTTATTACTATATATGAAAATTGTCACTATAATCATGAAAAAAGGACAAACATGCCGTTTGCCCTTTTATTTGGACCTTGATATTTAAATACCTTTTGCCGAATTAAGCATCTATACTTTTATTATATGATGCTCCCTATCATTTATATGAATTTATTGCTCTGCATGTTTAAATCTGTAACCTTTATTATTTCATGTTCTGCTTTTTATTCACCAATTCTATCAAAGCAAATGGCAAAGTGCAGATGCGGAAGCCATGTTGAAAAAGAAGGATCTTGAAGAGCAAATGTTTTGGTTTAACTTCTTCTTCGTTCGCGACAATCATACAAAGGCTGATTGTAATCACTCTTTTCTCCTCCTTTTGTTTAAATAGGTATAGCAAAGAGATGCTATTAGAGTAGATTCCTTTATTTTGTATACATTTTTTAGAAAACTATGGTAAAAATAAGACTTATCATATGGAGGTGAATAAATTGGCAAATATCCCAAAGGATACTGAGCCCTACTGGCGCGATCATTTAAAGTTTCCAACATACCCATCTCTTTCAGAAAATCGAAAAGTTGATGTTGTAGTAGTAGGAGGCGGTATTAGCGGTATTACAACGGCTTATTTATTACAAAAAGAAGGACTGAACGTGGCGTTAATTGAAGCTGATAATATTTTAAATGGGACAACCGGTCACACAACAGCAAAGATTACAGCTCAGCATGACGTTATCTACGATGAGCTGCTTTCACACATTGGCGAAGAAAAAACGCTGCTGTATTATAAAGCAAACGAACAAGCCTTGCAGTTTATGAAAAACTTAATTCAAACGGAAAACATTGACTGTGATTTTTCAGTACAAGATGCTTACTTATACGGAGAAACGCTGGAGTTTGATCATCGAGTTCGCAAAGAATTTCGAGCCTATCAGCGATTACATATTCCATGTGAATTTGCAACAGAGCTTCCTTTTAGTTTTGATATTAGGGCAGCAGCTATTATGAAAGATCAAGCTCAGTTTCATCCGTTAAAATATCTGCTTCATTTAGTAAAAAAATTCACAGAAAGCGGCGGATTGATTTTTGAGAACACCGTAGCAACGGATGTAGAAGAAAGCACGTCGCCCACGGTCGTCACAAGAGACGGACATCGAATTTCTTGCAAATATGTAGTGGCATGTTCACACTTTCCCTTTTATGATGGAGCGGGCTTTTACTATACGCGCATGTATGCTAAACGTTCGTATGTGTTAGCAGCAAAAGTTGAACAAGCTTACCCTGGAGGCATGTATTTAAGTGCTGATCAGCCTACTCATTCACTGCGTTCAACAAAAGTTGACGGAGAAGAACTCATCTTAATTGGTGGAGAAGGCCACAAAGCTGGACAAGGAATTAATACTATGTTCCACTATGAGTCCCTTCAGAGGTTTGCTGAAGAAAATTTTACTGTTCAACATTTTCGTTACAAATGGTCTGCACAAGATTTATTTACGCTTGATAAAATTCCATATATCGGTCCCATTAAAGAAAGCAAGCCAAATATCTTTATTGCTACCGGATTTAAAAAATGGGGAATGACTCATAGCACCATTGCAGCACATATTATTCGAGATGCAATAACAGGAAAAGACAACCCCTATGCAGAGTTATATAATCCGTCTCGTTTTTATGCGGACCCTAGCCTTAAGCATTTCTTTCGTCAAAATCTTGATGTGGCTGAACATTTTATTACCGGTAAGTTTTCCATGCCTGAAAAAGGACTGGATCAGCTTCAAAATGATGAAGGGTCAGTTGTATATGTAAACAGCAAACGTACGGGGGCTTACAAAGATCCTCAAGGGAAGCTTCACTGCGTCGATACTACATGCACGCACTTAGGGTGTGAAGTAAATTGGAACGCCGGTGACCGCACATGGGACTGCCCTTGTCACGGTTCTCGTTTCTCTTACGACGGATCTGTGGTAGAAGGCCCTGCTAAAAAGCCGCTCACACCAGTGGATGTCGATTCAAGCGATAAAAAAAGCACGCCGTAGGGCATGCTTTTTTTATCATTATCAATGGATTCACATTTGAGTTTACTCTTTACATCCTTCTTTTCTAAAGTATCGATTATACACTAAAACCATTGCATAAATGACTAAAAAAGAAAACGTAAAGATAATTAACCTTCCAGATTCAGGGACATGATCAAGATAGTCTGTTTCAAAAAACATAACAAACATCAAAAATGGCAATAGAAACAAAAACCAAATAAAATCTCGATCCATAAACATTTTTATAAAAAATAAAATGGCCCCGATGTAGACAATCATCAAAAACATAATCATTCACCAAATTCTATTTAATACTAGAGGTGTTGTAATGATTATATCGGATTTCTCCGGCGAAATATAGAGTCATTGGTTTTAATTTTATAAATTCCTCACAACTTTCAAACTGCTATTTTAACATAATAAGGGAATTTACTGCTGTAAAGACTCTAGATGAGCAAAAAACTGCGGGTACGAAACGGATACCGCATCACGATTTTCAATAATTGTTTCTCCTTCTGCAATACAAGAGGCAACAGCGAGCATCATGCCGATACGGTGATCTCCGTGGCTGTTTACATTTGCCCCATGAAGTTTTGTACCTCCGTGAATAATCATTCCATCTTCTGTTGCTTCAATGTTAGCTCCCATTTTGGTTAACTCATTCACTACCGTATCAATACGGTTTGTTTCTTTGACTTTTAACTCTGCAGCATCTTTAATAACTGTAATCCCTTCTGCTTGTGTGGCAGCTAGTGCAATAATTGGGATTTCGTCAATTAGGCGTGGAATTAAGTCTCCGCCTACTTCCGTACCTTTTAAGTGAGAAGCTTCTACAACTAAATCTGCATAGGGTTCCGCTGTTTCTTTTGTTTCTTTGACTGTCTCGATCGAAGCGCCCATATTTGAAAGCACATCTAAAATACCCGTTCGAGTCGGATTCATCCCAACTTTTTGAATTTCAATGCGGCTGTTTGCAATAATAGCCCCGGCTACTAAAAAGAATGCAGCTGACGAAATATCACCAGGCACTTCTACATGCGTTCCTTTTAACGTTTGACCGCCTTCAATTGAAACGGTTAAGCCTTCTTCGTCCACTTTAACTCCAAACGCCTCTAGCATACGTTCTGTATGATCACGCGATTTCGCCGGTTCCGTTACAGAAGTTGTTCCTTCTGCCTGCAGTCCAGCAAGTAAAATAGCTGATTTTACTTGTGCGCTTGCAACAGGAGATGTATAGTGCATACCTTTTGCTTTACCACCTCTAATAACAAGCGGCGTAAAATTAGCGTCTTCTCGGCCATCTAAATGAATATTCATATCACGCAGCGGACCGGTCACACGCTTCATGGGACGTTTGGCAATGGATTCGTCTCCAATTAACGTTGAATGAAAAGGTGTATTTGCTAAAATGCCCATCATGAGGCGAATCGTGGTGCCCGAATTTCCGACATCTAAAATATCAGATGGCTCTTTTAGAGCTTGTAGACCTTTTCCTTTTACCACAACGCTTTGTTCATCAATCATTTGAATATCTACACCTAGTTTTTGAAAGCAGGAAATGGTGCTAAGGCAATCATCTCCTGGCAAAAATCCGTTAATTGTTGTTGTTCCTTCTGCGATTGAACCAAACATAACGGAACGGTGAGAAATGGATTTATCTCCTGGAATTTGAATCGTTCCTCGTAAAGCTTTTACTGTCACAATCTGTCTCTCCTTTTATGCGTGAAGCGAATCACGAAATTCTTTGGCATCTGAAAAGTAATCAAATAACTCGTGTCCGTCACCTTTTTCTACTAATAGTTTTACTTGTTCCATTTCTTTCATCCAGTCATCAAGCAATGTTAAAAGCATAGAACGGTTTTGTTTTAATATGTCTCTCCACATATGAGGATTGCTTGAAGCAATTCTGGTAATATCTCGAAAACCGCCTGCCGCCATTTCTGTAACAAGCTGATTATTTGCTGAATATCCTTTGACTTGTCTTACAAGGCTGGTCGCAATCACATGGGGTAAATGACTGACAACTCCAGTGATTTGGTCATGAGTAGCTGCATCAAGCGGTACAAATTGTGCACCTGTAGGCTCTAGCAAATGCATAAGCGCATCTATTTTTTCTTTTTGCTCATTTTCAAACGGCGTTAAAATATAGCGCGCCGAACAAAATAAATCCGCTCGTGCATTGACTGCACCGCTCGTATGAGAACCAGCCATCGGATGCCCGCCAATAAATGAAATACGTTTCTTATTCAGCGCTTGGGCTGCTTTCATAATTTCACCTTTGGTACTTCCGACATCCGTTACGATAACCGTTTCTTTAAGCTTCCAAGTAGAAAGGTCGTGTATCCATGCTGTCGTGTACTCTACTGGAGTAGCAAGCACGATATAATCTGCTTGGGCTGCTTCTGTTTTTATATCTTCAGCTACATAATCAACGATACCTAGCTGGTTGGCTACTTGTACTTCATTTGTATTGATATCAGCTCCAACGACTGTGACGTGACGATGCTTCTTCATAGCTAGCGCTACTGATCCTCCAATAAGGCCGACGCCAATAAGTAATACACGTGTTTTCACCTTTCATTCTCCTCTATTCATTAAAATTGCTTTGCGTATTCTTCATGTTTTTTTACGTTTTCTTGAATTAACTGAATTCGATCTGCCCCAAACTGATCGATAATAGCAGATGCTAGTTCCCAAGCAATCACTGATTCTGCTACAACCGCTGCCGCCGGTACTGCACAGCTGTCTGAGCGTTCAATACTTGCAGCAAATGGCTCTTTTGTATCAATATCTACACTTTGCAGCGGCTTGTATAAGGTAGGAATAGGTTTCATGACACCTCGCACAACAATCGGCATCCCTGTTGTCATGCCTCCTTCTAAACCTCCAGCGTTGTTCGTTTTACGCGTATAGCCGTTTTGTTCATCCCATAGAATTTCATCATGGACTTCACTTCCCGGTCTGCGAGCTGCTTCAAAGCCTACGCCGATTTCAACGCCTTTAAACGCGTTAATGCTCATAATAGCAGCAGCTAGCTTTGAATCTAACTTACGATCATAGTGCACGTAACTTCCTACTGCAGTAGGCATTCCTTCTACTACTACTTCCACTACGCCACCAATGCTGTCTCCATTTTCTTTTGCATCATCGATTGCTTTCATCATTTTCTGTCCCGCTTCTTCATCTAAGCAGCGAACAGGTGACGCTTCTGTTTTTTCCTGAAGTTCTGTCAGTGACTCATATGCCGTTTTTTCAGCTTTCACACCGCCGATTTCAAGTACGTGACACGCAATATTTACGCCTACAGCTTTTAGTACCTGTTTGGCAACTGCGCCTGTGGCTACTCGTACCGTCGTTTCACGAGCAGATGAACGTTCCAATACGTTTCGCATATCTCTGTGACCGTATTTAATCGCTCCATTTAAATCCGCATGACCTGGACGAGGTTTTGTGATTTGTCGCTTTACTTCAGCATCATGATCAACTGGATCAGCACCCATAATATTTCTCCAGTGAGTAAAATCTTTGTTTTCAACGACTAAAGCAATGGGTGAACCAAGCGTTTCACCGTGGCGAACCCCGCCTTTAATCTGAACTTGATCTTTTTCAATCTGCATGCGGCGTCCGCGCCCATGTCCCTTTTGTCTTCTTGCTAAATCTTCATTAATATGTTCGGCTGTTAATTCAAGCCCTGCCGGTACTCCTTCAATAATCGCTGTTAATTGAGGGCCGTGCGATTCTCCTGCTGTTAAATATCTCATATTATCGATTCCTTTCTGTTATAAAAAATAAAAAGACTCGCCCCTACGTCATAGGGACGAGTCTTTCTCGCGATACCACCCTAGTTGCAAACATTGCTTGCCACCTCGAATTGTTAACGATCCGCTGACCGCTCTGTAAAAGAGTACTCCAAGAGTGTAATTCGCTCACATTTTTGTACTGACTTTCACCAACCGTCAGCTCTCTGAGACAGGGAAATGTTTGCTACTAGTTTCTTATCACTGTATCACTATGAAATTAAGATAATTTTACTGCTGCACCTTTTAATTCTTCCATGAATTTGTGGAATTCAGGAATGTTCATTTGCTGTGCTGAATCTGATAGTGCTACTGCTGGGTCTGGATGAACTTCTGCCATTACAGCATCTGCGCCGATAGCAATCGCTGCTTTTGCACATGGTAATAGTAAGTCTTTGCGTCCTGTTGAATGCGTTACGTCTACTACAACTGGTAAATGCGTTTCTTTTTTCAAGATTGGAACAGCTGAGATATCTAATGTGTTGCGTGTTGCACGCTCGTATGTGCGGATACCGCGTTCACAAAGAATAATGTTTCCATTTCCGCGAGACATAATGTATTCAGCAGCGTTAATGAATTCTTCAATTGTTGCTGCCAATCCACGTTTTAAAAGAATTGGTTTGTCTACAGAACCTGCAGCTTTTAATAGCTCGAAGTTTTGCATGTTACGTGCACCAATTTGAATCACATCTACGTAGTCTAGAGCCGTTTCAATATCTTGAGGAGAAACAATTTCACTGATAATTGATAGGCCTAGCTCATCTCCTACTTGACGTAAGATTTTTAACCCTTCCACTCCAAGACCTTGGAAATCGTAAGGTGATGTACGTGGTTTGAACGCTCCGCCGCGCATTAATGTAATGCCTTGTTCTTTAAGCGCTAAGCCCACTTCTTTTACTTGTTCGTAGCTTTCTACTGCACATGGTCCCATTACAAATTCTAAGTTTCCAGGACCTACTTTTGTGCCGTTGATGTCAACGATTGTATCTTCAGATTTCTTTTTGCGAGATACAAGAAGTGCTTTACGGTGATCGTCTTCTTGAAGCTCTAAGCTTGCTTTGAAAATTTCTTTGAAAATATGCTGAATTGTTGAAGCTTCGAATGGTCCATTATGGTTAGCTAAGATTTGATCTAACGATTTACGTTCACGAACTGGATCAAAGCGATTCACACCTTGTGTCCCTTTTACTTTTCCGATTTCTTGTGCGATTTCACCGCGTTTATTTAATAATTCTAAAATTTCTAAATTTATTTCGTCGATTTGTCCTCGTAATTGTTCTAGTGATTTTGTCATTTTAAAAATCCTCCTTTGATTTTATAACCTTGAACGGATCTTCTCGATTAGTTTGTATTGAAAAACCCGTTTTACACCTACACAGCCGCTTATGCGGATATACAAAAAGTCCCTACTGATTGTATCAGTAGGGACGAATTGATCGCGGTACCACCCTAATTGCAAGCATTGCTTGCCTCTTCATTAAGATAACGGCTATTGCCGCTTTTGACTATCGCCAAAAGAAAGCTCCAAGAATGTAATTCGCAATCTCTTTTGTACTGATTCGCACCAACCATCAGCTCTCTGTTACAGGGAAGATTTTGCTACTATGCTCTTTTCATCGCTTGTAATGGATATAAAATTATAATGGACCGAAATACAAAAAGTCCCTACTCACCCTTAAGATTGTTCTTAAGAGTCAGTAGGGACGAAAGTTCGCGGTACCACCCTAGTTGCAAGCGTTTCGCTTGCCTCTTCATTAAAATAACGGCTAGGCCGTCTTTTCCTGCTCGGAAAAGATGCTCAAGGAATGTACTTCGAAAAAATTTTTGTTCTGACTCGCAGCAACCGTCAGCTCTCTGTTACAGGGAAATTTTTTCTACTAGTGCTCCTATCAACGCTCAGTATTGACTATGTATGTGTACTTGGATGATCAGTTCCAATCGTTTGAAACTGTTTGTCGCTTCCAAGTTGTGTGTAATGTTGTGTGATGTTGATTTGTATTATGAATGGTTTTTTTATCTTCGTCAACACTTTTTATTATTTTTTTTATTTTTTAAAAACTATGACTCCTTCAAACCCATCTCTATCAAGAGTTTTGCTGTTTTAATTTTTTTCAAACTTGTATTCCATTTCAGATCCATATTCAATAAATCCATGTTTTTGGTACAAGCTTTTTCCAGCGGAGGAAGCATTTAACCATATTCGGGTTACACCACTTTTTTGGCCGTACTGCATCAAATGCTTTAAAATAGCGGAAGAATAGCCGTGCTTTCGGTGATCAAAAGCTGTATACATGTTCATAACATATGCTTCTTTCCCTTGGAGGTTACCCGGTGAAGGCGGACGTATAAAAAAGACGATGCTTCCTGCTGATACAATTTCTCCATCCGCTTTTAAAATAGCCGTATAGCTATTTGGATTATTTATATTTGCAGTAAAATATTCTTCTGTAGCTTTTTGAAACAGCTCCTCGTTCCCGTTTAATTCTCCGAGTTCTTTCATAAGCAAAATTCGCAAGTTAACCAGATCCTGAACGTTTTCTAACACCGCTTTTTCAACCATCGCTCTCCCTCTTTTCGTCTCTTTTACACAAAAAAACTCTCATCATTTGAGAGCTTCATTCACGCGAGAAAAACAGCTCCGTATACGAGTGCTCCGACAATAACGAACGCTGGATGCACACGTAATTTTTCCAATAAAAGAAAGCTGGCTGCTACTAAAAATAGAGTCTGCCATATACCTGAATCACCGTATGAATTCATAAAAAATTCATACGCCATCAAGCCCAGTAAAATGGCGATAACAGGACGAATGTAGTTCGTCATTTTTTTTACGTTTGGCGAATCTTTATACTTAAATAATATTCGAAGTAAAATAACTAAAAGTAAAACCGACGGAGCAATCGTTGCAAAAAGAGCAACCACCGAGCCTAAAACCCCTGCCTGCTGATATCCGATAAACCCCGCCATTTTTGTCGCAATCGGACCCGGCAGCGCATTTCCAATTGCTAGCATTTCACTAAACTCTTTGACCGTAAGCCAATGGTAGCGATCTACGACTTCTTTTTGAATAAGCGGAATCGACGCAGGTCCGCCTCCATAGCCTAAAATATTTGAAACAAAAAACGCCATAAATAGCTGAATATAAATCATACCGATTCCCTCTTCTGCTTCTGCTCAGCACTTTCGTCTTTTTTTCCTTTTCGTTTTAGCGGAATCCAAGCTGCTGCCATAAGGACAATAATAATGACCGCTGGATGGATATGGGCAAATTCCATTAAACCTAAGCTAATAATGAGTAAGATAATAGCTGGCGTCCATCCTAAACCAGACGTTGATTTTTTAAAAAAGTCCCACGTCATAACTGCGAGCATCACTCCTACTACAGGGACAACTGCTTTTGTCATGCCCATAACCCACGGCTGATCTTTAAATTGCGTTAAAGTTGTTAACAGCAATACCATTAAAAAAACGGTTGGAATGACGGCTGCAAATAAAGCTGTCACGAGACCCAAAATACCGCCGACTCGATAGCCGATGTATCCAGCGAGCTTTGTAGCAATAGGCCCAGGCAGCGTATTGGCAATTGCTAATAAATCGCCAAATTCATCGTCATCCATCCACTTGTACGTATCGACCACTTCTTTTTTAACAAGTGGAATAGCTGACGGTCCTCCTCCGTAGCCGAGCATACCTGAGCGAAAAAACGCTATAAAAATATCCAATTGTCGCATTTCTCGCGCTCCTTTCTCTGTGATCTAATAAGCAACGACGGCTCCGTCTGTTCGCGCTTCTGTACCGCCGTATAATACACCGGTTTGTTCATCTCTTAAAATAATCTGCCCTCTTCCAAACGTATGTCTGCTCGTAGCCACATGAATATCATGCCCTTTGCGTTCTAATGCTTCTACAATATGTGAAGGCATTTCTTTTTCCACAAGAACCTTTTTGTGTTCAATCCACTGCCATCTTGGTGCATCTAAAGCTGCCTGAGGATTTAGATGAAAATCAATCATATTCATGACGACTTGCACATGTCCTTGAGGCTGCATGAATTTGCCCATTACACCGAATGAACCTACAGCACTTTTATTCTTTGTTAAAAATCCAGGAATAATGGTATGATAGGTTCGTTTTCCAGGCTCTAACCGATTATGGTGCTGTGGGTCTAACGAAAAATTATGCCCGCGGTTTTGCAGGCATATGCCCGTATTAGGTACGACAAGCCCTGAGCCAAAATCCATGTAATTACTTTGAATGAATGATACCATGTTTCCTTCTCCATCGGCTGTCGCTAAATAGATCGTGCCGCTATGAGACGGCTGTCCGGCTTCGGGAATAAGCGCTTTTTCACCAATTAGCCCTCTGCGCTTGTTTGCATAAGAATCATTCAATAAGTCTTCAACTGCTACTGTCATTTTATCAGCATCTGTAATGAATTTTTGTCCATCTGCAAACGCTAGCTTCATAGCTTCAATTTGCTTGTGGTATGTATCGACAGAATCTTTGGCATCAAAAGAAAAACCTTTTAGCGTATTTAGAGCTAAAAGCGCAATAAGGCCTTGGCCGTTGGGCGGTATTTCCCACACATCGTATCCTCGGTAAGAAGTTGAAATCGGCTTTACCCACTCTGCTTTAAAAGCTGCTAAATCCTCTTTTGCTAAAAATCCGCCGTGTTTTTTCGAAAAAGCTGCTATTTTATCAGCTAAGTTCCCTCTATAAAAAGATTCTCCATTCGTTTCGGCAATTTCAAGCAGCGTAGCAGCGTGGTCTGGTGACCGCCACATTTCCCCTACCTTAGGAGCAGATCCATTGTTGGTAAATGTCTCAAACCAGTGCTTATATTCGTCACCTTTTAACGCGTGTGTAAATCGTTCAAACGCTCGTTCCCAATTGTACCCTAAAATCGGGGAGATTGGGAACCCTTCTTGTGCATATGAAATAGCGGGCTGCAGCACTTCTTTTAACGATAGCCGGCCAAAGCGTTTTGACAGCTCCGCCCACGCGCTCGGGGCCCCTGGGACCGTAACAGGAACAAAACCGCGAGCCGGCATCTCTGTTATCCCCATGGCATGCAGAGCTTCAATAGAGATAGAAGCAGGAGCAGGACCGCTCGCGTTGAGTCCGTATAGCTCTTCATTTATCCACACAAGAGCAAATGCGTCTCCGCCAATTCCATTTGACGTAGGTTCTACAACCGTTAAACAAGCTGCGGAGGCAATAGCAGCATCTACTGCATTGCCTCCTTTTTTCAACATTTCAAGACCCGCCTGAGCGGCAAGAGGCTGACTGGTTGCTACCATTCCGTTTTTTCCAAACGTGCACGTACGCTGCGATGCATAGGGGTGTGTGAAAAAGTATTCGCTCATAGAAAATCTCCTCTTTTCTTTATATGATGAATAAAACGAATCTTTACAGACTAGACAACGCTACCTCTTCCTCGTAAACTTCTAATGCTGCTTGCAAAGCAGAACCTGCATTCACGCTTGCCCCGTTTCGAATAAGCACTGCTTCAAGACCAGCCAATGTAAAGAGAATGTTGTCTTTCCGGCAGCTGTATCCCATTGTACCGATACGCCATATTTTTCCGTGCATCGGCCCGAAAGAACTTGCGATTTCAATTCCAAATTGTTCAAGAAGCGTCGAACGAACTGCTTCTCCGTCAACTCCAAGCGGAATTAAGACACACGTAACGGTTGGAACTTTTGAATGCTCATCCCCGAATAACGATAATCCCATTGCTTTAATTCCGGCTACAAGTGCTTTTTCGTGAAGACGATGCCTTGCAAATCTTTCTTCTAACCCTTCTTCTAAAATAATGCGCAGTCCTTCTCTTAAAGCATAGAGCATGGACGTTGCTTCCGTGTGATGATTTAGCCTGCGCTCACTCCAATAGTCTTGAAGCTGACTCAAATCAAAATAGTTGCTGATAATATTCGGACGCAGACGAACAGTTTGAGCATCTGCTTTTGTCGCAATTCCTTTTTCAACTTTTTTACGTTCCATGATAATTTTTTCAACACGATCATTGTACGTAATAGGTGCCATACCCGACGGAACAGATAAACATTTTTGTGTACCTGCAATCAATGCGTCAATGTTCCACTCGTCTACTTTTACATCCGTACCGCCGATAGTGGCTACTGCGTCGACGATAAACAAAACATCTTGGTCGCGACATGCAGCACCAATTTCTTTAAGGGGCTGCATTCTTCCTGTAGAGGTTTCACCATGAACCATTGCAACGATTTTTGGGTTTACTTTTTTTATTTCATGGATTACTGTCTCAGGGTCAAACACTTCCCCCCATTCGCATTCAATATTGTGTACCTCAGCTCCGTAGCGCTCGGCAATTTCCGTTAATAAATAGCCGAAGCGGCCGAAAATCGGGACGAATACTTTATCGCCTGGCTCAACTACACTTGCAAGAACTGCTTCAATCCCAGCTCTAGATGTTCCATCAACGGGAAAAGCCCATTTGTTTTTGGTTTGAAATAGTTCACGAAGCATTTCCATCGTTTCGTTCATAATGCGCGTAAATGCGGGGTCAAACTGACCTAAAATAGGTGTTCCTAATGCTCTTAATACGCGTGGATCTGCTTCTACGGGTCCGGGTGTCATAATTGTACGCGGCGGTGTATGAAGCTGTTTTGTGATAGTCATGTCAAATTCCTCCTAGTAGGCAAGTTTATATAATAGTTCTATTAAGACCTTTACTCCTTTTTCTAACTGTTCTCCTTTGGTGAATTCCTTTGGGGAATGGCTGATTCCATCTTGGCTCGGTACGAATAACAAACATGTGGGAACTCTTCGCCCGAATACCTGCGAGTCGTGTCCTGCACCGCTTACTAATTCTCGGGAGGAGATATTCTTTTCCGAGGAAATAATTTTGGAAAGTTCAGATAATTTTTCGCTCATGGCGACGGGTTTTTCATCCATCCAGCAGTTGATATTCACTTCTAAATCCCCTGCTGTTCGCTTTATAATTTCCTTCATTTCTCGTTCTGCTTCTTGTAAAACCTCATACTTATGATGTCTTATATCGACCGTGAATTCTACATATCCTGGTATGACATTCGGTGCGTTTGGAGAAAGTGTAATTTTGCCAACCGTTACGTATAAAGCGTTCTGATATTTTTCGCTCAATTCAATAAATGCTTTAGCGAGTTTGCAGCTCACATAAAATGCATCTTTTCTGATGTTCATAGGGGTTGTGCCCGCATGGTTACTTTCACCTTTAACAGATACTGTAAACCGTTTCTGCCCGACGATACTAGAAACAATTCCGATATCGCAATGAGACATTTCAAGCTGCTTTCCTTGCTCGATATGCAGTTCAATAAAAGAAGCGATGTCCGTGCGGTATGGCTCGCTGTGGAGGCCTTCTCCGAAATTGAGCTGTTTCATTGCGTCATCTAGCTTAACCCCTTCTTTATTTATAACATGTTTTGCATCACTTTTGCTGTGTAATCCATTCATATTACCTGATCCCCAATACGTAAGAGGAAATCTGCTACCTTCTTCTTCACAAAGTGATACAACCTCTAAGGTTTTTGTAGGGGAGCCATAATGCGCATATAGGTACTGCAGAGCAATGATACCTGCTACAACACCAAACGCCCCGTCATATTTTCCTCCGTTTATCACGGTGTCGATATGGGATCCTGTTAAAATAACTTGTTGTTCTGGACCCGTTCCTTGCAACCGTCCAAATAAATTTCCTACATCATCGTAATACGTTTTGAGGTGAAGTCCCCTCATTTTTTCTTCCAATGCCTTTTGAGCTGCATTCCACTGTTCCGTATATAAAAGTCTCGTAACCCCTTCTTTTTCATCTAACCCAAACTGTGACAACCAGCTAATATTTTCTTCGATTTGCTGACAAAGCTTAGATTTTCCCGTCATATCTGCAACCATTGCTATCCCTCCTGCTATCTTCATTTTAAGAAAATGACTGATTGTTTTCATTAACACTTCCTACAATGATTTAGTGGTTTTTTAGCTATTATCACTAAATACGCAAAGTCTTATATACGTCACTTTTTCTAACATTATATGTTATTTATTTTATCTTACAGGATTGAAAAAACTTCTTCATTAACAATTTATACATTTTTTTCTGAAAATTTTATTTATTTTAACTAAATTTTCTTATAAAATAAAAGATAGATAAAAATACGCGCAGGTAAATGTGAGAATTTTTAACAAAAGGAGTAATGAATAATGGAACTACAAACTCTTTTACGCATTCCAATTTACGAGAAAGCATCTGTAGTAGCTGGGCAAAAAGGAGTCACCCGCAAAGTACATAACGTCAATATGATGGACGCACCCGATATTTTATCTTTTTTAAAAGAAGGAGAATTTTTAATTACAACGGGTTATCACTTCAAAGAACATGAAGAAAGCTTAGCAAAACTTGTAGAAGGAATGGCTAAAAAGAAATGTGCAGGATTGGCCATAAAAACGAAGCGCTTTTTCGAACACGTGCCTGCTTCTATTTGTCAGCTAGCTGATGAACTTCACTTTCCGATCATTGATTTCCAAACGGACGAAACGTTAGGCGCGGTTATTAACGAATCTCTCAGCTTTATTTTAGATAAAAAAACAGCCGAGCTTCAGCAAGCGATGGTCACACATCAGCTATTTTCCTCCTACATCTTACAAGGAAAAGGCATGGAGAAAATTATGCAGTCCATTCGAACGTTATGCAATGCTCACGTTGCCCTTTTTGATACCCATGGCCATGAACTCTTTTACACAAACAAACGCGAACCTTTTTCACTCCCGATGGAAGAAGCGGTAGTGGGTGCTAAGCAGCTGTTTTTACGAACGTCAAAATACACAGCCTTTTCCTTTTTACACACAAAAAAAACCGTTACGCTTTTTCCCATTGCTACTCATACAAGAAAGTACAGTTATTTACTTATTGAACACCAAGTTTCTTTATCCGATTCAGCGCTCCTAACGATTGAACAAGCGACAAACGTTTTATCCTTCGAAATGATGAGACAGCAGGCTTTGTATGAAGCTGAACGGCGACGAAAAAACGATTTTTTCAATCAGCTTGTTAACAATTATTATAAAACACCTGAGGATGCTTCCTTTCAAGCACAGATGATGGGCTTATCAGCAGGAAACAGCTATATTTGCGCCGTTGGGAAAATTCATTCTACATTCACGCCTTACAGCGATGATGATATGATCTATGAGCTCCTTCAATATGAGTTATCAGCAGGTCGTACAGAGGCCATTTTGTTTTTCTATGACAATCTTTACATCCTTTTGTTTACACCTCATTCTCAACCTATGATTATAGAATGCTTGCATCGCTTGCAGGAAGCTGTTTACCGTCACTACGATAAGCGAATGTCATTTGGAATTGGAAACCAAAGCCAATCCCTACTTACAATCGCTGACTCATATAAAGAAGCTGTTGAAGCTCTTGAAACCATCCATTTTAAAGATCAGTCGAAGCTTATTCAATTTTATCAGCCAAAACAGTTTAAAGAACTGCTGAGGTTGCTTCCAGCAAACGATTTACAGGATTACTATTCTCAAACATTAGAAGGTTTGCTGCAGTACGATAAAAAAGATCGCTCCATCTTACTTGACACGCTTGAAACATATCTAAATTCCAATTGCCAAATCTCAGAGACTGCTAAGCAGTTATTCGTTCACCGGAACACGGTAATCTATCGAATCGAAAAATGCGAAGAGTTATTAAAAAGACCTATTCACACATCAGAGGAAACCCTTCGGCTGCGCGTCGCTTTTCAAATTTTTTCTCTTGTGCATGCTACTTAAGTATAAATACAATAAAAAACGCCTGAGTGGATACTCAAGCGTTTTTTATTGTATTTCATACTATTTATTTTGCTTTTAATTTAGACTGTACTGATTGTAATTTCCCAGCCATCGTATGATTTTCTTTATCACGGCGATCATCAATTCGTAAATTGGTACATACGCGCTGAATACCATTTTCAAAAGGTACTTCATGCATCTCTTGAACAATTTTTAGCAGCGTGCTTAATTCCCCTTCAATCAACGTATTCATAGGGGTTAATTGATATGTAATTTCATCTTCATGCTTGGCCAACACCTTTTGAATATCAGCTACATACTGACTCACGCTTGGCGTTTCCGTACCTACCGGAATAATGGTTACATCTACAATAGCCATGTTATACACTCCTTTTGTTTATTTCCTAATTATCATACCAAACGACACAAAAATTTCCTACTTTTACGTTTATGGTGCACAGAAAAAAGGAATAGTTCTACAACTACTCCTTTTTATTACACTCTTATCTTATAGGTAACGCTTTGCTCCTAAGTAACGTTTTGACCAGTAAGAGTTGCTTAGTGATGTAATTGTTACGCCTGTTGAAGAACCTGCATGCATGAATTGACCGTTTCCGATATAAATTCCAGCATGGCTAGCTCCTGGTTGGTACGTTTCAAAGAAAACGATATCGCCAGGCTGAGGTGAACTTACACGCGTACCAGTTTGATAGATGCTAGCCACTGTACGAGGAAGACTTACACCTACTGCATTGCGATATACATAGTTAAGGTAACCGCTGCAATCAAATCCTCCAGGCGCAGCTCCGCCCCAAACGTAAGGTGTTCCCATAAAACGTTTACCGTATGAAATAACTTTTGAAGCTGAGCTTGAGCTTGTGCTGCTTCCTGTTGATGTTGAAGGTTTTGAGCTGCTAGAGCTGCTTGAATTTAATTTATTCAGCGTATCCGGACCCGCTTCTCCGTCTACTAATAAACCATTTGCACGCTGAAATGATTTTACTGCACTTGTTGTAATTGAGCCAAAGTAGCCTGTTACACCAGCTGAGAAGTAACCTTTATTTTTTAGTTTTTGCTGAAGGCTGCTTACTGCTGAACCTTTCATGCCTTGACGTAAAATAGTTGAACTGCTAGAGCTAGAACCGCCAGTTGAAGCGCTAGAACCGCCATTTTTTAATTTACTTAACGTAGCTGGACCCGCAATTCCGTCCACAGAGAGTCCGTTTGCACGTTGAAATGCCATTACTGCATTCTTTGTAATTGAACCGAAATATTGAGTTGTAGTTCCTTTAAAATAACCTTTATTCTTTAGCTGTTGCTGTAAAGATTGTACGTTTGATCCAGTTGAACCAACGCGCAATAATGAACTTGAGCTAATTGATGAACTTCCGCTTCCTAGCAGCTTATTAAATGTAGATGGACCTGCAATACCATCTGCAGATAAACCATTTGCACGCTGAAACGATTTTACTGCGCTAGTCGTGATTGAACCGTAATAGTTTGTGGTTGTACCGTATGTAAAATAACCTTTGTTTTTTAATTTTTGCTGTAATTCTTTCACATCTGAATTACTTGTTCCTGGGTGTAGCGTAGCATCTCCTAAAGCAGCTTCACTAATTGTAGGTACTACTGTTAAAGATCCACATAACGCTAACGAATATATCAACTTTTTCATAAAAAAAGGTTCCTCCAATGCCATAATCTACTAATCTATAAGACGTTTACATTGTAACAACACATTATTACAAAATAACATCACTAATATTACATTTATGTTACAGGAAACGACAGCAGCACAGCTGTATGGTGTATATTGTCGTAGTTTCTTGTCGTTTAACACTTAATAAGTTCGACAAAAAAGCTAATATATTCCAATATTATTCCTTTTCCTACACTAATAATAGGTAAAAAATCACCCGTAACATTATCTTTATATTTCAAAAAAAACAATTTATTTTTTTTCGAAATGTGAAACTTTTTTAAAATTTATTCGTTTAGCGGATTTGTTCCCCTCTTCAGTAAAACAGCTTTTCTTCTAAAAATTTATATTATTTCCATATTAATGAATAAAAAAGCGAGGGCTGAAAAAAATAGTCTTATTATGTTGGAAACAAGGAGGATTATTTTATGAGCCATAAAGGCATGCATGGTACAAATGTCAGCGGATCAGGTGACTCGGAAGACAAACGCTATGCAAGCGGAGAGAACGAACAGACGCTTACTACGCGTCAATGAGCCTTCTTCTCTTGGGGGTCTTCAAGAAGCGCATGACCATCCAAAACCTCATCAGCCTTATGTTGAAGGAAATGTAAAAAAGAAAAAATTGATCGTACAAATGACTTTAAGCAAGCCGGTGAACGCTACCGTTTACTAGAGGACTGGGAGCGTGATGAGCTTATTCAAAACTTAGTAGACGGCTTAAAATGCTGTCACCATACCGTTCAAACAAAGATGATTGAGCTTTTAACTCAATGCGATTTTGACTACGGCAATCGGGTAGCCAACGGTATAGGTCTTCTCATGCATGATGATGGCTCTTTAGAAATTGAAATGGGAGCAGAAATAACTCCTACATACGGTAAATTGCCAAAAGAAGGCGGTTCACCGTTAGGAAGTAACAAAGCTGCCGATGCGGTAGAAGAAGCTAATGAAAAAGGAAAAGACGCTCATCCTTATTAACAAAAAACATCCTGCAGCGACAGCAGGATGTTTTTTGGGTTAAACGCTTATGACCAAGTAACGGCAAACACGTGGTAGTCATTTTTTAACTGTGGCGCATCAATGGGTGTCCCGTGCTGATATCCTTGCTTCACTCTTTTAGGATGTAAGGGTTGAACCCATTCTTTCACTTGCTGTTTTGTACCATTTGCTAAAATATATACACAATCAGAAAATGCCCCGTCATTGTTTGGACTATCAACTTTTAGTACTTCCACTAACACATCTTGGACACACGTTTTTCTCTGAATACATGTAAGCGTATGGTAGATGATATCAGCGGACACATCGTTATTTAAACGAAAGCCCACCTTTTTTTGTTCAAAAAAAGACGAGAATGAGACGATTGGTAATGTCTTTTTTTGTTCATACGCTTGAGATAAAATCTTGACAAGAACTTCTCCACTCAAGATGATCCCTCTTTCTAAAAAACGCTTCATCACAACATATGTGAGCATTGGTTATGCTCATAGGATAATATATTATCATAGTTTAATTCTGTGGTGTTAGTCTTTTTTTGGGTTTTCACACTGGGAATTATACCCGCCTATTTCTTGCGTTTTCCCGACGTTCTCGCTACTAGCAACAGAATTAATAATAAAATAAATACCCCTGCTCCTACAAACATATCGTACAAGAAATCAAGCATCATACTCCTCCTCTTCCTCCCAAAAAACGCTATTAAAACCAAGCGTTTTAATAGCGTTTTTTCGTTAGATAAAGCCTAGCATATTAATAAATACAATGATAATTAAAACCGGTGCGATATATCGAATGGCAAGAAGCCATAAAGAAAACCAGCGCTTCACATTCGTTGAACCATGCTTAAATTCTTCAATAAGCACATCTTTTTTCATTTTCCAAGGAACAAAGATGGCAATTAAAAGAGCACCGAGAGGCATAAGGATATTACTTACAAGAAAATCAAAAGCGTCAAAAATGCTTTTTCCAAAGATCGATACGTCACTTAATAAACCATACGATAGCGCTGAAGGTATTCCTACCACAAAGATTAGTAAGCCTGAAATCCAAGATAGCTTTATACGCTTATGCTGCTCTCCTTTGGCTAATGAAGCAACAATAATTTCTAACATCGAAAACGCAGATGTTAAAGTAGCAAATAAAAACAGCGCCAAAAAGAAAGTTTGAAACACAATTCCGAACGGAAGCTGTTCAAAAATAGAAGGCAATACAATAAATAAAAGACCTGGGCCTTCCGTCGGCTTTACGCCCATTGAAAAGACCGCAGGGAAAATTGCCAGCCCTGCTAGTAAAGAAATCAAAATATTTAACGCTGAAATTGAAATAGCCGATTTTGGCAAGTTTTGCTGCTTAGACAGATACGAACTGTACGTAACCATAACCGAAACGCCTACGCTAAGCGAAAAGAATGCTTGTCCCATTGCAAACAAAATGGTTTGGGAGGTAAGCTTTGAAAAATCTGGATACAAAAAGAAAGATACGCCTTCCATCGCTCCGTCTAATGTTAAAGAACGAATAATAATAATAATAAATAAAATAAAGAGAGCAGGCATTAAAATTTTGTTTGCTTTTTCAATACCATTTTGAATGCCTCTTGCGACTACAACAATTGTTAAAAGAAGAAAAACAAATTGAGAGATAACAGCACTTGCCGGATTAGCGATGGTGGAGTTAAATAAACTCCCGTAGTCACTTACTCCATTCAACTGACCCGTGACGCTTGCAAAAATATATTGTAAAATCCATCCTCCTACTACACTATAGAATGATAATAAAATGAAGCATGTAATCACGCCTAAATACCCGATGCCTTTCCAGAGAGAACCGGGAGCGACTGCATCATAAGCACGAATTGCTTCTTTTTGTGTATGTCTACCTAGTACAAATTCAGCAAGCAAAAGCGGTAAACCAATAATTGCTGTAAACAAGATAAACAGTAAAAAGAAGGCTCCACCTCCGCTTGTTCCGGCTACATAAGGAAGTTTCCAAATGGCTCCTATTCCAATTGCTGAACCGGCAGATGCCAAGATAAAGCCGATTTTTGATGTCCATTGTTCGTTTTGACTCATTTTTCTCACCATTTTTCTTTATTTATTCTGATTTGTCATACTATATCACACAACCCTTCTGTCGAAAAGGGTTTTTGTTGTTTTAACCACCATCATGTGTTATGAATAGTATGTAGGTTTCATGATTTATTTTCGTAACTAAAAAAAGTTTGACAGTTAGAGGTACAAAAAATGACAAATCAGCAAGTAATACAGCAACAATTTTTAGATAAGTTCCTTGACTTTATCTTAGTAAAATGTCCAAACTGCGAACTATGTGCGCGAGTTGTAAAACTGGATAAAAAATTGAGCGGGTCAACGCACTCATGCACGTGTCCTCACTGTGGTTATCTAGACGTCATCAGCGCTGAGGGCCAAGGACCGTTAGAACTTTCTGAAGCAGTAGATCCTTTTTTTCAGCTTCCGCTTTACTTGGAAACAATCTGCCCTGAACGTCGACTTTGGGCTTATAACTTAGATCACCTTCAGTATATTGAATCTTATATTGAAGTTAAAACATGCGGGGCTTGTTTCGACGAGCTGTCGGTTGAACACTCATTGCCAGATTGGGTAATTCATAAGCAGGAAGAAGCATTAAACGAAATTCAACGTTTAAAAGACACCGTCTTTTGCACATTCAAGTGAAGATAGAAAAGAAACGTTGCCGAAGAGGCAGCGTTTCTTTTTTTACGAAGAACTTTCTTCGGTAAGTTTTCTTCGATAATCCCCGGCTTTGTCGAACTCTTTTGCGGTGCCGACGAAAAAGTAGGTTACCGTATGATTTTTGTTACCTTGAGTCGTTCCATGAATCATCTTCCCCTGCTTCAATTGCTTTCGCTCCCCATTTTTATTTACATAGAAATATTTATTTCTTGCCCAGCCGCCGCCGCTTAAAAGCGTTTTGGTTTTCCCGACTCCCTGCTCGTTTACTTTAAATACAATGTAGTCTCCTTCTGTCTTGCTAGGATTTCCGTTATCTTTGTCATATTCGACCATAACCCATCCTTTGTACCCTTCTGGTATAAGGAAAATGCTCGGTTGAGACGTTTCATCTGGACGTCCACATCCAGCCGCGATTACGATCAATAAACACAAAATGAGCCACCTTTTCACTTTTCCCAACTCCTTTCTTAATAAAAGACGTGCCTCTATACTGCTTTTAGTTTTTGTTGACGGTAAGATTATATTCTTTCTGTATCCCTCAATTTTTCCCAGTTTACCCAATTAAATATGCTATATTTACGTATGGTTTGTCACACACTATTAGCAGGCGTTTACAATTTACATGGGAGGATAACAAAAATGAGCTATGTTTTTTTATTTATTTTGCTCTTTGTCATTCCGCTTTACACACAGCAAAAAATTGTTCGTGCCGACCGTGAAAATACACGTACATTATTACTAAGTGAACACGAGCAATCTGGACATAAAAAAAGCGATTCCCCGTAAAACAGGAATCGCCTTCTTTTAATATGTTAAGCTTCCAGCTACAATAAGGCTAACAGCTATCGACGCTGCAAAAAGAGTTACTCCAACCGCTACATTTCCTTCTTCTACTTTTTTGGCTAGGCTCGTTTTAGGTGTCATAATAAATTCAATAATCCAATATGTCACTACTTGAGTAATGATACCTACTATTCCCCAAAGAGTTGCATCTACCAAATTTAAGCTGTTGCTCCACACAGTGAAAATGACAATAGCAAGCCCAATTCCTTTTCCCCATAACTTCAAAGCGACTGCTACATTTCCTTTTTTTATGAGTTCACGATCATTAAATTTTGTTGTTAATTCAAATACGATTACTCCGATAAATAATAGCCCTAATCCTACCGCTACGTGAGATAAAAAGCTCCCTATACTAGCCCAATCAATCCATTGTGTCATTTTTAGTTCCCCTTTTCATTTTAATCCAATCGGCAAATAATACGATTCGTTATCTGTAATTTGATTTCCAGCTCGGATTCCTACTGCGCTTGCTTTTCCATTTAATAAAAAGCACCCGTACATGATATGAGCCTCTATTGTTTGCGTTTGCGTCTTCATTGTTGCAGTTGGCAAAGAAATAAACTGTTGATATACAGCAGTGTATTCTTGATATGTCTTATGCTGATCTTCGTCTATTTTGATTCCGTCTTCATTATAAATTTCAACGGTATCTCCCTCACGACCAAACGATGGTTTCTTCACAAATGCTTGTTTTCTTTCAATAAATGGATCCTCTTCTAAATACGTTGGTAAAAAGTATGTTTCAATGATGTGATGCTCTTCTTTAGTGAGGAAAGGATGATGTTGTTCATGCAAAGCCCAAATGAGTGCTTGCACGGCTTTGGACTGCAGTAAAAATGCAGAAGGCGGATTGATTATGGCTACTTGTTTTTGCTGTGCCAATGTTAAAAGCATGTGTCCGACTTTTTCATGCGTACTCGGATCTTCATCTTCAATTAAATGTTCAAGCGGATAAGTTTGGCGATAGAGTACGTCTATTTTTTGTCCATATTGATCATACACGCCCGCTTCTATATGTTGACCTTCTTCAACTGTAGAGGCAGGGACAATTCGAAGCTGCGATAATGGAACATATGTAGCATCTACATCGGCTAGCTTCATTAAATAAAGAGTGGTTAGCTTATCTTCTTCATGTGTATCATGAGAAGAAAAAACGACGTTTGGATAGTTCGTTCTATCGAGCTCGTTATAAGCTTCAAAAATGGCGTGTTTTAATGCTAAAGCAAGCTTTTTTTCTTCAAACTTATTAGGGTTTTGCACTTGAAAATGCCGGCAGACTAACTCATTTACATGAAATAATTCTTTAATGAACGTAGGCGTATCGGCGTTTAGTTCTAAAAGCTTGATTTGATCATCCGTAACAGCAAAATCAAGGCGTGAAATCACACTTTCTGTTTCCATCGTTTTCAGTCGTAGGTACGGGAAACTGGCTTTTGGAAATCCTAAAGAAAGAAGCGTCTGATCATCTAATGAACGAAGTAAAGGTGCCGTTTTAAAAAATAGTTCCCCGATTTGATTTGCGGCTTCTTTAATGGAATGAATGATGTGAGAAGATTCTATATGTACATCATAAAGAGCGTACTCTGTTCCATATAAGTCGTACCAAAAATCTTGAATTTCTTTATAAAACATTTCTCGCTTTTCTTTATGCATTACCCGCCAAAACCGCCTTTAGAGCCGCTCCCAATTCCAGATTTATACGAGCTGCTTGATTTAAATGATTTATAGGACGATGATGAGGTCAGCTGTTTTTCAGACCCGTAGTAGCGCCCTCCGTGATAATATGAGCCGCTGTGCGAAGAAGAAGAATCTGAACAGTAGTACGTTTGCGTATCTTCATCCCATTTCCACTTGTCGCACGATTTATCTTTCGGTTTAGCCGGTCTTGCCTGATCAGTTGAACCGCAGGCAACGAGCGATGTCATTAAAGCAGTGGTCAAAACTCCCGCCATCATTTTTTTTGTTTTGGACATTAAGCCTTTCCCCTTTCATACGTTACGCCTGTTTTTGTTACATATAAACTGTACACGCGGCGGTCTTCATCAATTTCCGCAGAGTCTCTTTCCCATTCCCATCCATTATAGTATGTATAAACAGTTCCGATATAGCTTAATACGTCCAAATGCGTATAAAATGAAGAGACGAATAAAATTGGATGTCCTCGAAGAGAATTCAATTCGCGGACTTCTAACGTAATCTCTCGATTATCCTCTTCTACCTGTTCTTTCGTTCCGTACTCATGCTCCTTTACATAAATAATATGGATATCATCTTCGACTGCAGATGAAGTTTGTTTATACGTTACTCCTTCTTTAACAAAAAATTCGCATTCTCTTCTTGCTAAAATTTGTTCAAGTTCAATAGATTGATAGTGGTAAATAGATACAAACGTATCATCAGGCTTTAGCAGTCGGTATTCTAACTTTCCCATTGCGCAACTCCTTTTGTGACTTTTTTGTGAACGTTCTTTAATAAATACGCACAGATTTTCAAAAAGTTTCAATTTTTCTCATATAAAAAGGCTTAGCTTTAAATAAGCTAAACCTTTATTTTTTTATCACATCTGTCACAACTTCATAACCGCCTGTGTATGGGTCGAATACATATTCAAGCATGCCGTTTCCACGATTGACTTTAAATAGATAACGGTATTTTTTAGGGCTGTCTTTTGCTGGATATACGTATTTTCCTTTTTGAAACTGGCTTAGCAAGAGCTGTTCTCTTTGCGCAAGCATTTTTTTTGCTTCATTATATCCATACAACGGGAGATTTTTGGCATAGAGAACCGGTACGAATACAAGTACAACGACTGAAATCGTAATAAGCCCTTGTTTAAACCACCGCATAAATCTCTTTGGATTTCGCGAAAGCAACATCGTGATGACAATTACTATTAACAAAGGAACAATATATACTTGAACATACGGAATGTTTGCAAATACAGGTCGATTAATCAACAAGACAATTACTTCGATAGCTGCTACTAATACTAAAATAAAATAGACCACTTACTCTTCACACCTCGACGATTCAATGAATTTTATATGTGTTAGAAAGTATTCCCACTCATGAATGAACTCGTCTATTGTATCATAAGAAGCCAAAAAAATATCTACGCTCGTCCATTTTACGGAATTTAGATAATAAAAGGGATTGAGACATAACGAAATCACCCCAATCTAAAGACAAACAAATGGGATAATGCGCTAGTATGCATCCCTTGTTACGACGGATTTCCGTACAAGGTTTCGCTTTCCGAGGGCGGCCGCTCCTGCAGGGCCTCATCTGTTCCACTTTGCCTTGCCCTTCAACCAACAGCTAGAAGCCACTATATACATGAAGCTGCCTTCACTTTAACCATAAAAAAATCTGAACACATTTGATTCTCCATCAAGAATCAAACACGTTCAGATCTTTCTTTAACTAAGCTACTTTTATTCCATCCTCTTTATTACGAAACTTCTACGTTTCGATTTTGATTATACTTTTTCCCTTGTAACAGTGAGTAAATGATCGCTGCTGCCCACACAATAAGTATGAATGCATATACAGCTATCTGAGTAGAGCTGCTTGATACCCAAGTGTTTAAGAGTGTTCGAGCATTTGTTAAGATGATAAACCCACCAACAAGTGAACCAAGCAAGTGAGCCGGGATAATACGAACAAACCATGCAGCAATCGGAGCCGCGATAATTCCGCCAATCATAAGGGCACCTACCCAGAACCAGTTTACCTGCTCCCAGCCAAGAGAAATTAAAAAGCCAAGTGTAGCCGAGACGGCAATAGCAAATTCACTTGTATCCACGGTTCCAACGACTTTCCGTGCTGTTGTGCCTTTTTTAGCTAGCAATACAGGCGTTGCAATGGGCCCCCAGCCGCCGCCTCCTGTAGCATCAGCAAATCCAGCAATTAATCCCAACGGAATGGACTGCTTCGTCGATAAAGGTTTAGTGCTCTTTTCTTCGTTTGTTTTAAACGTAAATAAAAAACGAAATAACACATAAACTCCTAGGAGCAATAAGAATGTTGAAACGTAAGGCCTTACTGCATCTCCAGGTAAATTACTTAGAAAGCAGGCTCCTACAAAAGCTCCGATGGAACCTGGGATAATCAGTTTTAACACCATCGATTTATCTACGTTTCCAAATTTAATATGCGAAACACCAGAAGCTGCTGTTGTTACAACTTCTGCTAAGTGAACAGATGCGGAAGCCACAGCTGGTGCAATTCCAAACGTTAAAAGCAGCGTAGTTGACGTCACCCCGTATGCCATTCCGAGTGATCCATCAATTAACTGAGCTAAAAAGCCAATAAGTGCAAACGTAATTAACTTTTTCATGTTGTCCCTCCACTTTCATCTTCTGTTAGAAAGCACAAAAAGGCCTCCAACAGTTGTTTGCTAGAAGCCTTCGGTATGTCCGATCAGCTGTCCGTTTTATGAATAAGTTGTTTATATTGTAATCCTAACTATTCCTAGAAGTCAACTGTGTTTTTAGTTTTTCTTTTAGTCTATGTATGCTGCTTGGTTATAGTATCAGTAAAATAAAATTCTTCTTGTTAAGTCAACCACATAAAAACGACCGCTCACTTAATAAGGGCGGTCATTTTTATGCATGTCTTGCCAGTGAGCTAGCACTTCAGGTGGCAAACTCACATCTTTATCTAATGACGTCACATCCATAGAAGCAGGCTCATCGCTATTTATCACTTTTTCTACCCAATCTGGCTGTACAACTAATGCTTGTTCAATCGTAATTAAAGACAGCCCTTGCTCAAAAGCTTCTGCTACTTCCGTTGCCATAAGTCCTCCTGTACCCACAAGAGGGACCCTGTGATTGACGTGCTTAACAATCGAAGAAAGCAGTGAATGATTTTCTTCCCTTTTTGAGGTAGGTTCATGTAAAGCACTGATATGTAAATAATCAATTTCTGTATAAACAAGACGGTCAATCCACTCAAATGTATCTTCCACTTTATTTCCTAAATAGCCTTTTTCTTTGGGCGCTAATGTATATCCCACAATAAATGGTTTGCCCGCATGTGCTGCTCGACGCGTCACTTCACGAATAACTTCAAGTGCAAAAGTGAAGCGGTTTTCTGCACTTCCACCATAAGAATCACTTCGTTCATTGGCTTGCCTTGATATAAACTGCTGCAGTAAACATTCATTTCCCCCGTCAATTTCTACTCCATCAAACCCTGCTTCCATAGCTCTGGTGGTAGCTTCGCCAAATGCTTGAACAATATAAGTTATATCGCGCTCGGTCATTTGAACAGGCTTTTTCCCTTTACGTTTATGAGGCTTTTCACTTGGGCTAATGGCTTGCCACTTATTTTCCATTTCTACGCACTTTCTGCCCCCGTGCGATAGTTGAAGAATCGCTTTAGCTCCTCTTCTATGAATCATTTGGGTTAGTTGATGAAGCTTTCGTATGACCTGATCACGATGAATTCCGATTTGACCATGTGCTACTTGGCCATTTTCTGTGATAAACGCGGGACCGATAATTACCGTACTGACGCCCCCTACTCGTTTTTCGTAAAAAGACATATCAATATCGGATATTTCTCCGTTTTCCCGTGAAGCGTATGTGAGGATAGGTCCCATTGCTAATCGATTTTTCATCTCAAGAGCATCAACAAATTTAAAATGTTTAAATAATTTTTCATAGGCTGCCTTCAATTAATTCACACCTTTTTTCCTTAGCTTACCCATCTAGGAGCCGAGTAGACATAGGCACAAAAAAAGAAATACCTTTGCCGGCATTTCTTTTTACGTCGTTTTTCTTATTTTTTTGACGGGGTAAAATACAAATTCGCTTTTTCCCACAATCCGTTTTTCATCAATGAGACCTAGACCATTACGGCTATCCATACTGTACAGACGGTTATCACCCATTACAAATACTTCGTTTTTAGGTATTTGAACGGGTTCAAAATCTCCTGTTAGCTCCATATCCATGTTGTTGGCAATTTGACGATTCGTTTTTAAATAAGGTTCACTTACTTTTTTATCATCAATATAAAGCTGATCTTTTTTCATTTCGATTTTTTCACCTGGCAGACCGATTACTCTTTTTACATAATGCTTATTCTTAGCCTCATCTTTAATAATCACAATATCTCCGCGGCGAATATCATGAAGCGAATACGACAGTTTATTCACAAACAAACGCTCTCCGTTATGCAGCGTTGGGTTCATTGAAGCGCCTTCTACAATATACGGAGAAAATAAAAATGCGCGAATCATAAATACTAGAGCGATAGCGAAGATAATTGTTTTGAATATGCTGCGTAATTGATCGCTTTTTGTTTTTTCCGTAGTCAATATACTTTGTCTCCTTTGTACAGCTCACTTTTCTTATGTAAAAAGCAAGAAACTTCTTACTTTAACACTTATTCTAACTTAATCATAGAAAGAACTGAAATCAAATGTTTTATGCTATGTAAAAAAAGAACCTCTAACAAATGTTAGAGGCTTACATTACGCAAGTTTCGTCTTTACATCTCTTATTATAACATTAATTATATAAAAAAAGACTACCTTTTATGTAAAAATTATGTTTTTTACGCAAACTTAACTAAATCTTCACATTTAAAGGCGTTTCTCCACGTATAAAAAGTTGAGAGATACAATACTCTATAATCTCTCTTCGCCGCACAGATCCAATAAAAATGTTTTGGTTATCTATAATCGGCACAACATTTTGTTCAGACGCGCGTGACAAAATACTTTCCATTTCATCATGAATTATTTTACGGCCTGCTTCCTCCTTCTCCTCTTTCGGAAAAAAAGCGTTCTTATCTCCTCGATAAGAACGCTTTTTTTAGCTCATTTTCTCAATTTCATTTACAAGAATTGAAATGGCATCCGTTTTTGTTGCTTCACGCATTGTACGCTTCATCGTACTTGCCTGCTGCTGAAGCTCATTTACTTCACGCAAAAACAGTTCTTTTGTTAACTGCTCTTCTTCTACAACCATGCAGTAGCCTTTTTTCTTAAAGGATTGTGCATTTAAAATTTGATCTCCGCGACTCTGTGCTTTTGATAAAGGAATAATCATCATCGGTTTATGAAGAGCTAAAAACTCAAAAATGGCATTTGATCCGCCGCGTGTAATCACATAATCAGTTGCCGCTAGAACATCAGGAAGCTGTTCGTTTACGTATTCTAACTGACGGTAGCCGGACTCTTTTTCAAGGCTTGTATCAATATTGCCTTTTCCGCAAAGGTGTACAATTTGGAATTTCTTTTGCAGTTCAGGCAAAGACTCTCGAACAATTTCATTAATACGGCGTGCTCCTAAACTTCCGCCCATAATCGTTAAAATTGGGCGCTTATCATAAAAGCGAAGCCAGCTTTCCCCGTTCGCTGCGCTTCCGCTAAATAATTCTTTTCGAATAGGTGAACCAACGACCTGCACTTTTTCTTTTGGAAAGTAGTTTGCCGCTTCATCAAAAGAAGTAAAAATTTTAGTGGCAAATTTCTGCGCAATTTTATTTGCCAGTCCCGGTGTTAAATCACTTTCATGAATGAACACGGGAATGTTTAAAGATTTAGCAGCCATTACAACAGGAACTGTGACAAAACCGCCTTTTGAAAAAACAAGAGAAGGCTTTAGCTTTTTTAGCACGCGACGTGCATCGCCAACCCCTTTTGCTACTCGAAATACATCTTTTACATTTTCCATATCGACGTAGCGACGCAGCTTTCCGCTTGAAATCGCATGATATGGAACGTTTAATTTTGTAATTAATTCTTTCTCAATACCATTATGAGAACCGACATAATGGATATCCCATTTTTCACTGTCTAATTCTTTCATAATGGCAATGTTTGGTGTTACGTGCCCAGCTGTTCCGCCTCCGGTAAAAACGATAACTTGCTTACTCATTTTTTCTTCCTCTCTTTACTTCACTTAATCGATCTGTTTTGACATCAATTTTTATCTGATCTTTTTAGCATGCAATCTGACATGTAAAACGATGGTTTTATTATAGCATTTTTCTTTTTACATATGTATGATAAGGCGTATAAAAGCATGCTATACTTTTCATAAGGAGTGATGATAATGAACAAATCTGTACCTGCAGTAAAAGGGGACACAGTGGATTCCGAAACGCGCTGTACGCACTATCATACGGATAAAGATATTATCGCAATAAAATTTTATTGCTGTCATACATATTATCCGTGCTATCAATGTCATAACGGACATGCGGATCACGACATTAAAAGGTGGCCAAAAGCTATGTTTAATGAAAAAGCTATTCTTTGCGGAGTATGTAAACATGAGCTATCAATTAATGAATACTTAACCTGTAACTCGACTTGCCCTCACTGTCGTTCTTCTTTTAATCCCGGATGCAGCCTGCATGGACACATTTATTTTGAACAAAAAAGCTGAACAAAACATCGTTCAGCTTTTAAAACAATTGCTCATCTATATTTATAATGGAAGGAAGCAGACCTGGGAACAATTCCTCAAGTTCTTCTAAACGCAAGGAGTAATAGTGCTGCGTACCTTCTATACGTAGTTTGATAATTCCAGCTTCGCGAAGTACTTTAATATGATGTGATAGCGTTGATTTTGATACATTTAATTTTTGATAATACGAACAGGTCTGCTCCTTTCTTGTCGCTAAACACTGTACAATTCGCAGCCGATTAGGATCACTCAACGCGTGTAGAATAGGCGTTAATTTAATTTCAGATTTCGGTGGTTGATAAGGTTTTCTCATGCTTAAAATATAACACAGCTTCTTTTGTGTATCAATGTTCGATAACTTTCGAACTAAATTCCTTGCACTGTTATTTAATCGGTGTTATAGTTTCATTGTTCGATGATATTCGAACTTATCTTCATTTTAATCATAAATTGAATGAAAGATTAAAAACAAAACAAATAATATAAAGCACCATCATTATTAAAGGAGGAATCACCCATGATTCATTTACAAGCTTCAATGAAAGTTAACCCAGCAAAAAGAGAAGAATTTTTAGAAAACGTACAAGAACTAATTAAGCATTCTTTACAAGAAGAAGGAAACAGCAACTATCAACTATTTGAAGATGCTTTTACACCTAACACATTTATGATGATTGAAGAGTGGAAAAGCGAAGAAGCAATTCAAGCACACAATAAATCAGCTCACTTCCAAAGTTTTGTAGCATTTGCTCAAACTGGCGTACTTGTAGCACCTTTAGATGTAAAAACATTACAAGGCTAAGAATAACTTCTTTGAAAGGATGACGCATCATGAATGAAGCAATTCGTACAATTCAAGATCATCGTTCTATCCGTCAGTATACAGACGAAGCAGTAAGCGACGAACATTTAGATACGATTATCCAATCTGCTCAGTCAGCCGCTTCTTCTATTAACGGACAGCAAGTGACTATTATTAGCGTCCAAGATAAAGAAAAAAAGAAAAAGCTTTCAGAGCTTGCGGGCAACCAAGCGTGGATTGACCAAGCTCCTCTATTCTTAATCTTTTGTGCGGATTTTAATCGTGCTAAGATTGCTGCTGAGCTTAACGATGCGCCTCTTGGCGTAACCGATGGACTTGAGTCAATTTTAGTGGGGGCAACCGATGCTGGAATTTCTTTAGAAGCCGCAACAGTTGCAGCAGAATCACTCGGTTTAGGTACAGTCCCAATCGGAGGAATTCGCAGAAAGCCGCTTGAAGTCATTGAACTGCTAGATTTACCGGAATACGTATTCCCAGTAAGCGGTCTTGTCGTTGGACATCCAGCAGATCAGTCTGCGAAAAAACCTCGATTGCCACAAGCTGCTGTGCACCATCGGGAAAGCTATAATCACGACTTAAAGTCATTGATTCAAGACTATGATGCTGAAATGGCAGAGTATATGAAAATGAGAACAAACGGTGCTGATGACCGCAACTGGTCACAAACTGTATCAGCTATTTATAAAACCATTTATTATCCAGAAGTTCGAGCGATGCTTGAAAAACAAGGGTTTAAATTCGAATAACCAAAAGCTGCGATGAACATCGCAGCTTTTTTATCTACTTTAACAGCGTACTGAATAGACTAAAAGTAATACTCAATAAATGAGGTGTTGATATGGAGTTTATTTTAATTTGTAATTTTCTTTTAGGTGCAACCGCAGCGTTTTTATTGGTACCGGCTTTTACAAAAAAGCACACCCTTCACGTGACTTTACTTTCTCTCCTTTTCCTCCTTTCGATTGTCCCGACTTTTCTTCTCGCTAATCCACATATCGGCGTTTTACCTTGGGCTATTCGAGACACTCTTCTATTGTTCTCCGCTTTCCTTTTCTTTTATTTAACCTTCACTTTAAACAGATGGGAAACGCTCTTGTTTTTTCTTCTATTTTTACTGTCGATTGCTCCTCTTACCTACGTCGTATATGATGACTTCACGCATACGTATATAGATGCCAATATTGGGCTTGGCCTAGGCTTTTTATTGACATGGCTCCTCACAGCTCTGTACAATATTTTAGCTATTCTTCGATTTTTCCGTCAGAAATCTCAGTAAACACGTCAAAAGTTAACAAACAAACGAATAGTTGATTTTATTTAGTATACGCTAACAACTGCACAGTCCTTCTCTTTACATAAAGCTGTGTATACTAAAAAAGGAGTGATACTTGATGAAACGACTATTCGTAATGGTAGCAGTGATTGCCTTCTTGGCACTTAGCCGCATGTTAGTATTTGCCGCTGAAACACCTCCTGCTGCAGATGAGCGACCAGCTCAAAATGCAGAAGTTCGTATCGTTCATGCTTCACCTGATGCTCCAGCTGTAGACATTTTTGTGGATGACAAAGCTTTAGTAGAAGGAGCAAAGTTTAAAGATGTCTCCAACTCCCTGCCTTTGTCAGCTGGTTCTCATAAAGTAGAAGTATACGAAGCGAAGACAAAAGGAACAAAAGATTCCATCATCGAAGCTACCCTTGTTGTAGACGGTGGAAAATCGTATACAGTAGCCGCTGTAAATAAAGCAGAAAATCTTGAACTACAGGCTTTCACGAATAATAAGCAAGGGATGGCTGGAAAAGCAAGCTTGCGTGTTGCTCATTTATCTCCTGATGCTCCTGCGGTAAACGTAGGTCCTAAAGGTGCTGTTCCTTTATTTAAAGATCTGTCTTTTAAAAGCATTTCAGGTTATCAAGTAGTAAATCCGGGTTCGTATGATCTATCTGTTTCCACAGCAGATGGAAAAGAAATACTAAGTCTTCCAGGAACAAATCTTCAAAGCGGTAAAAACTATACGGTTCTCGCAGTAAATACTGCTGACAAGCTTGAGACCATTGTTTTACAAGATAATTAATTTAAAAAACGTCATTTCAATTGAAATGACGTTTTTTATAGACTGCGCTGAATGAATTCTTCTTTTTTGTACTCATAGGTAGAAATATCGTTCCACAATCGTTTTGAAAGCTCGTATTTCATACCTTCATATTTTTTTCTAGCACGTTCGCTCGAGCGTAACTGCTCCCTGAAATTAATTCTTTCATTCCAGTAAGGTGATTCACTGACCGTTACGTACACATGACTTCTTCTAGCATCATGTGGAATGAGCTTACGGGCATTTTTAGCTGTCATAATTGGAGGGTAGTGTGCAGCTGGAACACCTTCCTTTAATAAGACGAACATCTCTTTTTCCGCTACATATACGTGAGATTTATTTTTTAATATAGCGCGCACTTCATTTATGTCTTCTTCACGTTTGACTCCGATTAAAATATCAACGATTGGTGAACCTGCCAATCCAGGAACGGACGTGCTTCCAATATGTTCGATGTCTACTGAAAAATCTTTTAGTGTATTAAGCAACGCTTCTTTTTCCATTTGATACAAAAGCGACCACTTTGTTTCATACTGAACAATCTTTCGCATATCAGTTTCCACCCTTTCACTTTTTTATACTGTACCATGTTTTAAAATAAAAAGAAAGAATTTTCTAACTATTTACTTTTGGTTTATGCTACGAGCTTTACACCCCTCTAGACAGGCTTTATATTATTTTATATATTTTTGTTATTTTTATTCTAAATGTTTCATAATTGTGGATGTTTCCTCCTCCAAAAGATAGATACTCTTTTATTTTCTATCTCTCCTCTATCATATTCACATTCAGCTGCTTTATACTATTTCACATTTTTTCTAGTATAAAACATGTCCTCAAAACATCGGTGAACAAAGGACTAAAGACCTTTAAATGCCCTTAATATCCCTGAATTTCTCCTTTGATATAATTATATTTTACATTAATGTAAAATTTTATCTGTAAGGATGGCAGATAGTTCAAATTCATTATACAATTGAATTTCGACATATAGTATGATGGATAATATCGGCATTATGAGATAATAGTAGATTTCACTCAAAATTTTGGGCTATTTGCCGATATATGCTTTGTATACCAATTAACTTATGTTGAAATTTGTAATTTGCAAGGAGGAAAAAATGAATAAAAAACATGTCATGTACACAGCCGTTTCTTCTGTTCTCTTAAGCTCTTCATTGCTTTTGCATTCAATTGATGCAGATGCAGCTGAATCGGCCAAAGTAACTGCTACATCGTTAAATGTACGTGCAACGCCTAGTACAAGCGGTGCCGTCGTTGGAAAAATAACGAAGGGAAACACCGTTAATATAGTAGATGAAAGCAAGGGATGGGCTAAAATTACGTATAACGGTAAAGAAGCTTGGATTTCATCTCAATACATAAACAAAACGCAAACAACCAGTACGTCCACGGCAAATTCGACATCCAAGTCAGCGGTCGTTAACGCCAGTTCATTAAACGTTCGCTCTTCTGCAAGCACAAGCGCATCGGTCGTGACAAACTTACCGCGCAATTCAAAAGTAACGGTGGTAAAAGAAAGCGGATCTTGGTCACAGATCAAAACGGCATCAGGTCAAACAGGCTGGGTAGCAAGTCAGTATTTAAAAGCTGATTCTGGACAGTCTTCACAATCAGCCCAGTCGATTCAAATTACAAAAGCTTCAAATTTGCGCAGTCAGCCGAGCTTAAGTGCGGGAATTATTCGTGTAGCAAAAGCAGGTGAAAGATTCAAAAAAATAGGCGAAGCAAATGACTGGGTGCAAATTCAGTACTCAGGGAGTCAAACAGCATGGGTATCAAAAGGGCTAACAGCTGCGGCTGGTTCTACAACTTTAGCTAGTTTACCTTCCCCATCTGCTGCTTTAAAAGATAAAATTATTGTGGTAGACGCTGGGCACGGCGGATATGATCCTGGCACTTCAGGCAAGTCATCAATTGAGAAAAACTTAGCGTTAACAACAGCAAAACTTGTGGCAAGCCGCTTAGCTAATTCTGGAGCAAATGTATTTATGACACGTTCAAACGATACTTTTATTTCACTGAGCGGACGCGTGGATGTTAGTGAAGCAAAGCATGCAGATGCATTTATCAGCATTCACTATAACGCGTCTACGTCATCTTCTGCAAACGGCATCGCATCATTTTATTACAGTGAATCCAAAGATAAAGAATTAGCAAAATATATTCAAGAAAGCATGGCTGAAAACGCGCCTTCTATGAAAGATATGGGGGTTCGTTTTGGAGATTATTATGTTACTCGAGAAAACAACCAGCGGGCTGTACTTCTTGAATTAGGCTTTTTATCAAATGCTCACGACGAGCAAATTGTTTCTTCTAACGCGTATCAGCAGCAAATATCTACAGGTATTTACCAAGGGATTGCTCGATACTTCGCAGCTAATAAATAATAAAAGCCCTCATTATGAGGGCTTTTATACTACCAGCTTGCTTTTTTAACACCTGGGATTTGTCCTTTGTAGGCCAATTCCCTAAAAGCGATGCGTGACATTTCAAATTTTCTAAGATAGCCTCGCGGACGACCGGTAACGCGGCAGCGATTATTTAAGCGCGTTGCTGAAGAATCTCTAGGCAATTTTTTTAACGCTTCGTAATCTCCTTTTTCCTTCAGCTCTTGGCGTAATTGCGCATACTTCGCTACCATCTCTTGACGTTTTTGTTCTTTTACCACTTTTGATTTTTTAGCCAAACTCTTTGTCATCCTTTCGTTTTAATAATTTTTTATTTGAAATACGTAATCATTACGATTTAATTATTTTGAGCAAATTACTTTTTAAATTTAATCATATTTTCTTCATTTTTTCAACTTGTTTGCTTTCACGCTTACATGTAGCCTGCCCTAGGCTGCTGCATAAACATAAAAAAAATGTATGTCAAATGTAATTAATTCCTTCATCTCCTATATCATACAAAGAGCCCTATATATTCCATATTGTAGGAGGATTTGTATTTACAGATAATATTTCAATAATATTACAGTTCATTTACATATTAATAACTTCGACAAATTTAGCGGTTATCTAGTATATAATCATCTTAGAAATTCCAAAAATAATATTTTGCGTACTCAATAAAATATAAAAGTAAAGGTGATTAAAAAATGAAATCGACTGGTATTGTAAGAAAAGTAGATGATTTAGGTCGTATCGTAATTCCTAAAGAGTTAAGACGTGTTCTTGAAATAGATGTAAAAGATCCTGTTGAAATTTTTGTCGAAACAGATCGAATTATTTTAAAGAAATATGAGCCGAACGGTGCTTGTGCGATTACTGGCGAAGTATCTTCTGACAACGTAACAATCGCAGATGGTAAATTAACTTTAAGCCGCGAAGGTATGGAGTTATTACTTGAAGAGTTAAAACAACGTAATTTCTAATAATAAGAAAAGCAGCTGCTCACATGCAGCTGTTTTTCTTTTTGAGAAGGTTTTTTTCTTCGCTTTCTGTTGTTCAAATGCTATACTCAGAAGCGGAATACATAATAAAGGAGCGTGTTATCATGACAGTTGAACAAATTACTCATCACTTTTTAGCACATCGAAACGTAACGAATGAATTAATCAACAAAATTGAAGCAGGTCACTACGACTACAAACCTGCTCCGACATCTATGTCTGCTTTTGACTTATCTACGCATATTTTAACATCTTTTTATGCATTTGCATCAGTGGTAAAATCCGGCGATTTATCGCCCCTTGGTCAAAAAGCTGATTTTAGCGGCAAGTCATTATCAGACCTTGCAGCTGAATATACGAAAAAAACAGTAGACGTATTACGTTCACTTAGCGAAGATGATTTAAACAAGACAATTGACGCCACTGCAGCGTTTGGAAGAAAGCTTCCCGGAAGACAACTTTTACAAATGGCCATTGACCATGAAATTCATCATAAAGGAAATTTATACGTCTACGTACGTGAGATGGGTCATACGGATCTTCCTCTATTTGTTCAGTTCGGTTAATGGTTATAAAATAGTTCGGCTTGTAAGCGCCCAAGCTAGAAGTTTGGTGCGCTTTTTCTTCGGAGTTTTCGGCATAATAAGTAAGATATATGGTATAATTCTATCAATAACTTCATATCTACTATTCAAAGCTTGTTTCTTCTTATAAAACGATAGTCATCATCTTTTACAAAGGAGGAATCACTTCATGAGTCAAACTGTTAATCAACAAAAAATTGCTCAAGTGTATCATCTTCCGTTTGTTTCTTCATTTGGAGGAAGTGCTATGAACCTTCTTTCTCCTCAAGCTGGCGAACATATTTTAGATATTGGCTGTGGCACTGGCGAATTTATTTCGCAGCTCAATAAGCTTCATGTCCGTGCGACGGGCATCGATTGCTCTGAAAATATGATTGAACAGGCTCGTCATCAGTACCCAACTCTATCCTTTGAACAGGTAAATGCCCTTAACCTTCCTTATTACGAACAATTTGACGCAGTTTTTTCCAATGCAACTTTACACGACATCCGTCCCCCTCATCTTGTCATTAAAAACATTTACAATGCTTTAAAACCAAATGGCCGATTTGTAGCAGAATTTTGGGGAAAAGGAAACATGGACGAAATTTTCACAGAAATCATTCGTCAATTTAAAACGTTTGATATCCCTTATAACGATGTAGATTTCCCATGGTACTTTCCTTCTGTAGCTGAATATTCTTCTCTTTTGGAATCACAGAATTTTCAAGTCACCACGGCTATACACTACAGCCGTCCCTTCTTGTTAAAAGGGGAAAACGGCTTGCGTAATTGGCTGGAAACAAATGCAGCCCCTCTTTTTGCTCACGTGACAACAGAAACTAAAAATGTCCTCATTACGCGCTTAGAAAATCGAATGCAAGACAAACTATTTCAAAACGGATCTTGGCTAGCAGAAGCTAAACATATACGTGTACATGCTGTTAAACGAGATTAAAAAATGGACGTGATTCTATTCACGTCCATTTTCGTTAAAGTGCAGCCAATATCCTTTTCCTCGAATCACTTCGATTTCTAAATACGTCCCTATTTTTTTACGAACCCGGTAAATCAGTGCATTCAGCTCTTCTGCTGCTACTAGAATTTCTCCATTTGACTCTACTCGTTCAGGCCAAACGCTTTTTTTTAATGCTTCTTTTGAAACAAATTGATTGCTGTATTCTAGAAGATAAGCTAAGCAAGCGTATTCTTTATCTGACAGAATATACGTTTCCTCTTTTACTTTTACTTTCTGTAAAATTGGATCTAATGTGTAAAATGGCTTATTTATTTGTTTTAGCAAAGGGCCTAAATCGAGGGTGGCATCTATATCATCATTTCTAAATACTAAAGCTGCCTCCTCATTTGCTAAGGTAATGGCATCCCGATCGTTCAATAAACGAGGGGTTCCAGGCTGTAACTCTTCTCCGTTTACTTTTGTCCCGTGTTTACTAAACAAGTCTGTAATGAAAAAGGCATTGCTTTCGTACGTTACTTCAAAATGCTTGCGTGAAATGTAAGCACTTTGAAAGGCCAGATAAGGCTCCCATTCTTCACTGCTTCGTCCGATAATACAGGCTTTATCTTTTGGAATAGGGACGGAAGCTCCTTCATAAAAAGGAGCACCGTTCCGAATAATCAACATACCGTTCATTGTTTGCTCACACTCTTTTTTAAAATTTTCTGACTCTTATCATGTAATTATAACACTCACATTTATTGAGATTTCTTCCAACTTTGGATAACATCATAGTATAGTCAGTTATATGATAAAGGTTGTTGCCATGTAAGTAAACCTTTAGAGCAATCCTTTTCTAACTGAAAAATACGTATTCTTTGCCCTGCTGTAACGGGGATACAATTTTGTTGTAAAATAATTTGATTTTTAGTAACTTTGACATATGTTCTCTCTTTTTAAAGCGGAGTAAAATAGGAAAATACGTGAAATATTTACATAATGGAGGAAGACCAATGGGACGTTTGCCAAAAGATAGAGAAATTCAAGCGATTAAACGACGCGTTGCACTGGTATTGTTAATTATTGGATCGTTTATTTTAACAGGTGCTAGCTTTAGCATTTATTGGTTTATGATGTTAAAAATATAAGATTTTTTTATAAAATAAAGAAAAAAGACATGGTTTTGTTCCCATGTCTTTTTTAGGTTTATTCTTTCTCAGACACTCCGGCAGATTGAAACGTGGCCATATTGGCAATCATGAGTGAAGCTGATTGCAGCAGCGGAAATGTAACAGCAGCTCCACTTCCTTCACCTAACCGAAGATTGAGGTTGAGGAGCGGTTTTTTGCCAAGAAGCTTCATTGCACACGCATGACCTTGTTCAACAGATTCGTGACTAGCAAACATATAGTCTCTTGCTTGTGTATTGATTTCTGTCGCTAGAAGGGCTGCAACTGTACAAATAAAACCATCTACTAAAATAGGAATACGGTGAGCAGCTGCCGCCAGCATAGCACCTGTCATCCCGGCAATTTCAAGACCCCCTATTTTACTAATAATATCAATGGGATCCTGAGGGTTGATGTGCCTGTTTTGGAGCGCTTCTTCAATCACGTTCACTTTGTGGCGCAGTTGTTCGTCAGAAATTCCTGTGCCCATTCCTGCAAGCTTAGAGACTTTTTCTCCTGTTAATACAGCTAAAATAGCCGTGCTTGACGTAGTGTTTCCGATGCCCATTTCTCCTACAATCAAACATTTAATTCCTTTTGCAATAAGCTCTTCAGCTTCTTCATATCCGACTTGAACAGCCTGTTCTGCCTCACTGCGCGTCATCGCGTCTTCTTTATAAAAACTTGCTGTGCCCAGCTTCACTTTGCGTTGTACAAGGTCCTTATGGGAAAGGTTAGAAGCAATGCCGATGTCAATCAGTTTGAACTGGGCATCTATTTGCCCACTAAACACGTTAATAGCTGCTCCCCCCTGCAAAAAATTCAGCGCCATTTGTGCCGTTACGTCTTGCGGATAAGCTGAAACTCCTTCTTTTACAATTCCATGATCGCCTGCAAAAACGAGGACTCCTGGCGGCGTGACTGCCGGAAAAACTTCCCCGGTCATGGCGGCTAATTCAACTGCTATTTCTTCGAGTCTTCCAAGGCTTCCTATCGGTTTGGTTAATGTATCAATATAGCGTGCCGCTTTTTCGCCAGCGCTTGTTTGAAGCGGTGGAATAGAAACGTTTATCATATGTACAGCTCCTTTATTTCAGTAAATGTCTACCGTTTAATTTAACAGGATTTTGTTTATTCTGGCTAGTCTTTTTTAAAGTAGATAATTGGATAGAGTTCCCAAGACTTAGTTATACTAGTAAGAGTTGTGTATAGGCAGTATGTTGAAAGGAAAGATTTTATGACAACGAAACAGCACAAAAAGGAAAAGGCAGGTCGGCTCATTTACCGCTACATTATGATGTTAATTGGAGCTTCCTTGGCTGCCGTTTCTATCGAATTATTTTTAGTCCCAAATTCCGTAATTGATGGCGGTATTATCGGTATTTCTCTAATTTTAGTTTACTTAACGAAATTGCCGTTCAGTCTTCTTATCATCATCTTTAATCTCCCTTTTTTATATAGTGGATACAAACAAATTGGTCGTAGCTTCTGCTTTTCATCTATGTTTGCAGTTGTTGCTTTATCCATTGTAGAATCTCAATTGCACCATGTTCCAGCTGTAACATCTGAACCGCTTCTTGCTACTGTATTTGGCGGGCTCCTGTTAGGAGCAGGTGTAGGAACGGTCATTCGTCACGGCGGAGCGTTAGATGGAACTGAGATTTTAGGTATTTTATTAACAAAAAAAATCCCGTTTTCTGTGGGCGAATTTGTGATGTTTTTAAATATCTTCATTTTTGCTTGGGCAGGGTTTGTGCTAGGTTGGGAACAGGCCATGTACTCGATCCTTACGTACTATATTGCTTCTAAAACAATCGATGCGATTATTCAAGGGCTTGATGAAACAAAAGCAGCTTTTATTGTTTCTAATCACTATGAAGAGCTATCAGACGCTATTACGCATCGGCTAGGTCGCGGCGTGACGAAGCTGTATGGTAAAGGTGGATTTGAAGGTACAGAAAAAGAAGTCATATACGTAGTTGTGACGCGTTTAGAAATTACCAAGCTTAAAACCATTATTTCTGAAATTGATCCACATGCATTTACAACCATTATGGATACCCAAGAAGCACAGGGCGGCAAATTCAAATCAGCCATCCACTAACTATACATAAGCGTGGATTTCTCTGAGCATGCTAATAGCTGACTACCCGTAAAGGAGCTCACCACAATGAAAGAACAAGTGTCCAACTTATTTCACCAATTAAAACAGTCGGTTTCCGTTGTATCTGATAAGTTATATGACAAAGTACATACGCTGCAATCATCACCAGGAGTGAGTGTGTTTGAACTGTATGAATGGATTAAAGAAAATCCAAGCACAAGCGTACAAAAGCAAACGCTGCTCGGGATTTCGTACTCTTTCTATACACTCCACGCAGACGGCGTTTTTTTCTATATGGAAACGAAATATGATTATTTACTTTACATGACTATTTATAGTCCAACACGTCATTATTTCACCTATCATTCTTACAGAGATTCTTTATCAACAGTGACTCCCTTGACGTTTCCTATTACTAAACAATAAAAAGCTCCTCAATCGAGGAGCTTTTTTTATATGGTTATCTTCCTTTTCGGACTTTAAAGATAAACAGCGCAAGTAAAAAACCGCTCGTTGCAGTTACTATTTTCCACGCGTTTAAGATTGGATTTTTTTTCAAGGTCCTGCTCCTTCCTTGCGGCTATACTAAAAATAGGATGGCCGCCTTTCAAACAGCTAGTCCAACTTCCCCCTACTATTCATACGATCATCTAACATATAGCCCACCGACATTTTCATCAATTTCACTTTTCATACTATAACATATTTTTGCCATTTAGTAGAAGTCTTAAAAGTAAAAGCTGCACTTCTCTTAAAAAAAACGGTATTGAACCCCTGCATTTTCTTTACCGTTCATTTTTTGATAAAGGTTTTGAGCAACTTTGTTTTCACTGCTGCACTCAGCGGTCATACCTGCAAACTCATACTTTTGAGAATAGGCAAGGCAGATCTTAAACAAACGTTCACCAATTTTATTTCCTCTGTTTAAAGGAGATACGTACAAATCTTTTAAGACGCCTGTTTCTTTAAAATAATAGGTGCTCCACGATACGTACACCGTCGCAAAGCCTACTAGTTTCCCTTCCAATTCAGCAACAAACTGAATACCGTAGGAAGGATTATTCAATAGGCGCTTAATATGTAAAGTTAAAGCTTTCCGGGAAGGGTCAGGCTGCTCACAGAATTTCACTATATATTCTTGCATTAACGTAGCCAGTCGCTCTCGATCAGTTTCAACCGCCTGTCGAATGACAACCATTTAATCACTCCTTTTAGCTCAACGCTTTTAACATAATTCGATAGCTATACTTTTTTTCCTTTCGTTTTCGTGAAAAGCTCCCTATTTTTACAGAATAGGTATTTAAAGCAAACAACCTTATAGGGCTTATGGTTGAGGAGAGAGGAGGTTTTAAAAAAAGGTTGCAAACAGCAACCTTTTTTAGTTAGTAAGCGCATAATTTCGTAAGAATAAACCTACGCAGCCGCTGATTACAATCAGTCCTCCTGCCGTTAGAAACGCCGCCGTCACATTTAGCGAAGCAACAGCGCCAAGCAGCAGTACCGAAAGCCCAAACGTCACATATGAAACGCTCAGCGTAGCGGAAAGCACCTTAGGAAGCTTTTCTAAAGGAACGGCCGTTTGCGTAAGCGTGTAAGAACACGTAGCGCTTATTTGAAGGGCAATGCCAATAGTAAAGCTAAGTAAAAGTGAAAGAAAAGGCACAGATATTACTCCGAACAATAATGTAAAGAAACCTGAAAAAAGACTGCCTAGTATTACGATATGATAAAGACTTCTCTCTTGCTCAACTGAAATCTTCAGCAAAACGAAACCTCCAAGAACCGTTCCAACAAAAAAACTGCTGTTAATATATCCCCACCAAGCTTCATTTTTATTTAATATTTCTTTCACAAACACGTAGACAATAGCTGATGCCCAAACGCCGGCAGCCATCCCTTCTAAAACCTCCATGACTAATAAAACCCGCAGGCGCGGATAGTGCCAAATTAGCTTCCACCCCTCTTTTAACCCTTGTTTTTGCTTCGTTTTAGAAGAATGAACGTTTATGCGAATGGCCTGCATGAATACGAGTGACAAACTAAATAACGAAAATGACAGCCATAAAAGACCAGTAGCATCCCAGCTAATAATCAGAAAGCTTCCAAGCGGATAGGCTGCAATTTGAATCGTTTGATCCGTGACATTAAACATACTATTCCATTTTAACAGCTTCTCTTTATCTACTAAATGAGGAAGCATAGAGCTTTGAACCGGAGCTGTCCACCCATCGAAAAAAGCAATAAGCGCCACGCAGCACAGCATGCTGATAAGCGACATATGCCACAGGAAAAACATAGACAAAACAATAGTTTTTAACAGCTGAGACACCACAAGAATACGCTTAGCTCTGTAGCGATCTATAAGAAAAGGCACGGTAAAACTGCTCAAAAACTTAGCAGCCGTAATGGTAAACGGAATGCATGAAAGCAGCACAGGAGAACTATTTTGAGCGTAAAGAATGCTGATTAACGCAACAATATATAATACATCTGCTAAATTGGCTTGGCTTTGACCAAACCATAAAAAAAGTACGGAACGATTTTTCACGACAATCCCTCTTTCTTTTTAGTATGACTGAAAAGAAAGAGAATCCTACACGTAATCAACCCCTTTATATAGCAGCTTGCTTTTATCGACTTATTACAATCGTATGCTTTTTACAGAACACAACTCTTTTATATATTAAAAAATACAAACAGTTAAACAGTATCGTAAAAAATCAAGAAATTGTCGTGAAAACGAAGTTAGATTAACTATAGAATATCAGAGTTAGAGAATCAATGCTTTTTACATAATTTTCTTTTTCTTCTTCTTTACTTCTAAAGAACCTAAGCTTGCCATATACATAAATGGACGAGTACTCCTATTAAAATTTAACGTATAGGGTGAGGGATATTTTTTCGAGAGTGGTTTCGATTTGCTGCGGCAGCTTATTAATTGGACTAGGGCTAAACGGATTTATTGCTCCGTATCACTTACTAGACGGTGGACTTATAGGATTTGGGCTTATCGTATATTATGTGTTTGGAACTCCTATCGGAATGTCCATTTTCTTTTTGAACGTACCTGTCTATTTATATGCTTTTTTTCGTCATCGCCAAAACTTTTTTTATGGAAGTATAGGTTTATTTGTTTCTTTTTTTATGACAGAATGGCTGTCTATTCTCGAAGGCACGCTGGCGCTTCCTTTGCTCTTTAGCTCATTGCTTGGAGGCACACTCGTAGGAATGGGAATAGGACTGATGCTTCGCTACGGAATCAGTTCGGACGGTCTGGATTTAATCGCCATTATTGTATCAAAAAAATGGAAAATCAATATAGGAATAACCATTTTTATCTTAGACAGTACGATTATGATAGTGGGCTTACATATTATCGGGTTTACTGCTTTTTGCTACTCCATGCTTGTTATTACGATGAGCAGCATAATGATTATGCTCTTCACTTCTCCGCGATGGCTGTCTTCATAAAAAAAACGCTTGAAGTTTCAGCGTTTTTTTTAATTGTTTCCTACTATCATATTTATGTGATTGTGGAGAACCGTAATCGTTGAAGGTGTTGTCGTTTCTTTTTCTCCATCACAATCTACCGTTTTTTCAGGAGTGGTTTCGATATGGACTTCTTTTGCACGAAAATGCATAAGGTTGCTTTCAGGGTCAAGCTGTTCCTCATCAGGGGTTGTTTGTAACCATGCCATAACCGGCTCGATTCCCATTTCTTTAATAACGAATACATCTAATAATCCGTCTTGAAATGAGCTGTTTCCTAGCATAGCGCGAGTTCCTCCTAAAAAAGGACCGTTCCCAATTAACACCATAACTGCTTCTCCTTCATAGGAAGCTTTTTCGCTCGTCATTTTTAATTGAAAAGGCTCTGCTTGATTTAACGTTCTACCTACGCTCATATAGTAAGAGAGCTTACCAAATTTCTCTTTATTTTCTTCTAAAATATTTTCAGATACATCAGCTACGAGGCCGATTCCCCAAAAGTTTAAAAAATAATCTTCGCCATGTTTTCCAACATCCACTGCCTCCGTCTGCTTTTCAATAATTTGCTCCACTGCTTTTAAAGGATTTTGGTTCATTCCAATTGCACGCGAAAAGTCGTTGCACGTTCCTCCAGGTAAAATAGCAAATACAGGACGTTCCTTCAGCGGAGCAAGAGCGTTGATCAGCTCATAAATCGTCCCGTCTCCTCCTGCTCCAATAATGACATCCGCTTTGCCTTCCAATTTTCTCACCAGCTCGGCACCATCTCCAGGTTGCTCTGTTTTATATAAAGTAACCGTCTCAAATGCAGTGTTTAACCGATCACATATAAAGTCAATTTCATTTACTAATTTTTTGTTTCCTGCGTTTGGATTCAAAATCACTGCTGCCTTCATCTTTCTCTCTCCTCTATTCATATCTTCCGTTTCACTTTTTTTCCCTTTCTTTTTAAAAAACAAACCTTTTCAAATATGAACGTTTTATGAAACCATTCCAATAGTGCTTTTTTTACTTTCAAAACCTGCTATAATAATTTTCGGACTTGTATTAACAAAAGATGGTTATTGAGAGGAGCTTTCTATACGTGTCAATAAAATGCATGACGCAGCTATTTGCAAGTTGTTTTGTTTTTTTACTTTCCTCAGTCGCTACTTGGTATAACGGCTCTTCGATGCTTGAAGGACCTTTATCAGCTAGTTTGACCGGAGGACTAACAAAGTCCTCGGCGGTTCATCACTATTCTCACATCGATTATTTGTTATATACAATTAAATTCCACCCTCAGTTTCCAATTATGATGATGGTGAGCGGAATTTATTTGATTGTATTACTATCTATTATTGGGTTCAAAAAGCGGTATGGATTGATTAGCTCCTGCTGTTTATGTATCACAGCTCTCTTATGCTACAGCAGCTATAAACTTTCACATACCCCTACCGAAGGTGAACACGCCATGATTACCTCTAGCTTAGCTGCAGCAAGTTTATGCTTAGCAGTCGGATTATTCTATTTATTAAAGCGATTTTATTCTCAAAAAGAATATATTTAACCATATGAAAAAAACGTCGGATCTACCGACGTTTTTTATGTGAAATCCGGTTCATTATTATTGATTTTGTTCAACTGGCGTATAACCAATATACGCAGACTGAGGTCGGTAAATACGATTATTTTCTGACTGTTCTACGACGTGAGCTGTCCAACCAACCACACGGCTTGCTGTGAAGGTCGGAGTGAATAGTTCAGACGGAAGCTCAACCGCTTTCATGACCGCTGCAGCGAAATATTCTACATTGGTATAAATGCCTCTACCCGGCTTGTATTCATTTAGTAATTCAATTGTTTTATCTTCAATTTTAACAATTAAATCAAATAGCCCGTTGTCTCCTGAGATTTGTTTCGATACTTCTTTTAATGCTTCTGCTCTCGGGTCATGTGTACGATAAACACGATGACCAAATCCCATGATTTTCTCTTTATTATCTAATTTTTTACGAACCCAAGGCTCAATATTCTCTTCACTGCCAATTTCATCAAACATGGTAATAACGCCAGAAGGAGCTCCTCCGTGAAGCGGACCTTTCATCGCGCCGATTGCTCCGCAAATCGCTGAAACCATATCAGATTCGGTAGATGAAATAACGCGTGATGAGAAGGTTGAGGCGTTCATCCCGTGTTCAATTGTCAACACAAAATATGCGTTCAGCGCGGTAACCAAACTTTGATCTGGAATTTCTCCATTAATCATGTATAAATAGTTTGCTACATGATCCAAATGCTCGTTAGGCTCTACTACTTCTAAATCATTCATTTTACGATACCAATAGGCAATAATGGTAGGTGTTACCGCTGTAATCGCAAGCGCCTGCTCTTTTGTTGGAGGCCAGCTGTATGAAGGATCTCCTAATGCTGAGATACATGTGCGAAGCGCGCTCATCACTTCTGTATCTTTTGGCAAACAGTCCATTAACGCAACAATATTAGCCGGAAGCGTACGATGAGTCACCATTTTTTGTTTAAATGCTTTTAACTCATCATGATTTGGCAGCGTGCCGTTCCAAATTAAATAAGAAACTTCTTCAAAAGAATAATTGATCGCTAAATCTTTTGCCCAATATCCGCGATAAATCAGCTGACCTTTCTCTCCATCAACATGCCCTACTTTTGTTTCAGCTGCAACGATTCCTTCTAGTCCTTTAACGTATGTCATCTCAACCACTCCCCCAATTATTTTTAACAAACCGGCCCTTTTTTCTATGTACGGCTCGTTTGCAGAATGAATAGACTCACCTTAGTGGTGCACTATACCATTTTATTCCTCTTTCTTAATTGTCAGAACAGTATACAAAATGAACATTTCAACACGTGTTATTTCTGCGCTCGCGGCTTTGTTTTACGGGAGAAAAAAATATTTTTCTGGGATTTTCTTCGAGGGTACTTTTTTGTTAACGCTTACAAACATGCGGGTTTCTAACGTATTTAGAGGAATTTGATGTGCTATTTTTAGATGAATCACTATTCACTTCCTTATGTAAGAGTTTACATTTATTTGAATCATAAGTAAAATAGATAAATAGAATAAATAGTATGAAAACTAAGAATACTAGTGAGGAGAATTTATGGATATTCGAGAACTGCAACATTTCATGGAAGTAGTTAATCAAAAAAGTTTCACGAAAGCAGCAGCTGCAATTCACTTGTCTCAGCCAGCATTAAGTAAAATTGTAAAAAAACTAGAAGAAGAACTCGGGGTAGATCTTTTTGATCGCTCTACTCGAAAGCTGACGTTAACCGATGCAGGACAGATTGTATACGGGCAAAGCCAAAAGCTGGTATCCACTCTTCATGAGCTGCATGCTTTGTTAGATGATTTACGAAATCTGCCTACAGGAGATATTAAAGTAGGAATTCCTCCTTTAGTAGGGACTGTTGTGTTCCCGATGATTGCAAAAAACTTTACATCAAAACATCCTCAGGTGAAATTAGAGCTTGTGGAGCTTGGCGCAAAGCGAATTGTCGAACTTGTAGAAAACGAACAAGTAGACCTTGGTATTATCGTGTTACCTATTCAAAACCCTCTTTTTCACGTCTATCCGTTTATTGAAGAAGAGTTTAATTTATACATTCATCATGAGCATCCTCTGGCAGCCAAATCAATCGTTGCTTTGAGCGAGCTGAGAGAAGAGCCGTTTGTCCTGTTCAGCAAAGATTTTTCTCTTCATGATCGCATTATTCACGAGTGCATTCAAGCTGGTTTTCATCCGAAAATAGCGTATGAAAGTTCGCAATGGGATTTGATTATTGAACTAGTCGCTTCTGAATTAGGTATTGCCATTTTACCAAAGTCCGTGTTTCCAAAGATCAATAACCCTTTTATTAAAAGTATTCCAATTGCCGCACCTACTCCAATGTGGGAGCTCGGCATCATTTTGAAAAAAGATCGCTATATGTCATATGCTACACGAGAACTTTTATCTTTCCTAGTAGACCAAGACATCATTTTGCCGTCTCATACAATGTCAGCAAACTCTTAACAAAAAAGCCTCTTCTTTCATTAGAAAGAGGCTTTTAGTCATCTTTGCTATTTTCTTCAATCTTTTTAGTCATCTGATTGACTGAAAAAATCATCCACCTAGCAGCTCCGCTCACTGATCAAAATTGGTCATCTTTAGGTTGCATTCCTTTCGTTATGTCCCAATCTCTTTTTATGGTCTTCCTTTTGTACCGCTTTTCTAGTAACGAACTGATGCGCTAGCAGCTGTTGACTTGCTTTTTGGTACTGTGATGTGAAAATAAATCAATTATGAAATTCAAGATGACGGACTCAATTCTTCAAAACTCAATAAACCCTTCAAGTATGTGATTTAATAAATGTTTAATTATAGCAAAAGAAGTGTATACAGAAAGAGGAGAAGAATAACTTTCTTCTCCTCCACCCTTTTAACTCACATTTTTATTCACAGCAATAATTTCACTCAGGTTATTCATATAAATAATTTGTTCACCAAACGTTCTATTTTTCAAAGCAGCCGTATGGTGAGGCTTCATGCCAATAATATAGCATGTGATACCCATAAGATAGAAGGACTGCATAAAGCCTGCAAAAGCTTGAATTCCTTCGGTTGTTAATATATCTAAGCCTCCAAAGTCAAATAGAAGCGTAGTGTAATTTCCTTCGTGCGCGCAGTTTTGTAAAATAGACGTATTTTCAGCTACAAGAGCTGTGTCTAAGTCTCCAAAAAGAGGTATAAGTCCTACTTTAGAGGATAACTTAATAAAAGAAGCGGACAGCTGCTTAATTTTTTGCAACGATTTTTCAAGACGTTCCTTTTGTTCAAGCAGTTCGAAATCTGTATCTGCTAATCGTTTCCGGTGGTCTTGAACAAGATTCGTTAGCTCTTGTATACGTTCATCTTGGCGAATACAAACTAAATGACCTATATCACTATCCCATTGAATTAAGCATTCAAACAGTGAATACGGCGAATCATTGGTTTGCATCACAAGCTCTACTTTCTGAATAGCCTGGCCTCGGCTTTGGACAAGCGTTTGCTCATCATGGGGTTCGTCTACAGACAATTCTCGAGAATCTTTTTGGCGCAAGCTTAAAAACTTTCTCGCCTTTTCTTGACTAAATACATCTACAAGATCTAAAAAATTAGCTGAAGGCTTAAATAAATGACCTGATTGTTGCGACCATTCCAAAATATTAAATTCAGTATCCACTAGAAAGTAAGGAATTGGAACATATTCAAGCATCGACATTAACTTCCACTCCTTTGTGATAACTGATTAACCAGTTATTTAGTTGGTAAAGATCCGGAATTAGGCGTGTATGCTCAGAACAGTAAGAACGGAAATCAATTTGAGAAACTAAGCGCCCTCCTACCATTACTGTTGGTCTTGGTTCTAATTTGTCCAAAGTTTTGGTATATTCAGCAAGCCTCTCAATATGATAAGGAATGCTGACGGATAATCCTACCATGTGCGGCTTCCATTCCATAGCCATTTTCTCAGCGTATTCAAGAGGTAGATTGGCCCCTAAAAAGCGCGTATTCCAACCATGTTCCTCAAACAATAAAGCCACCATCTTTAAACCAATAAAGTGCTGTTCTTGTTCCAAGCATAGAAGCAGTGCCCTTGGAGCGGTGTCTGAAGCGTGTCCCTGAATTTTTTTATAAAAGCGATAGCGAGTTAGCACATAATCACACGTCGTAGTTGCGACGTGCTCATCAGCTACAGAAATGATATTTTCTTCCCACATATCTCCAGTTACTCGCATTGCGGTTGTGATTAAATTTTCATAAATATCTAGGCTGTTCTTTCCCTGTTGTATTTCTTCCAGCACAACTTCCCAAGCGCTGTCTTGATCACCAGCTAATAAATAGCCTACAAATTTTTGTACTTGAGATTTCATTGTTTCACCTCAGTAAACGTCAAGCTTTTAAGAAACTTGAATAAAAGCTTCTCGTCTCTCTTTTTCAAGATCGCCTAAAATGTATACCACTTTTAGACTAACACATGTTGCCAATAGCAACAACCTAAAAATAGAATAATAACTTTTTATTTTACTACACTCAATAAAATATGACTAGTATTTCTCTAAATATTCTCCTTTCCCTTTTATTCACAAAAACACCTCGGCATTTTTTACCGAGGTGTTTTTCCAGTTGTCATCATTTCGGCTAAAAGAATGTAAGTTCATCTCTTTCTCTTTTCAGCATCTCTACTTATTTTCCACTTTCAATAGACCTTCAAACATATGTATTTATGACTCCTCTGCTCCGACCATAATACTGATAAGATAGAGCGCTGTCATAACTGAACCGATTGTATTCCATATCAAATGAATATATTGGCTGGTCGCCATAAACAAGTATACGCTTAGCGACAGCAGCACCGTTCCGAACAAAAAAGACCATTTAAACAATGACAGTGGCCGCTTGAACCTTATACGCAAACAAAAAATGAGAATAAAGCCTACTAGCGCCATCACAAAGAAACTAACGTTAAATAAATTGATGGTTATCACGTTTGTTCACACTCCCTTTACCCATAAAACTATTATAACATATTTTTCCTTATCTTCATTCTTTCTCTAACAGTAAACGCGTCGAAAATTGTTTTTTTGACGCGTTTATGTCACAATATTTTTATAAAAATTCCAAGGAATGAGGGAATACATTGACTACACCTGAAGCTCAAGATTCAAAATGGTCCATTTTAAATAAAGCTCTTCACAGCTCACAATCTGGTATTATCGTGACGGACCCTTCTTTACCTGATAATCCAATTATTTACCTCAACCAAGGGTTTTCCCTTATGACCGGCTATAAGGAAGAAGAAGTATTAGGGGAAAATTGCCGTTTTCTACAAGGCCCTCTTACAAACCCGCACCACGTTGATGAAATTCGCAGCGCTATTAGCCGCAATCAGTCAGTTTCTGTTACGCTTGTGAATTATCGAAAAGACGGCTCTTTTTTTCATAATCAGCTAACGATTGACCCAACGTACGTCGAAGAAGAAGATAAATACTACTTTATCGGTGTTCAAAAAGACGTAACCATAGAAATTACAGCCCAAGAACAGCTTCAGCAAGCTTTAGAAGAAGTGGAAAGACTATCCACTCCTATCGTGCCAATAGAAGAAGGAATCTCCGTTCTTCCATTAATCGGAACGTTAAACGAACGGCGTATAGAAATGCTATTTAACAGCTTCACCTCGCATAATACAACCAGCAAAGATCGTTATTTAATCCTAGACGTATCAGGGTTAGCGCAATTTAATGATTCATTCGGCCGTGATATTCTTAATATTTACAATTGGCTGAAGCTTATGGGGACTCAGCTTGTTTTAACGGGAATTTCCCCTAACATGGCCATACATATGAGCACTATAGAAGATGATATGTCCTTTATTTTAGTCTATCAAAGCATTAAAGATGCCTTACCGAAGCTAAAGCTATAAGCACAAGAAGTGGTTCTTTATGAAAAATAGGTAAAATGCATGAATAAGCTAGTTAAAAAATGTTTATTTTTTAATAAATTGGGTTTGAGATTATACAGTTAGGGAAAACAAGGCGTATAGGAAAATAAATGCGCTTCATAATGGATTTATTTATAAGCATCCTCACTCTAGATCAGGGGATGCTTTTATGCCTTTATTTATAAAACAATTAGACTATACATATGTAAGGAGAGTCTTCATGCATAGAAATCAGGACCTATATCATTTTTTTAAAGAACATTCTCTTCAATTAACTGAAGACTGGTACGACCAGCTCGACGATGAAAATGAGTTCTCCGTGTATTCGAGTAAAAATCCAGCAATTGTGAAAGAACTGAAGCAGCAAAATCAAGATTATTTTCAGCATTTATTTGACGTATTTATAAAGGATGAGGAATACTTTTTTTCAGATTTCCAACAGTGGTCGGTCGAACTTGCACGTGATCCAAAGCATTTAAGTACGCCTCTTCACTTTATCGTTCGAGAATATTTTAATTCACAAAGAATTGTCGTTAATTACTTAAAGAAGTTTATCTCTTTGCATTCAGGAGAGGTAAGCGTAGATAAGATGTTTATGTGGTACGACATTATTGTTAAAGCGTTTGATTTATCTATTTACATCTTTATCCAAGAATATCATAAAAATACGCAAGAACAGCTGAACGCTCAGAAAGAGTTAATTAATGAATTAAGTTCTCCTGTCATCATGCTTCAAAACAAAGTTGCACTTCTGCCTCTTGTCGGGGATATTGGAACGGTCAAAAGTCAGTTTATTTTAGAAAATACGCTTCAGCAATGCTCGGAAAAAGACGTTGAACATTTATGTATTGACCTGCTCGGTGTAGCTACGATTGACACGATGATGGCACAAGAGATTTTTAATTTGGTAAAAGCTCTTCGTTTAATTGGGGTGCAAACAACTTTATCTGGAATTCGACCGGAAATTTCTCAAACTGCAATTCGCTTAGGGCTTTCATTTGAACATGTTAAAACTACTTCTTCCCTCGCACAGGCGCTTAATTCTATTAGTTAAGCATATGACTCTCTATTACAGCATAGAGAGTCATATCTATGGCGTTTCAAATTTTACTGGGGTGTAATAGACACGCCCGATTAGCTTTTTTCCTTTGTTATCTTTCCAGTCCGCTACGAGTATATACCGATCGCTGCGAGAGGTAGAATCTACTGTAATAGCGGATGTTTTTTTTATGTCCTTTTTTTCTACTACGTTTTCATAAATAGACTGATTGCGAATTTGTTTGTAATAAAGCGCATTAGGTTTTTTACCGTCTATTTCAATGGACACTTGACCACCTTGAGAGACGGGAATACTATCTTTCATAACAATTTGTCTAAAATTTTGTCGTTCGCCAAAATCAGCTTCACATTCGGTCCAGCAAAAAAAGAAAGGCTTGATGATGGCTTCTTTGCCTTCCGCTCTTATTTTTATAGCGGGTGGATACGGATCTTCAAGCGTTTCAGCTGTAGGAACCTGACATGCGGTTAATGAAAACAAACTAAATAGGATAACCACCACTTTTTTCATACTATGTCCTCCCTTTTTGTAAACGTGGTGCACGTAAGTGAGTGGGTGCATAGTATACTCTTTCGCCTGCCACCAAAAGATTCCTTTTATAATCAACAAAAAAAACAGCCGCCTATTTGTTTAGACAGCTGTTTTGTTCTATTTACTTAGCATGCTTATTTCTTTTTTCATATCTTTTTCTACATATTCCATTAAATCAGATACGTAGGTTTGAAGCGGTTTTGTTGCGTCTTTGTGATCATTCATCGTTAATTCATAAATGCTATCGATATTATCAATCATCAGTTCCATATCATCGATGACGCCCGTATGCTTATACATCGTTTTCATCGTAGGATCAAGGGAAGCTAATTCATTATATTCATAGTTTATTGTATTTGAAATATCATCGAGTTCATTGATAAATTGCTTTTTGGTTTTTTTTTCGGCCATAAGCTGATTATACTCTTTAAAAGCAGTTTGAAGGTTTTTCTGAGAGGCAGTCAATACTTTCAGCTGTTCTCGTCCTAAATAATAATCATAAATACTAGTAACAGTAAAGTATCCCCCAAATGTGAGCGCGATTCCAACAACCAAACCTATCCAAAACGTGCTCGTTTTAAAAAAATGTTTCATAATGACTCCTTTTATCTGTGTTCTATGTACAACACTAGCTCATGCTGCTGCTTTGTCCTAGGATACACCAAAAACGAAGTGGAAGCTACACTTTTTTAAAATTTTGTCGAATTTTGTCTCTTATTTCACAAGCTGCAGCTTATTATTTTCCATCTCTATTTCTCCGTCTGTATACATCAAATTCGTTAACCGCTGTAAAACCAAGTTTTTCATAGGCTGGCTTTCCTGCACTTGTAGCATGCAAGATACACGTATCTGCCTGTTTTTTTGCTTCAGTAAGAACTTCCTTCAAATATGCGGTGGCCAGGCCTTTTCTCCTCATATGTCTAGCTGTAGTGATACAGTACAAACCCGCTGTACCGTCATAAAAAAAGAGAGACCCAGCTACAGCTGGCCGGTTGTGATAAAGACCCAAATATAAGTGATATTGGTCAGTGTGCTGCATAAGCTCCCTAAACCTTTCAAGAAAGTCAGCTTGATATTCTTTTGGTTTTTGATAGCCGTCTATGTATACCGTAATCCATTCTTTCAATTCAGCTTCTGTGTGCACTCGCTTACATTGAAACCCTTCTACTCCTGTGTGTACGTATTCTTTTTCTTGAATGTGCTGAATCATTCCGATCCATTTTTCATAAGGAACAAATCCATTTTTATGAAGAACTGGCCCAAGGTTATCATATGAAGATGGACCAACAATCCATAGAGGTTCTTCCCCTTCCGAAGAGCATATCCCTAACGCAGGCTCAATATGACGGGTTCCTGCATATATCCCCCGATTGTAAGGAGATGCAGAAATCCATTTCATTTCTGGTGTATCCACCTTCACAGATTTCTTCGTATGCTGAAAATACATCCAGTGCTGAATCAAGTGCTGTTCTACTACATCGCTTTGATTTTTTATTTTCACTTCATGTCTCCTTTCTCTTCTAAACTATGTTTCTTTTTCTATTATATACTAGTTAGTCTATTTTCTATGACTCTATCGCAGTTCGTAAATTTTTTTCAAGTTTTTTTATTTTTTTTTGTTATTCTACGAATAGTTTTCTTTTAAGTGGGGTACTAACCTATATAAGCAATACATCATTAAAAAGGAGGATGATATTTATGTCATTTTTATGGGCACTTATTGTAGGTGGTATTATTGGGTGGCTTGCCGGATTAATTACGGGAAGAGACGTTCCGGGAGGTATTATTGGTAACATTATTGCCGGTTTTATCGGTTCTTGGTTAGGTTCAGCTATCTTTGGAAGTTTCGGACCAGTTGTAGGTGGATTTGCTATTATTCCTGCTATTATCGGATCAATCATTTTAGTGTTAATCGTAAGTTTCATTATGAGAAAAATGCGTGGTAATCATAAACATGCATAATAAATTATTATATTAGAAAAAGAACCTCTGTTGAAAAAGAGGTTCTTTTTTTATATGAAAAATTCTTAAAATTTACTATTTTTAATTTCATAATATTGAAAAATAAACCTATTAATGTTAATTTAACCGTAATCACTATAGAAAAAAGAGGAATTAACATGCTGCTTTCAACCCACTCAAAAGACAAATCCATGTACCAAATACTAATAGAAGAAATCGAACAGACACGAACGTTAATGATTCAAACGGCTGTCCGTGAAGGAATGACAAGTCCTAACACACTCCAAGTTAGTCAATCATTAGATGCTTTGTTAAATAAACTTCAAATTTTCTTCTACCAATAAAATCCCATGAATATATAACCATATCATGGGATTTTGTTTTATATTAGTCCGCTTGATTAACATATTCCACTGCTTGGTGAAGGCTACTGAAAGTCGTAATATCAGCCAAATCTAATCCTAAGTTCACCATCGTCTGAGCAATTTCAGCACGGATACCGCTTAAAACCACTTGAATTCCTAATAATCTTAAAGCACCGATTACTTTAAAAATTTGGTCCGCTACCATTGTATCAATAATTGGAACCGCATATAAATCAATAATCAACCAATTTAGCTTGTACTCGCTGCCGTGCTGAAGGGCATTTTCCATTAAAATTTGAGCTCGATTTGTATCTAAATCGCCAACAAGAGGAATCACGCCAATTTCTTTCGTAATGCGTACTACAGGAATTGAAAGTTCATCAATTGCATAGCGAGCCGATTGGATTTTGTTTGCAAAGTCGGTCATATATGATTTACTAACCCAGTGCACGGCCTTATCCACTACTAAGTTGAAACGAGAAATAACTTGATAGAAGGCATCAAACGTAAATGTTTCAGCTTTTGCTTCTTCTTTAATAATTTCCCCGATAATATTTCGGTAATAGCTGATTTCTTCTAATGCGACATCCAACGGAAGCTGAAGGACAACGAGTAAATTCGCTACTTCTCTTCCCCATTCCTCAAGCACTTCAAAGTTTTTCGTATCATTTGTTGATACAGAATCAGCGTATATTTGAATTAAATGAACGCGCCACGGTTCTAACTGTTGTTGAATATCTTTGTCTTCATATTGTTTTTGTTTTGAGAACTCTTCTTTTTTTTCTAGAATTAAATTCGTAATGTGTTTAAGCTTTTTATCTAATAATAATGACTCCATATTGTTCTCCCGTTAAGAATTTGTTTACTTAAAATGATATCACATATACCGTTAAAAAAAGTAAAACTAAGGGAAAAAGCTTTTAAAAATGAACCAGATGTCCCCTTTTGCGAATAGAATGAGCTAAATTGAATCTAAAACGTACATAAGCTGAACTTCTCTCCTTCATTTTATCGTTACTTTCGCAGTGAATTCTCATACATAACTCTTCAATTTAATGTTGGGCTATCTTAGCATATATGATAAATAGATGAAAAAATGTAAAAGGGTTTGCAGCAAGGATGTCGCATGACAACGTGTGTTTTAGGAAAGACTGAAAAGGAATTCCCTATAAAAAGGAGGTTAGATATATGTCATTTATTTGGACGCTTATTGTTGGAGGACTTATCGGCTGGCTTGCTGGTGCGTTAACAGGACGAGATGTTCCAGGTGGAATTATCGGAAACATCATTGCTGGTTTCATTGGAGCATGGTTAGGCTCTCTAATTTTTGGAGATTTCGGTCCAGAGATCGGCGGATTCGCAATTGTTCCTGCTATTATTGGTGCTGTTATTTTAGTTTTAATTGTGAGTTTTGTTTTACGCAAAATGCGCGGAAATAATAATCATCGACACGCCTAAATAAAAAAGAGAAATCAGCGTCTTGATTTCTCTTTTTCCCTTATTTCTTATGGAAAAATGTTTTAACAACGGACCTACCTGTAAGTGTAATTCTTTGTTGCTACATTTAAAAAATTGCTGCTTGTCACCTCTCCCATTTAATACTTCTACACCCTCATGTCAAGCGCGTTAGCAATAAACAGCTCTGTGCCTTCGAGATCATCAAGTATATCGGTGAAGATAGCTTCCATATGAATAAGTGCAGTTTTAGCATTCATTGGACACTGTTTTATAGCTGTTTTCTATTTCGGCTCTACTAATTCAATAAATGACCTTGCTTGTTTGCCCTTTAACTGTGCGTAGTGTGTATCTGTAGCTAATTCAACGGTTTCGTTTTCTAAGTTGACCCACATCCGATAAGATTGCACCTTTATATCCTTTTTTGTTTCCGCCGGTTCAAAGTGAAGAATGTAGTTAGGTTTTCGAATCATTTCAGCTTTTTCTTCTCTCCATGATACATCTTTTAACCACTGCTGCACTTTCTGCACTTGATTTTGGTCTTTCATTTTAACCGCATGGCCATATTGATTATCGGCTATGTATTTTTCGATTACGAGCTTTTGATCAACAGTACCGCTTGAAGCACTGCTTTGCTGACATCCTGTTATCACCCAACAAATAGCAATGAGAACAACTAATCCAGACCATACTTTTTTCATTTACATCTACCTTTCTTTTTGTAATTGAAATGAGATGTTCTTGCTGAATGATGCTACCAGCTGCTCGTTTTTAAATCTCTTTTTGCATTCTCTTTTCCTCATATAAATCCCTGCTTCATTTGCTCAAAAAAACTGAATCCCCGAAAGGATCCAGTTTTTCGTTAAGATTCGACATCTTCTATGACATGAACAGCGCGAATAGCGGTGTTTACTTTTGTATGTTGAACGCGCTCTTTTGCTTCCTGTATCGTCATTGCTTCTACTTCTTGGTAATAAATCACGTTTCCCCATTCATATTCTACTGAATAACGATTTGACTTTTCCACACGTCATCCTCCTTATTGATGAGCTAGAATTTGATCAATCAAGCCATATTCTTTTGCTTCATCCGCTGTAAAGAATGTATCTCGATCAGTGTCTTTTTTAATTGTTGAAAGCGATTGTCCTGTTCGTTCAGACAGAAGTTCATTTAGGTGGTCTTTTAACCGCAAAATACGTTTCGCTCGAATTTCAATTTCAGCTGCTTGTCCTTTTGCTCCTCCTAGCGGCTGATGAATCATCACTTCGCTATTAGGAAGAGCAAAACGTTTCCCTTCTTTCCCTCCAGCTAGTAAAAATGAACCCATAGATGCCGCTAGCCCTATACACAATGTGCTTACATCTGCACGTATAAGCTGCATCGTATCAAAAATAGCCATGCCCGCTGTAATGGACCCTCCTGGCGAATTAATATAAATGCTGATATCTTTTTCTGGGTTTTCTGCATCTAAAAATAGAAGCTGAGCGATAATGCTAGTAGCCACCTCATCCGTAACTTCACCTGTGAGCATAATCACTCGATCGAGCAACAGCCTTGAATAAATATCATAGGCACGCTCTCCTTTGCTTGTTTGTTCTACTACATATGGAGTTAAGTTCATCTGACCGCCTCTTTCCACTGAATTAATACGAGCAAATTTTTTTACTTTTGCACTGATTTCGTGATTTAAAAATGAGTCCCCTATCAAATCTTCATCCGTAAATTTAATCATTAGAGAATGCCTTTCTTGCTGTATATGCAAGCATTCATCGCGGTAAGTCACAGCAACTGCAATCTCTGCCTGTGGATATAAAACGGTCTCTTCCGTGTAGAGCTCTATTAATAAAGGTTCATCGTCAATATGTTTTACTTCGATTTGCCCTTGTTTGTTTTCACAATACCCATTTAAGTTTCTTGTTTTGAACAAACCTTCGGGCAGCTGAATATCAATCATGATGTTTTTAACTTTTACTTGCGAATGTTCAAATGTAATACAAAGGTGGTTCATTCCTTCTTCTTTTTCCATCACTGACTTTGCCACGGCTAATTTAATCATGCGATGAATGATCCTTTAAAATCTGAGTAACAGACTCAATTACTTTGTGCCGTACGTCTGCTGATAAATTCCGATTCATAGCTACAAATACATCTTCATTGACTTGATGCATTTCTTGATTTTGAATTTGTTTGCTTTGGTAAAGAGGGAGCTGCGCACCTATACTTTTCACTTCTTCCAGACTCATTGAACGCAGCGTTTCTTGGATAGAAGCTAGTGACTCCCCTGCTTTTGATAATGTTAAAACGGCTCGAAAGTAGTGAACATGGTGATCTGTATAAACGCGCTTATTTCCTACTAGCTCCAGCGGAGGAACAATTTCTATTTGCGTGTAATACCGCACCGTACGCAAGTTCAGGTCCGCACCTTCGTTATTTAATAACTCCGTAATTTGCTTGCCTGTATACGTGTTCAAACAATCCCTCCTTATTAGTTACAGTTAACTGTTACACTGTCATTATACTGTAAAGGTTTTGTTTTTACAATTAAAACCATGGTAATTTTTAGATAAAGAAACTGAGCATATAAATAAAAAGAACGAACCAAAGAGCCCAGGTTATATATCCGGGCTCTCTTTACTAAGCGAAAAAACAACTGTGTATATTTCAACCTATTTCTCCTGATACTTCTCGTGCTACACTTTAGTTATCTTAAAAAAGGAGAGAACATATGATGGGGAATCCAAGTATAGATTGCTTAGGATGTCGATTAGCAAATAACCAGGAGAAATCGCATGTAATATTTGAAGATTCGTTTGTGACATGCCTGCTAGACCACAAGCCGTTTAACGAAGGACATCTCTTAATTCTTCCTAAAGCACATATAGTGGAAATCGAAGAATTCGATACTGAACACATATTGGCCGTGATGAATGCAGCGAAGCTAATGACAAAAGCAGTGAAGACACTCTTTGTTCCAGATGGAGTTACTCTCTCTCAGAACGGAGGAATGTTTAACGAGTTAACTCATTTTCACATGCACATCGTTCCGCGCTACCAAGAGGAGTGTTTCGGAGATTTTTATACGCAAATTCCCGAATATGCTGAAAAAGATGACACCTTGGCTGCAACAGCTCAAAAAATGCGCTCAGTTATTCAGCAAATATGTTTATAAAAAAACGGCTTCCATATGGAAGCCGTTTTATTTACTGACGATCAAACAATGAACTTCCTGCAATACCAGGGTTCGTCATTTCAAATGGATTTAAAATGAGATCTAATTCTTCTTCTGTTAACACATCGTATTGAAGGCAAAGCTCACGAATTGGTTTTCCTGTTAAAATCGCTTCACGCGCAATACGCGATACGACTTCATAGCCTAAGTGAGGGTTAACAGCTGTAATAATCCCTACGCTTTTTTCTACATATTCTTTCATGCGCGTTTCGTTTGCTTCAATTCCTGCTAAACAGTGATCTGTAAAGCTTCTGAAACCGTTGTTCATGATGCTGATCGATTGAAGCAAGTTAAATACAAGCACAGGTTCCATTACGTTAAGCTCCATCTGACCTGCTTCTGAAGCAAGAGAGATTGTTTGGTCATTTCCCATTACTTGAAACGCAATTTGATTGATTAATTCAGCCATAACCGGATTTACTTTTCCTGGCATGATTGAAGAACCAGGCTGACGAGCAGGAAGGCTAATTTCACCTAGACCTGCACGAGGTCCAGATGCCATTAAACGCAGGTCGTTGGCGATTTTAGACATATTCGTCATACAGATTTTAAGAGCTGCAGATACTTCTGTATAAGCATCTGTATTTTGAGTAGCGTCCACTAAATGCTCTGCATGCACAAGCGGCAGCCCGCTGATATCGGCTAAGTGTTTGACTACATTTTCAATATAGCGAGGATCTGCATTTAAGCCTGTTCCAACAGCCGTCGCTCCCATATTTACTTCATGCAAGTGGTCACGCGTCGCGCTGATACGCTTAATGTCGCGCGCTAACACGCGGCTGTATGCTTCAAACTCTTGACCAAGACGAACGGGCACAGCATCTTGAAGGTGCGTACGGCCCATTTTAATCACGTGATCAAATTCTTGCGCTTTTCGTTTAAATACATCATCCATATCATTCATTGTAACAAGAAGTTTATTTAATAAGTTCAGCGTTGAAATATGGATAGCTGTTGGAAATACATCATTTGTTGACTGAGACATATTCACATGGCTGTTAGGACTTAATTTTCCATATTCACCTTTAGTGTTTCCCATAATTTCAAGAGCACGGTTTGCAATCACTTCATTTGCGTTCATATTCATTGATGTCCCCGCTCCGCCTTGAATAGGATCCACAATAAAATATTCATGCCACTGACCTGCTAAAATTTCATCAGCTGCTTGCACCACGGCATTTCCAATACCTTCATATAAGCGCTTTGTGTCCATATTCGCAAGCGCTGCCGCTTTTTTTACGATAGCAAGCGCTTTAATCATTTCTTCATGTACTTTATAACCCGTAATCGGAAAATTTTCTACGGCACGTGCGGTTTGTACACCGTAGTATACGTCTGCTGGAATTTGTTTTTCTCCTAGAAAATCAGCTTCTGTACGATATCCTGCTGTTTCTTGTTTCATAGCTGTACCTGCTTTCTTTTTTAATTAATATCTTCTGCAATCGACGTTTCCATCATCTTTTTAACTTGGTGAGGGTCTTTCGTTTGTCCGAGCACCCACATTAATTTAGGAACAATGGCTTCGGTGTTCATGTTTTTTGAGCGAACGACGCTGTCATGATTAATCATTCGGCCTACTTCATAAATGCCCATGTCTTCTCCTTCTTCAAGACACTGAGTCGTAATGACAACGGATACACCGTGGTTTATCAATTCAACAAGCTTGGCTAAAATATTGCGAACTTGAAATGGAATTCCTCCACTTCCATAGCTTTCAACAACAACGCCTTGATATACATCTTTTAATCCATCAAAAAATTCAGGTTTAATGCCAGGAAACAGTTTGACAACTGCTACATCCGTACAAAGAGATGTATTAACCGTTAACTCTTCTTTACTAGAGCGAATGGATTTTGTATATTCCACCGTATTATCATGGATAGACGCCACGTATGGATAGTTAATGCTTTCAAATGCATCATAACTTTTTGTACGAAGCTTAATTGCTCTTGTGCCTTGAATCACACGACCGTCAAAGACTACATAGACTCCGCCTGTTTCTTCACATGCAAAACGAATCGCATCTGCAATATTGCGCTTCGCGTCCGTTTTACTAAAAGAAATAGGAATTTGAGATCCTGTAATCGCAATTGGTTTTTTAGAATGCTGAAGCATGTAAGAAAGAGCAGCCGATGTGTAGGCCATTGTATCTGTTCCGTGAGTAATAACAAAACCATCGTATTCATTATAATGCTCTTCAATCGCTTTTGCCATCTCTATCCAACATTCAGGCTGCATATTTGTACTATCAAGATTCATAAGAGATTTGCTGTCAATTTGACAATGTTCATTTAAATCAGGTATGTAGCTTAGTAATTGATCTGGCTCCATTCCAGGAACGAGTCCATTTTCACCTTCAAGTGAAGCGACCGTTCCGCCAGTTGATAACAATAATAGTTTTTTCAAAACCGACATCCCCTTTGCTTAATTTCTGTAAAAAAACCTGACAATCTATCAAATAAATTATATTCATTTCGCGTACTTCACCTGTAATTATAGTAACCCGAATTCAATAAATCAAGAGAAAAATTATTCGTTTCGCGTACACTTTTCTCTACAGCAATGATATAATGAATAAAAATGTAAATTAGCTCACGGTTTGATTACAAAGATCTGCGCGCGAGCTGAATGTCTCGGTTTTTTACATACTACACCTACAAAGGAGCGTCATGAATGTTAAGCAGATTAGCTCAACTCAGGAAAGAAAAAAAATGGTCTCTTCAATATACAGCTGACCAGCTTGAAATTGCTAAAAGCACCTACGCAGGATACGAATCTGGCTATCGTCGTCCTTCTCTTGAAGCACTCGTTACAATCGCAGAACTATTTGATACATCAACAGACTACTTGCTAGGTAAGGAAAAGGAACCTCATTCTCCTTCAGATGCACCCATCGAATTAACATCGCCTCAAACTCATAGAATTACGGTCGACGGTGCGGAACTGTCTCAAGAAGAAATTCAGCAGCTGACGGCCTTTATTCGTGCTAAAAGACAAATTGAAAAAGAAACTGCACCTTCTTCAATGTAAAGAAGATTAGAAGCAGGTTGCTTCTAATCTTCTAGCTGCATTTCTAAATAGCCTACTACTTCTTTTGTTATTTCCTCTTCTGTTTCTTCCATCAGCTCTCCGGTTATCTTGCTGCCTGGGAGCTTCTTCGAAGAACGAATGCCCAAAAACGTGCGTACACAGTGCCAGATAGGAATAAAAAGACCATCTAAAAACTCACCTTTTTCTAAAATACCCACTTGAATAGTGGCGTGATAACCAGGATGAAAAGGATTTTCCCCTTCGCGGATCACATTTATAGAAAGCTGCACCCCTTTCTTTTTAAAAGCTTCTTTATATTGTTCATATATGGATATGAGACGTTCTTGCATAGACTTTTCAACCGTATGTATATGTTGTTCTAACTGCGGCGTAAACTGTTTTGCTGTGTATTCCATCTATCTCCCTCTTCCTTCGGTTCCCTATCTGTTATTTTAGCGACTTTCATTTTATTGTATCATAAGAAAAGCGTTCGTCTGTCTAGCAGAAAACCCCGCTTTTTTATAGAAAAGCGGGGTTCATACATACCTTTATTAGCAATAGCCTACATTGCTTTATCTTGTTTAGAAGATGATTTTAATTTCTTATTTTTAGTTGGATCTGGCTCATTAGAAGACATGATGATGTTTCCTTCGCCGTTGCACACTTTGCACTTTATAAATCCAAATTTCTTACCGGCTCCTTGGCATTGTGGACAAACATATCGAATTGGCATAAACTGTACCTTCCTTTTTTCTAATTTATACCTGCGCCTTGAAAGCGCCTGTGGTGAGTTTATAGTTTCATTATAAATTGTACAATCCACCCTATCAAGACGTGCCAAATTGCACATCTTTAATGGCAAAAAATCCTTCCTTTCTAAAATTCACCTAAAAAATGAGTCAATAGGCAGGAGAATCTCTATTGTTGTTAAAAGGCAATACGTCAGAGGAAGTTTCTTATTGGATATAATTAGCGAATCGCCGCGCTAAAAATTTTACTCTTTTTCGTGAAGCTAAAGGTTAAACAACCGTTTTGTCTCGAATTTCTTTTGAAATAGTTACGTCTCTCCAAAGCTGTTCGTATTTATAGCCCGTTAAACTTTCACAAACCGCTTTCGCTTCAGGAGTAACGGCCGTCGCCCGGCCGCCCTTTTTTCTTCTTTCAATTTCAGCTAATAAAATTTTGTGATTTTTCGGACTTATTTTGAACCATATGGTTGCTATAATTCCCATGAGAATCAAAATAGCAGGTACAACCATGAACAGCTTTTGTAAGCCGGCTAGAGTAGACGCTGACTGCTCGGCATTTGGTACATAGCCAATATTCTTTAAGGCAACGCCTACAAGAAAAATCGCAAGCGCCTGAGACGATTTTCGAATAAATGACATCAGCCCTGCATACACGCCTTCTCTTCTTTTTGTCGTAATCATCTCATCTACATCTGATACAAACGGCAGTACATTCCATGGAATCATGATCGCTCCCGAATGACCGCTTCCTAAAAAAAATGCCGCTAAGTAAATAAGAACTAAAGAGCTATCTTTTGTTAGGAAACTGAATAAAATAATGCCCGTTCCCCAAATGACCATGCTGAAGTTATAGGTTAATTTATTTCCTAACTTAATGGCTATGTACGTAACAAGAGGAATAAATAGCACTTGTGTAATTTGCACAAAGCTCAGGGTATCTGCATAGATAACTTCGCGCAGCATGTAATAGGCAATAAAATAAAAGAAAAGAGCATTAAACACATCCATTGCAATGTAAGATGCTAAATACATGGCAAGATACACGTTAAACGACTTGTTTTTAAATGCACTTCCAAAACTGATAAACAGCTGCTTAAATTCTAACCAAAATCCGTTTTTCTTTTTTCGTTCCACTACTTCTCCGCTATCCCATGTTCCTTTGTAAACAAAAATCCATGGAAGAGCAAAAAGAAAACCAAAGATAATGCCCATGATTAAATACCCTTGTCCACCTGGAAATGCATCAATGATTCGTTTCGGGAAAAAAGCACCTAAAAATGAAGCGCCTTGTGAAAAGACCATGCGTATTCCCGTCATTTTTGAACGAATACTATAATCTGTCGTCATTTCTGCTGCTAGCGTGTTGTAAGGGACCATTACCATACCAAACGCCGTATTAAATAAAAGATAGGCTGAAATAAAATAGGTGTATTTAAACATATGCGAGCCTTCAATAGGAATCCACAGCATACTGAACGTGATGGCAACTGGAATGATTCCAAAAAGAAAAAAGACTCTTCTTCGTCCTTTTTTTGTCTGAAGATGATCAGATATATACCCAATGGTTGGATCTAATAAAGCATCCCACACTTTTCCAAGAGCTACAATCGTTCCTGCTTCTACAGGAGAAAGCCCGACTACATCCGTTAAAAACACCATAAACAATGTGCCGATAATAAAAAAGGATCCTCCCCCAAACAAATCCCCAAATCCATACGCTACCATATTACGAAAGCGCACTTGTTTTGTTTTCCCTTGCATATGCAGCCCTCCCCCTTAAGTAAGTAAACCAGCTTCTTTTGTTATTCACTTTTTTCTATTTTACTAAACTATCCCTTGAAAAATAAGGAATATGTCATCTGTTCTGCTCAAAAAAATAAGATGCTTTCTAATTATATAAGCAGAAAAACAGCTGGGTAAACCGTTCTTCTTTATACCCTATTATAAGTTGACTTTTTGTTCACAGCTGTTATAATTCAACCCATCGCTGATTATTTAGCTATAAAATGTAAACTTGAACATTTGACATCTGAGCTGTGACGAATAAAATAATAAGTATGAAACCTATTGATATCTTTAAAGCATTATCTAATGAAACTCGATTAAATATATTAGAGTGGTTAAAAGAACCTGAAAAGCATTTTAAAGACAAACAAGCACATTTGCCTAAGGAGGTCAGCAGCAGAGGCGGTGTTTGCGTGGGAGATATTCAGGAAAAAGCTCAGCTGTCTCAGTCCACTGTGTCCAGCTATCTTTCCATGATGCAAAAAGCAGGTTTGTTAGAGTCAATTCGGCACGGTCAATGGACATACTATCGCCGAAATGAAGAAACGCTTCAAGAGCTTTCTTCATTCTTACGAAAAAAACTTTAACGAGTTTTTTTCACTTATTATATCTATTTTTCTAGATATACAAATATAAAGAAATATCGGAGTGATAAACGTGAAGTTGTTGGTTTATTTAGTTGCGGTTCTAGGCGGCGCTGCTTTAAGTATGGAAGGCGCCATTGCCGGAGAACTTGGAAAAACAGTTGGAAAACTCGAAAGCAGTTATTATATTTTTGTCATGGGAACACTCATTTTAGGTCTGACCACCCTATTTGCTGGAAAAGGAGATTTACCTTACGTCTTAAAAGCGCCTAAGTGGAATTTAACCGGTGGATTATTAGGTACGGTTTATTTAACGATTCTAGTGATTAGTATCCCCTTTATCGGAATTGGTGTTTCAATGGTTGCGGTTATTGTGGGCCAAATGATTACAAGTATGATCATTGAGCATTTTGGTTGGCTTGGCAGCAGCAAAATTAAAATTAACAAAGAACGCGTAATGGCTATTGTATGTATGGGAATTGCGCTTGTACTTATTTTCTAGGAGGGTTTTATAATGAGTTTATTAATGGTGATACTTACCTTAATAGGAGGATTAACGCTAAGCGCTCAGTCTTCTATTAACGGTACACTAAGCAAAAAAACAGGTACGTTTGAAACAGCTTTTTTAACCTTTGCAACAGGTGCCATGATTTTAACGATTGTTGTTGTCTTCTTTGGACAAGGAAACATTCTCTCTGTTTTCGATGTCCCTAAATGGCAGCTTACTTGTGCTTTATTCGGAGCATCTTATTTATTTCTAACCGTTTTAGCTGTTCCTAAAATTGGCGTAACAGCAGCTAATATTTCAACTGTTATCGGTCAGTTATTTGCAAGTATGATTATCGACCATTTTGGCTGGTTTGGAAGCAAGGAAGTCCCCTTTGATCTATCACGCTGGATTGGTGTAGCATTTATGTTATTAGCTCTTTATTTTATTTTTAAAGGCAATAAGAAAACAGCAGCATAAAACGATCATGAAAGTAGCCAAGTGTCTATATAAAGGTGCACTTGGCTATTTTTTTGTGCGCAAACCACATTTGAATTTTCAATCAATGATTTAGAACATATTTTATTTAAACTAAATTGATTTTTAATGAGGTAAATTCCACAAAAAAATTGTGCATACCTTCATGCCTTTGTTCAAAAGATAAAGATGCAGATCTAGAAAATCGACTACATAAACGAACAGGTAAGGTGGGTTTTTTCGTGGGAAAATTTTTGTTTTTAGCAGCATTTGTCTTTTTTTGTTTTACGCTTTCCATTTCCGCAGAAGAAAATATACCAGAAGAAAATATAGAATCACACGTAAGTCAGCCAGTTGTAAAAGATTTTATTTATCAATCTCTTGAACCTTGGGTACACCAAGATATTACTTCTCATTATGAGAAGGTTTACGGTAAACAGCATAAAAAAGTAAAAGTTCGCCCGATTAAAAAAGATGATATCGGGATACAAATGGGTGAAATACAGCCCGGTAAAGGCGGTAAGTTCACTCATATTGTGAGGGTGAAAATCTTAAACTTGAAAGTAAAACCTGAGGGAGAAGATGAATTTTTTGCAACGGATACGCTTATTTATAAAGTGAATATCAACGAACTTTCTGCTGAAAATGATGTAGAAAACGTCGTAAAATTACTCGAATATAAACATCAAGAAAGATAAAGGCCCAAAAAGCCAATTCTTACCCCTTTTGAAGGTATTTATCCCGCTATTCAAAAGGGGATTTATTATGAAGCCTGTTTTTTCTTCACAATTTCAGGGAATATAACTACCACTTATCCCCTAATTTTTTCATATTGCTAGTGCATAAGATACGAACTTGATAACTTTTTGTCGGTTTTTATCTATTTCTGTAGGGTTTCTGGTAGGATGAAAAAGAAAGTAAAGCGCTTTAATTGCCATGACAGAAAGGTTGAGGATAGCTGTCCTGCATAACTGGAAATCAATAGGTATTAAGAACTTCATGTAACGACAAAAGTTGACAGCAAAAGATTTCAGAATAATAATAATAAAGCAACAACGTTTGAATGAAAGACTTATTTTACATGAAAGGTGTTAGTCAGATGAACAATTTACATCGAAGAATGGGAACATTCGCGTTAACCATGACGGGCCTTGGGTCAATTATTGGTTCCGGCTGGTTATTTGGAGCGTGGCGAGCAGCTCAAATTGCAGGGCCGGCAGCTATTTTATCATGGGTCATTGGAATGGTCGTTATTTTATTTATTGCACTTTCTTACAGTGAATTAGGATCCATGTTTCCCGAAGCCGGCGGGATGGTCAAGTATACGCAGTACTCACACGGTTCGTTTATTGGTTTTATTGCTGCGTGGGCAAACTGGATTGCGATTGTATCCGTTATTCCAGTCGAAGCAGTAGCTTCTGTACAGTATATGAGTTCGTGGCCTTGGAAGTGGGCACAGTGGACAAGCCACCTCGTAGAAAAAGGAACGTTAACTGGCGAAGGATTAGCTATCGCTACTGTGCTATTGATTATTTATTTTTTACTGAATTATTGGACAGTTGGACTATTTTCCAAAGCCAACTCGTTAATTACTATTTTTAAAATTGTTATACCAGGACTTACAATCGGAGCACTTTTATTTGTAGGCTTTCACGGCGAGAACTTCACTTCTGGAAGCAGCATCGCACCAAACGGCTGGGCTAGTGTGCTAACAGCAGTCGCTACATCTGGGATTGTGTTTGCTTTTAACGGTTTTCAAAGCCCTATTAATATGGCAGGAGAAGCAAAAAATCCGGGCCGCTCTATTCCGATTGCAGTAGTAGGCTCAATTTTAGTGGCTACAGTCATTTATTTGCTTCTTCAAATTGCTTTTATCGGTGCAGTAAATCCTTCTGATATTGCGAAGGGATGGAGTCATTTAAATTTCAACTCTCCGTTTGCAGATTTAGCCATTGCGCTTAACATTAACTGGCTTGTCATTGTCCTGTATGCAGATGCGTTTGTTTCACCATCTGGAACAGGTATTACGTATACAGCTACTACTGCTCGAATGATTTATGGTATGGAACAAAATAAATATTTGCCAAGCGTTCTAGGACGCCTTCATCCGATTTATGGTGTTCCGCGTCAAGCCATGTTTTTTAACTTAGCTGTTGCTCTTGTCTTTTTGTTTTTATTTCGGGGCTGGGGCGTACTTGCTGAAATTATTTCAGTCGCTACGCTTATCTCTTACATTACAGGTCCTGTTACGGTTATGACGCTAAGACGAACTGGCAGCGATTTATATCGTCCCCTTCGTTTAAAAGGATTGAGCATCATTGCGCCGCTCGGTTTTATTTTTGCTTCTTTAACCTTATATTGGGCGCGCTGGCCGCTAACTGGACAAGTTTTGTTTATTATTTTAATCGGCCTTCCTATTTATTTTTATTATCAAGCAAAGGCTAAATGGAAAGGCTTTCGACAGAACTTCAAAGGCGGCGTATGGATGGTTGTATACTTACTTTGTATGATGACTATTTCTTGGCTTGGAAGCGAAAAGTTTGGCGGCCTTAATGTTATTAAATATGGATGGGATATGGGCATTATTGTTGTTGTTTCTCTTCTCTTCTACACATGGGCTTTAAAAAGCGGCTTCAAAACGGAGTATTTAGAGAATGGAAGAAAAGTAAATGACGGCTTAAAAGCAGCAGCGGCTGAAACAGCCGCTTCCAAAGAGTCATAACAAAAGCACCTTGCTCATGCAAGGTGCTTTTTAATGAGCAGTTCTAACTTTTTTCAGCACGTCTTCGATCGTAATTTGATCTAAATGCCTAATTACGCTTTGCTCACTCTCTGTAAAAATGTCGTCCATCACTGTTTGAATGTTTGATTTTACAATACAGTCAGCGTCAGGGTCGCCGCTGCACCAGTGAGGCTTCAGCGTTCCAGTCGATATAACTCGATAAATCAGCCCAAGACTTATTTCAGCAGGGCTGCAGCCTAAAGTATAACCCCCGCCTAGCCCTTCTTTTGTCCGAACCAAGTTGTTTTTTCTGAGTGTACTCATTATTTTCCGAACCCGTGCAGGATTGGTACAGATGTTATAAGCAATCGATTCACTGCTTGCTCGGTGATCTGGTAAATTTGCTAGGAACACTAAGCTGTGCACGGCAATGGTAAATTCACTGTTCATCTTCCATAAACCACCTTTTTTCTTTCTCTACTGTAACGTTAAGTGACACAGTTCAAAAAGTCAAGAGAGCAAGGAGGGAAAGAAGAAGTGTAGCTTTATTTATTCACGGTTTTCTTTTTCTATACTTTCTACTTCGTTAGCTGAGTTGATTTCAAGGTATACCGTCTTTTCTTTTAAACTGCCTTTTTCTTCTTTTTCAAAGTCAGTGCTTTTTTGATACGTTTTTTTGCCGCTTGGCACTTTTACCGCTATATGCTTGTTACTTTCTTCTATAAAAATACCCACAATTTTACGTTCGTCTCCATCTTGTTCATACACGCCATCTTTATCTGCTTTTGCTTTTGGAGTTAATTCAATACTAATTGCTTCTTGTTTAGCTGCGTCAATTTCAGCTTCTACTTCTTTATTAAGCATATCTTTTAGCTGTGAGCCTTCCACTTCCATCCCAGAGCTTTTTGGTACTTTAACGAGTTGATCATCAATATTCAGCGTCATTTCTTTTTCAGCGTCTTTTTTTAACGTACCGATCAAGTCAAAATCTTCTTCTTTCCCCTTTTTAATGTCTGGGTCGTTGGAATACTGCTGTAGCTTTGTTAATTCTTGACGGTCTTCAATAGGTTTTTCCTCTGCTTTATGATTATCAGATTTTGTCTTGTTAGCTGGTTCACCTGAACAAGCTGCCGCACTTCCAATCATACATAGAGTGACTAAGGACAGGATTCCTTTTGTTAGCTGTTTTTGCATATGTATTCTCCTTTTTCTTTTTTTATTTCCACCTTTATACATATGTAAAACAAAAAAAGAGAGTGAAATATAACTAAATCAACAGTTAGAAGCATTTACATACAGAAAACCTACGTTCACCCTACCAATGAAAAAATCCGAACGGGTTGAATTCTCTATTAAGAATCAAACCCGTCCGGATTTCCTTGCAACTAAAACATTTTTGTCCTAGCCTCTTTTTAAAGCTGCTGTTGCTTCAGTATATGATTCGCTTCTTCTAAGTAAGTCACATACGCCTGTACTTGTGTATCACCATAATTATCTAGTTCAAACAGCGCTTCTTGTATAAAATTAAAATTATCAATAATATGCTGTGTTTTCATGCCTCGGCTTGTGAGTAAATTGTTTAACCATAAGGCATAGTCCGTAAAAATTTGCAGGTTGTCTAACTTATATGTTGTCTCAAGATACTTCATATGATAATGATTATCTTCATGGCATCTTTCTTTGCCGCGCTCTCCGAATTTTTCGAGCAAAGAAGGTTCTAACTCGTAGATTTTCTCCGTTACTCTTTCAACGATCTTATTAACGGGAAGTGAACTCATCGTGCCACCACTTTGTACTGAGAAACTTTTGGGATGACGGCTGCCAGTTCTTGATCAGGGTACTTTTTCTCTAAATCATGAATACGCTTGAAATCTTCGCTTCGTACCCAGCTTAAATAATTCTCTTTCGTATCAAATGTAAGCTGAACGGTGAGCTCCCCTGCTCGCTTATCGTTTTGAAGAAGTAGAAAGTCTACGAATCCTGGCGCCTCGTCAACTGATTTTGAACGATTTTTATAAATTCCAATCACTTCTTCAGCTTTTTCATCCGGTACATTAAATGTTGAAAATACGGTGTACATCTTTGTTCCTCCCTTTATGATACAAAACCTGGGTTCTTTTCTCTTTATTGTACATCATACGGGAGATGAAATGGTGTTACGTTTAGATTTCACTGGGGTTACAGCAGGTCTTTAACATAAAAAGCCCTTTGAAACAGCGTTTCAAAGGGCTTTTTTAGCCATTATTAGTTTTCGATTTTTGTTAGTTGTTCTGTATGTGTTTTTACACGCGCTGGATCAATTGTAATACGGGCAACACCTGAATCCATTGCCGCTTTTGCTACAGACTCTGCTACAGCTGGCGCTACGCGAGGATCAAATGGTCCAGGGATAACGTAATCTGCGTTTAGCTCTTCTTCTGTAATAAGGGCTGCAATTGCTTCAACAGCAGCTTTTTTCATTTCTTCGTTGATATGAGTAGCGCGAACGTCTAACGCACCGCGGAAAATTCCAGGGAATGCAAGAACGTTATTTACTTGGTTAGGGAAGTCTGAACGACCTGTTCCAATAACAGCCGCTCCTGCTTCTTTTGCAGCGTCTGGCTTGATTTCTGGATTAGGATTTGCCATCGCAAAGATAATTGCATCTTCATTCATTGATTTAACCATCTCTTGAGATAATGCATCTGCTGCAGATACACCAATAAATACATCTGCGCCTTTAATTACATCGCTTAGCGTACCGCTTTCTTTGTTTACGTTTGTATACGAAGCCACTTCGGCTTTCACTTTGTTCATACCTTGAGAGCGGCCTTCATAAATAGCACCTCTTGTATCACACATAATCATGTCACGTACGCCGTAAGAATAAAGAAGCTTTGTAATGGCAATGCCAGCCGCTCCTGCTCCGTTTAAGACGATTTTTAAGTCTTTCATTGATTTATTGACAATTTTCAGTGCATTTACAAGTCCTGCTACTGTTACGATCGCTGTACCGTGCTGATCATCATGGAACACAGGAATATCTACTTCTTTTTTCAGGCGCTCTTCAATTTCAAAACACTGTGGAGCTGCGATATCTTCTAAGTTAATGCCTCCGAATGTATGAGCCATTAATTTCACAGTTTCAACAATTTTATCTGTATCTGTTGTATCAAGTGTAATTGGGAATGCATCTACGCCTGCAAAGCTTTTAAATAAAATTGCTTTGCCTTCCATAACGGGAAGTGAAGCCGCAGGTCCGATGTTTCCAAGACCAAGAACAGCAGTACCATTTGTCACAACGCCGACCATGTTTCCTTTCATTGTGTAATCATACACCGTTTCTGGATGTTCATGAATTTCTTTACAAGGTTCTGCTACTCCCGGAGAGTAAGCTAAGCTTAAATCTTGAGCGTTTTGAACTTCAACTTTTGATTTAACTTCTAACTTACCTTGTTTTTCTTGATGCATATGTAGTGCTTGATCACGTAGTGACATAATTGTATTCTCTCCTTTTTTTCTATACATTTAAATTTTTTAATGAATTTATTTAACACTTGCTTTTTATCTCCATAATTGTAAGACAACCTGACTGAATAAATTCACAGACAAGTGCCATTATGAAACAAGAAACATAAAAAGTAAACTATCTTGCTTAAACGACTGCCGCGCTTTGTTAATATAACGTCTGAACGTGTCGGCGACTCTTGTTTGTCTCACTTCAAGTTGTCTGATATACAGACAACTTAGAAAGCATACAACCGTTCACTATAGCGCTTTCAAATACGTTTCAGCAAAATCGACGGCTTTAGGCATTGAAAAGAAGTATGCACGTGCTGAACCGATTTTTTCAGCTTTTATTCCTTTTGCTTCAATAAACGCTTCACCTATCTCTTCAAACAGCTCTTCTCGAAACTCTAATTCTTTATACGTCCTCCATACTCGCTTTCCTGAATCCATAACTGGAGATCCTTTTTGAATCACGTTTCGATATGGAATCCGATATTCTGCTAGATGAAAAGAAGTATTATTCCCAAACCCGACACCTAATAATAAAACAAAGGCATGTTTTTTGTAAAGCCTTTCAAGAGGAGAATTTTCGCCTAAACTAAATTCAAGGGTATGATCTCTTAAGATGTCTTCGCTGTCCTTTCCCCAAGCGGCGAATGAATACATTGGATGGCTGCTTCTTCTTACGCCAGGATATGTTCGGAACGTTTCTACGATTTGTCCCATCCCGCTTGTTGGCGTGTGGGCTGGATCGTATGCAGGCATCGTTTCCCGAATAGTTTCCCACCACTCTTTTGGTACAGCCGGATTGCCCCATTCTGATGGATCCGAAAGATCGACCGACTGTGATGGCATAACAATCGTTCCTTCCTCTGTCACTGTCTCCATTAAAGCTTGAACAACGGCCACTGAACCTCCGTTTACCCACCCTAATGAAGATAGCGAAGAATGAACCATGATAGTCATCCCTTGTGTTATGCCTAACCTGCGTAATTCTTCTTTTAACGTGTCTTTCGTTCTAGGATGATCTGTTGCTTGGACAATGTGTTTCATCGTAAGCTCCTTACTTATAGGGCTGCTAGAATATGTTGCTGAACTCTAGAAATATATGTAAAACTTATGTTTCCATAATAGTAAGAATAACATCAATTGTCAAATTATTTAAAGTAATAGAAAAACTTAGTTTTATTCATATCAGTTATCCTACAACTGACTTATTGGTAAGGTTTATTCCCTTCAATTATCCTACTATAATAACCGCTACTGAGGTCTTTCAATAAATTAAAAAGAAGAATATTCCTATAAATAAAAGCAATACTAAGGAAGCTATACATATTTACCTATCACTATTTTCAGGAGGAATGTGTACAATGAGCACATCAAAACTTCCGCCGCTCACGTCCTCAGAGCTTGCTAACTTATGGATGACTTATCAGGAAAAAACGATGATTTTGAGGTTCTTAGAATATTTTCTGGAAGATAAACAGGATTACAAAGAACTTTTTGAGCTATATTACAGCCGATCTTTAAAAAGTGTAGCGCAAATAAAAGAAATATTTGAGAACGAAGGCGCTGTTATCCCAATTGGTTTTACGAAAGATGACGTGAATGTAGGAGTTCCTAAGCTATACGACCATATGTTTGAAGTTATGTATATACGCTTAATGTCTCAAATTGAAACAGGACTGTTTGCTTTGCATTCGACCATGTCTTACCGAGAAGATATACGGAATTTCTTTGTAGATGCAACAGCAGAAGCACAGGACATATACAATCAATCCACACAAGTATTGTTAGAAACGGGTGTCATCGCAAAACCCCCATACGTTTCTATGCCGAAGGAAGTTCATTTTGTCCATGCGCAAAATTATATAGGCGGATTGAGCTGGTTTAGCGAAAAAAGATCGTTGAATACCATTGAAGTGTCACTTATTCAACATGCTGTTGATACAAATCTTGTAGGAATGCAGCTGATGATTGGTTTTGCTCAAGTGGCCAACAACAAAGAGGCACAGCAGCATTTTGTCAGGGGTATGAAGCTTTCGAAGAAAATTGAAACAGAATTAGGTGATATTTTACGCCATAGCTACATAGAACCTCCGGCTACTCATGCTGGAAAAGCGACGAATTCAACCGTTCCTCCTTTTTCAGATAAGCTGATGATGTACAATACGAGTCTTTTGAGTACGTTCGGTCTGGGGAGTAACGCCTTAGGAGGAGCCTTTAGTTTAAGAAGTGATTTGCCATTAAAGATGCTCCAGCTTGCAAAAGACATTTACAGTTTGGCAAAAGAAGGCGGAAAAATTATGATTCAAAACGGATGGCTTGAAGAGCCTCCTCAAATTGAAGATCGCAATCAGTTAACCAAAAAATAGGTTCTTTGCTACAGGAAAGCTAGCTGCTAAACGTGCAGCTAGTCCTATTTGTTTTTTTAGTATACTGTTTTTGCTACCCTTACATAAAAATTGTTTGCGTTATTTAGAAGCTGTTCCTATCTTTTTCCTAGTCATTTAGCTCATATCTCTACTTAATTTATAACAGAAAAATAAAATAAAAGGGATTTTTTCCAAGCTGCCGAAATCTTTCTATATAAAATAGAAAGGAGAAAAATTGTTTCCTATTCTTTCTACACCTCGCACTAAACTGCGTGAAATAACAGAAGCGGATGCAGATACTATCTTTGACTGCTTTTCTCAGGAAGAAGTTATCAAATATTACGGGCAAGAAAAATTCACAACTTTCCAAGAAGCTTTGGTGCTGATTGATATTTTTGCTGAAAACTACAGAAATCAAAAAGGTTTGCGATGGGGAATCGAACGGCTCGATACGGGGGAACTAATCGGGACAGTTGGATTGAATCAGTGGAACCAAAAGCATAAGCGCGCGGAAATTGGCTATGAGCTACACCCTCAGCACTGGAGTCACGGCTATGCTTCGGAAGCTGCTTCGGCTGTTATGGCTTATGGATTTGCTACCCTTCAGCTAGTGCGGATTGGAGCTGTTGTGTTTCTTGAAAACAAGGCATCTCAGCACGTGCTTGAAAAACTCGGATTTCAACAAGAAGGAGTGTTAAAAAACTATATGTATCAAAACGGAAAAGCTCACGATACGTTTGTATATAGCTCCCTGCCTCCTACATAGTAAAAAAAGGATTCTTTTCTTAAAAAGAATCCTTTTTTTATTTTATTTAAATGCCGCATACCCATCATCAGCCATGATGACGCTGCCGTTTACAGCTCCCGCTTCTTCTAAAGAAAGCAAATAAACCATATCTGCAATTTGTTTTGGTGTAGTGAGCTCTCTGCTCATCGTTTTCGCTTTCATTCCTTCAATCATACCGTTGTCTTTATAGCCTTGAATAATAGGCGTATCAACAAACCCTGGCGCAACGGCGACGACGCGAATACCGTATTTAGCGAGATCTAGCGCAGCTGACTTTGTCATCATCACAACAGCTCCTTTTGTTGCGTGATAAGCATAGGTACCGGGTGAAGCTAAGAAGCTAAAAATAGATGCCGTATTAATAATGACGCCTTTAATACCTAACTCTCTCATTTTCCTGCCCGCTGCCATAATTCCATATGTAACGCCGTGCTGATTCACATTAATAATACGGTGATATTCTTCTAGGTCTTGATCTAAAATAGATGTAGGGCGTCCAATCCCTGCATTGTTAAACATCACATCAATTCGTCCAAATTTGTTCACCGTTTCCTCAATCAGTGCTTCCACTTCTTCAAACTTGGTGACGTCCGTTTGCACAAATAAAGCGTGGCCACCAGCTTCTTCAATTTTTTGAAGAGTCTCTTTTCCTTTTCCTTCATCATAATCAGCAATGACCACCGCGTCTCCTTTTTGTGCAAACTTTAAGGCAGTTTCTTTGCCAATTCCGCTTGCTCCCCCTGTAATAACCGCTACTCTTTTTTGGTGCATGTTTCTCCCTCCTTGATGAAAATTCCTTTCTTTTACATTATAGCATTCTTTTTTTCTACCAGCCGTTTCTATTCATCACCTTATTGCTATGAAATTAGTTAAGTTAGGCATAGTTGAACGCCTTTTTTACTAAAAATCAGCATGTGTACAAGCAGTCTGTCATTTTTTGCATTTACTATAGGGTAAGGAGGTGATGGCTATGCATGAACACACAGGTAATGTATCTATCCCGCGTCCTCCGGATGTGGTGACAATTCTGTGGGAGCGGAATCCTTTGGATAGACAAGCTCCTCGTACTGTCGTAGAAGCAACAGTAATCGGCAGCGCAAATCCTTGCGGACGTTTGTTAGCTCAAGGTCAGCGCTACCGAAGTGCAGCACATTGTTTACTTGATCACGGCTTTGAACAAATTACCGCTGAAAGATTGGGGGTATTTGGAGTAGCTGTATTTGTTAGAGAATATTAAAATAGAAAAAAGGACCTTTCTGTAAGTTTAGAAAGGTCCCTTCATACGTATTATGCGTGGAAATTCGTGCCGTCTGTTACAGCTTCGATTACACCAGCGCGGATGACAAAGTCACCAAAGTGCTCGCCTTCTTCTCTCTCTTTTGCGTAGCGAGGAAGTAAGACGCGCAGTTCGTTTAAAATTTCTTCTTCACTGATATTTTCACGGTACATTTTGCTTAAGCGGCTGCCATCAAATGCTGCTCCAAGATACATATTGTATTTGCCCGGTGCTTTACCGATAAAAGCAATTTCACCTAAAGCAGGACGTGCACAGCCGTTAGGACAGCCCGTCATACGAATAGTGATTTCTTTATCGCGAAGGCCGTTTTCATCTACAATTGCTTCAATTTTCTCAAGAAGAACTGGGAGATAACGCTCAGCTTCTGCCATCGCAAGCCCACAAGTCGGAAGCGATACGCAAGCTAATGAGCTGCGGCGAAGAGCCGAATAATGCTTGCCGTCAGTTAATCCATATTGTTCGATAAGGTCACTAATTTGCTTTTTATTTTGAGTTGATACGTTCGCGATAATTAAATTTTGATTGGCCGTTAAACGGAAATCACCGCTATGAACTTTTGCAATTTCACGAAGACCCGTCATAAGCTTATAGTCTTCAAAGTCAGCAATACGTCCACCTTGAACAAAAAGAGTAAAGTGCCATTTTCCTTTCACACCTTTTTCCCAGCCGTAGCGGTCTCCGTTATGATCAAAGTGATAAGCTTTTGCTTCGTCTAAGCTCCAGCCCAGACGATTCTCAAGCTCTTCTTTTACCGTTTCTAATCCAAGGCGATCAACCGTGTATTTAAAACGCGCGTTTTTACGCACAGAGCGGTTTCCATAATCACGTTGAATCGTAATGACTTTTTCCGCTACTTCTAGAATTTGGTCAGGTCGACAGAATCCAATTACTTTTGCAAGCTGAGGGTAAGTTGCTTTATCTCCGTGCGTCATACCCATACCGCCGCCGATTGCTACGTTAAATCCAACAAGTTTCTCGTCTTCTAAAATGGCAATAAAGCCAAGGTCTTGTGAATACACGTCAATATCGTTAGACGGCGGAACAGCTACGCCAATTTTGAATTTTCTTGGCAGATATAGCGGACCATACATTGGTTCCACTTCTTCTTCCACTTCCGGTGTGCTAATCACTTTTTCTTCATCTAGCCAAAGCTCGTGGTACGCTCTTGTACGAGGCAATAAGTAATCACTTAATTTTTTTGACCATTCGAATACTTCAGCGTGTACTTCTGACTGATACGGATTCGGATTGCACATTACGTTACGGTTTACATCTCCGCAAGCTGCAATTGTGTCTAATAAAGAAGCATGAATTTCTTGAATCGTTTTCTTCATGTTCCACTTTAAAATTCCGTGCATTTGGAACGCCTGACGAGTCGTCAGCTTTAACGTTCCATTTCCGTATTTTTGTGCTAAATCATCCATCACTAGCCACTGCTCTGGTGTTGAAACACCGCCTGGCGTACGGACGCGAAGCATGAATTGGTAAGCTGGCTCTAGCTTTTGTTTTTGACGTTCATTACGCAGATCTCGGTCATCTTGCAAGTAGCTTCCGTGGAACTTCATCAAACGATTATCGTCTTCAGAAATACCTGAGCTAATGCGGTCTAGCATTGTTTCTCCTAATGTACCGCGCAAATAATTACTTTCATCTTTTATGCGCTCAACGTCACTTGGAGGACCTTCGGGCGCTTTTAAAATTTTGTTTACCATGTTGAAAATCTCCTTTCAATCCTCAGTATACATCACGCTGATAACGTTTTTGTTTCTTCATTTCAGCAAGGTAACCTTCCGCCTGTTCACGGCTCATCTTGCCTTCTGTTTCGATAATTTCAACTAGCGTGTTGTGCACGTCGCGTGCCATATTTGTTTTATCTCCGCACACATAAAAAGATGCGCCTTCTTCTAACCACTGGAATAATTCTTTGCTATGTTCGAGCATACGGTTTTGTACGTATACTTTTTCTTCTGTATCACGTGAAAACGCCACGTCCATTTTTGTCAGTACGCCATCTTTTAACCACTTTTGCCATTCTGTTTGGTAAAGGAAGTCTGTTACGAAGTGCTGATCTCCAAAGAACATCCATGACTTGCCTTTTGCTCCTGTTTCTTCACGCTCTTGCATAAATGAGCGGAACGGAGCCACACCTGTACCAGGTCCTACCATGATAATCGGCGTTTCTTGATCTTGAGGGAGCTTAAAGTTTTTATTGCTTTGAAGGTATACAGGAATCGTATCGCCTGGCTGCAAACGTTCTGAACATAGGACTGAACAAACACCTTTACGCTCGCGCCCATGCGCTTCGTAACGTACAGCTCCAATTGTTAGATGAACTTCATCAGGGTTTGCTGATAAGCTGCTTGCAATCGAGTAAAGGCGCGCTGGCATTTTGCGTAAAATGGCTACAAACTCTTGTGCCGATACGTTCCATGGGCCGAAGTCACGGACTAAGTCAATCACATCACGACCTTGTGTGTATGCTTTTAATTCCTCGCGATTTTCTACAAGTGCTTTTAACTTATCGTTTCCAGTAAGCTCAGCTGCTTGCTTTAAAAGCGGTTTTGTTAAAACCGTAATTTCAAAATTAGAGATTAACGCTTCTCTAAGAGGACGCGTTTCTCCTTCTTTATTAACCGTTACACCTTCACTTGCATCCCACTTGAATTCGTTAAGAAGAAGATCAACAAGCCCCGGGTCATTTTCAGGATAAATACCTAAACTGTCTCCTGGTTCATACGTCAAGCCTGAACCTTCTAGGGATAGTTCTAAGTGTCGCGTTTCTTTATTTGATCCGCGGCCGTTTAAGTTTAGGTTCTCAAGCACTTCTGCTTTAAAAGGATTTGTTCTTGAATATGGTGAAGTTCCTGCAGGAGCTTCCGCCGGAACAGCTGCCGAAGCGCTGTGTCCTTTCGCTTCGCTTAATCCGTCAATAACACCTTTAAGCCATTTATTTGCGGGTTCTTCAAAATCTAAATCACAGTCAACACGCGGATACAGTCTTTCACCGCCAAGTTCTGCTAAGCGCACATCAAATTCTTTTCCCGTTTGACAGAAAAATTCGTATGAGCTGTCTCCAAGCGACAAGACAGAAAAACGGAAATTCTCAAGCTTTGGCGCTCGACGGCCGTGAAGAAATTCGTGGAAAGATAGCGCGTTATCAGGCGGCTCTCCTTCTCCATGTGTACTTACAACAATTAATAAATTTTCAAGTTTCTTTAAAGTATTTGGTTTGAAATCATTCATAGAAGATACAGTTACATTAAAACCTTTTGCTTCAAGCGTTTTGCCTGTATTTTCAGCAAGTCCTTGAGCATTTCCTGTCTGTGATCCGTAAAGAATCGTTACGTCTTTTGAAACTGTCTGCTTCGTTTGAGCAGGCGCTGCTGTAGAAACGTCTGGCGTTCCTTCGGCAGACGTAGATTGAGCTGCTGTTAAATAACCGCTCAACCACATTTTTTGTGCTTCTGTTAATGTCGGCAGAAGGCGATTAAGCAAATCTGCTTGTTCTTGATTAAAAGGGCTGTTTACTACCTTAAGTTGCAACACTGTCCACCTCACAAAAATATATAATTTAAATATGTATGCTTTTACGAATCATCTTCAACAACATGTAATACCTGTGTCTAATTAATCAATGATGTTTCCCTTCATACATTATTATTCCTATAGATTATATCAAATTTAATTATATAAATCATTAGAAAATTCTTATCAAATTCGTCTACCTGCATTTTATCGGAGAAGAATAAATTAGTAAAATACATATAATTGATAACTAGTATTAAGATAATTAATAATTGAACCTGTAGTTACGTTTTTTATAAACGCGTTTCCTTCCATATTTGTTCATTCTACATCCTTCACAGGAATATGAATATTTTGTAATTTTTAGAGAAGTTTTGTAGAAACGGTTTTCTTTCTCATCAGAATGTTACATAATAAATGTAACATTAATCCTTTTAAAAAACACTATACGGAAAAGACAGTATATTCTGAAATTTAGGACAGTTTATAGGTGGGCTAGTAACCTTTTATTCATCTATTCATACATGTTGAAGAATATAAAGGGAAGCTTGCAGTACATACAATTCCCTTTTGCTCATCTCAAATGAAAGGACTGGCTTTTAAATCAGGTAATCTTTTTTAAGGAGGCTTCTTGAATGTTTTTACGAGAATTAACGAAAAGTGGGACGGTAACTGTTTCTTACTATAAAGATGGAACGTTGCAAACGTGCAAAGGCCGCGTGCACAACTTAAATCTCCATCAGCAAATTCTATCCGTAAAAGACGAAAATGAAGCCGTTGTTTCCCTTCAGCTTTCTGATATTAAATCCATTCATTAGTATGTAAAATTAAGGAGGAATTACCATGTGGAAAGACAATAAGCAAGCGCTTACAGATTTTGTGTCGGAAGATCGTTTTGAACTGAACTTATATTTAACGTATTTGCTTGATCAAATTTCGTATGACACGTCCAAACAATCCCCTTTTCTTCGCAAGCCTAATGAAACAACTAGTTAATAATATAGAAAAAAGCGCACAAATTTGTGCGCTTTTTTTAATGTGATGGTTCTACTTCAGCAATGCCTTCTTCTGGTTTTTCTTCGGCTTTTTTATTTGAAAGCTTGATCTGCCTTAAGAACAATGTGCATACCGCCCCTAAAACAATAAAAGCTAAGCCCATGAAAAAGACGCTGTGCAATGCGCTCATTAGCGAGGTCTTCAAAATTGGCACAATGCTGTCTGAAAGCACAGCTGGGATATTCTTTAGCGCCTCAGGGCTAAACAGCATCTGCAGCACACTTTCAGGGTTCGTATCAATCGCTTTTTTAAACCCGTCTGCAAAAGCACTTGCTTGAGCAGGCAATGAGTTTAAATATGGAACGAGTTTGTCAGTAAGAAGCGTACCTGATTTTGCATTCATCACCGCTCCTAAAATGGTAATACCGAACGTTCCTCCAATTGAACGGAAAAATTGACTTGATGATGTAACCACGCCGAGCTCTTCTTTTGAAAAGCTTTCTTGAAGAGCAAGTGTTAAAATTGGCATTACAAGACCCATTCCTAAACCGATTACGGCCATATAAGAAGTAGCAACAAGCTTGCTAGTGTGAAGGTCTAATGTTGTTAACAAAAAGAACCCTCCTGCCATAATGAGCATACCAGTAACGATTTGAGGCTTGATACCAACTTTATAAACAAGCTGACCGCCAATAATACTCGTTACAATCATTGAAATCATCATTGGTGTCATAATGGTACCTGATTCTGAGGCACTTACTCCAACGATTCCTTGCATAAAGAACGGAACAAACGTAATGGCTCCGAACATACCAATGCTCATAAAAAAGCCAATGATATTTAAAAGCGTAAACGTTCGGTTCTTAAATAAATACATCGGAAGAATCGGTTCTTTAGCTTTCGTTTCCACAATAATAAAGCTTATGATCCCAGCAACGGCAAGGGTAAATAGACTAATAATTTGCCAAGAGTTCCAGTCGTAGTCTTTTCCTCCAAAGCTCAGGGCAAGAAGCAAACTTACTACTCCAATAACCATGGTGAACATACCGGCTACATCGAATTTCACCGGTCCCGTGTGTTTCTTTCCTTGAAGTCCAAGCGCAATAAAAACGGTAGCGAGTATTCCTACCGGCAAATTGATGTAAAACACCCATTTCCAGTTCAGTGAATCAACAATCCATCCGCCAATTTGCGGACCGATGACAGAAGCAAGACCGTAAATTCCTCCGAATACTCCTTGAAACTTTGCTCGTGCTTTTCCTGTAAATAAATCACCGATTACAATCATTGCCATCGGCATCATAACGCCGCCGCCAATTCCTTGTAATGCACGGAATAAAATAAGCTCTGTCATGTTATTTGCCATTCCACATAAAGCAGAAGCGACCATAAAAATAATAAGTCCTGTCACATAAATCACTCTGCGTCCTACTAAATCAGCGAGCTTCCCTGCAATCGGAACAACCGTTGTCGACGTTAACAAATAGGCAGTTGTCAGCCATGTCATCATGCTTAAACCACCAAGATCTCCTACGATTCTTGGCATAGCTGTTCCGACAATGGTTCCATCAAGTGCAGAAAAGAACATCGCAATAATTAACCCAATTAATAAAAGCGTGCGCTTTGAGTTTTTTTGATTTTCCATCGTGTGTCTCTCCTCTTTTTTGTTACTGCTGCTTATCTTTATAAGAAGCAGCTGATGTTGCAAGCTTTTTCGTAATAGAAGCCATCATAGAAAGCTCTTCTTCTGTTAGATGCAAAAGGTAGCGGTCCATAATGGCTTTTCGACCATTCAGCACATCTTCAAGCTTGCGATGCCCAAATTCCGTCAAGGTAATATCAACGACTCGTCTGTCCTCTTTATTATGTTCTCTTAGGACAAAATTGTGCTGTTCAAGACGATCCACTAAAAGAGTCACGGCGCTCGGTTTTACATCCATTAGCTCTGCAATTTGAGAAACCTTACTGCTCCCTACTTTCTTTAAATAAGAAAGAACGAATAATTGCGTAGGAGTCATCTCATGCTTATTTAGACTCTCCATCATTTCGGGCTGCATTTTTTCAAATAGCACTTGAAGCGATGAACGAATCTCCCCAAGATACTGATTGCTTTTTGTCACATCTATTCCTCCAGGCTTGCTTATTTATTTCATATTATAAATAGTTAATGCTAATTAAATATAAATGCATATAAACTAAAAGTCAATTATTTCTTTTTTAGTATTGACCCTTACGCTGCGTTATATTTTATAGTAGATTTCAGAAAGGAGATGAAAGAATGAACAGAAAAGTAAAAGAAGTTGCTGACTTAGTAGGAATCAGCGTCCGCACTCTGCATCACTATGACGAAATCGGGCTATTAAAGCCTGATGGCATTAGTGAATCCGGCTACCGGCTTTATTCACCGGCTAATCTCGATATGCTTCAGCAAATATTATTTTTTAAAGAACTTGGCTTCCCTTTAAAACAAATTCACGAGATTATTACAAATCCAACATTTAATCGCACAGAAGCACTAATACTGCAAAAAAACATGCTGATTGAAAAACGCAGTCGTCTCGACCAAATGATTGCAACGATTAATAAGACGATTCAACATGAAGAAGGAGCGATTGAAATGAACGAAAAAGAGCGGTTTAACGGACTGGACTTTTCTCATAACCCGTACGAAGAAGAAGCACGGAAGCGCTGGGGAAATCAGCGGGTAGATGAAGCGAATGAAAAAGTACAAAGTTTCTCACAAGAAGAACAGCAGCATATGTCAAACGAATGGGAAAGTATCTACACTCACTTAGCTTCGCTTCGTGATCTGTCACCATCCTCTACAGAAGTTCAAAAAGCTATTGCGATATGGTATCAATTTTTAAATGAGAACTTTGGAACGTATTCGTTAGAAGGCTTTAAAGGTCTTGGAGAGATGTATGTGCAAGATGAGCGATTTACAATCAACATCGATCGCTACGGAAAAGGATTAGCGAAATTTATGAGCGAGGCAATGAGTGCATTTGCTGATGCTAAAAAACAATGAATAAATCCGAACGATTCATCGTTCGGATTTTCATTCACTGAACATACTTTTTTCTCAGCCTCTTTTTATAAGTGAAGACCCATAAGCATTGTATTATAGTACACGCCATTTATATAGGTGTCTTTTTCTTTTAATCCTTCTGTTTGAAACCCTAGCTCCTTGTATAAAGAAATAGCTCTTTGATTATCTTCTCGCGTCACAAGTTCGATTTTTTTTGTTTGTTTATTCATACGTGCCCATTCAATCAGCTCAATCATTAGCTGTCTTCCTAACCCTAGCCCGCTATAAGATTTCTCTACCACGATACCAAGGGTACCCACATGCTTATTACGCGGGTTTTGGGAAGAGGTGATGGATGCAATACTAGTGATTTCTTCTTCTTTTTCAGCCACGACTATAAGAGAATTTTGCTCTTGTTTTACAGAAGCTAAAAACACTTCATACTCTGAAACTGGTCTAAGAAACTCCCCTTCTCCGAATGAAAGAAAATCACTTTCTCCTCCCACTCGATTGTAAAAAGCAATCATTTTCTCTGCATCTTTTGATTCTGCTTCTCGAATGGTGACGCCTATACCATTCTTTAATGTACGTAAACTCATATACCTATCTTCCTTTTAGTTATTCTTGTTTGCCTATATGGGTTTTAGCGCTGTTTTTCTCTCCACTGACCTAACCACATGCGATTTCCTAAAGCCGTAAAATCATTTTCGTCGGCGTAGCGTTCAATGACGGAAAGCGCGTTGTCCTCAAGCATTGGTGAATAGCTCATAATTTCTAAAATATGATGTGCAGCCCATAGGTCAATTCGATAAGTAGGATCCGTCAGCAGTGTTGAAAATTCAAACAGCATGCCTGGATAGTATAAATGAATGAGCTGCGCAATTTTTTTCATATCTTCTGCAGCTCGGTTTCCTTTTCTTACAGATTTTTTATCTCGATAATCGATTTCATAATGAATTTTAGCGCTTTTTTGATAAAGATCAACTAGCGTTTCGTACGTACGATGTTTTTGCATTTCTCATCTTCCTTTGCTTCTAGATTTCCTCGTTTGAAGATGCTATAGTTCATTTTTAGGTTTCATATATTCAAATAAATGCAGCAAAAATATGATGCTTCCGCCAATGCACATCACAAAACTTAACGTAGCAGGATACTGAATAAAGAAACCGACAACACCAAAAATCAGCATAGCAAGCGCTCCTATCATCATAAACAGATGATAAGCCGGTGTATTTTCTTCATTATTCATACATAACTCCTTTTCACTATTTTTTAAGTTATTAAAAAGATATGACACTTCTTTTGGACTATGATCTTTTATTTTGCTGTCGATTTATTTCTTTAGCTTAGCACGAAGTAACGTGAGAAGGCCTCCTCCAAACATGACGCCACCCACAATTTGATACAGGTGGATGTAGCTTTTTACCGTTTCAAGATACAGATCTGTGTCTGCATTCCCTTTACTTTCTAGCCATCTTTGGCCCATTGCCTGACCCGTTGCAACGCTTTTTAACAAAACGACCAGGCCTCCGAGCATGACAACAGCTGCGATCATAAGCTGTACCTTTTCTTTGTCATCTAGCATTTTTTTGAATTCGTCTGCCATCTATCTCTCTCCCATCCTTACCTTGTTATGTATCTACTTGTTTGTAATCATGCTGTTTTTTCTCTATTATAACGCTTAACTTGGTCATTATAACACGGTTTTGCACTGCCTTTAGTCTTACTTTTCATAAATGAAGCCATCTTGGGTGATACTATTTTTGAAACACAGGCGTCTTTAACATCCCTTCATTATTTTTGAAGGGTTACTAATTGAGGTTGATACATGCTTATATTTTTAGGGATTTTTTTACTTTGTGCAGCTGTTTGTTTAGTAGAAATACCTTATTTAAAAAAAGTGAAAAGTAAAAGAGAAAAGCGAATTTTTTGGAGTTTGTTCACAGTAAGTATGTTGATTGTTAGTTTAAAATACGGCGGTGTGGAAATCCCCAACCCTGGAGACGGCATTGCTTTTTTATTAAAGCCTTTTAGTGATTTTTTGTTCAGTCTGTTGAAGTAAAAGGAAGTGAACAACGTGCATAGTCAGATGAAATTATCCGCAGCACAGTTTCGAATACTCGTGATTTTTTATAGTTTAGGCGACACTATTTTAGTCGTACCTGGAAGCTTAACGGCTGATTCTAAACAAGAGGCATGGATTCCAGCTATTTTAGGTGTAGGTGTAGGCGTTTTTCTTGTATGGATGTATATCAAACTCTCTAGCCTTTACCCGAATAAAACCCTTATAGAACTCAACGAAGCCATTTTAGGCAAGTGGCTAGGAAAGTTTGTCTCTCTTTTATTTGTCGCTTCTACTCTTCTTTTTTGCAGTCAAGTTTTGTTTTACGTGGGCTCGTTTCTAACAACTCGCATTATTATTCAAACGCCTATGCTTGCTGTTCATATTTTGTTTATGGGAATTGTGATTGTCGGCGTTCGGCTTGGCATTGAAACGATTGCCCGCTGTGCTGAAATTCTTTTCCCTTGGTTTGTTATTCCGTTTTTAATCTTAGTTTTTTCGATCTTTCCTCAAATTCATTATGAGAATTTACAGCCGTTGTTAGAGGTAGGCGTTAAACCTATTATCAGATCCATTCTGGTCTTTACAAGTATTACTTCTCTCACTTTTATTGTATTGCTGACCGTTTTCCCTGCTCACGTAGCGGAACCTGATCAGCGAAATCGCGCTTTTTTTACAGGAAGCTTAATCGGTGGAGGCATTATGATTATTATTTTATTACTTGGCATTCTTGTACTTGGAAATACGTATACACGTATCGCTTTATATCCAAGCTATGAGCTTGCAAGGCGTATCGAAGTGGCCGATTTTCTGAAAAACATTGAAGTAATCATGGCCATTATGTGGTTTTTATCTCTTTATTTCAAAACGTCTCTCTACTATTATGCGACCGTTTCCGGACTCGCTCAAATTCTTGAATTAAAAAACTACCGAATTTTAACTCTTCCGCTGGGCGTGATTGCCGTTACATTTTCACTTATCGTGTATCCAAGCATTCCATATGAACAAACGTGGGACAGAGATACGTGGATTCCGTACAGTCTGTTATTTGGACTATTTTACCCTCTTGGATTATTAATTGTTGGGAAAATTCGCGTAAAGCATTCGGCGTCTTTATCCAAATAAAAAAGCCGCTTAAGCGGCTTTTAAAAGAATACAGTTATACTCACTAATCCATTCCACAGCATATGTAAAATCATAGATGGGAAAATAGATTTTGTTCGATAATAAATAATGGCAAAAACAAGTCCCATTACAGTAGCTGTAATTGGGAAACCGATATGTAAAAGGCCGAATACAAGAGCGGAAACGAAAATGCCTACAAGCACGTGATGACGTTTAGTTAAAAAACCACATAAAACACCCCGGTAAAGCAGCTCTTCTTTAATAGGCGTAATGACTGCTACACTTATAAAAAATATCCAGCTCGAAAGCAGCGTTTGATCAAAACTGCCTTGATTTAAATCTTTTTGCTGCTGATCTGCGCTTTCTAAACTTAAAAATGAGAGCATCACGTACTGCACCGCAGCTACAATTAAAAAGCCTACCAAAATATATACATACGTTTTTCTTTCTTTTAATACCGTGACGTTCCACATAGGTTTTAAAAATCTGCGCACCGGTCTGTACAGCACCGCAACCCCTAGAAAAAACGCCGCGTCTACCAGCAGAGCATATGGTCCTTCTAATAAAATCCCTGTCATATTTGAACCCGTAACTTCATCGTAAATAGCTACGCTAATTCCGGCTATGATTTGCAGTCCAAAGCCCAACACGATAAATAGAAGCAGCGTGAAGTAAGTAAACTCTTTTTTCTTTTTAGACTTTAAAACTGGTTCTGAATTTGTTGATAACGTACTCAAAATAGCAACCTCCAAAAATGATTCTTTCTCTCTAGTGCTCTCAAAATTCTACCATAAACTCCGTGTAATTATGTTATTTTTTAGGAAAAAAGTTATATTTTTTCACATTTTATACACAAAGGCAGGACTTCAAAAGATAAATGCGCTAACCAAATTAGTTGTCAACTTCCTTATATTTGATTACGCTTGAAGAAATCTTACTGAAAGTGAAGTGAAAAAATGGCAAACATTTTAATGACCAACTTTCCCGCTGAAGGTCACGTAAACCCAACGCTTGGAATGGTAAAAGCTTTTTCAGACCGAGGTGATACGGTTCATTATATTACGGCCGAGCGTTTTCAAGAGCGTCTTCAAAACGCCGGGGCTATCGTACACACTCAACCAGACTTATTAAGCGGTGTATCCATCAAGCCTGAAACTCCTCAAGGAATCAACGCTTTTTTAAACATCCACATCCAAACCTCTTTAGATACGCTGAAGCTTGTTCATACATTATCAAAAAAAATTGACTTTGACTTTGTGTTTTACGACAAGTTTGGAGCAGGCGAATTAGTGCGTGATTATTTACGAATCCCTGGCATTGTATCATCTGCTTCTTTTTTAATGCCGAAAGAACGCTTAGCAATGATGCCTCTGCATCCGGATTCAGGCGTTCCATTTAAACCTGACGAAAAAGCTCAGTACGGGCTCAGCTTGCTAAAAAATCAGTTTGGCGTAGAACCTAAAAACCTGCTTCAATTCATGAACAATGAAGGTGGATTAACGGTCGTATATACAAGCCGCTTTTTTCAGCCGCTTCATGAACATTTTGATGACTCCTGTTTATTTATTGGGCCAAGCTTTCCAAAGCGTCACAGCTCTCATGATTTTCCGTTGGAAAAATTGAAAGACGAGAAAGTTCTTTATATTTCAATGGGAACGGTACTTCATGACGTAGAAGGCTTTTTCAACCTTTGCATCGACGCATTTAGCGATTTTGATGGAAAAGTTGTGATTGCAGCAGGAGACCGGGCCGATTTTAAAAGAATTAAAAAAGCACCAGAGCATTTTATTATTTTGCCCTATGTTCCTCAGCTTGACGTGTTAAAAGAAGCGGACGTTTTTATCACGCACGGGGGCATGAACAGCGTAAACGAAGCTATTCATTTTAACGTACCGTTAGTCGTTTTACCTCATGGCAAAGATCAGCCGGTCGTTGCTCAAAGACTCGTGGAACTAAACGCTGGTTATCGCTTAGCAAAAGAAACGGTAAATGCCTCTCTTTTAAGAAGGGCCGTTGACGAAGTTGTCAGTGAAGATTCTTATAAAAAAGGGATTAAAGAAATTAACGCAAGTTTTCAAGAGGCATCTGGCCCGGCTGCAGCAGCCGAACAAATTGTCAATTACGTAGTGAAGCAACATTCCTAAAGAAAAGGTGCACATATGTGCACCTTTTCCTCATTAAAAAACCCATGTACAAACGGTATATACGCCAATGATTAGAAAACTGACGACTGTAAGAAAAATCAACGCACATCCAGCTACAATAAGCTTATCCCCTATCGTTTCTTCCTCCGGCGGTTCAAACAATTTTTCTATGACCGTACGCTGAGTTTGTGAGAGCATTTCTTGAATACGTAAATCGTGAATTTGCTCTTTATCTCCTTTGAATTTTAATGCTCTTGCAATTATAGCTGGATTATCACCGCACTCCTTTTCAAAGAGCAGACAAGCGCGAGTCATTTCCACTGTTTTTTCTTTTTCTAAATACCAGTAGCGCCCTGCCATTTGAAGATCTTGAAGACGATAATAAATATCTCCGAGTTCTTTTCGCAAAGTCATCTCATTTGGATACGTAACGAGCAAACCGTGCAGGCGGTCTCTCACTTTTCCTAAGTTTCCTTGTTCAATGTCTCGCTGAATATTTTGCCTTGTTTTTTTGGAAACTACATCCCCCATGCGCCTCTCCTTTTTTATCTTTTATACTTATCTTACTAAGCGGAAAGAGAAAAAGCTGAAGAATAGAGGCGTTTCTTAAGCTCTACATACGATATGCCCTGCTTTTTCATCGTCTTGTATGTTCAAAAGCAAGAGATTTATAGTTTGCGAAAGCATGTTAACCAAGCTATTCAAAAACACTTATGAATACAAATCCATATGACTAAAATAATCAAAAATATGATGTAAATCTGTAATCTTTATGCTATGAGTGCTGTAAGCAACAATTATTTCAGCCAGCATGAGAACGAATAAAATGGCCAATAGCACCTTAACAAGCGGAAATTGTCGGAACTGAGGAGAAAAAAGCAGCTTACTGACTGTATACAAAAACAGCAGGATAAAGTAGATCATCATGGCATTTGTCGCCTGAAGGGGCACATTCCATACAAATATGTACACGCTGAATGTCAAAATTAAAATAAACGACATTTCTTTCCCGCTAAAAAAATCACTCATTGCGTAACACCTTTTCTTGTTCATGAATGAATAAGAAATTATAAACTCACGAAACATTAACATTATTTTTACAACAGTATACACGATTTTCCTGTTGATTTCTATATACCGATATATATATGGAGCTGCTTTTAGCAGATTGGCGTCATGTTTTTGCATGGAATGGGTTATAGTAACAGGGAAAGCTCATAAAGGAGGTTTAGATACTATGGAAAACACAAATGAATTTGTACAAAAGCTGAACGATAATCAAGAAAAGCAGCGTAAAAATAAGCAGGGGCAAGCTACTGGACATCCTGAGAAAAAACTTCCTACTAAACAGCATTAATGGTGTAAAAGTTGGCTGTAAAGACAGCCGGCTTTTTTTGTGGGCATTTTTCGGAAGTCGAAATGTTTGAAGATAAAACAAATCCCCTGTTACAATAAACTGAACCTGCTGCACAAACGTTCGCAGCTATACTTTCCTCTTAAGGAGCTGAATATAAAATGAGTAAATTTGAAAAATTATTCCAACCAACAAACATTGAAGCATTTAATTTACACACTCGTACAGCAATGGCACCGATGACAAGATGCTTTGCTGATCCAGAGACGGGCGTAGTCGGTCAAGACGTTGTAGACTACTACCGTCGCCGCGCAAAGGATGGTATTGGCTTAATTATTAGTGAAGGAATTGTTATCAGCGAACGCGCAAAAGGAAATCCTGGCGTTCCGGGTATCTATACACAGGAACAAATTGATTCATGGAAGCCTGTAACAGAAGCCGTTCATGAAGAAGGCGGCACGATTATCGCTCAAATTTGGCACGTTGGCCGCTTGAGTCATTCCGGGTTAATCAATGGGCATAAGCCTCAGGCCCCTTCCGCTATTGCAGCGCAAGGTCAAGTGCCTCGTTTCCGCAAGCCATACGAAGAGCCTGAAGAAATGTCAAAAGAAGATATTAAAGAAGTTGTAGGACAGTACGCTCAAGCAGCTAAAAATGCCATTGAAGCAGGCTTTGACGGCGTTGAAATTCACGGTGCTCACGGATATTTAATCGATCAGTTTAATTCGGACTGGTCTAATAAACGCACTGATGAATATGGAGGCGACCTTGCACAGCGATTAACGTTCATGAAAGAAGTGATTTCTTCTGTTATTGAGGCGATTGGAAAAGAGCGCGTTGTGATTCGCTTCTCTCCTCATAAGCTTGATAAACCAGACTATCGCTGGGATGATACGGAAAAAGCCATTCAGACGTATACAGAAGCATTTAAAGAAACAGGAATTGAGATCATTCACCCATCTATGCTTGATTTTTACGAAGATGTCCAAAACGGCCAAAACCTTTATGAAATTACGCGTAAGTACTGGGATGGACCGATTATCGGCGTGGGTGATTTAACGCCTGAATCAGCTGAAAAAGCGCTTCAAGCCGGCTGGATCGACGTAGCTGCTATTGGCCGCCCGCTAATTTCAAATCCTGATTATTTACAGCGCATCAAAAGCGGAGATTCTCTTGTAGAATACGATGCTAAAAAACATTTACCAGAGCTTATCTAAAAAAAGCTGAAATAAAAATATTTTAGCCCAAATGAAAAACGAACCGCTGATCAGCATGTTTAATCAGTGGTTCGTTTTTTTGTTGTGGTGAATATAGTTTCATCTGTTTTGTTCCTTCTAGCGGCCACCCTCGGAAAGCGAAGCCTTGTACGGAAATCAACTGCAGTGTCACAAGGGGTTCAGCTCTTGTATCTCATTTGTTTGTCTTTAGGTTAGATTCATTAACCTCTTTTTATTTATTAACGTATGACTGAACTTCTTGTCTCCAAATAGCATAGCCTTGGCCTTTTAAATGAAGACCATCCACCGTGAAATTACTTTTTAACTGATTATGTGTAGATACTTTCGAATACAGGTCAATGTAAGAATCATTGTGTTTCTTAGCTAGACGCTCTAAATAGTTATTTAATGCAATCACATCTTTATTGTCCACTGCGTCGCCGCATTTTTTATTGTTCACGGGCAGTACACTTTGAATATAGACTTTTGTATTCGGTGATTCTTTATGAATACGTTCAAGAATTTCAGCGTAATTGGCTTTGGTTTTTTTTACAGATTTTTGCTCGTTTAAATCGTTAATGCCAATCATTAAGAAAATCTTTTTTGGCTTAGCATCTGTAATACTTTTTAGGCGATGCAATACCCCTTCGGTTGTATCATCGGCTACACCTCGATTGACAATTTGCTTATTATGAAAAAGTTCGCTCCATTCAGAGCGCTGGGTAATGCTATCACCGAGAAATACGATTGACTTTTTAGGAATACTTAATTGCTTGAACAAGGTTGTCCGTTCAATGTAATAAGGATTATCTCTATAGCTTTGCTTAGATGAATTCTTAGATGACAGCGGATTTTTCATCGCGCTGCTGCTTGTTGCATAAAAGGCAAAAACACCTATGAAAAGGACATTTAAAATAATGGAACTGATAAATACAACTTTCTTTGTTGAACTCACGAAAACGACACTCCTGTACTTTGTATGTTTTTTAGATAACTCTACGATGATATAGTAAAGCTTCCTGTTAACACTCTTTCCCTCCATACAAGACATTTAATCATTTTTTGTAAATAATGATTTTACATAAAAAGAAGCGGCGCTCGAAAGCGCCGCTTCTTTTTCTATAATATAAGGGGTTAAAACGTACGTTTATTATAACATATAGTCTATGGTCATATTTTCCTCTATTAGAAAATAGTTCTTATGTCGTTTCTTTTTCCAGCTGTTTTTCTCTTTTTACTTGTCTTGCGAAGAAGAGTTCGTATACAACTGGAATAATAATTAAGGTAAGAAGAGTAGATGACGTAAGCCCTCCAATTACCGTGATCGCTAAGCCTTTTGAAATCAGCGTTCCGCTTGACGTAGTAAGCGCCAGCGGGATTAATGCAGCAATGGTAGCAAACGCTGTCATTAAAATTGGACGCAAGCGCGTTTTCCCAGCTTCAATAAGGGCTTCACGGATCGTCATGCCTTTTTGTTCACGATTTTGGGTAATTCGATCTACAAGCACAATCGCGTTTGTTGTAACAATTCCAATCAGCATTAAGAATCCAATCATGACGCTGACAGACAGCGGTTCTTTTGCAATGACAAGGCCAACTAACGAACCGATTGGCACAAAAATGAGTGACGATAAAATGATAAATGGAATACGCGCTTTTCCAAACGTAACGAGCATTGTTAAATACACAAGGCCGATTGCTGTTAAAATGGCTAGACCTAGAGATTGGAAGACTTCTACTGTCTCGTCGCTTCCGCCTCCTCCATCCAAGCTCACATCTTTCGGCAAGTCTAGCTTTTTCACTCCGTCTATAACATCTTTGGTCACAGCTTGAACATCATCGCCTTTGATGTCTGCTTCTACTCGCGCAAATACTTTGCCGTCGAGCTTCTGAATAGAAGTGAACGTATCAATTGTACGAACGTCAGCGATATCTTTTACTAACACAGGCCCTCTCTCTGTAAACACTTGCAGGTCTTTAATTTCTTTTACTGAGGCAAGGTCTTTATCGTACGAAAGCTGAACCGCTCGTTTTGTATTATCTAATTTTAAGTCTCCGACGGATACCGGTTTGGTTTGATCAGAGATCGTACCAAGCAGCTGAAATCCAGATACCCCGTACTCTGCGGCTTTATCAGGATCTACTTCTACTACAAGCTGCTTTTGCTTATCTGAGAAGTTATTTGTTACATATTTAAGACGTTTGTCTTTGTTTAAGTGGTTTTCCACTTGCTTAGCTGCCTTTTGCAAGTCATCTAAATTAGAAGAATATAAATCAACCGTCACGTTATTATTTGTAGGCGGCCCTCCTGTTGAGGCTTCTTGTACATTCACCGTTGCTTTTGGTGATTCCTCTTTCGTGATGCTTTCCATTTTCTTTTGAACTTTATCAATAAACGTATCGACATTCACGCCTTCTTTTACATTCAAGAAATAGCCAACTTGGTTCGGGCGTTTTACACCTGTTGAAAAGTCGCGTGATCCAACTTCCGTGGTCACGTCTGAAATTTCGTTTTGGTTTGCAAACATCTTTTCAATTTTCAAGGATACACCGTTTGTTTTTTCAAGGGATGTAGATGCCGGTAATTGAACGTTGGCTTGAAGCATTTTTTGTTCTTCATTTGGAATAAAGGTAAAGCCAAGTGAAGGAACAAGCGCAAATGAGCCAAACAGTAAAACAAAGGATAAAATTAAAATTTTGATTTTATGATTAAGTGACCATGCAATCGCTTTTGCATACGCGCGCTGCAGCTTTCCTTCTTTTTCTTCAGGCGGTACTTTTTTAAATGCAAACTTTGCGAGAATCGGCACGATTGTAATCGCTACAAGAAGAGATGCTAACAGTGAAAAAACAACTGTTAAGGCAAACGGCAAGAAGAACTCTCCTGTAATTCCTCCTACAAAGCCAATTGGCAAGAATACGACAACCGTTGTAATCGTAGACGAAGTAATCGCTTTTAAAATCTCTTTTGTGGACGATTCCACAAGTTCATTGCTCATGCCTTCTTCTGAACGACGAACGCGTCTGAAAATGTTTTCAATAACAACAATACTGTCATCCACTACGCGCCCAACGGCTACAGCCATTCCACCTAGTGTCATAATGTTAAGGGAAATATCAAGCTGGTTTAAGAAAATAGCTGATACTAACAGCGATAATGGAATCGATATAATCGCAATGATCGTAGCACGGAAGTTACGCAAGAAAATCAGCACGGCGAGTGACGCAAATAATGCCCCGAGCAATCCTTCGCGTACTAATGTTTCAACAGACTTTTCAATGCCTTCAGCTGAGTCAAAGCCAATTGCGTAGTCTAAATGATCGTCATATTTTTTCAAAATTTGCATCGTTTCGTTGGCCACTTCAACCGTATTAGCATCTTGCTTTTTTGTGATGGCCATCGACAGCGCGTCTTTGCCGTCGTAGCGCGTATATTCTCCCTGTTCTGTTACGGCTTCGACTTTGGCAATATCACCAAGTTTCACAGGCTTTGCTTCAGGATTCATCTTGGATTTCAGCTGGATTTTCTTTAATGCATCGATCGTGGCAACTTTTTCTTCTACTCGCACTGGAATTTGAAGCTCTTTTCCGTTTAATGTTCCTGCTGGGAATGAAACAGCTTTTTGATTAATTTGTTCTTTCATCCCATCGAGCGTTAAGCCAGCTTGAGCTGCTTTTTCTTTATCGATCGTAATTTGTAAAAGGTCCTTTTTCACACCCCCAACTGAGACGGAGTTAATGCCTTGAATTTTATTCAATTCAGGAATCACTTCATCGTTTAATACTTTTTCAAGATTTGCATCATCTTTTGCAAACAGTGAAATGTTGAAAATCGGGAAGGAACCAAATGAAAAACGATTTACGTCTACATTTGATGACTCTGGTAAATCTAATTCTTTTATCGACGAGTTAATTTGCTGTTCAACTTTATCTAAATCCGTATTAAACGGGAATTCTAAATTAATAATACCGACGTTTTCATACGATACGCTTTGTACGCTTTTAACGCCTTCAATTCCTTTCACTTGATCTTCGATTTTTGACGTGACGCTTTCATTTACGTCATCAGGAGAAGCCCCAGGATACGTTGCTTCAATGGACAGCTGCGGAAATTCGATATTCGGCAGTAAATCAATTTTTAGTTTTGAAAATGAATATAGCCCCGCTAAAATAAGTAAAAATGAAACGATAAACACAGCTACCGCATTTTTCAAACTAAATCTCGTCAAAAAATTCATCTTTTTCCTCCGTTACGTAACTAAGTTATTTGAGAAGCCTTTATCCTTTAATAGCTGCAGACCCGCTTTATTTTTATTTAACAATTTTAGAGTACCCACGGGTCAGTTTTTAACAAAAAAACTCACCTCCTTTCATGTGCTGATGAACTGTCTATACAAACTGAAATTTGATGATCGCACGCTCCCCCTGGAAGCGAGATAAAGGAAAAGCCGTCTTGACCATATAAATCCCAACCTTCAAAAAACGAACTGTCATGAAACATATCTAGTGCATACCCATTAGAAAACGCAATTCGAAGTATACCGATATCTTCATACCACTGTATAGAGAGAATGCGCTGGCCAAGCAGCAGCGCTTCGACTTGCTGACGCTGCTCGGCAGAATGCAGCGATTTCCAGTCTGCTTGACCAAGCAAGATGCTGCGTTTGTTTTTTAGTCTCCATGGACATTCTGCCACAAGTCCGCCCTTACTAAATCCAAGAGAAAACGGCAGGGTATTGTCTGTGTTCACCTTAGTAACGGTTTGTTCTTGAAAATATGAAAAATTAATTACTGTGCTGCTGTTATTCATCATATCCCTCCATTATCAACCAGTACCGACGAGTCATTTTTGGGTCTCAAAACAGCAGCCTTCAATGTATAAGTTCACAATGAACTCCGCATAGTTCATGATATCTTCTTCTGTTATATCATCATCGGAAACGATATCCATCCTATACCCATTTAACATGCTGCAAAACGCTTTTGAGTGTAAAAAAGCGTTTTTTATTTTTTGCTCTTCAATCAATTTAGCAACAAGGCCGTGATAATCCTCAAAAAATTGATGAAGACGACCCATCATTTCTGGCATTTGGTGAGGGGCTTGCCAAAAAGAGTCCGGATATTTTTTAGTTTCGTAAAAAAAGAGCAGGTGATGCTTCGCAACTGAATACAGCTTTTCGTGAAACGTTTGGCATTCATCCGTTCTTCGCTTTGCATGATACAAAAACTCATCAAACGAACGATTGTTCACAGCGATATAAAGCGACTCTTTAGACGAAAAGTACAAGTAAAGCGTTCCTTTAGATACACCCGCTAGTTTAGCAATATCAATCATTTTTGCTTCATAGTAACCTTTGGATCCGAACACTTCAAAAGCAGCATCTAAAATTTTCTCCCGCTGCTGTTTTCGGTTTGTCATGGTAAAAAATCCTCTCATACGTTTTCGATACTATACATATAAAATAATTAAAATAACTTGTCAACAAGTAGTGTGCTCTTTTATCCATTGCATCACAAGAGTATGTCAGTTTTTTAAACAAAATACTTCTATAGAGCAAATTAAAGCGTTTTCGACTTTTTTGTGACAGATACAAATGATGCTTGTATATGAAGAGCTTGCTATGGTACATTTTTGTCATCGATACAGAAATTTATTCCGTCGTTACGGGAGGAGAAAACATGGTTCTTACATCACCAATCGGTCGCCTGCGCTTAGTAGGGATTTTAGAAGGAATTTCATTTTTACTGCTGCTGGGCATTGCTATGCCGCTAAAATATGCAGCAGGCATACCCGAAGCTGTATCAGTTGTAGGCGCAGCACACGGTGCACTTTTTGTGCTGTATGCTCTTGCGGTCGTTCATGTAAAATTCGCGCATAAATGGTCAATCGGCCGCTCTTTATTTGCATTTCTTATGTCGGTTATTCCGTTTGGTCCTTTCATTTTAGAGCGCCAGCTAAAAAAAGAACAGTAAAAGAAAAGAACGTCACGGACATCATGTTTCCATGACGTTCTTTTTCCTTACTGTTCCGCACTGTTTTCACTAAAGTGGTCAATCGTTTTCCACCACTTCAGTGAGTGGGGTTTTAATAACATTCCAATTTCTTCTGGACTAATTTGCTGATCTATAATCATTTCATGCATTGCTTGAAAGAGTCCCGTTGTAACAGCTTCTTTCACATCAGATTCACCTTCTATATACAGCTGTTCAATCGCTTCAAACACGTCCGGCTCACGTTCGAGCTGGCCGTTATATTCAAGAGAGATCAAATGACCCGCTACTCGGCTTAATTCATGCTGCAGCTCTTCTTTATCGTTGAAGTCGATTTCTTCGCTTGGCTCAAAAGATGGGCAAGCTTCTTTTAGTAATGGAATAACATTTTGTTTTGTAATCATATCTAGATTCCCTGCCTTTGCATGTGTGACAAATTCTCTATTCTTTACCCTTTCCTCTTTTTCTATAAACTTGTTTTACAAAACTTTACCGTTTTCTACAACTACTTCTCCTTTTTTCACTACGCTATCAATATGATTTAAGCCATACTGATACTGAAGCGTTCGATAACTAGAGACATTAAAAATCGCTAAGTCAGCCTGTTTTCCGGCTTCAATACTCCCAATCTTATCTCCTTGATTAATAGCATGAGCTGCGTTAATAGTTGTGGCTACAAGCACTTCTTCAGGACTCATGTTCATATTCATACATGCCAGGTTCATCACAAATTGCTGTGAAGTCGTTGGAGATGAACCTGGATTGCAGTCTGTAGAAAGAGTAACCGGAACGCCTAAATCGATCATTTTTCTAGCATCTGGCCACTTCATTCCAACAAATAAGGAATTCCCCGGTAAAAGTGTGGCTACGATCCGTTTTTCAGCCAGTTTCTTTAATCCTTCATCAGAAGCATACAAAAGATAATCTGCTGATATCGCTCCTACCTCTGCTGCGAGCTCTGCTCCTCTGCAGTATTCAAAGGGGTCGGCATGTATTTTAGGAAGCATGCCATGGCTTTTCCCGGCTTCGAGTATTTCTTGACATTGTTGGAATGAAAAAGCATTTGGAAGACATACAGCATCATTAAATGCTGCGAGCTTATAAGAAGAAATTTGAGGAATCATTTCGTGAATAAGTAAATTGACGTATTTCTGCGTATCTCTTTTATATGCTAAAGGTACGACGTGTGCTCCTAAAAAGGTGCTTATGACATCAACTACGTGTGTATCATTCAGCATTTTAGCGATTTGCAGCTGCTTCAGTTCTGTTTCTAGTTCTAAGCCATATCCGCTTTTCACTTCTATAGTTGTGACTCCGTGAGCTAGAAAAGACGTAAGACGCTCATAGCTCTGCTGATAAATTCGATACGCATACTCTTCCTGTGTTTGAACGACAGTGGAGTGAATACCTCCCCCTTCTTCTAATAAATCCAAGTAAGAAGTTGGTCTTTCAAACCGCCTATAAAATTCTTCTTCACGAGAGCCAGCGTACACAGCGTGTGTATGAGGATCAATCAGACCCGGAGTTACAATTTTGTGAGAAGCATCAATAATCGTTGCATCATTTCTTTTCCTTTCATATTTTTGTTCTAGCTCTTTTGTTGTACCTACGGTCACAATTTGATCTCCTTCTATCCAGACTGAGCCATTTTCAATCACCGTCAAGTTTCTCATTTCTTTTCCAGCTAAAGGACCTTTATTTTCTTTGGCCGTTACAACTTGCGAAGCATTTTTAATCCATAGCGCTTTTTTGGACATCGTTGAATTTCCCCCTTTTCTAGCGTGTACCACGTTTTGGGGCTCCATGTTTACCGTAAACTCATTTAGATTCACCTACACATTTCGCACCTCTGCCTTCTTTCTTGTAGGTAGAAATTCGAAAAAGCATGTCCATGGTCTGAAAAGCGTGTTTTTAAGTCTTTAAAGCTAGATAACTTATATTTTTTTCAATTATATACGCTTTTAGACCCCCTTTTTCTCCGTTTTCTTACTTATTGACTTTTGTTTTATACAGATATATCCTTATATACTAAATCTTTTATCACATGTATTTTATAAACATCACGGCGAGGTCCCCTCAATAGGATAAATAATAGATTTCTAGGAAGAGAACGTTTATAATATTCTTTGAAGTTTTACTTTTAGAAAGATTCACTAATGGAGGAAGAAATATGATTGTCAACTATAAAAACCAAGCAACCGGCCATCGCATGAATAACGGCTGGAATCTTTTCTATGCGTCAAACTTAACGATGTGGCGCAAAGATGAAAAGTATTTGCTTTTAGATGAAAACCAAGATGTAGTGATGATCTTTGGCTTTAAAAAAGACGAAATCATTCTAGATAAATTGCAAACGTGGGGCTATACATTTGGTGTCCATCCAGAGAAAAAACAAATTTCCTGCTTGCAGCGTCAAGAAGAAATTGGTGAATAAAAAGAGGGCTGAAAAAATTCAGCCCTCTTTTTTATTAATGGGTTTGTTGAAACATAGCGCTCAGCTGCTTTTTTTCAGATGGTTTTACAACATAATACCATGTACCATCTACCATTTGTCCTTCTCCTTTTACCGTTACCGTTTCGAAATCAGGCCGTCCATTCTTAATGACGTTATACATCGTAAATGCATCGCTGACATCAATATTCGTTTGGATATGCTTTTTTGCGAGCGTGAGAAGACTTGGGATATTTTTCACCGTTGACATGTTCATTCCTTTATCTAATAGAGCTTCCACCACTTGACGCTGGCGATTGTTTCTTCCTAAATCACCTTTTGGGTCTTCATGTCTCATCCGTACATAGGCAAGAGCTTTTTCACCGTTCAACGCATTTTCTCCTTCAGGAAAGATAAATGAATCAAAGACAAAAGGAAACGGGTTATTCACGTTCACGCCGCCAAGTTCATCGACTACATCTTTGAACCCCTCCATATTTACTTTCACATAGTAGTCAACGTCAATATTTAAAAAATTCTCAACCGTGCGCACGGTTAAAGGAATGCCTCCGTATCGATAAGCATGGTTAATTTTCTCATCCGTCCCTTTTCCATCAATGTGCACGCGCGTATCTCTAGGGATCGGCATAACCTTTGCTTTATTATGGCTTTTATCTAAATTGACCACCGTTAATACATCTGAGCGGCCCGTATCGCCTGGCCTTTCATCTACGCCCATAACGAGTACATTAAACGAATGAGGCTGCTCTTTAGCAGATGTTTGATGCTGATAGACAATTCCAAACCCAGCGGTTCCTAAAAGCAACATACATGCCGCTAAGACGCCTACTTTGTATTTTTTCATTCATACGGCCTCCTTTACACATCACTTACTCTCTATATGCCTTAATGAATGAAAATTTATACCTTCTTGAGGAAATTTAAGCACACGTCAAAAAAGCCCGCTTGTTGGGAAGCTGGCTTTTCACTAGTAGATGTTAGCTTGATTTTTGATGCACATCACGCTGTGCCCATTCACTTTCTAGCATACTCATTTCAATTAAGCTCCAGTACTGTCCATCTACAAGCCGGACATCTCGAAGAAGGCCTTCGCGTGTAAAGCCAATTCGTTCATAAGACTGAATCGCCCGCTCGTTAAAATCAAAGACGCCGAGCGAAATTCGGTGAAGGCCCAGTTCTTCAAAACCGAAAGCTAACACTTTTTCAAACATGTGCGAGCAAAACCCTTTTCCTCTATACTTTTCACCAAGCAGCACTCGGCCAATTCTTCCTGTTTTATGATAATAATCAATATGAGCCAGGGAAATATGCCCAATAAGCTGTTCATTGTCATCTATGACAGAAAAAGCATAGGTAGAGGCACCATCTTCATTTGCATATCGAATGTAGTGTTTTAACTGTCTAGGAGTAAGCGGAAAAGAGAAGCTAGAGCCGCTCCATTGCACCATAAATGACTCGGAGGGAATCCACTCCATTAGCTGTTTAAAGTCTTTTTTGGAGAACGGTCGTAGAGCTATCACATAATTCTCCCCCTTATTATTTCTGACTTTTCTAAATATATTACATTCATCATAATAAACTGTCAACTGTCTATGTAAAAAAAAGCCATCATTTCGATGACTTATAGCTGTAATGCTTTTCTGAGAAGAGTTAAATCATGAGTAAATTCAAAAAAATAGGTTCTATTTTCATTGTCAAATACCATCATGATTGGTTTTTGGTTCGGTTCAAGAACAAAAATAACTTCACTTGCCAGCGTGTTGACCGCACTATTTTCAATTTTCACGGCTGGATCAAGAGGTACTTTAACAAGATAGCCTTTTTTAGGAAGCGGACTTGCCTTTTTATATAAACCAGTAATGGACGCAATACTTTTTTCGGCTTCTTTTTGAACATTTGGAGGTTTGGGCGTTGACCGAACAACTTTGCCCGTTTCAATTTGAAATACTTCTACTTTTGGCTGTTCGGCGCTTACTGCCTGCGGAAAAATAAAAGCAGCGAATACGACGCATACAGCAACCCATTTTCGTATCATTTTAAGCACCTCTTTCCGTAGTGGATGAGATGGAGATAAGAATGGTCGTCTCTTCTTATACTATGACCTATTTATATATATTTATTTCATCAAATGAATCCCTGCACTGCCATGTTTTTGTCATGTTCTCAGAACTTCCTCTATACACTACTAATAAGGACACGCTGTATGAGGTGATAAGATGTCGTGGTTTGAAGCATTTATTTTGGGAATCATTCAGGGGCTTACAGAGTTTTTACCGATAAGCAGCACGGGGCATTTGTATTTAGGGCGCCACTTATTTGGCTTAGACGATGCAGGATTGTATTTAGATACGATGCTGCATATGGGCACTCTGCTTGCTGTGTTTGTCTTTTATAAGCGTGAGCTATGGCATATTATTCGGCATCCCTTTAGCAAGCTTACAGGGCTTTTAGTGATAGGAACGATCCCTGCAGTTGCGATTGGTCTTTTGTTCAAAGACTACTTTGACAGCATTTCTAAATCTGGCTTAACAATCGGCTGGGAATTTCTTGCGACGGGACTGCTGTTATGGTTTGGTGATTCCGTAAAAAATGGCTATAAAAAAATGGATCATATTTCATACGGAGATGCTTTTTTTATCGGCTCGTTTCAAGCAGCTGCGATATTTCCTGCTGTATCCAGGTCTGGCTTAACGATGGTAGCTGCGTTAATGCGAAAATTAGACCGTGAAACAGCCGCTTATTTTTCCTTTTTATTGTCGACTCCAGCCATTTGCGGAGCAGTGTTACTTCAGTTAAAAGATGTAGTCACAGGTGAAGTCGAGCAGCTCTCCGTTTTCTTTTTATTCGTCGCTACCCTTTCATCTGCTTTATTCGGTTATGTAGCGGTAAAATGGATGATCAATTATTTAAAGCATCATTCGTTAAAAACGTTTGCGATTTACGTTTGGATATTAGGTGCAGTCGTGCTTGTTTGTCAGTTTACGGGGGTGTTTTAAGATGAAGATAAAAGTCCGGACGCTTTTTTTAGTATTGTTTTTTGCCGGCATTTTAGTCGTAACAAGCTATGTTGATAACAATTCCCAGCAGTCGTTTGACAGCTTATCTCACCTTTCACTTGATGGAGGAGCTGTTGAAACCTCTGCTGATGAAGACGCTGCGGAACAATTAAATATGTCGGTCAAAGAAGTTCATGTTAAAACAGAAAAAAGAGGCGGATACCGAATTGAAGTATACGAACAAGTAAATGTTTATAGAGATGATAAAGGAAAAGTAGTAAAAAAAGTGGCTACGGGAGAATATCAAACGTTGAAATATAAACTGAATGAAAAAAAATAAACCACTTACCGAAGTAAGTGGTTTTATTTTTAATGGTTAAAGTGAGCTGCAAGAATCCACAGTGTACCAACAACGATACAAAGTGCAATAAAGAAACTGTAAAGAATATTTGCAACCTGTACTTTACCATTTTCACTTTCAGTCATGTGCATGAACATTACTAGCTGCATTGCTGCTTGTAATAACGCTAGGATCATGATAAGAGTCATCGTAATGCTTCTTGATAGATCAGCTAGCACTACTAAACCAAGCGCTGCGAATGTTAAGGCTAGTGAAAGGATAAGCCCAAATACATGACTAAGCGGAAAACCTGCTTTTTGGCCTTGTTTATTTTCCATGTCTTATCCCACCAATCCGTTCAAGTATACAAGCGTGAAGATGAAGATCCATACAACATCAAGGAAATGCCAGTATAAACCGATAATAAATACTTTACGAGCAGTAACTGGTGTTAATCCTCGTCTTACTAATTGAATAATAATACTGATTGCCCAGAATACACCGACTGTTACGTGAAGACCGTGCGTTCCAAGTAGTGTAAAGAACCCTGATAAGAAGGCACTTGTTTGCATTGTTGCACCTTCGTGAACTGCGTACATGTAAAACTCACGAATTTCGTAGAAAAGGAATCCTCCACCAAGAACAAGTGTAATAACAAACCAAACTAAAAGTCCTTTTAAATCATTATTACGCATTTTAAAGATGGCAATTCCCATCGTGAAACTACTGAATAGTAGTAACAGCGTTTCGATCATAAAATCTTTAACAACGAACAGTTCTTCTGCAGTAGGGCCACCCGCTGTACGCGTATGGTACGTTAAGTACGTTACGAACAGCGTAGAGAACAACGCGATCTCGGCACCTAAGAAAATCCAGAATCCAAGGATATTCAGGCGACTTTGTTCTTCTTGGTATTCTAACGGCAATGATTTATCTAAATGTCCTGCCATTATTTGTCACCCCCTGTAATTCCTTCAACCTTCTTGATTTCATCTACTTTTACATAGAAGCCCGGATCATAATCAAATGAACGAGCAAGCATACAAGCAAAAATACCTGCTAATCCAACGATTGCCATTGGAATCCATTCAAATACTAAGCCAAATCCACCGATAAACCAGAAAATACCTGAGATAAACGGTACACCAGAGTTGCTTGGTAAGTGAATTGGTTTTAAGTCTTCTGCTTTAATTTCTGTTTCATTACGTTTTTTCATGTGCCAGAATGCATCCATTTCTTTCACATGAGGAATTACTGCAAAGTTGTAAGCTTGAACTGGTGATTTAGTCCACCACTCAAGTGTACGACCATCCCAAGGATCGTTTGCAGTGTCGCGTTTGTTTTTCCATGCACTGTATAATAAGTTAACTACTAATACGAAGAAGCCAAGACCCATTAAGAATGCACCGATTGTTGAAACTAAGTTTAGTCCATTCCAGCCAAGGTTGTCTGCATAAGTTTGCATACGACGAGTCATACCGTCTAAACCTAGGAAGAATTGTGGGAAGAAACATACGTTAAATCCAACAACAAAAATCCAGAATGAAATTTTTCCTAATTTTTCGTTCAGCGTATGACCGAAAATTTTCGGATACCAGAAGTATAAACCTGCGAAACAGCCAAACACTGTACCAGAAATTAATACATAGTGGAAGTGAGCGATTAGGAAGTAACTGTTATGATATTGATAATCGGCTGATGCCATCGCAAGCATAACCCCTGTTACCCCACCGATTACGAAGTTTGGAATAAACGCTAATGACCAAAGCATCGCAGTCGTAAATTTGATACGGCCTTTATACATTGTAAAGAGCCAGTTAAAGATTTTAACTCCGGTTGGTACGGCAATTAACATCGTTGTGATTGAGAAGAACGAGTTAACTGACGGTGAGTTACCCATTGTAAAGAAGTGATGCACCCATACAAGGTAACTTAAGAACGCGATACCGACCATTGATACTACCATTGCTTTATAACCGAATAAGTTCTTACGAGAATGTGTACTGATAACTTCTGAGAAGACACCGAATACCGGTAAAATAACGATATATACTTCAGGGTGACCCCAAATCCAGAATAAGTTAGCCCACATCATTGGAAGACCGCCGTTAGCCATTGTAAAGAAGGCTGTTCCGAATACACGGTCAAGTGTCATAAGTGCAAGCGCTACTGTTAATACAGGGAACGCGAAAATGATAATAATTGATGTGATGAAGATTGACCAAGTAAACATTGGCATTTTCATCATTGTCATGCCAGGGGCACGCATTTTTAAAATTGTTACAAAGAAGTTGATACCAGTCATTAATGTACCGGCACCAGCAATCTGTAGTGAAACGGCATAGAAGTTATTTCCGATACCCTCACTGAATTCTTTACCTGCAAGCGGGAAGTAACTTGTCCAACCTGCATCAGGAGCTCCTCCAATTACGAAAGAAAGGTTAAATAGCATTGCTCCCATAAAGAATGTCCAGAAACTAATTGCGTTTAAGAACGGATATGCTACGTCACGCGCACCAATTTGTAATGGAACGATTACGTTCATTAGTCCGATAATAAATGGCATTGCCATGAATAAGATCATGATAACACCGTGAGCCGTGAAGACTCCGTTGTAGTGATGTTCATCTAAAATGTTCATACCCGGGAATGCAAGCTGCATACGCATCATGATTCCATCGATTCCGCCGCGGAAAAGCATTAATACAGCTGAAAGGATGTACATGACACCGAGTCTTTTATGGTCAACTGTTGTTAACCATTCTGTCCATAACCATTTCCATTTCTTGAAATATGTTAAGACAAAAACGATACCGATGACCGTCATAGCGATTGCTGCGTCAGCAGCGTAAATCATAGGTTCGCCAGTGACGAAAAATTCATCTAGCTTCATTATGTCTTCCCCCAATCATTACGTTATTTAGTGTAATAAATGAATGTTATTCATGATTTGAGTGATCCATGTTTTCCATTTCTTCATTACTCGTTTTTTCGTCTTCTTTCATCTTGCTGTGATCATGTCCTGTACCACGTTCTAGCTCTTTGCCAGGAATGTATACATCTTTTGCATGGTCAATCCATTTTAAATGTGTACCGTTGTAAGTTTGACGACCAACAACGCCTGGGCTTAGGATTTGATCATATTTCTTTTCAGTCAATTTACCAGCTGTGCCTTTTACATCACTAACCCACTCTTTGAAGTCTTTGTCCGTTTGAGCTTGAACTTCGAACTGCATTTGAGTGAAATGTTCACCTGAGAAGTTAGCACTACGTCCCATATAAGAACCAGGCTTATCAGCTTCTAAGTATAATGGCATTGACATGTTGTTCATCGAATATTTTTGTCCGCCAAGTTCTGGTACCCAGAATGAGTTCATAGGTCCTTGAGCCGTTAACTCAAATTTCACTGGCGTATCTGCTGGAATGTTTACGTAGTTAACCGTCTCGATATTTTGTTCCGGATAGCTGAAAATCCATTTCCAGTTTGCAGATGTAACGTGAATCACGATTGGATCTTTATCCTTTGATTCTGCCGGTACTTCTTCTGCAGAGTAGATCGCTTTAACAGTTGGCACTGCTAATAGAATTAAGATGATGATTGGGAATGCTGTCCAAATAACCTCCATCTTTAAGTTACCTTCTTGCTCAGGTGGCTCATAGTCCATGTTTTCAGGTTTTTCACGATATTTGACAAGAACAAATATAAAAATAGCAAATACGACAACAACCACGATCAACATCATCCACATAGACCAAATGATTAAATCAGATTGCGTTTTTGCAACAGGACCTTGCGGGTTCAATACAGCAAGTTTTGAACAACCGCTCAAAAATACTAGTGAAAGCGCAGATAGTAAACCTACTAGCTTCCAAAATCCTTTTTTTGGTTTCACTTAAAACTCTCCTTTCTAACAACACATGATGCGAAGCCTATATTGATGAACATTCAAAATGCGCTATCTTTCGCTAGATAACGACATTTTTATACAGACTCTCTTCCCCCTTATTTGTAGGCCACTACTATTGTAATACAAAATGACATTTTTTTCGTCCCTTTTGCTTTATTTTTTTATATTAAAAATATTCTAATATAGTGACTGTACCAATGGGGTTAGAGTGCTTCAACCTTGCGATATTCTATCACATAATTTGGTATGAATAAATGTAAATAAAAGGATTCAGCTCCCATTTCTTAACTATTTCTTTAGGAATAACTGCAAAATTAGCTTTGCATGTTTGCTTCAACATTGATATATCAATACACATCGACATAATTGAATATTTTGTGACAAATTTTCAAAGAAAATGTGACGTCCTGTATGAAACTTATTTTGCCCGTTAATTCCCCTTTATTTTGTAGCAAATATTTGATTTTTTTGCTTAAAATTCTTTCTTTCGAAAATATGAACAAAACGTGAATTTTTCAAGAAAGCGTTTTACAATAGAAAAAAAGCTGCGTATTATTCACGCAGCTCTTGATCCATAAATTCTTTAACCGTGATATCATCCCCTGCTTTATCTAGCAGCGTTGTCGTTGCTGGAAACGGATGTTTAATATGACTCGGTATTTTTTCATACAGCACAAAATAATCACTTTTTGGAACCGCGGCATCAATTGTATATGTATCGTGCACCAAAGCCGCCTTTACTCGCTCAATTTGTTTACTTCTATTTGTCCCTGTAAACAGCGCATACGTCCCTTTATTTGTATGGATATCATCATAATCCACTAAATTGCTCATTTTGGTACTGACTTCAATACGCAGGCGTTTGTTCCATCCTTGCTTCAATACGGCCATTCCTTCTTTATCACCAGGTATGGAGAATAAGGCTATGTATGTATTAGAATGATCAACCCGTTTAAAATCTTGCAGCGTAATCCTTGCAGAACCATCAATACTTTCTTTATGCTCCCAATTTCGCAAATGCTGCTGCACACTTGCAGCATTGTTTTCAATCGGATATCGAATCATCTCATATGCAACAATTACAACCGCTATACAAATGAACAGAAATAGCAACCGCTTTATCTTTCGCACATCTATTCACCTTCCTTAGCTTACTCCCCTTTTATGTAATTGCCTAAATTATAACTTCCTATTAAACCTCTGTCTATGCACTAGGAGAACTACGTTGTTTTTTACCACAAAAGGGATTTTTCAAACCTTTTGTCATAAAAATACGCTAAAAGACTCAGTAGCTGTTGAACCAAAAGAAACCGATCCCTGCTTCCCTTCTTAATCCTTAAAGCAAAAAAAGATACCCATTTTGAAATGAGTATCGCTTAGCTTATCTATCATAGCCTTCTATATCAAAGTCGTTTAACGCTTATTTGTCGTGTTTTTATTATACACATCTTTCCGCACACATGTATCCTTTGACCTGATATCCATGTTTTTTTAGCTGCCGAATGCTTAAATTTCGGGAAATGCTGTCAGGAACAATTACGACCACTTCTTTATATGGAATTTCCTCATGCTGTCTCTCTAAATAAGGAAGCGGAATATGGATTGCTTTTTGACAGGGGTTTTGTTTCATTTCATGAAAATGACGAACATCTACATACGAAATCGTTGTAGAAGCACAGTCGACGGTCGTCACTTTCTTTATTCCTTGCACCGGCACATAGCGTTTATAAAAACTGTAACAAATTAATAAAAGTAAAATACCTATGCTCATATATAGTATCGCCATGTTTTCCTCCCAACTAATTTCTATACCCCTGTATGTATACTATATTTAAAAGAAAGAATCAACACAGAAGTACTCTATCTCATTTCTCTCTGCAAGAAAAATGGTCTTTTTACACTTTATTATGAAACCACAATAAAGTGACGAAATCAATCATTATTTATTTTGACTTTTCGAAAGATTTAAATACTAGTAAACAGATCGTTTTTTCTTATTATAATGAAGAAACGCAGAATTTTTATTCTCCTTTCCCGTTAAAACTGAGGTTCGCTTATGAGTAATACATTAGAACCAATGTTGCAAGAACCTCAGAAAAATGATTCTAAAAATGAAGGATGCGAGATAGGATAGTATGAACATGTGAAGGGAGAGATATGATGTTTGATTTGTACTATGTTGTATCGTTTACAGATCAAGGTGTGGTAGCAGGCACCTGCCCTATCTATATAAGTCCCGAAGAAGACGTTGAAAAAGAACTGTTAAAAAATATCACTTTGCATAAACAAAGGCTGCAGTCAAAAAAAGAAAAGATTTTTTATTTTGACCAGGATAAAGAGGACATGACAGATGTATCCGATCACTATGCACACATCCTTAGATTTACTAACAACGACAGCCAAATTGCAAAATGGCTGGAAGAAGCACATGAAAAGCTGTGCAAAACCGGTGAACTTTCTGTGGAGAACGGTTATTTTCAAAGCGCTTTTATGCAATATATTAATCAAAAAAACAATGTTTTAGAAAATTACTCGTACGAAGTTTGTGAGAAATCGGTAAAATTCGTATACCAACCGAGAGATTATATTGTGATTGGCTCAGAAAAATACGAGTTAACTTAAAAATGCGATATACACAAAAAAGGAAAGCTTCGGAGACGAAAGCTTTCCTTTTTTAGATTAATCTCCATCAAGGTTTGCGCGACAATTATTATGAGACAAAGAGGTACTTTGTGCTTCATGCTGTTTTTTCTCCTCCTGCATTGTCATATCTTCTTTTTCGGTGCTCCCTTTAGCGATATGTTTAGTTTTCTTTCCTTGGTTTAATATCATGTTCATTCCCCTCTCTGGTGGATATAGTGTATGAAAATAACCCACACGCCATAAGAGGAAATGATATGAAAAAGCCCCTCTTAAATTGAATGAGCTTTCTGCCTAAAACTGCTTTTCCTTTTATTGCTGAATCCGCATGAAAGGATATTCTCTATTTTAAATGTTCGTTTCTCGTTCCTTAGTAAGCACCAAGCTTTTACGCTCTGAGGATAAATTTTATACACAATAATAAATCGCTGTGTCAAACATCCTTTATCGTCCATATAAATAATTTCAACAGGTCGTTTTGAAGAGTAGCTTTCTTGAAGTAGCTGTCGCATAGAATTCGCTCCTTTAATTTTCAGTTTATCGAACATATGTTCTTTTTTTCAAGTGTTTTAAACTGAACAATTCTGTAGCTTTTGCAGCTTAAAACGGAGAAAAGAGTAGGGAAAATGATAAAAATCATACAAATATTAGGTAATTGTGATATGGTAAAAGAGATTACTTAAGTTGGGAGAGGTGCATGATGGAAAGTAACATACTTAAATGGATCCCCGTTCCTTACTTTCAATTAAATCAAGAAGGTGAAATTCTTCATTTTTCTAGTCAAGCACATTCTTATTTTTCTTCAGTCTCCAGTCTGTGGAGCATTATTCATAAAGACGACCGGAAACAAGCAATGTGGATGCTGTCACAGCACTCTTCATCTAACCCCGTCATCAGGCATTTGCGTTTGAGAACGAGCAATGATACATTTATGAATTTTAAATGCACGATTCATTGGAAAAATAATGTAGGGCATTTAGTATGCACCGAAAAGAAAAATGTCAAGGATCCATTAGATGTTGTATTATCTGCTCAATCCTATTTAGAAAACTCGGACAAACGATTAAAAGAGTCAGACAAGGTATTAAATAATTCAGCAGATTTATTATTTAATCGATTAAAACGATAACCAAATGAACATGGTTTGCACTGTATTCGGTTATTTCTCTCATTTTTAAAAGTCATAAAGAGGCTACCTATAAAGGTGGCTTTTTATTTTTGGAGCGCATTCCTAGCATTCTCCTTCCGCCCGCACGATTTAGTGCAGAACACATACACTAATAGGCATACTTTCCATATTTATTTCTCCTATAAGTATGTTTAATTCAAAAATAAAATTCCGAATAATCAATAAATGTTTGAACATTTTTTAAAATTGGCATATATTATAAACAAACAATCATTTGAATGTTTGAATGAAGGAGGAAACTATGCCAAAAGACCGCTGTGATATTTATTGTTTTAACGAAGAAAAAGTGAATCGTATTAAGCCTTCTATCGATGTTGAAGCTGTTCAGGATATTTCTACGATGTTCAAAGCGTTGGGAGATGAAACGCGGCTGAAAATCGTATTGGCCCTTTATAAAGGTGAGGAATTATGTGTATGTGACGTAGCCAACATTGTAGGCTCTACGGTTGCTACTGCTTCTCATCACTTAAGACTGCTGCGAAATATAGGAATTGCCAATTATCGCAAAGAAGGAAAGTTAGCTTTTTATTCTTTAAGGGATGCACATATTAAACAAGTAATTGATATTATGTTTGCTAAAAAAGAAGATGTAACCATTTAAGTTTTTCTTACCGTATAGGGAGTGGGACACAATGAAACACGAAGACAAAAAACATCATCACCATACCGGAAGCTGCTGCAGCGGCCCTTCTTCATCAGAAATTGAGAATAGCTCCTGCTGCTCCTCTTCTTCAGAAGCCGCATCTACTGAAGAACCTTCTTCCTGTAGTACAAAGAGTCACGCACACAGTCACAGCTGCTGTTCAGATACGATTGCGTTAACGACTGATAAAAGCCAGCATTCTTGCTGCGGCGATCACGATATAGCAACCGGCAGTAATATAGAAGAAACGGCTGAATACCGCGTGTATGGAATGGATTGCCCTTCTTGCGCTGCTACGATTGAAAAAAGTTTAAAAACATTAAACGATATTCAACACGTAGCAATCAATTACAATACAGGAAAGCTTCAAGTGGCGGCGGCAAGTGAATCAGCTCTGTCACTCATTCCAAACTCAGTAGAAAGACTGGGCTTTAGTATTGAGCCTATTCAATCAAATAAGAAAATGAAAACGTATTTGATTGAAGGAATGGACTGCGCGGCTTGTGCGAACACGATTGTGAATCATTTAAAAACGGTTCCTGCTGTCAAAGACGTACGCGTTAACTTTTCAACGGGAAAAGCACAAATTGAGCATGATGATGAAGCTGATGACATTATTAAAGAAGTATCTAAAGCTGGCTACACCGCCACTTTAGTGACCAGCAGCAGGCAGCCTGCTGAATCTCGGCATCATAAAGGCAAAAATGGTCCGATTATTTTTTCAGGTATTCTCATCGCACTAGGTTTTATCGGTTCTCATACAGGAATTGCTTCTTATATGACAATTGTACTGTACGCTATTGCCATGATTGTTAGCGGATATAAGCCGGCTAAAAGTGCTTATTACGGAATCAAAAGCCGTTCTTTAGACATGAATGTTTTAATGACCGTTGCGGCACTTGGAGCAGCTGTTATTGGTGAATGGCTTGAAGGCGCTACGGTCGTTTGGCTATTTGCTTTAGGTGTAGCTCTGCAAACAAGGTCAATTGAACAAACAAGAAACTCGATACGAGGTTTGATGGATCTAGCCCCTTCTGAAGCATGGGTAAAGGAAAACGGCCAGCTGATTAAAAAAGCAGCGGAAGATATTTCAATTGGCAGCACGATTGTTGTAAAGCCAGGAGACCGAGTTCCGCTCGATGGTGAAATTATAAACGGCGAATCCAGTATCAACCAAGCTCCTATTACAGGTGAATCTATTCCCGTTGATAAAGTAATTGGCGATGCTGTCTATGCCGGCACGATTAACGAAAGCGGATCTTTAGAAATTAAGGTAACAAAGCTAGTCGAAGATACGACAATTTCTAAAATCATTCATTTAGTGGAAGAAGCGCAGGAGAAAAAAGCGCCGACTCAAGCATTTGTTGATAAATTTGCAACCATTTACACACCTATTGTCTTTATTTTAGCTTTATTCATTATGGTCATCCCTCCCCTGTTTGATGGTGCATGGAGCGAGTGGTTTTACAAGGGGCTTGAATTATTAGTTGTGGCTTGCCCATGTGCCCTAGTCATTTCTACTCCCGTCGCCATTGTATCTGCGATTGGAAACGCGGCGAAAAATGGCGTACTTATTAAAGGCGGGACGTTTTTAGAAAAAGCAGGTGCAATCAATGCGATTGCTTTTGATAAAACAGGAACGCTGACTGAAGGAAAACCAGCCGTTTCAGAAGTTGTTTCCGTTGGTGCTGAAGAAAATCAGCTTTTAGCGGTAACCAAAACGCTAGAAGACTATTCGAATCATCCCATCGCCCGGGCTATCGTGGATTATGCAGCGGAGAAAAAAGTCGTTTCTTTACAAGGATCAAATTTTAAAATTCTTACAGGAAAAGGCGTGCAAGCAACAATTAAAGACACGGTCTATTACGCCGGTAATGCAAAATTATTCTCAGATTTAGGAACGCCTCTATCCCACTGCTGGTCTCATATTGAAAAGCTTCAAAACGAAGGTAAAACGATTATTATGGTCGGAACAGCTAAAAGTGTTCTAGGCATTATTAGCGTAGCTGATACCATCCGACATACAACCGTATCTGCTTTAGAAAGCCTCAAGCAAAACGGAATGCAGCAAATTGTGATGTTAACCGGTGATAACGAAGGAACAGCTAAAATGATTGCTTCTCAGTCTCGGGTAGACCGCTATTTCGCTGATTTGCTGCCTGAAGACAAAGTAAAGGCCATACAGCAGCTTCAACATGAAGGGTATCAAACGGCTATGGTTGGAGATGGAATTAACGATGCCCCTGCCCTTGCTACTGCTGATCTTGGCATTGCAATGGGCGGTGCTGGTACTGATACAGCCATGGAAACAGCTGATATTGTCCTGATGGCAGACAATTTAGAAAAGCTTCCTCATACAATGAAGCTAAGCCGCAAAGCGTTAGCTGTTATCAAACAAAACATTTGGTTTTCTATTATTGTTAAAGTCATTGCCTTAGCCTTTATCTTCCCAGGGTGGCTTACTCTGTGGATTGCCGTCTTAAGCGATACAGGAGCAGCGCTACTTGTTATTTTAAACAGCCTTCGCTTACTCAAAATGAAAAAATAAATGGAATCTATAAGCTTTCCAGCATGCGTTGGAAAGCTTATTTTTTAGGAGGGTTTACGTGAATAACCGCTGGAACCAATTTATTTATAAATGCTGGGCCCCTTTTTATGATGTCTTTTTTAATAACGGGATGTTTTATCGAGCCAGAAAAAAAGTCTTTCAAGATGTCCCCTTTTCGTCTGAGCAGCGCATTTTATTTGTAGGTGTTGGAACGGGTGCCGATTTAGCTTTTATTCCTCATGAAGCAAATGTAACAGCCATCGACTATTCCAGTGAAATGCTTCAAAAAGCAAAAGATAAATACAAAAACCCGTCTATAACTTTCCACCAAATGGACGCTCAGCAGCTAACATTCGACTCTTTTTCGTTTGATGTTGTTGTAGCAAGCTTAATTCTTAGCGTAGTGCCTGATGCAAAGCAAGCTTTAAAAGAAATGACCAGAGTAGTAAAGCCTAAGGGAACGATCCTGATTTTTGATAAATTTGAAACCAAAAAGAAATCAGCGGCTTTTCCTAAAAAAATATTCCGCCTCTTCGTAAAATTACTAGGAACGGATATTGGCCTCTCTTTTGAACCTATGTTTGAAGCAAGCCGGGATCAGCTTATCTTGAAGGAAAATTCAAGCGTCATGTTGAAAGGTATGTACCGGAAAATTATTTTGCAGAAAGTTGATGAATGACTTCAAAGACGAATGATGTCTTTTTAACGTGATGGATGTACATATTATTTTCTATCTTTAATTGAAGAAAGGATGAACATTTTGATGATGAAATCAAAGGTCATACCAGTTGTCCTTGCAGCAGGCATGGTGTCCGGCTGTGGAAACGAAAGTAAAGAAAGTTCAGCTAACAAACAGACAGAAACAACACAACATGAAGAACATCAGCAACATACATTAGGGGATAAACGAGAAGAAACAAAAAATAGTGAAACTCTCCCTTCCTTTCTGAGTGACAAGCCCGAAGATATGCAGCTTATTTATGCAGCCGCTGCTAAGCATCAAACCTTACTAGAAAACATTCCTTGCTACTGCGGATGTGGAGAAGAAGCTAATCATCAAAACAACTACGACTGTTTTATCTTTGAAAACAAAGAAAACGGCGCAGTAACGTGGGATGATCACGGAACAAAATGCGGTGTCTGCTTAGAAATAGCGGCTCAAGCTGTAGTAGACTACAGCAAAGGCAAAAGCATCGAAGACATTCGTCAAGAAATTGATCATAAATATAAGGAAGGCTATGCCAAGCCTACTCCTACGCCCGAGGTATGATGCTTCAGCATAAAAATTAGTAAAAGACTTTGGTCTCTTCATCCAAAGTCTTTTTGTCATTTTATTATTTGTTGGTAAAATCTCGTTTGACCTCCCCTTTTAAGTCCTTATAAAACGCCATCATGTAAAAATAACACATTTGGACGTTTATTTACTGAATGCTCGGGGAATATGCTTTCTAACACCCAAATATAACCATGAGAGGAGAAAAAAACTATGAGTAATTCTGTAGAAACAAATCATTCAGCAAAAGTTGAAGGAGCCATTAATTCTATGAGCGAGGAGAAAAAAGAGGATATTCTTTCTAGCTTCGAAGGATTTAAAAGTTATCTAGGGGACAAGGTCTCAAAAGGTGAAAAGTTAGGGATGAATGAGGAACAGCTTGCTAAAACAGCTCAGAAAGTAGCTGATTATCTCGCTAAGCATGAAGAGCCTCGCAATCGAGAGGAAAACCTGCTTCACGAACTGTGGAAAGTTGGAGACAAAGAACAGCAGCATCACCTTGCCCATATGCTTGTAAGGTTAGTTCAATAATAAAAAAGATGACACGCTGCCGTGTCATCTTTTTTATTTACAGATATTAAACAGCGGGAATGATGATTTGCTGCCCAATTTGCAGGTTTGTAGGATCTACACTGGGATTTGCATCCTGCAGCTGCTGAACAGTCATATTATACTTCTTTGCAATGCTATAGAACGTATCTCCTGCTTGTACAGTATACGTAGTGACAGGAAGAACAATTTGCTGCCCAATTTGCAGTTTGGTAGGATCTACGCCGGGATTTGCATCCTGCAGCTGCTGAACGGTGATATTATACTTCTTTGCAATGCTATAAAACGTATCTCCAGATTGAATGGTATAGAATGTAACTTCATTAGAAGGTAATTTTAAATATGCAGCAATTCCACGCGCGTGTGCTTCTCCCACTTCACGAAGAAACGTTGCGTTTTTTAATTTTTCAGCGTCGGCTGTCGTATCGATAAACAAGTTTTCTGTTAAAACAGCTGGCATATTTGTTTCACGCAGTACAGCGTAATTAGCCGTTTTTAAACCGCGATCTACAATCGTTCCAAATTTGCGCATGGTTGGTAAAATCTCCGTATGCAGCTCTTTTTGTAAAAGAGAAGATTGACTTCCCTCTTGTGATGGATACCGATACGTTTCAAATCCAGTACCTCCACCGGCATTAATGTGCATGGAAACAAATATATCCGCTCCCCACGCATTAGCCCGGTTCGCTCGATCTGATAATGAAACGAACACATCGGTTGAACGAGTTACTTGAACATCTACTAAATAGTTATGCTCTAAATACGCCCGCGCGTGTAATACAAGCTGCAGCGTAATATCTTTTTCACGCAAATTATTTCCTAAAGCGCCTGAATCTGTACCGCCGTGCCCTGCATCTAGCCATACTTTTTTCATGTGAACCTTTCCTTTCAGCCATAATATGAAAGAACTTGGGGTTAACACCGGCTTTGTCCGATGTTTTATCTCTCATTCTATATATATATGTAAGTGGACAAGAAGGGTTCGTCCCTTTAAAGATTGGAGAACAATCACTCAACAAACTGGATTTTACTTGTTTCTCTTTGCTGTTTTTAAAGTACAAAAGAAAGATGAAAGCTATGGTCACCATAACAATAAAAAAATCCGAACGAGTTGGATTCTCCATCAAGAATCTACATTCATCGTTCGGATTTCCCTTCAACTAAACTACTTTTGTCCACGCCTCTTAATAATAAAGATAAAAAGCTGGTTCACCATGGTATCCCCTTCTATTTCTCGCTAAAAGCAATTTTTAGCCCAATAAGCGTAAAAATAGAACCTTGCACGAGATTAAGCCGCTTAGACAGCGCCGGAGATTTTCGCAAAAACTCCCCTACTTTCCCTGCAAATAGACTAATTAACGTAAAGATAATCAGCGCTTGAACTAAAAACACAGCTCCATAAACAAGCATTTGCTGCGTGGCGTGTCCGGTTGAATGATTAACAAACTGAGGTAAAAGAGCAAGAAAAAAAAGCGAAACTTTTGGATTTAGCAGGTTCATAATCACTCCTTTTTTATATAGCACCTTGTACTCAATGGCTTCTTTATTTTCAACAGCGAGAGCGGAATCTTTGGCTGTAAACGTCTTATAAGCCAGATATAATAAATAAGCTGCCCCAGCGTATTTGACAATAGCAAATGCTAAAGCTGATTGATAAATAATAGCCGACAGACCCAACGTTGCCGCTGCTATATGACCAAGCAAGCCCGTGCAAAGACCTAATGAAGTAGAAATTCCTGCATATTTACCGTTTGATATGCTTTGTGCTAAAACAAATAAGTTATCAGGACCAGGCATAACCGTAAGCAAAGTGGCTACACCTAAAAAAGAAGTGATTGATACGATATCCATAAGTCGTTCTCCCCCTGCATGATTTTGCCAACCATTATAGCATTTTTTACTATCTAGTATTCAAAAAAAGAAAATTTATCCACAAAAAAAAGGGTGGGACATAACTAAATCAATCTAATCTAAAGACGAATAAATTGTATACATGAGCTGAGCTGCTTGTTACACCGCTGTTGATTTCCGTGCAAGGCTTCGCTTTCCGCGGGCGGAAGCTGAGCCTCCTCGTCGCTTACGCTCCTGCGGGGTCTCACCTATTCCGCTTTTCCCGCAGGAGTCTTCGCCTTGTCCTCCAATCAACTGCTAGAACCAACTATACACATAAAATCTATATTCAACATAACAACAAAAAAACGAACTACCAATTAAAAAATAATTAATAGTTCGCATTTGACTTCAACTGAAATACTTTTGTCCCAGCCTCATTTTTACTACTTATTTAATTTGTTTTTCTATAACTTGCTCTTTAGCCGAGGCAGTCTGTGCTTCCGCTGCTTTCATTTCATTATTAACATGAATTGCTTCTTTTAAATACTCTGTTTTGTACCCACTTTTAAGTGCCCAAGCATAAAAGAAAAGTGCCACAATTGCAATGAGACCCATATCCCAGCCGTATTTAATAATATTGAGTCCCCCGAATTTTTCACTTCCTATCCAGGAGATTGTCATCATACATAATAAGTAGACAATCATCCAAACGCCAGCTCGGAAGTTTTGACCAAAGCCTTTCCATTTTGATTTTGCTTGATAATAAAAATAAATTGGCAAACCAATTAAAATAATAAATAATACCTGTCCAGTTAACGGCCATCTCGCCCAGTAAAGAGTAAGTGAAGCAAAAATAAAGCCAAGAGGCGCTATTACATTTAACCCTTTTATACGTAAAGGTCTATAAAGATCGGTCCCCGTTTTTCTTAACGTCATAGCTGTGATAGGACCAGTAAGATATGAAATTAACGTAGCTACAGAAATAATTTCGGCTAAAATTCCCCAGCCTCTAAATAAAAATAAAAAGATGAATGAGACAAATAGATTAAAAAACATGGCTTGACGAGGAACGCCGTAAAGCGGATGAACTCGTCCTAGTATATTCGGCAAGTATTTATTTTTTTCCATACCATAAATCATGCGTGACGTGGTAGCTGTATACGTAATACCCGTTCCTGATGGCGATACAAACGCATCGGCATATAAAACAATAACAAGCCAGTTAATATTTAGTGCAATCGCTAAATCGGCAAACGGCGAATTAAAGTTAAGATGACTCCATCCTTTTACTATTTCTGAAGGATTTACTGCTCCAATAAACGCAATTTGAAGCAATACATAGATCACGGTTGCAATCAAAATGGATCCTACCACGGCAATTGGAATAGAGCGTCCCGGATTTTTCGCTTCTCCCGCCATGTTAATAGGGCTTTGAAAACCGTTAAAAGCAAACACAATCCCAGACGTAGCAACAGCTGTCAACACGCTTGCCCATCCATTTGGAGCAACGCCTCCTGCAGAGGAAAAGTTTCCGCCGTGAAATCCTGCAAATAAAAGAGCACCAATTGTAAGCCCTGGAATCACAATTTTAAAAACGGTAATAAGTGAATTAGCTTTCGAAAATAAGCCTACCGTCCAATAATTTAAAAGAAAATAAATGATTAATAGCCCTGTAGCAATAGCCAAGCCTTTTCCAGTAAGAATCCCGTTTTCTACTAAACTCCCTGTCCATTTCGCCCACTCCCACGGCCATGAACTCATGTACTGAACAGAGGCAACCGCTTCAACAGGAATAACCGATACGATGGCAATCCAGTTTGCCCAAGCCGCAATAAAGCCAAGAAATGAGCCGTGCGAGTACTGCGTATACTTAACCATACCTCCTGCTTCTGGAAACATCGATCCTAGTTCACTGTAAGAAAGAGCTATAAATAAAATAACAACCATTCCAATAATCCAAGAAGCAATTGCTGCAGGGCCTGCAATTTGAGCAGCTCTCCATGCCCCAAACAGCCATCCTGATCCAATAATAGATCCAAGGCCGACCATCATGAGAGAAAACGTTCCCATTTTTCTATGTAAGTTATTCATGTATCTAACACCTTTCTTCTATATATTCTGAGAAGTGAGTTATTAAGCGCTTTCATTAAATTTAAAAAATAAAATTCATTTTGATCTCTAAAAATGCTACTTAAAAGTACTAACCAAAAGCTTTTACATTCATTCACCCGTCCCCCTTCTTCATTTATTATTTGCTATTATATCATCATCAAGTTAAAAAAGTACGCGTTTTGAATAAAAAATATTTTTATTTTTAGAATTTTGTGCGTTTTACCAATTGAAAGTGCGCGTTTTGAACACTAACATTTATAAAAACAGCCTTTTCATTAAAGTGATATACAAACGATTTTGCTGCAATAACAAGAAAAAAAGCAGGGTAAAATGAAGCGCTCATTTTACCCTGCTTTTTTAAATTATTTTACAACAGCTAACACTGTTTCTTTGAAGCTGTTATAAACATACGACCAAAGAGCCGGTTCTTCTTTATATCTTGTTCGTAACGCAGAAAAGACTTCTTTTTGCTTTTCTTCAAACGAAGGATCTTCTTTTGAAGGAAGTTCGGCGCGAAGCTCATCCACGATTTGCTGAACTTCAGGAGCACGAGGACCCCATTTACCTAGTAAATTTCCTTCATTATTAAAAATTAAAATAATCGGAATAGCACGGCCGCCGTTTGTTAAGTGACGATCAATTAATTCGGTGTCCGCATCGCGCAGTGCAACACGAACATCGATACCGGCAGCTTCAGCTACTTTACGAATGATTGGGTTAATCATCATCGCATCTCCGCACCAATCTTCAGTAATCGCTAAGAAGTGAAGCTTGTGAGCTTTTAATTTGTCAGCCAGTCCATCTTTAGGAAGCTGAAATTGTTCATAAACAGCTAAACTTTCCTCTTTTAATGTACTCATGTCGTTCATATATGTTTGAATTGATTTTCCTTCTTCAAAATACTGCTGTTCTGTTTTCATCAAGATCCCTCTTTCTTTTTTGTATACGAATAGATGAGATATCCAATCTCGTTTTCGTCTTTTCTATACGCACTACTAGTATAGCTTTTAAGCACCATGAATCAAAATATAAAAGTCTGCGTGCTCATTTTGATCATGTTTTTTTATTCTTCGACGGAATTCATAAAACTTCAATTTAAAAACAGCACATTGAGATGTTATAAAAAAAGAGAATGGGGTACATGTACACTATCAATGTAACAAATTTTAAATCTTTGTGAATATTTGAGAATGTTTATTGTGTAACCGTCGTCTTTTTATTATGATAATGATATGTTAGCTACTTGACTATATATGGAGGATGAGGCAAATATGAATCAATCCCCGCATGAAAAGCGAAAAAAACGCAAACAGTTTGTAGAACGTTTAAGACTAAAAGGAATTAAAATAGAGCTGACAAAACCGCGCTCTCACTTTTCTTCACTATCCTTACTAAAATCATAACTCGTAGCCACCTTTTTCTAAAGCGGAACGGTATCGAATTTCAACTATCTATGCTAATGCTTACATATCATTTCAAAAAGAACAGCTTCTAAGTGCTGTTCTTTTTTGATGTTTTTTTATATTTCTGTCTCTGTCAAAAAAGTATAAACCTTTTTCTTTATTTTCCCCTTCTTTCTATCCAGGGCTTTCCGCTCCCTTTCATACGATATTCTCAATATATATAGTTCTATAAATACCTTAAATTACCACTATATTCAAGGTATATATAATATAAGTATATATTGTAAATTTATAACTCTTACTATATAATCTTGTAGAAAACGTAAAAAAAAGGAGAAAATTGATGAAAAAACTGGGGACAATTTTATTATCATTTCTGCTGTTTGTTGGCGTATTTCCAACGTCTTCATTCGCAGCCGCGTCAACATTTGACGCAGATTTCAACAAGTATTTAAAATCGGTAAGCCAAACGCGAGGCTTTGAAGTAACCAAAGACGACGTTGAATATTCACTTTCACTGTATGACGATAGTCTTGAAAACTACGATACAATCGCAGATTTAGAAGATTTTTTAGGTGAACCGATTGCAGCTGACTTACATAACGTGCAAGATTTGTATGCAGATTTTGACTTAGACAAAACAAGCTTAAATGCGTTATTAAAAGAGAACGGCCAAAGCTTAGACGATTATGTGTACCTAGATGATTTATACGATGATGTCGGCTTCTATCTAGAAGGCGATGACTGGTATGAAGATGATGAGTCGTATGACGAAGAAGACACTTCTTACGATGATGAATTAAGCGAAGAAGATTTAAGCGGCTTACTATCATTTATGCAGTCTGAATTAGGCTTAACTTCAGAAGAGTTAAATCGAATTGAAGCACATTTTACATCGTTAGAAGATGAGCTTTCAAATGAAGCAACGCTTAACCGCTTAGATCAATTAGGCGAGCGCTTAGCGGCATTCGAAGATTTTGATACAGCAACAGAATTATCTGCTGATCAAATCGCTGAACTAATGTCTATTTATAAAGAAATGCTATCAATCTTCCATTTAGACGCTAAATTTTCACTTGTACAAGGCGGAAATGAAAAACCGCTTTCTCTTACTGATTTAATCAACTTAGAAGAATTAAAAAATGCAAGTCTAAAAATTTCTCTTTATACGACAGACAATAAATTTTTAGCAGACATGGTGATCACAGGCGATATGTTCAATTCTGATATCATCACAGATACAGGAAAAGAAGTAGAAAAATCTGCTGAAGCTGTAGCAAAACCAGCTCAAGCGCAAAAACCAGCAGTAGAAAAGAAACAAGAACCGGTGAAGCAACAAACGAACGGCGCTGTACAAAAAACCGTTAAAGGCGGAAAACTTCCGGAAACGGCTTCTAATTATGTAACCAATACATTAATTGGATTAGTGCTTGTAGCAGCTGGCTTTGTTCTTTTCCGCAAAGTGAGACGCGCATAAAATGGAACCAAGAAAAACAAGAAGAACAATCAATCGTAAAAAGCGGTTGATTGTTCTTTCCCTTTTAGCCGCTGTCATTTGCTTTGGTCTTTGGTTTACGACCACAAACGCCTATAAATTTGCAAGAGGCTATTTGGCATTTAAAACAATGGATACAGAAGAACCAGCCGCAGCTTCAGTTTCTAAAAGCAAGGACTCATCAACAGCAGACTCTTCTGCTGAAGCTTCTTCTGTTGAACCAAAAAAAGCGGTACACTCTCGTCTTGCTAGCTCAGAAAAAAAGCCGAAAGTGTCAAATGTGTCTTATCCGAAACAGCCAAAAATCGGTGATTTAATGGGAGAACTATATATTCCTAAATTAAACGCTAAGCTGCCAATTTATCACGGTACGAACGAAGATGAATTAGAAAAAGGCGTCGGTCATTTTGCGGGAAGCGTGCTGCCTGGTCAAAACGACAACTCTGTTCTATCAGGACATCGCGATACGGTTTTTCGTAAGCTTGGCGACGTGGGTGAAGGTGATTCGCTTGTGGTAAGTACGGCAGCAGGCACCTTCACATACAAAGTAAACAAAGTACGAATTGTTGATGCGGATGACCGGACCGTTATTGTGCCGAAGCCTAGAGCCACTTTAACCGTCAGCACATGTTATCCATTTAACTACGTTGGTTCAGCACCTGAACGCTATATTTTAGTCGCTCACCTTGTTTCATCAACAACAAAATAAAAAAGCTGCCCTTAAAAAGGCAGCTTTTTTTAATGAATAGATTTCATTAGTAAATCAAACCATATTTTCAGCGAAGTCGCCGTAATAACGACCGCTAAGATAACTTGCAGCGACGCTACCTTCGTCTTTTGCCCGACAAAAGCGCCGATTGGAGCTGCTAGTAAGCTTGCTCCAATAATCATAAGCGCCGGAAGCAAAAGGACTTGATGGGTCATTACTTTACCGAAGGTTGTTCCCATAGACGAAACAAAGGTCACGGCTAATGAGCTTGCAATCGTTACGCGCACAGGAATTTTTAACACGGTAATCATAATAGGAACAAGTAAAAATGCGCCTCCTGCTCCGACAATCCCACCGCAAATTCCAACTAAAAACGCCAGAGCTGCTGCCAAAGGTTTTGAAAACGTCACTTCGAATGAATCGGCCGCTGGATTATTTTTTTTGGGCATAAACATTAATCCTGCAGCAATTGTTGCCATCACGCCGTAAATGAAATTGATCATTCCTTCTGAAAACGAGTTTGATAGCGTTGAACCAATGAGACTGCCAACTAAGACGCTGATACCCATATATAAAATTAACGGTTTATTCAAATAGCCGCCCTTTTTGTAAGCAAGAGCTCCTGAAACGGAGGCAAACAGCGACTGTACGGCTCCTATACCAGCTACTTCGTGCGCGCTGAATATTCCCACTCCTACAAGAGGCGGAACAAATAGCAATAGCGGGTACAAAACAACTGATCCTCCAATTCCAAGCATACCTGCTAAAAATGACCCGAAAAACCCGAGTGCAAATACCGTTATTAATAGTTGTACATCCATGTTTTTACCACCTGCTTTTATCAATCCAATATCATGTTTGTTATGAAGTATGTATAAATACAACGGCTTTTCTCTTCTTCCATTGTATCACTGTATACGCTTCTTTTCTGTAAAAATATTGATAAAAGTGCTTTCAATTATTAATTTTTTTAATCATTAAAATCCTATCGACTTTATGCGTTATTTGCTTTTAGCTCAAACTTCCTCGTTCTCCTCTCTGCTACTTGTGGTAGAATAAAGAAAAACTAGATGTTAGAACTGCCTACACGCTACGCTTATCTCAGCAGGCCCATCATCACAGGAGGCTTTCGTATGTTTGAATACAAAATTGATGACGAAGTTAGTTTGCATTTAATTGAATCAACTGACGCTTTCCCATTGCTTTCTCTTATTAACGAGTCAAGACCTTACCTAAAAGAATGGCTCCCATGGGTAGATAGCATGCAAAGCATTGCTGACTACGACGAACTCATCCCTGAATGGAGAGCTCAATACTATAATAATCAAGGCTTCCAGGCCATCATTCGCTACTACGGAGAAATCGCAGGAATGATTGGCTTTCACAGTATTAATTGGGGAAACAAAAGTACAAGTCTCGGCTATTGGATTGGACATGATTTCCAAGGAAAAGGTATTATGACAAGAGCCGTACACGGATGCCTGAATTATGCATTTAACACGTTAAACCTTCATCGAGTTGAAATACGCTGCGGCGTTAATAATGAAAAAAGCAAAGCTATCCCTACGCGTCTAGGCTTTACAGAAGAAGGCATTTGCCGAGAAGGTGAATATCTATATGACCACTACCACGACCTTGTGATTTATGGCATGTTAAAACACGAGTGGAAGCAAGCTCCTTACGCTCCGTGGCTTCTTTCTTAAAAAGCAGGATCATTTGGACAAGCTATCGTTTGAACAGGCTATATTGGAAAAATTAAAAAGAGGTTGAAGACATAACGAAATGAATCCAGCCTAAAGGCGAACAAATGAGATACATGAACTGAACCGCTTACGACACCGCAGTTGATTTCCGTGCAAGGCTTCGCTTTCCGCGGGCGGCCGCTGAGCCTCCTCGTCGCTTGCGCTTCTGCGGGGTCTCACCTGTTCCGCTTTTCCCGCAGGAGTCTTCACCTTGCCCTCCAATCACCTGCTAGAAGGAAGAAGACAGATGAAACTATATTCACGATAACAAAAAAAACGAACGGTTGATCACATGCTGATCAATCGTTCGTTTTTCACTTGGGTTAAAATCCTTTTGTTCCAGCTTCTTTTTTTATTTAAAATACTGAAGCTGTTCGCGGCGAAGCTTATCTTTTTGTTTGTCTGAAATCGAGTAGTCATAGTTATAAATAGCTCCTTCCCAATCTCCATACATTGGATTTGGAAATACGATTAGCTTTTGGCCAAACGCTTCTTTTTGCTCTTCTACAAGTTGATTTCGATCAGTAATAGATTTTTTATCAAAGCCGCTAAAATCAGATAAGTTATCACCGAACAGCAGGACTACATTATGATTCGTTGCTACTTTTTGACGGCGCGTTTCTTTTCCTTCATCTTTTGGACCCGTCAACAGCACGTGGTCTTTGGTTGCTTGAGGAATATGTAAATTCTTTAGGTTTTTAATTGTTGCCTCAAGCTGAGAAGTTGTACGGCCTGAAATATAGTAAATATCTACGCCTTTTTGATCCGCATACGTCAAGAAATCAACAGCACCTGGCACTGCTTTCGCTTTTGCTGCTTGCACCCACTCATCCCACTTATAAGGAAATCCTTTGCCGGTTTTGATGGCTGATGCTTGAAATGGGCTATTATCAAGCACGGTTTCATCTAAATCCAAAATAATGGCAGGCTTTTTATCGGTGCTTTTTGCAAGCGCCTCATCTAAACGAAGCTTTCCTGTATTATAGCCTTGGTAATACAAAGCTTTCATTTCGCCGGATGTTTGGTACCAAGCATCCGCCATGATCTGCTGATCAGCTAGGTTTTGAACGGGTTCTTTTTTCTCAGCAGACACTTCTTTTTCCCGCTGAGGGGCACATGCTGTAAGTGAAAAAGCAAGCAAAGCCACCCCTGTCAACGCTGATAATTTCTTATTCATTTCGCATCCACATCCATCTCTACATATTTTCACTCTAATAATGTTATATATTACCTTAAATACACAAAAAATCAATATAAAGACGAATAATATTTTAAATATAAAGTTAAATAGTTCGTTTCAACTAATGTTTTCTCCCTTTTTTTAACCATTATCCAAATATTTGTTTATACATTTTCCAAAATCCGTTTTTCTCATTCTTTCTTTGTAATCTTTTTTTAGAAACATATTGGTTTATCACTTATTTGCTTCAAAGGAACTTAATAAATCTGAATTATCTAACTTTTAATCTTGTGTTAGATTCTCTCACAAAAGTGCTTTTTTTTGAAAAGATATATAGTAAAATAGATTTTGTGAATTAAAAGACGGTGTTTTCTATCGAAAGTATTGTATAAATATACAAAAGGGGATGGAGATATGAATCACGTAAAACAATGGGGATGGATTACCTTTGGCTGCTTATGCGTTGCCATCGGAATTCAATTTTTAACCGCTTCTAACCTCGTTATTGGCGGAACGGCAGGACTTGGAATCGTGCTGCAGCATTTAACTGGTATTTCATTTGGGGTATTGTTCTTTATTATCAATTTACCATTTTATTTTATGGCTCTTACACAAATTGGACTGCAGTTTACGGTAAAAAGCTTCATCAGCGTTAGCCTGATGTCAGTGATGTCCGATTTATTAGCTGCCAACTTTTCATTTGCGCTTCCGCATCCGCTTGTAGCCGCGGTTTTGGGCGGCATTATCGTCGGCATTGGACTAATCTTTTTGTTTCGCCACGGCTCTTCTCTTGGCGGCATCAACATGCTATGCGTGTTTCTTGATAAGAGATTTGGCATTAATCCAGGTAAAACAATGCTTTTGACAGATGTGCTGATTGTAGGCTCTGCAACAGTGGTATTCGGCGTAGTTCAAGTTCTTTATTCGTTAATCGGCATCTTCATCATGACAGGACTGCTTGGACGCTATCACAAACGCTCGCCAATCGAACGAACTGGTGAACATATCGAAGAAGAAGCTAAACAACAAACGGCTTCAACGATGTAAAAAAACCGTGCGGAAATAATCCCGCACGGTTTTTTACGCTTATTCTGCTACTTTTACAAGCTGTTTTCCTAAGTTTGCTCCTTCAAATAAACCAAGGAACGCTTCAGGTACATTTTCAAAACCTTCTACAACGTTTTCGCTGTACTTGATTTTTCCTTGCTGCACCCATTCGCCTAACTGCTTAATGCCTTCAGGGAATTTGTCAGCATAGTCAGCTACAATAAACCCTTTCATTAGCGCACTGTTAATTAATAAAGGTGTTTGAACACGTGGTCCCACATCTTGTTTTTCTAAGTTATACAGTGAAATTTGGCCGCAAAGCGGAATGCGCGCAAATTTATTTAATAAGCTAACAACTGCATCTGAAATCTCTCCGCCGACGTTTTCAAAGTAAACATCAACGCCATTAGGACACGCTTCTTCTAACGCTTCTTTCACATTTCCTTTTTTATAATTAATCACTTCATCAAATCCGAGCTCATCTTTTAAATAAGCAATTTTATCTTCAGAACCTGCGATGCCGACAACACGTGCGCCTTTAATTTTAGCGATTTGACCAACAACAGATCCAACAGCACCTGCTGCACCGGAAACGACGACTGTTTCGCCTTCTTTTGGCTGACCGATTTCAAGCAGTCCAAAGTAAGCTGTGAGACCAGGCATACCAAGAACGCCGATAGCCGTTGTAATTGGCGCTAGCTCTGGATCAACTTTCTGTAAGTTTTTTGCTTCTGCCGCTGAATAGCGTTTCCAAGGAAGCATACCCGTCACGATATCGCCTTCTTTGAAGCGATCTGATTTTGATTCCGTTACGCGTGCTACAATGCCGCCTGCAAGCGGTGCGTTTAGCTCAAATGGAGGAACATATGATTTTGTATCGTTCATGCGTCCTCTCATATACGGATCAACAGAAAGGTAAAGTGTTTGAACAAGTACCTCGCCTTCTTTTGCTGTAGGCATTTCAATTTTTTCGTATTTAAACGTATCTTTTGTTGGCATTCCCTTTGGGCGTTCTGCTAATAAAATTTGTTCATTCATCGATATCGCTCCTTTTTAGTTCTCTGTTTTTTGTAAAATGTGCTAAACTTACCTTTGTTATTTTAAATTATATATTGTGCACAACGCAAAAAATATGATTGTGCAATAACACCGAAGGAGAAAAAGACATGGAGCTAATTCGCTGTAAAGAAGATGTTGTTAAAAAACTAAACGAGTTTGTTGAAGTAAATCCCCCCGTTATTTTATTTAAAAAAGGCAATATGTATCCGATTAAAATGGATATCAACTACAACTGGATTGCCACGGACGAACAAGGTCATGAGCATATTGTCGCTTCAAACACAAAGAATGTGCAGGACGACTACTGGTTTAGCTACCATTTTGACTTATATTAAGGAGTTTCCCGGATTTACTCTTCATAAACGTTATATAAATAAAGTGTTGCATTAGTAAAAACAGCGTACGAATTCCCGCGCTGTTTTTATGTAACAATTAAAGTATCTCAAGCATGGGTTTGAAGCTTTGCTCATGTTCCATTTTCTGCATCGATATCTACTTAAGATTATGTTACAATCACGGTAAAGTAATTTATGATTGATAGAATAAAAGCTTGAGCTTGAAAAATTCGAGGTGGATTATGCAAGGTAAAGTTGTATATAAAGAAGGATTTTCAGTGATAGGCATAGCAAAAAACGGAGAGTATCAAAAAGAAAATCTTTTGAAGCAAATACTTAAAGAAAAAGAAATGATTACTTCTTCAAAAGAACCTCATATGATTACAGGCATTTGCATGGCTCCGAAAAGAGAAAATTATTTTTATATTGCAGGTACAGAAGTGGCTGATACGGCTTGTATTCCAAACGGTATGAGCGTTCATACGTTTCCTTCGTTTACATACCTGCAGTTTAAACACAGAGGTCCCATTACATCGCTTGGGTCGACGTATAACAGCATCTGGAATGAATGGCTGCCGAACTCTCCTTACAGCATGATTGAAGGTCCTGCTCTTGAAATTGTAAATACAGCTATACACAGCAATTTATATAGTGATACATATGAAATGGATATTTATATTCCCATAAAGCTTGGACAATAAAAAAGGTGAACTTACGTTCACCTTTTTCCTATTTTTGCAGCTGTTTATATAAATGATAAAGAGTAAAAACGCACTCTGGATGACGCTCTTTATGGTTAAAAAAGCCATGCGGAAACATGAGTGAAAGATTCCCTTTTTCAATTCCGGTCACATACTTGTTTTCCATAAGCGGATATTCTTTCACAACCCAGCGCGCTTCGTCAATAGTAGACGTAACCACTTCACCAAAGTATACGCCCATACACTCTTCGAATTCTTCTTTTGTCATTAAAAAATAGTCAAAGCGATTGCCGTCTTCTAAATCATAGTAAAGCAGCTCTAATATTTTTAAACTTTCGTCTGTAAAATCAACAACAAATTCATCTACCGCTTTGCTTATTTCATGAATGTGATTCATGCACCGTTCGCGCACTTGATGATAGTAATAGCTAGCTTCAAACTGATGTTCACACGTTACTAGCGATTCGCCGTATGATGCTGTTAGATCATGATGCTTGCTCATGCTGACACCTCCACGCTAAGCTTATGGAGCAAGTATAACATTAACCAAGCAGCTACCGAGCAGTTTCCATTAACAACCTATCCGTGGTAATATCAGGCTTACTTTTTGCTCATTATTCTGCCGTACACAAATCCTCCGCTAACAAGAAGAATACCGCTAATTAATACGCTGCTTAAAAAGATTTGCGAATGCATCAAGTGATTATACATCATCCACATGCTCATTTCGTCATCTCCTTTTGGCCTTTTTTAACTAGTATCCCCGATTTTCTTAACGCACATGCCGGCATTTTCATCATTTTTTCATCAAACCTCTATATAGTGAAAATTGTGAAGCCAACCTTTTTTCATCGTTTTACTCCTTAAAAAGCCTGCTTATGACTCTAAAGCAGGCTTTTTTTATATGGTGAAACAAGTAATTAAGCCTTACTATCCCCACTAATTGTGCATAGTAAGGTATAATTAAAGATAGTTTCACTTTTCTAAAGTGAGAAATACATATGAGACATCAAAGGAGACATGCAAATGACAGAAATTGAAAAAGCGAAAATTCAGCACCGAAAGCTGTCCAAGGGACAGGTATTTGGAAGGGCCATCGCTATTGCGATTGGTGCCCTGCTCATGGCCACAGGACTTGAAATTTTTCTCGTTCCGAACCACGTTGTCGACGGAGGAATTACCGGTATTTCCATCATGCTTTCGCATATTACTGGCGTAAATCTAGGAATCTTTCTTTTTGTACTCAATCTTCCGTTTGTATTTATCGGGTACAAGCAAATGGGGAAAACATTTGCCCTTTCCACTATTTTTGGCATACTGGTTGTATCCATCTTAACTTCTATGTTTCACCATGTCCCCGCGTTTACCGCAGACGTTCTTCTTGCTACCGTTTTTGGAGGGATTATTCTCGGAATTGGAATAGGGCTCGTAATTCGCTACGGCGGAGCGCTTGACGGTACGGAGATACTTGCCATTTTAATCAGTAAAAAAATTCCGTTTTCTGTAGGAGAAATTGTGATGTTTTTCAATTTCTTCATTTTAGGAGCAGCGGGATTTGTGTTCACGTGGGACCGCGCCATGTATTCCATCCTTGCGTACATCATTGCGGCAAAAGCCATTGATACAGTGGTAGAAGGATTGGAAGAATCAAAATCAGCTTGGATTATTAGTGATCGTTCTGATGACATCGGCGATGCGATTAATGCGCGTCTAGGTCGAGGCGTTACCTATTTGCACGGTGAAGGTGCTTATACGGGCGATGATAAAAAAGTGATTTTCTGCATCATTACGCGCCTTGAAGAATCAAAGCTAAAAACTATTGTTGAAGATTTTGACCCTACTGCCTTTTTAGCCGTTGCAGATATTACCGAAGTCCGCGGCGGACGCTTTAAAAAACGAAACATTCACTAAAAAAAACGCGCAGAAAGTCTCATACTTTCTGCGCGTTTTTTTATGTAAGAGATACTTTTTGAACTCTCTTAAACCATTCATAACAAAGAAGCACAATTAAACATAAGTCAATTAAATCGCCTCCGTAATACATCAGCATAGCCCCTTGCTGCGCCCCTTCCGCCGAAACGTGCATAGGCGGGTTAGCATACACATATTTTGATAAAATACCGTGAGCGGCAAGCGCAATTATTAATACGGATGCTCGGTGCGTAAAAGTTTTTTGATGCGGCGAAGGGTCGATTGAAATCATCGATACGGTGAATACATAGCCGGCTAAAAACACGTGAATATGTACAGCGACATGCACGAAAAAAGAGTGATGCATCATGCCATACAGACTTGTTGTATAAAGAATCCAAAGTCCTCCTACGTTAAGAACAGAAGCTGTCACCGGACTGCTGATGAACCGAACAAACCGTCCTTTTAAAAGTTTTGACACTTTTCTGGCTGCATGAACCGGAAGCGTGCGAAGCAGCAGCGTAAGAGGTGCTCCTAACGCCATTAAAAGCGGAGCTAGCATACCTAAAAGCAAATGCCCCGTCATATGCGCGGTAAAGTCCATATGAGCACGGGCTGCGAGCGGTCCTGCTACAGAAGATATGGCGCATAAAATACCAAGTGTCCAGCTGAACGTCCTATATAATGACCATTTTCTATACGTTGCATTTGAAGATGCTACAGCCCACATGTATAAAAAAAAGGCAGCGGCAAAAGGCAGGGCTAATACAAGCTGAGATAATACTTCATATTTAATCATGATGTGCACCTTGTTTACGTGTAAACCATGTTAAAATGATGCCAATAAGCAGCATCAAACATGCAAGTACATTCCACGTAATGTCGTAAGGTGCAATCTTCACTCCGTACCGGATTTGATGAAGTCCCATAAGCTTATGCTGCACGGTCCCGTCATAAAGCTGAAACGCCCCGGCTCCAAGCAATACTCCTCCTATCCACCTTTTCACCCACCAGCCGCCCCGGCGCCTGAGATCTGCCACCATAAAAAGTGATGCAATTGTAGCGAACCAGCTGAATGCGTGAAACAAACCGTCCGACACTAAACCAGCGGCCGTTGTGGACTTATCATAAAAATGATGCCAATGAAGCAGCTGATGAAACACTGCTTCATCAATAAAAGCAGCTAACCCTACGCCAAACAAAAAGCCTGACCAGCTATTTCGAGCGCGGTGAACCACGCGCTGATTTGCAGTTGCTTCGTGTTTGTTTTCCATATCTATACCTCCCTGCCAATTCTTTAAGTTTATATCGATTCTAATGAACGTATACCCTATTAAAGAGAAATAAATCTATAATATGGAAAAATAGGAGCTATATCCTAATATCGTTTTCACTATCTTTTCACCATAAAGGTATAGGATAGTATTTGCGAAGCCAATTAGCATATTTTTTCATAGTTTTACTCCCTTTCTAAAGACCTGTTTCCCCAAAACAGGTCTTTTTTATATCCCGCTTCTCTTTTCACCGTTTTTTCACCATAAAGGTATAGGATAGTACTTGCGAAGCCAATTAGCATATTTTTTTCATAGTTTTACTCCTTTTGAAGATCTGCTTCCCCAGAGCAGGTCTTTTTTTATATCCCGCTTCTTTTTCATCGTTTTTTCACCATAAAGGTATAGGATAGTACTTGCGAAGCCAATTAGCATATTTTTTTCATAGTTTTACTCCTTTTGAAGATCTGCTTCCCCAGAGCAGGTCTTTTTTTGTTTGATGTTTCTTTTCACTGTTTTTTCACTATTCGGCGGTAAGATAGTAAGTGTAAAGCCAATTAGCATATTTTTTCATAGTTTTACTCCCTTTCTAGTGATCTGTTTCCCCAAAACAGGTCTTTTTTTTCTAAAAGCTTCCATCTTTTCACCGTTTTTTCACTTTTCTTTTGTATACTAAGTTTGTCAAAGCAATTTCATCATTTTTCATAAATGACCCCTATTTATTCCCCGCTTTTTGTAAGCGGGGCTTTTTTTATAAGAAAAGCATATTTTTTCACTTATTTTTTCTAAAAGCTTTTCTCTTTTCACCGTTTTTTCACTTTTCTTTTATATACTGTTCTTGTCAAAACAATTTCATCATTTTTCATAGATGTACCCTATTTGCACCCGCTTCTTATGAGCGGGCCTTTTTTTATTTCCATATAAAAAAGCTTAACCCGGAGGTTAAGCTTTTTTCGCCTGCTTGCGAAGAACAAGCATCATAATTGTAATAATGGTAAAGGCAATAAATGCTAAAAAAGGAATCGTGATAAACCCAAGCCAGTTAATATATTGACCTGAGCATGGAACGCCGCTTGTACACGTTTCAAATGCCTTAAGAGCCGGTATCTTCTGCAGACAATAATGATAGCCTGAAAGCGCCATACCAATCACAGAAAACGGCAGGACGTATTTGTAGATGAACGTATCATTCCGATACACGGCTACACCTAGCACAATCGCCAGCGGATACATTAAAATTCGCTGATACCAGCAAAGTTCACACGGAATAAAGTGAAGAACTTCACTAAACGTTAAGCTTCCAAGCATCGCGACAAGCGCTGTAAGCCACCCGAAAACCAAAGACTTGTTCATTATTTATTCTCCTTAGCCGCATCTTTGACCATTTGATCAAAATCATCGATTGTTTTTCCTTCAAATTTTTTGCCGCCTACATAAATCGTTGGTGTACCCGTAATGCCTAAGTCGTTGGCTGTCTTCATATCTTGATTGAACGCATCTTTTCCTTTTCCGTCTTTGAATGCACTTGCTACTTTTTTCGCATCGGCATCGCCAGATACTTCTTTCAGCGTATTTTCTAAGTAAGATTCCGTTAAAACATCTTTCTTTTCATCCGCTGCGTTTTGCTTTTTATAAAGAAGCTCATGGAATTTCCAAAATGTATCGTTTCCAAGCTCTTTGTATACAGTCTCGGCAAACTCTGCTGCACGAGAAGAATCGTTGTTGATAAACGCATAGTTCATAAAGTAGAATTTCACTTTACCTGTATCCACATAATCTTTTTGAATCAGCGGGAAAAAGGATTCCGTGAAGTTTTTACAAGCCGGGCATTTGTAATCTCCAAACTCTACCACTTCTACCGGAGCTGACTCTTTTCCAAGATACGGCTGATTATCATATGTAAGAGCGGCCTTTTCATCTCCTCCGCCCTTTGACATATTCGAAAGGACGATTAACCCTAAAATACAGACCGCAATAATTCCAATCACCCAAAAAATCCACTTGCTTGAGGACGTTTGCTGATTGGGCGTTACTTTTTTCTTTTTCTTTGCTTTTGACACAACCTCATCTCCTTCTTCTCTTTCTCTCTTCCAAACTTACAAAGCTGTTAGAGCTGTAAAAATGAGCGCACACAAAATAAAAAACACGTATAGCGACGTCAGCGTTAAAACAACAGGAGGCTGCATCGGCATTTTCGTTTCCGGATTTAAAATATATTGAATGCGATAATTAACTGACGTATCAGCAAACGATACGTGTGCACATGAAAGACTTGCCTGTCCCGTTTTCACCATTTTTAAAAGCGCGCTGCCGATGTGAGCAGGCGTGCCGTTTTTCACAATAGCATCTTGATCAGCCAGCACTTCACGCATAACTTTGAAGCGTTTATGGCTCCATTTAATAAACGGAATATACCATAGTGCAGAGGCAAGCGTGCTTAGTAAAAACGTTTTGAGCGGGTCTTTGTTTGCAACGTGTGACTGCTCATGGTAAATAACGGCTTCTAGTTCATTTTCATCAAGCACCGACAGCAATCCTGTAGACAGGACGATGTGCGGTGTAAACAGCCCCATCGTTAAGGCAATAGGCTGATCTGTTGTTAAGACCGTTAAACCCTTTCCATACGCTTTTTGCAGGTCAGCCGTTGTTGTTTCATCTCGCAGCTTCGTAATCATTTGGCGGACTTTCCTCATTTGAATCACTTGCTTTACAGCTTTAATGAACAGCACAAACATCGTGTGAAAAATAACGGCATTCAGCATGTATTCAATAAAAAACAGGCCGAAAAAGTGGGCTACTTTGTTACAAAGTAAAATTAAGTTAAACGATAAATTCCATCCAAACAGCAAATGCAGCACATACATGCCCATTTGCATAAGCAACGTCACGGCAATAAAAAAGCACAGGTTAAAAATAAGCTTAGAACGCTTTAGTATTCCTTGATTCATTGATTATTCATCCTTTTTTAACTGTTTGACTTTTGATTCGAGCATACTTAACAGTGAATCATCGACTTCTTCTAATGCATCAAGCATATGAGTAACAGCAAGCGAGCCAAATTCATCGATCAATTCGTGCGTTAACTCTTTCGACTGAGCGTCGATAAATTCCTCTTTAGAAAGAATCGGCTGATACATCGACGTACGTCCTTTTAAGCGCTTTTGCAACACGCCTTTTTCCACCAATCGATTCATAACGGTCATAACGGTGTTGAAGTTAACTGCTTTTTCTTTCTCAAGCACGTGCTGCACGTCTTTAATGGACATTTCACTTCCGTTCCATAAAGCCGTCATAATTTTTGCTTCAAGCGGGCCAAAAAAGCGATTAAGGCCGGTTTCGTTAAATTTGAATTTTTCAATTTTCATATTCGACACCTCACACTACTAATTGTAGTGTGAGGTGTCAAATCCGTCAACTTTTCCATGACAACCGCCTTACAATTGTCATAATCACTTTTTCACTTCATCGGTTAAATGCTGAATGGACAGCACAACTGTATCAAGCTTGGCTTCGATTCGGTGAAGTAAATAAAGCGTCACCACAACAGGAAAACCAACGTCTGAAACAAGCGTAAACCACTCTGTCATCTTCCTCTCTCCTTTTAAAAAAGCCCTCCGCACCGAAGTGGAAGGACTTTCATTTTTAAATCGTAAATTCAGTTACATTTCGCTCGACAATTTGGGCGCCTTTTCTGGCAACGAGCGCTCCGCCGCTTGAAGTAAAGACATCGCTTGCGATCAGCGCATTCATTGCTGCTGTGATGGCTGCTGCGTCTAACGTATCTTTTGGTGATTCAATCGATAGGCTTACTGCTTTTTGTGACTCATTCAAAAACTGCATCGTTAAAGTTTTCATACTCTACCTCTTTTCTTATTTTAAAAGTGAAAACGTGACAACTTCGTTGATTTCAACAAGCGGCAGCGACTGCAGGCTAGCGATGGTTTCGCTTGCTGTAATGAGTGCATCTGCAGAACTTCCAGGCTGAATGTTCATATAGGATTTTGTCTTTAAATCGGGTTTTCCATCCTCTTTTATTCCCTGTTCTAATACTAAGCGAAGCTGGCTTAAATACTGAATTTTTTCTGCCATCTTTTATTCCCCCTTTCACTTTATATATAGAAATTGAAATAGGAAAGAGGGATGATGGAAACATAAAAATTTTTGGTTTATAATGGGAGATAGTCTGAGTTAGAAAGAGGCTTTGGTAATGAGAAAGTGGAGCTTTTTATTTTTTGTTCTAGCATTCATGCATCCAGCTTCAGCACTTGCTGATGACGGTGCAGATGAAAAAAAGTTTGGTCCGTTTTACTACACGGTTTCTCATGATTATAGTCGAGAAAAATGGGATGTAGGGGTGTTAAATCAGCAAGACAAAACAAACATTCCTGAGACTGATTTGAACGATGAAACGCTAAAACTGTTTCAAAGCACGGTTGATGATTTAGCAGACCTCGCAATTCGATTTGCTGCTATGAGCGTGCTGCTTGTATGTTCACTCGTTGTTTTTACGTACTTTCGCATTCAGAAAAAACGCCCTTTTCTCCGCTTGTTTTTTGTTTTTTCAAGCGTTGGCTTTCTATTTTGCGTCTATACATCATTGGAATTATTTAAAAAAACTGAACAAGCAAAATCATTATTTTACTTACTATGACTTGAAACCCAAAAAACCAGCCGATCGGCTGGTTTTTTCATGCATTTCTTACGGTTATGTAGTTCTGTTCATACGTCATTTCTTTCGTTTGCTTTTGCTGCTCCAAATGGTAATAAGCAGCGCATACTCCTCCTAATCCAGCCAGTGCTAGGACAATTAGAAGTATGGATGTCGCTTTTTTCATTGCCTTTTCTCCCCTTATGTTTAACCCTACCTAGCAACGGCATGTGTAAAAAAGAGTCCCCTTTCTCTTTTTTACTTGCTCATTACTTACGAAAGATATTATCATACTTTTTTTCACTTTTGTCATTTTTTTAGCTATTGTCAAAAAATTGTATATTTTATCCAAGATTTAACGAATGTTTAAGAAAGTCCATGGACTGGTTTTTTGAAAGGCCAAAAGCTGTCACGATATAATCAACGTAGGCAAGAAGCTCGACGTTTCCTCCTAATTTTGTCGTTTTAAATGATTGATTAAACCGATACTGTTTTTTATCTGAAAAGACGAGCCCCTCTTCTTCTAGAAATGTTTGAAACTGCTGATGCGGAAAGTAAAGCACATCGTTTCGAACGTTCTCTAAGTCAATTACAATAATCATGTCTTCGAGCTCAGCTTTTAATTCCATCATACAATCGATGTATCCGCCGATGCAGCTGATTAAAGATGTGAGAAAAATGGGTCCGTTTATATATTGAAACTGCTCAAAAATTGTCTCATCAATGTAGCTTGAAATGCTGGATTTCAGCACGTCATGAATTTGTTTTGGTTCTTCCATATACGGAATAGGAATGTGAAACTTAGCTGATCCGTTATAAAACTGCTCCCACGCAATTGTTTTATCATATGCATCAATCACATCTGTGCTTCGAAAAATGATGGATTCCGCTGAATAAGAAGCTTTGACAAACGGTGTATGCAGCATCACCGTACTTTCGTCGTCCAAACGATAGTGTTTTGGTTCGCTAGACTTGCTTAAAATATATTGCTTTAGCCGTTCTTCTTCCATTTGTTCGATTAAATGCAAATCATATAGTGGCAGCACGTACATATTACACATCCCGTAATGAATATAGCTTTTCCCGTGCATCGGCCACTTTCTGTTATAGATAGACAGTTCTTTTGTGCAAAATTCCTCTATTCGCTGCGTTTGGTCCTCCGATTTTTGATAAAGACGATCTAAATGATAGCGATCATCGATTTCCGTAACGGGAGATGTGCCGCTTCCAATTCTTCTGTAAATTTTCCCGTAAGACATGTACGGAGGGTTCGGACCTTCGGGAATCCAAATAACAAAAACACCTTGCCCGGGGTGATCTTCAGGTGATAAAAAACGTGTAACGATACGAGGAATGGGATTGGTGACATCTTTCAGCATATTATTAATAAACAGCTCATATTCCTTGCGCTCGAGCAGGTTAATGGAATGGTCGTCTTCATCTACGCCAAAAATAAGCCACCCTCCTTTTTCATTGGCAAACGAAGCGATGATATTTGGGATTTTCCGTTTGACCGTTGAGCTTACTTCGCGCTTGAACTCAAGCTGATAGCCTTCTTCTAAATGTTTTTCCATCATGCGCTGCACATCTGAAAACTCAATTTCTCCAATTGTTTTTTTCTTTCCGTCTTCGCTTATAAATGGTGAATAAAACGTTTCTTCGTTCACTTGTCTTCCCCTCCTCACCACTTCTATTTAACTTATCCATATGATGAGAAGTAAAAAGACAGTCATACTTCTTTTATTTTTTTCGAAAAAACAAGTTTTTTCAAAATTCATCCTTCTTTATATTATGATAGAAAAAGAGGTGAATAATATGATTGAAGCGATATTTTTAGATCGAGACGGAACGATTGGCGGCAGTAATGACATTCAATATCCAGGTGAATTCCAGCTGTTTCCCCAAGCGAAGCAAGCAATTAAAGAAATAAAGAAACAAAGCATTCCGCTGTTTTCCTTTACGAATCAGCCCGATATTGCCAAAGGAAAGGTAAAGAAATCACAGTTTATCTCTGAGCTTTTAGCTTTTGGATTTGATGATGTTTACCTTTGTCCGCATGAAGATTCAGACGCCTGTCCGTGCCGCAAACCAAACCCCGGCATGCTCTTAAAAGCAGCGGAGAAGCACAGCTTAAATTTGGCTAACTGCATTGTGATTGGCGACCGGTGGAAAGACCTCGTAGCGGCCAGTGCAGCAGGGGCTCAATGTATTTTAGTGTTAACAGGCGCCGGGCACGACACGCTGCATGAACAAGAAAAATGGGCTGATGTACAAGCAGCTTTTATTGCATCCAATATACAGGAAGCTGTTGAATTTATCTTTACATCACTGAGTTCACAGCCGATACTACCGCATTCACATACTCGTTAAACAGCTGATTATCCTGTAATAATTGTTCATACTGAGGAGTGGTGATTTCAAGCTGCAGTCCTTTATGCCGCTGATTGCTGTTGGCGATATTTCGAGGTGAAACGCCTTTTAAATGCACGGGCGTTTCACTGATTGGAAAACCTGAGAGCGCATGACGCACCGCTTTTTCTAACTTTTCGTCTCTTCCTCCGATATAAGTCGTGCAGACGTCGCTGTAGGCACCGTGAAGAGAAATCGTGACCGCTGATTTTTTAACGAGGTGACGCGCCATTTCTTCATCGTAGTTTGCAGACGTAACATGCAATTCAAACGGATTTTCTGTTTTCAGCGTTTTAAATACGTACACCGTTGCGTTTAGCTTTTCTGCTATTTTTTCCGCTACTTCTTCTGTTCCAATTTCCATTGTTCCTCCGTGAATAGCAAGCACGACAATTTCTCTCCGGCGAATAACACATTTTATTTCGTAATCGATTCCCGCTCGTTCGCACTGAGACAGTTCTTGAAAACTTTGATACACGTCCCTCATCTGTTTCTTCACACCTTTCTTTTATCTTTCATATACCCAGGCTTTATTTTTTCTTTTTCTTCATATAGTAAAGGGATTCACCCTTTGTTTACTCGTTTATTTTTGTTTTTATACTTTATCTGTTAGTGTGCGCAAAAAAAAATTTTGAAATTCGAAATAAAAGTATTGCCAAACAAACCGTCCAGACGGTAAAGTATTCTAGGGAAAATCAAAAAGGAGGAAATTCATGTGTCTACATATGATGATATATTGCTTGCGGCCACTCAGGTTGTACAGCGTGACGGCGTGGGAAATTTAACGCTTGAAAAAGTAGCAAAAGAAGCCGGTGTTAGTAAAGGCGGCTTGTTGTACCACTTCTCATCAAAAGATGAATTGATTCAGCAAATGCTGTACTCAGTCACAAAGCAATATGATGACGGGCTACACGTGCAAATTGAACATGATGATGCTCCTGGCAAATGGAGCCGGGCTTATCTCGCTGAGACGCTTCATGATCTGCAGCGTGAACAAGCGATGAGCGCAGGGTTGCTTGCAGGTATTGCAACGAATCCTGAACTTCTGCAGCACCTTCAAAAACACTACGAAAAGTGGCAGCAGCATATTGAACAAGACGGTATCAACCCTGTCCTTGCTACCATCGTGCGCTTAGCAGCTGACGGATTATGGTTCAGCCAAATGTTTGGGCTCGCACCCGTGGATCCAGACATGCAAAAACAGATTCAACAACAGCTTCGGAAATTAACAGAGGAGGGTTTTCGATGAAAGCCTATTTATTTTTAGCAATTGCAATTAGTTCAGAGTTATTTGGTACATCTATGTTAAAAGCATCAAACGGATTTACAAAATTTTGGCCTAGTCTTGGTGTTTTATTAGGATTTGGTCTTGCTTTCTATGCGCTTTCCACATCGCTTCAGCACATTCCGCTCAGCGTTGCATACGCCATTTGGTCTGGTGTAGGAACTGCGGTGACAGCTGTGATTGGTGTAGTCATTTGGAAAGAAAGCGGCAGTCTTACGATGGTATTTGGCATCGTATTAATCATTGCGGGAGTCATTCTTTTAAATTTAAAATCAGTGGCTCATTAAAAAAAGAGCCAGTAAATACTGACTCTTAAGCAAAGGAGGAAAATCGACTGTCTACTTATGAAAGTAGTATGTATCGTTTTCCTTTTTTTTATACTCTTTTATAGATTAAACGGATCTAGGAATTTAACAGATGGATATTTGTCCTGGAACAAACGCCATACAAAATCGTTTTCAAACATAAGAACGGAATGCTTATCACGATCTTCTACTAGCATCACGCGAGAATCTAGCATGCGATCTTCAATTGTTGATTTGTCTACCCATTTTGCAATGTTATGAGACATGCGCGTGAATTCAAGATCGACATTGTACTCACCTTTCATACGATGTTCAAACACTTGGAACTGAAGTTCACCGACTGCTCCTAAAATATAATCTCCAAAGAACGGCGTACGGTAAAGCTGTACCGCTCCTTCTTGTACAAGCTGATTAATCCCTTTTTCAAAGTGCTTTGATTTCATTGCATTTTTCGCACGAACTTTTACAAACAGTTCAGGCGGGAACTTTGGAAGAGCGTCAAATTCAAATACTTTTCCCTCTCCTACAATTGTATCGCCAATTTGATACGTACCTGAGTCATACAAGCCAATGATATCCCCTGGATACGCTGTGTCTACTGTTTCACGGCTTGATGCCAAGAACTGATGAGACTGCGCTAGCTTCATTTTGCGGTTCGTTCTTGCTAATGTTACGTTCATTCCACGCTCGAATTTCCCTGAACATACGCGTACGAACGCAATGCGGTCGCGGTGAGCTGGGTTCATGTTCGCTTGAATTTTAAAGATGAAACCTGAGAAGTTTTCATCCGTAGGCTGAACGGTGCCATTCGTTGATTCACGAGGCTGCGGCGGTGATGTTAATTGTAAAAATGAATTAAAGAAAGACTGTACGCCGAAGTTTGCAATCGCACTTCCGAAGAAAACAGGCGTTAATAAGCCTTGCTTTACTTTTTCGATTGAAAAATCATTACCTGCTTCATCTAATAGGGATAAATCATCCACTAAGCCTGGTAAATACATTTCATCGACGTGTTTTTTAATTTCATCGTCGATATTTTCACCGTCAAAGTCTGCAAAATAAGACTCTTTGTTTCCTTGATACACTTCAATTTGCTTTGAAAAACGGTCATACGTTCCTTGGAATCGTTTCCCCATGCCAATTGGCCACGTTACAGGGTATGATTCGATACCAAGTACATCTTCAATTTCTTCAAGCAGCTCAAGCGGCTCTTTTCCTTCACGGTCTAATTTATTGATAAACGTTAGGATGGGAATACCGCGCATACGACAAACTTTAAAAAGCTTAAGCGTTTGTGCTTCAATCCCTTTTGTTCCGTCAATAACCATGACCGCACTGTCTACAGCCGTTAAGGTACGATACGTATCCTCACTGAAGTCTTCGTGTCCTGGTGTATCCAAGATGTTAATAAAGTGATCTTTATACTCAAACTGCATAACACTTGATGTAACCGAAATTCCACGTTGTTTTTCGATTTCCATCCAGTCAGATGTAGCAAACTTGCCTGATTTTTTTCCTTTAACCGTTCCGGCTGAACGAATCATTCCGCCCAGTAACAGCATTTTTTCTGTTAACGTTGTTTTCCCGGCATCCGGGTGAGAAATAATGGCGAATGTACGACGTGAATCGACCATCGTTTCTTGAAGTTGGTTGCTCATACGTTTTAAAATCCTTTCTGCTCTACAATTCCTATTTTCATCATTTCATTATACGCTTTTTTTATACTGCGTGACTAGTTTTTTTCATATTTGAATACTTCTGCAAAATCAAAGAAATCGTCAACAAGGTGTAAAAAGCGAACAAGAAAAGACCCCTTTTATAAAAGGGGCCTTCTCCCAGTTTAGTTTAACGAACGACCAGAGAAACGTTCTGCTGATCGGATTAAACTTTATAAAAAAAATTACTTTTGAACGTTAGCAGCTTGTGGTCCACGGTTGCCTTCAACGATTTCAAATGTAACTTCTTGACCTTCTTCTAAAGTTTTGAAACCTTCGCCTTGGATAGCAGAGAAATGAACGAATACATCGTCTTGTCCTTCTACTTCGATGAAACCGAAACCTTTTTCAGCGTTGAACCATTTTACTTTACCTTGTAACATATCTCTTTTCCTCCTTGTGTGACAATCCACACATTGTGTATTACTCTATTCCTGCTCTTACAATAAGTCAAGACGAACACTTCGAACTATCCTTACCGAACAAAAATAAGCACCTTTATTGTAACAAATCCTCCAAAAAATTTCAAAGAAATTTGCACATTCTTTTTGTTTGCTTCTATCCCTTACCTACAGCCTTTCTACCCCTTTTTAAGCTGCCGAATGTGAACGCATTATCCGCCTTCTTCTTGATGTTTTTTCTTGTATAACGATCCTTTAAATGGATAACGCTATAGAGATAGATACTCTTTCTATTTATGAGAAAGCAGGTGACATCACAACCTATGGAAGACATTCTCATCTCCCTTCTTAGAACCTTTGTTTCTTTTATTATTTTAAGCATTACAACTTTCCTGATTGGAAAACAAATTAACACGCATAATAATCATTTTACATTTGCGATGTCCATCATTATTGGGTCGTTCATCGCAAATATGGGATTTGATTTAAAATTAAAATTTCTGCCGATGTTCGCTTCTTTTGCTTTTCTTGTAGCCATTCATTTTCTTTTAGCATCAACAGCTCTAAAAAGCAGGCGCTTGCGAAAATGGATTACAGGACGCCCGACGGTTATTATGGAAAAAGGAAAGCTTCTTGAAGCAAATATGAAAAAAGTCAAATATTCTATTGACGACTTGAATCAGCATTTACGAGAACTAGGAACGTTCAACATTGCTGAAGTAGAATTTGCTGTTTTAGAAGTAAGCGGGAAACTGTCGGTGTTAAAGAAAACGGCTTATCAAAACATTGCCAAACAGGACGTTTTGTCTAAGCCGTTTAAAGAAATGAATTTACCGGTAGAACTCATCATGGACGGGGAAATTATTCAAAAAAATTTAACATCTCAATATACCGAACAATGGATCAACCTTGAGCTTTCAAACCGTCAGCTTCAGTTGAACCAAGTGCTGTATGCAGTTGTGTCAACAAACGGCATGCTCTATGTAGATGAGTATAAAGATCAGCTGTCCGCTCCTACAGACAGAGAATAAGATTGAGACATCGCTGTTGATTTCGGTGCAGGGCTTTGCTTTCCGGGGGCGGCCAGTGAGTCCCCTCTTTGCGTCCGCTCCTGCGGGATCTCACCTACTTCGCTTTTCCTGCTGGAGTCTTCCCCTTGGCCTCCAATCAACAGCTAGAAACAACTAGCCTATGTTCACGATCACCATGAAAAAATCCGAACGAGTTTGATTCTTGATAGAGAATCAAACTCGTTCGGATAAAATGCGTTTGTTTCAGTCTCACTGTGCCATCTCTTCAACGGTTCCTTCTTTTAGGCCATAGTAGTTCCGTTCAAATCGCTTTATTTCTTGATCATAGCGGCGTACTTTTGCATCGGCTAGCTGGCGGCTTTGTTTTGTTTCTTCAAGCAGCTCGACCTGCTGATTAATTTGAAAAATAGTCGTCGTCAGCTCGTCTTGATAATCATAAATTTCATTTTGAATATCCACGCATACGGGCAAACGATTTGCTAAAATAAAGTCCGTCATTTGCATAAGCACTTTTTTACGCTCTACTTCTTTCACTTTGCTTTTGACAGCTCGTTCTGCAGAACGGAACGTCAGCCTTACTTTAGAGAAGAAGTCACCTTTAATCGAAAGCTTGCGCTGCAGTTCTTCTACATCTTGTTTTAATGATTCATGCTCTTCAATCATTTTTTGAAGCACAAGTCCTCCGTTTAATGATGTGAGCTCCATTTCATCAAGCTGCTGGCGAATGGCTGTTTTGAGCGTTTCAATTTGTTTCATCGTCTTTTTCTCCGTAGCGCGGAGCTGCTTAACATACTGCTCTGTTTTATAAATAAAGCTGTCTAACCGTTCGCGGTCAAACAGTGACTGCTCTTTCTTTTTTACATAATCTTGATACGATGTGTGTACAGATGACCACTTGATCAGCAGAGACTGATAATTCAATAGCTCATCCTGATGCTCAAGCTTGTACGTCCACATCAGCTGAACAACTACTAATAACAGCGGTAAAAAAGTTCCAGCTTCTTTGCGTTTTGCAATAATTTCATGACTTTCAAAGCTCGCCATTAAAAACAGCGGGGCATTCATACTAAATAGCAGTGCTGGCGGGTAATTAACGGGAATAAAGATACTCATTACGGTTGCCATAAGGCCTGAAATAGCAGGGTATGCGTGCGGAGGAAGCTGTTTGTATAGCTCGATTGTCCCTTTTTTTTGCAGCAGTTTCACAAGCGCTTCCTGCTGATATTCTCCTAATACATCAATCATTCTTTCCTGATACATAGGAGGAAGCTGCTCAATCCAATTCATCAGCTGCTGCTGAAACACCGCTTGCTGACGATTTGTAGCAATCATGTATTGCGAATCAATTAGATGAAAGAACAGTCGGATTTGATGGCGCATTACGTCTTCTAGCGTATGACAGCGTGCAATTGAAAACAGCTCATTGTATTTAGATACAAGCAAATTTCCAATGTTATCGCTTAACTCGTACAGCTCGCCATTTGTTGTAGCATGAGAAACGGGAAGTTCAAAAAACTTCGCCATTTCAAGCAAAATATGCAGATGCATGTCTACTTCAGGCTGTTTCTCAAGCAATTTCATTTCTTCTACCAATGATGCTTGAAAATCCGTATGCTCCGTTTGCTGATACTGTGCTGACATTTCCGTATAAATGCGGTGGTCACATAACACATAAGCAGCTCTTAGGATCTCGCCTTTAGACGTAAGCAACCCATACAATAACTGTTGTCCGTTCATCTTCACACCGTCCTTCATTAAATTTTCTTACTATAGCTTTCTATCATTTTATACTTTTTCTATAAATTCGATGCAATAGTTCAAATTTCCTGTTATCTTTCTTCTTGTTTCCTTAATACAAAAATTACCGTCCAACATGACATCAGCGCAGGCGGAATGGTCCAAGTCATATATCGCCACTCACCGGTCACAAGCGCCATAATAAGAAAGATGAGCGGAAAACCTATTAGTACTATGATAACACGTGCTCGGCTTACCGATTTTTTCATCGTGCATCGCCCCTTCTGTTCGTCCCATATTCTTATAATACCCTTTCGCTTCTATAGCATTAAACACCTTTATAAACCGTTCGTACATTTCTTTGTTTTCTAGACAGTCTATGACATAAGTTTTAAAAAAGAACAGAGGATACCTCTTACTTTGGTGAATCTCGTAAGCAGCTTTTATGTTTTGACAAGCTAAATCGTGAAAAATGTGTTATGGTAAAAGAAAATTTCGTTTTTACTACCTACATTGAAACGAAAGGGTTGATCGTATGAACATTTTTTTGATTGGCGCAAGCGGCAGGACGGGACAAGAAGTGATCAAGCAAGCCGTGAAAAACGGACATTATGTAAAAGCTTTTGTGCGAAATCCATCTAAGCTTAAGATAACGCATGCGAACGTACACATCATACAAGGCGACGTGCTTGATTATTATGAAGTGTGTCAGGCCATGCGGGGGTGCGATGCAGTAATTTCTTGTCTTGGAACAGAAAATCTAGGGCATTCTACCCTTTTAGTAGAAACGACAAATCTGCTGATTCAATGTATGAACGAAAACGGAATTCAGCGTATCGCCTACACCGCTTCCGCCGGAATCGATGGAGAAATTCCAGGCATGACGGGCTGGCTTGCTCAGCGTATTTTAAAAAATGTGCTTCGCGATCATCACGAAGCCGTGAAGCTCTTGAAGGTAAGCGGACTCGACTGGACCGTTGCTCGGCCAATGGGTCTAACGAGCGGTCCATTAACCACGTATTATCGTATAGGAGAAGCTAGCATACCAGAAAACGGACGCAACATCAGCCGTTCTGACGTCGCTCATTTTCTCCTTCAAGCCGTAGAAAACAACAGGCATATAAAAAAATCACTAAGTCTTTCGTATTAAGTGTTCTAAAGGAGTGTTGATAGTGAACCTATCAAAAATTTTTCTAAAAATAAGTCTTGTACTTTTAATGGCATGCGTCTTTATTGAAGGTAATTTTCAGGTGGCGCTTGGCATCTTTGCTGCTGTTTGCATGCTTGTCATTGTTTTTGCTAAGCCTCTTTCAAAATCGCTGCTGCCTGTTAATAAAAAAACAGAAAAAAAAGACCGCGAAACGTTAATGATGGTCATTGGTGTCATCGTTTTTATTTCAGGAAGCTTTTTTATTGCGTAATAGCATTGTAAAGAAAACAGGCTTACATCCACATTTTTAATCATATAAAGGGCTGTGCTGTAAGTCGAATGTTCGACTTATGACACAGCCCTTTTTTAGCTTTAATGAGGTCTCTTTCAGCAATAGCTTCTGTACCGTTCCATTATTTAAGCAAATTACCTTACAAACCCTCTTATGCTTTTTTCATCAACTCACATAATAGATGTAGAAGATGTCGTAAGACAAGCGTCAAAAGAAAGAGGAGGAAGATAAATGAAATGCCCCCATTGCGCTTATTCTAATCCGAAAGGGGTAAAATTCTGCTTAAATTGCGGTCATGAAATCGTCGACCGTGATGAAAACTACAGTATATTCTACTTGTTTGCCCATCGTGTTGATAAAATTCCAAGAAATGAACGTTCGGTTGAACCTAAATTTCGAAATATATTCTCTCGAGTCTTCCGACAGCACAGTGAAATGGAAGCTGAACGGCTTTTTATTGTAGGAACAGGGCTTACGACTCCTAAAATAGAAGAGGTTGTAAATACATGGCCAAAGCCTTGGCTTTTTGCAAGGGTCTTTCTTATTGCACTTGTCGCATACTTAGGGCTATATCTAGGCGTAAGCTTGTTCGAAAACATCAACTTCATACCCGGTCTTATTGTAGTCGGTGCTTTTGCAGTTCCATTTACTACGCTCATTTTCTTTTGGGAAATGAATGCTCCGCAGAATATTGCTATTTACAAAATTGTTTATGTCGTTTTTATTGGCGGAATCCTCTCCCTTCTCTTAGCACTTGTGTTTTATGATATTCTTGGAAATAACACAAACGTGATCGTGATTGGAATATGTGAGGAGCTGGCTAAAGTTATCGCGGTTATTTATTTTGTACGCAATCTTAAATATAGATATATCCTTAACGGACTTCTCTTAGGAGCTGCAATAGGAGCTGGTTTTGCTGCTTTTGAAACCGCTGGCTATGCTTTGCGAGCACTTCTTTCCGGCAGCTTTCACATGCTTTATTCTACGATACTCTGGCGCAGTATTTTTGCTCCTGGAGGACATGTGGCTTGGGCTGCCTTAACTGGAGCTGCCATCTGCATCGTGCAAGGAGATAAGAAATTTCAGTGGAGCATGTTGATAAAACCAAAATTTCTCGGTGTATTTTTGCTTGTCGTTTTTATGCACGCTCTTTGGGACTCACCTATACTAGGTATTTTCCCAGCAGGCCATACGATTTTAACGATTATATTATGGATTTTGGTATTTAGTATGATTCGTATTGGGCTAAAAGAAATCGCAGATAAAAAGCTGGAGTTGACCTATTACAAAGAAAACCCTACATCCTCATAGGAAATGTTCAGCTTGTGTTTAGCTGCTCGTTTTAACTTTTTATTACCTTTATGTTTCATTTTGAAAATTGTTGTTACAAATTGTAAAAAACAGCATTCAAACTACCTGTACATGGTATGATAACCTCAATAACATGAAAGGGTGACTTGGTGGATGAACCTAACTGAAATTAAGCACATGATAGCAAATTTAGTAAATTATAGAGATAGCGACATTACTCATACTCTTGCCAATAGGTTTACATTAAGTTATTCAAAACAATTAAACAGTTTTCAAATCTGCGACATTGAAAACGATATCATTTATCGTTATGAAGAATCCGAAACAACCGCGTTAGCTCTGTTTAACATGATCCATACTCTTCCCAAGACCATTTACAGACATACTAATTCGTTTGAACAAGTTTAAAGCAGGAAAAAAAGCTCATTTATTGACTAACATGAGCTTTTTTGCCGGTGTCTACCTATTTTAGTTATTTATAACCTTCTTCAAAAGAAGAATATCCTTTTTAATTGCCTGTCTAATTTCTTCAGCTTTACAGCGTTTGTATTCTTGTACTAAGCGATAGAGCTCTCGTTTAAATAAAAATTCATCTTGTTGACTACTCATAGCAGCATGCCCCTTATTAGCTTTCTATCACAAGTGATTAAAGAAAGTATTCCCTTTTCTTCTTATAAAAAACAAATAAATTCACAAATAAATGTAAAACAACCTCTTATCCCAAGTTTATGTAAACGGCGGGATGTTCTTGCATTTAGAGGAATGATAGCTGAAGAAACATAAAAAAAACATTGACTACTAGTCCTCAGTCAATGTTTTTTATTTGCTTTAGCTCTAATTCATTAAAGTTAAATTGCATACTTTTATGCGTTCATGTCTCCAAGACCTGGAGCGTGCTCATTTGGCATTTCAGATAAGTGAGGAACAGGAAAAGCTTCCGGCGGAGGTGTGACGCTTAGGTGTCCGCCGTTTCTGCTTGGCGTCTCTCCTTGGAATATTTCTCCCATTCGATGCGGATCTAACCTAAAATCAAATTGCGTGTTATGATACCCCATTTCCACAAATTTTCTGCATTCAGGGTATTTGTTAATATCGTAATTTGGAACAGGAAAAAGCTTGCCCCAGTCCACGCCCAATGTTTCAAGAGCTTTTGCAAACGCATTTTGATGAGCATTATCTCGAACAATTAAGAAGCCTAGCGTTTCTCTTAGCGTCTGGTTAGAACTCATTTCATATATTCTTGTTTTTTGTAAAACACCGGTTGATTCTAATACAACGTTATTTAGCAAATCAGCTACTAGATTTCCGTGATTATAAACCCATGAGCCGTTCCATGGATTCCCGCCCGCATCCACTGGAAGTGAACTTTGAGCGCCCATAATATAGTGATGAGGATTAGCATGTTTTACAGCTTCATCAAGAGGAGCCTGATCTGAACCTTGACTTCCTACCCCAGCTCCGCCAGATTCATCTAACAGTGCATTAATGGTATTTTGGACGAGTTCTACGTGAGCTATTTCTTCTAAAAAAACGCCTTTCATTAAATCTCGGTACTGCGTTTCTTTTCCTCTGAAGTTAGAGCTTTGGAAAAAATATTGCATCATCGTTCGCATTTCACCAAACTGACCGCCTAACGCTTCTTGCAGTACCTTCGCGGCTGCTGGGTCGGGCTTATCCGGTTTAATGCCATTAATTAATCCTTCTTTGTAATAGTACATATCAAACACTCCTTTTATTGACATTGCTTGTTTTTTGAACTAACTTATGTAGATTTTTGTCCGCTATAGGATTTTCACTTACAGCATCTGTTGCTTTTCCTCTTAACATATTTTAGCGTGCCATCTTTCGAACATGTGCACATGACTACTGTTTCCATATGCGACCTTTTTATTCTGGGTAGTTAAAAGAAAACTTCATTGAAACACGTGGATAACACCCTTTGTTATAAGCAAAAAACTGCTCGTAGCAGTCTTTTTACAGTCATGTAACTGTGAATACTTTGGATGCAAAAAAGAGCTGGTTTAAACCAGCTCTTTTTTCTTTATTACTTCTCTATCCCTGCTTTGATTTCTTTAATCATGCCAGCCATTGACTCAAGGCCTCCTCCAGATAAATACCAAAGGCCTGGATCAAGATACACAACGTGATTGTTTTTCACTGCATTGACTTCTTTTACATACTCATTTTCAACAATTTGTTTAGCAGATGATTTTTCACCAATTGCTGCGCCGCGGTCAACGACGAATAAGTAGTCCGGGTTTTGCTTAACTAAATATTCATATGCAATGCTTTGACCATGCTTAGCCGATGGATCCAGGCTGTCGTCTGCTGCTTTGATACCGAATACGTCGTGGATTAATCCGTATTTAGAACCTGAACCAAATGCTGTCATTTTACTATCATTCGCCATCATTACAAGCGCTTTTTTATCTAGTTTATCCGTTTGTTTTTTCAGATCAGCAATTTGCTTATCAATCGCTGCTAGCTCTTTTTTCGCTTGATCTTCTTTATCAAAAATTTGTCCTAGTACTTTTGTATTTTCTTTAAATGACTTCATATAGTGCTGGTTGTCTGTATCGATATAGATCGTCGGCGCAATTTTTGAGAATTCGTCAAATGAATCTGCTTGGCGGCCTTGAATAATAATTAAGTCTGGCTTTAGTTCTGCGATTTTTTCAAAATCTGGCTCTTTTAAGCCTCCTACATTAGCATACTTATCATCTTGATACTTTGATAAATACTCAGGAATTGCTTGTTTTGGTAAGCCCGCTACTTCAACCCCTAGTTTATCTAGCGTATCAAGTGCACCCATGCTGAATACTACAACTTTTTTAGGATTTTTCTCAATTTTAATTCCGTCTTTATTGAACTGATCGGTTACTGTTACCGTTTCTTTTTGTTTACTTTCTCCACTTGTTTCTTTTGCTCCTTGATTACCGCAAGCAGCTATAACAATCGCAGTTAAGACTGCTACAAACATTACTAACACTTTTTTCACTTTCGTCACCTCATGAAATAAATTTTATGAAAAATACACGCAAATACGCTGTCCGCCAACCGTTTCGATTGGAATATCCATATCGTATATATCCTTTAATACAGATGTTTGAATGATGGTTTCTGTTGGGCCTTCACAGATCACTTCACCGTTTTTAAGCGCCACGATGTAATCCGAATAGACAGACGCAAAATTAATATCGTGAATGACAATCACAATGGTTTTGCCTAAGTCTTCTACAAGACGTTTCAGCAGCTTCATAATTTCAACAGAATGCTTCATATCTAAGTTATTGAGCGGTTCATCTAAGAAGATATATTCCGTGTCCTGTGCGATGACCATAGCGATAAAAGCTCGCTGACACTGTCCACCGCTCAGTTCATCCAAGTATTTGTCTTGAATACTTTCAAGCTTCATATAACTCAACGCCTGATCAACCGCTTGTTCATCGCTTTTTGTTAACCGGCCTTTTGAATAAGGAAAGCGGCCAAAATTGACGAGTTCACGTACGCTAAGCCTGATATTCAGCTGATTGGACTGTTTTAAAATGCTCATTTTTTGGGCTAAATCTGAGCTGTCAATATTCTCTATATTTTTTCCTTCTATTGATATTGACCCTGAGTCGGCTTTAATGAGACGGCTCATAATGGAAAGCAGCGTACTTTTCCCCGCTCCGTTTGGGCCGATAAATGACGTGATTTTCCCTTTTGGAATCACGACGGATGTTTTTTCTAAAACGGTTTTTTCTCCGTATGTTTTACTGACATTTGTTACTTCTACCATGATTTATTCTCCTTTAGCAGCAAATAAATAAAGTAAATTCCGCCGGCAAAGTCAATGATGACGCTCAGCGTGGTGCTGAAGGTGAACACTTTTTCAACGATAAATTCTCCTCCGACGAGGGCTATAACACTAAGCAGCAGTGATCCCATCATTAAATAGGTGTGCTTGTACGTTTTGAACAGCTCTCTTGCAAGGTTCACAACAAGCAGTCCAAGAAAGGTGATCGGCCCAACTAACGCCGTAGCCACTGAGACAAAAATGGCAATCACAATCAGCATTTTTTTGACGAGCCTGTCATAATCAATACCTAAATTTACCGCGTGTTCTCTTCCCAGCGACAGGACATCAAAAATGGATGTAAAGCGCCACACGTAAATGCCAAGCAGGATAAATATGACCGCTGATATGTATAGCAAATCGGTATTAACATTGTTGAAGCTTGCAAATGATTTATCTTGTACAACTTGAAATTCATTCGGGTCAATCAGCATTTCCATAAATGAAGACATGCTTTTAAATAACGTGCCGAACACAATTCCAACCAGTAAAATAAAGAAAATATTCTTACCGGCTTTTTTGAACATCAGTATGTAAAGCAAGACCGAAAAGATAATCATCAGCGAAACGCAAAGAAGAAAATTAAGATTTTTGTTCATGATGAAAATATTCGTCGAGCCAAAGATATACACAATAAACGTTTGCAGAAATAAATACAGTGAATCCAGTCCTAGAATACTAGGAGTTAAGATTCGATTATTGGTAATCGTTTGAAAGATAACGGATGAAAACGCAATGGCTCCTCCGGTTAAGATAATCGCCGCAACTTTTTCAATTCTTCGCGGCAGCGTGTACTGCCAGTAGCCTAAATCGTAGCTGATAAACAGCGCCGCTGATAAAACGGCCAGCGCGGCCAGAATGATGATTTTATGTTTGTTATGCATAACGACCTCTCCTTATCAGCATAAAAAGAAAGATCGCACTTCCTATTACACCCACCATTAACCCAATGGAAATTTCATAAGGGAAAATAATGACTCTGCCTAAAATATCGCACGCAAGTACAAACACAGCTCCAAGCAGCGCTGTATGAGGCAGGCTTTTTCGCAAATGATCTCCACGGTAAATCGATACGATATTTGGGATAATCAACCCTAAAAAAGGCAGCATGCCAACGGTCAAAATCGTAATCGACGTAATAAGCGAAACAATGACTAATCCAATGTTTACGATTTGTTTGTATTTCACGCCTAAGTTGATTGAAAAGCTTTCTCCCATACCAGCAACCGTAAACTTATCTGCGTAAAGATAAGCAATTATTAAGAGCGGTATACTCAGGTATAAAAGTTCATATCTCCCTTTGACTACTAGCGAAAAGTCTCCTTGCAGCCATGAAGAAAGGTTTTGAATCAAATCGTATTTGTAGGCGATGAAGGTAGCCAAGGAACTTACGATACTGCCGAGCATTAAACCGACTAGTGGAATATAAATCGTATCGTTAAATTTAATTCTGTCTAGTATTCTCATAAACAATAGATTGCCCGCGAGTGAGAAAATGAAAGCAATGCTCATTTTTAATAGAGGACTTGCTGAAGCAAATACTAGTAGAGAAATCAACACACCAAGTCTTGCCCAGTCCATCGTTCCTGCGGTTGTTGGAGATACAAACTTATTTCGCGTAATTTGCTGCATAATTAATCCGCAAATACTAAGGCTCATTCCCGCCATAATAATACTCAAGAGCCTAGGAAAACGACTAAAAAACAGCGTTTGGCTTTCTTCTTTGCTTAAATGAAACAGATCCATCGCTGACAGATCTTGTACTCCTATAAAAAGAGACGAAACCGCTAGTACAGCAAACACAAGAATTAACTGATAAAACTTCAACTTTCCTTACTCCTTTCTTTCCGCTATAAGTCTAATTATCTCCTCCTTTATCACGTGTAAATGATTATCATTATCAATTGACTTTCTTTATCATATCATTATTCTCTAAATAATCAATGGTTTTCTCAAAATTTAAGCAAAAAAATGCCTTAACAAATGGATCTGTTGAGGCATTTTAAGATTCAATTAGACTTAAAAATAGCTATTTCTCTCTTCATATAAAAAAGGATTGAGACATAGCTTCATTACTCTAATCTAAAGACGAATAAGTAGGATACATGAGCTAGCATGAATCGCTTAGTACACCGCTGTTGATTTCAGCAGGCGGCCGATGAGCCTCCTCGCCGCTTACGCTCCTGCGATCTCACCTCTTCCTCTTTTTTTCGCAGGAGTCTTGGCCTTGCCCTCTAATCAACAGCTAGAAGCCACTGCAGACATGAAATCTACGTTCACCATAACAACAAAAAAATCCGAACTATTAATAGTTCGGATTTAACTTTAAGCAAAATACTTTTGTCGCAACCTTTTTGTATCAAAATTACATATATATGAAATATATGTTTATATTTGAAAGGAATCTACTTATTTTGCAAATACATGATTTCCGATAACTGCCGTTACTTGCTGCGTTGCAACCCATTGGCTTTCAGCGATTTTCGGATTATAGAAAAACAGCGCATCGTTTTCATGCGGGTTTGATAATGCTTCGCTTACCGCTCGTTTTGATTCTTCTGATGCAGGCTGATTAATTGCTCCGTTTGCTACTGGTGAAAATTGATATACGCCGTTTCCTAGCTGCTGATAAATAACGTCGTGAATGTTATTTGGGAATTCCGGTGAAGCTACGCGGTTTAATACCACAATTGCTACCGCTACTTTTCCTTGGTACGGCTCACCTTTTGCTTCTGCTTCTACTAATCTTGCTAGTAAATCTTGATCTTGTGCAGAAACCGATGTAGACGGAGCAGTTTGTGCCGGCGCCGGTGCTTCTCCTTGAAGTTTTAAAGTTTGTCCGATGGTAATGATATCACTTTGTAAACCGTTAACAGCTTTTAACTGATCCACAGTCATGCCGTTTTGTGTTGCAATATGATATAACGTTTCGCCTTGTGCTACTGTATGTACAGATGTTGCCGGACTAGCGGCAGGTTGTGCTTGTCCCTGGTCAGGAATCGTTAATGTTTCTCCAACGTAAATCATGTCGTTTTGGCGGTTATTAGCACCTTTCAGCTCATCTACCGTAACCCCATTTTGTTGGCCAAGCCCCCACAAGGTATCTCCTTTTACGACTTTGTGCGAAGCTGCTGCTGATGCTGTTCCTTGACTTGCTAGAAATGCTACAGACGCTGCAGAAGCAACTGCCCATTTTTTTACACGTTTTTTACTCACAAAAACTACCTCCTAAAATTTGAACCTGTTATTACCTTAGCACATAGATTCGCCTTTTCATTAAAAAAAACAGTAACATTTGTTCTAATTGGATTAAGTTTCTTACAGTGCCATTCATTATGTTACAACTTTTACATGACCCTTAAAGAATATGTAGAAATATGACGATTTCATTGCGAAACGAGCTTTTTATCTGTTTACTTACATTTCTCTTTCTGTAAAAAACTTGATTTAATTATGATTAATCACAGAGATAAAAAGGAAAACAGCAGTCAAATAGAGAAATAGTGTAACTATTGAGGAATGATTCAGCGCTTCTTTGTCAATTTACGTTTGTTTATTAATAAAGGAGGTCCATTTGGATGTGTGCAAATAAAATGTATGTAACGTATAATACGGAAAAACCGGCTATTACGATTCAAGGAGCTTTTTATCATACGGGAGGAACGCAGGAGGAGTTTTTGCGGGAATTCAAGTACTGGCTTGAATCTCACGGCTGGTCATTTATGGGCGTAACAAATGAAACAACGATGACAACGGCGAACAAGGAGTTAAAAGAAACGATGGAACAGCATAAAATAGAAGGCAAAAAAGTTCAAAGACTAGAAGATTTATAACGATTGCCCCTATGCCCCTTCACACATGTCCAAACGCCAATACGTAAAAAAGCCTTTAGATGAGCTAAAGGCTTTTTTACGTTAACGAGAAAGTGCGACCACCTTCTGATTTTCGACTCTTTCTTCGGTAGGCTTTCTCATTTCTTTTTCCGTCCATACGCCAATGCGTTTTTGTCTTTTCCCAAGAGGCTGTTTTTCACATGCATAGCAAATTTCTGAAATATCATCAAAATGAGCTAACGACATCTTTATCCCTCCTTTTCTAAATATACACAGGCAAGTTAGTATGTCTCTTCCCTTATTTTCCAAAGCTAAACGGCTTCATCTTATATTTAAACAATTTATAAACAAATGGAATAAATAAGTTCTACTTCATTATCATTTAGATTGTTTTATTTAGATATAGAGGGGTAAACAAAAACTATCCCACCTCACACCCTGAAGTTTGAAACTGTCACGTAAAAAAGCTGCTTTCTATCCATTACATGGATAGAAAGCAGCTTTTTTATATTTTTTTCTTTTACTAGCTGTAAAATCCAAGGATACTCTCAGAAAACGAATGGCTATACTTTTATTGACGCTCTCCTATTCCAAATACTTCTGCTACGTGATTTTCTAATTTATGCTTGTAGTGATCAATGTTTGGATGTTTGACTACATCATGAATAGAGTAAGTTGGAAGTGGACTCATACCGACGTACTGATTCATTTTATGCAAATGCATAATGGCTTCGTCTAAACTTTTTCCTTCATAGAAAGCTTCGTCATTGTTAAAAATAGCTTCTGGCGCATTCCATGTAAGAGAAAACATGTATTTTTTCCTCTTTAATAAGCCGCCTCGCCCGTATTGATTTGAGCCTTTAAAGAAAATATCATCCATATACACGCGATCAATATATTGCTTAAACTTTCCGGGAATGCTGAACCAGTAAATAGGCGTCTGCATAATCACAACATCAGCCCATAGCCACTTTTCAATTTCTTCTTCTACTTCGTAGCCTTTATCAACCACCGTTGTTTTAATGTTAAATTGATCAGTGAGTAAATGCTGCATTTCGTTAAAAATCGTCTGATTTAACTCTCCTTTTGACTTTTTATAATACTCGTGTCCATTAATGATTAATACGTTTTTCATGCTGACCTGCTCCTTTCCAAAATCCTTACTTCTTTATCTTCATATATCTGTATACCCATAAAAACTGCTTATCTATCAGTATCTACTCTTACTTTGAAGTAACATAGGTACCTAGAAGTCCCTTTTTAAACACCCTTATGATTTCCTAAACAAAGAAAAACACAAGGTCTAATTTACTAATTCCTTAGAAGATGTTTAACTTGTATAAAGCAAATCGTTTTTTTAAAATCAGTTCTTTTAACCCAATAAAAAAGACTGGCGAATTAAATTCCGCCAGCCTTTTTCCCTTTTTTTATTTCGGTTCGCCTACTTCATTTAACGGATAGTAGCGAAACTGCACTTTTCCGATAACTGATTTTTGTGGAATGAAGCCAAATGCTCGTCCATCATGACTTACAGGACGGTTGTCCCCCATTACAAACAGTGAATTTTTCGGTACCTTCACTTTGCCATCAGTTGCAGGCAGCGTTTGAAGCGTAAAATCTTCCGTGAATTTTTCATTAGGTGCAAGAGATTTTTTAGATTCTTTTAAATACGGCTCTTTATAAGCTTTGCCGTTAATATACAGAACGTCGTTTTTCATTTCTATCGTATCTCCTGGCAGTCCAATTACACGTTTAATATAATTTTCATCTGCATCCGGTGCATGAAATACAATCATATCAAAGCGATCAACATCACTGATTTTATTTAAAATAACGCGGTTTGAATCTTCAAACGTTGGATACATCGATTCACCGTGAACCGTAGTTGGCGCAAATAAAAAATGACGAACTCCCACTACAATAACCAATGCAATAACAATGGACTTAATCCATGAAAACACTTCTTTTTTTACGTTATTTTTGCTCATTTCAAAACATCCCTTACGTCAAAATATACTTTCATCATAGCATCAAATAAAGGGAAAGTATAATAATAACCGAATAATCTTATTTATTGATCACCATTTGTCACTGTGCCTTGATGGAAAAACAAGCGCCACTTTTCTTCTCTTTTTCGCCAAATAGAACTGCGAAGCGTCTTTTTTTCTGCCGTATGGTTCATAAGATGATAGGTAGTTAATACGCAGTCAGGAGACAATACGTCTACATGAAAATGAGAGATTTCAAATACATCTGGCGAAAGCACATGATTGTTATTGTAATCTTTTCGTTTCCATACCGTGCCCGAACTGCCAAACTCCACGTAATCATCTGCAAGAATGTTTGAAAGCTCTTTAGCAGAGGTTCGTACTTCTGATTTTAAGTGCATGGATTCTAACTCATAAAATATTTGGGTGATATTCGCTATTTCCACTTTCACAGCCTCCTCTCATTCTTTCTTACATTCATTATAAAGGAATACTGCCGTTTTCACTTAAGACTTGTTGCATCATTTTGATCATTTCAAACATAGAAACCCCTCCTATTTTAGAAAGTTTTTCCATAAAAGTTTCACTTCATATTAAAATAAAGTATCGCACACAGTGCTTTTGCACCTCCTCCTTCTTCAAAAGCAGCTCAAAAGCAGATTGTACCTATTTAGCGATTTCTATCTGTCTAGTAAAATTTTTTCGCAGGAGCTTTGCTTTTCATCTCAGAACCTATTGACTATTATTTTCATTTCATACAAAATTAACAATTGTGCATGGTTTACATGTTAATACGAGCAAAAAGATACTGTTTTGCAACATTAAAGGAGGAACAACATGAACATCGGTACGATTAAAAGAGAAGCTAAAGCTTCTTTAAAGAATCGCTGGGGACTTGCGATTCTACTGACGGTGGTGACGTACGGAGTATATACGCTTCTGCCTATTCCATTTGAAATTGTGGCAAGCGGCGGCTATGAAAATTGGATGAAAGATGAATCTGACTCGTCCTCATGGATTTCAACTGCCTTTGCTATCGTCTTTTCACCTCTTCTTATGGCGAACTACTGGGCATTTTTAGGTTTAGCACGAGGTGAATCTGTTCAATTGAGGCACTTGTTTAAAACATTCCAAGACTTCGGTCTTTATGTAAAGTCATTAGGAATTTATGTACTTATGACTCTTTATGTGATGCTGTGGTCACTGCTTTTACTGATTCCTGGAATTATTAAAGCACTGGCATATTCACAAACGTACTATATTTGTAAAGACAATCCTGCTTACTCGATGAATCAAGCGATTACAGAAAGCCGCAGGTTGATGAATGGTTATAAAGGACAGTACTTCCTGCTGCTGCTAAGCTTTCTTGGCTGGTTTTTATTAAGTATTATTACACTAGGAATCGGCTTTTTATGGTCTATTCCATACCTTTCTGCTTCACTTGCTCGTTTTTATGAAAATTTGTTAAACGAACGCTCATCGCATGCTGAATAATAAAAAAATCCTCTTCATCGTGAAGAGGATTTTTTTATAAGAACACGGTTTGCATAAGTGAAGCTCTTATGTCATAAAGCTTACTAAGAGTATAGAAGAAAGGCAGGAGCTTATATGTATACTACAAGTGAAATTTGTCAGCAGTTTGGCCAGATTTTAAACGCTAAAAGCAAAGTTAGTTCAACAGGATGCTCAGTGTCGCTTAAAAGAAGCTTTCAAGCTCATGTTCAAGGGCGAAAAAGCAGCTCTGTCGTTCCTGTTGGTGTATCATTTGAGGCGATAGATGCACAGGGAAACGCGTTAAACTTGGCTGAGATTGCTATTTTACAAGAAGAAATCCCTCGTTTTACAGAAGCTGCTGCGCGGCAAGGTCTTATCGTAAGCGCTTTGCATAACCATTGGCTTTTCACAGAACCGGTCCTTATGTATCTTCATATTCAATCTGTAGAGCCTCCTTTACATTTTGCAAAAAAAATGGCTTTTTGTTTTACAATGCTCAAGAGTCTTCCTGTTCCGACAAACGAATAATTTATTAAACGTATCTCTCAGGTACATTAGAGAGGTGAGAGATGTTTTTTATACCTATAGATTACTAATATAGCTAAAGGAAACCTCCTTACCTTTTAAGTCATTAACAAAAGGGCGCTATGTATTTTTGAGAAGCTACATAAAAACAAAACCCAGCACTTTCTTATAAGTACTGGGTTTCTGCTTTATCTATTTTCACGTATATCTTTTTCAATTTTCCGCAATGCTTTTTTTGATCCTCGCTGCAGATCATGCTGCTCTTTTCGGTCTTTATAGCTAATAAATAACGAATCGAGGTCATAGCCTTCGGGATATAATTCAGCAGCTTTGATTTCAAGAGCTACTCGCTTAACGTTTATTTCAATTAACTCATTCTGATAGAGTACGACTATATTATTTGTGTTGTCTTTAGACTTATACACAATCGCATGATTCTCATAATCTAACAGTTTTACTCGATCTCCTATTTGGTATTCAACACGGTCTTTTTTCTTTTCCTTCAAAATAGTTGGTTTTTTTATTTTATTTTCTCTGACGACTTCCGTATCATACGATTTGCTTTCCATATAGAACTTTGCTTTTTGTAAAATCTCTTCTTCTACCTTCATCTTCTTTGAAATCCAAAGCGCATTGCTTTCTCCAGATGTGCCAATTAACAGCTGATACAGCGGTTCTAATGTTTTACTGTTGAACTGCATCGCGGCATTCATAAAGTCAGGATGAATTTCTGAGAAACGCTTAATTTCTCCGTAATGCGTAGTCGCGACCGTTATGCAGCCCATATGATAAAACTTTTCTAAGATCGCAATCGCAAGTGCAGCTCCTTCATTCGGTTCGGTGCCGCTGCCAATTTCATCGAATAGGAGCAGCGTATTGTTCGTTGCTTTTTGCAAAATAGCCGATATATTTTTCATGTGTGAGGAAAAGGTACTCAGCGCATTTTCAATACTTTGGTTGTCGCCGATATCGACAAAAATATGTTCAAACAATGAAATTTCTGTTCCTTCATCAGCTGTAATATGAAATCCTAACATTGTAGCCAGTGTCAGTAGCCCAATCGTTTTTAAGACAACGGTTTTTCCTCCTGAGTTAGGTCCCGTAATAATTAAGCTTCGATAATTCTCGCCAATTTCGAAGTGAAGCGGAACAATTTTACCAGTTAACAGCGGGTGATATGCGCCTTTTAAATGAATATATCCATAATCATTAATTTTAGGTTCGATTCCATCTGCCTGTTTACTGTATTTTGCTTTGGCAAACACCATGTCGTATTGGCTAATTAGCTCTAAATTAATATGAATATCAGCTAGCTTCTCTAACACTAAACCTGTTAAAGATGCTAAAATTTGATATTCTTCTACCTCTTCTTCTGCTTTCAAAATCGCTAGTTCCGCATTCAGCTTTGTAATAGATGCCGGCTCTATAAACACTGTTGACCCTTTAGAAGATGTTTCAACAATCGTTCCTCCAACATGATTTTTATAGGATGCCTTGATCGGAATCGTATAGCGGTCTCCTTTTTTACTGATGAAGAAGTCTTGAATATACTCTTTGTTTTTACCGTTTCGTAAAAATTTCGCAAGCTGCTCTGAAATTTTAGCTTCCGTTCCTTCTATATGTCTTCTGATACGCTTGAGCTCTTTGCTTGCCGCAGCGTCTACTTTTCCGGCTTTGATCGCAAAATTAATTTCCTCTTCTATACTTGTCAGTTCTTTCATCGAATGAGCATAGGAACTTAAGAGCGAAGCAAAAAATTCTTTATCCACCATATATTGTTTTACTTTTCTGCAGCCTTTTAAAAAATCGGATACTCGCATTAGCTCTTCGGGCTCTAAAATCATGCCTTTTTCAAGCTTTCCGATGACTCTTCCTATACCTGAGACACCTGATAGCGGAAGTGATTTCTCAGCATCTAGAAGTCTTCGTGCTTCCGTTGTTTCTTTAAGTCGGTTTTTTACTGTTTTAAGAGATGTGCTCGGCTGAAGTTTATCCATTAATTGTTTTCCCAGCTCACTTACGCAGTGAGATTTTACGATTTCTTTTAATTCCTGATACTGCAATTTTTCAAATGTCATCGTATTCATGGTTTTTCTCCTCACTATGATTTGTCATCACATATGAAGATACCTATTTATTAGAAGGCAATGAAAAAGGTAAACAAAAAAAGCTGTGGTGATCCCACAGCTTTTGCGTTCATAAGGTGTCTAAACACATATCACGAAAGAAAGCTCTGTAAAAACAGACGCCTCTTTCGCGACAAATGCCGAACCCTTTATAAAGCATTGTAGGTATCTTCATAGGCAGTGAAATAAATCCATAAGCAAATAAAGGGTACCTTCACTCTCCAAAAAATACCCGTCTTGCTTATTTAATTTATTTCATTCAATTGTTCCTATTTAGATACTACTCCGCTCATAAAAGCACCTCATCTATATTTTAGTTTTCATTGGCTTCTAATTTACACTCTTATCATACTATATGAAAAAGCGTGCGTAAAGGAGACAGTAAAAAGCTCAAGACATAACTTGAGCTTTCATGACAAAAGAAAAAAACGAAGGAGCGCCATCATTCCAACTCCGCTAATAACGGTGATGGATAAGCTTTTGGTTTTCAGCGCAATCAGTAAGGTTGGAATAACTACGATAATGACGGGCCAGTTAATCTTTACGCTGTCATTTGCTTGAATGATAAAGTTCTGTACAACAAGTGCTGTTAAAATACAAATAGGAATATAGGATAGCCATTTTAATACGGGTTGTGGCAGTGCGATGTTACGCACAACTAAAAACGGAACAATACGAGGAACTAAGGTAACAAGGGCACACCCTAAAATAACGATAAGTGTTGAATAGTGGATACTCATTTATCCGTCACCACCCCAATTGTCGCTACAATAATCGTTGAAATTAATACAGCCACATGTGAAGGTACCAAAAAAGACAGCACAATCATAATAATCGCCATATAAAGAATCAAACGTAAATAATGATTAAACTTTGAAGGTAACACGCTTTCGATTTGTAAAACAAGCAGAGCTAAAAACATAGCCGTTAAGGCAAAATCAAACCCAAAGGCTTCCGGGTCAGATAGCAAATGACCAAAAATAGCTCCTATCGTACAGGCGATAATCCAGCTGACGTAAGCCGTTATATTTAATCCATTCATCCAGCGGTCATTAATTGGCTCCCCTTTTGCAATTTTACTTGAAGACACTCCAAATGATTCATCCGTCAGAAGTGCTCCAATTCCAACGTTTTTTAATAACGAATATTTTGTAAATTTAGGCGCGACCGTAGCACTCAAAAGAAAATGTCGTAAGTTAACGATGAATGTTGTGAGAATAATAGCTGAAATCGAACTGTTAGCAACCATCAGTGCACAAATAATAAACTGAGCAGCCCCGGCATACACGAGTGCTGATAATAAAGTAACTTCCATAACGGAAAGATGCGAGGACACTCCGACAATCCCGGCGGCAAGCCCTATGCTTATGTAACCGAGTAGCGTGGGGACACAGTCCTTAGCCCCTTGTCTGAACGTTAAATCCACTTTTTCTCTCTGCTGTACTGCTTTTTCTGCGATCACCGTACTCCCTCCTTTTCTGCTATATTATACATCTATACGTTATATTAAACAACGGTATGTTATACTATCTTTATAATAATTAAAGGAGTACAACAATGGACGCAATTCAAGATATTATTGCTAAAAATCTTGTTAAATTACGAAAAAATCGAAATTTGACGCTTGATCAAGTTTCCGAATTAACGGGTGTGAGCAAAGCAATGCTTGCACAAATTGAAAAAGGCAAATCCAGTCCGACGGTTACCACTCTTTGGAAAATCGCAAACGGCCTTCAAGTCTCTTTTTCCGTATTTATGAAAGAAGACACTCCGGGTGTACAGAAAGTAAGCATAAAACAGCTAGAGCCCATCACGGACAACAAAGGTGATTACTTAGTGTATTCTTTTTTCCCTTATCATCCGGAAAAAAAGTTTGAAATTTACATTGTTACATTAAAGCCCGGATGCGTGCATGAAGCGAAAACTCACTTAGGAGATGAATACTTACTTATTAAAGAAGGAGAATTAACGGTTCGTTTTGAAAATGAAGAACATGAATTAGTCTCAGGAGACGCTCTGCATTTTTCAGGCAATACCTCTCACAGCTATATCAATTCTTCTGAAAAAGAAGCAAGCTTTTTTTTGCTTATGCACTACCCCGAATCATAAAAAAAAGAGCGTACGGATGATCCGTACGCTCTTTTTTTATTAAGCTGCGTGGGCTTGTTCTTTTTTCATTTTTTTGTTTTTCATGTATCCAATGCCTACAACTGCAATGGTTAAGATAACTTGCACAGCAAGATGTAAAGCTGTACTTGGAACAAATCCGCCGATGATTTTATCTTCAACAATCATTTTTCCAGCAGACCATGCGAGCATCGCCGCTCCGGCATAAATGATAATCGGAAATTTTTCCATTGCTTTCATAATAAAGCTGCTTCCCCAAATAATAATCGGAATTGAAATTAATACACCAATCATAATTGGAACAAATTCATGAGCTACACCAGCTAGAGCTAATACGTTATCTAATGACATGACCGCATCTGCGATAATAATCGTTTTAACCGCACTCCATACCGTTGCTCCACCTTGAGGATTGTCACCGTGATCGTGATTATCCGCTAGTAATTTATATGCAATCCAGACTAGCATCAAGCCGCCGACCGCTCCGATTAATGGGATTTTTAATAATGGGACAATAATAGCCGCAAATAATAATCGAAGACCAATCGCGCCGCCTGTTCCAATTAAAATCGCTCTTTTTTGTAAGTCCTTTGGTACGTTGCGAGCTGCCATTGCAATCACAATCGCGTTATCCCCGCTTAAAATTAAATCAAGAAAAATAATTTGCAGCAAACCTTGCACTGATACACCAATTAGTTCCTCCATAGTTACCTCCACCTTCTCTTTTTATGTAACGTTTCTCCTCTAAATGTCCGAACCTTTTCCTCCTTTTTTATAATTGAATACAAAAAAGACCCTTACCAAATAAGCGGTAAAGGTCTTGCTAACAACATAATGTCGCCAACAAAGCCGAGAGATAATCTCTGTAATGACGACTTTGCTGTTAAAGCTACTCCCCTTTAGGAGATACGTTCAATTATTTGTTTGTATTTACACCACTTATACTATAGCATCTCCTACATTCTGTCAATCGTTTTTTATGTAAAACGATTGTCAACGCTTTCTCTTTCAATCAATTCATAGTTCGAAAGTGTAAGCTTTTCGACTTCTTCACCGTTAACCAGCTTAATAATTCGCTGTGCCCCCATTTGTCCCGCTTCTTTATAGTAATATTTTACGGTCGTTAAGCTCGGATGAATCACACCTGTAATTTCATAGCCGCCAAAGCCGGTAATGGATACATCTTCAGGAACGCGCAGTCCGTTTAAATAAGCTGCCTTTAATGTACCAAGCGCAATGTTATCGGTCGCACATACAATCATGGACGGGTTAAATTCGTTCATCACTGCCGTAGCTGCTCCAATTGCATCGCTCATGTTAAAGCTTGTTTGATAATAGCGAATCTCGCAATCGCTGTCTTTAAGACCTTGCTTTACACCTTCTTTTCTTTTTACACCTACAGCTATGTCTTTTTCGGTTACGCCTAAAAAAGCGATTTTTTTATGCCCTTTTTCCCCTATGTACCTTCCAATGTCGCATGCAGCCTCGTAATCTTGATGAATTAAACTGTGGACTTCTTTATGCTCCTGTCCAATCAGCAAAACGGGAATTGAAATCGTACGGAACGCTTCCAAATGAGCTTTTGTGATCTGAACGGCAAGCAAAATAATACCGGCTACCTTCTGCTTAGCCAGCGTATAAATATTTTCAATTTCTCTTTCTAAATCTTGATTAGAATTGGAAACAATCATTTGATAGTGGTGGTCTCTAAGTTCTTGGTCAATACCATCTAATGTGCGGGAAGTCGCAAAAGAACCCATGCGCGGAACAATGACACCGATGATATTTGTTTTTTTTGCTTTTAAGCTTTGAGCAAAAGCATTTGGGCTATAGTTTGTTTCTTTAATAATTCCTTCAATTTTTCGTTTCGTCGCATCGCTCACAGACCCTCCGTTAAGGTAGCGGGATACAGTGCTTTTTGCTACTCCTGCAAGTCGAGCGATATCTGCAATAGTTGTCATTCTCTCATCTCCGTATTTTGTTGCTGCTCTTCTTTCCCAGTATACACGAATATCGCGTGTATATTAAGTAACTGCTTTACTTTTTGCTTCATAAGCGGTATGATAACCTAAATGTGGATAATCTTTATCCATGTTGTACACATATAGCAGGAGATGATGTTTTTGCATATGAAAACAGGCGTTGAGCAATCGGTATATGCCATTTTGCTGCTTACGTTTTTACCTGAAAAAGCTGTGCTGCCAGGAGATGTTATCAGCACTCAGCTTGGCGGTTCGCCTACGTATTTTCAAAAGCTTCTTCGCAAGCTGGTTAGCGCTGATTTACTCGCCTCCGTTCCTGGAAGCAAAGGTGGATTTCGCTTAAAGAAAACGCCGGAAGAAATTCGAATCTATGACGTATACGTAGCCATTGAAGGCAAGCAGTCTCTTTATTCATCAAGCGGTATTTTTCACGATATGCTTAATTTAAAAGACAAAGATATTTGCTTATTATCCGATTTAATGGAAGAAGCCGAATCTTCATGGCAGTCCATTTTAAAACGGCAAACCATTGCCACGCTCACAAATGAAATTCACAAAAAATGTCCAAAAGAAAACCTGGATAAGCTAAAAGCAACAGTAGAAGAAAAAATGGTGCTGTAGCACCCAAAGGAGATTATGATGGAAAACTTAAATAGATATTTTGATTTATTCGATCAATCACGTACAAGCGAACAAGCGTTTGAAGAATTGGTGAGCCTTTTTTCAGACGATATCGTATTTGTCTTAAACGGCCACGAAAAGCAAGGCATTGAAAACTGGAAGCTGTTTGTGAAAATGGTTTTTAAAGAAAATGCTGATATTAAGCATATGTTCGAAGGCTGGAAAGCAGTTGAAGGTACGGACATGTTTGAAACGCCTTGGGCAGTGTGTGGAAAACGTGCATCTGGCGGCGTATTTACTCAAACGGGAAAAGATATTGCTAAGTTAGATAAAAACGGGAAGATCAGTTATTTAGAAAACGTACCTGATGACACAAACATGTTTGATACGTATAAAAATTAAGATGGAGAAAAGAAGGGCTGTATGGGCCCTTCTTTTTTTACGGAGCAAACCCCTCTTGAGAAAGGTAAATCATCGAAGAAGGATAAAATTTTTCAAAATAACGAATGGCTTTGATATGAATGTCTTTGTCATACCAGTCTAGGAAACCGTGCTGCTCAAATAGTTCCGGCATCCCTAGCCTTTTTGAGGTTTTCCCTAAGGAACCGTCTCCTAAGTACAAGGTATCAATACAAATTCGGTCCATCATTCCTTCTATTTCCCGAGGAAATTCAGGCGTGAAAGGAAGCATTGGAGCAATGGTTACTTGCGTTGAAATTCCGCTTTCTTTTACTTTTTTTAAAGCGTTCATACGAAGTTTCATCCCCGGAGCATAAGGAGAAAAAATTTGTTTTACATCTTCTCGGTCTGTTTCAACAGTCATCGATACGCGAAGATCACATACGTTTTGAAGCTGTAAAAGCAAATCAATATCTCTCGTCACAAGCGGCGATCTTGTTTGAATCAGTAAAAAATCAGGCGGATGATTGATCATCGTTTCTAAAAGAGCCCGAGTGATGCCTGCTTTACGCTCAGCCGGCTGATAGGGATCTGTCGCTGAAGACATAAAAATGCGCACCGGCTGCTCTTTTTTTCGCAGCTTTTGTATTTCTTTTTGATAGACTTCGGCTGCGTTGGCTTTCAACTCTAGCCATGTCCCCCACTCCATCTCTTTAAAACGCTGAATTGGCAGCTCTCGCACGTAGCAAAATTTGCAGGAAAATGCACATCCGGCATACGGATTTAAACTATGAGTATAACCCGATGCCAAAAAGCCGGTCGCTTTTGTTAAAATACTTTTCGAAATGACGTCTTTTTCGTTCATCTTTATCACCTCTTTGTTCAAAAATTATATCAAGCTTATAAATGAAAAAACTACTTTCCTGATGGAAAGTAGTCCTATATGTTTTCAACTCATCAACTTTGGTTTTCTTTCTTTTCGCTTGTCGTTTCAAGTAAAGAGGTTAAATATGAATTTAACTCAAATTGGTCCTTTTCAATAAAATCAGATAATACCGGCTGCTCTTCTTTTCTCATCTTTCTCCACTCCTTTTGTTTTTTATGTATGTGTTTTCATTCATCAATGGATAAAAGTAATGTACTTAACTCTACCCGTATCTAAACAAAAATAATCATGGTATTTTATACTATTTTTTAATTTATGTACGTTTTATTTGTATATTTTTTACAACATCACGCACATTAATAGCAAGATTAGCAAACGTATATATTTCACTACGCAACATGAGAGGATTTTCATCATGACGATTAACAAATCAAACGATTGTTCTAGTCTAGCTGAAGTAGTTGACCGAATTTTAGATAAAGGTGTAGTAATTGACGTATTCGCTCGTATTTCTGTGATTGGTATTGAATTAATCACCATTGAAGCTAGAATCGTGATTGCGAGCGTGGACACATGGCTGAGGTACGCTGAGGCCATTCGATTGCTTCATAACGAAAGAGAAGATTTCCTTTCTTCCAATAACAGCGGAAACAAACTTGAACAGTTAAACCTTTTGCAAGATTTAGATTTATAAACTTATAAAGGTGGATTAGAGAAGTGAAAGTAGCCGAAATCATGGAAGCCGTGACTGATTTTTTTAAAGAACACGTCGCTCCTCCTCATCGAATTATTTCGTATGAATCGATTCAAAATGGAGGATGGAAAATAACACTTGAAGCATTTGAAGAACAGGAGTATATGAGGCGCTATGCAAAAGATGAACTGCTTGGTATCTATGAAGTGCTGGTCAATAAGCAGCATAACATCACGTCTTTTTCACGCACCAGCCTGCGCTATCGAAGCTCTCCAGCAGAGAAGTAATCCTATTATTTTAATGGAAAGGAATGAAACAGAAATCGATGAGTGAAGCAACGGGCATTTATATTTTTTGCAGCATTCCCGCCACCGAGGCGCATACGTTTGGCAGCGTCACGATTGATCATCAAGAAAGAGCTACTTTTACCATTCATTACCGAGATGCAGCTATAGTGGCTGCTGCCTTTCCTCTTAAAATTTATCACCCTACAAAAGAGAATGTCACAGCGCACCAGCAGGTGATTTCCAAAGTAATGAATGAGCATGATTCGGTTATTCCAATCAGCTTTGGCAATGTGTTTCATAGTCAACAAGATGTTGAAATGCTGTTAGAAAACTTATATCCACAGTTCGCTTCCCTTTTCCCACAGTTAAAAGGAAAAATAGAAGTCGGACTAAAAGTAATTGGGAAAGCGGACTGGCTGAAACAAAAAGTGAATCAAGACTCTTCTTTGCAGCAAGTACGAAACCCGCGTTCTGCCAGTGCTGATTTTTATAAACAAATTGCGCACGGAGAAACAGCTCAGAAATTCTTTTTAAAGCTTCAGCACGACTGTAAAAAAGAGCTGTATCAACATTTAGAACCGATGGCTGAAGCGTCGAGACTCAATCCCCCTATTGTCGAAACGATGCTTTTGAATGCTTCTTTTTTAATTGACCGAGAAAAAGAAGCAGCGTTTGATGAACGTGTAAATGACCTGTATGAAAAATGGAAGCACAAAGCGGATTTTAAATATTCCGGACCGTGGGCTGCTTATAACTTTATCAATATTCAATTAAAAGTAGAAGAGAATGTATGATTCATAAACTGCTGCTGTCTCCTGTCACACTCATTGTAAAAGTCGGCCAGAAAATCAAGGAAGAAGCGGATAAAGAACTTTACGATGTCTCTTTTATTCAGCAAAAAATCGTTCATCTTCAAATGATGTATGAGCTTGGAGAGATACCAGAAGATGCATATATGGAAAAAGAAAAAGAACTGCTGCTGAGGTATGAAGCAGCAAAAGAATATGAATTAAAAAGATGGGAATCAATGACGAAGAAACAAAAGTGAGGTTAAATGATGGAAAAGCTCATTTATTTATATGGTCTAGTTCCAACCGAAGAAGCTAAGCAAATTTCCTTCCCCGCCCTTGAAGGCATGGACAAGAACAACCCTATCTATACTCTTTGCTTTGATGATATTACCGCATTTGTATGCGACTTGCCAAGCGATGAGTATTCAGAAGAAATGCTGAAAGAAAAGATCGAGCACGATATGAAATGGCTGCAGGCCAAAGCTGTGCATCACCATGAGACCCTTCTTTTCTTACAGAAGCACTACACGCTTCTTCCAATGAAATTCTGTACTGTCTATAAAAGCAAGGACAGCTGCCAAAAAAGTATTGTCGATAACAAAGAAAAAACCCTCTCTTCTCTTCAGCTTTTAAAAAAATCTGAAGAATGGAATATAAAAGTGTATGCCCATACGAATCATTTAAAGAGCTACCTCTTAACATACAATGAAACGATCCAAAAGAAAAAAGAAGAAATAAATACGATGCCTCCAGGCAGACAGTTTTTTGAACGTAAAAAGATAGAAAGGCTGATTGAAGAAGAAACAGAAAAAGAACAGCTTTCACTTTGTGATCACCTGCACAGTGAGATAAGTCCCTACGCCGCTTATCATAAAATCAAAAATAACTGGAGTCAAAAAATAACCGGCGACAGCTATAGCATGTGCTGGAACAGCATCTACCTTTTGTCCCAGAGCAATGTGGAATCGTTTCTAAAAGCCATTAGCAACAAGCAAACGCTTTACAAAAACATGGGACTAAACATTGAAGTAACAGGACCATGGCCTGCTTATCATATCGACACCCTGCGCTCGGAGAAAGATGCGGGATGACATCGCTGCGAAAACAAATGCTCGAGCAAAAAGACATTGCCCTCATTGATATATTAGATGTGATCCTCGATAAAGGAATTGCCATTAAAGGTGATTTATTGATTTCAATTGCCGGAATTGATTTAGTCTATCTTGATCTGCGCGTATTGATTTCTTCTGTAGAAACGCTGATAGGCTCGCATGATCGTCAAATCATTTCTTCTCAGCAGTTTGAACAGGAAACGGAGGCGTTGCGAAATGGAAAATAACCTCAAACGAAACGGTCGCATTGAGCTGAGTGCGGAAAATGCTGAACAAGGCCTAGCGCAGCTTGTATTAACCGTCATTGAATTACTGCGGCAGCTCATTGAAAAACATGCGATTCGCCGAGTGGACAGCGGAAACCTGACGGACGCTCAAATCGAAGATCTGGGCGTGGCGTTGATGAAGTTAGAGAACAAAATGGAGGAGCTAAAAACAGTGTTTAACTTTACAAATGAAGATTTAAATATTGATCTAGGTCCCCTAGGAAAAGTGTTATAACAAGGAGTGGAAAAATGGCGGCGGAACATAACGGGCAGCTGGGCACCATTGTAGAAGTATTGGAAAAAGTATTAGATAAAGGTCTTGTCATTGCTGGAGATATTAAAGTCCAAATTGCTGATGTTGAACTCTTAACAATAAAAATCCGGCTGCTTGTCGCTTCTATTGATAAAGCAAGAGAAATTGGCATGGACTGGTGGGAAACAGACCCTTACCTATGTTCAAAAGCAAATCAGTCTTATCAAAAACTCCAGGCGGAAAATGACAGTTTAACACAGCAAGTGGCATCTTTAACGCAACGAATTCAAGATGATTTGCTTTCGCTTGATTAACAGCTCACTTAATAGAAGGAGGAATAACAAACATGAATCCTGAACAAAAATCTACGCTGTCTCCTGTTTCACAAGAGCAGCAAATCCCCGATACTCAGCTAACGGAAAAAGAAGAGCGTATGCCGGAGTATACGCATACGTCACTTAATCCAGACTCATAGAACAAAAAGAGAAATGCCTCGGTATTTCTCTTTTTAATGTTTCTATACTTTTCTTCATTAATCATGACGTTGAGACAAATAAAGGTAAATATAATGAACATGGCGAATGAGTACCATTATCTATTAATGACAAAGGAGAACGAGCATGAAGAAAAAAGTGATGGGAGCAGTTTATGCTCTTTTAACGGTGTTCATTTTAGGTGCCTGCAGTACCGAAGACGTTGTGACAAATCATTCAAATCCAAAAGTTTCTGTTTTTACTACAGTTAAACCACTGACGAAAAAAGAATTTAGTGAAGTTGGAACATCAGGGTTAACAAGCCCTTCTAAAAAAGATTTTCACAAAGTACATATGACTCTTACTTTACACGGTACGGACTACCTGTCGGATATTCAAGTTAAGCTACCTAACTATAAAGAAGCTTTTAATAACATGAAAGACGATCAGCAAACAAGATATTGGTTTGGCAGCGGTTCAGATGAAGAGCAAGAAAACAAAAACATCTATACAAGGGAATTTGTCCTGTATACGAAAGGCTTAAACGACAAGCAAATCAAAGATATTTTAGCAGCAGCTAAGGTAAAGACGTCCTGGGTGGTAAAGGATACAAAAGCGAAAGATCAATCGGAATTTCCTGCTGGTAAAAACATAAAATTTGAAGCAAAATGAGAAATGCCCCAATTAGCAAAAGCCCCCTTTATTAAAAGAGGGCTTTCTCTTATTATATGAAAAACGATTACCTTGTCACCTGCAGCTCAATGTTTGGATTTGAGGCCAGACTTTCAAAGTGCAGCATATCTTCTAAGCTATCTACCCGTTATAAACGCTAGCGCATGTTCCAGGCTTTGGCTCATAGTAGCAATGATTTTTGTATTGACCAGAAGCGGGTTGACCGTACCAGGTTGGAGGGCATGGAGCGGATGGATTAAAGTACCACAGTGCATATTTCCCGGGATGTTCTCTCCAATAATCCAAATTCTTTTTGGCTAACCTTTTTTCAACACCTCTTGCTCTTTGATAAAATACGTTTCCTTTTTGAACAGCCTCGAACGAATAGTTGCCTCCCTGCACCTGATAAATAACTTGCGGAACGGATCTTAAATTCTTGAAATCTAAACAGTTTGCTTTAAGGCGATTTACAATGACATTTCCAACATACAGCATGCCTTGTTTTCCTTCGCCTTCAGCCTCTGCTCTCATCATCCTTGCCATTAAAGCAACGTCTGAATCTCGATAATTTACTCTTGGCATTTTTTCACCCCAAAAATATACTATGAGAAAAAGCTGGTCTTGATGTCACTGTCCCTAAAATAACAGTAGCTGGATGTTAAATACACGCTAAGCACACCGACACTACAGAAAGAGTTTCAATTACGAAGAGCTTATTATTTTTCATAATACAGCTGAGCGATTTGCCCGTACTGCTTCATATCGGTAAGCTTCAAGTGCATTTCTGGAATCCCTTGCTTAAACAGCGGAATACCAGCCCCAAGCAAAACGGGAATGACAGATATAATAAATTCATCCACCCTCTCTGCTGTTAAGAAATCAGCGAGAATATCAGCGCCTCCCACCAGCCATATTTTTTTCGTATCTTGACTGAGGTTGTTGAGAAATGACGCCACGCTTTCGTTTATAAACTCTGCATACGGACCTTTTCCTTGAGCTGAGCGGCTAAACACGTAGCACTTTTTATCGTGATAAGGAAAATCTGGTGTGAGCTTCAGCACGTGGTCGTACGTAGCCTTTCCCATAACGACCGCATCACACGTTTGATAAAACGCTTCGTAGCCATTGTCTCCCTCTCCTTCTACGCTTTCTAGCCAGTCAATCTCTCCGTTTTCTCTTGCAATATATCCATCTAAGCTTGCCGCAATATATACGACGATTTTTTTCTTCATTCCCTTTTCTCCTTTCAACTTTACTGTTTCTGTATGATATCATTTTAATACGACACTTTTTGTCATATTAAAAGAAAAAGGTGAAAATAAGTGGCTAAGTCTACACGACTTGTTGATATGCTCATGTTTATTAATACAAAAAGAACGTTTACGGCAAAAGAACTAGCAGAGGAATTTGGTCTTTCCGTGCGGACCGTTCAGCGCTATTTACTGGACTTAAGTGAATTAGGACTGCCTCTTTACAGTGAAAAAGGACGGGGCGGCGGCTACAAAGTATTAAAAAATCGTATTCTTCCTCCTATTTTATTTACGGAAGAAGAAGCTATTTCTATCTTTTTTGCTTATCAAGCTCTGCAGTATTATCATGACCTTCCGTTTGATGCAGAAATTCATGCGGCTCTTCAAAAATTTTATGTGTACCTGTCTGAGGAAACAAAGAAAAAAGTAGATAAAATGAGTGCTCATATTGCGTTTTGGAATCCTAAAAGAAAACTAGACACTCCTTATTTAAAAGAGCTGTTAGAAGCAAGCCTTGCAGGAAAATATATTGAATTTCTTTATGATTCAAAGGCGGGTCAAACAAGAAAAGAAGTCAAACCCCTTGGAATTTATGCTCATAACGGTTTATGGTACTGCCCTGCCTATTCCTACGATAAGCAAAAAGTATTATTGTTTCGAGCAGATCGTATTCACTCGTTAAAGGTTTTAGAAAAAGACGAAAAGATGTCTCTTACGTTAAAGGAATGGCTTGAAACAGAACCTGTAAACTCACAGCCGATTTCGTTAAAAGTAACCTTGACGCACGAAGGCGTTCGTCAGTGTAAGGGTGTTCCATGGCTTGAAAATCATGTGAAGGCGGCGCGGGATGGCGGTGGCTATATTGATACGATAACTGATGGTAATGAATTAAACTACATGGCTTCTTTTTTCTATACCTTAGGGGCTCATGCCCTTATTGAAGAACCTCAGGAGCTAATTGAAAAGATTTGCTCTCACGCAGAAGAAACGCTGAGGCGATATAAATGAGGTGGAGACAAAAGTAGTTTTTTAGGGAAGGAACGGTGAACTGAGACTCTTGATAGAGAATGAAATTCGTCCCGATTTTTTCATTATGTAGGTTTCATGTATATGGCTACTTCTAGCAGGTGATTGGAGGGCAAGACGAAGACTCCTGCGGGAAAAGCGGAACAGGTGAGACCCCACAGGAGCGCAAGCGACGAGGAGGCTCACCGGCCGCCCGCGGAAAGCGAAGTCTTGCACGGAAATCAACGGCGGTGTCACAAGAGATCCATACGAGTTCATTTCTCGTTTTTGTTCGTCTTTAGATGATATGGCTTTAGTTATGTCTCACTCTCGCTATAAAAAATAACCTCCGCTAAATAGCGGAGGTTATTTTTTATTTACCCAGCCCACACGTCTTTTGCGTATCGGCCCTTTTCTTCTAGCTGCTGCAGCCATAAGCGAGCGTCTGCTTCACTTACTTTATGAACATCAGCATAGCTTTTAATAAGCGTTGCTTCAACGTCAGGCGCCATTTGGCTTCCGTCTCCGCAAATATAGAAGTGCGCTCCTTGACCAAGAAGTTCAATCAATTTCGTACCGTCTTGTTCCATCAGGTGCTGAACGTATGTTTTCGGCTGATTTGGTACGCGTGAAAAAGCGGTATGAAGCGTAACGACACCTTCATTTTGTGCGTTTTCAAGCTCTTCTTGATACAGATAGTCTTCATGAGGTGAACGGCAGCCAAAGTATAAATGCGCTTCTCCAAGCGACTGTCCTTGTTCTTTTAACTGCTTGCGAGCCTGCACAAAGCCTCTAAACGGCGCGACGCCTGTTCCCGGTCCGACCATGATAATCGGTGTTTCAGAGTCTTTTGGCAGCGTAAAGCCTGATTGCGGTGTGGAAACAAAGCACGTAATCGTATCTCCTTCTTGCAGCTCGGCAAGATAGTTCGACGCAATTCCTTTATATTCTCCATATCCGCTCCACGCTTCTCCTGAAACAACGCTGACCGTGATGCTTGCTTGTTTTTCATCGACACGAGGTGATGAAGAAATTGAGTAATAGCGCGGACGCATGCTTGGAAGAAGAGCGATAAATTCGCTGAATTCCATTTCACACGCCGGGTATTTTTCAAGCAGTTCAAGCATTGTTAAGCGTTTTGCCAGTACTTGTTCTTTGTACGCTTGCTTTTCAAGCAAGGCTTCAAGCTCCACTTTATGCGGCGGGCAGACCGTTTTAGCAGCCATTGCGCGAAGCTGCGTGCGCGTAACAGGATCTTGAAGCTCTACATATTGCAGAAGCTCTTCTACTGATACTGTTTTGCCGAGTGGCAAATGCGCTAATTTTTCTTCTTCAGCTTCCAGGCGGATTTGCTGTGATGCATCTAGACCGAACCTTGCTGTTACACGGTTTACTATTCCTTCATAGTTGCGAGGAATAATACCTAAATGATCTCCTTCTTGATAAGAAGCTTCTTTTGGAAGTTCAATTTCAAGGTGTCGCGTGCTTCGTGCACTACCTGGCTGTTGAAGTTCTTTGCTTGCTACGACGTTTGCTGAAAACGCACCGTGCATTTTCGCAAGCGGCATGTCCGCAGCGCTGTCGACAAATTGAAGTGAAAGCGTAGATTGATTATCTTCACTATTTTCAATGTCGAGGTTAAAGTAGGCTGCTACGTCACTCCACATGTGTTCACGCCATTCTTCGTATGTGCCTTCAAAGTCGTCGCTTGCATCTGCTTCGCCGCGTTCAGCGATGTTTTCTGCCCCTTTAGCCGCAAGCGTTTCATCAATAAAAGCAGGCACTTTTTGATACGTAGTAGCCCAGTTTTTATCGCCGCATCCAAATACGGAGTAGCGAACGCCTTTGACTTCATCAGCAGACGCTTGGTCTAACCACTCGACAAACTGCTTTGCGTTATCAGGCGGATGTCCGTTATACGAAGCCGTTACAATTAACACAGCTCCTTCACGCGGAAGATTTCCTGCGTGGGAATCAAGCGTTGCGACTTGCGGTGCGAATCCTTTGCTCATCGCAATATCCGCTAAATCCCGCGCCGTTCCTTCGGCTGTTCCCATATTTGAACCGTATAGCACAAGCAGCGGCGTATTATGAGCGTTTTCTACGGTTTTGCGCTCTTTTTTAGCTGACTGCTCTCGGCTTGGTGAAGGAATGCCGCCAAGCGGAATTTGTTTCGATTTTGCTTTTACCACAAAGCCCTCAGGTTTTAACGTTAACGTTTCTTTAATATCTAGCTCGTAGTTTGTGTGATCTTCAAAATCAAAGTGTTTTAGCATCATACCAAGTACAAGCGTTGCTTCATGAAGAGCGAACTGCTGACCGATACACGCGCGCTGACCGTTTCCAAATGGTTTAAACGCATGCTGCGGAATCGCGCTTGGGTTTTCAAAACGCTCTGGGCGGAACTCTTCTACATCGTCTCCCCAAATTGTTTTATCACGGTGAAGCTGAGGAATCAGTACCATCAGTTCATCCCCTTTTTCTAACGGATATTCTCCTCCAAGCACCGTATCCTCTTTTGCATATAGAGAAAACGCAGGAGCCGTTGGCCACAAGCGCAGCGCTTCATTTAAGACCATGCCCACATATTTAAGCTGTTTGACTTGTTTGTAGCTTGGAACAGGATCTACTAGAACTCGCGCTGCTTCTGCTGCTGCTTTTTGTAATACATGTGGATTTTTCACTAAGAAATACAGCGCAAATGATAAAAGACCACTTGTTGTTTCGTGTCCCGCAATTAAGAAGGTAATAATTTGATAGCGAATGTTCTCGTCATCAAGCAGCTCACCTGTTTCTGGATCTTTCCCGTTTAGCATATGCGTTAACAAATCATCGCTTTGTTCACCGCTTGCTTTGCGATCTGCAATAATTTTATCCACAAGATCGTTCATCACCTTAATGTCGTCTTGAAACTGACGCTTATTTTCATCGTAAGCCGGGTCATCCGGATTTGCTCGCTGCAGCTTGTTCATCGCTTCATCCAGTGCACGGACCATGCTTGTAATAAACGGGTGCGGCTGATCGCGGTAAAAGCTGTTAAAGCGGTAATTAAAGCCGCAAAGACCGATTGTATCAAGCGTTAAGCGCGTCATATCTTCCGGTACTTCAATATGCTCATCTGCATTTAGACGCTCCCATTTTTGAATAAGCTGCACGGCGATATCGACCATCATCGCGTGGTAGCCTTTCATTGCTTGCTGACTGAAGCTTGGAAGTAAGATATTATGCGCTTTTTTCCAATTTTTTTCATGCGTCCAGCTTGTAAATAATCCGTCTCCTGCAAAATCACGTACAAATTTAAGCGCTTGACTTAAGTTTTTATCAAAGCGTGATTCATCGCATGCTTCTTTAATTAGACGCTGACTTGATAAGTAGCGCGTTACACGGCCAGGCGCTTCAAATTTAAAGATTTCTCCTAGTTCATCCGCAATTTTCATCAAAGCTTGAACTGGTTTATCTGTGTTTAATAGCGGTAAATTTTTAAGCTCTCCAAACGTTTTTGGCTGAGGCATTTCTTTAATTGTCATCATATCCCTCTTTCACTTGTTAAGTTTCATGATTGTCTGCTAAGTGCTGCCCACAGACTCTCTTCTACGCCGGCAAGAAGTTCATCAGTTAAAGATAAATAGTCATTTTCAATCATTTCATATACTTCCATAAAGCTTCCAAATAAAATAGCAATTAGCGCATTTTCAGGAAGGTTTCTAATAATGCCTTGCTTTTGTCCTTCTCTAAAGAATGTGCAAACAAATTCCACCAGCTTTTGATATGCTAAGCGGCTCTCTTCTGTTAAAAAAGCTCCTTGGCTATGAGTTTTAATAAAACCAAGAGCACGAGGATGATTTTTAGTGAATGTCACCATACCTTCAAAGATATGATGAAATCCATCTCGGTATCCATCTCTCTCGTTTGCCAGACCGCTTTCAATGCACTGTAAAAACTCGTTTACATGCTGTTGAAACAGTTCGTTTACAAGGCTTTCTTTATTTTTAAAATAGCGATAAATTGTTCCTGCTCCTACTTTGGCATTTTCTGCAATCATTGGCATCGTTGTTGCATCAAACCCTCTTTCTGCAAACAGCAGAAGCGAAGCAGAAAAAATCGCTTTTTGTTTTGTTGGAGTAGATTCCACTTTATCACCTCTTTCCAAAAACGGAATGAACGTTCATTCCGTTACAATTACAAGTATAAAAAACTGCATCTTAATAGTAAAAAGATAACTAGAAAAGTGGAAATAAAAGGTTCTTTTATTCTAATTTTATACCATTTAAAGGTAATTAACAGAGTCTTTCAGAATCTTTTGTGCTTACAGAAAATTAGTCCACTTATCCCCTCTATTAACATAAATTAACACAAACCTCAAAGACAGACGTTTAAGGGAAAAGTAAGGTGGAAATAGAAAAGTGTTACATAAGGCGTAAAGGAGGAAAAAAAATGAATCAAGCCAAAGTGATAGAATACGAGGAAATGCTTCGTTCAGCCATACTTTCTAGTAACGTAGAGCTGTTAGAAGAATTGCTTTCAAACGAGCTTATTTTTGTGAATCATCTGGGGCAACGGCTTTCAAAAGAGGAAGATATAGATACGTATCGTTCTAAAAGTCTTGATATAACAGGCATCGAAGTGTTGGAACAAGAAATTAAACTGTTTCAAGAACTTGCCGTTACGGTTACAAAGGTAGCGGTAAATGGATCGCTGGCAACCGGTGAAGCCCTTGGAGGCGAATACAGCTATACGCGAATTTGGAAAGATGTTGGAGGAAAATTAAAGGTTGTTTCTTGTCACTGCAGCTCTAGCGTATAATCAACGCTGCCACAACAAAAAACATCCCTCCTTTTATTCTCATTTGCCAAGGGGGATGTTTTTTGGCTAGTTAAAAGATTTTTTTACTGTCTCTGTCATCTTTTAAAATCTCCACCGCCTCACGGAACCGCTGTGAATGAACAATCTCTCTTTCTCGTAAAAATCGTAAGCTGTCGTTTAAATCGGGATCATCTGATATATCAATTAACCATTGATATGTAGCTCTTGCTTTTTCTTCTGCCGCTATGTCTTCATAAAGATCTGCAATCGGGTCTCCTTTTGCCTGGATATACGTAGCTGTAAACGGAACGCCAGCAGCATTATTATAATAAAGTGCACTATCATGGTTCACATAGTGTTCTGTCAATCCCGCTGCCTTCAGCTGCTCCGGCGTAGCATCTTTTGTTAGCTTATAAATCATCGTCGCAATCATTTCAAGATGTGCAAACTCTTCTGTACCAATATCGTTTAACAGTCCAACAACTTTATCGGGAATTGTATAGCGCTGATTCAAATACCGAAGTGCTGCTGCCAGCTCTCCGTCCGCTCCCCCGTACTGTTCCATTAAATATTTGGCAAGCGTTGGATTACACGTGCTTACTTTCACTGGATACTGCAATTTCTTTTCATACACCCACATATAGTTCCCGCCTTTATCTGCTTATATTTGCCATGGCCAAGGGCTTGTTCCCCAGCTCCACTTTCCGTCGGTATAGCTGTTTCCATATTGCTGGAGCGGCCCGTACTTTGTTTCAAAGTTTCTTTTTAACTGCATAGCCTGCTGCGCGTATTCGTTAAACTGCTGCATAGCCTGCTGGTCATTCGGATGGGTATCTAAATACAGCGTTAATTCTACTAATGCAAAATCGATCGCCTGTATTTCTTCTAAATCCTGATAGTACTCCGGAGGTAGTTTTTTCATTCTTCATCCCTCTTCTTATCTTTGTATGGATTTTCATAGTAGTCCCAAAAAGCCGGCCACAGCGTTCCTTTTTTTAGCGCTTCTTTCGGTGTAAACTGCTGCAGATTCGGGGGCTGAAATCCCATGTATAATTGAGGCGGCGTAGAATAATATTTAACTCCTATCGGCCGGCACGGATCATAGATACCGTGGAAAGGTTGATAGGTCTTAACCGGTGTAAACATCTTTTTTGGATTGTTATCCATGAGAAGTCCTCCTCTAAAAACACACTCTGTTTTATCCTATTCAGCTGTTATCGAGTTCATGAAGGAATTTATTTCCGACTTAGGAACCAAACTTTTCTTCATAAAAAAGACCTATGTAAAAAACGTGATAGTTGCCCAATCCCTTTAGGCAGCTTTCTCATACTTTATAAAATAGTGATAAAAAAATAGAGGTGATTAAAAATTGGACATTAATTACATGGATTTTTATTCTTACCCCGCAAGATTTCCTGGACTTCAGCTCCCGCCCGGTCCACCTAGGCCACCAGGCGGTTTACCTACACCTAACCCGCAGCAAGCTCCAACTTCTCCTCCGCCGGCATTTATTCCAGCTCAACAAACAGCAACTCCATTTGCTGTTGACCCAGGAGCCATTTCTCTATGTCTCTTCCGCAATACGTTCATATGGCTTAGAAACGGCTCTAGCTTCTGGTATTTTCCTATTTTTGTAGGACCGCGATCGGTTACAGGATTTAGATGGAACGGACGTTTTTGGACCATTTTTGGTGTCGATACACGACAAATTGTTTCGTTTACGTGTTTTCAAACGTAAAAAAAGCCTTATTTTTCAATAAGGCTTTTTTGCTTGCTAACTATTACTACACTATTGTTTTTATTCCAAAACCAATCAGCAGCACTCCGCTGCATCGTTGAAAAGCTTTTTGGAATAACGGTTTTTTAAGCCACCTTTTCACGTAATCTATTACATACACCAAAATTAAAAACCACCCTACCGCTATGAGCGTCAAAATAAAACCAAGTATAAGCAGCTGTTGATTTGTGTCTGCATCCAAGTTAATAAACTGTGGCATAAACGTAATATAAACCAATACCGTTTTAGGATTAAGAAAATTACTAAGAGCCCCTTGCATGTATGATTCTTTATAGCAGCGATTAGATGAAGACTTTACAGTTTTCGTTTCTTCTGAAATGGCCTCCAATGAGAGGGTGTTTTTTGTCAGAAATATTCTGATGCCTAAGTAAAATAAGTACGCTGCCCCTATGTATTTAATGATGTTAAACAGGTACACCGACTGCGCAATAGCAACAGACAAGCCAAGCACAGCAATGAACGTCCAAAACGTGAGGCCTGTAGCCATGCCAAGTATGGTAAAACGTCCCGCTTTTGCTCCGTGATGAAGCGTATTTTTCATGATAAGAACTGTATCAGCACCAGGTATCATCGACATAACCAGCGCCATCAGCATGTAAGCTGCTAAATGATCCACAGTATTTCTCTCCCTTTTAAGCTATTACTAGCATCCTGTTTTCTTTTCACTTTCAAATATTTTCATGTATTGTTTTGGCGTTAACCCAACCTGACTTTTAAAAAACCGAGTCAAATGGCTTTGATCACTGAATCCCGTTAAAAAAGATACGTCAATCGGTTTTTTTCCTTGCTCTAGCAGCTTTTTAGCCTGATTGATTCGTATTGTTTCCAAGTAGCTGTATGGCGAGATTCCTTTTTGCTTTATAAAAGAGCGCAGCAGCCGGTATTTGCTCCATCCAATTAGCTGACTTAACTCATCCAGCGTGATCTTGTTTGTATAGTTGTCTTCCAAATAGCTGCAGATCGTTGTGATTTCATGAGACGTGTCAACGGCTGATGAAAGAAAAGAAAGATTTGAATGATCCTGCATGAGTTCTTCTAGCAAATATAAAAATAACTCTTCTTTCTTAAACTCACGTTCACCATTTAAAATTTGCAAATGAAGCTCTTTTAAACTAGAGACAGCATCACTTCTTTGCACCACGCTGCTGTTAAAATGCGGAAGACTTTCACTGCCGTTAATGTCAAAAACAGCTTTTTTCATCACTTCTGACATCACATTAATACAGCGATAATCAAGCGTTTTGCCGTCTATTTGTTCACAGCTATGGACATCATACGGATTAAACAGCAGCAAATCTCCTGGATTAATAATGTATTCTTTGCCTTGGCAAATTAAATGACGCTGGCCTTCTTCAATAAATCCAATCACATAATACTCGTGAAAATGAGCAGGAAACTTTTGCATAATTCCTTTAAAACGATAAGCTTCAATATGTAAATCGGCGTCAACGTGCGCCGTGCGAATTTCTTTTGTCATCAATCGACCCCTCCTTGTCACATACTAAGCTTTTTAACCATACCATTCACTCGAACATTTTTCTTGTATGATATTGCAGATGAGACTTTTTTCCATTATTTTTATCCGTTTAGCTACGGGTGGTACTAATCACTCTTAAGAGTGATTTCTCTTCTTTCCTCTAGTAATTTTCCGCTCAAATGATAAAATATAGACACATTTTATGGACGAAAGAAGGGGTACCGTGAAATATAGACAAATTAAATGGCTGATTTTGCTTCTTCCAACTCTGACCATCGCGCTTTGGGAGTATGTTCGCCATGCCTTTTTGCTCCCTTACATCTCAATGGATATGGGAAATGTTCTTTCTCCACTGCTTGTCTTTTTTGTCACGCTTGTGTTTGTCCGCTATTTATTTTCTATTTTAGAAAAAATACAAGAAGAACTAAGGCAAGAAAAAGAAAACAAAGCAGCGCTTATTGAACGTGAAAAATTAGCTCGTGAACTGCATGACGGCATTGCGCAGTCGCTGTTTCTCCTGTCTGTTAAAATGAACAAGTTCGGAAGAAAAAACAGCTTAGAGCAGGATCCCGATTTTATCCGAATGAAGCAAACCCTGCAGCATGTTCACGACGATACGCGCCAAGCGATTACAAATTTAAAGCATTCTCCTTCAGACTCTTCAGAAAGCTGGACTGAAAGCATCCATCAATACGTCGATGATTTAACACATACTCATTTACTAGATGTAAATTTAGATTGGAGACTGTCAGAAACAACGCTGTCGAGAAAAGAAAAAAATGAGCTGTTTGCCTGTGTGAAAGAAGCTGCTATGAACGTCATTAAACATGCAAAAACAAATAAAATCTGGATTAGAGCCAGTGAAACAGCAGGCGGATGGATTTGTGAAATTACAGATTTCGGTATAGGTTTCACCTCTGAATCTCTCAAGGCTGGTCTTGGCCTGCAAATTATGAAAGATCGTGCTAAAGATATGAACTGGGACTTTTCCATTCAGCGAAAACAGAACCAGACCATTGTTAGTATTAAAAAGGAGGTTACGTAAATGCAGCCGTTTCGTATTTTGATTGTAGATGATCACGCTCACGCAAGAGAAGGCATTCGCGATATTTTAGAAGAATATGAAGATTTTATTATTGTTGGCGAAGGAACCAACGGGCAAGAAGCCATTGAACTGACCGGAAAATTAATGCCCGATATCGTTTTAATGGATATAGGAATGCCTGTGATGGACGGTTTAGAGGCAACAAAACAAATTAAGCTTCAGTTTCCATACGTTAAAATTGTTGTCATCACGGTTTCAGACGATATTACGGATTTATTTGATGCGCTGAAAAAAGGCGCACAGGGCTATTTGTTAAAAAACCTGCAGTCTGAAGTGTGGTACGACTATTTGCGTGCATTCGCTTTAGACGAAGTTCCTATGTCAAAAGAAATTGCGTTTCAAATTTTAAAAGAGTTTCCTCAGGAAACGTCTATTACAAAACCCGATACTCCCCTTTCTGCACGAGAGCTTGAAGTACTTCAATTAGTGGCTAAAGGACTGTCGAACCGCGATATCTCCGCGCAGTTATTTATTTCTGAACACACGGTAAAAAGCCATTTAAAAAACATTTTAAGCAAGCTTCATTTAGAAAATCGCGTGCAGCTGACAAGCTATGCGTTTCAAAATGGCTTAATGAACTAACAGCTTTCACGAGCTGTTTTTTTATTAGCCCCTTCCTCTTATAAGCCCCAACAATCACTCTCAGGGGTGATGGCTAATTCTCCCTTTCCTTCTATAATAAAAGCACGTTAGTTAGTAAAAAGGAGGAAAAGAGAAAAATGATGCAGGAAAAGCGCGAAGAATCAGCGAGTACAGCTAAAAAAAGCACGGCGCGTTCTCAAGGTCTATACAAAGCCATATGGCGCTGGCATTTTTATGCAGGTTTAGTGTTTACTCCGTTTCTTCTTATATTAGCTGTTACTGGCGGGATGTATTTATTCAAGCCTCAAATTGAAGAAAGACTGTATCACGACTTGTATCATGTACAAGCTCAGTCACAGTCCGTATCCCCTTCAGCACAAGTACAGGCTGTAAAGGAAAAATATCCAGACGCTGATGTGATGACTTATAAGCCCAGTGAGCGCTCTACTTGTTCTTCAGAAGTAGGAATTTCATTAAAAGACAGTACATATACGATTTTTGTTAACCCTCACAATGGTCACATCATAGGGAAATTAGATGATTCGAGTCGCTTGATGAATCAAATTGAAGAGTTCCACGGAGAGCTGATGGCAGGAACAGCCGGTGATCGTATCGTAGAACTTGCGGCCTGCTGGGCAATTGTCTTAATTGTAACCGGTGCTTTTTTATGGTGGCCGCGTAAAAAAGACAAAATAAAAGGCGTGCTGATTCCTCGTTTTTCAAAAGGTAAAAACGTACTGATGCGCGACCTTCATGCAGTACCGGCCTTCTGGATTTCAGCCGGGATGCTTGTTCTTGTACTAACGGGACTTCCGTGGTCAGGACTATGGGGCAATGCGTTTCAGCAAATCGCCACAAACGCAGGCGTTGGATACCCTCCGTCTATTTGGGTAGGCAGTGCTCCTACTTCAACCGTGCAAACAAAAGATGTAGCGGACGTACCTTGGGGAGCTGAAACGTTAGAAGTGCCAAGCTCCACAGCTTCGCACTATACAAAAGTATCGCTTGATGACATTGTCACGATTGCAAGAGAACAGCATATTCACGACGGCTACACCATTTCCATTCCACAAGAGCCTCAAGGCGTGTATACGCTTTCTGTTTTTTCACCAAGAGCTCAGGATGAAGCAACTATTCACCTTGATCAATACACCGGAGCTGTGGTAGCCGATTATCGGTACGACAACTATGGATTTATGGGCAAATTGATTGCGCTTGGTATTACGCTTCATAAAGGCACACAGTTTGGATTTATCAATCAGCTTATAGGGCTTATTATTTGTATCGGAATTGCTGGTATCGCTATCAGCGGGGCCTTACTGTGGTGGAAACGGAAGCCTGCTAAAAATATGGGGGCTCCAAAAGTTCCTGAAGGAAATACAATGCGAATTGTGACGTGTATAATCGTCGTGTTTGGTATCCTCTTTCCTTTAGTCGGACTGTCCTTAGTTATCGTGTGGCTTTTAGATTTCTTTGTTATCAAACGAATTCCAGCATTGAAGCGGTTTTTAAACGCATGATTTATGAAACGATGTGAGGTGCAGTAACAATGAACAAATGGAAAATACCCGGATTGGTCATACTCAGTACGCTTGTACTTTCCGCGTGCTCTGTAAACAGTAACGCAGACCAGCTCTACAAGCAGCCAAAGCCTCTGTCTGCGCATGTGATGCTTCCTGAAAATATAGAGCCACAGAGCACACAGGTACTAGAAGTGCACGTAATGCAAGAAAATAAAACGGTGGATGATGCCAAAATCGTTCAGTTTAAAGTGTGGAAAAAAGATGCTCCCGGTAAAGTTGAAACAGCAAAGGCACATTATGACGGCAGTATGTATAAAGCAAAAGCAACCTTTAAAGAGGATGGTATTTACTATATTAAAACCGATATTAATGCCCGCGGTGAGCACATCCTTCCTACTCAGCAAGTCGCAGTAGGCAAATTATCGAAAGAAGAGTTACGTTCACTGCAGCCAGCTGAAAATGAAACGCATCATCATCACTCTCATCATTAGACATAAGCTCACGTTTAGCGGCTGAACGTGAGCTTATATTTCTCTTATGAATTCTAGCTAGTTCCATTATATGTTTTTACATTTTTTTCTTATTACTTTAAAATAAAAGTGATAAACGTTTTATAAAGGAGTTTTACAGATTGAAAAAAATTGTTTCTGGTATTTTAATTTTAGTATTAGCCGTTATTGTTATGATTGAAGGAAATCCGTTAGAGCAGAACTCTTCAACGAATACCTCCTACGATGAAGTAATTACCTTCCCTGCTGATCGTTACCCTGAAACTGCAGCGCACATTCAACATGCAATCGATAAAGGAAAATCGGCTGTTTGTACAATCGACCGAGACGGTGCTGAAGAAAACCGCCGTGAATCTTTAAAAGGCATTCCGACTAAAAGCGGCTACGATCGAGATGAGTTTCCGATGGCCTTTTGTGAAGAAGGCGGAAACGGTGCAGATATTGAATATGTAAAGCCTTCAGACAACCGAGGCGCCGGGTCTTGGATCTCACATCAAGTGGATGAGTTTCCAGACGGCACGAAGGTTTTAATTGAAGTGAAGTAAAAAGAATGGTCATCGCGACCGTTCTTTTTTTTATGTTGAGAGCCTGTATAAGAAAAAGAATAAAAAAAGAAAAATTGCTCTTGCCTAAAGATACTCTTCACTTTTAAAATAAAAACGTGTGTGTTACATATATGCATCATCGTTTTATAGGAGGAATGAGTTTCTTGGACAATCTATGGCAGCAGTTACTTCCTGCCTCATGGCAATTAACTTTATTTATTTTCTTTTTTGTCTATATCTTGCGCTGCAAACAAGAGAATAAATTCAGCATGCAGCTTCACGTGCTGCTTAAGTTTCTTTATGCCGTTATTTTGATTTTAAATGCGGTGTTGTTTTTAGTGGAAAGTCAGCGCGATTTTCTTTTTTATGCAACGCTTTTCATGAGTATCCTGACAATTATTTTGATGGAGTTCACGCTTTCTGCAAAAAACAGAACGAGCTTGATTTTATTTCAGCCGTTTCTTGCTGTGTTCTTCCGATTTTTATTTCTTTACTTGAACTTAGTTAATGAACCAAAGGCCTCTGGTGATTCAGAGGCCTTTTTGATGTTATTGATCTTTGTTGTTACGGTCCATCATATCTTTTGGATCTTCTACAATATCTTCTGGATCACGGTTGTTGTCTTTTTCATCATCTCGATACATCTTGTCATTTTTATCTACGCCAGGTACGTTATTGTTGTTGTTCATATTGTCTAAGCCCGTGTTTACAAACGCCACGTATACTTTGTCGATTTTACTATCTGCTTCTCTTACGCGGTCCGCAATTTTTTGTTCAAAATCAGTTGAAACTTCATGATAAGTATCCCCGTTATACGTTACGGTGTTTACCTTGCCGTTATCATTGTTGTCCGCTGCGTCATTTCCAGCTAAGTCTACCGTTACATAGGCGTTATTATTATCGCGAAGCACATATGCATCGTCAACTTCCTTCATATCTTCTACATTTTGCGCTGCTTCAACTGACTTGGTCGGCTGATCAGTGTTATCCATTGGGATATTGTTATCAACCCCGTCGTTTGTAGAAGTGTTGCGTAAGTCATTTTGAGTATTGTCCATTGCGTTATTGTCTTTATTTCCTCCACATGCAGCTAAGCCTGAAAGAAAAAGAACTGAAGAAGCAATGATAAGCCCTTTTTTCATTTTTTCCATCTCCTTAAATATAGTTTGCAGTCGTATTATGCTTAATTTTTGCAAAACTATTCAAAGGAGACGAAGAAGTGAGTACCTTTTTTCTCACTATACTTAACGCTGCTAGCAATACGATAGGGAACATTTCAAGATTGCAGATGTGACTTATTCACCTAACAGCTTTCGGACAGCTATTGACAGCGTATTGATATGACGTTCTACGTTTGCCTCTTCTGCAACTTGTTTCTGTTCATCGACGTTGTAAACCGGCGCTGGATTTTGTGTAATTCCGTTGACGGTTGTAGCCATAAAAGCTAGCAGGTCATCTGCTGGTACAGCCGGAGAAAAATTCTTTACTTCTATTTGTTCCGTAATAAAGTCGTGAAGCTTTTTTTGAATATATTTAAGGTTTGATACTTCAACTAGCTGATCTTCAATTTTCATAAAACGCTGAGGGTCTTTTGAATACAACGCTACTATTTCAAAGTAAATTTCTCCTCCTGCTGTCATCGATTCTTGGATATGCTCTCCAATATACATAATGAAATCATGTAACATTTCAAAAGGATCTTTCTTTGTCTGAAGCAGGGCTTCAATTTTATCTTTTACTTTATAGCTGACGCTTTCTTGATTAAGAAGTCCGACAAATACTTCATCAAGGTTTGAAAAATATTTGTACACGCCTCCTTGACTCATTCCAGCTTCCAAAACGATATCTCGCATGGCTACATCATGCACCGGTTTGCTCTTGCATACTCTTTTGGCTGCTTCTAAAATCTCTTGCTTCTTTTTTTCAGCGTATCCTTCCCTTACTTTTGGCATTTTTTTCACGCTCGCTTACTTTTTATTTATTCCCGAATGTCTCGAGTGTATTAATAATCACCTGAGCTGCTTTTTCGGCTCCTTGTTCAGCTCGGATTTGTTTTCCGATTTCTTGTGCTTTGGATTGAATTTCATTAACTTGCGTATAGGAAATAGCTGCGGATAATTTTTCAGCCGTCAATTCTTTTCTAGGAATGGCTTTTGCTCCAGCTCCTAGCTCATGAATTTTTCTTCCCCAAGCGAATTGGTCATTTCCATAAGGAATAATAACACTTGGAACCCCAGCTCGAAGGCCTTCGGCTATTGTTCCCGCTCCTCCATGATGAACAACGGCAGACATTTTAGGAAACAGCCACTCATGAGGGATATCTTTTACAAATAAAATGTCTTCTGTTATCTCCCTCGTGTGATTCATTCCACTTCCTCCTATATTGATGATACCTCGTTTCCCGGCAAGTTTTAAGGCTTTAATCACTAAAGCAGTCGTTTCGTCTGCGTTTTTTTTATCCCCAACACTGCCAAATCCAATGTAAACCGGTGGTTCTCCATCCTTTAAAAATCTTTCCAGCTTCTCTTCCGGCTCATAGCTATGGTCACTGTCCATAAACCAATTTCCGTAGGAATGAACGTGTTCAGGCCAATCTTTAGATACGGAAAATACGGCGGGACTTGATGAAATAATAGTTGGGTTAGCTGCTGTACGCTGCTTTGGGTACGGACATAAAAAATCTTCAGGTCCTTCTCCATGCTGCTGAACCCAATATTTTTTTAAAGGACCACTTACTACTTTCCAAAATCCCCATTCAAAAATGCGATGCGTCAGCTTATTGTATATTTTTCCAAATCGTGGTCGATCATAAAAAATTAAAGCTGGATAGTCTTTTGTTGGTGTCATTGGAAAAGGGCTGGCTAAGATACTTGGTATATTCATCTCTTTAGCAGCAAAGTAACCAATTGCCGCACCTGGATGATATACAATTGCATCGGCTCCTTTGCATGCTTTGTGCAAATCTTCTTGTATATTAATCATCATACCCATCATCTTTTCATTTTTTAAGCTTGAAAAAAATTTGAGAGGATTGTCTGCATTAATTGCGTCGTCTGCTGCTCCGCTCTCTATAATTTTAGAAACATCTCCTCGAAGCATGGCATATTCAAACCCGTACGATTCTATGAAGTTTTGGTAAGCTTCTGAAGCGGCAATCCGTACATGGTATCCTTTCTTTTTTAGCTCTAATCCTAAAGCCATAAAAGGCTGGGTGTCTCCTCGAGTTCCTGTTGTTAACATCGTAATAAGCATCATTTCAGCCTCCTTATATTAAAACGACAACTATGTCGTTTTAATATAATGTACCCTTCTCAGGTTAATTCGTCAATAAAAAAACGACAATATTGTCGTTTTTTTATTGACGTATTAACCTGAGAAGGGGACATTATATTAAAACGACAACTATGTCGTGTTAATATAATGTACCCTTCTCTGGTTATTTCGTCAATAAAAAAACGACAATATTGTCGTTTTTGTTACTATCCTTTATTTTCCTAAGGCTCTTTTCGTAAAGTTACATAGTTGAATTTGCTTGTCTTAAGTCCAAAAACGTGACATAGATGTCTTTAATCATTGAGAAACCGCCTCCTGAAAGAGCATTCTAAAGATAACCCCCTCTTTATAAAGAATGAAAAAAGATGCTTCGGGTTTTAAACGAAGCATCTTTTACCTATTAGAGCTATGAATAGTTACCTATTTTTCAAGTTAAACTGCTCGTGAGGCAGCTAATTTCTCAATTGGGACTTGTTCAATGTCTGCTGCTGATATAGTCAGCAACTTTTCTAAAACAGCCGTTATGCCCTCATTTGTTTCATTACTTTTTTTGCAGTCATTAATATGCTGGTTTAATTGCTTTTTATAAGCCTCGGTATGAATGAGCCACTGACTTAACAGCTCTTTTGTTGCCGGTTTTTCGTCTTCGCTTTTAGCTCCAAATAAGCTCTCCATATCAGGTTCTTGAATAATTAGCTTACTAAAATCTTCGCTTGCTGCAAGCCAAAAATAGTTTTCTTCGTACTCGTAATATCTGTGTTCTTTTATTGAACTACCCCCACTTAGCAAGCTTAAAGTAGGAGATTCCTAAAATCTCCAAAGACTTAGGAACCCTTCCCGTTCAACGGAGTCGGTTAGCCATACAAATTACAGAAGTATCCTTTCGGGACAACCACACATACAGCTCTTTCTATGTAAGCAAGCGCTTGTAGCAAGTACACCAACCTTCATTGGTATGGAATGGTTTGAACATTCTTGTAATGCACCCAAACCTTAGAAAATCGCTATCTGCTCCGGTAGCGTTAGTAAGTATTTGGTACAAGAAGTTCAAGGTATATATTACTTATGCAAAAGCTTTCTTTAAATGTTTACTTTCTTTTTCTGTTAATTCTTTATGTGTAAGATTGATGTTACCAGATGGTTTATTTACATCGAACAAATGATAAATTTGATAGAATTGTATGAAAGTAAAAATGTACATAATGTTTACATATGTGTCAGTGAAAATATCAAAAGATGGAAGTAATATGGAAGCTCAGCTAATGAAGACGTTTGAAGACTTATCTGTTTTTTTACATAGAAAAAACGTAAAACCATTTAAGGGAGAAAGGAAGTTTGACCTCTTTCTTTTAAGCTGCACACACGCCTTTAATACGTAGCTACAGCAAGAAGTGTAAGCATCATATAGAGGTTAAAGACAGCCAGTAAAACAAGAACGGTATAGACTAGTTTTTTACCTGTTTTGCCTAAAAAGTAGATGTTTATTAAACTAAAATACACGCCTGCTGCGCCTAGTGTAAATGCAAGAAATTCCTTGCACTCACTGGGCTTCATTTGAAAATCTGGATTATAATAAATTTCGAGATTATTACTAATAGCGAACGGAACAGTCCACCATCTGATTAAAACCCCTATAAACATAAATATTCCGATTACATTTAGCGTAAATCGCAGCGTTCTCTCCTTTTTCACGCTTCTTTTTGTAGATTCTTTAAAGTTTAGCCGCATGTATTTCCCCCCTGATGTTTTTAACACAGTAACTGTTTGGAGAAGATCTATATAAACGTTCCTTCTTTTAATTTTATACACGCTAGATCTCACAAATGACATGATTGAACATAAGAAAAGCTTCTTCCATTCAAAAAGGAAGAAGCTTTAAATAATTAGACAATGTATATTAGCGCTCTAATTTATCTCTGTGTTCTTTCATAATAAAATCTTTTACTGCGATGACTTTCCCATTCCCTTCGCAGCATTCCCATTTTGATGCTGTCAAAACGTTCACTGTTTACGATACGTGCTTCTCTGATTCTCGCCTCTTCTTTCATGCCTATTTTTGCAGCTGTTTTTATCATTCTGATGTTTCCTGACCACGTGGACATACCGAGTCTATGTAAATGTGTAGACTCAAATAAAAAATCAATCCACATGCGGTAAGCTTCCGTTCCGTATCCTCCGCTCCAATAATTTGAGTCGTAAATGACAATTCCAGTTTCCAGCCAGTTTGTTTGCTTGTCCAACCAGTAACAGCTTACGGTTCCCACCGCTTTTTTATCAATGATGACCGCAAGGAGTCGAGGAACGCCTGGAAAAAGCTCATGCTCTTTGTCCAGTAAATTCATATATTCTTTTTTCGTAAGCTTTTCTTCTGTTATATAAGGAGCGTTCCACTTTTTTGCTTCTTGTTTTTTTTCTTCGTATTTCCAATAATAAAGTTCATTAATATCTTCCTCTGTCGCTTCTCTTAGCAACACTTTTTCTCCTATTAGTTTCACCATCAAAGATCTCACTCCTTGATTTATTAAATTCTAGGAAATTAAAACGAATATGAATACACAGGTGTACAAGCATACCTTTAAATAACGAATAAAATATAACAACTATGACGAAAGGAGTGAATCCTATAAAAAAATATTATTGCTACTACAATTCAGCAGATGACAAATATTATGTAGAAAGCGATTATTCCTTTAAAAAGCGTCCCCACAAGAAAAAAACATGCTGTGTAACTATTAATTATTATACAAATATTGCATATGAAGGCGGACAAATTGCTATAAACGGCGGGCAAAATGCATCTCAAGGTGGACAAATTGCCAAAAATGGCGGGCAAAATGCGAATCAAGAAGGACAAATCGCAGGAAAGTGCGGGCGAAATAAGCTAATTGAATTTAATTTTACTAATGATAATGAAGAGTAATTCATCCTGTACTACGTGTAAAACACCGAGAAGAATATATATGCTCCCGGTGTTTTTTGTTTTTCTTTTATTTCATAGTCGCGTTTTCCATAACTGCAAAATAGTTACATTCACTGTCTGAAAAGTTAAAGACTCGCCCTGAAGGCATAGATACGATTTCTCCCACCGTTACGCCTTTAGCTGTTAAATCACTATATAATTCATCCACATTTTCTGTAAAAAACAGCAGTGAAGGAGTCCCGACATTTAATTCTGGCTGCATTTTTGCTATTAGCTGTTTGTTATGAAGGATAATGGTTGTTTCGGCACCAGCTACAGGTGCTAGCTCGATCCACTTCATGCCTTGTTCATTCTTTTGTTCGGACATAACCTGAAATCCCATTTTTTCTGTCCAAAACTTTACCGCTTGATCTTGATCGTTTACATATACCATAATTTGACCGACTTTTTTAATCATTGCTTTCACTCCTTTTTCTCATCATTTCATCACCTTTTTATTATTTCTTCATGGCTTTTTCATTTCCTGTGTCTTATTTTCTTCTTTCCTAAATAGCATTGTCTTATGAGCTGAACTGCTTTAGACACCGCCGTTGATTTCCGTGCAAGACTTCGCTTTCCGCGGGCGGCCGCTGAGCCTCCTCGTCGCTTACACTCCTGTGGGGTCTTTTTCCCGCAGGAGTCTTCGTCTTTCCCTCCAATCAACTGCTAGAAGGAACAAAACAGATAAAACGATAGGCACTATCACAAAAAAAAACGAACCGCTCATCAAACATGTTGATGAATGGTTCGTTTTTCACTTCGTCTAACATACTTTTGTCCCAGCCTCTTTTTTAAACTTGCATGCTAGTTGATTCCACTAATTTCCCATCTTCCATCCACACAACGCGGTCGCATAAATCCAGCATTCTTTGGTCATGCGTAACCATTACAGCTGATTTGCCTCTCAGCTTTACTTCATCTGCGAGCATTTGCACGACTGCTCTTCCTCGCTCTGAATCCAGGCTTGCCGTCGGCTCGTCTGCGAAGATAATTTCAGGGTTATTCATCCACGCTCTTGCAATCGCTACCCGCTGGCGTTCTCCGCCCGATAGATTTTCAGGATAGTGATGCTTGCGATGAGCAAGCCCTAGCTTTTCAAGCAAATCATCCGCTCTCTTTTTGGCTTCTTTGTCTCGATTTCCTTCTAGTTCCGTGACAAGAAGCAGCTGATCGCGAACCGTTAAATACGGAATTAAATTAGCTGATTGAAAGATAAAGCCGATTTTTTTCAGACGGATGCTGTTCATTTGCGCTGAAGACATGTTATTAATCTCGTCTCCATCAATCATCACGCGTCCGCTAGACGGTGAAAGCAGTGCGCCTGCAATGGATAAAAAGGTACTTTTCCCAGAACCAGAAGGACCGACAATCGCCACAAGCTCTCCTGCTTTTACACGCAGCGATAGGTCATCTAACACGACTACAGCGTTTTCTCCTTCTCCAAACGACTTGCTAACACTCTCTAAAACTAATTTTTCTTCACTCATTAAACAGCCCTCCCAATCGCTTCAACCGCATCTACTTTTGCTACGCGATACAGCGATAATAATGAACTCAGTACAGAAACAGCTACAAACAGCGCCGAACATCCTGCGATCAGGGACACGTCCAAGTGAAACGGCATCGAATCCGGTAAAATAGCAGCTACTCCGTACGTCAGTCCAATACTAATAGCAAGACTGCATAATGTTAACACAACCACTTGAGATAAAATCGTTCGCGCTAAATAGCTTGTTTTTGCTCCTATCGCTTTTAACACGCCAAACTGATTCATTTTTTGAAGCGTCATTACGTAGAAGAAAACGGCTAAGACAAAAGCTCCAATGATAAACAGAAACGCGACCATCATTAAAAGTGAGCCTTGTTCTTCTTGATAGCCAGGAATTCCTTTTAACGCTTCGTCTTTACTAATCACGTTAATGTTAGACTCCTTTTTTTGAAGAGCATGTGCTTTTTTATCGTTCATGTTTAATACCACTGCGTTAAAGGCACCTGTGCTTTCAATTGTCTTCCACTCTGTAAGATTAATATGAATAACAGGCGCGTGACTAAACGACTGATTTTTTGTAAAACCAACAATCCTAAAGCTTTTTCCTGAAGCCGTGTCTTTTATCGTATCACCGAGCTTTACTCCTTCTTCTTTTAGCGAAGAGTCCGCTACGGCTTCATGCTTCCCGTCCTCCGTAATCATCTTCCCTTCTGTTACATTCGGAGCTAAAAAGCCGCTCGTGCTTACAGCAAAAAATGAGGCGTCTATTTTTTTCTCTTTTCCTTCATTTATAACGGCTGTCATCATTACACCAAGCGGCTCAGCTTTTTTCTTTCCGCTTAGTTGTTGAATATCTTCTGTTTTGTTTGCTGATAAAACAGAGCGCGTCAGGCGCTGATCCGCTTCTTTTTGAAGCACAACGTACTTTCCTTTCATTTCTTGAACAGCTGAAGCATTGTCAGAAGAGAGCCCCTTTGCTAAGCCCGATACAAAAAGTACAAGCCATACAATTAACACCATAATCACGCCAATGAGTAAGTAGCGCAGCTTCGCATGTTTTAATTCACGTAAAGCCAAAAACATGTTTCTTTCATCTCCTTTTTTAATTCTATTTAAAGTATAAAAATAGAAAATGAATGGAAGATGAACGGCTCATTACATTTTCGGAAGATAGACGTGAAAAATGCTGCCTTTTCCTTTTTCGCTTTCAACGTGAATGGAACCTCCGTGCATCTCGACAATTTGCTTTACAATCGCTAAACCAAGACCGCTGCTTCCTTCCGTCCGGCTTCTTGCTTGATCTTCTTTATAAAAACGATTAAAAATATGCGGGAGGCTTTCTTTTGACATGCCGATTCCCGTATCTTGAAATTCAACGTGGCAATGCGTGTCTTCCATGCCAACGCGAAGAGACAGCGTTCCTCCTTCTCCCGTGAACTTTACGCTGTTTGTAATTAAGTTTGTCCACACTTGATGAAGCAGTTTTTGATCGCCTGAAATCATCGTTGAAGGCAGGTCCATTTCAATGGCCAGCTCTTTTTCACGCCAGCTCCACTCCGTCATAAACAGCACTTGCTTGATTTGAGCTGCAACGTCAAACGTGCTTTTGTCAATATGCTCACTTTCTTTATCAAGTGAAGCAAGCGTAAGCAGCTGTTTGCTGAGCGACGACATGCGCCGGCTTTCTTCTTCAATAATAGACAGATACTCATTTCTTTGTTCATCAGAAAGATCAGCAGAACGGAGCGTTTTCGAAAACCCTTGAATGGACGCCAGCGGAGACTGAATTTCATGTGACACGTTCGATACAAATTCTTGGCGCATCTCTTCAAGCTGCTCTAAACTTTTAGCCATTTCAGAAAAATGTGAAGCAAGCGCGCCGATTTCGTCTCGGCGCTTTACGTACAGCTCGACGTTGTATTTTCCTTTTGCCACTTGCTTTGTCGCTTCCGTTAGCTTGACGATTGGTTTTACTAAATAACGCGTGCTAATAAGTACAAATAAAATACTTAATACAATCATCAGCAGTAGAATAACTGAGAAAAAAATGCGCATTTCCCCGAACTGCAGCTGAATATCTGGGCGAATAAACAGCGCTTGCTGCTTATTACTTTCTCCTTTTAACGGCACGCCGATGGTATTGGCTAACACATTATCAAAAAACCCCGTCACAAACACCTGTGAAGGAAAGTTTGCAATTCCGTGATACATTTTGCCATCTAACACTTGTTTGACAGCACTCTTTTCTAAGCGCTGGTTTCTAAACTCCCGTCCGTAAAACGTCTTATGTCCGGTGCTATCCACTACATATATTTGATAGCCCAATTTACTAATATGCTGTAAATAAGCTTGTTGATCCACGCCTCTATTGCTTTCGTAAAAGCTCGCAATGTCTTTTGCCATACGGGTAAGCTTTTGGTCGTTATACGGTTTTAAGCTGTACTGATAATAAACGTTTGCTAGAATAAACGCGAGGAGACTGCTAAATACCATTACAGCAATGGTCGTCAGCACAATCCGCAAATAGAGCGTCTTCATTTTGTCCTCACCTCAAGCTTATAGCCGACTCCTCGAACCGTCGTAATGACAAAATCATCGGTATGTTCAAACCGCTCGCGCAGCCTTTTTACGTGTACATCGATTGTGCGGTTATCTCCATTAAAATCCGCTCCCCATATGAGATGGATTAATTCTTCTCTTGTGAAAATTCTTCCTGGATAGCTCGCAAGCTGAGCTAATAATTCAAATTCTTTCATTGGAAGAATGAACAGTCGTCCGTTGCAGTGCACTTCATAGCTTTTTCGGTCGATAGAGGTGCTGTTCAGCACAATCATTTTTTCATTTACCACTTCGTACCGGCGAAGCAGTGCTTTAATTCGGAAAATCAATTCTTTTGGTTCAAACGGCTTTGTCACATAGTCATCCGTTCCTGCTAAAAAGCCTTTTTCTTTGTCTTCGAGCTGATCTTTTGCCGTTAATAAAATAATGGGAAAATCATAATAGCTGCGTATTTCTTCGCACACTTGATATCCATCTTTATGAGGCATCATAATATCGACAACCGCTAAATGAATGTGCTGCTTAGCAAGCAGACCCGAAGCTTCTTCCCCGTCTTTTGCTTCATGCACCATATAGCCTTCAAGCTGCAAATAGTGACGAACCAGCTGCCGCATATGGGCATCATCATCCGCCAGTAAAATGTGAATCATTTTTTCTGCCACTCCTTTTATCAAGCATTTAAAATGGCGGCCTTTTGGCCGCCATCATTTATTCTTTCAGTATCTATCTGTTTACTAGTGTAACCAAACGCCGTGGTCATATTGCGTTTTTATTAGGATAAGGGCTTATTGTGAACAGTAGATGAACATCTTGTTACAAAATCCATTCACCGCGCGCAATCATCTCGACTTTTCCGCCTACTTTAATGTGAAAAGCCTCTCCATCATAACTAGCTTTTACATACAGCAGTGAAGGTCTTCCTATTTCGTATCCTTGTTCTACACATATGTCAATAGCTTGCTGATTAAAATAACCGTATTTAACTAAATATGCTGCCAAACAGCCGTTGGCGCTGCCGGTTGCCGCATCTTCTGGAACGCCGTAGTAATCGGCAAAATCTCGCACATTTACGTGATGGTCTTGGTGATAGGTTTCCGGCGAAAAGACCATAATTGCTTTTGCTTCCATGTTTTCTATCAGTTTGAAATATTTTTCTTTGTCTACATGTATCTCTTTAGCAGCTTCTAATGATGTTAAAGGGACAAGAATGACCGGCAGACCGGTGGATACTTCTTGAACGGGAAAACGCATATCAATATAAGTTTCATCAAGGTTTAACACGTCCGCCACCTGCTTTTTATCTAACACTTTCCCAAACGTCGGCTGACCTTGTGTCATCCACAGTACATCTTTTTGTTCATCGTATGTAACAGGCGTAGGACCTGCTTTATAATGAAGAGTAAGCTCCTCTGTATCTCTTTCTTCTAGTTCTTCTCGGATAACATAAGCGGTACCGAGCGTCGGATGGCCTGCAAATGGCACTTCTTCATTAGGTGTAAAAATCCGCACGTCATATTCTCCTTTTTGCGGAGAAGCCGACGTAATAAACGTCGTTTCAGAGAAATTAATTTCTTTAGCCATTTGCTGCATCTCTTTATCTGAAAGTCTTCCTGCGTCTTTAAAAACAGCGAGCTGATTTCCCGTATATTTTCTCTGTGCAAATACATCAACAATGGAATACTGAATACTTTTCATTTATGTGTTCCTTTCTAAAGCAAATTTTCATGTATAAAATAGGTCATTACATTTTTCTTTAAAGCCTCATATTGCTCCTCATTCGTATCCATAAACGCTTCTTCCCGACTGGATAAAATGTCTGCGTAATGGAGAGGCTCACGAAATTGTTCTTGTGTAAAATCATAGCGCTGTTCATCAAGCTGATTATAAAAATGCCAGCCTTCTTTACAAGGAGTTTTTAAAATAGCTCCTCCTTTGATATCTTGAACGACAAGAGCTGTCACTCCGCACTGTCCTTTGGCAGGATTGTCAGCCGTCCACTTCGTGCTTGAATGAATTGACCACGATTGATGCAGGGCTCTCTTTAAACGATTCACGTTGGGCAGCTCCTTTTTCTTCAAATCTACCATATTCTTCTTTTTTATGAAAGTTCCCATTAAAAAATCCACAGCGCAAATATTCTTACTTTAAAAATAATTTAAGGAAGAATAGAAAAATACTAGAAATAATGTATAATAATAGAGTCATTTTAGATGATAGATTATAACCAATGAAAGGTGTTTTAAATGGAAGAACAAGCAGTAAATGAACTCGTTTCTTTTGAAGAAGAGCATAAAGTAGTTCGAACAAATACGTCCTATTATGATTTGAAGTGGGGAAAAACAGCTAATCCAGCTAAAAACAACACGTGGAACTGGGCAGCCTTTTTTCTGACAAGCGCTTGGTTTGCATATCGAAAAATGTATAAGCACTTTTTTATTTTAACGCTTATTGAGGTAATTTGGTTTTCCCTTTTGTGCTTTGTAGACATACCAGAGTGGTCCGATGCAATTGTATTCGGCGGTGCTTCACTTATTACAGGGCTATGTGCCAACCGCTGGTATTATAAGCACGTTAAAAACGTGTTAGCTCGAGCCGAAGCTCAGCCCGAGCAGCGGAAAGAAGCTTATTTGCAAATAAAAGGCGGCACTCACATCGGAATTGCTATTGGTTTAAGTATCTTAGCGCTTGTAATTACGTTTGGAGTCGGAGCAGGATTATCATATTTACCAACAAAAACAAATATTAAAGATGTAGTTCGCTACGGCGACGAAGCAATTACGCTTGAAACGTACAACGATCATCCAAAATGGAGCTATATTAAAAAAGAAGGCCGTCATCACGTTGTACAATTTACCGGCTACGATTATACAGAAAAAGAGCATGTACGCATTGTATTTAACGTTTATTTGGATAAACAAATTTACGAATGGGACAAAATTTACATCAACGGCAAAAAGTTAAACAAAAAAGATGCGGAAGACTATGAATACTGGATCGAAGACAGTTCAGCATATTAAAAAAGTCAGCAAAAAAAGAAAGGATGAGTGCTTGCTCTCCTTTCTTTTTTGTTTTATCTTAAAGCGTCAAAGGAAGCTTCACCGTCACTACTGTCCCGTTCTCATCACTTTCAATCGCAAGCGTACCGTTATGCTCGTTGATGATGGTTTTACAAATAGAAAGCCCTAATCCCATGCCTGTTCCATCTTTTGTTGAGAAAAACGGATTTCCTACTTTGTTAATAATAGACAGCGGAATGCCAGAACCGGTATCTTGAATATCAATAAGAGCCCAACCTTCCCATTCTTTGATAATAAGATTTATTTCGCCGCGTTTCTTTTTCTCCATTGCTTCAATGGCGTTTTTCAAAAGATTCATAAACACTTGTCTCATTTGAGAAGGATCGATTGATACAAGTGGAATGGCGCCTTCTATTCTCACGTTCATTTCAACATTATACAGCGCAGCTTCACTTTTCAAGAAAGCAACGGTATCATGAATAACTTCTACAATCGATACGATTTCTTTTTTAGGCGCTGTTGGCTGTGTGACAAGCAAGAAGTTGTTAATAAGTTCATTCATACGATCCAGTTCATCAAGAACAATTTTTTGAAAAGGCTCTGCCTGCTCATTTTCATTAAATAAGAATTGAATAAAGCCGCGCACCGACTGCATCGGGTTTCGAATCTCATGCGCTAACCCTGCTGCTAGCTGTCCTACGAGTGCCAGCTTATCAAGCTGCAGAATTTTCTCTTCAATTTTCGGCAAAACAGCCGCTTGATTTTTATAAATAATATGAGACAAAATACCAGCCAGACGGTTTAACCCTTGAATTTCACTTTCGCTAAACTGATAAGGATCCGGATCGACCGCACATAAGGTACCAAACATTCTCCCGTCTTCTAGCACAATAGGTGTTCCTAAATAAGAACCTACCCGGGCACCATCAATAATGGCTAAATTAGACGTTCTAACATCGCGTTTTGTATTGGGAATAACAAGGGGTTCATCACACGTGACTAAGTTGCATACCGCAAGCTCTAGCGGCAGCGTCAGTCCATCCTCTACAAGGCTTCCCCCTTCTTTATTAAAGGCTTTCATAACTGAAAATTGTTCGTCGAAAATCCCTACAAACAGCGTCCTGCTTCCGACTACTTCGCTAGCCATCTGCAATACATCCCAAACGGCTTTTTCATTGATGTTCCTCTCTTCCATTACCTTAGTCACCTACTATTTAAATATAGACTGTTCTATTCTTTTATTCTCATTATAAATTTTAAATGTAAAAACGTATATCAAAATTTTAAGAACTCATTTATTTCTTCTATTTCATCATTAGGGTTAAGGATAGCCAAGACTTGATGATCTTCCCATATGCCATTAATATTTACATTTTTTCTAGCGATTCCTTCCCTATGAAATCCTGCTTTTTCGAGTACGCGTTGAGAAGGCACATTACGTGGCATGACGCCGGCTTCAATACGGTGAAGATGCAGTTCTTCAAACGCATAGTCAACAAGCGCTATTACCGCTTCTGTTGCATATCCTTTTCCACCATGATGCTGATCTAGAAAATAGCCGATAAGCGCGCTTTGTAAAGATCCTCGCATCACTTGAAAAAGACTAATGGTGCCAATTAACTTATTATTCTCTTTTTGAAAAAGACCAAAATAGTATTCTTGATCGTTTTTTCTGTTCTGTTCATGGCGCTTAATTTTTTCTACTTGGCCTTCCAACGTATAAAAGGAATCCTCTCGAATCATAGAAAACTGTTCAAAAAAGCCGCGATTGTCATTTTGCAACCGAAGGCTGTCGTACGCATCGCTGACAGTTAACGGGCGTAAATAAATAGTCTGACCCTCTATCATACTATGTCTCTCCTCTACTTCAAGAAATGTATGTAAAAAAAAGAAGGCTTTTTTAAAAACCTTCCATTTTCTCACATATTAAACTTTTCTTGTTTGAATGTAAAGTTCTAAATCACTGCTTTTCTTCGTTATGATATGTTCTGCTATGATTTTAGCTAGCACCATATTATACACCGTTCCGTTATCTCCATATCCGCTTAGAAAGTAACAGTTAGGCATTTCGTCATATATTCCGATGAGGGGAAGGCCGTCATGAGTGCCTCCGTAATAAGCACTTATGTAATAATCAGCTTCGACTTGAAGATGAGGAAAAAGCTTATTGAACTCTTTTAAAAGTTTGTCTCTTTTATGAACGAGTTTAGCATCACGTTCTTGCGGCACAATCGTGCTTTCATCAAGACCGCCTATAATGACTCGATTATCGGAAGTTGTTCTCATGTAAATATACGGTCGAGCGGTTTCCCAAATTAAATTTCGATTTTTCCATCCTGTAAACTCCTTTACAGGAGTCGTAACGATAGCATAGGAACTTGTGAGTACAGCTTTTTTCTCTCTCTTAAATTCTTGATTTTCATAGCCTCCTGCCATAATGACATGTTTAGCTTTGATTTGTGATTTATTTTTAGTGAAAAATACAGCTTCATCTTTTTCTAACTTTTGACCGACAATCTCTGTTTCTTGAAACATCCGAACCCCATGCTGTTTTCCGTACTCTAATAGACCGAGTGTAAAGCTGTAAGGGTTCAGCTCTGCATCATTTTTAATAAGCATTGCCATTCGTTTTTTAAATCCATAGTCTTTTTCAATTTGTTCTTCTGATAAAATTTCAGCTTCAAATCCATGCTTTTGCATATAAAAGTAGTCTTTATTTATCTTCGTGACATCTTCTTCATAACTTGCGTAATACAAGCTGTCTCTTCTTATAAATTCTGCATTAATCGGAAGCTTTTTAGCTGCTTCCTCAATATCTGTAATAGCCTGTTCGCACAGCTTATAATGACGGACTGTTTTTTCTTCTCCAAACGTGTTGACTAATTCGTAAAACAATTTATCTCCTAAATATTGAATAAGAGAGGTATTTACAATTGTACTTCCATGCCCTGCTTTACGTTTATCAACAACCACAACATCAAGCCCCTGCTCACATAAATAGTAAGCACACTGTGCACCTGAACTTCCTCCTCCAATAATAAGAACATCACACTCAATATCTTCCTCTAGAGATGGGTATACAGGCGGCTTCGCTACAGTTGTTTGCCAATAAGGGTTTCCAGATAATAAATCCATCATGCAAACGCCTCCTTTCTTCTCTCTATTATGCCCAATATAAGCTAATTTTTGCATGCAGCAGTGTGAAAGTATGTGGGTTAAGCTTTTCGAGGATAGTAAGCAGGTAATTAAAGAAGCCAGTCATTAAACGAATCTTCTATACAATAGAATTAATCATGACTCTTAATACCATGAGCATATAAAGTGCACGACTAAAGTATTGATAAACATCATGTCGTGATCTTCTGCTTTAGACACAGACCCCCAGTAAGTGCGTAAATATATAATTTCTTCACTACATAAAAAATTCCACGCAAAAACCACCTGGAAAATCACCAGATGGTTTTTTATATTAAGTGGGGTGCACGCTCTGATTAACTGTGGATGGATATAAAGCCTTACGCTCCAAAACAGACTTCTTTATAGAAAAGAATAAGGTGAAAAATACTTCTTCCGGGATTTTTTCTTTTACTTGCGTTTAACAGCCGCAGCCAAAGCCATAACCGCCGTAGCCGCCATACGGATAACCACCGTAACCGTAACCGTAGCCGTAACCGCCATAGCCATATGGTGATAACAGTGAGCCTGCTACTAGCCCTCCTGCTAATCCTCCTAAAAATGGACCGCCAAAGCCAAAGCCGAATGGTCTGCCAAAGCCAAAGCCAAACGGGCGTCCAAAACCAAACGGTCTGCCAAAGCCAAACGGTCTGCCAATAAACCTTTCATCCGCGTGTTGAAGTTGATGATGATCTTGAGAATACATAGTAGGTAAAAAATGCATTTCTGAATTCATAAGAGAAACCTCCGTTTTTTTGTTTTTTGCTTTCACCCAAGAATATGCATTTACCTATTCGCTGTCTTGGGCAAATATCTTGGTTATGCTGAAAATAAGGGAAAAGAATTACGAAAAAAAGCAAATTACTAGGTTTATATGAAAATGAGCTCGATTTCTCTTTAGTACCTAATACATACAAAAAGAAGCGGATCCTGACTTAGAATGTATATGGAAAGTACTAACGTGTTGATTTCATAGTAAAAAATAAGAAGCCGAAGAAAAAATTCTTCGGCTTCTACTTCATTATGTACGCAGGCTAAGGAGGAAGTGCTATTAGCCTGCTTCGTTATAACATGGGGGCTCATATATGAGATCTTGGGATGATTCATCCTATGTAGAAAGTGAAAAAAAGTACCGTGTCCATCTTATTTTCTTATCTTTTTTTATTTTCATTGAAATCATTGGATATTTTTGGAGCACTTTTGTATTTCGGGCATATGTTAAAAATGTACTCAGAACTTGGAGGTGAAATATATGGGCTTCTATGGTGGCTGTGGTTATGGCGGTTACGGTTACGGCGGCGGCTGCGGGTTTGGCAGTGGCTTTGCTTTAATCATCGTATTATTCATTTTATTAATCATCATCGGCTGTGCTTGCTGGGGAGGATTTGGCGGTTGCTAATCATTAGAAATAATGATGAACCGCTTCATTTTCACTAATTTTTTTACCAAAAGCTAGCTTTCCACTTTATTATGAAAAAGCAGTGTCCACATAATGGGCACTGTTTTTAAGTGTACTCATTATGAGACTCACTACTGAGAAAAAACCGCTGGCTTTTTAATCTATCATTTCTTGTTTTACGCCTTCTCATTACCTTATTTTTCTTGTTCATACTTCCCTTTCTTCTACATATTAATAGATAAAAAGAGTAATTAAAAAGAGAGTCACTGTGCAACTCTCTTCCTGCTCTATGTAGATGCTACACATTAACCAAACGATTTTTTCAAGACGACCCGCTGATTGTTTACAGTATAGCCGTTTCTTTCATAAAAAGCCTGTGCAGCTCCTCCAGTCGCCGTCAAGAGATACAAGCTGTTGATATCGTGTCTTTGAAGTTCGTTCTCAAACCGGCTTAAGATAGCTGAACCATATCCTTTTCCCTGCACGCTTGCGCTGACGCAAAGCTCGGCCACGTAAAAGGTCATACCGCTGTATGATTTTTTCGCGTGACCTGCAATCATGCCAATCAAATCGCCTTGGTCATAAAATAAATAGCCGATAAATTTAGGTGTGTTCAGTAAATCAGTCAGCCTTTCTTTAGCTGATTCTTCCGTCCATTGTTCATTCCATGGCTTTCTTGTAAATACATCTAGATACAAGTCAATGCACTGCTGCATATTCTCTGCAGTAAAAGGTACTACTTTTTCGATCATTTTTACGCTTCCTTTTTTGTTTAGTTTGAAGGCTTATTAACAATTCGCTCGTACATTTCCGGCAGGTGCTTAATCTTGTAATCAATCGTCTCAAGCTTGTGATGGATTTCTTCGATTTCTTTTTGCACTGCTTTTTTATGATCCATCAGCATTTGCAGACTTTTATCAAGCACGGCATTTTCAAGCGTACAGTTTTCAATAAGCGTCCGAATGTCCTTGATTTGCATACCCGTGCTTTTTAAGCAGGAAATTAAATCAATCCATTCAATATCTTGTTCTTTAAAAATACGATTCCCTGACGCTGTACGATCTAAAAATGGAAAAAGCCCTTCTTTATCATAATAGCGAATGGTATAAATTGTCACGTTCAATTTCTTTGCAACTTGTGAAATGGTATACGTCATATTGCTTCCTCCTACATTTTAACCTTCTCAGAAAAACATGATGACTTTGCCTTGACCTTCAGTTATCTCGAGGATTTATTCTTTTATAGTCTTCTTCACTGCGCTCTTTATGCTGCAAACTTCTTGTACAAGCAGCAACATACATTCAAATCAGAAAGGATGATACGATGAATACTGCTCACATGATGCTTACCATTGTAATTGGCGGTTTTATTGCCTTTTTATTAGGTCTCGGCGTCACCAAAATAATTGAGCTGCTGCTAAATCTTTTTCTAGCTTAACCAGTAGTTACTTATCGTAAAACGCAGGTAACTCCGTTCCATATCCGAACGGAGTTACCTGTTTTATTTTAAGAACTAAAGCGCTTAAGGCACCATGTTGCCAGCGGCTTTATAAATATCGTACCACTCTTCGCGCGTTAACTTGATTTCTGAACCTTTGCTTGCATCTTTCATACGTTGAATATTTGTAGTACCAAGCACTACTTGGATGTTTGCAGGATGAGTTGTGATCCACGCAACGGCAATCGATGTATTCGTCACGCTATATTTATTTGCGATGCGATCAATCACTTCGTTTAGCTTTCCAAATTTCTCTTTATCGCCGAGGAAAGGTCCTTCAAAAAATCCGTTTTGGAATGGCGACCATGCTTGAAGCGTTATATCATTTAAACGGCAATATTCAAGCACGCTGCTGTCGCGGTTCACAGCTTGGTCAATGCCCATATTTAAAGAAATACCAGAGTCAATGATTGGCGTATGTGCGATGCTGAACTGCACTTGGTTTACGACAAGCTTTTGGTTGATGTATTTTTCAAGCAGCTCAATTTGCGCTGGGTTGTGGTTCGACACACCAAAGTGACGTACCTTTCCGCTGCTTTGAAGTTCATTAAACGCTTCTGCTACTTCTTCAGGGTCCATTAGCGGATCTGGACGATGAAGTAATAAAAGATCTAAGTAATCCGTTTTTAAACGCTCCAAGCTGCCGTTAACAGAGTCTATGATATGCTTCTTTGAAAAGTCATAGTAATTTTTCGCTGCGTTAATGCCGCATTTACTTTGAATCACCATTTTCTCACGAAGACTTGAATTCATTTGTATAGCGTTTGCAAAATATTCTTCGCATTGTCCTACATAATCAGGACCGTAAATATCAGCATGGTCAAAAAAGTTAATTTCTTCTTCCATCGCTGTGCGGATTAGCTTCTCTGCTTCTTGTAAAGAAAGTTCTGTTAAACGCATATTTCCCATAATTAAATTTGATACGTGTAAGTCAGTATTAGCAATTGTATGATACTTCATATAAAGCCCCTCCTTGAAATGATACTACTACAAGATAAACCATAGAGTTAACTCTAGGTCAAGCAGAAAGAATCAAAGATTTTATAAGCAGCGACGGGAAAACACCCTATCTTTTTTGGTAAAAAGATGAAATACTAGGTTGTGGTGTGATAAAAGTCACTGCCGCTCTGCATTTCATTTAGTAGTATATGTTACGTTCTTTTCTTCCTTTTTATCGAAGCTTATTTCATAGCAATACATTAATCTATCAGGCAAAGGAGCTTATCAATCACTATGCAGAAAACGAAAGCAAAACGATTTGAAATACAGTATTCCGTTCTAAAAGATGAAGCCAAAATCAAAGGAACTTTTGTGATAGAATCTGCTAAAAACCGAGATGACGCATCAAGACTTGCTAAATTAAATGTCTCTACAAAAGAAAGAGTGTTTATTCAATATGTAAAGATTTTAAAAGTCAAACGAGTTTCTACAGATTCGGCGGCAAAGTGACATTGGTTTGCTTCTTCTTTTAGCAAGCCCCTATTTATGCTGAAAGTGTCGTTTCAGAAGATGCTTGTTTCGTTCGTGTGAGTAATAGAACTAATCCAATAATACAAGCTGTGCCAATCCATTGATAAAAACCAAAAGGCTCTTTCAGCCAAACAACGGTTGTAATAACAGCGGCTAAAGGCTCTAAACTCCCAAGCAAACTCGTTTCTTTAGGTAAAAGACTTTGCAGGCTTTCTACATAAAACCAAAAAGCAAGCATCGTGCCAAAAATAATGACAAATAAAATATATACGCAGGTTATTGGTGATAAGCTTGACGCTTCCCAAGGAGGATGAATAAAGCTCATTACGCTTCCCCCAATTACCATTGACCAGCCAACGATGACAAGCGAACTGTACTTTTTGATCAGCGGCACCGCATACAGCGTATAAAAAGCTGCCGCTACACCGGACAGCACTCCCCAAACAACGGCAGATACAGGAACAGACAGCTGCGAAATAGAGCCGTTTGTTAATAAAAAAAAGCAGCCTCCCAGTGCCAGCAGAACAGCGATGACGTCTTGTCGCGTAAATATGGACTGCTTGCGCAAAAGCAAATAAATGATAATCATCACCGGTGATAAATACTGCAGCAGCGTAGCTACTGCTGCATTTCCATACTTAATAGAAGCCATATACGTATACTGAACGGCAAGCATACCAAATACCCCAAAAACGACGAGCTGAAAAGCTGACTTTCGGTTCTTCCATACTCCAAATACGTGAGAACGATTCCTTTTTATACATGAAATCATTAGCAGCAAAACACCCGCAATGAGCAGCCTTACTGAAACAAGCCAGTCCACGCTGATTTCAAATTCTTGAAAAAGTTTTTGAGCAACCGTTCCTCCCATCCCCCAACATATAGCTCCAGTTGTTACAAAGAAGAACCCTTTTTTTCTACTGAGATTGTTCATCTTTTATCCCTCACTTTTATTATAAGAATAGTGTTATAATAAGTGAAAAACGGGGCGGAAAATACGCATATTGCATTTAAAAATATAAATATATTGAGGTGACTGTGTATGCCGGCAGCCCATTTTAAAATTGATAAAAACTTAAAAGAGCTAACGACCCATCGCACCGTTGAGCTGCCAGTAGCATGTTATCAAACGACGGTCGGCGATCACATAAACGGCTACATCCCTCTTCACTGGCATGATGAGCTTCAGTTTGTGCTGGTTATAAAAGGTGATGCGTCTTTTCAAATAAATGAAAAAACAGTGACTGTCAAACAAGGCTACGGACTGTTTATTAACAGCGGATGTCTTCATATGACTGAGGACATAAACAAATCCGGCTGCGTGTACATTTGTTTAAATGTTTCTCCTCATTTTCTTGTGCCGCAAGAGCTTTTTACAAATTACGTTTATCCCTACATTCATGCAACGAATCTACCACATTTATTCATCAGTCCAAAGCAAGCGTGGGGGAATAATGTGTTAGAGTCTATACATAAGATATACACATGGATTCATAAGCAGCCGCATCACTATGAAATAGAGATTGCCTCTGAACTCAGCATACTGTGGAAAAATGTAATTCTTAACGGTTTGCAGCTGAAATATAATGAAAAAGAAATGATCAAAAATCAGCGGATGAAGCAAATGCTGAATTGGATTCATTTGCACTTTGCTGAAAAGATCACGCTCGATGATATTGCCAAAGCCGGTCAATTGAGCCGTTCTGAATGCTGTCGATATTTTAAGAAAACGTTAAAAAAATCGCCTTTGACCTATGTATTAAACTATCGAATTCAGCAAAGCTTAGTTATGTTGCAGCAAGCAGAAGCAAATGTGACGGACGTTGCCTATCAAGTAGGATTTAATAGTACAAGCTATTTTATTAACCAGTTTCGAAAAGAAATGAAGATGACTCCGCTCATGTATCGAAGAAAGAAGCTGCACATGTCATCACATCACTAAAAACGGCGGGGCAATCACCCCGCCGTTTTTTATGAACTCTTTTTACTCGTTGATTTTGCATCAGAAATCTTTCCTAAGAAAAACCCGTCTACTTCTGCTATTTTCCCTCTCCAAAAGATCTTTCCTTTTGAAGGAGTAGACTTACTGTCTCCACAGTAGATCTTTGTATTTTTCAAATGAATAAAATGGGCTTCTGCTTCTCCGTTTGATTCGCTCGCTTCGCTTGCTAAAGAGAATTGTTCGCTTAGCGCCTGAGCCACTTCACTGCCTTCTTCAAACGTTTCGCTTAAGTAATCAAAGTATTCTTTTGCTGAAATCATGGTACCGGAAATCACAGCGCCGTTTACATTTAATGAAATATCAAGTGAAAAGCCGTGTTTATTAGAAGCTTTCACAAAGTATTCAAGCGTATTGTCTTTAGTTGAAAAAGAAGGGCCTGTACTCATATCTTTCTTTCCTCCTTTACGCCTTAGGCTGTTGTGTCGTCTTCACTAGAAAGAGATGTTGCGTCATCATCTTCTTCATCCGTGTTTTTCTTTGCTTTTGTATTTTTTGATTTTTTAGCTGTTGACTTTTTTGGTTTCGCTTCCTTTTTTTCTTCTTCGCTTTCCTCTTCTTCGTCTTCGTCTTCTGTCTTTAGTTTTTTATTTTTTTTGTTTGAACGAGAATCTTCCTCTTCTTCCTCGCTGTCTTCGTCACTTTCACTTTCTTCTTCCTCTTCTTGCTCAGCTTCTTTTTTATTCTTTTTACGAGGCTTAGATGTTTCTTCTTCGTTTTCATCGTCCTGCTCGTTTTCTTCGTTCTCATCATTCTCTTCTTCGTCGGAATCTGTATCTTCTGTTTCTTCGTCTTGGTTTTTATTGAGGCTAAGCTCAACAAGCATGTTCATTTTTTCTTCAAGCTGTGATAAACGGTCTTGAAGAGTTTGATTTTCTTCTTTTAACTCGTCGTACTCTTGAACGTTATCGTCTTCTGTTTCGCTATTAGAAGAATTTACGTTTTCATCATCATCTTTTGATTTATCTTTATCTTTTTTAAACAAGCTTCCCGCAGATGTTTTCAGGCTGGCCACGCTGCTTTTTGATTTTTCTTTTACCTTTGTTCCTAAATCGGATGCTTTGCTTTTTAATTCGTCCGTATCAATGCGGTCAAGAAGACTTTTTCGATTTTCAGGAGTGGATACATATCCAATCGTTGCACCGATGATGCCTCCTGCTACCGCTCGTTTGATTGGCCCGCTGCTTGTTGTTTTGCTTGCTTTTGAACCGTTCTTTTCTTTTGAACCGTTTTCCGTATTTTTATTTTCCTTGTTTTCTGCCTGTGTATTATCTAATTTTGTTTCAGTTGCCATTGTAAATCCCTCCATTTTTTAAGTAGCGTACAGTTTTTAACGTTTCGTTTCTATTTTTTCCTCAAGCGTTTTTAACCGCTCATGCAGCATTTTATTTTCTTCTTCGAGCGCTTTACTATTGGCTCCTTTTGAACTGAGATAAGGATCATTTTCCCACCAGTCCATGCCGATTTCTTTTGCTTTATCAACCGAAGCCACAATCAAGCGGATCTTTATCGTTAATAGCTCGACATCTGCAATCCCTACGGTGATGTCCCCCGCTATAACGACTCCTTTATCCAAAATCTTTTCGAGCACATCTACAATCGTACTTGACTGCATATTATGTTCGACTGCCATACTGTTCCTCCTACCGACCGCTTAAAGCAGGCTGCCTAGCGGTCCAAGATCAATATTTAAATCTTCTGCGTCCAGACCGAACACCTCTTTCAACTCGTCCATTTTTTCTTCTAAGTTCATTAGTGCAATTCCTAAGTTTTCAATTTGTTCGTCCGTCAACGTTCCACCCTCCACCCGCCTCATGGCATGACGTTCAACGATTTGCCTCAATAGCTCAATAACTGTCATCACAAGCTGCGCTAAGCCTTGTTCAGCTTGATCAGGATCCAAGTGGATTCGTCCATTTGCTTGGCTGACCGGTTGCATCCATTAATTCCTCCTTTTGTTTATCAAATTGTTCAGAAGTGATCGGTTTGCGATTTCCTTCTTTTGCTTGCACCAGCGTTTCAACCGAAGAAATAAGCACCCGCAAATCCAAATACACTAAATCGACGCCGGCTATGGAAATGATTAAGTCTCCTTTAATGGCGACTCCTTTATCTAAAATGACATCTAAAATATCAATAAGAGCAATATCTTTATTCTCCATGGATTGTTTAAGAGACATACTGTTAATTCCTCACTTTACGCAAAGCTCGAGAAATGATAGGGCGGCCATGGTCCCGTCACTTCAAATTTCCAGCCTTTATTTTCAAGCTTTTGCTGAAGCTCTTCTATTTCGTTTACAAACTTAGTGATCTGCAGAGACGGGAGAAGAAACACGCTGTTCCACGCCATCTGTTCAGCTGCACCCGTTACGTCCTTGCTCCAATTCTTTTTAACAGAGTCATAAAGCGACAGTTCTTTGAGCTTGTCATGTATCTCTTCACACACTTTATTTTTGTGAAGCTCTAGTTCTCTTTCAATCAGCTGATCTATTTTTTTCTTTTCAAAAAACTGTCTCCCTGGTGATAATTCACTAATTTCTTGTTTTTTCGCTTTCACGCTTTCATTCGTTTCGCTGATTCCTTTTTTAAGCTCTTTATCATCACAGTAAATCTTCACGTTCCACTCTTCATTTCCTTGAAGCAGGGTCAGTGAATTCTCTAGCTTTTCTTTGTTAATCTCAATAGCTGCCTGCAGACTTTCTTTACTTTTATAAATGGTGCAAAATTTTAATGGAATGATCGTAAATTCTTCGTACAAAGCGGCTACCGTTTCGTGATGATGAAATGCTTTTTCCTGCAGCCAGCTCATGTCCTGCTCCATTTTTTCTTTAATCACTTCTTCTGAATAGGCGTCAGCATCCAGCTCAGAAACGACAGCCGTCACCTGATCAATCGTTATTGGGTACAGTGAATGTTCTCCGTCAAACCCTTTATAAGATGGAAACGACTCTATGGCTGCTGCTTCTTTTGTTGGAATTAAACCGTATAAATACAGTAATTCTCCCATCTAGGATTCCTCATTTCTTTTTTTTGTCAGCTCTTCCCATTGTTCAATTTCTCTGCGTTTCGCGATTTCGTACCTCATTAACAGCTCATCTTCTTTTTCTTGAAACGCTTCTTCCGGAATTTCACCAAGCTCAAACATCATTTGAAGCTGAATGAGTTTTTGCTGAATCGTCGGAAGGTCATATAGCTGTTTATCAGCTTCTTCCTGTACTTTTTCGCCGATTTTCACTACAAGATTAATAGGTGCGGTTACTAATTTGTGAAGCACGTTATTTCTCTTCTACTTTTAGGCGAATGTTTACAAAATTATAAGCAGGCCAAGGACCGCTGTAATGAAAATCGGCTTTATCTTTCCAGTTTTCATGCGCTTCATTCACTTTTTCATCAAACGTCGCTTCATCTTCTCGGTTAATTAAGAAAGATGCGTTTAAAAGCATTGTTTCGCCCGTTGGCTCATTTGCTTTTGCTGCTTCCGCTGCTTCTTCAAGCGGAGAGAACACATCTGTCTTGACTTCTTTTTGCAGGGAAGCAAACATTTTTTGAGCCATTCCTCCAAGCTGAATACGCTCATAATAACCGGCTGCTTCTGATTTTCCTTTTACGGATGCTGATACTTTTTCAAGCTCAGGATTTTCGTTTACTTTTTTCTCGAGCCATTCTTTTTTTCCAATTACTTTTAAACCGACTTCAATTTTTCCTTTGATGGCTGGAAACAGCTTTTCAAACTGCGGATAAAGGTTTTCTAAAAGAACTTTTACATCTTCTTTTGATTTGAATACATTTCCAAAACTGATCGGAATAACCGTATCATTTTTGTCCATGATCGCTGCTACCGCGTGTTGATGCATTAATAAATTTTGACGATTAGGATGATAAATTTTCATCGGTACTTCAGCTGCTACCATCGCCGCGTCTTTGTAGCGAATCAAAAACGTTTCAGCTTTTGTTCCTTCTACTTCTACCGATCCAAAATCTTCGTCTTTATCCGTTTGAATGGCGCTAAAAATATAAATGCCTGTTTCATTTGTTTCACTCATGTTTTCAAGCTCCTTTACTTTTCTTCAGTGTCTATATTCTTACACTCTTCTAAAATGATTTTTTCGGCTTTGCTTTTTGCATTTTTCTCGTCTAAACATTTGGTAAGCGGATGATGCAGAATATCCATACATAACGTTTGAAAATCTTCGTCATTTCCATCGATAGCAATGTCTTGCTGCGTGGCAAGAGTAGCGATCATGAGCGAAGCCCGCAGGCTAAGTCCGCTGCTGTTTTCGTCTCCAGAGCGGTTTCGAACGTTTGTTACGAGCGTTACAATGGCGCGCGCTTCGTCTTCTTCTACGTCCGTTTTCTCCGTTAAAATCGTTGTCTCTCTCTCGATATCTTTATAATCAATAAACATGGTAATTAGTCGATCAAGAAGCGCATCTTGCGTATCATATACGCCGGCATACTCAGCTGGGTTGCTTGTGAAGATGACGCGAAAATCGGGATGCACGCGTACAAAAGGATCAGTCATTTTTACTCCGTACAGCGGCAGCACGCCTTCTTCTAATATTGATAGAAAGATATTATTCGTTGCCGGCTTGGACCGAGTAAATTCATCATAAATCAGCGTATAGCCATTTTTTACAGCTTCAAGTAAACGGCCATCCTGCCAGTTTTCACTCACTTGTTCATCTTTTTTATAGACTGAACGAACGTACTGGTCGATCACTTTTTTACTCGTATAGCCCGTAAAATCGCCAATTAAATCTTTGTTGTTGAGCTCGTGATTCCCGTGCATCAGCATCACAGGACGCTTTCTCTTTTTAGCAAGCGCTCGCGCTAAGGAGGTTTTGCCTCCGCCGGCAGGACCTGTAAAATGAATGGAATAGCCGGATTTTAAATAGCTCAGCGCTCTTGAAAGAACCTCTTTTGTCTCGTCATCTTGTATAAAAGCTCCACTGCCTTTTTTCCTTTTGTCTGTTAAGACGGTCATTTTTACGTTCCTCCTGCCATCTTATCGTTTATGCTTCAATGCCAATGGCGCTTCTATATCTGACGTCGAGTCGCTTGAATGAAATGACTTCTTTTTCTTTATTTAAAAAGCACTCATATGTTCCGAGCATTTCATCTTTTGCGTACTTTTTCATATATTCTCGTTCTTCAATGACTTCAACAATAACTCTCCAGCCTTCATCTTCAGTAGTTTCCACCGAGGTAATTTTATGAGGAGGAGCTACGTTTTCAGCAAAAAAGTCGTTCACGGCTTGCATAATTTTTTTAATTTCCATCTTTAGTAGCCTCCAATAGTTAAATCTAAAAGCTGGAACCACCCTTAAAAAAGGAAGGTTCCGTATCATTTCATACTAAATACTAAATACTAAATACTAAAACGCGGCTGTCCTTCACTTGAATTTGAACGTTCAGGAAGACCGTTTTCTTCTACGTCGTCACGAAGAAGCCCTACTGCTTCTGCATAGCGTAACCATGTATCAACACTGGCAATAACCACTCGTGCTTCAATTGTTAAAATTTCAATCCCTACCACAGACACTCTTGCAAAAGCATCAATAACAATCCCTTTATCTAAAATACGGTCAATGACTTCTGCTAAACTTGAACTATTAGTACTTTTTTGAATAGACATATCTCATTTCTCCTTTCGCTTATGATCCCATTGTTTTTAAATCTGTAGATGATTTAATATCATTGGAACTTTTAATCTTAGTAGAGCTTTTAATATCCGTTGCTTTTTTAATCTGATTTGCGCCTTTTATTTTCCGCTTATTTTTTGACTTCTCTTTATCGTCTGAAGAAGAAACTTTTTCTTGAAAGTTTTCTCCAGCTTCTTTCACATCGCTAAGCTTATCTTTTACTGATAGTAAGACGTCTTGAAGCTTTTCTTTTGCGCCTTCCCCTTTGCCGTGTACCTTTTGGGCATTTTTTTCTTTTGTTTCCTGCAGTTTTTCCGACGCTTCATTTGCTTTTTCCTGCAGTTTCCCTTCAGTTTTTTCGACAAATTTTTCTTTCGCTTTTTCTTTAACCTTTTCTTCTACCTTTTCCTTAACAGGTTCAGGCGTATGATCGATGATCTTTTTTCCTGCTTTTAAGGCTGCTTTCTCCACATCTTTTTTATCCATGAAATTCCCCTTAAGGACGGATATCTTACTTCTTCGCGTCCATGAGTTTGTTTAGCATCTCTTCAATGCGCTGCAGCTGGTCGTTCATATTTTTATTTTCTTCTTTTAGCTCTTCGTACTGAGACGTTTCCATTTCTGCGCTTTGGCTGACTTCTTCCTGCGAATTTCCCTGTTCATTTGATGTTTCTTCTTTTTTCTTTTTAGGTGACAGCAGCTTGCTTAGATTGTCTTTTTCAAGATAGCCTGTAGCCGTCTGTCTTAATGCTCCCATCGCTTGCTGCGTTAGAATATCCTGTGCGTTTCTTCTTAACTCTTGTCCTGTCGCACGTACAATTTCTGATTGTCCTAAGCGGCTGAGTACTTTTTTACTCGTTTGAGGACTTGAAAGAAGGCCAATTCCCGCTCCTACTACGCCTCCTAAAATAGCAAGATTTAAAGAGTTTTGCGTTTTTTCTTCCTGCTGCTGATTTTCTTGTTTTTCATTTTGCACATTATTATCAGTTGTTGACATGTTTCATCCTCTTTTCTCTTATTATTATTTATTTAATGAATTTTCTTGCGATTAAAAGACTTAAAAGCTAAGCCCTGCACCTCGCTCTTCTGTTCGGCCAGGCAGCCCTTCTTCTTCTACTTTGTCGGTTAATAACCCGACCGCTTCTGCGTAGCGAAGCCACGTATCGACACTTGCAATAACGACTCGCGCTTCAATCGTTAAAATTTCAATTCCTACGAGTGATACTCGGGCAAAAGCATCGATGACAATTCCTTTGTCGAGAATTCGATCAATCACTTCTGCTAAACTAGAACTATCTGTACTTTTTTGAATACTCATTTTTAGCAGCTCCTTTCGAAATTTAGCTAAATGAATGATGCTACTAATCAACCTGCTTAACTTTTTAAGTAAACATACTTTTGAAATATACTTTTTAACCATCTTTCAAACATGAATAATTTGCTAAAAATTAATTCTTGAAAATAAATTAGAAAATTATTCTACTTCGTATAATAGTTTACAGTTAATTTATGGATGTATTTTGCGCATAAATCCCGTTGTTAAAGCTTTTATTGAATTTCAAATTCCAAAATAAAACAATAAATACATTATTGTTACAATAATATTACATTATAATTTAAGGCATATTATTACTCGATACACCATGATATATTTTGATATTTTTAACTATTATGGAATATTATTGTACGTCAATTTCACCTAAACAAAATCAGCGCATAAAAAAAGCTGCCGCACTGCGACAGCTTTCTCCTACATATCATACGTTCTATAAAATCATTCCGGTTAAAGGCGCTTTCGGGTTTCCATCATGATCCCAGTCTTCTTTGTCTACTAAAACAAGCAGGCTGCCTTCTTTAACAGAATCATTATAGTGCTCGGCCTGCTGTTTTGGAATTCCCATACCGACTAAAATACCTGACAGACCTCCTACACTCGCACCAGCTGCTGCACCTGTTAATGTAGCTACAATCGGACCAGCCGCTACAATTGGACCTATTCCCGGGATTGCAAGAGCGCCGGCACCTGCTAATATTCCGGTCAAGCTCCCTAGCGTACCTCCGGTAAGCGCTCCAGTTGCTGCGCCTTCTGCTTTTGTATGCGTTTCTTTCTGAACTTTTTTAGTCTTTTTATGTTTACCTATGATAGATATTTCTTCTGATGCGTATCCTTCTTTTTTTAAACTCTCTACAGCATGAATTGCTTCTTGTTCCGTTTCATATACTCCCACAACATTCTTAACTTTTGCTTCCATACTATCTCCTCCTCATTAATGTTGTGTGTACCCGAGAGCATTACTTTGAAACGTTTTACAGAGTAAGTATTCCTAAATAAATAACGCCAAATCACTTTTCATTTAGTGACGTTTTTATTTAAAAATGAATGAACTCGCTCTTTTTTTAACCATATCCCTCCACAAGCAATGAAGCATGCAACCGTACTAAAAGCCAACGCGTAGCTCCGGAACCCATCCACAAGGAGTCCAAACCAAATCGGTGCGAACACGATGGCAAATTGATTGAGCGTTAACGCAATGCTTACTGTTAAACCAATAAAACGATCATCGGCTTTTTCTGCTATTAACACGATAAACAAACTAAACCAGCCAATTGCAAAAAAGCCAAGGCTGAAACAAACTGCAGCTAGTAGCCAAAAAGGCAAAGTAAATCCAATATAAGAAATAGCTATGATTAGTCCTACAGTCACCCAAACCGTCGCTTGCAAAGGTGTTCTTCGATTTCCGTTATACACATGATCGCTTACCCAAGCTAAAGCAATTCTTCCAATCATTCCCCCTAACAGCGTGACGCTCAGCAACATGCCCGCTGAAGCAAAATCCATCTTTATGGCTTTCGTTAAATAGCTTATAAAGTGCGCCACAATGATCATTTGAAGGGAAATCATTGAAATACCTACAAAGAATAAGGAATAGAGCGTTTTATCTTGAGAAATACGCATGATTTTTTGACGAAGCGTAAATGTTTCTTTTTTTTCTGGCGATGATGGGTATTCTCGATAGAATACTAAAAAAAGAAGACCGCCCCCAATAGCTGCCGCAACCTGTACGAGAACAGCCCCATGCCACCCGTATTGATAAAATACCAGCGGTAATGCCGCGGAAGCAACAGCGCCTCCAATGGGAATTCCCGTTTGCCGAATTCCCATGGCAAGGCCTCTATGATGAGAAGGAAACCACTTCACCACGGCTTTGCTTCCTCCTGGCTGTGCTGTTCCATACCACACGCCCGCTGCAAGAAGTACGCCTGTTAGATACAAATAATGATCGGCTCTATAGGCAAAAAGCATGCTTATCCCCAGCAAAATAGATCCTCCTCCTACAAGCCATCTTTCTCCATAGCGATCCATCCAGTTTCCAAAGAACAGCATGGAAAAAATCGGACCAATTTGAACGGCTGATACGAGCAGTCCTGTTTGAAACTGCGATAAATCATATAGTCTTTGCCAAAGCGCTGCCAATGGTCCTACCCCATACGTGACAAACGTTGCACACGCCTGAGAAAGCGTGGCAATAAATAAAATCATCCACTTATAAGAAGCTTTTTGTCTGCTCATTTTCTCTCCTCCACCTTTACTTTCAGTGTAGAATAGCGGTGATATCATGTAAAATAAGCAATAAAGATAAAAGTCATCAATAAAAATGATAGCTGCAGGAGGAGATTTGATGGATATAAAAGATTTGCTTGTTTTTACAACGGTAGCAGAAGAAAAAAACATTTCAAAAGCTGCCAAAAGCTTAAGCTACGTGCAGTCGAATGTGACGATGCGAATTCAGCAATTAGAAGCGGAGCTGGGTATACAGCTCTTCCAACGAAGCGGTAAAGGGGTAACGTTAACTTCCAGCGGAGAGCTGTTGCATCGTTATGCTGAACAAATTCTTCGTTTAACCAATGAAGCCACGGCAGCTGTGCAAAGCAGCTCGCACACGCCGATAGGACCTTTAAAAATAGGTGCAACTGAATCCACCGCGGCTCTTCGGCTGCCGCCTTTGCTTTCTACTTATTGCACTGCCTATCCTGATGTAGACTTCATCTTAGAAACACATACAACCGATGTTCTTATTCAACTGGTTTTAGAACGAAAACTTGAAGGCGCATTTGTGGCAGACAGCTGTGAACATCCCGATCTAAACTCTTTATTTACTCGAGATGAAGAGCTTGTACTTGTGAGCCGGCATCCTCTTCCTTCTCTTTACAGCCTAAACGATATGAACCTATTAGCTTTCAGCAGCGGATGCACATATCGACATACGTTAGAAATGCTGCTGACAAAAGAAGGGGTGTTTCCAAAACGCATATTAGAATTTGGTACGATTGAAGCCATTATTGGGTGTGTAAAAGCAGGTATGGGCGTAGCTGTAATGATGAAATCCATTGTATCTAACTATAATTCATTAACGTTAACTCCGCTGCCAGAGCCGTATAGAAAGGTTCCTACTTTTTTTATTACGCGAAAAGATGCCTTTGTATCGGCGGCTTTACGTGAATTTTCTTCTCTTCTGACTGAACAGCTTTGCACAACAAAACCCTAAGAAAATAGGCGTTCTTAGGGTTTTGACTTAAGCAGCGGCGGGATTCTTCTTAACAAATTTCATAAACAATCCGCGAACTAAAGGTCCCATAATGAGGAGCTGAAGCGGATAGGCTACGATAAAGTTTTTCATAACAATCAACGCATAGCTTGAAAGAATCGGCTCTCCGTCTAAACCTTTCGCAAGTGACATCGTAATTAATCCGTATACAGACATAGAAAGCACCATTCCAATCACCATACATGATGATAAAATCAACACGACTTTTAACTGTTTAGACTTATCAAATGGCAGTGAAAATGCTACTTTTTTTGCTACGGGTCCTACTAAGAAAGTTTCGATAATCATGGCAACTACAAATGTGATAACCAAATTCAAAATACCTTCTGCAAGTGTGATATGCCCGATGACATCATTTATGAACATGTTATACATCGTCATCACAAGCACCATCCCTCCGCACATCATCATTCCAAAATACATACTTTCTTTTTTAGTTGTTGGCACATTCCTCATCCTTTTCATGTTTTTTACTTGGCTTAGTATAGCTTTTTATCTTCCTTCTTCGTAAGTGAACATTTTGTGAACATTCATCTAAAAAAATGCCCTGTGACCAAAAAACAGTCACAGGGCATTTTTTAGACTTGAGCGGCGCGTGCTCTTTTTTTGAGTAGGGCTGAGTATGGCAAATTACTCTAGTCTACATCGTTAATAAATGTTTGGAGATTTAACAAAAAACCCCCGCTTTATGAGCTAAAGCGGGGCTGGTTTTATAGAGATTCCGTGTGAGATGCAGGCGGAATTGGTGTTTGGGTTCGAAATACTTTTTCCCATTTCGAGACGACGATACAGGCAATGGCGTGGCCTGGAACGTTAACTCCTGTTCTGGCCATATCCATGATGCGGTCCACTCCTGCAATGATTGCGACTCCTTCAGCCGGCAGACCTACTGCGTTGGCTGTAGCTAAAAGCACAACAAGTGAACCTGACGGGACAGCCGCAATTCCTTTACTTGTCATCACGAGTATAAGCATCATAAATAATTGCTGAGTTAGGGGCATGTCAATATTAAAAGCCTGTGCTAAAAAGACGCATGAAACGGATAAATACAGCGTGGAGCCATCACAGTTTAACGAAAGGCCGGACGGAATAACAAACGACACCACTCGTTTAGGACATCCGTACTTTTCCATCCGCTCCATCAGCTGTGGCAGCACCGTTTCCGTACTTGTTGTTGAAAACGCAATAAGAAACAAATCCCAAATCATTTTGAATACTTCAAAGTAGTTGAATTTGAACAAAAACCCAACAAGCGGAAATAAAACAAATAAAATAATAAAAAGGCCTAAAAAGACGGTTCCAATTAGCTTCAGCATTGGAAGCAGAAGTACAATGCCGTATTGCCCCACAGATGCGGCCATCAGCGCTAATACACCAAGAGGCGCTGTAACCATAACAATTTGCGTTAATTTAAACATAATTTTAGCGGTGGATTCAAAAAATTTCATTGCAGGTTCAGATGCTTTGCCAACTCCTGAGGCAGCAACACCGAATAAAATAGCAAAGAAAATCACGGCCAGCAAATCATTTTTTGCCATCACATCTACGATATTCGTTGGAATGATGTTCAAAATCATTTGTTTAAAGTCCACGACTTTGTCGGTATACTGAGACAATTCACCGATATCTTTTTTAACAAGATGAGAAAGATCGAGGCCTATTCCGGGCTTTAGCAAATTCACTAGCAGCAGCCCAATTCCTAATACGATGGTAGTAATAATTTCAAACCAAATAATCGTCTTTAACCCTAAACTCCCCATTTGTTTCATACTTCCGCTTCCCGCAGCACCTATGACGATGGTTGAAAAGACAATCGGCACCACAATCATTTTAATGAGGCGGATAAACCCGTCTCCTACCGGTCTTAAAGCCATCCCGAAGTCCGGAAAAAAGTGCCCGATAACAGCTCCAATTACTAATGCAATTAAAATTTGAAACGCTAAAAACTTTTTCACATTTCTCCCTCCCCTTTGTCTTCATGAAACGGACATCTATTCCATTAATATCCAAATCATCAGACACTTTAAGTAAGTTCGGGACATTTAGCTAGATTCCTTCTAAAATAGACAAATTGGTCTATATATTTTATCTTGCCAGTTAAAATACATAGAAAAAAGTCAGGATGAAAGTCTTCTTCATCCTGACTTTTTTATCGTTATGCTTTTTTCACAAATTGAGATTTTAAGCTCATCGCTCCAAATCCATCAATTTTGCAGTCGATGTTATGATCGCCTTCTACTAAACGAATGCTTTTTACTTTCGTTCCGATCTTTACAACCGATGAGCTTCCTTTTACTTTTAAGTCTTTGATGACAGTAACTGAATCTCCGTCTTTTAAAGCATTACCGTTTGCATCTTTTACAGTAAGCTGTTCCTCCGTGCTTTCTGCTTTTTCATCTTGCCCCCATTCATGCGCACACTCTGGGCAGATGAACAGGTTTCCATCTTGATATGTATACTGTGATTGACAGCTTGGACAATTAGGTACATTCATTTTCTTTTCCTCCAGCAGCTCGTAAACGTTAGCAAGGTCACGAGATTACGTTTTTTTATCTGTTTTATACTGTCACATTTTTATAAATTTAACAAGCTTCTTTATTTCCTTGCTGCTGATGTTTTCTTTTCCAAATAAGTGAGCCGATAAACAGAACAAAACCCGCTCCAAAGACAAGAAGCTGATCTAAATAAAAATCACCTGTTTTTACATACCGTATAATAAATAATCCTCCAAACATCAGCATCAGCATACATGAAAACCGAATGAGGTATGAATTGATTTCCATTTTTCATTCCTCCTTTTTTTAAGACTTTGTATTACGAAAAAAACGCGAACCATATGCCGAATGTAACTCCATATAACGGTAAAATGACGGCCAGTTTTTGCTTCCACCCTTTAAAAAAAGAAGAATTACGAGGTGCAAACCAAAGCTCTAACGTACCGTATACCAAGAGTGCTCCTGCTGCCAGTATGGCAATCACTGTCTCTCCTAAGTCCATACATGTTCCTCACTTTCATTCTACGTACTTGAAACTAAACGCTGTGTCTATCATCAGTGTCATTATTATAAAAGAACTTCTAATCGTGATGCGCACGACTTTGAATACCTTTCAAACATACAATAATTACCATTATATCATAATAAAAGCACTTTTGAGACTTTTTATACATGTAAATTATTGTATAGTTAAAAGTGGACAAAGAGAAAAAGGGGGGGATTTTTTGAAGAAACCTCAGCTTGTTTTTGTTATTACCCTGCTTATTGAAGCTGGATTAACCTATGCGTGCTCATCATTTTTGTCTATTCGCTTTATTGAGCTTATGTTTTTTAGCGGACTTTTGTTTTCAGTTTTGACTTTTTGGTTTTCAAGCAGCGGAAGCAACAGCGCTCATTCTCACTATAAAACTCATTCCATGAGGTTAATGTCTGGAGCCAATATTGAACATAATCCGTTTCGTTTGCGCTGGACGGCTTATTTTCTTGCTTCTTTAAGCTTTACGGGAGTGGGCCTGATTTTTTTCATTCTGCTGCTGACGGACGTTATTCCTCCCGTGAGCTAAAAAACCTGCTCTTTACAGAGAGCAGGCACTTACGAAAACAGCTTTAGAAGCAGGCATTTTCTCTTTATTTTGTTAGCAACAGCTTGAGTCACATGATCTTTTAAAGGCCGAGTTAATACTCGTTTCAGCGGATGTTTTAGCATTCGTTTGCTAATGGGAACTTTAAAAATAATGCTGAGAACTACTGTTGCAAAAACCGATAGCAGTAAGACCGCAAAGGGCTTTTTTTGAAACCATCTCGAGAAGATAAGCATCATTACATAAATAAGCGCTGACCACCCCAAATGCCAGCCGTGCCTAAATGTAATCCCCTTACACCTGAGCCCAACCCATTCTACAAACGAAGCTGTACATACCCATTTTGTAATATATTTCACCTGCTTAGCGAGTGTAGACGGATAGGTAGCTAAGAACGACAAAATCATGAGAGGTGTAATAAATATAAGGTGTAAAATACGCAGTCCTTTTAATGGAAGATAAGAAGATTTAAAATCCCAAAGCAACTTATCGTTACACAAAAAGTAATAAAGAATATTAAAAAAGCTCACGTATAAAACCCCGGCATACAGCTCGCGTATTTTGTTCCAAGTTTTTTTGTGGATATTTTGAAAAATCAGCCATAGAAGGACAGAAATATGCACCTTTGTTCACCTCTCTAACGTCGTTTTTAGAACTAATGTTATTTTATTTTCGTTTCGTCCTGCTTCTTTTCAATTTTCCGAATCCATCCAATCAGCAGCCGGTTAAGATAGGATTTTAACGTTACGCTAATAAAGGTGTGGTACCACATCCAGCCTGTTTTCCATTCGATAAGCTTCGTTCGTTTTTCAGCCCATAATTCAATAAAAAACATGGGAATCGTAAAAAGTACAATTTTATATAAAATTTTTAACCCTTTATCGTGATACGTAGCCTGATTAATCATAACGGATATGCTAGGATACAGTAAAAAGTCGAACAATACATTAATTCTAAACTGTTTTTTCAGTAAGCGAGTTGGATATCGAAGAAGGCCGTGAGAGACAATAAATTTATCAATAATACCATTTGTTAATGCGTTAAATACATAAGCCAGCAGCCAGTCTTTAATCGGTGGTTTTCTAAATAAAAAAGGGAGCATTCCCAGCCCTATAATCAGCATTGCACGTAAAAAATCCACTTCAAATTTTTTATTTCTCATAACCTTTTCGCTCCTTTCACCAAGTGTTGGTAGTATACCTTCATGTCGATTGGCAGCTTAAGACGGTTGTTCTAATCACGTTCTCTTTACGTACGTACATGTGTTTTAGTTTTCAGTTCTTTGAAGGGATTTATACATATGGTTGAGACATGAAAAAAAGCCCGACTCTACTCAATACGGGCTTCTTCCTTGATCTATTTTGTTCTTACCATCCAGCTACAAATCCATCCGTTCGTGATTCACTTCCTCCGCATAGCACGCCGCTTTCAGGGTCTCTCCAAATAATCTGTCCGCGCCCAAATGCCATCGAATCCACGGCTACTTCAATTTTATGTCCTTTTCGTTCAAGCGCTTGTGCTACGTGTGAAGGAAAAGCCGGCTCCACAAGCACCGTTTTATCTTTTTTCCACTGCCATCTTGGCGCGTCTAAAGCGGCTTGAGGATGAAGGTGAAAGTCAATCGTATTCATAACAACTTGCATATGCCCCTGCGGCTGCATAAACCCTCCCATCACGCCAAAAAGTCCTACTGGTGCATTATTTTTAGTGAGAAAGCCTGGAATAATGGTATGAAACATTTTTTTATTAGGAGCAAGGCAGTTATCATGATTAGGATCCATTGAAAAATTATGTCCGCGGTTTTGTAAGGCAATTCCCGTTTCTGGCACAACGATTCCAGAACCGAAACCCATATAATTACTTTGAATAAATGAAACCATGTTGCCTTCTTCATCAGCGGTGGCTAAATACACCGTTCCGCTTCCAACAGGTTCTCCTGCTTCAGGCTGCAGGGCATGCTCTTCTATAAGGCTGCGGCGATAGCTTGCATATGTATCAGACAGCAGTTCGCTGACAGGTACGGTCATTTGCGCTTCTTCCGTAATGTATTTTTCTCCGTCCGCAAACGCAAGCTTTATCGCTTCGATTTGTTTATGATACGTATCCACCGCATCTTTTTCTTGAAGCTCAAAGCCTTTTACGATATGTAATGCCAATAACGCAATAGGCCCTTGACCGTTCGGAGGAATTTCCCACACATCATATCCACGGTAGTGAGCGGAAATAGGATTCACCCACTCAGGCTTATAAGCAGCTAAATCTTCCTTGGATAAAAAGCCGCTATATTTTTTGCTGAATGCATCCATACGTTCTGCAAGCTCACCTTTATAAAATGCTTCTGCATTTGTTTCACCAATGAGCTCAAGCGTACGAGCGTGATCAGTAGATGACCACATCTCTCCTGCTTTTGGTGCTCGTCCATTTGGCGCAAACGTTTGAAACCATGACTCAAATTCTTCGTTTGTATGTACTCGTTTAAACGTATCTTACGCTTGCTTCCATTGTTTAGCGAGAGTGGGAGCTAGTGGAAATCCTTCCTTGGCATATTGAATGGCAGGCTGCAGCACTTGAGAAAGAGGCAGTTTGCCAAATCGCTTCGATAAAGCAGCCCAAGCAGCCGGAGCACCAGGAACCGTAACCGGAATCATTCCGTACTTAGGAATATCCCTGTATCCTTTTTCCTTCAGTGCGTCAATGGAAATAGACTGCGGGGAAGGCCCGCTAGCATTCAGTCCGTAAAGCTGATCATTAGTCCAAATAAGCGCAAAAGCGTCTCCTCCGATTCCATTTGATGCGGGCTCTAATATGGTAAGACTCGCCGCTGCTGCGATTGCTGCATCAATGACATTGCCGCCTTTTTTTAAGATATCAAGACCTGCCTGCGCTGCGAGCGGCTGAGATGTAGCTACCATTTCTTTTTTAGCATAGACCGGCACTCGGGATGATCGATACGGATGATACTGCGGATCATAGTTCATAAAAAGCTCCTCCTCTTTTACACCTCTGAATTTATTTCTAATTTTCTAAATAATTAAACTTCTTTATTTTACCATATTTACGGCGCATCGCCTTTCTTTTTATCTCAGAATGACATGACTCTTTTTACCTAAAATTGGTATACTGGTAGAGTAAAAGAATTGCCAAGGAGGATGATGTATGAAAAAAGTAAAAGCTGCCCTTCCACTCGCTGTTTCTTTAGCACTCGGGTTTCAAGTACTCCCTATATCCACTTCAACCGTTCAAGCTGAAGCAGCGGCGAATGCTGCTCATCACTCAGCAAAAGTCGAAGTCAAACGAGCAAATGCATTTTTAACGAATGTAGCGAACGGAAAAACAAAAGAAGCTACGCGCTACTTTAACCGCAGCCTGCAGGCAAAAATGAGTGAAGACAACTTAAAAACATGGTGGTCATCTCTAACAGCTCAGCTGGGTGCTGTAAAAAAGATTGGTACAGCTGTACAAGGTGACGTCAATACCGTTCATCGAAACATAGACATTCCCATTGAATTTGAACACGTATCAGCTACTTTAACCGTTCGCTTTAGCCAAAATCGTCAAATTGATGATTGGCGAATCGTACCGGAGGAGCGCCAGTTTTCATTTTTCACACCGCCTTATGACACCCCTAAGAACTACAGTGAAAAACAGCTTTCAATCGGCAAAGCACCTTACGAACTTCCAGCAACGCTCACTCTTCCAACACGTTCAAAACATCAAAATGTACCCGTTGTCATTTTAGTTCACGGATCAGGTCCTTCTGATCAAGATGAAACCTTTATGAGCTTAAAGCCGTTTCGAGATCTGGCTTCAGGACTGGCTTCTCAAGGAATCGCCGTTTTACGCTATAATAAGCGTACATACGAACATACAGCTAAAATGTCCGGTGAAAATAAAATAAACGTTGACGATGAAACAACGGATGATGCCGTACTCGCAGTGGAAGCAATGGCAAAACAAAAAGGCATCGACAACCGCAATATTTTTTTACTGGGACACAGTCAAGGCGGCATGATGATGCCTAGGATTTTAAATCAAACGCCGGATAAAAGCGTTCGCGGCTCTGTTTTACTTGCTGCACCGAGCCGCACACTTCCAGAGTTAATGCTCGAACAATTTGCCTATCTTGTCTCGCTGAATCAGCTTCCGAAAGAGCAGCTTGCTTTTTTCCAGCAGCAGTTTGCCATATTGCAAGACCCAAGCTTTTCGCCAGCTCAGCCGCCAAAAGAATTTCTGCTTGGCACGCCTTATTTTTGGTATGACTTAGCTCACTGGCACCCTGCAGAAGTTGCAAAATCTCAGCATACGCCGCTGCTTTTTTTACAAGGAGCGCGTGATTATCAAGTAACGACCGAGGATTTTGAAGGCTGGAAGCAAAGCTTGTCTCAGCGTTCCAACACTTCTTTTAAGCTTTATCCAAAGCTCAACCACTTTTTTACAGAAGGAAGCGGTGAAAAAAGCACGCCCGATGAATATGCTGTTTCAGCCAACATTCCTTCTTATGTCATTGATGATATTGTGAAATGGGTTCGTGAAACGAAAAAATAAGAGAACAGGGCGCTGTTTTTCCAGCGCCTTGTTCTCTTATCCATTAAACCTCCCCATTACAACCGTACTATAGCACTTACCGTCTGACAGCACCTTGTCATTTTTTAATACTCCTTCTACTTCAAATCCGAACTTTTCATATAAATCAATGGCTTTTTTATTGGTCTCTAGCACGTTCAGCGTCATTTTCTTCATGCCGGCGTCATCTGCCCACAGTATGGATTGCTGTAAAAGACCTTTGCCAATTCCGTATCCCCAACATGCTTTTGCGACGCATACGCCAAACTCTACTTTATGGGCAAATCGTTTCAACTCGTTGCCTTGGCACCTTGAAAATCCGACAATTTTATTATGTACAACCGCTACTACAAATAAGTTTCGTTTACTTTCCGCGTCACGTTGAATAAGTTTTTCAAAATCCGATTTGTCCATATACCCTTCTCCTGGTTCCCGATCTAAATTTTCCGTTTCTCCGTCTAGCTGAACTCTTAGGTGAGACAGTTCTTCTGCGTCCCTAATGTAAGCTGGGCGAATGATGTACTGAAGTCCTTTCACATGGTAAATCTGCTGGTTGATGACCATCGTATCCCCCCCAAAAACGTCTTTCTTTCAATAAATCTATCAATTGAATTTAATTTCCTTTAATATAAATATTATACATAAAGAAATGGAAGAGAGTTGAACAAGTTGCTTTGGTTACTGCTTTTGATCCTATACGGCATTTACAAGTTCTATAAATCAAAAAGGCCGCTAACAAAATTTGACCATTTTTACGAAAAAGCATTTGAGCTAGAAGAAAAAAAGCGATATGACGATGCGCTTGAAATACGCAACCAAGGGATTGAACTCCATACCCTTACCGATTTAGAACGAGCTGATTTACATTTAGCAAACGGGCGTATGCTTTTAAAACTAAAGCAATATAAAGACTCAACGAAACACTACGACGCCTCATTTAAACTAGCAAAATATGAAAAATTTCCTTACTCAGAAGGATTTGACGAAGTCATTGAAGCCTACTTGTATGCAGGGCGTAAAGAAGATGCGTTAATCATCACTAATGACATGTTAAAACGACAAAGCTACGATCAAAAATTCAAAAAGCTAGAGCCTTTAAAAGAAAAACTTCTTTCACATGAAGACTCATGGTAAAATTAAACAAATGGAAACGCATTATTAAGAGCAATTGAGGTGAACATAGTGGTCATAACGGTTATTGTAGGAGTGCTGGGTCTAATTGGTTTGATTGCAGCAGGATTTGCGACGAATTATAAAGATACGAAGTAAGAATACATAAAAAAGAACAAGAACCAAATAGGTTCTTGTTCTTTTTTTAACGAGCCAACAGCTTTTCAGTAACGCGCAAAAACATCTTTACTCCAACTTCAAGCGAGGCTTCATCTACGGTAAATTTCGGGTGATGATGAGGGTATACAGCGCCTTGTTCTTCATTTCGCGCTCCAATGTTAAAAAAAGCTCCTTCCGTTTCCTGCAGGTAAGCTGAAAAATCTTCTCCCCCCATTTTAGGAGACAGCGTTTTAACACGTTCTTTTCCAAATTCTTCGATAGCCGTTTCTTCAATTAAACGCGTAATTTCTTCAGAGTTAATGACGGGATGGTAGCCTTTTTCATATGTGAAGGTATACTCTGCACCGTAGGCTTCTGTTAGTCCTTTTACAATCCGGTCGATTTGTGCCGGAACTCTTTCTCGTAGAGCGGCGTCAAAGCTTCGAACGGTACCGTTGAGCTCCACTTTATCAGGAAGTACGTTGTGCGTAGTTCCTCCGTGAAATTGTGTAACCGATACGACTAATTTATCGATTGGGTTCGTCGTTCTTGAAACAATGGTTTGCAGGTTCGTAACAATTTGCGCTCCTACAACAATAGCATCCACTGCTTCATGAGGCGCTGCGGCGTGTCCTCCTTTTCCTTTAATCGATATATTAAACGTGTCAGGCGAAGCCATCATAGGACCTGCAAGCACGCCGATTTCTCCGGCCGGAAGACCAGAATTCAAATGCGTACCAATTACATAATCCACACCTTCCATTACCCCTTCTTTGACAAGTTCCTGCGCTCCCCCGGGCAGCAGCTCTTCTGCGTGTTGAAAAATCAAGCGAATTTCTCCTTCAAATTCATTTCCTAATTGAGAAAGTACAGAAGCTGCTCCTAGCAAAATAGCCGTGTGACCGTCGTGTCCGCATGCATGCATCACGCCTTTATGAACCGAAGCAAATGCAAACGTGTTTTCTTCTTCAATCGGCAGCGCGTCCATATCCGCTCGAATCGCGACCACTTTTCCCTTCTCTTTTCCTACTAATCTAGCCACTACACTTGTTGCTGTAGGACGCGTAATGCTAAAGCTTCCAAACGAACGAAGCGTATCTTCAACAAACTGAGCCGTTCGATGCTCTTGAAACGATAATTCAGGATAGCGATGAAAGTGTCTTCTCCACTCAATTACCTGCTTTTTTAAGCTTTCTGTTACGCTGTATTCACCGATTGATTTGACTGCCATAAACAAACTCCCCCTTTGTTTGACTATATCGATTGGATGGAACGGAAAGATTTAAATTTCCGCGCAGCATATCGCTTTCATATGAAGTGTCGTAAAGCCCACGCTCCTGTAAGATAGGCACCACTTTTTCCACAAATTGATGAAACGTCTCGCTCATAAACGGACGAAGCACAAATCCATCCGCTACGTGCTCAGGTGTTCCTGAAAACGGCGAACGAGGCAAAATTGTTTCAAGCGCGACTTCTCTTAACGTTAATTTCCTAGCAGCCGCCGCTTGTTTAATTTTATTTGTAGTACTTTGAAAGGCATTGGCTCCGATATCCCCTAACTCTGGAAACGGTACGTCTACGTCAAATTGATGAAAGTCGTAGTCATCAAAAAAACGAGATAGATATGTAATGGCATGATCAATTGGAATTGAAGCGGCAAGCTCTCTATATCTTCTTTCTACATCTTCCTTGCTATCTCCTATAATTAAATCAATACTTGGAAAAAAGAGATGCTTTGATTGTTCAAAGCATCTCCAGTCGTCTGGTCGATCGGTTTTAAATAGCTGTTTAGTTGACTTATCTGCATGTTATACCTACTATCCGGGTAAGTCAAATAAGCTTTTCAAATATGTAGTTTTATTCCTTTAAAACTACAACCACATTTCCTACCTTATGTCCGGTCTCTACGTACTCATGAGCTGCTGGAATTTGTTCTAAAGAGCAACATCTATCAATCACTGAATTTATCCTCCCTTCTTCCATCAGCTTTTTAAGAAGTAATAAATCTTCCGTCTGCACTTTCGCAATTCCTTGCCCTTCGACTGAAACAAAGCGTCCATTTAGAGTCAACGCTTCCTTACACTGGTTTTTTGTAAGTTTTCCAACGGCATCAAAAATAAGATCATATCTTTCTTCTTTTTTAATAAAATCTTCGTTTTGGTAGTCGATGACGTAGTCTGCTCCTAAAGATTTTACTAATTCACTATTTTTAGCGCTGCACACGCCTGTCACTTCGGCTCGGTAATGGCTGGCAAGCTGTACAGCGGCAGTTCCTACGGCGCCTGAAGCACCGTAGATAAGCACTTTTTGTCCAGCTTGAATGTTTCCTTTTCTAAAAAAATGCAAAGCCGTCGTGCCGCCAAAAGAAATAGAGGCGGCTTCTTCATAGGTTACATTCTCTGGCTTTACGGCTATTGTTCCTTTTTCAGGTAAGCAGATATATTCAGCATATCCTCCGAACTTCATCCCTGTCATCGCAAAAAGCTGATCACCTTTTTTGAACTGTGTGACGTTCTTTCCGACTTCTTCTACTTCTCCAGCCAGCTCTACGCCTAGTATTGGTTTTCTAGGCTTCCGTAATCCTAAAACTATTCTCATAGGAAGCCATAATAATAGTGGACTATTAAAGCTCCTCACTCTGCAGTCGCCCGATGTGACCGTGGTGGCATGAACTTTTATCAGTATTTCATTCTCTTTCGGATCCGGCTTTTTCACTTCTTTAAGCTTAAGAACATCTGGTTTACCATACTTTGTACATACCATTGCTTTCATAGCAGCTCTCCTTTTCTCACTAGCATTCAATATATGTTTATAAGCTATGCTCGTCGGAAGCTATTCTTTCACATTTTAATAAGAAAGCCGGTGAATCTACTGTCACATATGGTAAATAAAAGGATATTGCTATAAAATAAGTATAAAAACAGAAAGCGTGGTACGTGTTATTGTTTAAACTTCTTTTAATTGAAGACGATGCAACGCTGTTTAACGAACTGAAAGAGCGTTTGGAGCAATGGTCGTATGATGTTTACGGTATTCGTGATTTCAGCAGCGTTATGCAGGAGTTTAGTGAAGTAAAACCTGATTTAGTTATTATGGATATTCAGCTGCCAAAGTATGACGGATTTCACTGGTGCAGAATGATTCGCTCTCATTCAAAAATCCCTATCATCTTCCTATCTTCACGTGATCACCCTTCTGATATGGTGATGTCTATGCAGTTCGGAGCCGACGACTTTGTGCAAAAGCCGTTTCATTTTGATGTGCTTGTAGCAAAAATACAGGCCCTTCTTCGCCGCGTATATAACTACAGCGTTGAACAAGTAAACCTTCTTTCGTGGCAAGGCGCAACGATTGATTACGAAAAAAATAAAGTATCAGCGGGATCTACAGCTATTGATTTAACCAAAAATGAAATCTTTATTTTAAAATGCTTAATCCATAAAAAGAATACGATTGTAAGCCGAGATGAGCTGATTAATAGTTTGTGGGAAGATAAACGGTTTATCAGTGACAACACGCTGACGGTAAACGTCAATCGCCTGCGAAAAAAGTTAGATGAAATTGGACTAGGAACGTTTATTGAAACAAAAGTTGGTCAAGGCTACGTAGCGATTGAAGAGGAACGCTATGATTAAACTCTTTATTCGCGAGCGTCTAAGCTGGATTCTTTTCTTTTTTATGATGCATCTTTTTATGCTTTTTATCGCTTATATTGATGAATCCATTCCTGTGTCTTCGATTCTTTATATCGTGTTTTTATCATCAATTGTCTTTCTTATTTTTTGCGTCTTCCGCTATCATAAAGAGACAAAATTTTATCAAGAGCTAAAAGATGAAGAGGATTTCTTTGATTCTTCTACTCTTTCTCATCCGCTGCGCCCCTTTGAAAAGATTGTTCAGCGAAATCTGATGCAACAATTAGAACAAGCGAAAAAAGATGGCGTGCAGATTCAGCTGCACATGACGCAGGAAAAAGATGAACTGTTAGCTTGGATTCACGAAATTAAAACGCCGTTAACTGCGATGCATTTAATAATTGAACGCTTAGAAAATCGAGAAGTTAAAGCGAACTTGACGTTCGAATGGCTCCGTATTCACTTTTTACTTGATCAGCAGCTGCATCAAAAGCGCATTTTCTTTATTGAAAATGATATGTATATTGAGCACCTGGATCTAGAGTCCCTTATTTTCACCGAGATCAAAACGCTGCAAGCTTGGTGTATGCAAAAAAATATTGGGTTTGATGTGGACATACAGGCAGAACGTGTACTGTGTGACGCAAAGTGGCTGTCGTTTATTATGAGGCAGCTCTTAACAAACGCAGTCAAGTACAGTGAAGAATCTGACGTGATGATTAGAAGCTACAAGCACCACGGTCAAGTGTACGTCGAGGTAAAAGATAGCGGACGCGGCATTTCTCCTCAAGATATGCCGCGCATTTTTGATAAAGGTTTTACCTCCACTACTCAGCATGAAGACAGCCGTGCCACAGGCATGGGTCTGTATCTCGCTCAAAAAGCGGCGCACGCTCTTTCGATTCACATTGGCGTGAAGTCAGTTCTTAACGAAGGCACGACATTTACGCTTGCCTTTCCTAAATCAAATGATTTTGTTGATATAAAAAGCATGTGACAAAAATGTCACATGCTTTCCTCATTTGTTCGGTGAATCAAAGGAAAACGAAAGTCTCTTTTTTTATAATAAACGTATCGAATCAAAGGAGTGAATACATATGAACATATTAGAAGCTACTAATATTCATAAAAGCTACGGAAATAAATTTAATAAACAAGAAGTATTAAAAGGTGTAGATATTACCATTATGAAAGGAGAATTTGTAGGAATTATGGGCGCTTCAGGCTCAGGTAAAACGACGCTTCTTAACGTGCTTTCTTCAATTGATAAAATCAACGGCGGAACCATCAAAATTGAAGGAAATGAAATTAGCAGAATGAAAGAAAAGCAGTTAGCAAACTTTCGAAAAACACATTTGGGCTTTATCTTTCAAGACTATAACTTGCTCGATACGCTGACAGTCAAAGAAAATATCCTCTTGCCGCTTTCTGTTGTCAAAACTCCTTCAGCAGTAGCTCACAAAAAATTTGACGCGCTAGCCAAACAGCTTGGCATCTACGAGCTGAAAGACAAATATCCAAATGAAATTTCGGGCGGACAAAAGCAGCGTACCTCTGCCGCAAGAGCCTTTATTCATGAGCCAAGTATGATTTTTGCTGACGAACCAACGGGTGCGCTTGACTCAAAAGCAGCCAGCGATTTATTAAACAAACTGACCGAGCTTAATAATAAAAGAAGCGCAACGATTGTGATGGTAACGCATGACCCAGTGGCAGCCAGCTACTGCAGTAAAGTCATTTTTATAAAAGACGGACAAATTTATACGCAGCTGTATAAAGGCGACCAAACGCGAAAAGACTTCTTTGAAGATATTATGAAAACGCAAGGCGTACTGGGCGGAGTGCAAGATGAATATTAATCAGCTCGTTTTCCGCAACTTCAAAAAGAATGTAAAAAACTATTATTTGTACGTTTTTGCACTGATTTTCAGCGCAGCTTTATATTTTGCTTTTGTCACGCTTCAGTATGATCCTGCTCTTGATGCAACCAAAGGCTCCATTAAAGGAGGCGCAGCCGTTCGGGCCGCTTCTGTTTTACTTGTAGCCATTGTTTCTATCTTTCTATTATATGCAAATACGATATTTATCAAACGGCGCAGTAAAGAAATTGGCTTATTTCAGCTAATTGGCATGACCAAAATAAAAATTTTTCGTATTTTGACCGTTGAAAATTTCATGCTGTACTTTAGCTCGCTGATTGTCGGCATTTTAATTGGGTTTTCGTTTTCAAAAGTAATCATCATGATTTTATTTAAAATCACCGATACAAAAGGCATTGCCCAGCTTCACTTCTCAGAAGAAGCCTTGATTCAAACGCTGATTGTGTTTGGAGTCATCTATTTACTGATTATGACGATGAACTACCTTTTTATTAAAAGACAGACCATTTTAGCACTATTCCGCGTTACGTCATCAACAGAAAGCAAAACAAAAAAAATCAGTATTCTTGAAATTATTATTGGAATTCTTGGCATGATCTTTATTGCTTCCGGCTACTATATTTCTGCTAAATTGTTTGACGGATCTTTTACAAGCATGAATGCTTTGTCCATCGCAATGGTATCCATTTTAGCTTCGGTTATCATCGGAACCTATTTGTTTTATAAAGGGTCCGTTCGCTTTTTATTAAATCTTATGCGAAAAAGCAAAAAAGGCTATTTGTCGATTAACGACGTATTATCTCTTTCTTCGATTATGTTTCGCATGAAATCAAACGCACTGTTGCTAACGGTTATTACAACCGTATCCGCTCTTGCTATCGGTTTTTTATGCTTGAGCTACATTTCCTATTACTCTGCTGAAAAGTCGGCTGGAGACTATGTACCTAACGATTTTTCTATCAATAATACAAAAGACGTCGCTTCGTTTAAAGCGGCGCTGGATGGAAAGAAAATAGCATACACAGAAAAAAAGATCGACGTCATCCAAGTAAAAGCAAACGTAAAAAACATCTTAGAAAATGAACTAAAAAGTCCAATGGTGGACTCGTCCGCTATGATGATTCCAATGATTAGTGAAAAATCCGTTAATGGCATAAATCTAGCTCAAAACGAAACCTTGTTTACCGGCTATAATAATATGCTTCAAAAAACAATGGCATTTAAAGATTCAGGGCGTATTGAGCTAAAAGGAAAGCAAAAAGTAATTCCGCAAAAGTTTGTAGGATTAAAGCGAAAGTTTCTTCTATCTATTTATTTTACAGGGGGCGGTTTGCCTACTGCCATTGTAGATGATGCTGTATTTAATGAGCTTAAACAGAATGTAGACCCTTCTATTCAAAAAGAATCGTCTATCTACACTGGAATAGACATATCAAATGAAGATAACTTACAAAAAGCAAATGAGCTTTTCGGAGAGATGAAATTTAGCAATAACAGCTTAAATGATTCCCGTATGGATATGATACGGAGCCAAAAGCAGACTATGGGTCTAATCATGTTCATTGTTGCTTTTCTAGGACTGGCATTTTTAATCACGTCAGGGTGCATTCTTTACTTCAAGCAAATGGACGAAAGTGAAGATGAAAAACCAAACTATACAATTCTTAGAAAGCTAGGATTTACCGAAAAAGACTTACTAAACGGAATAAAAATAAAGCAGCTCTTTAATTTCGGCATACCGTTAATCGTAGGCTTGCTTCACAGTTATTTTGCCGTGCAATCCGGCTGGTTTTTGTTTGGAACTGAACTTTGGATGCCAATGATTATCGTCATGATTATCTATACGGTCCTCTACTCTATTTTTGGTATTTTATCTGTTCTTTACTATAAAAAAATTATTAAAGAAGCTCTGTAAAGATCAAAAGCACAAGCTATAGCTTGTGCTTTTGATCTCTACATGCCATTATTTGCTGGCATTTTCTTTATTTCCCTGACTGGCTGCATGTAAAAAACCTTCTAGTCGCTTTTTGACAAACGGCCACTCGTCGTCAATCACACTGAAAATAACCGAATCTCGTACGTATCCATCAGGTAAAACCATGTGTTTTCTGGCGATGCCTTCTTGCGTGGCACCCAAGCGTTTAATAGCCGCTCTAGATCGATTGTTTCGTACATCCGTTTTGAATTGAACGCGGTGAAGCTTCAGCTCTTCAAAACAGTATTTTAATAATAAATACTTACACTCCGTATTAACCCGGGTGCGCCACACGGATGGATGATACCACGTCCACCCTATTTCGACGCTTTTGTTGGGAAGGGAAATATCTAAAAATCTTGTGCTTCCTATAATCGAATGTGACTCTATATCAAACACAGCAAAAGGCAGCTCTCTTCCTTCCTGCTTTGCTTTTAAAGAACTTTCAATCAGCTGTTTCATATCACTTAGACGATGAACTTTTACCGGGAGATGCTCCCAAATTTCTTTCGGTTTTGCAGCTTCATAGAGTCCTTGCTCATGCATGTTTTCAAGCGGTACTAGTTTTACTTTGGGTCCTACAAGTTCAACTGACTTTAGCATAACCTCGCTCCTTTTTGATACGTTTAAAGAAAATGTTAATACAGGTATACGTACTGAAAAAGGGTCAGTTTCTGCTTATTGTAAGGTATCACTTTCAGCATAATACTAGTTATCAGCTAAGTTTTTTTCGAGAAAATCACTTATTGATTGGAAGGCTTGGTCTGCTGATTCTTTATTAAAAGTTTGTGAAAAAGGATTCATAAACCCGTGAAAGCCGTGAAACTTTTTAACTTCCAAAAGCGGCTCTCTTTTTTGCTTTAATGAATTTATTAGATAGTCCACGTCAAATGCTTCCTCTTTAGTAGGAAAAATAAGAAGAGTTGGACAAACAGGACTTCTATTTACATAATCTCTAATGCGCGATCCATAACAGCCAATCACAAAGTTACACAAATTGTTTTCACTGCATAGCCACGATAGTGTGGCTCCTACACTGAATCCCATGATTCCTACTTCTTCATATTCTTGTTTTAGTTGAATTAACATGTTAGTAATTTGTCTTGAACCCTCATCCATACCAATGTTTTGAACAAAGTTTTGATAAGCCATTCCTTCTTCTTCATAACTATAAGAAACGTCTTTAGATAATAAGTTAGGACAGATAATATCTGCCTCTAACTTAGACAATTCCTGTTTTACAAACTTCATATGATCGTTCACACCGTATATTTCATGAATTAATAAAATGGCTTTATTTAATTTTTTCATTTCTTTTATAAAACAGTCGTTTCTCTCGCCAGTTCACGGTGCAATACGTCTCCCATGCGCTTCATGCCTTCTACGATTTGTTCAGCAGACATATTAGAGTAATTCAAGCGCAGCGCGTTGTTTCTTGTGCCATTTGGAAAGAATGGTGTTCCCGGAACACAGGCTACGTTATTTTTTAGACATTCTGAAAAGATATGTGCTGAATCGATTCCTTGGGGCAGCTCTACCCAAATAAACAATCCGCCTTCTGGCTTACTGTAAGACAAATTCTCCGGAAAAAATTCCTCAATGCACGACAGCATTTGTGTACATCGCTCTTTGTATACGGCTTTAATTTTTTGAATGTGCGCTTCGATATCGTAAAGCTCCATGTACTTAGCCGTTACGCGCTGAGCAAAGCTGTCCGTATGCAAGTCAGCCACTTGCTTAAACGCCACGTACTTATCAATGAAAGCTTCGTCTGCACACACCCAGCCGATTCGAAGACCTGGTGCAAAGATTTTAGAAAATGTGCTGATATAAATAACTCTGCCTTCTGTATCAAAATGCTTAACCGGCGGCAGCGTTTCTCCTGCAAATCGAACGCCTCCGTACGGATTATCTTCTACAATCAGCACATCGTATGCGTTCGCAAGCTCAATCATTCGCTGACGTCTTTCGCGCGTTAATGTGCGCCCTGTAGGATTTTGAAAATCAGGGATCGTATAAATAAATTTAGCATGCGGATTTTCCTGAAGCTTTTTCTCTAGTTCTTCCATAATCATTCCGTCTTCGTCCATGTCTACTTCTACAAACGTTGCATTGTAGGATTTGAAGACGTTGATGGCTGCTAGGTACGTTGGACTTTCACAGATTACTACGTCTCCGTCATTAAGAAACAGTCTTCCTGTAAGATCAATTGCCTGCTGAGATCCAGACGTAATTAAAATGTTTGAAACAGCGGACTCGATGCCGATGTCCTGCATTCGTTTAGAAATTGCTTCGCGTAAAGGTATATACCCCTCTGTTGTACTATATTGAAGCGAAGCAGCTCCGTCTTCATTTAATACGGCGCGGCACGCATCGTTCATTGCTTCAACGGGAAATAGCTCCGGCGCTGGAAGTCCTCCTGCAAACGAAATGACTTCTGGTCGTTCCGTTACTTTTAAAATTTCGCGCGTTTCAGAGGATTTTACAAGACTAGCTCGTTGGGCAAATTTATCTTTCATTGATGATCATTCCTTTTTTAGATTTTAAACTTTTGCAGTGACTCAAACTTTCAATGGTAAAACTAATTATTCGAATAGTCAGAAAAATTAAGACGGATGCTTCTATTCATGAGATTATGCAGCTTTTACAGCTTGAAAGATGCCTTTTTAACAGACAACTAGCATGTGCGTCCTCTCTGACTCTCCCTTTCTCCTTTCAATATATATTTTTCTTATTCCCTATCTGCAATACAATTCAAAGGTCGTACGATAAATGTGGCCTTATATTTAATGTATGTTAAAAAGGATAACATAAAATTCAAATAAATAAACAATAAATTCTACAAATTCTTAATTTTTTATACAAATATATTTATCTCACTAAATGATTCTTCAAAATCATCCTTTTATATATGTATCAAAGAAGTTCATGGCGCAATTATAAACCTAAAATTTAACATTTTCTATTGACTGTTTATATCATTAAATGATATATATTAATTAACGATATATCGTTTAATGATATAAGGAGGTTGAATATGCCGCGAAACGATTCATTAGAGACAGGGGAACTTACCGACACGTCTTACTACATCTTAGTGTCCCTCATAGAAGCAAAACACGGGTATCTTATTATGAAAACCATTGAAGACATGACCAATCAACAGTTTTCAATTGGACCTGCATCCATGTACACCACGATTAAAAAGCTTCTTGCAGCTGAGTTGATTATGCTTTTTAGCGAAAGCAAAGACAAAAAGAAAACGTATGTTGCAACGGAAAAAGGAATTCAGTTTTTAAAAAAAGAAATTCAGCGCCGGAAAGAAATGATTAAACACGCTGAAGATGCTTTAGGAGGTTTATAAATGAAAAAGACAAAATACATAATGAGCGGCGGAACGGCTTTTGCAGAGCAAGAAGATTTACAAAAGCTCAGCGAGTATGCTAAAAAAGGCTGGCTTTTAGATCGTTTTGCATTTTTAGGATATATCTTAAAAAAAGGAGAGCCTCAAGACCTTCAATATTCACTGGATTTTCAGGAAAATGCAGATGATGAATATTTTCTGCTTTTTAAAGATGCTGGATGGCAGCACGTTTGTTCAGAGGGGAATGCCATGCATATTTTCAGCGCACCTCCGGGAACAAAACCTATCTATTCCGATATAGAGACCATTATTGACAGATACAAACGAGAAAAGCATTTCGTAGGGAAAGCAGCACTATCTATTCTTGTTGCTATGGTGTTTTTTCTGTTTTTTAACGCTATGAGCTCATACGGCTGGCTGCCGGAAGCAGTAGGAATGATTAGCGACATTTTATTAATAATTTCAACAGTGCTTCTAGTATTTCCAGGACTTCCTTACCTGGCGTATCAGCGTAAGTTAAAAAAGCTTCGTAACATTTAAAAATTCCCTTTTCATTGACCTGCCGTGTAAAACCCTTTATAATCCTTATTAACTCGATAAGATTTAAAGGTTTTAATACAGGAGTGATGAAAAGTGAAATGGTTTCATTTACTGTTTAATGAACGATGCCTAAAATGCAAGCAAGTGTTAAATACATCAAAATCTAACGCACTTCACGCTACTGTAGTGAAAGTGTGTCCGTCTAACCACTATCAAAAAGAATTTCATCCTGCGCTTGAAACGTACGTGGAAAGTGATGAAGTGTTATAAAAAAAGCTATGGGAATCCATAGCTTTTTATAGTAGCCCCCACCAAATCTTAATTGCCGTTGCTAAAATCAAACCGGCAAGAATCCACTGAAGTACTTTTGTATTCATTTTCTGACCAACTTTTGCACCAATTGGCGAAGCCATCAGGCTGGCAGCAATTAAGATAAGTGCCGGTATAAATGGAACTTGATGCGTTATTAGCTTTCCAACGGTTGAGCCAATGGAAGAAATGAAGGTAACAGCTAGTGAAGTTGCGATGGTAATTCGAGTTGGAATTTTAAGCACTACGAGCATGACGGGAACTAAAATAAAGGCCCCTCCTGCTCCTAATATTCCTGCTACTGCTCCGATAAGCAGTGATAAAATAGAAGCTAACCCTTTATTGAATTGAAGCTTCCCATCTTGAATACAATCTAAATTTTTCTTTGGAATAAACATCATCATAACCGCAATAAGAGCTAACACTCCATACACAACATTTAATCCTTGTTCACTCATATAATGTGAGCTGTAGCTTCCAAGCATGCTTCCGATTAGAATATTGCTGCCCATATATAAAATTAATGATTTGTTTAAAAATCCGCTTTTTCGATACGCCCATACGCCGCCTATTGTCGCAAAGAACACTTGAACAGCTCCTGCACCTGAGACTTGATGAGCCGTTAATGCTCCTACTCCTACTAATGGAGGAATATATAACAACATCGGATAATTAATAACAGACCCGCCAATACCGACCATACCGGAAATAAACGACCCAATAAATCCAATAAGAAAAAGCGTGATGATAAATGTAAGATCCATCTATAGTCGCTCCGTTTCATATAAGGAAAGGGTACCTTTTGCAAGAGATACCCTTTTCGTCCATTTTTTCTTATCCTTTTTTAATCCAAAATTTAAGAACGTCGCCTTCTTCTGTCTGAAGAAGCTCATGACCGCCAGATTTCGCCCAGGCTGCAAGGTCGTTTTTTGCCCCTTTATCCGTTGCGTGAATCTCTAACACTTGGCCAGCTTCTAGTTCATTCATTGCTTTTTTTGTTTTAACAATCGGCATTGGACATGCCAGCCCTTTTGCATCTAGTACTTTATTTGATTCCATTTCTCTCTCTCCTTTGTTTAGGTTTTAGCGAATTGCACAGCGGTTTGGTCCAATCTCCATTTCACGCTGTTTTTCTTCATCTGGACTTACTTTCCCCATATTGGTTTCACGAATTTCTTGATAGGCATTTGGCTGCGGCGGTAAATTATCTGTTACTAAGTGTCTGAACTCTGCTTCGTCTTTTATATTTAATCCATGATTTTTCGCAAACAACGTACCTAACTTTTCAGCTACGCTGCCGTTGTCATTTAGCTCATCAATAATCATAAAATGAGCTGGCAATACGATTAACTCATCTGATAATGCTTTATAGCGTGTATAAAGCGTCTCGCGCAGATCGCCTACCCAGTCTTCAGCCATACCAGCTAAATCAGGACGCCCAATTGAGTCGATGAACAAAATATCTCCTGAAAGCAAGTATTGATTGTCTACGATAAAAGAAGTTGATCCAATCGTATGACCCGGTGAATAAAGAGGCTGAATCGTAATCGTTGTGTTGCCAATTACGACATCACTGCCTTCTTCTAAAGCCTGGTAGTCAAAAATCACTTCTTCTGCATCCTTTGGAGGCAGCCAGTACGCTGCATTTGTTGCTTCCGCAATGACTCTTCCTCCTGAAATGTGATCTGCATGAAGGTGCGTATCAAACACATGCTTAACTGTGACACCAAGCTCTTTGGCGAAATTGATATACACATCTGCCATACGCGTCGCATCAATAATAGCCGCTTCACCGTTTGATACGATCATATAAGATAAGCATCCTTTACCGATACGAACAAACTGATAAATTTCTCCGCCGTCTTTTAAATCGCCGACTTTAACAGGCTCTAAATATTCACTCCACGCTTTCATACCGCCTTTTAGGTACGATACGGTAAGACCCGCTTCTGAAAGCATGTCAGCTACCATCACCGATGAACCTTCTTTGGCGCAGACAACTAACACTTCTTTATCAGAAGGGATTTTTTCTAAGATTTCTTCTACTCCGTCTAAAAGATCGAAGTATGGAACATTTAAATGATCGAAGTAATGACCTTCAATTTTCCAATCGCTAAAATCATTTTCATTACGAACGTCCAAGATAAATAGCGGTTCTTTATTAATAATTTTAGCTGTAACTTCTTTTGCAGTAAGTACATGTACTGTCATATTAAAATACCCCCTTAGGTATATGAAATATCAAAATTTTTTAATCCATTATAATCGATTGGTTATTCTACTTTACCTGTCCAGTCACGCATACCAGGAACCACGTTAATTACGTTTTTAAATCCTTGCTTTTTCATCGTTTGCCCTGCCATTTCACTTCGTCTTCCAGAGTGGCAAATAATATAAATTTCATTCTCTTTATTTAGCTCATTCGAACGTTTTTCTACTTCGCCAAGCGGAATATGAACTACGCCTGGAATATGAGCTTCATCGTATTCTTCTACTTCGCGAACGTCTAAAATATGAAGATGTTCATCATTCTCTACTTTTTTCGCAAATTCTTCTAATGAAATTTCAGGAATTGGCGTTGCGTTTTCTTCAGCGCCGCCTTTACGAAGAAAGTGGTGCAGAACGTCACCTGCTGTCTCTGTACCTAAATACTCATGGCCTGTGCTTTTTGCCCACGCTTGTAAGTCAGCCGTAGAGCCTTTATCTGTTGCTTGAATTTCTAGTACTTGACCTGCTTCTAATTCATTCATTTTCTTCTTTGTTCTTACGATTGGCATTGGACACGCTAGCCCTTTTGCATCTAATACGAAGTTTGCTTGCATCATTTCTTTTTCCTCCTTGGTTTAAATACTGGTAGGGGTATATTTTTGTCTAAAAAAATTAGACCGTTTCCCCTTTCCACTCCATCATTCCGCCGTTCATATTCGTTACACTGTAGCCTTGCTGCTCAAGAAAACGAGCTGCCATACCGCTTCTGCCACCAGAACGACAGACAACAATATAATTCTTTGCTTTATCTAACTCATGCATACGGAATTCCAATAAAGGAAGCGGAATATTTAACGCATTTGGTATTTTACCTGTTTTTACTTCCTCTACTTCACGCACGTCTAAAATGTGAATTTGTTCTTGTTTTTTTACTAATTGTTCTACTTCTTGTGCTGCTATTGCCTTCACGCTGCGTCTCCTCCTTTTTGATTTATCTCCACGTATTCATGCCGCCTTTAACGTTGGTGATGGATGTAAAACCTTGCTTTTTCAACAGTTTACTTGCTTTCATACTTCTCATTCCGCTTTGACAAATAACGACTACTTCTCTGTCTTTTAAAAGCTGGCCTGTTTGCGCTGGCAGTTCTGATAAAGGAATGTTTCGAAATCCTTTAATATGTTTGGTACGAAATTCATGCGGTGTTCGCACGTCGATAAACTGGTTATTTTTATTTTTCAACTTTGCTTTTAACTCCGTCGTGGCTATTTGCTGAATACCTTTTACTGGTGCAAAACGCTGATACAAAAACCACAACAGAAATATGATAATAAGCGCATTGATAATCATATTGACCCTCGCTTCATGAGTTATCTTTTAGATGAATAAGTTTACGTTTCCGTCTTCTGCGTCGGCTAAATACGCCGCTACGCCTGCATAATCAATATTATCTAGCAGTTCTTTTTCCTGTAACCCTAGAAGATCCATCGTCATCGTACAAGCCACTAGCTTCACATCTTGTTCCTGTGCCATTTCGATAAGCTGCGGCAGCGTTAGGGCATTATGCTTTTTCATGACATTTTTAATCATTTTAGGTCCCATACCTGCAAAGTTCATTTTAGATAAGCCCATTTTATCCGCACCGCGCGGCATCATTTTACCAAACATCTTTTCTAAAAATCCTTTTTTCACCGGAACCATTTCTTCTTTACGAAGCGCATTCAATCCCCAAAACGTATGGAATATTGTCACTTCATGGTCATAAGCAGCCGCTCCGTTGGCAATAATATAAGCTGCCATCGCTTTGTCATAATCACCGCTAAATAATACAATTGTTGTTCGTTTCTTTTGTTCAGTCATGTTGTCCCTCCTATTACCCTATGGGGTATATTTAATTCCAAAAAAATTAGCCTTTTTGAATGTAAAAGATAAATGTACTGCCTTCTTCTTTAAAATCAATAAGCTCGTGTCCTGTTGATTTTGTCCAAGCTGTTAAATCACTTTTAGCACCTTTATCTGTTGTTTGCACTTCTAATACTTGACCTGTTGTTAAAGTATCCATTGCTTTTTTTGTTTTGACGATTGGCATTGGACAAGCTAATCCTTTTGCATCTAAAACTTGATCAATTTTCATCGTATTTATCTCTCCTTTTTATATACATATACCTGTAGGGGTATATTATACTAAATAATGATATTCGTCGACCTTAAACAAGGTGACAATGATTAACGACTTTTCACTAACAGCTGTACAGCTTCTTTCACTAAACCTTCCGTTGGCTCTCCTTGCTCCAGGCTTTCTCTGACGCACTGTTCAAGATTGCTGCTTACAATGACTCCCATTGTGCGATCAATGGCACTTCTTGCAGCAGATAATTGAGTCACGACGTCTCGGCAGTCTCTTCCTTGTTCCATCATGCTAAGCACGCCTTTTAGCTGCCCTTCAATTCGGCGCAGACGATTTTTCACTTGTTGATTATACTCCATAATCGAATACCCCTTTCTTTCCTTTACTTTTACACGCTGCTAACTCATAGCTGGGTACTTCAAAACCTTTTTTTCGTAAAAACCGTTCGCCTAAATTTAACTCCACTCTATCTCCGGCAATCAGATGAACGCTGCCCTGTGGAATTTCTGAATAAAAGCGTTTGAGATACGCATACGGAATAACTGTACCAATAGAATCGCGAACTTCATGATAATGGCGAATATCTAAAACCGTTCGCCCACGTTCTTTTGCTTCAGATTCCCGTATGCACTGTATTCCTTTAACGGGATAATAACGTCTGTATGCAATAAATAAAATAGCAAGCAATAACACTGCTATATAGAGCATAACAATCACCGCCTTGCTATTAATTTGATGTTGTTTACATGCTCTATATTATACCCCTATAGGTATATTGTCAAGCGAGAAAATTATATTTAATTTTACTTATTTACATGGATCCTTTCATACGAACCAATCCACTTTATACACCTTAGGAATCATGAATGTTTTCTTTAATCTGCTTTATTGTGTGTACCCCCTCCCCTATAGACCAAACAGACTTTTCCGTTTTCATACATCACCTGGGCTCATATAAATTACTAAAAAATAAGCTTACTGCACCATTCACCATCTGCGCACAAAAGGCCCAGTTCTCCTTGGGAACTGGACCTTTTGTGTTAAAAAGCTGATTAGCTTTGATGATAAATATTATGCCATTGATTCCACGAACTGTGTGGATGCTGCTGGTGCCACTGATTCCATGGCACATATGGATTTTGCTGATGCCACTGATTCCACGAACCGTGCGGATACTGCTGATGCCACTGATTCCAAGGTGTGTATGGATGTTGTTGATGCCATTGATTCCATGTGCCGTGCGGATACTGTTTATGCCACTGCTCCCAAGGTACATGAGGATGTTGCTGATGCCATTGATTCCACGTGCCTTGAGGATGCTGGTGATGCCATTGTTCCCATGGAATGTAATGTTGCTGTCCTTGATGCATATTTCGTCAACTCCTTTTCCTTTGCCACATTATATGTTCATGTTGGGGTTTAGAGCTTATCTATTTTAAAATATAGGCGTTTGATTAATTATGAATTAAATAACACTCTTGTTGTTATGTGGTAATATTAAAATAAAACTTCCAGGAGGATTTCAATTAGTTAAAAACTTGCCTTTGCTAATGGCCATCTTACTTATAGGAGTAAGCTCTTCTCTTATAAGCGGAAGCGCAAACTTATCTGGAAGTATAGAATGGGTATTTCTTATGATTAGCCTTGTTGCTAATATTACTGCCGTGACTGGCCTTTCTTTACACGTACTTGTTTACCTTCCTATGAAAAAGACTCAAAAAGATCTAAAAGAAACGTTTAAATAAATATAGGCAAAAGAAGCAGGTTTCTTATAAGAAATCTGCTTCTTTTGCCTGCTTGTATTAAACTTGTTTTTCTCGACTTCTATACACCAAAAGATGCATGTAGCTCTTTATTCGGAAGGAGATGGAAATCTTGCTGCTTCGAAATGCGATGCATTTTCTGTTGTGACAATTGTGCCGTCAACATTACTTTCCGCGAAGACTTCAACTCGGTCTCCTTTTTCTAAATTATAAATAGTAGAAACGGATACCACGTTAACAAATATAGTGTTTCCTCCAAAGAAATCGTTATCAATCGCGATAACCGCCGTGCCATTGACACGAATTTCTACGCGCGCTCGATAATCGACAGTCGTATCATTAGGGAGAAATCCAATTGTAGCAACAAGGGAATAGACGCCATCTTTTTTGGGACGAAAAACAGACGTAACGGGATTGTATTCATTTGCTAAATCAAATTGTTTAAACTGATAAGAAACTTTTGCAGAAGTGTTTGCTGATATGGGTTGATTTGCAAGGTTAAGAGCACGAAACGCTGAGTCTCTGGTATTGCCTTGTTTGGAAGAACAATGATGATGTTTCTTAGAAAAATGAGACTTTTCTACATAATATTTATCATCTTTTTTAATTGTAATCATCCTTTCTTTATGTGTCTCTCTATTTTATTCATTCGCAGGAAAAATGCTTGGATGCTTGTCCTTTAACACATAATTTTCACTAGAGGAAACGATAGATTTCTGAGTTTCCCACAAAAAAACACCTTCTCATTCGAGAAGGTGTTTTGGAATTAACCTACAATATTATAACCAGCGTCTACGTGTACGATTTCTCCTGTTACGCCGCGTGAAAGATGGCTCAGTAACACAACCGTCATGTCGCCAACTTCTGCTTGCGTTACATTACGCTTAAGAGGTGCTTTTTCTTCAACTTTGTGAAGAATTTGGTTAAAGTCAGAAATGCCTTTTGCTGCAAGCGTACGAATTGGGCCTGCTGAAATCGCATTTACGCGGATATTGTCTTTTCCTAAGTCTAATGCTAAGTATTTTACTGAAGACTCAAGTGCTGCTTTCGCTACGCCCATTACGTTATAGCCTTCAACTGCACGTTCTGCACCAAGATAGCTCATTGCTACAAGAGAACCGCCTTCTGTCATAAGAGGTTTTGCTGCTTTCGCTACAGCGATAAATGAATAAGCGCTTGTGTCTTGAGCAAATGCATATCCGCTTCTTGATGTATTAATAAACTCGCCGTTTAGATCTTCTGAATGAGCAAACGCAACAGAGTGAATCACTCCGTGAACTGTGCCTGCCTCTTCTCCGATTTTTTTGAACGCTGCTTCAATGCTTTCGTCACTGTTTACGTCGCATTCTGCGATTAATGATGCTTGAATTTCGTTTTTTTCTAACAGCTTGTTCAACTTTCCTAGTGAACGTTCTTTACGGTATGTAAAAATTAAGTTTGCTCCTACTTGATGAAGGGCTTTTGCAACACCCCAAGCAATACTTCTGTCGTTGGCAACTCCCATAATCACAATGTTCTTGTTCTTTAATTGTAATAAATCTTCCATATTATCCTCCAAAAAAAATTAGTCATCAATGATGACTAATAGGTAATTGTATAGCTTTATTATAGCACAAAGATGCGCTTAGTTCCTAAGAGTCTTATGAATTAACCAATTTTGGTCTATAAATGACCTCTTATTTGTCCGAATTCTGCAGCCATGTCTGTGTTGTTTCAGCAAATTTCTCAGCCGCAGGCGAGAGATGATAACGAGTAGCTAGACCAATTGAACGGTAGCTGTCCACTTGAAACGGAATGGCACGCAGCTCTTGTGGTATAGCATCTAAAAGCATTTCAGGTAAAATGCTAATGCCTAAGTGATGCGTAATCATCGATAGGATAGCACTTTCATCCATTAATTCAAAGCGAATTTCAGGCTGAACCCCCTGTTCTTCAAACAATTGCTTAATATCATGATATCCGCCGTACGTAGGCATAATAAATGGTTCTCTCTCTAAATCTTTAAAGGAAACGGTTTTTTGATGATACAAAGCACTTTGATTTGATACCACGCACAGCAGCCGGTCTTTTTTTAAAGAAATAATATGAAATTGACTTGAATGCGTAATATTGATAAAGCCGCAGTCTATTTCTCCGCTCAGCAGCCACTGTTCAATTTCAAGGTAATCGCCTTCTTTAAGCTGAATTTGAATCTCAGGGTAGTTTTTTTCCATCAGCTGAATAATTTCGGGGAGCCACTTGGTCGATACGCTTTTAAAAATACCGATTTTGATGGTTCCTTTTGCAAGACCTAAGAGACTGGCTGCTTCTTGATGAACTTTTTCATTTTCTTGGAGCACTTTCCGAATAGCAAGAAGCATCGCTTCGCCTTCTGTTGTTAAGGTAATGCCTGATCTGTTTCGATTCACAAGCGGAAATCCAAATTCTGTTTCAAGATTTGTAATGGCATGACTGACCGCTGACTGCGTGAGCGCCAGCGCATCTGCCGCTTTTGTAAAGCTTCTCACTTCCGCTACTTTGTTTAAAATTTCATATTTCACTAAGCTCATTTTCTCCCGCCTTAACATGAATTTAATTCACGTTCATCATTATAAAGATTCATTTTATTAATATCAAATTCCTTTGTATACTGTGAGTACATCATAAACAATGGAGGGTTGAACGTGAGTTACCGCACACGAGCAAATATGATGATGGTTGGTGTAAATGTATTTTGGGGCATGTCGTACGTGTTTATGAAAATGGGGCTGAGTTCGCTCGGGTCATTTACTATCATTGCACTTAGATGTTTAATTGCTTTTTTGATTGCCGGACTATTTTTCTATAAGCCTTTACTACATATCACGCGCAAAACAATTTTATCATCAGCTATTTTAGGCTTTTTACTGTTTTCAGTTTTTTCATTTGTCACGTTTGGCGTCAGCATGACGTCTGCTTCAAATGCCGGATTTCTTGTCAGTTTAACGGTCATTTTTGTTCCATTGCTCAACTGCCTGCTAGTAAAGAAGCTTCCTTCTTGGCCGATTGGACTTGGAGTTATCGTTACCCTAACTGGTATAGGTGTTTTAACTTTAAAGCACTCCTTTCATATGAATACTGGTGATGTACTTTGCATTGGAACGGCGCTATGTTATGCCATTCATATTACGCTGACCGGCACGTTTACGAAAAACGAAAATCCAATTGCTCTCGGCATTTTACAGCTAGGTTTTGCTGGATTATTTGCACTGATTTGCAGCTTTTTATTTGAACACCCCAGCATTCCAGCTACTTTATCATCATGGATTGCGATTTTAGGACTTGGCGTTCTTTGCAGCGCGTTTGGATTCATTTGTCAAGCTATTGCGCAGCGCTATACAACGCCTACTCACACAGGTCTTATTTTTGCAACAGAGCCGATTTTTGCTTCGCTGTTTGCCGTTCTCTTTTTGCACGAGCTGTTTACGCTTAAAGAACTGATTGGTTCTGTTATTGTAGTCGCGGGGATTTTAATTGCTCAGTTAGACGATTTACTATTGAAAAAAAGAGTTCATTATCAAGAGACATTGCCAAAGTAAAAGCCGCTAGATAAGAATCTAGTGGCTCATTTTATACCCCATATGTATAAAACTTTTTATCTACGTTCATCACCGGGAAATTCGCAGGCAGCTTTTCTTTCTCTATAGCTTGAAATCCATTTTTCTCATAAAATCGATGGGCAGCCCTATATTGTAAGGTGGTTCCTAAGTATATTCTTTCCACTTCTTTCTCTTTGGCCCACGCGATGGCTGTATACAATAAACGGTGAGCTGTTTTGACGCTTGCTCCTCTATAAGACTTTGCTACAAACATTTTCCGCAGCGCTACTTGACGGCTGCCAATGTCTATTAAAGCTACGCTTCCTACTACTTTTTCGTTGCAAACAGCCACCCAGAAGTTTCCGTTTCCCCGTTGATAAAAGCTTTCGATTTTAAATAAATCAGGCTGATCTTTTTCCGTTATTGGAATTTGGTATTCTTGCTGCTGAATATGAAGAATTAAATCCACTACTTGCTGTTGATACTTGCTAGCATATGGCTGAATAATGATACTTTCACTCAAAACCTCCACCGCCTCTAATCAGTTTACTCCATCTTACTTTTGACTATTTTTAATACTGCATGACCTATGTTCATTATAAAACCAATTACGGTACCTGCAAGAATCGATATTACACCTACAGCGATAAAATCGCCTTTAGTCGGCTGAAATAAATTCATAGAAAGCAAACCAAACATAAAAAGCATCGGAATAAGATAACTCAGCATCTTTTTCAACTTAGCACCTCTTTCCCTTATCTCCATAAATCCTGTAACCATTTTATCGTATAAGAATTTCCTATTTATTACAATCTTTATCTTATTTCATATTTTTATTGAAGAAATGAAAAAAAGTGCCTGCCTCTCGTCCTGCCTAGTTGAGAGACGGACACTTTTTTATAAAACGTGACTCGTTGCTTGTAAAAAGAACTGAGACTGTTCGTAGTTATACGTTACTTTTGAAAAGTCAAACGGCTGGCCGTTCGCTAAGTGAAAGAGCGTTTCAATAAATAATTTAGGATCGCCTTCTTTTAATCCTAAGTATGTAGCTTCTTCTCCGTTCAGCTTACCGACGTGAAGATATAGATCAGAAAACCCGATTTTTAAGCCAAGCCCTTCTTTAATGTAATGAAAAATAGACTCTGACACAATTTCGTTATTTAAGTATGTAACGATGGATTTATTATAAAACGATTCTTCTAGACACAGCGTCTGGCCGTTGATATATCGTACTCTTTTGACATAATACGCGTCGCTACCTTCGGCTATGTTTAAATTTAACGCGGCTTCTTGCGTCGGCTTTCGTACATCTAGCTCAATCACTTCCGATGTTAAATGAAAATCTTCTAGTTCGCTTGTAAATCCTTGGTTAGAAAGCAAGCCGATATATCCTGTTCGCTTATGGCGGCGGACAAAAATGCCGCTTCCTCTCACTTGAAAAACAACGCCTTTTTTCTCTAGCAGATCTAAGGCCTTTGTTACGGTACTTTTGCTCGCCTTGAATTGCGCCATCAGCGTTTCTAATACCGGCAGCTTATCTCCTTGCTGAAGCTTATGGTCTTCAATATAGGTTTCAATTTCAATTGCAATTTGTTGGTATTTGATCATAGCTATACCTCTTCACTAAATTTGTCTCGAGAATAACACGATTATACCATAATCTAACTGCATACCCTAAACTTAAATTATTTATTGATTATTATTTTATTTGGGTATTGATAAATTGTATCGATACAATTATACTGAAAGCGTATACTCAACAAGGGGGTTAAACGTATGGGAGGTAAAATTAGAGATTATCACAAGCTTGCGGCAGACATTTTAGATGCGGTGGGCGGCGAAGAAAATATTGTAAGCGCTACACGCTGCGCTACGAGGCTGCGAATTGTGTTAAAACGTTCCAAGCCAGAAGCCAAACGCACGGTGTCTTCTATGCCAGGTGTCATTACGGTGGTTGAAAACAGCGGACAGTTTCAAGTTGTTATTGGGCAACATGTGGGAGACGTTTATGAAGAGTTTGCTAGTTTAGTAAACTTGGATACCACAGAGGAGCAAACTGAAAATAAAGGGACAATCTTAAATCGCGTGATTGCTACAATGTCTGCTGTGTTTGCGCCGTTTGTATACATCTTGGCAGCAGCAGGAATTTTGCAGGGCTCGTTAATTTTAATTAATTTAGTCTCTGGCAGCTTTGCAAAAACAGGCACGTATCAAGTATTAAGCTTCATTTCATGGGCACCATTTGTTTTTTTACCTATTTTTATTGCCATTACAGCATCCAAGCATTTTAAAACCAACACCTACATCGCAGTGGCGTGCTGTGCCGCATTAGTCAGTCCAACATGGGCAGAAATGGCAGCCAAAATTGCCGACGGAAGCAGCATTACGTTTTTAGGTCTTTCTCTATCGGAAACGGTCTATACTTCTTCTGTTTTACCGCCTTTATTTTTAGTATGGATTTTGTCTTATCTTGAAAGGTTCCTAAATAAGAGCATTCATGAAGTCGTTAGACCGCTGTTTGTCCCATTTTTATGTATGGTAATTATGGTTCCAGTAACAATTTTACTTATTGGTCCTGTTACTACGATGGGTGCTAACGGAATCGCTCACGGCTATAACTTTTTAGCTGAAAACGTACCTGCTTTAGCTGGAGCAATCATTGGAGGGTTCTGGCAAATTGTTGTTATCTTCGGGGTACACTGGGGAATTACGCCGATGGTACTTGCTAACTTTGACTTAAACGGCAGAGATTCATTTCAAGCGTATCAAACAATTGCCGTAGTGGCTCAAGTTGGAGCGGTACTTGGGGTTATTTTAAAAGCAAAAAGCCAAGAAGCACGCAAAGTGAGCGTATCAGCCGGGATAACAGGGCTATTTGGTATTACAGAACCGGCCATTTACGGCGTGAACTTACGTTTTAAAAAGCCGTTTATCTTTGGATGCATTTCAGGTGCTGTTGGTGCTGTTGTAGCAAGCTTCTTTCACCCTTATTACTTTGCTTACGCAGGATTACCGGGCCCGCTGACTGTTGTAAACGGTATCAGTCAAGACTATCCGATGTCGATTTGGGGAATTTTAATTGGATGTGCCATTGCGATTATTCTTCCCGTTGTGCTTATTCAAGTGTTTGGTTACGGAGAAGATGCAGCAAAAGAAGCAGCTACTGCTCCTTTAAACGAAGTAGCCGTCAGCAACCCGAACGAAAATGAAGAAACGATCAGCGCACCGTTTAGCGGAAAAGTCATTCCTCTTTCTAGGGTACCGGACGAAGTATTCAGCTCAGGTGCGATGGGAGAAGGATTAGCGATTGATCCTTCAGATAATAAGCTTTATGCACCTTTTGACGGAACGGTTGTTATGGTAGCACCAACAAAGCACGCCATCGGTCTTCGATCAGAATACGGCGTTGAATTACTTGTTCATATTGGATTAGATACCGTTACGTTAGACGGCAAGCCGTTTACGCTGCATGTGGAAGACGGTGTAAAGTTTAAAAAAGGCGATTTACTGATTGAATTTGATAAAGAATTTATTGAAACACAGGGATTACAAACGATCACGCCGGTTATTATCACCAATTCAAGCGCTTATCGAGAAGTGATTGTTGAAGATATTGAAAATAGCGGGCTACATCAAACATTATTTACCGTAGTGAAATAAGGAGGAACTAACAATGACAAAGATGCCAAAGAATTTTTTATGGGGCGGCGCATTAGCAGCTCATCAATTTGAAGGTGGATGGAACCAAGGCGGAAAAGGACCAAGCGTAGTAGACGTTATGACTGCTGGTGCACACGGTGTAGCGCGACAAATCACTGAAACAGTGGAAGAAGATAAATTTTATCCAAATCACGAAGCAATTGATTTTTATCACCGCTACAAAGAAGATATCGCACTGTTTGCAGAAATGGGCTTAAAATGTTTGCGTACGTCGATTGGCTGGAGCCGTATTTTCCCTAAAGGCGATGAAGCTGAGCCAAACGAAGAAGGACTAAAATTCTACGACGATGTATTTGATGAACTGTTAAAGCATGGAATTGAACCGGTTATTACGCTGTCTCACTTTGAAATGCCCCTGCATTTAGCTCGAGAATACGGCGGATTTAGAAGCCGAAAAACGGTAGATTGCTTTGTGAAGTTCGCTGAAGTTTGTTTCGACCGCTATAAAGACAAAGTGACGTACTGGATGACGTTTAATGAAATTAACAACAAAATGGACGTAAACAACCCTCTTTTTCTATGGACGAACTCAGGCGTTTCTGTAAAGCCTGGTGAAAATGCAAAAGAAGTGATGTATCAAGCGGGACATCACGAACTTTTAGCAAGTGCTCTTGCCGTATCAAAAGGAAAAGAAATCAATCCAAATTTCCAAATTGGAGCGATGGTGTCACACGTGCCAATTTATCCTTATTCTTCAAATCCTGAAGATGTGATGTTAGCCGAAGAAACAATGAGACAGCGCTACTTCTTCCCTGACGTTCAAGTTCGCGGCTATTACCCAAGCTATGCGTTAAAAGAATTCGAACGAGAAGGCTATCATATTCCGTTTGAAGAAGGCGATGAAGAAATTTTACGAAATGGAAAAGTGGATTATTTAGGCTTCAGCTATTACATGTCAACAACTGTTAAAAGTGACGTTGAAGCTGACAACACGGGCGATATCGTAAACGGCGGATTGCCAAACGGCGTAGCAAACCCTTATATCAAATCAAGCGATTGGGGCTGGTCGATTGATCCAACGGGCTTGCGCTATACGTTAAATCGCTTCTACGACCGCTATCAAATTCCGCTATTCATTGTAGAAAACGGATTTGGCGCCATTGATACGGTTGAAGAAGACGGTTCTATTCATGACGCATCGCGAATTGAATATTTAAAATCGCACATCGAAGCGTTAGAAAAAGCCGTGACGTACGATGGCGTTGATTTAATGGGCTACACGCCGTGGGGAATTATTGATATTGTTTCCTTTACAACAGGCGAAATGAAAAAGCGATACGGCATGATTTATGTCGACCGTGACAACGAAGGAAACGGATCGATGGAGCGCTATAAAAAAGATTCCTTTAACTGGTATAAACATGTAATTAAAACAAACGGTGAAGAACTATAAAAAATTAGAAAAGATGGGCTCCTGCGTAAAGACACAGGAACCCATCTTTTTTAGTGTAAGAATAAATGCAAATTTCTTATCTCGGTCTATCTACTAGCTGTGTTTGCGCAATTTCTGTTTGTTTAATTCCCGCTCGTTGAATTTCATCAGCAAACGATTCATGTTTCAGCGTTTTAATTATCTTTTCGCTTCCATCTCGAAGAGTATACACTCTAAATTCATACATACTCTGCCCTCTCCTTTAAGCTATGATTGATGCGATACATTAGATGCGCTCCTGTTAAAAGCAACTCATAATAGAAGTAACTTTTTACTCTTCTTTACTTTACCCACTTTTTAGGAAACTAGACAAAGAGATTTAATCTGACGTGCTGAAAGACAAACAAAAAGCCTTTGTGGCAAGCAAAGGCTTTTATCGATGGAAGGTTATTATTCAAAGATGGTTCCTTTTTTAAATTTTGAATGTTTAAAAGTAAATTTCGTCAAAAGAATATAAGAGATTCCTGCGACTACTACTCCTATAATCCAGCCTAAATCAACTTCGATAAACGCAGCACCTGCACCGATGAGCATCGCAAGCATGGCGCACGGATTGTAGCCGGAGAACGGCCCTTTTTCTTGATACAATTCTTCTACGTTTACTCTTTGTTTTCGTAAAATATAGTAATCGACTAGTAAAATAGAAACAATCGGCCCTAAAAAAGCAGAGTAAATTAAAATGAACAGCCCAAGACCTGCAGCTGACGAATCTTGAACAAGCACCCAAGGGAATGAACAGAAAGCAAGCAGTCCGGTAATCGTAACCGCTACTTTATAGTTTGCTTTTGTCAGCAGCGTAATCACATACGTAGGCGGAATAATATTCGCCACCATGTTTACGGCAATAACGCCAATCACAATAAAAGCCGATACAGCGACGGTGATATATGAATTATCCACTACAACCGCGAACGCTTTGACAGGGTTGGAAATCCCCGTAGCAGAAGCAAGCATGGCACCAATTGTAAGAACAAATCCGTAGGCTATTAGAATCGGTGTAAAATATAAAAATCCGCGCTTTTTGTCGCTAATTCCTGGTTTCAGTTCTCTAGAGTAATCGGCTGCGCTTAGAAAAATCGCCGCATAATTACCCATAAACATCATAATAAAAGAAAAGAACGGAAGTCCCCATGAACCTTTAGTATGTACCCACTTCTCTCCTACTACCTCACTATGAGAAGTTAAAAGAACACCAAATACATAAACAAGGCCAAGCAATATAATGATCGACGCAAGCATCTCTACCCATTTAACCGCGTGGAAGCTGTACAGCGAAAGCACAATTTGCAGCAGCTGAATGATAATGAAGCAAAGAACAAGATTGTCAAAAGACCCTTTGCTCACAATTTTCCCAATTTCGTTTAAAGCCGTACCGCCTGTCCAGCTTTGGAAACCATACCAAACGATCGCTGGAATGCCTCGTAAAAGAGACGAGATAACGCATCCTTTTATTCCAAAAGACATTCGAAGCTGCATCACATACGGTATGCCCGTCTTATAGCCAATTCGGTCGTTTAATACAAAAAAAGTAGAAATAATACCAATGGCAATAATCGCTGCCACAAACGTTTGAAAAAGATTTAATACCGCAGTACCTGCTACTACTAAGCTCGCTCCAAGCGTCATATTTCCTAAATTAACGCCGTCTCCAATCCACATAAACATATAAGATATCGGAGTTAGCTTTCGATCACTTTCCGCTTTTGGCTTTAGTGACGGATCAAGACCACTATCTTGATAAGCATACACCTCTTCTATAACGGAACTTGTTGCGTTTGTAGACACTATACATTCAACTCCTTTTTTTATGATGTTTTTACTTTCAAACATGACATCTAATGTTAGTTAACTTAACATGTACATAGTGTATACGAATTTTAACGCAAGTTCATCATTATTTATGTGAATTTTCTGATATTATTTTGTGCGATTTGACTAATTGTTATGGAAACTTGAGCCGGTAACGTACAAGAGTTGATGATAATAAAAAATCCAAGCGCTTATTGTAAGCGCTTGGATGAGTCAGCTAGTATTTATTTTTCACAGGCAATATAGTCTTTATCTCGATCTAGCTTTGTATTGGCATCATACAGTGATTTTGATACGTACGGCTTGTACTTTGTTTTGCCGCCTTTATTTTTTACATTAGCCGCACGAGCTACGCCGCCTTTATAGTCTTTGTTTAATTCCGTGCAGTTTTTGTAAGACTTAGCTGCCGCATCTACGTTTGAAGCTGTGCTAAAAGATACGCTTGTTAATAAACCGAAAGATAGAACAATTGGAAAAATCTTTTTCATAACAGATACTTCCTTCCTATATTTTGTCTAATTAATAATAGAATGTTCTATCAATCTTTCCAATATTTTTTTTACATTCAAACTACTATTATCCAATTTTTTATTTATGAGTAACTTTAAGAGTCTTGACCGCTTGTTTAGCCGCTTCTGCAATTAGTTTATCATTATACTCCGCATCTTTTTCCGTACGATCGGAAAGGATTGCAAGAACAATTGGATCTCCGTTTGGCGGCCAAAGGATGGCAATATCATTTCGCGTTGCATATGAGCCTGCGCCTGTCTTATCGGCTACTTCCCAGCTTTTCGGCACGCCCGCTCGTATTAACGCATCCCCTGTTGTATTTCGCTTCATCCAATCCGTTAGAAGTTCACGCTTTTCTGCAGGAAGTGCCTGTCCAAGTACATACGTTTGAAGACTTGTAGCGAGTGCTCTTGGTGTACTTGTATCGTGGGTTTCTCCTGGATTCACTTCATTTAAATCCGGTTCAAACCGTTCAGGCAGCGTTACATTGTCCCCTATTTTTTCTAAAGCTTCTTTAAATCCGTCCGGTCCGCCCAGCTGCTGCAGAATTAAGTTCCCTGCCGTATTGTCGCTGTAGCGAAGCGATGCATCCGCGAGTTCTCGAAGAGTCATGCCTGTACCAACATGTTTTTCTGTAATTGGATTGTAGTTCACAAGGTCATCGCGCGTATAAAAGATTCGCTCGTTGAGATCTTCAATTGACTTCTGCTGTAAAAGTGCACCGACAGCGAGAGCCTTATGAGTAGACGCATAAGCAAAACGCTCGTCCGGATGATACGTGACCGTTTTATTTGTACCCGTATCTAATGCAAAAACACCAAGATTCGCATCATATTTGTCTTCAAGCTTAGCAAACTGTCGATCACTTTTAGTTTCTTGTCTTTGACATTTTACCGTTTCAGCATGTACCTCGCTGCTTGAAAAGCCTACAACCGCCGCGCACGAAAGAGCGAATACAGGCAGCATTTTTTGGAGCTTTGAAGTGCGAAACATCTTTTTCCATGTCTTCATTACCCTTCAACACCTTTCAAAAAAGTATTTAGTATGTATTCTCTCAGGTAGAGATTACCAACAATGCTATTTTATCAATTGTTTACTCTTACAAACATGATAGTTTTATCACATTTATATAATAAAAGTGTCTCACACTGAAGGTGAGCAGTATAAAAACCGTAAGTACTTTAAAAAACAGGCGGCGTAACGGAAAATAAAATAACGGCTTTCTCTTCAAACGTATTCTCCCATTTATGATTCAGATGCGAAGGGATTTTGACACTATCTCCTTTTTCTAGCACATATACTTCCTCTTCCAAATACACTTTAATTTTCCCCTCTAAGACGTATGCCACTTCCTCTCCTTTATGTGCTAAAGGAGTTTCTGATGAAGCCATCATCGATGGTACTTCCATAATTGCCGTAGCTAGATTCCCTGTGAAATCGGGTGATAACAGCGAATACGTTAGCTCTTTTACCTTCATTGTTTTACGCTCATTCGACCTTACGACTAAATGAGATGTGTTTATTTCTTCGAGCAAAAAGCTGAAGGTAGGCACATCGAGGCTTTTTGCTAAAAGTTTAAGCGTTGAAATGGACGGGTTAGCTAATCCCCGTTCAATTTGACTTAACATAGATGGCGTGATGTCCGCTAATTTTGCTAATTCTCGACTGCTTAGCCCCTTTTCTTTTCGAAATTTCTCTACTTTTTTTCCAATATCTATGTTTTCCATGATGATTCCTCCGTAAAAGATGTTTAATTGCATTTAATTTTATTAAATTAAACTTAATAAATGGCGTTACTTATGTTAAATTATATTTAATAAATAAATTATAATTTAATACTATCACAGTAAGGAGGAAGAAAAAAATGAATGACATCTTGACCTTTTTAGTTCTTACATTATTTGTGATTATGAGTCCTGGTATTGATACTGCTCTTATTACCAAACGAACGATGGCAGATGGACAAACCGGCGGCTATAAAATGGCATTGGGGTTAGCCAGCGGCTCTTTAGTTCATACACTCGCCGCTACGTTTGGCTTATCGGCTCTTCTGCTTCAGTCAGCTCTGGCATTTGAAATCGTAAAATATGCAGGAGCCCTTTACTTAATGTATTTAGGAACCTCTGCTTTCTTTTCTAAAAAAAGCGATATACCTTCTTCTGTAAAAGAGGAGCAGTCAAAAGAAACGTCTGCTTTTCGTCAAGGTCTTGTCTCAAACGTTCTGAATCCAAAAGTGGCCGTGTTTTTCTTAACTTTTTTACCTCAATTTGTTCAAAGTGATCAAAACGTAACGCTGCAATTACTTCTGATGGGCATAACGTATACGGTCCTTGCTATCACGTGGTTTTTCGTATTCGTCTTTTTTATTAACTATTTACGGAAATGGCTTACAACACCTAGCGTTCAGCGCTTTATGGATAAAGCAACAGGCGTCGTGTTAATCGGGTTTGGATTAAAGCTCGCTTTTGAAAAACATAAATAACAAAAAAGCTATCTGTTTCAGGTAGCTTTTTTGTTATTTATACACGTCAGGTTCATAGAGATAGACTTTAAGATCAAGTCTTCCTTCCGAAGAAACGATTATTCCTTCCGCTTCAAGGGAAAGTTTTTGAACAAGGTGCATTTCTTCATCTTTAAATCCAATTTCTCCTTTGGAATTAATGACTCGGTGCCAGGGGAGATTATGTTTTTTACTCATCGAGTGCAGTACTCGTACAACTTGCCTTGCACCTCGCGGACTACCCGCTAAGCCGGCAATTTGTCCGTATGTCATTACTTTCCCGGATGGTATTTGTTTAATAAGTGCTACTGCTCGTTCTGTAAAACTCAAGTCGCTCCTCCTTTCGTTTCTTCTTTAGTACAACCTTACCATATTAAATAAACAGTGAAGTAATCACTCGATTTTTCTTCAGCAACATTATAAGATAATAGATAAGCAGTCCACTCATCATTGTTTAATCTACTTCAGACAAGTGTTTGCTGATTATTTCCTATTCTTCAACTAACAAATCTTTGTGGGAGTGCCAGCTTATCCCTCATTTATGACACTGTGATTATAAAAACGTTACAGAAACCAACACAGCAAAGTACTTAGAAGCGTTACGTGATAAGATAAACAGTAGATACTAGTACAATTTCAAATTGATGCTGACGAATAAGTAATCATTTAAAAAGTGGTGAGAAAATGACAAAATGGCTTAGTGTAAAAGAGTTATCTGAAGAAACAAATATTCCTACTTCAACGATTAGAAGATATATAGATAAATTCCAATATTTCTTTATACAAAAAGAAGATCATCGACCAAAACAATATGAAGCTGCGGCTGCGACCGTTTTACTGAGAATTAAGCAGCTTTATGATGAGGGTTATCAAGCAGAAGAAATTAATGAATCTCTGCAAAAAGAATTCTCTTTGACTGCAAGCGAGGATCAAGCTGCCGTGTCTCTAGAAGAAGCCGAAGACAAAGAGGACATAGAGAACACAGCAGAAGCAGCTGACCAGCCCGAGGCCGACGACCAGCAGCCGACACCTTCTGAACTTCCTGTACAGCCTTCACCCCAACAAGAGCCTGATACAAAACAAATCCTTCAGGAAAAAGACAAGCAGCTCATTCAATCTTTGCGTAAAAGCTTGCGTGAACAGCAGGCCATTTCAGAATTAGTAGAAGCTTCAAAAGAAAGCAGCGTAGTAGGTAAAAAAAGATCGATTTTAAAACGATTATTCAAACGAAAAAAGGACTAAGTTTGTAAACAAGCCTAGGCCATGAAACATCTTTATTTCTGATCATTAAATTTATGTAAAACAAAGTTTCTAAACTGTTTAACAGCCGGTGATAGATATCTTCCTTCAATCCATGCTAGTCCAATTACTCGGTGACAGTTGGCTTTAGCTAATGGGATTTTCACTATTTTACTTTGATCTATTCCGTGTAAATCTGGAAGGATAGAAATTCCTAAGCCGGCTCCTACAAGTCCCGCTACGGTGTCAGCTTCCTCTCCTTCAAACATAATGTGAGGCTTTCCCTCTGTCTCTTCAAATAACTGCTCAAACGTAAGACGAAGAGAAAAGCCTTCTTTTAAGTGAATAAATGATTCTTCAGCAATTTCTTCTAGTGCGATACTTTCACGGCGAGCGTACCGATGATTTTTTGGCACAATCACAAACAGTTCTTCACTCCAAAGATGACGCCATTTAATAAACGATTTCTCTTCCATCGGCGCAATCAAGCAAAGATCCAGTTCGCCGAGCTGCAGCTGCTCAAGAAGAACGTGAGAAGGACTTTGCCTCAGCTGAAAATTCACCTTAGGATACAAGCTGCGAAACGACGCGATTAAATCTGGAATCAAATCTGTGCTGAGCGTATGTAAAAACCCAAGTGACACCTGCCCTTTCTCAGGATCTAGCAGCGCTTGAATTTCCTCTTGTCCTTTATCAAATTCTTTCATTATGTTATCTACACGCTTTAAAAAAACTTTACCATATTGATTTAATATAATGGAACGTCCTTGCCGGTCAAATAGCGGCGCTCCTACTTCCTCTTCAAAACGGGCGATTGAACGACTGAGCGCAGGCTGCGTAATTAACAGCTCTTCTGCTGCCCGCGTCATATGCTGCGTACGTGCTAGCGTTTGAAAATATTTAAACTGCTGCCATTCCATTTTGTACCATCTCCTTATCAAGCGGCTCTACTCATTACATAGATGTATAAAAAATATGATTATAATGAATTATACATTATAAATAGCGGGTGTTACGATAAAAATTGGAAACATACTCGAGGATGTTTTTAGTTCATCTTGACGACTGCCGTATACAGCTCCTATAAAATTTTTTGATCATTATTTTCGAGCAGAAAGAAGGATTTGTTATGAAACGTAAGGAAAGTTATTAAAAAACTAACTAAGATATCGTAGTAAATGCACATCAAAAAGACCTTTCTATCACCATAAAAGAAAGGTCTTTTTTGAGAATCTAAAACACATTTTTTCTTGTATGTACCCCTTAAAGTAGACGTTTTAAAGTTTAACCCGTTCTACTAACTGCAGCAATTCTTTATTTGGGCCGTGAAATAAAATCATACGTCCGCCTTCGAGCGTTGGCTGAGGCTCAGATGATAAAAATTCAATTCCTTTGCTCTTATAATGTTGAATTGCCTTATTTATATCTTCTACCGTAAAGGCAAGGTGGTTAACAATCCCGCTTTTGTTATACTCTCCAATCGGATCAATATCTCGAATGAGCTCAATTTCAATACCCGGCTGTTCTTCAAGATACAAAAAAGCCATCTCTCTCTTTTCGTTAGAGCCTTGAAGGCGAACTTTGAAGCCAAACATATCACAGTAGTAGTGAATCGTTTCATCCATATTTCCAACAATAATTGCTGTATGTTCCATTTTCTTAATCATCCATCTTCTCCCTTTCCCCATAATTAGTAAGTATAAGTAAACTATACAGCAATTTAGGCAATATGTATTTACATATACCTTGAATCCTCATACTATGGTTAGAAAAATTCAAGCATTCTAACAATGAGTCAGCTATGATTTTAAAAATAGCAAACAAAAAAACAAACCTCATTGGTTTGTTTTGGTTACATCTTATATAGTCAGTCTCTGTTTCAACAACGTTCGATAAGCCATGTTTTGTACCTTTGTACTGCAAACGATTTTACTCTCGTACTCAGGCGGTAATCATCTATCTACGATTACACGTGTAACCGTCCGTCTCTCCGTTGAATTCCTTAGAGACAGTTCCCCTACCATTGTTTGGGTTTCTCGCTCGTGGGGTTTACCGCGTTCCACCTTTGCTGTTTCCAGCAAAGCTTCGTCACTGTGGCACTTTCAGGGATACTCGACCATATCCGAGGACTTAGGTGGTTTTTCCCGCCGTCAGCTAAGCTATAAGCCAAGCTGCCCTAGCTTATTTTTTCACTAGGCACGAACACTACGGGCATCTCAGCACCGTGCGAGCATGGACTTTCCTCTACATCAAATGATGCAGCGATTACCTGAACGTTATTTCAGATCGTGTATGAGTAGTATATGCGTTTTAGCTTGCCGAATCAAATGTAACTTTTGGAATGAATTCCATGTCAATTTTTGCAGTAAATTAAATAAAACAACTTGTTTCTGCACACTCTTTTTAGTAGATGAAACATCCGTAAGCCCAAGAAATATTCGCTTCATCCATTTCTAAGGGGGATACTTTGTTTCTTTGTAGAATACTCTATAAACCACATAAAAAGATGACAGAGGTGATGAAAAATGAAGGCTGACTTAAAATTTGATTTTCATACCCATCACGACCGATGCGGACATGCTCGCGGAACGATTCGAGATTATATAGAGGCGTCTATTGATAAAGGCCTTGATATCATTGGGATTTCGGATCATTCGCCTTATTTTGCGAGTGAAGAAGATCAGCCGTATCCTCATATTGCGATGGGAAAAAGCGCATTCTCCGGATATGTAGCTGAGATTTTGAAACTAAAAGAAGAATATAAAGAAAAAATTGAAGTGCTGTTAGGCGTGGAGTCTGATTTCTTTCCAGAGTATACAAAAATATATCAAAGCCACTATGAAAAATACCCGTTTGACTACATAATTGGCTCTGTCCATCAAGTTGATGAAGTCAGCATCTTTCATAAAACGCGCTGGGAAGGCCTTTCTCAAAAAGAAAAACAGCGCACGAAAGAAAAATATTATCAATTGATCGAAGAATCCGCTCGGAGCAGAATGTTTCAGATTCTTGGCCATATTGATGCCATGAAAGGATTCTACCCTTCTTTTTCTTCTATCGAGACAGCTGTAATTGATCAAACGCTAAAGGTAATTTCAGCACATGACATTGCTATAGAAGTGAATACATCAGGCAAAACCAAAGACTGCGGAGGCTGGTATCCTGCAGACGCTATTTTAGAAAGAGCCCTGCACTACGGGGTACACATTACATTTGGTTCCGATGCTCATGATCCGGAGCGTATTGGCGACGACTTTGAATTGGTAAAAAAGCGTCTTAAAGAAATCGGCTTTACAGATTGGGTATTTTTTAGACAGAAAAAAATGCAGGTGACACCTTTGTAAAACGGTGAACTTAAATAGACTGTAAATACAAATATGCCTGAAGACACGCAGATGAAGGACATCGCGTATTTTCAGGCATGTGTTTTTTTACTGAGAAACTTTGACTTTTGTAGCTGAAGATAAATTTTCTCAGTTCGTTTCAATTACTTGTTGTTTAGGCACCATTTTTTCATCGTCCTGACCTACCCTTATAGTCCCTCTACCATCTCGAACACTACTAATTTCCTACATAAAATATCTACATTTCATTTCAATTGTGCTACATTTAACTAAAAATGCTTTCTTAATGAGGGATACAATTGTGAATTTAGATTTAACAGCTTATATAACGCTTATCTGTACGTCTGGTGTTCTTAATCTATACTTATGTTTTTACGTATTTATTAAGCGGCATCACTACGCTAACATTGCGCATTTATTTATTCTTCATACAGCTTTCACTACCATTTATTGTATGGGTGCGGCGTTTAGCTTATTATCCGTTAACCTCGGAGAAATGAAATTTTGGACCGTTATTCAATACGTGGGCATGCCTTTTTCGCCTCCTGCAGGGCTGATGTTTGTTATGCAGTATGTCGGCATAAAGGTAAGAAAAAAACATATTTTTGCCCTTTTTATCATTCCCTTTATTAGTTTGATTATGGTCGTAACAAATGACTGGCACCACCTTCATTACCGCGTGTTTGAAATTGATCCCGTTCTAGGTGCCCCTTACGTTCATCAAGAAATCGGACCATGGTACACGATTCACGGCATGTTCATTTTTTCGTCTATGTTCGTTGCTTTTTTGCTCGCCGTTTACCGCTGGAAAGAAACAGCCAAAGCTTATCGCCTGCAGTTAATTTCATTAATGGTCGGGCAATTAGTCCCCATGGTCACAGCATTTATCTATTTAATGGGCTATACGCCGCAGGGAATTGATCCAGTCCCAATGGTTTTATGGGTTTCTTCTTTCTTATATCTATGGTCCATTAACTCATCGCGTATGTTTACGGTCATGCCCGTTGCGAAAGATGCGATATTTAACAGTATCAATGACGGGGTTATCGTACTTGATGAATCCTACAGACTAATTGAATTTAACCTAGCGTCTAAAAACATGTTTCCTCAGCTGAAAAAAGCGATGTTTGGAAAACGTTTTGCTGATATTTGGTTAACATTATCAGGCAGCTCGTTTCCTTTTACATTAGAAAATGCAAAAAGCAGTCATGAGCTGCAGCTTTTTTCTTGGGATCAATCTCAGTATACGTATCAAGTTCGCACCTCTCCTTTGCAATATGCTAATAATAGTCACGGCTTGCTGCTTATTTTTACGGATATTACGGAGCTAAAAAGACTTCAGCTAAAGCTTGAAAATCAAGCTTATTACGATGAGCTGACGCAAATTTATAATCGTCGGGCATTTTTTCAGTACAGTAAGCAAGCGTTCAAAGAAGCAAAACAGTCCGCAGCTTCTTTTACGCTTCTTTTACTTGATATTGATTATTTTAAAAAAGTGAACGACACGTATGGTCATTATGCCGGCGATCAGGTGCTTGTACATGTCGTAAAAGCCTGCCAGTCCGTATTACCGCAAGGAGCACTTTTTGCTCGGTACGGCGGTGAAGAGTTTGTACTCACGCTAAAGGGCTATACATCATCAGAAGCTGAGGTCCTTGCCAATCAGCTTCGCAGGCACGTTGAGACTCAGCCCTTACGGATCAATGAAGAGACCATTTCTGTTGCGCTAAGCCTTGGAGTAGCCCAAGCAGCAAAACAAGAAAACGACACGTTGGATGACCTTTTAAATAAAGCAGATATTGCTCTGTACGCTGCCAAACAAAACGGACGCAATCAAGTACGTTTGTATGAAGAGAAAAAAGAAATGCTAAAAAGAACCTGAACATCATTGTTTCGGTTCTTTTTGCTTTTGACTAATATTCTTTCATTTATCAAGTAAAAGTGCTAAAAGACTTGATTTTGTTTATGGATTTGCAAACAGCTCATCCTATAAACTAGATGTAGATCAAAAAAAGGAGAGATAGAGATGAAGATTACACATATTCGAAATGCTACTTTACTTGTTGAATACGGGGGAAAAACGTTTTTAATTGATCCTATGTTAGCGGAAAAAGGAACGTACCCCCCTTTCCCGAATTCGATCAGACAAGATCAAAACAACCCTTTAGTGAGCCTGCCGTTATCCGTTGAAGAGATTATTGATGGTATTGATGCCGTCATTCTCACTCACCTCCATTTAGACCATTTTGACGATGCCGCTAAACAGGCGTTGCCAAACGATATCAAAATGTTCGTTCAAAATGAAGAAGATGCCGCAGTAGTAAAAGAAGCTGGTTTTAAAAACGTAGAAATACTTACGCAAAACACGGTTTTTAAAGACATTCAATTAATCAAAACAAAAGGCGAGCACGGAAGAGGAGAAATTTTAAAACGTACTGGTTTAGTATGCGGCGTTGTGTTTAAACACAAGAGCGAAAAAACGCTTTATGTAGCTGGCGACACGGTATGGTATTCCGCTGTTGAAGAAGAAATCACCACCCATCAACCGGATGTCATTGTCGTAAACGGCGGCGATAATCAGTTTTTAGAAGGCGGTTCTCTTGTGATGGGGAAAGAAGATATTTACGAAGTACACAAAGCAGCCCCTCAGGCTACGATTCTTTCTGTTCATATGGAAGCTGTAAACCACTGGACGCTATCAAGAGAAGAATTAAAAAGCTTTATCAACGAAAAAGACATGGCGTCTCACGTCTTAGTTCCAGATGATGGCGAGGTTTATACTTTTTAAGAGAGAAGCTGAGCTAAAAGTATTCTAGTTGAATGTAAATCCGAACGAGGAATCGAGATTCTTGATGGTGAATCAACTTCGTTCGGATTTTTTCATCGGCATGGTGAACGTAGGTTTCATGTATACGGGTACTTCTAGCGGTTGATTGGAGGGCAAGGCGAAGACTCCTGCGGGCTCAGCGGCCGCCCGCGGAAAGCGAAGCCTTGCATGGAAGTCAACCGCGGTGTTATAAGCGATCTACGAGCTATTTATCCCACTGATTCATCTTTAGGTTCGATTGATGTAGTTATGGCTCACTTTCTCTTTTATAGCTCTTTAACTTATCAAGTAGTAGTCGTAGTAGCAACCGCTGAAGTGCTTGCAATAACCGCTAGCATAGCTGCTTGCTGAGCTTGAATAATGGTTTCAATCGTTGTATAGATGCCCGTTTCGACCAGTCTAGAATCCTTCAGCTTTTCACTGATAACCAAATTAACCGCCAGCATAACATTGATGTCTTTCTGCCATTTAAAAAGTTTGTCTGCGTTTAGCTGTTTCACTACTTCATGGATGATTTCAATTTCAGTTTCTGGTTTTTCAAACAGTGCTAATAAGCCAATGACCGGGTAATGCATCGCTTTCACTTTGATACCTGCCGATTCACAGGCTTCTTTTACAGATACGCATCTTTCAATAAGGGTATCCGCATGTAGGTTTTTATCGATTGCGAGAATATGACTTAAAAATTGAAGGTCATTTCCTTTTTTAAATCCATGCTGCGCCAATGTCGTATAGAAGTGTTCAATTTCATGCATGAGATCATCAGTGAACTCACTTGTTTCAGCTAACAAAACGGCAAGAGGTGCATCACCGCTTGAAGTAAGGAAAAGATGCTTCTTTTTCATGCCTTGATAAATTTCTACCGACCTTCGAACCATTTCTTTATGACTTCCACTTGACTCATTCGACAGCATAGCCGAAGCCGCAATATACGTAAATGCGCCTCTCGCAAACCCGCCTTGTATCAATTGGTCGTATACATCCAGAAACTCATGAAACGTTTCTTTTGGATTCTCATAGCGAGTGTCTAGCATGGCTGCGATCGTAAACCGCTGTGATGATTTTAACGTAGAGAACATCCCTACTTGATTTTTAATATGGTCACTTAACTCGATATAGGGCTGAAGCTCGAGCGATTTACCTTTCACTGCGTACATAGAAGCAATAGCCATCAACTGTTTGGGATCTGCCACTTTCCATTTTAGTTCATTTTTTAAGCTTATATAAAAATCTCTATACTGATTTACTTTTTGTTGAATCGTTTCCGGTAGCATATCAACACGTCCTTTATTCGTCGTTAGCTTATATACGTAGCACTTCAGTAAAAGTTTCAATATTTGGTAAATATCCTATGCATTTATTACATACCAAAAAGACCCCGGAATATTCCGAGGTCTTTTTGGTTCAGTTCTATCTATTAACCTCTTCCCGCTTGGAAAGAAGGATATTTTGTCATACCGCCATCAGCAAATAGTGTAATACCTGTTACGTAGCTTGCTTGTGATGATGCTAAGAATGCTGCAACTGATGCGATTTCTTCCGGGTTGCCGATATAGCCCATTGGAATCATGCTTTCTACGTCTGCACGCTGTTCCGGATCTGCGAATTTTTCAGCGTTGATTGGCGTATCGATTGCACCTGGTCCAATGTTATTTACGCGGATACCTTTTGGCGCATATTCAAGAGCCAATGTTTCCGTCATTAATTTCATACCGCCTTTACTTGCTGCATAGTGAACAAATAATGGCCAAGGAATCATTTCGTGAACGCTGGACATGTTAATAACGTTTCCTTTAATGTCATTTTCAACGAAATATTTAATTGCTTCACGGCTTCCTAAAAATGCCCCTGTTAAGTTTGTATCAATCACTTGGTTCCAGTTTTCTAATGATAATTCATGAGAAGGAACCGGGTTTTCAACACCTGCATTATTAATCATAACGTCTAATGTGCCAAATTCTTTAACAGCTGTCTCTACAAGGTTCACAACGTCTTCTTCTTTTGTTACGTCGCCTCGAACAATAATAGCTTGACCGCCAGCTTCTTCAATTTCTTTTTTCACTTCTAGCGCTTCCTCTTCATTGCTACGGTAGTTTACAACTACTTTTGACTGCTCTTGACCAAAACGAATGGCCATTGCGCGACCCAATCCTTTTGATCCGCCTGTTACAACTACTACTTTATCTTTTAAATCTGTATACATCTTGAAGTCCTCCTACTTTTTCTGCGTGATATGTCTTGCTATACTGTACTAATTACAGATACAGTTTAAGTCTTAAGAAGGGAAGAAACATTTTTCTATCTCTTCTTTCTCGAACTGTCATTCATTTAAAAAGTAACAAGTTCACTTTTGTTTCTTTTCGTTACTTATCGTAATCAAGAGATAAAAAGTAGTCAAACTTTTTGTTTGTTCATTTTTATCATTTCTTTTTTGTACTTACTCTCTTTATGTTTGTTCGCTCCCTGAAAATATAACTTCACACTTCAAATTAGCAACACTTCAAAAGTTTAAACTTTTTCCCTTGCAATTCTCAAATCAATGTATTATATTGTTGATGTATCAATTATTGATATGTCAAACAATTGCCCGCAATCAAAAATATGGAAATGATAATAAATAAGTTTAACGCCTAAAAAGAAAGGAATAATGACTATGACTACAAAAGACTTTAACGAAATTGCTTTAAAACGCCGTTCAATTAAAAAATATGATCCTTCAGTAAAAATCAGCCGTGAGGAAATGGAGGAAATTCTTACAGAAGCCATGCGCGCTCCTTCTTCTGTTAATATGCAGCCGTGGCGCTTTGTTGTCATTGAAACACCAGAAGGGAAAGAAAAATTAGCTAAACTTGCGAAATTCAACAGTGAACAAGTTCATACATCTTCAGCTGTTATTGCCGTGTTTGGTGACATGAACAACGTTGAATATGCAGATGAAATTTTCGGTAAAGCCGTTGAGCTTGGCTATATGCCTCAGGATATTAAAGAACAGCAGCTCAATTTCTTTAAGCCGATTTATGAAAACATGCCAAAAGCTGATATGAAAGACATCGTTTTAATAGATTCAGGTCTTGTATCTATGCAGCTCATGCTTGTTGCTCGCGCTCACGGATATGATACAAATCCAATCGGCGGATACGAAAAACACTTAATCGCAGAAGAATTCGGTTTAGATAAAGAACGTTATCTTCCAATTATGCTTATCTCAATCGGGAAAGCAGCAAGCGAAGGCCATGCTTCTTACCGTTTACCGGTCAATACAGTTACAACTTGGAAATAAGCAGCAGCTATTTCTGTTCATTGAATAAAGAGTTAACAATGTGAAGTAAAAGGAGATTTTCTGATGAATAACTATCAAGAACTTACAAAAAAACAGCTTTCATTCTTTCATAGCGGTAAAACAAAAGACGTTGCGTTCCGTATCGAAACGCTAAAGAAATTGAGAGAACTTGTTTTGGGTCATGAAGAAGACATTTTAAAAGCAGTAAAAGCTGACCTTAACAAACCAGAAATGGAAGCAAAACGTGCAGAAATTGGCCTCGTGCTAAGTGAAATCGACTTTGCACTTGAGAATCTTGCAGAATGGGCAGCGCCAAAAGAAGTAGAAACACCATCTACTCATGCCGGAGCAAAAAGCTACATTTATCAAGATCCATACGGTTTAGCTCTAGTGATTGCACCTTGGAACTATCCGTTCCAACTTGCTGTATCACCAGTAGTAGGCGCGATTGCTGCAGGTAACTGCGTGGTGTTAAAGCCTTCTGAATTAACACCTCATACGTCAAGCCTTCTTGCTAAGATGTTTAATGAAAACTTCCCTGAAGAATACTTGACGGTAGTCGAAGGTGAAGTGGAAACAAGCACGGCTTTACTAAAAGAAAACTTTGATTACATCTTCTTTACAGGAAGTACAATGGTCGGCAAAATTGTGGCAGAAGCTGCAGCTAAACATTTAACGCCTGTTACGCTAGAACTAGGCGGAAAAAGTCCTACAATCGTACACGAAGATGCAAATATTGAAGAAGCCGCAAAACGCATTGCACGCGGTAAATTTGCAAATGCTGGTCAAACTTGCGTAGCACCAGACTACATTCTTGTTCAGCGAAATGTAAAAGACGAGCTGCTATCTAACCTAAAAGAAGTCGTAACAAACACGTACGGCGAAGATGTTTCACAAAACCTAGACTTCCCTCACGTAGTGAGCGAAAAGCATTTTGATCGCCTTAGCAGCTTCTTAACAAACGGAAAGATCGTTTTTGGAGGCAAAACAGATCGTTCTCGTCTGTTTATTGAGCCAACTGTTCTTGACAACATCTCATGGGAAGACAATGTGATGCAAGATGAAATCTTTGGACCAATTCTTCCAGTCATCGTATACGATGAAATCTCAGAAGTAATTGAAGCAATCGTAAAACGTCCAAAACCATTAGCACTTTATCTTTTTTCTGAAGATGAAGCCGTTCAAGATCACATTTTAAACAGCGTGTCATTTGGCGGCGGTTCTATTAACGATACAATTAATCACATGACTTCTCACTACCTTCCATTTGGCGGCGTTGGTGACAGCGGAATGGGTGCGTATCATGGAAAAGCAAGCTTTGATACATTTTCACATGCTAAAAGCATCTTAAAACGTTCAAATAAATAAAGAAAAAGCCGAAGTCAGCGTCTGACTTCGGCTTTTTTTATTCTTTCATTTGTTTGGCGATTTGTTCATACTGCTCTTCTTTTTTTGTTGAAACCGCTAAATCGCAAAGAATATGTAAAAAATATTTTTTATCTTGAACAAATAAATACTCTTCTTCAAAGCCTTTAGAAATGTATACCGCAAACTCCCAGATGTCGTCATAATAAGCTGGCCCAATGGCTTCAGCGAGATTTCCAAGCGTTTTGAGCAGCTCCATCGTGATGATAATATTCCGTCTCGCATAGTGCCGGATATTAGCGAATCCATCATATAAAAAGTCCTCAAATTTTTTATCAGGAATCACCATTCTTATCACGCCGCTGTCATCCACTAAATAAGAAGAAAATTGACTGGCTTCACAAATTTCCCGAAGAATATCGCTAATTTGATGAATGGAGTTAACCGCCGTTTTGAAATCATCATTCCCTAGTGATTTAACTGCCATCTCTACAAACTTCGTAATAATATACGTAGTATCTTGAATATCAGTCTGAGAGTTCCCTACATGAATATATTGGTGAAAGACGGTGCAATCTATTTCATCTTGCTCTGTCGAATCTCTGTGCCAATAATAAAACAATACGGTTCCGCTTAGCACATAATCTCCTACTTCACGCTCCATTTTTATAACTAAATTATGCTCTTTGGCACAGTGAATCAATCGGCTGTAGTTCAGCGTTTGAATATAGCCGGATGTTTGAATACATACCGGCTTTTTCTCTCCTTCTGGAAAAGAAAATTGTTCGCTATGACTAGACTGCGTTCGATGAATCTCCAGTTCCTCTCGAATCGTTGTCTTAATCGCTTTTATGGACGCTGTTTTCATTGATTGAGTCATATGATTTACTTGCAGCCACCTAACAGAATGATTAATAAAGTAGACAAACGTGCCCGCACTAAAAACAGACAGGGCTGTCGTCACAAACGGAATCGCAAAATATCCGTTTACTTGAGAGCTGTTTAAAAATAAAAACACAAAAAGTGTATACAAAAAACTCCCTATGAAAATACCCAGAATACGCTGAGTAGACTTAGAAGAAGCAAAGTTTTTTAACACGCGAGGAGAAAACTGAGCTGCAAATGATGTAAACACCACAAGCATTAAATTAAACGTAAAGGTTGTAATCGATAGAATTCCGGGCATAATCGTGCTCACTAACGTATTCGTTAAATCCATGTTGATTGAAAAAAATGAAGGAACCTTCTCTCCTACTTTGCAATAATAGTCAAGAAACAGCGTTAGTGCAGCTAAAAGAACCGAAAAGAAAGCATAAATTAAGGGACTAAACCATATTTGACTAGTTAACTCATCTTTAAACGCACGAGGAGAGAGCTGTTTTCTTGCAGCTATCCATCTAAATGTATTCATATAAAACCTTCCTTTTTATTTGTAAATCTCTAACTTTTTTCTTAGTTCCCTAATTTTTTTTGATTATGCTTATACAATGGAAAAAAATCTTTTTTTTAAGATATAGGCATACAAACAAAAAATCCGAACGCGTTGGATTCTCAATCAAGAATCCATCTCGTTCAGATCTTCTTTCAACTAACCTAATTTTATCTCAGCCTCTTTTAAATCTTATCTTTTTACCAGCCCCGGCTCGCCCCGCCGCCTCCGGAGCTGCCGCCTCCCCCTCCGCGAGGACCGCTTCCACTGCCACCTCCGCCTCCTCTTCCTCCAAACATGACAAGGAAGTTTAGCAAAAATTGAGTGATGGCTCCTTTAAAAAAGACAAAGTCAAGGATAAGCAAGCCCACAATAACAGCTGCAATCAGCAGCGTTTGAAGCGTTGTTAAATGAACACCGCTATCAGAAGGCGGAGATGCTTTTGGCACTTTTTGTTCAAAATCTTTTCCTAAATCATACTCTTTGACGACTTGGTTATAAACAGCTTTATATGTAGTTTCTAGCGCCGTATCGTATTTGCCATTTTTTAAGTTAGGAATGGCATAAGAGTCGATAATTTCTCCAGATTTGATATCAGTGATGGCGCCTTCTAGCCCGTATCCTACTTCAATCCGAATTTTCCAATCCTTTTTAGCAAGCAAAATCAGAACGCCATTGTTCAGCTTTTTATCACCGAGTTTGTACTTTCGAAAAGCTTCATTTGCATACTCTTCTACATCCGAATCGCCTAATGAATTCACCGTAAGAATCGCTACTTGAGCTTTCGTTTCATCATCTAACTTTCTACTCATTTGATTGATATCCGCTTTTTCCTGGTCATTTAACAGATGAGCAAAATCTTGAACGTAAATATCGCCTACCGGATTTGGAATATCAGGTGCAGCAAAAGCAACGCTTACCGTATTACATAAAAGAGACAATAATAAAGCAAACGAAGCAAGGAATTTCATCATTTATCGCTCCCAAAATCAACTTTCGGCGCTTCTTTTTCTTCATTTGTTACTTCAAAATACGATTTTTCATCAAACCCAAACGTGCGTGCGAACATGTTTTTAGGAAATCCCTTAACGGATTTATTATATTTTGCAACTTCATCATTATAGTCTTTACGCGCTACAGCAAGTCGATTTTCCGTTCCTTCTAAGCTGTCCATTAGGCTTCTGAAGTTTTCGTTCGCTTTTAAATCCGGATACTTTTCAACCACTACAAGCAGGCGGTTCAACGCGCCGCTTAATTGCTGATCAGCATCAGCTTTATCTTCAGGCGTTTTCGCTCCCGCTAGCTGCGCTCTTGCCTGAGTGACTGAATCAATGGCTTCCTGTTCATGCTTAGCGTAGCCTTTTACCGTTTCCACTAAGTTAGGAATTAAATCAGATCGTCTTTTTAGTTGGTTATCCACTTGGGAAAATTTATTATCTACATCTTCCTCTGCGCTAACGAGGCCATTGTAAGAGCTTACTCCGTAAATTACAATGAGCACTAATACAACAATCGCAGCGATCAAACCTTTGTTTTTCAATGTACTACCTCTTTTCTTCATCAAAATTATGTATCTATTTACTAGTACGAATCATACCCTAAAAAGATTCATTTTTTGCCAATTTTATTTATGATGACCATATTTTTTAACAATCACTCTCTCTACAAGATGAAATACTTTTATACTACTCTCATCGCAAACTCCTCATTTCTCAAACATGTTTCTCTATCTAGTCTTTCTATAATCTAGTACATGTAATCTCTGTCCATTTTATACTTTTAAAAAAAGAATGGCTAAAAACCATCCTTTTTTGGCTTAAGACCATCCTTCAATCTTGTATGCGACTCGGTGAAATTCAGGAACCGTTACGAATTGATAGTCGTTCTTTATTAAATACTTAATAAGTTTCGGTAATGAAGTAACAATTTGGTCCCGCGCTCCGCTGCCGTATCGATCTCCGTCGTGCATGACAATAAGATTCTTTTCTTGTAGATTTTTAATCGTATGTTTGCATATGGCCAATGGATCTTCTTCACGCCAATCCTGACTATCTACATTCCATAGAACAGACGTCATTCCCAATTCCTTAATAGCAGCAAGACTTGTATCATTTATTGAACTGTAAGGTGGACGAAATAGCTTTGGAGAATAACCTATTATTTTCTCTATTTGCATATTTGTAGAAGTAATTTCTTTCCATAATTCACGCTTAGAAAGCGTTGTGATATCAGGATGACTCCACGTATGATTTCCAATTACGTGCTTGTCTCTATGAATACGTCGGATCAGCTTTGGAAATTTTTCCGCTTCCGAACCTACGACAAAAAATGTCGCACGTACATGATATCTTTTTAGAATTTTTAAAATAGCAGCTGTGTAAGCTGAGGGTCCATCATCAAACGTCAAGGCAACATACTTTGGTGAATTTTGATTCATGTTTTCTCCCCTTATATAAAATAGATATAGAAATAAACCCCTCAATTTTTTTGCCTAAGTTGAGGGGTTTTTGCAGCGGAACGATTTTCACGAGACGATACTATATTTTCTTTGAAAGTGTTAATTACTAAAGGTAATAGATTTGTTCAAAAGAACTCGCCAAGTAGTCAAATCCGCGAGGACGCAGTGTTCCGAACTGCTGATGAATTTTTATTCTTTCCTCCGATCCTTCAGGAAGGTCGTAAAGTTTCGTCACAGGCTGTCCATTATTTAGATATTCAATAATTCTAAAAAGCATGGTGCGAAAAGCATGTTTCAGTTCATTATATTCGTCAGGAAAACGTTCCTCCAGCTGGTTATATTCAACTAAAGTTTGATGCAGATGCATAAACGGAAGCTCTTTCCATTCAAGAGATAGAATAAGAACGTCTATATTTGGATGCTTTTTCACAAAACGATAGTGGTTACCCCATTGCTCTTTCACTTTCCGCTTCGATATTCCATGTTCTTGATGATAAGCAACTGTAGAGGGATCTAAAACAAACTGTACGCCATTTTTATACAATCGATACCCAAGCTCCCAGTCTTCGGCCCCATAGCCGACAAACGTCTCATCAAAAAGGCCGGATTTTTTTAAGTTCGCTTTTCTTACTGATACGTTTCCACTTAAAAATGCAATATAAGGCAGCGTAAATCCTTCAAGCCGCTCTCCGAAATGTTTTAACCCGCTGTTAAGGAAATAACGATTAGGAAAGGATAAACGTTGAAAACGGTTTGTATCAATATCTTCTTTTGTTACAAGAGGGAAAGGACCATTTGAATGCTGCCTCGTCTGCTCATAGTTTTCATACAATCTTCTATACTCAGCATCGTTATTTACTAGTTCTTTTAAATGAGCCATTTGATCTTCGTTATAGTCTGGCATAATAAACGTGTAGACTCCCTCATAATGCATGGCACCTGTAACCACAAGATTTGATTCGTGCATATGATGTTTATAATGATTTTCAATAAAAGAAGGAGGAGCTAGCATTTCTCCATCTAAAAAGATTAAAAGATCTCCTTCAGCATGATTAATTCCTATATTACGTACTGAGGAACGCCCTTTATTTTGTTTCATTTGAATATATTTAAATTTGAACGGGACATCCACTTCTTTTAAAATACCAGAAGTGTTATCAGAAGAAGCGTCATCTACTAGAATGACTTCATACTCAGCGTGAGAGAACGTTTGTTTTGATAACCCGTAAAGCGAAAGAGAGGTTTGATGATATTTATTATACGTAGGCATAACGATGCTAACTTTAATAGGATGGTTGTGATTATTTTTTATGCTCATTCTATATAATGAATGGTCTGTTATATCAGCTTTACTCATTTTTTCATCTAATTTATTCGTTTCATTCACTGTGTTAGCTCTGTCCTGGGATTTATTCGTTTCATTTGCTGTATCAGCTCTATCGTGGAATTGATTCATTTCATTCACTGTATTAGCTCTGTCCTGAGATTTATTCGTTTCATTCGCTGTATGAGCTCTGTCGCGTGATTTATTCGTTTTGTTCGTTGCATCTGCTTTGTCGTGTGATTTATTCACTTTATTAGCTGCATCGCCGGACCTATTCCCTTTATTCCCTTTACTTGTTTTATCTTTTCTATCCTTTTTATCCTTGGACTTATTAAGTTTGTCTTTGAGCTTTTTTAAGGAATGTGTACTATTTTTTCTCTTTCTAATATAATACTTTCCATCTTCAGGGTTGTAGTAGTATTCATAAGAGTCTATTTTAATCATCCTTTCTTTCTTTTCCCCTATATACTATTCAATAAGTGCCAAGGTGCTTGTACAATATATAAATTTTTTTAGAAAAGGCGTATATAATAGATTCCCGAATTTTTATCAGGTCGCTCTATCATTATTTTTATTAACCAAACATTCTCTTCTCATAAATAAACCTCTTACTCATCAACATAAAAAAGCTGCTTACAACTTTATGTGTTATAAGCAGCTCACTCTTTATATCTGATTGCCATATGCGTTATCTATATTCGCTAAATCTGTTTGATCAAATATATCCGGATCCAGGTTCGTATTTGTCATTCGCGCACAAGCAGCTGAAATGTCTCCATAGGTTGAGTTGATTCCAACAGATTTAACATCCGCTGTGTGTCCGTTGTGAAGAACTTCTCCAAAATTCATCGATCCGTTCCTTGCCATACCATTAATTCTTGTGTTACAGATGTTAATAACTCCTGCCATGACCATACCACCTTTTCTTAAACTGAATTCGTACATCGTATGCTGTGACAAGCCTATGTGTGAAAAGTTTTAAAAGCAAGGTGCTAGCGAATTTATTCATTTCGCCCTGCTTCACCCAAAGTTTCCACATGTTTTTACGCTTTTTCTGTTACAATAAATGCATAAGTTATTTTTCATCCATATTGTTTGAAGGAGGATACGTAATATGGACGAACCAAAAGATATTCAACCTAAAGTAGAAAAAAGTTTCGAACTGATTGGCAAGAAGTGGACAGGATTAATCATTTATGTGCTTATGAGCGGTCCTAAACGCTTTAGTGAATTAAATGAAAGTATACCAGCCTTAAGCAGAAGGCTGTTGACAGAACGGATTAAAGAGCTTGAAGATCACGGAATCGTTGTCCGAAATGTCATTCCGGACCGCCCTATTCGTTCTGAATATTCGCTGACTCAAAAAGGAACAGAGTTAGGTAAAATATTAGGGCCGATTAGCCAGTGGGCAGAAAGCTGGGTCCAAGATTAATAAAACTACTCCATAGAAAGGATGAGCATCATGGCAAATGTTCTCTATATTACTGCACACCCTTTAGCTGAAGGCGAATCGCTTAGTATGGCTGTAGGGAAAGAATTTATTGACGTGTATAAGCAAACACATCCAGAAGATGATGTGGTTCATTTAGATTTATATCAAGCAGATATCCCATACTTAGATGCAGACGTATTTAACGGATGGAAAAAGCTTCGTTCCCACTCTTCCATCCAGGATTTATCGACGGATGAACGATTAAAAGTCGGACGGTTAGCCGAACTAGGCGGACAGTTCGTACTCGCTGACAAATATATTTTTGTCACGCCAATGTGGAATTTTTCCGTTCCTGCGATTATGAAAACGTACATTGATGCGATTACCGTGTCAGGTAAAACCTTTACATATACAAAAGAAGGCGCTCAGGGATTGCTTAAAGGAAAAAAAGCAATTCACATTCAGTCCCGCGGAGACGTGTATTCAGAAGGCCCTGAAATGGCAAGGGAAATGGGACACCGCTATTTAGAAATCATGATGGACTTCTTTGGTATTGAAGCGTTTGAAAGCATTATTATTGAAGGGCAAGTAAAATTCCCGGATCAAATTCCGCAAATTAAAGAAAAAGCACTCCAAAAAGCGCATTCAATAGCCAAAACGTTTTAAATTCAATAGAAAAAAAAGACCTCGAAGCTGACCGGGGTCTTTTTCTTTTCTTTCCTCTTCCCTCCATTATATTTCCCTTGAAATATTCCTCTCTTTCTGGCTCGTTTTGCGCTAAAAATATATTTTAACTAAACGATTAAATGCTGTTATTTTTTGTTACTATTAATAACGAATGCAACAAAAATACATGATTTTTCTTTTTCGTTTTTTACTTATCTACATTCAAAAAAGACAGTACCTCTAAATGAATAAAGTTTAAAATCACGCTTTAAACTGAAAAAAACCTTATCTTCAAAGGGTTTATCCATAAAAACTAAAACGTAATACTCTTAAAAATATTTGTGAACATGATAAAACCCAATAAAAAACCTTTGACTAAATTTGTTACGTAAGTTACTATTAATAACGTAGTAGATGTTTTGGAACATATTATCTTTAATTCATGAAACAACATTTATATATTGAAGACAGAAAGGTGAAAAGAATTATGGCAAAAGTATTATATATTACAGCAAACCCTAACGATGCTACGCAATCATTCAGTATGGCTGCGGGAGATGCATTTATTAATGAGTATAAAGAAGTAAACCCAACGGATGAGATTGTTCACGTTAATTTATATCAAGAGCATATCCCTCACATCGACGGCGATGTATTTAGCGGATGGGGCAAACTTGGAAGCGGCGTAGAATTTGATGCGCTTACTTCTGAAGAACAGCGCAAAGTTGCTCGCTTAAACGAGTTAAGTGACCAATTTGCTCAAGCGGACAAATATGTATTTGTTACACCAATGTGGAACTTCTCATTCCCACCAGTGATGAAAGCATACTTAGATGCTGTAGCAGTAGCTGGAAAATCATTTAAATATACAGCAGAAGGTTCTGTAGGTCTATTAACAGATAAAAAAGCGTACCATATTCAAGCAAACGGCGGTATTTACTCTCGCGGCCCTGCTGGTGAACTAGAAATGGGGCACCGCTATATGCGCATTATGATGAACTTCTTCGGGGTTCCTTCTATCGGAAGTCTATTCGTAGAAGGACAGGCTGCAATGCCAGATAAAGCACAAGAAATCAAAGAAGACGGTATTGCTCGCGCTAAAGAAGCTGCACGTACGTTCTAATAACAAATATAAGCATAAAAAAAGGAACATCTTCCCGTGTTCCTTTTTTTTATGCTTACAATTATATCTTTGCTTCTCCGCGCAGCAGCGAATAAACATATGTATCAAACGGGATGCTGTTTTGGTATATGTACTCTCTTAACGTTCCTTCTTTTTTAAATCCTACTTTGTTTAACAAGGCGATCGATCCGCTATTTTGCGTAAATACAATCGCTCCTATGCGATTGTATTGAAGTTCGTTAAAGCCATAAACGATCGCTTCATGAACGGCTTCTGTTGCGTATCCTTCGCTCCAATACTCCGGAAAAAGAGCATAGCTTACGTTTGCTTTTTTATGCTCAGAAGACCACTCTTGAAACCCTACTGTACCAATCAGCTTTTCGTTTCCTTTTAGCTGAATCCCCCACTTTATCAATTGCTTTTCTTCGTAGCCTTTGGAAAAATTCTTAATGATTTCTTTCACTTGATCAATCGTTTCTAAAGGTTTTTGACCGTAATAGCGCAGCACGTCTCCATCAGAAAAGCAGCTTAAAATCTCGCGCGCATCGTCTTCTACAATTTTTCTTAATATCAGCCGTTTTGTCTCTAATTCCGGAAACATTTTCTTCCCTCTTTTCTGCGTAGCTCATATATCTACGGTAAACCATACTATTCTCCTCTCAACTAGCAATATCCTGCTAAAACCTCACCCAGGAGGACTCATTTCCTATCCAAATAGTCGATTTACAGCGGGGATAGTGGTATTTTATATAGTGGGTATAAGTTGCTTTTTATCAACACAGAGGCGGTGAACGCAGAAATGAACCAAAATAAAGAATTGCTATTGACGGTACAAGCTCTTCAAAAAGAGCTGCAGCAAGAAAAAGAAAACCGTGCGTATATGCAAAAAGATATGGACGAACTAAGAAGCGCTTTATTACAATCAGAACAAGTAAAACAAAACTTAATTGATCAGCTAGAAAAGAAAGTCGATTTGATTTTAACGTTGATTCAAAAAGGAGACGCATAAAGGAATGGATTTTTTTAAAAACAGCAAAATAGTATACACCATTGTAGCACTTGTTATTGCCCTCATCGCTGTATTTACCAACAATTCGCCTATTTCCCTCATTCAGCAGCATGAAAATTCAAGCGGCACATCGAGTAGCACTTCGGACACTACATCAAGCAACGAATGTTCAGCTGAGACTCAAAGCGACAGGTTATTTACCGGCAAAGAACTTGTCTTACAAGAAGGAAATGATAAATACGGATATTGCCACATTGTCGCGCATATGCAAAAGCCTGGCACAGACAATTACCATGGTAAAAGCCAATTCAGCAAATACTTAAGTGAAAAACAAGCGATGTCTATTGCCGAAGAAGTCATCAACGAAGGCGAAGACGGTACCAATAATAAATCTGGCAATTACGTCAAAGAAAAGTATATTAGTTCTTTAAATCAAGAAGTTAGAGTTGTGTATACCGACTACAGAGGCAAAGACTACGACTACAGCGTAACGACCATGTATCCAATAGGTAATTAACCCTAATATATATATAAGGAAAGAAAGCAGGCCCACGCCTGCTTTTTTTATTATACCTCTTCTCATTATCTACAGCTCTAAAAAAGTCAATAATAGATTGAAAGTCTATTTGATATGTAAAAAACCCAACTTTAGACTGTGGAATTTTAGAGATATGACAGTAGCACTTTTACCTCTTGGACATATTCTAAATATAAAAAAGGAACAGCCCCTTGCTTCTTTTTTAAGAAAGAGGTTAAAAAATGAGTAACAAGTACAAAGTTAGAAAAAACGTATTGTCTCTTACAGACGCGGAAAAAAGAGATTTTATTCGTGCCGTGCTAATACTAAAGAAAAAAGGAATATATGACCGCTATATAGCCTGGCATGGTGCAGCAGGTAAATTTCATACTCCTCCGGGCAGCGATCGAAATGCAGCACATATGAGTTCTGCTTTTTTGCCGTGGCATCGTGAATACCTTTTGCGATTCGAACGTGACCTTCAGTCGATCGATTCAGAAGTAACCCTTCCTTATTGGGAATGGGAAACGGATGCACAGCTGCAGGATCCATCGCAATCACAAATTTGGAGCGCAGATTTTATGGGAGGAAACGGAAACCCCAAAAAAGATTTTATCGTCGATACCGGTCCTTTTGCAGCCGGACGCTGGACGACGGTCGATGAGCAAGGAAATCCTTCTGGAGGGCTAAAACGTAATTTTGGCGCAACGAAAGAAGCACCTACACTCCCTACTCGAGATGATGTTCTTAATGCTTTAAAAATAACGCAATATGATACGCCACCTTGGAATATGACGAGCCAAAACAGCTTTCGTAATCAGCTTGAAGGATTTATTAACGGGCCACAGCTTCACAACCGCGTACACCGTTGGGTTGGCGGACAGATGGGTGTTGTACCTACTGCTCCGAATGATCCTGTCTTCTTTTTACACCACGCAAATGTAGATCGTATTTGGGCTGTATGGCAAATTGTTCATCGCAATCAAAACTATCAGCCGATGAAAAACGGGCCGTTCGGTCAAAATTTTAGAGATCCGATGTATCCTTGGAATACAACCCCTGAAGACGTTATGAACCATCGAAAGCTTGGGTACGTATACGATATAGAATTAAGAAAATCAAAACGTTCCTCATAACCAGTTCTAGAAACAGCGGTATACAATCAAAAACAGGTACCCCCCCTTCCCTTCTGACATAACTTATAAGGCCACAAGCATTGTAAAACTCACTGCTACATTTCCATTCACCATAAAATATAGTTAATCAACCATAATTGGGCTGTGAATAAGCTTCATATGAGGACCTTGGAACATATGAATAAGTTATCAAAGCTTTATAAAAGTTTTATAAATGAAGGGAAGATATTAAAATGCATAATAACGTAAACGCACCTTTTAGTTCTAATGAAAATATGCCGTTCTCACCTGCTATGGCTCACCACGCCTACACTGCTCCTGCTTATGACCATATGATTCCACACTGCGGCTACACAATGCCGGACTATGGGTATATGGAATGTGGATATAGCGTTCCTTGCCACAGAGGCAATGGTTTTGCCATTATCATCGTACTGTTTATTTTACTCATTATTATTGGTGCATGTGGTTTCGGTTTCCATCACGATGATTGTTAACCTAAAAAACTCCAGTATAAATACTGGAGTTTTTTCATGTCTTAGTCGCTGCAAACCTTATAGCGTTTCGTCCAAATCTAGCGGTCTCAGCTTCTCTTCAATTTCTTTGCGCTTCGGCTCTAAAAATGGGGGCAGCGCTAGTGTTTGACCCATCGTTTCAAGCGGTTCATCGGTCGCAAATCCAGGTGTGTCCGTTGATAATTCAAATAAAATGCCGTTTGGTTCTCTGAAATAAAGTGCTTTGAAATAGTATCGTTCTACTTTACCGGAATTCGGCAGACTGTTTTCATTTAATCGACTTGCCCACTTATTGTATTCTTCTTCATTTGGAACACGGAAGGCAACGTGATGAACGCCACCGCGCCCTAAGCGAACTTTCGGCAAATCAGGTCTCGTTTCAATATGAACTTCGGCTCCGCTTCCACCTTCACCCGTTGCATAAACCAAAATATCTCCATGATCTCCTGCAAGAGATGGATAAGAACCCACGTAGCGAAATCCCATAATACTTGTCAGTACGTCAACAGTTGGTTCTGCCGTGCCCACCGTTAGCGTGACCGGTCCTAAGCCGATAATCGCATGTTCTAACGGAATGTCTTCACGCTTCCACGGCACACCTGCTCTTACCCCTTTTTCACCGTTATCCGCGACAAGAAGCAAACGTGTACCTTCATAATCTTTAAATGCTAATGTATCACGATTAGCTCGTTTAGCTATTTCTTCATATTCCACTCCGTACTGCTCGAAGCGTTCTTTCCAAAAGTGTAAAGAATCCGTACTTTTAACGCGAAGCGACACAGTTGAAATGTCAGATGCACCTTGATGCGTTCTTGCAAGCCCCGGAATATCAAAAAACGTTACTTCCGTTCCTGGCGTCCCTTCTCCATCTGCATAAAATAAGTGGTAAGACTGCGTGTTATCTTGATTCACCGTTTTTTTTACTAATCGCATGCCTAAAACTTTAGTGAAAAAATGATAGTTTTTTTCAGCTTTCCCCGTCAAAATAGATACATGATGCAACCCTAACAATTCCATCTGCTCCGCCTCTTTTCATAATATATAAATTTTTTAACTTTCGCTAAAATTATCTTTAATTTAATTATCTTTAATTAAAGATAATTTTAAAGGATATACAGCCTGTTTGTCAATAAAAAGAAAATGTCTTGAACATAAAAAAGAAACTAAACACATATTTAGTTTCTTTTTTATCTTTCCTTTAACAACCTGCTGAGCTTTTCCAACAGCGGTTACTTCTTAAGCACGCGCTGCACATTTCGCTTCATCAGCTCCGCAATTTTCGTTTCATTTTCACGAGACGTCTGCTCTAATTTTTCTATGACTAACTGCTGTCTTTCGACTGAATGATTTTGACTTATCTTTTGTTTGCCTTCCATTTTAGTAATATCGATTTTAAACCCAACGATTCCTTTGCTTAAACCATTCATATAAGCAGGATCAACGTCATTTAGTGTATATGTACTACTCGGACTTTCATATTTCACTACCATCTTACTCAGCAGCCCAAGCAGTTCTGCTGGTTCTTCAATCATTTTCATGGTTCCATACACATGAACAGCTTCGTAATTCCATGTTGGTACAGCTTGATTCGTTTCATACCAAGACGGTGAAATATAACAGTGCGGCCCTTGAAACACAATCAAAATTTCTTGATTTTCAGCATCTTTCCACTGCTGATTCGGACGAGCAAAATGTCCGTATAAAGCTTTTTCTTTCCGATCTAACATCAGGGGCAAGTGAGTAGCATAAGGTTTTTCATTATGATATGAAAACAGAGTAGCGAATCCATTGTCTTCAATAAAATCATACATGATTTTTTCATCATTCACTTTAAAATACTTTGGAATATACATCGGCGCTTCTCCTTTATCTTTTATTTAGTAAAGAATATAATAATACAGGTGTTTGCAACAGCGTCAGTTATGAACTTTTTATGGAGGTCAGCAAACATTTAACCATTTGTGGATCGACTTTTTAAGAGACTTATGCTAGACTGCTGTGATGTAAACCGCTGATTTTTTATGTATATTTATTTAGCACATGATGCAATTAGATATTTATTGGTTAAATATAGCCTCAGGAACTCAAAAAAAAAGAAGAGCTTGTTTAAAACAGCTCCTTTCTCACGTTCATCTATACAATTGAGGATTTTTTTCTCGTTTGATAGGTCCGCCTTTGGCTATATGCCACTCGATGACGCGATCCGTCAAGCGATCGTATACGTCGTCTTCTAAATACGGATCTTCTGCCGAAGTGAGCAAGGTGTGAACATCGGCTTTTATTTCTGCTAACATAGCTGCACTGAATACGGTAGGGTCATTTAACACGTCTAGTATATATAACACCAGCATCTCAAATCCGCCGTCCCAATTGGCATTTCCGTTGCCTTGAGCTTCACAGCGAAGCTTTTCAATGGCTCGAATGACCTCGCCTTCTACGATATCCGACTGCCCATTTCTCGGAACATAATTTGACCATAGTTCTTTTGCTTCGTCAAAATATTTCATTCTGCACTCCTTTTTCTACTATTTTATTGATACCTTTTATACGTAAAAACCGCGCTGAAAGTTTCATAAAAATGGAAAAAAGCAGTCGCTGTAACTGCTTTTTAAATGGTGAGCTGATAAAGGGCAACTCCAAGTAGCCAAATTGATGAGAGCATCAAGACAATCCCGAATACATATAACCATTTGCGCACAAATCGTTCACACGATACGTTAAAGTATCCTTTAGCTATCCAATACATCGGGATAAGAAGCCCTTTAATCCGAATCCGCTTCATTGATTCATCGGATAATGATCGAGATAAAGAAAGAATTATTAAACTGACCATCATAGAAACAACCGCTATCACTACGTTTAAAATATGACTCTTCATACACTCCCTGCTTCTCCCTTTTTTATAGCTACTATTTTAGCATAGCGAAAAGTCGAGGAGTGCATATAAAAAAATGAAATACTACATACTTTACACGTAACGTGTTAAAAACACAATTTCTCATCGGAAAGATAATAACAACTCAATAGGAAAAGGTATCCAAACCTTAAGAAAAGGGTATTTTAAAAGTAACGAAATTTTTCTTACTTAAAAAGGATGGATTACATTGACACCAAACCAACAGGAATATCTTAAAAAAATACATAGCATCCAGGAAAACCTAGCCAAAACGTGGGCTGAATATTGGCACCACTACTCCACTCCAGGCTCTTGGCAGTTTTGGATTACCTTGAGTGCTTTTATTTTACCTTTAGTCATTCTCTATTTTTTAATTGATCGAAAAAAAGCCTTTCACTTAGGGTTTTATGGATTTAACGTGCACGTTTGGTTTCACTATAGTGATACCGCTGGAGTTTATAACGGGCTGTGGACGTATCCTTACCAAATCAACACAATCATACCCGTAAGCTTTAGCCTAGATGCTTCGCTTATTCCTGTCTCTTTTATGCTTCTTTATCAATGGACAATTAACCATCATAAAAATTACTATTTATACGCAACGGCTCTTTGTTTGTTTTTTGCTTTTATTTTCAAACCGTTATTAACTGGGATTGGCTTTTTCCAGCTGCATGAATGGGCTACTTACGGTCATTTATTTGTATTTTATCTCGGTGTGATAGTGCTATCAAAATGGATTACCAACCTTTTTCTTTATTTTGAAAAACACAATTGAATACGTTGAGTGCATGTAAAAAAACGTAAGCCTCTTTAAAAAGACCTTACGTTTTTTGTAGTGGCTTTATTTGCTCGCTGTCTGCTTCCTCAAAAGATAACACGCTTTTTTCATCTCACAGTACCTCTTTTGCAGGTAGCCCCTTTTGCTTGTGTGGATTTAGAACATGCTGCATCTAGCAATAATAAAACTTTTGTTAGGAAAGAAAATCTCGTTTTTCCTAAGCCCTGCTTAAATTAGCGTTGTATAAGTCCATTAAACTGCTTAAATCATCTAACAGCGGGCAGTGGCCTACACCTTTCATAATTTTTAACGTTGCATTTTCCCCTATGCCTTTCGCGATGTCAGATGCATCTCTTGTCGAAACCATCTTATCTTCATCTCCTTGAATAACCATAGTAGGAATCGTGATTTTTTCCACCTCTCCTGTCCCTTGAACAACACCATTAAAATCGTTTGAAATATTAAATCTCATGAGTGCGTAATTGATATCAATTAAGTTGCGCTGCTTGATCGTTCCTTCTAAATACTTTTCAAATTGATCAGCAGACGGCTTATTTTTTGTATATAAAAATTGACGCAGCATCATTTTTAAAAACCATGTGTTTTTTGTTTCTTTCGCGTTTTCTACCATTCTAAATGCTTCTTTTACTTCTTCTTTGGTTTGTATAAAATTGTTAGGAATAGGCAGTTCTAGAAACGTTCTTCTTGGAATGGGATAGCCTTTGATGTTGACGGAGCTTAATAGAATTAAATTTTTGGCATCATTCGGATGATCAATCACATATTGCATAGCAACTGCTCCTCCTAATGACCACCCGCTTATTGTAAAAGCAGACAACTTTAAAGCATCCGCAAACAGTTTGACATCATCTGATAAGTCTTTGATTGTGTGGATAGGTGTATGATAAGTGGAGTCTCCAAACCCTCTTAAGTCGATGGCATAAGCTGTGATGTGTTCTGGAAGTTTGTTCATTAATACGTCCCAGTTAAGGGAAGAATTCATGTTTCCGTGAATTAACAAAAGCACCTCTTTTCCGCCTTTTTTCATTCGATAATTTACTGTTTCTCCATTCGGTAATTCTACTTTTGCTTGTTCTAAAGCAGATACGGTCATCGCTATTTTCCTCTTTTCTTATATAATTAGAACGATCCTAGCATTTATTTTTTAATACCCTATTTATCAAGATTTAAGCAGTTTGAAAGAAGTTGTGCAAAAGCCAAAATAATTCTATGTCATTCTATTTGCTAAAAAAAGCAGCCAAATACGCGATTCGGCTGCCTTTTTATAATGAAGAAATATACGAATGAGCAACAAGGCCATTACTTTTTCGGTGCGTCCAGTGCTTGATAGGCAAGCTGATATTTTCCGCCTTCAGCCACTTCTGCATGGTAAAGAGCTTTAAGAGCAAAGTTTTTTTCAAGGCTGTGCTCTTTCATCAGTCCATTCAGCTTACCTTGCAGTTCCTGGTTGTCCTTAATGAGCTGCTTCATCTGTGATTTTAGATATTTCATGGTGTTTTCCGCTCCTTTCACTTGATGAATATCTATCAAGTATATCACTTAAGGATAGGATAATGGTAAAACGGCTTACGATTGACGAATTAAATTTGTACCGCTCTGTTCTTTAAGCGCCCTACAAGCGGAACGACGATGATACCTGCTATCACAACTTGCATCACATTGCCCGGTATAGAGCCAAGCGGAAGGATCCAGTTACCGTAAAGAATCACTTCGGCAAAATAGTAGCCCACGATTTTTACAATCAGCGCAGCAACAACTGCCAGTGTGTTCACAAGTGCTCTTTTACCCGGTGCTTTTTCGGAGATAAGACCTGCTAAAAAGCCCATTGTCCCTACGATAATAAACGTAAACGGTGCCCATGCTGTCCAGCCGGAAATGAGATCGAATAACCCCATTCCCAAAGCCCCTGCGATGGCTCCTGTTTTTTTGCCGTAAAGAAAGGCCGCTATAAAGAGAGGAACGTTGCCTAAGTGAATAAGGCCTCCGTTACCCATGATGGGAAGCTTGATGTTGATAAACATGGTAGCTACAAACGTCAGTGCGATAAAAAGCGCATGCATGGATAAAGCTTTGATTTTGGTTGATTCTCTTGGTGAGTATGTTGAATTCATTTGTTGACCTCTTTCTTTTTTTACTACTATCATACTCCTAATTGGACACTTAATAAATATGTAAAACTATTTATTTAGTAAGGTATATCATTCTAGGAGCACACAGGGATCCTCCAACTTCAAAAATTGTCCTATCCATTCTTAAAAACATAAAGCTACCTCTGCTTCTTTTAGCAGACTGCGGCGCCTAATTTTTGTTATGGTAAAGAGTCTGTTCGGACATAATATGAGCAAATCGTTTTTTTTCAAGAGTTGACGAAGGCTGATAAATATGAGAAGTTATATGTTTGTAGAAATGAATGGAATAACCTAGAATTCCAGTGGAACCTGTTACTATAATTGTACTGATATTGACTAAGTCCGTTCAGATTGTGGCAGTCATAATTTTTACATACAGCAAGCAAGTTATAGGAGGAGCAAGAATGGATAATAACGATATTTTAATTAGATTACGATATGCCTTGGATTTAAAAAATACAGAAATGGTAGAGATCTTTAATCTTGGCGGAGAAGATGTAACAAAAGAAGACGTATTAAAAATCCTTACGAGAACACCGGATGAAGAAGACGAGGATGCAGTTCATGCGGACGATCATATACCGTGCACGAACAGTATGTTAGATTCTTTTTTAAACGGTTTTATTACCTTTAAAAGAGGAAAACAAGACCCTAAACCAGGGCAAGCACCTCCAGCGCCGGTTCAGAGCAATCAAAATATGTATAACGTCTTATTAAAGAAAGTGAAAATTGCTTTGTCCCTAACAAGTGAAGAGATGTTAGAAGTATTTGATGACGGTGGCATACGTGTATCTAAAGCAGAATTAGGTGCTTTATTACGAAAAAAAGGCCACAAAAATTACAAACCGTGCAAAGAGAATTTTGCTCGAAAATTCCTAAGAGGCTTAACCGTACAATATAGAGGATAAAATGATACACACTTTTTCAAATCAGAGTATCCATTATGAAATACGATATAAAAACCGAAGTTCTTTTGCGATCAAAGTAGACGGATACGGAACGGTCGAAGTCCTGGCTCCTAAAGGAACGTCTACTGAACAAGTACGTATGTTATTAGAAAACAACTGGGCATTGATTCATCAAAAAATAAGCGAAATGAAAGATAGAACGCATGGACCAAAGAAAAAAGTCTATGAACACGGAGAAAGCTTTTTGTATGTAGGAAAAAACTATCCGATACAGATTCATCACGATTCGACCATTACAAAGGATTCTGTAGTGTTTGAAGCGGACACGCTTCAGGTTTATGTCAATCAGCACGACGATGAAGCGATAAAACAAGCGCTCAAACGCTTTTACTATCAGCAATGTAAAGCGCTAGTAACCAAGAGTATCTCCTCCTATCAAAAACATTTTAAAACAAAGCCGCGATCCATCTCGATTTCGGATAGCAAAAAAGCGTGGGGCACGTGTGATTCTAAGCGTCAGCTAACCTTTAACTGGCGGCTGGCAATGGCACCGCAGCACGTCATTGATTACGTAGTCGTTCATGAAATGTGCCACATGGTTCACATGAATCATGATCGGTCCTTTTGGCGTCTTGTCGGAAAAATCATGCCCGACTATCGTGAACAAGAGCACTGGCTGGAAATGTCGAGCTGGGAAATGACGGTGTAGTACCGCTAAACAAAAAAGAGCAGAAGCCCAGGGGCATACTGCTCTTTTTTTGTCTTTAACTATAGCGATACTTTCTTAAATCTTTTAAAATAGAAATTTCTTTTAACAATTCTTCTCCGACGTTTGTTTCTAAAACCATTTTTCTTTCTAGTTCTTTGTCAACTAATCGCTTTACGGATAAGACGTCCGTTCCTTCTAATAAAATCTCTTCTTTTGAATTAAAGTGTTTGTGAGCGACTAGCTGCATGCCGTAAGAGTTATATAATAATGTATATCCAGCGATCCCTGTTGTGGACTGATACGCTTTTGAAAAACCGCCGTCAATAACAATCATCTTTCCATTTGCTTTGACCGGGTTTTCTCCTTCAATTTCTTTGACAGGCGTATGACCATTAATAATATGACCGTGATCAGGATTCAGATTAAATTCTGCGAGGATGTTTTGGCAGACTTCCTCATTTTCCCGTAAATAGTAGTATGGATTCTTCTTCTCTTTATGCGTTGTTTTATCACTGATAAAATATCGTTCAAACGTCGTCATTGCGCGTTTCCCAAAGAGTGATGAATATTCTCCTGTCCATAGGTACCAGACCATATCTGTGGCCAAATCATCCGTTTCTTCAGGATGTGCAAAAGCCTCTTGTAAATAATGTTCAAAAACATCAAGCAAGTTACGGCCTGCATACGTTTTATCTTCTATCGTCATTTTTTCCATGTTTCCTTCTTCATCTAAAGGAATGCAGCCGTGTATTAATAAGTTTCCGTTGTATTTCAAATAAAGGCTGCCTTTTTTCATAAGAAACTTCATATGTCTCGCCAGCTTTTCCGAATGCTGCACGGAAAGCAGCAGTCTTTCCATTACCTGCTCTTCTTCTTCTAATAGCTGATCAGGCTGCGCCGGATCCACCGTTGCAAAGCAGCTGTTTTCTAGCTGATACGTGTTTCCGTATATCGTAATTTCATTTTTATCATAATCAATTTTTTCAAGCAGCAGCCTTTCCGACATATTAAAGAAAGGACGTCTTTTTATAATCGGACTTTCAAGCTTGAACTGAATCATCGCAATAGCCTGATGAATTTTCGTAATTTGTAGTCGTTCATGATCCGATAGTTTGTCACTCGAGCTTACTTTTGGTCTAAAAGCAGGATTATCATCATAGTATTTCTCCGCCAAGTTAAGCAGCGGTCTCAGGTTAATGCCATATACGTCTTCAATAATATCTAGATTGTCGTATCTCGCGCAGATACGAATAATATTGGCAAGACAAACTTTCGAACCCGCAAAAGCGCCTAGCCATAGTACATCGTGATTTCCCCACTGAATATCAACGGAGTGATAGTTAATCAGCGTATCCATAATTTTATCCGGTTCAGGTCCACGATCATAAATATCTCCTACTACGTGCAGATGGTCCACAACCAATCTTTGCGTCGTATAAGCAAGCCCTATAATAAGCTTATCGGCTTGCCCAAGAGAAATAATCTGCTGAACAATTTTTGTATAGTACTGTTCTTTATTTGTAAATTCATCCGTTTTATATAGCAGCTCTTCAATAATGTACACAAATTGCTCCGGCAATGCTTTACGCAGTTTAGAACGCGTATATTTAGAAGAAGCGTATGAAATGAGATTCAGCATACGATCAATGATTTCTTTATACCATTCATACAGTTCTTTTTTGTTTCGAAACTGCGCTTTAATCAACGGCAATTTCTCTTCAGGATAATACACTAATGTCGCAAATTCATTGATTTCTTGGTCAGATAATACATTTTTAAAAAGATCTTTGATTTTCTCTTTTACATTCCCTGAACCATTTCGCAGCACGTGCTGAAAAGCTTGGTACTCGCCGTGTAAATCACTGACAAAATGTTCGGTCCCCTTTGGCAGATGAAGAATAGCTTCAAGGTTAATAATTTCGGTTACCACTTTTTCTTCCGTATCATACTTTTGTGCAAGTAAATCTAGATATTTTGTGTTCAAAACTATGTATCCCCTTTCAACGTTCACCATTTAGTATAATCACCGCTATAACCCTATAAGATAAATGGTGATTATAATGTTACGCACCTCTTATTTAACTCTTTTCTCTCCATGCCTCACCTCTTTATTTTAACCTATTTTACGTATGGGTAAAATGGTATAAAGTCTATTTGTCTATAAAGATTAACAGCTCTTGTCCCCTTGAAGATGACAGCTAGCTGATAACATAAAAAAACCTGCTGACTAAGATCAGCAGGTTCGATACATATGAAAGAAGCGCACATAATTAAGAAAGTTTACTCCGACCTCTAAACAATAACAGATTTTTTCTTCCCTCGCTGTGAGAAAACGCACAGCGTCAAATCCTTGGTGATGGTACGATAAAGATGACCTTTCTTTCTGAGACAGGAAAAGTCATCCTTTGTATTATATAAGAATCATCATTCTGTTGAATCTCTGTTCTTCTACGTTCAGAGATTTTTTCTATTGGCTTTGTTAGATAAAGCACGAGAAGAAAGTTCATACAAATACATATGGGACACGTAGGCTACCTGAGTCTGCTGTTTAACGAAGGAAGAAGTTGTATGTGGCTTTTTTCAGTAACAATTGCTTCTATTATAATATGAAGCGCTGTTGTCAAATCTTTAAAGAAGAAACATAAAGGAAAAATCATTACGCTAATGTCTGCAGGTACCCTATCCGGCTTCATTCTGACCGTTTCACTTTTTCAAAGTATGTGGTTTTTAAAAACCTCGGCTAAGCAAATTAGCTATCCAACAGGCGGCTTCTCGCAAGTGGATGTTACGATACAAAAAAAGCAGCGGATGCAAGACATCACGCTGCTTTTCTTAACTCTACACACCTCAGTAAAAGAGGATATGGTAGAGTGTTTGTACAAATGTAGTGATTGGTGTACTTAGTGGATATTATTCTTTCGGAAATTACCGCCTTTAACTTCGGCTACGTCATATACCGTAACAAAAGCCGTCGGGTCAATTTCATTGATAATTTCTTTCATTTTGCTTTCTTCCAAACGGTTGATTACACATGTGATTTCCTTGAATTTCTCATGGGAGTATCCGCCGTAAGCTTCTTTATATGTAGCGCTTCGACCTAAACGATCACGTATTGTTTCTACCATTAACGCAGGCTGAGAAGTGATAATTTGGAAGGTTTTCGATCCGCTTAACCCTACCTCTACGATGTGAATAACTTTGGATGCAATAAAGTATGCAATTGCAGAAAGAATCGCGCCTTGCAAACCAAATACTAATGAAACAAAAATAAATACAAATGCATTTAAGAACAAAATAAGATCACTTGTTCCAAACGGCAGTTTTCGAGAAAGCAGTACAGCTAGCATATCGATTCCATCTAGCGCGCCGCCATTACGCAGTGCGATTCCCATTCCAAAACCAAGGATAATACCGCCGACAACGGTTACGAGTAGTGTATCTCCTTCAATAATCGCTGGGGTGTGATGCATGAGGCTTGTCCCGACAGCTAGTGAGACGATTCCGAGGATGGAAAATATAGCAAAACTTTTCCCGATTTGTTGATACCCTAACCATACAAAAGGAATGTTAATAACGGCAATGAGAACTCCAAGTGGTAAGCCAAATAGGTTCGAAGCAACGATACTAATGCCTGTTACTCCTCCATCTGAAACGTGGTTTGGAATTAAGACAGTTTCTAGGCCGTAAGCTGCAATAATTCCTCCGATAATGACCATTAGTGCTCGGAAAGCAATTTTTAGCCGCTTAGGCCTGTGGTGTTTTTTAGTTGTGTTCATATAATTCCCCGCTTTTAAATGTTTTTTACTATTTAAGTGTACCACAAACATTCTCTTTATTTGAACTGAGGAGGCTTACGTATCGTTTTTTAGCTCACATAGTGCAAACATAGACAAAGGAGAACTTCTAGCTGTACAGACTCTACCCTTGCAATAAGTCCTCATTTCTGTTAAGTTTAAGAAGAATTATTTTTGTTCGGTAAAGATTGATAAGTTAAATAACTTTCGTCTATAGATTTGGGCAAGGATAGTAACACAATGTGTGCGTGTCACACTAGGAGGCAACAATTATGGAACAAGGTAAAGTAAAATGGTTTAACGCAGAAAAAGGTTTTGGATTCATCGAACGCGAAAACGGAGACGATGTATTTGTACATTTCTCAGCAATCCAAAGCGAAGGCTTCAAATCTTTAGACGAAGGTCAAGCAGTTACATTTGAAGTAGAACAAGGTCAACGCGGCCCTCAAGCTACTAACGTTCAAAAAGCGTAATCCATCATAAATATAAAAAGACAGACTCCATGGAGTCTGTCTTTTTCATTACTTTGAAAATACAATAATAAAACCCTACTCCTTGAGGAATAGGGCTTATTAATACAAAAATAGTAATCGGTAATACAAATGGTAAACTCAGTATAGCATAGTATTGGCGTAATCCAAACTATAAATCAATATTTCTTCATGAATAATTATGATTCGTGTTTCATTAACTCTTCTTCAAAGAAAAATGTACTTGGATATTTATCAACTGTATAAGAATATCTTTTCATGTTTTTCACGTAATGACTTTTTACAATGATCACTATTTCATTAGATGCTTTTATACTTACTGTTTCTCCATTAGCAAATAAGCTTATACTCATATCCTTCATCCTCTCTCATATCAAAAACAATTAAATTTTTAACTTTATTTATCGGGAAATATAATGTGCATTTTATATTTTACTTTATGAGCATTCTGATAGTCAGCAACCTTTTCCAACGGCTACTCCAGCGAAAGTTAGTTTTTTGATACCTTACGTATACCTATCTTTACTAGCTTTCTGTCTCCAATGTCTATACTTATGTTTAAAGTAACCTTTTTAAAATCATTTCTTTTTAAATTATTAAAATTCAAAGTAAAAAGACCCCTGTGTGGAGTCTTTTTTACTTTGGATTAATTACGCTACTTTATGAACGTTAGCAGCTTGTGCTCCGCGTTGACCTTGTTCAATGTCAAACGTTACTTTTTGACCTTCTTCTAACGATTTAAAGCCTTCACCTTGAATAGAGCTGAAATGTACGAATACATCGTCTCCGCCTTCAACTTCGATAAAGCCGAAGCCTTTGTCTGCATTAAACCATTTCACTGTACCTTGTTCCATAATAGTGCCTCCTGGTGTGGAATACTCCACGCTTGTATTACTACCCTTGTCCAACCATACTATCTTAAGATAAAAAATTCTATAGAAGAGATTTCTCTTCTCTCAATCTTATACCGAACAAAAATAATTAACTTAATCGTAACATACGGAACCGCAGATAGCAAATACAGGGAATGAAATAAGTCTTTGAATGGTAAAAAGAGCCTTCTCTATGCTATACAAAGAGAAGGCTCTTTTTACGTGTTCATATTTTGCACAGCAGTTAATGGAGCAGCTGCTTTTTATTTGCTTTATTTTTCTGTTTGCTCCGTGTGCCACCATAATGAGTCTTTTGGATTTTCAACCGCTTCATTGTACTCAGACTTAGAAGCAACTGTAGGGTATGAACCTTTCAGTGATTTTCCTGCCGTGTTCGCGAACAGGAACAAGATTACGAAAAATCCGATGATGCTCACAATCGTTAAATAGAACGCTGGAGCCAAGTGATTGCCCGTTGCGTGAACTAACCATGTCGCAACTAATGGCGTCGTTCCACCAAAGATAGAAACTGAAACATTGAACGTAATCGCTAATGTTCGGTAGCGAATATCTGTGTAGAACATCGTTGGCAGCGTTCCAGGCATTGTTCCTTCATACGTAGCAAGTAAAACACCTAGAATAAGAATACCGATTGAAATAAAAACTAAACCATTTAAGTTGATTAAATAGAACGAAAAGGCTGACAGTAAGCTCAATCCGCCTAAACCGATTAAGAAAACTTTCTTGTTTCCGATTTTGTCGCTCAGTTTTCCAAACATAAGAGCAAGCGGCACCATTAAAATCATAACTGCCGTAATTAATACCGTACCAACTGTGTTGGATAAACCAATAATTTCATTTAAATAAGAAGGCATGTACGATAATAGCATATAGTTTGTAATGTTAAAGAAAGCCACGGCTACGAAACAAACAAACACATCTTTTTTGTGATTTTTTAAAATAGAGAGGAAGCTTTCTTCTTCAACTTCGTCTTCGTTGGAAAGTTCATTTTCAAAAATAGGTGTTTCCCCTAAACTTCTTCGTAAATAAAAACCAATAAGTCCTAAAGGCAATCCTAATAAGAAGGGAATTCTCCAGCCCCATGAGGCCATCTGTTTATCCGAAAGAACAAAAAACAGTAAGCTAGCTAGCAGTGAAGCAAGAATATAACCAACAAGTGTACCGATTTCTAGTCCACTTCCAAGCACATTTCGCTTATTGTCTGGAGACGATTCTGCAATATACACCATCGCACCAGCATATTCACCACCAGTTGAAAAACCTTGGATGATTCGTGCAATTAATAAAAGGATGGGTGCCCATATACCGATTTGATCATATGTAGGTAACAACCCAATGAGTAATGTGGAAAAGGCCATTAAAATAATGGTGGTGGTTAAAACGACTTTCCTTCCTAACTTGTCCCCGATTTTACCGAATATAACACCGCCTAATGGACGCATTAAAAAGGCAATCGCAAATGTGGCAAATGTGAACACTAATTTGAGCTGATCATTTTCAACTGCGCTAAAAAAGTTTTGACTAATAATCACGGCTAAATATGAATACAAGCCAAAGTCAAACCATTCCATCGCGTTTCCTACTCCTGTAGCAAAGACGCTTTTTTTAGCTTTGTCAATATCTACGACGTTAATTTTTTTCTTATTAAACTTCATTTCATTACGTCACCTCCGCGGTATACGATTATACAAGACTGAGTAGTAAAGTCAAATTTGACTCACTGTATTTCACATGTAAATGTGTTGGAACACTTCTTATTTTTAAGTAAAAAACGAAAACTATTCATGTGATGTTAAATATTTAAAAAGGTTATGGCTAAAGGGTTTGAAGCCAAAAAAAGCTAAGGAAAGAACGCTAATAAATAAATGAATTAAAACCAAAATAAACTTTTTTTATTTCAACGTACAATCGGTTGCTATTAAAAAACGATTTCCGTCTAAAATAGGGATCGCTTTCGATGGAATTACAGTCGCTGAAATAGCAACTTGTCGTTAAAGATAGCGCATCTGGTTTACAATGTTATTGGTACAAATTACCACTCAGGTTATCTGACAATTATTTTACAACCCATTAGATATAAGCTTTATTTTGTAATAGATAAACTGTTTCTATTACAAAAATTATGTAGCCTTAAAAATAAATATAAAGCTCGTTTTAACAAGTGCAGCACTGGATGATTCGGTCTATAGAATAAAACTTTAAGAGTTGGCTGGGGTTCGAGGGATAAACATTCAACTCCTTTCTCCGTATAATCGTTCGTGGCTTCGAGTAAGTTTTCTACTGTAAGAGCACGCTGGCTTACAGTGCTACTTTTGTCATATTCTTCAACTTGCGTAATATGCCAGCTCCACTCCCTCACCACGCTGTTTTTCCAAATAGAAAGATACTCTCTTTCTTCTCTTAGATACCCCATAAGACGAACTTTAAACCTAAATACACCCGTATAGTTTTGAATATAAAGATTCACATTTATTACATTTTTTTACATAAGATAAGCGTTTTATTTGCGATAAAATAAAAAAATAGACCTCCGCTTAGAAGAAGATCTATTTTTTTACTTGCTTTATTTTTTAGTAAGGCTGCCATTTCGCTCTAAAACAGGGACTTCGATGTCTACCGTGTTTGGATATTTAACTCCAAGTCCTGTATTTAAAGCAACAACCGTTTCGTTTTCTTCGATCCATCCTTCTTCTCGCAAACGGCGCGCAGCTAAGAATGTAGCAGCACCTTCCGGACAAATGAACGCACCTTCAAGCTGTGCAACCTTTTCTTGTTCCTCCACAATCTTATCTTCGTCCACCGCAATCGCACATCCATTTGTATTGTAGACTCCTTCTAAAACTAAGAAGTCCCCGATCGCTTTTGGTACGTTGATACCAAAGGCAATGGTTGAAGAATCCGGCCAAAATTCAGATTCTTGTTTTCTTTCATTCCATGCTTTTACAATAGGCGCACAGTTTTCAGCTTGTACTGCAACTAAACGAGGGAGATCACCTTTAATCCAGCCAAGCTCTTTTAATTCATTTAACGCTTTGTAGATTCCTATTAAACCAACGCCTCCTCCTGTTGGATATAAAATCACATCAGGAAGATTCCAAGAAAATTGTTCAGCAAGTTCTAGACCCATTGTTTTTTTACCTTCGATTCGGTACGGCTCTTTAAGTGTAGAAGCGTCATAAAGTCCCCAGGCTTTAATAGCCTCACCGACAATTTTACCCGCATCGCTGATGAGTCCATCTACTAAGTAAAGGTCAGCTCCAGCGACAGCACACTCATTTCGTGTAATAACAGGCGCATCTTTTGGCATTACAACGGTTGCTTTTATGTCAGCACGTGACGAATACAGCGACCAAGCAGCTCCGGCGTTCCCATTTGTAGGCATCGCTAACTGTTCAACGCCCAGTTCTTTTGCTTTTGACACCCCTACAGCGGCGCCTCTAGCTTTAAATGATCCCGTTGGAATAATACCTTCATCTTTCATATATAAGTTTGGAATATCCATTTCTTTACCTAGCTTAGACATTTTTATAAGCGGAGTCATCCCTTCGCCTAAGGAAATGACGTTTTCCGGATCTTCTACTGGAAGCAGCTCATGATATCTCCATAAATTTGGTTCTCTGCTTTGAACAGCTTCTGGAGTCAGGTTATCTTTCAATCTCTCTAAATCATACGCTACTAATAAAGGTGATCCACATTCACATAATTGATGTTTTTCTTTTGGACTATATTCTTTTTTGCATTTAGGACAATATAAGTGAGAAACATAACTAAACGGCATCATACACACTCCTTTAAATTCTGTAAACATACTACCCTATATACATTATAATTTATATTATTTTTATCAGAATTGTAAGGTATGATTTACTCATAATTTTTTGAATATTAAAAATTAATAAATCCCTATTACATTAGGATTTTTATCCTTTTTCTCACTTTGTTTATATTCTTTTTTTTAAGTCAACATCATTGAATTTAAATAAAAATGCGGAAAGAAATGTAATTCACACTTTAGTTATAGGAATAATCATTTAAGAAGTAGTAACTGCTCTTCGAATTTCACCACAGAAACGTTTACTGCTATTCAAAACAAAATTTACTTAGCAAGACCTTTCTTCAACTATTCAGCTTTTATACATATGTTTAACTTTGTCAAAGTACCTTTTTTATAAGATATTGACATTTTAGTAAGGTACCTTTATTATTTATTAAGGTACCTTATCTTTTTTTAAAAAACACGTCCTTCCTATCTTATTAAGAGGATAAATTTTTTTGTGCAGATAAGTCTAACGTTAAATTAGCAAGGAGGCTTTTATCATGGGTGAAAGAGATAACGAATATTTACACGAGCAAGATTTAATTGATCAATTTTTCAGGTTCCAGAGACAGCTAGCAAGATATCAGCGATACTACTTTGTCAGCAGAAGAGATCCTGGAGCATTAGGTGATCAGCACCGAGGGCAAGGACGGATATTAAAATTACTAAAATTGCAGCCCAAAACTACACAAAAAGAGCTGTCGTACTTACTGGACATGAGGCCTCAATCCATAGGTGAATTACTTAGTAAGTTAGAAAGAAAAGGTTACATTGTTCGTACACCATCCGAGAAAGATCGACGAGTACTCTCCGTTGAGTTAACAGCATCCGGACTAGAGGCTATCGAGGCTACGGAGGAACAAAACAATAGCTCAGGTATCTTTAATGTTCTTTCAGAAGAAGAGCAAGATACTCTTTCACATTTAATGCAGAAGTTAAATACTTACTTAGACGAAGAAATGTTAAAACAAGATGATGATGAAGGCAAAGAATTTCGACGTCCTAATGATCTGCGAGGATTTGAACCTCACCATAGATTCTTTGGTGGTGATCCGGAGCACGGACCAAGAGGTCTTGGACGCGGACCTTGGGGACACGGCGCTGAATCTAGAACACCAGGATTCAGCAATCGACCTCCACGAGAAACTAATAGAGATAATAACGAGAAATAATTCACATGCTGTTTAGTGTTTAGTGACTATTTCTACTAATTTCATGAGAGGAAATGCAATATGGAAAACATCTCAAATGTTGGAGAACAAGTTTTAAATAATAAAAACAATAAAGTATTGGTAATGGCTGGATTGATGATTGGAATCATTTTTTCCGAGCTTGATGAAACGGTTGTAAATACGGCCATGCCAACGATTATACGTGATCTTGGCGGACTATCTATGTATGGATGGGTTGCAGGCATTTATATGCTAGCGCTATCGGCTTTTATGCCTCTACTAGGAAAATTAGCTGATTTATTCAGTCGGAAAAAAGTCTACTTCGCTTCTATGGCCTTCTTTATTGGCGGCTCTATTATATGCGGGCTTTCTCATTCCATGATTATGCTTTTAATCGGACGAGGAATTCAAGGACTTGGCGCGGGTGGACTCATGCCGCTAGCCATGACGATTTCGAGTGATTTGTTCCCTGTTGAACAACGAGCAAAAGTTCAAGCGTTTATGGGTCCAGTTATGTTTATCCCTATGCTTTTAGGACCGTTAATGGGAGGCTTTTTTGTAGATCAAGCAAGCTGGCACTGGATTTTCTTCGTAAATATTCCAGTAGGATTAATAGCAGTCATTTTTTTAGCAAGTGGCTTAAAAGAAACACATGAAAGAAAAAAAGTAACGATTGATTGGGCTGGAGCCATTCTTCTGGTAGCTGCGATCATTTCATTATTAATTACGCCTGTTTTAGTCGAGAACGAAGGATATGCGTGGAGCTCTCCATTCATCATTTCGCTACTATGTGTAGGCGTACTTTTAATTGGACTTTTCATTTGGATAGAATCAAAAGTGGTTGAACCTATCGTACCGCTGCATCTATTTAAAAATCGTAATATTTTAGTATTATCACTGCTTGTTTTTACTGTAGGCTGTGGATTAATGGGATCATTCTCATCTTTCCCTTACTTTGCACAGAACGTATTAGGCCTTACCCCTACGGAATCTGGGTATTTAACTTTGCCCATGATGGTAGGTGCTGTTGCAACTTCAATCGTTTCTGGGTTTCTATTAACAAAAGTTCGGTACCGCGAATTGTTTGTACTTTCTTTCATTATGCCTGTTATCGGCTTTTATTTATTTTCTAAATTAAATATTAATACCACTACCTTGCAGGTCATCATTTTCTTTTTTATCACGGGGCTTGGCTTAGGGGTCATGTTTGGCGGAGATAACTTAATTGTTCAAGAATCTGTAGAAAAAGAACACAAAGGAATTGCATTAGCAACCGTTCCATTGTTTCAGTCTATTGGCGCAACTGTGGGAGTAAGTATGTTTGGTACGCTATTATCTTCCACGCTTACTTCAAAGCTAAGTAGTTTAGGTGATGAATTGCCAAAAAGCATGGCAGATAATATGAATAGCCTGGCAGCAGGAGGAATTCCAAACGGTCTTACTCCAGAATTATTTATAAAAATCAAAGTTTTATTTATTGAATCATTTCAACATATCTATACTTACGCATTTGTGCTTACAATCATTTCCTTTATTTTATGCTTCTTTCTAAAAAAAGAAGTGCTATCTTCAAAACCAGAAGAGGAATAAAAGAGATTGATACTTTAGTCAAAAGTGTATTTGTACAACAATCGTTCCAAAAAATGAAAAAGCCAATTCGAATTTAACTCGAATTGGCTTTTTTTATTAATAGATTAAAGATTTTACTTTAGTTATTTCGGAGTCATATTACCATCAGCTGTACTCTTGATTGTTCTTTCTTTTTTCTTAAATAGATTTGTTCGCACTCTCTTTCTTAAAGACTCCTATTAACAGCGTAACCAGTCCTATTAAAAAGAAAAACGGAAACAATAACATCATTAATGCAGCTCCTGCAAAACCTTCTTCCTGGCTAATTGCAAACAAAATTGAAACGGCCCATGAAAAGAACGGAGCTATGATTAATATAGTTGTTGTTCCCCACACTATATATTTTCTTTTAGTTGTTTTTCCTTGGCTTAGTCCGCTTGCAAACATCAGACCTAATACTAAAACAAGTAATGCAACTCCAAGTGCCATATCATCCCCACCTCCAGCATCCGTTTAGTTTTCACGTTACACCGTTTTCTTTTTTGTCTCTTGCACCGCAATAAATATGCTTGTAATAACGAGTAAAATTAAACCTTCTCCGATAATTATTATCCCTTTTATCTGGATGTCTATCGCATCAAATCCGCTTATTTTGGCAAAAGCGTAAAGAAGTAAAAATGAACCGAATAACACCGTAACGAAGGAAATAACCAGCGCGGCTATTCTATTGTTAAACACAATACTTACAAAAAGGATTACCACAAATATGATACTAATAGCCATGCAATTATTAAGTATGAAAGACATACATACCTCCTTGAAACATCTTGTTATATCGTTTGAACATATTCGACCTGTCAGCTATTCTCTAATTAGCAATGAACGGAGTTTTACCTATGTAAGATGGATTATGTATCTGCTCAATCATAAATCTCGCAATATCCCGAGAAGATATTTTAAACCCTGGCATATCAAATTCATCCTCTTTTATGGCTTGAGATTTTTTGTTTTCTTCAACAAAAGGAAGGCGTATAAGCGTCCAATCTAGTTTGCTTTTTCGAAGAAGCTGCAATTCTTTTCTTTTATCTTCCATCATTTCAGAGTACAGAATACGAAATACACTAGCTCCTACCTTATTAAGAATTGATTTTTTATCTCCTTCTATATCTAAAGATCCCCCAGTTACTCCAACATATCTCTTTATTTCAAGCTCTTTCATAGTCTGAATAACTAATGCTGTAATTTCGCTATATAAAGGTACAGCTTTGTTAGGCTGACCGAATGTATTGATAACGGCGTGGCATCCACTTAGTAAGGAAAGAATGACATCTGGATCTCTAGCATCTCCTTCAATTAAAGTTATGTTTGGATCTTCAAGTAACGATTTTTTTGGAGTTCTAACTAGCATACGAACGCGATAGCCTTCTTCTTTAGCTGTTTTTACTAAAAATCTACCTGCTCTTCCGGTCCCTCCAATAATCGCAATCGTATTTTTCATATCAATCATTCCCCCATATACATAGCAACAAAGTTTAGTTAATAACCATATTATACCATTCATGTATTTAAGCATGAAATAAACTCTATGAAGCTAGAATGTGTTAAGATCCGTTTAAAAAAAGAGCCCTAACTCCAGAGAGTAAAAGATTTTTGTTTGTTATCACTTACTCTTACTCAAACCTAAACCCAATCCCGCCGTCTACAATAATATTTTGACCCGTAACAAACGATGCGTCGTCCGAAAGAAGCCATTTTACTGCTTTTGCCGCTTCAAGCGGATCACCAATTCTGCCTAGCGCGTTTAATTTTTGATAGGATTCATTGAGCTTTTCTTTTTCCTCTGAAGATAGAGCTAAAAACTTTTCTTCTAGCATAGACGTCCGAAATGCACCTGGACACAGAGAGTTAATTCTTATATTTTGATGGCCATATTCCTGAGCAACTGACTTTGTTAAAGCAATCACACCGCTTTTCCCAGCCGCATACACGCCAGTCCCCGCTGAACATAAAATAGCGTCCATTGAGGATGTATTCACAATGACCCCGCTGTTTTGTTTGGTCATAACCTGCAGCTGATACTTCATACAAAGCCATACACTTTTTAACGTAACGTTTATTAAATGGTCAAAGTCTTCTTCTTTGAATTCATGCGTAGCACTAGAGGAAGCCTCCGTGTTAGCCGCATTATTAAAGCCCACATCAATTTTCCCAAATGTAGAGTATGTTTGGCTAACAAGGTTTTTGACATCTTGACTATTTGTTACATCCGTTTTGATAAAAAGAGATCGAGGAGACCACTTTCTTAATCTAGAAAGAGCTTCTTCTCCTTTTTCACTATTTCTAGAAGCAATCACAACATGCATGCCCTCTTTTGCGAGTAATTCCGCTGTTGCTAAACCAATCCCCGACGTTCCACCCGTAATAATCCCTACTTTTTCTTCAAACATCTATTTCTCCCCTTTTGCGTTTAATAAGATCTCAACAAATTAAATTTAGTCACACTAGCCATAGAAGTTATTCAGCTTTGGGTAAATTAATCCCTGCTTCGAAATACTAAAAAGATAGTGAGAAACAACTAAAGCAATTCAATCTAAAGACGCGCAAATTGGACAAAGGAGCTAGTATAGGTCACTTGCCCGCTGTTGATTTCGGTGCAAGGCTTCACTTTCCGCGGGCGGCCGGTGAGCCCGCAGGGGTCTTCGCCTTGCCCTCCAATCAACTGCTAGAAGCACCCACCCACATAAACGAAACCTACGTTCATCACAACAACAAAAAATCCGAACAAGTTTGATTCTCCATCAAGAATCTCCATTCATCGTTCAGATTTTTCTTTAACTAAAATACTGTTGTTGCAGTCTCTTTTGACTAGCTACTAATCTGATGTTGAGAAACAGATAAAGCAGATTTTCGATTCCATAAATAGAAGGCATATCCGCTTAAAAATAGAAGCAGCGCGTAATTAATAAGTAAAGAATCGTTAGCTTCAACAGGGCTTGTAAACTGGAGAAAATTATTTAAGCCGTGGAATACAATCGTAATTCCAATCGATTGACCGTAAACGATTAGCAAAGCCAGTACCAACCCAATAATAAATGCAAATAAAATTTGAAAAATTGTATTTGCTACCGATTGACCGCTTAGCATATTCAAACTGTGCGTAAAGGCAAATAGAAACGATGATAGAAGAATCGCCACTTTATAGCTTTTTGCTAACAGCAAATTCAGCATAAACCCTCTAAATACCATCTCTTCTACAAATGCTATGACTAGAGTTTGGGTAAGCAAAATAAGAACAAGATCAACAGTGGAACTTCCGTATACACCTTTGTTCCCGATGAGGATAATAAGCAAATACAAAAGAAGCGGAGAAAGAACGAGGATTCTTGTTCTAAAGGACATGTTTTGTTGAAAGGAGAAAAAATGCTGCCACTTTTTTGTTTTTGTTAGATAAAAAGCTATTCCTATTGCTAAAGGGACAACTCCTAAAAACTGAAGATAATGTGCAGTAGGATGCGTCATGCTCACGTATGCACCGTTTACCACAAACCAAAAGATAACTAAGATTTCTAGGCCAATAACTTTCCATAAAAGCTTTGACTTGATCATCACTACACTACCTTTCTGCTTTAGGCTTCATTGATAACCTATATTCGTTTTAAGGATTTTATATGTTTTCACCTTTTTATCATTCGATCTCAAAGATCATGTGAGGCAACGCTTCTTCCTTTTAAAATAAGAAGATCGTTCCTCCTTTTTTACTGTGATTACACAAGGTACAAAAATGCACAAAACCCTACCCATGTGACGTAGTCACCAAACTTCATTTTTTTACCGCCTCTCACAAGTACATTTACAGCCCAATTCAAAGCACTTCCCTCGGACGTTTTAGCTACATACTTTCTCGCTAAAGCGTATGCTCCCACTCGAAATAAGTAATAGCTGACTAAACATAAAAAAGAGATGGTCATAAAATTTAAATTTAACTCTTTCACCTTGTACACCTCATCGTTTTTGTGTTATTACATAACATTGCTTTTTATTTCTGTTCATAAAAATCTTTTTTGACACCTTTCAAAAGCTTTAATATTTCTTTATAAAAACAGATAATTAACATTCCAACGATGTTTGTCACCATCATAATCATAAGATTGCCGATGATGAGACTCAGAAAATTACCAAAAAACATGAGGCCAATTCCGATATAAAAGCCTGGGTGAAGTAGCTTATCGTCGTCTTCTTTTTCTTCTTCCTGAATGTTTATTCTGTTTTGTAATGCAACATCATTTTTAATAAACTCATTAATAGTTGTTCCATAGATGTCGCTTAAGTTTAAAAGTTGTTGGATATCAGGGTAGCTCTGATTATCTTCCCATTTATGTATGTGCTGTACCGATACACTCAGCTGCTCAGCAACCTCTTCTTCTGACATCTTTTGTTCTTCTCTTAATTTTTTTAATTGATTTCCTAACCTCAACTCATTCACCTCTATAACTATGGCAGCGTGTAAACAAAATTTGTTTGCACTACGTTTTCTCGTTTTCTACAATTCTAACATATTGTGGTAAAAAAGAAAGAAACAGTAATGAGACATATAAACCATAAAACGATACCACTAAAAAATAGTGAGAATTCTCATGTGTAAAAAATGAAAGAATGCACTTTTATCTACAGCCCTTTAGTGTTTATACTAAATAGTGGATTGTACGAACATAGAAATGAAAAAGGAGGCAAACTGACGATGGAAATGCTGCTTATTTATCTATTTGTTGTCGCTCTTATCGGATTTATTATTTGGAGAAAGATGAAAAAGAAAAACAAGCCCATTAAAAAGAATGGACTTGGTATACTAGCACCTATTTTTTTCATATTGATTGCATTTTCACTTAGTCTAAGTCAACTGATGCACATACCGGGCCAATCATTTCACTTACCACCCTACTGGGAGATGATGATTGCTGGTGTATTAGGTGTGATATTCGGGCTCATTATGCTTAGCCAAACAGACTATGAAGTAAGAGAAGATGGCTTTATTTATTCAAAGCCAAACAAAAATTTTAAATATGTAATTATCGCCATTATTTTTATAAGAATGGCTTTGAGCCAGTACTTCAAAGGATTAGACTCGATAGACTTCGCGGTCTTAACAATGACGCTAGCCTTTATATATATTGTTATTTGGAGAGTTGGCAGCTATTTAAAATTCCGTAAACTAAATGGTGATAATTACAGCGTAAATGCTGGGTAATGATCAATATAACTAGTCCTTCTTCCTGTTTGGAAAGAAGGATTTTTTGTCATAGTGAGTAAAAGTTACGCCTGTTGTGTAAGACAACATATATATTGTATAATGCAATATGTGTTTTTTATAACAGAAGTCTATCTATAAAAAGAGATTATAGTAAAACTGTACCTAATCACCCGCTGTTTGATTTACAGGTATATGATGAAAGGAATCGTAACATGACATTTATCAATTCGGTAACAGGCCCAGTCGATACGTCCGAACTAGGGCTAACACTAATCCATGAACATATGCGCGTGCGTTCTGAATCTGTTCACGCCCAGTTTCCTCATTTATATGATGAGGAACAAGAAGTTGCAAAAGCAGTAGAACAAGTAAATCGTGCGAAGAAGCTCGGAGTCAACACGATCTGTGATCCGACGGTGATGGAACAAGGGCGAGATATTCGTTTCATTGAAAAAATTGCCCGTGAAACGGATACTCAAATCATCGCAGCCACAGGAATTTATACGTATAACTACATCCCTACCCACTTTCAAACGCGTAGCATTGACTATATGGCAGACCTGTTTGTTCGAGACATTGAAGTCGGCATTCAAAACACGTCAATCAAAGCAGGTTTTCTAAAATGCGCCACGGATGCACCTGGCGTAACGGCTGATGTAGAAAAAGTAATGCGTGCCGTAGCACGAGCTCATAAAAAAACGGGCGTGCCAATTATGACTCATTCACATCCTGCAAGCGGCACAGGCTTAAAGCAGCTGGACATCTTACTCGATGAAGGCGCTAATCCAAATCAAATTCTGATTGGACATACGGGAGATACGGATAACCTCGAGTATATTTCAAACATATTAAAGCAAGATGCCTTTATCGGTATGGACCGCTACGGCCTGACAAGAGAATGTTCAACTGAAAATAGAAATGAAACGGTCATTGAATTGGCTAAACAAGGCTATTCAAACCGCATGTTTCTATCACAAGACTACTGCTGTACAATGGACTGGTTTCCAGAAGGCGTAATTGAAGAACGTTTTCCAAAATGGTCAATGAGCTTTGTATTAGAAGAAGTAGTGCCGGAATTAAAAAGAAAAGGCGTAACCGAACAGCAGATTCAGCACATGCTTTTTGATAACGCCCGCTGTTGGTTTGAAGGAAAGTAATTGGGACATCCTTTTTTATTACTACTAAAACCCCCACTGTCTAAGCCTACCGTGGGGGTTTTTTACGCGTATTATTTTATATGCTTATATTAACCAATTTTTCTTAATAGCTTTTGTTTTTCTTGACTCTTTTTCACCATAAAGTTTGCACCCGACAGGCATAATCCAACGGCGATCCCGATTGTCAGGTTTGTAAACACCGTTAATGAAAATGTCGTAAGTAAAACCAATGAATGAAACGATTTTTCTTTTATTACCTTTGCAAACTGTTCTTTTTTACTGATGTTCCACGCTACGACCATCAAAACTGGCGCGAGACTGGCAAGCGCCACGTATGAAGCATACGGAGCAAGCACTAGCAGCACAATCAACACAAAGATAGCATGCGTGATTCCTGCAATTGGAGATGAAGCGCCGTTTTTAATATTGGTAACGGTTCTTGCGATCTCTCCTGCCGCGGGAATACCTGAAAACATCGGCGTTACCATGTTGACAATTCCCTGGCCAATCAGTTCTTTTTTGCTGCTGTGCTTTGATTTTGTCATTTCATCCGCAACGCGAGCTGTCAGCAAAGACTGTAACCCTACAAGTATAGCAATGACAAATGCAGAAGGTAAAAGAGTGACAACCCTCTCCACTGTTATATCTGGAAACGCTGGCGCCGGAAAGTGACGAGGTATCTCTCCGTAAATGGAACCAATGGTTTCAAACTGATTTGCAAAGAAAAAAGATGCCAAGCCGGTGGATACAACAATTCCAAGTAAATAGGACATTCCCAGTGACTTAGGTGAAAAGTAAAGCACAATTAAAATCGTAGCTAAGCACAACCCTGCTGTAGCAATACTATAGATGTTGATGAAGTGTAAATTACCAAAGATCTCTTTTATATTCAAATGAAAATACTGATATTTTTCAATCGCGTGCAGCCCAAGGAAGTTTGGAATCTGCCCGCTAAAGATAATCAGCGCAATTCCCGACTGAAATCCTACAATAATAGAGGACGGAAAATACTTGATTAAAGCTCCTACTTTACAGAGCGCAAAGATAATGAGGAGAATTCCGGACATAAAGCCGGCAATTAATAAATTTTCATAGCCATATTGCAACACAATCCCTAATAAAACAGGAACAAACGCACCCGTAGGTCCCGCGATTTGAAACCTACATCCACCTAAAATAGCAATTAGCAAGCCCGCTACAATCGTTGTATAAAGTCCTGTAACAGGCGATATTCCAGAAGCTATCGCAAATCCTAACCCTAAAGGTATAGCTATAATGCCAACAACAATACCCGATAGTATATCTTTCTTCAAATGCTGTAAGGAGTAATTTCGAAAAACCTCTAGATTCATAAGTGTACATCAGCCTCCATTTTAAGTAGTGAGGTTACCCATTCGTATTTTCGTCATACAACCTTATTGAGCTTTCTCAAAATAAGGTGGGCTACTCGATTACTTCTATCTTAAAGGAGACAGCTTACAAAAAAATAAAGGAGAAATTAGAAGTTTCTTAGACAGTTATTAAAATTTCCTTAAAAATTCTTACTTTTTATTCTTTTAGTTATTTTTCAGATAAACTGCGTTTCTTACTTATAAATAAAGCAGGATAACTAGACCCTATCGTAACTATAGAGTCTATGTGGTCCGGCTGCACAGATTTTTAAGGTCAAGTAGACGACAGGACTACCTCCATCGGTTTAATTACATTCGAATTTACAGGACGCTCGGTTGCATGAGTCCCGTTAATCACAAATTTGAACACGTTAAAAAAATTGTTTCGCTTAGTGTTGACATACCATAAAACAAGTTATCGGAAACCTAAAGACGAACAGATGAGATACAATACATGAGCTGAACCGCTTATAACACCGCAGTTGATTTCCGTGCAAGGCTTCGCTTTCCGCGGGCGGGCGCTGAGCCTCCTCGTCGCTTGCGCTCCTGCGGGGTCTCATCTGTCCCGCTCTTCCCGCAGGAGTCTTCGCCTTGCTCTTCAATCAACTGCTAGAAAAATCTAAACAGGTGAAACCTACGTTCATCCTAACAAAAAAAACGAACCACCCATCAAACATGTTGATCAAGGGTCCGTTTTTCACTTGAGCTAACATACGTTTGTCCCAGGCTCGTTTTTTTACTAATAAGAGATATAATACCAATTTCTTTGTACCTTTTCTATTTCATCAAACTTCAGACCAAAATCGCCTGATGAAGGTTTACGGTTTTTTGGGTCATAAACAAAGCCTGAGAAATGACCTAAGATTCCAAGGTTTGTAAAGAAAAGTACGGATGTCCCCTTTCCTTTGGTTTCTACTGCGACATCATCTCGACCTCTAGATACGCTCGCATACTCTTTAGGTAAATCAACAAGCGATGAGTTGTCGGGTTCATTGGGTAAAGGAATAAGCCATGGGTAGTTGGCTTATTCGGGTTTCAAGGCGCCACTTTGTATTTTAGCTGCTGGTGGAGTTTAAAGTTTATGTCTAAATTAAGCTGCTCAAACGGAATAAAGAACCACAGCATAACGGTTATCACTTGAATAGCCAAAGGCAGCCACTTTCCACTGCTAAACAGATACATTCCTGTCCACAGCGTTAGAAAGGAATGACAAAGAATAACCATATATACGGACTTACGTATTTCCCTATACGATTATCTAAATCCCATTGAAACAGTGACAATAAAAAAACAAGCAAACTACTACATAACGATAAAAGCAAGGTTAAATGACGCTTCACACATTTCCCTCTTTCTGAAATAATTCTTTTTTAACCTTCACTCTTTATAATTCATTATTTACTTACTATAGTTCTATGAATCCGCTTTAAGAATTCTCTTATTATTCTAGAAAGCCCATTATTGGCATTATAAAAGTACCCAAAAGAATAAGTTTTATAATGCGGAGGAGCAAAGTTAACGACTACATATTGATCACTTCTAGATAAGCCGGCATCTGTTCTAAACGCATAGTCAAATCCTATATTTATTGCCGTATTATTTTCCAACGTATTACGAATGGTATCTACATTATTGGTAGTAAACAAGATATCACATGGCAGTGAGCTAAAACCTTTCATAAATTCCTGAATATATTTGTCGTTATATAAAACAATGGGCTGGTTAATTAACATCTCTTCAGTAATGAGTGTTTGTTTGGCTAATGGCGACTTCTTATTTACTGCAGCTACCATATGACCATCTAATAACTTTTTAAATACCAAGTTCCGATACTTTTTTTCTTCTTTTTCTGTATAAGTAATAAACCCTACATCTACCTCCCCATCTAGAACTTTATCTATAATGTACTCGGTGCTATTTTCATAGACAGAAGCCTTTATGTTCGGATATTCTCTTTTAATTTCTGTTATTAAGTGAACGAGGAGCTCCATTGGTCCTGGGTAGGTTGCAATCTTTATTTCACCATTCATGGTATTTGTATACGCTTCTGCTTCATCCATAAATTCTTGAATTTTCAATAAAGCAGAGTTGGCCTTTTCAATTAACCTATGACCTTCTTCAGTTGGAATAGATCCTCTTCTAGAACGATGAAAAATGATTATATTTAGTTCTTTCTCTAAATTTTTTATAGATTGGCTTAGTGCAGGTAACGTAATATGCAGGTTATCAGCTGCTTCTTTTAATGAACCAGTTTTACCTATTTCCACCATATATTTTAATTGTTCAATATTCATAATGCCCTCTTTTTCTTTTAGTTAAGTATTGCTTAACAATCATTAATATTAACTAAATTTACCATAAGTATATCTAGTTGTATACTTATAGGTATAGTAAAAGAAATGACACAAGGAGATGTAGTATATGAAGGCGCTAAGATGGCATAATCAAAAAGATATTCGTCTTGAAGAAATAAATGAACCGGTTGTACAGGCTGGTCAGGTAAAAATGAAAGTTAAATGGTGTGGAATTTGCGGTAGTGATTTACATGAATACTTAGGTGGTCCCATCTTTATTCCAGTTGATAGACCGCACCCTCTCACTAATGAGGTTGCTCCAGTAACGCTTGGACATGAATTCTCAGGTGAAGTAGTAGAAGTTGGAGAAGGTGTCACCCATTATAAAGTTGGTGATCGTGTGGTAGTTGAGCCAATCTTTGCTACACATGGACACCAAGGTGCTTATAACCTAGATGAACAAATGGGATTCTTAGGTTTAGCCGGAGGCGGTGGAGGTCTTAGTGAATATGTTGCAGTAGATGAAGAACTTTTATTCAAACTTCCAGACGATTTATCTTATGAACAAGGTGCTTTAGTAGAACCAGCGGCAGTAGCTCTTTATGCAGTACGTTCAAGTAAAGTAAAAGCAGGAGACAAAGTTGCTGTATTTGGATGTGGACCTATTGGACTTCTTGTCATTGAAGCGTTGAAAGCAGCAGGTGCAACCGATATTTATGCAGTTGAATTATCCCCAGAAAGACAAGCAAAAGCAGAAGAATTAGGAGCAATCATCATTAATCCTGCTGAAGTTGAAGATACGGTAGCCGAAATTGCTAGATTAACTGACGGTGGCGTAGATGTATCATTTGAAGTAACAGGTGTACCTATTGTATTACGTCAAGCAATCCAATCTACAGGAATTGGCGGAGAAACTATTATCGTTAGCATATGGGAAAAAGGAGCAGAAATTCTGCCGAATGATATTGTAATTAAAGAACGAACTGTTAAAGGAATCATTGGCTATCGTAACGTGTTCCCAGCAGTATTGTCTCTTATGCAAAAAGGCTACTTCTCAGCCGAAAAGTTAGTAACGAAAAAGATAGCCCTAGACGATGTAATTGAAGAAGGGTTTGAAAGCCTGATTAAAGAAAAAAACCAAGTTAAAATTTTGGTTAAATCAGAACAGCAATAAGAATCATCAAGAATGAGGATTTCTCTAAGCCACTAATAGCAATTAGTGGCTTTTTATTTCTTTAATCGGGTCCAGCCGAGATATGTGTAAAATTTCCCCAACATAGTTTGACAGTTTAGAAGAATTAACAAGTAAACTACATAACGATGCCCATTGATTTAATTACATTTGAATCCATGAGACGCTTGGTTACCTGAATCCCATGGACTACAAAAAGTTGCCTAGTTTAGCGTTGACGTACCAATAGGTTAATTGATGAGAATCACACAGATATAAAATACACATGTCTGCTCTTTTTAAGCACCGTAGTAATACTTTAAAAAGTTTAAGATGGATAACAGGATAATCAAAATAACCAAAACTCCTCCTATTAATATCCTTCGTCCTTCTTTTGGGGGAAGTTTTTTGTTTTTCATGGGCATACAAAACCAGTTTTCGAAAGGCAATGTGCAGTAAAATAACGAAGGCAAACATACCAATCCTCACAAGAATAAACAGATTATCACATCCATTTCAATAAAAATAAGAGCTAAGGGGCATTCGGCAAATAACTTAGCTATAAAACTTTTTATTGTCTTTGTTCTTTTGATACTCTACAAAAAAGGATACTGGAACTGCTCCAATACATATACCAATCGAAATAAACAGCGCCTGATTCATCTGAAGACTCGGATTTGTCGCTGCCTTACTATAAATGACAAAACAGACGAAGCTCAAAAAGCCTATAGCTAAAGGAATGAGCGCGTGCCTATACCATTTCATTGTATTAGCCTCCCCTCTTTTTCACCCCACCTAGCTTGATCGTGGCAGCATATGATTTATTTGTCAGCAATTAAGAGATGCACCGAGTAATAGCACAATCCTGTTTAGGTAAAATGACTTCCCGTTATAGCGCTGGCTAAAAGAACGATTACGGCTAGCCCTTTCACCATATAGGTTGGGCTTTCACTCAAAGGTTTCCCCTTGCTTTCACTTATAACAGGGTAAAAATAAAAAAGAGAAAAGAAAACCCATACTCGCTGCCATAGTTATGATTTTTTCCAAATTATCACATCTCCTTTTTTCTTACTTTTCCTTCTTTTCTTCTTGCTAAACAAGTTTAGCCAAATAGTGAGCGGCGCCTCTCCAGAATATACGAGCCCTCTTGAAATCATACAAAAATAAAAAAGGCAGGATTTCTCCTGCCTTTTTGCATATGTAATTTCTCTTCACTATGTCAACTCAGCGCTTTTAGCAAGCATAAAAGCAGAGATACTAAACAAAACAATCAATAAAGAAGCGGCATGTAACAGTAAAAAAAGAAATTTTTGGCCGCCTTTAATGAAGAACGAATAAATCATTCCTAGGATTGTTGCTAAGATTAAAAGTGCTGCTGCTATTTTAATTACTATAGCAAAGAAAGCTCCAGCAAATACAATTGACGGAATAAAAGATGCTACAATAATGATATACAAAATCAGTGTAGCAATAAAAGCGGTTTTTGATACGTTTGAAGCCCGTTTAAACAAATTCCCCATATAATCTCCTTTCACATTTTAAAACTGCATCTTTTACTATAATACATGTGCTTAGAGGACACAATTAACTTTTTAAAAGTGCTCATCACTTAAGCTTTATCGCCAATGATATCCTTTATATTTTTGAGATCTTGTTTGCTTAGTTTATCAAATGTTGTGGCTGTTTTTTTGTTTGAATTATTTATTGATAAATAGCCTTGAGGAACGCTTTGTAGTCTTTACTTCAAAATCAATTCATACTAAAATTCTCTCTTTTGGTAGATAGACAGCCCAATAAAGTAAGAAGTAATATACATCACCATTCCAAAGAGGGTATACAAGATAGGAACATGCAAAGAAGAAGCGATCGGTAAGCTTGATGCCACTAATATCTCGACTAAGTACCCAACAGCTCCCTGTAAAGCAATGGCAACGAAAAGGCCACCCATTCCCCCTCCAAGTACAATGCGTCAGATTTCTCTGCTCCGAATACGTAAAGAAGCGGATAAGCAAGTGCACCAGCAAAAAGTACGATAAATGTACCAAACGAAACGATATTTACTATATCCTCTACTGCACTTTTGGAAATGATCGAATACATAGAAAAAACCGCATAAGATAGGATGGTTCCGCTGACGACAATTAAAAAGTAAAAAACATAGTGACTTTGCACCACATTTTTTCGGCTAATCGGAAGAGTAAGCACGTATTTGTCATAGCCGGTTTTACTTTCTAGTTTGATCACTTCAAGCGCTGGCATTGCCATCAATAAAATAATTAACATCGCTATAATACGGTAAAATGAAGGGTTCGCAAAATAAAAAATGACCGCAGAAATAACTATGGCAAGCGCTGTGTACGTCAAAAAGCTTCGTTGAATGAGGTAGTAGTTCGTTAACAATAGACCTCTCATTTACGGTTCACTCCTTGTTAAAAGCACGCTTAGTTCTTCCATCGACATCGCTTCAGTTACAGTTCCTTCTGGCAGTTGATGCTTATCGGATACGAGTACACGGAAAGATTTATCATACGTTCTTTTTGCTACTACTATGTCTTCCGGAAGTACGTTCAGCTGTTCTTCATTCATAACGGCAATTGCATACTCCTGAAAAACTTTCTCTTTTTCTTCATTTAATAAAATCTCACCGTTTTTAATCACAACAAGGTGGCTCGCGATTTTTTCGACGTCGCTCATAATGTGCGACGAAAGCAATATTCCGCTGTTGCCATCGCTGACAAATGCTTTTAATTCATCTAATATTTGCTCTCTAGACGAGGGATCCAGTCCTCCTGTTGCTTCATCTAACAGCAATATTTTAGCACGGTGAGACAGCGCTACAGCTAGAGATAATTTCATCGACATGCCGCGTGAAAACATATGTATTTTTTTATCTTCCGGTAACGAAAAAGAATGAATCAATCGGTGAAAATCAGCTTCTTCCCAAGAGTTAAATAGCTTCTTAAAAACGTTGTTTAGCTGTTTGATCGTTAAAGAAACCGGCAGATTAATCGCGTCAAACACGACTCCAATATCTTCTTTAATCGTCGCATCTTTATTTAAATTGTCTTCACCAAATATTTCGACAGTACCGCTATCTCTCGAAATCAGTCCTAACACTGCTTTAAACGTCGTAGATTTCCCCGCTCCGTTATCACCAATAAATCCAACAATCGATCCAGGGGGTACACTAAAGGAAACATCTTTTAAAACTTCATTTTGGCCAAACGTTTTTGCCATGTTTCTAACTTCTAAAAGATTTGTCATGTACTCACTTCACTTTCTCTATTAGTAGTTAGGCACAACCCTAGAATCCAACTCATTTAGTTGCTTTGATAACGCACAAAATCACCTTTTATTTACAAAAATGACTATTCACTACCAATTATAGCTAGGAAACTACAAAAAGTCGATGACAGCCTCAAGGTTTGCTGCCCTTTCGTTTGGTTTTTATGACCGTAATATGTATGACAACATCTACCTGTACTATTCTTGACTTACCTTTTTACCCAAATCACAAATAAAAAAAGGATCTCCCATAAAAGATCCTTTTCCTTCACTATAATGGATGACGCTGCTTTTTTTCTTTTTCACTTAATACATAGTCGGTTATAAAACCAAGAATAAGTCCAACTGCTACCGGTATTAAACCGCCTTTTGCTTCCATTTGAAAATTTTCCGGTTCATTTACATAAATCCACTGAACTGACAGTAACGAAATATGAAATATATTGCCGATAAAAAATAAAATTGCTATGGTGCCAATCGTTATGCCGAATGAAAGAATATATTTTTTCACCGTACCCCCTCCTTTCAATAAAAGGCTGCTCCTAGCAGAGCAACCTTTTAATTTATTTATTTTGCTTCAAGCACTGCCTTTTCTTGAAAAACCTTCTTTAATACAAGAGACTGAAAAATCATAAACAAACTGCCTGTCATCCAGTATAAAACGAGACCAGACGGTGAAAATACCCCAAATGAAAGCACCATGACAGGCGAAAGAATTTGAGATAACACTGCGTGCGATCCATTCATTCCTGCTACATCCTTTTGCATGACTCTTGTCTGCAAATACGTAGCTAATGCCGCGGCGATTGGAAGGATAAAATACGGATCCGCATGTCCTAAGTCAAGCCACAAAAAAGATGATGCGCTAATTTCATCTATTCGTCTAATCGCGTAGTACACAATTGAAAAGACCGGAAGCTGGACAAGTAAAGGAAGGCAGCCCATAAGAGGATTGGCTCCATTTTCTTTAAGCAGTTCCATCATTTCACGCTGATATTGCTGCTGACTCTCAGGATCTTTATCTTTGTACTTATCTTTCAGCTGTTGAAGCTGAGGCTGTATACGTTTATTGCTCAGCTGATTTTTATATTGAAGAACGTTTAAAGGAGCCAGCAGCATACGTACGCCAACCGTCACAAGCATAATCGAAAAACCAACACTTTGATGAAGCCACGTATTTCCTATAAACAAAATGAGCAGCGAAAAAGGGTAAATAAAATAGTGATCAAAAAAGTGAGTGTGCGAACTTTGAATCACGTTTGCTGAATCACAGCCGGCAAGTAGAAAAATGGAAGCAACAATAAAGAAAAGCTTCTTTTTATGTTTTAACATTTATATTCCTCCAGTATTTTTTTAGTCAAACGAAAAAAATACTGACGAATGCGGACCTTCATCATCTTGTTCACCTTTTGCTTCTTGCCTGTGAACAGAATGTATAAATTTAAATTTGTAATACACGCAGCATATGAGATTCTGAGCGCATAAAAGATTTACGTTTTGTATAAGATACATGTCCTTTTGCTGCAGACAAACATGTTTATGTACCGTTTGAAAGGTAGCTAGTTTAATAGCAGCATGTACAAAGAATGCCGTCATAATCGCAAATGATACATACAGAAAAGCATCCGGTATAAACAATTCCATTTATTCACATCCTTATGGATTATTGTATCATATTTTCCTTAATTTAGGTTAATTGATTTTATGGCGCAGAATCTGCTATCTCAGTAAATATACTCTACAAAGCCGATTTCCTTATAGGAACGTCAAAGAATAAGTTTCTTTTTGTACATATCATCTTACGTTTAATAAAACGACGCATAGAAAATATACTGGCACTCATATAATTCTAAAAATTTCTACTTTTACTAGTAAAAAGGATATTATTCCTTTTTATGGTATAATCAAAAAATATCATTCATAGGGAGTGAATTCGTTGGAAACTAACACAAAACCTCAAGTAAACACCAACTCTATTGTTTCTCTAACTCTAGGCATCGTATCTATTTTTATTCCAATCATTGGGTTTATTACAGGGATTATTGGAATTATCTTCTACAAAAAAGCATCAAATCAAATAGCTGCTACGAATCAAAGCGGTAAAGGACTCGCGATTGCCGGTCTGATCTGCAGTATAGTAGGCGTGATTTCTCAGCTGTTCTTCGTATTAGGGATTATTACGTTTATGTTTGCGGGAACGACGGTTGACTATGAATAAAACAGGTCAATTAAAAAATGCAAGAAAATCGGGGTGTAGATAGGATTATTTAAATTTCTATATGAAAGAATAAAAGCTTGATTTTCGACTATCCGAAAATCAAGCTCTTGAAATTTAAATGTTCTGATTCATTGTTACTACGTCTATAGCTTTTAATGTAACTTACAAAGGAGAATGAAAAATTAAATCTATCGTTGAATCTGGAATAAAAGAAATCATAATTGTTCTACTTACTTTACTACTAGTAATCTCTGTGTTGATTAACTGTTATAGCTATTTTAATAGTTCAGAGATAAAAACTTTGACCTCAAAATGTTATGATAACGGCGGAGAAGCCATAGTAGAAATACATAATCCAATTATTAATGATTATTCTTTTGAATGTAAATAACTGAGTTAAAAAACAACTGGTCACTTAACAAGCTTACTTAAAAGAGGGCTAACGATTTAGCCCTCTTCTATACGTTAAAATATAGACAAATTAAGTCAATAACAAAGGAGTTTTTTATGAAACATGTCATATTAGGCATCTGCGTATTTGTATATGCCGTACTACTAGACTATCTAAAATATAACTATGGTCTTAACCTTATAGGAAAGGTGCTAATCCTGTCTGTTTTAACTGGTGTTACGTATAAAATTATCGAAAAGATATACGAGAATGGAGCTGCTACACCAAAGGATGAGGAGTAACGTTAAGTCAGCTTACTATTTTAATTGTTTCTGCAGCGTGCTTACTAAAGGTTCTCTAAATGAAAATCTTTTTTAGTATCTCTTATGTATCTGCTATGAAAAAAGATTGCCGATGAAGATAATAAATCCTGTTACTAGAATTAATCCAGCACTAATTACCACCGTTAGAATACTTCTTAGAGCCGATGCCCAATTGTTTATTCCAAAGAACCCTGCAATGCCGACGAAAAATAGAATCATTGCCAAACAAAAATTTATATTAAATAACGCTGGGTGATTAAAAGCGATAAAAAAGAACACGACGCACAGTAACGTACACACAAATGACCAAAAGTTGATAATTCGTTCCATTTCAATTAAACTTCCTTTCCCTTTAAACTCTGCAGATTTGAAATCCTCTTAAATCATTTATTTCAAATCTGTTTTTAAACGCTGCAGGAAAATTTCGCAAACTTCGGTTTGAATAAACTGCTTCTTCAAACTGCACAATAAATATTCTAGTTCAAATTCCTGATAAAAAATTTTAGTCACATACATTTTTAATTCTTCTAGCGTAGGTGGTTCTGACGCATATAGTTTATCTAACGAAAGGTTAAATTGAGAGAACAGCTGATCATTTTGATACCATTCGAAAATTTCTTCACCTTTTATTCGGCAACTAAACACACCTAGTATTTTTAAGAATGCCTTCACTTGATTTTCTTCAAATTCATGATCAATCGCAAACATAAAAAAAGGGTGTTCCTCTGCGTTAATCATGTGCTTCATGAGACTCATTTGATATTTTAATAGCTTTACTTCTTTTACGACATCCAACTTCTTCCCATCTTTCTTTTAAAAATGATACTACTATACTCTGTGAATTTTACCATAATATAGTAGATTTAATAAACCGTTTATAAAAGTATGACTTTGTAATTAATGGAATAATGAGGTATATTATTGTAAATGCGGATAATTTCATAAATTGAAAGTGAGGATATATATGGGCTTATTAATAATTGCTGCTATTATCACTTTATCTGTTATCTTGGACTACTTTATTTTTGACTATGATGATAAACACTGGGGCTGGTTAAAAAAAGCTTCTAAACCAGTTAGAAGAAGTGTTATTGGCTGTTACTTGCTTATGTCGTTTATTATTTATTTTGGTTTGAGTCTTCCGTATATTAAGCCTTTTTTATAAATATCAGTCTGCTTAAACTGGTTAGCCTATAACTCTTACCTAAAAGTTACAGGCTAACCCACTCATTTCAACACCACTATAAATTGTTTGTCTTCAAATTTGAACATTTCCCCTAATTCATAGATATACTTCTTTTTGTCTAATTTATAATACTTTCCAAAATATAGCGTTTTCAAGTTAATACTCATATCTAGACTTGAATCTTTTTCTTCCGCTTCATCTCCGTCCAAGCAAGAATATAATTCAATGTAACACCCCTCTATAAGGTGTTCTTCAATATAAGTAAACAGCTCTCTTATTGATTTAGAATGTGCATCACAAGATAATTCATAGATATATGGCAAGGTAAATGCATGCTTTATCTCGCTATACCCGTCAGTTAAACGATTGATACGAATACCGTACGCATCTTCTTCTTTTTCATAGATTGTAATTAGCTTATCTTTCTTTTGATTTCGATTAAAAGGAGAAAATTCGGGTAAAGACACCAGCGTTTCTTTTGTGCCAAAACTTCCTGTAGGCAATTCATAGGGAGACCCTATATAGTGATGTATCGTCATATTCGTCACTTCGCTTTCTCTTTGCTTATGTAAAATACTATTACTCTTATTAAGATTACATACAAATACAAGAAAAATATGTATAATAAAACCAGGGAGTGACAACATGAGGAAACTACTGCCTTTTCTATTTTCAGCCGCTCTTTATTTGTATGACTCTTCATACAATCATACTGTTTTTTTACATAAACCGGTTGTTTCTACGTTTTTATATGCAGCAGCTATTTTAGTCTGTGCACTATTATTTGTAAATGTTAAAAAAGATCGAGCTGTTTAAACAAGGAGATTACTATGAGCTATAAAATTGTATTTTTTGACGTGGATGGAACCCTTACTCATCACGAAAACGGGACTGTTTCCGCTAAAACTCGAGAGATTATAGAAAGTTTAAAGTACAAAGGATTAAAAATCGTAGCCGCTACGGGAAGGCCTTTATCTCTCTGTAAAGAAATTAAAGAATTAGGTATAGATACGTTCATTACCGCAAACGGCGCGTTTACTGTACATAATGAAGAAGTCATTCATAAGCTGTCCATGGATAAGCACGTTGCGCGCGAAGTCTTTGAATACGCAGCCTCGCAAAATCACGGTCTTTCATTTTATACAAAAGAGCTCAGCATGAACGGTGTCAAAGATGATAATATTTTAAAAGCACTAAAGGAAACATTATCGCTCAGTAATTATCCTCAAATGAATGAGCGTATTTATGATGAAGACATTTATTTAATGTGCTTGTATGGGGATGACAGAACCGCCGAGCAGTATGCACAGCGGTTTCCTCAGTTACTATTTAAAAGGTGGCACCCTTATGTCGTAAGTGTGCTTCAAGAAGAGATCACAAAATCGGTAGCTATCCTGAAGGTCTTAGACTATTTTAACATCCATCAATCCGAGGCTATCGCATTCGGAGACGGAGAAAATGACATCGATATGATAGAGTTAGCCGGCCTTGGAATTGCGATGGGCAACGGATCTGATAAGTTAAAAAAATCCGCAGATTTTGTCACGAAGCAATCGGGTGAAGACGGGATTGAGTTTGCCCTTAAAAAATTTAAAGTCCTATAGAAAAAAAGCATGCCTAGATACTTATCTAAGCGTGCTTTTTTCTTTCCATAAATGCTTCAGGATTTAGCTCCTCCGATTGAATGACAATGGCAGTCATACCTTCTTCACTTCCAGAACTGTGCCATTCTCCTTTTCCCCACAGTGCCGCTTCTCCACGTTTAATAGGTATTCGTTTTTGATTCTTTCCTGTTACCCATCCTTCACCTTCGACTACGATAAATAACTGAGGTATAGGCGCTTCGTGATATCCTACTGTTCCTTCTCCTTCTATATACATATAACCGATAGTAGCTGCTTCATTTGTTTGTGCCATTTTTACGTAAGTAGCTAAATGCGACTGATATTTTTCTACTTTTTTGCCTTGTTCTTTGCTGCATGTATAGATTTTCAATGTTCATAACCTCTTTTTGTTTAGTTAAATTCGGGTTCACTCCATGATTACATATTTTGCTTATTTTTCTCTAAACGCTCTTTGACTAGCTTTTTAAACCTATGAGGATCATCTACGCGAATGACGACCTGCTGGTATTTCTTTTTGATTCCCATAAAAAGCGTTGCTTCAATTGGAGACTTTAGTATTAGTAAAAGATCAGGATGAACAGTTTCAAAATCGCGTGCCATAAATTCAATCGTGGTGTTAGGTACTTTTTGTTGGAGGATGTGAGTGTCTTCTATTATTTCTTCAATATCTTTAAAAGAGATTTCCATACGCTTGGCTAAGCCAAAAGAAATGTATAGACGATCATCTTCCACTCGTAAAGGGTTAAGCCTTAATGCTTGAATGTCTCCTATGAAGAAAACAATGCTATAAATATTAAGGATCAGTAAAACGATTGAAAGAGTCATAGACGTATTGTGCAGCAGCCAATGAAGCCCTAATGTTTCAATGACAATTGCGTGAATAATCATAATTTGAAACGTAATAAAACTGGAGCGTTTATACAGAGTAAACGTATTCCCTTCAGTACTCGGCTGCTTCTTCCACGTTCCAAACGCATAGTAAAGCATTAGCATTTCTGAACAAAGTATGTGTATAAAAGCGTGTTTGGGGAACTTTTCGTTTACAGCCCGCGAAAAGGAAAATAAAAGCGGTAAAGAGTTTGATTTGACTCTTTTCAAAATAGGCGGTACGTTTTTAATTAGCATAAACAGCAGTGAAAGTTCAAATAAAATGAGTACTCCTTCTATTCCAACACCTAGCCACATAACCGACTGAAAAGAAGCCAAGTATTCACTCGGAATGATAAAACGCGCAGTAATAAGGCCTGTAGCCATTAATACAATAAAGTACTTTAGACTGAACTTACGCTGCCAAGCTAAAAACAAGAGCGGAGCCACAAGGCTTAAGTCTACAATAGAACCTACTACTACTCCGTTGAGATCAGCAGGCAAAGACTGAAGTCCAAAAGAAGAGTGATACAACACGTAATTTGAACTTATGACTAACAGCAGTAAAAAAAGAGCGACAAAAGAAACTATTTTTTTATGAAGAACCAAACAACCCACCTCACGTTTAGTTGGTGAAAAACAAAAATTCCTGTTACTTCCATTTTACCAATGAAGTTGATTTAAGTCACTTTGTAGCGTGACATTGTGTTATAAAATCATTTTTTTCACCAATTATTTTATACAAATAATTTACAATGTAAAAAGAGTTTGACATTTTTGGAACTGATGCTACAATAATAAATGTAAAATACTTTTTACATTTATTAATAAGGAGGAGTAAAATGGATTGGGTTAAAATTGTGTATTCATTCATCCTGTTAGTTTGCGGAATTTTGATTTTTATTTCATCATCTTCGCGAAAAGGTGACGAAAGAAAGAAGTTTATCAGCACGAAGGCTCAATCGTATTCATTTATGATCGTTATTGGTGTACTAATTTTAGATGTTGTAGAGTCCATTTATCGGACTTTTCAAGGGAAAAGTTCTTATAATGGCAATGGCATTTCCCCGATAGTGTTTCTAACGACGATTTCAGTTGTATATTTAATAACGTTTCTCACGTACAGAAAAAAATACGGTGATTAAATGAAAAATCTTAGTATGAAATTACGAAGCTCAGCTAATTTTTCCAGGTGAAACGATAAATATAATTTCCCTTTATAATCAGCTTTTGACACAGCCTTTGAATGACATACGACAGTAAATGAGCTTGTTATAAGTGCTTTTAAAAGTAATAACTAGACCTCCTACTGAGGTTTTTTTTGTGCACTCTTAAAATAAAACATTTCCCGGAACTAAAGTCAGGAAATAATATTATAAAACGTTGAGCCCATTAGCATTTTCTTATTCTCTATTCTTTTTTTAAGTAATTCAATAATTCTATTGTTTTGTTTGACGATCGTTCTTAGCTTTGCTTCTAATGAACACAAAGTGATAAAAACGGCTATAAATCCTACAGTGGCTATAAATATAAAAGACTTCTCCCCTTTTTAAAACAATTAACCATATACGCCCTACATCTCAAAAAAACTATGTCTTTCCACTTTGCACACTCTAAGCGAAAACGTTTGATACCATTCTTTTTTTCCTTTGTGCTGCGCTGCGCGGTGGGCTGAATTTTCTTTCCACATTCTTATTGATTCTAAGGAATCCCAGTATGAAACGGTAATGCCTAAATCTTGATCTCTGGCACTTTCTATTCCTAAAAAGCCTTTTTGTTTAAATGCAAGCTCCACCATTTTGTCTGCCATTATTCCGTAACCCTTCTCCCCTTCTGTTCTTTCAGAAGCGAAAATAACGGCATAATAAGGCGGTTCGGGGGTTTTAGCAATTCCAGGCATCTTAATTTCCTCCTTTAAATAAAGTCTAATTAATAACAAAAAGAGTCTAATGTGAAGACTCTTTTACTCTTGATACGTAGAAGCTACTACTTTATATGTTTTCACTTTCGCTAGTTCTTTATCAGGGATTTGCGATGAAGTAGCGTCAAAAGAAATAGATTTTCCAGGAGTCAGCTGCGCCTCTTCCGATTGAAATGTAGTTCCTATAAACTCATTGTGTTTTCCATATAAGGCTCCACCAACCAGAATATATTCAGTAGATTCTTTGGTATTGTTTGTAGCTGTTCCTTTGATATGTAGGATGTGATTCTCTTTTTCCTGACTCATTGCGTCGCCTTTAATTTTCAAGCTCTGTACATTACTTGCAGGTTTTATCGGATTAATCTTGACCTTTACATTATATGTATCTGGTTCTTTATTAATAATTCCTTCCGCTGAAATGTACCCTTCCTCGCCCGGCTTTAGTACATAGGGAGCAAGATGAACTTCGGGGTCACTTGGAATAATATGCGGATCAAGGACTTTTCCAGTTTTGTTTACATATTTTATTGTTGTATCGTTTACATTAAGCGTTTTGTCACTTTCATTTTTTATAACCGCAGAATAGCTCAGTACGTGATTATGAGTGATCGAATCTGTAAGTGTATAACTTTTTTCTTCTACTATTTTTATTTTTTCATCTTTTGTTTTCTCTTTCTTATGCTGGGCATTGTCCGTTTCCTTGTTGCATCCAGCTAGAATGAACAAGAATGCTAAGAGTATTCCTAGAAGCAGTCTTACTTTCATGATGATTCTTCCATTTAATACTATTTTTTTAACAAATTCCATTATAATACTTTTTTGGATTTATCTAAAGGGAATTTCACACCTAATTAGAATTTACTAAAACTACAATTAGATAAATATTCCATTTATATGATATAGTTTTTATATGCAAGTAATAAATAAATAGAAATGGAGTTTCAACATGAGGCGCATAAGCAAGATAACAAAAGATAACAATAGGAACCATTACAATCGTTTTAGCGCTGGGGTTAATGGGGTGCAGTCACGCACGTTCAAACAATGAAAGCATAGATGAAAACGAAGCAAAAAAAGAGATGGCCATAGAGCTGAAACTCCTGCAAAACGAGTGTGAACGATGCACCTCAGCATGAGCAGGCAGAAAAAGTGAATGAATTTATGGGAGACTTTTTACGCAAATAAACTAAAGAAAGACTGCAGAATACGGTATACAGCCGCTTTGCAGTCTTTTTTTATGAATGGTAAAAGCCAATGTATCTATTTTTCACATTATTGGTTTATTTTTCAACGTTTTAACAAGTGTATACCGGGTATAACTTTCACTGTACAGATGCAGTCCCCCCAAAGGAACATGTACATTTCTTTCTTACTTACCCTTTTTGGAACTCTCTTTTTTGAGGGTTCTTTTTTTATGCGTTTACTTTTTTCCCATTGGAAAAACAATCTTAAACAATGCCCCTCCCGTCTCCTTATTATCGGCTGTGATGCTTCCTCCATGGTTTTTCACAATGGACTGAGCAATATAAAGGCCTAGCCCCAAGTTTCCGTGGCCGCTTGTTCTTGACGCATCTTCTCGGTAAAACTTTTTAAACAGCTGCTCTTTGTTCGATAGCGTAAAGCCAGGTCCCGTATCATGTATTTCAAAGATTACTTCGTTGTGATCAATGACGGTATTCCACGCTATCTCCCCTCGTTCAGGCGTGTAGCGAATACAGTTTGTAAGAATATTATCTAACACTTGAGAAATCCGCTGAGGATCTCCGTACAATTGGTTTGATGCTTCTTCTTGACTAATTGAGGCTACAAATGTAATCTCTTTTTTTTGACATAAAAGCTGAAACTCGCCTGCTTTCTCATGAACAAATGAGGATATATTAATAGACTCACGCTTTACGGCAAAGCCCGGATTTTCGATCACAGATACTTCTTGCAGCTGATTTAATAGTTGAATCGAACGCTGTGTATTTGTGTAGATCGTATGTAAATATCGATTCAGCCTCTCCGGGTCTCTTTTGCTTCCTTCTACTAAAATTTCGGTGTGACCGTGAATAATTGTAAGAGGCGTTCGTAAATCATGCGCAATCGCAGCCGTCATATCTTTACGGTCTTCTTCAAGCTGCCACTGTTTAGATAGCGATTGCTTTAATTCTTTTCGCATTTCTTCAAAGGCATGTAAGAGCTGACTTAATTCTTTTGCGTCTTGAGTCAGGGACAGCGAAAAATCTAAATTATTATGCTGAATGTTTTTGGCTGCGGTCATCAGCTCGTTAAAAGGCCGTTCAATTTTTTTACTAAATCGTCTTCCAAACAAATAAGCAAACAAGTAAAAATAAAGAAATGGACTGGCTAGCGATACAAATGTTACAAGCGCAACCATCCATTTAATATTAGGATTAGTAGAGGCCATATTTAGTTGATATCTTAGCGCAATCGCCCCGTTTACTTCGTCTTTTGAATTAAAAAGTGGATAGACTTTTATAATGTATTTACCTGAATGGATATTGGTGTTGACCTGAGAATACAAATCGCGTTTGCTCTTAATATATGAAGTGGACATGGAGCCATACACGTTTTGTCCTTCTCTATTTATAATTTGATAATCCATGCCTTTTAGCGGAATAACCGATTCTACTTGGTTTTTAGCATCTTTCGAAAGAAGCGCATCCTCTTTTTCTTTGACGAACTGAAGAATATCGGGAATTTGTTTTTCATAATAATTTGCGGGATTCAGTGCTCCAGGCATAAGAAACCAGTTTACTGCAATAACGATTCCCCACGTTAAAAGCGTCGCAAGCAGGCTATACAGCAAGATCAAATGAAAGGATAAAACAAACTGCGCTTTTAACGTCGCCCGGTTCATCCATTTTTTTATTTTACCCATTTGTAGCCAATGCCCCAAACGGTCGAGATATAAGGTGTTTCGTCATATTTTAATAGTTTGGCTCTAATTTTCTTCACGTGTTCTGTAATCGTAGACGAATCTCCTTCGGCGTCGTAGCCCCACACTTTTTCATACAGCTGTTCGCGTGTAAACACCTGACCTGGATGAAGAGCGAGGAAATGAATGATCTCAAACTCTCTTGAAGTAAACGGAATTACTTCATTGTTATGTAAAATTTGATAGCCATTTAAATCAATGGTTAACTCTCCAAAATGAAGCCTGTTATAGGAGTTATTGCTAATTCTCTGCTCTCGGCGCAGATGGGCGTAAATCCGGGCTTTTAGTTCTTTCATGCTAAAAGGCTTAACTAAATAATCATCTCCACCCACTAATAGTCCTTTTATCCGATCCAGCTCCGTTTGTTTGGCGCTCAAAAAGATAATGGGGCATGATATGCTTTTTCGAATCATTTCACAAAGTGCAAAGCCATCCATGCCTGGCATCATTACATCCAGCACAATTAAATCTGGATTTATTTTTAACTTTTTTAACGCTTGTTGCCCTTCGTAAGCAAACACCACCTCATATCCTTCATCTTGCAGCGCATCTTTCATAAATGAAATAATGTCTTTTTCGTCGTCCACTAGTAAAATTGTTTGATTCATCTCCAGCTCACCCTACCCATTCTTTCTTTTTCCATACGAATAGGTTTATTATAAGACTAATAATCAAAATTGGAAATAATAGGTTTACTAAAAATTCAGAGTTTGACTTACTTAGTTCATGAAAAACAGAATCGGTTACGGAGAAAAAGAAGCTTAGTTTATCTGACACATACACACTTCCAATTAAAGCACCAATAGTTGAGATGTAAGATAAAATAGAATTAGGCATAAGAACGCTCAGGATACTCCCGATACTAATAACCGCTATAAAGATGCAAAAACAAATGCCGTAAAATTTTAGCGAATACATCAACGCCCCTAGAGTCCCTAATGTATGTCCCCCTAAAAACGTCGTTTCATTCACATGAGGCATAGCTATTTTTCCAAGGCACGTCCCCCATACCCACGTAATACACAAAATAAGAAAAACTAGTAAACATTGAACCGCCCACTTTACAAAAAACAGCTTCACACGCTGGTGGGGCCGAATTAGTACCATGCGCAGAGCTCCCGATGTGTACTCACCGTTGAAGCTATCTGCCACAAACATAGGAATGACAATAAACGTAATCACAAAGGATAGGTCTCGGAGAAACAAAGGCGCTGAATTTAAAGAGTCAATTTTCACGTCATGAGCCGCATCAAAAAACGAAATGCCCCCCCTTTGAAAGAAAATGAACCAACTAAAAGCAAGTAACCCTACGTACACGGCCAATACAGCCGCTGTTTTTTTTCGTTTAAACGTTCGCTCTAATTCACTGATAAAAAGTCCTGTCATCATCTCTTCTCTCCTTTTATAAAAATGATTCTTTTTTTCGAATAGCTACATACGTTAAACCGCTAAAAAATAGAATATAAAAACCTAAGATACCCAGATTCCAGCCTACAAACTGCGGTTTTTCTGCCATCATGACTGTAATCCCCTGCCATTGAATCATCGGTACGGAAGTAAAAAACAGCTGTCCAAAAAGCTCTTCACTCATCCACTGCCTAAACCCTGTTAATAAATTTGGATATGAAAAGGAAATCAGTATAAAAGCAACCCCCATTCCAACAGCCGTAGTGGCTGTTTTGCTGATAACAGAGATAAAAAACAGCACACAGCATATCGCAATAGTTGTTAAATAGGCATACCCATAGAATGAAAGATTATATACTAGCGCTTCTTTTATGTTGAAAACATGACTGTGATAAAACACAAAGTAGCTTTGCGGGTGTTCAAACAGCAAAAAGCCTATCATATAGCTCATACAAAAATACGTAATAAAAAACAGTAAATTAAACAGCAGAATCACTGCGGCTTTTGCTAGGATGATTTCTTTAAACGAATATGATCGTATCATGACCATTCGCAGCTGTCCTGACCGGTACTCGCCGGTAACGACGAGCGTAATAAAAACTAAGAACATGGCATTAAAAACGGTAAATAACATTTCAACTAAGCTCAGTACAGGGAAGTTTCCGGCAAACGTATACTGTGGTAAATTGACTGTGAGTGCTCCGTTTTCTTTTTGGAGATAGGAAGAAGCAACTAACAGTACCACAGGCACTAATAGAAAGGTCAGCCACGCCACTTTTCGTTTCCAAAGTCTTTCCCACTCCGCTACTAACAGCTCCTTCATTGTGACACCATCTCTACAAACGCATCTTCAAGATTTTTACCGGATGCTAGCTGGTCCAGAGCTCCGTCCCACATTAACTCTCCTTCTCTCATTACCACAATTTGATCACATACTCGCTGTAATTCATCCAGCAAATGACTAGAAATCAGAATCGTTTTGTTATAGTCGCGTTTTAACGTAAAAATCAGCTCGCGCAGTTCACGTACGCCCATCGGATCTAAGCCGTTGGCCGGCTCATCTAGTATTAATAAGTCCGGGTCGCCTAAAAGCGCTTGAGCAATGCCGAGCCTTTGCTTCATCCCAAGAGAATACGTTCGAACTTTATCGTTTTCTCTGCCGGTTAATCCCACAATATCAAGCACTTCTTTTACTTTTTGCTGCCTTTCTTGCTTTGTATGAAATGAATGCAGTCGAGCTAAATTTGTCAGGTTTTCTTTTCCCGTCATATAAGGAAAAAAGATGGGCGACTCCACAATTGCACCAACGTTTTGCAACGCTTCTTTTCTTTGCGAAACAATATGTTTATTATTAATAAAAACTTCTCCTCCGGTTGGTTTAATCAACCCCGTCAATAAACGAATTAACGTCGTTTTACCTGCTCCGTTTGGCCCTAGCAGTCCACATATTTCCCCTTCGTTAATTTGAAACGATACTTCTTTTACTAAGTGACGTCGTCTTACTTTTTTTGAAACGCTCTTTACCTCTAAAATAATATTTTTCATCTTAAATCCCCCCTACACGTAGTATAGGAGGGATTTATAAAGAATTTATAAAGTTTATAAAAATTATCGTACAGGTTTTTTGGCAATGATAAATGCTGCAGTTGCAAACAAAAGTAAGCATACGGATAAAAACAAATAGCCCGCACCTTTAAAGCCTCTTACTTCTACATAACCAATATAAAAAAGAACAGCCGCAGCCATAAGGGTTAGTATTGAAGGGTTCATTCTAATGACCTTGTTCCATTTCATTTTTCTGAATAGCCAAGTTAACACGAGTATAAGTACACCTGGCAGCAGTGCAATAAGTAAAGAACCGCCTATCATCATCGTCTATCAACCTTTCAAGATATCTGTTATTAAGGAGCATGTATAGAGAAATATTTAAGTGCTGTGTTTAGTTTAGTTTTTTATTCCCTTTTCCGTAAATCACAACTGTGTAAGAATCACCTTTCACTTTATTTTTCATTTCTTTTGTTTCAAGAAATTCATCGATAATTCCTTTAAGTTCATCGGCAAATTTCTTATTATCTTCGGAAACGCTTAATGAAGTGTAGATAAATAATTGTGGTTCGGGATGAACAGAATAGCCTACCATCTTGACATGATATTTCTCTTTCCCTAATAAGTCTTCACCCACATCCGTAACAATAGTTCCCCATCGATTGTCTTGGTCACGTTTCTTAAGGTTTATTTTCTTTATTTTTATAGAAGCATTCTCTGCTTTATTTTCAGCCAGAACAGCACGAATAATGGTTTTTATTTCTTCCACTCTCTTTTCTGTATTAGGAATTTCCAGCTCTACTGTTGGCGGAGAGCTAAAACTAACGTTAGCTATTAAAAAGTCATAATGATGCTTCTCCAATTCTGTAGAAATATCAGTTTGAATCTTTTCAATTTTTTTCTCTTGTGCATTCGGTTCCGGATAGACATACGGCTCCATTCTTTCGATTTTAAACGTATAGGCATCATATTGCCTTTTGGACAAAATATTGGTTGCAATATCAGTTATGTCTTCTCGTACCTTATTAAAATACTTCTCCGACCCTTCTACCGATACAACTAATTCTTTTTTTCCTCCATAATAGGTCTGTCCGACACTAGCCGTTTTATATCCCTTTTTCTCAAGCTCTTGATACAATACATCGGCTACAGGCTTTTGCTTAAAAATCTGTCCTAAATAAGGGATTTTAGCAGCCACTTGCGCCATTGCTGGAGAAACAAATGCTGAACTAATGAATGCACCGCTCAAAAGAAAAAGGGCTATACCACAATATACAATATTTCTTACAAAGTGATTTTGTTTGATAGAAAATAGATTTCTTTTAGACTTTACAGGTGGTGAAGATTCTAATTGATCAATTGTTTCTAAGAGCCTTTGTTTATGCTTTTGTTTCCTCGTTGATTTCCAAATCAACTCCTCGTTCAATTTTTCTAGAGAATTGTCATCTATATAAGAATTAAACGGTTTCTTCATATACGTATCCATCCTTTACTAACTGCTTTCTTAAAGCAGGAATTGTCCTGAACTGCGCTGATTTTACTTTGCTTTCAGACCAGCCTAAAATGGTGGCTGTATCTTTAACGGAAAAACCTTGAACTTTGCGCAGTAAAATAACTTTACGATGTGAATCTTTGAGTTTTCCTAACGCTTGATAAAGTTCTAGAGAAGTTTCCTTAAGCTCAATCATTTCTTGAGGTAAACGAGCATGATCCTTTTTCGAAAGAAGAAAATCTTTTAAAAGACTAGTAGGCTTTTGTTTTCGAAAATAATCAATCGTTACATTATGGGCAATACGAAATAACCACGTCTTTTCACTGGCGTTTTGCTGAAATAAATCATAGGAAAGATAAGCTTTTACGAATGTTTCATGGGTCAAATCTTCAGCTTGCTGATAATCTTTTACAAGCATCAAAATAAATTTTAATAAGGCGTCACTATGTTCGTCATACCAACGCTCAATCTCTTCTTTTTTCGTATTTTCCAATGTCCTGACCATCCTTTTAACTAGTATTCGTTACTTAGACGTAATTTTTTAAAAAAAGTTGTGGTTTTTATTTACAAAAATAAAAAAGCTCTCCTAATTAAGAAAGCTTTTACTATTGCAATCTATAAAATTTTTAGTTAATCAAAGGCTTACGGTTCAGAAATGCCATTTGCAATTGCTAGTAAAAAAATTAAGCCAGAAAGCAAAACAAAAAAGATGCTGTTTGCGATAATGCTGAACCACACAACGCTCGGCTTTTTCGTTCGGATTCCTAAAACTAGTGCCACAATAAAACCAACGTCTATCGCAAAAAACAGCCATAGGGGAATAGTCAAATCGCCGCTTCTACTTGGAAAAATTGAATTTGATGGGAATATCCGATTCGCAAAAAACACTACAAACGCAGCTGCCAGCAAAATAAGAGTTAATAAAATCGGTTTATTTTCTTTTGATATACTCATTTCAAATACCTCCTAACTAAAGAAAATACTACCATATATTATTAAATAGAAATATACAGATTCCATAGTCTCAACACCAAAAAGAAAAAAGGACATAGATTTTCTCTATGCCCTCTTTTTTATTCATCTGGCACATACTCTAAAATGTCACCTGGCTGACAGTCTAGCACTTCACAAATGGCTTCCAGCGTAGTGAAGCGTATGGCCTTTGCTTTTTCAGTTTTTAAGATAGAAAGATTGCTTTTGGTAATCCCTACTCGATCTGCTAGCTCATTTAAAGATATTTTCCTTTTGGCCATCATGACATCTAAGTTGACTCTAATCATCTCTGACCTCCTATATAGTAAGTTCACTTTCCTGAGCAATTGCAACTGCTTTTTTGAAGAATGCTCCTAAAAGAAGAATAAAAACGGCTGCTATAAACAGAATACCATCTATTGAGTATGAAATAGTAATAGTTCCATGTTTAAGGTTTAACAAAGGAGCTAATTTAGCTGCTATAAAAAATTTAGGAATTCCAGCAGCGAATGATCCTATTAAAAAGATAATACCTGTTGCAAAAATGGCTTTTGTGTTACTTGAAACAAAGATAATTCCTTTAGCTGCATTTTTAAATAATACTTTAAAATTCCAAAGCATTGCAATCGATAAAAAACAAGAAATCAATAAGGCTACAATCCAAATTTGGACTAATTTTGTATCCGGAATTTCGTTCAGCTTAACATCAAACAATCCTTTTCCTAATGATAAATTAAAAGATGAGTTCTGTAAGATTGAGTCGTCAAACTGAAGGTAAATAACCATTATTCCCATAATACCTGCTACAAAAATATTAAACCAAAATAAAGTGTTGACCAGATAAAAAAGAATTCGATAACCATTTGTTCGTTTCATGTAAACATCCTCCATAACTATTGTTAGGATTAATTTACCATGTATATATAAGGAAATCAATGATTTTTTATCGAAAAACAATAAATTTTATGTTTTTTTTGATAAATAATAGTCGTTTTAGATAAAAAGAAAGATGCTATTGTAATGACATATAGACTTAATTTATATAAACAGCAGTCTTAGCCATAGCTTATTCTAAATATTCTTCCGCTAAAGAAGGATTTAAATAACGAGCCATACCGGTTTTCATTTTACGAAACCCTGCTTTTTTATAAAACTCTTCATTTCCTGATGTGGAAACAAGATGAACGCAGGAAATATCCTTAAGCTGAGCCAGCAGGTTTTCTGTAATTTGCTGTCCAATTCCTTTGTTTTGATAGTCCTTATCAATCACAACATCATAAATCGCAGCATTAAACACACCGTCTGAAAGAGCTCTGCCAAACCCTGTTATTTTATTTTCATCATAAGCAATCGCTACTACGCTGCTTGTTTGAAATATTTTTTTGATTTTTTCTTCATCATGGTTCTTCCACCCGACAGAACGGTAAATTTCTTTCATCCTCGACCACTCAACGTTTTCTATAGAATGTGAAAAGGAAATTTTCATAGAATCTACTCCTTTTGTTTTTTTATAAACTATTTCTTTTTTCAAAAGCAAAAGTCCTTGGCAGATCATTACGAGTATGTGTATACGATAAAAAGTATCATGCATGTCAGTAATGATGTATAAACGTTAACTTCTATATTTCATCGCAAAAAAGGTACAAATTATCTGCGATTTGCACCTACAATAACTACGTTCGTTTACTTAATAATCATAACCGGACAGTGTACTCGTTTAGCTACTTTATGACTGACGCTGCCTAGCACCATTTCTTGAAGAGAATTTAAGCCTCGGCTTCCTATTACAACCAGATCAAAGTTGTTTTTATTGGCGTAGGCTACAATGGTTGGCCCCGGGTCGCCGCGTTCTATTTTAAGCTGATGCGCTATCTGCTTCTTTTCAAAGCAGCTCTTTATTTCTTCGAGCGCTTGCTGTCTTTTTTGTTTCAGCTCTCCGTGTAAAATTTCGGTTTTCGCCTTTGATAAGTCAATAACCGAAATAATTTCTACTTTTGATTGCGGTATGAAAGAAGCAACTTGTATCGCATGCTCCGCGGCTCTTTTTGAATGTTCTGATCCATCTACAGCTAACAAGATTTTTTGATACATTCATTGTCCCCCTATCAATGAGCTGATGCTCTTGCATTTGACTTGTTGTAAGTCGCTAATCTTTGAAGTAATTCTTCACTTACATCATTTAAACCTGTCAGCTTCACCTCAGCAGACGTTTGTTCTTTTAGCTTCAGTACAATTTTATCGATAGCCGCTACGGCTGAGTCATCCCAAATATGCGCTTCTGAAAAATCAATCAAAATTTGATCTTGTTTTTCTGTAAACGTAAAAGAATGAACAAAGTCTTCTACAGAGGCAAAGAACAGCTGACCTTTTACCTTATAGACCGTTCGATTTTCCGATTTCTTTGCTGATACGTCTAGCTTTGAAATTTTTGCAGCAAAGAAAACTGCGCTTAAAATAACACCCGCAATAACTCCTTTTGATAAATCATGTGTTGCTACAACCGTAATTACCGTCACAAGCATCACGAGGGTATCTGTTAAAGGGACTTTCGTGAGCGTACGAAGTGAAGACCAGTCAAATGTTCCGATCGATACCATAATCATGACGCCTGCTAGTGCAGCCATTGGAATTTTGACAACCCAGTCCCCTAGCACCAAAATGAGAAACATAAGAAATATCCCTGCTACAAACGTTGATAAACGACCGCGTCCGCCTGATTTTACATTAATAACGGTTTGACCGATCATCGCACAGCCAGCCATGCCGCCAAAGAAACCAACGACGATATTCGCAATTCCTTGCCCTCTGCTTTCCTGGTTTTTATTACTAGACGTATCTGTCATATCGTCCACAATCGATGCCGTCAGCAGCGATTCCGTTAATCCAACAATAGACAGCCCTAGCGCTGTTGGAAAGATGATGGACAATGTTTCCATATTCCATGGAACGTTAGGAATAGAAAAGATCGGCAGTGACTTTGTGATTTCTCCTAAGTCTCCTACTGTACGCAAATTAAATCCTCCGAAAATAGCTACAATTGTCATGACGACAATGGCTACTAATGGAGATGGCACTGCTTTTGTAAAGCGCGGTAACACGTAGATAATGACAAGAGTTAACGCCACAAACACATACGTCATCGTTGAAATTCCTACGAAGTGCGGAACTTGTGCCATAAAAATTAAAATAGCTAGTGCATTCACAAACCCGACCATCACGGACCTCGGAATAAATTTCATAAAGCGAGCAATCTTAAAAATGCCAAACAGAAGTTGAATCACACCCGTTAAAATAGTCGTTGCCCATAAATACTCCATTCCATGTTCTTTTACTAGTGTTACCATCAGCAGGGCCATCGCGCCGGTAGCTGCTGAAATCATCGCAGGACGCCCTCCTACAAAGGCCATCACAACGGCGATACAAAAAGATGCGTGTAATCCTACCATCGGATCTACCCCGGCAATAATGGAAAAAGCAATGGCTTCAGGAATGAGCGCAAGCGCTACGACAATACCTGAAAGGATATCTCCTTTCACGTTGCCAAACCACTCCACTTTTAATTTATTGAACATGATAACAAAAAACACCTTTCTCTCTATAGTCATAAACGTTTACTGTACGCTTTTCTAGATTTTGAACAATAAAAGTAGTAAAATAGAAAATAAACAGAACCTAAATGGAACGTTTATGGTACTTTTAATATATAAAAAAATGAGTGAAAACAGCCCAACATATCCTATCTTCCTCAAAAATTATATTCACGTACATGAAACGTTTCGTTACATTTTTTAACTACGCTCTTATTAAATTGAAGCAATCAGCTCCTTTATTTTTTCCTCATTTAACCCAAACGCTTTTTTCACTTTATTCTCCAAGTCCTGTGTGACTCTTCTTTTTCCAACTTCCACTAATGCAATGAGTGAAAAACTTCAGTTTACTCTTTCAGCGAAATTCCGCTGATTCAAATTGTAGCTTTTTCGAATCTGTTTAATAGTCTCTTTATCCATATTACACCTCGCTTTTCTTTTATAAGTGGCTTCCAACTCTCATAGAAGCCGAGACGTTGTGAACAACTAAAACTCTAGCAGACCTAAACCAAAATGTCTATCATTTTTTGTTCCAAAAACGATCTTTTTTGGAACTATACTTCTTTCTATACTGAAAAGAAATGTTATGAGCGGAAGGAATTTGGTACAATAGGTAAATATAAATAAACAATCCATGCAGGAGATGGTGTAGTGATTATTGGTTATACCCGTCCATATAGCGAAGATGAAAACTTGGACAAACAGTTACAGGCGTTGCAGCCTTTTAATTGCGATAAAATTTATCATGAAAAAACAAATTCCATAAAAAAAAGAGTAGAATTCGATGAGATGGTAGCTTCACTCCAGCCAAGCGATACAGTCGTTGTGTATAAATTTTACTGTATCGCAGACTCCACTCGGCACCTCATTGAATTAATTGAGTATCTTTCAGATAATCATGTTCACTTTGTATCGATCTTGGATGACGTTGATACATCCACCGAACAAGGAAAAGCCTTTTTCAGTACCATTAAACGTATTGGTGAATTTCAACATGACGTCATCAGTGAACGCACAAAAGCCGGTCTTCAAGAAGCAAAATCAAAAGGAAAAAGCGGCGGCCGGCCAAAAAAACCTGACTATAACGTCCACCGAGCGCTTGATATGTACTGGAGTAAAAACTATACGATTGCTCAAATCACAGAAGCTACAGGTATAAGCAAAACGACTTTGTACCGTTACTTAGATAACTAAAGCACATGTGAAAAAGACGTCCTTTCATTCGGTAAAAAGGCCGTCTTTTTTTAGTGGCTATATCACTGAAGATATTTAGGATTCGGTTTAGAATGGTGATTAATTTCTTCAAATATATCTGAAGAAGGTTTAGAAGACACTTTGTTATGTAAATCTTGCGCAGGCGCGCTGGTTTGAGAAAAAGATGACATATATAATTCCATCAACTGTTTAAAGTCACCTACAGTCAAAGGTTTTGCATCTTCTTGAAGTTCGTATCCTAACTGTCCATTTGGTTCAATTGTGGCGGTTTTAACATCTTTTATGTTTGATATGCCTGCATTTCGTAATCTCATTTCTAATTGATCGGCGGTTAAACGTAATTTTTTAAGCTGCTTAGTATCTAATTGACCATTATTTATAACGATTTTAGATTTACCTGTCAGAAATTTTTCAAACCCATTAAACTTTAATTGTAAGTACTCTAAAACTAAAATAGCAAGAACAAAAATTGCTGCCCCGCCAATGGCTTTTAGCATACTTTTCTCAACAATAGGTTGTACAATGATGGTACCTAAGGAAATCATAACGACCGTTTGAGCGAGCGTCATTTGAGCAATCGATTTTCTTCCCGCTATTCTCAACAATAAGATTCCCGTTAAAATCAAGATTACAGATTGCCAGATAAAATTCATAATATCATCCTTTTTATTACAGTCTGCTTTTAGATTAGGCATCTGAAAGCAAATTATTCATGTATCAAAAATTTCGTTTCCACTCCTCATACCCTAATAAAGTTAGAAAACAAAAAGATACCTTACGTAAAGGTATCTTTTTGTTTTGTTATTTTCTTTCTCGGAATCACAGGACTTATACAGATTGATCAATGCAGCGTATTAATCTTGTTTCGATGTCTTCTGCTAGTGTTTGGAGCTCTTCATTATGAAGCATATTAATCATAGCCGTAGGCCTAGGCATGCCAATCTTTGTTTCACTTTCATCTTGATATACAACCATTTTACAAGGGAGAAAGTATCCTACTAAAAGATTTTGCGAAAGAACACGCTGAGCTTCTTTCGGATTACACACTTCTAATACTGTAAACGGTGTATGAAAGTCCTGCCCTTTTTCCTGTAGCTTTGCAGTTAAATCGAAATTCCACAAAACACCGAACCCTTCGCTTTTTAAGTTTTCTTCTAGAGAACTAATCGCTTCTTCTAGGCTTTTCGAGGTTTTTACCGTGTAATCAAACATCCAATCTCCTCCTGTTAAGTTAGAATGAATTCCTTTCTTCTACGAAACTTGAAGTTCATGTTATTCTGCCCCATCCTTAAAGTTTAAATCTATAGAATATCAATGGCAGCAGCTCCAAGTGAAATTACATCGCATGTTTTACCCCTTTTTTAACAAGTACCCAGTTAGCAGGATAGCTCGTACAAAAGCCAATAATCATGGCGATTTGCATCATAAACCAAAAGACCGCGCTGTCTGGTTTGGGTGCCTGTGTAAAAAAGACATAATGTGATAAAGCCATCCAGCCAAACATGCCGATTTCAAAGGCAATAAGCGACCACGTATCTGCTTTTACCGCGTTTTTCAGCTCCTCTTTTGAGCTATTATCTTTCATACTCATGCCGTAGTATTGAAAAGCAATTCCCGCTATATAAGCAAGAATAAATTCCACTACGTAATCTGCAAAAAGTACGCTTCCGGCAATCGTCCATCCTGTTAAAAATACGATTGGTGCGCCAATTAAATCTCCGACCGAGCACCCGCTGCTGCAGTGGGTCGTAGATACAAAAACACTTTGCCAAAAAGGCTTCTTACTATGATGGTGCTCGTGATGATGCCCCTCATGGTTATCATGCATATGATCAGAGGAATGATGAGCATGATCGTGTTTTTTTCTATCTTTACGGCCTAATTTGAAGTAAAACCATATCCCGGCCACAGGAAAATATAGGCCCGTAATAGGCCACACAATGTTCATCACAAACATCATCTGCGGATGCCTAATCACGTCGATTGTAATAACTAAAAATTGAATAATTCCGATTGCAATAGCGATATAAGAAAGTATTTCTAGCCAGCTCATGTGCTACACTCCTTTAAGATTTATCTATCAACCACATACCCTCCACCCCTATATTTAAACGTAAAAAGAGAGACTGCTCATTACTTAATAAGTTTTACAGCACTCTTATGTTTATTATGTTTACTAAACTAAACTATAGTCTAATGTAATAGAGAGAAGAAAAAATAAGGAGGAATTTTACAATGTCTAACGAAAATTATCAAACTGTTATTCAAACGCTGCATGAATGTATGAGTGCCTGCAACCAATGTTTTGATGCTTGCCTAAAGGAAGAAAATGTAGGGATGATGGTGGACTGTATCCGTTTTGACCGAGAATGTGCAGATATCTGCGGATATTTGGAACAAGCTTTAGAAAGAGGAACGCCTTTCGTTGCTGAACTAGCGGGAGTTTGCGCTGAAATTTGCGAAAAATGCGGTAACGAGTGTAAGAAACACGATCATGACCACTGTCAAAAATGTGCAGAGGCCTGCTTGAAATGCGCGGATGAATGTAGAAAATTAGCTGCATAATCTTTGGAATATAAGAAAGCTAGAACCCTTGAAGCGCATTTCAGGCATTAAGGGTTCTTTTTAATGTACTGGAAAAAAGAAGACATCACGTTTCCTAAAGACAGAATCTATAGGCTTTCTAAAAAACGACTAAACTTTTTAAGACTTTGTGAGCGCTGCTTCCCTTTCTTTACTACAAAATCAATATGAACGTCTTCTGGAAGCTCTTGATATTGAATGCTTTTTATATCGCCACGAGAATTTACTACGCTAGCCGGGACTACACTCATTCCAAGTCTATCGCGGACGCCTTGTAAAATAGCTTCTAATGAATCAAATTCCATCATGTTGGCTTTATGTGTATGATATTCTTTTGAAAACGCTAATAGTCTGTTTCTATAAATGCAGTTTACATCACTATTGAGGAGTAGCGTTGGTGGGGCTTTTTCTTCTATATCTTCATCCTTAGGTAAGATAAGCACCATTTTTTCTGCATAGTGATAAACCGTTTCAAACTGAGCCTCGTTATAGGTACCGCTAAGAAAAAGTCCGTCAATTTCCCCGTACGAAAGCATTTCTTGTAAGACTTGCTTTCTGTCTGTTTTTATTTTAACTTCAATATTTTGGTGCTCTTTCAGAAAAGATGAGAATAAAGAAGGAATTTTAATAGCAGAGACGGTCTGCGAGGCGCCAATGATTAAGGATCTTTTAAACTTATTCGGATTAACTTCTGCTTTAGCTTCCTCCATTAACAGTAAAATACGCTGGGCATAGTTAAACAAAGCTTCTCCTTCATCCGTTAACGCAACTCCTCTATTTGTACGTGTCAGTAATTTAGTACCTAACTCTTCCTCTAAATTTTTTATTCGCTGGCTGATATGCGGTTGAACATACCCTAATACTTCCGCAGCTTTTGATAATGATTTTTCTTCTGCCACACATTTAAAAATTCGTAAGTCTTGGCTTTCCAATTTCAATTCCTCCGCTGATATCATTTTAAATGATACCTCTCTTAGTATTACCTATTATATCCTTTTTTCTATCGAAGATATAATAAAAGATGTTGAGAGAAAGGAAGGTTAAGAGAAATGAACGATTTTAAAAATAAAGTATTTATTATTACCGGCGGCGGCACTGGTGTAGGCAAAGCAACAGCTTTAAAGCTGGGCGATAAAGGCGCAAAACTTGTAATAAACTACAGCAACTCAGAAACAGAAGCGAAAAAAGTTGTGGAAGAGATTACTGAAAAAGGAGGCATCGCGTTTGCTTTTAAAGCGAACGTAGCCAACGAGCACGAAGTGAATAAAATGATTCATCAAACCATTACACGATTCGGACGGTTAGATGGATTAGTGAATAATGCTAGTATTACAGCTCAAATCCCGATGAATGACTTAGAGTCTGCAACTGATGACGTATGGGACTCTTTATATGATGTAAACGTAAAAGGCATGTTTCACTGTGTAAAAGCAGCCGTTCCACATATAAAAAAGCAAAAGTCAGGGGCGATTGTTAATGTAGGAAGTGTCGCCGGTACAACTGGAATCGGCTCATCTATTCCCTATGCCGCAACAAAAGCAGCAATTCATACGATGACAAAATCGTTAGCAATTGCACTCGCACCCCATATTCGAGTAAACTGCATCTCTCCTGGTGCAGTCGACACAAGGTGGTGGGCTGGCAACGAAGATAAAATGTATCAGCTTGCAGGCAATCTACATCTTCAGCGCATTTCTTCTCCTGAAGATATCGCAGATGCTATTTTGTTTCAGTTAAAGCAAGAGTCTGTGACGGGCCAAGTGTTTACGATTGATAACGGGCAAACTCTTTAAGCATACGTGAATATTCATAAAAAACAAACCCCGCTACTAGCAAGCAATAGTAGCGGGGTTCTAACAAGGCTACTGATTCAACCTCTATTTCCCCAGTGAAAATCCTTCAAACAGCCGGCCCCCATGTGGTTCTAACACTTTATCCACCAGTTGAATTACTTTATCTTTATTTCCTGTTTTATAAAAGGTATCAAATGCCTCTACAAACTCTTTACTAAAGCGTTCATTATAGTCATTCAAAGACCTAACAATCCATTTAGAATCCCCGATCCAATGACCGTTTGTTCTTAAAACAAATTCGTGCGTTATGTAAGCGATCGTGTTAGCAATAAAAAGTGATTCACCTTTATTTGAAGAACCAATTAAATCATCTAAGGCATCGCTTATAAAATACCTTTTTAATCTAATCGTCTCTTCCGACCATTTTTCAGGGCCTTTTTCAAGTAATTGTGCAGCTTCTTTTTTTATAGACTGCACTACTCCTTTATCCGCTAAAATAATTCCCTCGGAAATCATTCTTGGCAGTGAAGGTCTAGCCCTCTTACAGTCGCTTTTAAAAAAGGCTTGGTATGAAGTCAGATTATGAGCAAAAACTTCAATTGCCCATCCAAATTCAATGAGGGACTCCCTAAAAGAAGAAATAAAACTCTCATCAAAAATAACAAGATCGAGGTCGGACGTGCGCGTAGCTTCTCCTCTCACCACGCTTCCAGCGAGCAATGCGCCTTGACAGTTAGGGTAATGTTTAAAAATGAATTGTGTAGCTGCTTGCAGCGGTTCTAACCTTTTTAGCTCTTTCATCATATTCCTCCAGAAAACAATATATATTATTTTTCTGGTTAGAGCGTGGAAATTCCTTTAAATTAAAAGCTAAGCGTTTGTTTTAATGCCTCAATAGAAGTTCGAACCCCTGCTTCAACTGACATTGTTAAATCTTCCATTTCTAAAGAAACTTCTTCATCATAGCCCATCATCTTAACAACAGAGAAAAACTCTTTCCACCACTGTAAATCTTGACCACAGCCTACGGCCACGTAATTCCAGGCTCTATTTGCTACATCCGTCACTTCTTTTGTTTCCATCACTCCGTTCACTCCTGATAGATGTCTCTCAAGGCGCACGTCTTTTCCATGAACATGATGAATGGCTGCTCCTAGTTCTCTAGCTGACAAAATAGGATCCGCTCCCATCCAGATTAAGTGACTTGGATCTAAATTTAATCCTACAATAGGTCCTACCGCATTACGAAGTTTAAATAACGTTTCAGGGTTATAGACTAGTTGAGAGCTGAAGTTCTCAAGAGCGATTTTTTCGATACCGCAGGCTTCAGCTTTCTTAACGAGCTCTTTCCAGTAGGGGATGGCTACTTCATTCCATTGATAATCTAAAATCTCTTTTAACACTGGTGGCCAGCTTACTGTATACGTAATCCAGTTTGGAATCTTGTCTTCAGGACTTCCAGCTGGTAATCCGCTCATCATAATCACTTTCTTTACACCTAATAATTTTGCCAGTTCAAATGTTTTATCCGTTACTTCCCGATGTTCTCTTCCCAGTTCACCTGGATCTAAAGGATTCCCAGAACAGTTTAACGCACAAAGTTTGACGTTACGCTTTTCTAATGCATGTAAAAATTCACTTCTTTTATCATTACTTTCTATTAATTCATCTAGTCTCAAATGAGGTGCTGGCGACCAACCCCCTGTGGTCATTTCGATCGTATCAATCCCCATCTCTTTTATTACATCTAACATTTCTTCAAAAGGCAAATGTCCTAAACTGTCTGTTACATAAGATAATTTCATCGTCTTCTCCTCCTAAAATACCGTCTGCAGCTTTTAATCTCAACAAGCTAAAAACAGAGATTGTAAACGCTTTTATTTAATTTTAATAAAGTATAGCTGTTATTATATAATCTTGAATCTTAATCGTCTTTGTTTTAAAAAGACTACTTTTTATCTTTTGAGGACATGTTTGAATCCTCATTAATTTTATTTCATAAAAATAGCTCTCCTCTGCTCGGGACACATGTAAGCAAAGAAGAGTTGACTAATCTTTATATGCAGTTGTTTTTAATTTTGTATATAGAGAACGAAAACGTCCTGGTGAGCTGCGCATCGAAGCAGTAAAAACACGTGTAAAGTAGTGAACGTCGGGAAACCCTGTTTCTTGAGCAATATCTCTAATCGACAAATCAGTTGTTTTGAGCAGTATCGCAGCTCTTTGAATTCTTTCATTTTGTACATATTCCGAGTAGCTGACACCTAATTCAGTTTTAAAGAGACGAGACAGATGACGGCTAGATAGATGTAAATGAGTCGCTGTATCCGTAAGTTTAATAGAATTGGCTAGATTATCTTTAATATATAATTTTGCAAGATTAAGGGTTAAAGAAGATGTCTTTTGAACAGCTTTCTGATGATAATTTAAAGGCAAAACAAACGTATTTATGAGCGAAAGAAGAAGAGAATGAGCTAAATTTATCAGTATTTCTTCAAAAAAAGCATCTTCTCCTTTTGCGGCATGATTCAAAAGAGACTTCCAAATGAACGGAGCAGTTCCATCTTCTTTTACATCTGCTACTACTTCAGAACATCGTTTAGCTTCTTCTATTAGTGTGATCCATTTTTCAGTTGATTCTGATTCAATCAGTTCAAAGCCTACATACAAAAGAAAAAGACCCGTATCGCTTTTTATGTGGTGTAATATCCCGGGCCTTGAAAGGAATATTGTATTTTCTTTTACCGGATAGGGACGCCCGTTGTCTATGTAAGTTCCTTGTCCTTCAAGCACGTAACACACCTCAAAGAAAGAATGTTTATGAGGGACATTATCATAGTGCTTGGGCATAACTCCCCAATAATGAACATGAAAAGACATTCCGTTTCCTTGTGTACGATGGACACGTTCATTTAAAGAAATTTTCCCCGCGATAAGATTAGCTGCCACACGCTCCACCTCCTTCTTATCTGAAGGAACCTATAATTTATAAGAAATTTCAGAATTTAAATCCCATTAAAATATGATCATGATTGATGACGATGACCAGCCTTTTTATGTCTGACAGCTTAACTAGTTATCGGAGAAGGTTTTATTTCTTTAATTGTTTTTACGATAAACACAGGGACGGGCAGAAGGCTGAGTTTTCCTAATGAAGTAATGATGCGAATGTACTTCATTTCACCTTCCACATCAATTTCATCTCCGATATTCCAGCATTCCATTGATTTTTGACTAAGAACAGGAATGATTTTCAGCACATCGCCATCAAAGGAGATGTTATCTTTCACCTCTAAAAAAGACAGGTGATCCATTCTTTTATAGTGATGCTTTGGATATGTTCTTTTTTTGAATACTGTTCCCTTAATCCTCACTAAAGTCACCTTCTCTTTTTTATCAGAGTATTCCTTCCGCTTTGCTGTAAACAAGAGAAGACAAAGATGATGGTCTCTCTTGTTTACTTCTCAGCAAAAAACCTCATAGCAAAGCGTTTAAACAGCACTAGTTAATTTTCTTAGCTGGGCCTTCAAGTTGTATAAAATTTTTCACTGTAGATTTACTTCCGCAAGACTCTCTTACGATTAGTTCATCTTTTAATACAAACTTTTTTTGTTCTAACGCTTTTCCGCTCATTAACCCAAGCAATAATTCCATCGCTTTTTTCCCAATTTCATATTTAGGCTGCTCAATCGTTGTAATATGAGGTTCAATGATATCCGACATTTTTGAGTTATCAAACCCTACTACAGCTATATCTTCAGGCACTTTTAAACCGCTGTCTTTTGCGGCTTTTATCGCTCCAATCGCCATTTCATCGTTAAAGACAAATACGGAAGTTGGGCGTTGTTCTAACGATAATAGTCGAATCATTTGATGATAACCGGACTCTAAGCTAAAATCTCCTTCTTGAATAAAAGCGGAATCCACGGGTAGATCGTGACTAATCATCGCTTGGCGGTACCCTTTTAATCGATCACGGCTTAAGATAACATTCATAGGACCAGTGATATGCGCAATTTTGGTATGCCCAAGGCTGATTAAATGCTCCGTTATTTTTCGCGCGCCGCTAATATTATCAATAGATACGGTAGAAATATCTAAGCCATCAATATATTCGCACGCAAGAACCGTAGGGAACTGTCTGGAGACTTGTTCAATTCTGTCTTTATCCATGCGGGCTGTTAGAAGAATCATGCCGTCCGCTTGCTTTTGGAATAATAAATCAACAAACTCTCCTTCTCGCTCAATGTCATTTTCTGTATCTCCTAAAATCACTCGGTAGCCGCTTTTGATGGCCGTATGCTGAATTCCTTTAAGAACTTCAGAAAAAAACGGGTGGGTAATATCAGGAACCACTACTAAAATGGTTTTTGTTTCTTTTTTTCTAAACTGTCTTGCGATGATATGGGGCTGATAATTTAATTCTTCAATGGCTTTTAGAACTTTTTCCTGCGTTTCTTTGCTTACTAGGTGGGGCTGACTAAGAACTCGCGAGACAGTAGCTGGAGCTACATTAGCTAGTTTGGCCACATCACTCATTTTAACTGACATACGTTCACTCACCTTTATCTGTAGTAATTAACATTTTATAATAAAAAGTTCTATCCGTTTTGCATCTATCTTTATTATACATTACTAGCATAATAAAGCCTCTCTTTATCATCATGATGGGGGCCGAATAGAACAATTAAGGCTATTTTAAACTAGCTATGCCCACAAGTTCTGATCTTCTTTCAAGCATAAACCATGAAAAGTGATGCAAAACATATCTTTTTATGCTTCGCATCACTTCAGTAGATCACGTTAAATGTTTAGACCTTCTTTAATCTTTAATCCTTCTGTAATTGACTTTAACGTTACTTCGTTTGACCATTCTGGTCGATCAGGGTAGGCAAATACAGAGTTTGTTACGATGCCGTCAAATTTAATTTCTCTTAATTTGCGATACAGTGCGTCAAAATCAATTTCTCCTTCACCAGGATTTAAATGCTGGTGAATCGTTACCTTTGCATCAGGCGGATTTACAATATAGCGAAGTCCAAACGCTGCTTTATGGTTAAGCGTATCAGCAATCAGAACGTGTGCAAGCAAATCACCTGCTTCATCAATATGCTTTGCTACATCGCCAATGCCATCGTCATAAAAGAAAGCATGAGGAACAGAATAAACTAATTTAATCCAGTCTTTGTCCAGCGCACGAATCATTGCAATAGCTTCTGTGTTTAACTCGATAAAATCATTTGGATGCGATTGGAGGTTAAGCTTAATTCCTTCTTTTTCAAAAATCGGCATCAGCTCTTCCATCGATTTAACAAAAGCAGCTTCACTTTCAACAGGTCGGCTTTTGTCGCCGCTGAATTCACTGTTCATTAAATCTACTCCCAGCTCAGAAGTAATTTCAATTGTACGCTTCCAGTTCCTTACTGCCGCTTCGCGATCCTGCTCATTTGGTGAAGACCACTGCTGCACCGGAAGTACAGAAGAAATTTTCACCCCAGCATCGACACAGTATCTTTTTAAGTCTTTTATACGCTGTTTATCAACTTTTGGGTATTCATAAAACCAAATAAAATCTTTGCGCGGAGATAACTCTACGTATTCATAACCTAATCTTGCAACTGTATCAATCGTATCTTTTAAACTTGTATTGTCACGATAATGTGACGGATCATATGCTAAACGCACTGTAAAGCTCCCCTTTCTTTTATGCACACTAGACGTGCCCATCCCCTAAGTTTTAATTAAGCTGTTTTGTAAACAAAACGTTTTTACAATTACATTTTGCCTACTGCGGTTAACGTTTTATGGTAGAAATCAGGACGCTCGCCTAACGAAATAGGAACAATATTTCCTGATTTTTTTGCTTCTAAGCAAGCATCTGAAGTAACGGCCGCAACATAACCGTCCCAAGCAGTTGGTCCATTTACTTCGCCTTTAAGCGTTGAATCAATCCAGTCTTGCAGCTCTGTATCGTAAGAGTCAATGAATCGATCTTTCCAATCTACTAAAATCTCAGTAGATTTTTTTGCTTCACTGCGTAACACGACGCTTGAAGGCTCAGGTAAATTAGCGATTCCTGTTTCTCCTACTACTTGACATTGAATATCATAGCCGTACTGACAGTTTACAAAGACCTCGGCATCAATTCGAACGCCTTGCTTTGTTTCAAGCAGCACCATGATTGGATCTTGCAAATGTTCAAGCGCCTTGCTCGTTTTTCTCGGTGCCACGATTTGAACCGATACGTAATCGTCATTTAATAACCAGCGCAAAACGTCAATTTCGTGGATGAACGTATCAACGATTGACATATCGCCTGTATATGTATCAGGTACCGTAGGGTTTCTGTGTGCGCAGTGAACCATTAATGCTTCACCAATTTGTCCGCTTTCAATCACTTTCTTTAAAGCGCGATAACCTGTGTCATAGCGGCGCATATAGCCAACTTGCACCAATGGCTTGCCGTGTGTAATTTCAGCGTCAACGATTCTTTTGCAGCCTTCTGCCGTTGTAGCAAGCGGCTTTTCGCAAAATACAGGCTTTCCAGCTTGAATCGCTCCTAGCACAAACTCTTCGTGCGTCGGTCCCCAAGACGTAACAACCACTGCATCTACATCTTCCGACTTAATCAGCTCATGTCCGTCATCATAAACAACGGCATCTAAGTTTTGATTTTTTACAACAGCTTTTGCTTGTTCTTGGTTTACATCCGTAACCGCAACGATTTTTCCGCCTGATAATGTATTGGTAATTCTTCTAATATGATCTTGTCCGATTGCTCCTGTTCCAATAACCCCAATTTTCAACACCATAATCTATGGCCTCCTTTAATATGTGAACTTTAAAAATAGAAATAGATGCTTGCTAACATACGTTTTATTTTGCTTTAAAAACTTTATATGACGCTTCTTTCTTATCCCATGCCGCTGCAAAAACAGTAGCGGTTAACCCTAAGGCTGCTGCAAAAAAGAAGCCTGCTTTAAGTCCCATCCAAGAATTTAATATTCCTGCAACAAAGGGACCTCCGAATATCCCTAACGCATACAGCGCTTGATAGCCTCCCATCGCCGTAGCTCTTTTTTCTGCATCTATTCTTTCAATAGACATTCCTAGCATAAGAGGAAACACTAATCCTAATGAAAACCCGTTCACGCTTTGAATGATACAAAGCAAAAGTTTATTTTCCGTCATAGGAATCATACAGGTAAAGAATGCAGCCAGAAAAAAAGCGGCCTTTAAGATGCTCCATTTTCCAAAGCGCCAAACAAATAGCTTTTCCATAATAAGAGGAGCAGCTGCATGAGGGATCATAAAGGAAAAGACAATCAAACTCAGCTCGCTCTCTTTAAATCCTGCGCTTAATGCGTACGCAGGAGTAAAACCAAACATGGTCGTGAAAATAAGGCTGTGTGCTAGAATAGACAGCAGTGAAATTTTTAATAGCGACGGCTCTTTTATTACCCTCATTAATTCTTTAAGCTTTATAGGCGATCTCTTTACGTTCTCTTTGGGCTCGTAAATGAAAAAAGAAAGAACAGCGCCTATGACACTCAAAATCGTCCCTATCCAAAACGGAGCGTGCCATCCCCACTCACTTACAATGTAACCGCTTAAACTCATACCCAAAAGCTGAGCCAAAACTACTATAAACGAAATGATATTCATAGCACGAGTCGTTTTTTCACGTTCAAAGTAGCTTGAATATAAAATCGTAAAGGCAACCCACGTTGCCGCTGCCAATCCAGCCAAGCAGCGTGATATAAACACTCCTATTAAGCTATCGGTCAACGAAAATAGCAGGCAGCTTGACATGCTGGCTATCATGCCAAAGATAACAAAAGGTTTTCTCATTTTCACAAAGTCTGAAAAGATCCCGAGCGGAAGGCGACATAATAGCTGCATGAGTCCATAGCTGCTTAACACTAAACCAATAAAGGCATACTTGCCTCCTAGCCCTTCCATATAAGGAGACAAAATAGGTACGTAAATAAACTGCGAGAACCAAAAGATAAATGAAACGGCTGCAAAAAGATACTTATCTTTGACGGTACGTATAGCACTCAACTAATCACTTCCATTTTGTTACTGCGAAAAAAACGACTTTTATTTTTTTATACGATTGTACTACGAGGTACTAGCAAATGTCGCTAGTATCCCATAGTACGATAAGTGAATTCTTAGTAGCGTGCCGTAACCATTTTCTTTCTTGTGTAAAACTCTACGCCGTCTGTGCCGTTGGCATGAAGATCGCCGTAGAAAGAGTCTTTCCAGCCTGAGAATGGGAAGAACGCCATAGGTGCCGGCACCCCTACGTTCACTCCTAGCATGCCTGACTCAATATTTTCACGGAACTCACGTACGCTTGCGCCGCTGTCTGTATAGATGCAAGCTCCGTTTGCGAATCGAGAGTTATTGGCAACGTCAATTGCTTCTTCTAACGTTTTTACACGCACGATAGAAAGCACCGGTGCAAAGATTTCGTCTTGCCAGATTTTCATTTCTTGTGTAACGTTATCAAAAATAGTTGGTCCAACAAAATAGCCGTTATCTTTTACCGCATGATCTTCACGGCCGTCACGAACTAAACGAGCTCCTTCTTCTACACCAGATTCAATATAGCTAAGCGTACGTTCTTTATGGTTTTCACGAATCACTGGTCCTAAGAAAACATCTTTTTCTAATCCGTTTCCAATGACGATGTTGTTTGACTCTTGAACAAGTCGTGAAATTAATTCATCTGCCACTCCTTCTTGCACCGTTACGACAGATGCTGCCATGCAGCGTTCACCTGCTGAACCGAAAGCAGCTCCGATAATTTGTTTTGTTGCTACGTTTAAGTCCGCATCGTTTAATACGATTGAGTGGTTTTTAGCACCCGCTAATGCTTGAACACGCTTTAAGTTTTCCGTACCTTTTTTATACACATATTCAGCTACTGGCTGTGAACCTACAAACGAAATGGCTTTCACTAATTTATGTTCAAGAAGGCCATTTACCACATCATGCGCGCCGTTTACAATGTTTAATACGCCTTTTGGCAATCCAGCTTCTTCAAATAATTCTACTAATCTTGCTGCTAAAAGCGGCGTTCGCTCAGACGGCTTTAATACAAATGTATTACCGCAAGCAATCGCCAGAGGGAACATCCAGCAAGGAACCATCATCGGGAAGTTGAACGGCGTAATCCCGCCAATAACACCAATTGGATAACGATACATGCCAGACTCAATGCCAGTTGCAATATCAGGAAGCTGTTTACCCATCATCAACGTAGGAGCACCGGCTGCGAATTCTACGCATTCAATTCCGCGCTGTACTTCTCCGCGCGCTTCATTAAAGCTTTTTCCGTTTTCAAGCGTCACAAGTTTCGCTAACTCGTCCCAGTTATCTACTAATAGCTGCTGATATTTAAATAGAATACGCGCACGTTTTGGCACCGCAGTTTTTGCCCATCCTTTGAAGGCTTCATTCGCAGCTTGTACCGCTTGATCTACATCTGATTTTGTTGAAAGAGGAACCTCTGCAATGACTTCACCCGTTGCAGGGTTATAAACTGGTTCTGTTAGACTTGTAGATGAATCTACCCATTCGCCGCCAATATAGTTTTTTACTGTTTTTACTGTTGTTTGTGTCATGTTCATTCTCCTCTCAATTTTTGATTACGCTTGCTGCAGAACTTCTTCAGCTGTATCCATAAACTGCTTAATTTCTTCTACAGTTGGCATCGCATCTGAAGAACTGTGTTTTGAAATAACGATGGAAGCAGAAGCACCGCCAAATCTCATCGCTTCAGGAATTGTAAACCCTTGCATTAACCCGTAGATAAAGGCAGATGCGTAGGAGTCGCCAGCTCCAAATGTTTTCAGCACTTTTGTTTTAAAGATGCCGCCTCGATGAGACTGGCCGTCTTTTGTATAAGCAATCGAGCCTTCTCCTCCGTGCTTGATTACAACAATCTTAGCATGATGGGAAAACCATCGTTCAGCTGTAACTTGATCATTTGATTCTTCATAATTTAAAAGCTTTTCCATCATATCGAATTCTTCTCGCGTACCGATAATCACGTCTGATTTTTCTGCCGCTAAATTATAGTAGACGGCAGTCTCAGCTTCTGATTCCCACGTATACGGGCGATAGTCAACGTCAAAGAATACAACTACGCTATGTTTTCTCGCATATTCAAGAGCAAGAAACACGGCTTCTCTTGAAGGACTTTTAGCAAGAGCTGTTCCAGAGATAAGCAGCGCTTTTGATTGCTTAATATACTCTTCAGAAACTTCTGTTGGATGGAGCTTTAAGTCTGCCACATTATCACGGTACATCAGGATGCTGCACTCTTCAGGACTTTTAATTTCAGTAAAGGCCAGTCCCGTTACGGCTCCTGTTTGATCAACTACAATGCCTTCTGTGTTAATGTTATTTTGGTTTAAATATCTGGTGCTGAAGCGGCCCATTTGATCGTTTGACACTTTTCCAATAAAGCCTGTCTTCATTCCAAGCCTAGAAAGACCAATAGCGATGTTAGCAGGAGATCCTCCTACGTATTTTGTAAACGTCATCGTTTCTTCCATCGGGCGATTAAATTCATTTGCATTTAAGTCGATGCAAAGCCTTCCTACTGCAAGAAGGTCAAATCGCTTTTGTGAATCAAATGTTAAATAACTCATGCTCACGTCGTCTCCTTACTTTAATGCTAATTTTTCTTCCATAATCCATTCATGATCTTTGCTATTATTAAATTTCCATGTTCGAACAGGACCAGCCATGACGTTTAAATAATAAACTTCATAACCTGGAGGCGCAGATACCGGGTGATAGCCTTTAGGAACTAAGACTGCATCTCCATCTTTAATGACCATTGTTTCATCTAGAGATTGATCGTCCGTATATACTCGTTGAATTGCAAATCCATGTCCTGGGTTGACTTTATGGTAATACGTTTCTTCTAAATACGATTCATGCGGCAAGTTGTCTTGATCGTGCTTATGAGGAGGATAGCTTGACCAGTTTCCTTCCGGCGTAAACACTTCCACTACCAGCAGACTATCAGCCGGCTTTTGTTCTGGAAGAATGTTATGGACTTGTCTTGCAATATTTCCTGCTCCGCGATGCTCTACGCCCACATCCTGCGGCGCAATTAAACGAGCAGGGTATGTACCTTTTCCTGGCGCTGCGCATACCGCAATTTCCAAGTCGGTTACAGCTTCTACTTCATAGTGATCATCATTCGATACATATACGGAGTACGGAGGGATTTTTTCAAAGATATTCATTCGCTGTCCGATGTTTTCCCATTTTTCTTCTTTCGTAGAAATGTTGCACTTACCGGTTAAGATCACAATACAGATCTCTTGATTTTCCGTGTTCTTTTTAAGCTTTTGACCTTTTTTTAATGAGTAAACGTCAAAGCCAATGTACTCCCATCCCGCAGATTGTGAGGTGATGCTTAGTACGTTACCATCGCTGTCAGCTGTTTTTGTCGGTACGATTAAATCAGCCATTACTGTCCACACCTTTCTATTTCTTATTTTTTACCACGTTTATGCTAAGGACATTCTTTAATCAAGCAAACTGTATATTCTAGCTTTTTAAAAGATTAATATTTTCTTGCTTTTTGCAACTGGCTTTCTTTGCCTTCAAACGCCGTTTGAACATCTGAGCTTTCAGATACGGATGCTACTCCTACATGCCACCAAGAATCGTAGCCGTCCGTCATTGTTTTTGGAAGAACTTTAATGTCAATCAATGTACTAACACTTTGTTTTTTTGAATCTTCAACGGCATATTCAAGCTCTTCCATTGTATACACTTCGTATGTTTTGGCGCCGTACGCAGCTGCAGATTGAGCAAAGTTGATGCGCATAATATCTCCATCAAGCTGCCCCGTCCTCGGGTTACGAACGCGGAACTCTGTGCCAAAGCTTTCAATTCCATTATCCATCTGCAAGTTGTTGATGCAGCCAAAGCCGGAATTATCAAAAAGAACAATATTTATTTTAACTCCTTCTTGAATGCTCGTTACCAGCTCACTATGAAGCATTAAGTAGCTTCCGTCTCCTACCATCGCATACACTTCTTTATCGGGCTCAGCCATCTTAGCCCCCAAGGCAGACGCAATTTCATAGCCCATACATGAATATCCGTATTCAAGGTGATACGTATTACGTTCATTTGAGATCCACATGCGCTGAAGGTCACCCGGAAGGCTTCCTGCTGCACATGTAATAATAGAATCAGGTGCAATTAGTTCGTTTACTTTACCTAGCACAGTCGTTTGGACAAGTTCGGTGCTTAGGCTATCTTTATACTCCGACAGGCTTTGATCAAAATGCCCTTTAATTTCCGGAATAAATTCTTCGCCTGTGTATGCAATATTTTTTAAACGAGTCAGCTCTTGATTCCACTCTGATTTGGCTTCTTCAATTTCAGTTTCATAGCCTGATTTATAGCCTTCTAATGCAGCCGAAAGAGCTTCAAGACCCACTTTGGCATCCGCGACAATTTTAGTAGCCTCCAATTTTGATGCGTGAAATTCAGAAATATTAATAGTTAATACATCCGTCTCAGCGTAAAACAGCTTTGAAGAAGTTGTAAAATCTGTAAAACGTGTACCAACGCCAATAATTAAATCCGCTGATTGCGCTATTTTGTTAGCAGCGCTGTTACCCGTTACGCCAACTCCTCCTAGATTTAAAGGATGATTGCTTTCAAGCCCGCTTTTTCCAGCTTGTGTTTCACTAAATGGAATATGAAACTTTTCAGCAAATGCAGCAAATGCATCCGCAGCCTCTGAATAACGAACGCCGCCGCCAAAAATAAGAAGAGGCTTTTTCTTTGATTTAATCAGCTTCACTGCATTTCTGATACTTTCTTGCGAAGGCTCGCGGCGTTCAATAAGATGGGTACGCTCGCGGAAGAAGCTTTCTGGAAAATCCCACGCTTCTCCTTGTACATCCTGCGGCAGCGCGATTGTAACGGCTCCTGTATCTGCCGGATCTGTTAATACACGCATCGCATTGATCATAGCCGACATCAGCTGTTCTGGACGACTAACTCGATCCCAGTACTTGCTGACGGACCGGAAAGCATCATTTGTAGAAAGAGATAAATCGTGCGTTTGTTCAATTTGTTGAAGTACCGGGTCCGGCTGGCGTGTTGCAAACACATCGCTTGGCAAAAGCAGCACCGGAATATTGTTTGCAGTAGCTGTCGCAGCCGATGTAACCATATTCGCTGAACCTGGGCCAACGGAAGAAGAGCAGGCCATGATTTGCTTTCGATGTTTTTGTTTTGCAAAAGCTACTGCAGCATGAGCCATCCCCTGCTCGTTTCTGCCTTGATACACTTCAAGCTCGCCTGGGTTTTCCTGCAGCGCTTGCCCGATCCCCACCACATTTCCATGTCCAAAAATGGTGAATACTCCTTTGATGAAACGCTCTTTTTTCCCATCAAACTCTACATATTGCTGATTTAGAAATTTTACTAAAGCTTGACTAGTTGTTAACCTTATCGTTTTCATATACCTTCCTACCTTATCTTCTGAAATTAATCACCATCAGATTGATTTTTCTACCCTTTTTTCACATTTTTAAATGAAATCGATTTCATTTGGTGTGATAAATGAGGTTCTATCCTTTTACTTCCTAGCTCTTTCCTTTGTTTCAGCTGCTATTTAGCGATGAGACAAATACTTTCAGCCCCTGCACTTTTTAACGCTTAAAGATGGAGAAAAGCTCGAAAATTCATCATAAATTCCACTTTCAAATGAAATCGATTTCATTTGGTGTTAAAAAAATATTTTTCAAACTCCATCCTTAACTTTCCCATCATTTTTCCATACTCTGTCTTACCTGTAAAACCAATTTTATTATACATGTAGCTTCGTTTAATGAAATCGATTTCATCTGATTTTAAAAGCGCTTTCTTATCTATGAACCTAGTTTATAATATTCAGTTTACTTTGTAAACACTTTTTTAAAAATTTTGTTAGTTTATCTTTTTGTTTACTGTAATCGCTTTCTATAGGAGCGATTACAGTAAACAAAAAAGAAAAGGCATACTTCTTTAGTATGCCTACGGGCTCTAAGTCTAAGCATATGTATAATCACTCAAAAACATTTATTCTTCCGCAAGGACAAATGTAATCTCATTTTCTTTTGCATAGTGCTGATAGCTGACGTCCACTTTATCTGTAATTAAATAATCCACTTCATGCAACTGACAATACGTAATCATTGCATACTTATCAAATTTTGTATGATCTGCTAATAAAAACACTTTTGTACTTCTTTTTATGACCGTTTCTTTGATTTCACTTTCAACGGGCGATGAATTCGTAACGCCATTTGATATGGAAATACCCGTAGAAGCCATAAATACTTTATCAAAGTTGTAATTCTTTACAGGATTGGCATGGTTAAAGCTTGAAAATGATTGAGTTTCACGCTCAAGATAGCCGCCTGTAGAAATTACTTTTAACGCATCAAAAGGCAAGGCTTTTACTATAACATCCAAACTATTTGTAACAATCGTTATCGATTTGTCTTTTAGAAATTCAATCATTTCTAACGTGGTGGTTCCTGAATCAATAAAGATCACGTCTCCGTCTTCTACGTACTGAGCTGCCGTTTTGGCAATCAAACGCTTTTGAAACTGATTTCTTGTTTGTCTTTCATTAAATGATTCAAGCTTCACATGATTAACGGCTACTCCGCCATATACTTTTTTAATATGCCCTTCATCCACTAACTTTTGAACGTCGCGTCGAATCGTGTTTTTGGAGACTTCAAACACCGAAACCAAATCATCTAATGAAACAGATTCATGTTCAAAAACATACTCTTGAATTTGTTGAATTCGCTTCGTTTTTAACATTTCTACCTCCCCCGTTTATCTTTCTTTTCGCTTTTTTGTTACTTACTATTATAACCTTTACAAAAGGCGTTTTCTAGAAGAGTAGCTGTTAAAACAAAGAGAGATTGAGACATAACTCCATCATTTCCAGTTAAAGACAAATAAGTTAGATACATAAGCTAGTAGGGATCGCTTGTTACACCGCTGATGATTTCCGTGCAAGGCTTCGCTTTCCGCGTGCGGCCGCTGAGCCTCTTCGCCTTGCCCTCCAATCATCAGCTAGAAGCAACTCAATCGATTAAAACCCTATCAAAGAAAAAATCCGAACGAGCTGGATTTTCTATCAAGAATCTCCATTCATCGTTCGGATCTTGCTTCAACTGTAATGCTTTTATTCCAGCCTCTTTTTTATTAAGCTTTATGACTTGTATGAAACTCTCTCATTTTCTCTTTTACAGTCGCCATTACCGCTTTTTTTCCCGGTGTAAGAATGGTTCGGGGATCATACACGTCACTGTCCCTTTCCAACGTGTGACGAACCGCACGCGTCCAGGCCTGAAGGCACTCGGTGTTCACATTAATTTTCGCGTGTCCAAAAGCTATTGCTTTTTGAATTTGATAGTTTGGTATACCGGAACCGCCGTGTAAAACCAGCGGTACATCTGTTAAGTCAGCTATTTCCTTCATTTCATCAAAGCCCAGCTGCGGTTCACCTTGGTACTGTCCGTGAACTGATCCTAAAGCGGCCGCCAAAGCATCGACTCCCGTTTCTTTTACAAGACGCAGACATTCACCAGGATCAGCGTACACGATGTTGCCAACAAGTCCGTCTTCCATCCCTCCGACTGTTCCGACTTCAGCTTCAACTGAGACATATTGAGCACCAGCATAGTCTACTACTTGCTTAGTCATGACAATATTTTCATCAATCGGGTAATGAGAACCGTCAAACATGACCGAGCTAAATCCAGCGTCGATAGCTTTTTTACACCTTTCTACACTCATACCGTGATCTAAGTGAAGCGCGACAGGAACAGTAATATTCATTTCCTCTAACAAACCTTCGATCATGCCTACAATGGTTTTAAATCCGCCTAAATAGTCCACAAGCCTGTCTGAAACAGCTGCAATGACAGGCGCTTTTTCCTCTTCGGCAGCTTGTAAAATAGCCTGTGCCCACTGCAGGCTGTTAATATTATACTGACCAACCGCATAGTTTCCTTTTTTAGCGGCATGAAGCATATCTTTCATTGATACTAGTTTTGAAGATACTAACGTCACTGACTGACACTCCTTATTATGAATATGATTTTGTTGTTTGAAAACTGTAGTATTCCGAGATAGCCTTAACGGTTGTCGCTTTAGCTGTCTTAATTGCTTCTTCCGCGTTTAATTGATAATATTCAGGTCGGAATAGCTCTACAGATACCGCGTCATTATAGCCTTTTTCTTTTAGTGTTGAGAAAATAGCATCTAAATCGATTGCTCCTAGACCTGGCCATACTCGGTCTTCGTCTGTTAAGAAGCCAATAGGAAAATCCTCCGTGTCATCAATATGAACGATAAATATTTTAGAAATATCCGCTTGTTTTAAGTCTTCTAGTTTTGATCCCATGGCATGGAAGTGGAAGCAGTCAAGTACTAATCCTACGTTATCGCGGTTTACAGTTTGCACAATGTCATACGCTTGACCAAACGTATTAACCGTACACTGAGGATGACCTACAAACTCAACGGCGATTTTAACTCCGTAAGGTTCAGCCAATTCCGATAATTCATTCAGCACTTGTACGCAGCTATTTTTAATCTCTGCTTTTACGATTTTTTGTTCTGTTACTAAAGGAACGGCTACGATATAGGGAACGCCTATCTTTTGAGCGGTTTCTAGCATACTCTTAAACTCTTCTATCACTTCCTGGTACTCTTTTTCACTGCGGTTATTAAAGAAAACTAAAGCGTTCAGCGCTAGTGGTTTAATATGATTTGTATTAAAAAACTGCGCTAAATCATCCATTGAGTGACTTTCTAAATACTCAGGGAGTTTATCCATTGTGCGAATTTCGATATAATCATATCCGTGCTTGTTGCAATATTCAAGGTCCTTTACAAGATTTGAATTTTCTAATGTTGTTGCTTCGTTAAAACATAGTTTCATAATGATTCTCTCCATTCTTTACTTAAATAATTTTATTGTCATTCATGACGTCAGCGTCTTCATTATCATAGCTACGGAACCTTTGTTCCAGTTCTTCAAGTGTAAGCCCTTTTGTTTCCGGCAAAAACTTTTTAACAAATAAAATCGCTCCGATGCCGAGTACAACAAAGACAAAAAACGTAGTGGATAAGCCAATGCTGGCCAATAAAACAGGAAACGTTAAACCTACAAGGAAGTTAATTCCCCACAGACAAAATACGGTAACCCCCATCCCTAAGCCTCTTAATCGTAAAGGGAAAATTTCTGAAAGCATTAGCCACGTTACCGGAGATATAGCTCCTTGCTGAAACGCGAGAAACGTAATCGTTAGTGCTAATACGATATATGGAAGTGCCGCGGACCCTTCAAATACAAGAGAAAATATACCAATCAGCAGCAGGGCAGTAGTCGTTCCTACTAATCCTGTTATAAGCATTGGTCTGCGTCCAACTTTACCTAGCAGCCAAATTCCTACAAACGTGGCTAAAACGGAGATGACTCCATTTCCGATATTTCCAATAAGAGCAGCTTCTGTTTGAAAACCTGCGTCTTTTAAAATTTCAGTGCCGTAATACATAATGGAGTTTACGCCGGTAATCTGCTGTACAACAGCAATTCCAATACCAAGGAAAACGACTCTTCGAACCCACGGAGTTGTTAGATCTTTAAATGTTGCTTTTTCCATTTTTGCTTCTTGTTCGTAAGCGCTCTCAATCTCTTGCAACTCTGATTTGGCTCTTTTACTTTCCCGTATCTTTTGAAGAACCGTTAGCGCTTCGTTATTTTTCCCTTTTGACACAAGCCAGCGCGGACTTTCTGGTACTCTAAGCATGCCAAAGAATAAAAAGACAGCTGGAATGGCAGCGATTGGCAGCATATATCGCCAAACGTGAGGGTTTTCTCCTAGCATATTTCCTATAATCGCGTTAAACGTAAAGGCAAGAAGTTGACCAGTAACAATCATAAGTTCATTTTGAGTTACCATTTTCCCCCGGCTTTCAGCTGGTGACATTTCTGCTAAATATGTCGGTACGGTAACAGATGCTCCCCCTACAGCAAGTCCTAATAGAAAACGGCAAAGAATCATAACGGCTGCGTTTGGCGAAATTGTACATCCAATTGTGGAAACAAAAAATAGAATGGCAAGATACAGAATCGTTTTACGACGCCCGTTATAATCTGCTAGCCTGCCGCCTACTACCGCACCAAACGCAGCACCAAATAACAGAGCGCTCGTTACAAGACCTTGAGTAAAAGAGTTGAGATTCAATTGATCAGATTCAGACATATAAGGCAGGGCCCCGTTAATAACTCCTGTATCATATCCAAAAAGCAGTCCACCAAACGTAGAAACTAAAATGATCGTACGTAAAAATGAATGTTGATTTCCCTGTTTACCCATGCTAATTCCCCCGTCTTATTTTAAGAATGAATAACTAACTTTTCGTTAATGTACTTTCGGGCCATTAAAGCATATTCCAATGGATGTGCAATAGAAGGATCCTGTTCCGCCTCCACTACAATCCATCCTTTGTAATTGTAATCAACTAACGCTTTATACACGTTTGTAAAATCTACACACCCATCACCCGGCACGGTAAACATACCGGCTAGAAACGACTGTAAAAATGACTTTCCTTCTTTTTTGCACTGCTCCAGCACTTTTCTTCTTGCATCTTTAAAGTGAACGTGTTTTATACGATCTATATGTTTATGTAATAGCTCCATATAGTCTCCGTCAGAAACATAAATATGTCCCGTATCATATAAAAGATGAACATGATTTGCGTCCGTTCCTTCCATTAACCGATCAATTTCAGCTAATGTTTGTACACCTGTTCCCATATGGTGATGATAGACAAGACGTAAACCGTATTCTGCTGCGATTTTTCCCAACTCATTTAATCCTGCACATAAAGCTTCCCATTCTTGATCACTGAAATAAGGTTTTTCAGCGAAAACATTTCTTTCAATCCCTTGAACACTGTAAGTTTGCTCAGATACGACCGCCACATCAGCATGAACTTCCTGCAGATACTGACAATGTTTGTGAAATAAATTTGACGTCTCCTCTATCCCATCACGAATGATAAAACTGCTAAACCATTGACCTGCAATTCTTAAATTTCGCAGCTCAAGCTCTTTGTTTAATATGCTCGGTTCAGGAAAAAAACCTCCCACTTCCGTTCCTTGAAAGCCCGCTACGACGATATCGCTTAACAGATGCTGCAATGTGTTTTCTGCACCAATTTCAGGAATATCATCATTTCTCCACCCGATTGGAGCAATTCCCCACAGAATATTTTCGTTTCCCATTTTGATTCCTCTTTTCCCCTTATTGTGTAATGCTGCCTCACTAGCAACAGATAGTGATAAAACTTACCAATCTTATAACTTTACAAATGAAATCGATTTCATTTGTAAATAAAAAAACTCCTTTGTTATGTGTTGGTTAAATATTGGTTAAGTTTGAATTAATATTAATATTAAAAACGCTTTCAGTCAATAATAAAATTTCAGAATTTTTTATACACTGCAACTGCCTAAAAGCTTGTTCCTTCTAAAAATGCTAGTTATAAAAGATATCATATCCATTTATGTAACCACACAAAAAGCTTTATCTACTGTTACTTCAACAATAGACAAAGCTTTTATGAACAAAGATATATTTCTTATTTTAATAGTATGATTATTTAGTATGAATTTATGGAATAGATTTATAAAAAATAACCTGCATCTTTTTAGAATCAGTTTCCTTTTACTTTTATAATTGCTTCTCCGTAGCTTGTCATTGACGTTTTAAATTCAGTTATGAACTTCTCTACTTTTGAAATAGATTTTTTCATTTTATCGTCCCCTTTGGCTCTTATATAGCTCTATTATCAACAATTGTCTGCTGTTTGACAAAGTCAGTGGAAACGGAAACATTCCGCATGAAAACGTACACATATCTGTTAAAAGAGGCACATCTTCTCATTTGCTTAGTATTTCATCATTTTTCTTTCTTTTTTAGGGTCTCTTCTTACGTGTTTTGCTCATCTAACAAAAAGATTTACGAGAACTCTCCTTTAAAATCGGCCTTACACTTCGTTCACATTCCCTCGTACTAACAACAGAATCACTATGTGCATTAACAGTAGGCTTATCCTTTCTTCCCTTTCCACTTTTTATCCAAATTACCTCTTGCCTTAAAGTTAACTTTAACGTTTAAGCTAGTTTTATAGTTTTTAAACTACAAAAAAGGGGAAACACTATGCTAATTAAAAGAATGACGGTGCAGCTTTCCGGTGAACTTCTAGCGAGACATACAGCTTTGTTTGTACGCCAAGCGTGTTCGTTTCAAAGTGATATTTTTCTTGCGAAAGACGGAAAATGTGTAAGTGGAAAAAGCATCATGAAGGTAATGGCTTTGGCTGTTAAGAAAGGAGATGAAATAACACTGCTGACAAATGGAGTTGATGAACAAGCTGCCGCTTGCACCCTTGAAGAATTTCTTTTAACTAAACAAAGATAGAAAGCTGCCATGCTATTCCTTCCTTTCCTTTTTTCATAAAGTCATAGAAAGAAACTTTTTTCAAAAAGGCCTTGCTTTAAAGTCGACTTTAACGTTTAAGCTAGTATTGTAGTTTTTAAATACATCAAGCGTAGTCAGTGAATGCAAGTGTATTAGCAACTGGTTATGTTTAATATGAAAGGATTGTGTTTTTACTTATGTGTAATTATCATCAACATACAACAACATCACGTGTTTTAAGTGCGCCGCACGCAAAGGCAAAATTCGAGAACACGACAATTGAACGCAGAGAACTGCGAGCAGACGACGTTTTAATTGATATTAAATTTAGCGGTATTTGCCACTCTGATATTCATAGTGCATTTGATGAGTGGGGCGGCGGGATGTTCCCGATGGTTCCTGGTCACGAAATCGCAGGAGTAGTTGAAGCGGTTGGCGAAAACGTAACAAAATACAAGGTTGGCGATCGCGTAGGCGTTGGATGTTTCGTTGATTCTTGCGGAGAGTGCGAGTACTGTATGAACGGGGACGAGCAATACTGTACAAAAGGCGTCGTTCAAACGTATAATTCATTAGATTACGATGGAAACCGTACATACGGCGGCTACAGCCAAAAAATCGTCGTAAAAGAAGGATTCGTTGTTCGTATTCCTGATAATTTAAGTATGGATGCAGCAAGTCCTCTTCTATGTGCCGGGATTACAACATTTTCTCCGTTAAAGCACTGGAATGCTGGTCCTGGCAAAAAAGTGGCGATCGTGGGAATGGGCGGTCTTGGACATGTAGCGATTCAATTTGCACACGCAATGGGTGCTGAAGTGACGGTATTGAGCCGTTCTAACAATAAAAAAGAAGAAGCGCTAAGCTTTGGCGCAGATCATTATTTTGCAACAAGTGATGAAGCGACGTTTACTGAATTAGCGGGTCGCTTTGATCTTATCTTAAACACGGTATCGGCTAATCTGAACGTGGATCAATACTTATCATTACTTCGCGTAGATGGAACGCTTGTTAACGTTGGCGCACCGGCTAACCCAGATCAGTACAGCGTATTCTCACTTATCACGGGACGTCGCAGCATTGCTGGTTCACTTGTAGGCGGCATTCGTGAAACACAAGAAATGCTTGATTTTGCGGCTGAACACGGCGTTGCTCCTATGATTGAAGTTATCGATGCAAATCAAGTAGACGAAGCGTACGAGCGCGTTCTTCGCAGCGATGTTCGCTATCGATTTGTTATTGACATTTCTACACTGTAAGTTGTAAAAAAAAGCGGGCAGCTAATTCTATTAGCTGCCCGCTTTTTATTTCTTTATAAAATACGAAAAACAACCGGTAAATTAGGCTTTAGATGAAAGCTCTTCTTGATACTTTTGTTCTAATTTATCATAGTAGTCAATTTTCGTTTCCACTTTTCTAAAAGCTGCGTCCAGCTCTCTTTGCTTTTCCATCATTTTCTCTCTATGCTTTTCAAATATCTCCTTGCGCAATCCAATTGTATCATCGCCTTCTTGTGTTAATTCAACAATTTTACGTAATTCCAAAAGAGCGATATCCGTTTTTCGTAAGCAAATAATAAATTCCAGCCACTCGATATCGGACTCGCTAAAAATACGATTTCCGTTTTCATCTCTTTTTATAAAAGGTAAAAGCCCTTGCTGTTCGTAGTATCGAAGCGTATGCGTAGGCAGCCCTACCTTTGCAGCGGCCTCTTTAATATGATATTCCATTCCACTATACCCTCCATCGCCATTCTTAGTGCGGCGTTTGCTTTATGTATCTAAGCTTCCCTTTTCACAGGTGCTTTCAACTCATCTTCTAGGTTTCTACTATACGATATATATAATAGATTCCGCTATTTTCTTTGCTATGAGGTAACTGTATAAATAGTATCATAAACATTAAAGTAAACGTTAAGGCAACTTATAAAGAGCTGCCGTGAAGTCAGCAGCTCTTTTCATTTTTATATAAAATACGATTAATCTGCGGCCATCACTTTACTTAGTTCATTTAATAAATAATCAAGGGTTTGACTGATTCGAACTGTATTACGACTTGTAAGACCTTCTGTAAGTCCTAACATAACCATATGCTCTCTTGCTGTTTCGATTTCTGTCATTAAGACTTGCATGACAACTCCTTTATACCACTTCACAGCTCATCACCCCTTTTTACTATACATATATCTCATATGCGGTAATCTTAAACCTATCATACAGGTTTTGGGGGGTGAATAGCGAGTTTTAGAGCTTCAACAGTTTTATTTTTCATATAGTAAATATATTAATATACTTATTGAAATAGAAAGTATCACTCCACTTTCTACTAGAAGTTAAGAAAAGGCCTCCTAAATGGAGGTCTTTTCTTATTTCTTATAAAGCAGTCTAATACAAAGCCTTAGCCTTTAAAATATTCTCTGTAATACGAACCTTTCTCACACTCTATCTCATAGCGCAGCCTCGTTTGCTTTCTGTAAAGCTCTTCGGACAGCTCGTTAAATTCACCTTCTGTGATAGATCCATGAATTAAATTGTTGAATAAATTATTAAGATGTTCAGTTAATTCTTGAAGTTTTTTTTCTTTCAATGAACGTCACCCTTTAAAATAATTTTCATCTCCTAAAATTATATCAAATAAAACGTTTTCATACGATATTTTTTTAATGAATTATCGTATTAAAGTGATGAAAGTATTTTTTAACTGCTGTAAAACAATCAAAGAGCTGGGATAAATCGGTAATCACATGATTTTCAGCAAAAAATAAGTGGATAAAGACCGCGGACAAAAAGGCAAATGGTATCAACCGTTTTGACAAAAGCATAGGATGAAAAGAAAAATGAAACGAGAAAAGGAGAATGAGTATGCACTATACACCTTATTATCATCAGTGGCAGACCCCAGTGTGCTACAGCTGGCAGCCATATAGTTATTATGTGCCGAACCACTATCACACCAACGAACATTTTCAGCAAAGAAACGGTAAATTAAAGGACTATGGACAAAGACCATTTGTGATTAACATTAATGAAGCGTCAAAGCAAAACAATACGTACCGCACTGCTTTATGGACTGGAACACATTTACAAGTGACGTTAATGAGTCTCAAGCCCGGTGAAGATATCGGCTTAGAAATCCACCCTAACGTTGATCAATTCCTGCGTATTGAACAAGGGCAAGGCGTTGTTCAAATGGGCAAAAGTAAAAACAACCTAACCTTTAAACGAAAAGTCTACGATGATGATGCGATATTTATCCCTGCCGGAACATGGCACGATGTCACCAATATCGGTACTGCCCCGCTAAAACTTTATTCCATCTACGCTCCTCCAAACCATCCATTCGGTACGGTTCATGTGACAAAAGCTAATGCCTTAGCTGAAGAACATTAACTACCATAAGCCCGCTAGAACATCGGTGTACTACCTTTTCTAGGGGGCTTTTTTTAAACTTGCTATACATAAAGGATTTTATAGCCAAGAAAAGAATTATAGAATAAACTAATCTTTTTAAACAGCTTAAAATAACTGAAAGGCAAACGAGCGATGAAATTTTTTTATAAAATTCCCAAATCAAACGTAAATCCTTCTCTTAAACTAGCAAGAAAAATTCTATATATATCTGTAGAAGCAGTCATTATGACCATGCTTGTGATTAAATCTTTTACTGTGGCCTATGAAAACGACACAAATTTAATTCTCAGGCAGCTAAATGAACTAAAAGCTTCGATTGGCGGATTTGGCATAAACGAATCGTTATTTTGGTTTATAATAAAATGCAGTATTTGTACCATCGCTACATTCGATATGTGCTTATACTTTCGAAAAAAGCTAAAAAGAAACAAAAGAGCTTTATAATTTATACGCTAAAGCTTTTACATTGGACCGCTGTTAATTTCCGTGCAAGGCTTCGCTTTCCGCGGGCGGTCGCTGAGCCTCCTCGTCGCTTGCGCTCCTGCGGGGTCTCACCTGTTCCGCTTTTCCCGCAGGAGTCTTCGCCTTGCCCTCCAATCAACAGCTAGAAGCATTTAAACACATGAAACCTACATTCAGCATACCAATAAAAAACCGAACAAGTTGGATTCACAATCAAGAATCAAACTCGTTCGGATCTTCCTTTAGCAAAAATACTTTTGCCCCAGCCTCATTTTAAATAGAAAAATAATAAAAGTAGAGGCATGTCATGCCTCTACTTTCTGTTTAGAAATCTACATCGATATCTTCTTGAATGGTTCCGGTCACTTTTTCACTTTTAATTAACTGACCTTCTTTAAATGTTTCTTCTTCCTCCTTCCTAACGGCTTTCAGCTGCTTATAGGAAGGAGCTGATGCTGAGCCAAGCTCTTTTTTAAGCAAATGAATTTCGCCTAACAGCTCGGTTCTCAATGAATGAAATAACGATTGAAACTCTTCTTCCCGGCTGCCTTTCTGCCCGTTTTGTTCCACAAGCTTCGCTACATAATCTTGAAGTTCGTTTGCCTGCTTGGACTCATATTCCTCACGATTTGCAGCAAAACGTGAATTCATTTCTTGTTTTAGCAAGTCAATTTCGCCCAACAGCTCTTTTCGAAGTGAATGAACGAGCGTCTCGACTTCATTTTCTTTGCTCTTTTTTTGCAAGTCTTGCTGTATCAGCCCCACTATATAGTCCTGCAGCTCGTTTGCCTGCTGTTTTTCTTTCAGAAATGAAGACACGTCTGACGGAATGTTAGCAGTTTCGATTGTGAAATTTGCACGTTCATCTCTGTTACTTACGTTCTTTTCCCTCGCTCCCATCATATCTGCTGATAGATGACCAGCTGTTAGAAACGCATTTGATAGTAAGTAAAACGGCGCAGCCACCTGGGAGCTTAGCTGACCGTACCAATCGTCTAATGCTTCCTTAAGGCGAGTGTGTTGATGTCTCATATATGCTCCCCCTTTTTAAGCATGAACCGCTGCGTTTGTTTCATGTCTGCTTAAAATTTCAAGACCGTATAAATTTAATTTGCGTGTCTCTGGCAAGAAAAGATGATTTTCTTCTCTGATTTCTTCCCCGTACATGTTATCAATCTGCTCTGCAATAAACTGTTGAAGGATAGGAGCCAGGCCTCCAATATAAATATATTTATAGACTTTATCTTTTGGCGATGGAAATAGATTTTCAACTTTCGTTAATAAAATTTGCGTGTATTCTCTAAGTGAAGCGTGAATAGGCTCCGTGAGATCTACTTTTTTTCCGCTGTTGCCGTCTCTTTGTTCCATTTTTACTTTATGGATATTGGCAATAATAAATTCTTCTAATGAACGAACATCATCAAAATACTCAAGCAGCTTTTCATTTCTTAGCTTTTCAATATGCTTCAAATATGAAATATCCGTAAGACACTTCAATGAATTTCTGCTTTTAGGAGCTTGAAGTCCTGCAGGAAGCAGTGCCAGGTCAACCGTGCCTCCGCCCAAATCTACAATTAGCGTTTCAAAATGTTTGAATGCATTTGCTTCTTCTCTGTCTTGTAATTCAAAATCTTTTTTAATCGCCCAGCGAGCCACTTCGCTTTCAATACGGCATTTGCTCGTTTCAATGTTCACAGTGAGCGTTTTTTCTAACCCGGGAGTCAATACTGTAACCGTATGCTCTCCTTGAAAACGTTCGGCCATCTTCTGCTGCATTTCACTGAATTTATTTGTTTTCTTAAGCAGCCAAATCGGAAGCATAGTCGAGAAATAATTAATCGTCACATGATTATCTTCTTTGTCTTTTCCTTTAAGTATGTTGTAATAAGCAATTGAAGCTAAAAACATCACATAAGGAATATCAGATTCAGTTTTATTATGTAACTTATTAATATGGATATTGCCTAGCACGTGTTTCTCTGCTGCGTCTCCCACTAAATAATACTTTTCTGCTCCTTCAATTGTTGTAGAAATCAGTAAATTTTGAAGAAGTAATTCCGGTTCATTTACACTTGAAGGAAAATGACCCTCTGCCTGATCTTTTGTGATTTCTACTACGTTTGTAGGAATTTCATAGTAATAACCATCCACTAGCGTTTGAAAAATTGAGTTACCAAAATCAACGTTTTGACGTTTGATATCCATCCTTGTTTCTCCCCTTTATCTTTTCTTGACAACACTAATAAGTATATATTTTCCTCATTTGTTTGTCTAAGTATTTAAATAATTTATGTTATTCTAAATTGACAATTAATTAATTTTAGACGGCTAATGTAATTGAAAAGCACTTGAAATGCTTCTTTTTACCAGTACCCATTTTTACAAGGAATGTAACATGTGACGCTGTGACTTCCCCTTAATTTTTTTGTAATATAAGCTATTCAATCACCAGCTAGAAGCAGCCACATACATGAAACCTACGTTCACCCTAACAACAAAAAAACCCGAACCATCAATCAGATTAATAGTTCGGATTTAACTTCAACTAACATACTTTGTCTAGGCCTCTTCCTTTTTTTATTTATTGGAAAGGCCATTTGTTTTGGTTTCTTTGCGGATTTTCTGGTAGCTTACTGAAGCCTATTTCTTCAAGACCTTTTTCTAACGTCGCTCTTGTTTTGATTGTTCCAAAATCGACGCCTAAATCAACAACGGTTTGCGCGATTTCCGGACGTATGCCGGTAATCATCGTTTTAGTGCCGATAAGCTGTAAGGCTTTTACAATTTGAAAAATATTGTCCGCTACCATCGTATCGACGATAAGAACACCTGAAATATCAAATATTAAATAACTCAGCTGCAGCTGAGCACTTTTTTCTAAAGCCGTTTCCATAATAAGCTGCGAACGATGCGTATCAATTTGTCCAACGATTGGCATCACAGCGATTCCTTCAGAAAGAGGAACGATGGGAACTGATAATTCTTCTAGCGCTGCATAAGCGCGTTTTATGGTTTCGGTATTGTGTTCTTCATAGATTTCGACAAATATATGATTAAGCTGATCAAGCATGGGATCAATTTTTTTACTTACATCAAGCATCGTAATAGGAGCAAACTGCTTCTGCTGCAGCTCTTCTGTAAAAACACCCCATATCACTGTTCGAAACAGCGCGAGCGATTTTAACGTTTGACTCAAAGAAAGTCCGTTTTCCACCGCCACTTTTCCTATATCTGTACCCCACTGAATGATTTTCTTTAAAACGACCGAGTGCTCTTCGAATAACGACTCGCCTAAATACTCAATGAGTTCTGCTCTCCATTTTAAAACTTCGCTTTCTTCGTGGTAAACAAGCTTCCGCTTATATTCAGAGTCCATCAGATCAGAAAATTGTATCGCTAATTCCTGTTTATTATCGATAATTTTCTTCCCTATATATAACAACTCATCCCTCATTTTTTTTCTTTATCTCCTTTAGTTAGCAGAATTAACGATTACATTTTATAACAATAGTTATGTCACACACAATATAAAAATATAACCGAAATGAAAAAATTGTTAAGACCTCCCTATTTGCTTTTATCCCTGCTCTTCTAATCGGCATAACTCCCATAAAATGATTGAGATTTCAGCGTTTGGGTAAAAACCTATTAAGAATTTATTTCTATACTTATAAGGGGGATTTTTCAATGAGCAAACATAAAGGAACCGTTAAATCGTTCAACGAATCAAAAGGATCTGGATTTATCACACCCGAAGACGGATCAAAAGAAGTGTTCGTTCACTCCAATGCGATCGACCGTAAGGAATATAAAAACCTGTCAGAAGGACAAAAAGTAGAGTTTGAAATCCAAGAAGGAGCTAAAGGACCCAGCGCTATAAAAGTACACCCAGTTGACTGATAGAGTGACATTTACATACAGGCTATGGGTAGACTGGCCAATCAAATACTCTTCGAATAAAAACCCCTCTTCGACTTTTGTTCGAACGAGGTGTTTTTTTATATGATGCAACTAATTCTACGTTCAAAATTAGTTACTATTAGCTATTAAAAAAACAGTTCTAAAGTTGTCGGACAAGTATCCAAACATTTCTTCTATGAATGAATACAGTATAGAGTACTGCAAAGAAAGGGTGATTATTATAAAAAAGTATTATTTTCATTACAATGATAAAGATGATAAATATTATGTAGAAAAATCTTATCCTCACAAGAAGAAAGCTTCCCTTAACAATAAGAAAGAGCAACATCAAGAAGATGCTCCTGAGGAAGCACGCGGCTGGGCTTACGGTCACGAAGAAGATAGCTCTGAAGAATCACAAGTTTGGACTTATGGACGCGCAGAAGATTTCTATGAGGAATCACATGATTGGGCTTCTAAATGTAAAGAAGATAAAGACAAAAAAGGAAGCACGCGGGAGTCAGCATTTAGAGCGCTCAATTTAACGATGCCTCAAAATGTTCCTGCAAATACGTTTGTAAAAGCAGTTTTCCCAACTGAACAATTTGATTTAGCAAATGAATATAACCCGATTACTTCTACCTTCCGCCCCAAAAAAGATGGCGTATATTCTATCATTGCTACAATTGGATTCTCTCCTAACGACCAGATGCTAGATTATAGAACTCGCATAGAAATACGTGTAAATGGGACAACCGCTATAGCGATCGATAACGATTTCTTTGGCGGGAACACACCGTTTGTTAATGCGGTATCCGTGTCTACTATTTATAATTTAGAAGCTGGAGATCGCGTTGAAGTTTTTGTTCAAAGCAGCATAGCTGGTACAATCGTCACATCCGAAGATGGCTCACATTTTGAAGCAGCAAGATTTCCTTCTCCAACAAATAACTAACACTAGCTTTTAGACAAAAGCATCAATCCCCTCTTTTTAGATCGCTTTATTTTTCTAAAGGAGGGGATTGATATGAACCTTAGTGGTCTAAAGGTTCGTAGAAACTTTTTAAGCGTTTGTATGTACATAATTCTTTAGTAGATTTATAACATTAATCCAGTGTATAAAATCATGTACTTCTATGTAGTAGTCCACTACTCTGCTTCATTCACGCTTGCTTCGCTAACTTTTCCGTTACGCTGCCAAGCTCTTCAACTAACCCACTTAAAAATTCCGCCGTCTGGTCAATGATCTGCAGCGATTGCAGCTGACGCACGGAAGCAGAAGAAATGCTGGTGCTGCTTGCAGCCGATTGGTTGGCAAAAGAGGTCATATCGCTGACGGCATGGAGCACCTGTGTAGATCCGGCTGCTATTTGCTGTGCGGAAGCAGCCGTTTGCTGAATTTGTTTTTGAACGTACGCAGATGCGTCGGCGATTCGATTAAAAACATTTTCCGCTTCGTTAGCTAGTAAAATACCGGTTTTCACATTAGCAGTTCCTGATTGAATGAATGCTACGGCTTGAGACGTTTCTTGCTGAATATGCTGACTGAGCCTTGCTACTTGTTCGGCTGACTGATTGGATTGTTCTGCAAGTTTGCGAACTTCCGCTGCTACGACCGCAAACCCTTTACCATGTTCGCCTGGCGTTGAATTATGTTCCATAGACATGCCGGACATCCCCATCGGCCAAATACGATGAATGATATGTATGAGCAGAGAAAGTATCACTGCTCCGCTTGATAAAACAACCATTAATTTATGTTTATTCATATTTATCCCTTTCTATATTAGACAATACTTTCTTGATCTATATCTATAGAATCGGCTACAGATTGGGTTTTTTTATAGAAATTCACGTTATTTTTCCCCTGCCGTTTTCCTTCGTACAGCGCTTGATCCGCCTGTTTTAGCAGTTCTTGAAACGATTCTCCGTTTTCTGGATAATAAGCGGCTCCAATGGTCGATGTAGCTGTAAAGATGCAGGATTCAATACTCCATTCTTTTTGAAGCTCTCGGTGAATTCGGTCCATGATCTGCTGTATTTCCTCGCGCCTTTCAATGTGCCGAAGCAAGATCACAAATTCATCGCCTCCGAGGCGATACACTTCGTCACATGTGCGAATGCAAGACGTTAAACGATGCGTGTACTGAATTAAAAATGCATCGCCAATATCATGACCAAATTGATCGTTCACTTCTTTAAAATTATCACAGTCTAAAAACAGCAGGCCAAACCTTTCCTTTTGCTCGATCGCAGACTGTATTTGTTTTTGCAGCATCATTCGATTCGGCACCCCCGTCAAACTGTCATGAAATGCCTTAAATTTCAGCTGATTTTCTAGGTTTTTTTGCGCAGTAATATCGGTTTGAATCAGCACGTAGCTTGAGATTCGGTGATGAATATCTGTCAGCGGAACAATGGTCTTATGGCTCCACACGATGACGCCTTCTTTTGTTATGCTTTTGACTTGCCCTCTCCAAACCTTTCCTTGGCCAATACTTTCAAGAACCCGAAGATCATAGCTGACATCAAATAACTCGTATGATTGTCCGATTAGCTCTTCTTTTTCACAGCCAAATATCGTACAGAACATATCATTGACATACCTAATTGTTCCATATGGATCCAGGACGCTTACGATAGCGGACTCATCAAGGGCATACTTCATGTTTGCTAAATCTTTCACCGTATTTTCCAGCTTTATTTCAGCTGTCTTTTCCTTTGTAACGTCCTGAGCAATCAAGTAAATACCAATCCATTCATTTTCCACTATGATGGGCACATTTGTAACATATAAATAAATCATTCCTTTTTCTTTGTGCCACGCTTGGATTTCTTTGCTGTAGCTTTGGTCGTATATGATGTGATGCAGAGGCAAAGCACTGGCGTCAATCTTCAGTTCTTCTAGAAGCTGCCTGTAAGAACTGTTGATGATATCCTGGGTAGCGTATCCGAACATTTGCTCACAGGCAGGATTTGCTTGAACAATTTTACCGCTTAAATCCATCATACATATGGCGTTTTCATGGTTCATAAAAAGCGACTTATACTGTTCCAAGCTTTGGGCTAAGTCTTTTTTTAACTTTTGGATATTTTTACTCATTACTAATAGGTGCGTACTATTGTCGGCATCATCAAAAATTGGGGTAAGCGTTGTTTCAAACGCTTCAGCTTCATCTGAGAAGGTATTTATGTCGTTGTAGGTAACTGGCTTTTTGGTTTCCATCGCTTTCATATAGTAAGGGTAAAGGGAGTGATACGCCCGCTCAGGGAGTACGCTTTCTAGCAGCATGCCCGCTTCTCCTTGGCATCGTACAAGCTTAGCAGCCGCTTTATTCATTTTTTTATAATAAAGATGTTGGTTCTTTACTTCCGCTAAAAAAACCAGCTCATTCATTTGATCAAAATAAAATTCAAACACATGATCTTTCAACATGGTAGGATGCATCTCCTTCGTTTTTTCACAGATGAACGCCCCCTGTACTTTACACTTCTGTATGAAATATACACTAGATCTTTTCGCACACAAACACAACTTTAAATGTACAAACAGTAGTTCTTTTGTATCATTACCTACCCTCCTTCATAAGAAGGGTAAACATGATGGACAAAAATAAAAAAGATCCGAACGGGTTTGATTCTAAATCAAGAATCAAACCCGTTCGGATCTTCCTTCAACTAAGCTACTTTTATTCCAGCCTCTTTTTTAAACCTACTTAATTCCGTAATATTCTTCAAGCGTAATTCCTTTACTCTTAATCGCCTGCGCCACTGGTTTACCTACATATCGCAAATGCCACGGCTCATATTTATAGCCAGTTACCGCATCTTTTCCTTTTGGATAACGAATAATAAATCCATATTCTGCTGCGTGGGCATCGAGCCAAGTTGCTTCTTTTGTTCCGCCAAAGCAGTCTTGAGCAGCACATGTGCCGTCTCCTTTTGTTACATCAATTCCAAGACCCGTTTCATGTTCACTCGTGCCTGGCAATGCGCTATAAGTTGCCGCTTTATCATAACCGTCTCGTTGAACATACGAACTAAAAAGCGCGCTTTGCGTTGCATGTGAACGGTAAGCCGATACGCCAAGAAGCGTAACGCCTTGTTTTTTCGCACCTGCAAATAACTGTGCAATAGCAGCGGCTGCTTCACTGCGCATTTTTTTCTTTTCTGTTTGTTCTTTGAATGTAAATGGAATTGTTGTATATACTAAATCTTTCGGAACGTAGTTTTCCGGAAGCTTGTTTTGTTTATTCACAACAACTTGGATACTTTCAGGGTTCGAAACCACTTTCATGCCAGCTAATGCTCGTACGTATTGACCGCTTACATAGCCAACTTTACCTTGATACGTAATTTTCAGCCAGCCGTTTGCTGCTTTAGCCGTTACGTCTATCTGTGTGCCGGCTTTAAGTGTTGCCATGACAGTACCAGCAGTTGAAGCAGCTGTTCGAACATTTAAATTCGCCGTCGCCACATAGACAGAAGCCGCCGGAGCTGGAGCCGGAGCCGGTTCAGAAGAACCCGTTGATTCCTTTACGTACTGCGTGCTCACATAGCCTGTTTTGCCTTGATAGCTTACTTTTAGCCAGCCGTTCGCTGCTTGTTCTGTCGACGTTAGCTGCGTGCCTTGTTTGACCGTTACAACAATCGCGCTTGATGTCGATGGATTGCTTCGAATATTTAAATTTGCGGTTGTTACATAAGTTTTAGTCGTTGAACTCGCTGACTTTTTAACATACTCACTGCTTACGTAGCCCGTTTTGCCTTGATAGCTTACTTTCAGCCAGCCGCTTGCTGCTTGTCCAACTACCGTTAGCTGCGTGCCTTGTTTGACCGTTGCAATAATCGCGTTGGACGTCGATGGACCGCTTCGGATATTTAAATTCGCCGTTGTCGTGTATGTTTCTTCCGCTGCGCTTGCGACAGTTGGCTCACCCGTAAAATGTAAAGAATGAAGACCTAGAGTTCCTGCGCCTGCAAGAGTAAAAGCAAGTCCTGTTACCGCTAATTTTTTGTAAAATCTTTGTTTGTTCACTTCTGTCATTTTTTATACCTCATTTGCAAAATATAATAGAAATACATGTTGCCAGTTTAATAGATTAAGTGAAAACAGAATCCGATGTTTAAGCTAAACCTTAAACTAGCCACACTAAATAAAATCATTTGACGTCTAGAGGCTCTGTACATTTGTTCGTTCCAGCTAGCACGTATCTTTAGAATACCGGATAATCGTGTCAAAAGTATATCAAAATATTTCAAACTTGTTTCCAAACTGATACATTTTCAACAAAAATAGAATAATAGAGCAGAAACAGCAAAAAAACCCTTACGTTTACTCCCACCTGCTTAGGGTAAAAAACAACTAAAAACATAGATTGAGATGGTGATAAAATGAACACGGCAACGGATTTTTCCTCAACTGCATTTCGAGAACCTCACACATTAAAACAGCATATTTTTGATACACTTCATTTTTACTACCCCGCTTGCATTGACAAAACAAACGGCGGATATATCCATGAATACTACGACGACGGCACCGTCAACAATACGCATTCAAAGGACTTGGTAAGTACGGCGCGCTTTATTTATATCTTCAGTGTAGGAGCTCTTTTAGACGGGCCGGATTGGTGCAAAGAAGCAGCTCAGCACGGCATTCGTTTTCTACAAAACAACCATTATGATAGAGAGCACGGCGGGTATTTTTTTGAAATAGCCGATGACGGAGAAGTAAAAGATGATTCTAAACAAGCATATGGCCACGCTTTTGCTCTTTTAGCTTCTTCCATCGCGTATCAAGCCGGCATTTCAGAAGCAAAAGAAACAATTGAACAGGTATATGACGTGATGGAAAAGTACTTTTGGGAAGATGCGCACGGCTTTTACCGAGACGAATGGGACGCATCTTGGTCAGCTTCTTCTTTGTATCGCGGCCAAAATGCAAATATGCATATGTGTGAAGCGATGCTTTCTGCCTTTGAAGCAACAAGAGATAAAAAATACGTAGACCGAGCGTACACGCTTGCAAAAGGCGTTACCCAGCAGCTTGCTGAACGATCTGGCGGCATGATTTGGGAGCATTATGATACAGACTGGCAGCCGGATTGGGACTACAATAAAAACAATACAAAAGATGAATTTCGTCCGTATGGCTTTATACCAGGACATCAGTTTGAATGGAGCAAGCTGCTTTTATGGCTTGATCGGCACCGCTCGGAAAACTGGATGACAGAACGTGCAAAGTATTTGTTTGATAAAGGCTGGAACCGAGGCTGGGATGCTAAGTACGAAGGTCTTTACTTTGCGCTGTCTCCTCAAGAAGAGGTCATTGATCGGGATAAAAACTATTGGGTGATGGGCGAAGCCATTTCTGCGGCTTCACTGCTCGGGGTAAAAACCGGAGACAGCGGATATTGGAAAGCATACGACGCCCTGTTCTCCTACTGTCAGAAACACTTTATCGATCACACATATGGAGGCTGGTATCAGCTGTTAAATCAGGAAAACGAACGCTACAGCTCGAAAAAAAGCCCGGCTCCTAAAGCCGATTATCACCCTGTAGCAGCTTGCTATCAAACGCTGATAGCACTGGATTCTCTCTAAGATAACGACAAAGAAGAAACCGTTTTCTTCCAAATGCGTTTATTTCGTTTATTTAAGGGAATTTACTTACTAACAATCAATGTTTCTACATTTCATAAAAAGCACGACTATATATATGTAAGGAGTGAAGATGATGTATTTTTACGCGTTAGCACAAGGAACAGATTCTGGAGACCCAGTAACACTGCATCATGAGAAGAAATTTTCGAAAAAAGAATTTTTAGCGATGTTTAATGAAGCGTTAGATGAGTTGGATACGCATCCAGCTCCAAGCGATGTTGGTGAATACCTTTGCCGTGCGTACGGATTTCAAGAAATCGAAATCGAGACGGGTGTTGTATGCTACTGCGCTCCGTTTAGAAAGCTAGACGACTCGGATATTATAGAAGACCGCACGTACATGGACGCCACGACAGGGACACTAAAATACAACTAATCAAAAAGAAAGGTTGGATGTGTGTGAAGACCGTACAGAACATTTATCGAACGAGTGAAGCTGTACCAGAATCGGGCGCTTACATTTGTGAGGAAGGTGAAATTAAACTCTTTCAAAAAGATGATCTTTTTACACCTTGCCCACACACACGTGAATCAACGACGTGGAAGCCCGTAGATGACGCCTTTTCAACCGGAGAATTGGTTCCGCAAACCGGTCGCTATACCGACGAAAACGGCAATCAAGTAAAGCTAAAAGAAAACGATTTATTCCCAAGATGCCTTCGTTCAGGTGAGCCCACGACGTGGAGGCGAGGGTAAAAAACAACAAAGAGGCTGAGACAAAAATAGTTTAGCCCAAGTGAAAAACGAACCACTCATCAAACACGTTGGTGAGTGGTTCGTTTTTTTGTGATGGTGAATATAGTTTGATCTGTTTTGGTTCTTCTAGCATTGATTGGATTCATTTCGTTATGTCTCAACCTCTTTTATTAAAGCTTATTTAAAAAATGAGTTCTTTTTTCTTCCTTTTAAGAGATCCCCCGTCCACCCTTTCATTCGTAAATAAAGATAAATGGCCACGGTCGACAGAACAATCAAAATAAGCGCATAGACATAGCCAAACTTCCAGTCAAGCTCGGGCATTCCTTTAAAGTTCATTCCCCAAAGGGCTCCAAAAGCCGTTAAAGGCGTGCTGATTGCTGTCAGCAGCGTTAAAGCTTTCATAATCTCATTTCCTCGATGAGTAGACACCACTTCTTCTAGTTTAATTAACGCGTCAAATTCTTTTTGATATTGTTCAATCAGCGTTAAGCCAATTTCGATTTTTTTGCACATCCGCTGATATTCGACCGTTTGGTTAATTTTTTTATGAAACGCTTCTTCTATTCCCATGGTGACTTCTCGAACAGAACTGATTAAATTTGTCCATATAAGCAAATCGTACCGCGCTTTATGAATGTCATCTAACACGTCAATGTTATTATTATGGCGCACTTCCCACAGAAGCTCTCTGAAATGACTTTCAAACTGATCAAACCCATTTAAGTGTTTTTTCATAATTTCGCCTAAAAGAATAAAAAAACTTTCCGCTGTGTTAGCAGCCTGCTTCATGCGTTCAATCATTCGTTCATGATTGGTGTTTTCAAGGATTTTCAAATCGATTCCTGCCGTTATAATAAACTCCTCGGTAACGTAAAAATGAAATGAATCGTAATCCTTTTGATCAAACGACTTCTTATGATAAATGAGTGAACCATAAATCAGCTCACTTTCTCCTATTACATCTACTTGAATATGATTCGAATTTTTCTTTTGAAGCTGCTGGCAAAACCATTCATCTCTTGGATACTGATAGTCTTTGATGACATCAGCTATTCCATCGGCTTCTTCTAAATCAAACTGATACCATTTCCACTGATTGCTCGTCACGGTATTCATACTTTCCCTCTTTCCCCTTTTATTAGAATTTTTCCCTATATACAATTACTTAAAACCTAATACACAAAATAAACATACATTTCATATCCATCTTTATAAAAAAGATGCTATAATAAATACGTTGCGCACCTGCGCATGTTTTATCAGTTTGAGAGGAGAATATCAGTGAAGAAAGATATCGCTTTACGTTCTTATCTGCTAGAAAGTGCACCAACTATGACGGAGGAATGGTATGAATCTTTGGACAAAAAATCTTCTGAAGGCGTATATACCTCTAATGATCCTGACGTCATTCAACGCTTAAAAGCGCAAAACTATGAATTTCACTTATATATTAGCAACGTCTTTATAGAAGATGAAAAAAGCTTTTTTGAATCTTTTAATACGTGGCTAAATAAAGTTGCCAAAGACCAGCAGCATCTCAGAACCCCCATTCAAAGTATTATTAAAGAATTTATGAACGTCCGCAAACAATACTGCGAGTATATTCGCCGATTTGCAGAACTTCATGATGACATCACTCAGCAGCATATCGATATGTGGAATGAAAAAGTAGTACGGGTATTTGATATTATTATTTTGAAATTCATCACAGAAGCGCAGGAATATGCCTCAAACCGCCTCCGCTCTCAGCAAGAAATGATTCATGAATTAAGTTCACCTGTTATTGTGATTAAAAAAGACGTGGCTCTTTTACCGTTAGTCGGTGATATTGATACAGCAAGAGCCAAAATGATCCTAGAAAGCACGTTAAAACAGTGTGCAGAGAAGCAAATCGCTCATTTGTATATTGATTTGTCAGGAGTTGTGATGATTGATACAATGGTCGCGCACGAGCTGTTTCAGCTGATAAATGCGCTTGATTTAATCGGCGTTAAATCAATTTTATCGGGCATTCGTCCTGAACTAGCTACTACTGCGATGCAGCTTGGACTGAAATTTGATCATATACGAATTAAATCGAATCTTGCTCAAGCATTAGAAGATGATTCAAAAATTGTAATTGCTTCTAGCACTCATTAATATAGGAATACAAACAAAAAAAACAGCCCGAGAAGGCTGTTTTTTATTTTCTATGATGAATGTTTTCAGAACCTGATTCATCTTTCGTTTTGGTTTTATTTTTCTCTTCTTTTTGTTCAAGTCTTATGTCTTCCAACGGCATAGGATCGACCGTTTCTTCTTCTTTAAAACGTTCAAATAACGTTTCGTCTTGATCTGTTACACGCTGTTCCGTTTCATCTCTTTTTTTTGGTGTATTTGAAATAGATCTTTTCTGGCGTTCTCCCATCTTTTTCTCCTCCTTTATATAGGTGAAGCAATTATGTGTTCATGAAATCTCCGCCGTTGACATGAAGCGTTTGACCCGTCATATAAGATGAATCATTTGAAGCTAGCAGCACATAGCAGCCTACGTGCTCCACAGGATGCCCAGGTCTGCCCATCGGCGTATCTGTACCGAATTCTCCTACTTTATCACCTGAGAAAGTAGACGGGATAAGCGGTGTCCAGATTGGTCCCGGCGCGACAGCATTAACGCGAATGCCGTCTTTGACAAGCGCTTGCGCCATACTGCGCGTAAAGCCGTTGATTGCACCTTTTGTCGCAGTATAATCGATCAACTGAGGATTTCCACGGTAAGGATTAATTGACGTTGTATTAATGATCGCACTGCCTTTTCCTAAATAATCAAGCGCTTTTTTCGTAAAATAAAAATATGAATAAAAGTTCGTTTTGAACGTTCGTTCAAGCTGTTCACTCGTAATTTCTTTAATGCTTTCTTTTGGGTGCTGCTCCCCTGCATTGTTCACAAGGATATCAAGCTTTCCAAGCTCACTCACTGTTTTTTCTACCGCTTCATTACAGAACGATTCGTCTCCTACGTCTCCTGCAATCAGCAGGCATCTTACACCTTCTTCTTCAATGCGGGCTTTTGTTTCCTCCGCATCGCTATGTTCGTTTAAATAAACGATGGCTACGTCTGCTCCTTCTTTCGCATAAGCAATGGATACAGCTCGTCCAATTCCGCTGTCTCCTCCAGTAACCAGCGCTACTTTTCCTTTTAATTTTCCTGTACCAATGTAATTGTCATCCTCATAAATAGGGAGAGGATTCATCTCACTTTCGATACCCGGCTGGCGGTCTTGCGTTTGTTGGGGCTGACCTTGTGTTTGTTGTTCTTGTAAATTCATTTTAATCTCCTCCTATTTTTGATGGAACTTTTTAGTATAGTCTACGTTTAGCCTTCTGTTTTGAAGTTCAAACATCTTTTTTAAAATTTATTATGCTTCCATTCTTTTTTACTATCTTGGAAAATTCATAGAAAACAAGTTTAAAGTTGGAAACAAAGGTTACATGAGAAGTAGAAGATGTATTTCAGAAATATCTTTTATGAGGAGGTTTGGTTGGTGTATGAAACACATTCAAGTAGCACAAAACCAAGAGGAAGCAACCTGCGTCATCCATTCTTTTTTAAAGAAAGGATTTACAAGCAAAGATATTTACCTGCTGGCCTACGATAAAGAATGGGCTCACGAATTAACGGAGGCCACACATACAAAAAAGTATAGAATGGCAGAGCAAGGTATTTTTGAAACAGCGGTGAACATGCTTCTTTCAAGAGAAGATGAGCTGCTTTCAAAAATGGCTTCTCTCGGCTTATCTAATCAAGAAGCAAACCGGTATAAAGAAGAGATGAAACAAGGACATATCGTGGTCATTGGCGCCCAGAGCCAGTCGATTCCCTACTAAGGTATAAAAGAGCTGAAACGTTTTCTAATAGGTTATAAGGGTATTTAGTAAAATAAACCATTTTTTATCAAGAAAGGAAGTTATAACGATGTTAAATTATTTGGGAATTCACATAGGCTCTCTTTACTTTCCTACCAGTATTTTGCTTATCACGTTTCTCGTATTAATCGGCTTTTTTATTTATTTCCTCTCTAGAAAAAGAAAAAATCGCCATGAATCACGTGATCAATCGCGCGGAAAATAAAAGAGAATGTCAAAGTAAAAGCCCTTCATGCAGAAGGGCTCTTTGTACTATAAAACAGGAAGATACTTCTCATAGCGCGGGTTTACATAAAAAGGCGGACGAGGTCCTAAAAGCGGCATCATAAGAGGCTGAGGGTCCGAGTTATAGATTACTTTCACCGTCTGATTTGACCCGTCCATCAGCAATAGCTTCACTTCTTCACTGTAGTAATATCGCATGAACTCCCCTTCTTTCTCGCATTCTACACTCTTTATACGTATGCATGAGAGATTGATCTATGTCATAGAGTGAAAGAGTAATGCTTTTTGAGGAGGTTGTTTTATGTGTCCAAACAATGAATTTTATCAGGACAAGCAAGGGTATCCGATGCAGCCGAATTACGGAAAAATTACGCGCTATGAAGACGTTCCGATTACGGTGCCTGAACAGCGGCAGCTTCGCCAGCCCGGGTTAGAAAGTTTGATGGTTCCGCGCCCCATTATCGAAAATCCGCATTACAATGGCAGCGGCAAATTAAAAGGGAAAGTTGCTCTCATTACAGGCGGTGACAGCGGAATCGGAGCTGCCGCTGCCATCGCCTTTGCCAAAGAAGGAGCAGACGTTGCGATTGCTTATTTAGATGAACATGAAGACGCGAATCGTACGAAAAAACGGATTGAAGAACTCAGTCAAAAATGTGTGCTGCTTCCCGGCGACGTGCGGGACAAACAGCACTGTAAAGACATCGTCGAAAAAGCGGTAGCAGCGTTCGGTCAGCTTGATATTTTGTGCAATAACGTAGGCGTTCAGTTTCAGCAGATGAGTCTTTTAGATATCACTGATGAGCAGTTTGATCATACGTTTAAAGTTAATATTTACTCGCACTTTTACACGACGCGTGCCGCTCTGCCGCATTTAAAAGCCGGCAGCTCAATTATTAATACCGCTTCAATTGTGACGTATAAAGGCTATGAGCAGTTAATTGACTACACGGCAACCAAAGGAGCCATTGTTGGTTTCACTCGAGCGCTTTCCAATAGTGTGATTAAAGACGGCATTCGCGTAAACGCAGTAGCTCCGGGCCGCATTTGGACACCTCTCATTCCAGCAAGCTTTTCAGCTGATCAAGTAACGCAAGTAGACAATCCGATGGAACGCCAGGGACAACCGTTTGAACTTGCTCCGACCTACGTGTATCTCGCAAGCGATGACTCACGGTTTGTCACAGGGCAAACGCTTCATGTAAACGGCGGAGAATGGGTTTCTTCTTAAAAATCTCAATATAAAAAGCGTGAAGCCAGGCTCCACGCTTTTTCATTATTTACGGGATTCTTTTTGCAAAGGCGATTTTTCAATGGAACGCGTAAACCGGTAAACATCAAGTTCTTGTCCTACTTCTGAAGGCAAATACCCAAACGTTGTGAAGCTGTCCACGGATTCCGGCTCAAGCGATAGAGACAATAAATTGTTTTGCGGCTGAGATGTTAAAAAGACGTAGCTTCCTTTTGGAAACGTTACTGTTTTTGGCTTAACGATTGTTTGTACGTCTACATTTGGTTTGTTTTCGTAGGCTTCATTTTCAATGCGGCTGCTGACCGAATACGCTTCTACTGAAAGAGCCGTTTCTTTCGTTAACTTGAAGCCTTTTACGCCTTGTCCCTGCAGTTTTGCTGCTAACTCTTCATGTCCTGGTTTTAAAAGATAAGCAGTGGGGCGTTCGCGGACAAGCGTCGGCGTTGCTTTCTTTGCACTGTAGTACGTCACAGGAATTTCTTTAACAGACGCGCTTTCCACATCAACCATTTCTACCGTGGAGTTTGGTATTTTTTTATTTTCACTGTTCACCACAATTGGATCATGGTCATTTGCATTTTTGCCTTTTTTGACAAGCGCCGCTTTTTCTTTTGCAATCAGCGCTTTAATTTGTTTGGCGTGAGCGGCTGTTTGCGTAATCAGCTTTTCTTGCGTAGCAATTTGTGCACTCACTCGCCGCGGAAAATCTTCTCGGCCAATGCCGATTCCTCTGCTTTCCACTAAAAATGAAAACGACGGATACAGACCTAATGAGTTTCGGCCGATTCGCGGTTCAACTGAGCCTTCTTCTACTTCAAGCTGCCCTTGTTTATTCACTTGAGACGTATAGTATACTTCTCCTGAATACCCTTGCTTTTCAATGGCTGTAAGCGTACTGTTCACAAACAGCTCATCGGACACGTCTCGAATATTCTGCGGAATATTTAAGTTTCGACCAGACTGCAGTAAAATGTCGTCACACTTCCACACGCCTTCTTTACCGATATTTTTAAGCCCGCTGCTATATGGCGTATATTCATGAGCGTCAATCACGACTTCTGGTGAAAAACGGTTAAATTCAGCTCGTACGCTCTGCACTTCCGGGCTTTCAAGCTTTATGTAGTCGCGGTTTCCATCTAAATTATTCGCTAGCTGACGCTTGAATGCATAAGATCCGTCTGGATTAATGCGCGGTACAATGACGATGTTCACTTTATTTAACACATCTTTTCCAAAGTCTTCTGTCAAACGCGTCGCAACGGCGAGTACGGATTCACCGCTTGCCGGTTCATTTCCGTGAATTTGACTTTGAAGCCAAATCGTTGGCTTTTTGGATGTCTTTCCATCAGCAAATTTCTTTTCCTTTGAAAAGTACAGTGCCGGAATGTCTCGTCCTTGCTGTGATTTACCGATAATCTTCAGTTTTACATACGGACTTTTATGAGCAAGCTTTTGAACATAGCTCATCATTTCTTCTTGCGTCGTAAATGCGTCTTGTCCTTTTGTAAATGCCGGCGTTGCTTCATTCACCTTTATTTCTGGATAAAGCGCTTTAATGTTTTCCGGCTGACTATAGTCTTTTCCGTAATAAGGCATATCAGCTTGTACCCCAAGCGGCGACAGCAATAATCCAATCGACAAAATCGCCGGCACCGCTGTTCGTTTTACAGTTTTTTTCATACATTTACTCCTCCCCATCCCCTTGATTAGACATTTTAAATTTTTTAAATATTTAAAATGTTACATAAATAATTATACCGTTTAAGGAAATAACTTCAAGATAGGGGCGCTGAACCTTTTTGACTAATTTGGTGTATCAAATGAGTGTATTTATATAAAAAAGGATTGAGACATAACAAAATTAATTCAACCTGAAGACAAATAATCTGGATTAACAATTCTGACCTCTTGTTCGACCGCTGTTAATTTCCGTGCAAGGCTTCGCTTTCCGCGGGCGGCCGATGAGCCTCCTTGTCGCTTGCGCTCCTGCGGGGTCTCACCTGTCCCGCTTTTCCCGCAGGAGTCTTCGCTTTGCCCTCCAATCAACTACTAGAAGAAACGAAACACACCAAACTATATTCACCATAAGAAAAAAACAAACCACTCTTCAAACATGTTAATCAATGGTTCATTTTCCACTACGGCTAAAATACATTTGGCCCAGCCTCTCTTTTATGTATGAACTGCTATAAACTTTAGCCCTTCATTGAGCCCGCACTATCCGTAATTTAGCTGCACATACTCCATGCAGCTATTAATCATTTCTTTACAGATTCTAGCGTTTCTAAATCATATCGACCAATTTCTTTGTTATTTCTTGTGATGACGAGCTTTCCATGCCTCGCAGCCTCTTGGAGCTCTTTTAATTTCTGATTGGAAGGAACCAGAGGCATTTCTTTGTTTTTAACAGTCGCTCCCAGGTCGTAGTGCACATCGACTTTTCCTTTTTTCATATAGTTAAACTCTTCAATTCCCATACCTGTGCCGAATTGATCATGCTTCTCATCAAATACGTTAACGCCTACCGTATTGATAGATGCTTTCTTTAAATCTTCATTCGGTATAATTTTAGCTTCTATTTCGTCTTTATCATTTTGATAGAATTTATGCTGGCCCTGCTGTTTCATTTTAAATTCATAATAGAGCGCTTTTGGTTTTACGTCGACCATTTTTCCTTTATCATCTTCTATACCGATTTTTCCAATTAGATTCGAATCATCCGTTATCTTAACTTTCACTTTTTGAATGCTATAGCCGTCCTCTTCTTTGCTAGCAGAGTTTGAGCACGCTACCAATGATACTGCTAATAAAGCACTCGATATGCCCATAATAAACTTCTTCACTTTACCACTCCTTAAGGATTAATATACCATAAAAGGAATTTAAATGGATGTTTTATGAACAATTTTGCAGATAAGTAAAGCGGCAGCAACCTATCGACTTAAGTTTCATCACCTTCTTTATGCTTTGCAAGAGCTTCCTTCCATAGAAATATAAAAAAACTCTCTCCATCAGGAAAGAGCTACTCGATCACAAAATCCGCTTCTGCTTTTACCACTCCGTTTACAATAACAGAAAGCGAATGCGTACCGCTGTAATGTTTTCGTGTACTTAAATCTTTAAACGCATGCTTTTTTGTGACTGTAAGCGTTTGGCCTGCTTTTGCTTGAACATTTTTCAGCATAAAGACTTTTTGAGTGCGGTTTCCTTTTGCTTTTACGTAATGAATTCCGTACTCTATGCGAAGCGGCATGTTTTTTTCCACGGATAGTTCAAATGAAAAGTCGATGCTATCACCGATTGTAATCGTATGGGGATGTAAGCCAAGGCCTGTGACAATTACGCCTGGGTCATCTCCATAGCCAAAAAGAGAAAGGGCTTCAGGATCTCCTTTTTTCAGCAGTGAACGGCACGCATGTTTAACAATCCAGTCGGTTTTAGCGTCTTTTCCGTACCAGCTTTTTATCACATCAAGCATCCAGTCTTTCTCTATGTAAGAAATATCATTTAAATGATTGGCTACGCTTTTGCGGACATATAGCGATTCATCGCATTTTAACTGTTCTAAAATCGGCAGCGTTTGCTTCGGCTCCTGCTTTAACGCAGGTACTGATTGCCCCCATGGAAGTCTAGGACGACTCCCTTCGCTTGCTAATCGGCGAATATGATGATTTTCATCTCCCGCCCACTCAATCATTTGCGCAAGCATTCGATTTGTATCTTGAATTAAAAACGGACGCACCGCAAATTCTGATGTGGAAAACGGCGTAAAAAACGCGAGTGCTTTTATGGAAGCTTCCCAAGCGTTTAATCCGTATAGTTCCACGTAATCTGGAAAAATCGTGCCTTGAAGCCCTCCTACCGTTGGAGCTGCTTTATATAAAATATGAAGTGCTTCTTCATAATCCGCCGGCAGCACTTCATGCATGGAAAGCGTAATTCTTCTCATGCGCTCTTTCAGCCCTAAGTCTTCCCAGTCCTGTTGAAAAACCAGCTCATGAAATGCTTTTTGATCAAATGAACTCCTTTCACGTGAAAAAGCGTCGCTCAAGTAGGTAATCAACTCTTCATTAAATACGCTTTTACGTAACTCTTCAGCCATACCTATCCCTCTTTTCCAGGTAGTATTTTATTTTCTTCCGAATAAAGCGCCCGCTCGTACATGCCTTTTTTAAAAATTTGCATAAACAGTTGCTTATTTTTAACTTCTTTAAATCCGTACTGACTGTACAAACCGTGAGCATCTTTTGTTGCCAATAAAATTTTTCGTACGTGTTGAATCGGCTGATAGCGAATCATTTCTTGTACCAATGCTTTTCCAAGGCCGTTGCCTCGCGCGTGCGGAAGAATAAACACATCCGCCAAATAAGCAAACGTCGCAAAATCGGAAATAATCCGTCCAAACCCTACTTGTTTATCACACTCATCATACACGCCAAAACAAACGGAGTGTTCAATAGACGTTTGAACAAGGTGAAGCGGAATTCCTTTTGCCCAGTATGATTCATGATGAAGGTACGAGTAGATAACATCTATATCAAGCTTTTCTTTGTTCGTATGTATCGTAAACTGATGATTTTCTTTCATGCTGCATCCTCCTTGCTTCTCTATCATAGCACAAATGTTCGCCATAGAAAAAAGCCTTTTTGCGGTAAAAGGCTTTTTTGGTTAGTATGATATTTTTTTAGAAACAGAAGTATTTTTTCTATAGCGTCTTCCGACTATGTAAATAAGCGGACTGCCAATAATCGTAGGCAAAAACCAATAAAAAAGAGAAGGAAGCATATTTAACAGCGGAATACTGTCTCCAATATTCACAAGCAGCGCGGTAACCGCTCCGATATAAGATCCCAGCATACCGCGAATATGATGCTGAAGCCAGCTTTTCCATTTTTGCTTGCGTGCTAAGTAGCCATAAATCGCTAATCCGTATGAAAACACCGCAATATAAAATAAATAAGCAATTTCATTCCATTTCCAAATCGCTAACATGATAGCTGTAGCAGCTAGGGCTGCGTAAGCACCGTGGTACACTTCTCCCCATCTTGTATGCCGTCCTTTTTTCTTAGCCGCTAGCATGGACACCATTCCTGAAAGCAAACAAATCATTCCGAGTCCAATATGGATACTCAATATAACTTCAAATAAATCCAACGCGCTCTCTCCTTTTACGCACTTTTCTCTTATATCTTCGGCTAACGCACTTATTTTTTTAACAAAATATCCCTATTTATTTTCCAACTCTTTACTTACATGATGCATATGCTCCACGTTAAAAAGCGCATACTTGATTTTCTTTATGTATTATATTTTGCGAACGGAGCCGCGCGAGTGCTGCGTGATCTCGGCGCAATGCTTCTCACCCTCGTCTAGCCCCATACGCCACTTTTCATGCTGCCTTTAATCACTGGCGGCTTCTTTAAAATTGGTCTGTTTTTCTACGCCACTGTGCTGGGCCTTTCTCACGTGTTTAAAATTAAACACCCGTCACCGCTTGTATTTCCAATCGGCTTGGTCATTTTGTTTTATTCATTGTCTCTTGCTCAAAACTATTTCGAACATATATATGAAAGGCTGAACATCATTCCGTTCACTTTACATCTTCCGTTTCAAATTGTCATTCCTGCTCTTTTACTCGTGATCGCATTTTTAAGAAATCGAAAAAAAGTACAGTCCGTTACTGTGAAAAATACCGCAGAAAATTCGTAGTATGTCCATTTCTCTATTGGATTTAATCTCCTAAAATTATACAATATAGTCAAGAAGCCAAAAGGAGAACCAATATGATTGGATTAATTCTTTCTATTTTATTATTTAACGTTCTTGCTTTTAAAACAAACAAGCGCTTCACAGCAAATCAAATTGTACACATTTGGATGTTCACCATTGCTGCTCAGCACATCTTTGACGTCTTTATTAATTTCAAATTTCACGGCTACTGGTATTTTACACAAGAAACAGACTGGCAAGGTATTTTTGCCTATACTGTTCTCATTCCGCCTGTGAACATGCTTTTTCTTACCTACTATCCTTTTGCCGGGAAACTCACAAAAAAAGCCGCCTACATTTTACTTTGGTCGGTTGCTGTTTTACTTTATGAAGTAGTGGCCCTTCTCCCTGCTCCATGGGGTTATTTTCACTACGGATGGTGGACGTGGTGGTATTCGCTTCTGCTAAATCCGCTGTTGTTTTGGATGGTGGTGCAGTATTACCGGTGGGTGTGTAAAATTGAAAAAAGAGCGATCACTTAAAAATAGAATAGCCTTTGGACAAGCACATCATCATTTTCAGCACGCGCAATAAAACGAATATCTGCTTCTCCGCTGGCTATTCTTTTTTTATTTAAAAGCGTCTTTGGACAAGGAAACTTGCTTTTCTTTTTCTTTTCCAACTAACGACACAAGGAAACCTGCTATTCCAGCTATACATAGAGTCACCAATAAACCGGTAGTACCTACTAACAAGCTCACCGCAGCTGACGCTAACATTCCTCCAATATAACGAAAAGTGGAATAAATGCCCGATGCACTGCCTGATTGCTCCTTTTTGACAGACTGAATATTCATAGCCTGCATAGATGAAACACCGATTCCTGCTCCCACTCCTCCTACTAATAAAGATACAATTGTATAAGAAATGGATGCATTCGCTAAGTGGAAATAAAGCATCGCCGCAAGCAGTGAAATAAGAAACGATAATCGGATCGGATGTTCTTTCCCTACCTTTTCTGCTAACAATCCTCCTAGCCACGAAGAAATAGACATGGCTAACGAAAAAAAGAAAAGAAGCAAACCAATTAACCGAATATCATACTGCTTCTCTAGCAAAAGCGGAACAAACAAAATGGTACTATACATCATAAAATTACTGCATAGAATAGAAAGATTTGAAGAAAAAAAAGGACGAACCTTAAAAAGCTTAAAATCAATCAGCGGCTCTTTGACTTTGCGTTCTTGCACAATAAAAAGAACGATAGACGCTATGCATATAAAAATAGTCCAAGCATTAAACAAATCACGGTGCGTCAGCATTAGCGTAAAGCTCGTCATGCTTACTCCAAGCAATAAAGCGCCCCCTATATCCAGCGTTTTTGCTTTTTGTTTTATGGTAGACGGCACGTATATAGATGAAAAAATTAACGACAGCACAGCAAAAGGAACGTTAAACCAAAAAATCGACGTCCACCCAAGATACTTAATTAAAAAAGCACCTAATACAGGCCCTACAGCTGCGCCTAGCCCCATTGATAATCCAAATAACCCAAGCGTTCTTCCAAGCTTTTCTTTTGGTAAACTGTGTCTCATAATGGCTGTTGCGTTAGGCGTGGCTAATGCACCTCCCAATGCTTGCAGCGTTCGAAAGACTGTGAGCGAAAGTAAGTTATATGAAAACACACAGGCGGCAGATCCTATTAGAAAAATAATCATTCCAGCTACAAACATGTTCTTGTTTCCATATAAATCACCAAGTTTCCCCGCAATGGGCTGAGCAACTGCCATCACAATTAAATAGATCGTTACCACTACTGATACATGTACGATGGAAAGATGAAGTGCTTTGGCAATAGACGGCAAGCCTACCGCAATCATAGTGGAATTAACGGGAATTAAAAAAGTTCCCGTTAAAATAGAAAAGATAATCAAAAACGGCTTACTGCTGTTCAATCGTCACCACTCCGTTGGTTCCGTCTACGGTAATAACATCTCCGTCTTTTAGTAGATCCACGGCTACTTTTGTGCCAAGAACCGCTGGGAGTTTATATTCACGAGCCACTGTTCCTGCATGAGATAAAATTCCTCCTGCATTGGTTACAATTGCGCCAGCAAGCGAAAATAACGTGGTCCAAGCGGGTGCTGTTGTTTCACATACAAGAATATCTCCTTGTTCAAGCTTAGAAAATTGACTTGGATCTGAAATGATTTTTACCACTCCCGTATAAACACCTCTTGAAGCGGCACTTCCTTTAAAGATTTTTTGCGTTTCATCTACTTCTGGAGGCCCCATTTTTCCGAATACCCGCTCCAATAAAGGATCTTCTCCTGTTTGAGGAGGCGTTCCATAAGCAGGAGGCGTTTTTTTATGACGATTTTCTTCAAACTCCTGCTTTCTATTGTCGATAAGTTCATGAGATGCCACGGGTTTTTTTAATACTTCCAGCAATTCATCGTAATAAAAATGAAAAATATCTTCAGGCTGATGAATCACTTGGTGGTCAGCTAAAAGAGTTCCGACATTTAGCAAAAACAGTCTCGCTGTAGCAGGCAGCATCGCATCGATATAAAAATGATGATCTTCATCCAACCCCCATGCCTCCAAAGCCCATCCATAAAACAGCTTAAACTGTTCTTTTTCTTCGCACTCCGGCATTTTTGCGAGTACATCACGATAGCTTTCTTCTCTCTTTTTTACGACGTCTTCATAATTTTTCTTGAAGTCGTAATCTTTACGCACATAGCCAGCAATAATTGATAGCGCATGTAAAGGATTCTCTACCCACGTCTCATCAATAAACTCGTGCGAATTTGCGGAACGATAGCCATACTCATTCAAAAAGCTTTGCAGATTCTTTAAAAATTCTCTGCCTTCAGCCGTGCCTAATAGATTTGCTTCTATTTCTTCTGACTTCTGCTCGGTAAAAGCTTGTTTTAACGGGCCGGAATGCTTTACCGTGTCAGTTAGTTCCCACAGTGCTTGATCACTTTCAAGTGACTTGTTCATCACGCCTTCCAGCAAATCATATACATAAGCCGTATTCGTGTCTCCGGTCAAGTTTCCATATAGCTCTTCTAAAACCATTCCTAAATCATTTCTCGGCATGACGATTTCAAAGTGAAGCTGCCAAGCTTTTTTATAAAAATCATGCAGCTCTTTTACTTTTTCTTCTGCTTCTTTTAAAGATAAAGAACGTTCTGCATTTCTTTTGACTTCCGTATAAAAAGGTAAAAATACCTCATCAACGTACTCGTATAATCTAGGTTTAAGTCGAGGTAACAGCGGCTTAACTGCTTCCTGATGCTCTTTTAAGCGATCGTTTACGTCACCGGGAAACGGGATATTTTGCTGGTACATTTTTCCATCGGCTAATTTCACTACAAATTGATAGATGGGCAGTTTTAACGTTTCAAAACCATGCTTTGTTCCATAAGTCATTGCCGGAAGCTGAAAAGAGGCGTATAGAGGACTCAATGCATGCGCAATATGTAAGTTGTCTTGTACCCAAAACCCCGTTTGTTTTTCTTCCTCACTTAAAAATAAGTCGTTTTGAAATGCAGATAACACGTTCATTTGATTTCCCCTTTCCTTTTCATTATGCGGTAACTGGTCTTACTTGAAGCAAATAAATATGTTCATTTTTTATAGCAAATTCAACGTCTACAGCATACTGACAATACTGCTCTACTTGATTCGTCAAATGAAGCAATTGTAATGCTGTTTCATCTGATATAGAAAATTCTTTTTTTTCTTTATCCGTTGTCACAGCTTTTGTTATTCCTGTAAAACCTGACACTAGCTTATACTCTTTTAATCCTAGTTCTTTCATTATATTCTTTGTCTGTTTATGAATAATAAATAAATCCGGCGTAACACCCCCTGATACGATTCCCTCTCCTAAGCCGTACGCCACGTTAATGACCACTTCATCTTCACTTTCTGTAATAGGGTTTACGCTAAAAATCACACCGGATACATCGGCTTCAACCATTCCTTGTACAAGGACACCCATCTGGGGATTAGAAAGCGAAATTTCTTTATCTTCGGCATACGCTTGAACCATGGATGAAAAATAAGAAGCCCAGCATCTTTTTATACTTGTCAAAAGTTCTTCTCTGTTTCTTACATTTAATATCGTTTCATACTGTCCGGCAAAAGACGCATTCTCCAAATCTTCAAGTGCGGAAGAAGACCTTACGGCTACGGCTTTTACACCAGCATCCTGAATATTGGCATACGAAGAAACAATTTCTTTTTGCAAAGCTAAAGGAAAGGTGCCGCTTTGAATCTTCTTTTCTATGACGCTGCTATCTTCTGCTTTTATTTCTATTTGGTTAAACGTTAAAAATGAAAGCAACGCGTGAGATGTTAAAACAAATCCTTTAGGGATATGAGAAACGTGCTGAATCATTTTTGAGAGATTGTAGGCTTTTGAACCTACTGTTTGAAGTTCTGCATAACATGCTTTTTCTAAAGAGACGATGTGCAATCACTTCACCTCCTTTCATTTATGTCAAAGACAATCAAATAAAACAGGATAATCCCATTTAAACCCATAATGTAGTTTTATAGAGTTAAGTCTACCTTACCAAAAATTAACATAACTTTAAATATCTTTACAAAAAAATCACAAACCATATTCACTAGAATATGATTTGTGATTTTTTTTATAACTAACACATTTGAAATTCGTATCGTTTTGACAAATTAAACTGTATCTCTATCCTTCTTCTCCCTCACAAACTCCACCACAGGCCCCACAATAATACAAATCCCTGCGATAATCAGCCAGCCAAACGCAAGATACGTCCAGCCTTTAAAAAAGGAAAGCGTGTATTGATAGCCCGTTAAAAACATCACGCCTGGAAACAAGAGGACAAATAAGAATGTAAGTCCCAGCGCCCAGCGCGTACATAGCTTTGCGTCTTTATTTAACTGTTGTTGTGGATCCATACGCCACTTCCTCCCTTAATGGTTCATCTCCGTGTTCATCAAAGCTTTTAAATTTATCTTTTAGTTCATCAAAGTCAAATTCTTTTTTAGCAAGTAAGCCGTGTCCAATCGATATGACCCCGCTGATGATAAAAACGGTAGAATTTCCAATAAGCATTGGATACAGTCCGCCAAGGGCTTCTACGTTAATGTGACCGTTAATCAAGTAAGCAGATGTGTTCCATGCGACAACGCCTCCGATCATTCCTAACAGCGCACCATAGAATGCACCTGTGTTCGTCGCTTTTTTCCACATCAGTCCAAGCGTAACGGGAATAACGGCTCCGCTGACGAAAATACCCATGGCCATATACACAAACCCAAGGCTAATTCCTAAGTAAAACAGTAAAATGGACAACACGCCCATCGCCAGCCCGAAGCCAAGCGTCACTTTTCGCGACGTGCTTAAGATTTTTTTACTGCTTGCTTTCGGGTTGATAGAACGCAGGTAAATGTCCGTTACGATAATATTGGTAATCGCGGTTAATTCAGCTGCTCCTGTCGACATTACTGCCATAAACAGCATCGTTAAAAACAAAATAGAACCTAGATTTCCCAGCACGTGTGACGCCATAACCGGTGCAATGGAATCTGGTGAATCAACGGCAATTCCAAGACCAGCCGCGCTTACGCCAAGGAAAGTGGCAACCGCAAATGGAATCGAAAACCAGGCAATTCCGCCGTAAATATACGCTTTTGAAGCAGCGCTGTTTTTACTTGCAATAGCACGCTGCCAGTAAGCTTGATCCACAAAGACCGTACCAAAGTTCCCGATAATATTAATCATTCCAAACAAAAGCCCCGGCACCGATGCCATCGTAAGCATATGCTGTGACTGAGGCAGATTTTTCAACCCTTCGTACACGCTTGTTACGCCGAACTTATAATAGACGGCAGCAGCAAAAATAAATAAAATAACGAAAATAAAAACGGTGTTAAAATAATCAGCAACAAATGAGGCTTTTAAACCGCCAATCATGGTGTAGATTGTAAACGTAAGAGGAATTAAAAAAGCGGCAACAAAAATATTCATTCCGGTAAGAGAGTTTAAAGCAATGGCTCCTCCTAAAATAACCATGGCGGTCACAATAATATTTGTCATAAGCGCAAAACCAAGCATTAAACGATGATTTTTCACATCGAAGCGCTGTGCAATAAATTCTAAAAACGTATGAGCGTTCGGTGCTTTTTTCTTCAGGTTAATCGCCACAATGGCAAACAGCAAAATTTGAATGCTTGCTCCCGCTGCGTACCAATACGGTCCGCTAATTCCGTACTGATAGCCTGTGGAAGAAGACATCATTAACGTAGCGGCCCATGTCCATGCAGCAATAATGGATGCACTCGCCAGCCCAACGCCTACATTTCTTCCGGCTGTACTAAACTGCTCAGCCGTCATTTCCTTTCCTTGACGGCGCTGCATCATGATTGTGACGGCTGTAAAGCCTCCTCCAAAAATCAGTAAAATCAAATACCCGACGCTTGATGAAAGCATCTTATCCCTCCTCTTCCTCTTAATGTTACATTTACTAACATTAATATGTAAATAAAAGTAACATTTGTTAATAAAATACCACGTCGTAAAATTATTAACAATACTGTATTTTCTGATTATTAAAGAGTATAATTAAATATTTTCTCCATTCACACACAAAAAAGCCGGCACATTCGCACCGGCTTAAGCGTAAATTTTCGTTTTTAACACGTTTTATTTCCTTACATGAACGAAATAATAAAAAACGATAGCCACAGGGGCTATCGTTTTTTATTATTGAGATACCATTACTTTTTGGCGAACGTGCTCCAAGTGATCACGAACCGCTTCTGCTGCTTCTTCTGGGTCTCCATTTTTAATCGCTTCAAAAATACGCTCATGGTCGGCATCGGTTTGCTTGCGATTTTCTTTTTGGCTTTTATTTAACGAATAAGCAAGCGCTTTTCGATACAAATGGCCTAAATCTTCTACGGCATGAAGAAGGAATGAATTATGAGCTGCTTTCACGATATCATGGTGAAAACGATAGTCCGCTTCATGTCCAATTTCTTCACTGTTGTGAACCGTCTTTTTAAATGCTTCTAACGATTCTTTAATTTCAATCAACTCTTCATCTGTACGGCGCAGCGCGGCTAAGCTTGCTGCCTGCGACTCAATGATAATACGCATTTCAATTAATTCAAGAACCTGATCTGCTTCAACCATTTCAAACGTCATTGGATCAAGCATGCCCACTAAGTTTACACGCTTTACGTAGCTTCCTCCGCCTTGTCGTGATTCAATCAAACCACTGGCAGAAAGAACGCTTAGCGCTTCACGAATTGGTGCGCGGCTCACTCCAAACATTTTTGACAGTTCATGTTCCGACGGTAAACGAGACTCTGGCGGGAACGTTTTCTCTTTAATCATCTTTTTTAATTGATCAAGCACTTGACTAGACACTTTTTTACGCTCAATAGGTACAAACATACTTCTATTCCTCCTCCAAGTAATTATCTCTCTCTCTTTTTTATAGTGTTCATCGGCTCCAGTATAACTGTGTGCATTCCGATTTATGTAAACGCTTCAATCTTTGTATTACAAGTATACATTATTTCAATTCAAATGTGTTGATAAAATTTTACTATTATTGTTATTATACCATGAAAACAAGTTATAAATGAATAGCGATTCATGGTTTTTTGATATATTACCTTTATCTTACATATAATCCGTATACAATCATAATCGCCGCATCCGCTAGCGCATGGCTGATGATGGACCCTTTGATGCCATATCGCTCTCTTATATACGCCCACATCATACCTGCTGAAAAGACGCCTATTACCGAGATCACATTAAACGGAAATACGAAAACAGGGAGGATAATGAATACGTGATAAAGCGTATAAAAGCTTGATGTAACAATGATTGAAGCAAGTACAGAAACATGCTTTTTCACTTTATTTTGTATATACATCCGCCAATACATTTCTTCTAAAACAGGATTAATAAAAATCAAAACGACGGCTAAAACGGTAACTTTCCACCCGCTAAATCCCCATATTTGCAAAACCGCTTGCATATCTTCTTCATGAAAGATTTTACCAGAAAAAAGCAGGCTGCTTCCAATTATCACAGCGGCACATAGAACTCCGCTCAGAGTTCCCACATACAGAGATTTTTTTGTAAGCGCTACCTTAAAGTTAATTTTATTATTCGCATATAAAATCATAAACATCCAGCCGTAAAAGCAAACAAATGTTACCAACACATTTTGGATAAGCCACAAACCGAAAAAAACAAAGATTATAGGCATGAACAGCAAAAACAAAAATTTTATCATGTTTATGGCGCACCTTCTTTAAAAGCGGCTTTTCTTTTACCAAGTAAACTTTTCGTATTCAAAAGGTTTACTATCTTTTATCTTATAAAAGTCCCGTGTTATTTTCAATTATTTTTTAATTCTTGCTCCAGTTCACGAAGACTTTCCGCAAGCTTTTTCTTTTCTTCTTCAAAGTGAGCATCGTCTTTAAAAGCTGGAGTTAAAGGCGCTGCCTCTTCATTTTCTCTTAGCCAATCCGGCGTCAATTCTTTGCGAACAACACGCTTTTTATTAGCGTAGGAAATCGGCTTTTCAGTCTGTTGACTCGCTAGCGTACGCTGTGATGTTACATAATGCTTATAAAAAAGATGCTGTTTGATATAGGCAAACGCTCGAATGGTATCGCCGCTGTATTTAGGCACGTAGTGATCAAATGCTTCATGCAGTCCTGATAGCGCCGTTTCTATTGGTATTTCGCTTTTTGCGACTTCGTACATATGCTTTAAATCACTGGCTGAAGGATACATCCCTCGGTTTCTTCTAGCAATAAAAGCGGCTTCCAACGTTTGTACGTAAGCGTCATGCGCGTCTTCTTCTTTTTTTATGTGATTTGTATTTTTTGCTGTAGTCTCTGTTAATGACGCCGTCACTGTGACCGGCTCCGCTGCTTCAATTTGACGATTCCCTTCTGTCAAATTGACATCTTCGAGCTCTTCAAATTCATCGCTTGGCAGGAGCTTCTCTAATTTTTTGTAATCAATCCGGTACCAAACGGTGTTGTTAAATTTAGAGCGGTTGTACTTTCCTTTTATAATTAACCCTTCTTTTGCAAGCTTTGAAATGATGCGTTGAATCGTTGAAAGCGACCAAAACGGAAACTGCTGCAGCCACTGCTGATTTGTATTGTACACCCATTTATATCCGTCCTGCACGTTTGTGCTTTTTTCAAGCCAGTAGTGAAGCTGCTGAAGAAACAGCGCTCCATTCACTCCTACTTTCACTGCAAGCGCCGGCAGTACAATTAACGGCTGATCTTTTAATAATAATTTACTCACTACGTCATCTCCTTTGTTATATAAAATAGCTACTATATATATACAAAGAAAATGAAAAATCGGGGATGGCACTCTTAAAATTATGTTAAAATATAGAAAAAACGAGGTGGTCATATGATACGTCAAGGTAGAGTCGGTGATGAAGCAGGGATTGCAAATGTACACGTAGAGAGCTGGAAATCGACTTATAAAGGAATTGTTCCGGATTCTTTTTTAAATTCATTGAACGCTGAAAAACGAAAGCCGATCTGGAAAAAGCAGCTGGAATCAAATTCTGTTGTCGTTGCAGAAGAAAACGGTCAAATCGTAGGCTTTGCTTCCTATGGCAAAGAAAGAACGAACAAGTATCCTTCCTATACGGGAGAACTGTATGCCATGTATTTACTCACAGAGCATCAGCGAAAAGGAATTGGAAAAGCGCTTATGCATAAAATAGCGCAAGAGCTGGGAGACCAAGATATACATACGATGCTCACATGGGCTTTTGAAGAGAACGGCGCCTGTCAATTTTACGAAGCGCTTGGCGGAAAAAGAATCGATCGCGCTGACGTTATCATTGATGGTACATCTCTGTCTGAAGTGGCTTTTGGATGGGACACGCTTAAAAATTTGTAGGACAACTCTCTGGACAGATTTTTTTCTTCACGGTAAACTGTTTAGTTGGTATAAAAAGAAAGGATGATTTACCGTGACGAATTTTACTTATCGAAACATTATTTTGCTCGTTCTTTGCGTAACAGCAGGTATTGTCGATGTAATTGGCTACTTAAGCCTTGGCCATATCTTTACCGCAAATATGACGGGAAACATCGTGCTGCTCGGGTTAGCAATCGGAAACTCTCTTGAAACAACTGTTTTTCATTCCCTCACAGCTCTAGGAGGATTTAGTGTAGGAGTTATAGGCGCCGCAATCCTAGTTGGAAACAAAGAAAAAACATTTTGGCCTAAAGCCGTAACGATTGCGCTTGGACTAGAAGGATTACTTTTACTTGTTTTTGCACTTTTATCTTCGTTTTCTCCTTCTTTGCACGTAACTTATTTATTTATTTTCTTATTAAGCTCAGCAATGGGTCTTCAAACAACGGCTGCTCGAAAGCTTGGCGTAGCCGGAATTTCTACAACCGTATTAACGGGGACGCTTGCTAATTTCTTTGAAGACGTAACGGCACGTTTGCGCAGCCCTCGCTACCGCAAAACGTTTAACACCGATGCCATTCTTCGCGCGCTGTCTCTTGTATTTTACTGCTTTGGCGCTGCTATCGCCGCACTTGCAGAGCCAGTTTATAAATTTGAAATTATTTGGCTGCCAATTGTGATTCTGTTAGCCATTATCATTTTTGTCAGTACGAAGTTTCGTTCTGATTCAGAAAAAAAATAATAAAACGAGGCTCGGAAAAAGGTATTTTAGTCAAAGGAAAATCCGAACGAGTTTGGTTCTTGATTGAGAATCAAATTTGTTCGGATTTTTATTATTAGTAGTATAGTGAACGTTTATATATGTAGCAGCTTCTAGCTGTTGATTGGAGAGCAAGACGAAGACTCCTGCGGGAAAAGCGGACTAAGTGAGACCCCGCAGGAGCGAAAGCGGCGAGGAGGCTCACCAGCCGCCCGCGGAAAGCGAAGTCTTGCACGGAAATCAACAGCGGTGTTACAAGCGAACATACTAGATCATTTATCCAATTTGTTCGCCTTTAGATTATATTGATTCAGTTATGTCTCAAGCTTTTTCATTTTTCCGCTAGTGCCGCTAAAACGCCAAAAATAATTGCCGCTACAGGTCCTACAATCAATAGTCCAATTAAAATCGATCGTATAGCTTCCCATAATGACCGCAAAGGACTTTCCTTAGACTCTGCTTTTTCCACTCTTTCCTCTAGGTGTTCGACTCTTTGCTGAAGCTTCGCTAATTCCTGCGTAACATCTATTTGTTCGCTCATCGCTCAAGCTCCTTTTTACTCTACATTACCATATCCTTCCTTACTAACACTACTATTTATTTGTGATTACTTCAATGCCGATTTCGCGGTAAGCATTTAACACGGTTTCGTTCACATGTTCTTCTGTAATGAGCCAATCTAGTGAGTTTGCTGAGCTGAACGTGTACGTTGAAGACGTATTGAGTTTTTTTGCTGTTACAACAGCCGCTACTTCACTCGCACTTTTAATCATTTGGCTTTTAATGTGCATTTCTTCAAGCAAAGGAATGCTCATACCGATTTTAGGATCGATTGCGTATACGCCTAAAAAACAAAGATCCGCTCGAATTTGTTTAAGCGTATCAACCACGCTTTGTCCTACCGTGACCATCGATTCTTTTCGAAACGTTCCTCCAAGAGAAACAACTTCTACAAAGTCATGTTCCGCTAATGCAACGGTAATTAACGGACTGTTTGTAATAACCGTAACGTTTAAATTCTTTGGAAAAGCTTTGACGAGCTGAATATTTGTTGTACTTCCGTCCATCAAGAGCACCTGCCCGTCTTTAATTAACGGAAGCGCCGCTACGGCAAGTGAATGCTTAACATCCATCAATTCACGTTTTCGCTCTTTGTAATCAACCGCAGACGTTGAACGAGGAAGCGCTCCTCCGTGTACGCGCTGCAGCAGACCAAGCGCGTCCATTTCCCGCAGATCTCTGCGGATTGTATCTTCTGAAACATTCAGCGTTTGGCTAAGCGTCGTAGCAACAATTCGGCCTTCTTTTTCAAGCAAATTCATAATTTGTTTGCGTCTTTCTTGTTTTAACATTGCTTGTTCACCTGTTTTCTTTCTGCTTTTTACTTTATTATACTCGTTTCTTTTGTAAAAACAACGAAAAAACGCTTGATTATCAGTGTTTTTTCGTTTATTGTAGGGTAAACAAGATAAAACACGTAAAAACAAGTAATAATAATTAAAGGGAGAGATAGTTTATGAAGATGATTTTTACAGACTTAGATGGAACTCTTTTAAATAGCAGCAGTGAAATTAGCACAATTAATGCAGAAGCAATTAAAAAAGCGCAAAAACACGGAGTTGAAGTCGTGGTGGCTACAGGGCGCGCTTATTTCGACGTGCAGGAAATTTTAAAAAAAGCTGAGCTTTCCAACCTTTGGGTGATTGCCGCAAACGGAGCGACTATTCATGACCCGAACGGACAGCTCAGACATTCTGTTCCAATTGATGCCCACCACGTAAAAGAAGCGCTTCAGTGGCTGGATGCAAACGAATTTTATTATGAAGTGTTTGCAGAGCATGCAATTTATACGCCAAACTCAGGCCGAGAGCTGCTGGCTATTGAAATTGACCGGGTAAAAAGCGCCAATAAAAATGTGGACGAAGAAAGACTTCATCACGCTGCCGCTAAGCAGTACAGCCAAACGGGATTTGCCTTTGTTGCATCGTATGAAGATATTTTAAATACAAACGCGGAGCTTTATAACGTATTAGCTTTTTCATTTGATGATGAAAAACGAAAAAAAGGCTGGGATCACTTTAGCAAGCAGCACGACATGACGCTTGTCTCTTCCGCTGATCATAACTTTGAACTCGAACACAAAGATGCGTCAAAAGGAAACGCATTAACATACGTGGTAAAAGAGCTCAGCGGCTCTCTTCACGATACCATTGCCATTGGAGACAGCTTTAACGACGTATCGATGCTGCAAACGGCTGGAAAAGGAATCGCTATGGCAAATGCGCACGCAGAAATTAAAGCGCTAGCTGATGACGTTACATTAACGAACGATGAAAACGGCGTAGCTTCGGTTATTGAAAAAGTGTTAGAAACACAGCTGGAAGCACATTAAAAAACCGCTTGGCGTATGCCAAGCGGTTTTAAATGGTCATGTGGTAAATACCGACAAACCAGCTGAACAGCGAAACGAAAAAATAAGCTGTGATGCTTTTAACAAAAAATCTTTCCTTACTTATAATTCACTTCTTCATTCACACACGTCACTAAAGGCTTTTTCTCAAGACCTAAAAGCAAGTTCTGTACAGCTAGATCTGCCATTCGATTGCGCGTTTCGTACGTAGCGCTTCCAATATGCGGTGTTACTAACACATTTGAAAGCTGCAGCAGCTTGTGATCTGCCGGAAGCGGCTCTGGGTCTGTTACGTCTAGTGCAGCATACGCAATTTCTTCATGTTTCAGCGCTGCGTACAGTGCTTCCGTATCCACTAATCCCCCGCGCGCTGCGTTTACAAAATACGCACTGTTTTTCATTGCTTTAAATTCCGCTTCTCCGAACATGCCCTTGCTTTCATTTGAAAGCGGCACTAAGCATACGATACAGTCAGCTGTGTGAAGAAGCTCTTCAAACGAAAGGTACACGGCATCAAGCTCTTTTTCGGCTTCATGCTTGCGGCTTCGATTGTGGTAAACGATGTTCATACCCGATGCCTTTGCTCGTCTGGCAACGGCGCTTCCAATATCGCCCATCCCAACAATACCAAGCGTTTTTCCAAATAAATCGATGCCAAATACCGTTTCCCAGTTTCCTTGTTTCACTTTTTCATAGCCTTCATGAATGCGGCGAGCTGCTGACAATAAGAGACCAAACGTTAAATCAGCCGTTGCTTCTACTAGCACGCCCGGCGTATTGCTAAACGGCACGCCTTTTTTGGTGCACGCTTCGACATCAACACTGTCATACCCGACGCCTGATTGAGAAATAACGCGCAGGTTCGGGGCTGCTTCTAACAGCTCTTCATCCACCGTAATGTGGCCGATATTAAAAAAGCCGTCGGCATCACGAAGCCAGTCGCGCAGCGTTTCTTGTGGAATCTTTCCTTCTCCTTCCCACATTTGAATATCGCAGTGCTCCGCTAGCTTTTCGTAAGCGTTTGGCCACGTCTTTCCAGACATAACAACTTTGTATTTCCCCATGTTGATCTCTCCTTTTCCTTGTTCACTCATATGTATGAATAGTAACTAGCTATCCTATCACAAGACTACTATAAAGATGAAACTTTTTCCATTCAGGAATCGTATTTATAGTAAGGGGGAATACGAATGTTTGAAGATGAAATGATATTTGAAGATGATCCGTCCGGAGATGACATTGTTTTTGAAGGTGATGCTGACCTAAGCGGAGGCGCTTTTTTTCCAGACGATGCGTTATTTAACGGAATGCCTACGTTTGTTATGCTATTTTTTGTTATTGTTATTGGTATTTTCTTATTTTCTATTTTTAAAGGAATCAGCACGTGGAGCAAAAATGAGCAGTCTCCCCGTCTATCTGTAAAAGCAAAAATTACGGGCAAACGGACAAACGTCCAACGCCATGGCGGTCACGCTCACGAACATCACCACTCTCACACGTCTACAACTTACTATGTAACCTTTCAGTTTGAAAGCACCGACCGCTCTGAATTTACTGTTTCAGGCAGCGAATACGGCAAGCTTGCAGAAGGCGACGAAGGAATGCTGACGTTTCAAGGAACTCGTTTTTTGGATTTTCAAAGAAATCTCAGTGAAGAACATACAGATACCTAGGTTATGACCTCTTGCTTTTAGAGGTCTTTTTTACTAGAATGAGGCATTTATACAGCAAACGACCTATTTGTGCCCTTTTTACATTTTACAAGAACGTTATTTAATACAAAAACATACCGTGTAACACATTCATTTAAACAGGCAGGTGATTTTATGTATTCTCCTTATTCAGGCAGCGGCATCTACTACGGACATTACGGAGAAGCCCCTCATTCACACCCTATTCAAACAATACTGACGCAATACTGGCACGAAACCCACTATCCAGGTCCACACAAGAAATATGTACACGTGTATTATCTTAACCCGGCTTCTCTTCATTATTATCCAGCCTATCGAATATTTTTGTAAAAAACTGGTGATTAACACGGTTTTATATTGTAAAATTAATCCATATACTTTTTATTTGGAAAGGAGGTTAACAAACAGTGCGCAATTCTAAAATAAAAAATAGTGTGGCGATCACCACTTTGCTTTCCGCCCTATTTTTCTGCTCTATCATAGTTCTTGGTTCGCTTTCTCCTCTAGCAGATTCTGGCCCCAACGTCAACACGTTCGGTTCAGTTGGGATGGGGTTATCTCTTGGCATGATTCTGTTTTTATATCTGTTGCCTTTAGCATTTTATCTGCTGGGAATGCGTTTCTTAAAATTTGTGATGGCTGCTTTTTGCAGCATTGGACTTTTAATCGCTGCTAGTACTCTATTACTAATGCCAGCTCTGTTTTTATTTGGATTAGGAGATTTCTCAGGAAACTTAGCTTCCATCATAGGTGTAATGATTTCTTGTTTAGGCTTACTGATCACGAATATTGTGTGGTTTGTTGCTGCGTTTAAAAGACCGTCAGCCACCGTGCAGGAAAGCGTTTAAAATGGTTAAGAGATGGCATACTAATTCCAGTTAAAGACGAACAAATTGGAGAGATGAGCTGAACCGCTTGTGACACCGCTGCTGATTTCCGTGCAAGACTTCGCTTTCCGCGGGAGTCTTCGTCTTGCCCTTCAATCACCAGCTAGAAGCAGCCACATACATGAAACTATCAATAAAAAATCCGAACGAATTTAATTCTCTATTACGGTTCTCCATTCATCGTTCGAATCTTCCTTCAACTAAAATACGTTTGTCCCAGCCTCTTTTTATAGCTCGGTAGGCAAGTAGTGCAAATACATATCCAAGCAGTCTTCGTGCTGAGACAACACGTCCATTGTTTCTTTACGAGGTTTTGTATAAATAGTCGCATAGTCTACTTCACCCTGTGTAGGATTTACTGGAAAAGCCAGTTTTTCTTTTTTCAGCGAAAAGTCGGCCTGCACTCCTTCTTTATTTCCTCTCGCGTCTAATCGAATCCATTTCTCCTCACTTTTGATGTAGACAGCATTTAACGCATGAATACAGTAGCCGGTGTCTATTGTATCTCCAAGGATTAATCTTTGATAACAAAAGCCTGTTGGAATTCCTTCTGCACGCAGCAAAGCAGCTAATAGATTACACTTGCTGTAACAAATCCCTTCCTTTTCTTTTAAAGCCTCTGAAGCCGTTTTTGTGATGATTCTGCTTTGAATATCCCATGAATGAGAAACTTCATCTCTCACAAACTCATACGCTTTTTTTATGTAAGCTAGTGAAGAATGAGGCAAGCCGCTTTTGAGTTCACATACCTTTTGTTGAATTAAAGGATTTGTAAAATTCACTTCAGGAAGTTCTTGCGTGTAGTCTTCTTTTTCCAACGATTCACAAATTAATTTCATTTACTTTTTTCCTCCTCTATATTCACTACATGTTTTTTTATACATAATATTGAATTTTATTGCATAATTTTGTATAATGAAAGACCACTTAAACGGAAAACGATAGTAGATACGAGATTGAAAGAGGTTTTGTTTTTGGTGACGTTATTTTTAACAAATGTGCTGCTCGGTCTTTCGATTGCCCTTCCCGTTGGAACAGTGACAATTGAAATGACAAAACAAGGTTTGAAAAACGGGTTTCTTCACGGATGGGTTGTTGGACTCGGAGGCATGACGGTTGATTTATTATTAATTGTGCTGCTTTACTCTGGACTAGCTTCTTTTTTATCGGCTCCTTTTATCCAGCTTATGATGTGGCTTGTAGGGGCACTTTTTTTACTTTATATTGGCTATGACAGCATTAGACACGCAGATCATGACATAACGGCTCCTGGAGAACACGTAAAAAAGTCGTTTGCCTCTTCTTATGTGAACGGAATCTTTGTTGCCATTTCTCCTAGCAATCTCATTTTTTGGCTGAGCGTGTTTGGAACGGTGCTGACAAATTCGCTTCAATCCTCTCACTCTTTTCATTTCCTGCTGATTGCTGCCGGAATATTAACGGGAATTTTAATTCATGACCTGGGCTTAATGACAATTGTCTCTGGAACTAGAAAAGTGCTGAATCAGCTTTATATCAAATGGGTTTCTATTGCCGCTGGATGTATCTTAATCGGTTTTTCCTGCTATTTTCTCTACCGATTTATTGGGAATCTGCGCATGTACTTTTAATGTTTCTACATATTTTATGACTTGCTATATCCCCTCTTTATCTAGTATAAAGAGGGAATTTTTATAATCTAGCAGGGACTATCAGACAAAAAGTTCACAATTTCGTCACATTTCTATTGATTTTTTTCTCTTTTTATACGAAAATATAAAAAAGGGAGGAAATATCATGAAAATCAAAAAAGCACTTCGCATCTTTATTGGATCAAACGTTCTAGTATTATTAACATTTGGCCTTCTTCCAGCACTATTAGTTAACCCCGATATTGACCTAATTCAATCATTTATTAATTATATAGGAAAAGACTAATTCCGCTTTAAATAATCATAATTTTCAATCTATTATTTTTATAAAAAAAAGACAGCGCAGGCTGTCTTTTTTAGTAGGTTTACACTTTTATTTAGTTAAAAATAGCTTTTTAACATCTACTTTTTGATCTTTAACAATCGTATACGTATCCTGCTTTTTATCTTTAAAATTAAATGCTTTTATGTAATCATCATCGTAAATCGTTAAGCCGTACGCATCTTTTCCGTTTTCAACGATTCTCACCCAGTAAGACTGATCAAACTTTGGATCGAGTTCCTTGCTTTTTTTCACTTCTACTTTTGCCAAAGAATGTACGATTTGCTTTATCTCTTTTTTATCATCTACTGCACGTTTTCCTTCGTCCGTATCTATTTCAATACGCGTAACGTTTGCTTCATCTACTTTTATGACGTCTTTTAACTGATAGGCTTTCCCGGTATATGTAAAATAAAATACGACGATAAATAAAAGTGCAGCTATAATAATCGTTCTTTTTTTCAAAAGGAACCTCCTTTTCTACATCACGCTGCATTCACGTGATACACCTTTTTATTCCTCCTGTTCCGCACTCCTTTAGTAAAATACTGCCTCCTACAAGCAGGCTGTAGATTAATCTCGGAACAGGAAATATTAACGTTACCATCAACAGTAACATGCCCGTACTTGTAAGAGCTACTTCTGCAGCTCGATTTTCCATTCATTTCACCAACATCGCTTGGTAAATTTTTTATATGAAGTGATAGAAATAATATTAATCTTCTACCTACTTATGTATTGTTCGCGTATAAGACAGAATCGTCAACACGCCTACTAGGAAGATGGTCGCTTCACATTGCCTTTTTCTTTTTAACTAACTCATGATTTATGAAATAAAAACAGCTCATCTACCGTTGCTCCCAGTTTTTGGGCCATCTGGAAAGCCAGCGCTAAGCTTGGATCATACTTATTGTTTTCAATTGCATTAATCGTTTGTCTCGATACGCCGCATACTTTCGCCAGTTCATCTTGAGACATCTTTTTGCTTTTACGCAGTTCTTTAATTCGATTTTCCACCATTCATCACTCATCTCTAAAATGTAAAAAACTTTTTACATCCATATCTTATATTATTTTCCTTGTTACTGTCAAATATGTTTGACAAAGTAGAGTCTTTTACATAACTGAAATAGAGATTGGAACAAAAGTAGGTTAGTTGAAGAACAACGCGAACGAGTTTGATTAAGAATTCACCTTGTGCTAATTTTTTTATGGGTATGGTAAACGTAGGTTTCGTGTATGTAGGTGCTTCTAGCTGATGATTGGAGGGCAAGGCGAAGACTCCTGCGGGGGAAAGCGGAACAGGTGAGACCCCGCAGGAGCGCAAGCGACGAGGAGGCTCAGCGGCCGCCCGCGGAAAGCGAAGCCTTGCACGGAAATCATTAGCGGTGTAACAAGCAATTCATAGTAGTAATATTAAAGCTCCTTACTCATATTAAACCACTTCACGCCTGCATGCTGAGACTCCGCAACTCCTTGATTCACATATCCGTTTTTTTCGTAAAAAGGAATCAATTCCTCTTTACATGTTAAGGTAACCGTTAAGCGCTGTTTGTTCCGCGCTTGTTTTTCAAACTCTTTTAGCAGCATACTCGCAATTCCTTTATGATGATGCTTAGGATTTACAACGATACCCAAAATACTTTGATGACCGCCTGTCTCAGGGTTCGAAATCGTTTTTTCAAACAAATCATCCGTAATAAACGGAGCTGAAATGACGGGACCGTTCACATATCCGATTATTTCTTCATTTTCTTCGGCAATGATAAACGTATCAGGAATGGTGTTGATCCGCGTGATAAATGCATCTTTTGAGGCAGCTTCCTCAGGTGTAAATCCTTTGTTTTCTAATGTAAGCAGTTGGTTTAAATCATTTTCATGTACTTGTCTTATAATCATTGAAACGTTTCCTTTCATTAAAAACTACTATTATATATCTCTCTTTCTACTATATATAAAAATGCCCAAACAAAAAAGGATTGACCTCTGCATTATACAGAATTCAATCCTACTTCGCTTTTTAATTAACGTCTTGATTATTTGATAAATGCACCAAACGGCTTGCCCACCGGAAGCACAACTTGACCATAGTGAGTATTTAATACAGCCGCTGCAGATCCATAGAATGAAAACAGAGCGATCAATAGCTCTGATACTGCTGCTAGTAAGTGCGTGTATTCATATGCCACACCAAATGTACTTAGCGATAATCCAATAAATAAGAAATCAATTAACACAAAAATAATAAATAATACTTTATGAGTGCCCATTGCTCCAACTGTCATAAAAACGCTGAAAATTAAGTAGCCGACAAAAGCAAATGCGAGCTGCTTCGGATCCGCTTCTTTTGCGAGCGCTTCCCCAAATGCTCCAAGCTGAATAAGCCATGTCATGCCGACACCTAGCCAAAATAACCCGAAGGCACCAAAAGCCGTTGCGCCGAAGGTATTATTATGTTTAAAATCTTGCATAGACGCGATTAGCTGCCCTATCCCGCCTAAAAAAATCGCCCATGGCAATACCAATGAAACACCATCGGTTACCCCAAGCTTTTGAAACGATGCAACAAGTGTCACCATGGCAAGTCCGAATAGGCCTAGCGCTGATGGATCCGCTGTTACAATTTTAACGTGCTGCGTGCTGTTGTTACTCATGTTGTACCTCCCTGATTTTAAAAACACCTTTAAAAAGATACAAAAATCTACGGGAAGTGTCAATGGATATTTTTGGCCTTTAAAAAACCCATAAGACCAAGCAGTGTAGCGTTTACACTGCTTGGTCTTTACTTTCTTGTTATTAAACGTTTTGTAATAAATTTTGTCTTGTTTGTTTTGCAGACTCAACCATCACTTTTAAGGCTTCAACCGTCTCGCTGATTCCTCTTGTTTTAAGGCCGCAGTCTGGATTAATCCAAAATAATGCAGGATCAAGCACCTTCAAAGCGCGGTCAATGTTTCGTGTCAGCTCTTCAAGCTTTGGTACGCGCGGACTGTGGATATCATATACGCCAAGTCCAATTCCTTGATTGTACGTATGTTCTTCAAACGCATAAATTAATTCACCGTGGCTTTTAGACGTTTCAATGGAAATGACGTCGGCATCAAGCGCTTTGATCGCATCAATAATCTCTTCGAATTCCGAATAGCACATATGCGTGTGAATTTGCGTCTCATTTTGCACGGATACCGTGGCTAGCTTAAATGCGTACACCGCGGCGTTTAAATAACTTTCCCAATTTTCTCGTTTTAACGGCAGTCCTTCACGCAGCGCGGGTTCATCTACTTGAATCATCGAGATGCCCTGACTTTCAAGTGCTTCCACTTCTTTTCTAAGAGCAAGCGCAATTTGATTTGCCACGTCGTAGCGCGGGATATCATCACGCACAAACGACCAGTTTAAAATCGTAATCGGACCCGTCAGCATTCCTTTAACCGGCTTATCGCTTAGAGACTGTGCGTAGACCGTTTCTTTGATCGTCATCGCCTGCTCGTATGAGACATCTCCGTAAATAAGCGGCGGCTTCACGCAGCGAGAACCGTAAGATTGCACCCAGCCAAACTTCGTAAACTGAAAGCCTCCTAATTTCTCACCGAAGTATTCGACCATGTCCGTACGCTCAAACTCTCCGTGCACAAGTACATCTAAGCCGATATCTTCTTGAATTTCAATCCATTTTTTGATTTCCTCGTTAATGTACGCTTCATACGCTTCGTCTGTTAGTTCTCCTTTACGCCATTTTAGACGCTCTTTTCGCACTTCTTTTGTTTGCGGAAAGCTTCCAATCGTTGTCGTTGGAAGAAGCGGCAGCTGAAACGCTTCTTGCTGAACGCGTTGACGTACGTCAAACGGCGCTTGACGCTCTGCTTTATAGCTGTGCAGCTGCTTCAGCTCTTTTTGCACGTCTTGGTGATTTCGAAAAGATGATCCATTTAATGCTTGAATCGCTTGTTTACTTACACTTATTTCTTTTTCTATTGCTTCTTTTCCTTGCTGCACCGCTTTTGTTAAAAGCGTGATTTCCTTCAGCTTTTCATCTGCAAAAGACAGCGCGTTTTTTAGAATTGGCTCAATGGTTTTTTCGCTTTTCACCGTGACAGGAACATGTAATAGACTTGATGAAGGCTGCAGAATCAAACGGTCTTTTGATACGGCTTCTTCAATTTCACTAAGCGTTAAAAGCTGCTCGTCCAAGTTTTCACGCCAAATGTTTCGTCCGTCAATCACTCCTGCTGCCAGCACTTTATCAGTTGGAAAACCATATTTATTAAGCGCCGTGAGATTTTCGCCTCGGTCATGTACAAAATCTAAGCCAATACCATGAACAGGAAGAGCGACTACTTCTTTATAGTGATCCACGCTGTCAAAATACGTTTGCAAAATGACTTTGACGTTCGGTGCCGCGTCATGCAGGACTTGATAGACTTCTTTGTACAGTGCCAGGTCTTCTTTTGATAGCGTTGTAGCTAAAACCGGCTCATCTATCTGTACCCACTCGACTCCTTCTGCCTGCAGCTCCGCTAAAATAGTTGCATACAGAGGAACAAATTGTTCAACTACTTTTTTAAACTCACTTTCTTTATATCCTTTTGACAGCTTCACAAATGTTACTGGACCTAAAATAACGGGTTTGCCTTTGATATTTAGCTTTTGCTTTGCTTCTTTGTAAAATTGAAGCGGGTGATTTTCTACAAGTGCCGGCGTGCATTCCTCAAGCTCGGGTACGATGTAGTGATAATTTGTGTTGAACCATTTTGTCATCGTAGAAGCTACCGCACCTTTTGTTCCTCGCGCGATGTCAAAATACGTTTCAAGCGATACCGGCCCTCCGTCATATTCAAAGCGCTTTGGCACCAAACCAAACATAGCGGCTGTATCTAACACGTGATCGTATAAGCTAAAATCGCCGACTGGAATTAATTCAATTCCTGCGTCACGCTGTTTTTTTAGATGCCCTAGACGAAGAGCTTCAATTTCCTGTAGAAAGATATCTTTCTCTAGCTTTCCTGCCCAAAACAGTTCGAGCGCTTTTTTCCATTCTCGTTTTTCACCAATTCTTGGATAACCTACGTTTGAACTTTTTACACTGCTCATTTTTTCCACTCCTTGTATATTTCTTTTTTTCCGCTAAACTAAAAAATCTCTCTTTTCGAAATGAAAAGAGAGATGATACGCATACTTAACTAAAGTTGAGATAGCCTGTTTTTCTCAACACGTATTCCTCACTCCTCTCTATATCCCGTAGAGCTTAAGTGCATACAACAGGCAGGTCTCCTGACTTAGGTTCATCGCTTCCTATCCCTTCCCATTTCAGCATGAAACAGTGGTTAATAAGTTGCTCCCCATTACAGTGGCGGGACCGCGCCGGCTTTTCACCGGTCTTCCCTTTTAAGCTGCGTACATTCGTTACACAGCACCTGATGCATTTCTATGAAATTGTTCATTCAAAATACCTTCACATAAAATAAAAAGCCTCTCTATCGTGAATAGAGAGGCATAGTATCTATGAAATCCTCTCTTATTTTTCAAAGCCGTACGCTTTGCAGGATGTAGCACCTTTTTAACAAGAATGTTAAATGGTTGCCGGGCTTCACAGGGCCAGTCCCTCCGCCTCTCTCAATAAGAGTTTTAATTATTTATAATATTTTGAATGTAGAGTCATCTTAACACCTTACATTTACGTTGTCAAAAGAAATTGCAAAAAAAATTAGTTTTCAGGAGGTGCTGACGCTAATTTTTGCCTTAACAATTTGTAATCATCTTTTCGATGTGTTTCGATCAAGTCTTTTGCTCCTTGATGATACCCTGAAGAATAAATGTACTCTACCGCGGTTTCAATAAGCATTCTCTTTTCTTCCGCACACTCCCGATCCATTAAAGGGAACAGTCTACCTAAAAGGTCATTTAAATCTTCCTTAATAAAACGATTAAGTCCTTCTTGCATCTTTTCGTTTGCCATGATAGCTCCTCCATTTGCTGTGTATGTTCTAAGCCTCTATAAACAGGCAGTTCACTGTGAATTTTAAGATAAAGTTAAGTCATTAAACAGTATATCAAGTGAATGTTTTTCTTCAATTACATATGTAATACAAATATATGACAAATATAGAGAATATATCATCATTCATTATCTATTATAACGTTTGACTGAACCTTCTGCTACAAGGTTTCGTACGGTTTTCCAAAAGAGGTTGAGACATAACGAAGTGAATCTCATCTAAAGGCAACTGGGATACATGAGCTGAATCGCTTGTGACACCGCAGTTGATTTCCGTACAAGACTTCGCTTTCCGCGGGCGGTCGCTGAGCCTCCTCGTCGCATACGCTCCTGTGGGGTCTCACCTTTTCCGCTTTTCCCGCCGGAGTCTTCGTCTTGTCCTCCAATCACCTGCTAGAAAGACTTATACACATGAAATCTACGTTTACCCTAATAAAAAAAATGAACCACTAATCAAGCATCTTGATCAATGGTTCGTTTTTCACTTCGTCTAAAACCCTTTTGTCCCAGCCTCTTTTTTTGAACCTAGCTTTCTACTTTCTTGTTTTTACAAACAACTTCTTCGAGGTCGTCCAAAATCCTTCCAAAGAAGAGGGCCTAAAATGTCGTACCGGCTAACAAAAAACTCCGTAAAATTATAATTATTTAAAATTAAAGGCGGCTCAAAATCAAGGGGAGCACCCGCGCCTCCTGACAATACAAAATCAGTGCCTCTTCCAAGCGTAAACGACCCGTTTCTGTTTTTTCTAATAAACTGCTCGTCATACGCATGCACGTGGCTGACTAACACTTTTTTCACGCGGTGTTCTTGAATTAAATCAAAAAATTCTTGACTTTGAGGAGTCGTTACAGGAAACCCTTCAAGGTTTGTCCACCGGCCGATATTTGGCTGGGCATGCATGGCTAAAACGGTATTACAAGGAGCATCCTCTAGCTGCTGCTCTAAATAATGAAGCTCTCTATCTGTAAATCCATATATTTTATTTTTGGGACTGATGACATTATTTAATGCGATGCACCGGAAGTTATAGACAGGAATATCAATGACCCAGTGTACTTTTCCGATAGTGGCTCTGAAGTTTTCGAGATTGCTTTCATCAAGGTATAGTTCATCATGATTCCCTACGCATACAAACATAGGAATATTTGGTGCAATTTTTTCAACAACTTTAACAAAGTGCTCCAAATACTCTTTTTTCCCTGTATAGACGGTGTCTCCCCCATGAATAATAAACAGCGGGTTCAATTCCACCGCCTTTTTTAACACAAGCTCAAATTCACCGCTCATCGTAAAACAATTATCGTTTGGTCCGTCACCTCTGCTGTCGCCCATAAAAACAAAGTTGAATGGATCTCTCGGATTTAGTTGTTTAATTCTTTGCTTTAATAATCTTTCAGAACGTTCATGAAGCGTCAAATTCATCAATTAGTTAATCCCCCTATTAATAAATAAAGTTAGTTAAAAGTAAACAAGCTTACTTATTTATATGAGCATTTGTTGATGAAGGTCACTACCGTCTTGTAAGCAGAACGCACATTTAAATGAGTTTCCATAGCCTATCTATTCTTTCATTTTGTTCAGCACTGATGGGACAACATAAAAGTTAGAAGAAACTCAACAGATGAAACCTGCATTCACCATAAAAAAACGAACCACTAATCAAACAATTTGATCAGTGGTTCGTTTTTCACTTCGGCTACCATACTTTTATCGCAGCCTCTTACATTTAAACAACAATTAGACGTATTTATTGCGCTCAACTGGACTTAAAGAATTTCTTTCAGAACGAGCTGCCATGTCCGTTTCAATTTGCTCTAGGCTACGTCCTTTTGTTTCGACAACTACAAAGCGTATAAAGAATAGTCCGAGAACACAAATGATCCCAAACGTTGAAAAGATAACGCCTAAGCTAAACTGATCAGCTAAAATAGGGAACACAAGCCCTACTGCCAGCGATCCTGTCCAGTTAAAAGCAGATGAAATCCCAGCACCGATTCCGCGCACAGAAAGCGGGAAAATTTCTCCTACAATGATCCACGTAAGCGGCGCCCAAGAAAACGCATAGCAAAGGATAAAGCAGCAAAGAGCAATTAGCGTAACCCAGTTAACGACAGCTTCATTAACACCTACTGCTCCAAGAATAGCCGGTGTAAAAAAGGAAAGAGCCATTCCCGCTCCGCCAACCGTAAGAATGGTACGGCGGTTGAATTTATCAACAAACTGCAGAAAAATAAGTGTTGTCACAACGAAGATTACCCCAACAATAACCGTAAAACCAGCAGCTACCTGCGGCGCTAAACCAACTTGACGAGCAATGCTTGTTGCATAATAAACAATTGAGTTTGAGCCTTGAATCTGCTGAAAAGTTGCCATTCCGACACCGATAATTAAAGCTAAACGAAACTTTTTCTGAAACAGCTGTTTAATGCCTGATTGTTCATACACAGCTACGCTTTGAATTTCAGCCACTTCCGCTTCGACTTCCGCTGCTGAGGAACGAAGCGTGCGCAACACTTCACGCGCTTTATCTGCCATTCCGTTTTTAATTAAGTAGCGAGGTGACTCTGGAAGCTTGATCATACCAATGCACAAGACGATTGCAAAAATACCGGCGCTGCCAAGCATTAATCGCCAGCTGTTTGGAACCGGCTCAAAAATAAAGGCTACGATATAGCTTAATAATAATCCAATTACAATCATTAACTGATTTAAACCTGAAAGCTTCCCGCGAATATGAGCAGGTGCGATTTCTGACATATAAGCAGGAACTAAAGAAGAAGCTGTTCCTACTGCTGTACCTAAAAAGACGCGCGCAATCGTTAACGTAATTTCCTCTGGTGCAATCGCTGAACCGATGGAGCCTAAAAGAAAGATGATCGACGAAATTAAAATTAACTTTCTTCGTCCAAACTTATCGCCTAATAATCCGCTTAAAATGGAACCGATAATTGCTCCTCCCATTAGCGACGAAACCACAATCCCCAGCCAGAGTGGACTCAAATGAAACGCTTCACGGATATGACCTTCTGCACCAGCAATAATCCCAATATCATAACCGAATAAAATACCGGCAAATGAGCCGAAAAAGAAGATAAACTTACTTGATACTTTACTCATGATTATAGATCCCCCTTTTTGTTGCCTTAGTTTTGCTGTCTATCACACGTTTTTAAAACGCTTTCATTATTTCTTAAAAACGGCGTTCTTTTACTAAGTTACGCTATATTTTCACTTCCAAGGAAGCAGTGCTCCCTTGGAAATATAAATGCTTACTTAATGATGACGTATTCTAAATTCACAAGCTTTGCATAGCTCACAATTTGATCGGTCGTTAAATTTAATGAAAGAACCGTATGGTGGCCTCCTCCGTTTTCAATCCACGCTTTAACGCCTTCTTGGAAGTTCGGCTTAATGTTCCAAAGCACGCGCGCTACCGGAAGATTTGGAGCTGGAACTTCCGGCTCAAATGCCGATACTTCGTTAATTAACAGCTTGTAATGCGTACCAAAGTCAGCCATAGAAACCACTACGCCTTCTCCTTGTTTACCGTCAAACACTAAGCGGGCCGGGTCTTCGCGGTTGCCGATTCCTAGCGGAGAGACAATTAGTTTTGGCTTATTTACCGCCAGCGTCGGGTCTACTTCAAGCATGTGTGATTGAAGCACTGACTCACGTCCGGGTGCTAATTCATACGTGTAGTCTTCCATAAAGCCGGTTGACTGATTATGACTCATCACTTTGAGCAGGCGGTCAAGCGCGGCTGTTTTCCAGTCTCCTTCACCAGCAAAGCCGTATCCCTGTGCCATCAAGCGCTGTACCGCTAGACCAGGAAGCTGCTTCATGCCGTACAAATCTTCAAAGTTAGTCGTAAAAGCGCCGTATCCGCCTTCGTCTAGAAAACGTTTAATCGCAATTTCATAGCTTGCCTGTACTTTTACGCTAGATTCCCAGTCTTCTGCAGAATAATCGCCGTAAACAAACTCATACGCGTCGGCATATTCAGCAAATAAATCATTAATTTCTTCTTCCGTAACGGCATTGACATATTGAACAAGGTCACCGATTCCGAAGTAGTCAACCGTCCAGCCAAATTGAATTTGCGCTTCAATTTTGTCTCCTTCTGTTACGCCGACGTTGCGCATATTGTCACCGAAACGCGCGACTTTAATGTTGAAGCTTTCGTTATAAGCAGCGGCTACATCCATCCACTGTGCAATTTGCTGCTGTACTTCGGGGCGCTCCCAGTAGCCCACTACAATTTTATTTTGCTTGTTCAAACGCGCGTTGATAAAGCCGTATTCACGATCACCGTGAGCGGACTGATTCAAGTTCATAAAATCCATATCAATCGTTTCCCAAGGAATGCTTTCGTTAAATTGTGTTGCCAAATGAAGCAGCGGTTTTTGTAGTAGTTTGGTGCCGCGAATCCACATTTTTGCAGGCGAGAACGTATGCATCCACGTGATTACGCCGGCAACTTCATCTCGGTAATTCACTTCTTTCATCATATTTGTAATCGTATCCGCATTCACAGCTAAATCTTGCAGCACAAGCGGATAAGGCAAGATACCGCTTTCATTTAAAGCATCAGTCATACTTTGCGCGTGTGCTTTTACTTCTGCTAGTGCTTCTTTTCCATAAAGGTGCTGTGAACCAACAATAAACCAAAATTCTTTTTGAGTCGTTTTTAACATGATAAATCCCCTTTTCTGTATGTAAGTCTTTTACTGTCCTTGCCCGTAATATGCGTTTTGCCCGTGTTTTCGTAAATAATGTTTGTCTAATATGCGCTGAGGCAGCTCTTCAGCCATTCCGTTTAATTTTTGGGTAAAGAAATTCATTTTTGATACTTCGTCTAATACAACGCTGTTCATTACCGCCGTTTTGGCATCTTTCCCCCACGTAAACGGTCCGTGTCCTTGAAGTAAAATACCAGGAACCGCTAGCACATCTAAACCGCGCTTTTCAAACGTTTCGATAATCACCTTGCCCGTTTCCACTTCATATCCGTCATTCACTTCTTTTTCTGTCAAAAAGCGCGCGCACGGTACGGAACCATAAAAGGTATCGGCATGAGTCGTTCCCATTGCCTGCACATCGAGCCCTGCTTGAGCCCAAATGGTCGCCCACGTTGAATGCGTATGAGCAATACCGCCAATTTGCGGGTAGTGCTTATACAATACGGCGTGCGTCAGCGTATCAGAGGACGGATTAAGCTCACCTTCTACCACGCGGCCATCTAAATCAACGACTACCATGTCTTGTGCCGTCATTTTTTCATACGTAACGCCGCTTGGTTTAATCACAAACAAACCGTTGTCTCGGTCAACTGCACTTACATTTCCCCATGTGTACTTGACCAGTCCGTGTTTTGGCAAATCGAGGTTTGCTTGAAATACTTCTTCTTTCAATTTATCTAGCACACTAACTCCTCCCGTTCTTCGCTGTGATGCTCTGCAGCTGCTTTTTCAATGACTAATCCTTTTTTATATCTTTTAATAAATGCTTCAAACCCTTTTACATCGAGCTCATCAGGATAGATTTCTTGTGCGGTCACTTCTTTAAAAACTTTATCATCCAAGAAATCTTCTAAACTTTCATTCTCACTTTTATTGAGCATATAAGAAGAAAGAATAGCCATTCCCCACGCGCCGCCTTCTCCTGCTGTGTCCATGACGGAAACCGGGGTATTAATTGCCGCTGCCATCATTTTCTGACCGACTACCGGCGTTTTAAATAATCCTCCGTGCGCTAAAATACTATGAATCTTTACGTTTTCTTCTTTGACTAAAAGATCCATCCCTATTTTTAAAGCGCCAAAAGCTGTAAAAAGATGTGTACGCATGAAGTTTGCTAGATTAAAATTGCTTTTTGCTGAACGGACAAATAGCGGACGTCCATTTTCTACTCCGGTAATATTTTCACCTGAGAAATAGCCGTAGCTAAGCAAGCCCCCTCCATCAGGATCAGCTTCTAGCGCTTTATTTAACATCACTTCAAACAATTTATCCGACTCTACTTTTTGTCCCATCGCCTCGGAAAATTCACGAAACAATCCGAGCCAAGCGTTTAAATCGCTTGAACAGTTATTCGCATGAACCATTCCAACTGGACTGCCGTTTGGCGTCGTAACCAAATCAATTTCCGGATAAACGTTTGAAAGCTTTTTATCTAGTACAATCATCGCAAAAACGGACGTTCCTACCGAAACATTTCCCGTGCGCTTTCTTACGCTGTTTGTCGCCACCATTCCCGTTCCTGCGTCACCTTCTGGAGGACAAAACGGAATGCCCGGCTGCAAATTTTTTGATTGATCTAAAATACTAGCCCCAATGGCTGTTAATGTACCTGCTTGCTCGCCTGAAGTATAAACTGCAGGCAGAATATCTGATAGTTGCCATGGATACCCTTTGTAAGAAATAAGCTCATTAAACTGCTTCATCATATCTTCACTGTAATTTTGCGTGCGTTCATCAATCGGAAACATCCCTGAGGCATCACCAATACCAAGCACCTTACTGCCCGTCAGCAGCCAGTGAATATAGCCGGCTAGCGTTGTCATGTAATCAATGCGCGGCAGATGTTTTTCTTGATTAATGATTGCCTGATAGAGATGCGCAATGCTCCATCGTTCAGGAATATTAAATTGGAAATGTTCAGTTAATTCTTTTGCTGCTGCGCTTGTTGTTGCATTACGCCACGTTCGAAACGGAACAAGCAGTTCACCCGTTTTATCAAACGCCATATATCCGTGCATCATAGCTGAAACGCCGATGGAGCCAACTGTTCGAATCGTGATCCCGTAGCTTCGTTCCACTTTTTGCTTCATTTCACAGTAAGCACTTTGCAGACCTGTAATAATATCGAGTAAGTTGTACGTCCAAAAACCGTCTTCCAAGAGATTTTCCCATTCATAACTGCCTGATGCGATCGTTTCAAAGTTTTCATCAATCAGCACTGCTTTAATACGAGTAGATCCAAGTTCAATTCCAAGGGACGTTTTCCCTTTCGCAATTGCTTGCTTTATGCTTTCTTGAGTTGTTTTCACGTTTAATCTCCTTTCTGATAGCTATAAAGATGCCTATAGCAGTAAGGAAGCGCTTTCCGTTTTATGTAACCCTGTTTGAATTTGTTAACAACCTAAGTATATTAATTTGTACGTACATTTGTCAATATAAAAATTATATATGCACACAAATATTCAAAACACCCTACTTTTCCCTTCTTTAACTATTAGAGAATCCGATTCAATCGTTAAATTATTCTACTTCTCATTAAAAATCAAGGAAATCTTTTCATTTATTCATGTTCATGATAAAATATGTCCATACAAATTTTATACATGAAAAAAGTTGAATGTATACAACTACGAAAGAAGTGAAAACATGAAGCCAAAATATCAGGTGATTATTGAAGATATAAAAAGCAAAATTCTTTCAGGCGATTACAGCATGGGCGAACAAATTCCAACTGAATCGGTCATGCAAGAAACGTATGGTGTCAGCAGACATACGGTTCGAAAAGCCATTTTAGAGCTGTCGAATGAAGGATTTTTAAGAAGCGAAAAAGGATCTGGCACCTATGTGAGCAATCATTATCAATCCAAATCTAGCGGGGCTTCTGCCAACAAAACAATCGGTGTAATTACCACGTATATTTCCGACTATATTTTCCCTTCTATTATTCGCGGAATTGAAAGCAGGTTAAATAAAGATAATTATTCGCTGCTGCTGGCGAGCACGAATAATGATGTGGAACAAGAAAAAAAAGCGCTGGAAATGATGCTTTCCTACGGAGTAGACGGTTTAATTGTTGAGCCTACAAAAAGTAATTTGTATAATCCGAACATCTCGTATTATTTATCATTCAAAGAACAAGACGTTCCATTTACGATGATTAACGCCTACTACGAAGAATTAGAGGTTCCGTTTTTTTGTTTAGATGACGTTCAGTCAAGCTACCTTGCCACAAATGAATTAATTTCAAAAGGACATACACAAATTGGGCTCATTGCAAAAATGGATGACCTGCAGGGAAAGTACCGAATGAAAGGCTACATAAAAGCGCTCGGTAATGCAAAACTCCGCTTTCAGCCTGAGCATATTTTGTCTTTTAACACCGAAACAAAGCTTGATTTGTATGCTAATTTAAAAGAGTTTCTCACTGAAAACCAAGACGAAATGACAGCTCTTGTCTGCTATAACGATGAAGTCGGATTAGAAGTCGTAAATGTATGCAGACAGCTTGGCATTTCTATTCCGGACAAGTTGTCAATTATTGGTCAAGACAATTCGTACATCGCTAAAAATGCAACGATTAATTTAACAACGTTAACCCATCCGCAGGAACAAATGGGAAACGACGCGGCGGATTGGATCATTAAAAAGCTGCAAGGCAAAAAAGATTTGCCAAACGAAACCTACTACCAGCCGGTGTTAGTTGAAGGAGAAACGATTAAAGAATTAACTGCGAAGCGTGATGAAGTTCGTTAAGAGAAGGCTTCCTTAGAGGTCTATAAAACTTCTTATGAGAGAAAGGGATGCACGTTATTATGCATCCCTTCTTTATGTAATGATTCCCTTTATAACGGAGCCTGAATGTTGAGATATACTCCTTTTTCTATCCTTTGTTTTGCTTGCTCTATTACTCTTTTAGCGGTAAGTGATAGCTGAGATACAGGATTTTCTCCATCTGAGCCAATAACAAGAGGATCAACCCAGCGCATTTTTGTCGTTTGGTGAACGTCATGACAAGATGCTGTTCCTTTTTGTACTTTGCTGTTAAAAAGAGCAGATAACATCCCTTCAATGCTGCTATCTCCAGCATTTTTCAGCAACCAAACCACATCGTCATCCTGCTTTAAAAAATCTTCGATAGATAAAATATCTTTTTGCAAAGCGAGCTTGATAATTTCCGTCAGCTGATGATTTCCAAACATATTAAGCGGATTCATAAAAAAGCCAATCACTTCTTTGTAGTAAGCATCCACAAACCACTCTGCCGCTGCTAAATTACTGCATGCCATTCGTCCATTAAATACGACAAGCTGATCCAAAAACGCATGCACTTCTTGTAAAGTAATCTCCCCGCATACGTATAAATCCCGCAGCGTATAATCCACGCGGTCAGCACATAAGTGCGGAGCGTTCTGTTCGAGCAGCGTCCACTGGCTTTCATCAAGTAAGATATCTCGCCAATTTAAACCGGCGCTTTTTAAAATATAAGGAATAGACGACTGAGCTACTATTTTTTCGTAAATCATTTCATGATAATTTTCTTCTTTTTGTTCAAGAACGTAGTCAATCACATGAGAAAATGCCGTATGTGAAACGTCATGTAATAAAGCCGCTATTTGCTCTTCCAAAGAGCCTCCGAGTCTATTTACAAGCATCATCGCACCAACGGAATGATCATATCGAGTAGTATTCCAGTTTTCATTTACAAACCGGCTCGCTCCGCCTTGGTAAATTCCTTTTAAACGCTGTACGGGATCACTTTGAATGAGTTCTAAAAGAACGCCGTCTATTTCAAATTTTCCGTACAGCTCATCATAAAGTATGAGCATATTTCTCTCTCCTTTTACTAGCTTATTATGTTTAATCCTAAGCTCAAGACACAATGCTGTAAAGTCGTGTTGTGATCATAAACTATTTTTTGTAACAAAACGGTCAAGTTTCTTGCCGTCACACTCATAAAAATCACTCATTGGGATGATTTTATTTTGTGACTTCAGTGATAAAGTTTTATGGAGAAATGTATTTAATAATAGGATATAAGATAAAAAAGGAGATATTTATGAAAAAGCTTAGCATGCTGCTGCTCGTTTTAGTCATTGCCGTGGTCGGCTGTTCAAAAGGAAATGAGCAACAGCCACAGGAAGTAAAAGGAACAATTGAAGTGCCGCAAACTATTAAAGCAAACGAAAAAACATCTATTAACGTACTCGTTACACAAGGAGATAAAAAAATCGAAAATGCAGACGCCGTACAGATTCAAGTTGAAAAAGAAGGCTATATTAACCAGGAAATGATCGATGCAAAACACGAAGGTAACGGCGCATACAGCACGGACTATACGTTCAAAGACAACGGTGAATATACGATTACCGCTCATGTGACGATAAAAGGCAACATGAAAATGTTCACGAAAAAAGTGACGATTGGCGAGAAAAGTAAATAGCCTATCAAAAAGCGACCTCTGCTTGTCAAAGGTCGCTTTTATTATTTCTTTGATTCTTTAATACGGTCAAGATACTGCTTCGCATGAAGCAAACCAAGATTTTTTTCTTTGCGTATGTATTTAATAGCCTGCACATCACTTCGGCCATTCATCATCATCAAATTGACTCTGTTTTCAAAAGCCTCGTCTTTCTCTATTTCTAGCTGCTTCCACTCTTCATCTAAATCACGTTTAGGTGTTTTGAGCAGGAATATCACGAGTATAACAAGAACGCTACTTGTGGTGATATAAAGCCAAAGCCAATCGAGAAACCAGCTGTTAATCACATTCACTATGACGAGAATGGTGAAACAAGAGTATAGCCTTGTTTGATACTTATTAGCTTTTTTTGAATCTATTTTATTAGAAAATATCCCCACCGTCAGCCTCCTTTTAGCATTAGCGCTTTTTTCTATTAATCTCTTTTGTGCATGAAGCAAATCTATATCATACAAATTACCATTTAACCTAACAAATAGCAATCAAGTTCACCCTATCATACTCTTTATCTCATTGACTACTCATAAAAAATACAGGACTTTTCGCAAAGCCCTGCACGTTTATTTCATATTTAAATAAGGTTAAACATTTTTACGACTTGAGCAACCGCAAACGTAACGCCAATCGCAATCGCCGTTGGAATTGCAAAAGCAAGAAACGTCCACTTAACATTTTTGGTTTCTTTATAAATATTCACAAGCGTTGTTCCGCACGGAAAATGCAGAAGCGAAAACAGCATCATGTTAAGAGCGGTTAGCCACGTCCAGTGGTGATCAAGGAAAATTTGTTTCAGTCGAGTTGCATCTTCAATTTCAATTAATGAGCCTGTTGATAAATACGCCATTAGTAAAACTGGTACAACAATTTCATTAGCGGGCAAACCAATAATAAAAGCAGCTAATATATACCCGTCTAGCCCCAGCGTCTTGGCAAATGGATCAAGAAACTGAACGAAGTGCATCAAAATACTTGTATCACCGATATAGATATTAGCCAATACCCACGTTAACACCGCCGCGGGTGCTGCAACAATAATCGCGCGTTTTAACACAAACAGCGATTTATCCAGCGTTGCGCGCACAATTGTATCTAAAAATTTTGGCTTACGGTAAGGCGGGAGCTCTAGCGTATAGTGTGTTGGTACTCCGCGCAGTGCCGTTTTAGACAGGGCCCATGATACAAACAGCGTCACAACAATTCCAAATAACACCGTTCCCACTACAACAAGCGCCGTTACGAAAGTTTTAGCACTCCCTGTAAAGCCTGTTGCCATAAATAAAGAAGCTAACAAAATCAGCGTAGGCCATCTGCCATTACATGGAACAAAGTTATTGGTTAAAATTGCCATCATACGTTCACGCGGCGATTCAATAATACGAGTCGACATAATCGCTGCGGCGTTACATCCAAACCCCATCGCCATCGTCAGCGACTGCTTGCCGTGTGCACCTGCTCGTTTGAACAAACGATCCATATTAAATGCGACGCGAGGCAAGTAGCCGTAGTTTTCTAAAAGCGCAAAAACTGGGAAAAAGATGGCCATCGGAGGCAGCATCACGCTAATAACCCATCCCGTACCGCGAAACAGCCCTAATACAAGAATTCCGTGCAGCCATTCTGGCGCGTGCATCGCTTGAAAGAAAGCTGTTAAATATCCTTCCGCCCAGCCAAAACCTTGTGCGATTAATCCAGAAGGAACGTTGGCGCCGGCTATGGTAATATAAAAGATCACCGATAAAATACCAAGCATAATCGGAAAGCCCCAAATTGGCGAAGTGAAGACTTTATCCAATTTCTCCGTGCGCTGAAGCTTTGAGCGGTCTTCGTACACAACTGATTTTTTACATATTTGCTGTGACGACTGATAAATGCTTGCGACCATATTCGAACGATGATCTTTTTCTTTTGCCTGCTGCGCATAGCGCGTTAGCTGTTCCATCGCTAATGAGTTTTCAGGAGTTAACGGATTTCCCATATGCGCTGTTCCTCCTTTCCGTGTGATTGATATCTTGCTGCTGACGCTGCTGAATGGTTTCTAAAAACGACGTGTCTCCATCAAGAACTCGTAAAGCAATCCACCGCAGAGGAAATTGATTTCCAACAATAGAAGCGACTTGAGGCTCTAACTCTTTTAGTGACGCTTCAATTTCTTTTGTGTACTGCACTTGGTAAGGATTAAGCTTTACTTGCCCGCGTACGACTCCTTCAATTGCATCTAGCAAATTCGTAATTCCTTTTTTATTGCGAGCTGATATAGGCACAACCGGTACGCCTAACGATTCAGCGAGCTTTTTTTCGTTAATCACAATTCCTTTTTTCTTTGCTTCATCCATTAAGTTCACGCAAATCACGACGTTTTCCGTCATTTCCATTACCTGCAGGGCTAGATTAAGATTTCGCTCCATCGCCGTTGCATCGACCACCACAACCGTCACGTCAGGTCTTTCAAATAAAATATAATCGCGCGCTACTTCTTCGTCCGCCGAGTTTGAATAAAGTGAATACGTTCCAGGTAAATCCACGATTGTGTAGAGCTGCTGGTGATGTTCAAACGTTCCTTCTGCTTTGGCTACGGTTTTTCCCGTCCAGTTTCCCGTGTGCTGCTTGAGACCGGTTAATCCATTAAATAACGTACTTTTTCCTGTGTTCGGATTTCCTGCTAATGCAATACGATACTCACTCACCGTCGTCACCTACTTTTTTTACATAAATTTTTGAACTTTCTTCTTTTCTCAGACCAATCGTTGTATGACTGACTTGATAAGCAACAGGATCTCCTAACGGACTTTTTTGAAGCACTTTGATGATGGCTCCTGGAATAAATCCTAAATCTAACAAGCGGCGCTTTAACGCACCTTCAATTTCGATTCGTTCGAGCTGTACCGTTTCACCTGTCGTAAATGTAGACAATGGATAATTATTTACACTAGCCATCTATTTTTCGTCCCTTCTTATTTTTTACCTATGGTTATATTTTTTTCATCAGACCAACTTTTAAGGTAAAAAAAATATGCTCGTTGATTTTTAATAGGGTATTCTGCTGGTGCAGAAAAATGAACATGTCAGCATGATTTATTTAAAATTTTCAGTTTTTACGTGTCATGATACCGAAAGTTTACCACAGGAAACTTTTTTAGTCTAGGGTAAATAACTGACTTTTTTAATAAAAACCTCTGAATTTATAACCGTTATAGAAAGAATGTTTCTACTTCATATACCCCGTTAAAAAACCTATAATACAAGTAACTTAGTCGTTTTGGAGGGATTTAGAATGTTAGAAGAACCAGTTATAGATTTTTCAGAACTAGATGAAATCGTTGTTGAGGAAACTGGTCGAAGAATAAAATTCTTGGTGCAAGGGCAAGGGTTTTCTCAATCACAATTAGCAAAAATATTAGGAAGAGATGCCAAAACAATCTCTAATTATTACTGTGGAAAGTCCCTTCCTGATAAAAAAGATTTAATAGTGCTTTCTAGAATTTTGGGATTACCTTATGATGAAATATTGGTATTCAAAGGTGATATAGAGGGTTATCAAAGGGTTCAACATTATCATCTTGAGTACAATGGAGAAGATGAAACAATATCTGATGCTATTGATAAGTCCAAAAAGGAAAGTAAATTATTTAATCCCCATTCAAAGGGACTTGCTAATATTCGAAATTTAGAAGAGGCTGGTTTTTGTTTGGACTTTTTTTCTTCACTTTCTCAGGAAGATATTCGCAACCGAATAATGGATGAGTTACTTTCTGGTAGAGGAGTTTATAGTGTATATATGCACCACATTTATGAAGTTTATATTTGGCGTAAGTTGTCAGAGGAACAGAAAGCATTATGCAAAGCTCAATTCGCTTATAATCGTGGAGAAACAGAACAAAGACCTTCACACTCTGATTTTTATTGTTTAATGAACAAAGAACAGGAAGGAAGTACGTTATGGAACATCAGAAGATATTGGAAAATGTAATTGAAACGCTGTCAAATTACTATAAAAAACAAAAATCGTTTATACGTATCTTTTTAAATGAACCGGTAATGTCAAAAGCTATTGAAGTGTTTGATAATGAAATGTTGGAGATGGTTGATCATGCTTTTGATTTAATGGGAATTCCTAATGAGGAATTTCCTGATAAATATGATAGAAAAAATTGGACAAGGTGTGTGTGTACAAATTTAATAAAAATAGCAGCGAAAAATGAAAAGTATGTAGAACCTGCCGTTGAATTAATAAATAACTGGGAAAACTTAACTGACTTTACATCAAAGGTTGAATCACACACTTGGTTTCACTATGATCCACTTCTAGATGAGCATCTTACGGGTTATAAGAAGTGGCACGAAGAGCAAAGACAAATGGAAAAAACTAAAACGAAGAGCAAATGATACGTACGCTGGCGGCGCTCACGGCGACGCTTGGATTGATACGTACAATTACGATTTGTTGAAAGCTCGACAAATTAACTTAAAAGATATTATTAACAACAACACTAAGTTAAAGAAGGTTAATAACTATATCCGCAATGAAATGATTGCGCGTAATAAAAAAGGTGCTCAGTTCTGGGTTAATGAATTTAAGTCTGTAAATTTAAAAGACGATCAGTTTTACTATACAAGTAGCGGCATTGCCATTATATTTGGTGAGTATGAGTACGGCCCGTATTCTAACGGCATTCATACGTTTAAAATTCCGTCCAGCGTTTATAAATAAGATCGTCGTACAAAAAAACATAAAAAAAAAGAAGCCTGCAAACCATCAGTTCACATGCTTCTTTTTCTTTTTTTCTGCAGAATAAGCGGAGCAAAAAAGAAAGGTGAGCCCTATTCCGCCTCCAATCATCATTGAATAGGAAAACGTATCTCTTAACGCTAGGCCGCCTATCATTGACAATACAAACAGAAAATAAAACAGTAATGTGTAGTTCCTCTTCACAATCTCTACTCTCCCCTTTCCCATCATTTTCCGAAAACCAAATCATACAACCATGGAAGAACTCAGGCCGCATGCATTACGCTTCTTGTAGCCAACGAAAAACCGCTTTTCAAGGTATTTTTATAGTGTTTGAAAAAGTGAAATGGTCAGAACTAACGTCAGCAAGGAGCCTGCGGATGTTAACATCATTATTTTTCGGTTACTCTGATTTTTTTCAGGTTTCAAAAACTCTTGAATGGCTACAAACCAGATAACAAAAGTGATTAAAGAAAGAATCCCCATAGACATACGAGCATCTCCATTCTTATATGTATTTAAATTTTTAGCATATCTACTTAACAAACTTTCCCGACCGAGTTGCGAAAATAAATGTTGCTCTCTACTTAATATTAACATAAAATTCCATAAATTTTTAATGTGTGATGTAAAAACCGCAGCATTTTAGAAAATAAGCTATTTATAAAACACTCATTTGAACTAAAAATGGACATAAAGCTGTTTTTGACTATCCTCCACTTTACAAATGATATACTTATGTATAGAAAAACCTCTCAGATTTTACCTAGTACTTGCACTACCGTCGTTTAAATTGTTAGGAGGAAACGAAATGATTAAAAAACTAGACCATTTTGTACTAACGGTAAAAGACATTAAAAAAACGATTTACTTTTATACGGTTATCTTAGGCATGCAAAAAGAAACGTTCGGAGAAGGAAGAATAGTGCTTCGGTTTGGTCAACAAAAAATAAACTTACATCAAGCAGGCCATGAATTTGAGCCAAAAGCAAAGCAGCCTCTTCCAGGCTCCGCTGATTTATGTTTTATTACGGAGGAAAAGATAGAGAGCGTAATCCATCACTTACAAAAACATAATACAGAAATTGAAGAAGGACCGGTCAAACGTACAGGTGCTGTAGGTCCTATTGTGTCTGTCTACATAAGAGATCCTGACTACAATTTGATTGAGCTATCGAACTACGTAGATTAAAGTATTCTTATGAAAAAAAGAGAATGCGCAAGACATTCTCTTTTCACGTGGCTATATAAGCCGCCTCTTCAATTATAGGTACTACTCTTTAGACTTGCCTACCTCTACTTTTTTCGTAAACATTTTCATGTCACCGTCTACCGTAACGTGAGCGGTAATCATATATTCGCCGTCTTCTTTAAACGTATAGTCCGTGCTGTATACACCTTTTCCTTCGTGCGGTGCTTTTGTCATTTCTTGATTGATGTAGCCTTCTTTTTCAACTTGGAACTGTACGTCATCGGCGTTTTCCACTTTTTTATCTCCTTGCGTCACAAGGACTTTAAGCTTGACTTGTTCATTTGCTTGAATTGATTCCGGTACTTCAATCGTTCCTTTTACTTCTTTTGAACTTGAATCATTTCCTTTTGAACAGCCTACTATAGCTATCATTAAAACGAATAATACGATGCTGAGTTTTTTCATTATGTTGTTCTCCTTTGTTATGTAAATGTGAAGTCTTCCTGCAATTTCATATTATACTCATTTATCCGGTAAAAAGAGAAAAAATGCTTATTGTCCACATAAAGTTCTTATTTCTACAGTAGCTTTTGCATCTTTTCATTTCTCTACTCGCCCTTCGCTTCACAAAAAAAGCTGAAGAAGCTCATTGCCTTCCCCAGCTTTGCCTTTATCTCTGCGGTTCTTCTAACGTGTACGATGAGAGGGCGTTTTCTACCCATCGTACAAAATCTTTGCTTGCTCCCCAATCAATATTCAATACCCCTTCTGCGCTTCCTGAAGGAATACACTTTACTTTGTTTGGGCCGGACACATTTTCTAAAATAATCGTTAGTGATCCCCTGCCGCCGGTGCGGAAAAAATAGCGTTCAAACACAAGCGTACATAACTGCTTGCCATCTCCGAGATCATAATATTCCTTGTATAATAAGTCACTTTCCGAATTATTTGCGTTCACAAGCTTCTTTGCTCCATCAAAAGGAAGCAGCGTCGTTTTAAACTCAATTACCTTTTCCATCACTCAAGCCCCTTTCTATCGCAACAGATAGATACTACTTCTATTTTTATCTTTAAAAAACCTGCCCGTTATCTTTATAAACAATATGGTACAATAGAAAAGAAAAGAAATTGTTTGAACGGAAAAAGGAGCACACAACCTCAATGAATACACGAGATGAACTTATCCAAGATGTGGTTTCAACGATGCGAAACCAAACGAAAAAAATGCAGCTGTCGGTTATTCCCACTTTAAAATCATATATTCCTTTAAATGAATTTTTAGCGCTTCACATGCTGTATAAAGAAGGGAATCATATCGTTTCTGAGATTGCCGAGCATATGCACATCTCAAACAGCAGCATGACGTGCATCAGCGACCGATTAATGGAAAGAGAATTTGTCACGCGCGTACGCAGTCAAAAAGACCGCCGCGTTGTCTACTTATCGATTACGGATAAAGGAAAAGCGTTTGCAGAAGAAATGGAAAAAGTACTCACCAAAGAATATGGTGAAAAGCTTAGCCATTTTACGGATGAAGAATTACAAACGTTTCTTCGCTTGTTAAATAAAATGAATATTTAATAAAAACCAGGTGCCCGCTTAGTGGGCATCTGGTTTTTATTATGTTATTTGTTGTTTATCTTTAAATTAAAGGCGTCTGAGGTTAAATCTTTTGAACTGTCGTTTTCGTAATCACTTACATACGGAATAAATCGAAGCATGGTCACGTCTTTATCATTTCGGTACTCTTCGTACTGATCAATTAACAGCTCTAATCCTTTTTCTTTTTTTCTCGTTATACACGCAACAATCCAGTCATTTTCCATGATATTGCTCCTTTCCGCTTGCTTTTACATCTATTAATACGGATTCTTTTTACAAAACCTATCAATCTTCCTAAATTAAATGAAAAATAAGCTTGTTCCGTATTTCCCTCGCTGGTAAAATAAGCTAAAACCTTTGAAGGAGGCCGCTATGATTACCTATCCTTTTCTTACATCCAACCCAACCATCGGCATAACCGCACCTTCTTCTGGTGTACCTCAAGCTCTTCATTCCATGTTTTCTTTATCGTGTGAACGAATGAAGGAAAAAGGCTTTCCTGTTATACCGGGCGAAACCGTGTGGACGCAGCATAAAGCAAAATCCGCTTCTCCTAAAAAACGTGCAAATGAGCTTCAAGCCATGATAGAAGATAGAAACATTGATATCATTATCCCGCCTTGGGGAGGCGAGCTGCTGATTGAAATGCTTGAACATCTCGACTTTACAAAATGGACAGCAAAATGGGTGCTTGGCTATTCTGACACCAGCGTTCTTTTGCTGGCTATTACACTTAATACCGGGATTGCAACGGCTCATGGAACCAACTTTGTAGATTTGCGCGGAGAATACTGGGATCCAACGACTGCGATGTGGCAGCAGGTGCTGACGACCAAAAAAGGAGAAAGCGTGGCTCAAGTTTCTTCTGATCGTTACCAAAAAGAATGGCAGCATGACAACCCGTCACCATGCGTGTTTCATTTAACCGAACAAACCGTTTGGAAGCATACAGAGTTAAGCGACGTGCACATCGAAGGGCGTCTTCTCGGAGGATGTATTGACGTGATTAGGCACTTAGTAGGAACTCCTTTTGGAGATGTAAAAACGTTTAGAGAAAAATACATTCCTGCTGAGCCGGTGATTTGGTACTTTGACAACTGTGAACTCACGACCACTGACCTTCGCCGCTCGCTTCTTCAGCTTAAGCTAGCGGGCTGGTTTGATAACTGCTCAGGTATTTTATTCGGCAGAAGCAGCGCTAATAAACCCATTGATTCCTACACCGCTGAAGATGTGTATCATGACCTTTCCTCTGACTTACATATTCCAGTTATCTATGACATCGACTGCGGCCACCTCCCTCCTCAGCTCACGCTTATTAACGGCGCGTATGCGAGTGTTAACGTAGAGAAAAACAAAGGCACAGTCGTTCAATACTTTACATAAAAAAACAAGAGAACTTTTTTGCTCTCTTGTTTTTTCACATATCCGTCATCAGTAATATAAACGTCCCAAATAAGAAAAAAGTTGCACCAAACCACGAGTGATAGTGCTCTTTTTTCTTTCTTTCAAACTTCCATTCTTCAAATCCTCGAATTACGTACAGGAGAAAAAAGAAAAGAAACATAAAAACGGAGGTATAGGCTGGAGGTATAACAAAGATCAATACTAAAAACGAAGCAAGCATCACCATTTCAATTGTGATAAACAGTGGACGCCTTCCTTTAAAGCTTCTCCAATAGCTTTTTTTCATCTTTGTATGCAGCTTTTTTCGCATGACAAGATCCAGAAAGATATAAACAACTGCCAGAATCAGCAAATACACAAGCGTCATTTTCATTCCTCCTTCCGACCTGAAATATCCTTATACTTCCATTTTAAAGAACTTTCCACAAATTTCAAGCGTCTAAAAAATCTTTACACAACTTATTAGTGCAAGCATTCATATATTCAAAAATCGCTAATATATTGACTAATGTACAGGTTGAATTCTCTGTATAAACTCACCTAGAGGGGGACATCAAGTTATGAGAATAAAAGAAGTGAAGCAAGGTGCACTCGCAGCGCTGAAAAACCGCTGGGGATTTGCCGTACTGCTTACGTTCGTTACGTATCTAATTGCTGCCGGCATTCCAGGACTTATTGACTTTTTAATCAACGGATTTCCAAGCGGGTCCGAAACCGAATACTCTCAGTCTACCTTAGCTAATATTGTATCCCTGCTGCTCGTACCGCTCTTCTTTTCTTACTACTGGGTATTATTGCGTCTGGTGCGAGGAGAAAGTGTACGTGTAGGAAACGTGTTTGATTCGTTTTCATCTGCGGGATTATACTTTAGAACACTCGGACTTTACTTGCTAACGATTATTTATACCGTGCTATGGAGTATTTTATTAATCATTCCTGGCATCATCAAAAGTCTTGCCTATTCACAGGCTTACTACGTATTCCGCGATAACCCAGATTATTCGGTCAACCAGTCTATTACTGAAAGCAGACGGTTAATGAACGGCTACAAGTGGACCTACTTTTTACTCCTTTTAAGCTTTATTGGCTGGGGCATTTTAAGTATGATCACACTTGGCATCGGGTTATTATGGCTTGTTCCGTACGTAACGACTTCGCTTGGCGTATTTTATGAAAAGCTAAAAGCAAATGAAACGGAAGCTGCTGAATAAACGAAAAACCGTATTCGAGTTGCGAATACGGTTTTTTATGGATAGCTTTACGCTGCCTGGTCTCCTCCATCAGAGGGCTTTAACTTTTGATTCTTCGCTTTTTTATTCACTAAATAAATACTGATAATAATAAGCACCAGCCCTACAAGAAGTGACGACGTAAACAGTTCGTCTAAAAAAAGCGTGCCAATGACAATTGAAATAATCGGAACAAGAAAATTAAACGACGCCACTTTACTGGCCTCTCCTTTACTGATTAAATAAAAATAGATGAGCCACGCAACGGCAACAGAAAATAGTGCTAAAAATAAAAGCAGCAGTATAGATGATGGATTCCATACCATATGAAACCACCCTTCTACTCCACTGCCGGTCGCTGTCATAACCACTCCGCTGACAAGACTTTGAATGGTAATAAGCCAAATGCCATCTACACTATCACTAATACGTTTGATATAGACAGTTCCAATCGCCCAGCTCAGTGCCGTAAGCACGGCAAGAATAATTCCAATGGCTGAAGCATTAGCTGATAACTGTCCCATACTGATAGTAGCTACACCTACAAATCCAAGAAGCAAGCCCCCTATCTTTACAGCGTTCATGCTTTCTCCAATCCACAGCCATGCAATGATGCCGATGAGCACCGGCTGCAAGTAGACAATCACGCTGAAGACACCTGCTGGCATAAACATAAGTCCAATCGTTTGCAGACCGTAGAATAAGATTGAATTAAATAGACCTGACACCATATATTTACGCCAGTTCTGCTTCCAGTGAAGCTGTTTAGATCTTGGCAGTGCGACTGCTAATAAGATGATTCCCGCACTTAATGACCGCAGTCCAGATAACAAAATAGGCGATGAATAGCCAAGCGCCAGCTTCGACATCGGCCACGTTAATCCCCAAATCAGTACAAGAGCAGCTAAAAGAATTCCATTAATAAAAGATGATGACTGTTTCATACAACAGCCACTCCTACATATATGAATGTAAATGATTCACGCGTTCATTCCTCCTTGTATACTACGCTTCTTTTTTACTCACTTCAACTGGATGCTTTTGATGTAATTTATGTATAACAGTTATAGTAACTGAGCTTCTTTTATGACAGCGTATCTTTCTTCTCTATGTGTTCATTTAGAAAAAAATAAAGTGCGTCGCTAGTGAATGATATCATTTTTTACCTATAGCTTTTATATATCCTAAAAGCCTTGAAGCCATTCAGCTGCCGGGTTTCTGCTCCCCTTTTTCATTTAGCTTACATATTTTCTAATAAATCTATGAATCTCCTAAACATTTCTACCTAGATAAATTGTCAGAATTATTACAGAGAAGGTGACAATTCTACTTATATCGCTCTTTAATATTAAAACTATGTTACAAAATGTCGTAATTTGGAATTAGATGTTTACTTTTCCTGTCAGGATTGATAGACTCACAGTTGTGAATAAAACAAGTTATGGAAAGGGAGAAAGAACATGCTAAAGAAAGCAAATCGTACAGTTATGAATATGGGGTTAGCAGCATTACTTGTTCCCGCTGCCCTAACATTTAGCACAACTTCAGCAAGTGCAAATGACGGAGGCGCTGCACCAGCACCCGTACAAGAAAAGGTAACGCCAAGCGTACCTCAACAACAAGCAACTACTACTACTAATCAAAAAGTCATCGTAAACGTGAGTGCGTTAAATATTCGTCAAGGAGCTAGCTTTTCATCTCCAGTTGTTGGAACTGCAACACAAGGTCAAGAGTTTGCTATTTTAAAAGAAGCAAACGGCTTAGTTGAAATTGCACCAAACAAATGGATTTCAAAAAGCTCAAGCTACGTAACAATTGCATCAGGTAAACCAAGCGCAAGCCAAGTAAAAGGTGTAAGCACATCAACTCCTTCTACTTCTACAGCATCTGCATCTACATCTGCAGCACAAGAAACAAGCACTCCAGCACCTGCTCCAACAACAAGCACGGCTTCTGGAAGCACAGTAAATGTTGCACGTAGTTTAGTAGGATCACCTTACCAATGGGCAGGAAACACACCAAGCGGATTTGACTGCTCAGGCTTTATCGCATACGTGTTCAACCATAGCGGTCACAGCATTTCACGTACAAGCGTAGCCAACTACTGGAACATGGCGACAAAAATTTCGTCTCCACAACCAGGCGATCTAGTATTCTTCCAAAACACATACACAAGCGGCCCATCTCACATGGGAATCTACATCGGAAACGGCCAAATGATTCACGCTGGTTCACACGGTGTAGCTGTAGCTGACCTAGATGTTTCTTACTATCAAGATCATTTCTTAGGATACGGACGCTTCTAAGAAAAAAATGCCCTCTAATCGTTAGATACGTTCTAACGATTAGAGGGCATTTACTTTTTATCGCTGCGCGACAGAAAGCGCCTTTTCAATCCGCGTTTGAAATTTATGCTTCCAGTCTTCCGCAAGCTCAGAAACTTCTAAAGCTCTCTTCATCCCTTCTATATCTTTTGGACGATGGAAATATAAATCAAGCGTAAACCACACGGATATTTGATCTGGATGAGCTTGAATCAGTTTCACTTCCGCATCTTGCGTAATCGTACCTTCTTTCAGCACGCGGCAAAGATATCCGGTATAGCTTGTCTCAATCATTCGTTTTAAAATCCCTTTAACGCCCGTTCGCTTTGTAATTGTGTCGCATGGATTTCGTCCTTGTGTCACTTGAATAACGGCGTCTCCTACTTGATAAACGTCTCCAATGCATACGTCTTTTTCAATCATGCCTGCTAGGACAAGATTTTCTCCAAACGCAGACATCGGCAGCTCCGTATCAAACTCTTCATTCCATTTTTTATAGTGCTCATACGGATACACGCACACCGCACGATCCGGTCCGCCATGATACCTTAAGTCCGCTACGCCGTCGCTTTGAAACCCTTCTTTTGCTAAAAACGTCTTCTCTACTTGCTTTTTGCAGATGCCTGTACGCATTTCTTTGTCAGGGCCGTATGCCATTTGTTCAGGCATGCCGGTTGCTAAATGAATCAGCTTTCTCTCGGGTGTTGTCATTATGTTTACACCTCTTTTATCATTTTTACTAGTTTACCACACTTATAGAGCACTTTATTTACTTGTTAGCTCTCTCAGCGGCTTCCACTTAAGTCCTAATACATAATTAATAGCGGTAGCTGCGACAAATCCAAGCAGCACTCCTAAAAAGGTCGGCATAAATAAAGACGGAAACACCGCTACGCACGCTAGTGTTACCACAAAATTTCCGGTATACGACCATTTTGGATGCTTTGAAAAAAATGTTTGAATAGTATTCATCGTTAACTCCTTTATGCGATTGCTTTATAATTTCTCATGAATATTCTACCATTAAAAAGGAAAAAATTCTCTCATATGGCGTATTATAAATGACTTTGTCTCTTTTTTACTTCTCATGCTGTAATTCCAAGAACCGGAAGTATCATAAATTTTTAAAAATATTTCACAATTATATTAAAAATATCTTCATTTCCTCTTTTTCTTTTGTTCGAAATGATTTAAGATAGTAGAGGCTGTCGAAATATAAGTTATTATGTCAGTTCTGCATGTTTTTTTACATATTAGCACATAGTAAATATTATTTTACAATTACGTCATTTTTTACAATGGCCTAAAAAATTTTGCCCATTTTTACTAAAACTAGCGTGAAAGTCCTGATTTTTATATAAAATAGAGGCCGATTTACATAGTCATTTCTATGCACGTCCCTCTTTTATAAATATAGAATACATGTAAGGAGAAAAGTAAATGTCAATTTTAATGGGAATTATCGGGATTGTAATTATCTTAGCAATTGCATTCCTCATGTCAAACGACAGAAAACTTATCAACTATAAAGGCATCGCAGTTATGCTTGTTATTCAGCTCGCTATCTCTGCTTTTATGATGAATACATCGATTGGTCGCAAGGTGCTTGACTTTATCACAAGTGTATTTACAAAGATCTTATCATTTGGTAACGACGGAATTTCGTTCGTGTTTGGAGATCTTGCAGGAAAAGGCATTTTCTTTATCCAAACGTTAGTTATGATTGTATTCGTTTCAGCATTATTAAGTATTTTAAACTACTCTCGTATTTTACCCTTTGGGATCAAATATATTGGAGGACTTGTTTCAAAAATTACCGGACTTCCCCAAATTGAAAGCTTCACAGCTGTGAATGCGATGATCTTTGGTGATACAACGGCGCTAATTGCGGTGAAAAACCATATCGGAGGTTTAACACCAAACCGTTTATTTATCGTGACAACAACGTCTTTAGTATCCGTTTCTTGTTCAATTTTAGGCGCATACATGCAGATGATTCCGGCTGAATACGTCTTAATTGCCCTTCCGCTAAACGTATTCTCTGGCTTAATCGTTTCTTCTATCGTTGCACCAGTAAAAGTAGAAGATGAAAACGAAGTCGATATCAAAGCGCCTGCTAAGCAAGGCACGCTGTTTGAAGCAATCGGCGACGGTGCCCTAGACGGCGGACGCGTTGCGTTAATCGTAGCAGCTATGCTTGTAACGTACGTTGGTCTTTTAGCATTAGTGAACTACGTATTAAACGGCGTAATTGGATTAACCGTTCAAGATATTTTAGGCTATATCTTCTACCCAATTGCCTTTATCATGGGTATTCCGGCAGATGAACTAATGAGAGCCGGCGGCGTAATGGGAACAAAAGTAGTAGCAAACGAATTCGTTGCCATGCTTGACTTCCAAAAAATGATGCCTCACCTTTCTGAAAAAACGGTTGGGATCGTATCAGCTTACTTAATCTCATTTGCCAACTTCAGCTCAATTGGTATCGTTCTTGGTACGATCCAAGCAATCAACGGCGAACAAGCTTCACGCGTTGCGAAGTTCGGCTTAAAAATGCTGTTAGTAGCGACAATGGGATCGATTTTAACAGGTATTATGGTTGGATTGTTTATTTAATGGAAAAGCACTCACTTGTGGTGAGTGCTTTTTTGTTGGGGGTGGTTCTTTTGAGGTTATATCTGGAGCCTTTCTACAATGTTGAAATTTATTAAATATCTCTGTTGACATACTCCGAGTTGTCGGCACTATTATCAAATGCTTTTTATCTTCATTCTAATAACATTTAAATTAGTTTTACATAATGGATTAAAGCAATATCTCTTATCCAATAAAAAGACAGCTTGCTTTATTAGCAAACTGCCTTTTTTGTAATGACCCGTCCGGGATTCGAACCCGTGTTACCTTTTTAAAAAGATAATCTCTTGACCACTTGGCCAACGGACCAGATAAAATTATGAAATGGCAGAGAAGAAGGGATTCGAACCCTCGCACCGCGTTAACGATCTACTCCCTTAGCAGGGGAGCCCCTTGAGCCACTTGGGTACTTCTCTATATGGATCTCCCACTGAGATACTGTGGAATAATGGTAGGCCTAACCTCACGCTTATCAGACTTGAGCTCTACCAAACTGAGCTGCTTCTCGTTTATGGCGCGCCCGAGAGGAGTCGAACCCCTAACCTTTTGATCCGTAGTCAAACGCTCTATCCAATTGAGCTACGGGCGCTTCCTAAAATGGTGCGGATGAAGGGACTTGAACCCCCACGTCATAAGACACTAGATCCTAAGTCTAGCGCGTCTGCCAATTCCGCCACATCCGCATGTGAAAAATGGTTGCGGGGACAGGATTTGAACCTGCGACCTTCGGGTTATGAGCCCGACGAGCTACCGAACTGCTCCACCCCGCGATAATAACAAAGATATAATGGAAGAGGAAGAGGGATTCGAACCCCCGCGGGCTTTGACACCCCTGTCGGTTTTCAAGACCAATCCCTTCAGCCAGACTTGGGTATTCCTCCATATGTCAGGTTCAATGGTGGACCTTGTAGGACTCGAACCTACGACCGGACGGTTATGAGCCGTCTGCTCTAACCAGCTGAGCTAAAGGTCCTTTCTAAGCTCTCTATTAGAATGTAGAGACGGCAAAAGGTATTGCAGACTTTGACCTTACCACTTGACTATGCCATCAATAAGCATGGAAAGGATTTACAGTCAGTTGCGTTTATCTGTATGCTATCCCTTCATATGAAACATGGACTAGTAATTTAATAATTAATATCTGTTTCGCTACCAACAAAAATTATTTTACCTTATAATTTCGTAGAAGTCAACATCTATGTAAGTTGTGTTTTAATACTTAATTTTGCAATTATTAAGTAGGAACATACACCTAAATAAAAAAACTCTGTAACAAGAATCATGATTCTTGTTACAGAGTTTTTTTATAAAAAGGTTTGCGTAATCGCATTTTCTAAATCTCTTGTAGAAGATTTTAGGTATCGTTTTGTAACATTCACATCAGAATGGCCTGCTAGTTCGGCAACTGTTGCAATATCTATCCCTTTCTTAACTAACTCATGACAGAAAGTGTGGCGTAATTTATGAGGATTTACATTATATTTTTTTAACATGTACTGAACCGTACGTGCAGACATTCTTCTATCAAAATTAGAGACAAATAAGGCTTCATGATTAGAATCAAGTGAATCGATATATTTCTTTAAACTATTCCTTGCTTCTGTAGAAAGAGGAACAAGTCGCTTTTTAGACCCTTTAGCATTACGGATAATTAAAAAACCGTCAGATTTGTTAATCTTTACGTCTTTATGATTCAAAGCACAAATCTCTGATACTCGAATCCCTGTATGTAATAAAGTATATACAATAGCAATATCACGAAGGTTTCCCTGTTGCTTTACTTCAGATAAAAGGCGGTCACGCTCACTTGCTTCTAATGACTGTGGTACACCCTCGTTATTTTTCTCTTTTTGTTTACGTTCAATATTTTGAACAATTTCTGATTTTTCAAGAAAGCGTGCAAAAACGCCAATTGTTACAAAAGCTTTTTCTATAGTCGACGCACTTTTATTATTAGATTCAAGGTTAATCATATAAGTTTGGACATTATTTCTTGTTACTTGATCTAAATGTTTACCTTCACTTAGAAGCCATTCATGAAATTGGTTTAGCACTGCTCGATAGGTTTTAATCGTATTATCAGATTTGCCTGATTCTATTAACCATTGGCTAAAGTCATCAATCAACGGAATAACTTTTAGGCTATTTTTTTTCACTCTAAATCCTCCTACATATACTAATAAATTACGTAAAACATAACATTTAATTTCGTAGAAATCAATTTAAACGAAATTAATATACAAAAAAACAGCCCATCATTGATATGATGGGCTGTTTTTTTGCCTGACAACGTCCTACTCTCACGAGGACAAAGTCCCCATTACCATTGGCGCTAGAGAACTTAACTTCCGTGTTCGATATGGGAACGGGTGTGACCTCTCTGCTATCGCCACCAGACCTATTAAAGATAGTTTTCTTAACACTAAATAAAAATTGCTAAGTAAAAACACCGTGCACCCGTCATTGACATGATCAAATAAGCGTTACTTGTACAGTTAGCTCGACCGGGTTGTGCTGCAACACACAGAAGAATCTACTTATGGCTGCTTCCTTCCGGACCTGACCATGTTCATAGGTTTCTGTTGTGCAGGACCTAGTTGTCAACACCACTTGTCCAAGTCAGACCTTACCTGACTCATACCTCTGTTAGGAATTAAACCCTGCTAAGGCGGATTGCAGGTTACAGGGCACCGCCATCTCCCCGTCTAGCACGGTATGTATAGTTAAGGGATTCCCACCTATGTCGTCCTCCCAATCTGTTTTGTGAACCCGCGATCTCGCAGGTGGGTTTCCGCATATTAACGTTCCAGCGATCCTGTTTCAAAGACAGGCATGGCATCAGTCAACAGATGTAGGAACCCCAAATAAACAGTACGGTTCAAAACAAATAGGGCATAACGTGCATCGTAGGATAAGTATTTAATGTGTTTATTGATGATATAGATTATCCTACAATAAAATTTCGTAGAAGTCAACATAAGCGAAGGAATGGCTACTAACCCTCATACAACGTTTTCTTATTTGCTTGATTACTGTTGTTGGGAAGAGTTTTCTTTGGAAGGTGGAAGTTATAAGGAGTTGTGTTTTATTATATTGAGTCATCCGCTTAAAAGTGAAGTTCATTATGATTAGATTTTTATACATCCTTGATCTAACGACACTTTTCTGATGTGGTTATTTTTTCTTCTCCTCCTCTCTCGATAAAAATAACAGAAAAATAAAAAAGCCTAAATAAAGTGGCTTTTTTATTTTAAGAGTAAATTATTGTTCTGCTAGTTCAGATATAGAAACACTTTGCTTATTACTTGGTTCATCCAGGTTATGAATTGTAGCTACCCCATTTTGTTGGTCTACATGCTCAATATAAATGCTTTTCCCGTTATATATTACATTGGCCATGTCGACTGAATCGGCAATTTCTTGTGCTCTTTGTGCATCCATCTTTATCTAGCCTCCTTTTTATTTATGACAGTGAAAGTATTTGTTTTTAATTAATTTTTATGCATCTAATTCCTTTATATAAAATCAATTTTAATTTTTCAAATGAGACATGAAGCAATAAAAAAACTATCTCCTTTATTATTTGAGATAGTTTTTTATTTTATTATACAGTTTAATCTTCTTCTGGAATCTTAATTAAAATGGCTATAGCTATTGTTGCCAAAAATATAACCCCTAAAGTTAGCAATAGACTCGTACTCATATGCCTCATCTACCCTTCTCTCTTCATCCCTATGATTCCATTTTAGCAGAGGAAATTAGTTAATAAAACTGGAAATGATAGCGTTTTACTAAAATTTTTATACATGTTAAAATAATGTAGTTGTTTTAACTCAACCAATGTATTCAATTTTCAGCTTGAGTAGAGCACGCTACCTCTTTCCTATTTTGGGGTAGCTCTTTTTTTTATCGTGATAAAATAAAATTTTGTTTTGGATCTATTTCTTCCTACCCTCGGTTTACATTCGTTATTTACGAATCTGTTCAATCTCTTTTTCTGTAAGCTCCGTTAATTCGGATATTGTTTGAATATCTATACCTTTTTGTAGCATTCTTAACGCTACTCTTTTAATAACTCTTTCTTCCCCTTGCTTTTCAGCTTTTTTTAATGTCAATGTTTCATCTACTTGGAATTCCGGGTTTACTTCATAAGTCACTAACATTTGTGGATCCTTAGTTACACGTGCCCATTCATTCATCGCATTTTTCAACGTTTGATCATTCTCCATTACAACTTCCTCCAAAAATGAGTAAAATCTTCATTTCCTGACATATTAAACAACAGTAATTGTTTTACTAATTATGTGTCCTTTTTACGATCCTATTCTCACTTATTCCAAAATCAAATTAATCCCATAAAGCTTGTCCCTCCACCCTAAAACTAAAAAAGAAAAATTACTGTATTAGGTAAGGAGTAGGCAGCAATCTAAAATGTGCTAGGTTGTTTATATGCTGGGGTTCGCCTAGTGGCAAATAAGGCTTTGATTCAGAAGCAACTAACAATTTATTTATTTAATTTATATGTTTTTTCTTATAGTTGTACATATTAAAAACAATACTAGATGAAAGCGAGATGAGATAAGTAATGTCAAAACAAGGGATGCAGAAAAAGAATCAGACAAGAGAGCAAGTAGAGAAGCAAGATAAAAGAAATGATGTTGAATTAGGTAATGAATTTCAAACTGGCAACACAAGTTCCCAGAGCCAGAAAAAAAGTGGACGCCAAGTAAATAAAAAATAAATTTAACCTTTCGAGGATAATAAGAAACCTCAGTTCAAATGTATGACTTGAACTGAGGTTTCTTTTATAGAGTGAGGAAGACTTATGTGCAACAGAAGCAACAAGCTAAAAAGAAGTTGAATTTTATTATGAAAACAGAATTCAAATAAAAAAAGGATTTCACATTAGATAATCGGTAAGTAAGGAGGAAATATTTTCTTAGAACCTTCTGTCTAAAATCAAGTAATTATGAATATCCCCCTATCGAAAAACAGTTTAGTTTATTGAGTTGAATAACTCTCTTATTGACACTTTTAAAGGAATAGAAGTTTAATATCGAGGTTACAGTTTTTTCTGTAACCTCTTTTGGGATCCCTTTTCTGCCATTATTTTGAGATATTTTCTTATTTTATATAAGTTTGATTTTAGGAAGCAATTAAGATCCCTCCTATAAAAAAGGAATGTATTTATTCTAAGTTTTCCACTCATTCATAATTGCCAAAAGTTCATATCCATATGAACCGGGTTTTTCTTTGAACAAACCTAAGATTAAAGGTGGAATCAATTGATTTTGCTTTACTTGCTTTCATTAATAGTAGAGATATTAAGAGAAAACTCCTCAAAACTTAATTGTCCCAAGGCAAACTTCATACTTTCAACAAATATACGTTCATTTTTAGTTAGTTCACGCTTTGCTTCCTTTTCAATCCATTCATGCTCAACGTCTAAAACATCTAACACATGCTTTTGTTTTGAAAAAGCCTCATAGTATCTTAATCCAAACTTTCTTTGGGAAACGGCATCAATATGAATGCCATCTGGATTTGATGTTAAGCCTTTTGATGTTACAAAATAACAATTTTTTTCAGTATGGGCAACTTTAGATAATATCTGGTTTATTTGTTTATATTCTACAGCGCTTTTTCCAAATCCGACATCTCCAAGGTAATGTCCCAACTCACCGATAATAATCGGGATATCTGGTGCATTTAACTCTTCTCTCAAGTGTTTAAATAATGAAAGCAATTTATCTTCATACGTCTTATAACGCTCTCCGTAACTGTCGCTTTCTCCTTGATGCCACAGAATTCCCACCAACTCACTTGTTTCCATTGCGAATTTTGCTTCAGAAATCGCGTGTCTGGTTAATAGTCCGTCAATTGTCCACTCATCAATTGAGCTTCCTCCTTCGGCACATGGTATGACCCCAATGGACTCGCCCGGATGATCCTCTGTCCAAGCTTGAGCAAAAGAGGCTGCCGGCCCAACGCCAGATATGTGACGATCAAAATTAAGTGGTTCTGCCATCATTTGCCATCTACCGTTTCTCAACATATGTATATGCTCATTATAAATCGGCGGTACATCCTCAATAAATCCTCTGCCGGCCATATTTGATTGTCCAATTAATAATACAGATTTCATAGAAATACCTTCTTTCTTTGCCATGTTAATCACTTTTTTCTAATTTGCTCGTGGTTATACTTATAGAATTAGTTACACTCTGATATATAGCTTAATTAATGGATTCAAGGGCTTGTTTCAAATAATCCATTTCAGAGGTTATATCATCTATTTTTTGGTTTAACTGACTTACTTTATTAATAATATTCTGTGCATCCAATAAATTAATTTCTAACATCAAACGGCTTGCTTCACTCTCAAGTTCCAATCTCTTTGCAAATAATACCTCATGCTTTTTTATAATTTCGGATTTTAAATTTTTACTATTGGTTTCTTTCATACTTCTACCTCACTAACTTGTAATAACAGTATTTTATTGAAATGTAAATTCCCCTATATAATTTAATAATTACCTACAGGGAAGTTTATGACATAGTTAAAGTTGCCTTTTTTCCTTCCAGGAAAACCACATTTATTTCACATTTACATAAGCTAAATAATAAGAACCAATTAAAATAAATTCTATTATTCACTTTCCTTGAATGGCGTTCATAAATTCTTGGTGTTGACATTCAGATACATACTGAGCACTCAAAAGCTTCTCTAACTGTTAAAAACAAATACAACATTCCAAAATAAGGGAAAATTTAAATCATTTTGTTTTTTTGCAGGAAAAGAAAGCGCAGTATATAAAGATAACAGTATGCATCAAAAAGTGTTGAGAACATTTTATCATCATTTTCTATCAGCACGAGAGCAATAATTCGAGAAAAGAGCTTATATCAGTCCGTGTCTTAAGTATGCCTATTATATAGAATGGGTTACTTAGTAAATAAGGGAAGGTGATTTATATGTTAGGGGAAGAAGATTTAAAAGTAAATTGTATATCAGCTGCTATAGGTTTACTCATCCAACATAATATCATCACTCACCAGGAACTGGACAAACTAACTAAAACGAATTATCACGTTTTTTATCATTTTCTAATGGATAAGCTAATTGAAGAAGAGTTTAGTAAAGATAGAGTGGTACAAACATAAGTGCTTCAACAAAGAAAGAAGCGCAAGATCCAAAGCAAAGATCTCCTATTTCAAACTTGATTCTTATAAGGGTCCTTACATATTAGACATATATAATATGTAAGGGCTTTCTTGTTAAACAAACGCCCCCTATAGTTTAAATTTATTTCTTTACAATCTATAATTTTAAAAAGTCATTTTATCACAGGAAGCCTGCCAGTATTGTTATAAAAAAAGTCCTCTCCTCGTTTCAGGAAAAGAACTTATATTCAGTGAATTTTATAAGCTACTTCCAAGTCTGATCTAGTTTATCTGAATAGAAATGTAAGGCTTTTTTATAACTTAGTATTTCATTGTCATTTGTCGTATGTAGTAAGCATTTCAGTAACAGTTCCATCGCTTTGCTATGTTCTTTTAAATTGTATAAGGTCATGGAATAAAACACTTTAATTACATGATTATCTGGGAATAATTCCATCCCTTTTAAAAATGTCTCTTTTGATTTTTCATATTCCCCTAATGCTCTATATGTGCTGCCCAACCCCAATACTGCACCTTCCATATCCTTAGAAGGTAATCCTATCTTTATGGCATTTTCGTAAAAGGGTACTGCCTTTTCTTCTTCTCCTAATATGTCGAAGCTCCAAGCACATTGATAGTTATATAAAGCATCGTCTGGAAATTCCTTAACTAATTCACTTAGCAATTCGTTAGAGTCTTGGTGATTTCCATTCTTTCGTAACGCTAATGCTTTATCTAGTTTATTATTCATTACCTAAATCTCCAACCCTTCTTTTTCCCACTACTTATCTCTTAACATCCTTCCATATCCAGAAATTCAATGTATTCGTACACTTTATCCAAATCTATTTCTTGCTTTAACTATCCTTAATGTTTAATTTTTAAAGGCCAACCCATTGGTCTGCAAAGCTGCTCTAAGTTTAGGTAAAGAAGCCGGACCCATACCATGAAATTGTAATATCTCTTTTTCACTAAATATTGATAGCTGCTGCAAAGAAGTTATCCCGTTGTTTTCTAATGCTCGTCTTGCTGGTGCTGATAGCATAGAAAGAAATCCATTGTCAGGTTTGTTTTCTTGCTCACAGGTTGGGCAGGTCGGACAGGTACTGCTTTTATAATATTTGTGGCCTTTATGACAGATTCTTAGATTTTCCTTTTGGGTTTTCATTTTTAATCTCTCCTTTTCACAAGAGTTTTTTAGCTTTTATCCCCTGCCACTTCTTCAATGGATGGTTTATAAAGGAACAAAACATCCTACGTATAGTAAGATCATTACCATTAAATACTTATGAGTCTCGTTTCAGATAGTGCAGCTCCATTACAAATTATGCTAACACCTTACATGTTTGCGTTTGAAACCAAGCCGTCCTCTATCTATATCCTTTTGAATGTTTTGGGAAGCAAGAAGAATACTACTTTTTTTCTTATCCTTCTTAACTTCGACTGGACCTACTGCCTTTGCCGTTTCAAGGGCCTTTTCATGAAGTGGCAAATATGACACACCAACTGTATAGATAAAATTATTCATAGCCGATTTCGTTCGATCTGGAGAATCGTGAATCGTATTTTCCACTTGATTAAGCATATCAGCAATCTTGCTTGTGCTAAATTCATCGTCAGGACGATTACCCAAAAGCCAGCAGTAGCAACTCCAACCTGCCGACATTTTCAATTCTTCATCGCTTGCCACCCATCTATCAGCCACAGCTTGCGCAAAATCGGTTTCTGACAAAGTTACCGCAACTACATAATCGGATAGCATGTAGAAATACGCTTTATCAATCCAACGCTCAAAATCCTCCGCAGTCATCTCTGTTGGGTCTGCAATGATACCAGCAAAATACATAGCATCGTAATTTCCAGACGCATAAAGCTGCTCGGCCAAAGCCTGATTTTTCTTGATTTTCTTTGCAATAGGCTTCATTTTTCCTGTTGCCACTCCAAAAAGCGGATCGTGTGCACCATTATTTATGTAAGTCTTTTTAATTCGTTCCGTACCAAGCGCTTCAAGTTCTTTCATAACCATTTCAAAGTCCACCGTTCTGTACCCTCCTTCTTCTCCGCTCATAATCTGCTTTTTATTTACGCCAAAAAGTTAAACAGTCTTTCTTATCTAACATATTAAACTCAATTATTTTTTTAAGTAATTCATAGTTTACTGGCTCAGTCCATAGAATTCGAAATAGGCCTTTGGTAGCGCTGTATCCAGCCTGGGCGATGTCATGATTAAAGTGCGCAATCCCTATTTCTTCAGGTGAAACGCTCAAATGATGTTTCGCTGAGGCAAAGCCGATGATGAATGTTCCATGATCAGTAAACATTGGCGTATTCCATTTGATTTGTGGTTCCAAATTCGGGAAAGTATGAGCAATCCAAGCCAAAACTTCCTCTGTTCGGTCACGGTGGTCAGGGCTATCTATACGCGCTAAATATTCTGCAAAAACTTCCATAGCATTTTCTCCTCAAATAAATTTTTTTAAATTTACTCTACTTTTATACAAATGGAACATCAGTCAGTTCACTTAACCTTATTTCATTTTTAACTCAAATACATTAACAATTTATATGAGCCATGTTTTAAATAAAGTGTACTAATCATTTAATCCTTTTCCATTAAGAATGTTTGGAATGCATTTTTCAACCCTTGATTCTCGAGTCTTAGATTGTTTGGCAGCAGAAAAATGAAGAATATATGCTCTTTGCCGTCCTGGAGTCAATGTAGTAAAAGCCGTTTTTAAAGCAGGTATTTCATCAAATTTATACTGTAGCTCTTCAGGAATAATGAGTTCTTCAGGCTTTTTAGCTTTGACTTTTAATCCGGCTTTTTCCACCTCGATGGCCTCATTAATATAAGCTTTCAAGATGGCTTCCTTTTCAACTATTTCTTGCACATTGGTAAACCGAATTTGTCGCGCGCCTTGTACATTCTTCGTTTGTTGAATTAGAATACCATGAGAATCTTGTAACAGAGCGCCTTTAGGAAACAGTAGCGCACAGTATTCTTTAAATCCATGTATTAAAACAATGTTTTTTTTCTCAAACGTGTAACAAGGGTTCATCCATTTATAATCTTCGGTCAACTCACAGTCAAGAACAATCTTTCTCAACGTCTCATATTCTTCTTTCCACTTTTTAGCTTTAGTTAAAAATTCATCAACCTTAGGATTCATTTTACTATTTGTCATCATGGAACACCCCTATTCAATTTTCCAATCTGTGGCTCTAGCAATCATACAGTTAACCTTCAATTCATTTAATGGTGTTACTATTCTTCAAATGTAGGAAATGCCCTTCTTCAATTGACTTGATAGTTATTAAAATTATAAACATTTTAACTTTATAAGGAAGAGGCTTTCATTTATTTATCAAGCGTTACCCTTTCCCCAGTCTCTGCAGATGTTCGAACCGCATCTAATAATTGATGAAGTTTAACAGCATCGTGGAAGTTTGGAATTTGACTTTTATGTTCAAATATATCTTTTGCCAACACCTTATAAGCCTTTTCAACGTAATCTTTTGGATGATTATCTTTTACCGAAGATACGTTTATCTCTTCAACATACACACTTTCAGTACTTAATAAATAAGTAGGATACTTAACCTTCTCTACTTTGAGATTACCAAATTGTACGTGACCGGATGAAGAATTCTGGGTTAAGCGAAAAACACCTTTTTCTCCTCTAATCTCTAATTGAAAAGCAGGATAAACTCCGCCTTGAATATGAACAGAAGCTGAAATGTTACCGTTGAGTGTTCCCTGTATTAAGATTTGGTCCGCTTTATCCTTTGACACCGTAACTTCTGTTCCTTGTATGAGAGCTTCTGTATAATGCGTATTCATTATCGACGATAACTCTTTAAAGTCACCTAAGATGTAGCACAGAACATCAAGCGAGTGTCCACCGTTGATTGTAAGAAGGTTCGCTCCATTTTCTTTTTTTAAGATATAGCTGTTTGCTTCATCTGTTATTCCACCCTTTCCTTGTGTCGCTACCTGCATGGTGCAGGAAATAATTCTTCCAATTTCCCCTTGGTTAATAGCCTGCTTTACATAATTCACCTCGGGAGATTGTCTTGCTTGTAACCCAATCGCATGGTGAATGTCCGCCTTATCCGCTAACTTTGCCAGTTTAATTGCCTGCTTAGTATCTACACCTAAAGGCCACTCGCAATAAATGTGTTTCTTTTCCTCTATGGCAGCAATTGAAGCTTCGTAATGAAACGGAACTTTTACACTAACTACTACTAAATCAACATCTTTAGATTGCGCTAGTCCCTTATAATCTGTAAAGCTATGGCAAGCATTAAGTACTCTCGCACTTTCCTTGGCGGTTTCTGCTTTTGATGTTCCAATTGCGGTTATTCGATAAAAAGGGCTTTCTTTCAGTACTGGAATATGTGTTTTGCTCGCCCATTGATTATTTAAAGATCCCCCTATAATCCCTACTTTTATTAATTTCTCCTTCATTAGACATTCCTCCAACATTTTGTAGAAAATAGTACCTTTTAATCAAGTATAATTAAAATGAATCACCATTTTAAATATTAAAATATGATAGCTATATCACTTTTTTTGATGGAGGGTGAATATGAATGGATATTGAAAATATGAAAGCTTTTGTTTCAGTGGCCGAATTAAAAAATATATCTGCGGCTGCAATAAAATTGAACCATCTTCAATCTAATATGACTGCCAAAATAAAGAAAATAGAAAGCTATTATAATCAAGAACTCTTTATTAGAAACTCAAAGGGCGTTAAATTAACCAAGCAAGGAGAAAAATTGTACCACCAATTTAAAAAAATATTGCTTCTTTGGGAAGAAACTGAAAATAAGATGAAGAAACAAGATGAAAAACTCCGCATCGGCACCATGATATCAGTTGGGGGCACTCAATTCTCAAGCGCTTTAAACAAACTTTACAACACCTATCCAGATCTAGCAGTAACATTAAAAACGGGTTCAACCGAATATATTGAAAATCAAATTCTACTTGGACAAATCGATGTAGCTTATACAATTGGATCATTAAACAACCAAAAGATAAAATATAAAAAAGTAGGCGTAGAAGAAATTGTTGTCATTGGTCGCGATATTGATCAACACACAACATTCGATGACTATGTAAGACAAAAGAATATACTGGTACTTTCAGATAAGTGTTTGTACATGACAATATTAGATACTATTTACGCCAGCTTACATATTGAACAAGGTGACATGATCGAAGTTAGCGATCCAGAAACATTAGTACAATTTGCGTTAATGGGCATGGGAATTTCCTTAATATCTAAGCGTATCGCAAACCGTTATAATATCCATAATTTTTTAGAAGTTCCACCACCTTATCGGTACACTGACTTTTATCTCATTTCCCGGCTAAATTATGAATTTACCCCTATCGAAAAACAGTTTATTGAATTGAATAACTTCCTTGGGGACACTTTTAGAAGAGTAGAAGTCTAATATTGAGGTTATAGTTTTTTCTGTAACCTTCTTTGTGATTTCTTGGCTATCATTGTTTTTTATATAGGTACAGTGAAAGATTTTTTCGCTTTACATAAAGCGTATTCTTAGCAGCCATTTATAAAAAAGAGCAAATCAATGTTTGATTGGCTCTTTTTTAATCTTCCCTCATATCTAACGTGTAAAATTCTACAACGTTATCTTCAGTATCCTTAAAATACAACCGCTTCTCTTTTTGCATATTGATATTAACCTCTTCTATAACCTTATAATCGATACCAGCATCGGTTAATACTTTAATGGCAGAGTCAAAGTTCTCTGTTTTTATATGTAAAGCAAAATGGACGTGAATACCCCCTTGATCATAAAGCTCCTTCCATTTAGAAATCTGTTTTTTTTTTTTTTTCGATTTTATCTAATGGTGAAAAATTTCTAGGAAGCCATAGACCTAGCCTAGTATGTCCTCCTACATATAACCAAGTTGCCCAAATATTTTCTTTATTATTTTGGTGAAAATGGCCGCTTTCATATCCCCATTGCTCCACAATTGGAAAACCCAATTTATTCGACCAAAAATCTATTGCTCTATCCATTGATTTCACTTGCAATGCCAGTTCTGAAATTCCTTCAATAGTAAACTTCATATCCATCCCCCATTGCTTATATGCTAATTACATACTAACAAAAATAGGAGTTTTTAAATCCGGCCTAATGATGAATAAGGTTCATACTTTAGCCTAAAGCATGAACCTTATAGTACCTAAGATAACATCAAACAAAAACGCTGAATTTATATATTTAGCAGATTCGAGATATTCCCACCTAACACTCTGTCTGCAACTTCTCCACTAGATGTATGCCGCTTAATAGCCTGTAGATTTAAGTATGGATCTCCATATGGAAAATCCGAACTAAATAACGTTCTTTCAGGTATTTCTTTTATAGCCAAAGACAAGGCGTATGTTGTATAAAATGCAGATATATCTAAGTAAGCATTTTTAGTGTCTTTTATCAGTTCTATCGTTTGTAGCCAATGAACTCCGCCCATATGCCCGTATATCACCGGCACATTTTCATATTTTTGAGTGAGAAGAAATAACTCTTGAATATCCTTTAAGTTCAAAGGATGAAAAGTATGTACCCAGATAGGCAAAGACATATAGTCACTTGCTGCTTTAAATATAGGTTCTAACAATGGAATTTGACCTGAACCAAGAGTGAATTCTCCGAGACCTTTCATCTTTTGCTCTTTGACAAGCTTCTCTACCCAATCGTTTAGAGTGACATCACCAGAAGAAAAAGAAAGTGGAACCGAACCAAATCCAACAAACCGATTCGGGTGCTGCTTAATCGCAACGCTTAATTCTTCTAGCGCCTTTAAGCGTGCTTGTAGAGGATTCACCTCATTATTTAGAATTTGATTTAACCTGTTCATTTCGGTTGTAAATTCTTTAACGTTGCTGCTTTTTTCTGGATGAACAAGAGTAGAAAACAATACGGTTTTATCTATTCCACTGTCATCCATCATTTTAATATGTTTCTCTATAGGCAAAACCACATGTGCATGACTATCAATAATCATTTTGTTTCTCCTTTTCATTTCTTTCGTAAAAGACTTCATTAGCAACTGTCAAAATTGTATTTAAAGCTACAGGAAATCCAGCATAAATAACCATCTGTAACATTGCTTCTAAAATTTCTTCCTGTGTCCACCCAACATTCAACGCCCCGTTTATATAAAATTTCAACTGTTCCGTATTGCCTAATGCAGTTAGGCCAGCCACTGCAGCAAGAAGGCGTGACTTTAGGTCTAAACCTGGTCTCGAGAAAATTTGTCCGTAATTAAACTCTACAGCTAGCGTTCCTAAATCAGGGAGAGCTGACTGTTCAAAGCCTGCCATTATATCCTTGTAGTTCTCTGGATCAATCTTAGCTAATATATCTAATCCTCGTTGAAAGTTATCTGTATGTGTTCCCATTACATATTACTTCCTTTCTTATTCATTAAATCCCCTATCATTTTTTTAGGAATGTTCATTGGAATTAAAGAACAAAAGCTAATGGCTATCATCAGTATGGCTATTGCACAAACTCCATTCCATTGCCATTTACTCCATGCAAGTAAACCCACATAAGATCCTAGGGATCCTCCTAAAAATGTGGAAACCATATATAACCCATTTAATCGACTTCTCTTTTCTTCTCCTAATTGGAAAATAGTAAACTGACAGGCAACTTGGTTCGCTTGAGTTCCTATCGTTATGAGAAGAGCTCCTAAAATTAACCCAGGCAACCAGTACCCTCCCCTTATAAGATCTATAAAAGCAAGTAAAGATACGGACATACACAAAAGACTTGCAAACTTTGCCCCCTTTATATCAATTAAACGTCCGATAATCGGCGTAGCAAATGCTCCCGCTATCCCGACTAACCCTATTACCCCCACCATGTCACTTCCATACGCATAGGGATGTGTATGTAATAAAAAGACAAGCGTGGTCCAAAATGCGCTAAAAGAAGCAAACATCATCCCCTGACTTAAACATGCTTGTTGCAGTGCTCTTTCTGTTATAAATAGCGGACCTAACGACATGAGTAAGTGTTTATAACTAGTCGCATTCTCCCCTTTACTTTTTGGAAAATAGATGTAAACTAACAAAATCATAAAAAGTGTAGCCGCAGCGGACGTCCAATACACCATTCGCCATCCAAAATGAACATCAATAAAACCACTAGCAAGCCGAGCGCCTAAAATACCACAAACTAATCCAATGGCGACATTTCCTAAAACTTTTCCTCTATTATGATCTGAAGCGATATTCGCAGCCAGCGGAACAATAATTTGAGGAACAACCGTTACCATTCCTAATGCTAAGCTTGTAACCATCATCCACGTTTTGTTGATAGATAAAGCATTTAAAGCGAGAACGATACATATAGCGAATAATAAAAACAAAATCAATTTTTTTCGTTCGAAGATGTCTCCTAACGGTACTATCAAAAGATTTCCTAGTGCATATCCAATTTGAGCTAAAGTAGCTATAATGCCTATGCTGGCCGCTGAAACATGAAAACTGGCGGACATGCTTACTAAAAGAGTTTGGTTCAAGTAGACGTTAGCCACTGTAAACCCGCAAACTGTAGCTATTAAAAGAACTAATCCTTTTGATAGATCACACGTCTTTTCGCTATCTTTTACTATCATCTGTTTCACCTCCTTTACCTAGATCATAAAATAAGGATTATAATGGTAATAGGAGTCTAGTTATACTAGTAGTAAAAGTACTACCTACACAAAGGAGTAAAATCATGGTAAGTGATAAAGAAAGAAGAAAAGAATTAGGGGATTTTCTAAAGATAAGACGAGAACGATTGTCTCCAAAAGATTTTAATTTGCCTATTGGACCGAGAAGAAGAGCCAAAGGATTACGCAGAGAAGAAATTTCTCAACTAGCAGGAGTCGGCATAACTTGGTATACGTGGCTGGAACAAGGACGAGATATACAAGTATCTTCTGAAGTATTAGAAGCCATATCCCGTATTTTTAAATTAAACAAAGAAGAAATGGAGCATCTATTTTTATTAGGCAATCAGCCGCTTCCATCTGCAACCGTGCAGAATGAAAGAGAAAATATAGATCGTGTTGTAAAAAATCTATTAAGTCAATTAGGTCCCTGCCCTGCCTATGTAACAGACGAAAAACTTAATATCGTAGACTGGAATAAAGCTGCTGTGATGGTATTTGGGGACTTTAACGAGATGGATGAGCGAAATCGCAATGCAGTGTGGCGCTGCTTCACTTCCAAAGAATATCAAAACCTTTTTCAAAATTGGGAAGATCATGCTCAACGACTAATTGCCCAATTTCGTTTAGCTTACACACGCTTTGTCGGAGATAAGTGGTTTAAAACTATGATTAGTGAACTTAGCGAGAAAAGCCCTCAGTTTTACAAGTGGTGGTCTAATCATGAAGTTTTAGGTACACCTTGTGGAAAAAAGACCATTATTCACCCTGTGGCAGGAAAAATGATTATGGATCATATTACGCTTCAAGTGTATGATGCACCCGAATTAAAAGTGACTGTTTATCAGCCACGTGAGGAGAATGAGACAGAAGAGAAGATGAAGCAGTTACTAAGATCATAATACCAGCACTAAACATATCATTACTGTTAATTAATAGAACCCTATGTATTCCTGACAAGTTCATAGGCTTTTTATTTTTGAATTGACATAACAGGTGTTATCGGTAGAAAAAATAAGTAAACCCTTACTGCTAGGATTTACTTATTTTTTCTAGATTAATTTATAAACATATTTATTTGAAAAATGCTTATCCGTTACATTTCTCTTGGTGTCTGAATTCCTAGTAGTCTTAACCCCTCTTCCAAAACAATCGTTGTACTTTCTACCAAAGCAAGGCGACTTTCCTTCTCCTTGTCTTCTATAAGGATTTTGACTTGACTATAATATTTATTAAACTCTTGTGACACATCAATTAAGTACTTAGCAATATGGGATGGCTCGTACTTCTCAAAACTTCTCTCAATAATCTTAGGAAATATCATGAGTTCTTTTATTAACAACCAATTGTATTCATTTTCTCCTTCACTGAAGACGAAATGTGTAGGTTGAGCTACTTTTCTTAAAATGGAGCAAGCACGAGCATATGTGTATTGAATATACGGTCCTGTTTCTCCCTCTACTTTTAACATCTCTTCAATTGAAAATTCAATATTATTGAGTCGCTCATTTTTTAAATCTTGAAAAATAATAGAACCTACAGCTACTTGCTGGGCAACCTCATCCTTGTTTGGTAACGTTGGATTCTTAACAGCAATATTTTGTTTGGCTAAGACTATTGCTTCTTCAATAACTTTTTCTAAAAGAACTACCTTACCTTTACGACTAGACATCTTTTTGCCTTCTTTTAAAATAAAGCCAAAAGGAACATGAATTAATTCTTTTGCCCAGTTGTACCCCATTTTTTCTAAGACTAAGAATACTTGTTTAAAATGAAGGCTTTGCTCGTGCCCTACTACGTATAAAGCTTTCGTAAACTGATAGGTCTCTTGTCTATATAATGCTGCTGTTAGATCTCTTGTTGCATATAATGTAGCACCATCTGACTTTTTAATTAGACATGGAGGTAAGTTGATCGTAAATGGCCCATAGAAAATGGTTTAGCTATATTTGGAGAGGAGAAATCAATAGTAATAGTCCCTTCCTTTTTTACTTCGGGTGTTCCATAGAGACTTTTCTGTTGTAAGATAGTGTTTATAACCTTTTTTCCAACTGTCTCCTTATTAAAGAATCCATTTACATAGGGTCCTTCAGCTACAATCTTAGCAAACAAGGGATGCTTTAATTGTTCAGCCAAATTTATGGCGATAGCATTAGGTGATTTCTTGAGTAGTTTAGCTAATGTGAAACAAGGAAAAGCAATATCTCCTTGGGTACTATACTTAGGCTTTTCAATTAACTTCATAATACTTTTAACGGTCAGTTTGTTATCTAGTATTTTGCTTATTTCTTTAGCGAATATTTTATCAAATTCCATGTCATCACCTAATTCCTTTTATTTTTAGAGAACAAAAAAATCTCGTCTCTTATTAGAGACGAGATTTACCCGCGATACCACTCTTATTGTTCAAATTGAACCTTCTTACCAAGAACATAACGGATTTTGATCCGGCTCACCCTACTCTGCGAGATTTCAGGTTGCATCTCAAAAGTGCGCTTCACCTTAACTAGACTGTTAGGCTTGCACCATCCCTAACTCGCTTTAAGACTTCATTAAGATTACTCTCTTCTTCATAGATTTTCAATATTTTAACAATCTTATAATAGGTCAAGCTTAAAGTCAATATGATCTATAAGAATTAACATTTTTTAGTTACCATAATGTACCTTATCGGTATTGATCTAAAAGAAGAACAGCATATATGCTGTTCTTCTTTTAGGAATCGTCTATACTACCTCAAAAATATGGATGCAACAAGGAACTATAATGACAAGCTTTGAAAAAGCATAATGGTTATAAATTTAAGGTTATAAGTTGATAAATAGTTAACAAAAAAGCATCAATCCGTGTTTTTATGAGGGGATGATGCCTTTTTTTATCAAAAATGTTTCAGTAGTACTATAAAATGTTTCATTTTCTATATATAAGGGTATCAAAAGTTTTAGGACATCGTTCTCATAGTATACTATCGATTAGTGACAAAACATTGTATATGCAGCATGTTTTGTTCATTTTCTGCTTTGGAGGGACGATTTCAATATTTGCTGTCCTTCTTTTTATTTTACATAAAAACAATGAAATACTCTCCAAAGTACTATTATGCTTAGTCAAGGGAGTTGAAATATTATGAAAAAAACAGAGCACATCAAGAGATATGAGCAAGGTATTACTAGTAAGTTTGCTGTGTACAACTTTCCATATGTTTATGAATTTTCTATTTACGCTATTGACATCTTTTATTCTGATACAGGAGAATACCTCTTTGGCTGTGCTAAGAACACTACACTTGAAAGATTCTTTACTCGTAAAATCTACCAAGATGAACTTGGGTATTATTTCAAGTATGTTCAAGAAAAGATCTATCTCAACTGTTTTAATCCAATAAAGAACAATATGTTACAGTTAGCTCAATGAACTGGCTTTTTTTATGCCATCCAAGATAAAGGACCTATCCTACTCACATAGGGTAGTTTTTTCATTTGCTATTAGTATATTTTTTATTCGATTGGAACAAAATGCAATTAGAATGCCTTCCGACATTTGGTGTTCGAAACCCATTTTTTAGATTAGAAAAACCTACTGTTGAGGCACAGTAGGTTTTTCTTCTTGCAATAAATATTTAAAACCTCTAAATTAAAGATATGCATATTATACTGGATTAGAAAAGGAACCGGTTTTAAATCTGAATCTGCTCCTTTTTTTAATGAATTTCTTCTAGTTCATTTAACTTCCTATCCAACACTTGACTTACCTTTACCGTATTATCGCTTCCAATTCCTTCTTTTAAAGCTGTGTTTATCATAATTTTTCTAATACGCTCTATTTCCTCTAATAGTACTTCATGCGTTACATATTTATCTTCCATCCCCATCATCACCTAACCAATTTCCATGTTAAATATTGATAAATTTTACATTAACTTTTTATAATGTATTTTTCAACACTCAAATTTTTACAATTCGAAGTACGATTAAAAACTGATTATTTTGGAAGGCGAAAACTATAATTCTTATAGGTAATTGTTAACATACTTTCTTAAAAGGAAACAGGAAGATAGATTGGTAGAGGATAGGGAGTAGAAATCGTGATTTTTTCAATAGAAATGAATATTTAGAAGAAACACCAATAGGCGACTTATTCCTTCTGTTCAGAAAGATAAAGTCACCTACACAATTTTTCCATTCATTATTAGTTATCCTTTCAGTTTTTCTTATTTATACGTTTATTGATTTACATGTTCCTGTTCTAACTGATTTACTACATTATCCTGACATTCATTGATAAATAGATAAGTAAGGTATGAATGTAAGTCAAATCGTTGTTTATTAATAAATGTAGAAAAAACCTGTTTATATTCGCTCAATAGTTTGACCTCCTTTATGTGAGTTCCTATTTTCATTATCGCCCAACTAGCAATCTCTTATACATACAAATCAATAAAGTATTCTGTATGATAAGCTATTTTTATCATGTATTTAATATAAATTGATAATTTACTGTTTCTTTTCATTATAATATTGCACAGGGAACATAGATCCTTCCGAGACCATTTTATTATCTTCAGTGTCCATAGGATCTGGATGACCAGCTTTGTGTATAGGGAACGAGGTCAATTTTTGAGTTGATGACTTATATGGAATAGCTTTTTTTACACTTTGAACAAACCCTTTTACCTTATCTAAGTACTTGTTGCTATATTAACGAGAGAAATAATACCAACCACTATATTACAACTAAATAGTTAATCTTCTTTACTTTAATCGACCATAGGTAGCTGTTGAAACAGTAGGTTTAGATTTGATTCTCTAATGGTTTAAAAGAGGCTGGCCTTTAAGTGTCACATACTTAAAGAACAGCCTCTAAGTTATTATTATGGGATGGCATAGACCTCGACAGTGAAGCTTTCTCCATCGGTGTCTTCCGGTCTGGCGACGTAGAAATCTTCACTCGTTTTGATTTCTGTCTCGGATCCGTCTGTAAGGTCATTAAAGATCGTTTCGTCAATGCCGAAGCTGATGTCTTTCATGACATCGAATTTCGCATTAGTAGGACCATCGACGATTTTCCATTGTAACTTGGTCGCGTAAGAAGGGATATTCCCGATCGTGAAGTTATCACTTGATCGGTTATCCTGTCCGTCCTGAGGCTGGCCTTCCGATCGGATCGTCGCTATTTTCTCAGGGGCTTCGACCTGCACATTGAAAGTATCCCCATCCAAAATCCTATCATAGGCGTACCAGGCACCGAGCCATGTCCCTGCAGCGCCGTTCGATTCGCTTGAAATCATTTTTACTGAAAAATTATCCGATCCATTGGTCGCCGAACCTTCCCAGGTGGAAGCAAACGGATATTCGTCACACTGCTTGCCGGTCCGATCCTCATCTCCGAATTCCCTTTCACAAGTCCTTCTTGTCTTGTTCCTATTGCGATTATATTCATCCTGATGACGTTTCGGATACATCCGTGTCAGTGTGCTGTCTCCCACAGCTCCCGGTATTTTCTTTCCAACCATTTGAGGCTTCGTCTGATCTGGATGATCCATCGCAAACTTCCAATGCTGTCCAGCTTCAGATAACATTGAAAATTCTGGCTTTGTGACCGGAACATTGAAGATTGGTGTGGCTTTACTGAATACGGCTCCTTGCCAGAAATATTGATTAGGAAAGGCAAACATATATTTTGCAGAATCGTACCGAACGGTCTGTTTAATACCATCAATACTCTTTTTGAATTTCCTTGGTGCATGTGTAAGGGTAAGTTTTGGCCAAAATTCCATGTACCCTAACTGATCAGGATTTGCGTCAGTTGGTGGGGGTGCTTCTGATGTGAAAATTTCTGTGCTGAAGTTCGTATTTTTCCATTGGGCGATTGTTCGTTCCGTCGGCGGAAAGTCGGGATCCTCTTTACAGTCACCTGCGTTCACCTTGGATTCACATACCATATCAATTTTCAACTTGGCTCCATTCAAGGATGGATGGGTCACGAGGATATCATCAAGTGTATAATAGACCCTCATTTTCCGGCTTTGGTTGGAGCCATAACCTATTTCAGTGAATTGAAATTGAACGCCTTCGTAAAAACAGAACCCACCAATGCATTTTACTGGGACTTGATATGTTGCGACGTGGGACCAACAGAAGGAATACCGATTCTTAATATACCCTGTTTCTGAACTGCTGTCTGGACTTCCCTGGCATTCTTCTGTAGTCAGGATATGATCATAGTCGAAGTCAGGCGGTGTCCATCCGGCTGCTGTCTTGATCGGAGGCGCCATGTTCGCTCTGTATGTTGTGTCACTTTGCTGGTCTTCCTCCATCAATTTATCTAATGTCTGAATGCCTTCTTTTTTCTGGATCTGATCTTGCTTGATCCCAATCTCTTCAACTGACTTGCCTTGCTTCATAAGTTTAGTTGCCTTTTCAATCTTCTCCTTGTTGTTTGGGAGCCAATAACCTCCGCCATTTGAATCAGACTGCGCTTGTGCTGGTGAAATCATTCCTGTGACCAAAAACAAAAAAAGTACAGATAAAACGATACGTCTATAAAACCTGGACATCCTATCCCTCCCTTATTTTTTGATTTGGAATAAAACTTTGTTTTAGAAACATATAGAGGATATTATCTTTGCAGACAATAAACTAAATTCATTACTTCGATGGCATCCAAATCGATGATAGAATACTACAAAAAAATTTTTCCGACAATATACTATAAGGAAAATGAAACCAAAAACCTACAATAATTACCATATCAATTAGCGTGCTAGGAAAAATGGGTCATATAAAGAATTCCTTTATTTATAAAGATTCTCCACAATTGGGCGCCATTTGTCGTCATTAAGGTAAATAGTTAAACTGTGGATTTTTACGAAATAATTTACAATTTACTTAACATAAACACTCTTTCCGGAAGACATCACCAAAAAGAACCCTTATGGGAGTAAGGGTTCAATCTAGGATAGGTTTCTGCCATATGCAGCTTTTTATACATCCTTGATTTATCAACGTTTTTCAGATAGACGTTTTAGAATTAAGTGTATAAAAAGCGCACCTTTTATACATATGCTCAAAGCTGTCCTATATTGCCTTATTTATAAATTTGTTGTACAATTATTCAGATTTTTCTATGAATAGAAACATATAAATTCCCTAAAAGCTATCCGTCCTGCAACGATGGGGTAGCTTTCTTTTTTTATTAACGATAATAATTACTTTAACACCTTGTAATAGATTTAAATATCTTATTCGTAAAAGTATATCTTGTTAGAAAAATCCGCGTCGAAATACAAGAAATAACTTTTAAATAATCATTGATATTCTGTGATTTAGAAGCGTAATACTTTGTAGAAAAAAGTTTCATTTGTCTACATGGAGTAAAATCAATAACACTACTTTTAATAAAATACGTTTAGTTTTACTTAATGATATGACGAAAAGTAGAACTACACATAATCAGTTTTTTTAAAGGGGGAAGAAAAATCAATATTAAAAATCAACAATTCCTAGAGACTATTGATTATTTGCTTTCCTCAATTTTAAGTATGCATATGCACTTAACATGAGGGCTACAATCACTATACAAGTAAGAGGAAATAGAATTGTATTAACAAAATGATCATAAAAACAGGTATACATAAAAATCACCTCAAATAGTTTAAATTCCCCCTAATAATCCTTGTTTTAGAGGGGGGTAACAGATTGTAAGAACCACCTCATATTCGAAGGGAATAATGCAAATAAACCTTTTATTGCTTATGGTCCTTTCTATTTTTCAAGAAAGCAACAAGAAGCAGCAGAATAGGCATAATCGCAGAGAGGGGAATATACAAAACAAACATCTCTATCCCCAATCCTTCATGGAGGTGTTCTTGAAAATTGCTAGAAATCGTCATTGACATAAATAGAATCATAAGTCCTATAGGATATGAAAGTCGTGAAGATGATTTAATCTTAAATAAGTTGGCCGTCCCTATGACAGCCGCATAAAGCAATACGCTTATCTTAAAGAAACCACCGGTAACTAAAGCAATCATAAAAAACACATCAAGACGTTCTAAAAAGTCAGCTACTTGGATGCTTTGTATGGTACTAAGAAGAGGAAATTGGGAACGTTCAGTCAAATCAACCCCAAGTACACTAATGTTAATCAGCATGGCAATAGTCAAGTTGATGCCAGCTAATCCTGATGCACATAACATGGTCACTTTGGCTTTCTTTGGGTTTTTTAAATACGGTAAAATCATTGTAAACACAATCGCTTCACTAAAAGGAAAATACAAGATTTGAGTAAAAACAACTTTCAAGGGTGGGAATATCCCTTCTTCGAGTACTGGTTGTAAGTTCGTAATATCGATTAATCCTGAACATACAATCAGAATAAAGCCAGTGATGGCTAGGATATACATGATTATAAAAAAGATTTCTCCTGACCGGGCTATTACTTCTATACCTTTGCGAACTGTATAAATAATAACAAGAATCAATAAAGCATTCGCAATAAACAAAGGGGTATCGGGATAAGCAAAGGTTAACAGCATCTCGCCGATATCACGTAGAACCCTTGCTACATTATAGATAAAATAAAAGATATAAAGAAAGGCCAGTACGCTTCCTATGGCTTTACCTAAGATTTTTTGCATGTACTCTGTAGGTAAAATATCTGGATAGTACGAGTAAAGTTTATTATAGACTAGAAACAGAACAAAACTGAATACGGTTCCAAGCAGAATCGCAAGCCAAGAGTCCTGTTTTGCGTCCATAGCAATGGGTAACAATAAAGTAGTACCCAGCTCAAACAAAACCATTAGGATAAAAAGCTGATTAGCACTAATTTTAGCTTTCTCCATTCAATCCGCCTTCCTTTTCAACTGTATTTAAGGAACTGTTTTAAATTTTTGGCTTATCCTTTACTGCTTTCACCACTTCCGATTTTTCGAATGTTATGTAATAGATACTAGATTTACTTTAAGGTTAATTCTAGGCTAAAAGTATTCTTTCCACGGTTAAGAACTTTACTGGGGAATTTAACAAGGATGACAAAATTCTATACGAAAATTAGCTAGTTAAATTTGTTTTTCCCATGCTTCTTCCTATTTTTAAAGAAAGCTACAAGAAGAAGCAAAGGAGGAATAATCCCAAGAAGAGGAATGTGTATAGTAAACATTGCCACCTTCAGTCCTTCGTGGTTATGTTCTTGAACATTGCTCGCAATGGTAATAGATAAGAAGAGAATGATTAGCCCCAAAGGATACGATAACCTTGAAGGTGATTTAACCTTGAATAAATTTGCTGTACCTATGACAGCTGCATAAAATAACAAGCAGATTTTAAAGAAGATAGTGATAATTGAAGCAAGCATAAAAAATACATCAAGCCTTTCTAAAAAATTAGCTACTTGGATGCTCTCCACTGTGCTAAGAAGTGGATACTGTGAACGTGCAGTTAAATCAACTCCCAATACGCAAACATTAATGAGCATGGTAATAATTAAATTAATTCCACTTAATCCACTTGCACATAGCATGGTCACCTTTGCTTTCTTAGGATTATTTAAATACGGTAAAATCATGGTAAATACAATGACTTCTGTAAATGGAAAATACAAAGTTTGAGTAAATACCACTTTTAGGACAGGAAATAAACCTTCTTCCAAAATAGGTTGTAAATTTTTAATCTCGATTAATCCAGAAGATATAATTAAGATAAAACCAGCAACCGCAAGGACATACATAAAAATAAAAAGCAGTTCTCCGGATCGAGCTATGACCTCAATTCCTTTTCTGATTGTATAAATAATGACAAGCATTAATAATGCATTGGCAATGAATAAAGGTGTGTCAGGATAGGCAAAGGTTAATAGCATTTCACCAAAATCACGTAGAACCCTTGAGGCATCGTACATAAAATAAAGAATGTAAACAAAGGCCAGTACGGTACCTAATACTTTCCCTAAAATCTTTTGGATATATTCTGTAGGCAAAAGGTCAGGATAATAGGTATAAAGCTTGTGGTAGATTAGCAATAGAACGAAACTGAATACCATTCCAAGGAGAATTGCAAGCCAAGCGTCTTGTTTTGCATCTATTGCAAGAGGTACCAGTAAAGCACTCCCCAATTCGAATAGAACCATTAAGATAAAGAGCTGACTAGAACTAATCTTAGCTTTTTCCATTCAATTGAGACCTCCTTTTCGGTTTTATTAAAGCTTCCTTTTGCTTTTTTGAATGGCTATTTAACTTTCTATTGCTTTCGAACGTTATTTAATAAAGATGAGATTTGTTCTAAAGGTAATTCTAATGTAGAGAGAATCTTTCTACGGGTAATTACCTTATTAGGAAATGTCGCTGTAAAGACTATATTCTATATAAAAACTAGCTGATCAACTATGTTTACTCCCATGAACCTTCCTTTTTTGTAAGAAAGCTATAAAAAGAAGGATAGGAGGAATTATGGTGAATAGAGGGATATGCAGAATAAACTTGGCTATATATAATCCTTCATGGAGATGTTCTTGGAAATTACTCGCGATTGTGACAGATAAAAATAGAACAACAATACCTAAAGGATACGCTAACATTGAAGGTGATGTAATTTTGAATAAGTTAGCTGTTCCTATGGTGGCTGCATAAAATAATATGGTAACCTTAAAAAAAATCCCAATCACCATAGCAAGCATAAAAAACACATCAAGCCGTTCTAAAAAATCTGCTACTTGGATGCTCGCGACTGTACTAAGAAGTGGGAATTGGGAACGCGCAGTTAGATTAACACCAAGTACACTAATATTAATGAGCATCGTAATAACCAAATTGATTCCACTTAATCCCGTTGCACATAGCATAGTCACTTTTGCTTTCTTAGAATCATTTAAATACGGCAAAATCATTGTAAACACAATAGCTTCAGTAAACGGAAAATATAACGTTTCAGACAATGCAACCTTTACCGATGGTAATAAGCCTTCTTCCAAAACAGGTTGTAAATTCTTAAAATCAATTAAACCAGAAGATATAATTAAGATAAAGCCAGCAACTGCAAGGATATACATAAAAATAAAAAGCAGTTCTCCGGATCGAGCTATGACCTCAATTCCTTTTCTAATGGTGTAAATAATGACAAGTATTAATAATGCATTTGCGATGAATAAAGGCGTGTCAGGATAGGCAAAAGTTAACAGCATTTCACCAAAATCACGTAGAACTCTTGAAGCATCATACATAAAATAAAGAATGTAAACAAAGGCAAGTACAGTACCCAGCACTTTCCCTAAAATCTTTTGCATATATTCTGTAGGTAAGAGGTTGGGATAATAGGTGTAAAGTTTATGATAAACTAAAAATAAAATAAAGCTTCCTAACATACCCAGCAGAATTCCAAGCCATGCATCCTGCTTAGCCCTGATGGCAAGAGGTACCAGTAAAGCACTCCCCAGCTCAAACAGAACCATTAAGATAAAGAGCTGACTAGCACTAATTTTCGCTTTCTCCATTCAACTGGCACCTCCTTTTCCTTACTTTTGATTCTCCTTTATTCCTGAAAGAAACGATTTATTTCGTAAACCAGCTCGACGTACGTAGGCTTCCACTGTAATATCTACATCTAACTTTGGAAAGTACACATCATTCCATTCCGTTTTTAACTTCTTAAATTGATTTGGTCTAGTACGGTGAATCACTTCACCGAATCCCAAAATATCCGTTTTGTTTTTTTGTGCATGTTCAATAGCTACACTTAGCTCTTTTTTAATTTCTTTCCTCAACGATTGTTCGATTTTTGTAATGACCTTTGGATTGGTGATATCAACAGGTACCTCCATGTCGCCTATATCTCCTTCAACACGTGTATGAACAGAAATATGAGGTTTCCCATTCTTCACCTGAGCAGACACACTTGTTTTTTGTCGTACAGTTTGATAAGCAATAGCCTCTTTCTTTCCTGCCCAACTAATATTAATATTCGTCCCTTGAATTTTATCGAGAATCCATACCGTCCCTCTTGCTGGTTTTCCATACAGCCAATCCACTAGCTTTCCCTGTTTTAAGACAGCAATTCCGGAAGCGCGAAGTGTTGCCGCGGGTGCACTTTCCTGAAGGTTATCTAGCTTTTGTGCTTGCTGGGGATTCCCAACTAGACGAAATCCTGATACGACAGCTCCTCTTCCAGGAGACTCAATGCTCTTCATCACTTCTTGGAGTGATGTTTTTACATTCTCTCCCCATTTTCTTTCCGTAAATTCTAAGGTTTTTAGCACTTTATTCGCTGGAATTTTATCAACTGGGGTTAATGTTTTGACAAGGTCAGCTGCGGTCGAGTTTTTCGCAATCACAAGAGTGGAAGTATTTCGAAATTCCGGATCCCGATCTAAACTATCAATTAACGTATTAAGCCCTTCTTTTCTGGCCAGCCTTTCTCCCACTACGACTAAGTTTGTATGAGCATAATACAATCGTCGAGAGATTCTGCCTGAAGCCCGTCTACTTGCTTCTACTATATTATCCCCTGAAGCCGAATAGATGGTAATAGGAGGGCTTTGGCTGCCTCCTCCTCCTTGCATACCTCCTGCCACGTTTCCTGGATTAATAATTTGAAGTGTTAAGTGAAATCTTCCATCTTTCGTTTCGTCGATACCCATGGCTGATACAATAGCAAGGTCCGTTAATTCTTTTTTACTCCAGCAACTTGTGAGCAAAAGCGTCATTGTCATCATCAATAAAAGAAAAACCCCTTTACGCTTCATTGTTGTTACCTTCTTCAAAATCGCTATTCACCATACCTCGAGATGCAGGAGGGTGTGGGTGTTGATTTGTCCCTTCTCGAACCGTATTAGCAGTAATTAATCGCGGTCTTTGTCTCAGTGTCCACCACGGTAATCTCACAACAGTATCTCCATTGTTTACGGGGATGAAGGGAGCAAATGGAGCCATATAGGGTACTCCAAATGAACGTAAGCTGCATAGATGGACAACCATCATTAAAAGACACAAAATGATGCCGTAGAATCCAAATGTTGCTGCACCGATCATAAACAAAAAACGAATTAAACGGGCCGAAATCGCCATATCAAAAGATGGTGTGGCAAAACTAGCAATAGCCGTGATGGATACAATGATAACCATTGCTGGTGAAACAATACTTGCTTGAACAGCTGCTTGACCTATTACAAGGGCCCCGACAATAGATACTGCCGAACCAATAGCTTTAGGTAAACGTATCCCTGCTTCGCGTAAGATTTCAAAGGTTATTTCCATAAGCACGGCTTCCACAAACGCTGGAAAAGGAACGGATTCCCTCTGTGCCGCAATAGCTACAATGAGCATGGTTGGAACCATTTCTTGGTGAAAGGTTGTAACGGCAACATAGGTAGCTGGCGCAATGAGCGAAATCATAAACATAAAAATACGCAAAAGCCGAATCGAGGTAGCAATGTCAAACCGGGCATAATAATCTTCAGCCGATTGGAAAAATTGCATAAATATAGCTGGCGCAATGAGTACAAAAGGGGTCCCATCTACAAATATAGCAATCCGCCCTTCTAACAGGTTCCCTGCTACAACGTCAGGTCTTTCTGTGTTGTACATAGTTGGAAAAGGAGTCAATGTTTGATCCTCTATTAGTTGTTCAATATATCCTGATTCCAAAATGCTGTCGATATCAATTCGATGTAATCGCTGACGAATTTCTTTGACGACTTTATCATTGGCAATGCCATGTATGTACATAAGCGTCACATCTGTCTTAGTTACACGCCCAACTTTTAAAGACTCCATCCATAAATCGGGGGTCTTAATGATGCGGCGTACCATAGCTGTATTGGTCCCAAGAGACTCGGTAAATGCTCCTTTTGGTCCTCGCACTACCATTTGGGTAGTAGATTCCGCAATGGAACGCTTTTCTCCACCTTTGGTACTAGCACTCAGTGCCTGATCTACTCCATCCACTAAAATAAGAGTATCTCCTGCCATTAAAGATGCAAATAAATCATCGAAGTTAGTGATGGGAGATATGTTTCCAATTGTCATTATATCTTTAGAAAGCAGGTCTATCGCATTTTGCTGATTTATTACTTCTTTATGATCATCCTTCATCATAGATTGCAGTAGATATTCTTGAATCGACTGATTGTCTACAATTCCTTCTACATAGACAATCGCCGTTTTAATGTCAGAATCCCCCCCCATTTTTATCTCACGAATAACGACATCTGAACTATTTCCCGTTTTCTGCTCAATCATGTTAAGGTTGCCTGATAACGAAACCTGTATCCGTTCTATTTGATGATCAGTAGTTTGATTCTCGTCACTCTTTGGCCGTTTCTTTTTTGGTTTGCGATCTTTAAAAAACGAAGGCATAGATTTAAGCACCCTTCTTTCAGTTTTTATTACTTTAACCATATAAGAGTTTTTTATGTAAAAATTAACAATAAATATTTATGTATCATCATAGAAGAAAAGGAAGAACCTATTATATGGAGCGTGATAGATATGAAAATCATAGGTATTAGCCTTTTAATGTTGGGATGTTTAATGGGCTTTTCTTTAGGTATTGATATTGTTCAAGGATTTGATGTTTCTCAGGCGTTGTACAACGCCATGAGTCCATTTAGGGTAATGGAAGTCGCTGAATTATTTGTACTCTTTTTTCTTCTTTTTCTTTTTTTTGCTGAATCGTTATATCTTTTTATGAAGAAGAAAAATCAAAGCAAGTAACCATATACTCATCAATTATCATTTTTTAAAATAGGAAATAGACATAATGGTAATTTAGTTCAGGCTACCCGTTTCAATCAGTTCTTTCATTAATCAAGATTCATATAAAATAATTCATCATCTGTGTTATTTAGTTGTTCATTTATCCATTTCCTTACATTATTCATTCTGGAATCAAAAGCCATTTGAAAGAGACCAGTTAACTGAAAATCGGTAAAATGACTTCTCTTTAATTGGAGAAAAGCCTCCTGATAGGAAGAGAAATGAAGCTGTTTGAATAAGAAATCATCCATTGCCTCTCGAATATATTCTTCATTTTTCCAACAATTCATGGGAACATGAGCAAATTGCCAAGGCCTAAAGACACTAGGATAAATCGCTTCAACTATTTGAAAAGGGGAATAGCCTAAAAGCGTAAAGGCGCCACCTAAACCATGTTGTCTAAAAAAATTAAAATTAACTCGAAAGGGTATTTCTTCCATAGGAATCTTCATTTTTTCCTCTATTACATATTTTACTGCCTCAATAGCTCTTCTCTTTCCTTCTTCTCCCTCCCAATATTTATCAGGAGTTTGTTGGAATTGCCAAGGTTTAAATTTTCCTGGATAGGCATTATCAATGACTTCATAATAATTCCATCCATATAGCATAGCAGGGGGTCTGAGACGATGAGACCATAATGTATTGGCACCTACTTGAAAAGGGATTTCATCGATGGGGATTGATAAGAGTTGCTCAAGTAAATAGCATGTCATATAGCGCATATATTTTTTTCCTTCCTTACCTACAAAGAAATAATTAGGAAATCTTTTTCTTCTCTTTTCTAGAACATCTTGATAAACTTCAATGACTTGTTCTCTATTCACTATCGAAAGCCCCTTTTGAGAAAGTATATTTTTTATTATTATGTATAATAATGGGATTTATATACGAATGGAGCTGAATCTGATAAGATACATAATAAAAAGAAAAGCTACTTATCCTTTATCAGTAGCTTTTCTTTTTATTATGTAAATAGGGATAAGGTAGTTGATAAAGGAAAATATATACTCGTGCATATTGGTTCTTAAAACCCAACTCCAACGAGTCCACCACTCTTTCTAAGCTGCGAATTTTTTGTGTTTAAAACAAAAAAATGTAATCGTTTTCTAATTTGATTTGTTGTAAAATAAAAAAGGCATGTTAATTGGAGATTTTTCGAAATGTCATCTTAACTCATTGAGCCTATTCCCACATCACAGCACCAGGGAATAGGTTTTTTTATGCAATTATGGATATAGTATTTAAACCTATATTTAAAGTGGAATTATTTGTATAAATTTAACAATAACACAAAATATATAGTTCATAAAAGTATATATTTACGGACTTTTAGTTTTTATAAGAAATTTATCATTTTTGTGGTTCATTTAAGTTTAAAAATAAATTACGAACGTTCTCTTTTGTAAATGAACTTTTACGAACGTTTTTTTGATAGAATAAGAGGAATAAACCTATAAAAGGAGTATAAAAAAGGAAAGCAGAAGATTTGGATATATACGTGTGAGTAGTCGAGATCAAAATGAAGGTCATCAACTTCAATCTATGCAAGAAGTAGGTATTTCTCCTCGAGATATTTTCATTGATAAACAAAGTGGTAAAAACTTTAATCGAGAACAGTATCAATTATTGAAGCGAATGATTGGCAAAGGGGATATCCTTTATATTCATTTGTTAGATCGTTTTGGTCGTAATAAAGAAGAAATCTTACAAGAGTGGAATGCGATTACAAAAGAGACTGAGGCTGATATTGTCGTGTTGGATATGCCATTGCTTGATACAACTCAGTACAAGGACAGTTTAGGAACATTCATTGCCGATCTAGTTCTTCAAATTTTGTCTTGGATGGCTCAAGAAGAACGGGACCGAATTCGTAAGCGACAACGTGAGGGTATTATTGATGCTGAGCTAAATAAGGGAGTATCTTTTGGGCGACCTAAAGCTCAAGTCAGTAAGGAGTTTATTGAAGTTTATAATCGATGGAAGCAAACAGAAATTACAGCTGTACAAGCAATGAAGGAGGCAAACTTAAAAAAGACAACGTTTTATAAGTTAGTGAAGCAACATGAAAATACGCTTGATGTGACTACTATATAATAGGAAAAGCTCGTCTGAAAATTGCTTACTCTTAGAGATAAGCTTATTTTAGACGAGCTTTTTATAATGAATCATACAATAAAAGGGATTAGTATACATCCAACTCTAATTTAGAATCACTAAAATAAATAACCTCCGAAAGGATTTTACAACCTTGGATCTCTCTAAAGGTTTTTCTTGCTTCTATTTCGTTTTCATATTCAAACATCGTAGTATTGTTTAGATTTGAATAAGTAGTGATTATCCACATAAAAATAGCTCCTTTATTTGTATTGGCTTTAAATTTAAGAAATATTTTTCTCTACTTCTACTTTTGTTATATTCCTTCTGTTTTTTGTAAGAAAGAAAGATCTTACAATGAATAAAGCTATGAGTAAAGTTAAAAAGAACTGTGTACGTAAAGAATCAATAAAAGGCATTGCGATAAAAATACTAGTAATGCCAACAATCGTGCCGTATGTCAAGTAAGGAAATAGCCACATTCTTATTTTGAGTTTCTCAGGCTGCTCCTTTTCATAATTTTTACGCATACGTAATTGAGAGAAAGCGATTACCAAATATACAAGAAGGGCGACTCCCCCAGAAGCATTGACTAGAAACAAAAAAATCTTATCAGGAGAAAGATAATTAAAACCTACGCTGATATAAGAAATAATTGTACAGCCTATAATTGCATTAAAGGGGATTCCTTTTCTATTCACCTTTAAAAACAGCTTAGGAGCATCTCCTTTCTGAGCCATAGAAAATAACATACGAGAACTTGTATAAAGACCTGAATTTAAGCAAGAAAGTACAGCTGTTAACAAGATAAAATTCATTACTTGAGCTGCTGCTGGAATATTGACAATTTCTAAGAGCGATACAAAAGGGCTTTTCATCAAACTAGAAGAATCCCAAGGAAGAACTGTTACAAGAATCAGGATAGAGCCAAGATAGAAAAGTAAAATTCTATAGATGACGGTATTTGTTGCGGATATAATTGCTTTTTCTGGATGAGGTGATTCTCCTGCAGCTGTGGCTACAATCTCTGTTCCCATAAAGGAGAACATTACAACAGTTACTCCTAAGAAGATCGAACTTATTCCATTGGGAAGGAATCCACCTCTGTCGAGAAGGTTTGATGTACCAGGTGATTCTACTCCTGGTATAAAACCACATATAATAGCTCCACCAAGGATTAAAAACAGACCCAAACTTACCACTTTAATTAAAGAAAACCAATATTCAAATTCACCAAAAGATTTAACAGAAAATATGTTAGTTAAAGTTAACAGAAAGGTAAGAATTAAGCTCACGGACCAGGATGGCAAAGAAGGAAACCAATATTGAATAATTGTTGCACCAGCTATTGCTTCTACCGCAATAACAATAACCCAAAAGAACCAGTACAACCAACCAATAGTATATCCAGCCCATGGTCCAAGTGCCTCTCTGGCGTAAGTAGCAAACGACCCACTGGATGGATTGGCTGTTGACATTTCACCTAGCATCCGCATTACTAAAATGACTAATAAACCAGCAAATGCGTACGAGATAATTGAACCGGGTCCTGCAGTGTTAATTAATGTTCCACTTCCAATAAATAGTCCAGCACCAATGACACCACCAAGAGAAATCATGGTAATATGCCGCGTTTTTAGTTCTTTTTTGAGCTCAGGCTGTTGATCGTACTTATTTTATAACCTCCTTTGTAAAAATTAATATTCCTATCCATAAAGAAAGAAAATTTAATAGTGGAGTAGAGAAGAAAGTCATCAGAAAAAGCCTTTGCTCACATAACAAAGGCTCTTTAATTTTTTTGACAGAACCTCAAAGATATCTAAATATTATGAAAATTTAGATATTCATTTAGAAAAAAAGCCTTTTAGTGCAAATGCAACATTTTGTGGTCTTTCTGCCATACGACGCATAAAATATCCAAACCAGTCATTTCCAAAAGGGACATACACACGCATTTTATAGCCTTCTTTAGCTAAACTCAACTGCATATCGGTTCTAAATCCGTATAGCATTTGAAACTCAAATTGATTACGATTAATGTGATGTTTTTTAGCAAATTCTTTTACTTTTTCGATAATATTATGATCATGAGAGGCAATGGCTGTATAGCTTCCACTTAATAGATGTTCTTCAATAATTCTCATGTAATTATTGTCTATTTCCTTCTTTTCTTGATAAGCTACTGTAGGAGATTCTTGGTAAGCCCCTTTAACTAACCTAAGAGAAATGCCTTTTAAGTCTTTTACATCTTGCTCAGCTCGAAATAAATATGCTTGAATAACTGTACCTACGTTATCATAACCATATATTTGACGTAATTCTTTTAAGATATCTAATGTAATTTGGCAATGTGCATAGTCTTCCATATCAATTCGTACAAAATTATTATACTTTTTTGCTGTTTCAAGGATTCGACGCATGTTTTCCAAACAGAAATTTGAATCAATATCTAAACCAAGCTGGGTCATTTTAACGGATAGATTACACTTTACACCTGATTCCCCCATAGCTTCTAATGTACGCACGTTATACTGTGTTGCTTCTACAGCTTCTTCTCTACTGGATACAAATTCTCCTAAATGATCGAGAGTGCAAACTAACCCCTTTTGATTTAATTGATTTACTTTCTTGATGGCGCTCTCAATTGTGTCCCCCGCCACAACTTGGGAAGCTCCAAATTTAAGACCCCATTTTTTTGCAGCCTTATTTAGTACTCTGTTTTGAGAAACATGAAGAAAAACATTTTTTGAAACCTCTGCTAACATGAAAATCCCCCCTAAATATATGTACCTTTCTTTAAAACCGGGACAGCCTCGAAAAGCTGTCCCATTGTTTTTAAAGTGCTGTACTTGTTGTTTTTGCTTGCATGTGCAGGATTAAGTAATCCGGTCCTCCTGCTTTTGAATCAGTTCCAGACATGTTAAATCCACCAAACGGATGATACCCTACAATTGCACCTGTACAACCACGGTTGAAATAAAGATTACCTACATGAAATTCTTCTTTTGCTCTTTCAATATGAGCAGGTGTACTAGAAAGCAAGGCACCTGTCAAAGCATAGTCAGTATTATTTGCAATCTCCATCATATGATCGAAATCGCGTGCTTTACAGAAAGCTACTACTGGACCAAAAATCTCTTCTTGCATTAGGCGTGCTTTTTCATCGACATCTGCGAAGATTGTGGGCTGGATGAAGTAACCCTTAGAGTCATCTGCTTCTCCACCTGTCATCAAGCGACCCTCTTTCTTACCAATTTCAATATAAGATAATACTTTGTTATAAGAAGCCTCGTGACTAACAGGTCCCATATAAGTAGATACATCTTCTGGATTCCCTACTTTTAATGTTTTTGTTAATGCAACTGCTTTTTCAAGTACAATGTCATACACATCTTGATGAACCACAGCACGAGAACCAGCTGAACATTTTTGTCCTGAGAAGCCGAATGCAGAGTACACGATAGAAGATGCTGCTAAATCTAAATCTGCATCTTTATCAACAACCACTGTATCTTTTCCACCCATTTCAGCAATAACACGTTTTAACCATTTTTGACCTGGTTGTACTTTTGATGCTTTTTCATAAATACGGCAACCAACTTCACGAGAACCTGTGAATGAAACAAAACGTGTTTTAGGATGTTGAACTAAATAGTCGCCAATCTCAGGTGTAACGCCTGGAATAAAATTTAGTACTCCTTTAGGAAGCCCAGCTTCCTCCATTACTTCTACAAATTTCGCTGCTACGACAGGAGTTGCATCAGCAGGTTTTAATAAGATTGTGTTTCCCGTAACGATTGCTGCAGCTGCAGTTCCTGCCATAATAGCTAACGGAAAATTAAATGGAGAAATAATGATTCCTACACCAAGTGGGATATAATTAAATTTATTTTCTTCGCCTTCACGACTTTGTACAGGTACTCCGTCCTTTAACTTCAACATTTGGCGTGCATAAAACTCTAGAAAATCAATAGCTTCTGCTGTATCTGCATCAGCTTCATTCCAAGGCTTACCAGCTTCCTTAACTAAATAGCTTGAGAATTCATGTTTACGACGACGGATAATGTCAGCTGCACGGAATAAAATGTTTGCGCGTACTTCTGGATTTTCTTTTTTCCATGTATTGAATGTAGAAAGAGCTGTTTGCATAGCTTTTTCAGCTAATTCTTGATTCGTTTTAGACACTCGTCCAATAACCTCTACTTTATTTGCTGGGTTAATTGATACAATTTTTTCATCTGTTGTAATTAACTCATCACCAATAACTAGGGGATAATCTTTTCCAAGTTGGGAGTGTACAGTTTCTAAAGCTTTTTTGAATTCTTTTTTATTTTCTTCAAGCTTGAAGTCTGTAAAAGGCTCGTGTTTATATGCTTTGATTTCTGTAAGAGTTGTTGTCATTGTACTATTCTCTCCCTTAAAAGTTTTAATAGATTTCTAATTTTAAAATTGATGTGTTTCGTAGTACTGGCCAATACTATCTTCAAATTATCAATATTTATCAGATAACTGGTTCTAAAAGTTTAAAATAATGTATTAATTTATAATTTTTAGAACATTTTATCTTTATAAGAATGTATTATAAACACCTTTGATGGGTTTTGTACATATTTTTTTACGAAAGTGTTCATTTTTTTATTTTTGAACACTTTTGTTCATACGATAGAATGATTATATTACTTTTAAGGTTTTATGCAAATATATGGTTAGATAAACTGACATATTTTTTATATTTAATATTCAGGTATTCCAGAATGAGCTAATAGCTTTCCTAATTGACTATCCCTTTAAAAAACGCTGTCTAATTAAATTAAAACTTTATTTTGATAAAGTTCACCCTTGGACTCATTTGAAACTGTTACAAAACTATTTTCAAATATAATTACAAATAAGAAACTATGAATAAAATTATGTAATATCCTTGTTCCCATAGCTTTTAATAAATTAGATTACAGCAGAAAAGTGAACTTGATACGTTGATGAAGCTTTCACAGAGGATACGAACAATTCCACTGAATTAAAAACTATTGACACTACATTTACTAGCGTCATTATGATAGATAAGTCTTTAACTTACAAATGTTATCCAATCATGTAAATATGAAGTTATTTATAGTTTTTAAATTCCCCTAAAGGTAAAAATCACTATAAGATCATCTTCTAGTCAAGTAATTTGGAATAAGGAATATAGAAAGATTCCTTCACCCTAAATACTCTTTCAGTAAAATAATTGTCTTTGGAAATAAGAATGACAGCTATGTTTTAAACACCTTAGTTTTTAACGAGAATTAATCTTGGACTAACTACATTTATTTTTTATAGAAAAGATTTTAATTGGTTCCTAAAATCAAACTTATGGTAACTAAATTAGAAAAGAAAAAGCCTATATTTGTCGTAATCAATTCTAATTTCTCTCTTTGAACCATCTCTCAGAGTGAATACTCTAAACCAATCTTTCATGTAATCATATTTCCTTAAAAATGAAAAGAGCAACCATCATATACTGGCTGCTCTCTCCTAGCAAAAATGCACTCACACAAACGTGTATGTGAACGTATTAGTGTTATACTATATCCGTAATAAAAAAGGAATAATTTCTATTTACCTTGATACATTATTAATCGCTCTTTTGCTAAATTAATTAATTCCTTTAACTCTCTAACGGACTGTTTGTTATTACAATCACTTAATAAATCTATTGTGTCTTGCAAAAATTGTTCTCTTCTTTTTACTCTTTTATATTCAGCTCTATATTCTTCTGCCATCCTTGCTATTCGAGTAGAACCCTCACGAGGAGTCGCAACTTTTTCAAAATTTGAGGTACGAGGCTTTGTTCCTTTTTCATCAAACGTAGCATTGTCTGGATTCCTATTCCTCAATCCTGATTGACCCAAAATACTCCTTGCCGCCCGTTCTCTTCCAGTGGCCATTATCATTTCCCCTCTCTGCAATTGAGATTTGAAATAAACCGTCCTGTATAGATTCAATAACAGTAAAATAAATCCTTCTTTAAATATTTAGGTGCAGTTAAATAAAATCTTTGTTATTTTTTGAGTGGATAGGCAAGCTTACTGCAGTAGCTACATAGTATCTAAAGAATTGCGACTTCGTGACCTAATCAGTGGCTAATTCAGTAACGTTACCGCGTTAATACAAGCTTTATATGCGTAATTACGCACACTTCAAGTACCTTCTTTTTTATATAGCTATGTTTGTTTTTTAAGATCTGGAATTTAGAATCTCTGACTAACAAAAGAAAGCGTTGACATTTTCTTATTTCATAAACTATAATAAGCGAAAGAAACCGGTTCCAAGTTGACTTCTTACTTAACGAAATTGGCTCCTATGAAAGGAAACATTTAACTACATGTATGTTGTTTTTTTAGTTTTTTTGGAACCGGTTCCTATTTGTTCGGGCTATATCTTTTATAGATAGCAAGAAATATAGTCGCGATCGGATCACGAATGTTAGTTTTTTTCTTATTACAATTTCATTATATTATCATCACCAAAGGGGTGTTATCATCAAATGGAAAAGGGTTACAAAGACATAGCTAGCAAAGTAGTTGAGGCAATAGGTGGAAGGGAAAACATTTCATCATTTGCTCACTGTGCAACAAGATTGCGTATTATGGTACATGATCAAACAAAAGTAAATCAAGAAGCAGTCGAAAATATAGAGAAAGTAAAAGGTGCATTTTATAATTCAGGACAATACCAAATTATCTTTGGTACAGGAACTGTTAATAAAGTATATGAAGCAGTAAATGAGTTGGGTATTAAAGGCACGTCTACAGCTGAAGTAAAAGCAGAAGCTAAGAAACAAGGAAACGCTTTTCAACGAGCTATCCGAACCTTTGGTGACGTTTTCGTTCCAATTATTCCAGTTCTTGTTGCAACCGGATTATTTATGGGTTTACGTGGGGTACTAACTCAAGAAACAGTGTTAAATTGGTTGGGTTATACACCCAATGATATCCCTGAAAACTTTATAATGTTTACACAAGTTGTCACAGATACAGCTTTTGCATTCTTACCAGCATTAATTGCATGGTCAGCCTTTAAAGTATTTGGTGGAAGCCCTGTTCTAGGAATTGTCTTGGGATTAATGTTAGTAAATCCAGCACTTCCAAACGCATATGCAGTAGGTTCAGGAGACGCACATCCTATTCACTTCTTTGGATTTATTCCAGTTGTAGGGTATCAGGGTTCTGTTTTACCAGCTTTCTTTGTAGGTCTTATAGGAGCAAAATTAGAGCGTTGGATTCGTAAAAAAGTGCCCGATTCAATTGATTTAATACTCACGCCATTTCTAACATTATTAATCATGATTACATTAGGTCTCTTCGCTATCGGACCAGTCTTTCATTCATTAGAAAACGTAATTCTAACAAGCACAAAAGCAATTTTAGATTTACCGTTTGGTTTAGCTGGTATTATTATTGGTGGCCTACAACAAGTTGTTGTAATTACTGGCGTTCATCATATATTTAATTTACTTGAAATTCAATTATTAGCTGATACAAAATTTAATCCATTCAATCCATTAATTACTAGCGCAATCGTAGCTCAAGGGGCTGCAACGCTAGCAGTTGGATTGAAATCTAAAAATAAAAAAGTGAAAGCATTAGCATTCCCATCAGCATTTTCAGCCTTTTTAGGAATTACAGAACCGGCTATATTTGGAGTAAATCTAAGGTTCTTTAAACCCTTTATAATGGGCCTTATAGGAGGAGCAGTAGGGGGATTCTTAGCCTCGATTTTTCATCTAAAAGCAACAGGAATGTCTGTTACAGCTATTCCAGGATTATTATTGTACTTGAATAATCAGATTTTTATCTATATTTTCGTTAATTTGATTGCCTTTGCTGTATCATTTATTCTGACATGGCTGTTTGGTTATAACGACAAGATGCTTAAGAATCGGTAATTATATATAAATTATAAATTGTAATTAATAAACTACAATGAATGACATTAGAAAAAGCCTTATATCTAAATCCAGTATAAGGCCTTTTTAGCAAAGCTTAATCATTGATGTTGTAGAAAAAGAGAAGATTAAAGTCCTTCTCTTTTTTATATAATTTTATTTACTTATTTTTAAAATCTGAAATATACAATCCTTCACGCTGCCACTGCTGCTCATTATGTTCTACTTTAGACGGTATATGTTACCTTTCTCGCAGGGTATATAATGACATTTCCATCACACAAATGACCTTCTACCTGACAGGAGTAGAAGGTTTTTTGTTATCAATTATTATCAACATCAATACTGATTACTGAATTAACTACATTATTTAAAGTAGTTTTATTTTTACTGTCTAACTTATTGCACAAACGAAATAATATGTAGCTTTGTTGATCTTTCAATCTCTATCATTATTTCAGCCTTATTAATCAGGGTTACATGTTATTTTTCCATACCTCAATGCATCATAAATAGCACGTCCATCGCTTGAAGTTGTTTCTGTAAATTTAATAGGCAGTAGCGAGAAGACAATATAATAAACAGAAAAATAGACAAATTGGTAAGAAAAGAGACTTGCTGAAAGGATGTCATCCATAACTAAACCATTTATAAGGAAAATAGAAGCTAAATTAGCAATGGCACCTCCAGCATAGACACAAGCATGGGTAAATCGGTTGTCGTATTTTAGTTTTTCATATACACAAAAAGAATCCAAAAAGTAAACAGATTTTATTTTAATTTTCTTCCATTTAAAAATCGTTTTTCCTTTTCCAATGGTAAAATCCACTCTCCCTCCGAAAAAGATCGCCATGATAGAATGACCTAATTGGTGAACAAGAGACACAAGTGGTAGTACAAGTAAGAAAGAAAACAAGAACTTAGGCATATCACTGAATCCAAACATACTTCCATCTCCTTTACCATGAAATGATTTAATAAATCGTTGGCTTATTAAAGTAGATAAAATCTATTTAATAATGGACAGACTTTTCTCAACAGAGGTTGTGCCTTTTTAATCATATGTACAATCATCTGTTTGGCACCATGAAAGGCCTTTAGTCGGAGACTAGGACCAACCGGTTTTTAATAAAGCAGTAGGTAAAGTGATCAATAATCTTTCAACAGGGCCTATTAAGAAGAATATCTTCACTTTATTTTCAAACATTTTCCATAACAATAAACGACCCTATGTATCGTAAACAAAGTTACTAAGGTCGCTTATGTTATATTCTGATTTATTATTCTTTACTCTTTTTCTTTATAATAAAATATTTGGTTTGTCATTAAGTTTCTAACAGAATTTCGTTATCATGATTAATTTGATCGAACAAATAAGTAAGGTAAGAATCTAATTCAAATTGATTATCTTCAACAAAGTCGTCTAACACAAATTCACTTTCTTCTCTCATTTTTAATCACTCCAATTTATTTTTTAATTTATTATGCATGATAACCATGATTCTTTTTTTGTCCCATTTTTCTTAGAATAAAACTTACAATTAATACCAATACGATTGATCCAATAATGGCGGGGATGATCGCAAAGCCACCAATGACTGGTCCCCAACTTCCTAAGATCAGACTACCTAACCAAGAGCCAATAAAACCTGCGATAATATTGCCGATAATACCTCCAGGAACATCACGTCCTGTAAGTAAACTAGCGAGCCAGCCGATAATTCCACCTACAATTAGCGTCCATAGAATTCCCATAAATCATTCTCTCCTTTTAAAATAGTTAGTTGACTTTACCCTCCACTAAAATCCATTAATCCTGTTATTTTTTTCCTTGCTGAAGTTTTTCTTCAAATGGAATAGGGTTATATAGCTATGCTACTGCTTTATTTTATTCTTTTAGACACCTTCCAAACAGCCAATTTGATCACTGGACTCAGCTATCCTATCTAAAAAGTAAGTGCCCCAGAATTGTCTATACAACATAGCATAGCCATAGATTATTGAGCATTCATTCAACTTATTTTTAACATAGTTTCGAATGTAAAAGTTATATAGTTATACAGCTTTCAGGCTAATGTAATTAAACTTACAGATAAACAATTTTAATTCACTTGACAATCTCCCTGACATTACAAAAGATACGTAAAAGAAAGTTAAATCACTGGAATCTTTTACATACATCGATAATTAGTGGGGAAAATATCCTTAAATAAAAACATAGGAGCTTAGATTTAATGAAGTTCATTAAAAAATTATTAAAGTATAACAAGGATAAAAATGAAAATAATCCTTCAAAAAAAAGAGAAAAAGTCTCTAACCATGCTTTCTCAACAATTAAAGAGAATATCTCCACAATAAATCAAATTTTTTCAAATACAGAGGATTTAGTTATAAAAAGTTTAGAGATAAAGACTGTACAGGGCGTCATTATTTATCTTGAAACAATGGTAGATAAGGAAAAGATACAAAAATACGTTTTGAATCCTTGTTTACAATCACCCTTGGAACCAATCTCGGATATGCTCGGTGCTAACTTCCAGTCTGCCACTGTTTTTAATCAGGTTGAGGCTGCGCTTTTAGAAGGTTCTTGTGTTCTGAGTTTAGACGGTTATGCAAAGCTGTTTATTGTTGATGTCTCTCTATCAAAAGAACGTTCTATTACAGAACCGGAGAACGAAAAAGTTGTTCAAGGATCTCATGATGGGTTTATTGAAACCCTTTTGACCAACCTTCACTTACTTAGAAAAACAGTGCAAAGTCCTAATCTATCCGTGAAGTATCTTCCTACTGGTACACAAGTGAAATCTAAAATAGCACTTGTTTATTTAAATAACCTTGTTAATGAAGAAATAATTCATGAATGTGAATATAGGATAAAATCCATATCGATGGATAACGTTGTAAATATTGGATTTTTGGAAGAATTAATAGAAGATTCTACACTATCACCTTTTCCTCAACTATTAAATACAGAAAGAGTAGATCGTGTGGCAGGACATTTAAATGAAGGCAGAGTTGCTGTCTTAATGGAAGGAAGCCCAACTGCTTTACTTTTTCCGGTTACCTTTTTTGCTTTTTATCAGTCACCAGACGATTATAGTTCTCGGTGGATAATTGGGACGTTTATACGTGCTATTCGACATGCTAGTTTTTTGATTTCGATTATATTGCCAGCTTTTTATATTGCTGTTATCGCCTTTCACTTTGAAGTATTGCCTGATGAGCTTGTAAACCCTGTTGGAAGTTCAATTAATAAAATCCCCTTTCCCCCATTGATTGAAGCGTTAATTATGGAATTAACCATTGAATTAATTCGAGAGGCTGGAATACGCCTTCCCTCAAGAATTGGTCAAACCATTGGTATAGTTGGAGGGCTGGTTATTGGGGACGCCGTCGTTCAGGCAGGGCTTATCTCAACTACAATGATTGTTGTTGTCGCTCTAACTGCTATTTCTTCTTTTTGTGTTCCATCCCATGGAATGAGTGACGCGGTCCGGTTATTACGCTTTCCTTTTATGTTTCTCGCTGCCTCATTTGGATTTGTTGGAATTGTCTTTGGATATATTGTTCTTTTAGCTCATTTATGTAAGTTAGAATCTTTTGGTACGCCCTACTTTGCTCCATTTGCTCCACTTAGAATAAAAGATATTAAAGATACTTTTTTACGATTGCCCATTTGGAAATTAAAAACACGACCATTAGATTCACATCCTAAACATATTAAACAACAAGATCCTTTAAGGGGATGGAACTACAATGATACGAAAAGAAAATAGAATTTCAAATACACAATTGTTTTTTATCATTATTCAAGCTCAAATTGGAGTTGGTATTTTATCACTACCTCATGACGTATCACTAATATCAAAAAACGATGGATGGATATCAACTTTAATTGCAGGGGCAATGGTGCAAGTCATTATTCTGGTTTTGTGGGGTCTTGGCAGAAAATTTCCGTCTTTAACTATTTACGAAATAATCCCTCGTTTAATAGGAAAAAGGTTAGGAAAAATTATTGTTTTCTTTTATGCCATTTACTTTATTGTTACAGGAAGTCTAGTTTTATCTCGTTTCATTCAAGTAATTGATACGTGGATTCTACAGAGGACACCAAATTGGATATTAATTCTTTTAACGTTAGGAGTTTGCGTGTATCTTGTAAAAGATACTTTAAGAAGCATTGCTCGTTTTTATGTACTTGTTACACCATTATTAATTATCCTATTTGGTTTAGTTACATATGCACTGAAAGATGCTAATTTTCTATACATCTTTCCTATCGGTCAATCCGGTATACCAAATATAGTAAAGGGCTCTAAAGAAGCTATATTTTCAATGTTAGGATTTGAGTTTATGCTTTTTCTCTATCCATATGTAAAAGCAACTGATGGACGTAAACTTGTTGCGGTTTCAAGTGCTAACCTTTTCGTAACGCTGTTTTATACGTATATGGTGTTTGCTAGTCTAATCTTTTTTGAAACTAGGCAAGATCTCTATCTTACTCCCCAGCCTTTGTTGTATATGATTAAATCCTATTCCTTTCAGATTGTTGAACGAATTGATTTGTTTTTCTTATCCATTTGGGTTATATCTGTTGTTACATCTATCGCAAGCTGGATTTTTCTTGCCTCTAATGGTTTCAAATACTTTTTTGGACGTGCCAGTCACGCTAGGTTTCTTCCATGTACTGCGGGGATTGTTTTCATAATCGCTCTTCTTCCTAGAAATGAAACTGATCTTCAGAAATTTAATAATATTTTAGAACCAGCACACTTAGGATTTATCGTGGTCATACCATTATTTCTATTCTTATTTTCGTTTTTCTTTGCTAAAAAAAGGTCCGGAGATCACAGTGTATGAAGATTAAAAGGTTAGTTACAATCAGTATATGCATATTGCTAACAACAGGGTGCTGGGATCAAAATTTGATGAAAAATGCCATCCTAATACAAACTATAACTTTTGATCGCACTGACGATGATAAATTTTTATTTGGAATTGCAATACCTGATATTTATAGCAACTTATTGACATCAGGACAAGAGACTCAAGCTAGTAATAGTCAAACTCTGTCTACAATTGCAAATACGCCTAGAGAAGGACGTATGAAATTAAATACAGAAATACCTGGTAATTTAGATGCTTCGAAAAATAAGCTTATATTATTCGGTGAACAATTTGCAAAAGGTGATATTTATCCATCTTTAGATGTAATTTGGCGTGATCCACGTAGTTCTATGAGTGCTAAATTGGCAGTAGTAAAAGGAGCTGCAGTAGATATACTCCGTGTTAAACCTAAATTAGAATCAAGTATTAGTCAAAACATCTTAAATTTAATACAAAGTACTGAAACAAATACCATCATTCCTGACGAAACCATACAGTCTCTTGCTTCAGAGATACTTGATCCAGGTGAAGACATTGTTCTTCCTTTATTAAAAATAGGCCATAATGGTACGGCTATTGATGTGGAAGGCCTAGCATTATTTAATGACAGAAAATTAGCAGGAACTCTATCTCGAGAAGAATCCACACTTTTTCTTTTACTAAATAATAAGAGAGGAAAATATGCGCGTTTTACAAAAAACATAAATGATAATAAGTCCAAGATGACAAATTTTATTTCTCTGAATGTTGATAATATGAGACGTAAACTAGATGTTTCAGTAAATAATGACGGAGACGTTTCTGTAAATCTAAACCTACGCTTAGATTTAGCAGTAGAAGAATTCCCTATAGGAAATGTACCTAAGAAACTTAATCAACTAAATGAAGAACTCTCAAAAAGCTTCACTAGTGAAGCAGGAGAAGTAATCCACAAATTGCAAGGAGCTAATTGTGATGCGTTTGGCATCGGAAGACGACTAATTGCTTTTCATCATGGATTCTGGTTAAAAAAGGATAAAGAAAGCTATTTTAAAAACGTAAAGTTTAAATCCAAAGTAGAAGTAGAGATTGTCCGGTATGGCATTGTTAAATAAATTAACAAAATTGAGAGAATACCGATGTAACACTTAGTTGAATTCGTTCTTTTGATAATAAGCCTCTTAAATAGGGGGCTTATTTATATTCATACCAGAAGTCAAAAAAGAAAACATATTATGTAATCATCTACCGATCTCTTACTGCAGTAAGGGTTCTTTGTTATTTTTCGATTGGACAGGCAAGCATACTGCAGTAGCTACATATTATCTAAAGAATCTTAACTTCATTATCTAATTAGTAGCTAGTTCAGTATCGCTACCATTAAGTATTTTTTGCACCAGAACCATAAAAACAGCTATAAAATGGCTTGTTATTATTTTAATCCAAATATTTCTGTTAGTATTCTGTTTTAACACCTACCATTAAAAATCTTGTTCCTTCCACAACAATCCAATTTCTTGTTCTCGCTGCAAGACTTTCTCCAAATAACGTTCCGTTGTTTTACGGTCACTATGTCCAAGCTCTTTTTGAATTAGAAAAATATCAGCTCCCTGCTGCCTACTATAAATCGCATAAAAATGACGAAAATAATGAGGCGTAATCCTGTCATTCCGTTCTTTTACAAAAGGTAATTCTGTTCGTTCAATGATACGCACAATATAATTACTTAAGTTTTTATATTGATAATACCATCTTTAGTTGGAAATAATGGACCTTGATCATTTGAATTTAATGCTGTACTGACATGACGTCGTTCTCGAAAAGCGAGAATTCGTTCATATAGCGATGGATGAAGTAACTTATCAAATTTCTTTCCACCCTTTCCTACTTCTCTTAGTCGATAATGGACACTTAAGGTGATATGCATTCATGACGTATTACGGGTACTATACAGGATCTCTGTTCGTGAGAGGAATTAGAACGTTTAAAAGAAGAATATATTCTACTTGATCTCGACGACATGAAAGTACTAATGAAAGAAAACATTTTACTTTTAGAAAAAGTAATGAAGATATTGTGTAAGAATAAAGTGTATTAAATTGAGCAAACTACTCTAACTTCTAAACAATAAAACCCCCCACAAGAAAACGCAAAGGTATTAGTACACTTTGTATTTCCATTGTATGTTACACATCACACTAACAGCTATTCATCAAATATTGATTGTTGTGTCTTAATATCCAAACTCCTCCTTTTCACTCTTATTTTCAAATACGAGATCGATGCTAGTGAAATATGAACGAAATAAAAGATATAAAGTATTTATGCTCTCTTTATAAGGTATACTTCTAAAGAGAGGAGCAGTGATTAATATGTATTATAGTAAGAGAAATGAAGAACCTCCGATTCAAGAGGAAACAGAAATTTGGGAATGTACAGTAGAAGAGTGTAAAGGCTGGATGAGGAAAGACTTCTCTTACGATAGTCATCAGAAATGTCCTTTGTGTAAAAGTCAGATGGAAGCTAAAAAACGGCTTATTGATAAAATCCCCCGTAATCCGCATAGAAGATAATACAAACCTATGCTTTCTTAAAGATTAAACACTATCTATCCATAAAAAAGTCTTGGTTCATGTTTGCTTTCTATTTCTATTGTATGTTATAACTAGTTAACCTTGTATCAATCGTCTTGTCTAAAACCCAGGCTTTTTCAAAGCCTGGGTTTTCTATTGAACCAATAGTATGCTAATTATGAGACCATAACAAAAAAGACTCCTTCATAGGAATCTTTTTTGTTATCGCTTTTGATTATGCTTTGTGAACGTTAGCAGCTTGTGCTCCGCGTTGACCTTGCTCAATATCAAAAGTAACTTTTTGACCTTCTTCTAATGATTTGAAACCTTCACCTTGAATAGCACTGAAATGAACGAATACATCGTCTCCGCCTTCAACTTCGATGAAACCGAAACCTTTGTCTGCGTTAAACCATTTTACTGTACCTTGTGTCATAATGTTGCCTCCTGCTGTGGAATACTCCACAAATGTATTACTAATCTTGCCCAAACATACTATTTCAAGATAAAAACTTCTCATTAGGGTTTTTTCTTTTCTCAATATACCGAACAAAAATAAGTTATCTGTAGTGTAACACATAGTAGGATTGATAGCAAATAAGGAAAATAGCCCCTTCAACAAGTTCTAACTACTCATCTTTCCCCTACCAAGACTTATGATAGGCATATGTAGCATAGCTTATGAATGCTCGAGCATATTGAATATGTGTATATCTCCATTTATTATAGCTATTCATAATCATTCATTATTTAATCTTTCTTATAAATAAAGGATATATGTAATCCAAAAAACACCTGTTAGCTTTATTGAATTATAAAGTGGCTATTGGGATATTCTATATAGGGAAGAAGGAAAACAAGTTATTGATTACAACTAATCATTACAAAGCTTCTTACATTTGGGATGAGGTGTCTACAGCAGGCATATTTCAGAAAACCTTATTGTAAATCGATGTATGTTTGATTCATAAGGGGATGGTAGTCATGAACGTAGTAAGAATATATATAATGGGTAGACAATAATATTCATTTATCATTATACAAATGAGGTGTTTGTCCCAGACCAAGAACGATTTCGTTCACATTGTATATTTTTTAGCTCAATGCTTAAATGAGGTGTTTGTTAAAGAGAATATACTTTTTCAAGTTACTGTTTCATTAGGCAACGGAATTACGTAAATGAGGTGTTCCTTAAAGATCATATGCTGCATTAAAAGCTGATTTTTCCTTCTTCACATGACGGGATGCATAATCGTTTGCATCTCGTTTTTGTTATACATAATATCTAAGGTATACTTGTTTATTTGTATGTAAGGCTTCCATTAAGGTGTACAGAGTTCTCTACATAGGTTTTCTTTAAGTGTATCCGTACCCTGTTAATCGGTAATCATCACCGTAATCTACTGTGACAGACACCTCTTTTTTCTTCTCTTTACCATTAGCATATCCGTGGACTAATGTGGACTAATACTGTACTTAAATCTTCTCCATCTGAAAATTTAACATCTTTGAGAACAAACTCAATGTCTTCTTCGTCTTTCATATACGTAGCCGCTACTGCTGAAGCGAGTTTACTAATTTCCTTCTTATCCATTTCAACGGATGGTTTATGAAGGAACAAAATGAGGTTAAGCGGTTTAATCGATGTTCGCTTTGTATAGTGATTCAAAACAAAAAATAGCCAACGTAAAAAGCCACTTGTACAAAACAAGTGGCCTTTTGCTACTTTAGATATGAAACTTTTATTTTTCTATACAAAGATTGCTCTGAGCTTGTTTAGTCTGTTTTCGTTTAGATAGAACGTTGTCACCAACAATTACTACGACAGAAATGGCAAGAGCAAAAGCCCCAATCCAAGGAATATAATTCAATAAACCATTTTTGACAGCAATACCACCGATACCGGCTCCAGCTGCCATTCCAAGTTGTCCAGCAGCACTGTGTAAGCTAAGCACAATACTTGCTGCAGCAGGAGCAAGGCTTATAAGCTGAAATTGTATTGGCGCTCCGGAAGACCAAGCTGAAAGCGCCCAGAAAATAAGCAATACATAGAAAAGAAAAGCTAATTGACCGATAAACGGGAATAGCAGTAGTGCAATAGCATGGAGTAATATTCCTCCAGTTAATGTACGAAATGCCCCCCACTTATCTGTACTAAAACCTCCTAATTTGGATCCAATAGCGCTAGCAATACCAAATATAAAGAGAGCTGTAGTTACCCCTTGATTGCTCATTCCGAATGTATTTAAGAAATACGGTGAAATGTACGTAAATACAATGGAATATGAACCTAACCATAGAAACGTGATGAGCAAGTATGCTGAGATCCGTGGTTTCATAAGAAATTTAAACTGCTCACGCAAAGGTACAGGTTCTTCAGCAACTGTTTTTGGTATAGTAAACGACGCTAAGGCGGAGAAAAGTAATCCTACTAAACCAAGCCCAATGAATATTACATTCCAATCATAATGCGAAGCCACAACTCTTCCTATAGGTACACCTACAACTAAAGCAGTACTTTGCCCCGTAACAACTGTAGCAATCGCACCTCCCTGCTTTCCTGGAGCTGCTAAAACTGCAGCAAGGGTTAGAAGCGTAACTTGAATAACGCCGGCACTAAGCGCAGAGATGATTCTAGCTGCCATTAGCATTTCATAACCTGTTATAATCGCAATAAGAATATTGATGACAGAGAAAACGGTTAAAGCATAGACGAGAAGCTTTTTTCGTTCTAGTCGAGCAGTCATAGCAATTAGAAAAGGTGTCCCTGCTCCAAAAGCTACTGAGAACACAGTAATTAGCTGTCCTGCAGATGAAACTGAAATGTTATTGGCCTCAGCAATTCTGTCTAAGATTCCGGCAATAACATATTCTGATGTACCATTAAGAAAACTAATGGCAGCTAACAAATAAATTTTCCACATATTTGACAAAATAAATCACACCTTTTGTTTTTGTATTTCGGTATTTCCAGAAATACAGATTTAATTTCGTAAATTAACCGAGCGTTTGAAAAATTAACTTTAAAGAGCTGATCTTTGCGCGTAGACAAACTGACCTTTACAGTTTCTTGAAACATGTTTTATAAAGGTAACACACCATGAATTTAACGCGCTTATGATAACGATAGATGATTTGCTTTAGCCTTTTTATCTAAAGTACCAGTAATGGATATACTCAGAATTTAGATGAGGATACCTATTAAGCACTTTAGCCATAATCCAGACAAGAAAAATCATACCTCTTATTTCTATATTTCCTTAAGTATAGAAATATAGAAATAAGAGAAATTACCCCATCACATATGGAGCATACTTTCCAATTAACTCACGGTCTAGGCTGTAATATATATATGTTCCTTCTTTGTAAGTACTCAGAAGTCCGCAATCAGTTAATTGTTTTAAGTGATGGGATAAAGTTGATCCAGCAATTGATTCAAGTTTTGTCCCAATATCCGAACAACATAAATTTGCTTCATTAGCAAGCAAACGAGCAATTTTTAATCGTGTTGGTTCACCGAGTGCTTTATATATTTTTATCGCTTGCTGTAACTTCGAGTTATTCTCCATTGTTAGCACCCCGCTTTCCTAAATCAATTAGATACATCATATGAGTACAAGCTAACATTACAGTAGCAAATACACTATTGAGATCTCATTTGCTAAAGCCAAGTGCACTTTAAAAATAAAATCCTCAAAACAGTACTATAAGCCCAAATGAAAATAATTTATTGCCATTGCTAATCCTAATTATCTTCGGTTAATTTCTTGAAGTTTAATTCTCTTTCATGATACATTGGATTCTATTACAAATGAAATGCATATTAATTATATAGGAGATAACAAAATTGATATGAACAAATCACAAATTGAACTTATTGTCCGGATATCAGAAACAGGAAGTTTTACAAAAGCCGGTGAAGAACTACATATGACACAACCTGCGGTAAGTCGTGCTGTAGCAACAATTGAATCGCAACTAGGAACAAAGTTAATCAAGAGAGATAAGAAGAACGGATTATCTTTTACAGATGTAGGAGAGCGCATATTAATTACTTTTAGAACAATCCTGAGTGAATTACAAAAAGTAGATGAATTAATTGTGGCAGAACAGGGGTTAGAAATTGGGAAGGTACACATTGGCGCTTACCGAACTGCTTGTACTAGGTTTATTCCTAAGATCATACGTACAATGGAAAGTCAGTATCCTGGTATAGAAATCAAGCTTTCGGAAGGTAGTGTAGATCAAGTAAAAGAGTGGTTACGTTCCAAATGCATTGATGTAGGAATTATTATTCCTCCTGATAAAGATTTTGATACCGTACCTTTAATTAAAGATCAACTGATCGTACTTATGCACTCAAGCCATCCTTTATCTCAGAAAGAAACAATAAGTATTCCTGACCTACAAGGTGAAGATATACTAATTGGAAAATGCGGTTATGAGGTACAGATTCATGCTTTATTCAACGAGTATAACTTGACTCCTAAAGTACGGTTTGAAATGGATTATATAGAGACAGGATTAAGTATGATACAAGAAGGGTTAGGAATTACCATTACAACGAAACAAAATATTTGGTGGTTGCCAGACCAAGTCGTTTTTCGTGAATTAAAACCAGATACGTTTAGAGATATCAATATAGCAGTGCTAGATATGAAAGATACATCCAAAGCAACAGATGCCTTTATTCAAACAGCTCTCACTCTTTTTGCTCAAGAAGATGCTTAAATAGCACTTAAAGAAACATGTGTTGCTATTTAGTGCATATAAAAAAGACAGCCGGTTGATTCAAAAAGTGGCTGTCTTTTTTATTTCTACTCTTTTTAATCGTTGTTAATCAAACAAAAGAATGATGGAAGAATCAGTATAGGATCCTGATTAGAGAAAGGAATATTCAGTAACACGGCTTATTGTATACTATTATATACCTTGTTTAATAATGTCTTTAGTTGAGTATTTTCTTCATCACTTAATTGACGCGTGACGAAGAGGTGAGCGTCTTTAACTAAAGGTGAAAGAGTTTTCTTCAACTCTTCTCCCTTTTCTGTAAGAAATAGATAGTGTAAGCGACGATCTCGTTCACTGTACATTCTTTTTATGAGTTCTTTTTCTTCCATCGCATAAATCATTTCCACAATAGTTGTTTGTTTCTTATCAATTGCTTCTGCTAGTTCTGTTTGGGTTATCCCTTTTTGAGAGTCTAGAACACTAATGATGCTCCATCGTACTGGAGTCATGCCATAAGGTTTGAGCTTTTTCTTGAAATAATTCATTGCTCTTACATCTGTACGATGAATAAGATGGCTTGTTAAATCATGTAAATCCATAACGTCACCTCAGAAAGATAGAAAAATATGTCTTAAGCTAATAATCGAGTCATATAAGTCCTTATTAGTAGGCGATACCCACGCGTGATTCTATATAATCGCTACTATTTATCTGACCAAATGTATTCATGGGACCAAACCTCCTCTTGCACACAGTAATATCACTCTATACTTTAAAAGTTGTTATATCCGCTTTTTCAAAAGTTAAAATAAAAACCACGATTTACTTCGTGGTTTTTATTTCACAGGTAGACCCTCTGCTTTACCCCTAGCTGGTTTGGTAATTTTCCACCCTAATAAGATGGCAATGAATCCTATAATTATAAGAAGATATAATGTTGGAACGAAACTTCCTAGATAATCATGCAGAAGTCCAATTATGAATGGGCCGACTGCACCGATCATATATCCAATTGCTTGAGTCATTGCCGACCAAGTACTTGCTTCCATAGGGGAAGATGCCATATCTAATGGTAACAACAAAGTTAGCGACACAAGACCACCGGCACCAACTCCTAAACATATACTTGAAACAATAGGTGTTACGTTTGTAAAACATAAAAGGGATAAACCAATTATTATACTTAAGGTAAAGGTTGTAATCCAAAACCTTCTGCTCGGTAGCACTTTTAAAAGACTAGGTAATAAAAAAGTAGCTGGTAGCTGTGCAATCATAGCGATTGTACCTACAAGACCACCAAATGCTGGCGTCCACCCTTTTTCCTCTACAATGGCTGGCAGCCATGCTGCAAAACAATAAAATAGAAGAGTTACAATCCCTACAAAAGAAGTTAATAGCCAGGCTTTTTTATTTTTTAATGGTAAAGAAGCCTTAGTCTTTTGTGAAAAATTACTCGCAGGAATACGAGATTGTTTTATTACCATAAGCCAAAGTGGAACAGCGAGTAGAGCAAGAATACTCCAAAATGCTAATCCATTTTTCCATGAATGATTGAACCAGTGTTGAAGTGGTGTCGTTAGCCCAATAGAAATAGATGCACCCACTACCATTGAAGTAGAGTATATGCCTATCATCGATGCTGCCTTGTCTGGAAAATGACTTTTAATGAAACCAGAAAGCAAAGGGCTTACAACACCAATCCCTGCACCAATTAATAAAGCCGTTATTAACAGGTAAATTGAGGAATTTGTAAAGGCTCTTAGAAACGTTGCAATACCTATGCAAGTTATAGCGAAAGTAATCATCTTCTCTGGCTGATAGCGATTTGCTAAACGACCAGCAAATAACGAACAAAAACCAAAACATACCAAAGGAATGGAAGTGAGCAAACTAGCTAAAGTAGAACTCATACCTAGATCCTTCGTTATTCCATGCAATACTGGGCTAACTGAAGTTAGACCCGGCCTAAGATTAAATGCAGCTAGTATAAGTGCAAATAGAAACAATTTATTACGATTGACCATACTAATTACCTCCGGTTGATTTCTTGAAACTTAATCCTCTTCTATGGTACATTAGGCTTCGTTATAAATAAAATGCATATTAATTATATGGTATATAACAAAAATGATATGAACAAATCACAAATTCAACTTATTGTTCAGATATCGGAAACAGGAAGTTTTACAAAAGGCGGTGAAGAACTACATATGACACAGCCTTAAGTATGGTACAAGGAGGATTATGAATTACGATTACAACGAAAAGAAACTACTTGTCACTGCCAGAACAAGTAGTTTCTCGAGAGTTAAAGCCGAACACGTTCAGAAAAATTAATATAGCAGTGCTAGGAAAGGTACATCAAAAGAAACGGATGCCTTTATCCAAACGGCTCGTACCCTGTGTACTGATGAAGATGCTTAGATATTTTTATCACTTACCTAATAAAGGAATGCTCCTATTAATGCTCCCCATTATCTGACTTTATCTCTAGTTTCTTCGACATTATAAACTCACTCATATGTTGAAAACCATATAACAGGAGTTGTCTAACAGTCAAAATGGTTACATACTGAAAAGGATTAATTTTCTTAAGCTTAAAGATGCTGTCCTTTTTTAATTTAGGTACAACTACAAATGTAAATGTAGTATGAATCATAAAGTTTACAGCTATATACAGAGGCAATTTACGGTATGTGGATTTAAGCACCCACATAGATACAGTAAAAAAGGGCCCCCATGTCCACACATCTTCACCAGGAACTTTCGGATGTATGCTTTGTTTAAAAGACCAAAAATTCTTTCTCTTAGCATAAGAATTAAGGTATTTAGTTACCATACAAATAGCAATGGACGCTGGAAGAAAACGTTTAAAATCTTTGCCTTTCATAAATGAAAAGCTGGACCAACAAGTCATAACTAACAGTATTAAAAATAGTCTATTCTTTTTCATGATTTTATACACCTCTCTGTTTTAAGGTGTACATCTATTCTAAAATTACACAACGAATTATCTTAAGAGGATGCTGCCTAAGAATTATAATATATAATCGCTAAAAATTTGAACAAACTATTGATGATGTTTTCTTGTACATGTTACCTGATAGACCAACTTGCTGAGAGTGACAGCAGGTTGGTCTATTTTTCAACTCCAAAGCGTAATTGCCTCAAGGAAATTTAAATCAACGTAATGTTGATTACTCTAGCTTTTAAATACGTTCTGTTGCCTCATAGTGGCATGACCAATACTTCCTGAAATTCTCAATTTTTTCTTACCAGGTACTTCGAAGGATACTGTCTGTCCACTTGGATATATTAATTCTTGTGGAGGTGATAGTAATGGAAAACAAATACTCTAACAAGACAGCTTCAGGAACAGATGTACAACATGTGAAGCAAAAGAATGCTCAAGCATCTTCTGGCAAATACGGTACGGAATTTGCTAGTGAGACTGACGTACAACACGTTAAACGTCAAAACGCTCAGGCAAACAAAAATCAAAAATAATGTTAAAAGGGTTCTTTCATGCTCGTTGAAAGAACCCTTTGTGATACAAAGTTATTCTTCGGGAAGTAATAAAATTTCCCCCTCAGAAATTGCCTTAAGCATATCTTTAAACTCTGCTTTCGTTCCCAACACAGATCCATACATTGTAATATGTTTTAGATACAATGTTCTAAAATCAAAATTTTTATGCTGACCACCAGCAGAACCTGAAATGCAAAATTCCCCTCCGTTTTTTAGAACTTGAAGAGATATGGAAAACAAAGCATCTCCCACAACATCTAGAACGGAATCGACCGGACTTCCGTTCAGTTCTAAAATGTCTTCTGAAAGAGTATCAGATTTATATGATACTACGTGTGGGGCTCCTAATTCCTTAATTCTTTCTTGATTTTCTAAGTCCCCCGTGACTGCAATAACTTTAGCACCAAAGACTTTAGAGGCAATCTGTACATTTAATAATCCCACACCACCATTTGCTCCAGTTACTATAACTGTCTCACCTGGTTGAGCTTGAATTTGTTTGACCATGTGCCAAGCAGTTAACCCACTTACCGAAAAAACAGCACTTTCTGAATAGCTTGATAGGGGCATGTCAAAGCAAAGTTCAGCAGGCCAAACCACATATTCAGCATAACCACCATCGTATTCTGAACTTATAAAGGACATATCATCACATCAGCAATATGTTCGTACCCTTCTTCTCCACTAGATATAAAAGGGAATGACACAACATCTTTTCCCACTATAGACTCTTCTACTAACTTCCCTGCTTTTACTATTTCCCGTTATATCAGATCCTGGTGTACGTGGAAACTGGACTCCTTCCGGTCGCCATCCAGATTTTGAATCAGTACCGTAAGCACCCTCTCTCATCCAAATTTCTGTATTGTTAATAGCACAGGCCTTTACTTTTATAAGAACTTCATTTTCTTTCGGTTCAGGTATAGGAATTTCCACTAGGCTTAATTTACTTACGTCTCCATACCCCTTTACTTGTACAGCTTTCACAGAACAGTCACCTTCTTTTTTACGAATATAGTTTTTAATATATTTCATACGGCTGCTTATAATTTAGAAAAAAGCATGCATATTTCATTGTGCGCTCTTCTCTCTATTATCATAAAGTTTGGAATCAGTATACTTTTACGGACTTTTCTTTTTAATTCTGTTTCACAATGTCAAAAACCACTGGATCATTAAATTTAGAGGTATTATGTTAACTAATTTTGTAGAAGATATACAGTTAAAATAAAGATCTTATGATTGTATTGCTTCAGTCAAATTTAACTTTTTGATCAATTCTTCAGTTGTTAAAATTTTGGCAAACTGATTATCTAAAGTTGCTAATGACACAGTATGTATTTGTTTAGCTGGATAATATGCATTATCTGCTCCTTTTATTGCAAATGCAGCTGTGGCATCTGATACGAGATACGTTTCAAATCCTAAATTATCACTCATTCGAGTAACAGTTGATACACAATGTGGAGTTGTTAATCCTACTGTTACGACTTTTTCTATTTTGTTTTCTTTCAAATGATTCTCAATCCCCCTTTTTTTCTGAATATTTTAACATTTTTATAGATATATGTCTTTAAAATGGTATAATATAGAGAACGTCAGTTCGGGAGGTTTAATATGCAAACCAAAAAAGTTTATATGTATGTATTTAATACAATGTCAGACTGGGAGTATGGATATTTAATTGCTGAACTAAATTCAGGAAGATATTTTAGGCAAGGTTTAGCCCCTTTAAAAGTAATGACGGTAGGAGTTAATAAAGAAATTATTAAAACAATGGGGGGGCTGAGTATACAGCCGGATATTTCTCTTGATGAGTGCACTCTTCTGGATAAAGATCTTTTAATTCTACCGGGAGGAACTACATGGAGTGAGGAGATTCATCAACCTATATTGAAAAAAGTTGGGGAAGTTTTAGAGCTTGGTACTATTGTAGCTGCAATTTGTGGTGCTACTGATGCCCTTGCAAATAGTGGATACTTAGATTCTAGAAAGCATACGCTTAATAACTTAGAATATACAAAAATGGTCTGTCCTAATTATAAAGGGGAGAAGTTGTATGAGATTGGACCTGTAGTATCCGATAATAACATGATTACTGCTTCAGGAGTAGCACCTCTAGAATTCGCGAGGGACGTATTAAAAAAATTAGATGTATTTGCATCAAATACATTAGATTCATGGTATAGCTTAAATAAAACTCAGAAGTCCGAATACTTTTTTCAGTTAATGAGCTCAATATAGATTCCTAATTATATACAAGGTGGATTACAATAATTTTCTTTTTTATTTTTGTATACGTAAAAATAGATAAAAAAAATGATTAAAAACAGCTTTTGTCTACCCTCCTTAAACCCCAGATAATCAAAATATCTGAGGTTTTTTATTATAAAGGTTTTAATGTTTACATTAGATAACGACAAATACATAGCTTTTCTACAAATTGCCTATATCTTAGATTACTAAATATTAATGGATTTATACTAATTCTGTTTATCTAGATGAATTAAGGAGATACTTTTTCCTCAGGTTCATTAAAAGAAGTATTTTTTATCCACTCTTTTTTCAATAATGCATACTGAAGAGTATTTTCATACTTAGGTTTTCCATCTTCGTATTTAGTAAACGAAATAAACTCAACAAAACGTCCTTCTTTACGCATCCCTAATTTTTCACATAGTTTTTGTGATTTGTAGTTATCCTCCTCAACGTATGCATAGACTCTTCTTGCACCCTTTTGAGTAAACAGATACTTAAGGAACGTCTTCACACTCTCGCTTGCATACCCTTTCCCCTCATATTGATCATTAAAGTGCCAACCAATGGAATAAGTATCTGGATCTTCCTTTAAGTAGAATATTTCTCCTATTAGATAATCACTGCCTTTTAAGCAGACTGCAAAAAAAGAGTCATCTTTTTTTCTTTTTTGAATTTTCAAAGCAGCTTCTTCTATTGTGCGAACTTTGTCTTCAAGAAAGCAGCTTACCCTTGGATTAGCCAAGTATTCCAAAAGAGCGTGAGAGTCTGCTTTAGAAAAATTTCTCAATATTAATCGATCAGTTTCAATCTTTTTCATTAAAAATCCTCCTAATCTATATTTATGGGCTTATTTCTCTGAAAAGACAACAACAATAATTTAGGGGATAACATAACAATAATGGTTGGCTAAGCTTTTGTGGTTTTAGCTGTTAACGTCTTCAGCAACGCGTTCACCAATATCAAGTACACGCGAAATATTTTGCACAATTTCAGGAAGACCAACTACTGCCTCTTGGAACATCCAAATATAAGCTAGAACTGCATAAATAGCACCAGGCGTAGTACCCTGAACACCTGTAAGCCTAAGTAGTGTAGCTAGGGTTAAGAGAATGACGACAATCTCCATCATCCCCCATGTTTTAGCCTCAGCGTTAGAAATAGCAACACGCCACAAACGTAACCGTGCAAAATGTTTTTGAACAATGGTAAGTGGACGATGAACAACTATATCTGCCTCTTCTTCAATTCGGTTGTTAAGTGCGTGATTCAAACGATAAGAACGTCGACCGAACCAATGGTTTATGATTAGTATTGGAATTAGTGCCAATAAACTTAAGAACCCAATAAACCGGTCATAAAGAAATAACATGATAATAGCGCCCAAAAATCGAATAACCGTTGTTACAACTGCCGGCAGCTCCATCTGAAAGAAATCTACTACCTCTCGAGACAATGAGACACGTCCTACAATTCGAGTTCCTTTTACTCCATCAGCACGCTGGCGCTCCACCATTTCTGCAGCAACATTAGAATAAATTCCAACGAATACTTTGGTATCGTAAACGTGCCTGAACAAGCCAACCCCTAGGTGAAGGATCCATAGTAGAGCAAGTGGTATAAGGCTAGCCGGATTCCCTTTAAGCAAGCCATCGATTGCAAAACCAATTGTTGCAGCGTAAAGAAGATCGCAAACATTTTCAACAAGAGTGAGCATATAGGTAAGGCTAATTCCTTTACGATTTTTTGACCATATACCTTGAAGGAGTTGACCTACGGAGGATTTTTTCTTTTTTATCGTTTGCATCTTATCTACTCTTTCTTTTCTCTAATTAAACAAACTTTAATTCTATTCATTGCTTTATCTTCAAATTCATCATCAATTTGCCTTTTCACTTACTTTAATGAAATAAAGGACTCGTCATTGCTGTTTATATCTCCTTTCCAGTACAATGAACATCATAAAGTATATGGTTACCGTATAGTCAAGGAGGATTTTATGAGTGAAGAGTTGGAAAAGTACTTTACTACTGGTGAATTTGCGAATCTCTGTCGTGTAAAAAAGCAAACTCTGTTTCATTATGACGAGATAGGGTTACTTTCACCTCAAATAAAAACAGAGAATGGATATAGGTACTATTCGTATGAACAATTTGAAGTCTTTCAACTGATTGCCTTATTTAAAGAATTTGGTGTTCCATTAAAAGAGATAAAAGTTCTTTTAAAAGATAAAAAACCAATAAATATGATTACCCTTTTAAAGGAAAAATCTCTTGAAATTGAAGAAAAAATTAAGAGCCTTAATCATTTACAAGCAATTATTCAAACGCGTTTACAGTTAACAGAACATGCTTTAAAAACTGATTTTTCTTCTATTTCATTGCAATATTTAGATGAAGAAACCTTTATGATTAGTGAAAATATTTTAGAAGAAGCCGAACAAAAATATACTACAGTTATTCCGGAGCTCATTCATTATACTCAACTTCATAAATTAGATCGAGGATATCCAATTGGAGCAATGCTTGCGAGAGAACAAATTCAAAAAAAAGAGTTTTACAATTACGAACATTTGTATATCAAAATCCCAGAAGAGATAGAAAAAATCCATTGTCATACACGTCCCCAGGGACTATATGTTGTTGGGTATCAAAAAGGTGCCGAAACCGAACATGCTTACGATCGAATTATTCAATTCGTTAGAGAAAAAGGGTTAAAAATAGGGGAGTATGCATATGAGGAATACGTGATTGATGAGGTAATGGCGGATGGAATAGAGAATTCACTTACAAGAATTCAACTTCAAATTCCAAGCCAATAACGTTTTTTAGTTTGTATTGCAAAGAGGTACTATATTTACTAAACATATGTAGCGTATACAGACTAAAAATAGAAAACCCAACCTGTTAGCTCTAAAGGTTGGGTTTTCTGTTTTTGTAAACGGAGTATAGGAGAATTGCTTATTAACTTTTCTAGATGGCAATAATGAGGAAACGTTATTCTTCATAAAGACGGATTGCTTCTTTTAGCACAATAACGTCTTTCTCATTAATCCTCAATTTCAATTCTAGCTTGTTTAAATGGTTTTAGTACTTCTGAATGACACATTGAAATATAGTCCACTGTTTTTAAATTCGTTAAGCTCTGAAATCCTTCAACAGATAATACATCAAATAAACTGTCTTCGCCATCCCAATCTGGCTTTAGAATATGATAAATTTCATTACCTCCATTAAAGCATAAGGATTCAATCTTTTCCAAATCACTCATTTCCAATGTTAACTCTTCTAAATAATCCCTGATTTCAACAATGGGTCCAGCTCCAGAATACCATTCAAAATTATTCGTATACTTATCTTTTAAATCGGTTAATTCTTCTAGAAACAGCGGTTTTTGATCTAATAAAGCTTCAATTACCACTAATTTAAAATTAAAATCTTTAAACATCCCACTCTTCCCCATTTTGCTACCTCCGATTTTATTTCTTTCTTAGGCTTTTAATCAAATCTGCACTGTTAGTATTATAACAATCATCTATGAATAAAACCTGCTTATATTGTTGACTTTGACAGGCAGAGAAATAGCACCGGCCCTTTTTAGAGAAAGAAAAAACAGACTTTACCATAAATAAAGGTCTACTCTTATTTACTTGGTTTGATTACTACTGCAAGCTGCTAATGCTAGCAATAATACAGCAGAAGTTGTTAAAACCTTTTTCATAAATACACCTTCAATTCTCTAATAATCATTTTTTACTTATTATTCTTTGACTACTGTGAGTAAAAGGTAGAAACTTTACACCTTTTATCATGTTTTTTTTATTCATGAACCTCACAACTACCTAACCTAATAATCTTATTCTTGTACGGCCTGAAATCCTCTTTTATAGGTAAAAAAAGAGCATAAATCCGTTGGTCTCCAACAAAATTTATGCTCTTTCTTTAATAAACCTTTTACGAATTCACTTTTCATCCCGTCACAAATAATTTCAGATGTATGATTCCTATAAAACTACAAACGGCCTTACACAATATCTCGATTCAATTTTTCATCTTTAACCACTTTAATTCTTTCCACTTTCCCTACAAGGAAGATATACGAAAGTGCTCCTAAAAGAGCCAATGCCGCTATAAATACTAGCGCTGGAGCAAAGTTTCCTCCTTTAGCTAAGAAACCAATAACAATTGGGACAATGATAGAAGCCAAACCTCCGATAAAGTTAAAAACTCCGCCTGTCAAACCGACTAAGTGCTTAGGTGCTAGCGTTGAAACAAACACCCATGTAATAGAAGCCAGGCCATTTCCAAAAAACGCAATAGCCATAAACATGATAATGAGAGATGTGCTATTTACATAATTGGCTCCGATAATTGAAGTTGATAAAAGCAGGCCTACGATAATCGGTGTTTTTCTTGCAATGCCTAAAGATACTCCTTTTTTCACTAAGGCGTCAGATACAAAGCCAGATAATAATACTCCTACAAACGCTGCTAAAAACGGAGCTGATGCTAGGAAGCCTGATTTTAAGAAATCTAACCCTCTGTATTCCACAAGGTACGTTGGAAACCAGGTAAGGAAGAACCATAAAGTAGAGTTTACGGCAAACTGACCTAAGTAGATACCCCATAGCTTACGATGAGAAAAGGCTTCTTTCAGATTTCCCCATTCGAATTTTGCTCTTTCTCCTTTCTTATCCGCAGCTTTAACTAAGCCTCCACCTTCTTCGATATGCTGCAATTCTGCTTTATTTACTTTGCTATGCTGAGAAGGATCACGATAAAAAATGTACCATATAATGCCCCACACTATACCGATAATCCCTGTAGTAATAAACAGACCTCTCCACCCTAAAAAGTGCTGAATGGTCACCAATGTAGGTGTTAAAAATGCCAGCCCTGCAAACTGTCCTGAAGTATAAAAAGCAATTGCTGATGCTCTTTCCTGATTGGGAAACCAGCTGGTAACTACTTTATTATTGGTAGGAAAAGCCGGTGCTTCGAACGCTCCTGTCGCTAGACGCAGACCAAAAAGACTCACAAATCCCTTAGTAAATCCTTGCAGCAATGTAACAATAGACCAGGTAATTAAGCTAACGGCATACGTAACACGAGCACCAAAACGGTCAGCCATTACCCCTCCTGGTATTTGTAAAGCAGCATAAGCCCATCCAAAGGCTGAAAATATAAGACCCAGTTCTACTGATGATAGCTTTAAATCCTTGGACATGGCCGTGGCGGCTACAGAAATATTACTTCGATCCATATAGTTGATGACAACGCTTACGAAAATAAATGCTAAAACACGAAATCTAACGCGAGTCGGCTTTTCGCTATACCCCTTCATTCCCTTATCCCCCTGTATATGACTAGTTTAAAAAGAAGATCTGACTGACGGTCATTTATCAATCAGATCTTTCCTGCTAAAATGGTTTCCCATTTACCATTCCGCTACAGAACCATCTTTATGACGCCATACTGGATTACGCCAATTATGACCGATATCAGCCATTTTTCTAACATGGTCTTCATTAATTTCAATACCTAAGCCAGGTCCATCAGGAATTTTCACGAATCCTTCTTCATATTTAAATACGTGGTTATCAACAATATAATCTAGTAAATCACTGCCTTGGTTATAGTGAATGCCTAAGCTTTGTTCTTGAATAAATGCGTTGTGGCACGTTGCATCTACTTGAAGACAAGCGGCTAATGCAATAGGTCCTAACGGGCAATGAGGCGCAGCTGCTACATCAAAGGCTTCAGCCATCGAAATAATTTTCTTACATTCTGTAATTCCTCCTGCATGTGATAAATCGGGCTGAATAATATCAACGTAGCCGTCTGTTAAGAGCTTTTTAAACTCCCATTTTGAAAACATTCTTTCTCCCGTCGCAATAGGAATGGATACATGGTTGGCAATTTCTCTTAATGCCTCATTGTTTTCGGGCAAAACCGGCTCCTCGATAAACATTGGACGATAGACCTCTAGTTCTTTAGCTAAAATTTTTGCCATTGGCTTATGTACTCGTCCGTGAAAATCAATACCTATTCCTACATAAGGCCCCACTGCTTCTCTGACAGCAGCGATACGTTCTACTACTTGATCAATTTTTTCATATGAATCCACGTATTGAAGCTCTTCTGTTCCATTCATTTTTACTGCTGTAAATCCTTGTGAGACAACTTCTCTGGCTGCTTCGCCTACATCTGAAGGCCGGTCTCCTCCGATCCACGAATACACTTTAATGGATTCTCTTGCTTTTCCGCCTAATAATTGATGCACAGGAGCATCGTAATATTTTCCTTTTATGTCCCACAGAGCTTGGTCAATCCCTGATATGGCACTCATTAAAATAGGTCCGCCTCGATAGAAGCCGCCTCGGTACATAACGTTCCAATGATCTTCAATATTTAATGGATCTTTGCCAATAAGATACTCCATTAACTCATCTACTGCAGCTTTAACGGTAGAGGCTCTTCCTTCAATAACTGGTTCTCCCCATCCAACAATTCCTTCGTCTGTTTCTATTTTTAAAAATAACCAGCGTGGCGGCACTTGGAATAATTCATAATTAGTAATTTTCATGTACTTTGTCCCCTTTCGTTATACCATTCACTGCGTCTACGTATGCTTTAGCCTTTTGTGTTAGCTCCTGCAGATATCCATGAGTAATTTCACGTTTTGTATCAACTAAAGAACTTCCAATACCAAACCCTACAGCTCCTGCTTCTACAAATTCTTGAATATTATCTAGGCTTACTCCTCCTGTTGGAAGAAGTGGAATATGAGGAAGCGGCCCTCGAATATCTTTAATATAGCTAGCACCCAGCCTAGCAGGAAATACTTTTATAATATCTCCGCCATTTTCATATGCTGTTAAAATTTCAGTAGGTGAAAAAGCACCTGGAATACTCACCGCACCGTATCTTTTTGTTAGTTTAATCGTTTCAATATTAACAGTTGGAGAAAGGATAAACTTTGCACCTGCTAAAATAGCTGAACGTGCTGTTTCAGGGTCAAGCACTGTCCCCGCTCCTACTAGCACTTGATTACCTAGTTCTGTAGAAACCTCTTTAATAGCTGAAAGTGCGTCCGGCGAATTTAGAGTAATCTCTATATTTTTTACACCGCCGTCATTAAGCGCAGAGGCAATCTTCACTACGTCCTTCGGTTTGGCTCCTCTAATAATCGCAACGATTTTATGCTCTAATAAATCTGATAAACTATCCGTCATGGGTAAGCCCCTTTCTTTTATCGTATAACGTCTTCTTTTGTAATCGCATTCATAAATTCGTAAAGCTCTTTCTTATCAGGCAAGCCTTCAATATCACCCTCTACGGTTACAACCATAGCTCCTATAGCACACCCTCTTCTAACCGTTTCTTTTAAAGAAGATTTATCTATTAATCCCGATAGTATCCCAGCGGCAAAACCGTCACCAGCTCCTACTGGATCTATCACTCTAGCAACTTTAAAGCCTTCTACGTAAGCGGATTCATTTTTAGTTGAATAATAAGCTCCTTCCTCACCTAGCTTAATAACAACTAGCTCTGCACCTAATTGATGAAACGCTGATGCAATGTCTTCAGGGTTATCCTTTTCAAATAAAAACTGGCCTTCATTCACTCCTGGTAAAATAATATCCGCATATGTAGCCATTTCAATGAGTGTTTGACGCGCAGTTTCTTCATCCCAAAGCGTCTTGCGTAAATTTGGATCAAACACTATTTTTGCGCCATTTTTTTTAGCTGCTTTCATCGCTTGAAAAACAGCTTCGTGGCAGGAATCGCTTAGCGCAGGTGTAATGCCTGTCACGTATAAGTATTTGGCAGAAGAGATATACTCTTCATTCATATCATGCGGATTCATAAAGCTTGCTGCTGATTCTTTCCTGTAATAAAAGACTTTACTGTTCATTTCATTTGTTTTTTGCTTTAAAAAAAGACCCGTAGGAGCATGATCATCAAATATCACATGTCTTACATCTATTCCTTCTCCTTTAATACTTGAAAGAATCCGCTCTCCTAGCTCATCTTTTCCTAACCGGCTAACCCATCCCGTTTGATAACCGAGTTTTGACAGGGCGATTAACGTATTGCTTTCTGCCCCTGCAATTTTCGAAGAAAAATCTTTAGCATATCGCATCTTTCCATTCGAGTGTGGGGTAAACAGAATCATTGTTTCCCCCATGCTTATCACATCCATTTTACCCCTCTTTTCACTTATCTCTTTGCCTCTTCATATCCAGCAATAAAAGATATATTAGTCGCTGTTTGAAGCAGCCTTTCTACTATAAAGTCCTTATGCTTCAGCATTCTTTCCTTAGGCCCAGCTACGCTAATAGCAGCTTGAATGCTTCCCTTTGCTCCAAATACAGGTGCAGCAAGGCAAAATAACCCTTCCTCATTTTCTTCATCATCAATTGCATAACCCATTTGAATAAAAGAGTCTAAATTGTCATTAAGAACTTTTTTATCTGTAATTGTATAATCCGTAATAGGCAGCAGCTCCGTATGTTCAAGCAGCTGTTCTCGCTGATCTTTAGGAAGAAAAGCTAAAAAGGTTTTTCCTAATCCGGTACAATAGAGCGGCTTTCGGTTACCAGGCTGAGCTGTTGTTCTAATAGAGCGATTATTATCAATCTTAACAACATAGACCAACTCTCCATCTGACAGCAAGGCCATAAACACCGTTTCCTGAACATCCTCCATCAGCTTCTTTAAATACGGTTTTCCCTCAGAAGAAATATCCAATGATTCCATAGCCGCTGTTCCAATTTGAATTAGCTTTGGCCCTAGCTTATACCTTTTTAATGAGTCCTGATTTAAATACCCTTCATTATGAAGGGTTCCCACAAGATTAAACGTACTGCTTTGCGGAAGCGAAAGTAAGTCACTAACCTCTTTTACCGTTAATCCCTCGGGATGTTGAGCAATCAATTCAAATACCCTTAATACACGTTCTGCTGATTTTACTGACATGAAGAAATCCTCTCTAAATCACATATGTGATTTTAAATTTTATATATGATTTACTGATTTAAATATTATCATAGCCAGATCATTAATTCAAAATATTTTTATAAATTAAACAAAAATATTTATGATAGTTCCTGAAAAATGGTTACTAAATAGCAATATAAAAAAGCTTCTATGATAAAATCATAGAAGCTAGAAAAAATTGTAATGGGAGCTAATTATGAAAAATAAAGATTTTTTATTATCTATTGTTTTAAATATCTTTTTAGCTTATCTATGGGTCTTTCTCATTTATTTAATTTTTGATTTCGTTCAGTTAAAGGAAAATGCTTTGTTGCTTGGACTAGTACTCGCATCCATAGGTACTCTGCTCTTCGCAGAGGTAATAAGGAGAGTTAATCCCTTTGTTACATATAAAAGTACTCACCCTGTAAAAATTGCGGGATTTATATCTTTTGGGTTGATTGCTAGTGCTAATCTATATTGGATAAGTTTTTGAAGGTTATGATAAAAATTAGAACAAGGAGCTTAAATTAAGCTCCTTGTTCCTTTAAGTGCCAGTAACACAATTTTTCCGCATATATAATCTGAACATAAAAAAGCAACCTCGTTTGCCAATAACGAGGTTGCCCTTTATAAAGGTTCTTTCATACGTATTCAAATGCGAACAATAGCAGCATTATAATATCTGCCTTATTTTAAAGGATGTATTTCTTTATTTATTAGATTTTACTTTTTCTAGATAAGGCAATTACAATGGCTAAGTATATTGGATAAAGTAAAACGCCAAGGTATATAACAATTCTCCCTATAGGATTGAGCTGATCTCCATGGTTACTAATTGGAAAAAGCTTGTTAAATAAGATAAGCATAATTGCAAAGTAAGGAATCCATAATACAGTTCCATAATAATTTAGTTTACTGTCTGTTAAGTATCGACGATTCAATAAATAATAAATGAAACTAAATACGATAACGGAAATCAACATAATTACAATCCCAATATTTCTTGCTACTGCTACATCAAGTTCTATTATTCTACTAATACGATAAATATTGAAAATTAGTTCGATATTAATAAAAATTAAAACTGCATATAGTATACTTGAGAAATTTAATTTCAAAAAATAATTCATAATGTCCCTCCCTATATGGTTTCATTTATTAATATCATATAATGTGCTCTACATAAATAATTCAATATTACCAATATTTAACCGCGTCATTATACCCTTTTGTGATTACATCTTTATCTTTAGAGTCTTCCGGTTGTCCAACTCCAACACCTACTGCACCGCCACCAATAAGTAAAGTCTTTTTACTAAATAGCAATTCTCCTGTATATGCATAATTATAGTTTCCAATATACTCAGAATTAATTACTTTTTTTCCATTGTAAGTACTAGCGTTGAATTCTTTATACCATGGTTTATATCCGGATCTTACTTTATAATCCCATGGTCCACCTTCCTGAACTTTACCAACAAAATAACCTACGGTTGCATTATAAGCTGAACCAGGAGAAGTTTTGAGTACTGATGCATTAAATTTTTCTAATTCTTTTCTGTTACTCTCTACTAACCTTTTTAAATTTAATGATGTTAGTCCAGTATCCACTGCAAAAGTTGAAAATTTTTGTGAAGTTTCTGCATTTGCATAAGAATTATGAGCTACTTCAGTAATTTCTTCTGGAGAAAGCATCTCTATATTAAAATCATTATTTACTTTAGCTACATCTTTTTCAACTAAGTAGTTAATACTATCTACTGTATCAGTAAAATCTTTATATTCGCTATCATTATCAGCTAACTTTTCTACTAAACTTTCGTCTTTTGCTTCTACTTGTCCATTCTCTGTTACTGTTAATAAATGAGAGCTTGCTGCTTCCTGGTATACATTTTCTTTTATTTGCACGTTCTCTGCAGCTAATACATTTCCTTGTGATAAAAGAAATAAGCCTGCACTCATACTAAATCCCAACAGTAAAGTATTTCTTCTTTTCAAATTAATTCCTCTTTTCTTATGTTATTTCTTGAACTTTTGTAAGAATATCACTTTTTAGTTAAAAAAATAATAATTTTTAGATAATTAAGAAAAAAGTACTTTTAATAATGTATTTTTTTGTAATAATAAAGAGTTTACAGATACCGTAGATTAACATTTATTGTTAATCAAGAATATCCTTTTTATTTTATAATCAGAACTCATCACTTAGCATATGAATAAAAGGTGTACTTTTTATTCATTGAAAAGGTTGATCCTCCTAAAGAAAAGCCTAACAAATCAACGATGTATAAACAGCTGTATAAAGAAGAAATGCGGCTTCATGAAGAACCCTATCCCCACAAGGATTCTTTTTTTGTGTGTTCTGGAAAGAGACTTTATGTAAACTAGCTCTGCATATCATATACATAATTAATTTAAAAATATGCCTTCATATTTCCGACGAATTTATAAAGGAAATACACCGAAAATCCAATTAGCACACATCCAGCTCCTACGAATATCCATTTAATATAAAGTGTATTATTTAACATGCGTCTTGTACCAGCTACCAGTGTCATTAATCCTAAAATAACCTCTCTTAATTTATTATAAATATTCATTTTTTTGTAATATAACTCCTATTATTATATTAATTTATGCGATAAAATTCATCTTAATGTATAATAAAACATACAAAGAAGGAGGTTATATTTCTTGAATCAAAAAATAGCCATTATCTCAGACATTCACGGAAATAGCTTAGCATTGGAAGCCGTATTATCTGATATCTCAAATCGTGGAATTGATACTATATTTAATTTAGGTGATAGTTTATATGGGCCGTTGGATCCCCTTGGAACTTTTAAACTATTAATGGAACATGAGTATGATATTACACATATTATAGGGAATTGTGATCGAATAATAGTTGATTCATCAGATAATAATCCATCTTCTACAATTAATTATGTGAAACGAAGTCTAACCCCAGAGGCTCTCGAATGGTTACAACAGCATCCTAGTAGCTTAACTATGAATGATATTTTTTTATGTCATGGTACACCTAATTCTGACGAGATATATTTAGTAGAAGAAATGACGGAAGAAGGTGCACTCTTAAAAAGTTCAAGAGACATTATAAAGGCTTTAGAAGATGTTGAACAAGACGTTGTATTATGTGGTCACAGTCATATTCCAAGAACGCTCTATTTGCCAAACGGAAAATTAATTATAAATCCTGGTAGTGTAGGACTTCCCGCATACATAGATGATTTACCGGTACCTCATAAAATGGAATCTGGATCTCCCCATGCCAATTATACAATTATTGAAAAGACATCAGCTAATTGGGTAGCTAATTGGGTAGTTGATCAAATAAGTGTTCCATATCATTGGGAAAAAGCAGCTGCCATGGCAGAAATAAATCAGCGTCCAGATTGGGCAGATGCTTTGAGAATGGGAAGATTTTAAGGAGGGAGAAATAATGCCTAGAATTAAAGCAATTGTGTTTGATTGGGGAGATACTCTCATGAAAGATTTTTCTGAGTATGCAGGCCCCATGGCTGATTGGGAATATGTAGAGATTATAGATGGCGTTAGTAAATCTCTACATAGTGTTAGTCAGAGTTACATATGTTGTGTAGCTTCTAATGCTGGAGCTTCAAATTCAGAACTATTGGGAATGGCTTTAAAGCGTGTTGATATTCAACAATATTTTCAGTATCTTTTTACATCTAGAGAATTGGGCTTTTCCAAACCTAGTCTTGATTTTTTTAATAAGATTGTTCAGACCTTAGGCATTACTCCTCAGGAATGTATTATGATAGGTAATGATTATAATAAAGACATTATTCCTGCAAAAAAAATCGGAATGCAAACCATATTATTTTCTCAAGTATCTAAAGATGCGAATTTTAATTATGCAGATTATGTAATGAATTCTATAGAGAATTTACATGAAATTATATTAGAAATTGAGAAAAGAAATAATATTTATACGAGTTAAGTTTTAAAATAAAAAGCCTTTTATTTTATAAGGCTTTTTATTTTGTTTCCGGTAAGTTGTATTATGTAAACTGATTTTGTATATGATATTCATGATTCTTTAACTCAATTCTGATATATAATCAGATAGGAACAAAATTATAATTGAGTCCATCTGAATAGAGGTTAGAAATTGAAAAAACGATATATAGTGTGTTTGACTGCATTAAGCTCTCTTCTAGTTATAGGGTTTGTTTGGTGGTTTCTTTTTGCGCCTAGTTATCTGCGATTTGCTCCAAGGGGAGAATATATTTCTCAAAGTACATCTCCTGACGGTGATTACATAGTGAAGATTTATCGTTCAAGTGGTGGAGCAACTACACCTTTTGCTATTAGAGGAGAAGTGACTTATACAAATAAAGTTTTTAATAAAAAGAAAAACATCTATTGGAATTACCCTCAGGAAACAGCCAAAGTTAAATGGGTAAATAACAAAACAGTTAACATTAGTGGTCATATATTGAACGTTACAAAAGATACGTTTGATGCTAATGATGTAGATAATTAAATTCTACTCTTAAACAACAAAAAGCTCTTATGAAAGAGCTTTTTGTTGTTTAACTACCTATAAAGGTGATTATGGTAACTACAAACTTACGAAGTATGAGTCTTACTAAGCAAATTTTTTATTTATTGTTATATTGTTTTATAACTGTGATTATAACTGCCATTAACAGAACCATTGCGCTATTTATAAGTAAGTAGTATCCAACTTGTAAACCGTAAAATATGGAAAAAGCGTCTCTAATGATCAACAGTGCTAATATACCGCCTATTGCCCCAAATAAAGCCGCCAGTATCAATATTGTGAAAGCAGCAGCGTATAGATTTTTCTTTTTTTTTGTAGGAGATAAATCCAACGATATTTGAAATGATAAGAAAGAAGCCGATAAGTATTAGGAAAAAGGTAGCTATTTTCTTTAATTCTCCTTTATGGATTATTAATTGGTTAAAATCCCCAACACCTAATATCACTTTAACATAAAATTCTATGTGAAAGTTTTGCTTCTTATAACATGTTTTATATTCATCAAAAAGAAGCTGACTTACATTTTAAGATCTTTCTTTATACTTTTTCTTATAGCTAAACTGGCTAAGCGTTTACGCGCTGATTCCATAGGGCCCATTTTAAAATAACGAAGCCACAAAGCAGCAACTAACATTTGAAACAAACAAATTAATACCCAAACAAAAATGACAAAGAATGAACGAGGGTGTCCACCCCACCCAAGGCCCCATCCATAAAATAAAATTGAGCTTAAAACATTTTGTAACACGTAGCAACTTAAAGACATCTTACCTACTTTCTCTAAAACGCTCCATAATGAAAAGGCCTGAAATTTTTCAATTAGAAAACTAATGGCTCCCATGTATCCAATCGATAAAATAGGGGCAAACACATACCTTACTGGAAAATCAAAGTACCCTCCAGGAACAAATAATAATAGGTTTAGAGGTAGCCCAACTAAAAGACCCGTTTTCATCATCCTCTTTCTAATATTAATACCCTTGGAATTATTGTCAAAAGCCCCTATTCTCACTAGTAAAACACCAAGTAAAAACATACATATATTAAATGGAATGACGAAAATTGCTTCTGTGCGCAGCTCCCAAAAATGAAAAAGTCGATACTGAATTTGATTTATCCATGATCCATGTTGATAAAGGTTCACCACTTCTTTTGGGACAGCAACTAGCTCACCTCCTATTGAGTTAGTTAGCACACCTAAGAACACAAGTACTATAAAGAAAAGATGAATAGCTGCTGCACTAATCATTGTTATTCGTATCATCGTTTTCCGCATTTTTACGATAAACGATACGACAATGGCAGTTACTGCATAAGACATTAAAATGTCGTACTCTAAGACAAAAATAAAGTGCAAAAGCCCTTCCATTAATAAAAGTAAAGACAGCCATATGTACCTTCCTGGCCACGTCTGATTTAATCGTTTTGATTGCTGATATTTCAGCTCTAAACCAACACCAAACATAATAGCTAAGAGTCCAAGCAATTTCCCGTTAATTAAGGATAGAAAAAGGATTCTTAAAAAATCATCTCCTGATAACCACCATTTGTTATGGGTAAAAGTAAATATATAATTTACATCTCCCAGATAGGCAAACAGCCAAATGTTCGTTCCTAACGTTCCCAGAATCGCTAGTCCTCTTAATATATCTAAAGAGCGAATTCGTTTTTTATTCTCCACTTCTCATGCCCCCGTCCGTTACTTTTACTTTCATTGCTCCCCTTCTTGATATGCCATAGTTCAACTATATTAGATTACGTTGCGTCACCTTCAACCCTTATTTTTAAAAGAATAAATTATTTTTAGTGCGCTAAAAAAGCGTGGATACGTTTGGAGAAGTGCAAAGACTGCCCGCTTTGGAAACAGGTTTAGCCAAAATCCAAAAGATATACTGACGTACGCAGAGTACTAATTACAAAAAAAGAAACCCTAGTATGGTTAAGGTTTCTTTTTTTCTACCATTCCACTCTAACCGACAATTGAAGATGAATTAAAATGCTTTTACTGCGACATAGCATTTTCCGACGTTTTGTAATTCATAAAATAAATAACGTCGTTGAATACATACTTTGTAAAAGCTGATACCTAGATTTTTTTCTTAGCCTCATTTATTTCTCTTTCAATAAGAGCTACTGAAAGTTCAAATGCTTGTATCCTTCTTTTAGCTAAGGTAATTTGAGATTTATATCTACTTGCATTTTCTTTAGCTTCAAACGTTTTTACCGTCTGTCGGAGTTTATGTAAAGTTGAATCAATTTGACGTTTTGCTTCAACTAATTCAGGTACATCAAATTTCATTTAAGTCTCTCCTTTATATAATTCTTATCGGTAAGATGCCTTCCCTTAAAAAGATGGTTTATCAGTAGAGCTACTGTTGTCTATATTTTTTTTGTTGTATATGAGTAGCCCTCCAAAAATACTTATTATATTAAATACAGTGAATACAAACTTACCACTTAAAACTTCTCCTAACAATATACCTGATAAACTAGTTTTTGTTTATCTATAGAAATTGAAAGGTTTCTTTAAAAGAATCTGGTTTCTTTGAGGTGTTGAGAGGTAACATTAATTTTTATTGAGATGATCAGCTGTTTCAAAGTAGCCTCTGCGGAGGGGTCACACTAAATAATCCATTCAAAATTCTTCAACGCAATAAAATTTGTCATACAAATTTTGATTTTCATCTTCACAACAAAAATAGTTTGTGATATACTTCACATGTAAGGACGTTCATATGAACTAACAAACTCTTGAATGTAAAGTAGAAAAAGCTATTTCACTCCGATGCCAATACGATTGAAATAGCTTTTTTTATGTTTTGATTTCGAGAACCCCCTACCACTTCTGCTGCTATGGCCTTCTATGAAGTTTATTAATCTTGTTTAAAAATCAGCCAAACAAACCTTCAATTGTTAAATTAAAGGTTTATTTCTATATATTATGTTATACTTTTAAACATGTATTACGGTTATAGAGGAGTTTTCAATTGAAACAGAAAGAGATTTTTTCGTGGATTAAATCCATTATTATTGCCTGTATTCTGGCTTTTATGGTAAGAGAGTATTTATTTACACCTATCGTAGTAGACGGTGAATCAATGATGCCGACTTTAAAAGACAGTGAACACATTATTCTTAATGAAGTGGGTAAAAATAACGCAGATAATATAAAAAGATTTGATATTATCGTTTTTCATGCTACAAAGGAAAAAGACTATATTAAAAGGGTAATTGGTTTACCGGGTGATCATATAGAGTATCGTAATGACACGCTGTATATAAACGGTAAAAAATATGAAGAGCCTTATTTAGACCAATATAAAAAAGAAATAGTAACAGGCCCATTAACTGAGGACTTTAAACTTGAGGATTATACAGGCAGCAAAACCGTTCCAGAGGGTCAATTATTTGTTATGGGAGATAATAGAATGTACAGCTTAGATAGCAGATCACCTAAAGTAGGAACAATCTCCGTAGACAAAATCGTAGGAAAAGCAAAATTAGCTTATTGGCCTTTAAAAGAATTTCAATGGATTAAGTAAAGTCTTCAAAAGCTCCCTTATCAAAGGGATCTTTTTCTATTTTTTACCAGTTTGTCACATAAAATGAAGCATTGTTGCTTTAAGTTCCACACTAACTGCAGCCCCTGTTTAAATTCATTTTTCTTTATATTTTCTGCGAAAGTGAGAAATAGCTGCTGCTCCTACACCTGCAATTAAAACTGAAAAAATAGTAGATATCGTATCATTGGCAACAAACGTCGTCACCAAAAATGCAGAAAGAAAAATAGCGACAAAACCTATTCCTAAATATAAAAGATTAATAATTGCTCACTCCAGCTGTAACATTATTCCTATGTAAAAGGTTTTACAATTAAAAACATAATGAACATAATAACGGCAAATAAAGCCCCTTGAAGAACAAAGTTAATGGGCCTATGGGTATCTTCATTAGCCTTTACAAACAGCTTGGACCATCTTGTATACATCATTAATTTTGTACAAAGACTAAACAAAACACCTGCAATGATTGAAGCAATTGCTATTTTTAAGATATGAATTCACTCCTTTCTAACATAACAGAAAGATGTCCATAACTTAACATAAAAACCTAAATAATACAAAAAGCTAGAGTCATAGGAAGTATTGTTTCCACCTCCTTCACCTCCATTGGCTACCAGCAACCACTCCCTTATTTTCAAATATAATCTTCACACCTCTTTTATTATTGCTTCCCCACTATATTCAGTGCTGCAGCTGCCTTTGGCCACCCCACATAAAAAGCCATATGAGTTATTAGTGCAATTATTTCTTTTTCAGTCACTCCATTTTTTTTTGCCAGCTGCAGATGAAAAGGCATTTGTTCAGTGTTGCCAATACTGATCAAAGCAGAAAGTGTACTCAAACTTCTTTCTTTCGATGTTAACGTTGGGTCTCTCCACACTTCCCCAAATAAGATATGTTCTCCATATTTCACAAAGTCAGGAGCAAGATCTCTCATGTCGTTCAGCAGCTTAGAATCAATACCTTTATTCATATTTATTTTTCCTCCTTTTGATTTACCATTTGTGCTAGTCCTTGCCCAAATGACCAGTTTTCAAGAGGTGTTTCGTTTAATGTAATAAAGATATTGTTTGTAGAAAGATCTAAGTCAGTGTGAAGTCCTTCTGCAATGGAATAGTATAGCTTCTTTTTCTGCTCGACCCTTCTTCCCTGCCCGCACGTAATGGAGATATAAATCATGTTATCTGTTCTTTTTTCTCCATTTTCTAAGAGATACTGTGAATCATAGAAAAAATGCTGAGGTGGATAAGGTAAAAACAGTTGAAAATAATCGTCTTCTGGGATATGAAAATGTTGGATTAAAGACTGATGAATACGATTGCTTACTTTTTTTAGTTCCTTATTGTTTAATTGATGTTCTTGATAATAAACGTTTACAAATGGCATGAATCATCTCCCTTTCTATATTCAGTGTACTTCCACACTCTTCATTTGTATAATTGAAAATAAGTACAATAATTATCGAAAAAACCGATAGAGATGAGGTTAGAAAGTGGAAATTAAAGAATTAACGACGTTTAAAACGATTGTGGCAGAAGGAACGTTTTCACTCGCAGCAAAAAAACTAAACTACGCCCAGTCTACCGTCACCGCTCATATTAAAAAGCTAGAAAAAGATCTTGGGTTTCTTTTATTTGAACGGGGTTGGGAAGCAAAACTAACAAAGGAAGGTACACTATTTGTAGAAGAAGTAGATAGCTTGTTGAAGCACTGGGAATACTCAATCTCTCAAGCACAGCGTATAAGCAAAGAGGAAAAAGGCACAATTAAAATAGGGTTATCAGAATCGATTGCTCAAAGGTTGATGCCAGCTATATTAAGCTATTTAAATGCCGAAAAACCTTACATACACTGCGATTTCACCATTGGAAACACCGCTCTTTTATCAGAACTATTACATCAAGACAAAATTGACTTTGCTGTTTGCGGACGGAATACGAACCTTTCCGGCGTAACTTTTACTCCGCTTGTTAAAGAACAAATTCAATTTATCGTTAATACCCCTGATCACCCGCTGCTACAACAGAAAACGGTAGAAATAGCAGATATTATTCACTATCCTATCTTAATAGGAGAAAATAGCTGCTATTACTATCAATCCGTCAACCACTTTTTAACAGAGAATAATTTAGCCTTTAAGCAAGTCTATAACTGCAGTGCCCTGCACCTCATTCCAGAAATGATGTTTGGATATGCAGTAGGAATCATCCCTAGAGGCACTAGTTTAAAACCAACTAATATCCCGTTTAAAGTACAAGGGTTTGACCCTGAGATGCCTATTGGGTTATTAATTTCTGTTGAAAAAAGAACCTATTTGAGTCAGACAAAAAAGAATGTTATAGAGGTAATTAAATCTTCGTTATCGTAGATCAACACTCACGTACGATAACGTATTCACCTAAAAAAATCCTCTGCTCTGGAAGCAAAGGATTTTTTATAGTTATAGAGAGTTGGGTCTCTTTTACAGATTAATATAATACTCATTCACTATCTGTATCATGAGCATAGTTTTTTGATAAGCTGTCTTTAAAATCTTGAGGAAGCGTCATATTCCTAAAGTTTAAGCCAATTAAATCTTCAACAGCTTCATTTAAATACGACCATTTAGATGGTGATTTCATTAAATGGTCTATCAAAACAGCTTCATTAAAACCTATGACACATATATCTAAGCTCCGCTCTCCCCATATTGCCCACTTTTTAGAAGAAGAAAACCAGACAATTTTTTCTGAATGATAGTATGGAGCATCCGCAGGGTAGTCCTCCGGTCCAATTTCTAGGACATTCCTATACTCTTCACTTGATAAAGAAGTAGGAAGCTTCAAGTAATTAAAATAGCCAAACTCTTTATAAAAATAACTTGTGGGATGTGGATCTAAAACCGCAACTGTAACTTCTTTTTCACTAAAGATTTTTGTTAAATATTGTACCGTAGGCCAAAACTCCTCACACATGCCCCAGTAGAACTCTTCAAATAAGTAATAATCACACCTTTGGTTAAATACTTGATGGGGCAATTCCTTATTTGTGTTGAAGATATTTTTTAGATTGTTATTAGCAGATTGAAATTCTTTGATATCTTTAATGAAGAAATTTGTGGGCTTCACAGTATAGCCTCCTTCTTTTATTAACTGGGCTTACTATTTTCAACCTTACATCTTAGTTCATAAAATTGCATAATTAAAGGGTGCACGTCCGAATTGTACTTTAGAGCTTCCAGCGTCCTTTTCCCTAACCTTCTATCTACTAATGCAAGAGCTTGAGAAATAACGTTCCCAGAATTTAATGCTCGATCAATGGACAGCTGAGGATACTTAATGAAAGTGTCATAAACATGGTCAACGTTAAAAATACCTCTATATTCTAGAATACTTGCAGTGTAGTCCATATCACTTACCTTCCCAATGAACTCCGGGAAAAATTCATATAAACACTCTGGAAAGGGGTTGCTTGTTTTTCTCTGTACTTCTCTCCAAAGTTTATCATGTTCCATTAAATATTCTGCTGAAGAAGCATTAAAAATCTCCTTCTTATCTAGAGTAATCCAAATACGTGCCTGTTCTCCAAGAGAAACGTTATATTTAGTGAAATGAATACTCAATCTATACTTCAACTTATCACAGAATAAATTCTCCATATTTTTCTTTACTTTCGTCCACTTCATGCTATTTTTGTACTCCTCTTCCCTAAAATTATACGTTTTCGTTTCTAGAAACATATTATACAAAATATACCTAGTTCAAGTTGTTTTTCTTAATATATAGAATATACTTCATCGTTCTAGACAATAAAAAGAGCATCTAACTATTCGTTTAGATGCTCTTTTTATTCACTTTGTTTCTTAATGTTTGTAAATTGATAAATGTAATTGAATTCCCAGAAAAGTATTTATGTAAACTAGTTTCATATGTGCTATACATCGTTACATTTTAATCTTGAGATAAATAAATCCAGTTCATTTCATCAAATTCTTCAATAATATAATTTGAACCTATATCCTTTAAAATTTTATTGAAAAATTTTATATTAACTTCATGATCATACAAATCTTCTTGAATGTATTCCGTAATAATAAAATTCGTTAAATTTGTATTATTAACAAAATCTGAAAAGAACGATTTTAGAAAAAATGAATCTTCTTCATTTAATTTTTCATCATTGATTAATGAAATCCTAAACACATTTAAAATCGCGTTAATATCTTCATCCTCCATATAACATAATGGATCTAGTTTTTTATCTTCTTCTGTAAATGGATTTCTCGTGTCTTCAATGACTACATAAGATAAGATAGTTCCCTCTCTTTCTACGTGGAAAATTTCTAAATCACGTAATTTTAAATTTCTATGAATTGATAGCATAAGTTCCCCCTGTTTAAATATTAATTTAAGATATTTTAATAAAGTAGATACTGTTAAACCTAACGAGTATAGTATTCAGTTTACAGTAAAATCATCTTGTGTGCTGTTAATTGGAGGGCAAGGCTTATCGACCGCCTGCGGAAAGCGATGTTTTGCACAGAAATCAACCGCAGTGTAACAAGCGATTCACTCATGCATTCCATTCGTTCGTCTGTAGATTGAATTGATTTCGTTATGTCTCATTCTTTTTTCATTTTAATACATATAAAGCGTAATCCTCTTCATTCGAAAACCCAAGTTTATTGGCTAGTGCTTTCGATGCTTTATTGTTCTTATCGCAATCCCAAGCAGGTATAACGTTCTTTTCCAAACATTTATTTATAAACGCCTGGCCCACTATCTTTCCCAGTCCTTGTCCTCTATAGGCAGGGTTAGTCACAATATCGATTTCAGCTATTGTTCCACTATGAAAAATAGACACACATTCAGCTAGAATCTTTTCTTTATGGATAAGACAGACTCCTAATCCGTTTTTTAGAAAATTACTCTCTGATCCCCAGTACTCCACTATATATGATTCATTGAAATTCTCACTTTCCCTTAAAGAATCAGCGTTAAAGCCTTTTAACTCATAGGTATTGGACAGGCTGTACGTAGAATGAACTTTTGAAGGAAGAAACCTATACTTAGAACGCGTCATTTTCTTTACATACGTGTTGAAAGTTTCGTCAAAAAAAGTTTCCCAGTCAGACGATGGAGTAAAAACTGTAAACCGCTTCTCCTTACCATACACGTTCTCAACAAAATAACGATAGAGAAAGTTATTAAATACCACGTCATTGCCTTGTCCAAATACATAATAGTCACCTGCACGTATTCTAAGAAATCCTGATGATGGCCTCATCATATCATTTACGTATACAGATCCTTCAATAACATGATTAACGACAGAAAAAGCAAATGTAGGAGTCTTAAATGACGCTTCTAACATGTTATTTATCTTGTAATAATCTTTTGGTTCTAAACAATACATTTTATTTCCCCCCTTAATACATATCACTGTCTTCATTATATAAGTGCATGCACAAATTTAGTTATCATAATGTGCTTTATCGGTACAAAAACAGCCCGACGAATAATTAAAATAAAGGTTAATTAATATTTTTCAAGCGAGCTAAATCAAAAAAATTTCATATATAAGTTTGTTATAATAAAGATTGTTAAAAGCAAGGAGGAGTATAAGTGCACATAAGAAAACATGAAAGGCAGTCATTTTATGCCGGATGTCAATTCATAAATATAGAAGATCAAGAAAATGAACACGACTTTCCTTTACTTATTATGTACCCTACATACCAAGAAGAAAAAGTGGAAAAGATGGGACCTTACGCGATAAGCGTTGCGCAAGATGCTCCACTTTCAAATGGATCATTTCCTTTAGTCATTCTTTCTCATGGAGATGGTAGCACGCCTCTTGCTTATCGAACCATTGCTCAGTTTTTAGCACGTAATGGGTTTATTGCGGGGATACCGCAACATCCGTTTAATAATCGAGAGGATAATACGCTGTCTGGAACAATAGATAACCTAAAAAATCGACCTACCCATATACGTACTGTAATCGATTGGTTTTTAAAAGAAAGTGCTTTTTCTTCATCCATTCATTCAAATAATATTTCTCTTATTGGCCATTCAATGGGAGGATATACAGCTCTTGCTGTAGCAGGTGGAATCCCTACTTCTTTTCCTTCTGAATCTCCTGATCAAAAGCCTTATTGTTTATCTGTTACTCAGGATAAACGTGTTCAATCACTGATTCTTTTAGCGCCAGCCACCGGATGGTTTAGGGAAAAAGGAGCCCTTGAAGACGTGAATATACCTATTTTAATGATTACAGGCGAAAAGGATACGATTACTCCTTCTTTTCACCGGGAATTTGTGTTAAATGGTGTTTCTGATTCGGAAAAAGTTCATCATATCGTTGTAGAAAATGGCGGGCACTTTTCATTTCTCAGCCCATTTCCCGACTTTATGAAATCTCCTACCTTCCTTCCCTCACAGGATCCGGAAGGCTTTAATCGCAAGGAGTTTCATGAGAATCTGCAAAACACTATATTGGACTTTTTATTACGTTCTTTTTAACAGATTAGTCCGTTGTACCACCTTTTCTTTTGAAGCAATTATATCTAGAAAGAGCAGTTAAAATCCTTTAGAAACTGATGAGCTTCTAAGGGATTTTTATTTCCTATAAGGTCCATGATGCTAGTCTCCTTCTTTCTTTTTAAAAAGAAACCAGTATTTACAAATAAATATTTTTAAATTCAAAAAACATAACACGCGATCTTATTAATCTGTAATAATTAAGAAATAGAGATATATAAAAAAAGTGCTGCTTATTGAATTGATATTTTTGCTCTTTTACAAAACAAAAGGGGGATTTACAATATGCCTTTAAAAAAAGGTCAGCTAAGCGGACATGTGTTTTTGGCTAAACTTATTACACAGTACGCAATGATTCATGAAAAAACGGTAGGCCCTATAGCTGAAGAATATATTAAACAAATTGGTATTCGTACTGGAGAGTGGATGGAAGACTTTTATAGCGATAAGCATGAAAAGTGGACGGTAGAGGAATATGCAGAAGTTATAATTGACCTTAAAAATTCAATTGGAGGTCACTTTGAAATTATTTCCGTTCATCCAGATCATGTGGTTGTAAGCGCTACCCAATGTCCATTTGGTGACGTCGTACAGGATGCTCCTCATTTATGCAAGATGACGTCTAGTGTGTTTGGAGGAATTGCAGCTCGTAAATTCGGCTATGGAAAAGTGAGCTTGCGCCAGCGTATTGCTCTTGGTCATCCAATGTGTGAAGTTGCTATATATTTTACAAAGCACAGTGAAGAAAATGGAGATGTGTATGAAGATCTTCCTATTACCCCTTCTTATGGTAACCCTTTCAAGTGGGAAGAGGAAACGATTCATATGCTTAATCAAGAACTTCGAAGAAGCGATGAAATGATTGAAACCCTTCTTGCGGAATTAGAAGAATTACGTAAATAGCATTGTATTACGATACTTAACTATTAAGACATTTTGTTCTAGTTAGAGAAGCAAAACAAGACGTACAAAACAAAGATCAGCCTTTAATTAAAGGTTTGCTCTTTGTTTTCATCAATCATTTTAGTTATTATGGTAAGCAGAAAAAATAAAGTAAAAGTTATTATAGCTATTTAGGGATTTTATTTGTAATCTTATGCTTAAGAATCAGATGCGTCACCCTAAAGAATCCTTGGAGCGATCAAAATGCCTTTGTTAATTGCATGAACTGATAAAAAAGAAGCGCCCTCCGGCAACTTCTTTTCGCTTTTTCTATTCATACGTCAGATTTTCACTTACAAAATAATCATTTATACTTAGTCTCTTAAAAATGACAGCAGCGCTTCGTTAAATTCGTGTGCATGCGTTGCATTTAAGCCGTGTGGACCGCCTTTTATTAAAGCTAACTTGGAACCAGAAATGGCTTCATGCGTTCGCTTTCCGCTATATTCGAATGGAACAATCTCGTCTGCATCACCGTGAATAATAAGAGTAGGTATTGTAAACTTGGCTAGATCGTCTCTGAAATCCGTTTTGCTGAAAGCAGCTATACAGTCTAGTGTTCCTTTAGGCGATGCGGCTGCTGCAATATCCCGGTTGTAAAGCCGAAATGGTTCGCTGACTAAGTCATTTCCGTCTTCTACCCCAAAAAATGTTTTTGTAAAATCATCAAGAAAAGCTAAGCGATCATTTTTTACGCCGTTTTCAAATTCTTGGATTCCTGCATCATCTAATGCTCCTTCAGGATGATCTTCTGACTTATAAAGAAATGGTGGTACAGCTCCTGCAAATACAGCTTTTTCTACTCTATCTGTTCCGTACGTTCCTACATAGCGAGCTACTTCTCCGCCGCCCATTGAAAACCCGACTAGTGTCACATTTGTTAGATCCAAATGTTCTAGCAGCTGATGTAAATCAGCAGCGAATGTTTCATAATCGTAGCCGTCCCATGGCTGAGAAGACTTTCCGAATCCTCGGCGGTCATACGTGATGACTCTGTATCCAGCCTCAACAAGAGCTGGAACTTGATATTCCCAAGATCGTCCGCTTAGCGGCCAGCCATGAATTAAGACAACCGGCTTTCCTGTCCCATGATCCTCATAGTATAGTTCAATAGGTGCTTCATTTTCTGTTCCTACATTAATTTTTGCCATTTCGCTACCTCCATTATATAGTCGTTCTTTATTTGGTTAAGTGGTCGTAAACCTAGCGTAGATAATAAAAAAGATGGCTAACTCTCCTATGATGAGGGTGTTCGGGACGACTAAAAGTAAGTTAATAATAAAAAACACAGCTAAAATCCCTAAAAACAAGCCTAAATGATACACTTTCAAACGATGTTCTTCGAATCTATACTGGTGAAAAACAAGAGTGGTTGCCATGAAGTAAAGCAGCACGGATCCGAATACAAAATATAAGCTGAATGTGTACTGAACTTCGTGTAAAAACATCAGCTTAATCGATGCTGCAATCATGCTTAGAGACATGAGGATAAGTAAGTGTCCGTAAATAATCGTTTGTCCGGCTCTTTGGATAGACTTGTTCACTTTCTTTTCTACGTTTTCAAAGTACTGCCACCACATGGCGATGATCAGGACAAATGAAATAACCGAAAATAAAATGGTGTTCCAGTCCCCTTTTTGTGGCTGTATCACAGCAAGAATGCTGACAACGGATTCTCCAAACAAAATTAATGTTAGTAACGCAAAGCGTTCTAACAAATGAGCCGTGTTGGTCGGTAATTTCGCCAGTCGCTTATGTCCTAAAATAGGTAAAATCATGTCCACTGCAATTCCTGTATATAACACGGCGTAGCGGACCCATGAATCAAAAAAGAGCGACAGAAGCGAGATAACAATCCCAATTCCAAAGCATGTTCCTAAAAACACAGCAACTTTTTTTCTCTCACTCTGTTCAAATTTTTGAACAATGAGATATTGAATCGAGGTTAACGCTCTTAGACCAATATAGCCAATCAAAAAAGAGACGTAATATTGATCAAAATCTACGGACAAGCTTGAGATCATGATAAGAACAAACAGCATTTGAAGAATCATAAAGATGCGCTGATGCAAAAAATCTTGTCCAAATCGATTGATAAACATCGTTTGGCCCGTCCACGCCCACCATATCGGAATAAAGATCAGTACAAACTTTAACAAATACTCTCCATGAATATACCCTTGTTCAACGTGAAGCAAAACATGCGTAGCAGTCGCAACGGCTGCCACAAACAACAAATCATAAAAAAGCTCCAGCCACGTAACTTTTTTTTCTTCCACTACTCCGCATCCCTTCCTATCATCTATCAGGCTGTCGTTAATATACTTTATTTTATATACAAGAGACGCATATTTCATGACAGGTAGCGTAGTAAAAGATAGGTGAGCCAGCTGTTCATCAGCCGGCTCACCTATCTAACAATTTTCTCTTATGTCGTTACGTTTTCTCCGTCACATAAATGATCCACAGATGCCATTCTACTTTCATGTCTTATATGTAAAGAGAACGACCTTTAGCAAAACTTAATTTCTGCTACGTTAGACACCCTGCTTGCTGAAATCACGCTGAGCTCCTCTATAGCTGCCCATTAAGTTTTGATAACCAGGAAGATGACTAGAAATTAAATTGCCAAAACCTTCAACGTCGTTGCGCCAGTCACGCTGAAGCTCGCACGCTACGCTAAACCAGTTCATGAGCTGCGCGCCCCCGTGGGCCATGCGCGTTAACGCTGCATCCGCTACTTGCTTATTAAATGTCCCTGAAGCATCTGTCACAACAAACACTTCGTAGCCTTCTTTAATAGCAGAAAGCGCAGGAAAAGCAACGCAAACGTCTGTAACTACACCCGCGATAATCAGCTGTTTTTTCCCGGTCGCTTTAATTGCTTTAACAAACTCTTCGTTGTCCCACGCGTTAATTTGTCCAGGACGAGCTATTTTTGGCGCATCAGGAAACAAATCAACGAGTTCTTGCATGAGCGGGCCGTTGGGTCCATTTTCAAAGCTAGTTGTTAAAATAACCGGTAAATCAAAGAATTTAGCCGTATCACCAAGAGCCAATACGTTGTTTTTAAATTCATCAACACCATAATCACGTACAAGGCCGGAAATAAGGCCCGTTTGGTGGTCAACTAAAAGCACGGCAGCATCATCTTTTGAAAGGCGAGAGTAAAGATCAGACATTTTATAATCCTCCTTAAATTAAGGCAAGTAAGGATACATGTACCTTTTCCATTCCTTACAAGCGGTCTATAATTTGAACGGTTTTTTGGATTTCATTTATGATCTGTTGAGTAAAACATATATAGAAAGAAAAGCTATTTCTGAGGTGAAGGTTCGTGAGGTGTGTTCTCTTTCTTAATCTAGAACAGGAACAGGCGCTTGATCAATCCAATGAATGAACTGCTGTAAGTAGCGCTGAAGATAGCGTTTTGTTGATTCATCAGTAAGTACCTTTTGTTGAGCATCAACTTTTTCATGAACTTGCGAAATCAGCATTTTGTGAAATGGCAAAACATTAACTTGCATAGCTTCCAGTACTTCTCTCGTTTGCATTTGAGCAAAAGCCGTACCAAATCCTCCAGGAGTTGCGCCAATGAGACCAACTGGTTTTCTGTTTAAAACAGAAGAAGTGCGAGGTCTTGATGCCCAGTCCAAGGCATTTTTTAACACCCCTGGAATTCCGGAATTGTACTCTGGACTTACAATAATAATGCCGTCAACATCTTGAATCGCAGCTCTAAAAGATGCGACAGATTCTGGTGATCCGTCAGCTTCTAGGTCTTCATTAAAAAAAGGCAGGCTGCTTATTTCAATCCAGCGATATTGAGCTGAGTCATCTAATGTAGTCAATGACTCAGCGATCATTCGGTTATACGAATTCTGTCGTAAACTTCCACAAATAAGACCAATGGTTTTTGTCATCTATTCACCTCCTTACTTGGAATTAATTTCATATTACCACGGTGTTTCAAATATAGATATTAGTTTTATATATAGATAAATTAATTCCTTCTTTGTACCTAATTTAGGGTTGAACTAACTTTTTACTATTACTAAAAGAATTCTTTTAGTAAAGTTCAGTCTAATTCTCTCACTTCAAAAGGAATCAAACCTCTTTCAATTTGATCTCGATGGGTTTCGTACTGTTCAGGCAGCATGAGCTTTTCTCCCATTGTTTCAAGTGACTCATCATGTGCAAAACCTGGAGGGTCTGTTGCAATTTCAAATAAAATTTCTCCGTGTTCTTTAAAATAAATCGCATTAAAGTAATTTCGATCTCGAACAGCCGTCACTCCGTATCCGCTGTCGGCTACGTATTTCTGCCATTCCAACTGATCTTCATCATCTTTTGCTCGCCATGCAATATGGTGAACCGTTCCAACGCCCATTTGCCCGCGTCCAATGGTTGTTAATTTTAAATCGATGATATTGCCAATGTCAGCTGATGATTGAAAACGTATAAAATCTCCTTCTTGCCCTACTTTTTGTAGACCCATTACATTTTCTAATAACTGAGCTGTTTCACCAGGTCGAACCGATAATAACGTAGCGCCTCCGAATCCTTTAATAGCCACTTCAGGTTTAATTTCACCAGTTTGCCACGTATTCTTTTCGCCTTCTTCTCTTTCCACAATCTCTAGATGCAAACCATGAGGATCGTCAAACTCTAAATACTGTTCTCCGAATCGCTCCATCTTTGTAGCTGTAACTCCAAACTTAGCTAATCGCTGTTCCCAAAAGCCCATCGCACCTTTTGGTACCACATAGGAAGTTACGCCAACTTGCCCGTCGCCTATTTTTCCTTGTCGTGCATTTGCCCACGGGAAGAATGTAATAATCGTTCCTGGTTTTCCGCCTTCATTCCCAAAGTAAAGGTGATACGTTCCCGGGTCATCAAAGTTTACCGTTTGTTTGACCAAGCGTAAGCCTAACACGCCCGCATAGAAATCAACATTTTCCTGAGGATGACCTACAATCGCCGTGATATGATGAATACCCGCTGTTTTTTTACTCATTACTACCATCTCCTTCGATATATTTTTCGTCATACGTTTTGTTATCCCTTTTAAAATTACAGCTATTTATCATTAATATCTCGAATTCGAGATATTAATCAAAAAATAAAAGCATCTTTCTTATTCCAACCCATTCTCTCTTTTAGAAAATAAAAGTGTCTATCGCATAATAACCTGGTCCTGCAATGGCTACACCGATTGCTACCACTAAAAGCGTAAGATTATATTCATACCCATTTTGTGTTGCCCAGTATCCATTCGGACCGTGTACTTTCACAATCGCCATGACCATTGTTCCGGCAATCAAAAGCGCTCCAAGCGGCGTAAGAAGTCCTGCAGCAAATAAAGCTCCTCCTACCAGCTCGGATAATCCCGCCATTAACGCCATTCTAACTCCCGGCTTCATTCCGATGGATTCAAACCATCCTCCCGTTCCTTTTAAGCCGTGACCGCCAAACCAGCCAAATAACTTCTGAGTTCCATGTGCCATAAAAGATAATCCAATGACCAAACGTATTAACAATAAACCAATGCTCACCATTTTTTATTCCTCCTATTTTTTCATCATTTTAAAATCTCGAATTAAAATATCTTGAATTAAGGATAATTATAAAACCATATGATTCTACTGTCAACATAAATTTTTATATTTTTCTGTAGCTAGTTGAAACGCTTAGCGACGTATTAAAAACATATTCATGATTTTATATGGATATGAGCATGGGAACAGAAAATATAAAAGCTAAATTGTATTATTTCTTGAATAAAAAAAAGAAGTTACCCCTTGGTAACTTCTTTCTCTCGTCTACTATGCATGTATAGTTCAATAACTGGATACTGAAGTTATCACCTTGCTTATCAAAGGGATATCTGGATCACTTGAATTAGTATCATTTTGTTCCTAATTTATCAATTAATTTAAGCGTATCATTGTATAGACTTAATTGATATCTCTGGGACTCTAATTCAGGTGGGATACGGATTTGTAAAGGTATCGAAGAAAGATCGAGTACATCCAAAGATGATTTCTTTATAGAGTAATTTTCTACGTTTTTATTAGCTTGTTCTGTTATGTATTCTCCTAATACCTGTAGTTGAACCGCCCATTTTTGTCCATCAACTGTGGGTAGAGAATTCGTTTTGGACCAGTCGTTAAATGTAGTGAGTACACCGGAAATATAGGTATACCCATGCTTCAGTTGCAAAAGGAATTGTTCATTTTGTTTTAACTGCTGCTTTTTATTTCTGCCAAATGGGTTCAACCTTAAACTCTTTTCTGCTTTCCTTAATTCCTTTTCGACCTGATGAAGTTCCTGAAGCAAGTTGGTTGTATCATCTATTAAATTTTCTCCTTCAACCCATCTATTTATCCCGCAATTTGTGTACTACGCTTTCTATATGCTTCACCGCTTGATATACACCATTTTCCGATTGAATGATGCTTTTTATTTGTTGAGCATTTTCACTATACTCTTCATTTTCTACTTGTTCTAACGCCTGAACCAATTCGAATACTTGGAGATTTTTTTCTTGTAAAGGCTTTAGTGAATACCCTTTTTTATAGAGGAGATTTGCCCAAAACGGTTGATCCACTGTAAACGGAATGATAATTTGTGGTACGCCACTCAGTAAAGCTTCAGACATTGTTCCAACACCTCCATGATGAATAATGCCTTTAGCACGTTTAAATAAAAGTCTATGGGATGCACCTTTAACGGCGAGTATATTCTCTTGTTGATTAAACTTCATACCACTTGTTCCTGTTAACACCATTGCGCGATTCTCCGTCTCCTTTAATGCCTGAACTAACTTTTGTTTAAAAATTGATGGACTCTTTAAGGGCATAGAACTAAATGATACTACAATAGGCTTCTTTCCTTTTTCTAGAAATTTTTCTATTTCATTGGGTAGCACCTCTTCCTCTACATCTAAAAAGAAAAAACCTGGTAGACATACAGAACCTTTCCAACTCTCTACTTCTTTGAAAAGAAAAGGACTAATCGGATAAATTATAGGAATAGGTGCACCGTTTACTTCATATGTGTAAAGTCCGGCTTTTCTCTTTGGGAATTTTAACGTTTTTTCTCTAAAATTATTAATTTCTTTCATAAAAGGGTACTCACTGAACTTTACTATCTTGTAGGATAATCTATTTAATGTAGGACCAAAGCTTTGTTTTGACGATAAAGAGAAATTTGGGAACTCTGTAATTGGATACATAATTGGAACGGGCGGTAAGCAAATGCAAGGAATATGATAGTACAGCGCAATATCAACGGCACCAAGAGCTTTAGGATGATAAATGATTAGATCTGCTCCTTGGGAAGCCTGATAAAAATCATCCATACTTTTTCTGTAGGATGGAGCAATTTTTTCTTTTGAAAATTTCATTATTTTAAAAGGTGAAAACCTTTTACCATTAAGTATATCTTTTCCTTCCTCGCTCTCCATTATTGCCATCAAATCAGTAGCAGCGGAATGAAAGGAAACCTTATTTTCTTCAATAAAACGTTGAAACGTCGCACCTGTACAAATGACTACTTCATGTCCATTCTTAATCATTTCTCGAGCAAGTGCAATATAAGGCTGTACATCTCCCCTACTGCCTAACGTTAAAATTGTCACTTTCATAATTTTCACCCCCCATAATAAATAATAACTTAACTTTTTTGTTTTGCTGCAACTATATTCTAGCTTATGTATAAAGTTTTCTTATTTATTTAATTTTTGATGTCGTTAAGTTAAATGATAATGTCTTACGGTTTGCGATAGTTCTTGCATTCACAAATAATTTACTCTTTGCAGAGGTAATAAGGCAGATTAATCCTATTAGGTACAGGTGGCCTGCAAGGCATGCAAGCAGCTATTATTGTCAGTGCATTACCATTAGGGATTGTTCTTCTATTCATGTCCTATGCATTAATTAAGTCCTTCCGACAAGAAGTTTCTGAAGATAAAAAGCAAAATAAAAAAACTGCTTAACTTATTTCAATATGAAATTTTAAAAAGTTTATGATTTATTTTCAAATCGGTATTTATATTTTTGTTTGAGAGAAACTTTATAGTAAACATCATGTATGTAAGCTTTGTTAAAGGTTGTTTCCTTTTAGTGAGGAAACAACCTTTCTCTTCTTGCATGTTTGTAAGCACAAACTTACTTTTCTCTGATTGAAATTGTATTCAAATTTATATTATTTAGCATTATATAAGTAATTTATTACTTATTAATCATACTTTAGGAAAATATTATCTATGATAAACAAAGTTATAAGAAAAGCCGTATATCTCTCCAGGTGACAGAAACCTATCCATAAAGAGAATGTACCCTTAACAATACTTGGCACATGAAGCATAATTTCAGTTTTAAAGAGACAAAGGAGCATAAAAATGGTTACATATTGGATTATTTTATTAGCTATCGCTGTAGGGGTAGTGTTTATCGCAGAAAAAATGAAACAGCCTTATCCTACTTTCCTTGTAGTAATGGGATTAATCATTGGTTTAACTCCGATTCCTGGGTTAGGAGAAATAAAAAGTTATGCAGCCAATGACACCGTGTTTCAAACAACCGTTATTTTTATCTTCTTATCAGCTTTGTTAGGGGATGCAGCACTTAAACTGCCCTTTGATGAACTAAAAAGCAATAAGCAATCTATTTCTTTATTAGCTTTTTTAGGTACATTTCTTACCTTCTTATTAGTTGCTGCTTCCACTTATTTTTTCTTGCACCTTTCTTTGCAGGAATCCTTAATTTTCGGTGCACTTATGGCAGCTACTGACCCTGTATCCGTTCTAAGCATTTTTAAGTCAATGGGCCTAAACAAGCGCCTCTCCATTGTGGTCGAAGGAGAAAGTTTAGCAAATGACGGAGTTGCTGTTGTACTATTTCAAATTGCTGTGGTAACTACTGCCTTGAGCTTAACAGGTACATTGAATGCGCTGCTTGAATTTCTGAAAGTTGTAAGTGGAGGCATATTGATTGGTGGAGTGTTTGGTTTATTAGCTTCTCGTATTACATCTAAGATTGATCATTATTTAGTGGAGACTGGATTATCAATGGTTCTATTTTATGGTACGTTTCAGCTTGCTGAACACTTTGATGTTTCTGGGGTAATATCTGTAGTAGTAGGTGGCGTAATCTTAGGAACTTATGGACGAAACGTAGGCATGTCAGATCTAACACATGAAAAAGTGAATTCCTTTTGGGAAACAATCGCCTTTCTCTCCAATGCGCTGATTTTCTTACTAGTAGGATTAGAAGTGAGTCGTATTGATTTTTTAGATAAAGGATGGCTTATCGTTGGAAGTATTCTTATTGTTCTTTTAGCACGTTTTCTCGCTGTCTATATAAGCTTAGCTTTTGATAAATCCATTCCAACTTCATGGAAACCTATTATTTCATGGGGAGGATTAAAGGGATCTCTTTCAATTGCGCTTGTTTTAGGCATTACACCCGAATTTGAAGGAAAAAATCTGTTATTAGCAATGACATTTAGTAATGTAGTCTTTTCTCTTCTTGTTCAAGGAACAACACTAAAAAAATTAGTTTCATTTTTGAATGTAAAATAAACGCCTATACTAAAAGAAAGCTGATGTTATGTTTGAAACTTTTCTTACACCCACTCGTATATCCATAAGGAACAACCTTACTCCTTTCTTAGTCAACATACAATAAATACGCGATAGAAAGCGTACAAGGAGGAATTAGATGGAATCAAAAATGAGTTGGTGTATTAAAAACCCTTCGTTTTATTTGGGAGCTGTTTTATTTCTCATCTTTGGTAGCCAATGCGTTATGGGATATATAAAAGAACATCAATTCTACGTTTTAGAGAGCATATTGAGTATCATAGGTGTTTTTATGATTGTTCTACCGTTGAAAAAGAAACTTGCTCCTCATTCACCAAAAAGCACTTAGTTATATGGGACTGACCCCTGATTTCGAGACAAGGATCAAAACACCTTTTAAACAGCCAGTTTTCGGTATTGTACCGGTGACTGGTTGTTTAGTTTTGTTTGAATACGGATATGGTTATAATAAGTAATGTGGCTTTCGACAGTTTGTTCTACGATGGCAGTCGTAGTACATGTTAACTCATCGAGGTAAAATGTTTCAGACTTTAGGGTGGAATGAAACGATTCAATTCAATTGCTTTTAATTTCACTTCTACTGGATAGCTCACTCTTGCCCCCATAGAAAAAACACCTCCAGGTTATTGTTAGGTACTGCATACCCGTTTTTTAACTTAAAGGTGTTTTTTATTTGTCTCACTTCATGGGGGCAGTCCCTAGCAGCTAAAGGCTTTTAAAAGCTATTTTATGTTTTGTTTTGACTAAAGGCTGATTTAGCTGAATACTTCTGATGACTCTAAAATAGTCATAACGCTTTGTACGGATTCGATTGAACGTTTTAGCCCTTCATTTTCCTTTTCCGTTAAAGGAAGTTCAATGATATGTTCAATTCCATCTCCTCCTAGGATTGTTGGTACACCTAGGTAAAGATTATTACAGCCATATTCACCTTCTAGATAAGCTACGGAAGGGAGAATTCGCTTCTTATCCTTTAGAATCGCTTCTGCCATTTGAACCATAGAAGCAGCAGGAGCATAATAGGCACTTCCATTTCCAAGCAGGTTAACGATTTCTCCCCCACCTTTGCGCGTTCGCTCTACAATAGCTTCTATACGTTCAGGTGAAATGATTTTATCAAGTGGAATTCCTCCAGCATACGAATAACGAACTAATGGCACCATATCATCTCCGTGGCCGCCCAAAACAAACCCTGATACATCTTCAACAGAGATATTTAATTCTTGAGCCACAAATGTATTAAAGCGGGCTGTATCTAATACACCAGATTGGCCTATTACTCGATTTTTAGGGAACCCCGTGGTTTTATAACAAACGTACGTCATTGCATCGACTGGATTACTCAATACAATAATATAACTGTTTGGTGCATGTTTTTTTACATTTTCCGATACTTCTTTCATAATTTTTGCGTTTGTTGAGACTAGGTCATCACGGCTCATTCCCGGTTTTCTTGGAAGTCCTGCAGTAATTAATACTAAATCTGCATCCTGAATGTCTTCATAGCTAGATGTCCCCTTGATATTAGCGTCAAACCCTTGAACTGGGCTTGCCTCTAACATATCAAGTGCTTTTCCTTTGGTCGGATTAGTCTGGGAAGGAATATCAACTAATACTACGTCTCCAAGTTCTTTTTGCGCCATCATTAATGCTGCTGTGGCTCCTGTAAATCCCGCTCCAATTACAGCTATTTTTTTACGCTTAAATGCCATGATTTATCCCCCATTCCTCGTTGTTTATATGTATGGTTATTCTACTTTTTGATCTTCTTCTACAGCAGCAGAATCTGCTTTTGCTTTATATTGAATACTGGATTTTGTTTTAGCAGCAGATGATTTTTTAGTCGTTTTATTGTCTTTAGGTGCTGCTTTTGACTGCGATTCTTTATTTTCATCTTTTAATAGGCTATTTCCAACCTCTTCATCGGGATGAGGAATTACGTGTGCTGACACTAATTCTCCAACGCGAGCCGCTTCTTCTTTTCCCATATCTACAGCTGCCTGTACTGCACTAACATCACCTTCAACTAACACGGTTACAAGAGCTGCATCCACTTTTTCTTGCTTCACTAAGCGAACATCAGCTGATTTTAGCATCGCATCCGCTGCGACGATTGAACCTATTAAGCCTCTTGTTTCAATCATTCCAAGAGCTTTAGCCATTCTCTCCACCTCTTTCTATATCAACAGAATCTATAATTCCGATAATAATCGCATCAATGGGTAATGGGGTGTCAGATGCCATATGTGCTGCGGCACTTCCTTGAGTAACCATTACCTTATCACCAATCCCGGCTCCAATACGATCAACGGCAATAAAAGAAGAGTCGTTATTCGATTCATTTAAAAGTTCAGGTTGAACAACTAAAAACTTTAAACCGCGTAAATTATCTTCTTTTCTTGTTGCCCAGACGTTGCCAATTACCGTCCCTATTTTCATAAAACATCCGCTCCCTCTACGTCTATCACGCAAATTTCTTTTCCTAATTCTCTTGCTATATCGCGTGCCAAAGGAGTGATAATCGTTTTAGGTGAAACCGTAATTTTTTCTTCTTCTACTAATTTCACATGTCTTTGGGTTAGCACTCGTTCTGTAAATGATAAAGAATGTCTGTTTAAGCCTGATTGCAAAAATCTCTCAAACGATTGGATTTTCACCCCAAAGCCTTCTAATGTATTTTTATAAGCAATTAAATGGGCTGCATATTTGTTGTTTACTGGCTTTTTTTGATTACTGGACAGCAAAACGTTTCCTAAAGTTACAGAAGGAATGAGTGAAACAGAAATTCCTTCTAGCAAAGCCTCAGCCAAAAGAGAACTCTCTAGTGTATCTGTAATACCAAGCGCTCCTTTTACAAGCAGGTCTTGCTTTGCTTCTGCAAATAAAATACCTTGTATATCTTTTGGAAGGTTTTCTTTTTGCTCATCGCTGTAAACCAGTGTCCAGCTTGTTTCTAACTTTTTAATTTGAATTGGATCAATTGCTGCCGACTCTTTCACGATCAGCAGCTTCGGCTTTACGTTTAGGTGCTGCTTGTCTGATTTATCTAATCGTTTTAAAACTTCTACTACAATTTGTTCAATCAGAGCATGATGGTTCATAAAGCTTCCTCGTATAGAGAAAGAATCCCTGTCGCTCCGGTAGAAATTAGCCCTGCATTCGCTTCATCTGTATCAATATGCATTTCAAGCTTGAACTTTGGTGAAACTCGAATTAATACACGTTCAAGCGTAGTAGGCCTTTCTCCTTGAGAGGTAATTCGAACACACTGACCATTTTTTACACCATAAGCTTCAGCATTACCTGGCGTCATATGAATATGAGCTCGTGCAATGATTAACCCTTCTTTCTTGTAAATGCTCCCCTTTGGTCCAACTAATGTAATCGCTTCTGAATTCCTTATATCTCCAGACTCACGTAATGGAGGAACAGCACCAAGTTTAATTGAATCTGTTTTACTGACCTCCACTTGAGTTATATTTCTTGCTGGGCCAAGGACTCGCACCTTTTCGATGCTTCCTTTAGGCCCCACAATGGTAACTGTTTCATTAGCTGCAAATTGACCAGGCTGAGACAGGCCTGATTTTTTTGTTAGTTCATACCCTGCTCCAAAAAGAGCTTCTACATCTTCTATACTTAAGTGACAGTGTCTAGCAGATACAGCCATTGGGACTGTATTGCTTTGCTTGGTTGTTTGACTTAACTGCTGAACAACCTCTGCTACAATCGATTGAATGGCCTGCTTATTCATGCGCTATGCTCCTAACTTTTTAAGCTTATAGTTCACTATCGATTTTCGGTAAAATACTTTCTAGTTCATTGTGTGGACGTGGGATAACATGAACGGAAATAAGTTCTCCAACACGCTGTGCAGCTGCCGCACCAGAATCTGTCGCTGCTTTTACCGCGCCTACGTCACCGCGTACTAAAACCGTTACAATTCCTCCACCTACGTGAACTTTACCAACTAAATGTACGTTTGCTGCTTTTACCATTGCGTCTGCTGCCTCTACTGATGCTACTAATCCTTTTGTTTCAATCATTCCTAATGCTGTTAGTTCTCTTGCCATTTTTAATTCCCCCTAATTAGTTTGTTTGATATTTTTGAAGTGCTTGATTAACCATTTCAGAAATTGCTGCTGAATCAATCGGTCCCTGTGGCTTTAATTGATTCATAACTTCGTTGACAATTTCCTGTACGTCTTGATGATCTTTTGTATCTGATGAAGCAGAGGTAGAAGATAAAGATGGTTTTGGAATTGTCACCTCTTTTGTGCCGTAAGCCATTCGCTTAATATTTAATAAATGGCGAGCGGTCACATTGTCTGACGTAATGTTGCCTCCAAACGAACCGCACCCTAGTGTAAAGGATGGCTTAAGTCCAGTCGTACCACCCACAGCTCCCACTGACGAGAGTGTGTTGACCATCAGTCTTGAGACCGGCATTTCAAGAGCAAACGTTTTAGCTACCGCATCATCGTTTGTATGAAGCGATAAGCTGTGACCTCTTCCACCAAGATTTAATAAGCTTAAACATAATTCCCTTGCTTGCTCTTCGTTCTTAGCTGTATACAATGGAAAAATAGGTGCTAGCTTTTCAATCGAAAACGGAACATCCTTTGCCACCTTTGTCTCTTCAGCAACTAAGATTCGTGTATCAGAAGGTACTGTAATACCTGCCATTTCAGCAATTTTTACAGCACTTTGACCAACAATATTTGGATTAAGCTTCTTTGGAATTGGTGAAATCACTTTTTCCATTTTGGCTTTCTCTTCTGAATTTAAGAAGTAGGCTCCATTATTCTTTAATTCTCTAATAGCCATTTGTTGAATATTACGGTCAACAACAATCGCTTGCTCGGTTGCACAAATCGTGCCGTTGTCGAACGTTTTGCTATCGACAATCATTTTTACTGCTTGGTCAACCTTTGCAGTTTTTTCAATATATACAGGTACATTTCCTGGACCTACACCGTAAGCTGGCTTCCCAGAACTATACGCTGCGCGAACGAGAGCACTTCCGCCTGTTGCTAAAATTAAATTCACATCTTTATGCTTCATTAATTCATTGGTTGCAGCCATAGAAGGATTGGAAATCCAACCAATAAGTCCTTCCGGAGCTCCCGCTTCGACTGCTGCACGCGCACAAATTTTAAGCGCTTCTACTGTACAGTTCATTGCCCGGGGGTGAGGGCTGACCACTAGAGCATTTCTAGTTTTTAAACTAATTAATGTCTTGAAGATAGCCGTTGAAGTTGGGTTGGTTGTAGGAATAATTCCAGCAACAACCCCAAAAGGAGAGGCGACTTCTACCACTTTGTTCGCTCTATCTTCGTGAACAATACCTACTGTTTTTTCATTTTTAATTGATTCATAAACAGCTCTAGATCCTACCTCATTTTTAATTTTCTTATGTTCTACAACACCCATCCGCGTTTCTTCAACTGCCATTTTTGCTAATTCCAACGCTTTAGAATAAGCTGCTTCGGCAACTCGTTCAACGATGCGATCTACTTGCTCTTGTGTAAAATTCAAGTATACCTGCTGTGCGGCTTTTGCCTTTTCCACTGCATTTCGCATCTCCTGTAAAGATTGAAGATCTTGATCAAACTGCACATCCAACAACTCCTTTCTACTGTCTATAAGCTTTTTAATAATGAACTGGATTTCTTGCAATGTCTAAAATAGCCTGGCGGAACGCATCAGCAGCTGCTTGACAGGCTGATTGAGATCCTGTTAAAAAACCACCGCCAAAATTTGTTTCAGAAGGAGGACCAAAAAATTTCACAAGCTCTACATCAGCTGCTTTAAGCGCTACATCAAGTCCATACATAGCCTCTAGTGGCGGGGCAATTAAATAAGCTAGTGGTTCGCCAATATCGATTCCTGCTTCTTTAGAAAGGTAAGAACCTGTCCTTGCCACCACATGTGCATACAGCGCGTGATTTTTTTCTTCATCTAATGCTTCAAAATAGGCATCTGATTTCGTCACTTGTAAAATGGCATCAATGCCAGCTTTAACTTCATCTGGACTTGGACCCGCTAATACACCAATCATTTCACCTGATAGCGGACCTGACGCATGAGCAGCACCAGCATAAAAGGAACGGGCATAAGCTACCTCAACATCTGCTCTTTTGGTGGCTTCGTCTAAAGCTGTATAGCCCACGTCATCAATACTTGATGTAAACATGGCTAAACTTCTATGGTAAGGCTGCAAGTTAAACTGCTGAACTAAAGCGTCATCCACATTTGGAATCACACGAACGGCTAAAATGTCAGCATGGATACGTGTTAAAGCCACTCCTATTCACCTCTATTGTTCTTTTTGAACAAGCGATACACCGCTAGCTTCATATTTTAAAATTTTTTGAACCAATGTACCGAGATAAGCACCCGCTTCAACTGGAGGAATGCCGCCTTTATGAATATTGGAAACCACCATTCTCTCAGCTTCAATCATTCCTTTTCTCGGTTCATAGCATAAATAGGCACTTAAGGATTCTGCACTTATAAGTCCCGGACGTTCTCCAATTAAAAGTACCACCACTTTTGGCGTCAGAAGTTCACCAATGTCATCCATTACAGCAACTCGACCTTTTTCTATGTAAAACGGAACGCCTACATTTAAATCTGCACTTTTTAAGGACTGTTGAAGAGATAAATAAACGTCCTCGACATTTTCTTCAATGGCTTTGGAGCTTAAACCATCAGAAACAATAATTTGAACAGTTGGTGATTTGGTACATTTTTCTTGAATGCACTTTTTGGCTTCGTCTGATAGCTTTCGTCCATAATCCGGTCGGCGAATGTACACTTCTTTATCTGTTACCTGAGTATTTACTTTAAATAAATTCAATCGTTTTAAGAGATCGTCGTTCACATTGCCATAAACAGCATCAACGGCTGCTGCATGGTCATAGCGGAATTTCAGCCATGTTTCTGTTCGTGGACGTAAGCCTGCTCTGCCAATTCCGATTCGAGCAGGTGTTTTTTGAATTAATGTATCTAATTCTTCTTGATTCACTGGATTTTTAATACCAGCCACCTGCTGTTTTGATTCAATATCTTTTTCTTCCTGTGGAATAGTCATTTTACTTTCAGGCAGAGATGTTGAATCAACTTCTTGAATATTCGGAAATTTAATTAATTCCTTTGCCGAATCAGCTTCTACTACTTCAGCTATAGGACCATTAATCACTTTCTTATTTGCATTGGATGTATGAGCCCAAAAAGTTACGCTGCTTTGACTATCGTCAGTAGGAGAGCTTTGTTCGAAGCTAGATTGTTTTTCTAGCTTTTCGACAATGGATCGTGTAATTTTTTCAATCAATTCAGGATTCATCTTCTTCATCACCTACCTTGTAAAAATACTTGGATCTCCTGCATATTTACTTAATTTCCCTTGTTCAAAAATCCCCATTTTCTCGAGCCACTCTGCAAATAAAGGAGAAGGCTGTTTCCCCATCGTTTGCCTTAAAGTCGCTACATCATGGTAGCTCATTGATTGATAGTTAAGCATACAATCATCACCCATTGGTGTTGCAATGATAAAATTAACGCCTGCAGCAGTTAGCAATACACCTAAATCTTCAACATCATTTTGATCTGCTTTAATATGATTGGTGTAACAAATATCTACACCCATCGGAATTCCATGCATCTTTGCCATAAAATGATCTTCTAAACCTGCACGAATAACTTGTTTGTTGTTATATAAGTACTCAGGTCCAATAAAACCAACCACGGTATTTACAATATAAGGGTCATAATGACGTGCAAACCCATAGTTACGAGACTCTAACGTTAGCTGATCCATCCCAAAGTGCGCTTCAGCTGATAGCTCAGAACCCTGTCCTGTTTCAAAATATAAGCACTGAGGCCCTGTTCCTGTTCCGTGACTTTTAGCTAATTGATTTGCCTCTTCTAGTAAGGCTGCGCTGATTCCAAATGAACGGTTAGCGGCTTCTGTTCCAGCAATACTTTGAAAAATCATATCCGCTGGTGCTCCTTGTTCAATGGCTTTCATCTGAGTCGTAACATGAGCTAAGACACAGTTTTGAGTTGGAATTTCCCAATGATTCATAAAATTTTTCGTAGCGTGGAGCAGCCGTTTTACACTTTCAACTGAATCATCTACAGGGTTAATACCAATAACAGCGTCTCCAATTCCGTAAGACAGCCCTTCTTTTAAAGAAGCAATCATACCCTCTACATTATCTGTAGGATGATTAGGCTGCAGTCTAGAAGCTAAGACTCCTTTTTGGCCAATAGTAATGTTGCATTTTGTTAAAATTTCAACCTTATTTGCGGCGTGAACTAAATCGAGGTTTGACATTAGTTTTGCTACTGCAGCAATAATTTCACTATTTAACCCTCGACTAATCCTCTTTAAATCCTCACCCGTTGTTTCATCACTTAAGATATACTCTCTAAGTTCTGCTACGGACCAATTTTTCATCGATTGATAGATAGGTTCATTTACTTGACTCTCAATAATTTGAGATACTTCGTCTTCTTCTGGTGAGATCATTGGGTTTTCGCGAATATCAGCAAGTTTTAGTTCACTAAGCACTTCCTTTGCAGCAATTCTTTCTTGAACGGTTTCTGCAGCTAAACCTGCCAGACGGTCGCCAGACTTTTCTTCGTTTGCCTTAGCAAACAAATCTTTTAAATCAGAAAATTGATAAACAGCACCTAAATAATGTGTATGTAACTTCAACAGTGAAGCCCCCTTTCTTATGAATGGAACGTAAGGGTTTTGACTACTACCGGTACTACACTTGTTTGTAGCAATTGGCCAATATCCAAGTAGTCACCGTGTTCCACCTTAATTTGATCAATACAAATAATGCTTTGCGACGAATCTTGGGCAACAAGCGTTTGGCCTAATACCTTGGCATGATCGCTTTCAAGAACAATGATCAACGGCTGATCTCTTTTACTTTTTTGTTTCACTGCTTCTAGCAGACCTTTTGCTAATTGTTGAATATCTCGAAATCCTACGTACGGAAGCCCAGATAAGTACAAGGCAAAATTTTGTCCCTCCTGCTGCGGGTCATGTATCTCAATTGCATCTTTTACAGCATCCTTTAAGTGATGAACACTTTTTTGAAACCCATCCTTAAAAGAAATTTGATAAACAGGTATATTTCGTACAGGTAAATCTTTGGTTTCTACTTGAATCGTGGCTCCACTGATTTCAGTCGTTTGTGTACCGGCACCAAGAACGGTTGCGCGAACGGTTTCATCAGGCTGAATCCATGACCATCCCTTCAAACTCTGACTATCTTTTAAAGAGTCTGCAAGCATTATTCCTATGTCGTGGTAAGGAGCTTGTTCAACACCTTTAGACTCATATTGATAGAGACACTCACTAATTCCACCAGAAAACATAATGACATCAATTTCTTCTTTCCAATTCGGTTCATGCCCTAAAAGTAGTATCTTGTCCTCTGCCGTCATAGTACGTGTTAGCATTCGGCTAATCACATCAGCCATATAATTTGTTATATTCTTTACCTCTTCTTCCACCATTACATCACCTTTTGCAAGAGTACTATTCCACTCTTTTAATAGGTTTCTAACGGGTGGTGAAATGCTACTGATTTTATCTTCCGAAAACTCAATCAGCCTGCCTCCTATATGCAATGTGCAGGTTCCACACAGCCTTCCCATTCGATAAACTGCTACATTAGCGGTTCCCCCGCCAATATCTATATTGGCAATCGTTTTGCTCGTTTTTTTGGAGTATTGGTAAGCTCCTGATCCTTTTGCTGCAATAATTCCCTCTAGATCGGGACCAGCAGTTGCTACTAAAAACTCACCGGCATGATTTGAAAGATGGTGAATCATTTCTTCCGCATTTTGCTTAGTTGCTGTCTCACCTGTAATAATCACTGCACCTGTTTTAATGTCTTCAGAACCAACGTTTGCTTTATCATACTCATTTCTAACAAGCTTCTCTATTGCTTCAATATCGATTGTTGTGGATGTGAGAAGTGGTGTTCGATAAATCGGGCTGCGATGAATAATTTCTTTATCAATAATCTCAATACGCGGCAAGTGTGTTCCTCCTGCCATATTCATCAGAGAAAATTGGCTTAACACAATTTTGGTCGTGCTTGTTCCTATATCAATTCCTGCACTGATAATCTCCTCTTTTAGCGGTTCGTATCGCTTCATATCCCTCCACCTCGCCAACCTTCAATCAGCAAAAGGTTTTAGTCATTACTGATTGCTAATTAGTCGTGTTTTAGTCAAATAAAAAAGGCACCTCATACGAACTATCTCCTGAAAGATAGCTGTATAAGGCGCCTTTGCCCGTAATTTTTTTGTATATTTAGAATATAACTGATTTCTTACAAAATGTAAAGGTTTTCATTTAAAAATAATAGTTTTCGATTTCCAATTATCACTACACTCTTTCATCTCTTGTAAAGACTGGCACTGTACCAAAGCTCGAATCTCTTCAAGCCCTTCTTTATTAAGGGAAGAAGTGACAACAATAGGACCATTTACAACTACTTGTCTTGCTTTTTTGATAGCTAAGCTCACATCAGCATCTTCTGCATCACTTTTTGTAATGACCCCAATAGCTAACTTATTAATACCTGTACTAAAATTGGGTGGAAAGACTGTCTTTTTCTTTGTAGCGTCGTGCAAATATAACACATGTGTAACTTCAAGAGCGGTTGCCATAATATTTTTATAAAAAAAAGGATTTTCAACATATTCTCCAGGTGTATCAACGATCCAATCATAATAGATTAAAGCTTGTGTTTTAACTGCCTCGACCGGCTTTCCAAGCAGAGCATTTGTTAATGTCGATTTACCGGCACCAATTGAGCCAATGAGCATGGCTCTGTTTTTTTTATGCATAAGTCTCCCCTTCCTACTATACAATTAGGATTTTGTGATAATTGAAGGTGTGTAACCTAATGTTTCGGAGAGAAAACGATTGATTTCTCTCATGGCCATATCTACTTCTGAAACGCTCCCCACAATAACAAGACTTCCTGTAAAACGATCTAAAAAACCTAATTGAACATGTGCAGCTTTTGTAGCCAAATCACCTGCAATAATAACGGTCTCACTGGGAGTCAATGTTAGAATGCCTAGAGCTCCTTCTTGCTGTATACCTAATTTTTCGAACATATCCGGATCTGGATTTGCAATTAAATGGCTCAATGTAATTTGTTTTCCAGGAACAAACTCTTGGATAAAACGCTTTTTTTCTTCACTCATAAAAATTACCTCTCCCTTATCGTACAAACTCTATACAATACTTACATCACTTGTGTCTTACTGCTTTTTTCTTCTGCCTCTTCATTTTCTTCAGCTGCTGAACTTAAGTACTCGTCTTTTCCAATAATGCCTGCTTCGCGATCCTTTTTTTCTAGCTCTAAGGCTTTTGGAACAGATAGCCAATATGCTAAACCAATGCCTATTAAACCTGCTGAGAACTTCCCGATAATAACTGGAAGAATTAATGTCGGCTGAAAATTGGCTGTAAAAGATAAATGATCTCCTAATAAAAATGCCGAGCAAACTGCAAACGAAATATTAATAACTTTGTCTTTTGGAGGCATGCTGCGAATGAGCTTAAACATCGCTAAAATATTAGCAATCGTAGCTAAAATACCTGCACTTCCTTCTTTACTTAATCCGAGTTTTTTCCCTAAAGCTTCAAGCGGCTTTCCTGCATATTTTTGAAGCAAATAAACCATTGGAAATGCACCAGCAAGCATGATTCCAATATAACCTGCTGTTTCTAGCGCACGAAATTGATCGGCTTTATCCGCCATGATTGGATGAAATCCCCAGCTTCCAAATAAATGAGAGAATAAGCCCGTAAAAATTTCAACAATGGAGAAAACAAGAACTAGCTTAATTCCAGCATCCATGATACGCCCAAACCACATAAATCCTTTAATCATTAAATCAGGCAGGAAATATAGTCCTACCGCTAATAGAACAACAAATAATAAAAGTGGAGATAAATTCAAAATAATTTTTAAATAACTTAGCGTAAATTCGTATGTTGAATCACTGGTAGTGGAAATAATTTCACGCACATCAGAATTGGTTACCATAATCAAAACACTTGAAATAAAAGCACCGATAGGAATCGTTAACACACCTGACATAACGCCCAGCGCCATATATTTATGGTCGCGTTTATCAAGCATGGCAAGTCCTACTGGAATCGAAAATACAATGGTTGCTCCGGCCATAAATCCTACTATCATGGCCATGACCCATCCTTCATACGACTCTTTTAATACGTGGGCTAATTGATATCCTCCCATATCCGTTGCTAAGATAGAGGTGGCAGCAATAGCAGGGTCTGCCCCAATAGCTGAGAAAAAAGGACCGCATACCGTACTAATAAACCACGAAAGATATGGAGTTGCAGCCATAATACCAGCCGCTGGTATAAAAATATACCCGATAGAATGCAATCCTTCCATGAATTGCTTTCCTAACCCTTCATCACTATTTCTAATCGCAGCAATAGCCCCACACACTGCACAAGTCATGATAATATAAATCACGATTTTCCCGATGATAACCACACCCAATTCCCCCTATATGATGATTTTTATTTAAATAGATAATAGTTTAACTATTTCTATCTATTTAAAGCGTATGAAGTAACCTGTTAAGAGCTTTGCTACTAGAGAAAGATTAAAATTATTCCCTTAAAAAAGACAAAAAGGTGCCAGGTGGTTTTTTATCACTTAAAACCACTAAGCACCTTTGCTCAAACTATTTACTTGTATAGTGAGGTTAAGTTCCATATTTCTCAATGATGTGTTTTGCTAACTTCTCTAGTGTAACCTGCTTTTTCATGCTAATAGTCCGCATTTTTTTAAAAGCACGATCTTCTGTTAAATTATATTTATCCATTAAAATTCCTTTTGCTTTTTCAACAATTTTTCGTTTCTTCAGTTCATTATTCATTTCCTGAACTTTTTGCTCATACATTTTTGCATTTTCTGCTTGTTGTAAAGCAATTTCAACTGCTGGAATTAAATTGGATTCAGAGATTGGTTTTACTAAATAGCCTACTATATTCGCTTTTTTCGCTTTATCAATAAACTCCTTCTGACTGTATGCTGTCAACAGCAGAATAGGAATATTATATTTATTTGAAATAATTTCACTTGCTTTTAGTCCATTTAACTTAGGCATTTTTATATCCATAATAATTAGATCTGGCTTTAGTGAAAAAGCTAATTCAACCGCTTTTTCACCATCTCCGGCTTCTCCTACTATTTCATAACCATTATCAGAGAGCATCATTGATAAATCTAGTCGTACAATTGACTCATCTTCAACAATTATAATTCGTTTAGTCATGGTGTCCCCCTCTTTCTAATGGGAACCTAGCTAATGCCATGGTGCCATTTGAAGTTCTCTCAATTGAAAATTGACCAGATAAATCGTGAGTGACCATCATGGTAACTATATCTAACCCTAAAGATGGCTTGGCTTCTTTTGAGTACCCAATACCATTATCTTTAATTATAACCTCTATCTCATGGTTATTCTGTTGAAAAGAAACGTGAATGTTACCTTCTTCTCGCCCCTTAAACGCATGTTTCATACAGTTTTGAATAAGCTCATTAATAATTAATGCTATAGAGACAGCTTTATCCGACTCTGTAAAAAGCTGAGTGCCCGAATATTCAATTGAAATATTTTTATTTTCATCCGTGGCGCTATACACTAGCATATTACCAATTTTCTCAATCAAACTAAGAATATCTACATTGTCTACACTAGAGTTGGAAAGAATAATCTCGTACACAGAAGCGATACTTAAAATCCGGTTAAGACTCTCGACAAAATGAGCCTTACTCTCTTCAGGAAGGCCCCTTCTCATCTGAAGACGCAATAAACTCGCAATAGTCTGTAAATTATTTTTGACACGATGATGAATTTCTTGAATCATGACTGATTTGACAACAAGTTCTCTTTCTCGCTCTCTAAGTTCAGTCATATCTCGAAATGTAATAAAAGCACCATTCGTTGAGCTTTCTTGTTTTAAACTAACTTTTTTGACTTGAAATACCTTATTCAAAATAGTCACTTCTTGCATAAACAACTTTTCTGGATGATAAAATAACTCTTCTAAACAAGGGAAATATTCGATGATTTGATTCCCTACCTTACATTCTGAGGAACAGACTTCAGAAACCAAATTGAAAGCAGCTGAATTAAAATATAGAATGTTTAAATTAGGATCAATAAAGAAAAGGGCCTCTCCAATAAACTCTGGAATAAGCGAAGCATTTTCTGTCATCTCCATTAAAATTTCGCTTAACGTGTCATTTGTGTTTGATAACGTTTTCATTTTTTCTTGACGTTCAACCATTTCACTGATATCTTTTTCCATAATCAATGTAGCAATTACACGATTATTAAATCCTTTAATAGGAACCACACTTTGTTCTACCGTTTTTCCTTCTTGTGTTAAGGCGCGATTTAAAGACATCGGTTTTCCATTTTTCAGCGTGTAAAATACTGCTGGTTCAAACGCTTCGTACACAAATTTCCCTGCCACTGGACGTTCATAAACTGACGGTGCAGTTTCTGGTGCAGCTTCTGCCACTACAACTGCATGCTGTCCTTCTTTTGTTAAACAATCGATAAACACATTTGCTCGGTTTAAATCAGCAATAAGCGGCAAATTTTTAGCAACTTCATCAATCTTTTGAATATCGACTTCTGCTAGATTTGTATGAAGCCTGCATAAAGAATTTAAGGATAATGTATGAGTCATATGTAAACTCCTAGCTGCTTTTAAACATTTAAGCATTAAAATATTAGAATATAATAAGTATTATATTTTTCTGAACTTTCTTTGTCAATGACCCATTTTGATGTGAAAATATTTACTTTACGAAGGAAACCTTATTTCTTCTATGCCTCATCACCTCTTCTTCTAACGGTTAAAGTGAACGATGGTGAACTATCTTACCTGGTGAATTTGCACAAATATGGTCCTCGGGCTTTAGAACTTTTTCACATAAAAAATAGTATTCTGTTATTTTGTTAGTAATAGCTTATATAGTGAGTTTTAAATTTAACAGAAATAGATAAAATCAATTAAGGAGCTGCTTGATAAAAAGAAATACCTAATAAAATCATGTAGCAAAGGGACGCTTTAATACGATTTCGGTGTGGATAGGAATCTGGATCGTTATGTTTGTTGCCATATTTGGTGGCACATACTCTGGGTATAGATTAAATAAGAAAATGAATATAAGATGAGATTAAATAAAAAAAGAGAAGGATAAACCCCTTCTCTTAAAACATATACTTGTTTTTAACTATCATTCACCCCATCTATTTATACTGCTCTTCAAAAAGTTTATGTGCGGTCTTCAGCGCAGACTTCATCATATTTTTCTCTTCATGTCAGTCAAAACAGGGCTTGTACTCTTCATTCTTATTTATACCTTTACTCTTTTTCCTAAATGAATAGCAGCACTCACTAATAAAAGAGATAAGATTGGCTTAACCTTATCTCTTTGAACTCGTTCTTTTATGGAGCAATATCTTCTAAAACCTTTTCACGTGTTTCAATCATCTTAAATGCCATAAATGCACCTACTGCAGCTACACAAGCAAACAGAACAAAAACAGAGGTAATTCCCTTAGCCCCTAACACAAAGCCAAGTATCGTAGGAGCAATAGCCGAAGCTAGTCGCAACCATGCTGTCGCAAACGCGATTCCAAGTACTCTCATACGTGTTGGATAAATTTCTGGTGTATAGAGATAGAGAAGAACTGTAATTGTTCCCATGACGCCGTATGCTGCTGAACCTAAATACATAACACTTTCAGCAGATTTGGCACCGTTAAACCAAAGGGTTGTTAAAAGTAATCCTACAACTAGAAAAGCAATAGTTGCCCACCTTTTACGTCCCACTCTATCAATCAGTAATGCGCAAGCAAACACAGCTACTGTTTGAATCACATTTGTTAGTGACGCTGCATGTAGAGATTCCTCCAATGGAAGGTTATACACGGTTTTATATAAACTTGGAAGCCAGTTGTTAAGCCCATTCGCAACAAAGTAGGAAGAAAACCAAAGTGTCCATACAATTAACGTTCTACTGCGGTAAAAAGGGGAAAACAATTCTCTCCAATTACCTTTTACTACTGCTTGAGGTGCACTAATTTTTGCTTCTATACGTTTATCTGTACTCGATTCAATCTCTTCAATTACTCGTTCTGCTTCGTCAAACCTGCCTTTTGAAATTAGCCAACGAGGCGATTCACGCAGCTTAAAGAAAAATAAAAAAACAAGTAACCCGCCGATACCACCGATTAAAAACATCCACTTCCATCCAAAGCTAGGTACAACTAAAGCACCAATCTGTGCAGATATCATTAACCCAAGAGGGAAAATCATTTCATATAGCATAAAAAAACGTCCGCGCCCTTGTGCAACTGAAAGTTCATTTATATAAGCAGCAGCAACAGGAACTTCACCACCTACTCCGATACCTTGTACGAACCGTAGCCACAGTAGCGCATGAAAATTACCTGCAAATGCACAAGCAATACTCATGACTGACATTAAAAAAATGGTCCATTTAGCACTATAGACACGTCCAAATCGTTCCGCCAACCACCCAAAGAAGATAGCTCCAATTGCTTGTCCAAGATATCCAGAACCGATAAGAATACCGATTTGACCAGGGGTTAAATTCCATATTCCAATTAACACGGGTAAAACGAATGCCAGAGATAACGCGTCAAAAGCATCAAAAAACGTGGCTGAACCCATAATTACGCGTGGTTTAATATGCCAACGTGAAAAGGGAACGCTTTCTATCCGTGTAAGCAGTTCGGTAGCACGATTAGACAAACCAATTTCTTCGTAATCATAGCTGATATTCTTAGTAGGTTCTGAAGAATTTCTGTTCAATTCTGTATTCATACATAAATCCTCCTTAATAGCAATTCCCTCAAATCGGAATGACAATCACCCTAAGATACGTAAAACAAAACTTATTAAATCAGGAATTCAATGAAAGGGTTTACAGTTAAAGGCAGCAAATAGTAGACTCTAAAATCTTTTTAGAGCCTAGGTATGAATCTTAGTTATGTTTTGGACTATCGGTTGTAGATCTGTTAATATACTCCATATTGAATACGACATCTTTTTTTCGAATCTGTTTTCCTTCGAGCATATTCATCAGTATCGAGGTTGCTCTTTGACCAATACCTAATAAATCGACATGCACTGTAGATAAAGCAGGTGTGATAAAATCTGAAATCGGAACATCATCTGCCCCGACCACAGATAAATCTTTGGGTACAGATAGTCCAAGCATGTTGGCTGCCTTAATAACACCGATAGCTAAATAATCAGATGAGCAAACGACTGCTGTAATGTTACTATGTTTCTTTAAAAATGTCGCTACTTCTGTTGTTGCTTTTAAAGCGTCAAACTCATCAATCTCAAATACGTTTTCAGAAGAAAAAGGTAAACCTAGTTCATCCATTTTCTTTTTATATCCATTTAAACACCTGACACTATGCATGGAACTCATCGGCCCATTTACGATTCCGATATTCCGGTGTCCTAGCTGATAAAGAGCATCCACTGCTTGTTTGATACCATCTTCATCATCCGGTCGCACGCACGGGAAAGGAGATCCTTCTAAATAGCTCCCCACTACGACAATCGGTAGTCGAATACTTTCTAACCATTCTAGACTTAGCTCCTCATTTCTAGGTGCAAAAAGAATAACCCCGTCTACAGCCTGAGTTTCAAGCAACCGCTTCTGTTGAGAAGAGGTAAATGACATCATCATATTATAGTCTGTTTGGTCGAGTCCTTTCGCTATTCCTTCTAAAACGGTTGAAAAAAATGGATTGTTCAAAATAAATGATCCTCGTGGAACCACAACTGCAATATTTCCTGTGTTTTGTTTAACAAGTCCTCTAGCTCCTAAATTAGGACGATAATCTAATTCTTCCATTACTTTACGAATTCGTTCTGCGGTTTTCGCGCCAACACCAGGTTTATTTGTCAATACTCGTGAGACAGAAGCTGTTGACACACCAGCTTTAAGTGCCACGTCCTTAATACTTACGCTCATAGTACATACCTCCGTGGGTCAAGTATATCTATCTATTATAAACGAGTCCCACCTAAATACTAAAGAATAGTGGTTGCAATCTTGCAACCACTATCTACAATGTTTATTACGCTTTCACTTCATCTTTTAATAATCCGACTTTCAGTAAGCCTTGACGAATTTCTTCTACTTCTTCTTCTTTTAAAGGTAATACTGGACGTCTCGCTAATGAACTACTAATTAATCCACGTTGATACATCGCTTCTTTCATACGCAAATGAGAAGTAGAAGAAGGCTCATCCATTTTATATACAGCCTGCTTTAATTCAAAGATACGGTCATACACAGCATTCGCAGCCGTTAAGTCTTGATCTTTCACACATTTCACTAGTTCTGCGATTAAATCTGGCACAAAACAACCAAATCCAACTAATGCACCGTCGATTCCTTGAACTAAAGTAGGTAACAAGTATTCATCATGACACGTTAACAGTGAAACATCAGGCGCATTCTTTTTTAGTGCTCGAATATCTACTTCATATTGTGCAATATCTCGTTGTCCGACTTTAATAGACACAACGTTCGGAATAGCAGCCATTTCTAATAATTGACTGGTTGTATACGAAGTTTTTGTCCAAGTTGGATATTGGTGAACAACGATTGAGATGTTAATCGCTTCTGCCACATCTTTAAAAAACTGAACAGGTGATTCTTCTTGCATCCCGAATCGTAGCCAAGAATGTGGAGGCATCAGAAGGATCCCACTTCCTCCTGCTTTTTCTACCGCTTGCGCATGTTGGATAGCCTCGATTGTTCCTTCTGCCGATACACCAGAGATAACAGGAATACGCCCTTTTAATTCGTCAGCTGCAATTCTTACAGCCTCTGCACGCTCTTCAGGTAGTAAAGTCATAATTTCTCCCGTATGTCCATTTACTACAATTCCATTAACCCCTTCATGACTTGCAACCCAGCGAACTAAAGAGCGAAAACCTTCTTCATCAATTGAATAGTCGTCCTTGAATGGGATAAGAACTGCTGGAAATACGCCACTCCATTTTACTTTGTTTTTCATTAAAAACATCCCCTTTGTTGTTTTAGTTTTTAACTTTAAATTCATAGTAAACGTTTACGTAATTAATCATAAAATGTAAACGATTAATTGTCAATATAATTTTTATTTTCTGATAAATAAAGACAAAAAACTGCTTTTAATCGTTAAAAATCACAGAGAAATATAATTATCACAGAATAACTTAATAGTAAACGTTTACTCTTACAAAAAAACTCATATAAATCCGTGTAAGCAGCACGGTAATTCGTATACGCTCCAAGTCCTAAAAAGAGGAAAAACAAGATTGAATTAAAAAAGAGAAGGATAAAAGCCTTCTCTTAAACTACATAATTGTTTTTCAACTATCATTTAATCAATCTATTCATCCTGCAATTTGAGCCCTAGTAAAAGTCCCGTTTATATTTCCTTCTACAATGATGCTATGGCCTGCAAACATATCTCCATCAGAAAAATAAAAATCAAAATCACCTTCCGGATAAACGGATATAGTGTCTAAATTCATCAAATCCATAAACATTTCTTTTGTCATTTCCTCTATTTCATCCTCTTCCTGTAGCCAATCGTTTGCTAAATCGACCAGTTCCGCTGCGGCATACATTCTAATTTTTTGGCTCCACTTGTCCTGCTCTTCAAAAAGTGTATGTGCGGTCTTCAGCGCAGACTCCATCATACTTTCATCTTCATGCCAATCAAAATACAGCTCGCACTGTTCATTAACCCACGAAATGTTTTTTTCAAAAACTTTAACACTTTTTTCAAGTGTAAACTTGCCAAATATCTCATCATAATAATAAACCGGCTTCACTGATTTTTTTACTATCGTTTCTAACTCTTCGTCTTCATACTCTGCTTCCAGAATGTTAACGAGCATCATTGAATCCGTTCCCGTACGTACTTGTAGCTTTACAACGGTATTACTTTGCAGTAGATTCATTGCTTTTTCCACTTCTTCCTCGTCCACTAACCATCTAAGCTGTATCTCTTCTTTTTTGACAGCTTCATTTTCATCTAAACTTTTCCATGCAATTAAATCAATTGATGCTGTCCATAACGTCTCTTCACTGGACATTCCAGCACCAATCCCTACTGAACCTGTAACCGCTGCTATGTCAATTACGTCTTCTGAGAACTCTTTTTCAAATGTCTTTTTTTCATTAAATTCACTCATTTAATATACATTCCCCTCTTTAACTGCTGTTGAAAAATTCGCCCTAAATATATAGTCACAAACTAATATGTGGTTCTCTACTCTGATTTTTTATAGCGGTCCACCTTCAAACCCAATAGGCCATCCACTTCTGTTGAACTTTACTTTATATTGAAATACATTGGGATAATCCCCGTAAACAAAAGCTAAAGAAAATCCCGCAAGAATATGTCCGTCAAAATTTAAAAGCCGCCCAAAGCTTACAGCGGACAGATAATAGACACTAAATTTTTGTATAGAGATGCACTGCTTTAAATACTTCAATGACCGTTCAAGATAGATATGTAATTGTTTCAATATAGAATCAGCCATTTCAATAAATTCCTCATATGGCTTTTCACTATTTCCCTCTACCGTAATTTCAACTTCTTCCCATTCTCCTATATCCGTACTCCACAACCATTGCCTTGTAACCGGAACTTCCGCTTCGTATTGATCAAGTGGTTTAGATAGGACAAGTTTTTCATACCCATTTTGTTTGAAGTTAGAGATTGTATAGGTTCGTTCAGAGAACTCAAGATCACTCATTTATTCCTCCTCCCTTCTATGCTTTTACTACTTATGTTTTTAGGTTGCTACGTTTAATTTTAGTATTACACAAAGCAGACATCAATTAGATTACTCAGCCTCTTTCAATAAAAACTCTTACGTTTTTCCGATTACTGTTACTATAATAAGAGATAAGCACATTACCTATAAATTATGAGATGGAGGGTTAACCAATAAATAAGAAAATCGCTAATAGTATCATCTTTTTTGTATGGTTTCTGTTCTTGCTTCTTCTATGGATCATCTTCTCTTTTTCTAAAGGCCAAGGTGGAGAATGGTGGTCTATGTATCATTTGAACTCCCATAAATATGGTCCTTGGGCTTTGGGGATTTCTTACATAAAAATTAGTGTTGCTGCGGTTATTTCGTTAGTAATAGCCTATATCGCGAGTTTTGGATTCAAAAGAAAGAAATGAGATCAACTGAGGTGCTACTTAATAAAAGAGGATTTCTAACGTAGCTTTTATATTTTAGGGAGAAATGCAAAATCACTTATATAAGAATTCACACACATATAATTCTAGTTGTTTTAATCGAGGTTACAGTTCTTCCTGTAACCTCTTTTATAATTCCTTACCTGCAATTATCTTTTATATAAGTGTCATATGAGGTATTTTTTAATTTCCACAAGTTTGATCATGGAAAGCAGCCTTTCTAATTCCTGGGCCGCCATTGGCTACCAACACTATCTTATTTTTAAACATAACGTTTACATCTCTTTTATTGTCAAGCTCTGGAGAATTACTATATTTGCGTGCTCACTCATTTTGCTTGGCTTTCTTTACTATCTTTTTTTAGTAGATTTCCTAAGCTTAAAAGAACTCAGTTAACAGCTAGAGTAGAAGCTGGATTATAGCAACAGATAATTTCAGAAAAAATTTTATGGTTTTGTAATTTCACGAAAGTTTCTCTTGCCTCCCTTTCTGTGTTAAATTCAAACATGATAATATTATGTTCTCTTGAATAAGCATTGATTACAGTAACCACCCACATCAAAAATCTCCTAGGGCTGTTACAATTAAATTTGATTTTGATAAATGAATATCTCTGGAAATATTATGAGTAGCTGCTATACTTGTAGACTTATTAGGAATAAACCCCTTTTCTAACCAAATAGAACCGCTTTGAAAATTCCATGTTCCCAAGTAAATCTCCCCGTCTCTTACTATTGATATAATAGATTAGTTTATTTAATTGTTTACAGCAGCATCTTCTTTACATGCTTTGATAACATCCAACCAATGATCTGGCTTTTGTCCTTTAAACTTTTCTTTTAAATTAAATGAAGCCAATGTTTCTAACTTACTTTTTGCTGCTTTAGACATAATAGAATTTAAATTAGAAGCCTCTAGCATTTGAATAGAGCCGTCTAACTCAATTGATCTTCTTAATGCATGTATAGAGGTTCCAGTTACCAATCGGTTCATTGTTTCTCTAAAGCTCTTACTATCTAAAGTTTCACTAATAGAATCTAAGACTAATTGTTCTACATTAAATTCATGAGAAGCTTCTAATAACTCTAGATAAAGAGCAACTACACCTTTCATATAAATGCTGCGAATTAGCTTTACAGCAGAGGCATCACCAGGTTTTTCACTTACTTTAGTTATGTCCATACTGTACGGAGTCATTAAAGAAATCAGTCGATCTACACCATTACCACTTGCTGAAATAGGAACCTTATGTTTATAAACTGGCAGGGGACCTAGCATTGCGGCATCTGCGAAGAATGCATTCTTCTCTTGTATATTTATGTTAATTTTTTGCTTCACGATAGGAGTGGAAGCTGATACATCTACATAGATACATTCTTTCTTTATAAATGGTTTTAGCATCTCACTAACTTCAAGTGCTTTATCTGCGGGTACTGCTACTATTACTATATCTATTTGTTTTAAAACTTCTTCGGGTCTATAAAGAAGTTCTACTTGAGCTTGAGCAGCTCGTTCTTTAATTTGTGGACCATATGTAGGATGGTCTATCATAACATCATGAGCAAAAATGGTTTCTAAACCTTCGCCTTTTAAGCCAACTGATAACTCAAAGGCCGCCTCTCCAAATCCAATAAAACCTAATTTCACTTTAAAGCTCTCCCTTCTGTTTATAATCCATATGCTTTCATCTGTTCTCTTAACCATGAAGGCTGAATGTTACCTCCAGATTCACCTTGCAGACGCGCTCTTTCAAATGCTTCGATCGTTTCTAAACGTGTTTTCTCATACTCTAGTTTTTTTTCGGCTTTAAAAAGAACCTCTTCAATCTTTTCTTTTGGAACTACAACAACTCCGTCATCATCACCTATAATTAGATCTCCTGGAATAACAGCTACGCCTCCACAAGAAATAGGTTTATGTAACTCACCTGGACCATCTTTAAGAGGACCATTCGGAATAAATCCTTTTGAGAAAACAGGAAATCCTGATTGACTAAGGGTCTCTTTGTCCCGAACTGCCCCATCTATAATAATCCCCTCAAGTCCAATAGCTTTAGCTGCAGCTGCCATTAATTCTCCAAGGTAAGCATTTGCCGTATGCCCCTTTCCATCTACAACTAGTACATATCCTTCTGTACCGTCATAGATTGCCTGATGAAGAAATAAGTTATCTCCAGGTCTTAAACTTACAGTTAGAGCGGTTCCAACTACCTTCATTCCTGTAGATACAGGCTTAATTTTACAATCCATTGAGCCTGTACACCCCATTGCATCGGATATAAGAGTTGTATTAAGAAGGTTTGCTCTCTTAATAATGTCTTCAGATAATACTGGTGCTAAATTACTCACTGATATACACTCCTCTTCAATTTTAATATATTCTAATCAATGCTCTACTCAGGATAACGCTTACAAAATTAAAGTAATAAAATTAGATATTGCCCCCCCCTATTCGCAGAATATCTACAGTTTATTTGCTGCATTTTTGAAAAAGATAGAAAAACATCGTAAAAAATAAATAAAGTAATAAAAATTACTACATTTTTTATTTAAGTAATATTTATTACTATAATCTTAAATGTATCTTATCACCGGTACCTAATAAAGTAAATCTATTTTTATAAATAAAGCACAGGAAAAACATATCCTAAGCTTTATTACTTAGAAGAAACATTTTTACATAAAAAAGTAAACATGCTAAAATTCAAGTAAGTATTGTGATAAATACTTTTTATATGCTTAAAAAAATAAAATTTACAATATAATCTGTTTAATTGGAGCGAAGGTATGGAAAATCCAATATTAAAATTAAAAGATAATATCTCACAACTAACAGAAACTCAACGGAGAGTAGCAGACTATATCCTTAAAAATCCTGTCGATGTAGCTTTTTTAACGGTTGATCAATTGGCTTTGACAGTAAAAACTAGTACGACCACGATAATGAGATTAGCTTTTAGTCTAGGCTATTCTGGATATGCAGAGTTTCAAAAAGGACTTCAGGAGCTTTTACGTAACAATGCTGCTCCTCAAATCAGATTAGAAACAAATTTGAAGGGCTTAGATGAGAGTGATTTGTGGATGCGCTGTGCAGAAAGTCAATTCAATAACATTCAATCAACAGTAGAAATGATTTCTACAGAGAGCCTAAATAAAGCGTTAGAAATGATTGTCTCTGCAGACCGAATATTTTGTACAAGCGTTAGAAGTGGTTTACCCGTGGCACAGCATCTATCTTTTGGGCTTAATCGACTACTCGGAAACTGTGAGCTAATTGTCTCTGACTTAAGTGATTGGGTGGATAAAGGAATTACTTTAACTTCTAAAGATTTAGTTATTGCAACCTCCTTTCCAAGGTACGCTAGAAGAACTGTTGAGTTTGTAACAGCTGCCAAAAGTAACGATGCCAAGGTCATTTCAATTACCGACAGTTATTCTTCTCCTTTAGTTAAGTACTCAGATTTAGTACTGACTTGTAGCTCGAGTAGTATCGCTTTTCATAATTCACCTATAGCGTCGCTACTTGTGGCCGATTATCTTGTAAGTGCGATAGCTATAAATTATCCAGAAAAGACAAAGGATCGTCTCGATAAAATCACTTCAATCCTTACAAAAATTAATTATCATTACACTGATTAAATTTACGAATGTGGTAAAAGCATGAAATATCGAATGTATAAAATAATTCGATATTTTATATTTTTACCACTTTTTTATTTTTTCATTTAAGTCTAATACTTCCCTTTCACTTTTCATTTCTATAAAAAAACATTTACTTTTCATTAGAAGCCATGATAGTATACTTTTAAATAGTCACAATTATTACAACAATTAAATAAAAAGTAATAATTATTACTTCAAACAATGAGTTGTAATAATGAATATAGTTAGTTCTGTAAAATCATTTTTAGATATCATCCGGAGATATCTGACTGCTCCCCTACTAAGATATTACAAAGTGACTATAAGTTTATTAATCCTAACACTTGTATTTTGCTTGTTAACACGCAAATGATGAGAGCGCTACCTTTGGTTCTAAGCAATCATCAACAAAAGATTTTAGTAAAGGAGTGATTAGTTAAAGAAACACGAGAATAGAAAATAATCTATTAATGATTCTATATATACAGTGGGCTTAAGCGGGGAATTCACGCTAGATTTTTTGTAAACCCTTACATTCGTTCTGATACCAGGTTTTAAACCAATAATATGTAAAAAAAGCCAATTGTTTTCTACTAATGAATGATTGTGCAAAGCAGCTTTATAATAAAGAATGATAGTTAAATAGTTTCATGAGAATTTAAAAAGTATGACATTAAAGATAAACAAGAGGGAAAATGAAAGAAAGTTCTAGAGGGGGTATAATATGTTAACATTTTTAGGTTTTTCGATGATTGTAGTATTTATGTATTTAATCATGAGTAAGCGTTTGTCTGCCTTCAGTGCATTAACAGTGGTTCCTATTGTTTTTGCTTTATTGGGCGGCTTCACTGATTTAGGACCAATGATGATGAAGGGTCTTGAAACCATTGCTCCGACAGCAATTATGATTATCTTTGCCATTCTCTATTTCGGGGTGTTAATTGATACAGGATTATTTGATCCTTTAGTAGCGAAGATTATAAAGATGGTTGGCGGTGATCCTCTAAAAATTGTAATGGGTACTGCAGTACTTTCTTTAATAGTTGCTTTAGATGGTGACGGTACCATTACATATCTAATTGTAGTAACTGCATTTCTCCCACTATACAATCGATTAGGTATGAATAAACTTATTCTAGCCTGTATTCCTGCGTTAGCAATGGGTATTATGAATTTGACTCCCTGGGGTGGTCCTGCTGTACAAGCTACGGCGGCTGTAAAAGCAGATGTAACAGACTTGCTATTACCACTTATTCCTTCTATGATTGCAGGAACTATCTGGGTTTTAGGGGTTTCTTATTTCCTTGGACGACGCGAGCGTAAAAGACTGGGAGTTATCAATATAGATACAGAATTTAATAATGAAATTGCTGCAGCTCTTGATGTAGGAATGGATGCATCAATAAAGCGTCCAAAATTATTTTGGTTTAACTTAGCTTTAACACTTTTACTTCTTACTGCTTTAGTTCTAGGGTTCTTACCATTACCAGCTTTGTTTATGATTGGTTTTGCTATCGTGATGATTGTTAATTACCCAAATTTACAAGATCAAAAGGAACGTTTGCATGCTCATGCAGGGAATATATTAACGGTGGTTTCCATGATATTTGCTGCAGGTATATTTACTGGAATTATAGATGGAACAGGTATTGTTAAAGCTATGGCGGATACTTTAATAGCCGTTATTCCTGATGCTCTTGGCCCAAAATTAACAGTAATTGTTGCCCTTATAAGTATGCCATTCACATTTTTTATGGCAAATGCCCCCTTCTATTTCGGGATTATTCCTATTATGTCTGAAACGGCTGCTCACTTTGGCATCCCTCCACTAGAAATTGGTCAAGCTTCTTTACTAGGGCAACCCTTGCATCTATTAAGTCCACTTCAAGGTTCTATTTATGTCTTAGTAGGACTCCTTGGCATTGATATAGGTGACCATATTCGCTTTGCTGCCAAGTATGCCATTGGAACAGCGTTAGTTATGACGATTGTGGCTGTATTATTTGGAATACTATCTATATGAATGATTTATGGGAACATACAAAAGAGAGAGCTGATTCTTCAAAACAGCTCTCTCTTTTGTATGTTTAACTTTAAATTACATTAAAGATTGAAATATAACATAAGCAAATCACTAATCAATCATGACTGATACAGTATCTCCGTTTGTCAATTTGATCTCAACAGTTTAGACATCAAATTCATGTTCAATTGCTTGAATAATAAGGGGATGTCTATATCTACGAAATTAAAAAATGGTGCCTACGTAATCCCACTTAAGGTTTTAAATCAACTCCATTTTTTCACCTTTTCAAATAAATACTGCACTCCATATAACAAATATGCTTTGTAATGAAGGTAGATAAAAAATTGAAAATGACTTAATCGGTTTAGACTTACAATTTTCAACCTTTTAAGAACATCAATAAAGTAAAAAGCAAAGATTCCATCAACTATAATATTCAATAATATAAACTTCTTAAAGTTGCCATACGAAGATTTAAGCAGCCACATTGAAAGTGGCATATAAGGCCCAATGCTAAAAGGAAGTTCATCTTTTATAAACGAATCTTTTTTGTCGTAGAACCTCCACCACTTCCTCTCATGCCCATACAAATGATTAATAATTTCTAAGATAATAATAAAAAACCCTGCTAACGAATAACGTCTTATGCTGCGTTTCCCTATAAATAACAACGACAACCATGGAATCGCTATTATAGATAGATTAAATCCTAAGTGTTTTCTTGATATCATAAGCGAACTCACCTCAACGTACTTTATCTAGTTCTTCTTATAGTGTCCACTTATTACAAAAAAAACCTTCTTTTAAGCAACGAATTTCTATTTAATGGCCTTCACTTTTTGTTTAAAATGTGCTTGGAGGTGAGTCGCAGCAGGATAAATCAAATGCCTCAGATTTTTAAAAATTAATACGGCTGATACAGAACCTTAAAATTTTCTCGTAAATCTAAAAAACACAGACCATTGGATGGTCTGTGTTTTTTATTAATGTGCTTTTTGTTCAACATTGACTCTCTTGATAAAGAACGAGATAACCAATCCAACAATTGAAACAATAATCGCAAAGATGAACGCATGTTGAACACCGTTGGTAAAGGCAAGAACTTGGTTTAATGGATCCATTTTATCTGATACCGTCTCAAGGAAGCTTCTTGAACCTGATGAAAGAATGGAAATTCCAACAGCTGTTCCAATTGCGCCAGAAACCTGCTGCAAAGTGTTCATAATTGCTGTTCCGTGCGGGTACAGCTCAGGTGGAAGCTGGTTTAATCCGTTTGTTTGAGCCGGCATCATAATCATCGAAATGGCTATCATAAGCGCAATGTGCAGAGCAACGATAAACCCTGTTGACGTTTCTAGCGTTACGGTTGAAAAACCATACATGGTGCCGGCTACAATCACAAGTCCAGGGATAACTAACCATTTGGGACCAAAGCGGTCAAATAATCCCCCCATAACCGGTGAAAGAATTCCGTTAATCACTCCTCCAGGAAGAAGCATTAGGCCAGCGGCAAAGGTTGATAAAGCTAATGATGTTTGTAAGTACAAAGGTAAAATCATCATCGCAGACAGCAGTACCATCATGCAGACTAGAATTAATAAAAGACCAATTGTAAACATCGGATACTTAAAGGCTTTAAGGTCTAACATTGGCTCTTTCATCTTCGTTTGACGAATAGAGAATGCAACTAATGCAATAGCTCCAATTACAAGAGTTAGAATAACCTGTAGACTTCCCCAGCCTCCGCCTTCTCCGGCGCTGCTAAATCCAAATACGATTCCGCCAAAACCTATTGTTGAAAGAACAACAGAAATCATATCGATTTTTGGCTTCGTTGGTGTGGTAACGTTCTGCATAAAGAAAGCTCCAAACACTAAGGCAGCAAATAACAGTGGAAGTGAAATCCAGAAAATCCAGTGCCACGTTAATGTTTTTAAGATTAAGCCTGATACAGTTGGTCCAACAGCTGGCGCAAACATAATAACAAGGCCGATGATCCCCATTGACTTTCCACGTTTATGCGGCGGGATAATAACAAGAATCGTGTTAAACATAAGCGGTAAAAGTAAAGCAGTTCCAACCGCTTGCACGACACGGGCAATCATGAGTACCCCAAACGTTGGTGCAACAGCGGCAATAAATGTTCCAATGATGGAGCAGATTAGAGATGCTATAAAAAGCTGTCTGGTTGTAAAGCGCTGAAGAATAAAACCTGAAATAGGTACCAAAATTCCTAACGTTAACAGATACCCTGTTGTCAGCCACTGTGCAGTTGTTTCGTGAATACCAAAGCCAGAAATTAGCTCTTTTAATGCCATATTTAGCGCTGTTTCACTAAATAAACCGATAAATCCAGCAATAAGAAACGACGTTATAATCGGCAGTACTTTGATGTTAGAGCTTTCGGCCACTGTTTGTTGATTACTCATATTAAATTGTCTTCCTCTCTTTTACATACTCTTTTTGGTGAGCGTTTTTCTATCTCAATGATAAGTTGATTAGCAGACAAACAATGCATATTGATATAAAGATTAGTGATAAGTTTAAGGCATTATGTTGGCTAAGCTTTTTCTTTCTCTTCTCTTTTGACCGAAGTGCTTTTTGTCTTCTAAATTCATTTCTTTCCACAGATACCTCTCCATTTCATTTCTAAATCAACTTTAGAAACCTTCCTATGTAAACTAATTTCCATTCATAATATGGAATTTTTAATAAGTAAGTTAAAACGAAATAGAACTATAAAATGAATTTCATTTCACATAACAGGAATATTGTAACACAGCTATAAGTACTGTTTCTATCTAAAATATACTAAATAACAACAGCTATATACCCAACTTGGTACCATGTGACAATTAAAACTTGGTTCTGTTATATGCTTTTTGTTCTGTTCGCCCTAATAGAACACACCTAACTTTTTAATCATCAGTCAAAAGAAAGCGTATCAGAAATTAAGTAATAGTAAAAATTGATAATATGGAGGTGTTTTCTTATGAAAAAGTATGAAGTAACGTTTCATCTAATTAATGGTGAAATAAGTCATTTAGTTGAAGCTAAATCACTTATTCGTGCAAAGAACTACATACAGTATAGGTTTGAAGACAAAAGTAAACTATTGGATCTAGCAAATGATTTGGTCATTGTTAAAAGGAACGTCCAATACTTTACGGTAGTTGAAAAAGAATAATTAGCTATGTAAAAGGACGTTATCACAAAAGTAATGTCCTTTTATATCCATACAATATCTTATAGGACAGTCTCTTTTTTCCCGTTCTAGTCACTAAAATTTCTCTCCAACTCGAAGCCAAAATAGATTTAGCTCCCTTCAAGCGTATCCTTAATTTAAAGCTACTAATTTTCCTTTTTTGGATAAAATTCATTATTTCATACTTTTTAGATAAAGTAAGAAACAAGCTAAATACATGCATTTAATGTGCAGAGAAACGTTCTCTGAGAAAATTATCTTTGAAACAAACAACTCGAATTCACATACTAAATATATCTAAACAAAAGGCTCTATTAAATTTTGGCATTAATATTAAGCGTAAAAACAGAACTCCCTATTTTATGAAAGTTCTGTTTTGTTTATTCGCTACTATGTATATTTTCTGCGTCACAACGTAATTTATAAAAATCCTGGACTAATGTATTTTCTTCTAACATGAACTCTTTCATTTTACGTAAAGTTCTTTTCCCTACACGGCGGTCCAACATACACAATATTTTTATTAACCGATCATTCGACTTTAAAGATACTTCAATTGGTGAATTAAAATATTCTTCCAAAGCAGAAAAGAAATCATATTGTGCATAAATACCTTCCATTTTTAATTGTTCATGAGCTTGTTCCTGGATTGCTCGATTATTAAAAACATTATCATAACTAAAATCATCTGACTGAATACGAATATCTCTTTCTCTATAATATTCTTCTCTTTCGGCAGTAATCGTACACATACTTAACATTTCTACTTTATCAACAGTTATGACAGCTCTACCTAACTGGTCATGTGCTTTTCGATAATTAATCACTTGAAAATCTACTCTTGAATGCAAAGATTCGCATACAAAACCCATTAAACGTTTCTTTGCTTTGCTCCATTTCGGATGATATAACAATAAACTTCCTCCCTTCCAACCTATTGAATTTTACCATTAAAAATTAACTTGCAGCATTAGTTGAAAATTTATATGGATAATTAGTGTTTCTGAACAGGGTTATTAAATTCAATGTCTCCATTTTAAGATATGTTCATTTTTCATTTGAAGTAGCTTTGTCATATAAACGATTTGTCCCGTATGATAAGCATAATGTTCAACGGCATATAAGATAACACTTAAACAGGACTGTATTTTACCTGGTTCTGGAATTAATGTACTTGTTGTAGAAGGCATTTGTATGGATTTTTCTAAATCGTTAAAATCAAAATTTGTGATAATTTCTTTACTTTCTTGTCGCGTAAGGATTAAATTTTCTATTAGCTGCTCGGAATCCATTACTCTGTTATCAGTAAATTCTTTAGATCGCTGTCTAATAAAAGGCTTACCACCAATTATGCTGACGATAAATGCATATTCGCTGCCCGCAAGATGTAAACATAAGTTTCCAATACTATTCGTTTCTTGGCGGAACTTTTTCCAAATATCATCATCTGCTAATCTACTAATACAAGTTTGGATTATACCTAATTGTGTATCAAGGGATTCAATGCTTTCTTTTATGAAGGGATTCATCTATTTCTCCTTTTGGATTTTTATTCTATATAATAAATAATTATACATAAATTAACACATATTTGCACTGTATTTTTGTATTAGTTATTGATTTATTAAAAACATATCTGCAAAGCGTACATGTAGAAATTAAAAAAGCAAACTCACTGCCATGCGAGTTTGCTCTTTCTATTCTTTACTCAAATTCCTTCAGTTTAACTTATTGTCCTATATCCTTCATCCTTTTAAGAGCTTTTCTATATTCTTGATCTCTCATATGCAGCATTTTATCAGGAGAAGGTTTAGGCTGACCAAACTTTTTCAAAGCTTCTCTATACTCGCTGTCACCAATGACTCCATTCGAAACAGCCTCTTTAGGTGAACGCTCAAAAACGGGAGTAGTTTTTTTAATGTGAACCTCTTCTGTACTCAGCTTTTCTTTATTTTTTTCTTTATCATGCGGCTTATGAGCCAGCTTGTGGCCCTTACCTGTTAGGAACATCAAAAACGAGAGAATTAATACTACAATGCTTAATACACACGAAAACGTAGAAAACGTATGATACGTAATGATTTCAGATTTTACATGTAGAGACTGAGTGAAATTTTCTTTACTAGCAACCTGGCTCTCTGCGCTTACCGTCGCAAGGTGATTTTTATACACCTTTGCAAAGACGATACTGCTGATTACAGGGATGATCGCAGATACTGTAACTCTTATAAATTGAACCGTGACCATTCGAGGGACTAAACTTGGTAGTGGTCCGCCTAAAGCAGCACCCATAAGACCTGCAGCGACTGTGAAGCCTACTCCTGCGATTAGAGCGGCAAAGCTACTAACAAAGAGAAAAGCTGAAGCATGACCGTCTAAATACATCCACTGTATGTTCACTCCCATAATAATGACGGCTCCTATAATACCTAATACGCCCGGTCCAACTTTATCATATAATACGGCACTTAATATGGCCGCAATTACTATCCCCGCAAAAAGCCCGATATAGATCAGTGAAATATCTCCTTTATCAAAACCAGATCCACTTTTGAGCAATCCCTGTAGTGATAAAAGAGTTAAACTCATGCTAATATTGCCTATAACAGCAATCAGAATAGCGAGAGCTGGTTTTCGAGAAGCCACTAATCGAAAGGGAATTAACGGATTTTTAATATGCCATTCTGCTACGAATAAAAAGCATAAAAAAATGATGCTTCCTACTATGCCTATCCATACATAAGTAGATGTCCATCCTGATTTTTGAAGGTTAAGTAATGTAAACGTAATAAATGCGGTAACCATAAACATTAACGCTACACCGATGATGTCAAATGGTTCATGATGTTTGTGCTGTTGCTTAGCATGATCATTTGTTAAAAATTTGTAGCTGAAACATATTCCCAGTAAGGAAAGTACGGCCGCTATATAAAATAACCCTCTCCAGTGTCCGTAGCTGTTCACTAACATTCCGAGAAAAATACCCACAACGCTAGATCCATAAAATCCGCCAATAAGGATTAGTAATGCCAAGTTCCTTTTCTGAATTGGAAAAGAAAGAACCAGCATTGGAATCATCATCATAAGTGCTAAACCAGTTCCTCCCCCTTGCAGAAACCGCCCAATGCCCATTCCTAAGAAGCTGTTCGAAGCAATACTTACGATAGCTCCGATAAGAAACAAACACATCGAAAGAACATACGTCCTTCTCTCCCCTAGCTTATGTCGAAGGATAGGTCCAAACGGAATACAAAATGCAAAGCTCATAACCCCTATTAAAACGGGTGTTATCGAAATATAAGATTGATCGTTAAACGTTTGTTGGAGAATTTCACGTATAGAATTTAATGAAGTGTTTAACATTAAACCAGGACCAATAGCTAAAACTGCAAGTAAAGCAATCCCCCAGTGTTTTTCTATTTTCATACTACAATTCCTCTCTGCCTTTCATGATTGTAAAAAACTAAAAATGCGGCGTTCATGTTTCTTCAAACCATCACAGTAGCTATGGTAAAGAAGAAAGATATTTATCCGCATTTGAACAAACTAAAAAATAAAGCTTCAGTAAGGAAGCTTTATTTTATTTTCTAAACCCGCCACTCGAATTGGCCCTAAAAGTGTTAGGCTGGTTAATTTATCAGCCATAAATGCAGGGCTAAATTTCATACCACTTTCTAACCAAGAACAAATGACGCCTATATGAGCTGATGTGATATAGCTAATCAGGATATCTTTAGGAATATCAAGTCCGTCCTCTGCTTCTCCAATCGAAGAGATTAGCTCTCCATACACTCTCTTTTTTACAATTTCCGTCATATGACTTCTAAATTGAGGCAATCCTCGATCACTTAGCATGACTTTAAAATAATCCGCGTGTTCGTAGATAAATTCAAAAAGCTTTAAAAAAGAAACAGATTCATCTTTTTCTTCTAGTTCTGAAGAATACTCATCATTTTGTCTAGGCTTCACCTTCTCGATCAGCTCTTCTAGAACTTCATTCATACTCTGCATGAGAAAATCTTGCTTATCTTGATAATGCAAATAAAATGTTCCCCGCGTTAATTCCGCCTTTTCCGTAATTTCCTGAATCGTAATGGCTGTGACGTCTTTCTCTTTAAGAAGTTCCACTAAAGCGTTTCTTAAGTATTTATTTGTTCTTTTTATCCTAGGGTCTACTTTTGCTTTTTTAGACATCGTTCGTCTCCTTGTGTACCTTTTATTGAGTGTCAGACATATAATTGTGACATGTATGGGTGCAGCCACTGTTTCTGATGATTGACTATTTAAACGATCTTGTACCATCAACACACATTCTGCACATGATGTAAACTAATGAACATTATGTATATTAAGTCTCACAAAATATAGCCAATCTGTCAATATCAAAAACGGATTAAGAACGAATCATTCGGCTGTTAGATATGGATGCGTGAGCTTGAGAGTGAAATCTTTTTTAAGGAAAGAAAAAGAACTGAAAGGTATAACTGGCGATGTAAAAAGTACTGGGGATTGGACCATTGAGGTAGCTTTTACATAGCAAACTAATTAAATACGCACCACACTCCTTTTACTTTCAATAATTAGTCCTCCTCCAGAAAGGTCTCCCCTCTAAAGTAGACCTTTCTTTTTTATATACATATAAATAAAGCTTACAGAAATATAAAGCAGGAGTGGATTTAGGCCCTATGAAATGTTTTAGCTTATCTTAAAGATAGGAAACTCTTCTTAATGAGCATTGGTTGGCTTCTTGCTGCAATTCGGGAGCATAATAACTCAATTTTTTAATAAAATAACAAGTCTCAGGAAAATGATGTATCAGAAACCTTAACGTTTCCTTATTTAAAAGCTTGTTCTCCTTGTATTTTTCGGTCATAGCATAAACAAACTGGCTCATCTCAATAGTTGTTTTCCCCACTTCTAAAGCAAATTCTGTTTGTCTTGCAAAACCTGGCTGCTTAAATCGCAAATACCCCTTTAAATGATGATTTTGTACAATGAATGCCTGAAATTTTCCGATATATAAATCTGCTTGTTTAGATATCATAATCTCAATCGGATCAAGCAGGTTTTTAAACAAAACGGCATGTCCAAGCTGATCTTCCAGCCATAAATCCATTAATTTGACTAAGCTAAGAGGAACCGGCTCCTTTCCTTTTACTAGATAAGATAAAAATCTTAAATATTCCTGATTTTCACTTAACGTACCATTAAGATAGGTTGGAGATAAGTTTAGATTCACTTCGTTTTCAATTCGAAGAGCCTGAAGAGACCCTTCAAAATCAAAATACCCTTTGGCAATTGACCAGGCCTTTCTCGAGAATTCTATTAATGCAGGATCGTTATGCATAACATCAGGGGATAAATAGTTCAGTCGTTTTAGCAAGTCATCAAACAAATGAATATATTGCTTAGCTGTTTGGACGTATTCGACTTCCTTCACCGATAAGTGATCGCGTACAAAATAACCATGGTCCTGAATTATTTCTAACCAAAATAAATGTTCCTCCCATAATGAAATCATTACTAGCTCTCCCTTCGGTTTCCTTACTACTACATGTTTATTAGAAGCTTTAGAAGAAATGAACCAAAGTAATAAAAAACAGGATCTCTTATTTCATCACATAAACACTCATGAAAAAGGGAATATATATACATATCCATATTTTTGAAAAGGGAGACTATCACTTGAAGAAAAATGATAAATTACTACTTATTTTAATGACGATTTTACCTTGGTTTAGTGTTCCGTTTATTGGAGGAAAGACTCTGAAAAGATTCCTTCCAGGAAGCATTTTTATGAGTTTGTATCTTATTGCAGAAGGCAGGTTTGCAGAGAAGAAAAAATGGTGGTGGTTTCCTTACTCAATCAAGCCGAATGTTCTAGCAGAATTACCATTGATATTTGGTCCTTTTTTCGTTGGATCTTTGTGGATATTAAAATATACTTACGGAAAGTTCAACTTATATCTTTTAGTAAACATACTTATTGATTCCTTTTTTACTTACTTCGGATTAAAATGGTTAAAAAAAATAGGATATGTCTCTTTAGCCCGGTTGACTAGATTTCAGTTATCCCTTGTTTTTTTAATAAAAACGTTTGTGCTGTACGGGTTTCAGATTGTTTATGAAAAGTGTTACTCTCTATCAAAGAATTCGTCCTTATAAATTTTGCAGTCTAAGATAAAAAAACAAAACAAAATGTCTATAAACGGGCGTATATTAAAGAAAAACATTAATGAAATAGATACTGATTGCTAAGTGGAATTATGATTTTTTAGATACTATGCAGCTACCTTAGTAAGCTAACGAATCATATGCCTTAAGGCTTAAAAAGAGTGAAAACAAGGTTAAATAAAAAAGAAGTCGCCTTTTGGTAACTTCTTTTTTCTATTATGCCTGTGTAGTTAAAACAAAAAATAAATAAGTTTTTTTATTTTTCACTATCTTCATCAGCAGGTTTTCGTTTATGTTTTTCGCTAATAATTCTCTTGTTCAGTATCCTTACCTCACCCACCATTAGCAGCCTCATATCTTTTACAATATATTTAGTCAATTCTTCATCAGAGATATCATCACCATCAATATCAAGACGAAATTCCTGCCCTTGTATTCCACCGCCATTAGTAAAATCGACTTCAAAGTCAAAAATGACCCTTTTATCCATGTCTAATCCACCTTACTTTGTTTTAATTATCTAATATATATTCGGCTAAAGAAAACAAATTCCCGACCTAACTATCTAAGGAAGCATATTGTCTGATAAGTCTCGATAAAAGAACTTTTAAGTCCTAGAATGTTATTTAAAAAAAGACGATGGCTTGAATAAGCTCCGCTCTATTAACTCATCTTAACAATGTAACTAACTTTGAAAGGAGATTTAAAAATGAGTCAGAAACGCGATAAAGGCAATAGTCAAAAAGGCAAACCAAATAGCAATACGGTAGATCCAGTAATCGCAGCAGAAGATGTGGAAAAAGCAATTTTTCCAACTAACAAGCCTCCGGGCAACGCAAAACCTTAAATGAAAATTAAAGCTGTATTATTAGCTGCCTATTTGGCAGCTTTTTCATTAAGAAAAGAAGTTAATTAATAAATACGAGTAGTGAACAAAGTATTGATTTTTTAGGTTTTATTTGAGTACTGAAGTAAGGTTGCACGTCCACTCATGAGATTCAAAAAATGAACTGAAGCAGGCTATGTGGAGACAATTATCTAGTATCTCTTCTTTAAATTATTTTATCTTGACACTGTTCTAAAGGCGTGATTAGATATAATTGTTAACTTAATAAATATAAAAGTTAACATATTTTATTTTCGGTGGTGAGAGTGTATTGCATTGGGAAGAAGATATTAAGAGAGAACTTGCCTATTTGGATGAAATTTTTCAAAAACGGCGCCTTGTTACTACAGAATTTGCTGAACGACCATGGCTTACAGTCAATGGACATAAGATGTTAAACCTTGCCTCTAACAACTATTTAGGCTACGCAGGAGATAAGGGGCTGAAGAAAACAATGAGTGATGCTGTGATGACATATGGAATAGGAGCAACAGCTTCACGCTTAATAGTAGGAAATCACTCTCTTTATGAGAAAGCAGAAAAAGCACTTGTTAATTGGAAGAAAGCTGAGGCAGGACTTATTATCAATAGTGGTTATAATGCAAACCTAGGAATCATCTCAGCCTTGGTTCCGCGTAATGGCTTCATCTTCAGCGATAAGTTAAATCATGCAAGTATCATTGATGGGGCCCTGCTAAGCCGTGCAAAGCTGCAACGCTATCGCCATAACGATATGAACCACCTAGAAAATTTATTAAAAAAAGTTCCCTTAGAGTCACGGAAGTTAATTGTAACAGATACTGTTTTCAGTATGGATGGTGACTTTGCCAAGCTCAAGGAGCTTGTTAAGTTAAAAGAGCAATATAACGCACTACTAATGATTGATGAAGCTCATGCAAGCGGTGTATACGGAAAAAATGGTGAAGGATATGCGCATTTTCTTGATCTGCAAGATAAAATTGATATTCAAATGGGAACGTTTAGTAAAGCACTAGGCTCATTTGGAGCTTATGTTACCGGAAAACAGTGGCTGATAGATTATCTTAAAAATAGAATGCGAGGATTCATTTATTCAACCGCTCTTCCCCCTGCTATACTCGGTGCAATAACGGCTGCGATTGAAAAGGTGCAACAAGACACAGAGCGCCGCGCACTTCTTCAAGAACATGCACTATTTTTCAGAAGAGCACTTACATATGAAGGATTTAACACATGTAAAAGTCAGTCTCAAATCATTCCAATTTTAACGGGAGAAAACAAAAGAACAATGCAGTTTGCAGAGCGTTTACAGAAAGAAGGAATTGCTGGTATTGCAGTTAGGCCCCCTACTGTTCCTGAAAATAAAGCAAGAATTCGTTTTACTGTAACAGCAGATCATACTCGAGAAGATTTAGAGTGGGCCATAAAAAAAGTTTCTCTAATTGGAAAAGAAATGAGTGTGATTCAATGAAACCATCCACTATTATAATATTTCCCGGATGGGGAATGGAAAAAGCAGCGTTTCACCCAATCATAAAATCATTGTCAACTATATGTAATATTTTGTGTACAGACTGGAGAGGTGTAAAAGAACTAAGTGACTTTAGAGAACGAGCAATGCAATTGCTTGCTTCCACTCAAGGTACTGTTTATTTAATTGGTTGGTCATTAGGTTCCCTTATAACGCTTGAACTTGCAAGTTTATACCCTAACAAGATAGAAGGACTCATATTGATTGGCGGAACTAGTCGCTTTACAAACGACGTGCATAATACATTTGGATGGGAGCAACGCATCGTTGAACGTATGAAGAAACAACTACAGCGTAATAAAGAAAAAACACTTACTGCATTTTATAACGCTATGTTCACTACATCTGAAAAAGAAGAGAAATTTCATCAGCAATTTATGGAATTTGCTCAGCGTAATTATCAAGGAGACAGTACGCATTCCCTCCTTACAGGGCTGGATTATTTACTCCAACAAGATGTTAGAATGCAACTCAATCAAATTCAAACTCCTTGTTTGTTGATTCATGGAAGAGATGATCAAATATGTTTACCTGAGTCTTCTTCCTTCATAGCTGAAAGGATTGGTGGAAAAGCGCAGCTGTGTATCCTAGAAAAAGCTGGCCATATTCCTTTTTTTACGAAGCCTCAGCAGTGCACGCAGCTTATAGAGAAATTTCTCGAAAAGGAGCTCATTTATGATTAATAAGCAACTCTTAAAGAAAAGGTTCAATAATCATGCTAAAACTTATGATGCTTATGCCGATGTACAAAAAAGTATGGCAAGCCAGTTAATAGATCAACTTTCCACCAACTTCTTTAACCGGGAAATAACGATTCTTGAAATTGGCTGCGGTACGGGTTATTTAACACAATTATTGTGCAAAAAATTTCCTAAGGCTGCTATTACAGCAGTTGATTTGTCATCAGGAATGATTGAGCTAGCAAAGAAAAAAGTAACGGAAGATCGAGTTTCTTTCATATGCGGAGATATCGAGGAACTAAGGATAGAAAGGCATTATGACCTTATTATTTCGAATGCAACATTTCAGTGGTTTAATAGTCTTCATACGACAATAAAAAAATTGTATAAACAACTTAAGCCTGCAGGCAGCCTGCTATTTTCAACCTTTGGTAATCGTACATTTCAAGAGCTTCATTCATGCTACAGTCATGCGAAACAAAAGCTTGGTCTTTTCAGTAACAGTTCACCTGGCCAATCGTTTTTTTCTCTTGAAGAGTTGTCTCAAATTTGTGAACAAGCATTAGTTCCATTGAGAGAGCATCCATTTAAACTATCAAAAATGGAGAAACTAGAGATTCAATACTTTCCGACGGTTCAGGAATTTTTTACATCAATAAAAAAGATTGGAGCAAGTAATAGTAACGAGGAAAGCTATTGTCAGCGCCCTTCCTTTTTTCGTGAATTAATCAACCTATATGAAAATAATCATCGTGACGAAAATGGCGTAAAAGTAACCTATCATTGCTTAATGTTTAATATTACAAAAACGAACCAATAGCCAATCCAGCCCTGGTTACTCTCTAGAAGTGATGAATTGCCGCCAGTAAAAAAGGGTACTCTTCTATTTAGAAAAGTACCCTTAAATAATCAATTAGATTTAATTAACTTACTGTTTTTTAGAAACTAACTCAATAATATTTGTTATACCTTGCTCATTGTACCCTGTTTTTAATAACTGTATTTGATTATGTTCAGATAAATTTGTAAAAATGATTGGTGTAACAAGTGATTTAGCATTTTCTTTAATATAATTTAGATCTATTTTTAAAAGCGGGGTTCCTTGTGTAACCTTTTCTCCCTCTTTAATTAGACATGTAAACCCTTTCCCATTCAAGTTCACTGTTTCTAACCCTACGTGAATTAATAACTCTAGACCTTGATCTGTTTTTAGACCTATGGCATGTTTTGTAGGAAAGATGCTAACAACCTCCCCATTGATAGGAGAAACAAGAGTATTATTAGTTGGTTCGATGGCAAAACCGTCTCCCATCATCTTTGAAGAAAAAACGGCATCAGGGACTTCTTCTAGAGGCACAATATATCCATTAAACGGAAGTTTGAATGCGCTTCCTAAAGTTGTATCGTTCATTTCTTTTTTCTCAACTGTTGCAGCAACTTCAGTTTTTGTCTTCGCTTCAGGTACTTCTTTGTTATTAGAGCCTTCTGTAATAGCCTCTTTTGGTATGCCAAATAAATATGTGCAGATGAATCCTCCAGCATATCCTGCAAGTAAGCCGATGATATATTTCAGCCATAAACCATGAGCAATTAATGGAATTAAAGCTAGGCCAGATGGACCGATAGCAATGGAACCAACGTTTCCGAACATTCCAATTACAGCTCCTCCAATTCCTCCACCGATACAAGCAGTAATGAACGGGCGTCCTAATGGAAGAATAACTCCATAAATAAGTGGTTCTCCAATACCTAATATTCCGACAGGAAGAGCCCCTTTAATAATGGTAACAAGTGATTTATTTTTACGGCAACGAACCCAAAGTGCTAAAGTTGCACCTACTTGTCCAGCACCAGACATTGCAAGAATCGGAAGCAAGATGGTCATACCAGCTGTGTTAATCATTTCAATATGAATAGGGATTAATACTTGATGCAGACCTAGCATCACCAATGGTAAAAATGCCACTCCTAGTACAAAACCTGCAAAAACCCCTCCACGTTCAAGTGTCCAATCTATTCCACCAATTAAATTACTAGAAATTAGACCTGCAAAAGGCATAATAAAGAAAATCGTTAGCAATCCGACAATCAGAAGAGCAATTGTTGGTGTTACAATAATATCGATTGCATCAGGAATAAATCGACGTAAGAATTTTTCTAAAAATGAAAGTAACCATACAGCAATCAAAACTCCGATAACCCCGCCTTGCCCAGCAGTTAGAGGCTGATCGGTAAAGATATTCATAATAGGAAGCTCTTCTGTAACTCCCGTTAAAAGGGTGATACCTCCGATAACTCCACCTAGGGCCGGAGTAGCACCAAACTCTTTTGCTGCGTTAATACCTACATAAATAACTAAATAGCTGAAGATTGCATTCTTGATCACATTAAGAATCGTAACGTATTGTTGCCAAGTATCTTTATCAAGATCTCCTGCGGTTATGCTATTTGCTAAAATAGAGGCAATACCAGCTATTAAACCTGCACCTACGAATGCTGGGATTAAAGGTATGAAAATGCTTCCAACTTTTCGTAAAAAATTTTTGAATGGCGTATTGTTTTTCTTTTTTAGCTCAGACTTCATATCTGCACCTTTTGAAGTCAAATCTTCAGATGAAGGAGCTGCAGAATCTTCTTGAAGTGCAATACCAAATTGTTCAGCAACTTTCGTAACTACTCCTGGTCCTAGAATAATTTGATACGTATCATCATCGACAACTCCTACCACTCCTTTCACTTGTTTTATACTCGCTTCATCAATTCTATTATGATTCACTGGGGTGACTCGGAGTCTTGTCATACAGTGTGTATAATTCGCTATATTAGAACTGCCTCCAAGAGCTTGAAGCAGTTCTTTAGCTGTTTGATGATGTTTACTCATAGTTGTTCCCATCTCCCTTATATTTTCGCTACTTAATTCACGATTGCTTGACGGATAAATCCTTGTGTTTGTTCTAAACGATGTAAAGATTCCTCATATGAAAGTCCTGTTAAAATCATGACTATAGCAAGCTTAGAATTACAATTTGCTTTTGCTAAGTACTCTTCTGCCGTATCATACGTGCATGAAGTTGCTTCCATCACAATTCGTTTTGCGCGTTCTACGAGCTTTTCATTCGTCAGCTGAACGTCTACCATTAGATTTCCATACACTTTTCCGATACCTACCATAGAAGCTGTCGAAAGCATGTTACAAACCAATTTTTGTGCTGTTCCGGCTTTCAAGCGAGTAGAACCTGTTAATACTTCAGGACCATTTACTACTTCAATTGCAATGTTTGCTACTTTTCCAATATCAGAACCTTTATTGCAACTAACTGCTATTGTTTGAGCTTCAATTGAGTTAGCATATTCTAATGCTCCAATAACATAAGGTGTACGGCCACTTGCTGCAATCCCCACAACAATGTCTACCTTAGTAAGTCGAATGTTTTGTAAGTCTTCCATACCTAACTCTTTACTGTCTTCTGCTCCTTCTACTGCTTTGATAAAAGCTTTTTCTCCGCCGGCAATTAAGCCTATTACTTCATCTGGGTTTGTACCAAATGTAGGCGGACACTCAACAGCATCAAGCAAGCCGATGCGGCCACTGGTTCCTGCACCTATATAAATAAGGCGCCCCCCTTGTTTCTTAGCTTCTATAATAGCTTCTACAGCTTTTGCAATAGAAGGAAGTTCTTTTTTTATCGCACTCGCAACTTTTTCATCTTCTTCATTCATGGTTGTAAGAAAATCAAAAATGGACATTTCATCCAGATTCATTGTTTTTTCATTACGAGTCTCAGTAGTTAAATGTTCAAGCATTACTTATCATCCTATCTTTGTTTTTGTTTGAAATCGTTCTCAAGTACAGAATAACGTTTTTGAAATTTAATTTCAACAATTAATTTTAAATTTTAAAATTAAATTTCAAAAAACCCGCAATAATATGTGATTTTGAATGAAAACTATATGCCTAACTTTTAGTGAATATGACAATCCTCACCATATAAAAATCAAGCATGCCTTATCCCCATACTCTCTCCTTGCCTATTGCAGTAAGGGTTCTTTTTTACATACGTTCCTAGATAGGTCATTATGTTAACTAAAGTTTTATACGATACACGGCTTAAAAACAGAAAAACCACTGAGCTCTTAATCAGTGGTTTTCTGTTTATTGAAAGGTAGTCAAGTGATGATTCATTCATCTTGAGTAGTTTATCCAAAAATCATATGATAAGTAATTTTATTATTAGTATATATGCATTAATACTGGCTATTTAATCAAACCTAATTTTGCTGCTACACTATAACCTGATGAGTTAAATTTAAATCGATTACGAAGTTCAATAAGGTTCGGACCAAAGCTTGACTCTAGGATTCCTCGATGTTTTTTCATCATTTCATAGATATACAAGTCGTGAATGATAACTTCTGTAATTGGCATAACTAATCCCGGATGCATCGTCCAGGCAGCACGGCTGTCCTTACCAAGTGATAATATACCTGCAACTACTTCTCGATCATCAGCGCTTAGAACAATCCATCGTCCCCCATATTCATTGGTTATTTCTTCGCTTGCATCATGCTGATGAACCTGCGCAAAATCAAATACTAAATCTCCATAGGACACAATTAAAATTTCTACACCTCTTTTGGCTGCTGCTTGTAATTCTTCTTTTAGTTCCTGGGCATCTTCTGCCCATATTTCCAATAAAATACGCCCTGTAGCTTCTTTTATAGCTTCCTTTGTACGATTTAGTATAGGCTCATAACCTGTAATGTTCCAGATGTTTTCTCTATTTAAAGATACATAAGAATAATTTTCAAGAGCTTCTTCAGCTACTTCAAACGAGGATTCAGCTTTACGTTTTTTCAAGTTGATTAATTCATTAGGAGGTAACGGTGTATATAGAGCGGGATTTTCATGACTGATCATGACTTCTCCCCGATCCACTAGTCCCCCTAATACTTCATAAATTTTAGATCTGGGCACTCCAGAATTTAATGAAATAGCATACCCTGAAAGAGGAGATTTTTCTAGTAAAGCTAAATATGCTTTTGCCTCATATTCAGTAAAATTTACATCTTTCAAAATTTTTATTATATCTAGTGTCATGATTGGTCCTCCTTGATAATACCCGGATAGAGTCAATAATTTTAAACTAAGTATACCATTAGTACCCTTGACAGTTTGGATTAAAAATTATAATTTAATTTTAGACGCTACAAAAGTAGCTACTATATATTTTTTAATACTGCTTGGAGGTGTAATAATGGATACAATGATAGCGAAACATCAAGAAAGCTTAACAACAAGAAAGGTTAGAAGAGGAAATGGTTTATACATAAGTGCTTCCGTAATAGCCGTCCTTTTATGGAGTACATCGTTTGTTGGGACAAAGATAGCCTATACCTCTTTTCCACCCCTTACACTAGGAGCGGCTCGTTTTGTTATAGCTGCTGTTATTTTAGGATTTATTCTCTTAATCAGGAAAGATAAAATAAAGCCTTCATTCAAAGATATAGGGTTAATGTCTATAAGTGGTGTACTAGGTACTACCCTTTATTTTTCTCTGGAGAACATAGGAGTTGAACTAACAACAGCATCGAATGCCGCTATTATTGTAGCGTCGTACCCTGCTATAACGGTTTTAATGGAATTTCTCTTTTTTAGAAAAAAGACATCATGGGTAAAGGCCATAGGAATTGGAGTAGCGATGATAGGTGTATATCAAATATCCTATAGTCCTGAAACTCAGACAGATGATAAACAATTGATTGGCAATATTATATTAATTGTGGCAGGTTTTATTTTTGCTCTCTATAACTTCACAACTCGTAAAGTTGTCAAAAAATATTCCATGATTACTATCTCTTTTTATCAAACTTTGGCGGGAGCCATTACGTTTATTCCATTAGCCCTTATAGAGAAGTCAAGTTGGCAAACACCAGATATAAGATCATTTCTAACCCTATTGTATCTAGGCGTTTTCTGTTCGGTTATCGCTTTTTTATTATATAATTTTGGATTACGCAAATTATCTTCTAGTTCTGCCATGACTTTAATGAATCTTGTTCCTATTTTTGGTGTATTATTTTCTGTTCTGCTGCTTAATGAAGTAGTGGGCATAAACCAATTTATTGGCGGAGTCATTGTCCTTTTGGGTGTGGTTTTAAGCATGAAGGAAACGAGTAAAAAGTATAAACCTAAAAAAAGTCCTCAGTCAAAGTAGGGCTTTTTTATTTCCAATAATATAATAAGAGATATAGTAACTAAAAAAGCCGCAAACTCATTGACCTAGTCATTGAGTTTGCGGTGATAAATGCTTCTGTTTTATTTATCAAAGCTGATATCTTCCAATACCTTCATAGAAGCCTTCATATCAACTACACCCAGTTCAGGTTCACACATAACATCCTCGCTTATCGCTTTAGCAAACGACCAGCCTTCCCTTTTCATTTTTTCTCTTACTTTTAAATCACAGCTTTTCAGGTGAAGGTAAGGTAAGGGATTGGCTGATAATGTTTGTGCATAAAAGCAACTGGATCTCCATCTGCATATGCATGATGGCCTGTGTCTAAACAAAGGTTAATATCGGTATCATTTAACAGCTTTTCAATTTGTTCTTCTGTTTCTACATGACTTTGGGCATGTGGATGGAAAACTACCCCTAGACTGTAGTTTGTTCTGACATGGTCACGTATCTTTATAATATTTTTTATAAATTTGCTCGATTCTACCTCATTTAAGAACTGAAGTCTAATCAATTCGCCAGAAAAAAGATTCGTATAACAATCATCAATTAAAACGACATATTTAGCGCTTTCAAACCGAAGCTGAAGTTCAGACATATCATCTAGTAAAGCAATGAGCTCCTCTGTTTTACTAGATGAAGTAAGATCTCCTACTAGAGTAGTCGCGGTTAATTCAAGGCTTCTTTTCTCTAGTTCTTCTTTTATTGACTGGAAGGAGATGGTCTTTTTCTATTTTTAAACTGTATATAATATATAAATTTAGTCAGGATACTCACAATTATTAGAAATAAGACAACAAATACACTTAACAATGAATAAAGCACGGAAACTTGATCAAACTATTGAATAAATGGAGAGGTGTTCACTCTCAATTTCTCATTGTGTACTATAAGCAACCTATGAAAAGAGCTTCCCTTAGGCAGACTGGGGAAGTTTTTCTCTTTATATGATATATTTCATACATTTTTTTGGAGTGAAAAATAATGACTTTTATTGAAACAAACACTAATCACTATCTGTATTATGAAGAGTATGGACAAGGCGCTCCTGTCATCTTTATTCATCCCCCTGGACTTGGATATAAAGTATTCCACTATCAACACGCGTTATCCAAACATATGAGAGTCATCTTTCCAGATTTAAGTGGTCATGGAAGAAGCTCAAAACCTAAACAGCCTGTATCAATTTCTTTTTATGCAAACGAGTTAGTACGTTTTATGGATTCGCTGCATCTAGACAAGGTGATTATATGTGGTTACTCTGCTGGTTGTCTAATTGCTCAAGAGCTAGCTATTCATTATCGCCATCGAATTGAATTATTAATACTTTCAGGAGCTTACCCTATAGTAAGAGATGTACCTGGACGGCTATTACATAAAACAGGAATGTATATGGTAAAAGAACATCCGAATATGCTAATAACAAGCCTTGCTATAAGTCATACTCGAGACAAAACATTAAGAAAGAATCTAGTTAGTTACATGAGAAAATCAGACCAGGAATCCTGGTATCAGTATTATAATCACTCATTACACTATAACTGTGTAGACAAGCTTCATTGCTTAACGATGCCTTTATTGTTTATATATGGTGGAAAAAAGGATTGGACTGCTCACTATATGAAAGAGTATAAAAATAAGTGTAAGCATGCTGAATTCTTTGTTTTACCCAATCAAGGTCACCAACTGCCTACCAAACAGTGGACTCAGTTTAATGAGTTAATTACAGGATTTGTTTTAAATAGATCTCATTTATAAACCAAAGCAAAAAACCCTTTCTATAAGTGTTTTTTAACTATTATAAAATACATAACAAACAGAAAAAACTACTGAGCTTAATCAGCGGTTCTTCTGTTTGTTGAAAGGTAGTTATAGTGGTGATCTAGTTTGCTTAAATGATTATAAATTAGAAAGCCTACTGATACGGAATGAATCAGTAGGCTTTTCCTTTAGCGTATTGTCCACTTGAAGCAATGAGGATGAGAGAATCTTTTTCTACTTTACTCTTATAATCGGAAATAAAAAATGAAATATAACTGTTTTTTATAAAATGTATTTTGGTTTTGATAAAACATTCACCTTAAATGTGCTAGATTTTCTCTTATATATTAATATAAATAGGTTTTCTTTAATATGTATGGACAGTGACGATCTTATTAAAGGAGGAAAACAATGAATAGTAGCTTTACTCAAAATGCAATTTTTGAACATACATTTTGGATTCAAATTTTGAAAGACCATTCCCAATTTATCTTAGATGCCTTGGCTGAAAAAGAGCAAGAAGAAATACAGATGGCTAAAACTTTCATCCAAACTTTTAATAGTTTGTTAGAAGAAGTTAAAGCAGAGCATAACAACCTGGAAAGCATTACAATGAAAGCCAAAGCTCAAACAATAGCACTCAAAGAATTTAAACTTTCCTTATTAAGAAAGCACTTAACAACTGACTTTACGATTCACCTTACACCTACTTTTCTAAACCATATGGTCAATGAGCTGGATGAGTATTTATTAATTCTTAGCTACTTAGGACAACAACAAATTCCACCCATCTTTCACGAGCTTCACCATCATTTATTATGGATATTAGATGCTGCGGGACATGCTGGAGCTATTTCCGATAGTCTTGATGCAGTAGAAAAGCAACTAAAACAAAAGAGTATGCAATTTTCCACCCATTTTGAACATTTTTATCTGAAGGCCGTAGAATTAACTGGTTATTTAAGAACGAACCTTGAATCCTTTCCAGCATTAAAGAAAATGAACAAAGACGTTAAGTTAGAAATAGAGTTATTTCAAGTATTTCTTCATGAGATCGAAGAATTAGAACTATCAAACGAAATGCTTAGTACATTTTCTGCTTTAATGGCCGATCATATGATGAGGGAAGAATGCTACTATTTAACTAAGTTAGCGCAATCAACGAATACTGCAAAACCATCGTGTGACCCTACGTCATCTCATTATAAATAGGTGCCAATTTTACTCTTTATATTTGTGAACGATTTAAACGGAGAAATATATCTGATTTTATAAGAAAAGCTATCCTTTTGATTATTTTACAAAAAGGATAGCTTTGAAATGCTTGAGCACTATTACTTCTTCTTCATTCGGTGAAGATTCGAAATATCAAGTTTCCAGCACTATAAAATGAATCACTCTTACGTTATAATTACTTCTTTTATATTAATGAGTGGTATTATTATTTGGCATTTGCGGTTTACCTTGAGCAGGTTCAAATGCATTTACCATTTGCTGCATACCTTGTTGAGCAAGCTGTGGTACTTGGTAATAATGGTGCTTGTTTTGATAGAGAGAAATTTCATACGCCATCTCAATGCAATTTGGAACAGCATCAGCTAACACACGGCTTACAACAGGAGTGGTTGTTTCAAGAGTCGCCATCGGTTTCATAGGTGCCGATGCTTTTACAGCACCGAGCATAAGGCTAGAAATACATTCATCTGTCATTTCTGACGCAGATTGGAATGATTTCTTAGACTGAGAAGGCTTACGTCCATATACAAAGTCATTGCCTTGATTCTTTTTATAACTCTGTGTAGGTGTTGAAGGGTTTTGTCCTGTTTTGAAACATTCTACAGCTGTATTATATTCCTGTTGCATAAATTGAAATTGGCGATTCAGGATATCCTTTAATAAAAGAAGAACTTTATTCATATTTCTAACCTATAATGATGAAGATGCAGCAAAAAAGCCCTCGAAATAAATTTCAAGGGCTTAATATATGGAGTGAGAAATACCTTATAAGATATTATCCTCTATGGAGTAAGATATTTCTATAAGAAAAAAATGTATATAATCTTTGTTATCATAACTAAGATGGTTCAGGATATCAAAAGAAACTTTTCTATTCTTTCTCGTTTCGTGGCACAGTATTAGAAGCCATAGAAATGTCTCCGGTATAATACTTGTGCGGATAAGGATCAGAAGGCTTTATTGTAAACTCTTTCTCAGATTTATCTAATTCGGCTTCAGCTGGATTGTTCTCTAATACCTGTTCTAAATCATTTGATTGATTATTACCCATATAAAATCCCTCCTTTTAACTAAACAATGCTCATTAAGGATAAGTTTTTTTAACAACCTAGATATAAATGTTATTTTTGTTTATACTTTCTTATGCCTTTTCTTCATTTAATATATATTCCAAATCAATATTTATTACTTTTTTAAAGTTATGAACGATTTATTTGTACCTGTAAATCACATTATGATAAGTAAAGGTGGATAAGATATACACCTTTAAAACAGAAAAACCACTGGGCTTAATCAGTGATTTTTCTGTTTTTTGAAGGGTATTCATAAAGTGATGATTCATCCATCTTGGATAGTTTGCCCAGGAAATAAAACTAATATGTATTAACCCCTCTTCTACCTAGTGTTGGAACTATCCCTTGTGAATTTGAGGAAATTAATTTTAGCTTTATTGATAACTGATCATTCGCTATAAATGTAATCATTTGGGAAAAAATGATTATATTGACTAGGTTGACAGATCATATATATTTAGAAAAACAGTATACAAATAAGAACCTTTTGCCAGAAATAAATAAGAAACATTACTTGATGTTCTAAAGAATAAAATTAGTATATCTCAATGATTAACCAATAAGGGGAAAGCATAGATATGTTAGAAGAATTAATTCTTATTTTGTCTATTTTATTCATAGGGAGCTTTATTCAAGGAGCAAGTGGATTCGGTTTTGGATTATTCTCAATGGGTTTTTTGCCTCTTTTTCTGACTTTAAAAGACAGTACACTATTGGTTTTAGCTTTGACCGTTGTGATTTCGCTTACGATTTTATTTCGTTTTTTTAAATTAATTAATTGGAGAAACATAACTATTATTTTAATAGGAGCTTTGACTGGTCGTGTATGTTCATTTTATTTTCTAAATACATATGGAGATATGGACTGGGTAAAAAAAATACTTGGTTTCATTCTTATTGCAATGGTTATTTATCTGCTAACTACAAAAGAGAAAACAACTTCATCACCTCTTTATAAAAAAGTTCCTTTCACCGTATTTATCGGTTTAATAGGTGGTTTTATTGGAGGAGTATTTGCGGTTGGGGGACCATTTTTTACTTTTTATTTTCTAATGCGTTATAAAGAAAAAAATGAATACAATGCAAATCTCCAAGCTTCTTTTATTATTACAAACGGTTTTACTTTAACTTTGCATGGAATAAACGGAGATTATAATCCTTCTTTTTGGCTCTATTTACTACCTAGCCTATTTGTTATATTGATTGGGACTAAATTAGGACTTCGATGGTTTGAGCATCTGCCACGTACACTTATTAAAAAGTTAGTATGTATTATTATCCTGATTTCTGGAGTACTTTTGCTGATTAACACATAAAGAAGTGAAAGAAATGAAAAAAGAATATTATTTTCATTTCTTTGGTTAAACAAAAAGACCTTCTTTTGTTAGAAGGTCTTTTCTGTGCTGATAAATAACGTTATGTGAACTATAAATATATGGCTTACACATAGAAAAGCAGGCTAAGGTCTGCTTTCTTAACTGTGATATTGATTCTTTTCAGAGCGTAGAAACAATGCCATGAAGATACTGTTTATAAACTGGCCCCCAATCGTTAGACACAGCCTGACAATTGGAAGCCAGTATTTAATCTTTATCTTTTAATTCAAGCTCTCCACTCCAGAATCCCAATTTCTATCTACACGGTCAAAGTAAGCTTGTTCAAGAATTTGCATATAATCAGCCTCCGTAATTAAACGGACGTTACTTGATGTTGAGTTGTTTTGCATGGCCAACCTTACAATGCGCGGAAAGTCTTCTTTCTTTACACCCTCTAAATCTTTCAATTTAGGAATGTTTAATGATTCTGTTAATTCTATAATCCCTTGAATTAATTTTTCAACAGCTATTTCATCAGAATCTGAATCCTTAGCAAAGTTCATATACCTTGCTAATGTAGCATGCAGCTGCTTGTTCTCCATGGAATTGAACCTTAATACATATGGTAAAAATACTGCGTTGGCAACTCCATGCGGGGTATCATAAAGTCCTCCAAGCGCTTCTGCTAAGCAGTGTACTGAAGCAACATCTGCAGATCCAAAACAAAGGCCAGCTAAGAGACTTCCTTCCAGCATATCTTGACGAGCGGCTTCATTTTTACCATCGAGGAAAACGATAGGCAATGCCGAAACAATGGTTCTCATTGCTTGAGCCCCAAGTGCTTGCGAAATAGGATTTGTTACTTTGCACGTATAACCTTCAATCGCATGAACGAGTGCATCAATACCAGTAGCAGCAGTAACAGAAGGCGGAAGACTTAATGTTAGTTCAGGATCAAGAATCGCCAAAACAGGTCTTAATGTACTATGTTTGAGGGTCATCTTTCGGTGTGTAGATGCTTCCGTAATAACGGCAGAACGAGTAACTTCTGAGCCCGTACCTGAAGTAGTCGGGATACAAATGACTGGTGCAATGTTTGTATATAGGAGTCGGCCGTCTGCATAGTCAGATGGTTCCCCGCCGTTTGGACCGCACAGTGCAATAGCTTTTCCTGTATCCATTGCACTTCCGCCGCCAACGGCAACAACTACATCTGCACCAAATTCACGAAATAATTTAGCACCTGCTAAACAATTTGTATCTCGAGGGTTTTGTTCAATCGAGTCGAATAAAAGCACTCGGTAACCGGAATTCTCCAGCGCAGCTTTAATAGGTGAAACTAGTCCCGCATGAACCACACCTGGATCACTCACGACTAAAATTGATGAACCAATTTTTAAAGATGTTAGCATTTCTGGTAATTCTCTAGCTTTCCCCATCCCTACCTCAATTTGAGTAGAACAATAATAGTTATAGAATTTCATTTATACTCCTCCCATTGTCTAAAATTAAATACTTATCTTAAGAAGTACTAGTTTTTTTATTTCAGGACAGCCGATAAATTTAGCTTTTTATGCTAAAAAAGTAAGTTTACTTGTTCCATTCTGAAGCCAGTATACCCATAAAATATGTATCTACGTACTTCCCCTCCACATAGGCATGATTTCTTAATTTCCCTTCGGTAACAAAACCAATTTTTTTATATAATTCAATCGCCTGTTCGTTTATTCCTCTTGTTGTTAAATAGATTTTATTTAGACGAAGCTGTTTAAACCCTAGATCAATCATTTGCTCCATAGCCATTCGACCATACCCGTGCCCCCTAGATTCTGAAGATAAAAGAATCCCTATACTACCTCTTCCATGTGCATAGTCTATATCCTTCAGAAATACCCATCCAACTACTTCTTTTTCATCGCTTTCAATTCCCAAAATTAAATCGTTGTTCATTCTTTTCTTTTCTACTTCTTGTACTACCTCTTCATAAGTTAAAGGTGTCCTGCCTATCATTTGTATTGCACGTTCATCATTTAACCATTTATGTAAGTATTGAATGTGAGTTGTTTCAAAAGGCGTAAGGTGTATTCTTTTTGTACTCATTTATTTATCTACTCCTTCTAAAAAAGTTAACCACAAGCTATAATCCACTCCATACTTGATTCCATAAATATCGCTGATTATAAAGATAAGAACGCTTATGAAAGTAGTGGCTAAAAATTCAAAGATGTTAAGAATAGACACCGAGTGTCTCCACCACCGTCAATATCTAAAGTTGGTTCCAAACAAAACAAAACGAAATGAATAAAAAGAGAGGTTGCCTGAACTTCCCCTACTGATCTATGAGATTTTATGATAAGTATCCTTCCAACAAAGAAACTAATTATAAAAGATAGAATAATGAATACAAAATAAAGAGAACTAGCCAATAAGGCTTCCTATGGTGAATACATTTTAATCTCCTTTTTATTGATTATTTTACCATTAATTATAATTAAAGGAAGTTGTTTTTTAAGGATTTGCACCTTAAGAAATATTTAAACAGAAAAAGAATCCTTTTGTAGCATTGTTGACACATTGTTTCTCAAAAAACAGAATCAATTTTTCTCTAATCTAAGGTTGTTCCTTCTGATAAAGCCTATTACGTTAATCCGATGTAATAGAAGAAGGATTTTTACTTTTTAAGATAGAATAGTTTCTTAAAGAGTGATAAAGGAGTTGATTTCATGTCTAAACAAACAAAAGATATAAAAGAAATAAAGCTTTTGGATTCTCAAATTTACTTATGTGATGAAATTAGAAAGTTGTTAAGAAAAAAAGAAAAAAGAAGTCTAGCCTTTGAACAAGAGTATACAGAACATGATATATTACACATTGCTTTAAACAGATTAATGAGTGAGTTAATCTCTAGACATTAAAAATTTCGCCTATCATATTTGAAATTATTCAAAATAGACAAGTTTAATATAATAAAAATAATAGACAGAATATTTCATTAATATCTTTACTTTGTAAACGCTTTCGTTTATACTAAGTATAGGTTGGATGGCATGAGTGGCTGTCATAGTATTTAGCGTAGGCGGGGCTGATACGAGGGAACAGGGCATAGAAGAAATGTCCTTTTTTGTTTGGGCAACATTTCTTAGAAACTAGGAAATGTTATAAAATGCTTTCAAACGCTTTTTTCTACTTAGTATGCTCTATCCAGTCTGGAAATTGAAAAAGACCACCTCTCCCAGTCAAAAGAGGTAGCTTTTTTTTAAATTGAATTAAAAGTAGTCATTAGATAATGCTTTATTGCATCTTGAGTAAGTTGCTTAATTTAAGAAATGGTATTCATAGACAGCATATTCACCGCTTTTTCTAACAGTAAAATATCTTCTTCAACCATTCTTTTCATATCGTCGAGATCAAGTTTAATATATTCTTCTTTTAAACGTTCTAATTCCCTGACGAACAGGGATCCCGTATAGTACCTATAATTTGTCACTAATATTTATCCCCTTTGTGTGCTCTTACTATATGTAATTCCCCTTTATTTAGATAAACAACCAATAAAAGCAAGATTTATAAAAAACAATCTTTCCCTGATGTAGGCAAAGGATTTTTAACTTTATTAGAATAGGGAAAATACGTTATTAATGTAGCCAGATTTGTAGTTTCACATACATACAACGTTTTATCGTTCTACTTTGGTGTTAAATCAAATTTATCTTCTTTACCATTCCATTTTATTGTCACATGAAAAGGAGCGTTGCTGCTTTGAGTCGCACATCCACTGCAGCTCCCATTTAAATTAATTTTCCCTTCTGTCTCGTCATCCGCACCTGATAATTTGCTTATTTCCCCTTCAACAACGTAAGAAACTTTTCCTAATTTCTCCTTATCTTTTCCTTTATAGATGATACTGCCTTGCCCATTTTCAGTATTCTCGCCTTTATTTAAAAGATATAAAGCTTTCCAATGATCTCCTTCACCTTCGAAACGCACATTTTCTTCTTTGCTACCACAGCTACCTAATACTAATAAAAAAATAGATATAAGTCCTAAAAACAAAAACTTCCTTTTCAATTTAAATCCTCCTACACGGTAAAAAAGCACCCAAATATACTATCAGATGATTTTCTATTAGTATCTGTTCTTTTTTTCAAGTAATTTAATTAATCTATCATTTTGTTTCACTATCGTTCTTAGCTTAGCTTCTAACGAACATAAAGTGATAAAGACGGCTATAAATCCTATAATAAAAAAAACATATTAGCTGATATCCCCCATACATCATTTTATTTTAAAAATAATATCTATATAATAACATTTTTTCTATATTTTATATCTTAATTTGTATACATTCTTAGTTAAGGTACTGTAGGAATAAAAAAAGCAACCATAACGGTTGCTCTTTTAAAGTATTGTTTTTATAGCTAGATACACTGCAGCAATTGATGCAAGAACGATAAGTACATTTAAAATACGATGTTGAGTAGCTAAGTGGCCTCGCTTCATTTCTGCACGAGTCAACGGTTTCTTTTCATCGTGATTTCCACTCACTATGTTACATCTCCCATCTTATTTAGTTATTGGTTCCGCTAATTTAAGCAATAAGCTGATCTTTGTTAGCTGCTTCTTCCTTTTTTATCTTCCCTCTACATAAGATATAGAAAACACTAAAGGTGATAATCGACCAAATGAGATTAGGGCCTGGTTCGGTATTAGCTACCTTAAACAAACTTGGTATAGATCCGAAAACAGAATCGTCCGTTGTAAGGAACAGAGCTATAAACATATTATTGGCTGCATGTGCTCCAATCGTAATTTCTAAGCTTTTTGTTTTAATCGCGATATATGTAAGAGCAAAACCAGCTACAATATAATCTAGTCCCACCAATATAATGGATTTATTCATTTCAGGATTAGCAAAATGTCCTATAGAAAACATTAATCCAACGATAATCGCAAGTAAAATAGGGCGTTTCACTTTCTTGCTCACCCATTGGAGAAGAAGCCCCCTAAAGAACAGTTCCTCCGTTGTTGTTTGAATAGGCACTAGTAAAAGCGTGATCAGTACTAACAGGGCATACTCTTTTAAACTTACATGATTCCATGAATAATCCGAGTGGTTAAACACGACATCAATTAATTGTGAAACGATTAGTAAAAAACTAAAAGCTCCAAAAGACCATATTACTTTCTTCCAATTCACACGTTTGTTAGCAGTGATTAATGATTTCATTTTTCTTTTATGAATAAAACGAATTCCAATCCACAAACCAAAAATCCAACATATGTACACAATATGTGATAATAGAAAATCAAGATTAGCATTGATTCCTACAGCAACTCCACTATCGAAATCAAAGTATGACTTTCCACTTTCATCTGCTGCCACCATAACCATGTCAGCTATAATATAAATAATTGACCCTAGTACCATGAACGCAGAAGCTAGTATCGTGGTGCTTAAATAACGCTTCCAGCCATTTTTTCCTTCTTCCACATCTAGATAGTTCTTCATTTTATTCTTACTCCCTCAGCGTTCTTTTCTCAATCAAATATTTTTTCTCTATTTCGTTTTCGTCCAAACAATGTATAAACTTATTAGAACGAGAAACATCAACTTATTTATCGCTTGATTCTTCATACAGAATTCTCTCTTTTTCTCTTACGTAACTTCATAAAAACCGTTAAAAAACAGCTTTTTCTGAAAGAAGACTAGACAGCAAGTCCTCTTGAACCGTTATATGTTGCTCATATGCGCCCGCATACACATAATTTTGAAGAAAGTACTTACTGCTCAAGAATATATATCCTAAAACAACTAAAATAAATATTTTTTTCAACATTTTCCTCACCTTTTTATTCAAGCTTTTACCCTTATGGCTGTTACCACAACACCTAAGAGTTTATCCATAAACAACTTTTTTAGTTTTCAAATTAGCAACCAACTTATATAACACTATAAAACTGTATATAAGTTACAATAATATTACATTATTATTACAAATGTAACAACAATATTATAACTAAGAAAAATAGGATAATCAATATGGAGTGTCTAGTAAAACAGATAAAATTGCTAGATTCGTATCATGCATGTAAATAAATCCAAAACTTTTGGAAAAAGAGTGTTAGTTGGCCCGCAGGAATATTTAAAGAAACAGAAAAGCAAACTTCCTATCATTAGGAGCTTGCTTCGTTTATTTAAATCTTAAATAGAGTTTTTATAACCTTTTTCATCTCATTTAGTATGGAGATAATACATTTCCAGAAAATAATTAAGGTACGATATCCCCTTAATGAATGTGCCTTTTTAAGAAGTATCCATCCAAAGTATGGTTTCTCTTTTTCTTTTAAAGGGAACTAAACTCTAAAATTCAACCTTAAAAGGAGACAATCATGGTTACAATTGAATCAATTATAATAGGCATTGTATTTATCCTCATTCAACTATACGCATTAACGATTGTCGAACGTTCTCCAATCGGGGAGCAAAAGCTGCTCTCATTATCAGGTGGTGTTGCTATTGCTTATGTGTTTATTTATATCTTACCGACGCTTCATAAAAAACAAGAAGAGTTTGGAGGATCGCTGGCCCTTGATACTGAACTATATTTTCTTGGCCTTCTCGGCTTACTCGTCTATTTTTCCGTTTATTCATTCGCTCAGACAAAGGCAGCCTCACACCTAACGGAACTGACCGTTTATATGGTACAGGCGAGTTTTTTTATGGTTTATTCTTTTATCATTTCTTATGTTGTGTTCTCAACCGATGTCAAGCGAGTTGAATCACTATTCTATGGATTGGCGATCAGCCTTCACTTTATTGGGTGGTCCTACCATCTAGGAAAAAAACATCATCGTTTGCACAAAAACAGAGGTCGCTATATGCTTGCCGGGGCAACTTTTCTTGGATCAATCATGGGCGTCTTCGGGCCCTCATCCGGCCTGCTTATTGAGTCGATGATTGCATTTAGTTCAGGTGCAATGTTATTTAACGTTATCAGTAAAGAACTACCTTTTGAAAAACACGCGCACTTGCCAACCTTCTTAATCTCATCTCTTGTCTACGCCGCTACAATGATTTCGTTGAAAGCTTTTTTTGATTGGTAATTAAGTGGCAATAGTAGAGCAATAGATTTTTCGTCTAATACATTAAGTTTTCCAATTTCCCAACAGTTGTGATATAAAGATAGCCAATTTACTGAAATCAAGAAAGAAGGTATTTGAACATCTTGGTTGTATCTATGGGGACGTACTAGACTGGGTCTCTGACTCCCTAGAAATTTTTCTTCGTTGAAAGAAATAAAACAAGTTGATAACACTGACTTATGAAACTTACTTTTCTTTCTCCGAATTCCTCACTTAAACTTTACAGCCAAAAAGTTGTATGAACTTTATCACTTCGTAAATTATCTACGTTTAAAACAATCAGTAAAGGTCTAAACAGTTTAAAAATAAAAAGCCACTAATTAGGGATTTCTCCTCTAATTAGTGGCTTTTTATTTCATCCTAAGGAGTGGAGAGCTATTTTATGATGCTCTCACGGTGCCTTTCGTAGTTTGCTCAAGAGATAAATCTTTATTCATTTACATAAAAAGAAAAAAAATTCATAAGAGGTAGTAAAAACATATAAATATAGTAAGAGATAAATTGACTAAAAAGGTGATTATTATTTTCCAAAAAATACTGATTGTTTTTGTAGGAAGCTTATTATTAAGTATAGGAATTAATGGATTTTTAGTTCCTCATTATTTATTAGATGGAGGAACAATTGGAATTGCTCTCATCCTTCATTATTATTTTGAATTCCCTACAGGTGTAACGATAATTATTTTAGGTCTCCCACTATGTTGGTTTGCTTGGATTTATGAGCGTCATTATTTTTATAATAGTTTTTATGGGCTAATTATTTCTTCTTTATTGATTGATTGGCTAGAACCTATTAAAAACCAGTTCCAATTTTCTGTCTTTCCTAGTGTAATCTTTGGAGGGATATTTATTGGGACGGGGGTTGGTCTTATGCTTCGGTATGAGACAAGCACTGGAGGAACAGATTTACTAGCTCAACTACTATCAAAAGCTTTTTCTTTGAACATAGGGATGGTTATTTTAAGTATAGACGGTTTGATTATAACAGCAGCTCTTCCTTTATTAGGACCTAAAACGTTTCTTTTTTCATGTTCAACAATTTTTATAGGAGGAATGACTACTTCGTTAATTACTAAAAAAAAATAATTTGAATTATAAAATTAGTACATGCTATCCCCCGTTTTTAAGATGTCTTTATTTTCAAAAATAAAAAAAGACCATCTCTTCCCACTCCAAAGAGATAGTCTTTCTTTATAAGTAGAATTAACAATAGTCGTTAGCTGATGCTCTATGGCATGTTGAGTAGCTTGCCCTAATTATTGAACATTAGTCTTACTATTTCTACCTATAGTTTTTCAAACTTTCTTCTAGAAGCTATGTAAGATGCAGCTAAGTAAATAACAATTAGAATAGGAAAGGAATAAATGTACCTCCAGTGCAGCGGTTTATAAATACCAATCCAATGAAGTAGTGGAAGGCCAATAAAAGCAGCTACTGCTGAATAAATCAGTGCTTTGATTACAGGATTAATTTTAGGTTTTACTTGTATAAAAAACACCATGGAAATGGGTAATAAAAACAAGTCCCACGGCAAGTAGTTAGAAGTTAATGGAAATACTTCATATCGGTAATCCCACAGCCCTAAAAAGTCTCCAATCATATCAAGAAATGAAGAAAAGATAGCTACAAAGAGACCGGTATATACTAAACGATCCGTGCTTTCTTTTTTTCTGAATTTTATCCAAATCCCAATCAATAGCAGTATAAGTGCTACTCCTAGCCACCATCTCCAACTAAATAATGTGTAGTCTAACCAAATATGAAGTTTTTCATCATTCAGCTCTTTCTGCTTTTCAAAATAGGTATCATAAATGGATTCTTTATCTTTCATTCATTTTTCCTTTCAACATTATGTAATACCTTAAATATTTGCAATATGCCCAGATAATATGTATTTTAACGTGTTGATTCTGATAAAATTCATTACAGAAGATCGCTTTCAATATGCCAGTATACATAAAAAAACAAGAACAGCTACTGAATAAAGTCAGCAGCTGTTCTTGATAAATGCTATTTCCCAATGGAAGCTTTATGGCGTCTTATATAGTTTAAAAGGAGTAAGAAATAGTCATCTGCATAAAAAGTGAAGCGTATGAAATACTAAGATATCAAGAATACGGAGAATTACGAAAACCCCCATGACCTTTGGCTTCATGGAGGTTCACTACATTAAAAGAGCAAAAAAGTATATGAAATTGCTTTAATTAAAAATTCCCAAATGCGTGCTCTCTAAGATTACAATTGAATTTGATTTTGTTGTTCATGCGAATGTTGGTTTTGTTGGTTTTGTTGATTTTGGCTTCCGGATGCTTGAAAACCTTGTGATCCAAACGGTTGTTGAGCTTGTTGGACAGCTTGGTTCATCTTCTGCATAGTCTGATTCGCTTGGATACCTTGAAGAGCCTGATTCATTGATTGAATTGCCTGTTGAATATTTTGTTGAATTTGTTGATCTGTTTGCTGCATCTGCTGCTGAGCCTGAGAACTAAATGATTGCATTTGCTGCATTAAAGAGTTAGAGCCTTGGCTGCTTTGAGAATTCTGTTGTGATCCCTGCTGAGACATTTGCTGAATGTTTTGCAGTTGAGACAAGTTTTGGCTTAATTGCGAAATTTCTTGGCGAATGCTCCCCAATTCTTGTCCTAGCTCAACATCTGTAATTTTAGTTCCAAGTAACTGAGCCTCTTTTTGTTTTTGTTGCTGATCTTGCTGTTGATTATTTTGAGTCATGTAAAACCCTCCTTAAAATAGATAAAACGTACTTCTTTATACTTTTCCAATTCTTCTCGAAACATACATAGTAATTAACAAAGAAAGTTAACTCATTTTTCTCTACTAGTAGCTATGAAAGCAAGAGCGTATAAAAACAGGATTTACGGAAAACTTAAAATTATGGAATTGTTTCAATTCTAACTCTTTAATAGATACTAACGTTCATCTTTCAAGAAAAGAAAGACTTCAATGGTAATGAGGTCTTTTTTTATTACTTTTCAGCATGATTACACTCAAAACCTACAGGCCAAATACTCAATTCCTGTAAAAATAGGGGTTCTAATCAAAAAGTAAATTTAAACCCCTATTTTACAAAAATCACTACACCTTCACCTGCAAATTTGCAGGTAATTCATTATTAAATTTGTTGATTTTGGTTCGACGATTGTTGTTGATTTTGTTGCTGTTGACCTTGCTGAATAGCTTGATTCATTTGCTGCATAACTTGATTAGCTTGAATGCCTTGAAGAGCTTGGTTCATAGATTGAATCGCTTGTTGAATATTTTGTTGAACTTGTTGGTCTGTTTGCTGCATCTGCTGTTGAGCCTGAGAGCTAAACATTTGCATCTGCTGCATTAATGGATTTGATGCTTGGCTTGTTTGAGCACCTTGTTGAGAATTTTGCAACTGAGAAAAATTTTGACTTAGCTGCGAAATTGCTTGATGAATGCTCCCCAGTTCTTGTCCTAATTCAGTATCAGTAATATTCCCTCCAAGAAGCTGAGCATCTTTTTGCTTATAACGTTGATTGTTTTTAGTCATTCTTAAAAACCTCCTTAAAATAGATAGAACGTACTTGTTTATAATTGTCTGTTCCTTGAAGAAAAATGTTTGGGAAAAATGAACAATTTTTTGTTCACAGGCTTTTTATTATAACTGGCAGAAAAATGTTTATTTTGTATGAGTTTCTGCTGATTGTGAGGAATAAAAACATATAATAGATGTAAGTTAAAAATGGAAAAAAGCATGTCATATTTACTATATTATATAAGGAGTTAGATTATAGGGGAGTTACATACAAGAAATTATAGTTCATGGTTATCATGCATATAGGAAAGCAGTAAAAGAACCCTGCAGTACGGAATTTCAACTCCAACTGAGGGCTCGCGGTACTAGCTTGTCGATTTAAATAATTTTTATACAGGAAGAAAGTCTTTAATAGCCAGAATCCTCTGAGGTAAAATTATCGAGCATGGTGTAATCATATTTCTGCAGGGGCTTTTCCGCTGGACCTTCTATAACTTCTCCTGTATAAGAAAATCTAGATCCGTGGCAAGGGCAATCCCAGGACCGTTCTCCGCTGTTCCATTCGACTTCGCAGCCAATGTGAGTACAGGTTGTATCTACAATGTGGATTTTTCCTTCTTGATCTTTATAGGCTCCCTTTCGATGGCCTCTAACCGTGATTACCGCCCCTTCATCATTAGATAGATCTTCGGCTCTTACATCAGAGATTTCAAGTTTCCCTTTGATAAGATGGCTTACAACATCAGCATTTTCTACTAAAAAATTTTTCAAGCTGGGGTTTGCGTAAAAACGCGATGGCGAATACAAATGTTGGTAAGCGTTCTTTTTGCCTAGAATTATGTCTCTGAATAAGAGTGCCGCTGCTGTTCCATTTGTCATTCCCCATTTTCTATAACCAGTAGCGACGAGTATATTAGGTTGACTAGAGGTAAGTTCTCCAATGTAAGGAAGTTTATCAAGCGTGACTAAATCTTGTGCTGACCAGCGATACACAGTATTTTCTATGTCGAAAACTTGTTCACCAAAATTCTTTAGCGCTTTATAATGTTCCATTGTATCTTTTCCTTGACCGGTTTGATGGCTTTCTCCCGCCACAAGAATCATTTCCTCACCGTTAATGACTGCAGAGCGCAAGGAACGTGTCGGTTGATCAGCGCTAATATACATTCCACCTGGATAAGGTTCTTTGCCTTTAACAGCAAGGATATAGGAGCGGTCAGCGTGCATTCTGGCAGAATAAAGTCCCAGCCCTTCATAAAAAGGAAAATGCGAGCAAGAAAGAACGTAGCTGCCTGTAACACGTATACCTTCTCGTGTAAGAACTGTTTGCTTATCTCCAGATTCAATATTCACTGCCGTTGTATGTTCAAAAATAAGTCCGCCTTTTTGTTTAATAGCTTGAACGAGGTGAACTAGATATTTAATGGGATGGAACTGTGCCTGGTCTGTCATCACAAGGGCTTTTTTAATTTCTATGTTAAAAGGAATATGATCAACCAATTCACCATTAATATTAAGTTCTTTATAAGCTTCTGCCTCTTTTTCAAGTTTTGCAGCATACTCATCAGTAGTAGCATATATGTAGGCATCTTGCATGAGAAAATCACAATCAATTTGATGATCTTCAACTGTTTGCTTAATAAAGTTCAAGGCATCTGTATTAGCCTCATAGTATAACCTTGCCTTGCTTCTGCCAAAATTCCGAATAAACTCATCGTAGATCAAATCGTGCTGGGCAGTAACTTTTGCTGTCGTATGTCCCGTTGTGCCATTCAATAGTCTTCCTGCTTCTAAAACGGCTACCTTTAGACCTTCGTTGACTAAAAGATAAGCAGAAGTAAGGCCTGTAATCCCGCCTCCTACCACCACAACATCTACCTCTATGTCATTATCTAGAACAGGAAACTCCGGCAAATCAATAAAATCTCTCCAGTATGGTTCAGGCTCCTGCGGAAGCTGTTCTCCCTTGCGTTCATTATGAGTCACATTAAGACCTCCACTCAATATTTTAATAGTAGCGTTACTAGGATTTCCATTTATTGAGAGTTCATACTTAATGAGGAACACAGCCTTCGCTATGTGAACTTATATTATTTTATAACCTCCATTCAAAAAGTCTTGAGTCCCAAATCTTATACAAATAAAAAAGAGAGGGTCTATTTGAATTAGACTCTCTCTTTTTTATTTATATATCTACCAATATTGATTTTAACCTTTTGCTAATTCTAACGCTTTATTTGCCTTTTTTAAATCGTGATTTACTTGCTCTTCAACATCATAAGCATGATACATTTCATTATCAATCATATATTGAGCGATCTTTTCATGAAGCTCAATAGCTTCGTCTAATTGTTTTTTTAATACTTTGCGTACTTCTGGTGTTGCTGTTTCGGTAAGAGCTACAGCATATGTTCGCACACCGTTTTTCGCTGATAATAACAAATCAGTTGCAATAGCAAGATCGTCTAATGTTTTATTAAGCGTACTTTTAGCAGCCATTCCTAAATCCCTCCTGTTTATTGAGCTTTCTTTAAGATTTTTTTCAATTCATTAATTGCTTCAGTAGACGTTTGGACATCTTCTTCCAAAATCTTTTTTAATTTTTCGTCCTCTACCAATTCCAGCATTGCTGTGCCTTTTGTTACACACGACGTTTTAAGCGTTAAGATTTCATGAACTTCTAGCGTCTCGTGCATAGCTAATTTTTTTGTCATGTCTCAATTCCTCCTTATGATCGTATATATTTAAAGAGTTTAATCGTGTAATTTACCGCCTGCGCAGGCTGTTTTTCTAGCTTTTTAACTGTTCGAATTTTTATTGCTGGCTTTTCCGCCTTTTTCACCTATTTCTCTGAAAAACTCTTTGTTTTGATTCTTAGATGTGGCTTTTCCACCCTTTTCTCCAATCTCTTGGAAAAACTCTTTATCATGATTTTTAGACGTAGTTTCTCCACCTTTTCGTCCAGCTTCTTCTCTGCTCATTTTTTCATTTTCTTTATTTTTTGCCATGTTGAATTCCTCCTTAAATTTTTTTGGCTTGTCAACTATATTCCCAGCTCATTTCCATTTAAACAGAAATTATCTAATTTTTTAAATGTTTCAGAAAAATACTCTAGGGTATTACAAGTAGCATAAATGAATTCATTTATATAAACCATTTTCTATACTAGAAGGAGGAACTACTCATGACAAAAAATGTGATAGGCACATATGATAATGAAGAAGCGATCGTAACGGCTATTCAACATCTAAAAACACAAGGATTTCAAGAGAGTGACCTCTCTCTGGTTACCAGCAAAGATATCGATGAAGAGAACTATTTAGAAGTAGAAAACAAAGAAGGAATTGACATAAAGAAGATTGAAACCACGGATCAAATTCATCAAGATGAGTCGATTATGGATAAAATTAAGCATATGTTTTCGTCCGATCACCCTAAAGACACTCTTAGGGATAAAGCAAGAGTAGAAAAGCGTTTAATTAACTTAGGCGTTCCTCTTACAGAAGCAGGACCTTATGCAGATGATTTGCAAAAAGGAAAAGTATTGTTATTAGTAAGAACCAATAGAGAAACAAAAACAAACCCGTTCTTAGAAAATAGAGAAGATTCTCCTTTTGCGAAAGGTGACTCTGTTTATGATAAATCTTTATACGGCGAACATCGTGATCATAAATAGAATGTTCGCAAAAGGGAAGAAGTAAATAGGAAAACTTAAGTTTGTGAGCACACTAAGAACACAGGAATCGTAATTCCTTATATTCCTTTAAGTATATGTTTTAAAAAAAGCTACTCAAACGAGTAGCTTTTTTAAATAAAACGAACATCCACCAGTCCACTTAACATCAGCCTATGTTTTAATTTAAATGCTCTAGCATATTGATGAATCTCGTCTCAGCTATACATCGGCCTTGTTTATCTATAATGTTTTAATTGGGATGAAATTAACTTGTTTTATTTGATCGTTCCTTAAAAGAAATCTCTTCAGCATGAAGCCAGCTGTTAAAACCTACATACGTAAATAAGTGGAAGTTTTTCATATAAATAAACCGGGAAACGGAACGTTAGATAACAGTAAAGGAGAACATGTTATGCATGAAATGACAGAAAAACTACATGACTTTTTACTAGAACATATTGATGAAATGTCTCAAGAATGGCTAGACTCGCGGGAAGTAGAAAAGGATTCGATCTACACCGCTGATGCTTCCTCCGAAACAACCGAATATCTTCGAGTACAAAATCGATACTTTACTTGTAAAATTGTAAAAGTTCTTATAGGAGAGTCATTGGATACTCTTAGTGATTGGGCACAGGAAGTTGCCACAAAAAGGGCTCAGAGAGGCGATTCTCTGTATCATAGTATTCATCATTTTAAAAAGTTTCGTTTAATCTTTTTTAAACGGATTGAATCATTTTTTCACCTTCATTCATCTAGCATTACATGCGAAGAGCTTTTTTCATGGAATAAAATAGTGAATGAAGCATTTGATCGGATGATAGAACTTTTCACCCTTTATTATGGACAAGTTTCAGAAGCACAGTCTCAAGCTCAAAAAATGCTAATTTCTGAGCTTAGTACGCCTGTTATTAGCATTTCCGATACAGTGGGCGTGCTGCCTCTCATTGGTCAGGTTGATGATTATAAGAATAGTGATTTTGCGAAGAAAGTTATGCTGCAAGCAAAAGAACTTGATCTGTCTTGCTTAATTATTGACTTATCAGGTGCACCTTCGATTGATACTATGATGACCAATGAATTATTTCAAGTTATAAAGATGTTGGACCTACTTGGAATTGATACAACCATCACAGGTATCCGTCCGGAAATAGCCTTAACTGCCGTTCAATTAGGAATAGATATGAGCAAATTGAAAACTTATGGAAAGTTAAAAGATGCAGTAAATAAGCTTTTGCGTGAGTGATATTGAGTTAAAGTACTAAGCATTTTTTTATGTAGGTTATATCATAAATAGACGTACCCTTCCTAAAGGTGGAAATTAAGAAGGGCATCTATTTCTTTAGTGATGGCTTTAAAAATGTATTTGATTTATCTTCTACTGTGAGTTAGCTTTTAGGACTCCTAATATTGACAGGTAGAAATAAAAAAAGCAGTATTCGGTGCATTTCTTTTAAGCTAGTCATATTCATCATAATTCTCGCCAAAAAGAAGCCTTTGCTAATCATAGCAAAGGCTTCTTTTTGACGAGCTTCTTCTATAAGTTATGTAAATGATAGAATCAATCTTAACATATTTAAATGGTTTGCACATTTTTTATTAAGGGTTTCCCGTTCTTATAATCCGTTTGATAGTAAACAAATAGTAAAGTATCTTATAAAAATAATTCATTTATCTATTTATTCTTCGTGTGGACAAATGATTGGATATTTTAAATTTAAATCATCAATAATACCATTACATGTATTTTCAACAAAAGGAGCTAAACAAAGATGAAACTGAAAAAAATAATAGGCCTCACTTTTTTATCAAGCGTTATCTTATTTTTGGGACCTTTATCATTGGTCAATGCATCGGTAAATGATTCTAAAATGACTGTAAAACATTCAGTGAAAGAAGAACAGCCCAATATAAAGATTTTGGCCACTGGAGGTACGATTGCAGGCTCTTCTGAAAGCAGCACAGACACAACAGGATATGAATCAGGAGCTCTTAACATTAAAACAATTATCAAAGCTGTTCCTCAGTTAAAAAAAATAGCGAATGTAAGCGGAGAACAAGTCGTAAATATAGGAAGTCAAAATATAGATAACAGCATTTTGTTAAAGCTAGCGAAGCGAATTAATACACTATTAGCTTCTAAGGATGTTGATGGAATTGTCGTGACGCACGGATCTGATACGATGGAGGAAACGGCTTATTTTCTAAACCTAGTAGTAAAGAGTGACAAACCTGTGGTTGTAGTTGGTTCAATGAGACCAGCTACCGCTATAAGTGCAGATGGACCGCTAAACTTGTATAATGCAGTAAAAATTGCTTCTACAAAAGACGCACGAAATATCGGCGTTTTAGTAGCGCTTAACGATCGAATTGGCGCAGCTCGTTATATAACAAAAACACATACAACGGCAGTGGATACGTTTAAATCTCACGAACAGGGATATGTAGGAGAAATAGCTGGAGATAAGGTAATATTTTATAACAAACCAACTCGCAAGCATACAACACAATCAATATTCGATGTATCAAAATTAGATAAGCTTCCTCAAGTAGACATCATATACGGGTATCAAAACGATTCTAGGAATTTTTATGATACAGCCGTAAAAGCTGGAGCAAAAGGAATAGTCGTTGCAGGAGCAGGAAATGGACTGCTCTCCGATGCTGCTCTAACAGGTGCTAGAGATGCGGTAAAAAAAGGCGTAGTTATTGTTAGATCTAGCCGGGTAGGAAGCGGAGTTGTGACACATGAAAAGTCAGATGATAAAGATACGTTTGTTACCTCTGATTCGCTAAACCCACAAAAAGCCCGTATTCTTTTAATGCTTGCTTTAACGAAAACAAAGGACCCTAAAAAGATTCAAGAATATTTTAATGAGTATTAATTAAAAATATCTTTCCTCTTCTATTTTGGTGCTTTAAGAACAATTGGTAACAAAAGTATAACAGGCTGAGACACCACTAGCATAGTTTTGTCTCAGCCTGTTTTTATAAGAAAAAACATCAGCAGGTCCCTTATTCATTTCCCCAGTTCTTGCTTTCTATAATTAAATGATGGGATGTGGCGTCTAGCACACGCCATACCAAGGTCTTACCTTCTATATCTTTTAGCTCGATAATGCCCTCTAGCTTATTGGTATTCACATGGACACGTTTCTCATCTATTCTTTGCGCACTTTTTAATCTCGTTCCAAATGTTGCAGGACTTTCTTCCGTTAGCTTTACAATTACATTTATCATACGTTCGTCAGAAACATAGTTTTCGCTGTTTTCATAGTTCTTATCAGCAGGTTCAATAGCATGTTCTAACCCATTTTCGTATTGGCGCCAATCAACAATTAAAAAAAACGCAAATACTAAAGATACTGTTAGTAACAAACCGTAGGCAACATTTCGTTTCATTTATTTTTGCTCCTTTCTGATAGTGGTTAATAGGTATAGCGAAGAACATTCCTGCTGGGGAGATAGATAGGTTGTATCAGAAAATAGTATCGTTTTATTTAAAGAAATATTCCTTTTTTGAAGAAAAGATAAAAGAAGATATATTTTTTGTAGACCTCCCCTACTAAAAAACGCGTTAACCGAGAGAGGATTGTATACAGCTCATTATCAGTTACCATTACTACAGGCGCATAAACTAAACGAAAAAAGGTTCCACTCATCAACGTTCAGTGAGTGAAACCTTTTTAATTTAGTTATAATAAATAGTTACTTTACTACTGAAATACTGCCATTATGAGTAGCTAGTTTAATGATATTCTTTCCTTCCCCAATAACAGAGTCCCTATCATATTTATTCAAGATATCTACTTTTCCGTTGTCGACAGAAACGTTAAATTGAACGTTACTCGGTTCTTTTTTCGTTGTAATCTTAATCTTTCCATTGTGCGTTTTAAAGTCTATATTTCGATCAAGTTCTGCTGTTTCAAGAGCGATGCTTCCGTTATGGGTTTCACCTTTTAAACTGCCTTCCACGTTACTCAGCGTAATTTTCCCGTTATTTGCTTTCGTTTGAATCGTTTTTGCTGCAGCATTCTTTATGCTTGTAAGTCCATTGTGTACGCTGGTGTTCAGGTTTTTTGAATCAATGTTCTCTAATTCTACACGTCCATTGTTCGCGCGAATGGAGACATCTTCTGCGCGTAATTTTTTAACAGACACATATCCATTGCTACTGGAAACCCCCAATGAATTATACTGCTTTTCAGGCAGATAAACGTTGATAGATAGCGGCTTTAATACACTAACAATATCAAAATTGATCCAGCTGCGCTGCTGTTCATTATAAGAGATGAAAAGTGTTGAATTTTTAACATCAGTAGTGAAGTCTTTTTTTATATTAGAAGATGTTTCGCCTTTTAACGTTACTTTGATATCACTGCCTTTGATAGGGTACACATGAACACGAGTATTATCCGTATCGATGTTTACCTTTGATACTTGATTGCTGTTAATGACTTTTTCTTTTGAAATAGGTTCAGGATCAATCGCACGATAAGTAAGGAGACTTCCTATAATACCCACGATGATGAGAATGCCCGCAAGAACGGAGAGTTTCTTTTTATTCAACACGTTTTAAACCGCCTTTCACAAGTGATACATTGTATTTTAGATAACGTACAAAGCCTTTTATAACTAGCTTCGTTACAACTAACATACCTAACATAATAAAATATCCAAGGCCGCAAAATGCTAAAGACATAAATAAATTAAAGAGAAAAAAGCCGCTCAAATGTACAATAGCCTCACCAAGAACTAGAATAGGAGATAGCAAGAAACATATACCTATTGCCCAAGCTGACAGAATAAAGCCAGCTAATGCAACGGCAGGCCCAAGCACAATTACTACATTAAAAAAAGCTAAACCAATTACGGCCCAAGTAGCTCTCAAAATATTTTGAGTTGTTGCCTTAGCTGTTGCTTGCTCAACGTGATAGTCTGCCAGCAATTCTTTAGCTATTTGATTCGGAGAACCTAGCGATGTTACAATTTCTTCTTCTGTTTTTCCTTCTTCTAAGCCAATCGAAAAATGTTCTTCATAATCTTGTAAAATATCTGCCCGTTCTTTTGAGGACAATGGTTTTAAGGATTCATTTAATTGCTGTAAAAATTTACTCTTCGACATTGTTCACACCTTCTTTAATTAATTGATTAACACCTCTTGAAAACTCATTCCATTCATCGATAAGTTCGTATAAATACTCCCTGCCTTTATCGGTAAGCTGATAATATTTCCTTGAAGGACCTTCTGTAGATTCCTTTAAATACGTTGTAAAATATTCTTCTTTTGTTAACCGGCGCAGAAGAGGATATACCGACCCTTCTGATATTTCAATTTGATCAGAGATTTTTTGAACTAATTCATATCCATAGCGGTCTTTCTTATCAAGTAACACAAGGACACAAAGCTCTAAAACTCCTTTTTTAAATTGTACGTTCACTGTTCTTCACCCTTTTCTTTCCACAGCCCACTACTGTTTATTGTATAGTACTGATTTATAATAACTTCCTAATAATTACAATATATCACCAGCTATTGTTTATTGCAAGGTACTGTTTAATATTTTTTTGAATTTTAACCATTTTTACACTCGTAATGAAGTTTTAAACCTAGATTGATAATAATTAAATAAAGTGTTTTTTAAAAAGAAAGTTTCAACCTTCTTTTTAAAAGGAGCTTGTAGATAGAATTATTTTTAATGTACCAAAAGAAAAAGTAGCCTATAACTATAGACTACTCAGCAGCGATCATTCTCGGCTATTTTTCTTTTGCTTGCTTGATAAATAAAAAGAAAACGGTAATTAAGATAAAATAATTTAGCGAGTTTTTAAAGATATTACCGTCTAAAGCCAATTGTAATAAGACCCATAAAGCGAAGATAACTAATATGGCTGGTATTGTAAGTTTGTTCATACATTGCTCATCCTTAGTCTCAGAGTGATACAGTAATCATGGTTCTCAATATTTTTTATACTGTAAAAACTAAATCCACAAATAGCTTTGAAAGTATATTGATTGAATCACTGTAAGAATATCACTTTTTTAGATAAAATTTAACAGTTTCTGCCGCAATTGATAGAAATGGATCAATTTCGTTTGATTTTTTGTAATAAGTTTAAGAAAAAAGTAACCGTTATTTTACATTTTCCAATAATAAAAACAGTCAATTTTATGACTGTTTTAAGTAGATTACTATCAAAAATCTCACTGCTTAGGTGATGCAAGTATTTCATTATTTATGAACCTTCCATCCATTTAAAGTCTTAGCCGTATCGGCGATAAAATGATCAATGATTTCACTTTTCCCACTGTCCATAGCAGTAATTGCTGCCATGTCTTCATTACTTAACGTAAAATCCCAGATGTTAAAGTTTTCAGCGATACGTTCTTTATGAACAGATTTTGGAATGGTAACTACTCCACGTTGAATATGTCAGCGCAAAATAACTTGTGCTACTCTGTTTTTCCATATTTCTCTCCAATACCGGCAAGTAATTCATTTTGGAAGATATTATTCTGACCTTCTGCAAATGGTCCCCATGCTTGTATTTGCACACCGTATTCTTCCATCACTTCCTTTGCAGCTTTCTGTTGAAAGAACGGATGGTTTTCCACTTGATTTACAGCCGGAACAACTTCATTATTTAGAATTAAATCAACTAAACGATCCGGATAGAAATTGGAAACACCGATCGTACGAATTTCCCTTTCTTTATAAAGCAATACTTTATTTTCTAGTTACTTTATAAACGATGTTCAGCTAGTAAAAACTAATCCAACTTTTTTATAATCTTTGCGGGGTTCCCTCCCACTACTACATTATCTGGAACATTTTTTATCACAACAGCTCCGGAAGCGATTACAACATTATGTCCAATTGTAACGCCTGGATTGATGACAGCTCGTCCTCCAATCCATACATTATCTCCAATCGTGACGGGCTTGGTATATTCAACTTCTGTAATTCGCTGTTCTGCATTCACAGGATGAGTATTCGTATAAATATGTACGCCCGGTGCCATCATGCAGTTCTTCCCTATTGTAATTCGTCCCCCATCTAAAAGTGTGCAGTCAAAGTTCGCATAAAAATTTTCTCCTACGTGGATATTGTATCCGTAGTCGCATCGAAAGTTAGACTCAAGGTAGAGACGTTCTCCCGTTGAACCCAATAGTTCCTTTAATAGCTTTGTACGCTTTTCATAATCTGTCTCGTCTGTATTATTAAACAAACGAACAAGCCGTCTTGCAGATTCTCGGTCCTTTACTAATTCTTGGTCTGCTGGAAAATACAGCTCGCCATCAATCATTTTTTCTTTTTCAGTTTTCATTGATTCATTCTCCATTCTTGTTATCAAAATTCCCACCAGATTGAATTCGTTTACATTTTATCATGATAATAGACTTAAAAATAAGATTCTTATAGGTTTGAGTCAACAGTTTGAAGACAAAGAACGTAAGAAACCACGTTACTCTTTTACCACGCGCACAGCTGCTGATTACTTTGAGTATGTTTCCTTAATAATTGAAACAGACGCTGCTCCCGTAACAAGTAAAATACCTGAGATTAAAATCATGCCTGGCATAGAAGATCCGATTATTGGGAACAAAGCAAAACTCAAGCAAGAAGCTATAATTTGCGGTAAACAAATACTTCCATTAAATAATCCTAGATATGTTCCCATATTCTTTCCTGACAGGGCGTTGGTAAGCATTGTAAACGGAAACGTCATCATCGCAGCCCAAGCGATACCAATTAAAATAAATGAAGCAATCAGCATCCATTGATTGTGAATAAAAAAGACAGATCCAAAACCAATACCGCCTAGCAGTAAACTAAAAGCATACGCTGGCTTACGTTCGTTGTTGGCTACGCGGGACAAAACCAGCGACCAAATGACTGCGGCAACCGACTGTACAGCTGATAAAATACCGAACCAATTGCCAGCTGCTTGATAGCCTGAGCTAGACGGCTGATTCGTATACCAAACGTTTTCAGCGACTGCACCTGTACCGTACGTCCATAAATATTGAAAGCCCATCCAGCAGAAAAATTGAACAAGCGTGACCGTCCAAAAAATCTTTGGAGCGTTGCGAAGCAGTTTAAAAACGTTTATATTTTCTTTTGTAGCTTCGTCTGTAATACCGTGGTATGCTGCAAATTCTGCAGGTGAATATTCTTTTACTTTAAGTATTGTAAATAAACTACAAATAATTAACACACCGGCTCCAACATAAAATGAAATAACAACTGATTGCGGTACTACTCCTTTTGGTGCACTATTTGATACACCTAATACCGTTAACACAAAAGGGAAAATACAAGCTAGCACAGCACCGCTGTTTGATAGAAAACTTTGAATAGAATAGGCAAAACCTTTTTGCTCTTCATTGACCATGTCTCCAACCATCATCTTAAATGGCTGCATGGCTACATTTGATGATACGTCCATAAACAAAATAGTGATAGCTCCAAAAGTCATGGCAGCCACCGCACTAAAACCAAAACTGCCGGCGTTTGGCAGCAAACACATAACAATTACGGCTACAATTGCGCCAATCAGTAGATAAGGTATACGACGGCCAAGCCTTGGCATCCACGTACGATCTGAAAAATAGCCAACTAAGGGCTGAACGACTAAACCAGCCAACGGCGGTAAAATAAAGAAAAAGCCTAATGTAGTTGGATCAGCACCGATTGTTTGAAATATGCGTCCCATATTTGAACTCTGTAATGAGAATGCCATTTGTACACCTAAAAATCCAAAACTAATTAACCATATGGTACTGATCGGTAGATAAGGTAAGTTTGGCTGAACGCTTTTTTCACTGGTTTCAACGATTTTTTCTCCTAACATAACTGCCTCCTATGATTTAATTAACAGCCGCGCAAAGATAGAGTTCTGATGTAAATTGCTACAACGTTCGTTGTTAACGTTTTCAAAACAACGATGAATACTGTAAATACTAGTGTCTTTGGCTGGCAGTTTTCTATTTTGCTAGATTACCTCTGGAATACGGCATAACTAATAGTCCTGGTCTAAAAATGCTGTTTGAGTAAGTAAAAATCCCCACTATCTGCTCATTCGTAAGCGATTGACTATCGCTTATACCTTCTTAAAAGTGTCATAAAATCCAATTATTAAAATCATGAGAATACTTTTATTTGAACATTATATAATAAACTAACAATTCAATGCAACCGTTTGCACAAATATTTTTAGGCATTTAAAGACCATTAAATCTTGTGACACTATGCGTACATGCTCACTACTGTCGTTTTAATATTTCTAAGTGAAAGAAAGATTTAATCTTAAAATCTTATAAAAAACCCAAAGAATTTACGTATTCCTTGGGTTTGACTGTCCCTAATTCACTTACGCAAATATTTAAAGGCAGAGTATGGCCATAAATAATCTTCTTTGTAAAGAATTTTTCTTATGAATTCTATATCTCAAAAGGGGCTGTAAGCTAATGCCTACAGCCGCCTTTTCATTCCACTTTTAAATTAAATATATTACTCTAGGTCTAACCCTTTTTCATTCAATTTATGCGAAGTCACAGCAATTACAAACTTTCCATCATCTAAATCTTTTTTATGAGAGGTTAGCTCCTCCGTGGGAATACCTAAATTTGTTGCGCGGTCTTCTTCATTTGAGTAATTTTGGACCACAAAAAATTTCTTTAATTTATCAAAAAAAGAATCCGGCTGGGCCCCTCCAGTCATATCTTCATGAGTGACTTCATCTTGGTCAGCAGCAGACAGCTTATCCACGTTTACATTCGTTCTGTAAGCTAGATTGCCCGCTGCGGTCTCTTGATTAGTTAGAACTGTAATTTCATTATCCTCATACCCTGTCATTCTTAATTCCTCAATTCTAGTTAATGTTTCTTCCGGCGACTCATATACACCTATAATACTTTTACTCATAGAGCTTTCCTCCTTCATTAAGATCTTTTCTCCTTACTTTGTATGTACCCGCTATTCTAGCCTTCTTAACAATAGACCCGTAGTTAAAAGAGTGAATAAATTATTTTTTTGCAGATCTTTTGATGCATTCTTAAACTGTTGATAAGCACGCTGTACCTGTTCTTCTAATGTCAGTACGGTGGGCGGTAATAATCTATCCAACTTGAGTTCTTCTCTTTCTCTTTTTGTAAATGCAGACCCTTTGTTTAGATAAGGTCTCGATAAAATATTTTTCCCTTTTAATGGTGTTTGAACGAAACTCTTTTGTGCTTCAGCAGAAGTTTTCATATATTATCCCCTTTCTGTTCTTAAAAGAATGTAAACAACCAATGTTTTTCTTATACCACAGATATCATTATGCTTAACCAAGATGTTTTCTTGTTACATACAATACTTTTAAACGAAGAAGCTCTTCCTTAAACATATAATTAAGGCGGCACTTTAGTTTGTATTCAGGTAGATCAAATGGAAAGAAGCTTTATATGCTATGCTCTTAGGACGTTAACATAGCTAACTAAAGAAAAATTAGTTTTACGATAGTGCTCTCCAGCAATCTAAAGCCTCAGTGGTTAAAAATCTTTCTCTTGTATCATAATAATTTCGAGGTGAAAGATATGTATAAGCTGTTATCGCATACGGATTTAGATGGAGTTGGATGCGGAGTTTTAGCAAAGTTAGCTTTTGGAGACAGAATAAAAATTCGTTATAACTCTATTGCATCGCTTAACCGTGAAGTAGAGTGGTTTTTAGAAAATGAAGAAAGAAATACACATTTATTTATCACGGATTTATCAGTAAACGAAGAGAATGAAAAAAGACTTGAAGAGTTTTATCAAACAGGAGGAAAAGTCCAGCTGCTTGATCATCATAAAACAGCTCTTCATTTCAACGAATATGAATGGGGACACGTTGTCGTGGAAGATAACGAAGGGAACTTAGCCTCAGGAACGTCCTTGTTTTATGAATACCTTATAGAAAATGAACTTATCCAGACTTCCAATGCGGTTGATCAATTTGTAGAACTAGTAAGGCAGTATGATACTTGGGAATGGGAAAAGAACAACAACCAAGAAGCACACAGGCTAAATGCTCTCTTCTTTTTAATATCGATTGACGAGTTTGAAGACAAAATGGTTAACAGGCTTCAAAACAGTGACCACTTCTTTTTTGACGAGTTTGAACAGAAGATATTAGATATGGAAGAAGATAAAGTAGAACGTTATATTCGTCGAAAAAGACGAGAACTGGTGCAAACCTCTATAGGTGACTATTTATCAGGAATCGTATACGCTGAATCGTATCATTCAGAACTTGGAAACGAATTAGGAAAAGAATATCCTCACCTTGATTACATCGCCATGTTGAATATGGGAGGAAAAAGAATTAGCCTTCGAACCATTCATGATCATGTGGATGTATCAGAAGTTGCTGGCCACTATGGAGGCGGAGGTCACGCAAAAGCTGCTGGATGTTCGTTAACTAATGAAGCTTATAACGAGTTTGTAACAGATACATTTCATCTGGATCCTGTGCGAGAGGATGCAAGAAGAAACCGATATAATTTGAAAGAATCTTCATCTGGTTCTCTCTACGAAACTCGAAATGATGATATGTTCCTTGTTTCTCTTCAGAATGAAGATGAATGGATAATTGAAAATAGCAAAGGGCTATCGATTCATACATTTAAAAGCTTTAAGGAAGCAGAAATCTTTTTAAAAAGGAATTATGCCGCTTGGTTAGTAAGAGATGATATCTTTGTAAAGTACTTAATAAGGTATATAAAAAAACTAAAGCATGGAGAATAAGCACCAAAACATTCATTTGATTAATCTAATGAATGAAAGATGTAGAAAAGCTATTAAAAGAAAATGGAGTAGCTTTCCCTCGACCTCGCCTGAACATTCAGAAGCAGGTTTGGATGATATTCCATTCGGAGCACGCTTTCAAGATCCAGAAATCGCAGGGGCTATTTCCATGGAGATAGCCCCTGGTATAGTTGCTTATAGCTAATTAATTGACTAGTCTATTCGAGCAGATATTGCAGCGATGTTTGGACAAATTCACGTGCAAAAAGCACAGATTGTAAACAATGAGCTTTCTATAAATACAAAAAATGTTTTTTAGCAAATAAGGACATTACGGTAACTAACTTTATCCATAACATACATATTATTTAATTTAATTGATTTAATCCCATATCCTAGGTCGATCAACCTCCATGATTCTCAAATAGTGTAAGAGTTGCCCAGCATGTACGGATTCATGATAGCCTATCCGCATCAACATATCCCCTAAAGAACGAATATACCCAACATCTGAACGGTCTATTTGAATATTAGTTAAATCTTCTTCAGAAAAAGTAGTAATCATGTCTAAAAATTGTTTGTGGTATGATGCTGCAAACTCCAATTCATCCTTTATAGATTGTAAGGGTCTTTTTTCAAAAGGAGAATCAAATTCCTTTAAGCTGCCCAAATTTTTGATCGCTAGATGATAATAGTATTCTGACTCTAGGACATGACGAACCATTTCTACGCATGTCATAGCTTCTTTATCTGGCTTCCAATCGAGTTTATCATCAGGAATTGCTTGCCAAATCTTTATACTTCTTCTTCTAATCTCTTTTATATTTAATACTATCGCATCTGTACCATTCATTTCCATTCCTCCTCTTATCATTATTTTACATGATTTTCCCAAAACAAAGAGGTGAATTTTCAACTAAACTTATTTTAAATATTCATGGTTCTTATGCTGAGTATAATAACTTTCACACTTTAGGAATCGTATCTTCAATTCTTTTATGTAAAAAATCCCATAAACGTTTAGTAACAAGCTGTAAACCATTGGTTAACACGAGAGATATAAGGCGTAATCACTGGACATGTACAAATTTAACAAAGAAAAAAAGCTAGCATAAAGCTAACTTTTTTAAGTTAGAGACAAAGGCAGGCTAATAATTAGCAACCGCCAAATCCTCCCCAACAAGCACAGCCGATAATGATTAATAAGATAAACAGCACGATAATTAAAGCAAAACCACTGCCACCGCCGTAACCGCAGCCGCCGCCATAACCATAGCCACAACCTCCGCCATAACCGCCAAAGAACATAAACTTCACCTCCTTCTCGTTCATACATTTAGCATATGATGAAAAACAAAATTTGCTCCACGAAGTGGATAGACTACGTTTTATATCACTATAAATAAAAAAATAATAACCTTTTAGTTTCTTTTACATACAATGAAGCATCCTCAGATCCCATATATGAGTTTTACTCCCTCTGCAATAGATTGTTTGACTTCCGCCCAATCAGTTCTATTGCGTATAAAAGTACTCCCTGCACAACCTAGAATAAAAAAGTCTTTCTCAAATTAGAGAAAGACTTTTTTATTGTTATTAATAGCCAAATCCGCGGCCATAACAGCTGCATCCAATAATGACAAGAAGAATAAACAGGACAACTAATAAAGCAAAACCAGAACCAGCTCCACCATAACTAGACATACAAACACCTCTTTTCGTGGTATTTAACTAAAGGAAAAAACTTTAAATATACATGGGTTAAGGTATTATATGTAGACATAGCTCATAGCGATTGGATTTTAGTCTAAAATAGGCTACTTTGTTTAACGATAGCTAGATACCATCATTTCACATAGTAAAAACCCTTCCTTGTTAAAATGAAGGGGCTTTTTTGGCTATCAGCACCAAGGACGAGGTCTAGGAGGACAGCTTGGAGCACAAAAATGTTGATGCGTTTCCTGACATACAACGGATTCTGTATGCGGGAATGAGTGCATATATTTATAATTTTTTTGATAAACATCTGTGGTATGACTCGGATGCACCATTGGCACAAACACATCTTGACCAGTAAAAGATGTATTTTGTTTAACTGGGTCATACTGAGCAGGCATGGTTTGAGGAGACAATTGACCACATGGTTTAGTTTGAGGGTAACCACAGTTACCTTGCTGAGGATACATAGCCCCTTGATAACCACCGTAATTAGAGTGCTGATAAGGATAATTGTTTCTCATATTAAAAACCTTCTCCTTTCTGTTAGTAGACTCCTGTTACTGTAGGTGAAACAACCATAGAATGTTTGGACAAATACCTAAAAAAGACCCTAATTATTTAGGGTCTTCTTTACTAAGAGAAAAAGAAATGTGTATTCTTAGTAACGTAGCTATGAGACTAAGCAGTAGAAGTTTTTTCATGTCCGTTATTCCTGAAGATTAACATCCATCGCTGCGTTATCAATATTATTTAAAATGGTTTTGTTTTTATCGTCTAGTTCATTGCGTAAAAGTGAATTACGCGTCGCTTCGTATAAATCGTAGCTTCTTTCATCCACTGGAGAATTATGATCTTCACATATCATTTTTTCTGATTTTTTGGATTGATCTTCCATATCAGTCACCTCCTCTGTATATTATGTGAGTTGATTAGGAAAAACATAAGAACTTCATCTGACTACTGTTGAGTAAGGTTTAATCAACGGTTAGCTGTTTCTGTATATTGTGTTTACATATAACCTAATATTAGGTGGATACAACCGTTTCTTGAGCGTGCTTTTGGATGATTTCTGGAACTTCCAGCAGTGAATGAACGGTTATCAATTTACCTTTTGGCGCAATATCAATTTTAACTTGATTGTAGCTCCACTCCAGTTCAGAAGGCACGTGAATCGCATGTATTCCAGCTTCTACTGCCGGTCTTATATCGGTTTTTAATGAATTGCCAATCATCCAAGTCTTTTTGGGGTCGTACTTAATTTGGTTTAGTATTTCTTTTAACGCAGGTGTATCTTTATGTTCAGAAATGAATACTCTTTTTTCAAAGTATTTAGCTAGCTCTAGCTGCACAATTTTTCTCCCTTGATTTTCCTCGTCTCCACCTGTGTGTAAGTAGAGGTTATGACCTTGTTTTTTAAGTTCATCTAATACTTCATACATATTTGGCAGAGGCTCTATCGGCACTTCAAATACACTTTGACCAATTTTTTTGACTCTTTCGACTCTATCTTCATGGATATCTTGATGGTTTTGTTCACTAAAAAATAAATAAGTAGCTGCTAATGATTCTGGAAAGCGGGAAGAATGAAGGCCGTACTTTTCGATGCTTTTTAAATCTATCTCTAACTGCTTTTGTTTTATTTCTTCCTTAGTCAGATTCTCAAACCATTCCTGCAATTGAGCCACAAAAGCATTTATGGTATCTCTAAAATATTTATTACAGTGAACAAGCGTATCGTCTAAATTAAAAAATAAGGTTTGCTTCTGCATTTCTTTAAATCCTTTCTACAATGGATGTACAGACAGTATATATGAAAAAAACACTAACCACTTTTATTACCTACCCACACCTAAAACCAAGGTGAATTTTCCAATACCTCAGGCACAAGCAATTGATTACTACATTGAAATGAGAATATTTAGTGGAAAGATCCTTCTAGCATATAAACTAGAAAGATCTTTTATAAGATACAACGCTGCAGAATATTCCTGCTAATAAATATAACGTTCAAAATGTTCTCTATTCATATTTGTTTTGAACGTAGAGGTACTCAGTCCTGAACGATTTATTAGCGGTTGGCTGCCTTCGTTTTCTTTAGGTATATTCATTTCAAGACCTTGTATAGTGAAAGGATCATACATATACGTTGTTCGTTCAGCTTCTGTATGCGACATTAACTTCACCTCTATTAACAGCCTTCATTTTTTTAAATCATGCTAACTCGTTTACAGCAGGTTCTCTAATAAAAATATCTGCGTTTCATAGGTCTTTTCGCTAAAAAAGATCCGCCGTTTTCTACTTTTTTTATTAAGTTGTAATTTCTTGTGGCTCTTCGCCTTCAAGGTCAGTAAAGAAATTTTCTAAGGTTTCCCTCGGGTCAAGAGCACGCCCATCTTCTTCGACAATACGGTTAAGCGTAGGATCATTATTGCTATCTTTATTTTTATAGTTGTTATAATCAACTCTTTCTGCAATTCCTGAATTATCAACGCCTTTAAAGTCTTTCTTTGGCATAAAAACACCTCCTAGCCCTATTGTTTGAAAATTTGAAGATAAAATAAGTGGAAGGTTAAGTTATATTTTTATTTCCCGAGAATTAAATAGATACTTGTTGCTAAGAGACATGCACAACATGCTTAATTGTTTTATGAAATGGGGAAACTAAAACGTCAAAATTTAATTTACTGAGGAGGAATATAAGTGGAAGGAAATCCAAGCACAAGACAGTTTCAGGATGATTTAAAGCAGTATCAAATGCCAGAGTCAGTAAAGCAACAAAAATCCAGCACTTATCGAGTCGGATATGAATCAAACACTGGAATTGAAAAAGTACAGAATCAGCAGGAAGAATGAGAAAATAAATAAGCTTGATCACTTTATACTTTTACATGACGAGAAGGGCATCTGATGGATCAACAAAAAATGTTAGCAAATGAATTAAGTAACATGCTTACAGAAAATAAGCTGCCGATTACCATTGAAGAAGATATCCATGAAATTTGCAGAGGTTTACAATCAGGTGAAATCAGCGTGAATGATTTGAAGGAAAAAGATCCTTTTGTTGTACATGCAGTTCAAGAAGCAATGGATAGAATAACTAAACATAGCTCTTAAAATAGCTATAAAAAGCAATCATTTTTATTAAGCCAAAGGCTAACTCTTTAAAGAGTTAGTCTTTTGTCATTCAACTGGTATGAACATGAAAAAAGAATGACAAACGAGTTATCATTCTCTCTCCTACACATGGCAAGCGTTTAGTTTTTAGTCACAAGGAAATGAAACATCTAATCCCACTTTTTACAGTGTCGATTGTTTCTAAAAACTAGTATGTCTTCCTGATAAGAAAATACACATCCATCATTTACCATGAGTACATTTCTTCCACAATAGGAAGCTTAAGAAAAACAAGGAGGTGACACAACATGGCAAACAACAAAAGCAGCAACAACAACGAATTATTAGTATACGGTGCTGAACAAGCAATCGATCAAATGAAATATGAAATCGCTAGCGAATTTGGTGTAAACCTCGGTGCTGATACAACTGCACGTGCAAATGGATCAGTAGGTGGCGAAATCACAAAACGTCTTGTGCAATTAGCTGAGCAACAACTTGGCGGCGGACGTTTCTAAGACAACTTTATAATTGATGGCTGAAGGAAGAATGGATCTCCATTCTTCCTTTTTGTACGAATAAAAAAAGAAGGAGAGATTATATGCAGCAAAATCAACCAGCTAAAGAAAATACGGGTTTTACTGAAAAACCAGCAGCTTCTGCAACAAATGCACAAAAAGTAAAACAAGAAATTCAAAGAGATGTAAATGAAGGACAAGGTGCAATGACTTCTCGAGAAGCAGGCGCAATGCGCGATTAAAAAAACACTTTAAGCAGTTTTAATCACGCACTCTTTGTACAAGAACCTATAAAAGTACCTCGATTAACCGAGGTACTTTTTTAAGTCTACTCTATTTTGACACGGGATCTGCTTTGACTTCGGGTGTTTTTCATTAGATACATGCTCTTGAAAAACAAAGGCAAACAGTGTAATTTTCAATATATAAAAGTCGAGCCTGTCTTATCCAACTGAAAAATAATTAGTTTGTATTTTGTCCCCCGCCATTCAGCCCTTCTTTTATGTACGCGTTAACCTGACTATTTGAAAGCAATCCAATATGTCCAATGCCATAAAGTTGAATATTTCTTGCTCCTTGCAGCCTAGAGAGACTATTAGCAACAATTTGATCATTTATGCTGTAGATCGATGTATAAAGAATTTTTTGATTGAGATCTGTACCTGGGAGTGCTGTCGAAGACACCAAACCATTCGCTCCTCCTAACGTCACGACATTTTCAATCTTATTCCCTCCTCCTAGATATTTAATATAGTACAGCGTGTTTGCTCCACCCATACTATGAGCAACAATATCTACCTTCTCAGCTCCCGTTTCTTTCAACACTTGATCAATGTATCGAGCAAGCTGAGGTCCATTATTCAAATTGTTGCCTGTCTTATCTATAAAATCAATAGCATAAAGATCATCGCGATCCCACCCTTGAGCAATTAAATAGTTTTTGATAGCAATAAAGTTATAAGACGCACCGCTGATTCCATGAACAAGAACAACCGGATTGTGATTCGATTCAGCTTTAACATTCGAAGGCTGAATTCCTAATGCAGATACAACCAGGGACAAAGCAAAAATTAATGCGACAAACGTTTTCTTCATTTCTTTTCTCCTCCTCAAAATATGTAAGTAACAGCATCTATAGATTATATATAAAAATCTTAATATGGTAAACTTATACTTATAAGGTATTTAAAGTTATATTTATTTGTTATCTATGAGTATTTTTATGACAAAAATCATCACCTAAGCTTTTCTGTAAAAAATAAGGAGGCGGAGAAAGTTGCATTGGATTTATTTATGTTTAGCTATTCTTTTTGAAGTTGCTGGAACTACGACCATGAAGTTATCAGACGGCTTTACTAAAGTTATACCAAGTGTATTGCTTATACTTTTTTATATTTGTAGTTTGTGCTTTTTGACATTAACGTTAAAAAGTTTAGAAGTTTCAATTGCTTACGCTATTTGGTCAGGTATGGGGATTATAATTATTACGCTAATTGGATTTATGTACTTCAATGAAAGTGTAAGTCTGCTAAAGATCGTTGCTATAGCTCTCATCATTATCGGTGTAGTGACATTAAATATGACCGGGGAAAAAGAAGCTAATGCTGGTAAATCCACTTTGGAAGAACACATTAAATAAAAAGATGAAATATTTAAAACCTTTTTCTCAGGACTACAAGCTATTGCGTATTGGGCATTTATTAAAGATTTCGATTTAACATGGTGGGCTTTTAATTTGTATTTGATGATTTACCCCCTATTCTTTATAAAACTATTTATAAAAGATAACAATAATCAAAAAAAGCACTTTTCCACGTAATAAAGATATTCATGTATATATAAAAAGAACAGATCCCCTTAAGGGAATCTGTTCTTCAAGTTAATCTAATTGCATAAGTTGTTGTAATTTTTCTCTTGTACGTTGCTTGTCTACTATCTTTATCCAATTCCTATTAGCCTTTAAAAATCAGTGGGGAAACGCCCTTGCTTAAGTTCCATTTATTTAAGGTACTCAATTCAATTTCTTGATCTGCAAAGAAACAAATCCCTGTTGCATTGTCTCCAGGATAGATTCTGCTCGTCATCACTTTCTCACCTTCATTAATAAAAACTTCAATGGACGATTTATCAACAAACAGATGAAGATGTAAGTGATTAGTATTTAATCCAACAGGCGCTTTTCTGATTCCCCCATCGCCTTCACCTGATTTATCACGATTAAAAATAAACAAGCTTTCCAGCCTATCATAAGTTAAAAGAGTTTCTTGTTGAGTGTCAGGATCTGTTCTCAATTTTATTCCGAACTGTGAAGCAGCTTTTGCATTAATTTTCACTTCAAGTTCGTAACAATCACCTGAAATACCTGCAAGTTCTTGTTCTCCGTTAACTGTAATATTTTCATACTGCACGTGATGTTGACGAAGCTGTTTAAGCTCCTGAATTGGTTTACTAATTATATTCCCTTGGTTAGTAGAAAGCTCCCGCGGAATAGTCATTGCTCCCGCCCAATTATGTTTTTGTTCAGGCATGCTGCTTTCCCACATAGCCATCCACGCTATCATAATGCGTCTGCCATGTTCATCTTCTGTTGTTTGAGGAGCATAAAAATCAAATCCGTAGTCCAAAAGCTGAAAGTCTTCATGTTGAAGCAACCCTGTTTTATAGTCTAAATTTCCTTTTACATATCCAGCTTGATGCAAGTTATGATAGAGATTCCCTTCTGGTTTTACCCCTTGAGGTGACATAAGAAGCACGTCTTGTCCTTCGAGACTAAAAAGATCCGGACACTCCCACATAAAACCAAGATTCCCTTGGCTTTTTGCCATCACATTTATAAACTCCCACTTCATCAGATCTCTTGAACGATACAAAAGAACTTGGCCCTCATGATCCTTTGTACGTGATCCAAGAACGCAATAATAATAGTCGTCTTTCTTCCATACTTTTGGGTCTCTAAAATGATGAGGATGAATATCCCCTTCAGGCACTGAATTAATCACTGGGTTTTGAGGCACTTTATTAAAATGAACGCCGTCTTCGCTTACAGCAAGACATTGAACCTGTCTTAAGTCCGTATCATAGTTATCTCCTGTCCACACATTCCCTGTGTACATTGCATAAAGCTTTCCGTCTTTTTCAACTGCACTTCCTGAAAAACATCCATCTTGATCGTATTCTTCACTTGGAGCAAGAGCGATAGGAAGGTGTTCCCAGTAAGTAAGATCTTTACTTTTTATATGCCCCCAATACATTGGCCCCCACTTGGGAGAGTAAGGATGATGTTGATAAAACAAATGATACTCTCCTTTGTAAAAGCTGAATCCGTTTGGGTCATTCATCCAGTACGCTGGTGTAGATACATGATATTGCAGTCGCCAATGATTCTGATCAACAGACTCCTGCTCGTTTAACACAGATTCCATTGCCTTTGAGATTTTTTCTTGATGTTGATTTCTTACTGTTTTCAAAAAATACCCTCCTGCCTTTCTACACGTAAATAAGTTAATTGTGATAAAAAGAGATTAAAATGATGAATCGATTTCACAAACAATGGACTCATAAGGTCGTAATTTTATCTGATTTAGCTGCAGCTCTAAATGGTCATAGTTCGATAAAATAACCTTTTTCATATTAAAATCTAAGTTTAGAGTTAACTCTTTATTATCAAAGTTAGCAATCACCGCTATTTTTTTATCGTTAAACTCTCTCGTGTAGGCCATTATTTGCAGGCTATCTTTAAACATGTCTTCGTATTTACCAAAAGCAATAACATCTGAATATGGACTGCTTTTTCTTAAACTAATTAACTTTTTATAGAAATAAAATAAAGAATTACGATCCTTTAAAGCATTCTCGACGTTAATAGAAGAGTAGTTAGGATTTATCTCTAGCCAGGGTGTGCCTTGGCTAAACCCTGCATATTCAGAATGATTCCAGTGCATAGGCGTTCGAGAATTATCACGACTGCGTCTCCAAATCGCTGCTAATGCTTCCTCTTTTGAAAATCCTTCTTTTAGCGCAGAGTGATATTGATCAATTGAAGCTAAGTCATTGTAATGCTCGATTGATGGATACTCTACATTTGTCATTCCAATTTCTTGCCCTTGATAGATAAATGGCGTCCCTTTTAATAAAAAATAGACGGTAGCTAACATTTTAGCTGAAATAGGTCCTATATCTTCTGGTTTAATAAATTTGTTTAACGAACGAGGCTGATCATGGTTTTCTAAATAAAGCGCTCCCCACCCTGTGTTGTTATAGAACGTTTGACTATCAGAAATGGCTTTTTTGAAATCAAGTAGATTCCAATTATACGGTTCATACCATTTTCCTTCTTTTCCTACATCTAGATCGACATGTTCGAACTCGAAAAGCATACTAAAATGTCCGTCTTCTCCTGCATAAATAGGCAGTTCTTTGTGTGATACCCCAGGTGCTTCTGCCACCGTTAAGATATCGTGTGAAGTAAAAGCTTCTTTACTTAGTTCACTTAAAAATTCATGGATGCCTTGTTGATTGGTTTCAATTACATTCATTCCATCATGCGAATCAGCAAAGTCCTGTCGTTTTTTTATAAACGTAATGGCGTCTACTCTAAAGCCGCTAATTCCTTTATCTAACCACCATGTGACCATTTTATAAACGGCATTTCGGAGATCAGGGTTTTCCCAATTAAGATCAGGCTGTTTTTTAGAAAATGCATGAAGATAATACTGTCCAGTTTGCTCATCATACTCCCAGCACGAACCGCCAAAAATAGATTTCCAATTGTTAGGAGGAGTCCCGTCTTCTTTTCCATTTCTCCAAATATACCAATCTCTTTTAGGATGATTTACATCACTTTTTGATTCTAGGAACCATTCATGCTCATCCGAAGTATGGTTAACGACTAAGTCCATGATAATCTTTATCTCTCTTTTTTTAGCTTCATGGATTAGTAGATCCATATCTTCCATAGAGCCAAATTCTTCTGCAATGGCTTTATAATCAGAGATGTCATATCCGTTATCATCCATTGGTGATTGATAAACTGGACTTAGCCAAATAACGTCGATACCTAACTCTTTTAAGTAATCTAATTTTTGAATAACTCCTTTTAAGTCACCAATTCCGTCACCATTCGAATCATAAAAACTTTTCGGATAAATTTGATATACAACTGCTTCTTTCCACCACTGTCCCTTCGTTATTGTAGCGCTTTTTTCATTCTTTCTTTCACTTAGTTGAACCATTTCTTATCAGCTCCTATATATTTATATTAAAATTATGTACTTATTTTTCGTTTTATATGGTATCGATACCATATAAAATTTTAAAAAATATACTCTTAAAAATCTTATCTAACCTTTATTCTTTAAGATGAATTCATTGTATTACATCATGGGAACGGTTTCAATAACTTTTCTGAAAATTTTTCAAAAAAGGTGAGAACGAATAACTTCCGCTCTCACCTTCATTTGCGATTTCCTATTACGTTGAGCTTCGAACCACCAGCTCGATTGGGAGTTCAAACGTTTCCACCTTTACTTCAGAATCATTCAACATATCAATAAGAGTTTCCATTGCTTTGATCCCCATCTGATCAATAGGTTGTCGTATAGTTGTTAACTTCGGATCTAACATTTGTGCAAGAGGTTGATCATCAAAGCCAATAATCGCCAAATCATTAGGTATTTTTAGACCACACTCTTTGGCTTCAATCATCATTCCCCCGGCAATCTCATCACTTCCTGTAAATATAGCCGTAGGGCGATCCTCCATTGACAGGATTTTTTTAACTACTTGTTTTCCATCTTCAATGCTGTGTTGATTAACAAAAATCCATTTTGGATCCGGCTGAATTCCTGCCTCTTGAAGTGCTTTTTGATAACCTTGGTTACGGTCCTTGTCCTTACCTTCCTCAGCGAACAATCCACCTGTACAGTACCCGATTTTCCGGTGTCCCTTTTCAAGTAAATGCTTTACGCCTATATATGCACCCTTGTATTGATCTAATCGAACAATCGGAACACTTGCGTTGTTTACATATTCATTGCATAACAAAATAGGACCAGATTCAGTAAACGGTTCTATGACGCTCCACTCGTTTTCAATAGAGGTCATAATAATTCCGTCAACTTGCTTTGTTTTTAGTAAATTTAAAAAGGCCAATTCTTTCTCTTTATCTTCATTACTTTGAAAGATTAATACGTGATAGCCGTTTTTATAAGCAACTTGTTCAATTGAATCGACTAAATAAGAGAAAAATGGATTTACGATTCTTGGTACAATGACACCAATTGTAGTCGTTACCTGTCCTCTTAACCTTCTTGCTGAAGGGTTTGGGGTATAGTTAAGCTCTTTCATTGCTTTTAGCACCAGATTTTTTTTCTCTTCTGAAACATATGAATGATTGTTTATAACACGGGAAACGGTTGTTTTTGATAACCCCGATAATTTTGCTACGTCATATATGGTAGGCATTTGTTTATCACTCCATCACTAACTGAAATCAGTTTCATACTTATTTTACGTTAAAAAAGAGACAAAATGCAATGAATGAATTCGTTTGCATCTCTATATCATCCGTTCAATAAGAATACCCGCAAAATCGCTGTGACTCTTTAAAACAGGACATTTTTATATAGATTAATAAACCAGCACATTTAAAAGTGTTTATCTCATAAGCGAGAAACCAGTACCACAGTAAAAAAACGCACTACACTTAAAATATCCTTTATTTAAAGGGTATTTTTGTTAATTATTTTCTTATTGACATATGAAATCGGTACCATATATAATACAATCAAATAGAAAACGCTTTCTAAATAAAAGTTAGATACATAAACAGCAAAGGGGATTTAAATATGCAAAACAATAAACTTTACTGGAAGCTAAGCAGTTTCTTTTTCTTGTTCTTCTTATCTATTGCCTCTATTTTCACTTTTTTTGCTATCTGGTTGGGTCAAAGCCTTAACCTTTCCGGAGCACAAACAGGTATTGTTTTTTCTGTAAACGCTGTCTTCACTATGCTTTTCCAACCGCTTTATGGATATATCTCCGATAAATTGGGGTTACGAAAGAATTTATTATACTTCATTTCAATTTTAGTTATTTTATCTGGACCATTTCTAATTTTTATCTATCAACCTCTTTTAAACTGGAATTTTTGGATAGGAGCCCTGACAGGCGGGTCTTATCTTGCCATCACTTTTTTAGCTGGTATCTCAGCTATCGAGTCATATATTGAAAAAGTTGGCAGAAAGTATGAGTTTGAATTCGGTCGTGCAAGACTTTGGGGATCAATAGGGGCAGCCGTGGCAGCTGCTATTGGAGGACGAATGCTTAACATTAACCCTGATATCAACTTTTGGATTGCATCGGGATCAGGCATTCTCTTATTACTTGTTATTTTCCTTACAAAAGTAGAAGTATCCACTATCGAAGAAAAGAAGGCAAAGTCCCTTTCTATTCAAGATTTGGGCAGTTTATTTAAACGAAAAGATTTCTGGGTTTTTATGATTTTCATGCTCGGGACGGGCTGTATTTATAATGTTTTCGACCAGCAATTCCCTGTATATTATGCCTCTCTGTTCCCAACAGAACAATTAGGAAACCAAATATTTGGTTACTTAAATGCAGGTCAGGTCTTTTTAGAATCCGGTATGTTATTAGTTGCTCCATTCATTGTCCGTAAAGTAGGTCCTAAAGGAGGTTTAATTTTAGCGGGAATCATTATGATTTTACGCGTGATAGGTTCAGGGTTAGTATCAGATCCATACAGCATTTCATTTATTAAGCTTCTTAACGCACCAGAGTTTGCCATTATCATTGTTTCTGTGTTTAAATATCTGGCTACACATTTTGATACAAAATTCTCTTCAATTTTATATTTGGTTGGCTACCAATTTGCGATGCAGCTAGGAGCTGTTATCCTCTCCCCTATCGTAGGAAATCTATACGATTCAATTGGTTTTCGTCAAACATACTTAATCATGGGAGTTATTGTCACTATCTTTACTCTATTTGGTGCATTTCTTTTAAGAAACAAGAATCAAGCATCTAAAGATAATAATGATTCAAAACTTACTGCTTAGAATCAGAAAAAATACACTAAATATTCTTAAAAATTTAAAAAATATCTTTTAACTCGTTCCTATTAATTGTGATTCTCATAATTTTGAAAGCCTTTGCTAATTATAGCAAAGGCTTCTTTTTGGTGAGTTTCTTCTATTATAAATTATAAATTGACCTTACTACGACCAAAACGATTTAACGAATAAAGATATTGACAGGTCCATTCAATCTAAATCCAGTTATCACACTGTAGTAACTTTTATGCTACGCTAGTTACTTTCCTTTGAAACAAGTTAATGAAGGAAGAATGAATGTATAAAAAAGGAATATAAGGAAAAATTACTAGTGAATATTGGAAAAACCAGTGTCCTCTTCATTCGATGACATACAAAAATGGAGGGTTATTAAAATATGAACAGCGCATGGAATCGCCTGATAAAAAAATCAAGAAAACCCAAAAAAATGCCCCTTCAGTATGAAGAAACTACTTCAAATGACGAGACTCTTAGTTCATCTTTGGCTGAAAATCTAACAAGAGTAAAGAACTCTTTAGGTAATAGTGGAGATTTAGTGGTTCGGGATTTTAAAATGGGAAAACCTTTTTTACGTAAAGTAGCTTCTATTTATATAAATGGATTAACGGATAAAGAAATTTTAGGAAACTCCATTATAGAAAGGCTGATGAATGATGTAGAGATGATTAAAGAGGAAAACCCTTATGAACCAAGCGAATTAGGGATGTACATAAAAGAACATATATTAACTATTACAAATGTGGGAGAGATAACGAATTTCGATAAACTTTTTTTCCATCTTTTATCCGGCGAAACAATTGTCTTAGTTGATGGATGGAATCAAGGCTTTGGCTGTGCCGCGCAAGGAGGAGATCTTAGAGCCATTTCGGAACCCGTAGCAGAATCGTCCGTTCGAGGCCCTCGAGACAGCTTTACAGAGTCCCTTATCACTAATACAGCAATGATTCGCCGTCGTATTAAGAGCCCAAACCTCTGGTTAGAAACGAAGGAAATAGGAACAATCACGCAAACAGGTGTTGGCATGATGTACGTAAAAGGCATTGTCAACGATAAGCTTCTTACAGAAATTAAAGAAAGATTAGGTAAGATGGAAGTAGATGAAGTTCAAGGCTCGAATACAATTGAAGAATGGATTTCTGATGAAACTTGGACACCTTGGCCAACTGTTTTTATCACAGAACGGCCCGATGTAGTGGCAGGAAATTTATTAGAAGGAAGAGTCGTGATTTTTGTGAATGAGACACCTACACCTCTCATTGTTCCTGCGACTTGGAATCAATTTTTTCAGACGGCAGAGGATTATTATTTACGCTGGACAATGTCTAGCTTTTTGCGCATGCTGAGAATCATTTCTTTTTTAATTACTCTTCTTGGTCCATCTTTATTTATTGCGTTTCTTTCCTTCCATCCGGAATTAATTCCAACACCGCTGCTGATTAATTTGGCAGCTCAGCGTCAAAATATTCCCTTTCCGATTATTATAGAAGCGCTATTGATGGAATTTACCTTTGAAGTGTTGCGAGAAGCTGGTGTTCGTATGCCCCGGCCTGTTGGTCAGGCTGTTTCCATCGTCGGGGCTCTTGTATTGGGAGAAGCAGCTGTTTCAGCTGGGATTGTTTCCAGCGCAATGGTCATTGTCGTGGCAGCCACGGCTATCGCCAGCTTTACCATTCCTCATTATGCCATGACGGATGCTACTCGTTTACTTCGGTTCGGGATGATGATTTTAGCTAGTTTTTTTGGATTATACGGTATTGGATTAGGAGTAATCATGTTAGTAGCTCATACATGCAGCTTGCGTTCCTTTGGTATTCCGTATTTAGCTCCTTTTGCCCCTGCCATTTTAGCTGATCAGAAAGATTCCATCTTCCGTTTCCCTTTACCTTTTATGTCTAAACGCCCCCGTTTAATTAGTCAGGTAAAAACGAAGCGAACAGACCCTAATCAAGATCGCGGGCCTTCGCCAAGAGAAGGAAAGATGAAAAATCAAGAATCAAAGAGGGATTCTGATGAGACATAAATCATTGATGCTTCTTTTGCTTTGCATATTGTTAGTCTTCTTGTCAGGATGCTGGGACCGCGAAGAGTTACAGCAGCTAAGTATCGTTTCAGGAATGGCTATTGATAAAGGCAGTGACAAAGTAAAGAACAGATATAAAGTTACGGTTCAAATTATCAATCCTTCACAAGTAGCTGGTGGACAACAAGGAGGAAAAGTTCAAGCTTCCCCTGTGACAACCTTTACTGAAACAGGAAGCACCCTTGCTGAGACTCTTCGAAAGATTTCAACAAAGTCACCTGGAGAGCTTTTCTTTCCTCACCTTCAAATCTTAGTAATCGGCGAGAAGGTAGCGAAACAAGGAATTGAAGATTTATTTGATATGATTGAACGTGATAGCCAGTTTCGGGTTCTTTTTCCAGTTTTAATTGCAAGAGGACATATTACGGCGAAAGAGACGCTAGAAGTCACAACATCATTAGAAGCCATCCCTTCTGCAAATATTGGAGATGCTTTAAAATCTTCTGAAGAGGACTGGGGAACCTATAAAAGTACGCGTGCAGATCAAGTGATTCAGGGGCTAAAAGAAGGAAGTGTAGTAGTCACAGGTATTAAGATTAATGGGGAGAAAAAGAGTGGAAATGCAACAACAAATACACAACAAGTTTCTCCAAGTGCAAACATTGAAATTAAAGGGATTGCTCTTTTTAAAAATGGAAAGTTAAAAAAATGGGTGGATGGGCCTCCTGCACGAGGAGTGACATGGATTACGAACGAAATGAAACGAACCGTGATGAATCTTAATTGCGGAAAGAAAAAGGATGCAATCGCAATTGAAATTTCGCGTTCCAAATCGTCTACCCATGTAACATTCAACCATCAGAAACCGACAATCTATATTACTGTTCACGCAGAAGGAACAGTCTTAGAAAATAATTGCTCTATAGATCTTGCCAAATCGCAAGCTCTTGGCCAACTAGATGAACAATTAGAAGAAGAGATTAAACAGGAAATACTATTGGCAATAAAAAAAGCTCAAAAGCAAAAAAGTGATATCTTCAATTTTGGTGAAACGGTTAATATAGCGAATAAGCATGTATGGAACAACATTAATCATTCATGGGAAAAAGATATTTTTCCAGAAACAGAAGTTCACGTGAATGTACAAGCTATTATTCGTCGGACAGGTATGACAACCAAGTCTTATATAAACAAATAAAATAATGATAAAGGGCAAACAAAGGAGTTGAGAGACGAATGGAGAAAGCAAAAATAAGCGTTACACAACTCTTTGCCCTTATGTTTATCTTCGACTTGGGTACTTCTCTAATTGTAAGTTATGGAATCCCCGCCGGTAAAGATGCCTGGCTTGCTATCCTTCTAGGAATGGGCGGAGGCATACTCTTATTCTTTGTTTACTATATGTTATTTCGTCAATATCCGACCATTCCCCTTACTGGATATGTTAGAAAAATATTTGGTGAATTCTTTGGCTGGGTGCTTGGATTATTATACTGTTTGTTTTTCTTGTATATTGCAGCTAGAAATGTACGTGATTTCGGGGACTTATTGACTTCGTCCACTTTACCGGAAACCCCATTACTAGCAATTAATCTCTCGCTTATTCTTGTTATGTGTTATGTCATTTATCTAGGGATAGAAGTAATAGGAAGAACAGCAGAAGTATTTATTGTCATCCTACTATTATTGGGGCTAGGAGCTAATTTTTTTGTTCTAGTATCTGGAAATGTTAGTTTAAATCATATCCGCCCCTTTCTTGAACACGGGTGGAAACCCGTGTTAACTACAGCGTTTCCTCCTGTTGTATCTTTTCCATTTGGTGAAATGCTCGTATTTACGATGCTGCTACCATATTTAAATCGTCCTAAACTAATAAAAAAGGTATGGTTATCTGCAGTACTTTCAAGTGGGTTGATCCTAAGCTGGACAGCTGCTTTAAATATGTCGGTTCTAGGTTTGGATGTAATGAAAAGATCTACATTTCCTACCTTGGCTACGATTGGAAAAGTTAATCTATTTGATTTTATTGAAAGAATGGATGCAATTGTAGTTTTCACCCTGTTAATGACCGTTTTTTTTAAAGCATCTATTTTTATGTATGCAGCTATCCTTGGAATTACTGATTTATTTAAGGTGAAGAACCGTCAGCAAATCATTCTTCCCATGGGCTTTATTTTGATTTTCCTTTCCATGACAATAGCTTCCAGTTTTTCAGAACATTTAGAAGAAGGGTTTACTATTACATTAAAATACCTTCATGTTCCTTTTTTGATTGTGATTCCTTTGTTTATGCTGGTTGTCTCCCTCATTCGGAACTATGTGAAGAAAAAAACTAGTTAGGACGGTATCGTTTCTCTCTTTTTTTAATAATCATAAAAATTTGTTGGCCAATGACAATAAGAAAAAGTCCAGCTAACATGATATATTCAGCATTACTCATGACCCAAAAAGGGTTTAGAAGGTGCAGGAATGAATCATAAAAACTAAAACCTAATAGAAAATCCATTAGCAAGAGGTTTAAAGTAGATAATAAAAAGACAATAATTAGTGCTAGAAAAATCTTCATGTTCTTCTCTCCTTTAATTTTAAGTAAATATATTATTTGTCAAAAATAAGGTTTTTAATAATAAACCTTATTGGTTGAAATTAAAGGAAAAGCGTAAGAGTATAAAATATCTTGTGTAAATGAATAAGTAAAAAAAGAAAGAATTTTTTTGGGGAAATTAAGTAACTTCAACCAGCCTAAAGAAAGTGAGTCTTCTCTGAATGAGTTTATAAAAGTTCTTGTTCAAGCTTTATTCCCTAACGAAGAGTAACTGCATCCTTCCTTGTTTCTGTATAGTCAGCGCTTTGCGACAAGATCTCATATTGATTTTAATTAAGCTCGCCCAGAACTAAAAATGACGTTTAAAGCAAACTAATGAATAATTTCTATAAGAAAAAAATTCATTTTCATATAATTCATATAAAATTATTGATTACCTCTTAATTTTCGATCCTCAATTTTTACGTTAGAACCACAAATAAACCAGCAGAAAGATTCATAATATATACATCTTTAAAGGTATATATATTATGAATCTTTTAAGGTAAAAGACTATTTTATTTGCAGCGATTTTAGTAAAGCAGCCTGTAATTCTATAAAAGAGAGCAGTATATATAGATAAACAAATTCAACTATACAAGTAATGTTTTTTATAACCCGATTCATAAATATTTTCATATCATTTATCCCCTTCATATATAATTCACCCTTCTGGAATTTGAAAAAAGTACAGCGAAGAAAGGATTTTAAGTTATTTTAAACAATGTAATAATAATCATTAATCTTGATAAAATTATTCAATTAAGTTTGTGGAAAATGAGTTCTTAGTTGACCTATAATCGTTTTGTTGCTTGTATTAATACCTTTTTTCTTCTTTTATAAAGATCATCTCGAATTTCTCGTGTAAGAACTCCATCTTCTATTTTTTCTGCAATATCCATTAATCTCTCAATATCAGAAAAAGAATACCTACGGGTACCAGAGAAGGTACGTTCAGGAAAGATAAGTTTTTGAGTTTCATAATAACGAATTTTTCTCTCAGACAATCCGGTCATTTCAGTAACAGTTTTCATAGTCATTATTTTTTTCTCTCGATATAAATAATTATTCTTCAAATATATCCTCTCCTTTATCTATTTGATTGATTTTAAAATAATAAAGAATAAGTATGTATGTATGTTATGAATAATAAATCTAATCTAATATCTAAATTTTCAAATAATTAAACCTACAATAACAACAAATTATACAAATAATCTACAACTTGGTTATAATTCCTAACACGAATATTTAATTACCAGGAGTTTTATATATTTATTATTCTTAGTTTAACAATCCAAAGTTATATATGTTCACTAGAAGTGTATAGAAGATACATCCTAAAAACCAAAAGACTACTGCTCCTGAACAGTAGTCTTTTCTGTTTATACGTAACCTTATACGGAATGATGATTTACATCACTTTTAGTAGCATGGTCGGAGGATTAGACATTAATTTATTAAGAACGTTTTTCTAATCATCTAACCTTTTACGGTCATCTGCTTGAGGAGGCTGTTCCATCCACTGATTATCAATCATATCTTTCCCAATACGGCTATAAATCCACAAGCTATCCAAGGCTGCCTTTTCACAGTGTGCTGAAATATCGGCTCTCATACTTGCAATGAGGGCTGCATTATAATAAGTTACCGCTACACCAAAAAAGAAGCCTGTCTGGAGAAGCATAAGCTGATCTGAAAAAGGAGAAACATTGGAATTTGTAACCTCTGTTTCGCATGATTGAGGTAGATGAAGGTTGTCTTTGGTTAGTAGAGATGAAAATATATCAATGTGCTTGTTTTTTACTTGCAGACTTTTTTCTAATAATGCTCGTACATTTTGATTTTTTGAAACTTGTGAAAAACCAAGGATTATTGCTTTCGCAATCATTGTTTTGTTTAAATTAAAATAAGCATGTCCACTTTCTATTGTATTTATCGGTCTCTGTTTACCGAACACATCCGTTACATAGTGGTAGTGTTCAATCATTTCCACCTGGTTGGGTGTTATGTAAGTAGGCGGCTGCTGATAAAGTTTTTTTGAAATAAGAAGATCCTTAGATTTTTTATAAATCTCCATCGCATCAAGGTTGCACTGATAATAAAAATCTACAATGTCTTGGCGTATGGAAGTTGTAAAAGATAAACTCATTTCATTATGGCCGTGTGTGCTCATCATATAAAGGGATTTAAGACACAAGACGTCCGTAAAGAGAGAAGGAGCTTCTAAGTTAAGATCCTCTTCTGTAAATCCTTTAGGAATAGGAAACTTCTCTTTTTTAAATAACGCTTTTAATGTATCTATATGGTTAAGTGAATATTGAAGAGCTTCCTGAAAAAGATTATGTATTTCTGAATCTTGGATTGTGTGAAGCATATATTTATTTACACATACAGATAATGTTTCACGGATATAGTGTGTCCATAAATTTGCCATTTCAGGAGATGTTAATCGATTCTTTTTTTGCAATTTTCTGTTCCTCCGTATCAAAGCGCATTTTTTTTAGCTTCCCCTCCTTTTAAGCTTTCATACAAATTAGCTTTTCTCCTAATATTTCCGATAAAAAAGAAAAAGCTACTCAAATGAGCAGCTTTAAAAAAACACATACTTAAGGAAAGATGTTAGTATGGTCAAAGAATAACGGTCTATAAATCCACAAATTACCACGTATATACTTCTTGGCCTCTAGGAAACTTAAGAAAAACAAGGAGGTGACACAACATGGCAAACAACAAAAGCAGCAACAACAACGAATTATTAGTATACGGTGCTGAACAAGCAATCGATCAAATGAAATATGAAATCGCTAGCGAATTTGGTGTAAACCTCGGTGCTGATACAACTGCACGTGCAAATGGATCAGTAGGTGGCGAAATCACAAAACGTCTTGTGCAATTAGCTGAGCAACAACTTGGCGGCGGACGTTTCTAAGACAACTTTATAATTGATGGCTGAAGGAAGAGTGGGTATCCACTCTTCCTTTTATTATGAACATTTTCTATTTATCGTCATAAGCAGAAATCCAAAAAAGCATGACAAAACAAAAAACTGCCAAAGAAGGCAGCTCTTTGTATAACAAGGGTATTGTGACTGATGCCCTCATAGGCATCTTGAATAGTATACGTAAAATAGTGGATTGTATTCTTCTAGATATAAAAAGGAATTTTATATCTAGAAGAATAATAAAACATGATATGGAGACGTTAAGTGTGTGCATAGTAAGAAAGGTGGCACATTATTATGAATATGTTAAGGAGGATAACAATGGGCATTTTAAGTGGAAATCCTACAGATGAACCGATGCATTACGGTGAAGTGTTTGGAACATGGTCGTTTCTTTCTGCTTCAAAAGGATTAGTAGCTGGTTATCAAACGTTTCTAAATCATGTAGGAGACAAGGATCTACATAAGTTAGTACAAGAAACGATTGAACAATGTCAGCAGGAAATGAAAGGTGTAGAAAAGCTATTAAAAGAAAATGGAGTGGCTTTACCTCCAACTCCGCCTGAACGTCCAGAAGCTTGTTTAGATGATATTCCAGTAGGTGCACGTGTTCAAGACCCCGAAGTTGCTGCGGCTATTTCACTGGATATAGCTGCTGGTCTAGTTGCTTGCAGTCAACTGATTGGCCAATCTATTCGCGAAGATATTGCAGCAATGTTTGGTCAAATTCACATGCAAAAAGTAGCTCTTGGTGGAAAGTTTTTGCGACTTAACAAAGAAAAAGGCTGGTTAGTTCCACCACCTCTTCACAAGTCCAAAAACACGGATTGTTAATCGTAAAATTCGTATAAAACGTGAAGATTTCACATTAAGTCAACCCCACAGCACGCTATAAGAAGGAACTGCTGATTCATTCCAAATCAGTAATTCTTTCTCGAATAAAGAGCACTAATGAGAGCAAACTACTCAAGATGCAGTAGAGCATTATCAATATAATAACATCTATATTTCAACGACTAGGAAAACTACTGCACAGAAGCAGTAGTTTTTTCCATTTTGATACTGTAGAGAATAGAAAAAGGTCGCGAACATAATCTACGTTTATAAGCAGTACCAAATTAATTCTAGAATACATAATAATCTTTTAAGAGAAACTACTAACAATATACCAAAAGATACTTCCAGTATAGTTAAGGAGATAAAACCAATTGAATAATAAATTTGAAAAGCGTTTTTTGAGGGTTCTCTTTATTTTAACTCTATCGGCTTTGCCTTTTTTATTAAGAAAGCCTCCTGTGAAAGACTCAATATTGACTTTTCTTCTTAATGGGTACACCAATGGGATAGTTGACAGATTTGTTATTACTCATAAGCTCATTAAATATCCGGTACGCTATTTTCGAAAAGAGTTTAAAATACATGTTTTATTTGACTTTTTGCTATATCCAACTGTCTCTGTTATCATCAACCAACTAACAAAAAACGATAAACCCTTAGTTATCCTATATAAAATTATTTTATTCATCTTTCCAATGTTTTTAATCGAACTCTGGGCAGAAAAAAAGACAAATTTAATTAGATGGAGAAGACCTTGGAAATGGTATCATACTTTACTTAGTCTTACAGTCAAATCAGTATTAAACAGGTTAATGATCGGAGCTATAAGAGCATTAGATGAAAAAGCAGAAAAGAGTTCTTGATTAATGAAATAAAAAGTATCTTTTTTCCGAATCCATAGGAGATCGTAAATGAATAATTATAAAAATGACAATACTGCAAGACGCTATATTGCTCATGTCAGTATATTTGGAACCACTCAAATCCATTTAAGAAACCCCTATATTATCGCTTGGTGGTCAGCAGCTTTTCCAGGGTTTGGGCACCTACTACTGTCTAAATACCTTCGCGGCTTTGTGTTATTTGTATGGGAAGTCGTCATAAATATTAAATCTCATGTAAATTTAGCTATGATTTATTCTTTTCAAGGAAATATTGATATGGCCAAAGACGTTCTTAATACAAGATGGCTACTTATTTATATTCCTGTTTATATTTTTGCTATATGGGATAGTTACCGAACAACTGTTGATTTAAATAAAATATACGTGTTAGCTGAACGAGAAAACCACCGGTTCAACACCTTTAGTATGGGAGCCATGGAAATAAATTATTTAGATAAACGGAATCCCATCCTGTCTGTTGTTTGGTCCTTGCTGATGCCAGGTCTAGGACAACTTTATATTCATCGCATCATTGGTGCTTTCTTTGTTATCATTTGGGCAGTTGTTTTCTTTTATTACTCTCACTTGCTTGAAGGTATTTCTCTTCTATTTTTAGGAGAAATAAAACAGGCTACTTCCGTTTTAAATAAAGAATGGCTGTTATTTTTCCCTTCCCTATATGGTTTTGCTACCTTCGACTCTTATATAAATACGGTTGAGAATAATAAACTTGCTGAAAGAGTGCAAAAAAATTTCTTCGAGAAAATATATCAACATCCAAGCTTTTGTATTTCGAAAGGAAAAAAGGTGGAGTGAAAACATGCAGGTCTTTTCTACATTTGAATACTCCAGTTACATAGAATTAGCTGTTTCAGAGCTAGAAAAAAAAGGGATAAAGAAAGAAGATATATTTATTGTCCCCCTTAATAATCGAACGGAAGATCGACGGATTTTTGATAGCCTCCATCGAGCCGATGGAGTTTCTCTTATTGATTTGGGAATGGCTCTAGCCACAGCCTTTTCAGTCATTGGTGCAAGCATTGGGTTTAAACTAAGCTGGGGGCCCATCTACTGGGGAATAATTAGTGCTTTTATCGGATTTATCTTAGGACTAGGAATTAAACTATTTATGTTTAAAGTAATCAGGAAAAATCAACGGCTTTTACGCGGCAAACATTCGGAAGTCATACTCATTGTTGATTGTCGTACGGTGGACGCCGGAGTGGTTGAACAAATTTTGTGGAAAAACCTTGCCTTAGGTGTTTCAAAAGTCAGATCTGATGGCTTATAAAAATAAGTCATCGTTGTACAATATAATGGCTATATGCAGGATGAATGAATTACTATTCAGGATTAAAGATAACTTCCTTAACACATTGAGGGAGTTTTTCTGTTTTTAAGCTGTATACTCTTTAGTTAGTATAATGTCTTTTATTAAAACCAAAAAAGCTTTTAAAAAGAGCTTTTTTGGTTCTAACATATGTTAATTAAATGCCTTTCTACCAACCTCTTTGATTTCTTAAAGTCGTAATATGAGCAACGTGATGCTTTCCATGCCAAGCGTAAGTAGCTATTAATTGTTCAATCGTCACTTCCCCGTTTTCAGGATGGTGGATCATTTTCTTCAAATCTTTTTCATCAAGTGAGTTTAACAATTTATGAAGCCGCTTATGTAGAGCTGAAAAAAGTTGAAGAGAAACTTTTATAGGTAAATCATTATCAGGAAGATTCGACCAAGCCACTTCATCATATGCTTTAATAGTAGGTGCTTGCTCTGTTAACCCTAATTTAAAACGGGTATAAGCATTCATATGGGAGTCAGCTAAATGATGGACAACTTGACTTAATGTCCAGCCGCCTTCTCGATAAGGCGTGGCTAATTGTTCTTTTGTCAGTCCTTCTACAGCATCAGCTAATTGCTTTGGGGCATCTCCAATGTCATGAATCCACCCTTGAATATCTTCTTTCTGAATATTTTCTTTTACAGTAAATTTCCCAATAGGATATTGATTGAACATATTTCTTCATCCCTTTCTGTTTTTATCAGCATCTAGTATAATTTTTATTTAAATATTCAGAACTAAATCAGACGAATAAAATACTGCAAATTAGGATTACAGCGTACACTTGTAATTAGCACATTGTATCTTTTTGCTACGTATTCATTAACTAATGATATATTTTTTATAACGGAGGGTGAATTGTTTGGAGAGAAAAAATTTAAGCGTATTTACTAAAATCTCGTTTTTAACAGCATTGGCTAGGATGATGATGACGCCAGCTTCCATATACATATTATCAAAAACTTCAGACGAGAGCATGAAGCCTTTTCTCGGTTCTTTTGTATTGCTTGCATTTATTCTACCTTTATTTGGCCTTCCTTTAAGCATCGTTTCAATGTTCAGCAAAGAACATTTACCGAAAAGAATATTTGCTTTAATTATAAATTCACTGCCAGTAATTATTGTAATGTATGGTCTAACAATGGAAATTATAGATGAGTTTTTTCGAGCTGCACCTTAAATAAAGTTAAAGTCTCTCCTCTATAGCATTCATAAGAGATCTTAATCGATAATATCTCTACAAATTAGCCAGCTTTTCATTAGCTATAAACTTCATAAGTATACCTGCTCCTAAAACATTTAATACGATGCTGCTACCTAAAATAAAACCATATAGTAATCCCGTAATATGTAATGTTAAAGCTAAAATCAAAAAGACTGTTCCTGTACCTACTAAAAGTAATCCCAAGCTTCGATTGTTCATCTATTTCACCACCAAAAAAGTAAATATAGTTATATTTTAACATAATTATATTTATTTTACTGGTTAAAGAGTCTTTCTATTTATATGCTGTATACAACATATAAAGCTAGTCACTCTAGTACTGAAAAAGAAGGAGAAGCTAAGCCGCGTTAGTTTCCCCCTCTTTTTGTATCTCCAGTTTTCATTAAGAACCCTGCGGTTATAATACAGGCAGCAGATAAAAGTAACCCTGTTAATCCCTGTTTTAAAACAAACCCAAAGATTATGCTAGAAAATGATCCTAAAAAGAACATCAATTTGACTAAAACATTTCTAGTGCTCATTTATACAATCATCTCAATTCTATATACAAATAATATATGAAGCTACTGGCGTTGTTCTCTTTGCCCAGCAATCCAAGCTAACGCTAAAATAGAAACAGTTACAACTACTGCAGTCAACATAACTATATTCACCTCTTCTTCCTTAACATAAAATCTCTTACTCTATATTAAGCTTTATTATTTAAATACTGAGTAAATAAATGAACTGCGCTGTCTTGTTTTTTCTCTACTGCAACCTCTAAAGGCGTTTTACCATCATCTTTTTGTATTTCGATATCTGCACCTTTTTCTATAAGAAGTTTAATCATATTTTCATCTCCTAGCAGCGAGTCCTCATGAAGACTAGTCCATCCACCGCTTTGTTTTGCATTTACATCTGCGCCTTTTGTAAGCAACAAGTCTACAGCTTGAATTTGCTTATTTGCTACTGCTGCATGAAGAGGCATGTTTTCATTCGGGTTTTTAGCTTTAGCATGAATATCCGCCCCCAATGACAACAATAACCTGGCGCTATCCACTTGCCCAAAATAACAAGCTAAATGTAAAGGCGTCCATCCATCTGAATTAAAAGCGTTAAGTAAAGATGGCTCTTTATTTAATAAATCTCTTATCTCTTCACTCTCTCCATTTACCGTAGCATTTGTTATTTGATCAATATATTCCATTTTACACCCCCCTAATATATAGAAATACCTTGATTATATTTCCATTTTATCATAGGTTAGTGGATGAACACGACATACAAACTTAGGTATATAAGTAAGAAGGACGATAAGGAATACGATGATAAAATTAATTATTATAGTTCCTTTAGTTAAGAATGGAGAGTTGATATGAAAACAACTAATAGCGAAGAGTTAGACTTTCAATGATATGGCGTAAAGGTTCTTTATAAGTACTTAATAGTGGATAAACCTAATATAGAAAAGATTGACGAAAATTATGAAGAACATCAGATATTTGAAGAAAGTATTTTATTAATTAAAGCCCGATCATTTGATCAAGCCTATGAAATTGCAGAAAAGAAAGCAAAAGAATGTGAAGACAGCTATACCAACGTTTATGATCAGACTGTGAAATTCCAATTGATTGAGAGTTTAGATGCCTTTCTCTTGTGTGAAGAAGATGAGTTACCAAGTGGTACGGAAGTATATTCACGTTTTTTACATATACCTAAAGAAGAAAATTTAGCTAATGTCTTATCTAAGCACTATCCAGAAGTTACAGAAGATGAAACAGAGCAGATACGAAAAAACTTCATTTTAAGGAATAGAGATTTTAATTGAAGCTTCACACTAGATATATGGTATACATACTCTGTAGAAACAACAAATAAAGAGCCTTAAATAAGGCTCTTTATTTGTTCTCTATTTACCTTTTGCTTTTTAAAAATAACGCCCGTGCACAATATTACTTACACTGCATCCGTCATTACATATAAATTGGATGGAATAATTTTGTTCTCTAAAATTAAGTATGGATGGCACTTCATTAAAGCAAGTTTAAGAACTTCTGGTACTCTCTCTTCATCATACGCGCATACTAAATGTAATCCGCCTTTATTTACTAATTTATCGGCTTCATTTTCAAACTCTTCTAAAATAGGTATAATTCCTTCTTGCTGTCCCCATTCTACATGAGCCCATATTTGAAAAGACGTATTGTTTTTATAGAAAGGATCTAAGTGTTTGGAAAGGTGTTCAAAGATTATGGCAGGCTGAAAGCTTCCACTTGAACAGTAATAATCAAAATTATTAATGGTATGTATATATGCTAGTTGGTCTTTAGTCAGAATCCCCTCTAATTTTTTAAAAATCAGCGGAATTAGTCTTTCACTTTCGATAACTAACGTATGTCTCTCTTGTTCAATCCCCGAAACAATATAAGACACAAGATTATCTAAGTAACTTCTCATATCGTCAATATTGTAGTAAATATGAACGCTTTCATTATTCTGTATTAATTGAGCAAACTGATTTTTCAAGTGTGTACGCTCCCTTATATAAAATCAACCTAAATATTAAGACTCTTAAAATAGTAAATTGTCTATTCATTAGAACAATTCTACGCTTTGCGTTCTTGTCTGTCAAAACTAGATGTTCCCCGCTTTGTTTTGGGGTATACAGCTGGTTTTTAGAATAGTGTATCTATATTGATTGCAAACGAGATAACAGTTGTGCCAGTTATTCTGGCGTCTTGGCTAAAGGATACTGTACCCTTTTAAAATACGATTAAAACTTAACAAGAAATAATTGCAGAAGTAAGTTTTCTTACCTCTTCATTGAATAAATTCTTATGCAGCATTTCTTTATTTTGTATAGAAGACTAGTCACTATAAAACACAAAGAAAAAACGCCACTTTCTTTAATAAGTGGCGCCTTTTCTTTTAAAATATTTGAGTAAAGGCTACAATTAAAATCGTAATTCCGCTTATTAACGTTCCGCATTGACTCAATGTAAATTTCCCAATTTGCACATTTGTGGCTTTTTGCCCCACCATTACCCCTAGCCATACTGTGAGAAAACTGCCAAATGCTGATGTAAGCGAAATAGCTAAAGGTGACAATCCAAGCAAACCAGCTCCTAGACCGTTTGTAAGTGCGTTCGCTGAAAGTGCTACACCTAAAACGCTGCTTTCTATCCATCCAATAGAGCGTACTTTTACTTGCCCCCTACTATCTAATTCATGAATTCCGTTATTTCTCTGGGAGCCGACTAATAAAATAATTCGAATCCCAATTAGCGTTAATAATACGACGGCTACAATAACATGGAAAACTCCTGGTAAGATGGTTGAAATCCACCTGCCAAACGTAATTCCCAACATGCTAAAGAGGAAACAAATAGCTGCTATTAGTAAATTAGAAAGCCATTTTATCCTTACCTTTCGAACTCCGTATGATATTCCTACACCAAAGTTATCTATACTTGATGACAGTGCAAAACCTAAAATGAATAACCATTCCATTTTGTATTCTCCTTTTGATGATAATGTTGAGGAAATTTGCTTACTTGTTGCATATATTGTTGATAAACCTTCAATAAAATGATTACTGCGCGTTGAAAAATACAAAGAGGTGAATCGCGATGTCTAAGATCCAACATGACCAAAGCCTTGGTTTGTTATTAAGGTCTTTATTAAAGGAAAATGCTTTATCTATGCGGAAGCTTAGTTCACTTACGGGGATTGATACGGCAACTATTTCACGGATTATAAACGGAAAGCAGCAAGCAAATCTACATCATTTAAAACAATTTGCACGCTATTTAAATACTCCTCTTGAAGCATTGGTTGACCCTACTGGAGCTGCTTCAAACTATACAGAAAATGAAGTAGAAACAGGCATTCATTACTCCATTGATAAAATTCAAGAAATACTTAAATCTTTTAATATAGTGGATACAAACTTTACGATTGAGCGTGTAGAACAAGAACTAACAAAATATAAGCAATATGCACAGACAGACGAAGGACACAACATGATTTGTAATAACTTTCAAACCAAAATAGAGCAAGTAGGCAGTGTTGGTACTTTCATTGATCAACTAAAGCAAATGTATCTTGAATACTGTAACGAAAAAACCTCAGCTGCCAAGCGCTCTATATTAGGAAGTGCGCTATTGTATTTTATTTTGCCTACCGATATTATCCCAGACTATGTCTTTCCAATCGGCTATTTAGACGATGCAATAGCTGTACAACTAGTGATGAATCAACTTAAGGAATAAAAACTGATTTTTATCAAGCGAGCTGAACGCGGCATGCCGCTATTTATTGTGAAAACGGAACTTTTTCTGAACCATGGCGATGAGCAGGTAAATATTCTATTGCTTTCTTTAATTTAGATAATTCCTTTGGCACAATCTTTTTAATAATTTTTTCTTTTTCACATCGTTTGCATGACTCATGGTTACATCTATGTGCACACATACCTAAAGGGATTTTCTCTCCTACAAATGGATCTATATAGACTCCATTTTCAAACAGCTTACTCTTAATAAGATTTTCATTTTGCAGTCTGCAGCAATTAACACAATAGTACATTTGTTTTCCACTCTCTTTCTTATACTTGATTTTGAAACATCTTATGAGAACTCATCAACAGAAGTGCTTGTTCCTACAATAAAAATTGAAAAAATCTCAACAGGCGTTGATGAATACTCAACACATGGCACTTCCAAACATATAGTTTAATCATGACATCACTACGAGTGTCATACTTTGAGGAGGGATAATGATGAAAGCAAGAGGTATTGCTAACGCCATAATCGGTATTTGGTTTGTTATGGCCCCATGGATGCTTGGTTTTTCATACGATGCAGGAGCTACTTCAGCAAGTATTGTATTTGGAATTCTCCAAGTCATCACATCTCTTTTAGGAGCGAATAAACCAGGATGGAATTCATGGCAAAACTGGATTTCCCTTATTAGCGGATTATGGTTTGTACTGTTTCCATTTATTTATTCACTAACAGATGGCGTGCTTTGGTCTAGCATCATACTCGGGTTAATGACCGTACTATTTAGCTTATGGAGCTTGAATTCTAAAGCAAAACTAAAAGCTGTAAGTTAAAATACCAATAACATTCCACTATTTACTTAACCTGTTGAAGATGCCGCCACGCATCGATCTATGGGGGAAACGATTCTTGCAGCAGAAAAGCTCCCTACGGAAATAGGGAGCTTTTTCTACTTTTTATGTAAAGCCTACACAGATTCAGTCAACGTAATGTACTTTATAGAAAATAATAAAGGTGTCCCTAATTGCTAGAAGACACCTTTATGGACTCTCTAGAAAGCTAATCTTTGACAACCATTATTTATCTCTACTCATGCAAAATAGATACTAACGAACTTTTTCTTCACGGTCATCTCTTCTTTTAAGGCCAAAAAGACCAACTAGTCCTAGTAACCCTAGTAATTCCCAAGGTGAATCATTATCATCATCCACATCAGTTGCTGTAGTGACATTTCGAGTATTTACGTCATCATTATAATTTGCTCTATCTACGTTATTGTTTTCAGCATTAACCGGCAAGATGAAAGTCATCATAGCTAAAGCTAACGTACATAATAAAACAGACCATTTTTTTCGCATAATTTCTCCTCCTTTCCTTTTGTTAATAGATAAAGTTCCCAAGGTTATTAGTTACTATTCGTTAAATAGATATATCATTTGAAACCACTCACTAATACCCAAAATAAAGAAGTTTTAAAATTAGTATGAATATATTTCTTATCTATTAAGCAAACTACTCAAGATGCAATGAATCATCACTCATGAAACCTAATTACGTCATAGAAAAAACTACCTTCTCCCTAACTCTAAGGTAGTTTTTTCTATTTTTAGGCTGTATGTGATACATAATTATAGTTAACATAATCACTCTTTGCGGAATACATCATAAAAACGAGCCCTTAATACACAAGGACTCTTTTACCTACTCATTTTCTTATTTATACACGACTTATACATTGTTGTTTATTTACTAGCAATTTGATCACTATTCAGACTAGAACTCTTACATAAAAATAGTCTTTTTATACCCAAAGCGAACTCGTGCCTTCTTTTTCAAGATGCAGCACGTTCACTTCTGTTCCTTTATCATACCCATGCTCTCCACCTGGAAGAACAATCAGCGCGTTTGCTGCAGCTAATGACGAAATAGCGCCTGACTTGTCCATGCCAACAGGCGTCACGACAAGCTTTCCATCTTCATCTGAAATTTCTCCTCGCACCATTCGCGTAAATGCATTAGGTTCTTTGAAGCGGCCGTTTAACACCGCTTTTGTTTTATGTAAATGAGGCGCCGGTGAATGTAAAAAGCTGCGAACAATCGGACGTACAAACAGTTCAAACCCGACATAGCAAGCAGAAGGATTTCCCGATAATCCAAACAGCAGCTGCCCGTTTCGTTCTGCGACTGTTGTGACACTTCCGGGTCGCATCGCAATTTTGTTAAACAGTACATTTGCACCAAGCTTTTCATAAATAGCCGGCAAATAATCATAGTCGCCAACGGATACCCCGCCGGTTGTCAGTAGAATGTCCACTTCTTTAAGCGCTTTTTCTACCGCTTCATAGCAGCTTTCAAAGTCGTCTTCGAGCTTTCCTAAGTATTTCGGAATCCCGCCGCTTCTTACGATTTGCGCGAGTGCCATATAGGAGTTGCTGTTGCGGATTTTTCCTGGTTCTAACGGTTCGTTCACATCAAGCAGTTCGCTTCCTGTTGTTAACACCCCAACAACCGGCTGCTTCACCACAGCTACATCCGCATAGCCAAACGTAGCTAAAAAAGCCGTGACGCCCGGATTGATGCGCGTTCCTTTTGAAACGAGCACGTCTCCTTTTTTCGTTTCTTCTCCTTTTAACGCAATGTGCTCCCACTTTGAAGCTGGCCTGCTTAACGCCATATACGTTTTGCCTTCTTTTTCATACGACTTCGTTACTTCAAGCATCACAACCGCATCACATGAATGAGGCACTTGCGCTCCTGTCATAATACGCACCGCTTGAAACGGCTTTACTTCTTCTTCAAAAACAGAGCCGGCACCGATTTCACCTACCACTTCGAACTCCACGGGATGTTCACTCGATACTTCTGCGCAGTCCTGTGCTCGAACCGCAAAGCCGTCATAAAGCGATTTATTAAAATGAGGCACGTTTTGATCAGCGACAATATCTTCTCCTAAATAGCGCCCGTAGCTTTCAGTGATCGATACGCGTTCGATGCTGCCTTTTCTTTTATATGTCATGACTTTTTCAATTGCTTCAGGAATTGAAATAGGTGTTCTGCTTTCTAACATACATTCTTCACTTCCTTTACGTCTGTTCACTTTTTGCGCTATGGTGTAAAATCATAGCATATCTCACTATTTCTATCATACAACAAAATTTACTGAAAAAGGATGAAAACACCGATGTCTTCTTTTACCCATTTTAATGATCAAGGCCGTGCCAACATGGTCGATATTAGCGAAAAATCTATCACTCGCCGCGTCGCAACCGCTCGTTCAAGCATACTTGTTAACAAAGAAATTCACGAAGCGATTGTCGAACATAAAATTGGAAAAGGCGACGTCCTTGCTGTTGCACAAGTAGCAGGAATCATGGCAGCAAAACGCACGTCTGACATTATTCCGATGTGTCACCCTCTTTTATTAAAAGGCGTGAACCTTTCATTTGACTGGGATACAAGCAATAATCAGTACCGTTTATTAATAGAAGCAACGGTTAAAACCGAAGGCTCAACAGGTGTTGAAATGGAAGCTTTAACCGCTGCTTCTGCCTGTGCATTAACCGTTTATGATATGTGCAAAGCTATTGATAAAGGCATGATTATCGGCGAAACGTATCTGCTTGAAAAATCAGGCGGCAAAAACGGTGACTATAAACGCACCGAAGCGTAAAGGAGGTACACGATGAGCGTACACGAACATAAATCTAAAGCAACTCAGCCCGTTCGCTGCAAAGTCATTACGGTATCCGATACACGTACAAAAGAAACCGATAAAAGCGGCGCGCTAATGATCCAACTTCTGAAAGAACACGACATGCATGTCGCTTCCTATGAAATTGTAAAAGACGACCAAACGTCGATTCAACAAGCGATACTTGCTGGCTGCAGTGATGAGGACATTGACGTTGTTCTCACAAACGGCGGGACTGGCATTACAAAACGAGACGTCACGATTGAAGCCGTTCAAGCGCTGATTCATAAAGAAATCGTTGGGTTTGGCGAGCTGTTTCGCATGCTGAGCTACACGGAAGACATCGGCAGCGCAGCGATTATGAGCCGGGCAATTGCCGGGACGATTAACGAAAAAGCCGTTTTTTCTACACCAGGATCAAGCGGTGCTGTTCGTCTAGCGATGACCAAGCTGATTTTGCCCGAACTTCGCCACGTTGTGTGGGAATTAAACCGCCAGCGCTGACAAAATGCCTATGCACACGCATAGGCATTTTCATTAATCATAGTCTTTATGTACCCACTCATCTTCTGGAATACCTAAATCTTCTCCAGAAAAACGTTCTTCTTTAAACGGATCTCCTCTAAGATGAAAGCCGTTTTGCTCCCAAAAACCAGGATGATTTTCATCAATAGCCTCAAAGCCTCGAAGCCATTTAACACTTTTCCAAAAGTACAAATGCGGAACAACCAATCGCAGCGGATATCCATGCTTAGCTGTAAGCGGCTCTCCGTTAAAAGAATGAGCAAGAAGAATATCGTCTCTCAGTAAATCTTTTACCTCAATGTTTGACGTATAGTCATTATCTCCGTGCAGCATGATATATTTACTTTTTAACTCCACGCCAACTGCCTTCAAAAAGTCTGTAAACAGCACGCCCGTAAATTCATTATCAAGCCTTGTCCATCTCGTTACGCAGTGGATATCACACTTAACCGTTGTTTGCGGCATATTCAATATATCTTGATACGAAAGCGTTACTTCTTTGTCTACTAACCCAAACACGCGAAGCGTCCATTCCTCTAAGTTATACTCCGGCACGTCCCCTTCATGTAAAATTGGAAATCGCTCCGTTACTACCTGACCCGGAGGCACTCGTCCTTTATACTTTGGATCAATTTCTGGTGTTTTCATTCGTTTGATACGGTCTGCTTTGTTCAAAAATATCACCTCGTTGTTTTTTCTACATAAAAAGCCCTTCCTTAAATAAGTAAGGAAGAGCTTCGTTTCAGCTTCTTCCTTATCTCTAAGAGCAGCGCACTCTTAAGGATTTGGCACCATTCTGTCATAGACAGCGGTTGCCGGGTTTCACAGGGCCAGTCCCTCCACCTCTCTTGATAAGGAAACAAATTGTATTTGTTTTATGTAATAAAGTCAGTATTAAGCTTTTTGTCATAATTGTCAATATTATTTTTCTTTTCCGCACAAAAAAACTTGAAAAACAGATAGAGGTATAAGGTTTTAGTCTACTAAAATACTATGTAAAGTCTTTACCCTTCTCCATCAATCATCGTATACTTCCTAGCAAAGCGCTTGTAGTAAATTTGCTCATCTTCTTGTCCATCGTTAAAAACAAGTCGATTATGATCAATATCTTTTTCTTTTAACAAATAGCCCTTTTCATTCATCAGTTGAATATATTCATCTAAATGTCCTTTTTTCACCACGTAGTGAAGAGCATCATCTGAATCCGTAGTCTCTGCTACACCTTGACTTCCCACTTCTAATTTGAATACGGCTTTTGCTGTTTGAAGGGGACGGTAATTTCCAAACACTCTTTCCCAATTTAAGAGCAGCAGCGCTCCGAAGATTATGATACATCCTCCAGTCGCTACGGTTAGTACAAATCGTTTTGACACTACTTTCTCTCCTTTACATTCTTTTTCTTCTATTTAATACAATGGCTTGCCCTAAGCTTGTTTTTACGCCAAGTCCTAGATACACAGCAGCGCCTAAAGCAATTGAAATACAAGATGTGCTAATCGCAAGTGAAGATGCAGACAGCTTATTTTCTAAAAAATAGTGAGAAGCATAATTGCAGATAACCACAGCGGCTGACATCACACTTACTAATAAAACAGGCGTCAACGCCGCTTGTCCCAGTGATTGAATCCGGTAAGAAATGGATTTTTTAATTAAATAAAAGTTATAGATAACCGATACACCATACCCTCCGTACGTCGCGACAACCGGTCCAATTTCTTTTAAGCTTGAAACCAGCAGTACGTTTAATACTATCTTCATAACAATTCCTAAGCCCAAGCCTAAAATTAACTTCTTTTGCTGATTAATTCCTTGGAGAATTGCGGCTGTTACGGTGAAAAGAGCAAATAAAATCGCAGCAGGCGCGTACCATTGCAAAACAACTCCACCGATTTCAGGACTGTTTTTCACTCCAAAAATCATCATATATACCGGCTTACCTAATAAACAAAGGCCTACCGCAGCAGGAAGAGTAAAAAATAACAGCAGCTGCAGCGTTTTTGTAATCTTTCCTTTTACTTCTCGTAAATTCCCTTGCACAAAAGAAGATGTAATGCCCGGAATCAGCGACATGCTGAAGGCAGTTGCTAACGATACCGGCACCATCACTAAAATCTGTGCTAATCCAATGACTGAGTTGATCGTTTCAGCCTTAGCTTGTCCATATCCTATTGATTGAAAGAGCATGTTAATCGTAAACGTATCAATATTTTGATAGATCGGAATAGCTAAACCAACTAATACAAACGGAACGGCGTACGTTACAAGCTCTTTGAACATTGAAGAGAACGAAACGGATTTATTATTCTTTCCGCTGTTCGCTTCTTTCATAATCAACCGCTTGCGCTTCAAATAAATCATACCAAGAACCCCTATTCCCCCTACGCCTCCAATAAACGCTCCAAACGTACCAATTCCAACAGCTTTTGTCATCGTGCTATGAAAAAGGTGAATGACAGCATATGCTCCTGCTAAAATGAACAGCACACGTACTATTTGTTCAATAATTGTACTTAGCGCAGACGGTCCCATAGACTGGTTACCTTGAAAGTAGCCTCGTAATAGACTCATAGGCGGAATAATAATTAAAGCAAAGCTCACCATTCGGATAACATACACCACGTCTTTTTGACTATTTCCTGAGGAATCTTTTCCGTTAATGACTAGTTCAGCGAGCCACGGTGCCATTGTATAAAGCGCTAAAAAGCCTACTATGCCCGTTATCGTCATTAATAGAAGTCCTGCTTTTAATAGATCTTGTCCCGCACGGTAGTTTCCAAGACCGTTATATTTCGATACATACTTCGAAACAGCAAGCGGAAGACCCATTGTCGATAAGCTTAGCATCAAGGTATATGGACCGTATGCATACTTATAAAGCGCGTAACCTGACGTTCCGACTAGGGCTGTGAAAGGAATAATATAAATAAAACCTAAAATTTTTGTTAGCAAAGAAGACACCGTTAGTAAAAGCGTACCTCTCATCAAATTTTTTTCCATACATCAAAACTCCAGAAATAAATATTATTTTTTAACAAATACTTGATTTATTGTATCATACTTACAGTTATTATCTAGTTTTTTATAAAGACTTAGAACCCTTCCTATATTACGTTTTTTTACATAATAAAGGAATAGAAACCAATCTTTTCACCTATGATAAATGAATCTTTTTTTACTTTTCACTTTACCTGACGTTTACATTCTAAAAGACGTGTTACATTATATGTATCAGTTACCAACTCAACTAAGACTCCTTGACTATTCTGGCCTATCTGCTCTTTTAGGTAGACTGAGGTTGCCAAATCGTTATATATAGGAGGAAAAAATCATGAAAATGAAACAACGACTATCAAAAGCGGCAGCTGCTGCAACGATTACAGGAATTGCTGCGTTTGGATTTGCTCCTGTCGCTCAGCTTGATACACTAGCACACGCAGCTACATCTCAAGAAACAAGCAGCCAGAGTCAAACAGCTGTAAAAAACATTAACGAAATTTATAACGACGCAGTAAAAGGTGAAGTGCCACGATTAACAGCAGACTTTAAAATTGGCAAAACCCTGCGTCAAGACGTTCGTGATCAGTTCGGTCCGCCGCCTGAAGGTTCATCAAATAACTTTGACTACTATCATGCGGAAATGGGCCATCCTGGATACGCATTTGGCTATGACAAAAATAACGTCATCAACGAAATTCGCTATTTTGGTACGAATGTAGAGCGTCAAACAAATTTAGGGTCCATCACGCAAGCTAACTTAAAGAAAGAATTAGGTCAGCCAAACTTTACAAGCAAAGTAAAAGGTGATGGTACGACTCAATCGAAATACACGTATCACGCCGGCGCCTATGATCTTGAATTTATTTTTGATGATAGCAAAACATTAAATCACGTAAATTTAGTTACAAAACCTTAATTCATAGAAAAAGTAGCAGACAGCCTGCTACTTTTTTTCATGAATTAAAACTAATGCTGAATCAGCTACGTGTTCATACCCAATCTCCATGTAAATCTTGTTAGACGTAGGGTTTGTCGTGTCCGTGTATAGACTTGTTGTTTGAAAACCTCTGTCTAGCATAAGCTGAGAAAGCTTGGATACACAGCTTGAGGCATAGCCTTTTTTACGTTCTTTTTGAGGTGTGTATACAAAGTTAATTGTAATGTTATGGACCGTTGGACGCGTAGCATTGGCAACCGACACATACTTGCCGTTTACTTCCCATAAAAATAGCCGTTCTGCTTTAATAAAAGCTTCTCCTGTTTTGACAGCTTGTTCTTTTGATACAGGCTCTCCAATGACGCTCATAAACTCCCAAATCCATTCTGTCACGAGCGGAAGATGCTCCAATCTTGCTTTTATCAGCACTCCGTCCGCGTCTGCAGCTTTTTTCACTTTGTCTAACCGGTAAATACGCTGATCCATTTTTAAAGAAGCTTCTTGATTTTTTAGCGCTGCTAGTTTTTGAGAAAGATATAAAACCGTTTGTTTCTCTCCAACTAAGCCCGGTACGGCGATTTCTTGTAATAGCTCTGCCGCTGCGCTTAGTTCATCCTCCGTTAGCTGCTGTATTTGAGACAGGATGATTTGCCCAGGATGGGTTTGTAGCAAAACAAGCGCGGCACGGCCGTCTTTTAAAATAACACCCATAAAATTTGGTTTGCTGTTTTCATGTAAGCTATGTAAAATGCCCAGCGCTAAGTTATGAAGGACTTCATTTTCCGCTAAAAGCGGCTCGACTTGGTTTTTAAATTCCTGTACTTCTCTGTATCTATGTAACTGGATCATTTTCTTTCTACCTCCGCAAATGCTCTTACCGGAAACGTTCCGGTTTCTTTTATTTTAGGAGGCACGGCGTAAAATAAAAAGGACTCCGTTAGTTGATCTAAGCGACATAAGTGTTCAGCAATCACAATGTCCGCTCCTAACAGCAGCGTATGAGCTGGTCTTGCTTTTCCTTTTGTATCATCAATATTCATCGAATCAATTCCAACAAGAGCGGGCTGTTGAGACACTAAATAAGCTGCCGCGCTTTCTGTTAAGTATGGATGATTTTCTAAATAATCGTCTGTATTCCAGTAGTGATCCCATCCCGTATGAATTAATACCGCTTTGCCTTTTACATCTACATGTTGAAAATGAGATTCATCAATCGCTTTTAAAGTCGGGTCAACTGAAACGACTATTCCTTCTAACCCGGCTGTTTTATCAATAGCCGTTTGAGCTAAATCCGCTCCGTCTTTGTATCTGTGAAACGGCACGTCAATATACGTACCGGTATTCGTGACCATTTCAATTTTACCGATTTGAAATTCAGTGCCTGGTTCATAAAGCTTTCTAGACTCTTTTCGGCTTAAATAGTCGCAAATGATCGGTGCCGGCAAGCCTTTATGTGTGATAACTCCGTCTTCAATGATGTGGCTTAGATCAATATACGTTCTTTTTTTCATACCTTCACCCACTTTTTCAATATTCAGTAAAAATATTCTAACATAAAAAAGCTCTTCCTAGTTTCCTAGAAAGAGCTTTTTTTAGAGAACATTATTAACTTGATAAACATACATCATACGTATGCTTTGTATAAACAAATCCTTCAAAAATAAGACGGGCTGTACGCACTACTTTGATTCCTTTAACCTGTCCATCTTTTAGATCCACACTGGTTTCCATAATTCCCATTGGATGAGCAAGTCGAACGGTATCGCCTTTTAATTGAACCATTTCTGACGGAAGCGTGCCTTTTGTATAGATAGCCGCCGTTGTACAAATTGCTCCTGTAATCGCAAGCGTTTGATGCGGTTTTTGCATCGACATCATGCGAATTAATACGTCCATTTCAGAAGCAGCTTTTTCTCTTCCAGTCCCGTCGCGGTGGTCCATTGGAGGAGCAATAATCGTCATTTTTGGAACCGCTGGTGATAGTTTAGTTGCTTTGTCTTGAGGTGCAAGCCCCGCTTTTTCCGCTGCAATGGAGCGAATTTCTTCAAATAGCTTCAGCTGTTTGTCCGTGTATTCATGGGGAAGTTCTGTTCCCTTTAGGCCAATATCTGCTGCTTTAACAAATACAAGCGGATTTCCTACATCAACAATTGATGCTTTTACTGTCCCGATGGATGTTTGCAGAAGATCGATAGCGTTCCCGGTTGGAAGAAGTTTTCCAGTAACGGCTCCTTCTCCGTTTTCAAACGAAAGATAAATGGGTGAACCCGTACCTGGCACTCCAGGAATCATACAGGATCCTTCTGTTTTCACTTTCCCGTTTTCTACTTCTACTTCCGCTACGATTACTTTTTTGGTATTTGTATTATAGATCCGCACTTTAGTCACCGGTTCCACAGCTTGTACAAGTCCTTGTTCAATTGCATAAGGTCCGACCGCTGAAGAGATATTGCCGCAGTTTCCTTTAAAATCAACGAGAGATTCGCTGATGCTAACCTGCGCAAACGTGTAATCTACGTCAGCTTTCTCTAAATCTGATTTTTTTATAATCGCGATTTTACTTGTCAGCGAATTAGCTCCGCCGAGCCCGTCAATTTGACGTTGATCCGGACTTCCCATTATATCTAGCAGAAACGGTTCCCAATCCGATTTGTTCACAGGCATTTCTTCATGATTGATAAAAACCCCTTTACTCGTTCCACCTCTCATAACCGTTACAGGAATGCGCGTCATATTAATCACCTTTCTCCCCTACTAACAAACGCCGAGGCGTTCATCAAACCATTTTATTTTTTTACTATTTAGAACCGGTTCATTTGCCATTTATCGTATAATAGAGGTGGTCATAAGTAAAATACATAAAATTTATTGTCTTTTTAAAATTTTTTTTATAATCTAAATACAAGGGGGAATCGGGATGGATCAAAAAGATTGGATATTAATTAAAACGCTTCATGAAGAAAAGAACATTACGCGAACGGCTGAAAGGCTCTACGTATCGCAGCCTTCTTTAAGCTACCGTCTTAAAAATCTTGAAGAAGAATTTGGCGTGTCGCTTTTCTTCAAAACGAAAAAAGGAATTGAGTTTACATCTGAAGGTGAGCATCTTGTTCGCTATGCGGAAAATATGTGGAAGCAGCTGCAGGAAACAAAAGACAGCATGCGTAATATGAGCGAAACCGTTACGGGAACGCTTCGCTTAGGGGTATCGAGTAACTTTGCACAGCATAAGCTTCCTAAAATTTTAAAGCAGTTCTCTCTTCACTACCCAAATGTACAGTTCAGCGTCAATACGGGCTGGAGTACGCAAGTTATGAATCTATTAGACTCTTCGCGTGTGCACGTTGGTATTTTACGAGGCAATTACCCGTGGAACGGAGAAAAATCACTGCTGACGAAAGAACGGCTCTGCTTAATTTCGAAAAAAGAGATTGCGATCGATGACTTGCCGAACCTGCCTTATATTAACTATAAAACCGATACGTCGCTAAAAGATCTCATTCAAGACTGGTGGCATGACAAGTTTTCAGAGCCTCCGTTTGTAGCAATGGAAGTTGACCGGCAAGAAACGGCCAAAGAAATGGTCAAAAACGATTTAGGCTTTGCGATTTTACCTGAAATTTGCCTTCACTCCAGCGACAACTTATATACATACGGACTTTCGTACCGAGATGAATCACCTTTGCTTCGAAACACGTGGCTCATGTATGATCCTTCTTACTTGAATCTATCGGTCGTGAAAGCGTTTATTGACTTTTTAAAGCTAAGTGAAAAATAAAGCCAAAGCTAAAAAGTTTGCGTCTTGGAAGAATCTCTCTTTTAGACCAAGCTTTTTTCTAGACTACCATTATAAATTTTTTTTATGAGCTTTCTAAAAAAACCTATATTTCCTTTATTTTTAAAAATGTACTAACATGAAAACAAGAAACATCAGCGGGAGTAAAGAGCGGCTTTAAAAATTCTTAATAATCAAACTACGGCTCATACATGGGGATGAGAGATGTTAGTCACGTTTTTTTACTCTAAAAGAAAACGCTTTCAGAGAAAAGAGGGAAAATAAAGGAGGTTGTTTGAATGCTAGCACTACTAGGTTTTACAATGATTATTGTCTTTACGTATCTCATTATGTCAAAAAGGATGTCTCCTATCGTAGCTTTAATGGTCATTCCACTTCTTTTTGCGGTGATTGGAGGGTTTGGCAAAGGCGTCGGAGACATGATGCTAGAAGGGTTAAAACAAGTAGCTCCGTCAGCTGCGATGCTGCTGTTCGCCATCTTATATTTCGGGGTTATGATTGATGCCGGACTGTTTGATCCATTAATTAAGCAGCTGTTAAAAATCGTAAAAGGCGATCCGCTTAAAATCGTCATCGGAACGGCTCTTCTATCGCTTTTAGTTGCACTAGACGGAGACGGTACAACCACTTATATGATTACGGTTTCTGCTCTTCTTCCACTTTATAAACGCCTGAATATGAGTCCGTTAGTGTTAACGACAGTTGCGATGCTTTCTCTTAGTATTATGAGCAGCATGACGCCTTGGGGAGGCCCGGCTACTCGTGCGATTGTCGCCCTTCACCTCGATGCATCTGAGTTCTTTATTCCACTTCTTCCAACGTTAATTGGCGGAGCTTTGTGGGTTGTTTTTACAGGCTATATTCTTGGAAAAAAAGAGCGCAGACGACTTGGTGCTATTGACATTGAGCAGTTTGAATTAAAAAGCTCGCTTGCGTTTGCTGAAGACGCATCTTTAACTTCTCAAGAAGATATTACACAGCCTAAAAAAATCTGGATTAACTTAGCTTTAACCATTGCACTAATGGTCGTGTTAGTTTCTGGCATTTGGTCAGTTTCTGTTTTATTTATGATTGGTTTTGCGCTTGCTCTTATGATTAACTATCCAAAACTTGAGGATCAAAAAGAACGTTTAATGGCTCATGCAGGCAACGCGTTAACTGTTGCAGCCCTTGTTTTTGCAGCCGGTATTTTTACAGGAATACTATCTGGCACTAAAATGGTTGATGAAATGGCAAGCCTGTTAATTCATTTAGTTCCTGATTCACTCGGTTCATTTTTACCGACAATCGTTGCTTTAACAAGCATGCCGTTTACATTTGTGATGAGTAACGACGCTTATTACTTCGGTGTTTTACCAATATTCGCTGAAACAGCTGCTTCTTACGGAATTGATCCGATGGAAATTGCGCGAGCTTCAGTACTCGGACAACCTGTTCATCTGTTAAGTCCGCTTGTGGCGTCTACTTTCTTACTTGTAGGTATGGTAGGTGTTGACCTTGGTGAACATCAGCGCTTTGCATTTAAATGGGCCATTTTAACATCTCTTGTTCTAATTGCCCTTGCTATTGTCACAGGCGCACTTACGCTATTTTAATAGGAATAAAAGCCGTTATGGCTCTTTATTAATAAATTGATAAATGATAGGTGGAGGTACTTCTAAAATGTATGTAATTACGTGTTATGTAGGAAAAGGTGAAATGAGAATGTACGAGTTTGATAGTAAAGAAGACGCGCTTGCTCAGCTCAAAAAGCTGAAAGGCTGCACCATTCTTTCAGAAGTTGTTTACTTTAATGATTCATCAGTTATTCCGGTAGCTATTTAATTATGCACCACTCAACCCTATAGGTACAAACTTGATAAGCTTCCTTTCGCTCAAAAGGAAGCTTCTTTTTTTATGTTCTTCTGAGACTTCGGTCCCTTCTCTCTCATCAACGTTTTGTTACGTCTGGTTCGTTTTGTTTCCTTGCTTCAATCATATGAATAATTCGATTAGTATGTGGAGTTAACGCTGTACATTTTTGATAGAAGGCGCCGTCTACAACAAGCAGCTCTTCGTCCATTCCGCAAAACTTGCAGCGAAGCTCTTGTGGTCCACTGTAGGATGTGTGATAGACATTATCGTTAAAGATGGTGTAAAAAGTATCTCTTTGCTGGGCATCGTAAAAGCCATATTGCTGGTTATCGTCGTCGCGGTAGTTAACACCATAGTTCCGTTCAAATTCTTCTTGAGTAAATCCATCCTGCAAAAGTTCATTTTGTACTAGTTCTCTTAAACAATCTTCTATTTCTTCGTAGTTAAATGAACAATTATGTGCGTAAACATCTAGTTCTTCAGTGCTGTTTTCTTTTACCATCACTTCACTGCCGCAAATCTTACAGGGGTGTTTAGGGCACTGTTGATCAAAGTAAGAGAGCGTTTGTACCTTTTCCACTGCTATTTCATCGCTCACCTTTTTAAATTTAATCATCACGTTTTCTGTTTGACTAACGTTTTCGTTATACAATATCACTTCATATTCATCTATATTCTTTCCGTTTTCTGTTCGACTCAAATGCTCCATTACTTCATATGAAGAAATAGTAAAAAACTCTTTAAAATTCACCACTAACATGCATCCTTCCAAAAAATTTACGTTCTCTATGTACCTGCTCTATACTACCATTTCTTCAAAGGCTTGCACCACTAAACGAACTTCTTTTAGGTTCGTGCATATCCCTTTCTTAACAGGCATACATAGCATTAACCCTTTTATAAGGAGACTTTTGTGAATACGTATGTAATCATCAGCATTGACGTTGTTGCCAGCGCATTTTCATTTCGGAAATATCGAAAGCAAGTCGTTGAAATATATACAATCAGTGAATTTATTCAGGCTAAAAACGGTGCGGTCGCTACAAGCTCACCTGGTTTGACAAGTTTTTTAAAGAACCTTACGCTATCGGCCCAAACTATGAAAAAACAGAGGATGATTTTAGCGAGGATGGAGATGGCGGAGAATAAATAAAAGAAAAAACCTGTTGTGACAACAGGTTTTTCTTATTAATCATCGCTTCCTAAAATACCGAAAAAGCGAAGCAAGTTGATGAATAGATTAATAAAGTCTAAATAAAGAGATAGTGCCAGCATTGGAACAAGCTCTTCCGTGATTTCACCGTGCTTCATTTTGTTAAAATCATACAGCACGTAAAGTGAAAAAACGATGGTACCAATCACTGAGAATGCCATGAGTCCAGGCGTTGTTAAGGGACTAAACAGCGAGAAAATGCTGATGCACACTAGGGCTAACAGTGCTACTAATAAAAAGCTGCCTAAAAACCCTAGATCTTTTTTCGTTTTTGCGCCAATTACACCCATCACCGTAAAAATAACGAACGTGCTTCCAAATGCATAAAGAACGACTTGCGCTCCCGCTACTGATGCATAGTAGCTAACAATCGGAAACAGCGTGATGCCTGATATAAATGAAAAGGCATATGTAAAACCGTATCCTACGCTTTTTTTCTTGCGTAACATAAATGCCGCAACGAGCATCACAAGTTCAGCAATCGCTAAAGGAAGAAAATAAGCCGGCGGCACATATTGACCTACGTATAAGCCAACTGTTGAAATAAACAACGAAAAAATAAATGTGACTAATACTTTTTGAAACAGAGACCGCTGCTCTACTCCAATCACTTCTTGCATGTGTAAAACCTTCTTTCTAAAATCTGTTATATTTTATATAATACCTACCTTTTTAAGAAAAATAAAGATAATACTAAGGTCTTTTTTCTTATTTATATAAACAAGGAAGCATAGACGCTGCCGTCTATGCTTCCTTGTTACCTCTTTATTTCGGCAACAGAATACCATCAATAATTCCGTAGTTCTTTGCTTCTTCAGCGCTCATAAAATAATCTCGTTCCGTATCATGTGCCACTTTTTCAACCGGCTGTCCCGTTCGTTTTGATATAATTTCATTGATATGCTGCTTTAATTTTAAAATTCGCCGGGCGCTAATTTCAATTTCAGTCGCCTGCCCTCTAGCCCCTCCCAGCGGCTGATGAATCATAACTTCACTATTTGGAAGTGCATAGCGCTTTCCTTTTGTTCCCGCCAAAAGAAGCAGTGCGCCAAAAGAAGCGGCCATGCCCGTGCAAATCGTTTGAACGTCCGGCTCGATGTACTGCATCGTATCATAAATCGCAAACCCTGCTGAAGTCGAACCTCCAGGGCTGTTAATATACAGGGAAATATCTTTTTTAGGATCATCTGCCGCAAGAAACAGCAGCTGCGCAACCACACTGTTGGCAATATGATCATTGATTTCATCACCAATTAGAATAATTCGGTCTTTTAACAGCCTCGAATAAATATCATACGAACGTTCACCGCGGTTGCTTTGTTCAATTACATATGGAATTGTACTCATACATATCCTCCTTATCACACGTAATATGGCTATGCAGCCATGCAGAGAGTGCACGTCGGAGTATACGTTGGTTTTTGAATGACGCTTTTTAAAGAAGGCAAAGCATGAATCAAAAGTGCTGGATCCTGCGCTTCTAGCGTCTTATAAAAAAGCTCTGACAGCTCTTTTCGTTCTTTTTCATCCCAAAAAGAATCCGTAGAAAACGGCTCACCGTCTTTTTCTAACCGCTGCTTGGCACGATGCAAATTGCTTTTTACCGCTGTTTCTGACGTTTGTAAAATCGAAGCGATTTCTTTCACCTGATAGCGGAATCCTTCTTTTAAGAAAAAGATAACCGCTTGCTTCGGCGTAAATTGACTAAGCAGCAGCTCGACCGAGTGTCCCTTACTATCAAACGTATGCTTGCCGTCTTGCTGCTCCAAACCTTTTTCTTCGGCTATTCCTTCACGCTTTCGTTTTCTCAGCAGATCAATCCAGTGGTGGTACGCAATTTTATTTAACAGCGCGGAAGACAGCTTGTGCTCTTCACCTTTATATCGCTGAGCTTTTAAATACGTTTCTTGGGCAATATCATCTCCGTCCCACACATTTTGTGCTAAAAAGCGGCAGTACTGCTGCAATTTTGGGTAATGCTCGTTCCAGCATGCATCGTTAAAGCTTTCTGTTTGTGTTTCGATTTTTTTTGAATGTGACATTATTTTCACTCCTTTTGCACTCTCTATTTAGTAAACGATTAAAGGAAGTTCAAAAGATACGGGGCATCAAACTTTTTTACATATTATACGCTTAAACAGCCGTTTTTTTGTATTATAATGAAGATACTTTTATCTGAGGAGTCTAAAATAATATGCGAAGAAGACGATTATACGGCAAGAAGAAAACGAACAAACTTCACTATAAAGACTCAACCTGTAAACACCCTCAGCCCGCTTTGCCTATGAGCTATACAAGTGAGGCTCCTTTTTACTATTATGAGGCGTCAGACGATGAAAGACAGAATGACTTTGAACTATATTCAGAGATTTGTATCATGAACCAAGAACATTTTTTCGTAAGAGGCTGTGTTGAAATTCCTGTTCTTAATGAAGAAGAATTTTTCACTTGGAACATATGGGTTTCTTTAAGCGAAGAAAATTTCCGCCGAATGATCGATTTATGGAAAAATGACCAAAGAGAAAATGAACCGCCTTATTTCGGCTGGTTTTCAGTTTCCATTCCAGGGTATCCTGAAACGTTAAATTTAAAAACAAATGTGCATACACGATCCGTTGGAACAAGACCGCTCATCGAGTTAGAACCGACGGATCATCCTTTAGCCGTCGAGCAGCGGGAAGGAATAACGCTAGAGCGAATCAAAGACATACAAAAGCAATTGACTTCATATTAAAAAACAAGACAGCCCCAGACTGTCTTGTTTTTTTACCTTTATGGCATGCGCTTTGCTCCGTAGTATTTAGGCGCCCAGTAGCTGTCTACTTTATAGTTTGTAATTTTCACGCCTTCGGATGTAGATACGTGAACGACATAGTCATTTCCAATATAAATAGATGGAATAAGTGAACTTCCTTCAAAAAAGACGAGATCTCCTGGCTTCAAGTCAGATTGTGAAATGGTTTCTCCTGCTTCCCACTGCTGACTCGCATAGCGCGGAATGTCTTTTCCGGCTGCTTCTTTGTAAATGTATTGAACAAAGCCAGCCGTATCAAAGCCTGTAGAAGGGCTTGTCCCCCCTTGTGCATAAGGTACTTCTCCTACATATTTAAGAGATTCCGTTACAAATGGATTGTCTTTTGACAGCGCTAAGTCATCGTAGCGTCTTGCTCCGGCATACTTAGACGTCCAGTAGCTGCTCGTCAGGTAATCAACCGTCACATTTTCACTGCGCTTCGCGTGAACAAACTGATTGCCGCCTGCGTAGATGCCAACGTGTGAAATCCCTTCCCGATACGTATCTTTAAAAAAGATAACGTCTCCTGGTTTTAAATCTTCGCGAGCAACTTCTTCGCCAACTTGCCACTGCTGATCGGTTGATCGCGGCAAATAGACATCGGATGCATGCTGAAATACATACGCAACAAATGCGGAGCAGTCAAAACCGTCCGTTGGCGACTCACCTCCAAATACATATGGTGTGCCGAGATGTTTTAGCGCTTCTGCAATCACTTCATTATCTTTTGCAATTTCCGGTGCTCCTGTAATGCGCTTTGCTTTGGCAAAATGTGATGACCAATAGGCGCTGCTTGAAATGTTTTTTACAACAACTTTTCCGTCTGAAGAAGATGCATAAATCATTTCATCGTCTCCGATATAAATGGCGGCTACGTTCACTTCACCGTTTTCATTGGTGTCAAAAAACAATACATCGCCTGCCTGCAGCTCACTTTTGTCAACATCTGTTCCAAGCTCTGATTGTTCTTTCACCGAACGAGGAAGCGTTGTATCAAGCGCTTGCTTGAACACATATTGAACAAATCCAGAGCTGTCAAACCCGTCGCTTAGCGTTTCGCCTCCGGACGTATAGTCGGCTCCTTCATATGTTTTGGCTTTTTCGGCAATCACGCTTTCATCTGTGGCAGCCTGTACTTGTACAGCTTTTTCAGCAGGAAAAGCGCCTTCATAAAAAGTAGTAAGACTAAGTCCTAACGCTGTGACCATAAGAGGTTTCATTACTTTCATGTTTGTTCTCCTTTGTTTTTTATTTCATCCAAAAAGTTTTATATGTAAATGGTTCCCCTGTTAAAGTATGGTGCAGATGGATAGGAATTGGCTAGTACCTTTTGGCTTAAATATGCTTACCTTCCAAAGTCCTGTAAAAAATCCATAAAAAAACTCGGCGCATTACGCCGAGCTTTTTTATTTCATGCCTACCTGGATATTTGCTGCTTTTTGTTTTTGACGTAAATGTGCAATCCACTTGTAGTAAAGTGTAATCAAAAGAACAAAAATACCAAGCGCAAAGTATAGTTTTGAATACCCTAAAGCACCTGCTGCAATTCCTAATACGAATGAACCAACCGCAATACCACTATCATAAAACGTAAAGAATGTGGCAGTTGCATATGCGCTTCGGTGAGCAGGCGCCGCTTGAATTGCAAGCGTTTGGAAGCTAGGAAGCAGCGTTCCGTAGCCTAGTCCTACTAACGCACCTGAAAACAGCAGCATCCAAGAAGAATGCGTAAGACTTAAGCTAAATAGACCAATCGCAAAGACAATACATGATGGAATAATCACAATGTTTGGGCCAGCTTTATCAAATAATCTTCCTGTAAACGGTCGTGAAATCAGCATCGCAGCTGCGAACACGACAAAGAAAAAGCTTGCTGTTTTAATCAATCCAAGCGACTGTGCGTACACAGAAATAAAAGAAATAATACTTGCATACGAAAAAGAAACAAGAATACCTACAGATGAAATCGGCATGGATTTCTTTTCAAACAAATCGCTCAGTGAAAATGATTTCTTTACTGACGGAGCAGCGTTTTCCTGAAGATTTTTGACCATCATGCCGCACAGCCAGCCAACGAGCATAATCACGCCAAACACAAGGAAAATAATGTTGTATGCCATGTACTGATGAAGCGTTAATGCTAAAAACGGCCCTGCAACAACGGCTAAGTTCATTGACATTCCAAAGTAGCCAAGTCCTTCTCCTCGTCGTTTAGCGGGAACTAAATCCGCTGCAATCGCTCCGGTGACGGTTGTCGCTAAGCTGAATGAAATTCCTTGGAAGAAGCGCAGTAATAAAAGCACGTTAAAATGGTGGATAAGCATATACAAGAAGGAAGAAAGCGCAAAAATGAGGGTACTAAATACGAGCGTTTTTTTCTTTCCAATGTTTTCAATGACTTTCCCTGAAAATGGTCTCACAATAATCGCAGATAATAAAAAGATAGTAACAACAAGCCCTGCCTGCGTACTCGTGCCGTCTAAGGCGTCTAATACATAAATCGGCAGCAGCGTCAGCAATGCATAAAACACGACAAAAATAAAAAAGTTGGTAATCGCAATGCTGATAAAGCTTTTAGTCCAGATTGGCTCCTGCTGGTTCGTCATTCATTTCACCCTTTTCTGTAGATTTACAAATTTTCTTTAATAATGAAATAAGCTGATCCTGTTCGCTTTCGGATAAAGCAATCAGCAAATTTTCTTCTAAACATTGAATCTTTTGCTGAATTTCCGGAAGCCTTTCCTTCGCTTGAGGAGATAAATAAACGATGCGCTCTCGTTTATCACTGCCTGCTTTTCGGATAATCCATCCGCTTTTTTCAAGCCTTGTTAACGTTCGCGTAACCGTTGGCGCTTCGACATTTAAATACTGCCAAATCTCCGTTTGCGTCATCGAGCCAAATCGCTTTAAACAAAATAAAATCGAATACTGTGAGCTGTATAGCCCGTACGCTTTTAGCACTTCGTTTACTTCTTTAATAGACAATCTCGACTTTTGATGAAGCTCATGAAACACCAAGTTATTCACTTTTCTCACCTCACCTTTTAATTTATTTACCTAGGTAACTAATTGTTCTTTTATTAGTATATGTGCTGTTAGTTGATGTGTAAAGGCAGCTAAAAAGATCGAAAATCAGCTGTTTTCTCTTATTTTCTACTAATGATTTACGCTTTCACTTCTGTTTTCTTATTCTTTCGCATCACGAAACTTTTTGTATATATTTATATGCACCTGCAAACTCTTTTAAAGAAGACGAAACAATATGCGGGAGGCTGGTATATGTTTTCACTGCGCGGCGATGCTCATAAAGTCTACCTTAAACTAAAAAAAGCGGCTCATCAAAATCAAAACGCAGAAGATATTGATGAATTAGCGGAAATGGAAGAGATTCGGCAGCTTTACCTTATGCTAGACAGCGTTACTTTACGAAAAGTGTATTACCGAATGACCAAAGAAAAAAACGGCTCCGGCGTCATCCCTATACTTGTTTCTGCCTTGCCTTGGCTCTTTTTTTTATTTTCACAGCGGCTGCAGCAATTTTTATTTAAAGACGGCAGCTGGCTTTGGATTATTTTTGTGGTGCTGTATGTTTTTATTCTCATTCCAAGCGTGTTTCTTCATTTCCGTGAACAATCGTGGGCTTCTGTTCATATTGAAATTATTCAAGACATTTTAAAAGACCGTGAAAAAGAGCCGAAACCCCTTTGAGGTCCGGCTGTTTTTTATTCACTTAGCTTATTCATGGCCTTCGGAATGAAGTGATAGAATAAAAATTCACCTAAGAGAAGCAGCAAATAAATCATGATGAATTGAAAAACAATAAATACATGATGCGTATGTGTCCAAGCAAGCATATGCATCGTAGAATAAGCCAATGCAGCAATTAACAGTAAAAAACATATTGCGTATAGAAGACGCTTACCCCAAGAAGTAGCTTTTATTTTCTTTTTAATAAGCCTGCGGTGCTGAATTCCCTGTAAGCATACGTAACTAATTAGCACAAATGTAAGCGTCTCTCGCCTTACGAAAAAAAGAACGAGTCCAATTCCTACAATCATCCACGTTAGCTTGGCGTGATGCTTGTCTAGAAAGAAAAGCATAGGATCCTCCTTCGAAATTAACATGCTATTAGTTTAGCACATAAAGGAAATTATGGTAAAAAATGAATTTGTTAAACATTTCAGTATAGAAATGCAGGATAGACAACTATTCAATAAAAAAAGAACCTTATTATCCAATAAGGTCCTCTTTACTCATTATGAAATAGCTTGTCTGCTTTCTACGTCGCGACCTAACTTTCTTTTGATACGCTGCAGCGCGTTGTCAATTGACTTGACGTGCGTATTTAATTCTTTCGAAATTTCAGCGTATGAATGGCCGTCCATATACAGCGTCAATGCTTTTCTTTCCAATTCACTAAGTGTTTCCGCAATTTTTAACTCGCGGTCTTCCACTTTTTCTTGATGAATCAGCACCGCTTCCGGATTAGCAATTTGATCGCCAGGAATCATATCCATCAGCGTATAGTTTGATTCTTCATCATACAGAGGCTTGTCCAATGAAATGTACGAATTTAACGGACCGTGCTTTTGACGAGTAGCCGTTTTAATCGCCGTAATGATTTGTCTTGTGATACATAACTCCGCAAACCCTTTAAAAGATGTTAGCTTGTCTTCGTTAAAGTCGCGAATTGCTTTGTACAGTCCAATCATTCCTTCTTGGACGATATCTTCTTTCTCAGCACCAATCAAAAAGTATTTTCTTGCTTTTCCCCTTACAAGATTTTGATACTTGTTGATTAAATACTCTAATGATTTTTCGTCTCCACTATGAACCATTTCAACCAAAACATGATCTTCTAACATAGCATAATTTTGAACTTTTTCAATTACGATGCCTACGCTCACTCATATCCCCCCGTTACACTTAGTTGAGTTTTGATGTGTTCTAAACTGATGCATGATCTACTTGTTACGACGCTACTGCAATACGGTCCAGAAACGTAAAAAGCGTACAGAGTAAACTGTCGCTTTCCTCTCTCACTTTATGCTCCCCTGCATCTTTCTATAATCTATTATAAAGAAGTATAACCGATAAAAATCAAAAAGGTTGTCGAAATATGAAAGTGTTTGCAAAAAAAATCAATTTTTATAGAAAATTCACACAAATCACTTTATTATTTCATATAGTGACAGCAATCTGTCAAAAAAGCAATAAAAAAATAATTCCATATGAAATAAACTTACTCAAGCAGAGTAAGTCGAAGTTGCAGATGATACTGCGCATATAGGATTAGTTGCCTTCCGGCTTATCAGCATTTTTTGTTCCCTTGCTTTTATAAGGCTTTGCATTTTTCTTCTTTTTTGCACTCGCCTGCCAGCGGTTCCACCCTTTTTTGCCGGTGCCTCGCCCCGTGCCGCCTTTACCTTTTGCTTTACTCATACGTATTCCTCCGTTACCTGCGTGTTTGCTACAATAAAAAAAGACCCCGTCCAAAGTCGGAGTCTTTTTTGGATTGCATAAAATTATGCTTTTACAACGTTAGCAGCTTGTGCACCGCGTTGACCTTGCTCGATGTCGAAAGTCACTTTTTGACCTTCGTCTAAAGATTTGAATCCGTCGCCTTGAATTGCGCTGAAATGTACGAATACATCTTCTCCGCCTTCAATTTCGATGAAACCGAAACCTTTTTCTGCATTAAACCATTTTACTGTACCTTCAGTCATACTATTTCCTCCAGTGGTGGAATTACTCCACACATATATTACTACCCTTGCTCAATCGTACTATTTCCAGATAAAAATTTCTAATGAAGAATATTTCTCTTCTTTCAATTTCATACCGAACAAAAATAATTAACCTTAGTGTAACATATCAATTTAGAAATAGCAAGTTCCTGTTCTAAGACAGGCTTTATCCTAATTATGTATCTGTTAAAAACCTCTGTATAAGCTTTGAGGCTACCAGCATTTCTGGATTGTGATACGGCATAAAGTTTTTTCATTCAGCAATATGTATCATCTGCAAAAAAATAAATATTTCATATCCTGCTTTCTAAGAAACCATGACACTTATAAATGGACATGGACATTTTTTATTAATTTATTTTTCACTCTCTTTTCTCCCATGCAATAAAATAACCATTAATTACAAAAAAAGATAATAATAGTATATAATGATACGTGATTTATAGCGAAGGAGGAACAACATGATTCGTGAACGATCACTTTTGATAAAAGGACTCATCTTTTTACTAGCTGTTTTTATTTTAAACATCCCTTTCCCTAACTCAACGCCGTTCAGTCATTCTGTCTTTTCTTTTTTAGGTCTTCCCATCTATGGAAATGAAGAAACAATGATGGGAATTCAATACGCTAGCAATGCGTGGGGAATTATACTTTTACTTGGTCTTTTTGCACTTTACAAAAGTTTAAATCGTCATCGTTTAAAACTAACAATTTTAGCTGCGTTTATTGTCATATCAGGTCCTGGTCATATGGTTGAAGCGATGCAAAAGACCGTATTACCAGGTATGTATGCCATTTCTTACGATGCGGAAAACAGCAGCTGTACATTTGAGAGAAATAAAAAAGAAACCGTATTAACGGGCACCTGTGACCTTTCATTTGAAAATCACAGCTCAAAACCCATTACGTTTGAAGTAGCACTAGATGAGCGTTCCTATTTTAAAGAAGATACCCCTTTTTTACTGATGATGAATAAGCCTAGGCTTCATACTGTTACGTTGGAACCAAAGGCGTATCAAACTGTCGAAATCACTTCATCTGTCAAAGTAGCAGACTTTCCTTCTAAAATCTTTATGAGTGAAGTAAACGGCTTTCACGTAAACATTTATCAACACGAAAAAAAGCGTTATTTATGAGCATTGAAAAAAGCCCTTATAGGGCTTTTTAAATGAGTGAATTACCAGCCAAAGCCTCCGCCGTAGCAGCTGCAGCCGATGATTACTAATAAAATAAATAATACAACTAATAAAGCAAAACCAGATCCATGACCATATCCAGCATTTCCAGACATACAAACACTTCCTTTTCTTTAGTTACTCTTCCCTCAAGAAAAATGCTGTTTGCATTTCGCTTGAGTTGGATTATCTTATGCCTGAACACGCCGATTTGACTCAGGTTTTTTCTTTTTTCTTTTTCCTTCTTGCCATGCACTTCATTAATAAAAGAAGAAAATAGCCTAAGAAAAGCGCTGGCTTCGCCTCTTATTCTCTGCCCAAAAGAGATTGAGACATAACGAAATCAATTCAATTTAAAGAGGAATAAATGGGATAAATGAGCTTAACTGCTTTTTACACCGCTGTTAATTTCCGTGCAAGACTTCGCTTTCCGCGGGCGGCCGGTGAGCCTCCTCGTCGCTGACGCTCCTGTAGGGTCTCACCTAATCCGCTTTTCCCGCGGGAGTCTTCGCCTTGCCCTCCAATCAACAGCTAGAAGTAATTACATATAGTAAACCTACGTTCACCATAGTAATAAAAAAATCCGAACGAATTCCATTCATCGTTCGGATCTTGGATCTTCCTTTCAAACCAAAATAATTTTCAGCCTCTCTTACAAAACCATTTATTTCACTAGCTTACGTCTTTCAGAAGATAGCATTTCCGCGCGTTTACCGATACCTAGTACATAATAGCTCAGCACGACAATAGCTAAAAATATAATCCCGACAATCAGCGATATGCGCGTTTCATCATTAAACCACATGCCTACAAGCACCATAAATAAAAACGCGATGGTTACGTAGTTCGTCACAGGAGCAAAAGGCATTTTAAATGGATGTTGGTCCATCGCCGCTCCTTTTGCTTTTCGAAAACGAATTTGACTGATAAGAATCACAAACCACGGAATCATACCTGGAAGCACGCTCGCACTGTACACGTACACAAAAACGTTTGGCGGTGCAATATAATTTAAGACAACGCCCGCCGCTAAACCAATCATCACCGCAACGGTACTATAAATAGGCACACCGTTTCGAGAAACCTTTGTAAAAAAGGCCGGAGCCTGACCGTTTACACCTAGCGTGTAAAGCATACGTCCTGCACTGAAAATTCCGCTGTTGCACCCAGACATGGCCGCTGTGATGACAACAAAGTTAATAATGCCCGCCGCTGCTGTAATTCCTACTTTAGCAAACGTAGAAACAAACGGACTGCCGAGTGAATCCAGCTCGTTCCACGGATACACCGTTACAATCACAAAGATGGCGCCGATATAAAAAATTAAAATACGCCAAATTAAGCTTTGAATTGCACTTGTTAACGTTTTTTTAGGATCTTTTGCTTCTCCAGCTGTAATTCCAATAAGCTCTACTCCTTGATAGGCAGCAATAACAAGCGACAGCGCAAAGAAAAAGCCTGACCATCCGCCTGTAAAGAAACCGCCGTTTGCCCACAAATTCGACAGGCCAAGCGCTTCGCCGCCGTTTCCAAGACCGAAGAAAATAAGGCCAAGACCGGCAACAATCATGAGAACAATCGTAACAACTTTAATCATTGCAAACCAAAATTCAAACTCTCCAAACGATTTCACCGAGATTAAATTGGCCCCACCGAGAATGACCATGGCGACAATTCCCGGAACCCACGCCGGTAAATGCGGGAACCAGTACTGCATATAAGCTCCGACTGCAATAATCTCTGCCATGCCGACAATCACCCATTGAAACCAGTTGCTCCAAGCCGTGATATAACCCGCTACCGGATGAATATATTTATGACCGAATGTCGCAAACGAACCCGTACTGGGCTCTAAATAAAGCATCTCACCCATTGCACGCATAATAAAGAAAATAAAAACGCCGCAAATAGCATACGCAAGCAGGACGGATGGCCCCGTCCATTTAATGGTGCTTGCTGAGCCCATGAATAACCCTACCCCAATCGTTCCTCCAAGAGCAATCATTTGGATATGACGAGATTCAAGCCCTCTTTTTAACTCTTTGTTTGCCAATTTACTTCCCCCTAGCCCCTCGTGATGATTTTTTCTTCTATTAAGAAATTCTTTTATTCCCCTGTCCAGATAGAGAACTATCAGCTTTTTTCTTTTTCATAAAGAAGTACGAACATACCACAAATACAGCAATCAGCAGCGTGAGATAAAACTGAGTGCGAAGTGAATCAATAAATGCCATCGCAATAAAGATACTTGTGATTGCCGCAATCGTTCCATACGTTAAATAAGGAAACAGCCACATTCTGATTTTTAATGCTTCTGGCTTTTCTTTTTCGTATTTCTTTCTCATGCGAAGCTGTGAAAAAGCAATAACAAGGTACACAAGAAGCGCTACGCCTCCCGATGCGTTTACTAAAAATAAAAAGATTTTATCAGGTGAAAGATAGTTAAAACCAACGCTGATGTAAGAAATCACGGTACATCCTACAATGGCATTAAACGGAATGCCTTTTTTATTCACTTTCAAAAACATGCGCGGCGCGTCTCCTTTTTGCGCCATTGAGTACAGCATACGAGAACTCGTGTATAGACCTGAATTTAAGCAGGACAAAACAGCAGTCAGTACGATAAAGTTCATAATTTGAGCCGCTGCCGGAACGTTTACCAGCTCTAATATCGAAACAAACGGACTTTTCATCAAGCTTGAAGAATCCCACGGAAGAATAGTCACTAAGATTAAAATGGACCCAAGATAAAAAATTAAAATACGATAAATAACGGTATTTGTTGCGATGGTGATCGCTCGCTCAGGCTGAGCCGATTCTCCAGCCGCTGTTGCGACAATTTCTGTTCCCATAAAAGAAAACATGACAATCGCCACTCCTAAAAAGACGGAGCTGATTCCATTTGGAAGAAATCCTCCTCTATGAAGAAGGTTCGACGCTCCTGGAGACTCTACTCCCGGTATTAAACCGAGGATGATCGCTCCTCCTAAAAGTAAAAACAGCACTAAACTAACTACTTTAATAAGCGAAAACCAGTATTCAAATTCACCAAATGATTTAACAGAGTATAAGTTCGTTAACGTTAGTAAAAACGTCAGGATCAGACTCACGCCCCAAGACGGTAAAGACGGAAACCAATATTGAATAATCGTTGAACCCGCAATCGCTTCAACTGCAATAACAATTACCCAGAAAAACCAGTACAGCCAGCCGATTGTGTAGCCGGCCCACGGCCCAAGCGCTTCTCTGGCATATGTGGCGAACGAGCCGCTTGAAGGATTAGCCGTAGACATTTCCCCCAGCATTCGCATAACTAAAATCACCAGCAAACCGGCAAACGCGTACGAAAAAATGGAACCAGGACCCGCTGCGTTAATGAGCGATCCACTTCCAATGAACAAACCGGCACCAATGATTCCCCCTAAAGAAATCATGGTTATGTGTCGAATTTTTAATTCTTTTTTTAACTCAGGCGGTTGATGACTCATGTTAAAATCCTCCTTATAGGAACCGTCATTTAAAGAATTACACGTTCTCCGCATCGCGCGTTAAATATGTAAGCCCTTACAACAATGTGGACAAATAACTGCTGTTTTTCTACCCTCCCTCCATCTGTACATTCAAATGAAGCCTTCACTTGACGAAAAAGATAGCTTCATTCGACAAAAATTACTTTTCGAATTATATGATAATTTATATTGAACAACTTTGTCTATTGTTTTTTTGAAAGGAAAATCATTTTAATTTACTAACGATAAACTCTTTCTTTTATCGTAATTCTTCACTTCAAAACATCTTTTCTTATACTTTACCGACATCCCTTTCTTTGCGTTTTGTTCAAATTCACTATAAAAACCATAGATTCATTGGATATTTAAACAAAAGTGTTTATTTTTAATTTTTTTTGAACATTTTTGTTAAAAAACTATGTACAAAACTAGAATAAGGTGATTATAATACAGGTATAGGGTGTTGGAATATTAGTTATGTTTAAAATTTTCTAAAAAAAGGGGTAATGAAAATGAACACAATGAATATCAACGAAATCAAACAATACAAACACGAGCCTTTCACAGACTTTACGACTGCACAAAACAAAGATGCGTTTGAATCTGCATTAGAACTTGTACAATCAGAGCTTGGAAAGGACTATCCTCTTGTAATTGGCGGAGAATTAATTACAACAGAAGATCAAATTCAGTCAATTAACCCAGCAAATAAAGCAGAAGTTATCGGTCGCGTGTCAAAAGCAGATCAAGACTTAGCAGAAAAAGCAATGCAAGCGGCACTTTCTACGTTTAATACATGGAAAAAAGAAGCACCCGAAGCAAGAGCAGATATCCTTTTCCGCGCAGCAGACATTATTCGAAGCCGCAAACATGAATTTTCAGCTTATCTTGTAAAAGAGGCAGGAAAACCGTGGAAAGAAGCGGATGCTGATACAGCAGAAGCAATCGACTTCCTTGAATACTACGCTCGTCAAATGGTACAGCTAAAAGACGGCGCGCCTGTTGAAAGCCGCGAAGGTGAAGAAAATAAATTTAATTACATTCCGCTTGGTGTCGGCGTTATTATCTCACCATTTAACTTCCCGCTAGCGATTATGGCTGGAACAGCTGCAGCAGCGATCGTAGCAGGAAATACAGTTTTATTAAAACCAGCTAACAACACACCGGTAATCGCAGCAAAATTTGTAGAAGTAATGAAAGAAGCTGGCCTTCCAGACGGCGTATTAAACTACGTACCGGGAAGCGGAAGCGAAATTGGCGACTATTTAGTAGATCATCCAAAAACACGCTTCGTTTCGTTTACAGGTTCTCGTGAAGTAGGCTGCCGCATCTATGAACGAGCAGCAAAAGTACAGCCTGGTCAAATCTGGCTAAAACGCGTTATTGCTGAAATGGGCGGCAAAGACACAGTCGTTGTAGATAAAGATGCTGATTTAGATTTAGCTGCTTCTTCTATCGTGTATTCAGCATTTGGCTTCTCTGGACAAAAGTGTTCAGCAGGCTCTCGTGCAGTTGTTCACCAAGACGTATACGATATCGTTCTTGAAAAAGCAGTTGCGCTCACAAAAACATTAACAATGGGAAGTCCTGAAGATGTGAACACGTATATGGGACCTGTTATTGATCAGGCTTCTTTCAACAAAATTACAAAGTACATTGAAATCGGTAAAGAAGAAGGTCGTTTAATGACGGGCGGAGAAGCAGATGATTCAAAAGGCTACTTCATTCAGCCTACGATCATTGCAGATGTAGATGAAAAAGCACGTTTAATGCAAGAAGAAATCTTCGGCCCAGTCGTAGCATTCTGCAAAGCGCGCGACTTCGATCATATGATGGAAATTGCTAATAATACAGACTACGGTTTAACAGGTGCCCTTCTTTCAAATACGCCTGAACACATTGAGCGTGCAAAAGAAGAGTTCCACGTCGGAAACCTTTACTTTAACCGCGGTTGTACAGGTGCCATCGTTGGGTACCAGCCGTTTGGCGGATTTAATATGTCAGGAACAGATTCAAAAGCTGGAGGTCCTGATTACTTGATTCTGCACTTACAAGCAAAAACAACAAGCACAACGCTTTAATACTCAGTAGAGCAGCCCTAGGCTGCTCTATCTTAAAACAACAAGGGATTTTTTCTATAGGGGGAGATATTTATGTTAGCAGAGGTATCTAAAAATGTGTTTCTTCACGCTTCCCAAAATAAAGTGCTAAACAAAGCGGCGAAAAAATGGGGTCTTCGCTTTGGTGCAGCTCAAGTGGTAGCTGGCGACACGATTGAACATGCGATTAAAAAAGTACGGGAACTGAATGAAAAAGGACTTGTTTGCACGCTTGATCATTTAGGAGAATTTGTTTCAAGCAGAGAAGAAGCTATCGAAGCGACTCAATATAACGTCAGAACGCTAGAAGCTATGGGGCAAGCCGGCGTAACATGCAACTTATCTGTCAAAATGACGCAGCTTGGTTTGGATATCGACCGCAATTTTTGCGTTGAGAATATGCGCCGCATTGTTGAAACGGCGAAAAAATACGATAACTTTGTCCGAATCGACATGGAAGACTACGCCCACTGTCAAATGACGCTAGATATTTTACGAGAGCTTCGTGAGACGTATGATAATGTCGGAACAGTTATTCAAGCTTACCTGTTCCGCGCTGAACAAGACGTAAAAGAGTTAAAAGGGGTTCCTCTTCGATTAGTAAAAGGCGCGTATCAAGAATCACCAACCGTGGCATTTCAAGATAAAGCCCAAATTGATGAAAACTATATGCGCATTATCGAAGAACATCTGCTCAGCGGAACATACACGGCGATTGCATCTCACGACCATAATATTATTGCAAAAGTAAAAGAGTTCGCTCACAAAAACAACATTCCGCGCACGCAGTTTGAATTTCAAATGCTGTATGGATTCCGAACAGATATGCAGCTTAGCCTTGCAAAAGAAGGCTATACAATGCGCGTATACGTTCCATTTGGCAACGACTGGTTTGGTTACTTCATGCGCCGCTTAGCGGAAAGACCGCAAAACGTCGCATTTGCTTTAAAAGGATTCTTTTCTAAATAAGCAATCATTTAGTAAGATCGACAATGAAAACGCTATCATTTCTTTGTGCCCTTTGCAGAAGCATCCGCAAAGGGTTTTTTTTATACGATTTCTCTTCCCTTTTCGTGTGTATTACGCTAAAATATAAATACGAACAAACGTTCTTTTTTATTCCAAACAAAAAGGAGAGTACATATGAATCCTCTATCAAAATTAGAACTGCCTCCTAAGCTAGAACCTTACCGAAAAGAAATCGAACAAACATGTAAGCCTTATATCCACCTCCATACGGTCATGAACAGTCCAAAATTATATGAAAGCAAGTTCGGCGGCAACCCTTATCTTCCTCTAGAAGCAAGTCATCCTCTAGACTCCGAGGGCAAGCCGATGCTGCTGATGGCACAAATCAATTTTTCTGAAGTTCCTTCCTATGAAAATATGCCCTCTCAAGGCATGCTTCAATTTTTCATTTGCGGAGCTGATAACAAAAACACTGGTGATGTGTATGGTCTGGATTTTGACCACCCTACGACTCAAAAAGACTTTCGCGTCGTTTTTTATGAAGATGTAACAACCGACGAAAACAAATTAACAACGGATTTTACGTATCTTGAAGACATTGACCGAGATATGTTCCCTATTCCTCAAGAAGTAGGCTTACAGTTTGAAATAAGAATCGAACCTGTTTCCCCTACTGACTATCGCTATAACGCTGTAGAACCAGGTTTTTTTGACGATGAAGAAATGGAAGAAATCTACTGGGATGAAGTTACGGGTGAGTATCACAAAATGGGCGGATACGCTTTTTTCACTCAAAGCGATCCCCGAGACTACGATGAAGCGCTGCGGGCATACAACATTCTGCTTCTTCAATTTGCCATGGACGACGACGCTGATATTATGTTTGGTGATGCAGGAGTGGCCAATTTCTTTATTAAAGAACAAGACCTTCGCAACCGTAACTTTAAAGATGTTTTGTACAACTGGGACTGCTGTTAAAAAACACCCTCTTAGAAAAGTATCTAAGAGGGCCTTTTTTATATGGCTTTTACTACTCAGCCTGTTTTCCTTGCAGCATTCAGCATTTCTTTAAACTGCTGTAACGCTTTTACATCTGCAAATGCGCTTGTAGGAATAACATATCCGCTCATTGCACTAACAAGGATAAAGATATGTTCATCGGTTTCTCTAATTTGAGTGATGCTTGACCAAGGAGTCTTCACTTCTCCTTTTGAGCTTTTCTCTACCAAGTCCTCTTCCGTAACCATCATAGTATGCTCACCCGTCAGACTGCTGTTATCTCCTTCATTTATTACCTTTACGATGTTCTTTTTAATACTTCCGTAAAAATATTTCGGATAAAATAAAAACCACAGCACCGCAAGCAGCGCAAACGCTACGAACATACCAAGTAAAAATTCTCCTTCAACCCACGAAACAAGCAAAGGAATAAGAAGAAAAATAAGCGACATCCATCGCTGAACTCTCAGCACTTTTTGTACTCTTTCCGAATGTTGAGCGTGATGCATGTTAAAAGCTACGTAATCATCTTTGGTTAACGTATAGTGATATTCCATATTAATCTCCAATTCTACTAAATAACAACAAAATAAAATATACCTCATTTGGTGTTATATGTATATAAAATTGCACTTTTTCATAAGCTTTTCTTATGAAACACATCAACTTTTTATCATTTATTTACAGATATACTTCACGTAAACTTAACTAGTACTCTACTATTTAAGGAGGAATGTTTATGACGTTTACACTGACGCATATTGATCATATTCAGCTAGCTGCACCCCCGAATTCAGAAAGCGAAGCACGACACTTTTTCGGAACCGTTCTTGACTTAACAGAAGTCGAAAAGCCGGAAAGTCTAAAAAAGCGCGGCGGCGTGTGGTTTGAGTTTGGTTCTTATCAGCTGCATATTGGTGTTGAACCTGCCTTTTCACCCGCAAAAAAAGCGCATCCAGGCTTTTTCGTTAAAAACCTCACTGCGTTAAAAGATCATCTGACTAGCTTCGGTATTTCTTTTATAGAAGACAAAAACATTCCCGGTGTCGAAAGAATTTACGTGGATGATCCTTTTGGCAACCGAATGGAGTTCTTAGAGAAAGTGAATCTTCCTGTTTCTAACTGAGTGTTCGACAAAACAAGAGCTCTTATTTACGAGCTCTTGTTTTCTTTTGGTCCTTCTTTTTGCTTTTCTTTTCAAAGCATGTACAGCAACAGCCCCAGTACACAAAATGCTACGCCAAACATTGTTAAAGGAAATAACAGTGTATTAATAAAATGATGATAAACCCATGAATCGTTCATCTAACCAGCTCCAATATGCACCGTTTTTTTATAGTATGCCCTACTATAACCTTTTTTATATTGTGTTAAATATCATGGTTTCTATCATATTTCTTTTTCTTTTTAATAGAGTAAATAGTAGATACATAACATTCTCCTCTCAGAGCTCTCATCCGCTGATTTCAAAATTTCATTAGAGGAGGTTTATTCTATGAAAAACAAGTTCACCGAAAAGCCTAAAAAGCTTTTTTGGATCCTTTCTTATAAATCATTAATTATCGCTATACTATTTGTTCTGTTAACATCTGCCGCTATTTTTACCGTCACGTATTCAACTCTTCAGCATACGCTGCGCTCGAACGTTGTCTATCAAGCACTATCAAATTATAAAGCTCAAAGCTTGTTCTACTTCATGCATACGGAAAACCATCATTTCTCTCATGCCTATGAAGAAGATTTCTCTCCGCCTCCTCTTTCTTCTGTCGCCCTGCAGCTTGCGACGAATATTCGCGTGGCGGATACAAGAAGTCTCTTTGGATCAGAACTGCCCGGCTTTTCTATTTTTGATTCTCATATTCTGTTAGCCGGTGAAGGAACGGATTATACCACGATTCCTCATGAATCAGCTCCTCCGCTCGAAAGCATTTCTGGGGAGCGTGATTTGGATCCTGCTGAAAGCAAAACGTACGAAGAAAGTAAAAAACAGTCTCAAACACAGGCCGAGCAAAGTACGGGAGACAAAAAAGTTGTGTACATCTACCACACGCACAGCTGGGAATCTTATTTTCCTTTACTTGGTATGCAAGGTGAAGCGAACGAAAATAAAGCAGTTGATAACAAAACCAACATCACGCTCGTTGGTCAAATGCTAGGAATGGAATTAAAAGCAGACGGAATCGGCTCGGAAGTAGATACAACTAACATGACGCAAAAGCTGAATGAAAAAGGCTGGGGTACGGGACGAGCCTATGCGATGTCTCGCAGCGTGGTGGAAACGGCTCTTCAGCAAAACAAAGACGTCGATTATTTAATTGATATTCATCGTGATTCACTGCGCCAAGAAAAAACAACGACTGCTATTAACGGAAAATCGTACGCTAAAATGATGATTGTATTAGGTGAAGCAAACCCGAAATTTGATGAAAATGTTAAAATGGCCAAAGCGATTCATGAAAAGCTAGAGGAAAAATATCCAGGCCTTAGCCGCGGAGTATTAAGCAAAAAGAAAACAAGCGGCAATAACGGGCTATATAATCAGGACTTATCCGACCGCTCCATTTTAATTGAAGTAGGCGGCGTCGATAACAATATGGAAGAACTCACAAATACCGTCAAAGCTTTTTCTGATGTGTTCAGCGAGTATTACTGGCAAGCTGAAAAAGTGAATGCGCAGTAAACAAAAACTAGCTACCCCAGGTAGCTAGTTTTTGTTTTTATGAGAGTCACGCTTCTCCTCTTCTTCACACGCAAAGCACATAAGCTTCCCTTCAACAACCACACCGTTTAAAAATCCCTCTAAACAGTACACGTTCTTTTGACATACCGTACAGACTCCAACGTATTCTTTCACGACTTTATCAATCCTTATATCATATTAAAATTCAAAAAAAGAAGCTCTATTAAAGAGCTTCTTTCCGTACATATGATTTTCCTTCAATTCAACAAGCGTCTCATTTCTTCAGGAGAAAGCGGCTTATCAAATATATAGCCTTGACCGATATGACAGCCTTGTTCCATCACAAACTGCAGCTGTTCTTCGTTTTCGATTCCTTCTGCAGTTAGATCAAAATTAAGTTTTTTCCCCATTTGAATAATCGTTTCCACCAGCACTTTTCCAACTTCATCTAAGTCGTCAATAAATGATTTATCAATTTTTAACGTATTAATCGGCAAGTGTTTAAGATAGCTAAGAGAAGAGTAGCACGTTCCAAAATCATCCATTGCCACTTTTATCCCTAGACTCCGCAGGCGGTTTAACACTTTTTTCGATTCTTGACTGTTTTGAATAACGCTTTCGGTGATTTCAAGTTCGAGAAAGTGCGGCTCAAGACCTGTTTTTTGCAAGATTTGTTCAATATCCACTACGAATCGCGAGGACTTCAGCTGAATAGGTGACACGTTCACTCCTATTTTACTCGCTTTTGAATTCAGCTCCGTCCATGCTTTCATCTGCTTACACGCTTCTGCCAACACCCATTTGCCAACGGGCACAATCAGACCTACTTCTTCTAAAATAGGCAAAAATTCATTAGGATAGACGGTACCAAATTTTGCGCTATTCCAGCGGATAAGCGCTTCTGCCCCTATGACATCAGACGTTTTTAAATCGATTAACGGCTGATAAACGAGCTGAAACTCATGTCTTTCGAGCGCATACTTTAACTCATTTTCCATGCTGATTGTTTTAATTATTCGTTCATTAGATGAAGACGAACTCATTTCATATGTGTTTCGTCCATTTCGTTTTGCTACATACATTGCAATATCTGCTTGCTTAATTAACCTGTCAATTAGTTCATCTGCGTCTTTTGGGACAATATGCTGCTGACATTCCTTTGAAAATAGGCTAATACCAACGCTTGTAGAGGTTAGCACTTTATCACCATCTATATAAAAAGGAAGCGACATTTCCTTTACGATCTGCTCGGTCATTTCTTCAATTTCCTCAACAGTTTTTAGTGTATGCAGCACTAAAATAAACTCATCGCCCCCGTGCCGCGAGATAAAATCAGAGGACGGAATACATTTTTTTAATCTTTCTGCTACGCGCCTAAGCAGCACATCGCCGTGATGATGGCCAAGCGTATCATTTATTGATTTAAAGCGGTCTAAATCTAAAAATAAAATAGCCAGCAGTTCTGGAGATTCTTCATCTAAAAACAGTTTTTTCAGCTGTTTGTTTAACCAGTAGCGGTTAGGTAAATTGGTTAACGGATCATAATAAGCCATTTGCTTAATTTTTTCTTCATATGCTTTTCGTTTTGTAATATCATTACGAATCGATACGTACTGATACGGCTTGCCCTGCTCATCTAAAAAAGGAACAATGGTTGTATCCACCCAGTAGTACGAACCGTCTTTTGCCTTGTTTTTTATTTCTCCGTGCCATACCTTACCGGATCTGATCGTGCTCCATAACTCCTTAAAAAACAAGCTTGAATGATGTTTCGAATTAATAATGCGATGATCTTGTCCGAGGAGCTCATGTCTTTCATACTTAGAAATTTCACAGAATTTATCGTTCACGTGATTGATGAATCCGCGGCTATCCGTAATCGCTACAATCGATGATTCGTTTAACGCAAGTTCAATATCATTTAGTTTTTTCAGCGCTTCTTTAAATTTATATTCAAAATGCCTGTTTTCCATAGCCTATACACCTTTATCAAAATTTTAACGATAAAACAAAACCCATGACGAAATGATAGAGAGGAATCGTGAATAATGAATATAAATTAACCAGCAACGGACAGCGGATTGGCTTGTCCGATTACCTTACATTATTAAAATAGTAAGCGTAGGATTGCTTCTTTTCCTCTTTTCACCTTTACAAACTTCTCACACGCAGTTTGTAAAAGAATTGATAGATAGTTTCGTTTATCCATGTCTTTTATCACAACTTTTCTATGGTACCATTAAAATGATTTTTATAGAAATGAAAGTATACTTTCTTCACGTAATTGACATACCTTTTGATGGTAAAAAGAAAAAAGAGGCTGGGACATAACAAAATAAATCCAATCGAAAGACGAACAAATGAGATACATGAGCTGGACTGCTTATGACACCGCAATTGATTTCCGTGCAAGGCTTCGCTTTCCGCGGGCGGCCGCTGAGCCTCCTCGTCGCTTGCGCTCCTGCGGGGTCTCACCTGTTCCGCTGTTCCCGCAGGAGTCTTCGCCTTGCCCTCCAATCAACTGCTAGAAGGAGCGAAACAAATAAAACGATATGCACCATCACAAAAAAAACGAACCATTCATCAAACAGGTTGATGAATGGTTCGTTTTCACTTGGGCTCAACTACTTTTGTCCCAGCCTCTTTTTCACTTTCTTCTTACGAGCTTGTCCGCGTCAACCATGGAAGAATAAGGTTTTGAAAGGTTTTGTTGTACACAACCATCCGGTTAAGATAGTACGGGTCGTTGTCTTTTGTAATAACGTGAGGGGCTAAAATAGCTGCCTGGTGAAAACCGGCATTTTTCACAATTTTAGCTACGTCATCATTTGTATTGCCATATGGATACGCAAAGTAAACAGGGTCTACTCCTAAATGTCGCTTAATCGTTTCTTTGCTTTTTCGTAAATCACGAGCAAACGCGCTGTATTTAGCAGGCGTCAGAAATAAAGGCTTGTCTTCTTCCAAGCGGTGCATGTCATATGTATGCGAACCAATGGTCGCAAGGCCGCTGTCTTTCATTTCTTTTAGCTGACTCCACGAAGCCATGTTTAAATTTTGAAAATCAGTTGCCCCCACTTGTCCTGCGATTACATATAGCGTAAACTGAATGTTTTCCTTTTTTAAAATTGGAAACGCGTTTTGATAAACAGTACGGTCAATATCATCAAATGAAATCCATACGCAGCGTTTTGGAAACGTACCTTTTTGCTGATACGTTTCAATATCTTTTGGCGTAACGAACGTAGCGTCAAGTTCCTTCAGCTTTTTCAACTGATGTTCGAAATCATTGCTGTAGACGCTGTACTCTGTCAGTTCGTCAGACTTTGTAACTGAGCTGACAACTCGATTAAACCAATTATGCTTGCGCACGCGATGATAATTTAAACCTAAGCATCCGTTCGTCTCAAGCGCTGGCTCCACGGTCGTTGTGGCTTTCGCCTTGTCTTCCCAGTTCACTGCTTTTAAAAAAACAAAAGTAACTACCGTTGCCGCTATCAAAAGAAAGAATACATATTTCTTCATGCGTGCTTCCTCTCCTTAGTATGTTTTAAAGGATTAACATCAAACTCGATGTAATGCGCACGCTGAAGTTCTTGAATTTGCTCCTTAGATAAAAGCTCAAGTCGCTCTAAATCTTTTATACTCGTATACGCCGGCTCTTTTCGTCGGTTTAAGCTTCCAAATCTCTTTTTGTTATAGGATCTCCATAAAAAGAGAGCTAGGAAAAAGAAACAAAAAATAACGAGTCCAATCATTAAAAACGTTCGAATTTCACCGTTCGACGTTTTGAACGCAATTTTTAATACCCCGCTGTAACGATCATTTACTCCCATAACAGCTGAAAGGAAAAACCAAAGAACAACAGCACAATACAGCCAAAAAACAGATGAAATAATGATGCTTATTACCAATCGAGCAAGAGGCTGTTTGGCTTGAATCATGATTTGCTCTTCGTTAAGCCGCGGTCTGGACTGCTCCATGTAGCATAGCCTCCTTTCACTCTAGATTTGATAGCACGAGGAAATGCGCCCACTACTACAATCGTATTCACAATCCAGTAAAGCGCTGGGTACCATGCAGCCCATACGTAATACCGCTTCACATTGTCGTATTTTGAATCAATTTTCAGTGCAATAAACAGCTGAATTAAGCTTGTAAATACAAGGGAAAATGACGTAAACGTAAACCAAAACAGCATGTCTTGAGGGCTGCTCGCCGTAACAAGCAGCATGATAGTCACAAACAGCCATGCCAATGACCAAAAGGTACTGATCCACTGCTCTAGGTAGACAATCCAAATTCTGCGCTGCTTCCATTTTAATAATACTTTCCAGTGGCGAAGCATTACCTCTTGTCCGCCTTGAGCCCAGCGTACTCGTTGCTTCCAAATGCCTTTTAAGGTTTCGGGCACAAGCATCCAGCACAATGCCCGCGGTTCATAGCGGATATCCCAAAAGCGCTGCTGCAGCTTCCAGCTCACGGCGATATCTTCCGTAATCATGTCACGATCCCACAGCCCGACGTCCACAAGTGCTTTCTTTCGAAAAGCTACTACTACGCCTGAGACCGTCATTACTTTTCCTAAAATTCGCTGTGTTCGTTTAATAGAACCGATAATAGAAGAATACTCAACTAGCTGAATGCGACTCAGCAGCGTATTACGGTTTCGAATGCGCGGATTTCCGGTAACGGCTCCCAGCCGTTCCCCTTTATGAAGAAAATGATGGATTAGATAATATGGAGCGTCTTGATCTAAAATAGCGTCAGAATCTAAGCAGATTAAAAACTCAGCTTTAGATGCGTGCGCACCTAAATGTAACGCGTTGGCTTTTCCTTTATTTTCATAAAGCTGAATCACACGAACTTCAGGGTGATTTCTGCTGATTTCCTTTAAAATATCAGCTGTTCCATCCGTACTGCCATCGTTAATAAGGATGATTTCTTTAGACGGATATTCTAACGCCAAAAGGTGCTTAAGCGTTTCTTCAATCGTCTCTTCTTCGTTATAGCAAGGCACTAAAAAGCTCACTAACGGCCATTCAATTGTTGAAAAATCAACTTTAGGATCTCGGTCGCGATAGCGTATGTAAATAAGCGTGCCTGCAATCCAAAATAAAGACATAATAAATGGATACCAGAATACAAAGCTCGCAAGCTTTTCAAATCCAGGTATTAATACGTGTTGCATATTCATTCTTCTGACTCCTTCACACCAATTAAAATTGCACAGAGTGACAATTTTATCACTAAATTGGTTAAATAGAACATAGTAATTTTAACCATCTAAAAAAGAGTCTTTTAAACTACTTTTATTCCTATATTATACAACCTTTATATGTAAGCAAGAAGCACCAATAAAGGATGGGCAAGTTACCTACTTAAAGAATTGACATATAGTATCTGTGTAGATTAAAAGCGTGATGATTGCAGGTAGTATACGAAAGAAACCCTTTCCCTAAGGAGGAATAACAACTATGAACGAACAAATTCAAAAGCTGCTCAATAACTTAATTCAACTTGAACACGTCTCTTCGACTTTATACCTAGCTATGTCTAACTATATGAATCGATTAAACTATAAAGGAATGGGCAGCTGGCTGCGTCTGCAGTCTGAAGAAGAGCGCACTCATATGCTAAAACTCATTGACTACTTAGTTGACCGCGGCGGAACGGTAGAATTAAGCTCTTTGCCTGCTCAGCCAAGTGAGTTTGGGACACCGTTAGAAACGTTTCAAAAAGTATTGGAGCATGAGAAGTTCGTCACGAATTCTTATCGTCAAGCGTTTCAATTTATCAGCCAAGCGAATGACCCTCAAACGTTAGTCATCGTGCAGGACTTTTTACGAGAACAAGTCGACGAAGAAGCTCAAGCTCAAACGATTGTAGACCGTTTAAAAATCGCCCAAAATAACCCTGCAGCTATCTTTATACTCGATCAAGAACTAGGACAGCGAAAAGCTGCACCAGCGGGTGGAGCAGCTGCGCAAGGTTAAAAGCGCAGAAGAGTGTAGAACAATGTGCAGAACCAATAACACGACGCCCCTTTCCTTGTTTCGAGTTGGTATTCATCACGGCTATTATGGATATCCTCCCAATGTGTATGACGCCATTCAAAGGCTTATGAATCAATATATACATCAGCTTCACCATCATCGGCCTCAATACGTTCACGTCTACTACGTGCATCCTTCTCTTATTCACTACTACCTTCACTAAGTTAAGGAAAATAGAGAATTTTGCTTCATGAAAAAATTCACCGTTTCTCCACCCTAATTCAGGAATCCCAATCAAAAATTTGGATATTTATGCTAATATAGATTTTGTTACTCATATAAAGAAACAATTATTAGCGGGGCGTCATATGGATAATCAATACGTTGTAGGATGGGGAACGCTGGCTTTAATTAATGCCGGATTAGCGCAAGGTAAAAATCGAACGGGTCTGAACTGGTTCTTATTATCTCTTGCTTTAGGACCGCTTGCTACCTTCATCTTACTGCTGGTTGAAAAACGATAAAAATTGGTTCAAAGCTCATTGCTTTGAGCTTTTTTCTTTATTTTCCAACTATGACTGCTCTCCAAAACAAGTGAAAAAAGCAACGCTTGAAATTTTTTTCTAGACTTAATATGCATAAATCTATTCATCATTTAGCGTAAATCCGGCTGCATTTTGTTAATAAAAAACCTACTCTTTAGAAAAGGAAGGAAGCTCCTTTTTAAATCTTTGTTTCTGACAATAAAATCAAAAGAAAGAAAAACGCTTTTATTCTATGCTTTTCTAATTAACAGATTAACTGTTTTCTTCAGATAATTACCTTTCACATGGGACAGCTGTGCATCTACTGAATGAGGTCAAACTTCCTGTATTTCTCAATCTGTAGGATGAATAAATACTCATTTGCTTCATTTGACAAAGAAATAAATGCTGTGTAGTTTAAGTAACATACCCCATCTAAAATGTTTTTAGAAAGGATTAAGTAGCAAGATGCGTACAAAAAAAGAAGAGTGTATAATTGACGAAATGGGAAGAGTATCCCTTCCTTCTTTGTTTATGCAACTAACAAAACTCGAGACGAACGACAAAGTTTTTTTACGGAGCTGTGATGATTGGATTATTATCGATCATCATGATGAAAATGTCCCGGTTCCTTCTCATATCTTCATTCGAACAATTGACCACATGGGTAGAATAGTCATTCCAAGATCCCTGCGAGATGACTATGAACTTAAGCCCTTTGATTATGTAGAACTATACGTGGTAGAACAGCAAATTGTTATGAAAAAAAGAGACGAAAAATCGATAGCGCTTTCACAAAAACCTGCGGCGTCTCCTCCTTATTATGCAACATTAACCGGCCGGCAGATTCAGCTCACTGCTGAACTTTTAACGTCCGTCGAATTGGATGCAAACATGGAGGTTCAATTTTTTATTAACAAAGAAAATAACATCGTGATTCAAAAATATGAAATGAGTTTTGGGAAGAAAACGACTTTAACATTTACGGCTCAATCTCGAAAAATTGATGACCGTTTTCGACTTACTATTCCTAAAAAGCTGCGAGATGATTTCTCCATCCACTCAGGTACGATGTTAAAAATTAAAACAGGTAATAAGCAGCTCATTTTAGAAAAAGTGGAGAATGAAAAAGAGATTAGCAGCGTATTATCTCAGCAAATAGACGCAGCAATTGTTGAAAAATTACCGAAATAAGAACGACGCCAAAAACAAATGGTTTCCTACCACTTCAAAGCAAAAGCTAAGAGTTATGCATAGACTGACCCTTTCTATACTCAACTCTTAGCTTTTAGACTTATCTTCCGTAAACGTGTACAAGCCGGTTACTCCACATAATAGCACTACTTCCAAAATAAAAAACTATTTCCAGATCCATCAAAATTATTGTAAATAATTTGAATATATGAGTATAATAAGGTACTTTGCATAGAGGAGGCTGATTTAGTTGAAGATCTCAACAGGAGCTGAATTTTACGATAATGACGAGACGTTTTTGGCCTATACAAAACGCCGGCAGCAAAAAGAAAATGCCAACGATACGATTGAAAAACCGGCTATTTTACAGCTTCTAGGTGATGTTACAGATGCAGACGTTTTAGATTTAGGGTGCGGAAACGCTGGATTTGGCGTGGAGCTTCTTGAACAGGGATGTTTCTCTTATACCGGAGTAGACGGCTCGATCAATATGATAAACGCGGCTCAGCAACAGGTTTTAAACTATCCAAATGCAAGAGTGCTCCATGAATCGATGGAGCATTATACTCCACCACGCACCGAATACAATTTGGTTACTGCAAGACTGTCTCTCCACTACATGGAAGACTTAGCTTCCATTTTCACTAAAGTGAATCAAGCACTCAAACCTGAAGGAAGATTTATTTTTTCTGTGGAACACCCAGTCATTACGTCTACTCTTCAGCCTTCCGCTCTCCGCACAAACTGGACGGTGGACAACTATTTCTTCATGGGATTCCGTCAGCAGCACTGGATGGGCGGATACGTTCAAAAGTATCATCGCACGCTTGAAGAGTACTTTTCTTTGATGCAGCAAAGCGGATTCACCGTTACAAATTTAAAAGAAGCATGTCCTCAAAAAGAACATTTTGACAGCGCTGAAACTTACGAGCGGCGAATGCGTATTCCTTTGTTTTTACTGATGAGCGGCGTCAAGAACAGATAAGCGCCTAGATGAAAAGAGCATCAAAGCCTTTATTAAGGAAACAAAGCCTTTGATGCTCTTTTACACTTACTCTTCACAACAGCAACATCCGCTATGTCTCTGTTGTTTGGCGTCACTAAATCCCTCTTTCTTTCAAAAAACTATTTTAGTTAATCGTCTAACTTTTTATCAAAAACAAAAGTAGTCATCGCGACATCTTCTTCAATGTTAATGTCTGAAAAAACTCTTATAATTTTTGCATGGACAAGTTTTTCAAACTTATCTCTTATCTCTAAACAATCATAAATTTTTTTCACTAGTTCCGTGCGTGCCTCATGAACCATCCTTTTGCCTTCAGAAGAAGTTATCATAAACTTTTCTACATTCGTAAGATTGCCTTTCATTTCGCTAACAGCCCACGTATCTATAAAACGAGTAGTGATTTCCCTCGGTCCGTTTCCAACCTGCTCTTTACGGATTTCGCGCACCAAGTTACTAAATTCATGCTCTCTATTTCTACTCATGTTCAAATTCTCCTTTCATTATCTTCTAATCTTTTTTTCGTTAACATTAAGTAACTAATCGTTAAAGCGATAATTCCTAAAGATAAAAATAAACTTCCGATTTGATAATTGTTATTTACAATAATAAATCGTATTGTGGCAGTAATTCCAATATATAAGAGATAACTTAATGGGAAATGACAGCTTTCCTTAAAGTAAGTCATAATCATCGAAACAAAAGCAAAATATAAAAAGAAAACAAGTACTTTTCCAAGGATTTTATGAACGTTATTATTTCCTGTTAAGGCATCATTCATAATATAAAAAAGCTCTCTCAATAAAAAATAAACGAGTATAAATCCAAGGATAATCAGCGAGACATTTAAAATAAATTGATATGTCGTAATTAGATACTGCCTTTTTTTACGTAAAAATAGTTCCAACACCTTTGTATCCCTTCCTTTTATCTAACTTCCTTACATTAATTCTATTCATGTTAGCAAAACGCTCAAAAACTATTAGCCTGTTTTAGAGCTTGCTGCTTTATTAGTTGTCTCCAACATATCCACTCCTCCACAAAAAAACCCATCATAAAGAGATTTGTGCATAGCTGTACAAATTTCTTTATGATGGGTTAACGACTCAGCATTTTTCAATACTTGTTATCCAGCCCTTCATATATCTACATATAGTCAAGTCACCAAAGATAAAAAAACATATATGATGAATTTCTATCAATAAGCTTCTTTACAATTAATTATAGCGCAATACGTCAAAACTTCAAATAAAGATTTACTTAGCGTTTACACTGATATAGTTTTTAACTACTTCTTCATTTAACATTGATTGGCAGCGGAGCATAAGAAGCTACAAGCTGCTGTTCACGCATTTCTTCCCAGAAGGCTGCCGGAATTACTGTATTTAATGCCGCTTTGTCTTCAGCAATACGCTCTGGACGACTGGCGCCAGGAATAACAGCAGCAACCGCTGGATTAGCCAGTGAAAATTGGACAGCAGCGGCTTTAATGCTGATCTGATGACGATCTGCAATCGCTTTGATTTTTTCTACTTTTGTCATAATTTCTGAAGATGCTTTTTGATATTCAAAGTGCGTACCTCCAGCAAGAACGCCTGAGCTGTATGGTCCGCCGACAACAATGTCCATATTATGCTTTACGGCTTCGGGCATCACTCGCTGCAGCGCACGTTCATGATCTAACAGCGTGTATCGGCCCGCTAGCAATGATACATCCGGCTTTGCTTCTTCTAACTCCAGCATGATTTCAATTGGTTCTACTCGGTTTACTCCAAGTCCCCATCCTTTAATAACTCCTTCTTCACGCAAGCGCGTAAGCACACGAAATGCGCCCGTTCGAGCAGACTCAAATTGTCCTACCCACTCATCTCCATAAAAATCTTGCGCAACATCATGAATATACATAAAGTCCAAGCGATCTGTTTTCAAACGGTTTAAACTTTGCTCGATCGAACGAAGAGTTGCATCTGCACTGTAGTCATTGATAATTTTATTTTTACGGCCGAATTCAAAAAGTCCTCCTTTTTCTCCCATATCACGTGAAGATGTGTCTTCTAGTTCATCTGAAATGACGCGACCTACTTTTGTACTTAGCACATACTCATCGCGGTTTCTTTTTGATAGTGCTTCACCAAGGCGCATTTCTGCTAAGCCAGCTCCGTAAAGAGGGGCTGCGTCAAAGTAACGGATGCCGCTTTCCCAAGCAGCATCAACCGTTGCTATGGCCTCTTCTTCTGGAATATTACGATACATATTGCCCAGTGGTGCTGTTCCAAATCCTAGTTTCCCCTGCAGTATTTCTCTCATATTCATAAAACCTCCTGAAATTTTTATACCTCTATTTTAGAAATTAATTAGTATGAAGGCGAATCCAACGACCAATCGATTCATTAAATGTCTTGTTATCTCTGACAAAATTCATTATGAGGCATGGAAACAAGAAAAAAAAGTACGCACTTTAAAGTAATATGGGAACTAAAAAGTAACCTACTAAGGAGCAAGTGAGTTTTTCAGACTCTTCTTTTATTTATGTACTTTCTACTTCTTACTCATGCAAACAAACATTGTGCATACAATAAGCAGAAAGCTACTTTATAAATGAGGTGAGAATTTTGAGAGATGAATACTTCAAAAAAATTGAAGATAAGCTCGATAAGCTTGATGAAATGGACCACTCATCAATGAAAGAGGACGAAAAAGATGAATATTTTCAAAGTTTGCTAGATGATATGGATGATTTGTTGAAAGACATGCGCCAGCGAGAAAAAGACTCGAATCATCTTGTCAGTGGACATATGAAGAAGGTTAATGACATTTTTGATAACGCAATCAAAAATTTTAAAAAAGACCGAAGCTAGCATGTAACACTTCTACTTCATTTAAATATACTGACTTTTCTGTTTTTTAAGTATAAAAATATAGTATTTCATATGTGAAAATGGTATTTTCAGTATACGCAAAAAGTAGGAGTGAAAAAAGGAATGGAAAACAGTCACTTTAAAGAACAAGTAAAAACGAAGGAAGAGCTTCGCGGTATAATCGGGGCGCCTAACAAATTGGCACATCAAAAAATAATTTCTTGTCTAGATCGACACTGCCGGGAATTTATTAAACATTCCCCTTTTGTCATCATTGCTACAGCTGATCATAAAGGAATTTGCGACAGTTCTCCGCGGGGTGATCATGCTGGTTTTGTACAAGTCGTTGATGAGAAAAGGCTATTGATTCCAGAGAGGAGTGGCAATCAAAAAGTAGATTCATTGGAAAATATTTTATCTAATCCTCAAATAGGGCTGCTTTTTTTGATTCCAGGCATAGAAGAAACGCTGAGGGTGAACGGCAAAGCTTGTATTGTCAAAGACAAAACGATGCTTGAAACAATGACGGTTCACAATAAAACTCCGCTGCTTGCTATCAGCGTCGAAGTACAAGAATGCTTTCTCCATTGCAGCAAAGCGTTCAAGCGATCAAAACTGTGGAATCCAGAATCTTGGGAAAGAGTCGAAACGCTTCCTTCCGCAGCTAAAATAGTCGCGGAACACGCAGGCTTTTCCAACCTAGAAAGCCGTACCAATCCCGAAGAAAGCAAAACTCAGCACCTCTATGAAAAAAAGCCGCTATAATGCGGCTTTTGTCATTTTACCATCAAAAAAAGTATACCTCCGGCAATGATCAGAATTGGTAACAAAGCAAGAAGCACGCCTTTTTTTGAACTTCCTATGTATTCATGATCACCATAAGCGCGGCCTGTTCTGAAATCGACTTTCACCTGAGATTCTTCTTTTTTACGTTCTTTTTTCATTCACTTCGCCTCCTAGCAGCAGTTGAGCGTCAATTTGCTTAATATGATGCTCTAAATGAGCGATATAATCTTTAGCCAACCACTGGAGCGAAACGAACTTTCCATCTTCTAATTCAAATTGATACATATGCTTTTCTGTTGGTATATGAGAAAGAACGGAAGCAATTTGCTTATTTAAACTGCGCCATAGGGCAACTATTTCTTCCATGGATATATCTTGATAGTGCTGCAGTTCTACCCATTCATTTTGTTTATAAGACGTCAGGGCCAAAGATGTTTTTTCATGCTGCACATTGATAAACCGCTGCAAATTGTGAATGGCTGAGTCACATAAGTGCCCCACAATTTCGTTTGGTGACCATTTCTTAGGAGCAGGACGGTTTGATACCGCTGCTTCAGAGAATACTTCAAGCTTTTTAGGAAGCTTTATCACCCATTCATTTAACTGAACAATCGTCATTTCCATGTTCATTTCTCCTCTAAGTAGGTTTTTTCAAAAACCTTCCCCATATAATATTCATCGACTGAATTTCCGTCTACAACGAGTGAACATACTTTTTTCCCTTCTATTTCAAAACCCATCTTTTTATACAGCGAAACGGCCGGTTCATTGTGTGTCATCACCGTTAACTCCACTCGTTTAATGCCGCTCTGCGCTGCCCATCTCTCCATTTCTTTAAACAACGCAGTCCCGATGCCCCGGTTTCCGTAAGATTGAAGCACGCCAACAGCTAAGTATGCGCTGTGTTTTTTTCGGTTAACGCTTCCGCCAATCACAGATAAGTGACCAACAAGCCGTCCGTCTTGTTCCGCCACTAAAATGGTCGAGTTCGGCATCTTCAAAAAAGTGGTAATCATTTTTTTCTGCTGTTCAAGTGTAGTTGCACGCTCATTTTCTTCGTACAGCATATATGCTGTTTCTTTATCAAGCTCTTTATTTAACGCTAAAAAAGCAGCTGCATCGGAAGCTAAAATTTCTCGAATCACGTTTCCCCCTACTTTCGTCAATAGTAGTTAACTAGAAAAGAACGTTAATAAACAGATGATATCCTTACACACGCGCTGAACGTTTTCCAAGAAACGCAGTGAAGATAAAACATATACTAAAAGCGACGGCGGAAACAAAAAAGCCAAGCATCCACCCTAAAGCTCGCATAAACGTATCTTCATTGGGATACAGAGGCTTAACGCTTAGCCACTGGATTACCATAATTAATGCCATTATTAAATAAAAGCTGCTTCCTGTTAAAGCCATTTTAAGACGGTTTTCAAATGACCCTGTCCCCTTTACTTAACCTTTTACAGTAAGTTTCTTATTGTCTACTTTTTATTACGGACAAACTGTATAAAAGTTCCATATTTTTTCAAATAAACGAAAAGTAATTTGATAAAACGTTCAGCTATCGATTATCATATACCTTAAAGTAAGTTTTACGATTCATAAGTGGGAGTGAACTATCTTGTCTTATAGCATGAAGGAAATGAATGAAAAAACCGGGCTTTCCGCACCGACTTTACGCTACTATGAAAAAGAAGGCATTCTTCCTTTTGTAGAGCGTGATGAAAATGGAAAGCGCCTCTATAATGATACGAATATTGAATGGATTCGTTTTATCTTAGCTCTGCGTTCAACGGGCATGCCGCTTGCAGAAATCAAGCGCTATGTAGAGCTCTATAAACAAGGCGAAAGCACGATTAAAGAACGAAAAAACATGATGCTTCAGCACAAAGAAGCAGTGGAAGAAGAAATGGCCAAAACTTTTAAATACCTTGAACAAATTAACTATAAGCTCGCTTTGTACGACTCACTAGAAGCAAAATTAACGCAAAAAGAAATTAAAATTTAAACATAAAAGTCCGCAGGTGCACCTGCGGACTTTTTATTAATACAGTGAATTTACGGTATTCAACAGCTCTTCTGGCCATGTCCAATCGCTAATTTCAACCGCATCTGTTACGTGATACAATTTACTAGCCCCGATAATGCTTGATGTTACATCCGGTTGATTTAGCACCCATGAAAGAGCAAACTGAGACAAGCTTACTTCATTTTTTTCTGCTAACTTGCGATACTGCTCCACCAGCTGAAAGTTTCGATCTGTAAAGTAGTTTCGCAGCAGCTTTTCACCATGCGCAGCGCGGCTTTCTGGCGGCACGTCATTTGATGTTTTATATTTTCCTGAAAGCATGCCGCGCGCTAACGGACTGTATACCATAACGCCTACACCTTCAGATTGACTAAACGGCAGCAGCTCTTGTTCAATTTCACGAGAGAGAAGATTGTACTGAGGCTGAACGGAAATAAATTTTTCAAGATTCATTTTGTCACTAATATGATGAGACTTTGTGATTTGCCACGCGGCATAATTGGAGCAGCCAATATAACGAACTTTGCCTTGACGAACTAAATCATCTAGCGTGCGAAGCGTTTCTTCCATAGGTGTATGGTGATCAAAAAGATGAACTTGATAAAGATCAATATAATCCGTCTGCAGTCGTCGCAGCTGATTATCCACTTCTCTCATAATATGAGTGCGTGAAAGACCTTTATCATTTTTTCCTTTTCCTACGGCAATGCCGACTTTTGTCGCAAGCACAACATCGTCTCTTTTTCCTTTTAACGCACGTCCAATAATTTCTTCAGATTCCCCAGTGCCATATCTAAACTCTTCGTCTTGCCCTTTTCCGTAATAGTTGGCTGTGTCAATAAAGTTAATGCCGTTTTCAATGGCGCTATGTAAAATAGCCGCCGACGCTTTTTCATCAATCCATCGTCCAAACGCCATCGTACCTAGACATAAATTTGATACTTCCAAACCTGTTGTTCCAAGCTTTCGATATTGCATCGATATCCTCTCCTTTTTATGGCTGTCTTTACTCTCTCTTATCATACACCTTAACGTTCACTTTAAGACAAGCCTTAAGCGTGCGTGCATATACAAAAAACGGCTAGGAACAGGCAGTGCTTCTAGCCGTTTTTGGGTTCATTTTCCGCTTATTTTTTTGTAATTCGCTTCTTTAGTATACATAATATGGTAAGATAAATCATAGCTTACTTGTCACCGAAACTATATTAAGCTGCCGCTGTTAAAATAACGGCAATTCCATTAAGACAAGCGTGAATGATCATACTCGGAAGCAGCGACTTTGTTTTTTCGTACACCCATGCAAACACGAGACCTGATAAAAAGTTAACGGGCAAGGTATTGTACGTTGGAATATGCACTAGCATAAAGATAAACGAACTTCCCACTAATCCAAACACAATCCCTCCTTTACGTTTCAGCCACGTATAAAAAAATCCTCGGTAGATAATCTCTTCATAAAAAGGTGAGATTACAGCAGCTGAAACAAAAGCAAGTATAAATGAAAACAGCGACAGGTCATGCTGTAAACTGGCTGTTTTTTTATTTTCATACGTCATACCAAACCATTCCATTAGCACAACAATTGCCACGCTTCCTAAAATCAGCACAAAAAGCCAAAAAAGAATGCGCGGCCAGTGCCGTTTTGAAAACGATTGAAAACCAATTTTTCTATCATCAGCCTGAACCATCAGCCCGTACAGAGCTGATAAAAACACAGCTGCCATAACAAACCCAGTAGCTGTTCCAGCATAAAGGTCATTTTTAAACAGGGAATGTAAAGCATCCTGCAATATGCCTTCAATTAAGATAGGCACACCAACAAACGTGACGACCAGCATAATTACGAATGATTTTATTGTCCATAATCCTTGATTTTTTTGTTTCAATTTACTTCGCCTCCCTTTTACATATATTCAGTGTAAAAGGTGACGTGACGTTACCTGCAAGCATTTTTTTGGAGGGGTTAAAAATGATTTATTTTTCTACTGGGCAAGCCGCTAAAAAATTAGGCCTCACGGTCCGTACGCTTCGTTACTACGATCAAATTGGCTTGCTTCATCCAACGACAAAATCAGAAAATGGAAAACGCTCCTACTCAGAAACGGATTTAGTCACACTAGAGAAAATTACTTTGTTAAAAAACTTAGCCGTTTCTTTGCGAGATATTGAACTTATTCTTCACAAAGTGAGTATCGATGAACTTCTAGCCATTCATCAGCAAAAACTTCAGCAAAAAGCGATGGAAATTCGACAAGCTTTAGAACACACCCACACTCTTCGCAACAGTATAAAAATAGAAGGTGAATTAAACTGGAAGCAGCTCCTTCCTTTAGTTCACAATCAGCCTACTACACAAAGCAGCTGGACTGATCTGCTTTCGCTTTCAATAGAAGAAAGAGAGATTCTGCAGCATGATTTGCCTAAAATGGAGAATGCGAGTGCCGATAAATGGATTAACATCATAAAACGAGTTCAGCTTTGCTTAAAGCATCAGCGTGTACCTCAATCTGAAGATGGACAGCTGCTTGCAGCAGATATTCTGCTTTTATCAGCTGAACTATTTGGGCAGCATACCGCTTTAGAAGAAACTTTTTGGGATATTCGCAAATCTCCTGAGGCATCTAGTTCACTTAATCTCTACCCTATTGACAGCGAAGTCCTTCAATTTATTGAAGATGCGATTATTTTTTACGAACAACATATAAAGGAATGAAGGTATTGAAAAAAGAAAAGCTGTTTGCTAATTCTTCTTATAAAAAATTATTTATTTCAAGTACTGCGGCAAGCTTCGGAGATTTATTTGATATGTTTGCGGTGATGACGCTTTTTACATACGTGTGGCACGCAAATTCCCTCTTTATTACGCTTATTCCTGTCGCGTACGCTTTGCCTAGCATCCTGCTAAGTCAACCAGCAGGAAATTTAGCGGACCGCTACGATAAAGTACAGCTGATGTTTCTGTCTGAACTAGTCCGTCTTCTGTTCACATGTCTTTTATTTTTCACAAATGAACCGCTTTTGGCACTTGGGGTGCTGACGCTGCGCTCTATGAGTTCTGTTATGAAAGTGCCCGCACAGCTGGCTTACGTTCGAGAAGTGGTCAAAGAAGATCAGCTGCTGCAGGCCTCTACTTTACAAAACATTATGTTTCAAATTGCCAAAGTTGTGGGGCCGTTTCTCGGAGCCGCCGCGCTGACGATTACAACGCCAAAAGCATGCATTTTAGTTAATGCCGCAGCTTGTATGATTTCTATTGGCGTGCTGTTTTCACTTAAAAAAGCAGGTAAGAACATTCAAGGGCAAGCTGCTCGTTCTTCCCATCAAGCGAAAGAAACGTACTCAAATGGCTGGAAAATCGTTTTTCAGCACTCAATCCTTTTACGCGTCATTATGTTGTTTCACCTTTCGTATTTTGTAGTCATGCTTGTTGACGCTCAAATTAGCATCTTCCTTCGAGATGTGCTGCCTCACCATCCGGAAATGCTCGGCTGGCTGCTTTCTGGAATCGGGCTGGGAGCGCTAATAACAGGAGTATATCTTAATAGAAAAAAACAGGTTCACCATCCATTTAGACTTTTATCACTTGGACTGCTTCTATTTGGAAGTTCTTTATTTTTTATTAGCAGCTTTAACCCAGCCGTTATGTCGCGCTATTTTATCTTGATTGCTGCACCTATCGGGGGCGCCGGAGTTGGGCTTAATTTGCTGCTGTTTAACTATATCGTTCAAAAGTACAGCGACAAAGAACACCTAGGAAAAGTGTACGGATTCATTAATACCTTAACGAGTGCTGTTTTACTTACTGCTCCTCTTCTTGGAGGCATGGTCGTAAAGCTTGCAGGTGCTCAGACGACTTTTTTAACGGCGGCAATCATCGTAGTAGTCGTTGGCTTTGTGAGTATGGTAATGCCGCTGCGTGATAAACCGAAAAGAAACGTTCAGATTGACGCATAAAAAATATCTTTCCTTATTCCCTTGCAGCTGGCTGGATTTCAGGGACAATGATTTTGCTAGGAAACTCTTTTTATACGAGAAGATACTTACATAGAAGAACAGTCAAAAAGTAAATATCAGTCTGGAGCCGTATATACAAACCTTCATTCGGTTATGGTAAAATAGATAAGCAAAAACTGGATGTAAGGAGATTTTTAGTTTGAAAACGGGATTAATATCTGGCATTATATCTTTAATTATTGTGATTATCATTTCTATTACAGCAGGCAACTGGCAGTATATTTACTATATTTCAGGCCCTCTTGGCATATTACTTACGGCAATTGCACTCGTAACCTTACTGGACGCATTTCGATTTGAAACGAGAGGACCTTACTTTACCCCGGTCCGGCAGCGAGAGGATACAGAATGGATGAAACGTTTTATTATTGCAGCTGTCCCTCATTTAGTTGCTTCATGTATTTGTATCTTATTTTTATAGAAACCAAAAAGCCAATGAATGATCTTCATTGGCTTTTCTTATTTATTATATTAAATACCGCGCGACATACCGTAATAATCAATGCGGTAATCCACAGCTCCTTCTGCAAATACATTTACAGCTGATTTGGAATCTTTTTTCGGGAATACCCGGGAAGTGAAGACAATTTTGCCGCCGTTTATATAAATTTCGACGATGCTTTTGTCGACAAATACGCGAACATCGACTTCGTTTGACGCCGTCCATTTTTCAGAGCGAACCACACCGTATTCCGTTGCATATTGATGGTGGAATGAAGAACGGTCGAGTCTGACTTCTTGCTTTTCTGTATCAAACACGAGGCGAAGCTCTTCTTCTTTACTATTAAACAGCTCTAAACCAAACTGTTTGGCCCCTATCTCGCGGAACTTCATATTGATTTCATAGGCATTGTTTGTTGCTTCATCAATGATCACTTCTTCATTTTTTAGCGTTCCTCTAAAATGAACCGCTTGATCTCGAAGCTTATTTAACTCTTCTACAGGCTTTTGAACAAGTTCATTTCCTTCAAGCGAAAGCTCACGAGGAAGCGTTAATGCATGAGCCCATCCGTATTCGTCTGACGGATAGTCAACGTCCGGGTTTCCAATCCATGCGAATAGCAAGCGACGTCCGCTTTCATCTTGGAACGTTTGCGGTGCATAAAAGTCAAACCCTTTATCAATTTCCCGGTAATACTCCATTTCAAACGTTAAACTCTCCACATCAAATGTTCCCACCGCGTAAATCACATTATAAATATTATGAAAATCGTGGCCATCCGCTTTGATTCCCTGCGGTGAAAAGACAAACACATCTTTACCGTCCAGTTTAAAATAATCCGGGCACTCCCACATATATCCAAAGCCAGGAAGCGATGTTTTAACTTCGCCTTTAAATGACCACTGAAGCGCATCGCTTGATTCATATACAATTAATGCGCCCGTTTCGTTTTCACGCTGAGCGCCTAGCAGCATATAATATGTATCATTTTCTTTCCATACTTTCGGATCGCGCACATGTCCTGTATACCCATCAGGAACGCCTCGTACCGCTGGGTTATGCATGTACTTTTCCACGCTTCCATCTTCTTTTAGTATCGCGATACATTGATTAGCTGAACGCGAGCCGTCTTCGTATTTGACATTACCCGTATAAAACAGCAGCCCTTGACCATCTTTTTCGATCGCGCCGCCTGAGTATGCGCCGTGCGATTCATATTCTTCCGTTGGCGTTAACGCAACCGGAAGGCGCTCCCACGTTACTAAATCCGTAGATTTCACATGAGCCCAGTGCTTCATTCCATGCATCGCACCGTACGGATACCATTGATAGAACACGTGATATTCACCGTTTAATTGAATCAATCCGTTTGGATCATTCATCAGCCCGTACTGTGGATGAATATGATAAATCGGCTGCCAATTGTCTTTAATTGCTTTGTCTTTTAATGCTTCTAACTCTCCAGATTTTGCTTCTAAAATCGTTCTGTACTTCGATTCACCCATTTCTTCAATCCCTCCAGCATCTAAAAAAAAAGAGAACGTATTCTCCTTGCACTCTATGATATAAAATTTCAAGTGAAAATGCTACCGAAGAACGAATGTTGTCGTTTTCTTGTGTCGGATTTTATAGATAAGTTTTTTTCTGTTTTTATAGCAGAAAAGAAGGTTTTTCTGTCAGGTGGTTGAATACTATATACAATCAAATTTCACCAGCCTGTACGAGCGTCCGACGGCACTTGCAGATTTTTTTAGCGAATCATTTGCGTTTTACAGGAAGTATTCAACAAAATGGTAAACCCTTCATATTACATATTATAAAAGGAGGAAATGTCATGACAAAAGAAAACGTAAAAGAAACAGTAGGTAAAGAAACAAAAGGTGGAAGCAAAGAGTTATTAGTCGGCACGCTAGTAGGTAGCGTAGTGGGTGTAACAACAGCTTTACTAGTAGCGCCAAAGTCAGGAAAAGAGCTGCGTGCTTCTATTCAAGACGGAGCGAATCAAGCACTTGCTAAAACAGGTCAAGTGAAAGAAACGGTATATGCAAAAGGCCAAGACCTCAAACAGCGCACGGCTCGTCTTTCACAAAAAGTCTCCGAACAGTCTTCGCAAGTTGTCAACAAAGTGAAATCTCTGCGCACTGCTAAAGAACAGCCGCTTGCAGAAACGGCTGCAGCAGAAGAGCTTGAAACGACAGAAATCGTTCAAGATCCTGTTCTTGAAGCTGAAGCGGTGCAAGAAGAATTAAATACAATTACGCAAGAAGTAAGTGACTTAGAACAATCTGTCGATGAAACAAGACGTTAACAACAAGCTGTAGAGATATCTCTACAGCTTTTATGTATATTCGCTACCCTTCCTTCCACCCTTCAAAAAAATAGCCTCCGTACGGACACGGCTCTGATTCCGGCAGTTCTTCATAATGCTGTCCGCTGTAATACTTCGCCAGCACGATCTTAGGCTTAAAAGCCGCTACCCCTTCACTGTCTTCTTTTTCCGCTCCCCTTTCTCTCATCAAACAAAAAATATCCATTCCCGCAAACTCTCCGTACCCTTGATAGCACGACTCATAATAAACTTTACCAGGTGTCACCAAATAACACTCCCGCTGCCACGACGGCTGCTTACTGTAAACACTCGCAATACTTATTCCACTCACTGCACACTTCCAGCTGCAAATTCCAACCATACAACGCCTCCAACGACTTGATAGTCTATTCATCTACAACTTTTGATAAAATCAAACATTCTTTAAAATGGAAAGAATTCTCTTTTCCGCCTAAAAAATCACACTACCAGATACCCTGTCTCCTTGGCTGCTTTTTAGCCAAGGAGACAGAGATACATCGATAGAAATAAAAAAGGTCTGATAAATCGACCATTTATGGTGATTATCAGACCTCAAGTTTTTCTGCATTTGAGCGGCTTATTTGCTGTTCAAGCGATTTAGCCAGCAGTACAATTTCATGATCTACATATTTTGTTTTGATTTCTTCAATTTCCATTAATGTTTTAGAAAAACTTTCTGCGTTATTTCCCTGTCTGTGTTGCACATCTTTAAAGAAATCAAGCAGTGCCTCGTTAGACTGCATTGGACGGCTAAAATCAATCGTGTACATTTTGTACCCCAGTGTTAAATTTGTTGTAGTTGTCATAATTATTTCCCCCATTCTTCCTATAGTGATATATCTTCTACTCTTTACCCTTTAATTCCTTCTTTTTAACCTAAATTAATTAATTTTTTTAAAAAAACTTCCCATTATAAGAAAAAAACACCCTTATAACAAGGATGTTAGAGTATTCTTCCCTTCGGTACAATTCCAGATGCAAAGTCATCTTTGAACTTAAAGCTAGCAGAATTGTTTTCCTCTAGAAAATGTATTTCCCATTTAAAGACGGGATATTCAGGCTTGTACATTTTGACTTTCTGATCGGGATTTTCTTCTAATCTTGCAATTACTCGCTTGAATCCTTCATAAGCAATCCACCAGTCGCTCCCGGTTTCATCAGTAATAAAACAAATGGAACCGTCAATTAAATGAAGGTTTTGCTGGATATCATCAGCATTGGTAAAATACGCATTTCCAAAGGTTTGAAGACAGCGATTGCAATACCCTTCTTTGCCTCCGCCTTTATAAATCCAGTGCGCGATTGGCTCACTGCAGTCTTTACACATATTCGTCACTTCTTGAAGAAATGTCTTGCCGCTCCACTGCTCTTTTTCATTTTCAAACACGTTCCAGACTAAATAATTCTCCGTTTGTTCTGAAATAAAAAGGCGAAACGGCTCGTCTCGATGCCAAAAGTGAATATTTTGTTCGTCTGATTCTTCAAAGTCAATGACAAAATTATCTCGTTCTAATATATGTCGAATAACGTTGGTTAAAAAGGTAACATCCATATAAAGGCCTCCCGTACTAAGCGTGGCTTCTAGTAAAAATAGCGTTTATGAGTTAAAACATATCACGAGCGCTGAAATAACGTCAACGATTACCTCTTGCTTTCTCTGAAAACTGGAAAAGAAATGGGCAAACGCGCTATAATGGTATTCATGTAGAAACGGAAAGGAGATTTTATGAAGTTTACCGTTCAATCAGCTGCACTTTTTCTTCTCTTTTTTATTTTTTTAAGCGGTTGTTCTGATAACGCCGAGCAGTCAAAAAAACCAGCCGGCTATTTAGTTCAAGGGCGAGTTTTAGAAGTGAAACAGAATGAAATTCTCATTGCAAACGTCATTCCCCGAGATACCGCGCTTGACTATACAACCAAAGAAATACTTGGCTCTAGCGATGTACAGCCTATGTATGTAAAAGTTTCGGATGATCAAACATACAAAAAAGGACAGCTCGTTAAAGCATGGCTCAAAAAAGACAAAAGCGTTCAATATTCCGTTCCGGCAAAAGGCGAGGCTGTTGAAGTCAATATTTTAAAACAGCCGTAGAAAAGCTCCTGTTATGGGAGCTTTCTTCGCGTCAGCGGACGTTCGTTCCGATTCATTTTATGCTGTTCAAAATCCCATTTTTCTAAAAAGCGCTTGGCGGATGTATAACCAGATTCATATAAAAACTCAATTTCTTCTTCTTTTAATGCAAAATCCGTTGCCGTAATCACACCCGTTGGAATTTGTACGGTTCGTTCTTTGGTCTCCGCGTTCAAATACCGCAGATCGTGCGCTTGCAGCATCGTTGTAAACATGCTTTTAAATAAATGGACAGGTGTTGGAATAATAGCAGCTGTATCAATTTCTTCTTTTACAAATCGAAAACCAAACGTTGGGAAACGCGGATGCTCCGTATCAAACAGCCAAATCGGAAAATTGCTTAAAAGCGCTCCATCGACAATGTATGACCTCTTGAACCCTTTGGATTTCCAAATGACGGGACGAAAGAAAAAAGGAATGGACGCACTCATCATCACAGCTTGTGAAATCTTCATATCGCTTGGCTGCATTCCGTATCGGAGCAAATCGTCAGGGAGCACAAGCATCTGTCCGTTCGAAATATCTGAGGCAATAATTTTCAGCTTATCTGCCGGCAAATCTGCAAACGTTTCGATTCCTTTTTCACGCAGCAGACGGTACACCCATTTTTCCAAATAATCATTTTTATAAAAACCTAAATGAACCATCAGTTCAATCAAGTTGCCAATGAGAGGAATTCGGTTAATGATCGTTTTTCCGCGAAACTTGGCATAGTCCATGTTTTGAAGCTCCTTGCGAATTTCCCCGCTTTTATAGCCGCTCGCCAAAAGTGCCGCAATCAACGCTCCGGCTGACGTACCTGCTAGACGCTGCCATTCTACGTTGCTTTCTTCCATCGCTTCAATCGCACCCGTAAATGCAATTCCTCGAACGCCTCCCCCTTCAAACACAGCATCTGCTTTCACATCTTTCCCCTCCTATACAACTCTCTAGTTTTTATATACCCTTTTTTTATATTCAGGGTTTCATTACTCCATACCTTTTATTTTTCAAGCTAAAAGAATGTTTCATTTTCCATTAACATAAGGATATAACGACTAAAATTCTACAAAATAATGACAATATCGTTAATAAGTAATCTTTAAACTCCATTAAATGCTCATTTTTTGTTACTATAGTATATAAGATGAAAACTTAAACTAATTTGACATGTGGATATGTAAAAAGGAGCTAGTTATCAATGAGTGTACCCAACAAATTACGCGACGACGCAATGCTGATGTTAAAAGAGACAAGCCGAACATTTTTTATTCCAATTAGCCACTTGCCGGCAGAATTGCAAGATGCAGTAGGATCTGCTTATTTATGTATGAGGGCAATTGATGAAATTGAAGATCACCCTGAGCTAGAAGCCGGTGTAAAAAGCCGCTTGCTTTACGCCATCAGTGACCTGTTAAAAAAGCCTTTTAACGAAGACGAGTACATTGCATTAGTAGGTCCTTATCAAGCTGATTTACCTGACGTAACGCTTCAGCTCGGCAACTGGATTGCGTTTTGTCCCACTGGTGTTGTAGATCAAGTATTGGATTCAACTTCCATTATGGCTAAAGGGATGGCCGATTGGGTAGAAAAAGACTGGCATATTCAAAATGAAGCGGATTTAGACGACTATACGTTCTACGTAGCTGGTCTAGTAGGTGTGATGCTTAATGACATTTGGAAATGGTATGACGGTACGGAGACAGACAAAGAATTAGCCATTGCGTTTGGACGCGGCTTACAGTCTGTGAATATCCTGCGCAATACTTCGGAAGATTCAGAGCGCGGAGTCAGCTTCTTTCCAAAAAACTGGACCAGAGAAGATATGTTTGCCTACGCTCGCCGCAATCTTTCACTAGGAAAGAAATATTTAGAAGACGTCAAATCACTTCCGATTCTTCATTTCTGTAAAATTCCTTTGGCGCTTGCTGACGGAACGTTAAATGCCTTGATGAAAGGAAAAGAAAAAATGACGCGTGACGATGTAAATAAAACGGTAAGTGAAGTTGTCGATATGTAAAAACAAAAGCACGGAGCCCCTTGGTTCCGTGCTTTTTATATTTCTACCTGCAGACTTTCATATAAAGCGGTTATTTCCCCTTGAATAATAGGGTAGCGTTTCAGGCTCGGAACACTTGAAAGCTTTGGCGCTCGCTTTTGCTCAGCAGCTGCGGCTAGCTGAGCAAACGTTTCTTGAAGCTCTCGCTTTTCCGTTTCTGACAGCTCATATCCTTCATATGACGCAAGAAGCATATAACCTAACTGCTGCGTAGCGACTACCGCAGGCCACAGTCCTTCAAGTTTAACGGCCGTTTTAGAATATTCTCCAATTACATTATCATAAAGCGCCCGAAGGTTAACAAGTTCCCCTTGAAGCTTATTTCTTTCTTGTTTAATTCTTTCTTCATCTTGTTCGGTGCTTAGCATTTCTAAAAATTGTCCTTCTTTTCGAATGACATCTCCAAGCAAATACGGCAGACGAAGCGAAGAAGCTCGTTTAAAAACTAATACCGTACCGACCACTCCAATAACAGAACCAATAACAATATCAATCACCCGAGCGGACGTAAAGTAGCTAATCGCTTTGTCCGGATGACCGCTTTCAGCAATTAAAAGAGCATTCGGTGTGATAAAAAGCGTACCGAGCGCGTAGTTTTTAACAATCACAATCTCGATCGTCGACTGAAGCACAAAGACAATGAGCGCAATGACGATTCCCGCTGGCTCAAGCATCAGAATTCCAGTTCCAATTAAAATACCTAAAATGGTTCCGACAGAGCGCTGAATACCTCGCTGAACCGTTGCACGCACGGTTGCCCCAAGCATCACTCCTGCGCATGTAAGCGGAATCCAGTAAGACCTTGGAATATTTGTCGTGTAGGCAACCGCTGCGGCAACAATCATAATAATTCCGTAGCGCAAAGCGTTTTTAAGCACATACGAACGTTTGTGAAAAGCAGCTTTTAACCGTAATTTTATCGTGCCGTGCGAGAACTGAATGTACTCCGTTTCTTTTAATTCCTTCATTTGAAGAACGGCATTTACATCTAATAATAATGTGCGCAGCTCTTCTTTGATGGACAGCTCTTCAATCTCTTCTCTTACATCTCGAATTTTTTTATGCTTTTTTAATGTGGCCATTTCGGATGCAAACGTTTCAATCACCGCTTGTGCTTTTTTAGAAACAGCCGGATTAAAATCGTTTGCAGCGGCCATCACAAAGATAAACAGCCCTTCGGCTTTTTGATTTAATAAAAACAGCCGGTGCGCAAACGATGATTTCTTTCGATTAATTTTCGCTTGTTTCATCGCTGTTTCCGCTGCCCGGAGCTCTACAACCGTTTTATGCTGTTCCGCGTGAAACGATTCTGTACTGAGCGACCCGACAAATGAAGCTAGCTGCCTGTACGCTTTCGCCACAGCAGCAGTTTCAGGTCCGCGCGGGTTAATAAGCCAGCCGCTCATGCTAATACACCAAGACAGTGCTCCTCCCAAAAAAACGAGTCCGGCGTGTAAAAAAACAGCCTGCAAGTTCGGAGCTGGAATGCTCGTGCTCACAGCAAATGAAAGAACAAAAAACATGGCAGAAGGTCCCGGGATTTTTAACGCTCCAAAGATATAAACTGACACGGCTCCAATCACACCAAATAAAATGGTTTTCATCCAAGCCAAGTCAGCAAATAACGAGCCGAGTGTAAAACAGAGCGTAACGCCCAGCAAAGCTAAAAATAACTTAACGGCACGCTGCGCGTAAGGTTCATCTTTTGTATACAAATATGTAAAGCCGCCAATGCTTGCAATGAGTCCGTACTGCAAATGACCAAACAAAATTCCTATTAAAATCGGCAAACTTGAAGACAATCCTGAACTGATTCCTCTTACCCAAGGAGAAGAAGCATGGTTAAAGCGAAAAGCAGCTTTGATTCCCGGCGCTTTTGGAGAAGCCTCAATTTTATGATGAATTTCCGTATGATTATATGTTGGTGACTTTTTGTCATCACTCACCTTGACCTCCTCCTTTCTCTTCATATATCTTTCCTGTTCTTAAAACGAGATAAACCTCAAAAAGCGCTGTTCCTATCCGTATTGTGTTTAGGAACAGCGCTTTTTATCCTTATGAGCAGCGTACAGTAAAAACAAAAAGCAGATGAAACGAATATCTCATCTGCTTTTTACTAACAGCTCTACTGCTTCTTTTACTAAGTTTTCCGTATTCTCGCCTTTTTCAATGCTTTCTCTTACACATTGCTCAAGATTGGTGCTGACAATAACACCCATTGTGCGATCAATTGCGCTTCTGGCTGCTGAGAGCTGTGTCACGATGTCACGGCAGTCTTTTCCTTGTTCCATCATATTTAAGACGCCTTTTAACTGACCTTCAATACGTTTCAACCGATTTTTAACTTGCTTATCATATTCCATCATACTACTACCTCCGCTCATGCATGATTGCGTTTCTTGCTTTTAAGCTGTATGCAAGAAGTAAATGTATACACAACTTTATACCTATTAGGGTATGATGTCAAGTAAAGGAAGTTTAACATAATTGTTAATACTTGTTTACACCGTATTTATTGTCCTGTAATCTAAACTTAGCAATCTGAGAGTATAGTTAAGCTGTAAAAACGACTACACTGGAGGTTTGAGATGGCTGCATACGGGAAAAAGTTAATGGCAAGTCTATTCGCTATATTTCACCTTCTGATAACCGCGGAGCCGGCTCATGGGTTGGAAATCAATTAGAACAATACTCAGATGGTACGCGCATACAATTTATCGTGCAATAATAGCTGAACAAGCTTTACTTTGAAGAGGTGAAACAATGAAAACAAAATGGAAAGAACAAGAGCTAACCATGTCTTATCATCAGTTTACGCTGTTTCAAAAAGGACAGCCAAAGCCCCATCACGACTGGAGTGATGAAGATATTCAAAAAGGATATGTCGCAGACGATAAAGCCATTTCGTTTGAAGCCGTATCAAATACAAAAGCCATTATTGAAGTGTGGGTAAACGAAACTCCAGACGCATCACGTGCTGAAAAGACGACCCGTCTTCCTTTTCACATCGAAAGCAATGGGATCGAAATCAAAAGCGTCCTATCTGAAACCTTAAGCTATGACATTCCAAACGGGTATTATTACGTCACATGCCTGACCATTCCTCTTCAAGAAAAAACAAACTCAGGCCTTTATTTAGTGAAGTATTTACTGCATTTTGAAAGTCGATAAAAAACGACGGTCTACTGTAAGCAGTTCAAATGGTATACAACATCATTACACAGTAAATAATTTACAAAAATAGACTGTGATAAAAGTATTTTAATCAAAGTTAAATACGAGCTACCGATCAAAACCTTTGATTGGTAGCTCGTATTTTTTGTTGTTGCAGTGAAGATAGGTTTCATGCGTTCAGTTGGTTCTAGCTGTTGATTGGAATAGTTTCTTTATGCTCCACCCTCTTTTAGCGCAAGATTCTAAAATATCCATCCGTTAAAAACCATACCTAAATTAACAATAAAATGAAAAACTATGGCTGGGTATATGCTTTTCGTCTTTAAAACGACAAATGCATAGAAAAGTCCACCAAAAGAAAAAAGTAAACTTATTACCACGGGAATTCCTATTGATATGTGCAAGAGACCAAATCCAATACTCGTAATAAAAACAGCGTAAAAAGTCGATAGACTGCTTTTTAATTGAGATAACATGATCCCTCTCCAAAGCACCTCTTCTAAAATAGCATTTATGATTGAGAATACTATACCGTATATGACGAATGTTTTTGTATAGCTAATATCTTCAGCGAACAGTAAAGGTACAAAAATCGTGGCGGAACCAATCAGACCGAACATTAAAAAATACGTTAGCTTAATTGAATGATGTGGCATAACTATACGTTTCTGCCAGTCTGGTAATGATGCAAAAAGAAATACCTTTTGCTTGGACAATAAAATTGAAAGCAATAGTCCACCTACGATAAACAAAAGTAAAACTCTGTTTACAATGATTTTCATCTTTTTAGATAGATCCCATTCAATGAAATAATTGCTTCCTACTTGAAACATGCATGTCCCTACTAAAAAAAATAGAAACAGAGAAACAGTTGAACGATATTTAGAGGTTAAAGCGTAGATAAAAAGCAAGCCTATGATGGTCAGCATTCCCGCAGCAAATAACTTATAAGAAAAAAGAATAATACCCGAGAAAAATAAACTTATCGAAGAGATAAGTAATACATTTATTCGTAAATATTGGATATAAAAATCCTCCTTTCACTGTCTTTCTAATTCGTTTTATAATAGCGGAAACTCAACCAAACAATTTTTATTTCGGTAATGGACAGGAGCTGAATCCATATAAATAAAAAATCGAGGGTAAAACCTTTGCGATTTCACCCTCGATTTCCTGTACTCATCCTACTGTTACTTTCTCAAATACTCAAGCCACTGACTGTTCTCTTTTTATTGTGCTTGGTATTCATAAGTTTCTTTATTCGATACAAACGGGCTGATTTCACCAAGTGAGAACAAGTGCAGCTCATGCATCGCTCTTGTACATGCCGTATAAAATAAATTTCGCTCATATTCATCCTGGTAACATTCACTCGACGCATTGTAAATGATGACTGCATCAAACTCAATTCCTTTTGCTAAGTAAGCTGGCAGGACAAGCATGCCTTTTTCAAATGAACTTGTTTCTTTTGTCAGCAGTCTTGCAGACATCACTCCAGGCAGTGCTTGGAATGCTTGACGGCTTTCTTCAGCTGTTTTGGCAATAACAGCAATTGTTTTATAGTTTTGCTGCTTCAATTCATTAATTTTGTGTATAATTGCCTCATGCAACTTTTGCACTTCGCCTGTAGCCGTCACGGTCGGTTTCGCTCCGTCTCGATTAAACGGCTCGATTAAATGGCCGTTTGGGATCATATCCCTTGAAAACTCGACAATTTGACGTGTTGAGCGGTAGCTTCTCGTAAGAGTCAGCGTTTCTGCTTCTTTCTCTTCATACAGCTCGCTTGAAAGAATGGTCGGTGCGTTCAAGGCGTGCGCATAGATCGCTTGATTCAAGTCTCCAAGCAGCGTCATTCTGGCATGCGGAAACAGCTCTTTTAAAAACGCTAGCTGAAACGGTGAATAATCTTGTGCTTCATCAATAAACAAATAGCGAATGACAGGATTAGCTTTGCGCCCTTCAATTTGATCTTTTATATACAAGTAAGGCGTTACATCTTCATAAGACAGCTTCATGTTCATGACTCTTTCCACCGTTTTTTTAGCTGTTTCGTCCCACCCTTCTACGTGTGAAAAAAGGTGATGTCTTTCAAACAGCTGCATATAGATACGGCGAATATCGATAAATTTAAGCTGCTTAATGGCCTGCTTAATAAATTTCATTTTCTTAGCTACAACGGCTTTGGCTAGATACGCTTGTTCCCGGTCAAAGTCATCGAATGAACTTTCCGTATAGCCTTCCTTTTTCTGCAGATGCTGATAGGCCTCCACATAATCTTCTTTTTCTAAAAGCTGAATTTCTTCTTGAACCCAATCTTTTTTACGCTCAAGTTTTTCAAGCTGGTTGATGAGCTTAAGCGCCCACTCCGCTACGAGCTGCATTCTGTTAGGAATGGAAATTCCCGTATCAAGTGAGTAGAAATAAGACAGCAAACGCCGAGCAGATAACACGATTTCGCCGCGAAACTTAATGTTTTTAAAAATGATGTCTTTAGTAGACAGCTCTTCGATATACGCATCTACCTGCTTTTTAAATTCACGGCTTGCTTTGTAGCGGATTTCCTGCATTTTTTGTTTTTTTGTCGCGATATCTTTCTCCGTTAGTAAATATTCGATTTGAACAAACAAATCCTCCACTTCAAACTCGTTTCCTAACCGTCCATCGGCGTATTGCTGAAACGTTGTTTGTTTCATATTGTCTTCTCCAAGCTCCGGAAGAACGGTTGAGACGTAGCTGTTAAAAAGCGGATTTGGTGAAAACAGCATCATGTTTTCTGCAGTCAGCTGCTTTCGGTGATGATAGAGAAGATAAGCCACGCGCTGAAGAGCCGCAGACGTTTTACCGCTCCCTGCTACTCCTTGAACAATCAGCACTTTATTTTTTTCATTTCGAATAATTTGGTTTTGTTCTTTTTGAATGGTTGCTACAATACTTTTCATTTGACTGCTTGCATTGTGTCCGAGCACTTCTTGAAGCAGTTCGTCTCGAATGGTAATTCCTGTATCAAACATGCTTTTAATTACGCTATTTTCGATAATAAACTGACGCTTTAGCTTCATCTCGCCTTTAATCGCTTCACCTGGCGTTTCGTACTGCGCTTTTCCCGGTGAATAATCATAATAAAGACTCGAAATAGGCGCACGCCAATCATAAATTAAAAACTCTTCATCTTTTTGATCCATTAAAGAGCCCACGCCCACATAAATAGCTTCCGCTTCTTTTTCACCATTTTCTATAAAATCAAAACGTCCAAAATAAGGGGATTGCGTTAGCTTTTTTAATGTTTTTAATTGATCATACGCTTGTCTATGGGTAATTTCGCGTTCAGCTAAAAGTTCTGCCTGCTGCTTAATGCTCGTAAATGTCTCAATCACGTCATCCGGCTCATCCATATTAACCGTGACGTCGTCCCAAAACGTGCTTCGCAAATCAACAATTTCGCCTTTTACGCTTCCTACGCTTTTGCCTATTTTTTCAGCTTTTTGGCTGATTTCTTCGACTACCCAATCAACTCGCTGCTGTTCTTCTGTTAAATTTTTGTCTTTCACTTATCCACACCCCTTACACACGTTACCCGATAACAAAACTTGTTACCGGGTAAAAGCGATCGTTGTTTATTTTTTCAGAGTCTACATACTTCCCTACTGAATTCGTAAATCCCTGCTATGTAACCATATTATGTCTTAATTTCCACCGTTAGTATACTGAAAAATAATGAACTCCACAACAAAAAGGGCTGAGAAAGTCTCAAGCCCCTTATCTTTATAGGTCGTTCCTCTACTTATTAGCTATTACTGTTTCCAAAAAGTTAGCAGATGAATGATGGCTGACACCACTTCTACCCCTTGAAACGCCAGTAAACCTGCTGCTGCCGCTGTAAACAATCCGACTACCGCTTCTTTAAAAATGAATGGCATTGATACCAGCTCCTTTGCTTATTTAAAATAAGTAGATTTGTTATCATTCTACTACTTTTTTCAGAATTTTCAATACCTTTTTATCAACAAAATAAAATAAAAACGCTTTCACTTTATAAAAATAAAGTGAAAGCGTTTTTTAAGCTTCCTTTTCTAATGCGTTCAGCGTAAGTGAATATTCTAATCCTTTTCCTTTTTGCACAACGTGCTGCACTTTGCCCATGTTGCACGCTTCTTGCGCACTAACGGTCATGCCATTTGTTAACTTGAGCTGCACAGGTTCTTCCGCAATTCGTACGTCGCATGCTAAAGCTAACTCATACCCTCCGCCAAACGTAAAGTTTGTAAGAAGCGCAATTGTTTGTTTGGAGCTGCATGAAATACGCTGAAAAATCGCTCGAGCTGCTACAGCATGAATAGGCTGATAAAGCCTTCCTGTTTCTTCACGCAGGAAAGAGGTTGTTCTATGATCTCCGTTCATTTTGTAGTACTCTCCCATAAATACAATAGATCCAACCGACGAATCGTGCTGCAGCTCATTCATCGTTTCCTGAAGTTCATACATAACTTCACTGTTCAAACGATTGAGCATCGACTGATTCATTCGTACAACCGCCACATGATTTCTTTTTTCTACTTTGATAAATCTTTTCATCGTTCCTCCGCCCTTTACCCTGTTGTTCTTTATAAATAAAGCGCTTTCAAAAAAATTCGCTTTTTAATAGAAAAGTTATTTTCATAGTTTCATCATACAACAAACTCATAATTATTTCCATTACTTTTTTAATTTTCCGTCAATAATTCCATGAATCATTTCCATGTTTTTATCAAATAAGACGTGCTATAGTATAAACAGCACAAATGCAGCTGAACTCACTGATAAAAGGAGTAATCACTATGAAATACGACTTAACAAAATGGGAGCCTCACGGCTATTCTTGCCCTGTGGAAGCAGCCGTTGATGTAGTCGGAGGCAAATGGAAAAGCGTCATTTTGTATCAATTATCGAAGGAACGCCGGCGCTTTAATGAGCTGCGCAGACTCATTCCCGGCGTGACGCAGCGAATGCTCACGCTGCAGCTTCGCGAACTCGAGCGCGACGGAATCATCCACCGCGAAGTCTATAAACAAGTTCCGCCTAAAGTAGAATATTATTTAACACCTTTTGGAGAAACGCTCATCCCTATTATCGAGCTGATGTTTAAATGGGGATATGATCATACGGATAAAATTGCTGAAGCGAGAATTCAAGCAGAAAAAGAGTAAAAAGCACGCAAAGCGTGCTTTTTTATACATGTTTACGAATTAATAATTCTTTTAACCCGTACACAAATGTGCTTTCAATCGGCTTCAACTCAAATGCTGGGCTCCAGTCCATCTGCGGATAGCGGTCAATCAGCTCAGCCAGCATAATTTTTGCTTCTATTCGAGCAAGCGGTGCTCCTAAGCAAAAATGAATGCCTCTTCCAAATGCCATGTGCACATTTGGCTTTCGATCGATTTTAAATACATCCGGGTCTTCAAAGTACTGAGCGTCTCGATGCGCAGAGCCCATCCATGGAACGACGTGTTCGCCCGCTTTTAGTTTCTGACCGGCAAGAGTCACATCTTCTTTTACGATTCGGTGAAGAGCCTGAACGGGTGAACGATAGCGAAGAACTTCTTCAATCGCAGAAGGCAAAAGCTCTTTCTCTCGTTTGAGCCGTTCAAACGAAGCTTTATCTTCCATTAAACAATAAATTGTATTTGAGATTAAATTCGTGGTTGTTTCGTTTCCTGCAATCAGCAGCAAAATGGAAAAACCGACGATTTCTTCATCCGTTAGCTGCTTCCCTTCTTCTTTTGCCTGAAGAAGTACGGAAATAATATCATCTCCTGGCTGCGTGCGTTTTTCTGCAATGATTCGATAAAAGTAAGTTTCTAACTCATCGTTTGCTTTCATTTTCTCTTGCTGCAGTTTTTCGAGCGTTTCACGTTCATTATTCGATGGACCCGCTACGATAATATCCGACCAATCTTTAAACTGGCGCTGATCTTCGATCGGCACACCTAAAATATCGGCAATTACCATAACCGGAAGCGGATAGGACAGATGCTCGACTATATCAATATCTTCAAGATGCTCCACTTCTTGTAATAATTCAGCGGTAATACGCGCAATTTTAGGCTCCCATGCTTTCATTGCTTTAGGCGTAAAAGCTTTATTAACAAGCGCTCTCATTTCAGCATGCTTAGGCGGATCAATATTAATTAGGCTCGTTCCTAGAGCAGTTTGCCTTTGGTTTTGTGGAGGTCTTCGATCAGAAGAAAAAATATTCTTTTGTTCCAGCACTTCTTTGACCCCGTCATAGTGAAAAACATCCCATACCTGCCTTTCTTCATCCCATTGCACAGGCGCGCTGTTTCTCATCTCTTCATACCATGAAAAAGGATTAAAGCGCTCTTCTTTTGTTTGAATCGTATTCACTTGACGGACAATTCCGTTTTCTCTTTCGGTTTTCATGTTAAAACCTCCCCGTATCGTTCAAATAGAATGACTGTGTAGTCATCTATGACCAAATAGTACCATATATACGAATTTCCTTAAAAATGATAGCTGTATATTTTAGTAAAAATGAATCGATAGAAGGATATTTTTTACAGAAAAGGGTAGGCGCATAGCGCCTACCTTTTTAAGAATAATGTTCTTCTTGTTTTTGTAATCGGTTGTCTAACGCGTACGCGCCGCTTCCCGCTAGAATCATATGAAGCGAAACGACAAAAAGGGCAACCTCAAGCTCATAGCCGCCTGTAAAACCAGCACCGTTTTTCGCTGTAAAAATAGCGCCAATCATCACAATCGCAAACAGAACACCGATTAAACGCGTTTGAAATCCAAGAATCATAGCGGCTCCCCCTACGAATTCAATAACCGCAACCGCATAAGCGAAAAATGCAGGAATGCCCATGCTGTGGAAAAAACCGACCGTATTATCAATACCGCTTTGGAATTTGCCAAGTCCATGAATAAAAAACGTTAGCCCTAACATAAGACGAAGTAAAAACGTTCCAAGCTGATAGCTTTTCATTTCTTTTCCTCCTTTTTTACTTTTGTCTGCACATGTAACAATTTTAGTTACAACTGTGAACAAATTCAAGGGGTTAGAACAGAAAAACAAGATATCAGCAAATTTCTTTATCTCATTTTAAACGTTTCTTTTGGAAGTAAGACAATACTCCCTGCTCAGTCACGCTGAAGATAAGAGAGAAAAGCAAAAATATGATCGTGAATAATGAGTTCTGCTGTAGGAGAATGGCTCTTCAATGGCAGGTGCTCAGAATATCGAAACCGGTTGAATTTATTTACATCAACATGGTGAACAGCCTGCACATGAAAATCTTCCATTATCGCTTTTACTTGAGCAAAAGGCGGCATCACAAGAGATTCGGTTCCAATTTTTTGCAGGCACTCTCTGCTTATGGCATGAGGAACAGCTGTCATCGAGCTCATTAATAAATCCTTTCTTCCTACCGTCTCATTTAACACGTACTTCCACCCCTGCACAACATGCGTGAGCTTGGCTTCATCTTCACATACGTTTAAAGCTACATCAATACCGCTCGCTACTGCTGAGACAAACGGATACAACTCTTGAGCTGAAAGAACAAAATCCCCGTCTATAAAGAGAAGAATATCTCCCGTTGCTGCAAGGGCTCCTGCAGCTCTTCCGCAATCATGTCCTAACCGCTCATCGTAGACGAGGGTTTTGGCACCCTGTTCTTTGGCATATGCCTCCGACTGATCAGTAGAACCGTTAATGACGACAATGATTTCTAATGGCTCAAGTTTTCTTGCTTCTGCAATCACTTGTTTGATTGTTCGTTCTTCGTTGCAAACCGGAACAATAACAGACAGCTGTTTGCCTCCATAAAAAGAAGATAATTTCCCCCAGCCGTGCTCAACAACTGGAAGGGGCTGTGCGAGCATATCCACTCGCCTTTTATGATTTGACGCAAGTGTATAGTATGTTTGAAGAAGCTGCTGATAGGATTGAATTCGCTCTTTGCTGCGCAGCGGGCGATCAAACGGGCGAAAGCTTCCTTTCCCCTCTGTTTCAATCGACATAGACATACTTACGCGGTACTGTGTTAAAAACGTCACAAATAAAGAAAGAGGAGACAGCTCCCAGTAGTTCTTCAAAACGCTTAACAGCACCCCGTAAGGCGCTTTTAAATAAGCATTGGCATAATGAGACTTCCCAATCGCATGATGTAAAACCGCACTCCACGTCAGCTCGCTGCGGTTGCAAGCATTCATTTTCGTTTTTCCCCACTTGTTTAGCACAACTTCGCTATGTCTAAATAACAGCGGCTGCACAAAACGTTCAAGCTCGGAAGCAGACAGAATAATATCTCCGTCTACAAATAAGACAGCATCTCCTTTAGCAGCTTTTGCCCCTTCCATTCTGGCTTCATGTGGAGAAAGACGTTTTCCCATTACTTTTACCGTACATCCCTCTTCTTTCGCTATTTTCACTGAAGCATCGGTACAACCATTTGCGACCACAATAATCTCAAGCACATTCACTTTTTTAATTTGTTTAAGCACGTTTTTTAGCGTTTCTTCTTCATTGTAAACGGGCAGAACGACAGAAAGAGTTTTCATTGATATCCCCCCTAAAAAAAGAACCACTGAACAATTCAGCGGCTTCATTCATTTAAAATACCTCTTGTATCCACAACTTTTTTTGCGTATTTTACAATCGACCAATCGATTTGACTGTGATCGGTTAACACAAGTACAACATCGTTTTTTTCAACTTCTTCTTTTGTCAGCGGGACAGAGAAATACATTTGCTTATTTAATATAGCGGAGTCAATGTAAGGGTCATGATACGTCAGCTCATATCCTTTTGCTAAAAGACCTTCACATACCGTCAGCGCCGGCGATTCACGCATATCATTTACGTCTTTTTTATACGCCATGCCTACAACAAACACGCGTTTCTCATTTGCTGCGAGCTGCTTTTCAACACGTCTAATTACTTTATTTGGCATTTCTTCATTAATATGATGAGCCGCTTCAATAAGTTCGCTCGTTAATCCATTTTGCTTTAGTTTCCATAAAAAATAAAGCGGATCAACGGGTATGCAGTGTCCTCCAATTCCGGGACCTGGATAATACGGTGTGAACCCAAAAGGCTTAGTAGATGCAGCCTGTAAGACCTCATGAAAATCTATGCCTAATTCCTCGCACAGTTCATTTGTTTCATTCACCAACGAAATATTGACAAGGCGCTGAATGTTTTCAAACAGCTTGCACATTTCCGCTACTTTTGGAGAAGAAACAGGTACGACCTGCTGAAAAATATTTTCATAAAACGTCTGCACGTGATGAAGGCAGTCTTTACTGTAGCCGCTAATCACTTTTGGAATATACTCAATGTCGTACGACTTGTTTGCTGGATCGACTCGCTCTGGAGAATAAGCTAAATAAAAATCAACTCCTGCTTGCAAATCAGACTCCTTTAAAATAGGTAAGACGACTTCTTCAAGCGTGCCTGGATAGGTAGAGCTTTCATAAATAACGGTTTGTCCTTTTACCATATGTTGTTTCAAAAACGTAGATGCGCTAATAACGGGTCCTAAGTCTGGATTATGTTTCTCTGTAATAGGAGTTGGCACGGTCACCACTACATAATCACATGCTTGAAATGCGGAAATACCTTTTTTCAATTCATATGCTTGAAAGTTTTTGTGGCTTTGAATCACATCATTACGTACATCTTGAATATAGCTTTTCCCTTGTTTTAGCGCTTCAATTTTCCGGACGTCAATATCAAGTCCAATCACGGTATAGTTTTTCTTAGCAAACAAAAGAGCAAGCGGCAGTCCCACATACCCTAGACCAATAACGGCAACTTTTTTATTCATTCTTCAACACCTCAAACAAAAGATCATGTCTTCGTATGTCCGGAAGAAATTCGCCTCTTTCGCTAGTTTGGCTAATATAGTACGCCATGGCCTCTACATAATCTCCTAGAATTCGCTGAGTTGATGCTGCTAGACCTTTGACTTTCATATGCTCTTTTCGAATTCGGTTCGTTCGCGCCACATCTACAAAATGAACGGGCTGAACCGTAAAGCCGTACATGATACTTTTCAATTGAAATAAAGGGGGAATAATAAGAGAATCATAGCCCACTTTCTCCATTACATCTCGTTTAATTGCATGCGGAATAGCCGTCGTTGTATTAATCGTTAGATCAGGACGTTTGCAAACAAGATTAAGAAAATATTTCGCCGCACTTACCGAGTGAATAGGATGCACTTCGTCAAGCAGACACTCTAAATTATTAAGCGCTACATCAATCCCTTGGTCAGCAGCTTCTAAATACGGACGTAAATTCCCCGCAGAAATAACAATGTCTCCATCTATGAACAAGCAAACTTCACCACTGCTGTACATTGCACCAATTGCTCGAGGTACATTGTGTCCGAGCCGCTGCTTGTAATGAAGAACAGTAGCTCCGGCTTCAATCGCTCGCTTAACCGTTACTTCATCGGCTCCGTTGGCAACCACGATGATCTCTTCCACTCCGGCTTTTTTTACTTCTTTAATAACGTTTGCAATCGTTTCTTTTTCTTCACCTACTGGAATAACAGCACTGTACTTAACGCCTGCTTTCCGCTTTACACTTGGTGTATAAGCGGAAACAACTTCTCGATTTCGATCGCCATCTGTTAGTCCGCCTCTTATGCCTTTTTCTTCGATAAGATGAGCTAACGCTTGAATGTGATCTCCAATAATATAATTAGTAGAAATAGGAAAAGGTGAATTGGTAGGAATTGTTTTGTGGGTGGTTCTAATCTTATTTGTATAAATAACGTCTGAAGAACACGGTGCAACGATTGACATTCCTTTTAAAAGAGCAATCGTTTGAGCGAGCGCGGGATGAGCTAAGTTCTCATATCCAATTTCAGCAGCCGATGTTTTTTTAATGGCATGAGGAATAGCTGTTAAGGCTTGAACGGATAAACCTTCACGCTGCAAGCACAAGTTCAACATGTATTTTGCAACAGAAACAGGATGAGGACGCACCTTTCGTTTCATAATCCATGTAAGATTATTTAAAGCGATATCATGACCGGTTTCTATAGCTTGAGTATATTTCATCAGTTCCTCGTGAGGAACCGCAATATCTCCGTCCAAAAAAAGCAAAATATCTCCTTTTGCTTTTTTAGCCCCAATGGCTCTTCCGATATTAATGCCAAGAGCTTCCTCATAATAAACGACGCGGCAGCCTGCATCCTCGGCTATTGCCTTCGTTGCATCACTAGATCCATTTACTACAACAATAATTTCAAACGGCTTTATTTTTTGGGCTTCGTTAAGCACAGGTAATAATGAATCTTCTTCGTTACAGGCTGGAATAATCACTGATACTTTCAATCTACTCAACTCCGCTAAAAATTCGAACATACGTGATGGCTACTAGTGGGATGGTTACGTCCGTGGGCTCACCATATGAGCTTGATGTACGTACAACAGCCGCTGCGTCCGTAACAGCAAGCAGTGTTCCATTAATAACGTCGATAGCTGTGATAATTTGCACAAATGAGCCAACATTTTCTCGTAATGTATCTTGAAACATACTTTTCTCTCCTTTCGTTTAAGCGCTTTGAATAGTAACAATGCTTGTAAATGGAAGTAACACCGTTGATGTTGGAGACTCTACTAATTCTAAATAATCATCCCCTACAAATGTCACAACACCTTCTAGTGGACCAGCCGTTGTTTCAATTACAACTTCTTTCCCAATATACTGCTTGGCAATTTCTTTAAAAGGTGATTCTTGAGATTCTTTAATAATACTTATTACGTATTCTTTAAACGTGTCAGAATAAACGACTTCTTCTACTGCTTTTTTTGTGTTTTCCTGAATAAATTCAGCAAATCGATTTGAAAACAACAGGTGTTTTATCTTTTCTATATAGCGACGGTAACAACAAAAAAACATAAAGTTTGTTCCTCCTTTTTATACTGTTATCCCTTCAAATTACCTACAACAATTGACGCAACCTAAGAGATTACTTTATCAATATATACAAGCTCTGTCGTAAAGGTGACAGAATTTTTGTCTTATCTTCATACAAATATGCACATAACTAGCCCATTTTTCATAGAATTATTCTTTGTTATCTAGTCCTGCTGAAACGAAAACAAAAAAAAGACAAAGCCTTTTAGCTTTGCCTTGTTTATTTATTAAATTATGAGTCAGTTGGCTGCAATACGCTTTGCTCCTATATAGCGCTCTTTCCAATAGCTTGAATTTTTATCGCTGATTGTAACGCCTTTAGAAGACGATGCGTTAATAAACTTTCCGTCTCCAAGATAAATGCCTGCATGAGAAGGACCTTCTTTGTACGTTTCAAAGAAAACAAGATCTCCTACCTGCGGTTCACTTACATTTTCACCTGCTTTATAGATATCTTCAATCGTTCTTGGAATATCAACGCCTACGCTTTCTTTATATACGTACTGAAGATATCCACTGCAGTCAAATCCCGAAGGTGTGGTGCCGCCCCATTTGTACGGCGTACCCATTAAGGATTTTGCTTTGCTGATTACTTTATCCGTATTCACTTCTGATTCGCCTTCTACAACGCCGCCTTTACCTAATGCATTGTATGTATTCTCTCCAACAACTCCATCTGCTTCTAGGTTATGTTTCTCTTGAAAAGCCATAACCGCTTTTTTTGTTTCATAATTAAAATAACGCGATACTTCGCCTTTTAAAAATCCTTTATCTTTTAAAACCGTTTTAACTTGTTCAACATCCTCATTTGTCATCCCTTGTTTTAAAACCGTGTCGCCAAACGCAGCATGTCCCATTGCCGGACTTGCAAATAAAGCTCCTCCTACAAGAAGCGCCGATAGCATTTTTTTCATTTCGTTTCCTCCCCGAATCATGTTTTAAGCACCGTACAACCATACCATCTGCGGATAACAATTCAATTAATAGAAGATAACAATTTGATAACAATCTTCTTAAACAGCCTCAACTCTTGGATGTAAAACGCCGAAATATAAGAAGAAGAGAAACACAACTATTCTAGCAAATAAAGGTGATAAACATGAATTGGTTTAAACGAAACAACGTACCCGCCGAAGCCGCGACTGTCGAATCCATCACTGTAAAGCTTCATGTATCGAACCCGGTGATAAAAAAGCAGATTAACATGATTTCTTTAACAGCAGAGGACCTCGAACGGATTGCCAGATTTCAAGTACACGCGCTGAACGCCATCGAAGAAATCGTGAATGATTTTTACAAAGCTATTGGCGAACAGGCTCATTTGGTTGCGATTATCGAAAAGCACAGCAGTGTCCACGCATTAAAACAAACGTTAAAACAGCACATCTTAGAAATGTTTGATGGACAAATAGACGACGCTTTTGTGGTAAAACGTCAAAAAATCTCCAAGATGCACGTTAAAATTGGACTTGAGCCAAACTGGTATTTGTGCGCATTTCAAAATTTATTTACGTCGCTTCTTTCAGTATGTGAACGTACGATGGAATCGAAAGAAGATTGTCTTGCTTTTATTGCAAGTATGACAAAGCTTATTAGTCTAGAACAGCAAATTGTGTTAAAAGCCTATGAGCTTGAATATGACGAACAGCGCGCTGGACTTCAGACTCAAAAAGAGCAAATTCAGCTAGAAATCTCTCGTACATCATCTATCCTTTCTTCGTTATCTGAAGAAACGAAGAAATTTATGAATCAAATGCACAATCAGTCTTCTGACGTCGTTTCTTATGCAAACAAAAGCTCCCAATTGGCAGAAGTCATTGAAAAAGAATCCGTTACGAGTCAAGCAAAATTAAAAGAGGAACAAAACATGCTTGGAAGCATACAAAAAAATACGTCGCTCATTCAAAACAAAATGAAAACGCTCGAACATACATCACAGCAAATTCATCAAATCGTTTCGATTGTTACTTCTATTGCGGAGCAAACGAATTTATTAGCATTAAACGCTTCGATTGAGTCTGCTCGAGCAGGCGAGCATGGAAAAGGATTTGCAGTGGTGGCACAGGAAGTACGAAAACTTGCAGAAGAAACGAAGAAATCTATTTCTAATATTTCTACTTTTATCGGAGACATTCAAAAACAAATCGAAAGCGTCTCGGCGTTAGGCGGAGAAGTCGCTACATTAACAAAAGATACGGCTGACAATATGAACAATATTACTTCTTTTTTCACGAATGTCCTTAGCATAACAACCGAGAACAAACAGCAAACCGTTCTAACAAAAAAAGAGCTTGATAAAATCGCTGACGTAATGAAGCAGCTATCTCTGCGGATTGAGAAGATGGCACATTCCTCAGAAGAACTTGAACGGTTAACTGAAAAAAGTTGATATGCAAAAAAGCCTTCTCAGCTTGCACAAGAAGGCTTTTTTATTTTTTCAAGCTAGCGGGCTCTTGAGAAGAACGTTCGATAAACTGGACAAAATCCTCTCCGTATATGCTTCGAATCAGAGCCGTCAGCTCTACAAAGTCAGGCAGCTCTCCGTAAACATCTCGCAGCGGCATCGCTCCTTGAAACAAAGGATTTTCAAGAGGGTTATAATCCTCGATCGTTTTTAAAAACATCTTTTTTCCTTCTTCTGTGAGCTGTACGTATGTATTCCGCTTATCTTTCTCATTTTTAGAAAGGGTAAGATAGCCCCGCAGGTGCAATTTTTTTGCAAAGTTAAAAGCTGTGGATAAATGCATAACGCCTAGCTTTGAAATGTCGGTCATTGAAGCAATTTCCAGCTGATAAGCAATCCCCAAAATGTGATGCTCATTAATGCTCAGATCGTACGGCTTAACCCACTGTTCCCAATCCTTTTCAGTAGACTTCCAAAGAGCTTTGCTTACTTGCATCACAAGCTGATTAAACAGCATGGCATCTTTAATCGTATCTTGATTTAACGTGCGTTTCACCTCTTCACTTCCTCTCTAGAAATGCAACCGTTCACATCATTTTTCCCTAAGACTTTATAAATAAAAAGAATGAAAATATATACAGAATATTATACATGATTGCTTATATATTTCAACTTATTTTGCATAAAAATAAATTTAAACGTTTCTTTATGTAAAAAAACAGGCGTGAACGCTGAACGTTCACGCCTGTTTTTTAATGAATATACCGTTTACCAACTAGAAGGTTTGAAATAACGCCCGTCGGAATTTCAAACTCAATGTTTCCCATATATCCTGGAGCGACTTTGTATTTATCAAATACAATTCTAAGCTTGTGATCTTTTGTAATGTAGAAGCTTTGATTTTCAGGAATCTCTTTAAAAGGATCCATATCTTCTTCAGTCAGCCAGTAGATTTTGCCTTCTTCATGCTTCATGTGATCTTTCATTTGCTGTTTAATATTTTCACTAATGACCTTTATATAGCGTTTATCTTTGAACAAACTTGGAAGCGTAACGAGCACTTCGTGTTTTTTATCAATCGTGTCGTACTGATTGACGCTCGACGTTGAAGCTCTCGATTCTTCCACATATCGATGAACCACAAGCAAATCATCGGTATCCGTCATAATACTATAGCCGCTGCTGACAGCCACGTTTCCTTTCTCTCCTTTTTCTAATGTTTTCATCTCTTTTTTAAACTGTTCATACAGCTTCTCATTTTCTTTTATATACTTTTCATTCAAGCTTGTTTGAAGACTTTTGTTTTCCAAGCCTGAAATTGATGGTGTTTTCACGTCAATACGAGAATGCTTTTCTTCTTGCTTTAGTTCATCAAATGTGATCACTTCTACTACTTTTCCAAGTACAGGGATTTTCGCCATTGCATTTGCCGCATCTGGACTTGCATTCACCGTTGTGATAAAAATCATCGCTGCTGCCGCAATCGCGCTCGGCCAAATGTAGAATTTCTTTTTACGAGGGTGTGAAGAAAGTGCCTTTGCAACAACATCATCTAATTCGTCTGGAATAGGAATGTCATGATACTGCTTCTTTAACTTTTCTATTTTTTCATTCATTGTTCTAAGTCCTCCTCCGTCATCGTAATCCGCAACAGGTTCAACGCTCTGTAGAGTCTTGTCTTTACCGTATTTACATTTTCCTCAATAATTTCCGCAATTTCGTCCATTTTTAAATCTTCGAAAAACCGCAGAATAATAATGGTCTTATATTTAACCGGCAGCTGATCCATTGCTTGTTTTAAATCGATATCTTCATACTGATCTTCACGTCCGCTGCTCAGATACTCAAGCGCTTCATCGTTCACAAGCGTTAAACGTTTATGCTTACGCAGGAAATCGATTGCTGTTCGTACAACAATTTTATAAAGCCAGCTTTTAATCGATTGAATATCCTTGATACTGTCCATTGAAATGAGTGCTTTTTTAATCGATTCTTGCACTATATCAAGCGCATCTTCTTGATTTTTCACGTAGCTAAAAGCAAGCCGGTAAAAATCCGCTTTATGCTCGGTTATGCACGCTACGAGCATCTGATGTGCATCATGTTTTTTCATTGTCTTTCATACCCCTTCTATTTTTTCTTGCTGAAGTACATCTATAAGGTAGACGGAATGAGTAGAAAAATAGTTTGGTTTTTTTCAAAAAAGTAAAACTAAATGATGGTCTCATGCGTCTATTAGGTAGATATATACAAAAAGGGGAATATTACTACATGAAAACCATGGGCTACAAACGTATTTTGACAATGCTTGGATGCTGTATTTTGTTTCTTGGTACAGCAGGGTATATCGTCAAAGCAAACAGTACAGAGAAAAAAACGGCAAGTATTCAAACAGATCAAACCTATCCAAACGTTGAAATTCAAACGCTAGTTAAGGACCTTACCGACGGAGGCTATGCCATTAGTTACCCTTCCTTTGGTAAAAAAGAAATCGATCAATCCATTCACGCTTACGTAACAGATCAAGTGGCACACTATGAAAAAAAGCTGAAGAAGCAGTCAAAAAAGAAAAAATCTGAATTAACGATTACATATAAAATCGTCCATTACAGCAAGCAAACGCTAAGCGTTGTCTTTGATGAATATGAATCTGTAAATGGAGAGAAAGGAACGTCTTCTCTCAAAACTTTTACATTTGACCTGCCTGCTCAAAAACAAATAACGTTAAAGAATTTATTTAACGAGGATGCAAACTATTTAGATCGCCTTTCGGCTATTTCATATGCTGAATTAAAAAAACAAATGAAAAAAGCTGATTTTGACCCGGACCTTCAAAAAGGAACTCAGGCAGCTGATCAAAATTTCAGTCAGTTTGCGCTGCTTGAAAACAGTATTGTGATTTATTTCAAGCCTTATCAGCTAGGTGCTGAACAAACGAAAACGAAAACAATCGCGATCCAAAAAGATTTATTTAAAGACATGCTGAGCGATGCTTACAAAGACGAAGCAGCAAATAAAAATAAAGTCAAAGAAACGCCTCCAAAACATATCGTTAACGAACTGCCCCAGCAAGGAGCGCCTATCGATCCAACTAAAAAAGTCGTTGCGATGACCTTTGATGATGGACCTAGCCCTTCATCTACAAATGTGATTTTAGATGGATTAAAAGAAGTGAACGGGCACGCTACCTTTTTTGTGTTAGGAAGCCGCGTTCAATATTACCCTGAAACAATCGAACGTATGGTGAAAGAAGGCAACGAAGTCGGAAATCACTCTTGGGATCACCCTCAGCTCACTCGTTTAAACGAAGTGCAGGTCAAACACCAAATAGGAGATACTCAAGCGCTCATTAAACAAGTCAGCGGATATGAACCACTGCATCTACGCCCTCCCTATGGAGCTGTGAGCGCAAATGTAAGACGTTATATCGGAAATATTGGCGTGACTCTATGGGATATCGATCCTGAAGATTGGAAATATAGAAACGTTCCTCACTCCGTTCAAGCAGTCATGAGTCAAGTCAGAGACGGGAAAGTTATTTTAATGCATGATATTTATCAAACAAGTGCCGAAGCAGCCGTTGAAATTATGAAGAAGCTTCATACACAAGGATATCAGCTTGTTACGATTTCAGAGCTAGAACAAGTAAAAAAAGAGCGGGAACAGCTGCACTTGCATTAGAGAATCGCAGACGAATTCGCTGCAGCCATTATGATGGTTGCAGCGCTTTTGTTTTTTAGCTTTTTCCAAATAAATGCTTTGTATGCAATTTTTAATAGAGCAATCCAAGCGTAAGACCAAAAAAATAACAAAAACTATCGGTAGAATGTTTTTAAGAAAAAAATAAAAACGGAGAGTGAGACATATGAAAATCGTTTGGATATCAGCTTTGCTGTTAGGATGCTTAATGGGATTTTCTATCGGTGTGGATATGATGCAAGGATTTAGTTTTTCCATGGCCTTGCAAAATCCCTACAGTCCGTTTCGTGTTATAGAGTTTGCTGAACTATTTGTCCTTTTTTTCCTTTTGTTCTGTTTTGCAGTTGAAGTATTTTACCGCTCATTTAAAGTAAAAAAAGCAAAACAGCAACAAAAATAAAACTCCGTAAAAAACACATATTTCTCCTTTTTACCACCTATTCTCCTTTCCATTTAAATGTTATAATTTTCATAATTGGAGAAACTTTTACACGCCTTTCTCCATGGAAAGCTGTACGCTTAAACTACAAAATAAATATTAACTTTGAACTAAAAGGTGAAGAAATGATGAAAAAAAAATTAGCCGTTATTAGTACAGCTTGCTTACTTATTCTTGCAAGTGACCCCGTCTCTTCTTATGCTACTCCTGATTCCTCTTCGGACGTTTTGGATCAGCCAACAAGCGTTACAAATGAAGATGTAAAAGCTATTTTTGACTCTCTCTATCAAGAAGGCTATTCGCTCGGAGAAGAAGATGGATACGCAGAGAAAAAATTCGAGCAGTTTGATCAAACAACAGGACTGGACAAATCTTCTGAAGAATTCACATGGTTTATGATGGGGTATACGGTAGGATATAAAAAAGGACAGCAGCAAAAAGAGGAAGAACTCAAGACTGAACAAGAAAATGAAATGGCTGCCGGCGAAGAGGAAGGCTATCAGCAAGGCATCCTTGATTACAAACATGCTACGATTCAATCAGAAATCGACCCTTTCCCTTCTAAGTCATCCGACTGGAATAAAGGGTATGTTCAAGGCTACAAAAAAGCTATTTCTTTAATGGATCTATCTGTTAAAGCAAAAAAAGAAGGCTATGACCAAGGTCTTGAAAATGACTCAATGAGCGTTCCCAGCATGTATGATGATGAGGATGTCACACGTCAGGCTTTTACAGAAGGCTTTGAAACCGCTCAAGCCGAAGTACTGAATCAGCAAAAAAAGCAGTTTGAAAAGCAGGGCTACGTACAAGGCTATCACGACCTTTCATTAGAAGTACCTGCAGAAGCAGAGGGCGAATTGCAAACAGCCTTTGAACAAGGATACGAAAAAGGACAGAAACAAAAACAAAAAGACGTAAAAGCAGACGGATACGACTCAGCTTTCACTTATCAGACCTATAGAGCGCCTAAAAGTCTTCAAGACAAGCCTGAACTAGTAAAATGGTACAAAGCAGGTTTTTATTCGAATAAAGATGTGAAATCTTTACAGCAAAAAGCTTATAAAGACGGCTGGAAACTAGGAAAAGAAATGAGCGTTCCAAAAAAATACAAGCAAAATAAAGCTGCGGTGGCGATGTACAAGAAATATTTTGAACAAGGCCAAAAAAAGCAGGATAAAACAGTGAGTCATATCCTGCTCGGCAGCGGTATTGTTCTTACACTGGTTGCCCTTATCATGCTATGGAGACTTCGCCTCCGTAAAAATGAAGAGACAACACTAGATAGCTAAAGACGAGTACATAAAAAAACCCGGAAAATTACGATTTTCCGGGTTTTTTGTTAAATAATCATTCGTTTATTTTCCGCAAGCTGAACTTCTTGTTCTTGTTTTGACTGATTTTGTTTTCGAATTTTCAAATAATAATAAACATAGCAGCCTATAAAGAAGATACCTCCGCAGTATAACGCCATTCGCTGCTCGGGATCAAACGCAAGACTGATCATAACGATACAGTTCGTAATAAGCGCTACGATAGGAAGAACCGGATAAAGGGGTGTTCTAAATTTTAGATCTTCTACTTTTCCACCTTTAGCCACGTAAGCACGACGGAACGCAAGCAGTGAAGCTGTAATCGCAATCCAGCCAATTTGAGCGCCAAGTCCAGCGAGTGAAATCAGCCATACGAAAACGGTTTTAGCTGCCACTACGCTTGAAAGCAGCGAAAAACATGAAATCACAAGCGTAATTAATAGTGCATTAAACGGAACCCCTCTTTTGTTGACTTTTCCAAGCGCAGGACTTGCCATTCCTTCTCTTGAAAGAGAATAAAGCATACGTGTAGCCGCGTAAAATCCAGAGTTTGCGACTGAAAGAAGAGCTGTTAAAATGATAAAGTTCATAATATCCGCCGCATAAGGTACACCTACACTGTCTAACACAACAACAAACGGGCTTTCTACGACGCCTGCTTTTTCACGAGGAATCATGCTTGCTAGGACAAACACGGATAAGACGAAAAAGAAAAGCGTACGCCAAACCGTTTGCTTGATCGCTTTTGGAATTGTTTTTTCCGGATTTTCACTTTCTCCTGCCGCAATTCCAATCAATTCTGTTCCTTGAAACGAAAAGTTCACCGTAATCATCGTAATCAGCAAAGCCGTTACGCCATTTGGAAACAGCCCTTCGGCAAAGAAGTTTGATAAAAGCGGTGCTTCCTGTCCGCTTTTCATATCAATGAGTCCAAACATTGCCGCTCCGCCTACAACAATAAACATAATGATGGCGAAAATTTTAACGCTTGAAAACCAAAATTCTGTTTCACCAAATGCTTTAGCTGAAAGTGCATTTAATGAAAAAATTAACGCTCCAAAAATGGCGCACCATAACCAAACGGGCGAGTCTGGGAACCATCTTTGCATTAATTGTCCGGCAGCTAAAAACTCAAGTGCAACCGTTACTGCCCATCCTAGCCAGTACAGCCATCCAATCGCAAAACCAGTTGCAGGGCCTATAAATTTCGTGGAGTACGTTTGAAACGATCCTGCAACTGGCATAGCAACGGATAATTCTCCAAGACACAGCATCGTTAGATACATAATGATCCCTCCTACTAAGTAGGAAATCATTGCTCCCATCGGACCTGCTTCATTGATGGTATAACCTGACCCAAGGAAAAAACCGGTACCAATACATCCCCCTAGTGATATCATAAAAAGATGCCTTGTTTTCATCGTTCTTTTTAATTCTCCTGGCTGCCCCTGTGGAATATTCATCCCATTTCCTCCCTTTGCTGCATAAAAATGAAATCGCTTTCATTTTTTTAGGTTTATTTTGTTTTTATATCCGCTTATTAAGTAGCTCTTCATGACTGAAGTCGATTGATGCCGGATGATTTTCAAATGGCGCCAGCCCCGTAGCGAGGATGGCAGCCGCTTAGTCCTGCATGACCGTTTCTTGGATCATAACAGATTTTCTCCATACAATACCTATAAGTAGCTTTTTCCTATAAAAGCTTATCGCCAAACAATGAACTCATTAACGCAACCGCTACTTCTGCAGTTTTGTTATGCTGATCTAAAATGGGGTTCACTTCTACAAATTCAGCGGATGTGACCATGTCTGCTTCCGCTAACATTTCCATTGCTAAATGACTTTCTCGGTAGCTGATGCCGCCTTTTACAGGTGTACCTACGCCTGGTGCATCATCTGGATCTAAGCCGTCTAAGTCTAGCGACAGGTGCACGCCGTCTGTACCGCTTAAATAATCAATCGTTTCTTTCATCACTTGCGTCATACCTAAACGATCAATTTCATGCATGGTATACACTTTAATTCCTTTTTCTTTAATTAACTCTTTTTCACCATCATCCAACGAGCGAGCACCGATAATAACTAGATTTTCAGGTTTAATTTTTGGCGTATATCCTCCAATATTTAAAAGCACAGGATGTCCAATACCCAGGCTCACCGCTAGCGGCATGCCGTGAATGTTGCCTGATGGAGAGGTTTCAGCGGTGTTTAAATCGCCATGAGCATCATACCAAATAACGCCTAAATTTTCTGAACCTTTCGCGACTCCTGCAAGCGTTCCAATCGCAATGCTGTGGTCTCCGCCTAATATTAATGGAAAGCGGTCTTGCTTCTTCACTTCTTCAACTCTTGCAGCAAGCTGTTCATTGCCACTCGCTACGGCCGCTAAGTTTTTTAGATTCGTATTTTTATCCACGTCTGCCCGTTCTTTAATCTCTACTTTAATATCGCCTTCATCGTGTACGGTATAGCCAAGAGCTTCTAAGCGTGTATTCATGCCCGCATAGCGGATTGCGCTCGGCCCCATATCTACGCCCCTTCTTGTTTGCCCGTAATCCATTGGTACACCGATAATTGAAATTTCTTTTTTCATTTTCTATACCTCCGTTGCATTTTATTCTGTGTGAAGTAAACATAGGCGTTTATTTAACTATGTATTTTTTTCATTGATACAGCCCCTCATCTATTTCTTATGCAAAAATGATGCCAACTTTGTTTGTAGCATTCTATCAGTCTTTTTATCACGGGTTTTCTTATATATGCCAAAAAAACTGTCGATTTCTACAACTTTTTGGCAAACCATGCAAACTTTTTTGTCATTTGGCTTAAAATCGCCAATTTTATTTGCTTTCATAAAAAAAGAGTGAGACATAACAAAATTCATTCAACAGCTAGAAGCCGCTGCATCGACGAAAACTATAGTCACCATAGCAATAAAAAAATCCGAACGAGTAGGATTCCTCGTTCGGATTTTTATTCAACTAAACTACTTTTATCCCAGCGCCTTTTTTAATTTGTAATAATGTCTCCATCTTCATCATCGCCGCTATCATCTTCACCAGGATCTTTTTCTAATGAGACTACTTTCTTTTCTTCATCCCATTTCACTTTGTAGCCAAGTGATTTGGCTACTTTGATAACCGATAAATAGGAGTGGTGATTTGGCTTATACAGCTTTAAATCACTCGAATCAATGACGCCTAAGCCTAACAGCAGGCGATCCGATTGAACGTAAGGCTTTCCATCAATCAGCTTCACTTGCTTATCAGTAAATGGATAAACGGCACGGTTGACTTCAACCGTAAACTCTCCTTTTTTCTCTTCTTTAATTGGTTTTGGCTGTTTGGATACATATTTAATTGCGTCTACTCCTAATACCGTGCCTTGGCGCGTATTATCAGCGCCTCCGTACATTTTCCCCGTTTCATAGTCATAGATAACCGCTTGAACGTTTCCAATATGCTCAGGCTTTTCTTCAAACGCATGTCCTTTAGCCATCATTTCAAGAATTGTATCTTGGCTAAAACCAGGCTCCCATCTTACGGTTGGATAGCCGCTTGAATAAATACGAGGTGTTAAAATCGCTTTTTGAATCGGCATCTTATGGTCAATAACATTCATAATCGTTTCTGCTACAGACGCAATAATGGTTGGGCCTCCCGGTGAGCCAATTGCCATGAACGGCTTTCCGTCTTTTAACAGCATCGTTGGAGACATGCTGCTTCGAGGACGTTTTTTAGGCTCAACCTGGTTCACGCCTCCCGGAGTGGCATCAAAATCCGTCATTTCATTGTTGAGCATAAATCCGTAGTCAGGAACCATAATTCCTGAACCAAAAACTTGTTCAATGGTAGTCGTGTAAGAAACCATATTTCCCCATTTGTCTACAACAGAGAAATGAGTCGTTTGGCCGATTGGATTTTCTTCCTTTACTGTTGCTTTATTTGGATTTTCTTTTCCTTCATATTTCCAAGGGTCTCCTTCTTTGACATTAGGCGTTGCTTTGTTTGGATTAATTAATTTACGACGTTCTTTAATATAATCTTCATCTAACAGTCCTTTTTTCGGCACTTCGTAAAAGTCTTCATCTGCCATATACGCCGCGCGGTCCGCGAAAGCTAAGTGCATCGCTTCCGTTAAATGCTGCAAATACTGAGGCGTATTGGAACCCATTTTTTCTACATCATAACCTTCCATTAGCTTTAAAATCTGCTGCACGGTTAATCCGCCGGAGCTAGGAGGAGCCGCACTAACCACATCGTAGCCTCGGTAAGTTGTTTTGACCGGCTCACGTTCTTTTACAACGTAATTTTTCAAATCATCCATGGTCATGCTTCCATCGCGTTTTTGAACTTCTTTAACAAGCGCTTTTCCAATTTCTCCTTTATAAAGAGCGTCTGATCCTTCTTTTTGAATAAGCTTTAATGTTTTAGCAAGATCCGGCTGAACAAGCTTATCTCCTTCTTTTAACGGCTTGCCATTCGGCACGAATACATTACCGGCCGTTTGGTATCTTTCAAGCTTGTCCGCATTTTCATCAATGTACTGAGCCATCGACCAATTTACTTTGATTCCTTGTTCTGCTTGAGTAATAGCTGGTTTAATAACATCTGATAAGTCCATTGTTCCATAATCTTTAAGGGCTGTTTCTACTCCTTTTAGCGTACCAGGAACTCCAACTGCTTTTCCTGTTATGTGACGCTTACTGAAAGGGATGACTTTTCCTTTTGAATCTAAAAACAGCTTAGGCGTGACATCAGCTGGTGCCATTTCACGGCTGTCTAACATCGTAATTTTATCTTTCTTTTTTTCATAAATCATCATAAAGCCGCCGCCGCCTATACCTGACATCATCGGTTCCACAACGTTTAGAGATAATTGAATGGCAGCTGCCGCATCTACAGCGTTTCCGCCTTCAGCTAAAACTTTCCTCCCCGCTTCAGCAGCCAGCGGGTGAGATGCCGCTACAATTCCTTGTGTAGCACCCCGTTTCATTGAATGGTCGACACCCGGAACTTCAGCAGCAGCTGGTGTGACAACTAAACATAGACTAAATAACGCAATAGCCAACATCTTCATAACCTTCATCTGGGTCTCCTCCTTCAAATACATTATTTCACATCGCCTGAGACGATGGATTCCCCAAAGAATAAATTGGTTTATTATGATATTTTTTACATATGTGTATAAATAAAAAGCAAAGTAAATCATACCTTTGCTTTTTTAGTTAATCGCATGTTTAACTTTTCTCTCTATTCATTTACAATTATCTATATTTTCTAACAATTTATCCATAGGCTGATAGTTTCTTACTATTTTTGGAATTATGTAGACTGAACGCTCTAATAATGTAGAAAATCTAGCAGTTAAGAAGTCGTTGGACTTACATGCACTTCTTAAAATTTCTATAAATATTCTTATTGTTATATAAAAAGCAATTCTTTATGAAAATCAGCATATGTTTTCTGAAAACCAAAAATAAAACAGGACTTTTGATTCACCGTCCTGTTTGCAGCATGTTTTCGACTTTTTTAATATCCGCGTGAGTAGGATTGATTTTCCGGGCATAAGCGATTTGTTCTTTCGCTTTTTCCATTTCTTTTAATTGAATATAGGTTTTGGCGAGTTCGAGCGGCAGCATAACCCCTTCAAAACCAAGATCTTTTGCCTGCTGCAAGTAAAACAGCGATTTTTCGTAATTACCTCCAAACATAAGCGGAGTTTCCCGGTATTTTATTCCTCGAACGAAGTGCGCCAAGCTTGAAGATGGATTTAATGTTAATGCCTGATGAAGAGCTCTGTCCATTTCTAAGTTCAATACCATTTTTTCAAAAATAATGGATTCTTCGATTTGCTTTGCTAAACAAACCGCTAAGTAACAGTACAAATCAGACGCTTGAGGTTTTTTCTTCATTTCTTGTTGAATTTCGCGTTTGATCTCTTTCCACTTTCCCTCTTCTAGCTGATTCATGACGTATTGTGCATGTATTCCCACCTGTTTGTCCTCCTTTTCCTCTTTATCATAAAGGATTTCTGCACAAATGAAAAAAGTAAGTGTTCTTCATTCTTCACAAAAAACGTTACCCTTAAAAAATAGGCAAATTTCTCAATCACTTAACCCAATTAGTACATAGGATATAGAGACTTTTATTAAAGGAGGTTACACATATGGGCGCAAAAGGCGGTTTTGGTTTTTCATTTATCGTTGTTTTATTTATTCTATTAGTAATCGTAGGGTGTTCTTGCTACTACTAATTTCTAGAGAGGATGAACATCATTCGTCCTCTCCTATTTCAAAAAAAAACCATGCTTTCGCATGGCTACATACCGATTAGATGAATGAGTAGAGGAACTCATTGTTCGGCAATATTGAAGAAATTTTTGGTTTTTACTTCCGCCTAGTATGCCCTTTTTGACGGGGGCTATGCGCAAATAAAGTTAACGTTTAAAAGCGAAAGCAAGACGCACCTACAATAACAAGTAAAACAAATAACACAACGATTAACGCAAAATTTTGTTTTCCCACGTACCATCCCTCACTTCCTGTTATCTGCTTTTAGTGTATGCAACAGCTTGGCAAAATGTTTAGGACAGGGGTGCGGATTTTTTCAACGTGAAAAATCTTCAAATTTCGCCAAAAAAGTGAATCATATTTTTGATTCTTTCGTTATATATAGTAAGAGATTTTTTTACTATAAAAAAGGGGGACCTTTAATGCGCCGACATTCCAAATTGCCCATTGTTCTTGTCTTTGCCTTCTTTTTATTCATCGCAACTGTTTTGTGCGTAACCTCTTATATGTCTTGAACGTATAAATAATATAAAAAAATCGCCTCATCGAAGGCGATTTTTCTATCCTAGCATTATATCTTCGTTTGGATAACGAACGGCTTCACGCTTTTGCTTAGATAATGAAAACGCAAGCGTTAATGGACCCACTTTTCCTAAAAACATGATAAAGATAATAATCACGCGTCCAAAGTACGAAAGTTCAGGAGTCGCTCCCATCGATAAACCTACTGTTCCAAACGCAGAAACAACTTCAAACATAATTTTTACAAACGGCAGGTTTTCCGAAATATTCAACAGGAAGATGGCTCCAAACACAAATATAATTGAAATCATCGTAATGGCTAGGGCCTTAAACACATGAAGAGGAAGAAGACGTCTCTTTAGCAGCACAATATCTTCCCTGCTTCGTAAAAATGCCCATACAGAAAAGACAATCACCACAAACGTCGTGAGTTTGATACCGCCTCCTGTTGACGCACTTCCTGCACCAATGAACATTAACAAAACCATTAAAAAGACCGTTGCGTCATGCAGGTGAGCTAAATCAATCGTATTAAAGCCAGCGGTTCTTGTTGTTACCGCTTGAAAATAAGAAGCCCATACTTTGTCTCCTAATGATAAATTTCCGAGCGTATGCGAATTGCCGTACTCTAAGAAAAAAATAAAAAGCATGGCAATCACGTTAATGGCGAACGTGCTGATAATCATAATTTTTGAATGCAGCGTTAGTTTTTTATACGATTTTTTCACCCACATATCAGCAAGGACGGTAAAGCCTAACCCACCAATAATGAACAAAAAAGAAATCGTTATGTTAATAATAGGATCTCCTACATACTGAACTAAGTTATCAGACAGTAGTCCAAACCCTGCGTTATTAAAAGCCGAAATCGAATGAAACAAGCTAAAGAACAGCCCCTTAGACCATCCGAATTCCGGAACCCAGCGTATCGCTAAAAAAATAAGTGCAGCAAACTCAATTAAAAATGAAAAGATGAATAACCTTTTAACTAGCAGCACAACTCCACCGACGCTCGTCTGATTTAATGCCTGCTGAACGAGCATACGCTCTTTAAATCCAATTTTTTTACCTAGCATCATAAAAATCAGCACGGCAAATGACATAATGCCAAGACCGCCTATTTGAATTAACAGCATAATAATCGTTTGACCGATGACGGTAAAACGCGTGCCTGTATCTACGACGGCTAAACCGGTTACTGTCATAGCGGAAGTAGACGTAAAAAGGGCGTCTACCCACCGAATTGGCTCGGTGGCAGAAAAAGGCATCATCAATAGAAGAGCACCGATAATAATTCCTCCGCCAAAAATGGAGACAAGCAGCTGCGGAGGGGTGAGTTTAATGATTTGTTTTTTCATAAGTTAAACTCCTTCTTCTTCAAAACGGTTCAAATCGCGATTATGTCCGATGACAATAAGCATATCTCCTTGTTCAATTATTTCATGCGCGGTAGGCGAAATCACCATTTCCCCGTCTTTTCGCTGAAAGCCGATAATATTGCAGCCGTACTTGGCACGGATATTTAAATCAAACAGCGTTTTATTATGAAGTTTCTTAGAGGCGACAATTTCGACAATACTATAATCCTTTGACAGTTCAATGTAATCAATGATTTTTTCTGACACCACGTGATGAGCAATCCGCTTAGCAATGTCGCGCTCAGGGTGAATGACTTTGTCCGCTCCTATTTTCTCCAGCACTTTTTGATGATACATATTCACCGCTTTTACCCATACTTGCTTAACGCCCATATCTTTTAAAAGCATTGTTGCCAGCACGCTTGCTTCGATATCATCCCCAAACGAAATAAGAGCATGATCAACATTGCGGATACCTAGCCCTTTTAAGCTAGCTTCATCAATTGCGTTCGCCTGCACAACATATGTAGCTGAGTTGCTATATTTCTTTACTACCTCCTGATTGCGGTCAATAGCGAGCACATCCACATCCAGATTAGCAAACTCTTCAACCAAACTTCCTCCAAAACGACCTAATCCCAATACAGCAAACTGTTTTTTCATAATGTATTTATTCCTTTCTTCAACTGCTGTGTGTTCTCTTAGCTTATACTTTTTCTAAAAAATTACATCTTTTTCTTAAAAAAAGCGCAAAAAAACACAGGAAGGCTCCTGTGTTTTTTCACACTCTTCCCCCTCAAAACGCTTGCGAAGTTAGCTGTCGGGTTCGGGTTTTAAGAGTAACCCTACCTTTTTAAGGATTCACCCCAGAGCACAATATGTGCGTAAATAATGGGTCCTCCGCTCCGTAATGGATTAAGCGATTTTTATTCAAATGTCTATGTTCTATTTTTTAGAATAATTGATTCGATTCATGATACGTTTCACTTCACGAAAGCTATCTTACTCCTGTGGATTTTGTCTGTCAAGATATTTTTAAGGAAGACATTACTTGCGCTGCAAACTGCAAAAATCATATAAATCTAAACTGACAATCAGTTTATGAAATTGATCAAACAAATTAATAACAGCCAAAAGCTCTAACAGCTGCGTATCACTGTAAAATTTCTTTAATTGATTCATATCAGCATCCGTCAAATCCCTTGGACGCACCCGGTATACATCAATAAATCGAAACAGCAGTCGATCTTTTTCTTCAATTTCTTCTTCTCTTAATACTTTTTGATTAAGCGTCTCATCACCTACATATGACATGCTCATACACGTCTCACAGCCATTCACACCTGCTAGATAAAGCCTGATTTTTTCCTTTGTCTCTCTTTTTACTATATCGCTGTTCCAAAGCTTGTCGTATAGCTCATCATACAACCTTTTTACATGCGGAATTAAATTTAGTGCTTTTTCAAAATTTGTTCCCTCTTCGTTTGTTAACAAAACTCTTGCCATTTTTTACTCACTCCTTTTTAATTATTATAGTAAGAAAAATAGAAATTTTAGATAACATATAAAACATATTATCTTCTGTTACTAATCAAATGAAACGTTAATAAGAAAGAAGGTTTCCAATTGAAAATTGATGAAATTGATTTATCGATTTTGCAGGCGCTGCAGCAAAACAGCCGTCTTTCCTTAAGAGAGCTAGGAAAACAAATTAACCTGTCTCCTCCTTCAGTGGCAGAGCGAGTAAGACAGCTAGAGAGCTTTGGTGTTATAAAAGGATATACAATCGATATTGATTATGAAAAGCTGCAGTTGCCCGTGTCTTGTTTTATTGAAGTAACCATGAAAAACGGAGAGCACGAGCGTTTTAAACGATTTATTTCTCAGTATCCGTATGCTTTATTCTGTGAACGCATCGCCGGGCAAGCCTGCTTTATTACAAAGCTTCAGCTTCCTCACCTGCACGTACTCGAACAATTTATTAATGAAATTACACCTTATGCCAAAACGATTTCACACATCGCCCTTTCCCATGTAGAGATGTCTTCTGCATTATTGAGTCATTTAAAAGATGAAAAGTGATTGAAACGTAATGAAAGCAGTCTACTCTAAAAGCAAACAATAGGATAAATATGCTCGTATGAATCACTTTTGACACCGCTGTTGATTTCCGTACCAGGCTTCGCTTTCCGCTTTTCCCGCAGGAGTCTTCACCTTGCCCTCCAATCAACAGCTAGAAGCAACTAAATAGATGAAACATACGTTCACCATACTAACGAAAAAATCCGAACGATTCATCGTTCGGATTTTCTTTCTACTAAACTACTTTTGTCCCAGCCTCTTTTATTCGTCCAACAGCATAAAAAATAACCCTCCAAAGCTGGAGGGTATAAATTTTCCGAATAATGAAAGTTTTACAACTTCATTTTATCAGGTGCCGACATTTCTGTCTACTTAAAAATGTAAAAGAGCTCTCTATTAATAGAAAGCTCTTTTACCTGCTTGTTTTTTGAAAACAATCAATCTATATAAAAGGGAACTACCTAAGGTTGAAAGTCACGTGAAACCTTGGCAGTTCATCCTGGATATACCGGTTGATATGATTCAAAACAAGTTCTTTCATCATTTCTTCTTTGACTTCTGATTCCGTTTTTTTATCTTTTTGTTTTAAAATAAGAATATAATAGACTTTACCCATTTTAATAGGCTCACTACTCTCTCCGATGTGCTGTTTTTTTAAAACATCTATAAAAGAGGGAGATAGACTTGAAAGCTTTAGATTATCATCATTCTCTATTGTGCTGATTGTCTGAACATCAGCATATTTTTTTTGAACGTCTTGAACCGATGTTACCTTTTTCAGTTCAGCCGCAACGACATCGGCATCATGTAAAGTCGGGAAAGCCAGCCGCGTAAAAGATACGCGTGTTAGATCGTTTTCAATACGTTTATAGTAAGCAGTTAGTTCATCAGACGTAATTTGTTTACGGAAATATTCTTCTAATTTAAATTGATTCGTTAGCTGGCTGGTTACATCACTAGAACGAATATTTAACACTTCATAACCTTGTTTTCTTGTATCCAGGTCATATGAGCGTTTAATTTGCTTCCACATATCCTCGACTTGTTTTTGTACTTTATCACTCGTCTTTGGATGCGAAATTAAGATTTTTTGCATAACAAGCTGCCGCAATAACTCTTTGCGGTAGCTTGTATCATTTAGCGGGGCATCTGGATTTAAGAACCCTTCAACGGCTAAAAAACGGTTGAATTCTGCTCCTGTCACCTTGCCTCCCTCATACGCTGCCACTCCTTTGGCAGAAGATAGCTGACTAATTTCTACAGAAGGAAACATCGTGTTTGAATGCTTCTCTCCGCATCCTGCCAAAAATCCGAACGCTGTTAATACTGCTAGCAGCAGCTTTAACGGTGTTGAACTCATCCATTGTTATCCTGCTGTGCTGAAAGCTTCAGAGAAATGGTTTGTTTTTTTCCATTTCGGTACACGTCTAATTTTACAGTGTCTCCTACTTTGCGTTTTGTATATAGATATTGACGTAAATCACTGGATGTTTTGACTTCATTTCCATCGATGGCAACAATCACGTCTTTTGATTGTAAACCTGCATCAGAAGCAGAAGAGAACGGTTCAACCGTCGTTACGACAACTCCTTCAGACGTATCGCTTGTTAGGCCTAGCTGATCTTGTTTTGTTGCAGCTGAAAGCTGACCTACATCTTGAAGACCTACCCCCATATACGGACGCGTTATTTTTCCGTTTTTCATCAGCTGTTCAATCGTCGGCTGCACTTCATCACTTGGAAGAGCAAAGCCAATGCCTTCTACATTGTCTTCTGAAATTTTCATACTGTTGATACCAACTACTTCACCGGAAGAATTGATCAAGGCACCGCCGCTGTTTCCTGGATTAATCGCCGCATCCGTTTGAATTGCGTCTACGTTCCAATTCTCTGAAATAGGGACAGAGCGTTTTGCTGCGCTCACGATACCTTGTGTGACCGTACGAGAAAATTGTTCACCAAGAGGGTTACCGATTGCAAGAACCGTTTCACCCGCCACTAAATCTGATGATTTTCCGAACTTCGCCACTTGTTCAACATTTTTATCGGACATTTCAAGCACCGCTAAATCCGTTAGCGCATCAGCTCCGACAATTTTAGCTTTTTCTTTTTGCCCATTTGAAAGTGACACTTCTACTTCGCTTGCGCCGTCAATAACGTGGTTATTGGTCACAACGTATGCTTTTCCATTTTCTTTTTTGAAAATAACACCGGAACCCGTTCCTGCTTCTTGCGTTTGAGTATCTCCAGAAAATGGATTTGTTTGCTGCTGGATATTGTTCACGCCTACAACAGCGGCTGATACTTTATTTACAACTGAAACAAGATCTGACTGATTCACGGTTGTGCTTACTGTTCGAGGCGTTGTGCTCGTTGTTGTTGCGGTCTGAGTCTGCGTTGTTTGATTCGTTTGATTCGCTGTTTGCGTATCCGCTGAATCCATTAACCCTAGCTGCGGAGCGCCGTATAGCACAATTCCTCCCCCTAGTACTGCTCCGGCGATGGAAGATGCGATCACTGGAAATAAGCGTCTTTTTGGAGGCTGTGACGACGATGAAGGCTGATACTGATCATAGCGCTGCTGGCGATTTTCATATTCTTCTTTTCGTTCTTCCTCTCTTTCATAATCACGTGGATCCATGAAAAACACTCCTTTTAACGTAGCAAATTTTATGTTATCTATACTATAAAATAAAAGTTTGGGATAAGTATCAAAACAATATGTGAAATTGTGAAAAATTTCTTTATAACAGCAAACACGTAGTATAATAGCGGGTACATAGACCTTTAAAGAAACGCCCATAGATGGCGTAATGTGCTTCATTTACCTTAATTTTCATATATTCAGAGGAAGGTGTCAAATTTGAGCTTTACACTATATTTAGTAGAGGATGAACAAAATTTAAACGAAGTTTTAACCCTTTACCTTCAAAAAGAAGGCTGGGACGTTCGCTCATTTTTTAACGGCACGGACGCAAAAGAAATGATTGCAGCTCCTCCGCATCTGTGGATTTTAGATATTATGCTGCCTGACATTGACGGGTATCAGCTTATTCGCGAAATCAAGCAGCAAACGCCACAGGTGCCTGTTATTTTCATTTCAGCACGCGATGCCGATATTGACCGAGTTCTTGGACTTGAAATGGGCAGCGACGACTATTTATCAAAACCTTTTTTGCCGCGTGAACTAGTTATTCGAGCAAACAAACTGCTAAACCTCGTATATGGTTCCAATCAAAAGAAAACCGATACCATTACGCTGACTCCTTATGAAATCGATTTACATACGCGTACAGTCAGTGAAAATGGAAAACCGATTGATTTGACGTCTAAAGAATTTGATTTTCTTGTCACTATCTCAAAAGACCTTGGACAGGCTTTTTCACGGGAGCAGCTGCTGAATCTCATTTGGGGAGAAGATTATTTCGGCACAGACCGAGTGGTGGATGATTTAGTAAGGCGCGTACGTAAAAAAATGCCGCAAGCACGAATTGAAACAATTTACGGATACGGATACCGGATGATGAAAGCATGAAAAACAAGTCTCTTGCATTTCAAATTTGGCTCGTCATCTCCGGTATTTTACTGCTTATTTCAATTTTGCTCGCTATTTTATTCCCAACGACGCTCAGGCAGTTCTTCACGAATGAAATTTATACCACTATCGAAAATGAACAGCATATTTTAAAAGAATACGGCCTGCCAAGCCGCTCAGGTGAATACTACTTTAGCAATGAAGACAGTGAACCAACACTTGGCAATCGAACCGTGGATCATATTTTATTGCCTGAACACGCGGATATCTCTTATTTTTCATCACGGGTGTTGCCTCAAGACTTTTTGAGAAAAGCACAGGAAGATGCAATCAGTCAGCGAAAAATTGTCGCTCGCTATGAAAAAGATCTCGGCAACCGGACGCTTTTTTACGTGATTCGAAAAGTAAGCGTAAACGGACAGCCTGCTTTTTTGCTTTCATTTTCCTGGGATACGTATCGCAACGCGCTCACTTCTACTCTTTTTAAGCAACTGCTTCTTGTAATTTCAATTGTATTTCTATTCAGCTGGCTTCCATCTATTTGGCTGTCAAGATACTTAAGCAAGCCGCTTGTATCGCTTGAAAAAGATGTAAAAAAAATCGCCGAACAAAATTGGCATGAGCCTGTTACAGTCAACCGTTCCGATGAAATCGGCAAGCTAGGCGCGTCCATCGAGCAAATGCGCAAAAGGCTCGTATCTAAAGATGAAGCACAGCAAACGCTGCTTCAAAATATTTCACACGATTTAAAAACACCGGTAATGGTTATTCAAAGCTACGCTCAGTCGATTCAAGACGGCATTTATCCAAAAGGTGATTTATCTCAAACGTTAAAAGTCATTGAAGATGAATCCAAAAATCTTGAGAAAAAAATCCGCGATTTGCTTTACTTAACCAAGCTTGACTATATGTCCACTCACCAGCTTGCACAAGACGACTTTGATTTTACTGCTCTTCTTCATGAAGTAGTGGATCGCTTGCGGTGGAGGCGCCCTGAAATACAGTGGGAATTTGACGACGCAAACGCAACGATTAAAGGAGACAAAGAGCTGTGGACAAAAGTCCTTGAAAATGTACTCGATAATCAGCTGCGCTATGCCGATACGAAGGTTTCACTTTCGCTTGCTAAACACCAAACGAACGTTCAATGTACAATCAGCAACGATGGTCCGCCGATTGATCAAAGCGTGCTTGAACACTTGTTTGAACCATTTAAAAAAGGAGCAAACGGTGAATTCGGTATTGGTTTAAGTATCGTAAAGCGTATTGTTACGATGCACGATGCAGCAATTACGGCTGAAAACACAGACACCGGAGTGACGTTTTCACTTACTATTCCTATATAAACTAAAAAAGCAAGGGAGTCGAATCCCTTGCTTTTTTATGAAAAAATCGATGTATACGCATAAAGAGCCGGTGAGCCCCCGGAGTGGATGAACACCACATTCTCATCTTTTTTAAAATAACCCTTTCGAATTAAATCAATTAGACCAGCCATCGCTTTTCCCGTATACACAGGATCCAATAAAATTCCTTCCGTACCGGCCACAAGTTTGACTGCTTCTACCATCTCTTCTGTTGGAACAGCATAGCCTGGACCTACATATTCATCCATACAAACAATATCTTCTTTTTTAAAAGGCGTTTTGCTATGTAAATGTTCATAAAGTTCGCTCGTTAGCTTGGCAACTTTCATTTCTTGCTCTTCTTTAGCACGACTCACATTCATTCCAATAACAGACACGTCACTTTGAAGACTTTGAAAGCCTGCCACTAACCCTGCATGCATGCCTCCGCTTCCGCTTGTGCAAACTACGTGGCTAAGCTTTATTTGCTGCTCATAGCTTTGCATAAGCATCTCCTGTGCGCAGGCAGCGTAGCCTGTTGCACCGATAACATTTGAACCTCCTACTGGGATTAGGTACGGCTTATGACCTTTTTCACTTAGCTCGCGCGCTACTTTTTCCATTTCCGCTGTCAAATCCGAACCTTCAGCGACAAACCGCATGTCATGAGCGCCTAATAAATGATAAAGAAAATAGTTCCCCGTCGGCTGATCGCTTGCTTTATTTTCTCCTTCTTCTAATACAAGCACGCATTTCATTTGTTCTTTTACAGCAGCAGCGAGCGTCAAACGACAGTGATTGGATTGTATCGCACCGCACGTTATAAGCACGTCTGCTCCTTGCGCTTTTGCATCAGCTACTAGATATTCAAGCTTACGCGTCTTATTTCCGCCCCCTGTCAGTCCAAGCATATCATCGCGCTTCATATAAATTGAAGGTCCATTTAACTGCTTTGATAAAACTGATAGCTTTTCTAAAGGTGTAGGGGAATCCGTATATTTTCTTCTAGAAAATTGCGTTAAGTTCATACTCTCATCCTCTCTTTCGTATTTGCTCTATTTTACCATATAGAAGCTTTTGAAGAGCTTTTTACGAAATGGCTTTCTATAACTTGTATACATAAGAACAAGTAGTCAACATACATTAAACCATATAAACAGTTTGAAGGAGTGTTTTCAATGAGTGAAAAAGCAGTACTTTGCAGCGTCTCACGAGTAGTCAAATCACAGCACATTTTTCCAAATGACCTGAACAATCACCACACCCTTTTTGGCGGAAAAATTGTCGCTGATATGGACATGACGGCTTCTCTTTCAGCAGCTAAACATTCCAGAAAGTCGTGTGTTACAGCTTCCATTGATCACGTTGACTTTATCGAGCCCGTCACCGAAGAAGATTTTATTTCATATGAAGCATTCGTTGTTGTCACAGGAAAAAGCTCCATGATTATTTTTGTTAAAGTCATTGCCGAAAATTTGTTAACGGGCATTAAACGTATTGCTGCAACTTCTTTTCTCACCTTTGTTGCACTAGAAAATGGAAAGCCCGCCCCCGTTCCTCAAGTTATTGCTCAAACCGAAGAAGAAAAAAGCCTTCAAAAAGTAGCTCTTGAACGAAAAGAGTCCAAAAAAACGCAGGTTGAGCACAGCAAAGCGATTGCGAGCATCTTATCTAAGTCTTTGCGCAGCAGTAATTAAGCTCTTCATCTAAAAAGCAGCTGTCTGCTTTTTAGATGAAGTTTTTTAGATTTCACATTGTTATTTAATATAATATGCGATATATTGGTTTTATGAAAAATAACATTCAACCCCTCAAACGACTTTCCCTACGGGAGGAAGTCTATCAAACACTTAAACAAAATATTGTTATGCTTGAATTTCAGCCGGAACAAAAGCTTCAGGATAAAGAACTGGCTGAGCAATTTGGAGTTAGCCGCACTCCTGTTCGAGAAGCATTAAAAAGGCTCGAAGATGAAGGCCTTGTCCAAACGACACCTGGCTCTTCTACAAAAGTGGCTCCATTAAACCTTGAGGAGGCAAAACAATCTTTTATTGTCGTCGCAGCTCTTCATGCACTTGCTGCTAAGCTGGCCTGTACTTCGCTACAAGAAGAAGATATGGGCGAACTAATCAAATACAACCAATCTCTAGAACATGCAATCAAAACAAGAAATGTACTTGAAGCGATCGAAGCGGATGAAGCATTTCATTCCGTTTTTTTAAACCGAGCGAATAATGTAGAGCTAGAACGTGTTGTAAAACAGACAAGCGCCAAAATTCAACGTCTGGAAATCGCTCGCTTTTCTTCTCTTGGTAGTCTTGCTTCCGTTAATCAGCACAAAGAAATCATAAACGCTTGCCGTCAAAAAGATGCCGCCCTAACATCACAGCTTGTCGAAACAAACTGGCTCACATTAGGTGAAGCGTTGACAAATGAGGAGGAATCAACGTGAAGCCTCTTTTATTAGGCATCGCTGCATCATTCTTTTTTGCTTTTACATTCGTTTTAAATCGAGCGATGGATTTATCTGGAGGCAGCTGGGCGTGGAGCGCATCTCTGCGCTATTTTTTTATGGTACCTCTTTTGCTTGTGCTTGTTTATTTTTGGGGTGGTATCAAACCTGTGGTGGCAGAAATAAAAGCCCAGCCGCAAAAATGGCTGCTGTGGAGCACGGTTGGATTTGGTTTATTCTACGCTCCTCTTTGTTTTGCTTCAGCCTACGGTCCCGGCTGGCTTATTGCAGGAACTTGGCAAATCACAATTTTATCGGGATCTCTCCTAGCCCCTTTGTTTTACAAGGAAGGAAAGAAGCGAGGAGGCATTCCTTTCAAGCAGCTAGGTTTTTCGTTTATTATTTTAATAGGCGTTGTGCTCATGCAGCTTGAGCATGCGACTGAACTGTCGGCCTCTACTGCCTTGCTTTGTACCATTCCCATTTTAATTGCCTCTTTTGCGTACCCGCTTGGCAACCGTAAAATGATGGAGGTATCGTCACTTAATACGTTTCAGCGCGTGCTTGGAATGACGCTTTCAAGCCTGCCGTTTTGGATTATTCTTTCTGTCTATGCCTACGTCACCGATGGACTGCCAAAAACAACTCAGATGTATCAAAGCAGTTTAGTTGCTTTACTTTCAGGAGTATGTGCAACGGTTTTATTTTTTGCAGCAACTGACCTTGTTAAAAAAGATTCTCACAAGTTAGGTGCAGTTGAAGCTACACAATCGATGGAAGTTTTATTTGCCCTGCTAGGAGAGGTCTTCCTTCTATCAAGTCCTTTGCCATCGTTTCTTTCTTGGGTTGGAATGGGAGTTATCGTAGCAGGCATGGTGCTTCACAGCTACCAAACGAGTCATAAAAAAGCTATACCGCAAAAAGAATTGACCTACTAATCAATAACAAAAAAGAGCGTCTCAGTCGGCGCTCTTTTTGTTTATACAACAGATCTTCTTTCTAAATTGAAGACATTCACCTGCTCAGCATCAAAGCGGCTTAGCAATGAATCTACTCCGTACTCAAGTGCAAAAGCACGTTCATTTTCTGAGATCGGAACGGCCTGCAGGAACGTTACTTTTTTATCAGATAGTTCAATCGTTGAAAAATTATCCCATAAAAACGGCGGAATCAGCAAAATGTGCTGCATATGAAAGCTGTCATCAAGGACTGCAATAACGTCTTTATAAATAGCTCCTGGGAAGATGGAGACATGAGATTTCATCATATGGAAAATACAGTTTGCTAAAATAGCAGAATAAATACCGAATTCTTCATGACAAGCTCCAACGATTTCAATTCGAAGCGGGATCCCTCCAACTGTATAGCCTGTCGGACATTGATGTCCACCGAGCGTTGCATATGCGGTTACGTCTTGACGCGGATGATTTTCACACGCCACAACATGAATACCATGCTTTTTTCGTTCATCTGAATAATCTTCAATTCGGTCCTTTTGACCAAATACATCTATTGCTTTATGTATAATTAATTCTTCATCTTTTGTAAAATTACTCATAAAAAACCTCCTTGCTTGCGACCTTAAAAAGTCCCCTACTGTACAGCATATACTACAGCACTCGCTTACGATATAGTTTTTAGAAAATGTGATAGAAATGTTATCGTTTCGTAACATACTATGAAATTGTCTCAAGAAGCAAACAAGAAACCTTAACCAATTTTTTCTTTTCTCATAAAAAATAGAGCCTGCACCATGGCAGCCTCTATTTTTATGACATTATTATGAAATAATTTGTAATTCTTTTGGGTACTTCGTTAACGTTTCGTATCCATCCTTTGTAATGATTACATCATCTTCAATACGCACGCCTCCGAGTCCTTGAATATATATACCCGGTTCAATCGTATACACCATGCCTTCTTGAAGCACATCATTATTGTTGCGGCTCATTGAAGGAAACTCATGCACGCTGATACCAAGACCATGACCAAGACGATGCAAGAAATATTCTCCATATCCTGCTTCTGTAATAATATCGCGTGCTACCATGTCCAAGTCGCCAATGCGAGTGCCGGGCTTGGAAGCTTCAAGAGCTGCCTGCTCGGCGCGCTGTACCGTTTCATAGATTTCTTTTTGCTTATCATTAATCGACTTGTAAGCGACTGTACGCGTGATATCTGAACAGTATCCGTCTAGCACTACGCCTAAATCGAATAGAACCATATCTCCTGGCTTTAACGTGCGAAGACCTGGGTTCCCGTGCGCTTCTCCCGTTTTTTTACCAAATAAAACCATCGTTGAAAACGACATCTCACGAATTCCTTTTCGCTTTAGCTCGTATTCAATTTTAGCCAGAACATCCATTTCCGTAACGCCTTCTTTTAAGGCAGCTACGCCTACTTCCACGCCAAAATCAGCTAATGCAGCTGCCTTTTGCAGAATCTCAACTTCACGCTCATCTTTAATTAAACGCAGCTGATTTAATTTCTCTTCTGCTCCGACTAGCTCAGCATTTGGATATAAATTAAGCAGTTCTTCAGCTCTCGCATACAGCAGCTGTTCTTTCTCTACAGCAACCTTTTTTACATCTATCACGTTTCGTTTATGTAAAGCTTCTTTAATAAGTTCCCAAGGATTTTGATGATCTTCATATCCGATCACATCAAATTTCCAGCCGGCTTCTTTTGCTTGACCCACTTCCATTGATGGACAAACAAGCATCGGCTCCGCTTTATTAAATAAAAACAAACCAAGCAGACGCTCATGCGGATCCGTGTGAAATCCTGTTAAATAAAATACGTTTTCAGTTGACGAAATAAAGGCCGTTTCTACATTCTTTTCCTTCAGCCATGATACGACTTTTTGCAAACGTGCTTCCATTAAAAAAACCCCTTTCATTGTGCAATATTACTATTATAACATAGTTATTTAGCAATATTGTACAATGAATAGAGGTTAAGACAAAGCCGCGTGAAGAGTAGTAAGCTGCTCTTTAATCGCTTTTCGCTGAATACTTACTTTCATCAGCCAGCCATTTTCTCCGTATCTATAAATAAATTCGTACGTACCTTTAGGAAAATATTCTTTTACCAGCATGTCTCGGTTTTCAACAAATCCCGGATCGCCAATAAAATAGTTACCTTCTTCAAGCGGGAGCTCATGAACTTTTTTTTCTAGCTGCTTCTCTTCGTCTTCGTCATCATCTATCACAATGTGCAGACCACTTTCATCACGCACAACGTCAAATTCACCGTTTTGTTCAAGCTCAAGCACCGGCACCACTTGTCCATTTACCGTTAGCAGCTGCTTAGTTCCTTCAAGGACCTGGGACCAATGATCATCGTATAAAGTAGAAGAATAAAAAATATAGCCCTGAGATTTATATAATAAAAGCAACTGTTCAAAATGATTTTTCACTTGTTCTTTATCAAACAGAATAACAAAATGCTTTCGATAGAAAAAACTTGTAAAAGGCAGAATAGACGATTGATTAAGCTCTTTAATTATTTCAGCACTATCCTTACCTGAAATAATAGCTCCGGTCAATTCCCCCGCGCCATAAGGTTTCCAATGACTTAACGCCACTTCTGGAATCAGCACAAGGTTCGAAGATGACACATATATACTCATTCGCTTCACTCCTTTTTCCTACACTTAGACCTATATTTGATTCTCAACAAACAGAGACTTTTCTCATATTCCACTCTTAAAAGACAGAACTTTTTCCCTAACTATGATAGATTATAACAAATATCCTCGAAAAAAATAACCTTTATTTCCTCTTTCTTCTATTTATACCCTTCTCTTATTTTAGCTGTCTTCGCCGATTTACTCGTGAACGTACTTGCTAATCTAATTCCTTAGTGTTAATTTTATTATGTCGTTTTATAATTTTTTGCATAATTGGTTTCAAACAAAAAAGTATTAATATTTTTGAATGCGATGGTGAGACATTTGGAAGAACGTACAGAACGTAAACAACATAAAAGAAAAAAGCAAAGAAAAAAGAAACGCTTTAGAAAGCTACTTCTTTTCTTTCTCATTCTTGTAATCGCCGCTGGTGCATATGTGTATTATCAATACCAACAAGGGTTAGCAGAAGCAGACGGAGCTTTTGGGAAAGATGGACAGTTTGATTTTAATGGTGCAAGTGCCAATTTAGATAGCATGAATGTACTGCTTCTTGGAATTGACTCTCGAGGTGAAGAACATTCGCGTGCCGATACAATTATGATTGCTCATTATGACAAAGACAGCAATCAGCCTAAAATTGTTTCTTTGATGCGTGATTCATATGTGGATATTCCTGGACATGGCAAAAACAAATTAAATTCAGCCTATGCATTTGGCGGGCCCGAATTAATGCGTAAGACAATTAAAGAAAATTTCGGCGTAGATGTAAACTATTATGCCGTTGTTGATTTTAAAGGTTTTTCCAAAGTTGCCGATACGATTGCCCCTGAGGGGATTACGGTTACCGTGCCACACGAAATGTCATCAGGAATTGGCATGACCCTAAAACCTGGAAAACAAACTCTTCACGGAGATAAATTACTAGGATACGTGCGATTCCGCCATGATAGCCAAAGTGATTTCGGGCGCGTGAAGCGTCAACAAGAAGTGATTGGTAAATTAATGGATGAAGCTCTTCAAGTAAAGACACTGGCGAAAGCTCCTAAGCTATGGGGCGTCATTGATCCATATGTGGATACAAATATTCCTCCAAAAACATTTATTGTGATAGGAAAAGATTTTTTAGTTGGAAATCAGCCAAATTTAAAATCTCTTCGTTTACCGGTTGAAGGTTCCTATTCAAATGAACGAATATCCGGTATTGGTGCTGTTTTAAGCATCGACCTGGAAGAAAACAAACAAGCGTTACAGTCATTTTTAAATTAGGAAAAGGTGTCCATTAGAGGACACCTTTTTTTATACTATTCAAAAAAACTTCTGTTTTTCCTCCCTATCCTTCAAAAAATTTTCAGCTTCGACAAAAAATGGAGATGAAATGGAGCTATTTTCTAGAAAACAGCTGTTTCTTTGAAGTTCTATTTTTTCTTCTGTATGCGTATATGAAAGGAGAAGGACTTCTTTTTTTATATTTTTTAACCAAGGAGATGAAATGATGAAATTATATGGTTTTCAATCTGAAGAAGAGCGTTCCTTTCTTCATTCTACCTATAAAGTAAACCCATTACTTTCTCATACCGGAGATGTCAAAATCAGCTTTTTATCTTTTCAAGAAAATGATTATACACCTCGTCAAGAAGCTACGATTCCACAGCTTCTTTTAGTCGTTCACGGGGAAGGCTGGGTAGCTGGCGATAACGGACTGAAAATTTATATCAAACAAGGTGAATCAGCATTTTGGAGAGCCGGGGAATCTTTTGAAGTCGGGAGTCTAACGGCTATGACAGGATTACTAATTGAAGGATTGGATATTGCTCCTCAAAAGCTGCTTACTTCTTTCTCACGAACAAATGTAAATTAAAAAGCCGCTGTGACGCGGCTTTTTTTATTGTCTTAATAATTGAGCGTAGCTTTCTGCACTATCTTGAATGACTTTTTCGCTCAGTCCACCGCCTGCTCCTTGAAATAAAAACGGAGTTTGGAAATTCATGCCTGTTAAATTTGCCGTAGCTTGAAACGGAAGAAGCAGATTATTCATTGGATAACGGTTGTAGCCGCCTTCTTGATAAGCTTCTGCAGGTCCTCCTGTCGAAGTAGCTACGATAAACTCTTTTCCATGAAGTTTAGTACCTTCGCTGCCATAAGCCCATCCGTACGTTAAGACAACATCTTGCCACTCTTTTAAGAGTGCTGGTGAGCTGTACCAGTAAAACGGAAATTGAAACACAATGCGATCGAATTGAACAACTAACTCCTGCTCTTTTTCTACATCAATTTTGAAATCGGGATAGTTTGCGTATAAATCATGAACGTGTACATTCTCTTCTTTCTTTAACCGCTCTGCCCACGCTTTATTAATGCGAGAAGATGCTAAATTTGGATGCGCTAAAATAACCAGTGTTTTCATTTTGATACTCTCCTTCTGATGTCTGTGCTTGCTTTATTCTTTTCTATTTTTTACGTTTGCCTCTAACAGCTTGTTCAGGCGTTTTTTTTCCTTTTCATTCAGGAAATCCTAGCTAGTTTACACTTATAAATTACCAGTATTAGCATTTCTCTTCAACAAAATTGATTTCCCTTTGATTTTCTTATGTACCCAAAACGGCAGATAAAGAACAAGAAAGCTAAGAATTATGATTCCTTCAATCCATACTAAATACCAAGGGTGAGGTCCAAGAACATCCAACAAGGAAGCGTGCTCTGGCTTTCTCATCATGTATAAATAATTCGCACCGAGTAAACGATTCATGGCATAGATAAAACCTCCGTACAGATTAACAAATACTACGCTTACCCATAAAGAACGAAACGTCGGCTCATATCTGCAGGCAGCAATTAGTATACAGCAAGCAAGCACCACACCGCCATGCGATAAATAGAACTGCACATAGCGAAACTGGGCATACGCATAGCCGCCAAGGTCTGGGGTAATCATCGCTTGAACAGAGCTGCTGATTCCTGCGAAGTACACAAAATAAAAAAGAAACCTGCTTTTGGTTATCAGCACAACAGCAGCCAGCAGCACGACTATATCACTGAGCTGAAGAGGCAAGGAAGTTTCAACCGACCACTGATGACATCCGATTTCCCAAGCCTGGTAGGCCGTTTCTGAAGCAATTAGAACAAATGAAAGCAAAACGAACGCAAACCTCTTTTTTCGCAGCTGCTTTCGCCACAAAAAAATAAATGCTCCTATGATCACAATAATGGCTAAAGTTACAAGATGTTCAACTGAAAAAAGCTGAAAAGAATGTTGTACAGGGTGACACGTAAAAAATGAATTCATAACGGCATCTCCTCTCCATCAGAAAACAAATTTGGTACCTTTAGCTTGTTCATAAGACCTCATTTTCATTAACGCTTCTCTCACATTAAAAAGAGATTGAAACATAACGAAATCACGCCCAAAAAAAGATCCGAACGATAAATCGTTCGGATCTTTTTTTGTTCATTTTTATTTTTTAATTAATCCTTTTTTCACTAAGAATTGATGAGCGACTTCTTCAGCCGTTTTTCCTTTTGCGTTTACTTGATAGTTCATTTCACGCATTTCGTCGTCACTGATTTTACCGCCCAGTTGATTTAAGATTTTTTTCAGTTCAGGGTGCTCTTTTAGCGTATCTTCACGAAGCACAGGCGCTCCTTGATACGGAGGGAAGAACTGCTGGTCGTCTTTTAAGACTTTTAAACCAAACTGTTTGATTTCAGGATCCGTTGCGTAAGCATCAAGCATGTTAATATCGCCTTTTTCTACAGCGCGATAGCGAAGCTTCGGCTCCATCGTTTTAATATTCGGGAAGGTAAGGCCATATTCTTTTTGAAGGCCTACGTAGCCGTCTTCACGATCTTTAAACTCAAGCGTAAATCCTGCTTTTACTTTATCTGTTGCATTTGCCAAATCTGAAATGGTCGTTAGATTATTTTCTTTGGCAAATTCTTTTGTCACGGTCAATGTGTACGTATTATTAAACTTCATTGGATCTAAATAGACAAGGCCGAATTTCTTTTGAAATCCTTCTTTTGCCTGCTTGTACACCTGTGTTTCATCTTTGCTGTCCGGCTGTTCCTTTAGATGCGTCACAATGGCTGTACCCGTATATTCAGGGTACAAATCAATTTCCTTGTTACGCAGAGCCTCAAATACAAATACCGTTTTCCCAAGCGACGAACGAAGATTTACTTTCATATCGGTTTGATCTTCAATTAATTCTTTGTACATATTAATTAAAATATCTTGTTCTGCGCCAATTTTCCCTCCGATAACAAGGTCTGGTTTTGTTGCGCTCATCGCTGCAAACGGAGAAACAAGAATAAGTATTAATACGATAATCATAATGAAAGAGCGTTTTTTGGACCCTTTTTTTGCTGAGTGTTCAATCGTTCGCAGAATTCCATCAAAAATAAGCGCTAATAATGCTGCTGGAATAGCTCCTAATAAAATCAAACTATTATCGCTTCGGTCAATACCAAGCAAAATTAAGCTTCCGAGTCCGCCCGCTCCGATAAGAGCCACGATTGTCGCTGTACCAATAATGAGTACCATCGCTGTGCGAATTCCGGCCATAATGACAGGAAGTGCTAGAGGAAGTTCTACTTTGATTAATCGTCTCCACGAGTTCATCCCCATGGCTTTGGATGCTTCAATTAAAGATGGGTCCACTTCTTTAATTCCGGTATATGTATTTCGTACAATAGGAAGAAGCGAATATAAAAACAGTGCAATAACCGCGGGAAAGGTTCCAATTCCGACAAGAGGAATCAGTAATCCTAATAAAGCGAGTGAAGGAATGGTTTGCAGTACGGCTGTTACGCCAATGATCGGTTCAGCTATGCGGTCATGCCTCGTTAAGTACAGTCCGAGCGGCACTGAAATTAATACGGCAATAACAAGAGCCAGTACTGAAATTTGAATGTGTTCAAGAAGAGCTTGAAACAGTGCATCTCCTCGTTGATCTAATAATGTGCTTAGTGCATTCATTACAGCGTTCCTCCTTCTTTCGTTTTATCAGAAAGAAACGCTAATAGAGTTTTGCGCGTTACAACGCCAATACGTTTGCTCCCTTTTTTCACGGCTATTGCTTCATGGTCGTAAAGGGCGTCCATTGCCTGCTGAACAGTGGCGGTTGAAGCTAGCTCTTCAGTAGGTTCTACGTCTGGCTGTTCACTTTCTTTGACAAACATATCTAATGTCTCAAATAAAGTATTTCCTTGATTTCCAATAAATGTTTTTACAAATTCATTTTTAGGCTTTTAAATGAATTCCTCTGGGGTTCCAACTTGAACAATTTCCCCATCTTTCATCAAGCAGATACGATCTCCAAGCGTCATCGCTTCGCTCATATCATGCGTAACAAACACAAATGTTTTGTTGATTTTTTCTTTTAAGCTAATAACATCTTGCTGAAGCTGTTCGCGGCTTAACGGATCGAGGGCGCTAAAGGGTTCGTCCATTAAAATAACGGGGGGATCAGCTGCGAGGGCACGTGCTACACCTACACGTTGCTGCTGGCCACCTGAGAGCTCAGACGGCTTTCGGTTTCGATACTGCTTTGGGTCTAGTCCTACCAAGGTAAGCAGTTCATCAATGCGCGTTTTGATTTTGTTTTTCTTCCAATGCTTCATCTCCGGTACAATGGCTATATTTTCAGCAATGGTCATATGAGGAAAAAGAGCAATCTGCTGTAGGACATAACCAATGTTCCAGCGTAGCTCATGTATGTTGTGGTCCGATACGAGCTTATCTTTTATGTATAGTTCTCCTTCGGTAATATCATGAAGACGGTTAATCATTTTTAAGGTGGTGGTTTTCCCACATCCACTCGGACCAATTAAAACGAAAAACTCTCCTTCTTTAATTTCTAGATTAATATTTTTCACGGCGGTCGTACCGTCTGGATATTGCTTTGACACATTCTTAAACGTAATCAAATTATCGTTCACACTCCCTGTTGAAATTTAATCCCTAGTTTCGTGTACCCAATACTTAGAGGCAATAAACATTCTTTTAAGAATATTTCTAAATATGATTCATAAGACATAGTCGAAAAGATACACATGTTTTTTCACGGCCTCCTAATAAGGCTATCAAACTGTTAAAGTGTTCACAAGGCGGGGAAGAATAATTCGGAGAATACTTTTAAAGCCAACATAAATAAAAAAACCTTCTTTCAACAAGAAAGAAGGTTTTTTTATTATGCTAGCGACAGGGATCGAACCTGCGACCTCTTGCTTACCATGCAAGTGCTCTACCTACTGAGCTACACCAGCGTCTTGAAAAATTATATCACGTTTAAATTAATTTAGGAAGCGCTTTTTTCAATTTTTTTATTGGTATATTCTCTAATTTGCGTCTTCTGAAATTCGCACTTTCTACAAAGTTCCATATTTTATGTTAGAACTCCTCACATAAATTGTGTGAATTTTCTTTTTTTATATTACCCTTAGTAAAAGAGCTTACAAAAGAAGGGAAGAAAATAGATGGAACAACAACCAACCATGACCAAATCAAAAACGGCAACTCCCTACCCAAGAGACTGCACGTTCAGCCTGGAAGATTGGACGACGCTCGCTAAGTATTGGTACCCTGTCGCACGCTGCAGTGATGTAACAGAGAAACCAACGTCCGTAAAACTGCTAGATGTAAATCTAGTTCTATACCGTACCACACACAAAGTAGTAGCGGCTCGTGATTTATGCGTTCACCGAGGCACCCCGCTTAGCATGGGCTGGGTGGAAGATGATGAAATTGTCTGTCCTTACCACGGCTTCCGCTACGCAACGGACGGCGCATGCACGTCGATTCCAGCTCACCCTGACGCCAACATTTCTCCCCGCCTGTGTATGGCCGTCTATCCAGTTATTGAACGATTTGGATTAGTGTGGACTTCCCTGACAGGAGAAGAAGATAACCTGCCTTACTTCGATGCGTGGGAGGATCCTGATTTTCAGCAAATTGTTTGTCCGAGCTTTGATATCATGGGTTCAGCCGGTCGTCAAATGGAAGGCTTTTTAGACGTAGCTCATTTTGCTTGGGTTCACACGGACACATTTGGTGATCGAAACAACGCCTTCGTGCCTAAATATAAAGTAAGCGATACAGACTATGGGCTTCATGTAGAATATACGAGCACCGTGAGCAATTATTCCAAAGAACAGCAGCATTTAAATCCACCTGATTTTAAATGGCTTCGCGTCTTTGATGTTTATCCGCCGTTTACAGCTACGCTAAAAGTATACTTCCCAGAAGGCGCAGAGCTGTGGATTATGAATGCAGTCTCTCCTATTTCAGCCCGCGAAACACGTTTATTTGCGCCAATCGCTCGAAACTTTGACAAAGATTCTCCCGTTGAAGGTGTGTATGACTTTAACCTTCGCGTCTTTGACGAAGACCGTGAAATGGTTGAAAATCAAAAACCTGAAGACTTGCCTTTAGATCTGCAGATGGAAGCGCATATTATGGCTGATCAAACGTCTATCGGCTACCGGAAATTATTAAAGAAAATGGGCTTAAGCTTTAGATATACAAGCTAAAAAAATCCCCGCTGTCTCAGCGGAGATTTTTTTTATTTAGCAAACTGCTCGCGTCCTGCTTTTTCCTTTATCACTTCATCTTCACTTGCAGGCGTTGCTCGTTTCATAAACAATGAAAGAATTAAGGCAACCACCACTAGTACTACTGAGACGGCAAAGGCATCGTTAATCCCCTGTACCATTGCCTGCATCCCAATCTGTTCTTTCATTTGAGCTGCCCCGGCTGCGGTTGCATTAGCTGCTCCTGCTCCGCTCATTGCATCTTGAGCGAGCTCTTTTGCATGAGTAGCTGTACGGTTTGACATCACCGTTACTAAAAGAGCCGAACCAATAGCTCCCGATACTTGTTGAAGCGTATTGTTCATGGCAGTACCATGCGGATTAAAGCGCTGCGGCAGCTGATTTAATCCGTTTGTCATAACCGGCATCATCACCATAGACATTCCGAACATACGAAGCGTATAAAGCGTAATGAGCGTTGTATACGTCGTATCAAGCTCTAAGTTACTGAAGAAATACGTCGTAACGGCTGTAATAGTTAGACCCGTTACAGCCAGTGCACGCGCTCCGAATTTATCAAATAATTTTCCGGTAATCGGTGACATCACACCCATTAGCAGCGCACCTGGAAGCATTAGTAATCCGGAATGAAGCGGAGAAATGCCTCGTACCGTTTGAACATAAATTGGCATTAGCAGCATGGCTGAAAATAATGCCATTGTGATCACCATCGAAATCGTTGATGATAAAGCAAACATTGGATATTTAAAAATGCGGAATTCAAGCATCGGTGTTTTAAGCTTGAACTGACGCGTAATAAATAAAATCAGAGCCACAGCTCCTACGATAATGGTGCCGTATACTTCCACAGAATCCCAGCCTTTATCCCCTGCTGAGCTAAATCCGTATAGAAGTCCGCCAAATCCAATTGTAGATAACAAAAGAGATAAAAAATCCAAATTGATTTCCACTTTTTCTTTTTTGTCTTTTAATAGGAAGAAAGCGCCTATTAATACAATGGCTGCGATTGGCGTAACAAGGTGGAACAGCATTCTCCACTCATAGTGTTCAATTAGCCATCCTGATAATGTAGGACCAATTGCCGGAGCAAAAATCATAACTAAACCGAAAATCCCCATCGCAGCTCCGCGTTTTTCTAATGGAAAACTTGTGAGCAATACGTTCATTAAAAGCGGCATCATAATAGCTGCGCCTGACGCTTGAATAATACGAGCGGTTAACAACACAGAAAATACGGGCGAAGAACCGGCAAGTATTGTTCCTGCTGTAAATAAAGTCATCGCCGTTAAAAATAAGCCTCTGATAGAATAGCGCTGAATTAAAAAAGCGGTAGTTGGAATCATAATACCATTCACTAACATATAACCAGTAGAAAGCCACTGGACAGTTGACGTTGTCACATCTAAGTCTTTCATAATAGACGGCAGCGCCACATTTAGTAACGTTTCATTCAACAATGAGATAAAAGCGCCAATTAACAAAATAGCAATTATGCCATAAGGCGGCTTTTCCATTTGATTTATTGATTGACTCATTATTATACCCCCTTATACTTTAGGTTCATTTTTTTAGACACATGTTCTACATAGAGTATATTATACTGTGAGTTCAATTTATGCAAGCGAAAAATCTTGCGTTCACGTCCTTTATTTTCTCAACTTTTTTAGCCCTATAATCCTCTTATATCAATATATATGCCGTGATATCGTTATTTTTCCGAAAAGAACATTTGTGTAAACGCTTTAAATCATGTATTATAAAGTTGGACCATGAGTCTAATTTTATATTTAGGTGATAATAATGAATAACCGAAAACAGCAAGTTGTAAAAAATGCACACCATCTCTTCGTTGAAAAAGGATTTCAAGCTACATCCATTCAAGACATCATTGATTATAGCGGCATTTCAAAAGGAACATTCTACAACTATTTTTCTTCAAAAAATGAATTATTAATCGCTGTTTTTACCTGGCTTCATACAACAATTGAACAAGAGCGCAATCAGCTGCTGGTTGGTAAAAGCATGACCGATGTAGATGTATTTGTTAAACAAATCGATGCGCAGATGAAAAACCATCACAAACATAAATTTTTTACGTTACTTGAAGAAGTATTTGTTTCCAATGATCCTGATTTAAAAGCATACATTAAAAAAACCCAGTTCATCGAAGTAAACTGGATTTATAAACGGTTTATTGATTTATTTGGGCAAGAAAAGAAACCTTATCTGCTAGATTGTGCAATTATGTTTCTTGGCATGCTTCACCGCAACTTTCACTATCATTTTATGGTCAACGGTACAAATACTGATCCCCATGAGATTATAACTTACAGCGTTAAGCGTCTGCTTCCTCTTGTAGACGAAGTAGCAAGTTCAGGAGACATTTTGCTCGATCCGCAAACGATCAAAGAATGGCTTCCATCTTGCCCCAATACTAAAAATCAAATAGAACAGGACATTTCTACAGCACTTATCGATTTAAAAAAACAAGTTCACAAACAGTTCACGGATGAATTCGAACGTCAAAAATGCACAGAGCTTATTAGTTTTATTGAAGAAGAGCTGTTTAAACAATCACCCCCCCGTAAGTTTGTTGTTGATAGTGCTCTACATTCATTAAAACAGCTGCCTGTTAACAACAGTAAAACGAACTTAGAGGAACTGCAGACGATGATTGATCAGTATGTGAGTGAACTTCACTAAAAACAAATTGAACCATAACAGCAAAAAACGAACGATTATAGTTTTTTAATTAATCGTTCGTTTGTAATTCCAACTAAAATCCTTTTATCCCAGCCGTTTTTTATTTTCCTCCAGTAAACGAAATTCCTTTAATGAAATATTTGTTAAAAAACGCATAAATGAGCAAAATGGGAAGTGTAAAAACCATGGAAGCTGCCATAATATAGTTCCAATAACTAATATACTGACCTTTAAATGTGTTAAGGCCTAAAGTCAAAGTGAACATATTTTCATCGGACATCACAATTAAAGGCTTCATAAAATCATTCCAAAATCCCATAAATACAAAAATCGTTTGTGCTGCTAGGGCAGGTTTTGCAAGTGGAAGGACTATTTTAAAGAATGTTCCAAACTTTGATAACCCATCCAACTCCGCTGCTTCTTCAAGCTCTTTTGGGAAATTAATAAAAAATTGACGCATCATAAATATAAAAGTCGCATTTACCATTCCCGGTACAATCATTCCCTGATAGGTATTTAACCAGCCTAACTCTTTTAAAATTAAAAAATTAGGAATCATCGTTACTTGTCCAGGAATCATAAGCACCGCTAAAATGATAATAAATAAACTTTTCTTTCCCGGGAAACTGAGGCGTGCAAGGGCATAACCAGCCATTGAGTTAAATAGCAAATTCAGAGCTGTTCCTACTACGGCAATGAATAAGCTATTAAACATCCAGCGAGGGAACAGCTTTTGTTCCACAAAAATTTGTTTATAGTTGTCTAGCGTAAAGTGTTTCGGAATAAAGTTCACCGTACCTGACACAATTTCTTCAAGCGTTTTAAAAGAAGCGGATAGCGCCCAAATAAATGGAATCAGAGTAATCAGCGCGTATATGCTTAAAATCGTATATAAAATGAGGACTCCTATTTTTTTCTTCATCTTTTTCTTCCCCCCCTTAGTACATACTTTCTTCTTTTGAAAACTTCCTCTGAATAACCGTTGCCATCAAAATCACGAGCGCCAGCATAAAGGCTAGTGCTGCAGCATATCCCATGGTTCCTAAATTTTTAAATGCATATTGATAAATAAGAAGAACAACAGTCAGAGTCGAGTTATTAGGACCTCCTGAACCTCCTGAGAAAATAAACGATTGATCAAATAACTGAAACGTACCAATCAGTCCCATGATTACTACGAATGATGTAACCGGTCGCAGATTCGGAACTGTAATATGCCAAAATCGTTGAAACACATTAGCCCCATCTAACTGAGCTGCTTCATACAGCGAATCTGGTACGTCCTGCAAAGCTGCCAAATAAATAACCATAAAAAATGGAGCTGTTGCCCAGATGTTCATAATCATAATGGCAATCAAAGCGACCTGAGGATCTCCAAGCCAATTGTAAGTTGGAAGGCCAACAAACTTTAAAAACTCGTTCACAATCCCATTTTGATTGTACATCCACATAAAAATAAGTGTTAATACAGCCGATGATGTAAGCGTAGGTAAAAAATAAATAATGCGAAAAACTTTTTCTGCTTTTAGCCCTGCATTTAATGTGGCAGCCAGTATAAGTGCCAATGCCGTTTGTACCGGTACAACAATTACTACATACTTCACCGTATTCCAAAGAGCAATTTTAGCTTTGTCATCTTCAAGAACCTTCATGTAGTTCTCAAGCCCTCGAAAATGGAACTCAGTTCCACCCAGTAATTGAACTTTATGTAAAGACAAAAAGATGGCATAAAAAATAGGTGCAATAACAAACAGCAATAGTACAAACAGTGTAGGCGTCATAAAAGCATATCCTTGCCCTACATCACGAGGTTTGTACGTTCTTATTTTTCCGTTTTTCATTTCCTCCACTCCCCCGCCGAGCCTTATTCATAAATACTAATCTCTTGATTTGCCTGCTTTTGTGCTTTTTTCAAAGCTGTTTCTAAATCACTTTGTCCCAAAAAGGCGCTTAAAAACTGGTTATTAAAGTTATTCATGATAATAGGCAAATACGGACCATCTTGCCAGACAGTTGCATAAGCAGCTCCTTTTACTAATGGACCTCGTTTTTCGTCTTCAGCAAAACCAAGCTTATCCGCTACGGATTTTCTTGTTGGCAATGCATAACCCTTGCTTGTCCAAGTTTCCATTCCTTCTTTTCCGGTTAAGTACTGAATGAGCTCCCAAGATGCTTTTTTCTTTTTTGAGTCAGCATTCATTACATACGCGACCGTAAATGCCATCGTATTTTTGTGACCGTTTATTGTCGGAACTTCTGCCGTACCGTAATCAAGTTTTGGGAAGGACTCTTGTAAAAATGGAATCATCCAATTTCCTTCAATCACCATAGCTACTTTTTGTTGTGCAAACATGTCCGTACCTGAATTTGCGCCTACATCAGAAGGCTGTACAGACGTTTTATCTTTTAAATGCTGATCGATGAGCGGCTGAAGAGAATCCACGACTTCTTTCGTAGCAAAGTTTGCCTTATTGTTCTTTACAACGTCTCCTCCGTTTGCCTGCGCCATGTAGAAGATACGCGCTAATTCCGGCGTGACACCAAACGCTTGAATCCCTTTCTTTTTAAATATTTTTGAAACTTCTTCAAACTCATCCCATGTTTTTGGTACGTCTACTCCTGCTTCTTTAAATAGCTTTTTGTTGTAAAATAAGCCTAATGTGGAGTAATCTTTCGGAAAACCATACGTCTCTCCATTTTTCTGAAACGCTTTCAATAATGGTTTCTCAAAATCCTGAACATCAAAATTGGACTTTACATAAGAATTCAAAGGTTCTAAAACCCCTGTATTGATAAGACCAGGCGCTTCAAGTGCATCAAGGTAAAAAACATCTGGACCGTTTCCGCCAATTAAACGCGTTTTTAAAATATCCATGTATTGATCAGTGATTACTTCATGCTTCACATGAATTGATGGATGGAGTTTTTCAAAGTCTTGAATAGTTTGATTAAGCAGCTTCGTCTCTGTTGGGTTGCCTCCCCAGCCGGCTAATACAATTTCGACTTGACCATTTTTCCCGGAAACTTCTTGTACATTTGAACATCCAGTTAAAGCTGCTCCGGCTACTGCCAGAACCAAACTTAAAGCGAGTATCCACTTCTTCATTAGCTGTCTCCTTTCATTTCATTGACCTGCGGCTTATTAAGTGACGCTTAATAAGCCGCGGTCGAAGTAACATTAACCTACATAATTTCTTACTTTACATTGAGATAGAAGCTCGTATTTTGTCGTATTTTCTTTCACGTAAATAATAGTTTCGCTTTCGTCTTTTTTAACCGTTAATGAAAGTTTTCCATTGCCAATTACAAGGTTTTCTACAGAAATTTCATTCATATCGTCTATGAGCAAAGGATTTATCTGTATAGTACCTGCTGTACTATCAGGAAACAGTCTCAGCATCGCCTGTACGAAAGCTAAAGGCGTGCCGGCTGCCCAAGCTTGAGGTGAGCAGGCAACGGGATATTTGACAGGCTTGCCAAGGTTACTTGAATAGCCGCAGAATAACTCTGGAAGGCGGTCGTATTCAAAATGCTCAGCTGCATCAACCAGCCCTTTTATCACTTTATTGACTTCTGTTTGCTTGTTCGCTTTACTCAAACCGAGAACAATTAAACTATTATCGTGCGGCCAAATGCTCCCGTCATGATAACTCATTGGATTATAACCCGCTTCTCCTTCTGCCATTGTACGAATTCCATATCCCGAAAACATAGGTTCTGATACTAGCCTTTCCGCTACTTTGTTCAGCTTCTCCTCATCCATCATTTCGGCTAAAAGTACATGACCTGGATTTGACGTAATCGTTCCTACTTGATGTTTATGTTCATCAAGTGCAATGGCATAGAATGACACGTCTTCCATCCAAAAGGCTTCATTGAACTTTTTACGCAGCAGCTCAGCTTCTTCACGTAAATTATTTGCTTCATTTGTTTTGTTTAACTGATCATATAAAGAAGCAATACCCATTTTCGCTTGATATACATAGCCTTGTACTTCCACTAAAGCAATAGGAGTTTTTGCATATTCACCGCTGCGATGGACAACAGAGTCTCCTGAGTCTTTCCATCCTTGGTTAGCAATTCCTTTACTTGATTCTTGATGGTATTCAAGAAATAAATCACCGTCTCGATCTCCATATTCATTGATCCATGTCAAAGCTCCATCGACAGTCATTTGCATTTCTTTTACAAACTCGAAGTCTCCCGTCCACTTCACATATTCCGTTAACAAAATTAAAAATAATGGTGTCGCGTCAACTGTTCCGTAGTACGGAGTAAAAGGTATTTGATTTGTGTTGGCTAGTTCTCCGTAACGTATTTCATGCATAATTTTACCCGGCTGTTCATCACGCCATGGATCATTTGCCGTTCCTTGATATGCTGCCATGGTACGTAGCGTTCCTTTTGCTACTTCCGGATTAAAAGCCAGCATTTGAAGCGCTGCAATTAGACTATCCCTTCCAAATGGCACACCAAACCAAGGCAATCCAGCTACAGGAAAAGCACCGAATCCTACATCCGTTAGCAGTACGCGCAGGTCGTTAAGTCCTCTTGTAATAAGGCGCTGCATTGTCGGATGATCGGTTGTCACTTTTGTAGAAGATTTTTCCCACTTTTTATATGACTGCGTTAGTAAACTAAATGCTTCACCAGCTGATAAAATATTTTCATTGATGCCTTCGCCCATTTGCGGCTGAACCATTAATGTAATTTCTTCTTCTTCCTGATGGTTCAGTTCGAAAGAAAACATAACCTCTCCTTGTTCATACACGTGTGAGGCTTTTTTATCCCAAGAAATCCGTGTCGAACGCTTAATATCATCTGCTCCTTCGTATGTATATATTAAACTGCTTTCCCCTTTTATTTGCCCTGTTCGCTTTCCGACATTTCCAGTTTGAAAACCTCTTACGATAAACATATCGTTAAAATCGACATCTGCTTGGATACTTAATGTAAAAGCAATTTTTTTAGGAAAATAACTTTTCAATTTTATTTTTTCATAGAAAACACCCTCGTATATAAAGCGTTTTCTTTCTATTTCTACAGACTCTCGCCACAGCGAGAGTTCTCCTTCTTTTTCCATATGCGGATTAGTAAGAAGAATTGTGGCTAACAGGTTTTCGTCGGCACTTGAGGACAATAACACAGGATCTGCACCGTTAATTTTCAAATGAAATTTGCTCAAAAAACGCGTATCTTTCATATATAGCCCTAAACCATACTGATGGTTTTCAGTGATATTTCCTGCTTGATCTGTTAGTAAAAATAAGTCATTTTCTTTAATCACACGGTAATCCATTTCCATCCCCCTAAATTTCACCGAAACGTTTTGGAAAAACGAAACACAAAAACCGAAACGTTTCGGTTTTTACATTATATAAAAACCACTAGCCGTGGTTTTTAGCTGTTGATTCTCGAATAATCAGCTTTGTATCAAGATAACGCTTCATATTTGTTTCTTTTCCTTCTAGCATCTCAATTAGTAAATCTGCAGCTTCATAGCCAATCTGATATACTTCCTGCCCTACAGTCGTCAAATTTGGAGACGAGTAAGAGGCAAGAACAATATTATCATATCCGACAATCGAAATGTCTTTCGGTACATCAAGGCCAAGCTCTTTGCATGCTTTTAATGCTCCCAGTGCCATTAAATCACTTGCACAAAAAATAGCGGTGAGCTCTTTATACTTATTTAAAAGCTCACTGGCAGCTTTCTCTGCTTTCTTTTCTTCAAACTTTCCGCTTACAACCCATTCAGACCGAAACGACAAACCACATTCTTTGAGGGCTTGTCTGTATCCATTGAGACGTTCTTGGCTGACAAATGCGTCTTCATGTCCGTTAATCATCCCAATATGCTGATGGCCAAGACTCGCTAAATGTTCAACCCCTTTTTTAGCTCCCAAGGCATTATCGGTGGTGACATAGCCTACTGAACTAGAATGGACGGGAATATCAACTAAAACACAAGGAATATCGCTTTCTACTACTTCTTTTAAATAAGGATCTTCTTTTTTGATGCCCTGAATAATTGCCCCGTCCACTCTTCGCTCTCGACAAAGCTGAGTATACGTTTTTTCTCGCTGCATCATCGTGTTTGTATTAAATAAAATCAAGTCATACCCCAAAGTAGATGCACGCTCATTTACACCGCACAATACTTCAAACGTGAAATTATCTTTTACGCTCTCTCTGCTGATGCCTGAAACTAGTAGTCCAATTGTCTTTGACTTTTGCATAACCAATCCTCGAGCTAATGTATTAGGGCTATAGTCCAGCTCTCTTGCTACGGCTGCAATCTTTTGCCTTGTTTTTTCATTTACATCTGAATAACCATTTAAAGCCCGAGACACCGTCGTTACAGATACGCCAGCAACTCGCGCTATATCTTTAATCGTTGTCACTCAAAATTCCTCCAAAACGTTTCGGATAACTTTAAATAGATTGTAACGCTTTCATTTATTAAATTCAATACTTTTTTTAATAATCAGTTTACTTTTATCTATTTCTAAAACTTTTGCATATAAAAAGCAGCCCTAAGGCTGCTCTTTATTCACAAAGTGGAAATTCAAGTGAAAAACACGTTTCTTTTCCTTTTACGCTAGACACACTCACTTTTCCCTTCATATAATGAATAATGCTGAAAGATACCATCGTTCCAAGCCCGGTACCTTTTTCTTTTGTTGTAAAATACGGTTCGCCTAGCCGGTTGATTTGTTCTTGCGTCATGCCGCAGCCCGTATCGATAATATCAACGATAACAGCTCCGCCTTCTTTTCCTACTTTAATAGTTAACGTGCCTCCGTCTTGCATCGCTTCAATACTATTTTTAAATAAATTGATTAGGCACTGCTGAAGCTTTCTTCTTTCTCCCATTACGAAGAACTTCATTTCTTCATCGAATGTAAAATCAATCGCGACTCCGTTCATATTGGCAAGAGGCGTCATAATATGGGTGACGTGATGAATTTCTTCTGAAATATTCATTTTTTCATTTCGTTCTGGAGCGGAATTCGCAAATAGCAAGTAATCATCAATGATTTCTTTTGCGCGGTCTAATTCATTAATCGCAATTGAAATGTAGCGTTTTTTAGCAGGTTCTTTTTCATCTTCCTGCAGCATTTGCATAAATCCTCTGCTTGCCGTTAGAGGATTTCGCACCTCATGAGAGATGCTGGCAGCTAAATGACTGACAATTTCTAGCTTTTCTGCTTTCATCAGGCGCTGCAGCACTAATAAATTTGCTCGTATCGCTTCCCACAGTATGGTAATCACAAACATGCCTGCTACATCTAAAACAGCGAACTGAACCCACACGCTAATAGGAATGCTTGTTACGTGTAAGACAAAAATAGATACAAGCATAGCTAATAAAGAACCAATTACACTAAGACAGGTGCTCACGATAATTCTATTTTTTAATGAGAAATGTAAAAAGTATTTTGTTATGAAAAATAAAGGAATGGATAAAATCGGAAGAGCAATTAATGTTGATAAAAACCCTACATCGTACCCGCCAATTAGCAAGCGCAGCAGTAAAATAAAGACAAAAAGCAAGCTTCCCAGCGGCCAGCCTCCATATAACGTTCCTAAAATATAAGGAATTCTTCGTAAATCCATTCGATAGTCATCCGGGACATAAGCTCCGTTAACCGGAAACAAAAGGCAAAAGGTAATGGCTAAAATCGGAAATAACGCGATATAACGATCTTTCCACCAATGAATTTTTTTAGCATACTTGATTAAATAAAACATCTGCACTAAAAACAGCGCCAATAAAATAAATAAAAAATTAATTAACAAATCTTTCGTAACAAAACTCATGCATTCACCGGTCTTTCAAATGAGATAAAAATAAACTCTTTTATTGCATTTACATTTGTAACACAAATTAGAGTGTAATCATAGATAAATAAACGTATTCTATTTACTTTTTTATAACTTCCTATGACTTTATCGTCCGTTCCCTAAAATAGTGAAGGCCAAGAAAACCTTTTCAACTCCACTAAAAATATTCAGAATTTTATTTACATATGAGTTACAATGCTCTATAATCAGATCAATGTACTTGGTTTTGAGAGTAGGAGGACGAAATATGGAACTATCAATTACCTTAATGGGATTATTCGTTGGAACCCTTGTAGGCTTAACAGGGGTTGGAGGTGCCGCTTTATTAACACCTTTACTGATTGTACTCGGCATTAACCCTTCCATTGCCGTAGGAACAGATCTTGTCTACAATTCTATCACAAAATTATTCGGAGTCGCTCAGCACTACAAACAGCGAACCATTAACTTTAAATTAGCAAAATATTTAGCTTTCGGAAGTATTCCGAGCGCTGTACTGGCTATTGTCACGCTTCATGCATTCCCATCTTTTCACGAGCATCAAGAAACGATTATTAAGCACGCTCTTGGATATGTCATGACACTGGTTGCCCTTTCAATTATCTTTCGCGTCTTTTTTGATAAATTAATTCGCCCAAATCGGTTTCAGGAAATGGACTTAGATCAGAAAAAAGGATTAACAATCGGAATTGGCGTAGTCTTTGGATTCATTGTCGGATTAACATCGATTGGTTCCGGCTCATTATTTGCGATTGCGATGCTGTACTTATTTAAGCTAAAAACATCTGAGCTGGTTGGAACTGATATTGCACATGCCTTTCTCCTCGTTACGGTGGCTGGTATTTTAAATGCAAGCTTTGGAAGCGTTGATTATATGTTGACTGCTAATCTATTAACTGGATCTATTCCAGGTGTTTTGCTTGGAAGCCGTTTATCGACTAAAGTGCCTTCAAGACCACTTCAAGCCATTATGGCGACCATCATTTTAATTAGCGGAATTAAGCTAATTTAATAAATAAAAAGCACATGCCTTTGCATGTGCTTTTTATTAGTTTTTTTAAAGATCTACATTAAAAATAATAATGTTTTAAACCCTCCTCTCCTCTTCTTATACACTTCAACTAATATTTTTATTGAATTTTAGTCAAAGAGACCAATGACACCTCAAACAACCTTACGTTAAAATGTAAAAAAAAATAACATCTATTGTAATATTCAAAAAATGTACGACGAAGGGAGAACACATGACACAAACAGCGGCAAAAAGTAAGCAAAAACCTTTTTATAAAGGTCTTTTCTTTCAAATTATGATGGCAATTGTACTTGGCATAGCTATAGGATATCTATGGCCAAGCTTTGGAAATGCTGTGAAACCGATTGGAGACGGTTTTATTAAGCTCATCAAAATGCTGATTGCTCCTCTTATTTTCGGAGTAGTCGTTGTCGGAATTGCCAAGGTTGGAAACATTAAAACAGTTGGGCGTATCGGCGGAAAAACCATTCTTTACTTCGAAATCGTCACAACATTCGCTCTACTTATTGGTCTATTAGTAGCAAACGTAATGAATCCCGGCGCCGGTATGAATGTTGATCCTTCAAACCTAAGCACAAGCGAGGTGGACGCGAAGACAAACGGCTCCGAACTTCCAAGTGAAGGTGATTTTTTTCTTAATATGATTCCAGACAGTGCAGTTGGTGCTTTTTCAAACAACTCCATGCTTCAAGTGCTTTTAATTTCTTGTTTGTTCGGCATCGCGCTTGTCCATATAGGTGGAAAAACAGCGGAGACCCTTCTACACGTATTAGAAAAAGTAAATGATGTGTTATTCAAAATTATGGGATACATCATGAAGTTAACGGCTCTTGCTACGTTTAGCGCCATGGCATTTGCAGTTAGCCAGTACGGCCTTGGAACACTTGCTGCATTTGGAAAGCTATTTATCGCTATGACAATTGCTTGTCTAGCATTTGTTCTTGTTTTAGCTGTTATTTTACGAATCTATTTAAGATTAAGTTTGTGGAAAGTCATTCTATATATACGAGAAGAAATTATGCTGGCATTTGCTACAGGTTCCACTGAAGCCGTTATGCCGCAGCTCATGGATAAATTCGAACAAGCAGGATGCAACAAAGCAGTCGTTGGCCTTGTTGTTCCTACGGGCTATTCGTTTAATCTAGACGGTGCTTCTATCTACCTGTCTCTTGCTCTCGTCTTTTTAGCACAAGCAACAGGCGTAGACTTAAGCCTGACAGATCAGCTTTTAATGCTTGGCGTCCTTCTTCTTACGTCTAAAGGAATGGCTGGCATTCCAGGATCAGCTTTTGTTGCTCTCTCTGCTACCGCAGCAGCAACCGGATCCATTCCGGTAGCTGCCGTTGCTCTGATGCTCGCTCCTGATCGCTTTATGGGTAATTACCGGACCACAGTTAATATTATTGGTTATGCAGTAGCTGCTTTTATTATCGCACGATGGGAAAATTTATTAGACCTACAAAAAGCAAATGATGTGCTGGACGGAAAAATTGCGTATCAGCCCAAAAATGCTGAAATTTCTCTCCCAGAGAGTATTCCGGCAGCCAATGAAAAAGCATTTTAATAAAAAAATTTCCTGGCCGAGACAAGGCTATTTTGCTTGTTTTTCGGGCAGGAATTTAATTGTTACATGAAAGGCCTTTTGCTGAAACTTATTTTCTTCCAGTATTTTATATACCATTTGTTTAATCGTTTCTTGCGTTTTGACATCAGATGAAACGGAAGGCTCCATATACACATCCAGCTCTACTCTGTCTTTTGAGTAAAGGGAAGAATTCACGCCCCTTGATTCATAGCCTGCTTCCGTTAACCCTCTGCTGATTTTATGCCAAATATCCAGTTTGTCCATTTGTTTAATAACAGGCTTTGCTTCTTCATACACTTGTGCTTGCTGAGTCTTGAAAACTTCTTCTTTTTTAGTAAAGACTGCATACCCTGAACCTACTACTAAAAACGTCATAATAGCAAATGCTCGCATTCGTTTCATTCTCTCACCTCATTTAGAGATATAGATTATAAATATGCGAATAATTGCTGCAGTATGACGGCTTGTATCTCTACTTCTTTTCCACTAGACTCAGCAGTCGTTTAGAACCGGCTTGCACTTCTTCTATCATACTGTCAAACAGCTCTTGCACCGTTGGAATACTATCAATCAGTCCAACGACTTGGCCTGCCCATCCATAGCCCTCATCGATTTTATTTTCATAAATATACCGGCAGTTTGCCCCTCCGCTAATGACGTCTTTTAACTCTTCGTACCTCTCTCCTTGCTGCTCACGCTCAATAATGTCAAGAGTGTAGTGGGACTTCAATACGCGTCCAGGTGCTCCGAACGAACGTTTAATAACCACAGTATCGGTTTCTTTTGCTTCTACAATAGCTTGTTTATACGCATCGTGGGCATCTACACATTCTTTTGTCGCGATAAAACGTGTCCCCATTTCAATCCCTTCAGCTCCTAATGATAACGCTGCCAATAATCCTTGTCCGTTTCCAATTCCTCCGCTTGCAAGGACCGGAATTGACACAGCCGCAGCTACTCGGGGAATTAACACCATTGTGCCCAGATCCTCACGCCCAATATGTCCTCCTGCTTCTTGTCCCACTGCCATGACGGCATCTGCTCCTAACTTCTCAGCTTTTTGAGCTTGGCGCACGTTGGCTACCAGCACGAGCGTTTTAATTCCCGTTCCTCTTAATCTCTCAAAAATAGGTGCGGGATTTGCTCCTGTTATGGAAATAACCGGAACGTCTTCTTCTACTGCTACATCGAGAAGTTCTTTATAAGAACCTTCTGTTTGACCTCCAACAGCAAAATTAACGCCAAAAGGACGCTCAGTTAAAGAACGTACTTTCTTAATTTCAGCTCGAAGTTTCTCAGGTGTTCGGAGCGTCATAGCTGTAATTTGTCCAAGTCCTCCTGCATTTGAGACCGCAGCAGCAAGTTCTGCGTACGCTAAATACGCTAGACCTCCTTGTACAATCGGATATTGAATTCCTAATAAATCTGTTACCCGTGTTTTCATCTATGTATCCCCTCTCCTTTTATTTTCTTATTTATGAATACTTATTCATAATCATAACAAGAAAATAACGGATTTCCTACGAAAAAATTCCAACATTTCTGTTTGCGTGAACTTTTGATAGGGTACACATTTTGTAATGATTATGAATTGAAGGTCAAGGAGGAAGACAGGTATGACAAAAAAGCACCCTGTAAATGAAAAAAGCAAGCAAGAACAGCTCGAGCAGTTTAAAACAGATGATCGAAACCAAGCGCTCACAACCAATCAAGGGTTAAAGCTTTCCGAAGATGAATTTTCTTTAAAAGCAGGCGAACGTGGTCCAACCCTGATGGAAGACTTTCATTTCCGTGAAAAAATGACGCATTTTGACCACGAGCGCATTCCTGAACGCATCGTTCATGCACGCGGCTTCGCTGCTCACGGAGAATTTGAACTGTATGACTCTCTCAGTGAATATACAAAAGCTAAATTTTTGCAGAATCCGTCTGTAAAAACACCTGTATTTGTCCGTTTCTCTACTGTAGCAGGTTCTAAAGGTTCAGCTGAAACGGTTCGCGACGCACGTGGTTTTGCAACAAAATTTTATACAGAAGAAGGAAACTATGACTTAGTCGGAAATAACATTCCCGTGTTCTTTATCCAAGATGCGATTAAATTCCCGGATTTAATTCACGCTGTTAAGCCTGAGCCACACAACGAAATGCCGCAGGCGGCTTCAGCACATGATACGTTTTGGGATTTTGTCGCCAATAACCAAGAGTCTGCTCACATGGTCATGTGGTCAATGTCAGACCGCGCAATCCCTCGCAGCTTGCGTATGATGGAAGGCTTCGGCGTACATACTTTTCGCTTAGTTAATTCAGAAGGAAAAGCTCATTTTGTCAAATTCCACTGGAAGCCTGTGCTCGGAACGCATTCCCTTGTTTGGGACGAAGCTCAAACAATTTCTGGGAAAGACCCGGATTTTCATCGCCGCGATTTATGGGAGTCAATTGAAAACGGAGACTATCCTGAATATGAGCTAGGCCTACAAATCATAGCTGAGGAAGATGAATTTAAGTTCGACTTTGACATTCTCGATCCAACTAAGCTTTGGCCCGAAGAAGACATTCCCGTCAAATTGGTTGGAAAAATGACCTTAAATCGAAATGTAGACAACGTATTTGCCGAAACGGAACAAGTCGCATTCCATCCGGGGCATGTAGTACCGGGAATTGATTTTTCCAACGATCCTCTCTTACAAGGAAGATTGTTTTCATACACGGATACTCAGCTTATTCGTCTTGGCGGCCCTAATTTCCATGAACTTCCAATCAATCGTTCAGTATGCCCGTTCCATAACAATCAACGCGACGGTTACGGACGTCAAACAATTAACAAAGGACCTGTCAGCTATCACAGAAACTCTCTTGCAGCCAATACGCCGGCTCCTGTCCCAGAGTCAGAAGGCGGTTATGCTCACTATCAAGAAAAAGTGGAAGGAAGAAAAGTTCGAAGTCGAAGCGAAAGTTTTAAAGACCACTTTTCACAGGCAACGCTATTTTGGAATAGCATGAGCGACCCTGAAAAAGAGCATATTATCAGTGCTTTCAGCTTTGAGCTTGGAAAAGTGAAAAGCAAGTCTGTTCAGCAGCAGGTCGTTGATATGTTTGCCAACGTCAGTACAGTGTTAGCTAAACAAGTAGCACAAGCGATTGGCGCGACGCCTCCATCAGGAGAAGACGCGCCGGTGACCAAGTCATCGCCTGCTCTTAGTCAGGAACAGACGATTAAAAAGCCGAATACGCGTAAAGTAGCTGTCATTGTAGCTAACGACTTTAGCAGTGACCTACCACAGGTGTTAAACAGTTTAAAACAACAGGGCATTCAGCCTGAAATTGTCGGCACAACCCTCCAAAACGTAAAAGGAACAGACGGGTCAGAACTTGAAGTACAGCACACGTTCTTAACAAGTGATTCTGTCTTATTCGATGCGGTTTATGTTGTCGGAAGTTCGTCAGCTGATGAGAAGTTTCGTAAAGAAGCACTGACGTTTGCTCAAGAAGCATTCGAGCATTTTAAACCAATTGGCGCCACGGCTGAAGGTGTTAAGTGGCTAAAAGCTGCTGGCTTAGATAGTAGCCCAGGTGTCGTAACTGGAGAAACTACACGCTTTACAGATGAATTTATTGAAGCTATTTCAGCTCACCGCCACTGGAATCGTCACGTTATATAAATACAAAAGCCTTTGAAATCAATGATTTCAAAGGCTTTTTTGATTAAACTGATTTTCTAAATGCCATGACGTGCAAATCTTTGACCGGATAAAAATCGTTATCTGGGAAGCGGACGTAACCTCTTTTAGTGTAAAGCTTAATGGCATGTTCCATTGAATGATCTGTATGTAAACCTAAATAAGAACACCCTAGCTCCCGAGATTTTTTTTCACACGCTTCAAGAAGCGCATTGGCGACTCCTTTTCGGCGATGCGACGGAGCAACTGCCAGCAGACGAATTTCAGCCCATGGAAATGGCTTTAACAACCCTCCATATACATCCGTATTTGGGGGATAAAACAACACGCTTCCTACCATTTCTCCATCGATTTCAGCTACCATGCACTCAAATTTCTTTTCTTCACTCAGGGTATGTAAAATTCCCTTTCGATATCTTTTCCAGTGTGCTTCTGATTTTACAGCTGCATATTGCTCATAAGCAGCAAGCGTCACTGTTTCAATAGATGATGTTTCTTCTTCTCTAGCTTTTCGAACGATCAATTTTTTCTCCTCCATTTACCTTCTTCGTTAATTCTTATTGTCTATGGTGAAGAATGTTTATGCAACTCATTTGCATCTCAAAGCAGCTTCCTTTGCATATATTTAATCCGAGCATTATAGTTTCTGAAGCAGTCTTTGTGCTGAAACTCTGCTTGTCTTCATATACATATAAAGAGATTCATAGACAAGGATGAGACAGCATGTACAAAAAATTGATTGCAATTGGAATTGGCAGTGTGTTTGTTAGTATCGGGATTAACGTTTTTATTCTTCCGCTTCAGCTTGTAACAGGAGGCATTACGGGAATTAGCTTAATCATTAATTATTTACTTGGTTATAAAGTAGGCGTGATGATTTTTTGCTTAAACTTGCCGATTTATCTTCTCGCCCTAGGCTTTAACCGCTCTTATTTTTTAAATGCTATCTATGGCATGGTTCTCTCAGCCGTTATGATTGATTTGCTGTTTCCGCTTCACGGGATTTTTCACCTTCCCATTATCTTAAGCGCTTGCCTTGGAGGTGTTTTTAACGGAATCGGAACCGGCATCATGCTCCGGCAGCACGCAAGTCAAGGCGGGGTCGATTTATTTTCTCTGATACTTGCGAAATGGTTATCTTTAAACCCCGGCATCATCATTTTAGTGATTGACGCATCTATTATTATTTCAGGTATTTTACTGCTTCAAAACGATACAGCTATTTATTCATTATTCATTGTTGTATGCTCCGGTATAGTCACCAGTTTGATTACATCATTCAAACGCATTATCGTCTATGTATAAGGAAAAATCCTCGAGACAGGCGTCTCGAGGATTTTCTTTATTTGTCATTTAAGAATTCTTGCAGCGCTTCTTTATTTTTATCTAAATCAATATCAAGCACCATACCAACGCCGCTATACGTTTTGTTTTCAAATGATCCGTCTAACGGCAGTCGCAGGCTTTGAACATCTTTCATGTTTCCTGTTACCACATCTTTAGCCAGAAGCATCATGCTTTTTGTATCTAAATTTGTATCGATGTAAGGATCCATTACGCCGAGAAGCTTTGGTATTTTAAACACGCTATTTAGGCTTGCTACTTCATTTTTAAGCTTTAAAACGACTTCTTGCTGGCGCTGAACGCGTCCAAAATCACTCATGTTATCATGGCGAAAACGTACGTAGCCAAGCAGCTGTTCACCGTGTAAAACTTGGGTACCTTTGTGAAGCGTCATACCAATTCCCGAAGACATATCGTGAGGCACGGTTACTTCAATGCCATCAGGCGCAATCGTATCTACAATTTTTGAAAATCCTTCGAAGTCCACAACTGCATAATAGTTAATATCAATATCAAAATTTTGTTTGATCGTTTGGCGCAGCAGCTCAGGACCTCCGAACGCGTAAGCAGCATTCAGCTTTTGCTTGCCGTGTCCTGGAATATCCACATACATATCCCTCATAAGGGAAACAATTTTCGGGTGTTTGCTTTTAGAATCGTAGTGAGCAATTAAAATAGAGTCTGTACGAGAATGCTTTTCCCCGCGCGAGTCACTTCCTAACAGCAGCATATTTACTTCGCCGTTATTCGGGAGACTGCCTTGAAACTGTTCAAATGTCGTGCCGTCATCCGCATATTTACCATCGCTTGCCATCGATAGCCCTTGCTTATATTGGAAATAGCTGTATATGCCTCCAACGATAATAAAAAGGAACAACAAAGCAAAGAACACTCTGCCCCATCGAACTCTTCTTCTTCTTTTGCGTCTTGTTCGCTCCACGTTTCTGTCACCAGCTTTCTTTTCAATGAAGTTCTCATAAAACAAGCAAGTAGCTAAGCTTTTAAAAAGCTCCTCTACTTGCTTGTTTGGATTGTATGGTGTGAAAGCTTACATTACTTTTCTGTTTCTTGGTCTTTTCCATACATGTATTTTGATGGATCGACCGGTTTAAAGTCATCTAATTTATTAAATCGTAATAAATCACCGTATAACACTTTATCAGAAAGTTCTAGCTCTCTTCCAACTTTCTTTTTATAAGCTTTCGCTTCGTCTGTTGCTGTGATTCTTTCTCCTGTGTTTGTATCGTAATACTTGCCGTCAACTGACGTGTATTTCGGAGAAACATAATCACCGTTTCTAAATGCTACTACCTGATCATGGTCTTTTGATAATAAATCTGTACCGAATTGAACATACTCTTTACTATCAATTCCCACTAAGTGAAGAAGCGTAGGTACTACGTCAATTTCACCGCCGTACGTATGGTTCACTCCACCTTTTACACCTGGCACGTGGAGGAAGAACGGTACGCGTTGAAGCTGAGCGTTTTTATATGGCGTAATTTTCTCGCCAAGAACTTTTTCCATCGCTTTGTTATGATTTTCAGAAATACCGTAGTGGTCACCGTAAATCATAATAACTGAGTTATCATATAAGCCTGAAGCTTTTAGCTCTGTAAAGAATTCTTGCAGTGATTCATCCAAATAACGAGCCGTTTGGAAATAACGGTCTACCGTTCCATCTCCTGTGTTTGCCGGCTCAATGCTAGCATCGCCTTTATCAAGAACGAATGGGAAATGGTTTGTTAATGTAATCATATGCGCATAGAACGGCTGCTTCAATGACTGCAGCATTGGCATCGATTCTTTGAAGAATGGCTTATCTTTTAATCCATAGTTTACTTTGTTATCACCAGTCATATTGTAATAACTTGCGTCAAAGAATTTATCCACACCGAACTGTTTGTAAATTTCATTACGGTTCCAGAACGTTTTATAATCTCCGTGTAACACAGCACTTGTATAGCCGCCCTCTTGATCTAAGATCGCTGGTGCTGCTTGGTACGTGTTGCGGCCTTTTAAGCTAAATGCTGATCCTTGAGGCAAGCCATATAATGACGTATCCATCATAAGCTCTGCATCAGCCGTTTTACCTTGTCCTGTTTGATGGAAGAAGTTATCAAAATACATAAATTCATTTCCATTTGCTAATGAATTTAAAAACGGCGTTACTTCTTGTCCGTTTAACTTGTAATTAATTAGGAATGACTGAAATGATTCTAGATGAATTTTAATAATGTTTTTTCCTTTTGCTTTACCGGCATACTCAATGTTTGGAGCTGCATAGTGACTTGTACTGAAGTTTTTTACTGTTGTTAAGTCATCACTGCTTGCGAATGCTCGCTGCTTTGAGTTTTGAAACGTTTGAACTGCATCATACACCGTATAGTTGTATGCTCCTAAATATTTCACTAGGTAGTTGCGGTCAAATGTTCTTGTTAATAATTCAGGGCGATCTTTTTCAGCATAGTGCAAGTTAATTGCAAATGCGATAGCTCCTGCCGCTAACACCATGAACGTATAGCGGAATTTAAGACGTGCTTTTGGCCATTCGATTTTTCTAACAAACAATAGCGCAATCAGTAAAATGATATCTACAAAATATAGAATATCATGCGCTTTTAGTAAATCAGCGATACTGCCTCCTAAATGACCCACATTGCTTGTTTGCGTTAAAGTAGGCAATGTAACGAAGTCATTGAAAAAACGATAATATAAAATATTGCTGTACAAAATGACCGTCATAATTGTGCTAAGGATAAGCGTCCAAACGATGGCTCTTTTTCCTTTTGCAAACAATGCTAACCCTAAAAAGATCAAAGTTGAACTAATTGGATTAATAAACAATAACGTTTTTTGCATTGAGTCACTTATATCTAAGTTGAACTCCACTTTGTAAGACATGTAAGACTTGATCCACATGAATAAAACCGCTATAAAAAAGTAAAACAACGGCTTTGAAAATAGTTTTTTCATTTTCAAATTCCTTTCACTAAAAAGTAGAGATTTCATGTTCAGCTAACCTCAGGAAAGTCCCCTACATTAAATCGTAACGGTTACGTCCTGCAAAAGATTACCTGAAAATGATTCAATTTGTCAAACAATATCATCTTCATCTCTTTTTTTAGTCATCTACAAAATTTACATTTTCAACTGGCAATCTCTTATTTTTTTATCGTGATGGTATTATTACACAATTGTTAATTTGTAAATTTTGTTCTCCCTATATTGCATACATATTAATTTACCACATTTCTGCTCTGCAATAAAAGTATTTTTATTTTATTAGGCATAATATTTCACTTGCTGAATGAAAAGGTACTATTGTACTGGACGGTATTCTTCGCTTACTGTTAGGACTAGTAAAAATAGACTTGTCTATTCTTAGTTTTCGTCTTCATCAACAGCTATGCGGTCTCCCTGTGCAAAGGGCTGTGAAATAACAAGAAACTCAATCTCTTCGCTCGAACGATTCATCATTTGATGAGGAATGGACGGAAGCACTTCTACTCCTTCATGTGCTTTTACATCATAAATAGTTCCGTCTACTTCTAGAGCAGCTGTTCCTTTTAGCACAAAGAAAAATTGATGCGCTCTCGTGTGATAATGCCTTACCTCTTTCGTATGAGGGGGCATGCGCTCATGAATAATACTTACGTCTTTATTTTTCACTAGATGCCACCCATCGCATTTCCCTCCCCACGCGTAGTGTTCTGCGTTTTGCTTACTGACTTTCATGACTAGCTCCCCTTTTTCTAATAAATGAAGACCTGCAGATGAAATTGAAATTCTATGTGATCTTTTTAATCTTGCTATGTGGAAATATTTTTTTAGCTGAAGGTTTTGGCTTCAAAGTAAAAAGCATTCCTAAAAAAATCAAAACAATGCCTGCAAACTGAAAAAGCGTCGGCCGAAATCCCGTAAACGCTGTATCTAATAAAATGGCAACGGCCGGGTCTAAAAATACCAGAACTGAAATTACCTGAGTTTTTAAGTAACGCAGGCTGTCGAAAAACAAATAATACACTAAACCAGTATGTACAAAGCCTGTTACTAAAATAGCTGTCCAGTTGGCCGCTGTTAGGAAATGAAAATCACTAAAATGAACAAACGGCAATAATAGAAAAATCCCTACAAAAGTCTGAAGGAATGTAACAGCATAAGCACTCGTATGAATAATTCCTTTGCCAAGCAGCGTCGTGCATGCATAAAACAAAGCGGCTAAAAGCGCCCACAGTATTCCTGACGACATGAAGCCATCAGTCGTAAGTTCCTTCACCCCAATAATCAGAAGTGTTCCTACAAAACAAATGATGATAGACATCACGCCAAGAACCGTTAATTTCTCCTTAAAGATAAAGCTTCCCAGAAGCAATACTAAAACGGGGGCAAGATGATAAATAGAGATAGCTACCGTAACGGACATCATTTCAAATGCTTTAAATAGAAATACCCAGTTAAACACAAGAAATATTCCGCACAGTAAAATCTGCTTTATTTCTTTGGCATTCCATTTTTCCCTTTTATACTCACCCGTTACAAACCAGCACATTCCGAGAAAAAGCGTTGCACAAATGCAGCGGACAAATACTAAATCAAAAGAAGGCAGTCCAGTTTGTGTGGAGAAAAAGCCAATTGAACCAAAAATACTCATTGAAACCATCATTTTTATCATTGGGCCTGCTTTCATTTTTTCACCTCATTTCCAGAAAACTATTACTATTCAAACACAAAAAAGTCCATTTGTAAATTAATGGCTCAAAAGCGATATTCCATAAAAAAGCGCAAAGACATGGGGTTCAGTCCCATCGTCTTTGCGCTTTTCTGTCTTTCTTTTAATCTTCAACCGGGAACCAGCCTGGCGTGTTAATAACAGCTTGCCAGAGCGGGTCAGGAATCACAAGCTTTTCCTGATCTTTTTTGCTTAATGTTGTCACAATTTCATTTTCGCGGCCTTCTTTGACTTTTTGAACCCAGTCTGGATCCATAATTAATTCGCGGCCAATCGCAAGCAGTGGAATGCCCGTTTCAAGAGCCGCTGCTGCTTCGTCTGCTGTATGAATAGAACCTACGCCCATCACAGGCACGCGGCTTCCTACTCGCTCTTGAATAATTTCAATACGTGAACGAGTATCTTCCACGCCGCGGCGCGGTTTTGACCAGAATTCCATTAGCGATACATGAAGGTAATCAAGGTCTTTCTCTGCTAGTGCATCAACTAATTTCAACGTATCAGCCATTGTAATTCCAGGCGTTTCAGGCTCTTCTGGCGAGAAGCGATAGCCTACTAAAAATGGCTCTTTTGCATGTTTAGAAACGGCTTGTTTTACTTCGTCTACGATTGCTAGCGGGAATGTTAAGCGTTTTTCTACGCTGCCACCCCATTTATCTTCGCGGCGATTAGAATGCGGAGAAAAGAACTGCTGAATTAAATAGTTATTTGCTCCATGGATTTCAACTCCGTCAAATCCTGCTTCAATAGCACGGCGCGTCATCTCACCAAAATCATGAATAATGCCTTCGATTTCTTCATTTGTTAACTCTCGAGGCACCGGTGCTCCTTCTTGTTCTGCGGCAACAGCACTTGCGCTAACAACCTCTCCATTTGGAACAAGCTCAGGCGGACACATGCGGCCTCCGTGGAAAATTTGAAGAACTGCTCTTGCTCCTTGATTTTTAATTGCTGTTGCTAAACGGCTCAGGCTAGGAATCATTTCATCGCTGTCTGCAGCAAACTCTCCGTGAAATCCTTTGCCGTTCGGCGTTCCGTATGTACATGCTGTAATGACCATGCTAACACCTTTTGAACGTCGTACATAGTAGTCTATTTCTGCATTTGATACTGTTCCATCTTCATTTGATGAAAAATTTGTCATAGGCGCAAGAATAACGCGGTTATCTAATTTGATGCCATTTAAAAAAGTAAATGGCTGTAAAAGCGGCTCATACTTTTTATTTGTCATTTTATTTCCCTCCAAAAATGATACGGTCAAAAATAGTGGCATATTATAGGTAGAAACTGTTTCCCTTCCTATAATATTAATATGTGTCATTTAAAACTGTAACTTTAAAATATACTGTGATTTTAATCTGTACAGTTTATACTGTCAATAAATTTGACTTTTGCTCCTTCTACTAAAAAATGACGATATTTATAAATTTTACATGGATTTGGATTAATTTTCATTCGAGCTCAAATCATTAGTTATCATGAAGCTTTTTCTAAAAAAATATGTATAATATCTCACGAACTTTTTGTCTACTTAATATGTTGTAAAGATAAATTTGAAAAGGAGTGCAAAAAATGGCTTCTCCATCTAACACCCAATTTCACCCTATTCTTATAGGCACTCAGCCTATTTATGATGTAGTAGGTGACGAATCGCCAGCTTCCACAGATATTGTGGGAAATACGCAGTTTCCAGCAGCATTTGCCGCTTATGATGGAACAACTATTTTTTTCCGAATTCGGCTAAATGCTGACCCTCGAAACTCTAAAAATACTGGCTTTAGCAACTTTTCTTGGGGTGTCTTAATCAATACATCAGGAAATCCTGGGGTCTACGATTGGTTAGCAAACGTAAATGGATTAGATAATACAATTAATCTTATAAAAAACACAACGCGTGTATTCAACTCATGGAATGACCCTGCCGAAGGAACAGACGGAAGTGGGACCCCTACCTTCTCACGTCCGATTGTTAATTTTGATGTATCTCGCGTCACGTTGACAAACGATGGGTCTAATTTCGGCGGAGATGCCGATTATTTTATTGATTTTCAATTTCCCGCTGCTGACTTTTTTCGAGTTTTAGGAATTAGTCCTTCTTCACCGCTGCAATTTATTATTTTCTCCTCCGCTAATGCAAACAACTACAACAAAGATTCTTTACAAACGTCTGAAGGTTTTCAATTTGTTAACGCATTAACCAACCCTGTCTCTCCTAAAGACGTGGACGTACGTGCTAACTTAACTGCAGCCAAGACCATTACTTCAGGACCTACATCTGTTTTTACAGGCTCTCTAACAACTTGGACTCAGTCTGTTACTGTGACAAATAGCGGTCGGGCTCTCGCAAGACAAGTGGTTGTAAATGACGTATTTAGTCTCGACCAATTGTCAAGTGTAAGCAGCATAAATACCTCAACTGGAACATCCGTATTTAATTCAAACAACACAACGCTGTCTTGGACAATAGGAAACCTTGCTGCCGGGCAAACTGCTACGTTAACATATACCGTAATTGGGACATTCACTACTTCTGGAACAAGGAGGCTTAATACAGTTACAGCTTCGGGAATTGATGACTTCACAGGCCTTCAGTTAACAAATGCAACTGCTTTTAATAATATTGAAGCAGCTGCAGCAGCTGCTGTTACAGGGAAAGTTACATCTGGCCAAACTGGATTACCTCTTAGGGGGGTAACGGTCGAACTTAGAAATCAAAACAATGTCCTCATTACTACTACTCAAACGAACGCCGAAGGAAATTACAGCTTCACTCAGCTTGCTAGCGGAACGTACACGCTTAACTTTATCGCTGCTAATTTCGTAACTGCTACGCGCACGCCAACCGTACCTGCCGGGCAAACACAAATCGTCAATGTGACTCTTCAGCCTTCCCCTGGGACAGTAACAGGCACCGTTACTTCTACAGGAGGTACACCTGTTGCCAGTGCTACTATTAATTTAATTGATGCATTTAATACGGTTGTAGCAACCGCGACAACTAACATACAAGGTCAATATACACTTTCAAATGTTAATCCAGGTCAGTATTCGGTGACCGTCAGTGCACCTAACTTCCAATCACAGTTACTCGGTATTACCGTTACATCCAACCAGACGACAACTGCTAATTTTACTCTGATTCCTTCCCCGGGAACTGTGACGGGTATTGTATCTAACACTAATGGAACACCTATTCAAGGCGCGATTGTGGAAGTTCTTGATACGGGGAACAATGTAATCGCAACCGTTACAACCAACGCCCAAGGCCAATATACCGTTAATCAACTTGCACCAGGCACATTTCAATTACGGGTGAAAGCTCAAAACTTCCAAACCACCTTGCTGGGTTTTACAGTGCAAGCCAGTCAAACAACAACTCAAAACGTTATCCTTCAACCTTCTCCAGGGACGTTGACAGGTGCTGTAAACGATGCTCAAACGGGCGTTTCCTTGTCAGGTGTTTCAGTTAATGTAGTTAATCAAGGCGGTATTACCGTTGCAACAGCTACAACAAATGCACAAGGTCAGTACAGTGTGACCAATTTGGCTCCGGGCAGCTATACTGTCACTTTTGGGCAACCTGGTTTTGGTAGTCAAACGATTGGAGCAATTATTCAATCCAATCAAACAACCACGTTAAATGCCGCTCTAAACCGTTTAGTTGGTGTCATTAATGGAGTCGTCACCTCCGGTCAAGGCGGCGCGCTTGCAGGTGCAGTGGTTAATGTATTTTTAAATAACAACTTGGTTGCTTCTGTTACGACAGATCAAGCGGGAGCGTATGTCGTTCCTAATTTGGCTCCGGGCAGCTACACGGTCACAGCCATCGATCAAAATTTCCAGTCTAAAGTAGCAGGTGCCCAGGTTGTTGCTTTCCAGACAACAACCGTAAACTTTTCCCTAACTCCAGATCCTGGTGCGTTAACTGGAACGGTGACCGATTCTACTGGAGCAGCCGTTGCAGGTGCTACCATTAATGTCAAAACGACAGTCGGCGGTGCCATTATTGGTTCAGGAATCACAGATCAAAACGGCGTTTATACGATTCCAAACTTATCGGCTGAGAGCTATATTGTAACGGCGACCGCCTTAAATTTTCAAAGCTCGAGTCAAGGAACTGCGATTAGATCCGATCAAACGACAACGCTAAACTTTACGCTTGCTTTTAATCCGGTAACCATCACCGGAACCGTTAGAAATCAACAAACGGGTGACTCGATTGCTGGTGCTCAAATCCAAGTAAGAATTTTGGATACAAACGGAGCTGTTATCGCCACTGTCTTTGCCAACTCAGAAGGTAACTTTCTTGTCCCGCAATTAGCTCCTGGAACGTACACGCTCGTTGTGGCCGCACCAAATTTCCAAACGAATTTTGCAACCATCACTGTGTCTCCAGGAGGTCAAGCAAATATTGATGTTTCACTTGCTCCTAACCCAGGAATCATCACCGGGCAAGTTGTAAACGGCACTACAGGAGATCAAATTATCGGGGCCAGCGTAAGTGTAGTTAACCAAAGTAATGTTCAAGTTCAGGTTGGTTTTACCGATAGTCAAGGAATTTATATGATTGAAGGGTTGCCTCCAGGAAATTATCATGTTGTAGTCAACGCAGCTAACTTCCAAACGAACATAGCCGGGGGAATTGTATTGGCTGATACAACCACAGTTGTAAATGTAAGCTTACCTCCTGAACCTGGACTCATTGCCGGAAATGTTTCCCCTGTTCAGCCCAATACAGTAGTTGCACTTTACAGTGCTAAAAATGTCTTTATTCAAAGCGTATTAACAGATGGCAGTGGAAACTATCAATTCTCAAATCTTGCACCAGGTAATTACATTCTTATTGCGTCATCTCCAAACTTTGCCGTTCAATCAGCAGGAGCAATTGTTTCTTCCAATACAGCAACCAGTGTGAGTTTCGCTTTAATTCCTAACCCTTCTATTATTTCAGGGGTCGTTACGGATACGGGTGGCGCTGCTGTCCCAAACGCTTCCGTTCAAATTTTTGATGCTAATGAAACCATTCTCGCAACAGCCGGAACTGACGCCAATGGTGCGTATTCAATTGGAAATTTACCTCCAGGTTCATTTTCAGTTCTTGTAACAGCTCCAAGTTTCGGGCACTTAACAAGCGGAATTATACTAAGTCCCGGCAGTACTTTAGCCAACATAAACTTTGCTCTTACTCCAAATCCAGGAGCAATCAGCGGGCAAGTCACCGATGTTGCAACAGGAGCACCGTTAGCTGGTTCAACGGTTGTCATTCGTCAAGCAATCGGTTCAGGTGTTGCCGTTGCAACCGTGACATCTGATTCGTCGGGTAACTTTCTTGTGCAAGGATTAGCACCTGGGAGTTATACCGTGACCTCTTCGTTCCCTACGTTTGGAACAAAAACAATTGGAGCAATTGTTTCTAGTGATACCACTACAACGGCCAGTATTGCACTTAACGAATTAGCTGGTTCAATCAATGGTCAGCTTGTTGACTCAACAGGTACAACGATTACCGGATCAAACTTGCAAGTTCGTTTACTTGATTTAAATGGTGTTCTTATTGAAGCATTACTTGCTCAATCAGATGGTACGTTTGCCTTTTTTAATGTTTTTCCAGGAAGCTACGTACTCAATGCATCAGCACCTGCATTCCAAGCGACGACAATCGGAATACAAGTGCAAGCAGATCAACAAGTTCAAACAAGCGTCATACTTCAACCATCTCCTGCAACGTTGACAGGGCAAGTCATTAATCAACAAACGGGGATAAGTATTGCAGGAAGCATCGTATCTGTCCTTAATCCAAATACGGGATTACTAATCGGAAGAGGCGCGTCTGGTCAAGACGGAACGTTTGTTATTGAAAATTTACCGGCCGGCTCATTTGTTGCAAGCGCCGGTGCCCAAGACTTTGGAACGGACTCGCGGGCTGTCATTTTATCGCCGGGACAAACGACCACTACTACACTTACACTTACGCCAAACCCTGGAAGTGTGTCTGGTTTTGTTGTTAACCGTAATAACGGGGATACCCTTGCAGGAGCAAGCATTCAAATTTTTGATCAAACAGGCGCGCCAGCCGTTTCGGTGTCTGCGAATGCTCAAGGACAATTTTTAATATCCGGATTAGCGCCGGGGCTCTATACAGCCATTGCTGCCTCTGGAGGATATACAAGTGGAACCATTAGTTTTACCGTAGTGTCAGACACACAGGCCATTGCAAGCTTTGCTTTGGAGCCAAACCCTTCAACCATTCAAGGCACTGTTACGAACGTTGCCACTGGTACAGCACTCAGCGGAACAGATGTAATTATTCGCCAGTTTAACGCAACCGGTCCTATTATTGCGACTTCTGTCACAGATACCAATGGCCTATATGCAGTATCACACTTACCGCAAGGAACCTTTACGGTTATTGTTGTAAATGAACTCTTTGGATCACAAGCCTCATCCGTCACGCTTGCTCCTGGTGAAACGGCTGCTTTAAACTTTGCTTTGGAACAGCTTCCATCGGCTGTACAAGGAACGGTAACAAATGCAGAAACCGGCGTTCCGATTATTAATACGCTGATTCAGTTGATTGATGCAAACGGAATCCTCGTTACACAAACGCAAACGGATATTAACGGTTTTTATCAGATTGCAGGATTTACAGCAGGGGATTATACGATTCCATTTACAAACCCTACGTTTCAATCTCAAACGTTAAGCTTTACTTCTCAACCAAATCAAACGTCTGTGGTCAATGCAAATCTTATTGCTTCTCCTGGGTCCATTACAGGTCAAGTGCTGGATGCAGAAACGGCTTCTCCTTTAATTGGTGCGTCTATTCAAGTCTTCCCTGCTCTTGGGTTAAATCCAATCGCTACCCTCGTAACCGATGGTAGGGGTCATTACTTTTTAGACGGGTTAGCACCTGGTTCTTATATTCTAATCGGGTCATTTCAAACTTACGCCACTTCGTCTACAGGCGTAGCAGTTCGCTCTAATGAAACAAGTTCATCTACTATTTTCTTAGTCCCTACTCCTGCCACTGTTTCCGGAACAGTAAGATCAGATACAGGCGAACCGATTATAAATGCGACCGTGCGTATTTTAGATCAAAATGAATTTGTGTTGGGAACCATCGTCACAGACGAGTTTGGAAACTATTCGCTGACCGATTTGCCGCAAGGAAATCAAGAAATTATTGTAAGTGCCCCCGGATTTGCTACACAGCTCGGCGGCGTTATTTTAATTCCAGGGCAAGTGGTAACGAATTTGAACTTCATTCTTACAGCTAATTCGGGAAGCATTTCTGGGCAAATTGTAACAGCGGATACAGAGATACCAATTGTCGGTGCCATCGCTATTGTGCGAACAGTCGCCGGAGTTCCTGTTGTGGTGGCTTCAACTACAACAGATGAGCTTGGAAACTACAAGATAAACGGCTTACAGCCTGGTTCTTATACCGTCACAGGCTCTGCTACTGGCTATGCGTTAAACACAGTGGGGGCAATTGTTATCAGCGATCAAATGACTCAAGCAAATATCGCTCTTTCACCACTTGTTGGTTCCATTTCCGGTACCGTTTTAAACGTCCAAGGAAATCCAATTGTCAATATCCCAACTCAAATCCGTGTGTTTAGCCAAAACGGCGGCTTGCTTCAAACAGTAGCTGCACAGTCTGATGGGACGTTTTCTATTACAAACCTGCCTCCTGGATCTTATCAATTAACCGTGACAGCAGCGAATTATGCAGCCAATACAGTGGGAGCGTTTGTTACAGCAAACGAAATGACCGTACTTACTGTTCCGCTGACCCCGAATCCTGGAAAGGTGAATGGGCAAGTGGTAAGCAGCACAACGGGAGATGCTATTTTTGGCTCAATTGTTTCGGTCACTGACCTTAACGGGCTGCCAATCGGCAGTACTGTTACGGATCAAAATGGAAACTTTTCCATTCCAAATCTACCGCCGACAACCGTTATTGTATCAGCTGTAGCAACAAATTTTGGTTCAGATTCTCGTTCAGTAATTTTAACACCAGGGTCAACAGGAACTTCATTATTGACCTTAGCGCCAAATCCTGGAGCTGTGAGCGGGGCTGTGATAAATCAACAAACGGGTGCTCCGCTTATTGGGGCCACTATGCAAATATTTGACTTTACAGGAGCACTTGTTGCAACTGTCTTGTCAGATCGTGATGGGCTTTATCAAGTTCAGAACCTGACACCTGGCTTTTATCAAGTGATTGCCACTTCTGCAAATTTCGGTACACAGGTGCAAAACGTTCAGGCAGCCTCAAATGTAACATCGACAGTCAATCTGGTTCTAACACCTGATGCTGGATTGATTTTTGGCACAGTCGTTAATCAACAAACCGGAGCTCTCATCGTAGGCGCTTCAGTGGTCGTAAGGCTATTCTCTCCTGCTGGGCCAGTTGTTCAAACAACGGCAACAGATAGCAGCGGACAATTTACAGTGCTAAACTTGGGACCCGGAGCGTATGCTGTCACTGTATTTAATCCGAATTTCGGCACCCAGAGCACTACAACGTTTGTTCAGTCAGATACGGTTTCAACCGTTTCACTTGCGCTACTGCCAAACCCTGGAGCAGTTCAAGGGCTCATTACATCTGCTCAGACTGGGGAGTCTGCTTTAAATACACAAATTAATATTCTTAGCGATGCTGGAATTTTAGTAGCAACGGTTCAGACTGATAGCAACGGAAATTACTTTGTGCCTGGGCTGGCACCTGGCACGTATACACTAGTATTTTCAAACCCTAATTTCCAAAGCAGTACTATTGGTGCAATAGTAGGTTCCGATACGGTCATAACCGTAAATACGGCGTTAACACCAGACCCAGGAACGATTACAGGCACGGTCATTGATTCTCAAACCGGCTTGCCGATTGCAGGAGCATCTGTGCAAATTTTCCCTGCTCAAAGTTTGATTCCAATTGCTAGTGCGATTACAGGGCAAGACGGAGGTTACAGCGTCCTTGGCATTCAGCCTGGAGATTATGTAGTAGAGGCTACTGTATCAAATTACGCTGTGGCAGCAGTTGGAACAGCGGTATTTCCAAATACAACGGCAACGGCTGCTCTGCTTCTTTCACCAAATCCAGCTGCTTTAAGCGGAACCATTACCTCTACCAATGGAACACCTATCCCTGGTGCCGCCGTTCGGATTATTGACCAGAATGAAACTGTTCTTGGCACAGGAGTCACAGATCAAAACGGACATTTTACAATTGGCAACTTATCACCCGGTTCACAAATTGCTGTCGTTTCTGCTTCCGAATTTGGCACTCAAATCATTGGTGTAACATTATCACCTGGACAGATTATTACAGATTTTAGCGCTCAGTTAACACCAAACTCCGGGAATATTCAAGGTCAAACGGCTAATGCTCAAGACGGAGCCCTTATTGCAGGCGCTGACATTGTGATTCGTAAAACAGGTGCAAGTTCAATTATCGTTGCAAACGCAACAACAGATGTAGATGGAAACTACCGGGTAAATGATTTAACTCCGGGAACCTACCTTGTAACAGCTAGCAAATCTGGTTTTGGAACAAATACGGTAGGCGTGACCGTTGTGAGTGATACGATTGCAACGGCCAATGTTCCATTAACAGCACTTGCAGGTGTTATTAGCGGAACAATTATTGATTCTCAAGGCAATCCGATTACAGGAAATAATATTCAAATTCAAGTATTTGATCAAAACGGACATTTAATCAAGTCTGTTTTAGCCAACAGCGATGGAGTGTTTACTGTCGTTGACTTGCCACCTGGCTCTTATCAGTTAACCTTTACAGCGCCTAACTTTACAACTGGTATATTCAGTGCAACGGTTACCTCTGAACAAACAATTGTTTTAGTGGCGACACTGCAGCCAGATCCTGCTACGGTTACAACGCAAGTCGTTAGTGGAGAAACGAGTGAACCAATTCCAGGTGCTATTGTCACGTTTACCTTGCCAAACGGAACGATTGTTGGGAGTGGAGTAACGGATACGAATGGATCTGTCAGTATTTTAAACCTTCCTCCACAAACTCTTAATGTTTCCGTAACAGCTAATAACTTTGGAAGCCTCTCTCAATCTGTTATTCTTACACCTGGTCAAGTGGCACAGATAACGATTGCTCTGTCTCCAGAAGTTGGTAGACTTGAAGGGACCGTAGTTAATGAGCTAACAGGTGAACTGATTGCAGGTGCAACGCTAAAAGTGTTTGACTTTACTCGAGGAATTATTGCAACTGTGATGACTGACACATTTGGATTTTATGAAATTCAGAGTCTCTCTTCCGATTTGTACCGCGTCATTGCTTCAGCTCAAGGCTTTGGGTCCACTGTCCAAGAAGCTATGGTCGTCGCTAATCAACAAACCGTTTTGGAGTTCTTTTTACCTCCTGATGCAGGAAGTATTCAAGGTACAGTTGTTAACCAGCAAACTGGAAACCCGCTTGCCAGCGTTTCGATTATTGTTCGTCAATTTACGCCGACAGGTCCAATTATTGCTGCATTATCTACCGACCAAAATGGGATATTTACCGTTAATAATCTAGCACCTGGAACGTATACGGTCGTTGGATTGAATCCAAACTTCGGAAGCAAAGCTGCCTCAACCATTGTACAATCAGACAATGTATCTAATATTTTACTTGCATTAATTCCAAACCCGGGAACCGTTCAAGGGCAAATCACAAATGGCCAAACAGGCGAAGGGTTAACAAATTCATTTGCTCGTATCTTAGATAGCAATCGTGTCATTATTCAAGAAGTACAAACCGATGGAACTGGAAATTATCAAGCAGAAGGATTAGCTCCTGGCGACTATGTTTTAATTGCAGTGGCATCTGACTTTCAAAGAGAAACGATTGGGTTTTCAGTTGTTTCTGATGCATCTACAACTGTTAACGTCACACTCCTTCCAGACCCAGGAAGAATCACAGGAAGAGTACTTGACCAACAAACCGGCTTAGCTTTGGACGGAGCCACAGTTCAACTTTTCCCTCCGCAAAGTTTGGTTCCTATCGCAAACGCACTTACAGATCAAAATGGAATGTTTCAAATGGGCGGTCTGGCACCAGGCGAATATATCCTCGTAGCAAATGCACGCAATTACGCAAGAGGTACTGTAGGAACAGTTGTTTTTTCAAATCAAACGACGGTGTCTAACATTGAACTTCAAGCAAATTTTTCTACCATTAGTGGAACGGTTATAAGCATCAACGGAACACCAATTGGAAATGCAAGTGTTCGTGTTATTAGTCAAAATGAAACTGTATTAGGCACTGCCTTAACAGATCAAAATGGAAACTACGTGATTAGTAATCTACCGCCAGGCGCACAAACTATTGTAGTGAATGCACCTGCTTTTTCCAACAAGCTTAGCGGTATTACTCTTCAACCAGGTGATGTATTAGAAAACATTAATTTCTCGTTAAACCCGAATTCAGGAAATATTACGGGGCAAATTACAAATGCGCAGACTGGCGAAGCCATTTCAAGCGCAATTGTTGTAGTACGGCTTGTAGGAGGAGTTGGCGTTATTGTTGCCAACAGTATTACAAACGAAAATGGAACCTACTTTATCGGCGGCTTAGCACCTGGAACGTATACGGTTGTAGCATCTGGAAGTGGGTTTGCGAGCATAAGCGTTGGAGCAGTCGTTCAAAGCGATGAAACAACTTTAGCCAATATCAGCCTCATTCCAAGTGTTGGAAGAATTAATGGAACTATCACAGATGCTGGAGGCAGCCCTATTCTAGGAATGAACACTCAAATTCAAGTATTTGATCAAAGCGGCACTCTTTTAAAAACATTGCTTGCTCAATATGATGGAACATATGACATACTAGACTTGCTTCCAGGCAGCTACACATTAATTATTACTGTTCTAAATTTTGTTACCACAACGACGAATGCTGTTGTCATTTCAGATCAAACAACTGAAACAAATATTACGCTTAAGTTAAATCCCGCTGAGGTGACTGGTCAGGTATTAAACAGCAGTACAGGAACACCGATTAATGGGGCTCTTATAACAATTACGGACTTAAACGGCATCGCAGTAGGATCTGGAGCAACTGATTTAAATGGAAACTTTACCGTTTTGAACCTTCCACCAGCTACGCTTAATATCTCGGCGGTTGCAGGAGGTTTTGGCAGTGATTCAAAGTCCGTTATCTTAACACCAGGCGAAATTGAAGCTACAACATTAAGTTTAACACCTACACCGGGCACCGTTACAGGGACAGTTCTCAATGCGCAATCAGGGGATCCTCTTGCAGGCGCAACTGTTCAAATTTTCGATTTTACACGAGCACTTGTCGCCACTTTGCAAACAAATCAAAGCGGTGTTTATCAATATCAAAATCTAGCACCCGGCTCTTACCGATTAATTGCAACAGCAAACAATTTTGGAGCCGTTACTCAAGATACTCAAGTAACTTCTGAAGCTACCACTACTCTTAACTTTAACTTAACGCCGAGCCCCGGTACTATTACAGGCAGTGTATTTAATCAACAAACTGGTGCGCCGATTGCAGGTGCAAGTATTGCAATACGCCAATTTTCTCCTTTTGGACCAATCGTTGCAACAATTGCAACTAATATTCAAGGTCAATTCACCGTCTTTAACTTGACACCTGGTGCTTACACAGCGGTAGCATCGGAACCTAACTTTGGAACAGAATCTGCCTCTACATTTGTGCAATCAAACTCAGTCTCAACTGTTCTACTGAATTTATCTCCAGATCCTGGTATCGCTCAAGGAACCATCACCAGTGCCCAGACGGGTCAGACGCTAGCAGATACACTCCTGCGCATACTTGATGTAAACGGCGTGCTTGTGGCTGTATCACAAACAGATATAAGCGGAAATTATCGCATTCAAGGGTTAGCACCTGGAACGTACACAATTGTGGCAACGAACCCTCAATTCCAGCAGCTCGCAAATGGCATTACCATTGCATCGAATCAAACTGTTACACAAAATATTTCGTTGCAGCCAAATCCAGGAACCATTACCGGTACGGTAGTTAATGCACAAACTGGCACGCCCCTCTCTGGAGCAGTTCTACAAGTCTTTCAGTCTGGCAGTACGACTCCCGTTGCCAATACCGTAACAGATCAAAACGGAAGCTTTTCTCTTATTGGGTTAGCACCTGGTGAATATAGCCTCGTATCCCAAGCGACAGGCTTTGGCTCAGTAGCAGTAGGTACCGTTGTCACTTCTGGCAACACAATAACAATTACAGTTCAAGCCCCACCGCTTCCTGGTGTTATTTCTGGGCGAGTGACCGATTTTTCAGGAAATGCATTATCCAACGCAACGGTTCGATTACTGGATTCAAACCAAAACGTAGTAGGTATCGGTAGTGCTGATCTTACCGGTAACTACACCATCGGTAACATTACAGCAGGAACCTACACCATTATTGCAAGCGCGTCTGGTTTTGCCACAAATACGCAAGGTGTAACCATTGCCCCTGATCAAGTGTTATCTAATTTCAATATTCCCCTTGAGGAAAACCCAGGAACCATTGCCGGGCAAGTAACAAGTAGTGGAACCGGAGCACCAATCCCAGGAGCTATCGTTACCATTCGTTCTCTTCAGCAAGGAAGCGGCGGCATTGTAGTAGGAACAGTAAATACGGACCAACAAGGAACTTACCTTGTCAAAAACTTAGCTCCAGGGGAATACTCCGTCACGGTCACTAAGATGGGGTTTGGCACTCAAATACAAACAGTCACCGCCGCTAGTGATCAGACATCAACTGCAAGCTTCGCCTTATTAGCAGACGCGGGTACTCTGTCTGGCTTTGTAACGGATATAAATGGAAATCCAATCACAGGATCAAATATTTTCCTTCGAATCTTTACTGATGATAACGTATTACTCAAATCCGTCACGGCTCAACCAGACGGTACATTTGGGGTATTTGGTCTAGATCCTGGAACGTACACTGTTATTGCAGAAGCACCGAACTATGCAGCAAACAGTATTCCAATTACGATCACAGCCAATCAAACAACCACTGTGGCTATAGCATTAACGCCAAACCCTGCTACCATTAGTGGGAATGTTGTCAATCAACAAACGAACACACCGCTTCAAGGAGTGACGGTCACTGCGTCTTCAAACGGGCAAATTATTGCAACAGCTGTAACAGATATAAATGGAAATTTCCAGCTAACAAACCTTGCAGCCGGCTCCATCAGCATTGTTACTTTTGCACAAAATTTTGTAAACACACCGCAAACAATTGTTCTTAGCCCTGGTGAGACGCAACAGATTATCCTATCACTTACTCCTCTTACTGGTACCATTACAGGCACAGTAATTAATCAACAAACAGGAGCACCCGTTCAAGGAGCAAGCGTTGAAATTCGACAGTTTTCTCCCGCAGGTCCTATCGCTGCAACAACTGTGACTGATGGGGTAGGTGTATTTACCATATCAGACTTACAGCCAGCATCGTATACTATCATTGCACAAGCCACAAACTTTGGAACACAAGCTGCAACAACTACTGTACTGCCAAATGACGTTTCAACCATTAGCATTGGACTGACGCTGTTACCGGGTACCGTTCAAGGAACGGTACGAAATGAGAACACAAGCGCACCGCTTGAAGAAGCAATTGTACGCGTAATTCGCAGGGATGGAACAGTTGTTGACGAAGTTCTCACCAATGCACAAGGGTTGTTTACAATAGGAGGCCTTCCTGCTGACTCTTACACGTTAGTTACCATTAGTTCAGGCTTCCAAAGACAAACCATTGGCTTTACTGTTGCACCTGAGCAAACTACGACGGTTGATGTAAATTTACAGCTGAACCCAGGAAAGCTAACAGGAACGGTCACAGACTTTTTTACAGGAGGCCCAATTGCAAACGCTGTCGTGCTCGTATTTCCTTCGCAAAGCATAACCTCTATTGCCCGAGGGATAACGAATGAAAATGGGCAATATACAATTTTAAACTTGGCTCCTGGAGAATATAATATTATAGCAGTGGCAACTGACTTTGCACGCGGCGGTGTAGGAGCAGTAATTTCAGCAGGCAGCCCCACAGTTGCTAATATTCAGTTAACTTCAAATCCAGCAACAATTTCTGGAACAGTTACAGACTCCGGTGGTAACGTTATACCAAATGCGACCGTGCGAGTTCTTGACCAGAACGAAACGGTATTAGGAACTGCCATTACAGATATAAATGGCAATTATTCAGTTGGAAACTTGCCACAAGGAACCTTAACTATTATTGCATCTGCACAAGGATTCGCTACTCAATTAACAGCTGTCACATTAACACCTGCGCAAACTTTACCAAATGTAGACATTCAGTTAACAGCATTGGTTGGTAGTATTACAGGGCGAGTTTTCAACTTGGCAACGGGTCAATCAATTGTTGGAGCCATTACAGTTGTTCGAACATCAGGAGGAACAACTGTAATTGTAGACAGTGGTACCACCGACCAAAATGGCCGCTATTTGATTGAAGGTCTTGCCCCTGGTTCATATTCAGTTGTAGCAACAGCTTCAGGCTTTGGCACAACAACGGTTGGAGCATTGGTGCAAGCTAACGACGCTACAACTGCTGACCTAGTATTGTCTCCACTTACCGGAACAGTTTTTGGAACCGTCACAAACGTAAACGGATCCGGTATTACAGGTTCGAATATTCAAGTTCAAGTCTTTACTGCAACTGGCACACTGTTAAAAACACTGCTTGCGAATGCAGATGGATCATTTAACGTTATTGATTTAGCGCCAGGAACGTATCTCATTCAAGTAACGGCGCCTAATTATGCAACAGGAGTTGCAAGCGTAAATGTTAGAGCTAATACCACTACATCTGTCTCTGTTCCGCTCACGCCAAATCCTGCAACTGTAACGGGGCAAGTTGTAAATTCTGTTACTTCCGCGCCATTAACAGGGGTGATCATCTCCGTTACGGATGCGAACGGAATTGTCGTTGGAAATGCTATCAGTGACCTTAATGGGCAGTTTATCATTAGGAATCTACCACCAAATACGATTATTGTAACAGCCACTGCTACCCAGCCTGGTTTTGGTTCTGCCTCGACATCTGTTCCGCTTGGACCAGGAGCAAACGGGAATATTCTGTTGTCACTCGCACCCCAAGCAGGATGGGTGACTGGAGCTGTACGAAATGCACAAACAGCCGATCTGCTGCAAGGCGCAACAATTCAAATATTTGATTTCACGAGAGGACTGGTTGCAACTGTTGTCACAGATCAAAACGGGCAATACCGCGCTGACAATTTAGCGCCAGGAACGTATCGAATCATCGCTTCGACTCAAAACTTTGGCTCGTTAGTACAAGAAACGGATGTCGCCGTAAACGAAGTGACAACGTTAAACTTCAACCTCTCTCCTAATCCGGGAAGTGTTGAAGGGACCGTCTTTAATCAACAAACCGGGGAGCCTCTTGGTAATGTAAGCATTGTTGTACGTCAATTTTCACCAGCAGGTCCAGTCATTGCAAACTCCTCAACGAATGGAAATGGAACCTTTACCATCCCTCACCTGCCGCCTGGGACTTATACGGTCATCGCTACTTTATCAACCTTTGGAACACAGTCTGCTTCAACTCAAGTATTTTCAAATGAAACGGCAGCTGTTCAACTATCTTTACCACCAAATCCTGGGGCAGCCCAAGGATTTGTCACCAACGCAGAAACGGGCGAACCTTTATTTAACACATTGGTTCGGATCGTTGATACAGACAATGTCGTGGTTGGCACTGTGCAAACGGATATTAATGGACGATACAGCATACAGAATATATCACCAGGAACCTACACTCTTATTATTATAAATCCTGATTTTCAGCGTCAAACTGTCGGATGTGCAATTAAATCTGGCCAAACAACAACCATTAATGTATCACTTCAGTCAAATCCAGGATCTATTGTTGGCATTGTCACTAGCGCTCAAACCGGATTGCCTCTGGTTGGTGCAACTGTCCAGATTTTCCCATATCAAGGATTAATCTCTATTGGAAATACAGTGACTGATGAAAATGGGAGATATCGTTTTATTAGCATTCAGCCTGGCAGCTACACAGTTTCAGCAAATGCAACCAATTTTGCAAGAACAAGTTCAGGTGCATCTGTACTTGCTACTACCCAATCGACAGTTAATCTTTCACTTCAGTCGAATCCCGCCAGCATGTCTGGGCAAATTGTTGATCAAGATGGAAATCCAATTTCTAATGCCTCGATTCGTGTAATTGATCAAAGTGAAACCGTGTTGGGAACAGGTATTTCAGGGTCTGATGGACGTTATACTGTTCAAGGGTTGCCACCTGGCAACCGGAATATTGTTGTGAGTGCTGCAGGCTTCTCAACTGCTACAAGTGGAATAACGCTCTTACTAGGAGAAAGTCGATTGGATGTAAACTTTACACTTGTTGCCAACCCAGGCATTTTAACAGGTACAGTTATTGACGCAAATACAAACGCTCCGCTTGTTGGAGTGAATGTGGTTGTTCGAAATCTGTTAGGCATAATTGTCAGTTCTGGTTTTAGTAACGTGGACGGTCGTTATACAATTCAAAACTTAACACCAGGACAATATACTGTTTCTTTCTTTGATGAGAGTTACGATACCGTCATTTTAGGAGCACAAATTACCTCTAATACAACAACGATCTTAAACGCTACACTCACAAGAGCAAGTGGAGCAGGCACTAATGGTAAACCGAGCATTCGCGGACAAATCGTAGATGAACAAGGAGTACCGATTACCACGCCATTTATCCCAGTAAAAATTCTTGATGCAAACCTTGTAGTGGTTCAAATTTTACTTGCGCTATCCAATGGCCGCTTTGAAGTATTTGACCTGGCACCAGGAACGTATCTAGTAAATGCTGAAGCATCTGACTTTGCGTCAAATACAGTCTCTGCCATTGTAAGAAATAACGAGACAACAGAGGTAGTCGTCACCCTTACTCCTTTACCTGGAACATTAACCGGGCAAGTGATTAATAGTGTTTCTGGCGAAGTGATTGTTGGAGCATCCATTACCGTGACAAGGTCTAACGGTGTTATCATCGCAACGGGAATAAGTGGAGATAACGGATTCTTCACCATTCCAAATTTACCAGCTGGTCCGCTTAATATAATTGCACAAGCAATTGGGTTTGGAAACGCCACAACTTCTGCCATTATCACAAATGGAGAAACAACAACTACTACTCTTTCTCTGTCACCCAGTCCTGGACGCCTTATCGGGCAAGTGACAAGTGCATCATCTGGCCTTCCGCTTCAAGGAGCTACCGTACAACTTTTTGATGAAAATCGAACGTTTATCCTGTCAATCGTAGCCGATAGCCAAGGTAACTTCAAAGTCCCAACTCTTTCTCCAGGCAAGTACGTTGCGGTTGCAAGCTCTTTTGGATTCGGAAGCGAACTGCGCGGTTTTACAATTATTGCAAATCAAGATATAATCATTGCATTTGACCTTGCACCGAATCCAGGTATAATCCGAGGCCAGGTCGTTACTTCAGAAGCCGGGCAGCCAATTCCAAACGCAAGCGTTGTTATACGCGCACTAACGCCATCTGGTCCTATTCTCGCAACAACCGTTACTGATTCAAACGGATTTTATGAAGTAACAGGCATCGTCTCTGGCACTTACACTGTTGTCTTTAGCGGAGCACCTCTATTCGGATCAGACATATCATCTGTACAGTTAGACGCTGGAGAAATTGAAATTGTTAATGCATCTCTTTCTTCTTTTATTTCAACTGTACAGGGGCGTGTAGTTGACGAAGAAGGAAACGGCCTTGCAAACGCCTTAGTTCAACTTTTCAATACCCAAAGCGGTCTAATCCGAAGAGTGCAAACAGATAATGACGGGAATTACTTTATCAGAGGGTTTACTGCCGGAAGCTATACACTTACAGCCAATCAGCCAAATTTCCAAGCAGCCCTCACTCGTTTTGAAGCAGCTCCTAACGAAGTAGCCACAATCAATTTTACTCTTTTAGCTGACCCTGGAATTATTTCAGGAACCATACGAGATGTCGTAACGAACCAGCCAGTTCCAGGAGCTGTCGTTAACCTGTTCCCAAATCAAAGTTTAAGCCCTATTGCCTTTGCCGTTACAGACCAGCTAGGAAATTATCAATTCCCAGGACTACAGCCAGGAAGCTATGTTGTCGTAGGTTCAGAATTTAACTATGCCAGTGCTTCGGCTGGAGCTACCGTTACTTCAAATCAAGTCACTATAGCCAACTTGTTCTTACAACCAAACTTTGCTTCTATTTCAGGAACTGTTTCAACTCTAGAAGGCTTACCAATTAATAATGCTACCGTTCGTATCCTTAATCAAAATCAAGTGATTATCGGTTATGGAATCACAAATGAAAATGGCTTTTATGCCATTGGGAACATTCCTGTTGGCACGTTTACAGTGATTGCGTCAGCACCAGCATTCCAATCTGTATTATCAGACCTTACGCTTGCTCAAGGGGACCAACAAAAAAACGTCGACTTTGTCCTCCAGTCAAATCCAGGCATATTGACTGGTACGGTCACCAACCAAAGCAATGAACCAATTCCCGGCGCTTTTGTAAATGTAAGATTACTCGGCGCAACAGGTATTATTATTGCATCAACCGTCACTGATTCAAACGGACGATATGTAATTACTGATTTACCTCCAGGCTCTTACACTGTCTCTGCTACTGCGTCAGGTTTCGAAACCAAGGCAGTAGGTGCTATCATTGAAACAAACGCTACAGAAGTCGTAGACATTATGCTTACAGGAGTTTTTGGTTCAATTAACGGTGTTGTCTTAAACAATTTAGCACAGCCAATTGTTGGTTCTAGCATTTCCCTTTCCCTGTTCGATACCAATAATCTTCTCATTTTCACCACAACAGGATATTCAGACGGCACATTTTCATTCCCTAATCTTGAACCTGGCAACTATTTTATTACGGCTTCTGCGTCAGGATTTATTACAGAAGTTATTGGAGCAAGAGTCACAGCAAATGAAGCCACATTTGCTAGAATTCTATTACAATCGAGTCCAGCTACGGTGACAGGGCAAGTCGTCACTTTAGCAGGCGGTCAGGCGATACAGGGAGCCATCGTCTCTGCCACAACGCTTGAAGGTCAGGTTTTAGCTGTAACGGCTACAGATGTAAGTGGACGCTTTACGATAATGAATTTACCACCAGGAGCGCTCATCGTCACGGCTACTGCAGTCAACTTTGGAGCAGATTCAAAAACAGTTCTTTTACAAACAAACGGCATAACTTCTACTACTCTATTTTTAAGCATGGCTCCTGGTTTCTTAACAGGTACCGTAAAAAGTGAAGCTGAAAATCCGATTCCCAACACAGTTGTGCAGCTATTTGATTTCACTAACGGCCTTGTGGCAACAGCAGTTACAAATGCTATCGGTCAATATACAATCCAAGGATTAAACCCTGGAAATTACCGAGTGGTCTTTACTGCAGAAGAATTTGAACGATTGTCTGCTGGAGCAACAATTAATTCTGGAGAAACAACTTCGTTAAATGTAAAGCTAAGCTCCTTATTTGCAACAATCAAGGGCAGTGTCTTAAATGCTCAAACAAAATCACCTATTCAAGGGGCAGCTGTCACCATTCGCTATCAAAGTTCTTCTGGTCCGATTTTCACAACTGTTTTCACAGATACCTCAGGAAAATTTACCATCAGCAGTATTCCAGACGGGGCCTTTTCAATTATCGCCACTGCAGCAGGGTTTGGCTCACAAGGTTTAACGGCATTCGCAGTCGGTGGTCAGACGTTCACATTTAATCTCTTGCTTCTGCCACAAGTGGGGACTATTCGAGGAAAGGTTACAGATAGCTCGTCGGGTGCACCGTTAGCCAACACGCGCATTCGTGTCATTAATGCCTACGGAGTGGTCGTGACAACAACACAAACTGATATTAACGGTAACTACCTCCTTTCTAACCTGGCTGCTGGCACTTATCAAATCATAACATCCAATGTAGATTATCAAGCAGCAGCACAAACTGTGACACTTACCACAAATGAAGTAAAAGAAGTGGATTTTACGCTTAATGGAAACCCAGCCAGATTAATAGGCAGAGTTGTTGATAAAGAAACTAAATTTCCTGTTATCGGTGCTCTGATTGAAGTCTTTAACGAAGTTGATTTATCAGTAAGCTTTGGTTTAACCGATGAAAATGGGAAATATGTTATTGAAGGACTACCACAAGGAGCGTTCTCTGTGCGCGCGTCCGCTTCTGGCTATATGTCTGAAACGGTAAAAATACAGTTAAGCCCTAATGAAGTGCTTGAACTCAATTTTGCATTAACAACAACAGCTGCTTTTACAGGCGCCATTATTGGTCAGGTCGTCGACAACTCAACAAGTTTGCCAATTGCCAATGCTCGCGTGAATCTTTTAGATAACGAAGGACAGCTTATAGCTTCTACTACTACCAATGAAGTAGGTCAATATTTCTTTGCATCACTAGAAGCAAAAACGTATACCGTAGTGGTAGATGCAGATGGTTATCAAACTCAGCAACAATCCGTCACAATTGCCATTCTGTTTGAACAAGGCGAAGCAATCGTAGCAAATTTCCGCCTTGATCCAATTGAATTGGGTGCAACAATTACAGGAAAAGTCATTAATGCTGAGACCAAACAGCCAATCTTTGGTGCAACGATTCAAATAATCAACATCAAAAACCAAATAGTTGGCCGTGCAACTACAGATCAACTAGGCCGCTTTACAATTCACGATATACTGCCTGGTACGTATACCATCTTCGTAACCACTATAGGCTTTATACCTGCAGATCCACAGCAGATAAAAGTAAATTCTGGAGAGGTTTTAGACTTACAAACCTTTGAGCTAAAGCAAATACCTTCTTCGACAGGGGCTATTACTGGTCGAGTCGTCGATAACTCAACAAGTGTTCCAATTGCCAACGTTCGCATTAATCTTTTAGATAATCAAGGACAGCTTGCAGCCTCTACTACTACCAATGAAGCAGGAGAATATTCCTTTATATCACTAAAAGCTGGCACGTATACCGTAGTAGTAGATACAGATGGTTATCAAGCTATACCACCATCAGTCACAATTACGATTAGACAAGGCGAAACGCAAAGAGCAGATTTCCGCCTTGATCCAATTGAATTGGGTGCAACAATTACAGGAAAAGTCATTAATGCCGAGACCAAACAACCTATCTTTGGCGCGACGATTCACGTAATCAATACCAAAGACCAAATAGTTGGCCGTGCAACTACGGATCGACTAGGCCGCTTTACAATTCACGATATACCGCCTGGCACGTATACCATCCTTGTAACCGCTATAGGTTTTATACCTGCAGATCCACAGCAGATAACAGTAAATTCTGGAGAGGTTTTAGAATTGCAAACCTTTGAGTTAAAACCAAAAAATCCAGTTCCATCATTTAACCCATGTGATTTAATTAACCCTGTTGTGACATGTAATGTTTGTGAAGTCTCCTGCCGAGAACAACCACCTGGCAGGCGCAGAACGATCCAAGTGCAGCTTCAAGACGGAACGCATCAAACTCTTCATCTTATTCATCTCGTTAAAATTATCACCGTAGTAATTAGAATCACAGGGAAAAACGGTTCATATATAAGTGAGCCTTATCAAATAACCTCCTACGAACGCATAGCTTTAGAAGTACCTTCAAATGCAAAGGTGCGCTGTGATATTACCGTTTCCGACTGTTTTGCACAATTAATCTATTTACAAAATCAGCCGGCGAGCATCCTCTTCTCTTTTGATTTAAATCAGCAGTTTCTCTCTGAAAGAGATGTAGTGGTGACCATTAAAGGTAAGCAAATTCGCCCGCGCTGCGAAAATGGGGTTGCTGGAGAATGGGAAGAATATAAAGAAGTAGAAAATTTCACTCTAAAAGTCTCTGAAATTCTAGATTGGATAAAAACGCATACCAAAAAAGAAATTCAAATTAAGCTTAATCAATTTAATTTTACTAGCGAAAGCAATACAGATTAAAAAAGCACTCATATAATGAGTGCTTTTTTATCATTGTGAAAGAGGTTCCTGATTATACATGAATGCTTTTACTTTTACATATTGAGCTTCTAACTCTTGAAGTGTCAGTTCATATAGGTGCCGATTTCCTTTTTTATAAATACCAAAATTCAATAGCGCATTAATAAACCAATTTTTCTTATGTTCCGTTTCAGGCTGTGTGTGTTGTTTCACGATTTCCACCACCTAAGGTTCTCTCATTTTAATTTTGCAAAGCATTTGCTTTTACATAAATGATTTTACTTCTGTACGATGAAAAAACAGTGAAATAGATAGCTTTTTTAATTTAAATTTCCGCAGCCGCACCCGCCTTTTTTTTACGTCTTTTCACCCCTGTTAATATTTTTTCAATATAATAAATAACACTAATAAAAACCGACATAATAGCAAAGTAAGTACTGATTACAACAAAAGGATTCGGACTTTCAAAACCGCCTTCTTTTCCTTTCATCCCTCTTTCCAAACCTCCGCCATCGTGATCAAAGTTCGGGTGTTCGTGACCAGCAGATGCCGTCGTAGAAGATTTGTTCTCGCTAAATGAATGACGATCAAAATCTGGCTTCCCACCGCCTTTTTGCGGCATATCTGAGGAACTTAAATTCAGCACCCTCGCTACTCCTCCAAGCTTTCCAAGAAAATCCGTCTCATTTATTTCGTATATGCCAACGACTAACAGTGCAACGGTTGCCAGCTTAGCTGCTATGCTCAAGCTTTTCTTTGACTTTTTGAATTTCGTCATATTTTTACATACATTTATAACCCATTGCCAATGAAGACCTATGTGAGCGGCTACTAAAATTAACACTAAAAATGATACCGAAATATGCGAAACCTTAAACCACTGTTCGCCCCCCACATTAATATTTGGAAATACTACTCTTGAAATAAAAATACCGCTAATCATAATAAATGACATCGTAATCAACAGCATGATATTTAAAAAGTAACCGAACTTTGTTCTGCGCGGAAGCTTACGGTCAAATAATTTAACCGTCACTTTCTTTACCCACTGCCAGTTTAGTAGCACGTGGGTAAAAAAGGCGACCGCAATCGTCAACCCCGCAATTTCATGAAACGTTAACCCTCCCAATACTTGTTTGTTAAAAAATAAAACAAACGTAACGGCCATTAAAAGATCCAGTCCAAACCGGATGTACATCATCTTTTTCACTCTATTCATTCTCCTCACCTATGTACTTGTCAAAACAACCTCTTTTTCATATTTCTTAATGTAAGCAGAGTTGGTGAAAATTAGGTGAAACGACTGATTTTTTTACCAAAATAACCAGTCCTGAGTTCTATAAAAAACAGAGTTCAATCATTTTCACTTTTTCAAAAATAGCTGTTGACAAAGAAAAAAGAAGCACGTATAGTAATGGTTATTCATCAAGAACTTTCAGATTTTAATCAAAAACACAGCGATTGGGAGTAGTAGAAGCATATTATTCGGTCAAGAGAGCTACGGGTTGGTGCAACGTAGTCCAATAATACTTTGAACTCGCCCAGGAGTGGTAATTCAGAAAGAATGCAGAAGTATTCTCTAAGTTTTAACGTCTAACCTTCGTTATCAGGTTTTAAGCAGGGTTCTTTAAGAGCCAACAAGAGTGGTACCGCGGTTAGCTAAAGCTTATCGTCTCTTCTCTCATTTGATAATGAGGTAGGAGACGATAAGCTTTTTTTATTTTATAAAAAAGTGGAGGGAAAAGTCATGAAGAAGGACAACCAAGGTTTGCAGCGAACAATGACTTCACGTCACATTATGATGATGGCGCTAGGTGGAGCGATTGGCGCTGGTTTATTTAAAGGAAGCAGCTCAGCTATTGATATGGCAGGACCATCAGTTATCATTGCTTATTTAATTGGCGGAATTATTTTACTATTCATTATGCAAGGTCTTGCTGAAATGGCGGTTCGAAACAGTGACGCACGAACGTTTCGTGATTTAGTTCAGTCGATTTTAGGAAGCTACCCCGCTTATTTTTTAGACTGGATTTACTGGAAAATGTGGGTGTTAAACATTGCAGCTGAAGCAGTTGTAGCAGCTATTTTTATTCAGTACTGGCTTCCTGATTATCCAATTTGGATGCTTGCTCTAGGCATATCCGTTATTGTCACAGTTATTAACTTGCTTTCGGTTAAAGCATTTGCTGAAACGGAATATTGGTTAGCATTAATTAAAATTACGGTCATTGTGATCTTTATCATCGCTGGACTTTTGTTACTATTTGTATCATTTGGTCACCATACCGCAGCGGGTTTTTCAAATTTAAGCGATCACGGCGGTTTCTTTCCAAAAGGACCAACTGGGTTAATTACGGCGATGCTAGTTGTCATCTACTCTTACGGTGGGACTGAAATCATCGGGGTAACGCTAGCTGAAACAAAAAACCCTGAAAAAGTAGTACCAAAGGCTGTGCGCAGCACATTAACGCGCATCATTGCTTTTTATCTGTTCCCGTTTTTTATCATCGTGAGCTTGATTCCTTGGAATGAAGTAAATGGCGTTTCTCAAAGTCCTTTTGTGATGGTATTTAAGATGATTGGAATTCCCGGAGCAGATCATATTATGAATGCCGTGATCTTGTTAGCCGTTATTTCTTCTATGAACTCAGGACTTTACGGTTCATCCCGTATTTTGTATACGCAAGCAGTAGACGGTCGAGTACCGAAGATATTTTCGAAACTTTCTGTTAACAAAGTTCCTGTCTATGCAATCTTAATGTGTACATCATCCCTTTATGTGGGCGTGTTGATTTCCTTATTTGCAGGAAGTAAAACATTTGATTATTTGATGGGATCTTTAGGATATACCGTGTTGTTTATTTGGTTGATTATTGCGATCGCACACTTAAAGTCCCGCAAAGTTCAGCCGGAAGCATCGAGTAGCTACTCTGTTAAATGGTTTCCTTATACGACGTGGGCTGCCCTAATTGCACTAAGCGCTATTTTAATTGGTGTTATCTGCACAACATCCGTTGTTATTACGACTATTACACTAGCTATCTATTTATTTATTACAGCTACGTATATCTTTAAAGGCCGCTTTTATCAATCTTCAGCAGTCAAGCACGCTAAATAAAAAAACGCCTCCTTTGAGTCATCAGAGGAGGCGTTTTTTTATTTAAAATGTTAAGTACCAATAGCCAAGCGCAAAGCTACTCTTTATTTACGAACAAGAATTGGAATCTGCTGCTGAATCTGCTGCAAAGGAGCGCTTGTTTTCTCTGTTAACGAACGCAAGATTCCTCCTTCGATCATACAGTTAATCACAACTGCGAGCTCTCCTGCCTGCTTCTCTTGAAATCCGCTCTCTATCATTTTTTCTCTAAAAAGTTTTTCCCAATCTTGAAACGCTGAGTAGCAGACTTCTCGCAGCGCTTCATTAATAAGCGCCGTTTCTCCAGCCAGCAGCCCAACAGGCATACCAGCAATACTTTCTTCCTGTTCAAACTGCTTGGACAATTCTTCAATAAAATACTGAATAGCCTGTGCCGCGTCAGAAGATTTATTTAAACTTTCTTTAATTTGAACTTGGACGTATTTATTCGTATATTGAACAGCGTGAATCGCCAGTTCTTCTTTCCCTTTTGGAAAATAATAATAAAGAGACCCTTTTGGCGACCCACTCTCTTTAATAATTTGGTTTAATCCTGTTGCATGATAGCCTTGCAGCTGAAAAAGCCGCGATGCTGTTTCTAAAATCTTATCGCGCGCATTTGCTTTCTTCACAAAACGATGCCTCCCCTATATAATAAGTGGTTTCTATAACACTACTTATCATATAAGGAAATGAAATTTTTGTCAAAATAAAGTGAATATTTTACCATTTATTTTCCCTTACTTTCATTTCTTATGACCTAATAATTGTTTTTCTTACTTCTTCGGCTAACGGTTGAAGAGGCGTAATAATACGGTCGCTTACCTCCGCCGCCGCTTCTACCATCGAGAGCTGCGCCACTGAAACAACGGTGTTATGCTCTTTTATTAGCTCATGTAAGACATGTTTTACCTTCTGTTTATACTTCTCTAGGTTTCCAGTCATTACTAGTTCAAAAGCACCTTCTATCACAACAGGGCGAACCTTTATCTTTACATTTTGATAAAATGCAAATTCATCTAGACGCTTCATCGTTCCTTCTACGGTCTCTGGATTTGTAAATGCAATAAGCTGCGGTTCTTCTATTTCACATATTCGGCGAAAATAAGGCTCATCGATTTTAATAATTGGAACATCGCTTGTAAATGCTTCTGGTAAAAGAGCAATGTAATTCGTACACGTAAGTAAAATGGCATCTGCTGAACATTCTTCCATCCACTTTAACTGCTTCTCTACTTCTTCAGCTGCTGACTCCGCTGCAAACTTAGGGTCGGTTGTTACCCGATGTACAAGTCCAGGGTCTACGAAATGCATACAGTTCGCAAACGGCAGAGTTTTTTCGATATAAGAGATGTTCGAATAATGAGCGTGCAGGCAAGCAATTTTCTTCATAGTTCTCCCCCCGTATGATGGTCTTTAAAATACTGAATTAAAAATTCCTGGAACTTTTTCGCAACAGGAGTTAAATATTTATCCTTGTTCCACGCAATCCCAATTACCCTTGAAGCTGTGTCTTCTTTGAGCTTTATTTTTTTAATACCTCGCAAGTCCACTCCCTTTATTTCAGGAAGCAAGGCAACCCCTAAATGAGCCGCTACAAAACCAATCACCGTCAAAAATTCTTCTCCTTCAAACGTAATATTTGGGACAATTTCGGCTTCTTCAAACAGCTGATCAAAAATTGTTCGGCTTCCGTATCCTTTTTTTAACGCGATAAACGATTCATGAGCCAACTCTGAAATCGAAAGCACTTGCCTTGAGCCAAAAGAATGCGTATCAGGGACATACGCGTACAGCTCGTCTTTCCATAAATATTCCCACTGAATTCCTGCCCTAGATTCCGTTACGGAAGACATACAAAAATCAATTTCCCCGGTTTGAAGCTGATCGAGCATGATGTTTGTAGCGTTCTCAAAAATTTGGAATTGAACGTTCGGATACTCTTGTAAAAAAGCATGAACTAATTTTGGGACGGACGAAGCGCCTAATGATTTTAAAAAAGCAAACGAAATACTGCCGCGATGAGGATGAATCAAATCCGAAAGCTCACGTTTAGCTTCTTCCATTTCATTTAATACTTTGGCCGTTCGTTCGTAAAAAAGCCGTCCGTATCGATTTAAAATAACTTGCCTTCCTTTTCGTTCAAATAGCGGCACGCCAAGCTCTGATTCTAATTTAGAAATTGAGCGGCTGAGCGTAGGCTGCGCGATTGATAGTTGTTCCGCTGCCTTTGTAAAATGTTCCGTTTGAGCTACAACATTAAAATATTCGAGCTGCTGCCATTCCATTTTTTCACATCCTTTACTTATTACATAATACTATCAATTTCATATAAATTATACATTGGACGTCATAAAAAATTCATGTTTAAATGAAGAACGTAGCACTTGCTAAAAATGTTATGTGCCTGCATAGAATAAGTGTTGAAAGAAGGAATTAGTTTATGGATGTTTCAATTGTTTTAACAATGTTAGCCGTCGGACTGATCTTAGGATTTGTCGGAGCAGGCGGATCAGGTTTTATTATTTCAATTTTAACGCTGCTGTACGGCGTATCTGTACACGTTGCACTCGCAACGGCTCTTACCGCAATGATTTTCTCTTCTTTATCTGGCGCAGTCAGTCATTACCGCGAAGGTAACGTATCTTTGAAATCCGGTATCTCTGTTGGTATCCTCGGTGCATTAGGCGCTTGGATTGGGTCTAACCTTTCATCCTTTATCCCAGAAGGCGAGCTAAAATGGCTAACAGCCAGCATGCTTTTATTATCTGGTGTTTTACTTTGGCTGCGAATGTTTTTATTTTCCCGTCAGCAAAAAGAACGTACTGTTCCAACAGGAGCTAAATTTGTCGTCTACTCTTTACTAATTGGCTTAATTACCGGTGCTCTGTCCGGAATGTTTGGAATTGGATCAACTCCATTTATCCAGCTTGGCCTTATGATGGTGTTAGGTTTGTCTATTCGCCAGTCGGCCGGAACGACAATGCTCGTTATTATTCCGATTGCAATTGGCGGCGGAATGGGCTATTATCAGCAGGGCTTTTTAGATATTCCGCTGTTGATTCAAGTTGTTGTCGGCACAATGGTCGGTTCATATATTGGAGCAAAGTTTACAAACCGCGTACCTGCTCCCGTATTAAAAACGTCCCTTGTAGCTCTCCCTATTTGCTCTAGCTTCCTCCTTGTTATATAAGAAAAAAGCTTGAACTCTTGTTCAAGCTTTTTTTATGTTCATCTGATAAACAAACTGCTTTCCTTGGCTTCCAAAAATATGCCGGTCTGTATCAATAAAGCCGCATCGTTTGTACAGACGCTGCGCAGCCGTGTTTTTATGGTTCACGCCTAGCACCACTTTATTTTTAGTTGGAAAGTGATGAATGATAAAAGAAGGAAGAAGCTTTAATGACTTTTTGCCAACTCCAGTTCCTTGATAATCAGGATGAATGGAATAAGACCGTATTAAAAGCGCGCCGGAGCTCTCGGTATATTCTTTAACAGCTTCCCCTGCGTCGAGCACGAAAAAGCCGGCTAGTTTGTTTTCTGCCAAAATCAAAACGGGCGCTCTGTCTCTTTCTTGCTTACACTTAGCTATGGCTTCAGCAGGAAGTGCCGTATAAATGAGCTGCCCTTCAGGCAGCGTATAGCTATGTACAGGTGACTCATAAGTTTCACTATAAAACGTTAGCTCTACATTTACTGCATTATCCATTCTCGACCTTACTCCTTTTTCCTTAGTATAACATGCGCTAAAAAAACCGCATAAAGCGGCTTTTCCTTTATCTAGCGTCGGATACTACGGTAAAACGTTCATTTACATGTTCTCCTCGCTCAATTTCATCAATGACCGCAATTGCGTAATCCGCATAGCTGACGTGGCTGTTTCCTTCTGAATTTAAAATGACATGATCTTTCCCCGTTTTATAAGCATCCGTTCGTTTTCCTGAAGGATTAAAAAATGCTGCCGGGCTAATAAAAGTCCAGTTAACATCGCTTGTACTTTCTAGGTCTTTTAAGTTTTGAGTTTGATTGTCAGCTGTTGCTTTGTATTCTTTTGGAAAATCAGGCGTATCTGCTAGACGCGTCGTTTTCTCTTCATCAACAAACAAACTGCCTGCTCCCCCTACAACAAGAAGGCGAACGTCCGGAGCTTGTTTAAATACATGAATTAACGACTGCCCCGCTTCTACGTGCAGGTGTTCTTTTCCTTCAGGAGCCCCAAATGCATTTACCACTGCATCGAAACCTTCAATATCTTTTTCCGTAATATCAAAGATGTCTTTTTCCAGTGTATGAACATCTCTTTCTTCTACTTTGCTCGCATCGCGTACAATTGCCGTTACGTCATGTCCGCGATTTAAGGCTTCTTTCACGATAAAACTTCCTGCTTTTCCTGTAGCACCTACGACTCCAATTTTCATTTTAAAACCTCCAGTAAAATTCTCTATATTTAGGTAATAGCCTTTTTTTGCTATGCTAAAACACAGCAAAATGGTTTAAGCAAGATAGAGAACGAATAAAGAAGCCGAAGCGAAAGTTTTTTAGTTAATAAAAGATCCGAACGTAGGTTTCATATATGGAGGTGCTTCCAGCTGTTGATTAGAGGGCAAGGCGAAGACTCCTGCGGGAAAAGCGGACCAGGTGAGACCGCGCAGGAGTGCAAGCGACGAGGAGGCTCACCAGCCGCCTGCGGAAAGCGAAGCCTTGCACGAAAATCAACCGCGGTGTACTAAACGATCCATACGGTCCCCTTTATCCATTTGTTCGATTTTATATTAATTTAGTTATGTCTTAATCTCTTTGACAAAAAACAAATGAGCGCTTATTCAATTTCAATAAATAACACGTGAGCCATAGAGTGAATGGATTTAATCAATTCTACTTTATTCCCTTTCTTTTTTGCCTTTCCTTTTATTTCTACAAAATAGAGCAGCTCACCTTGATGATGATCTCGGTGAATTTCGTAAGATGAAATCATAATATTTTCTCTTTCAATTTTATCAAGCAGCTCATAAATATCCTCTTGATTGGCTGCACGAAACTTAATTAAAATGGAATGAGTAGAAAGAGATGTAAACATCACGTTCAATATTTCTAAGCCAATCAGCACTAATATAGTTGCACTAATGCCGACTGTATACATACCCGCCCCAATGGTTAAACCAATTCCCGATGTTGCCCATACGCCTGCGGCTGTTGTAAGCCCTCTAATATGCTGCTTTTGAATAATAATCATACCTGCCCCTAAAAAACCAATACCGCTTACTACTTGTGCCGCAACCCGGCTCGGATCAAGAGCCATATGATCTTGATGAAGCACATCTGAAAAGCCATATTTCGAAATCAGCATAATCAGCGTGCTACCGACAGCAACTAAAAAATGAGTTCGAAAGCCCGCTTCTTTTGCTCTAAATTCTCTTTCTAATCCAACCAAAGCTCCTAACAGACCTGATAGCGCGAGACGACTAATAAAAGCTGCAGTCACTTTTTTTCCTCCTTTCTCTTCAATTTTTCATAAATGCACCTATTAACTATTTCTATTTTTGTTATAATTTACTATAACTTTTTTTTGAATAGGAGGCTCTTTAAAATGGATAAAGTCATCGATTATTACAGCAAATTTGATGAGTGGGGACGATTAGAACGAGAACCTATTGAGTTTCAAGTAAACTGGCATTTTATTAATAAGCACCTTCTCCCTAGCGGACATATTTTAGATAACGGTGCCGGACCGGGAAGGTATGCTTTGAAACTAGCAGAAAACGGCTATGAAGTAACTTTAACTGATTTGACGCCGCAGCTAGTTGAAAAAGCCAAAGAAAAAGCTTTAGAACAGCAAGTATATAATGCATTTCGTAATTTTCATGTGGCAGATGCACGAAACCTTCACTGTTGTTCAGATGAACAATTTCATGCGTCACTAATGCTTGGACCAATGTATCATTTACAGAAGAAGCAAGATCGTATTCAAGCCGTTCGAGAGCTGTATCGGGTAACAAAGCCAGGCGGAACTGTTTTTATTTCGTTTATGCCGCGTGTTCAGCACATGATTTCTTCTTTAACATCGCCGGAACGTTTAAAACCAAACAACACGGCAAAAGCGCTTCATGATTTTTATGAATCAGGCTGCTTTGATCATGCAGAAGAAGGCCGATTTACCCACGCTTATTACACTAAAATTGAGGATATTATTCCTTTTTTAGCGAACCATGGATTCCAATGTGTTGAGCTAATTGCCTCTAACCTTGCTTCGTCAGTTAATTCAAAGGAATGGACGTACTGGCAGGAAACTTCTTCTGAAGAAATGAACAGCATCGTTCAGCTCCTTATTCAACAAGCATCAAGTTCTTATCACCTTGGACTTTCTTCTCATTTACTCTATATCGGCCGGAAGCACTAATAATCACCTCTACCTATCATAGGATAGATAGAGGTGATTATTAATGAACCGTTTATTCAAATGGAGTGCGAGCACTTTGCTATGTTTGATGTACTGCTTTTTGATTCCCCTTCCTTCTTATGCAAGCGGTGACTCTTACTCTTCCTATGCAGAACTGCAGCAGCACGAGATTCTCCATCAAGACTATGATATTCGCTACGAGCAGCGCTTTAGCTACCTATCCATTATGGCCATTCACGGCGGAGGAATTGAACCGGGTACATCAGAAGTTGCCAAAGAACTCGCTGATCGCTTTTCCGCTTCTTATTATTTATTCGAAGGCATCAAGTCCACTAACAACGGAGTTCTGCACATAACCTCAGAAAACTTTGACGAACCGTTTGCTAGAGGAATGGCTCAGCAAAGTATGTCCGTCATGACGATTCACGGCTACAGTGGCAGCCAGCCTATCGTATATGTAGGGGGAAAAAATCAGCTTTATAAAGAGCTGGTAAAGCAATCGCTGCGCAAACACGGCTTTACAGTCCGTGACGCTCCTTCTGATATAGCCGGAACAAGCGAGCAAAATATTGTGAACGATAATCTGCTAAAAGCCGGAGTACAGCTTGAACTCACAGCCGAACTAAGAAAATCATTTTTCGTAAACCACGACTGGTCGAGAAACAACCGCATGAATGTAACGCCGCTTTTCCATATATTTATCACTTCCTTACAAGAAGCATCTTCTTCCTATCAAACTTTCCTTTACTTTCAAGTTCACTAACTTATTAACCCTTGCCTGTTCCTTGATTTCCAGACAAAAAAGCCAGCGCAGTCTGTATAATCAAACGCGCTGGTTCTTATCTATTTCTCTCGCTAAAATAGACTGTTTAAAGTCTTTTTGTTTAAAAAACTCTTTAATTTTACTTCTTATTGGACGAACCAAGCTTTAAACAGCGAATCTATGCCCATTTTTATCTCTTCGTCAGACAGTCCCGCAAATCCAAGCAGTACATATGGCGTCTGGTTTTTATTAGCAGTATGATAATAAATAGACGTTGGATAAATCGTTATTTTTTGCTCGGCAGCTGCTTCAATTAGTTTCTGTTCACTCATTCCGTTTTTTACCTTAAGAAGAATATGCAAGCCAGAATGTTCTCCGACAATATCTACACGTTCTCCCATAGTAGTAGTCAAACAATCTAGCAGCAGCGCTTGTTTTTTGCGGTATGCTGTTCTCATTTTATTCAAGTGACGTTCCCAGTGTCCTTCTTTCATAAAAAGAAAAAGCGTATACTGATGAAGTCTTGAAACAGGCTGTTTAAAAAGTCCACAGTGCTTCACATATCTTGTAAGAAGTCGGTGTGGCAGCACGGCATAACTTATTCGAAGAGAAGGCATCAACGATTTTGAAAACGTCCCCGTATAAATAACGCGATCGTCTTGATCTAATCCTTGAAGTGCCGGAATCGGTTTTCCTTTATAGCGAAATTCTCCGTCATAGTCATCTTCTATAATATAGCCGTTCGCTTCCTTCGCCCACTCTAGTAGTTCAAGCCTTCTTGCTATCGGCATGACCATACCAATAGGAAATTGATGAGACGGCGTAATGTACACCGCATCCGCTTCGCTTTCTTTCAGTTCCTTGACTTTCAAGCCAGAACTATCAAGAGAAATAGGGACGACCGACATGCCTTGTTCTTGAAAAACGTGCCTTGTTCGGTGAAAACCTGGGTTTTCGAACCCAATTATCTTTTCTTTTCCTAGAATGACAGAAAGCAGCCACATGAGGTACTGTGTACCTGCACCTATCACAATTTGCTCCGCTGTGCAGCGCACTCCTCTTGAGTGGTAAAGGTATGACGCAATTTCTTGGCGAAGAAGCAGTTCGCCCTGCGGATGTCCGCTATAAAAAAGCTGGCTTTCATCATGATAAATAGCTTGAACCGTTAGCTTTTTCCACGTATTATACGGAAATTTTTCTACGTCTATCTTTCCATGGCTAAAATCAATGGCAGTTGATTTTTGATCTTCTTGTTGCAGAGATACAGAGATAGGAGGCAGTTCTTGAAGCACGACTTCATTTTTTATCTCTTTTACAAATGCTCCTTTCCTGGCTAGTATCTCAATATAGCCCTCTGCTTCTAACTGTATATAAGCTGCTTCAACCGTATTTTGGCTAATGCTTAAATGAAGAGCTAGCTTTCGTTTAGAAGGCAGTTTTTCATGAGGCGGAATGGTACCTTTTTGAATTTGTTTTTTTATGTAAGTATAAAGCTGCATGTATAAGGGATCTGCTTTTCTTTTATTGAGCAAGGGCATTAACTCTAACATGGTATTCTTTCCTTTCTAACTGATACTATCAAATTTACCGTTTCTGACACTTACTCTCAGTTCAGTTTCTTCATATACTGAATTATATCTTATAACTCAAGGAGATGACACAATGACTATTACTTATAAAACCAACGTCTCAATCCGTGCCGAACAAGCTGCTGAAGTGTTTGTACATTCAGGCATTAAACGTCCTTCACAAGATCTTGATCGGATTCAAAGAATGCTTGATCACGCTTCTCTTACCATCACCGCTTGGAACGACAGCGAACTCATTGGCATAGCTAGAGCGTTAACAGATTTTAGCTACTGCTGCTATTTATCGGATTTAGCTGTCGTAAAAGACTATCAAAATCAAGGAATCGGCACACAGCTCATCAAGCACGTTCAAGCAGAAATCGGTGAAGAAACCGCGCTCATTTTACTTTCCGCTCCTTCTGCTATGAACTATTATCCAAAAGTCGGCTTTCATCAGATTGATAATGGGTTTAAGATTGAGAGAATTCGATAGGTAAAAAAGATAAAAAATTCCCTTTCTTACTAAACTATTATTATTTTACATCCTTTCAATATGATGGTACACTATTCAAAGATTAAGGCTATGATACTTCTTCCTTCTCATCCAACTCTTAGAATTTAGAGGTATCCCTTTTCCTTAATCCATTAACTTAACTATACATATATTCAAAGTCAGGAAGCAAAGCGCCTGGCTTTTTCTGTGCAAATCATACATGGTGGTGTTTGAATGAAAAACGATATTTTTTTAAGAAGACAGTCTAAAGTAATTGTGAAGCAAGGATCAGATATATTACCCCCTGCTTATGTGGCTTCCATGTTAAAAAACATTGAGGCATTAGGATTTACAGCTTCAACTTCTTTAATTGATCGGTTACTCACTCTTCCGTTCTACGAATTTATGTCTTTTTATGAGCAGCTTCTCTTATCTTTAAAAAGACTTGTTGGCGCTCATGTTAAATATAAACCGATGTATCCTAACTTTCCAAACGAAGTCATGCAAGCGTCCGAAGCAGAACTATACATAAATGCTGTGGTTCACTATCTGACTGGGATTTTACCAAACAGTGAAAAACAAGATGTTTTTCCACTGTTTGATACTACAGATTTACGGATTATTGACCTCGGAACGGATGAAGAATTTGACCTTATGATGCGCCAATTAATTGGTGCCAATACCTCATTATCGCAAACGGATCGAGCAGACATCGAATGGTCTCTTATCACTTTACCGGCATTAGACCTACTTCCAGCAGTCATTCCTCAAAAAGAAAATGCTGCATTTGTTAGCTCAGTTTTAATTAAAACAAACAAACTACCTATTGATGTCTTGTCTTCTTATTTTAAAACAGCAACAGATGTCTTACGTTTGGCAACCGCTTTATCTGATGGCGATATTAGCCTTTCATCACCCACTTTATTTAAAAAGTTTAGTCGTTTTGAACGCCGAAGCTTGTTGCAGCTGCTAGAAAGCACTCCAAATGTAGAAGAAGATATGTTTCGTTATAAAGTAAAGTGGATTCGTTTAGGTGAGATTTTACATCCTGGAGAATACAAACATCGATTTCCTCACGCTGCTAAAGGATTCGATGCTGTTCGAAACCATAAAAGACCGTTGACGTTCTATAGTAAATTAGAGAAAGCACTCGAGCAACAAGACGTCTCAAAAGCAGTTTCACTTTTAGAAAAACGGCCAGGTGACTTTGCTAGACGAATTGACCATTTACTGCGCTTATCTACTGGGGAACAAGAAGCTGCTTCTATTATTGTAGCATTTGCAACGGTCGCTCATCATGTCTCTACGCCAGTACTGCTTCAGCTCTATTCACATATGAAGCATCGACATCATAGACAAGATATGCGCGTAGTGTTTCCAAAAGGGAATGTGTCCAAAGTAATGGCGCTTGATAATCCCTTACCTTCTCTTCGTAAAAATCTTTGTGATGGTGTAATAAATGCATGCAAAGATGCTTTACATGACCGTTTTGCTAAGTTGCCACCTCTTGGAAATGTATGGCTTGATGAACGTTTACGTGAACAAACTATACCATTTTCACAGCGTTCAAGCAGCAAAACATTAAAAACGATTAGTAGGGGCAGTAAATTAACAATTCCTGAAGGCAATACGCTTCGTTTTTTTATTTGGTGGAAAGAAGGCTTTGTAAATGGTGAACACACCGGTAGTGTAGATATTGATTTGTCTGCCGGAATTTACGATGAAAACTGGCAGTATAAAGAGCATATTTCTTATACAAACTTATCTTCAAAAAGCTTCAAAGCTTTTCACAGCGGAGATATTACATCTGCTCCTAACGGGGCATGTGAATTTATTGACTTGCATATCCCTACGATTCTAAAAAAAGGCGGCCGTTATATATTGATGAACGTTTATTCATTTTCTGTCCAGCCTTTTGTTATGCTTCCCGAATGTTTTGGAGGATGGATGATAAGACAGCACATAGAGTCCGGCGAGATATTCGAACCTTCTACCGTGCAGAATAAAGTAGATCTTGCTAGTGATTCCACCATCTCCATCCCTTTAATTTTTGATTTACAAGAGCGAAAATTAATCTGGACGGATATTTCGCTGCATCATCATGTTGAATTTGAAAATAATCTCGAACAAAACAATGGATCTGTCTCTCTTATAGGAAAAGCTATGACAAAGCTGTTGAAGCCAACGCTTTATGACCTTTTTTCATTTCACGCAGAAGCTAGAGGAACACTTATCCACGACAAGCAAAAAGCTGACACTATTTATTCTCTTGATGAAGGTGTTACCCCTTATGATATTGAAACAATTATCGAAACCTACCTAAACTAATTAATTTATAAGAAATTAAAAACAAACAAAAGAAAAAACCTCTTTCCAAGAAAGAGGTTTTTTCTTTTATTTCACGAGCTTTTGCTCAGTTGCAGCTGAACTCTGACTTCGTTTATGAAATCCTTTTGCGTAGTACGCAATAATAAGACCGATAAACCATAATGGTCCGATGACAACTGCAATTCTTGTGTCTGGGTTGTACGCCATAAGAACAACAACAAGCGCTAGAAACGCAAGTGATACATAAGACGTTAGCGGAAACAAAGGCATTTTGTATTTTAACTTTTCCTCTTCACCTTTTTTTAACGTTTTGCGATACTTAATTTGAGAAAGCAAAATAATTCCCCATGTCCAAATCGCACCGAATGTTGCAATGCTTGTTACCCACGTAAATACTTTGGCAGGCACAATGTAGTTTAACGCTACTCCCACTAATAAAGCACCCGCTGATGCTAAAACAGCTTTTCCCGGTACGCCGCCTTTTGTCAGCTGGCTGTATCCTTTTGGCGCTTCTCCGTGCTCTGCTAAGTTAAACAGCATACGGCCTGTACTAAAAATACCGCTGTTACAAGAAGAAAGAGCTGCTGTTAGCACGACAAAGTTAATAATACCAGCCGCCGCTGGAATCCCGATTTTTTCAAATGTTAATACAAACGGGCTTCCCTGTGAACCGATTTCTTGCCAAGGATAAATCGACATAATGACAAATAATGCACCCACGTAGAAAATAAGAATACGCCAAAAGACAGAATCAATCGCTCTTGCTAGAGATTTTTCCGGATTTTTCACTTCTCCCGCGGTAACACCGATCATTTCAATTCCTAAATACGCAAACATGACCATTTGCAGCGACAGCAAAATGCCTTTGAATCCGTGCGGGAACAGTCCGCCGTTGTCCCACAAGTTTTTAATACCAGTCGCAACGCCGCCGTTGCCGATTCCGAACACAATCATTAATAATCCAACGGCAATCATTAATACAATCGCTAAAATTTTAATAAGTGCAAACCAAAATTCCAGTTCGCCATATGCCTTAACAGCTAAGAAGTTAACTGTTGTCATAATGACAAGCGCCGATAACGCCCAAATCCAGTTTGGTACATCTGGATACCAATACCCCATATAAATACCAACGGCTGTAATTTCAGCCATACATGTTACAACCCATAAAAACCAGTAATTCCAACCTGTTAAATAACCAGCAAGCGGCCCTAAATAGTCGCGCGCGTACTTACTGAATGAACCTGCAACAGGTTTTTGAATCGCCATTTCTCCAAGTGCTCTCATAATAAAAAACATAATCATTCCGCTAAATCCATACGCCAACAATATTCCCGGTCCTGCTAATTTAATAGCAGATGCAGATCCAAGAAACAGCCCTACCCCTATGGCTGCTCCTAAGGACATCAGCGTCACATGTCTTTCTTCTAACCCGCGTTTCAATTCTTTCCCCTGAGTTTTCCCCTGCATAAACGTCTCCCCTTTTTCCAATCTGTCAAAACGAGATGAATACAGCCTTTTTTGTTAGCGCTTTCATATAAGTCTGTGCTAAAAGTCAGCTAGGCTATATATTTGTATTCTATCACCTTTCTCTCACTTTTCTTTTGTCGAAAAATAAAAAAATTATCGTATCATTTTGTTTAAATACACAATTAGATGTAGACACTGGTTTTTTACTATGTATTTATTATTGCACCTAAGTAATAGCATTTTAAAAAAATAGAAAAACGCCGACTCAACTCCGTCAGCGCATCGTTCATTTTATGCTTTTTATAAAAACTAGCATTTATCTCGCGGGTTCAAAAGTTTTACAGCCAGGTTCTTCCGTTTCAGAAACATGGTGACTACTTTCAGGACTCACAACGTAAATGGACTCTGCACTGCATTTGTTTCCAGTTTTCCAATACACGCACTCATTTACTTCACATAATACACCTTGAGCCACTGTCATCCCTCCTTTTCTTGTCTTATCTCTTTTTTACCCGAAATATAATGCTTCTAACATTTACATGCAAAAAAACCGCTTGTTTATCAAGCGGATCTTTTTATTGCATATGTTCAACATACTGTTTTTTAGCTAGATATAACTCGCGACTCAGCGTAATCCGTCGTTCTCGCAGGTGCCTTAATTTAGCCTGAAATCGTTCATTAGTTGGCTCTTCTTGAATTAAGCGATACGTAAAAGAAATATCTTCATTTAACTGTTTAAAATCTTCCCATATTTCTTGAACGAGTGCGGATTGTTTGTCTTCAAATGAGCGATTTTGCTTCGTTTTTAGCGCAGCTAAAATTTCCTGTTGCCACGTTTCGTCTTTTATTTCTTTTGCTAACAAGTATAGATCTAAATAATCATCAATGCTTAACGCCGTTTGTCTATTGTTCAATGTCATCACCTTTTCTATACGAAATGTTTCTTCCTAAGAAGAGGATTTCACCATAGAAAAAGATTCCTCTTCTTATCTGTCAAAGCTAGGCTATGCTGGAATTAGCACCATTCAATAATTGTGGTTGCTGAGGCTTCAAAGGGCCAGTCCCTCCACCTCTCTAGATAAGAATATTTCGTTTTTAAATTATTTCTGACTATTCTAATATGTTTTGTAGGTTACGTCAATAGCTTTTCAATAAAAAGAAAAAAGAAGTAAAATATGGTATGCTGTCATAAAGGATGGTGAGCACATGAAACGATATATGTTATCTGCTTTTTTGGGAAGCTTGCTGTTGCTTCTCAGCATTGCCTTTTCATCTACTTTCCATATTGCAATTGTCAAAACAACCGGAAGCATTGGAGGAATTATTTTAGCAGCAGCGGCTTTGATTATGAACGCGCTTGAAGATCCTCCCGCCTCAGATCATACAGGTGGAGGAGCTGTTGAAGTACTAGATAAAGGCGCCGTTTGGGCTACTTATTTACTTTTACTTTCATTACCAAACCTCATCGCATGTATAACATCTTATGTTTTATGGACTCGCTGACATTCACCAACGTTACGAACGTTTTACCACCTGCAGGCTCATTGATATTTGTTTATCTACAAATCCAAGTTCGCGATACACATGCTGTACAAAATTCCCAGCATGAACGCTGAGCCTGATTTCAGGGTATCCTTTGATAGACAATTCATCAATCGCTTTTTGCATTAACGGCTTGGCTAGACCCCGCCCGCGGTATTCTGATACAACATATAACTCGTAGATAAAGCCAATTTCTTCTTTTGAAAAGAAGTCGGCAGATGGTCCCGCAAGAACCCAGCCTGCGAGTTTATTTTCTTGTCTAGATACTAAATAATAACATCCTTTTTTAAGAGCATTATCAATTAGTTCATTTACGCGTTCAGTTGACGGTTGAAACTGATGCGTTGTTCCTTCAAACAGCGCATCAGCAGATTTTGTCCGAATTTCCTGTATTTCTTCTTCAGTAGCTTTTACAATCATCACGATCTCTCCTTTCGTGTTCGTTTTCCACATGCAGAGATAAATTCCTGCAAAAAAAGTCTTCGCCTAAGCGAAGACTTTTATTTAAATTCAAAATGTTCTTGATGATTGCCTTGTTCATCCGTCCAGTTAATCATGATGTCTAAGCCTGCCGCTTTTCCAGGAACAGCAAAATTCGCATAGCGAAAACGCTGACCGCTTTTGCTTAAGTTAGATCTTTCAATAGGAGAAAACAAGCTGTATTTCGTCTTATTTTTTCCTTCGTGACGAAAAGCTTGAACCTGCACGCGTTCTACGTCTTTTCCAATGTTTTCAACGGTTAACCCATATGTATGATAGACGTTATTTTTCCACTTTAGCTGATTATCTCCCGTCATACTTGCTTTTGCCAGTTCAACCGACCATTGTTCAGATGATTTCTTCATTGGAAGCTTTTCCATCGAAAGAGCGCTAACATGAATAGTTGCAAAAGCAAGCCAAACAAAACAAAAAGTGCTGACTGTATAAAATAGTCTTTTCATAGATATTGATCTCCTTAGCAATTTTAGTAGTAGCATCTCCTATTGCCCTAAAAATTATGATATACGTTTTAACACAAAAAGCCCCCCATTCAGGAGAAGCTTCTTAATTAATGCATCAGCAAATCTTTTTGTTTGTCTAATGAGTGTTTCGTATATAAATCTCTTTCAACCGTATATTTAGGACGCTGTTTCACTTCGTTAAAAATCTTGCCAATGTATTCTCCGACAAGCCCTATCCCCATTAGCTGCAGGCCGCCTACAAGCCAAATTGATAAAATAAGAGACGTCCACCCAATTTGCGTATGATCTAAATATTTTTGAATCAGCGCATAAATGCCAAACGCAACACTAAAAAGAAAAGAAGCTCCTCCAAGCAGCGTTAATAACCGTATAGGCGCTACGCTAAAAGATGTAATCCCGTCAAATGCAAAAGCGAGCATTTTCTTTAACGGATATTTTGATTCGCCCGCCGTCCGTTCTTTGCGGTCATATGTGACTTCAGTGGAGCGAAATCCTACTAATGGTACAAGACCTCGTAAAAAGACGTTTCCTTCTTTGTATTTCATGAGTTCACCAAGAGCACGTTTGCTCATGAGACGAAAATCAGCGTGATTTTGAACGAGCTGAATTCCTAACTTATTCATAAAACGGTAAAATCCTACTGCCGTAGTTCGTTTGAAAAGTGTATCGGTTTCTCTGCTGTCTCGAACACCATATACAACTTCATACCCGAGCCAATACTTCTCTACAAAAGTACGAATGGCGTTGATATCATCTTGTAAATCCGCGTCAATGGAAATGACGCAGTCAGATTGTTGGTAGGCTGCTTCTAGTCCTGCAAGCAAAGCATTTTGATGTCCTACATTTCGCGCTAGCTTTAACCCTTTTACAAATAAATTGCTGCAGCTTTCTTTTTCAATAAGCGACCACGTGCTGTCTTTACTTCCATCGTCTACAAATAAAATGGTACTTTCACTTGATACAAGACGTTCATCTATTAGTTCTTTTACTACAGTAGTTAATTGAAAAGACGTCTCTGTGAATACTTCTTCTTCGTTGTAGCATGGAACAACAATCGTTAAAATAGGTCTGTTCATTTTATTGCCCCCTTACTTTGCTTCATATACATACACTTTCCAAGCGGACTGTTTATCGTTAAATGCTTTTAAAAAGTGCAAACCGTCGCTTTCAGCATTTTCGATTGGCACAGCTGAAAAAATATAGCGACCGCCCATTTTTTTAAATTGATTGATATTAAGCTGCAAATGATGGATTTTTTTAGTTGAGTCTTTTCGGTAATCATATTTTTTCCCTAGCTCGCTAACAAACACATAGCAGCGGTTGCCCCAGTGATCATAGTAGCTTTCTAGTTTTTTATTTTTATCAAGCTCTTTGGCAATAATTTTACGAAACTCATGCTTATACGTTAACGGATAGAAGTTGTTATACGTATCTAGCGTATAAAAGCCGTTATACTGAGCAATGGATGGATGAAGCCCTATGCTTGCTACGCGATAAGATGATTTAGGTTTTCCAATATATCTGCTTATTTCATCAAATTGATGAACAGCATAAAATTCCTTGACTGACGGCTCGTGATTGTAGCGGTAATAAAGTTCTGGATTTGCTATAAATAACACAAGCAGCTGTAAAATCAAACATACCCACACAAACTTCTTCCACGCCTTGCTCCTTTTCCATAAAACATAGCCGCCAACGGCAAACATTAAATAAATAATGAGCGGGCGTAAAAAATGAAATCTAGCAAAATTGAACGTATTAAAAAGCTGATATTTTTCTTTTAGCGGCTCCCATCCTTTATAAAACCAAAACGCATACCAAATCGACAGCAGGAGATTAAGAATAAATAACTGCAAAAACGTTTTTTCAAGCTTTCCCTTCTGATTCCGAGCAACAATCCACAGTACGACAAAAGAAAGCGGTAAAATGACAAAGGTATGAAGCGTCATTACATGCGTATGCCCGAGCGTATAGTTCTTTAAAGCAAGGCGAACGGAATGTCCAAAGCTTAGAGTAGAGCTTAAAAATTCATTTCGACTCGTCGGGGCCTCCGGAAATAAAAGCGAATCAACAAGCCGGTATTCAATGAGAAGAAAGACAGCGGTCATCGCTGCAATACTTCTTAAAAAAGGAATATTCCACGCTCGTTTTTTTACGGCATCTCTTAGCCATAGCAGCCCCATCGCCGCTAAAAAGAAGAAAAAACCTAGCACAAAACTCGCGTAAAACGGAAGCAATAAAAGTGTAAGCCATTCCTTCCACGTTCCTTCGCGGTTTCGAATGGTTAAAAACGCCCACAGCGCCAGCGGCTGTCCTAATGTACTCAGCATGCCCGAAGGCCAAAATGGCGTAAGTGCAAAAGCAAGTGATACAAGCACTCGAATCGCATAAGCATCCTCGCTTTTAATAAAATGCTTTTTTAATAATAAATACATTCCAATTAAAGCAAATATGCGCGTAATCATTTGGCTGAGGCTGTACGCAAGCATGGTAGGAAATAAGCCATACAGCCACTGAATACCGCTAAATTCTGTTCCAAACGTGTTTCTCGGCAATCCGTTAATAATTTGAGGTAATACGGCATGACTGGAACCAAACAGCTCCCCGCTTTGATGCAGAACTTTATACCACGTAATATTTGAGTCTAAATTATCATGCACGCGTATATGTGAATTTTCCCCAAGTAAAAACATAGGAGATACATACGCAAGCAGCAAAAGGAAAGCGATAATAAGCAATGTTTTTTCTTTATTCATAGCTGTTTCTTTCTTCATCTGTTAACACCTATTTCCATTTCATAATGACTAAAAGCTAATCGTGAATGACGACTGCTTCTTTTTTTGTATTAAATACAAAGTATTTTTGACCCGTATAATTTAAAAGCGTATACAGACCTGTTCCAATTAATATACCGACGTCTTTTTTGAACGGACGCACCGCAACAGGAAGTTGATGCAATAACCAGCTGGAGAACTGCAGTCCAATATAGTAAGACAAGCCGTAGCAAATGCCAATAACTAAAATAAAACGCAGTATGCTTTTTGATAAATGAACTCCGCTTTTAAACGTAAATATTCGATTTAACACGTAGCTGACGACTGCCCCCGCTGCATTGCCGACGAACGTCGCTATCCAGTAATGATGAAAGATATGAAGCAGCACATACATAATGGAGAGACCTACTGCTGTATTGACCAGTCCCACTACTAAAAAACGTACAAAAGATCCTTTCATATAAACTCCTTTTGATTTTGATACTTTCATAAAAATTACATATTATGACTTTAAATACAGTTTCAGTGTAGCAACTCCACTTAAAAATCTAATGAAAATAACATTAAAAACAGATGAAAAAAAGCTAAAAGAATCAATAAAAATCAGGATTCTTTCAGCTATTTAGTAGAGCCTTCAATAATTAATTTTTGATCGCTTTGATTGTCAAACGCATCCACTGCCGCTACTTCTATTTGATACGCAGTATGAGGCTGCAAACCTGATAACGGAAGACTTAAAACATCCGGAACAGGATCGCTGTAATATTGAGAAAATGCATTATATGTTTTGACCACTTTTCCAGTTTCTTTATTTTTGACGGTAATGCGATAAGAATGAACCATCAGATTATCCACCGCTTGCGTAAACTGGATATAAAGCTGATTTGCTGAAGCTTTTTCTTGTATAACAGAAATAGTAGAGCTTGGAAGAAAAATCGGTTTTACTAAATCTCGCTCATTTGTGTAGTGAAATTTTTTTGCATCTGCAGGTATATCAATTTCCCACGCTTCTCCCGTCCACTTATTTGCGTGAAAATCCCGCCTTTTAACGACTATTTTTCGATTATAAACCTCTACAAGAAGACCTTGACTCACGTCTCGATAGCCAGGAGGAAGTTCACCTTGTAAATATCCAGCACCAGGCCATATATACCGAACAGAAGACGTTGCAAGAGAGGTAAAATCTCTTTGAAAAATAGTACGAGGGTCGTCCAACGGATGGTGGGTATGACCAGAAAACGTAATGACTTGCGAATAAGGTTTTAACGTATTGTAAAGAAGCTGTTCATTCACTTCTATCCCCCATCTATTTTCCCCGTACAGTGTATTGTTAATAGGCTGATGAATAAAGACAAAAATCGGTTTTTTAGGATCGTCTCGCTTTGCTATCTTCAACTGTTCTCCAAGCCAGTTAATTTGCTTGATTGAATAATCACCGGCAGTTAATCGGCTTTCTGTTCCAAGCATGATAAAATGATAGCCTTTTATCACTTGATGAAAGTAAAGAGCCTTCATTTTGGTTTTAGATAAAAAACGCTGCTGCGCTTGCTGATTGGTTACGCTGTCCCGGTATTCATGGTTGCCAATTGTAAAAAGAGATACGGCCTGCGACTGTTTATTTTGATTATAAACAGAAAAAAAACGGTCGTATTCTTTTAACGCGCCTGTATCGGCCAAGTCTCCTACTACTACAAATGCATCTTGTTTCGGTGCCTGTTCATTTAATTGCGTTAATGCATGTTGAAAAGTACGCAAATCAAGCGTTCCTGTTTCCTTAATATGAACATCACTGATCACAGGAAAAACTAGCTTTGGTTCGATGTATCCGCTTCGTCCGCTCTTCTCTTCAGCTCGTACGTTTAAGGTAATCCCGCATATAAGAACACTTATTAATACGAAAGCGAGCCAGTCTTTTTTCAGCGTTTCCATAAAACCGCCGAGCATGATGCTTCCTCCTTTCTTCACTGCTGCGTCTCAGTTATTTTCTCTACGTGTATGAGCTTTTATTTTATGTAATTTCAAAATATCTAATCGTATAGTTTCAATATTTCTTTTCGTATTTGCACACACTATGTTCACAATCAATTCATTACACTTTTCCTAGTCATAGTGGTATGATTTTCGTATATTACAGACTAATTGTTGAAAATGTAGGAGTGAATATTTTGAAAACGGTCGCTGTTATTGGAGGAGGAATTACGGGCTTAACCACTCTGTACTATTTGCAGAAACTAAAACGAGAACGTAACCTTCCGCTTAAATTATTATTACTAGAGAAAAATTCCCATCTAGGAGGAAAAATTAATACGCGTGAAGCGGGGGAATTTATCATGGAAACAGGGGCAGATTCTATCGTAGCTCGAAAAGAGAACGTCATGCCTCTGCTAGAAGAGCTATACTTAACAAACGATTTAGTATATAACGAAACGGGCAAATCGTTTATTTACTCTGCTAATGAGCTGCTTCCAATTCCGGAAGATACCATGTTCGGTATTCCAACAAGCGTGGAATCTCTTTTTAAAAGCGAGCTGATTTCTTCAAAAGCTAAAATTACAGCTTTAAAAGACTTAATTACTAAAAATACAACGTTTACAAAAGACAGCTCAATTGGACTCTTTTTAAAACATTTCTTAGGAGAAGAGCTAGTAGAAAAGCAAATTGCACCTATTTTATCGGGCGTTTACTCTGGCGATTTAGACAAACTCACGATTTCTTCGACTCTCCCTTATCTGCTCGACTATAAAAACACGTACGGCAGCATCATCAAGGGAATGGGAGCCAATGAAAAAAAATTTAAAACGGCAGGAAATAAAAAATTCATTTCGTTTAAACAAGGTTTATCAACGATTATTCACCGCCTAGAAGAAGAGCTTTCTGATGTAACGATTTTAAAAGATACGCCAACCACCAGCATAAAACAGAACGGTGAACGTTACCAAATCAGTACGCCGGGGCAAGCCCATTCAGCGGATTACTTGGTGTTAGCTACACCGCACACGGCTGCTCAGCACCTGTTGAACGATCCCGAATTAAACGAAGACTTTGAGCAGTTAAAAGATTCTTCTCTGATTAGCGTGTACATCGGCTATGACGTTCCAGACGAATACCTTCCCGCTGAAGGCACCGGGTTTATTGCCTCTCAATCAAGCAACTTAATCGCCAATGCCTGCACGTGGACGAGCAAAAAATGGGCTCACACCTCTAAGCGGGGGAATTTGTTAGTTCGCTTATTTTATAAAAGCACGAGTCACCACTTTGACAGCCTGCGGACGATGTCAAAGGAAGAGCTGCTAGCAGTGGCACAAAAGGACATTGAAAACAGCTTAGGGATCAAAGAGCAGCCCATTGAAAGCGACGTAACCAATTGGGATAAATTGATGCCTACCTATCATCTTAAACACGGTGAACTTGTGCGCAACTTGACTCAAAAATTGCATGACAAGCACCCCGCTATTACATTAGCAGGCTGTTCTTACTATGGAGTAGGCATTGCAGCGTGTATAACAAACGGCAAACAAACGGCCGAAGCTATCTCTCAACAATTGACTTAAAAAAGGTTTAAAAATAATAAAAGGCCCGAAAATAAATATATTATTTTCAGGCCTTTTATTACCTTTTCGTTAGCATATAAAGCTACTTTCCTTACTATTAACAACTCTTTTATCGCTTTTCTTTTTGCAAAGCAGCAGTAGCAAACAATACAAGATAGCGCTCGTCTGAAGTTAATCTAAGCCAATGTTTCACTTTATATCTCACAGGTTTCCGCTCCCTTCCTTCAAGTTTTTATATGGAAAGACTTTATATAAAGATTCAATAACGATAAGAAACGACGCTTGATATGTATTTTATTCCCACGCCCGCTTGTTTACAAACTTTTTTAAACGTAAGACTCTTCGTTTATTTCCCTGAAAATAACACCGTTTTCGCCATTATCCTCTTACTATTTGAGAAAAAAGTGTACATTTCTTGCCTATTTTGACGAACATTGCGATAAATAAAAGCTGCCAATTGCGGCAGCTTTTATGTTAAAGGACTAATCTAATTATATTGCCTGATGGATCTTTTGTGATGAAATCTTGGTTTTCTTTAGAAACAGCTGCTCCGATTTCACGAAGCTGATTTATTGCCTGCTCCCTTGCTTCTTCAGCTGGGAAAACAAGTGTAAATGACTCTAAACCAACGCTGCTTTCAAGAGGACTAGGCGCTCCAATTCCATTCCAAACGTTTAGTCCGATGTGATGATGATAGCGTCCAGTTGAAATAAACAATGCTTGATTATGGTAATTGCTCACAACCTCAAAACCTAATCCATTTCGATAAAAGGTTTCCGTTTGCTTTAATTCAGAAACGTGAAGGTGAATATGTCCCATTAAGGTAGCTGAAGGTAATCCTGTCCATGGTTTACCGTTTCCTTCAGCTACTATCGCTTCTGCATCTAAAGGTTTTGTAGCCATTACTACTTCACTGTCATTCCATTCCCATGTACTTGACGGACGATCTCGATAAATCTCTATACCGTTTCCATCTGGATCTGCCAAGTACAGCGCTTCGCTCACTAGATGATCAGACGCCCCTTGAAGCGGATAACCGCTATTTAACAAATGCTGCAGAATACTTCCTAAATCAGAACGAGTCGGCAGCAATAGAGCAAAATGATATAAGCCTGTTGTACGAGGCTGTTTTGCTGTAACGTTTTCCGGCTGTTCAATCGATAAAAGCGCCGTGCGTCCATCAGCTGTTAACAAGGCTTTATTCTCTTTTCTCCCTAAAAGTTTAAACCCAATTATTTGCTGATAAAAAGCAAGTGAACGCTCTAAATTTTCTACTTTTAAATTTACTTTTCCAACAAATACATGGGGTGCACGGTGAAAGTTCATGATTATTTCTCCTTTTGAATATATCATTTTTTAATTAACTTACTTTATGTAACTTATTATATTTTTATAACTTCGTTTCGTCAAGTTATTTATTTTACTATCATAACTTAACACTTATATCACAGCACAACCAATTAAATAAGCCCGCCTGCTCATACTATAGTATGAGCAGGCGGGCTTATTTACCATTATGCATAAACTATCAAAACAGTTCTCTGCTTTTGCGTTTGACATTTCCATTAACGAAATACTGTATTCTCTCTTTTTGCTCATTTGTTGGCTTCTTATACGTTTCACATTCAAACTGAAAACATGCTTTTTCTAAATCGACTTCATTTTCTACAATTTCTCCAATCGCACTCAATTGATTTAAGTCTCGCCAAAGTTCCTCAGAAGTTTCAGGGTCAAAATGAGATGAAAGATAATACTGCGCATCATATTTTTGAAGTTCTCTCTGAATCCGCTCAAGGTCTTCTTTATCATAACTCCAGTCACCGCTATAAAAATCTGGACATAGACAATCACCTAAAAACAGTACTTTTTCTTGGGGGACGTAGACAACGGACGAGTCCTGGGCGTGTACCCCTCCAATATGCTGAATGCAACAAGTGATTCCACCTAGGTCAACTTCCATATGATGATGAAACGTTACGTCCGGTTCCTGTAAAATTAACGTCTCTCGACATGGCATTTCTTTCTTTATCATATCCCGGCAAAATTCGATTTCCTCACCCTCCTGGACGCGTTTATCCAAGGAATCATCGTCCCAGCGCAGTGTCTTTAAATAGGCCAGCTTCTTCTTAGTTAAATGATGGCTGATTGTATACTTGTTCATTGCATGAATGCCAAATGTATGATCCCAGTGCCAATGCGTAATAGCTACTCCTTTGATTGGAGGGGCCCCCAGTTTTTCCACTTCTTCTAGAAAGGCTGATGCATGCGCAGGAGAATTCCCAGCGTCGACGACGAAACTATACTTCTCCCCGCATATAAGCCCGAGGACAGGTCGATCCGTTTCTTTAGAGTGAGGAAAGTAATAAATGTGGTCCGTTAGTTTTTTCAGCATATTTACACCTGCTTTATGTAATTTAATAAAAGCTTTTTTATCAAATGGTAAATAATGATAAATAAACTGTATCATACTCGGGTGCTGCTTGCCTATCCCATTAGGTGATATTCGACTTCTCTTGAAGAGCTATGACTTTTTCCGGCTCTGCTGCTTTGTACTTTAAGAAGATCATTACACTAATCATCACAATCATTCCTCCCACTAGCTGAGAAGCGGTGGTCATTTCTCCAAGTAAGAAATAAGCGAGAATGATGGCGCCAATTGGCTCGCCTAAAATAGCCATTGAAATCGTTGTAGCACCTACATACTTTAACAGCCAGTTAAATAAGGCATGACCAAAAATATTAGGAATAAGTGCTAACAGCAAAAAGATCCACCAGTCCTTTGTGTCATACTGAGTCAGCGATACGTTTGTACAAATATTGTAGACAAATAGAACCAGTCCACCGATTAAAAAAACGGCGAAACTATAGATGATTGGAGGCATTTTCCTGCACAGGTCTTGCCCTGCCAGCATATGAACAGAAACAGCCACTGTACCTAAAACAGAAAGCAAGTCTCCATAAAGAGCCGTTTTAGATACGCCGATATCTCCCGATGCGATAATCATCGAGCCGCTAACAGCAATTAAAATGCTGATGATTCCTACTTTGCTGGTTTTTTCTTTAAATAAAAAATAAGCTCCTATCACCACGAAGACCGGCTCAAGCGCAGTCAAAATCATCGCGCTAGCAACTGTTGTATGTGAAAAAGACTCCATCCAAAACAAAAAGTGAAGCCCTAAAAATACGCCTGATACAACTAGCATTAGCCATTCTTTTACCGTGCTGTTTTTAAAAAGAATTTTCATTTTCCTCCAGGGTAGAAACGGCAAGAATAGAAAGACCGTAAACAGCAGCCTATACATCCCTAAAATAGAAGCAGGTGCGTCCGACCATTTAATTAAAATAGAAGAAAAGGACACGGCTAATACACCTACTAAAAGAAATAATGCCGGCGGTAAAGGAAGAGTTGATTTATTCATGCCATTACTCCTTTTAGACCGTCTTTTTTCATATTTACTACAGGAATATCCACTCCGTCTCTATGTACAATTTCTTGTTCTTCTATGTAAAAGCCGATTGATTCATACAAAGCTATATTGCGAGAAATATTCATTCTCACCTTGCATGTTAAACTTTCCTTACCACACTCTTTGGCGTATGTCTCTAACCATTGAATAAGCTGTTTACCTATTCCTTTCCCTTGAAAAGCAGGAATAACAGACAGGCGGTAAAAATATAAGCTCGTTTCTTCTAGCGTAAAACGCGCCATCGCTACCGGCTTATTTTCGACGGATAAAATGACAGCTTCTTTTTCGTGCTTTAATGATTGCATAATAGATTCCATTGTCTCATCAAGAGCACTGGATGGTGGGACAGAATCGCGATAGACGGAGAAGGCTTGCAGCATAAGATCGTGAACTGTAGCAGCGTCCTCCGGCTGTGCTAAACAGTACTTCATAAATTTTTACCCTCTTTCTATAAAAATTAAGTATATCGAATTATTATACAACACCACCTATTTTTTTCCTACACCTTTTATTGATTTTTATTAAGGAGAATAACCTCTTTTTACGCTTTTACACCTTCCTAACTTTACTCCATTAATCTATTAATTCATTAGCACACACTCTTGAGAACTTTTTGTCGAAATGGTTAAAATTCTGTTGGGAGGGGATCATCATGACATTTTCTTGGCTTATACCTTACATAGCAGTGTCACTTATCATTGTCTTAATACCAGGACAAGACATGATTTTTGTAATGACACAAAGTATTGCTTCAGGCGTCAAAGCAGGCATCAAAACCGTATTGGGATCTATTACGGGAACATTCGTACATACTCTTTTAGCCGCAGTAGGGCTATCTATTATCTTTCAAAAATCAATTATTGCCTTTACAATTCTAAAGGTTGTAGGTGTTCTGTACCTGCTGTTTTTAGCATACCAATCGTTTCGCGAAAAAAGCGGTCCGTTGGAATTAACAGAAAACGTTCAGCAGCACCATCACTTTAGAAAAGGATTTGTTAGCAACTTAACCAATCCAAAAGTAGCTATTTTCTTCATTACGTTCTTACCGCAGTTTGTCAATTCGTCTCTTGGACATGTAAGTTTGCAGATGATTTTGTTTGGTATCATCTTTATCGCCGAAACGCTCATCATCTTTTCACTTATTGCGCTATTTGCTTCTGGCCTTGGGAAAAAAGTCAAAAAGAGCCGCATCTTTCAGCACACATTAAAATATGTAAAAGGAACGGTTTTTGGCGTACTTGGCCTAAAACTTTTATTTTCTAGCAACAATTAAGTAAAACAAAATGAAATTTCTTTCATCCCTGCTGTTATCGCCTTTTCATACCTGCTTCATTTGTCATATCACCCTATTTTTCCATGTGAGGTTAGTTGACAAAAGACCAAAATTATTATTTTATATATATATAAGGTTCAGATTTAGCAACAAGATTCGACAAGGATAATGAAGAAAAACAGCGGGGAAATAGAGAGATCTATCTAAATAGAGGGAAAATTCTATAAATTCACGTTTTTTATTATTATTCTAGTATAATTCATGAAGAGGTGAAACTATGCAAGAAGTAGTTCAAGGTTTTGTTAGTTCAATCAACGAATTTCTTTGGTCCTACTTACTGATTGCGATGCTGATTGCATTTGGTTTGTTTTTTACATTCAGGTCAAAGTTTTTACAAATTCGGTTATTAAGAGAAATGATTCGTGTATTAAAAGAAGGTGCGGATAGCTCTTCTAAAGACGGAATTTCTCCATTCCAAGCGTTTTGTATCAGTATGGCAGCCCGCGTTGGTACGGGGAACATTACAGGTATTGCGATTGCGATCGCTTTAGGGGGACCTGGTGCCGTATTTTGGATGTGGGTGCTGGCCGTTATTGGTTCAGCTTCAGCATTTATCGAGAGTACGTTAGCACAAATATACAAAGTAAAAGACAAAGACGGGGGCTTCCGAGGCGGACCGGCTTACTATATGGAAAAAGGGTTAAAAAAGCGCTGGATGGGCGGACTTTTTGCCATCTTAATCACTTTATCCTTCGGCTTAATTTTTAATGCTGTACAATCAAACACGATTACCCTTGCGTTTGAAAATGCGTTCGGAACAAATCGTCTAGTGTTAGGAATTATTATGACAGTGGCTTTCGCTGCCATTATTTTTGGCGGAGTTAAGCGTATTGCAAAAATGTCAGAATATATTGTGGTAGTACTGGCTGTTGCCTACATTGGCGTAGCACTCTTTATTATTATTATGAACATTCAAGAGATGCCTTCTCTTATTGCGTTAATCGTAAAAAATGCATTTGGTTTCGAGCAAATTGCCGGCGGTTCTCTTGGAGCAGCTCTTATGCAAGGAATTAAACGCGGATTGTTCTCAAACGAAGCGGGTATGGGTAGCGCGCCAAACGCCGCAGCTGCTGCAACAACAAGCCACCCGGTAAAACAAGGATTGATTCAAGCCTTTGGTGTATTAACCGATACGCTTATTATTTGTAGTAGCACTGCCTTTATCATTTTACTTTCAGGTGCTTACACAAATAAAAATTTAAGCGGTATTGAGTTAACACAAGCTGCTTTAAGCACTCACATTGGTTCTTGGGCAGCAGGCGCTCTTGCGATTATGATTTTCCTATTTGCTTTTAGTACATTAATTGGTAACTACTACTACGGAGAAACAAATATTGAGTTCTTGAACACAAATAAAGCTTGGCTGATGACTTATCGTGTTGCTGTACTTGCAATGATTGTGTTTGGTTCTATTTCTCAAATTCAGCTTGTCTGGGATCTAGCAGACCTGTTTATGGGCTTTATGGTAGTAGTCAACTTAATCGCCATTCTCTTGCTCTCAAAAGTGGCCTTTGCCGCACTCAAAGATTATCTTGCCCAAAAGAAAGCTGGAAAAGACCCTGTCTTCTATCAAGACAGCATTTCTGGACTTGATAATATTGATGCATGGGATCATTCAAAAGATAAATCTAGCTCGAAAGAAGCGATCTAATAAAAAAAGCCGTGAATATTCACGGCTTTTTTTATTGTGCAAATTTACTTCTTTTTTTCTTCTAATGAAGCAGTCTAAGACTAACCAAATACCTATAGTATAAATAAATCACGCTGTACGGAATCCAGTAGGAAAAAAATGTCCAGCCGAGATTCCATCCGTTTCCGTATATAATTCTTTCCATATACATATACGTTCCTTCTAAAAATGTTGTAAGCAGCGCAATAAGAAAAATAAAAAAATGAGGCTTTCCTATTCGCTGGATTAAAAAAATCATATAGCTGGCCAATACAGGATAGACACCTAAATTAAAAGGCAGCGCTTCTAATGCTTCATTTTCTAAAGAAGTCCGCAGTTTCCAAAAGCCATAATAGCTTCCTAATTCATTGATAACGATTGCTAAAATGCAAAAAGCAGTTCCTACTAAAGGCAGTAAACGACGATTTCTAGGATGTAAATAGAGGGTGCCAAAAACCCAAGGTAAAACAAATGCCAGCGCTATATTGATAAGCAAGAATATCCGACCTTTTTCTTTCTAGTATGCCACATCGTACCTTTTTCTAATCATCTCATTATCTTGAACGCAACAAGTGTAAAAGCACCTTATCTCTGATCGTTAAAAAAGAGTGCTTATTTTATGATTAATGTAGTTTATCCCCTTATTCTTCCATTTATTTTAATGAAACAAATTCAGCGTCTTTTTTCTGGTAATAATTTTGAACTAAACGCCCTGATAAAGCAGCTAATACCTGCTGAAATAACATCCCTAGTACGACGGGTACAGCAACGGGAGCTGGAAAATAAGATACCGCTAATACGGCTCCGGCGCTAATATTTCTCATGCCTCCGCAAAACGTAAGCGTCACAACTTTTGCTCGGTCCCACCTTAGCCATTTGCCAATCATCCAGCTGAAGAAATAACCAGCTGAACTCATTAAAAAGACGATTACGATAATAAACAGCAGTTTTTTATCAATATGTTTTAAATAAGGTGCAATTACTCCCCCATTTATCATAACCATCACACTTAACCCTATTTTCGAAACAGGTGCCAGCTTTGGTCCTAATGTCTGCTTAATTGTTCCTTTTGTATATTGATTTAAGCACATGCCTAACAGGGATGGAAGGACAATCATAAAACATAAATCTTTGACTAACTTTAGCGCTTCCAAATGCACGGTGTCTCCAACCACCAATAAAAGCGTATAAGGAACGATAAGCGGCGCTAAAAGAGTATCAATTAAAATAATGGATAGCGCAAGAGGAATGCTTCCTTTGTAAATCGAGACCCATATAAAACTAGTCACTCCTGTTGGAATAATCGCTGCTAGTAAAAGGCCCGTGCTTGTAAATACATCATGCGGAAAAATCACTTGACCAACGCTCCAAGCCCACGCTGGCATAAAAATATGTAAAACAAACAGGGCCATAAAGATTGGAAATGGACGGTGTATGGTGGCGTTTAACTGCTGAAAATTTGAGTTTAAACTTCCGGCAAACGTCATTAATGCAAAAAGCCATGGAATTAAAAAAGTATAATGACTTAATGACGAACCGACAAGAACTCCTACGAGCAAGCTGACCGGCGTAATAAACGGCATCAATTTTTCTAGCATTTTATTTAATTGACTTAACAAAGCTTCTCCCTCCAACGAACGTTTTAAATAAATAATAAGATAAATTAACGTTTATAATATCACCTATTTATTATACAACTTATGTTCAGACTATTGTCTGTCTCTTTTACTAAAGAGAGATATATTCATAATTATCACTTAAATAGATTTACGGGTATTTTTATGCTATTTTAATAGGGAAGAAGCTTTTAAAAAGAATGAATTTAGGGTACAGTACATTCTACATAGACATGCTTCAAATGACGGATATAAATGAACTGTAGCACAGTTTTGGTAATTAGGAGGATTGTATGGATTTTTTAAAGTCTCTGTCATCGTTGGATGATTGGAAAAAAATCGTGATTGCGATTGGGATCTTTCTGATCTTTTTGATTCTTCGCAAGCTGTTCACGACTTATTTGTTTAAGTTTATTATTGGTTTTGTCAAAAATAAAAAAATCAATTTAATTACGAGCGTTTTAGAAGCTTTTGAAAAGCCGCTGCGCTGGATATTTGTGATTATTGGTTTCAAGCTTGCTCTTCCCTATCTTCCCTTTGATGTTTTAACAGCCGACACGGAAAGACATTTAGTTCGTTCAGCTTCTGTTGGCCTTGCAGGATGGGGTTTGTATAATTTAGCTGCTTCTACCAATTTATTTTTTGCAACGTTTGCCAAAAATTTTGATATCCAAGTGGATCGAATCATCATTCCTTTTATTGAAAAGTTCATCCGCATCGTTGTTGTTATGCTTTCTATCTCCATTATCGCAGAAGAATGGGGTTTTAACGTAAACGGCTTTGTAGCAGGTCTTGGCTTAGGTGGTCTTGCTTTTGCCCTAGCCGCAAAAGACACCGTTAGTAATTTATTCGGCGGAATTGTAATTATTACCGAAAAGCCTTTTACCATTGGAGATTGGATTAAAACACCGAGTGTTGAAGGCGTTGTAGAAGATATTACGTTTCGAAGCACCAAAGTTCGAACGTTCGCTCAAGCAGTCGTAACAGTGCCAAATGCTACTCTTTCTAATGAACCTATTATTAACTGGGCTAAAATGGGGAAACGTCAAATTGCCTTTCATTTAAACTTGAATTATAATACACCAAAAGAAAAGTTAGAAACCGTAGTGGCAAGAATTAAAAAGATGCTGACTGAACACGAAGAAATTCACAATGAAACGATTCTTGTAAATTTTGACGGCTTCTATGAATCCAGTCTAAATATTTATCTGTATTTTTTTACAAATACAACCGTTTTTGCTGATTATTTAGATGTAAAAGAAAATATAAACTTCGAAATTATGGACATTCTTGAAGAAGAAGGCGTAGAATTTGCTTTCCCTACGCGCACACTCATCGTTGAGCAGGACGGAAAGCTTTCTGGCAATCCAAAAGAATTTTTAGAAAGTGCTCGAAGCTAAAAAAAGCTGACTACTAAGTCAGCTTTTTTTCCTTTCTTTTTTAGTTTGAAATGAACATTTGAGTCCAGTAATGACCGTAGCTTCCGCCTTTAGCGTAACCTACTCCGATTTCGGTAAATTGACTTGATAGTATGTTTTTACGGTGACCTTCGCTATTCATCCATGCGTTAACCACTTCTTTTGGAGTTGCTTGTCCAGCAGCGATATTTTCACCTGCTGTACTGTATGTAATGCCAAAGTTTTTCATCATGTCGAACGGACTTCCATATGTAGGTGATGTATGACTGAAATAATTTTTATCAATCATATCCTGCGATTTATAGCGAGCAACGCGAGCTACTTCCCAATTAGACTTTAAAGGCTTAAGCCCTACTTTAGCACGTTCTTGATTCACTAGCTGAACCACTTGCTCTTCGTATGAACTTCCTGCTTTATCTGTTGGTATGGTAATTTTTTGTCCCGGATAGATCGAATTAGGATTTTTAATAGCAGAATTCGCTTCAATCAGCTCGGAAACGCCAACCTGATATTTTACTGCTATTTTCCACATCGTATCTCCCGATTGAACGGTATGTACGGTTGCTGCTTGCGCAGTGTTATTAAGACCAAAAGCTAGAGTGACAGACAACAGTGTTACTAATAAAAGTTTTGATAGAGTTTTCATACTTTTATTAAAGCAAATTGATTTCAAGATTCATAGCGGTAATATTATCCCATAGTTCCACTATATGACTTTGTTATCTTCCCTCCACACTTTCTTTATAAAAAAGGCGCACTGCTCTTTCGCAATGCGCCTTCTTATTATGAAGATAAAGCCTGTGACTGATTCATGTCCGACACATTAACCTCTTCATCCATACTTTGATGCACCTGACGTTTTTTGATCACATCAATATATTGAATGTGATGGCCTTCCATTTTCGTAACGGTAAAGTCATACTGATCAAAGCTAAGGCTTTCTCCTTGCTTGACGTCATATTTTTCCGTTAAGACCCAGCCTCCAATTGTATCAACATCCGTATCATCAATTGTTGTGCCAAGCAGCTCGTTAAGCTCACTTACTAATAACTTTCCATCTACAATATAATGATCGGGTTTGACTTTCTGAATCAATGGAAGTTCATCCGCATCGAATTCATCACGAATTTCACCGACAATTTCCTCTAAAATATCCTCTACTGTTACAATCCCTGCTGTTCCTCCGTATTCATCAATTAAAATAGCCATATGGATGCGTTCACGCTGCATCTTAAGCAATAGATCATGAATAGGAATCGATTCAATTACTTCAATAACAGGACGGATATACTGTTTTAAATTTATTTTTTCCTTGCTGTTGTTCATAACAATCTCGGTTAAAATCTCTTTCATATTGACCATTCCAATAATATGGTCTTTATCTCCATCGATGACCGGATAGCGGGTAAATCGTTCTTCTTGCACCATATCAAGGATGTATTCGACCGTATCTTCCTGATCAATCGAAACGACTTCCGTACGCGGCACCATAATCTCCTTGGCAACGCGATCATCAAAGTCAAAAATTTTACTTACATATTTAAACTCCGATTGATTGATTTCACCGCTTTTATAGCTTTCTGATAACAAGATGCGAAGCTCTTCTTCACTGTGTGCAAGCTCATTTTCTGAAGCAGGCTTTAGACCAAATAACCCTGTTATTAAACGAGAAGAACTGTTCAATAGCCAAATGAAAGGATAGGTTACTTTATAAAAAAGTATAAGCGGACGAACAAATAATAAAGTGACTTTCTCTGCTTTTTGAATTGCAAATGTTTTCGGAGCAAGCTCTCCGACCACAACATTTATAAATGTAACAACCGCAAAAGAAATCGCAACAGATAGTACTTTTGTTAAAGCACCGCTTATCCCTAGTTGATCAAGTAATGGTGACAGGAGATGCGAAAGTGTAGGCTCTCCTAACCAACCAATTCCCAGCGCAGTAATCGTAATCCCAAGCTGACACGCAGATAAGTATTCATCTAAATTTGAAATAACTTGCTTCGCAGCTTTTGCATTGCTGCTCCCTTCTGCTATAAGCTGATCCACTTTGGAACTCCTCACGCGAATAATCGCAAACTCGGTAGCAACGAAAAAAGCAGTTAATGCAATCAGTACCGCTAGTAAAATCAAGTTAAATATGTCCAATCAAGTTCCTTAGCTCGTTTAAAAACGAGTAAGGACTCACCTCCTAAAAAATAAAAAATTTGGATAAAGAACTCTATCCCTGTACTGATCACATGGAAAAGTGCATATAAGGAGGAATCACATGATAAATGTATAAACATTTTTATATGGAGCAAAACTGCCAGTCTTTCTTCCTTATCTCACGTTTCACTCATTAATGTAGCAGGTCATTCTTTATTCAGCTGTTCTAGATGTGAAGCAATGGCTCACATCGCTTCATTTCATGATGTTGCTTCAGCGCTGATTCTCTCTTCCAGTTCATTTATAAAAAAATTAGTAGTTTACAATCTTTATAAAGTTAAAGTCTGTTAACGCCTTAAAAGAGCAATTATGTGATAAAGAGCGATATGCGTGAAGCAAATGTAGGTTTGTATAATACTGTATTGTACGCTTTGACACTGGTGCATATAACGCTACTTTGCCAACGTGGTACACTGCCCCATCCAATCACCTCTATTTCCGTATATCTAAAAAGAATAAGGAATAATTATCCTATTTCTTTTTAGACTTATTGTCTTTATTTTAAATGTTAAAAACTTTGCAGTCAAACGTTTTAGATAGTCTCCTGCCCTTGCTATTTACTGGTGCGGCGATTTTTAGCAGGTAAATAAAAGCTTGCTGCTGCACAAAAAAAACCAAGGACAAAACAGATAATGGGGAGTTTCATACCTATCGCTTCAGCATAATAAGTGAGACTCCTTCCGTGAATAGGGACAAGATTCATTTCAAAAATCAAAGTCAAAACAGCTGTCACTTTGAGTGCAATACCAACAATGAAGAGACAAACTCTCAAGCCTACACTCATATGCGAAAACATCCCTTCTATCCATTAGCGAATGTATGATGTACTACACCATATGATACATCCCTACACTTTATCACTAAATGCTAAAAAAGCGCTATGTCCATGCATAGACGCTTATAAGTTGGCGACCACTTGTCCAATGGAATCATAGATAACCAAATCAAACAAATAATCGTAATGCGTAGGTTCTTGATTAATCATCACCATATTTGTACGATTGTACCGGCTCACAAGCAGCGGAATCTGATTAATCGGTGCTACTTCAAGCGATGAACCAAGTACGATAAATAAATCAGATGACAGCGCTGCTGTAACTGCTTCATCAAACTGATGAATAGCATCTCCAAAGAGAACAACATTTGGCTTTAAAAGGCGCTCACACACTGTACATTGCGGGAGAGCTGACTGATTCAAATAAGCCAAATCATACTCTTCTTTACAGTTCGGACAATGAGCACGTTTAATGGAGCCATGAATTTCAAAAACGTTCGTGCTTCCTGCATCTTGGTGCAATCCATCAATATTTTGTGTAATAACATGTACGGTTTTGGCTGATTCTAGTTCCGCAATAAAGCGATGGCCTGTATTTGCTTTATACTGATGCAGCATTTTAATATGAAAAATCTCTTTAAACAGCGGCCAAAATTCATGAGGATACTGTTCATAAAAGTCAGCAGCTACTATGTCCACAAAGCTTTTGTTTTGGCGATATAAGCCATTTTGGGAGCGAAAGTCCGGTATGCCTGACTCTGTGCTCATTCCTGCTCCTGTAAAGAAACAAATGTGTTTAGCATCATCAATGAGCTGTTTTAATTCTTTGTACTGTTTTAACATTACATTTCTCTCCTATTTAACAATTAGTACAGGAATCGTTACTTGCTGTGCAATTTTAGAACTAACGCTTCCAAGCAGCATGCCTTTTACAGGATTTAACCCTCTGCTTCCTATTACCACAAGGTCAAATGAATTTTGATTAGCAAATTGAATTACTGTTTTAGCCGCGTCTCCGTGCATAAAGGTAATCTCATACTCCACGTTTCCTTGCTTTAAAATTTCGTCCGTTGTATGTATCCGACTTTCCCGTTCCTCGTCGCGGCTAAGTGATTTTAATCTTGAATCACCCTCTACTGCATAAATAACTTGAATAAAACTGTTTTCCGTCAGCTGAGCCAGCTGAACGGCTTTTTCTGTTGCTTTAGCTGCATGCTCTGAGCCATCTGAGGCAAGTAAAATCCGTTTAAACATAATGCTTCCTCTCCTCTTTTGTAAAATGGTTTTCTCTCTTTACTATATCACTCGCTGTTCAAATGTAATCATTTTTTTGATTATTTCTATAATTTTTAAAATTACTTGTCTACTTTTATGATAAACTGAAAGAAAACGTGTATAGAGGGGATGAACCAATGTTTGGTTTTGAATTAATTTGCACTTTTTGCAAAGGGCTCGGAAAGCTAGCCGTTATTCCTGGTATCGGTTACATGAAAACATGCAAACACTGCGAAGGGACAGGGATGCAGTCAAAAAAAGACGAAACTCCTTCAATATAAGAAGTTTCGCCTCAGCAATACTGTGATTAGATTGAAAGCTCTTTAGATAAACGGTACATATCAGCATTGATATGGTGAGGTTCACCTAAAATTTCCATAATATCATAATCTACAATTTCATTTTTACGGATACCGATTGCACGGCCGCCTTTACCTTCTAGTAAAAGTTCGACTGCACGACCGCCGAAACGGCTTCCTAGCACACGATCTTGAGCAGTTGGGGAACCACCGCGCTGAATGTGTCCTAATACTGTTACACGCGTTTCAATACCTGCAGCTTCATGAAGCTGTTTCGCTACTTCATTACCATTGGCTACACCTTCAGCTACCACGATAATGCTGTGCTTTTTACCGCGCTCTTGTCCTTTTCTCAAACGATCAACCATTTCTTGGAACTCATCTTTTGCTTCTGGGATAAGGATTGTTTCCGCACCGCCAGCAAGACCTGACCAAAGAGCAATGTCTCCTGCATTACGACCCATAACTTCAATAATAAACGTACGTTCATGAGAAGTCGCCGTATCACGGATTTTATCAATTGCGTCGATAACCGTATGAAGGGCCGTATCAAATCCTAGTGTAAAATCTGTTCCTGGAATGTCGTTATCAATTGTTCCTGGAATACCGATACAAGGGAAACCAAGCTCTGTTAGTTTTACAGCTCCCATATATGATCCGTCTCCACCGATAACTACTAAGCCTTCAATACCGTGCTTCTTAAGGTTTTCAATACCTTTTAAACGCCCTTCTTCTGTTTTGAATTCTGGACATCTTGCAGAATAAAGCATAGTTCCGCCGCGTTGAATGATGTCACCAACATCTCCAACTTCTAGCTTTTTAATATTCCCTTCTATTAACCCTTGATACCCTTGGAAGATACCATAAACTTCCATACCTTCATGAATTGCTTTACGCACAACAGCACGAACCGCAGGATTCATACCTGGAGAATCTCCGCCGCTTGTTAATACACCTATTCTTTTCATTACTTTCACCTCATCAAAGTCACATACATGACTACTATATTATAGTTCTACATTTTACCCGAGTTCGAACTTTTTGTGTAGTAATTCACAACATATTTCTTTGTTAAATTTTAAATGTACATACTTTTTCATATCTTTTAGTTATTTACCGTCAAATATTCAAAGTTTTTCTAGTGATATTGCACATCTAAAGAACCTTTTTAATTACGGCTTTTATACGACTATATTCACCGTTATATTTCATTTTTTTCATATATGTAATGAAATTGTAACGTAGAACACTGTCGAAAGATGATATGATGAATTTACTTAAATCAGGAAAAATTTTCAGGGGGTACTAGTTTTATGAAAAAAGTAATAGCAGCTCTTACGCTCGCTGGCGTTATTGTTTCTACTAGCCCGATTGTCAGCCAAGCGGCTCTAGGCGACCAAACGCTTCGCCAAGGCATGAATCACCAAGATGTTAAACAACTACAACAAACGTTGAAAAATAAAGGTTATTTTAAAGGGAATACAACTACATACTTTGGGACTGTTACAACTTCTGCTGTAAAATCATTTCAGCGCAAAAACGGACTAGCAGCAGATGGTATTGTCGGAAAAGGAACGTATGCTAAACTAGGCGTTTCAGCAAAGGGCAAATCGTCTTCTAGCTCAGCGCGCTATAACCCTAACGCAGTGATTAACAAAGGAAAACAGTATATGGGCGTTCGATATCGCTGGGGCGGAACAACGCCAAGCGGCTTTGACTGCAGCGGCTTTATTGGCTATGCGTTCAAACATGGTGGTGGGGTTCAGCTTCCTCGTACAGTAGCTCAAATTTATCAAAAAGGAACGCGCGTCTCAAGTCCAAAAGCTGGAGATATTGTGTTCTTTCAAACCTATACAAAAGGGCCTTCTCATGCAGGAATTTATTTAGGAAATAACCAGTTTCTTCACTGCTCTTCATCTAAAGGTGTGAGCATCTCTTCTCTAAAGGAGAGCTATTGGAGCAAACGCTATTTAGGTGCTAAAAGAATGTAGTTTCGATAAAAAGGGCAAGCTGTGCGATTTTGATGCGGCTTGCTCTTTTTCTGTATGTAAAAGATTTGGTATAGTAGAAGCAGCACATTACATTGCAAAACCAAGCGTGTAGATGAATACTGTAAAGGAAGTTGAATAAATGCAAACCCTTTTAATTGACATGGATTCTGTCATTTGTGATCTTATGACGGATTGGCATAACCAATATAACAAAGATTATGGCGACAGCTTATCGGTTGAAAAATTAAAATGCTGGGAATCAGAAAAGTATGTAAAGCCGCAGTGCGGCACAAAAATTTATGACTACCTCGATCAGCCGGGGCTTTTTTTACATTTAAAACCTCTGCCTCATGCTGTTGAGGTTCTTAAACGACTTTATGAAAGGTTTTCCATTTTAATTGTCACAAGCAGCCGTACCTATGCTTATACAGAAAAAGAGCAGTGGGTTGAAAAACACCTTCCGTTTATCGGAAAGTACAATATCGTGTTTACACACCAAAAAGATAAAATATACGGAGACTTGCTATTTGATGATGCACCGCATAATTTGAAGGCTTTTCAAGCTACAGGTCGCCATGCTGTTGCCATGAGCTACCCATACAACGAAGAAGTAAATGTCCCTCGCGTGGACGATTGGCTTCAGTTTGAACAGTACGTAAATACTTATTTCAACAAATGTTGAGCTTAAAAAATACGTGGACTTTGTCATCAGAAAATGAATGCAGTGCGTTTGTGAGCACAGCTATAAGCATAAAAAAACCGCCTTTTGGGCGGTTTTTGGAGGATAGCCCCCTAAGGGTTATCCTCTTTTTATTTAAAAAAGATATCGTTTTTTAGTACTTATCAGCTGATGAGAAAAAGTCCATAATGGCATGGATAATTTCAACGGACTGAAAAGAGAACAATGATATGGCTGTTAATGAAAAGAAACCAATCATGGCCATACGTACAAGTAACATAGACTAATCGCCTCCCTGTTTTGAACTAAATGAACGCACCCAAAACAATTCGCTATCTGTCTTTGTTTGTACGACGTTTTCGCCAAGCAAAGGCAGCTCATTCACTGCGTGTAACAATGACAATGAATCTTCATCTTTATCTTAAAGACTAAGCGTATAGTTAGTATATCAAATGAAGCTTTTTCTTCAAGGCTATACTAGCGGTAAAAAAGGAAATAGTATGAAACGATGCGTTTTATCTTTATTTCATACAATTCAGTACCCTAATATTTATTATATTAAACCTTTTAGGAAAATTGCTACTATTATATCTTTTTTTAAAAAAAGATATTAAGACATAACTAAATCAATTCAATCTAAAGACGAGCAAATGAGATAAATGATCTCGACGGCTTGTTACATCGCTATTGATTTCCGTTTGAGACTTTGCTTTCCGCGGACGGCCGATGAGCCTCCTCGTCTACATATATGAAATCTACGTTCACGATATCAATGAAAAAATCCGAATGCGTTGGATTCTCAAGCAAGAATCAAACGCGTTCGGATCTTCCTTCAACTAAAATAATTTTGCCCCAGCTTCTTCACATTATCGACACGTACTATAATACTCATTGACAATGTCCAAAATAGTTGGGTATTCTTCCACCCATGTAAAGTTTGTTTTTTCATTTTCTTTTTTCACTGTTTCTTGTTCTGCACCGATCTTTTCCATTGTTCAATCTCTCCCTTTAACTGTTATATAACATTTATATTAAATTAACTTTGTTTTATAACAATTTTCAGAAAAAAGTTGGACAATAAGTATGAAAAAAAGTTATTGAGCAGATAAAATTTTTACATAATACGTACGGGTCCTAGGTCCATCAAACTCGCAAAAATAAATTCCTTGCCACGTTCCTAGCAGCAGCTGCCCATCGTGAACGATGATATGCTGTGAGGAGCCGACCGTGCTCGCTTTAAGATGCGCCGCCGTATTTCCTTCCATATGAAGATCTAACTCATGTTCCCAAGGATATACTTCATCAAAACGGCGAATCATATCCGTTTTTACATCGGGATCCGCATTTTCATTAATTGTTATACCCGCGGTTGTATGAGGACAGTAAACTACTACAGTCCCTTCTTTTAATCCTTCTGTTCTTATCACTGCTTGTACCTGACTTGTTACGTCAATCATTTCGTCACGCTTGTTCGTTTTTAACGTAAATGAATGCAGCATACAATCACCTCTTTTCTTTACCATAACATATCTTTTCTATTCTTCCACATTTTTCGCATAACTCGTTTTTACATCGTAAACACTAAGCTCATTAACACAACAGGCGGTGAGTTTATTTATGCTCGATTCAAAATTTCAGCCCAATGCAGACTACACCGTTCAAACGTTTTTAGATTTGGTGGGTCAAAATACAGATGTTGGTTCCAAAAAATTATGGCTGTCTCCCACAAAATATATATGCATTATTTATCTCCAAGGACTAGTCGACGGAGAAAAACTTGATAATCTTACTCAGCATATCGTTGAGACAAAAGCGAAAAGTGAAACGCAAACAATCGATGACATCGATTCGTTTATTTCTGTCATTAAAGACAAAGAAGTCTATACATACAAACAAGCGATCTCGTGTTTTTTTAAAGGTCAGCCCTTGCTGTTTATGAGCGAAAGCACCACGGTATACTCACTGAATATGTCTATGACCAAACAGCGCTCTTTAAGTGAACCTACAACAGAGAAAGTAGTGCGAGGCCCTAAAATTGCTCTTATCGAAAACTTAGATGAAAACCTTGGTCTTTTAAGGCAGCGTTCTACCGAAGAAGAAATGGTTATTGAAGACATTTATATTGGAAATGCAAAGGAACATCGAACAAGTATCGTTTTTCATAATAAACACTGTCAAACTCACATTGTGAATCAAGTGCGAGAGAAATTATTAGACATTCCTTTAGATAACATTCAAGACTCGGGAATGATTGAAGAATTTTTAGAAGAAGCACCTTACTCACCGTTCCCTCAAGTACAAAATACAGAAAGACCAGATCGTGTTCTCGCTGCGGTGAATGAAGGGCGAGTAGCCATTTTAGTAGATGGTTCTCCTTTTGCCCTTTTAGTGCCTACAACTTTCGATATGATTATGAAATCACCCGATGATTATTACGAAAGATGGATAGCGGGTTCATTGCTAAGATTACTAAGGTACTTGTCTATTTTTATTACCCTATTCTTTTCGGCTATTTATATTTCACTCGTTTCGTTTAACCAAGGTCTGCTTCCGACAGAGCTGGCTATTACTATTGCAGCCACACGAGAAAACGTTCCTTTTTCTCCTTTTATCGAAGCGGTGGTCATGGAAGTTACCCTTGAACTATTGCGCGAAGCCGGACTGCGCCTCCCTACTCCAGTTGGACAAACAGTTGGACTTGTAGGCGGAGTTGTTATTGGTCAAGCAGCGGTAGAAGCACATATCGTTAGTTCTGTGATGATTATTGTTGTATCTGTGTCGGCAATCGCGTCCTTTACCGTTCCTCAGTACGGGATTGGTCTTTCGTTTCGAATTTTGCGTTTCGTATCTATGATGATTGCAGCAATTTTTGGATTATATGGCGTTTCCATGTTTTTTCTTGTGCTCGTCATCCATTTAACCAAACTCGAAAGTTTTGGTATGGCCTACTTTAAACCGTTTTTTGCGTTAAATAAAAAAGCATGGAAAGACTCTTATGTTCGTCTTCCAAACAAAAGTCTAAAACAGTCTAAAAATAAATCAAAACAAAACTAACAAAAGGAGGACCATATGCAACAATCACAATCAAGCAAGCTTCTTTCAGATTTTTACGCCATTTCAATTATTTCTTCAACTATGCTTGGCGTCGGTTTATTAACACTGCCAAGCAGTATTACAAACCAGACAAATAATGCAGACGGATGGATTGTACTGATTATGGACGGTCTTTTGTTTATTGGAATTGTTCTTTTTTTAGTCTGGATGGTTAAGTTTTTTGCGATTACTTGTATGTTTGATTTTACACAGGAAGTAACCGGCAAGCTGATTGGAAATATATTCAACTTTGCTATGGTCGTTTATTTTACATCTGTAGCAAGCTTTGAAGTAAGAGCTATGGCAGAAATGATTCATTTTTATTTACTAGAAACGATGCCCATTGAATTAATTATTCTTTCGTTTATTTTGACAGGCGTTTATTTAATCACGGGAGGTATTGATTCTATTGGAAAAGTAATGGCACTATGTACACCTATAACCATCATTATCCTTCTTACCTTATACGCTCTTAGCATCGGTATGGTGGATTTAAAAAACTTGCAGCCTGTATTAGCTGACGGATTCAGCCCGCTTCTTGCTGCCTTTACAACCGTCTCTGTTTCCTTTTTAGGGATTGAAACCATTGTATTTCTTCCGAAGCATATGAAAAATAAAAATCACTTACGAAAAGTTTCGATTATCGGATTTTCTATTCCTTTACTTTTATATATTATCACTTACGTATTAGTTGTAGGCGCGTTATCCGTTCCGGAGGTAAAAACAACCGTTTGGCCTACGATTGAATTTGTTCAGACGCATGAAGTAAAAGGAATTTTCTTTGAGAGGCTTGAATTATTTCTGCTTATTGTGTGGCTTCTTCAGTTTTTTTTAACCTTTGTAATGTATTTCTTTTTGGCTGTTTCAGGTTTTAAAAAGATTTTCAAAAATCGATCAACTACCAATATTATCTTTCTTGTGCCCATTTTATTTATGAGCTCGTTAGCACCCAAAACAGCAAGCGACGTGTCACATTTTTCAACGGTATTAGGCTGGGCATTTTTAGTGACATTTTTAGTTATCCCTCTTTTTTTCAGCACGTTAATGAAAATAAAAAAGGTTGTGTTCAAATGACGAAAAAATGTCTTCCTGTCATGATGACCATTTTTTTATTATGCGGCTGTATGAGCCATCGGAATATTGAACAACTTGCTCTTGTTATAGGAGTGGCAATGGATATCACACCGAAAATCGAACCAAAAACAGGAAAAAATCAGCTTGTGCTGACTCATCAAACCTTAACCGAAACGGAATCCGGAAATATGTCTTCTTCCATTCCATACAAGAACATTACAACAGCTGGTCCTACTATTCATGAAATCACGCGAAATATTTCGCTGAAATCTGATCCTATATACAGCCAGCATCAGCGAGCACTTTTAATAGGAGAAAAAGCGAGCAAGACCATCCCTCTGGATGCGCTTATTAATCAATTCGTTCGTGATAACGAGATACGGCGCAGCAGCCTTGCGTTTGTTACAAAAGGCGATGCTAAAAACGTTTTAACGATTCAAGGAATGTCTGTACCGCCTGTAAACTTAATTTACGAGCTTGTTTACAATAAATTCAAAACGAATAAAATTTTAAATCCCCTAACAATGGGAGAGCTATCAGCCAAGTTAAAAACCGATCAAAGCTTTTTAATACAGCGGCTTTCTAAAATTAAAAATAGCGTTGAACTAGACGGTGCCGCGATCATCAAAGATAAAAAAGCAAAATTCATCTTAACTCAGCACCAGGTGGAGGCTTTAACGTGGTTAACGGGGAATATTAAAGGCGGAATTATTTACGGCAAACACGGGCCATACCCCTTTTCCTACGAAATTGGAGATGTTCAGCAAGATGTGAAGGGCAGGATTGATTCAAATCACTCCATTCATTTTGACATCAACGTTCAAACAAGCGGCAGGCTATCAGAAGATTGGGAGACTTCAAAACAGGCTCTTACCGCCTCTAATGTAAAGAACACCGAAAAAAAAATAGAAAAAATCATTCGAAAAGACGCAGAAAAAACACTCGGCTTACTGCAAAACAACTACAAAGCTGATGTGATTGACCTGCATGATTACGTACGAATTCATTATCCTCATTTTTGGAAAAAACATCAGCATGAATGGGATGAAATATTTAGCCAGTCGACCATCGATTATCATGTTCATGTTCAAATTAAAGATTTTGGGACACAGGGCAGAGATTAGCTCTTATTACTCAACGCCAGCTTCAGTCAGCTCTTTTTTCTTTAGTTCCATAATCGTGAACTTATCAGTATAGTTTTTGCTGACGAACAGCTGGCGTTCATTGTCGTTATTAAAATAAAATTTTTTATCATCTTGATATTGAAAATTCACTTTTTTCTTTTTCATTTGTTTAATAAACGTTAAGTAGTCATCTGAATGAATGAGATACCTTTTAGGCTTATCCGATATTTGCACAACGTCTTCACCCGAAGACTTTAATTTTACAATACTCCATGCAATAGGAAGAGGATTACCTTCTTGAAAAATCGTTTTGTGAAAAATAAGCACAAAAAAAGCAGCTGTAACAATTGAAATAAGAAGAAGCTGTTTTTTCACCGTATATCACCCTTTCTTCACGTCGTTACTACGTTAAGTAATACGACAGCCGTATGAAAAAACCTGTTCATCCGCAAAGGTTGTGTAAAGAAATAATGCAAAATCAACAAAATATAACAGTTTGGTTACCTTTTGATTAAATAACATTACTTCTTTACAAATTTAGCTAATCACGTGATAGACTAAATTCAACATATTAAGTCAGGACTAAACTAAATGAGGTGTTGCGTATGACCACAATGCGGCTTCAATCATACTTAACAACAATGTTTCCAAATGTTCAAATGAAGAGACCTCTTTTTTATAACGCGCCCGCAGGTATTCGCTTTACGCTTACCAATCAAAAAGGCGTATGGGAACGAGAATACATGAAAAATGTTTACGCACGCGCTTACGAAATTTTTGAGACACTCCATGAAAAAAATGATGAGCTGTTGCTTGTTTTCAAAGCGAATGCTGCACAGGATGATTTACTTTTAAAAAAGAAAAAAGAAACAGCTATTAAAAAATTCATTCGCTCTCGCCTGAAGAAGCAGGAAGTTCAATCCGTAGCATTATTAAATAACGCTGAGTATATTATTGCTTGTAAAACAAATGATGTGAAAGAAAAGCTTCTTTTGCAATCAATTGCCAACCGCGATCTTCATATTCATCCGGCTATTGAAGAAGAGTGTTACATTGTGAATTTGAATAAAGAAACCATCTTCCACCTATACGATGAGCGCGGACTGGACATTGTATCGAACAATCAGTCTTCTCTTCAACTTCTTCAGCAAAAGTTTCACGACTGGATTCTAGATATTGATGCAGCTTGTTCAAAAAAAGTACAGTAAAAAAGCAATCATTCAGTAAAGGAATGATTGCTTTTTTATTAGGCTTGATAGACAGGAGAGGCTTTTTTTAAAAACAGCCAGTTGATAAGAAAGAGTAGAAAGCTTACGATAACCATTGTTCCGAATGTAATCACTAACGAACCGTTCGAAAAGCTTTTTATAAAATGAATAACCGGTTCTTTTGTCACTGGAATCGTAAACAGTAAAATTAGAGCAGCACCGGTGATCATCCCTCCTGTTTGCCCGAATTTATAGACGATGCTTCCGAGCAAACACGCTGCTGCTGTAATAAAAAAGATAAATACAGCGTCTGTTAAAAAGTGAATAGCGACGGTAGGGTCATGAAAGATAAAATCGCTCGCATAATAAAGCTGAACATTCATTAAATTCAAACTATTAATCACCTTTATTGAAATGCTTATGATGACAACATTGATAAGGGACATTACAATTGCAAATAAAGCAAAAACACAGGTCATCGTTAAAAGATATGCCTTACGAGTAGCGCCTAACTTTAAGCAAAAAGAGAAACTTAGATCCGTAGCACTTGTTCAGTAGCTGCGCTTCTATATTCATTCTATTTCCCCCTTGTCTAACAGCTCTTTTAACTCGGCTACCGTAATTCCTAAATGCTGTGCTTCTTTTTTCAGCGGAACGATAAAACGGTTATAAAATTCTTCTTTTCTTTGTGTAAGCAATTCTTCTTTGGCACCCGCACATACAAACATCCCTATCCCTCTCTTTTTATACAATATTCCGTGGTCAACTAGCTGATTAATTCCTTTAGCTGCCGTTGCAGGGTTAATGCGATACATTTTGGCAAATTCATTCGTAGACGGTACTCTTTCTTCTTCTGGAAAAGCATCATTCAAAATATTCTCTTCGATGGTTTCTTTGATTTGTTGAAAAATTGGTCGCTGATGATCTAATGATTGTTTCATTTTGACTACCTCACTTAAGTGGTTCGTTACTCATGTAACTAACTATATAACCAACTGGTTATTTTTTCAAGTGTTATTTCCAAAAAAAGAAAAAAAGTCCGTCAGTAACTAACTGACGGACTTTTTCATTTGACTGTTTAACCACTTGACCGTTCTTTTTACTAGCTCATCCTGCTGCTCTTTAGGAGAAATACTGGCTTTGTTGTCGCCTTTTTGTTTCCCGTACATTCCAAACTGTGCGTGATTAGCTCCTTTTACTTGGACCAGCTCCGTATTTTTTGAAAGTAAATGCTTGGTTTCTTTAATTTTTTCAGGCGTCGACAAACCATCTTTCTCACCGGTTAAAGACAAAATAGGATAAGTGGAGGTTGAAAAATCATTTTTATTCATCGGATACGATGCTAAAAGAACTAAGCCTTTTATTGAGTTTGGATGATCATACGCATAAGAGGCTGCACTCACTCCTCCAAGGGAATGCCCTCCGATAAACCATGCGGAAATCTGCGGGTAGCTCTTCACAATATCCGTCGCTTTGTTTTGACTAAAAAAACTCATATTAAACGGAGAATCTACAACAGCAACAAGATATCCTTCATTTGCAATTTGCTGAGCATAATAGCCATATGCTAACGGCTCTACTTTAGCACCTTGATAAATAATATAGCCAGCTTTTATCTCTTTGTTCGTTTGAGGCTTAAATACGTAATAATCGTCTTTTTTCACTACTTTTTTCTCATCTACCAGTGAGTGAAGCTGCTTTGAAGGTTCATAATCAAAACCTGACCATATAATAAAAAAAGCAGCGGTTACTGCAACAAGAACGGCAAGACCGACTCCTAATATTTTTAACGTTTTTTTCATGTCACTCCCTCTTTCTGTTTTTTTACTATGTACTCTTTTTACATCTTTTAGACATTTTACATGTTTGTTTCAAAGACATACAAGAAAAAAGAGGGGCTCAATATGCATGAAGCAGCAAAAGTGACGCAAACCATTACAAATAATCAAACAAGCAGAGAAGGCTAAAAATTCTGCTGTAAGCTATAATAAGGGGCAGTCTCATTAGCAGACAACCTTCATTAATGAATATCTCGTTTCTTAAACCTTCCTCCCCTGACTTCAGCAATAGCTGCTACAGCAAAAAAAGCAGATGGATCTATCTCATCGATAATCGCTTTTAACTTTGCTTCTTCAAGCCTGGTAATAACACAAAAAATTACTTTTTTATCATTTCCCGTATACGCCCCTTCCCCATTTAAATACGTGACGCCCCTCCCTAAACGAGCAAGGATTGCTTCACCAATTCGTTCATATTGTTCGCTGATAATCCAAGCTGACTTGGACTCATCTAAACCTTGAATCACAATATCAATCGTTTTAAAAGCAATGAAGTAAGCCATTAAAGAATACATAGCGCGGTCCCAGCCAAATACAAAACCGGCACTTCCCAAAATAAATAAATTAAAAAACATAATCGTCTCACCTACCGAGAAAGGCGTACGCTTGTTAAATAAAATAGCTAATATCTCGGTGCCGTCTAAAGAACCGCCGTATCGAATAACAATTCCTACTCCCACACCGAGAACAATTCCGCCAAACACAGTTGCTAAAAGAGGGTCGCCTGTTAAGACCGGCAAGTCGTGAAAAATAGAGGTAGCAATGGATAGAATGACAACACCTAAAAGCGTAGATAGCGCAAATGTTTTTCCAATTTGCTTATATCCAATAAAAAAGAATGGAAGATTTAATACGAAGATATAAAATCCGATTTGAACATCCGTTAAGTGGGATAAAATAATAGATATACCTACAATTCCACCGTCAATAACCTCATTAGGGACAAGAAAAAATTCTAGCCCGACGGCCATTAAAAGGGCTCCCACTAAAATAAACAGCATGCGCTTTATAATCATTTTAGCTGATAGCGAACGATGAACAACCTTTTTTATTTCATGATTCGTTTGCAGCACATAACTTCCCCTCCTTTTTGTGATCGAGACATCAATGACTAACTAAACGCTCTATTTTAATATTATCATAAAATTCAAACTATTTATCTTCTCTTTTACAAAAATTTCATCTAATGAAATAAATTGTGCATATATTGGATAAAATTGTAGATGATAACAAGTGAATAAATGCCCGAGTACGTTCAAAAGTGAATGCATCCCACCACTTTTCATACGGGATTAACAGGACAAACTTAGATTAAAAGGAGAGTAAAACGTTATGAACCGTGTAAAGATTATTGCTGCTTCTTTACTCGCAGTTTTATTGCTAGCTTTTTCAGATAATTTCACTTCTGCAGCTGTGCAGGAGGCAATGATACGAGTTGTGCATGCATCACCTGATGCACCTGAAGTAGATATATATGTGGACAATCAAAGCATCGTAGTCGGCGCATCGTTTAAAGATGTGACAGATTACCTTAAGGTACCTGCGGGGTCTCATAAAGTAGAGGTATATGCTATAGGTACAAAAGGAAAAGAAAAGCCTGTCATTTCCACTAATGTAACCGTCGAAGCAAACAAAGCCTATACCCTTGCTGCCATTAACCAAGTTGCACACTTAGAATTAAAAGTAGCTCAAGATGATATGAACGTGGCTAAAGGAAAGAGTAAAATCCGAATTGCTCACTTTTCTCCAGATACTCCCGCTGTTAATGTAGGTATTAATCACGGCCCTACTTTGTTTAAAGACACTGCTTTTAAACAAATGACAAATTATTCTGAAGTAGATGCCGGAACCTATGATTTAACCATCGCAACTAGTCAAGACAATAAAAAAGTACTGGAGATTCCAAATCTTAATTTAGAAGCCAACACGGTCTACACGGTGCTCGCTATTAACAAAGCCGACAGCCTTGAAACACTGTTATTAAAAGATAATACGGCTATGCCTTCCGAAATGCCAAAAACAGGTATGGGCGGTGCTTCAGAGGATAATTATAATTCAATTGTGCCGGTTCTTACTTTATTAGGAATTGGAGCGGTTGCTATATTTGTTGTTCGTCGTCACAGAGGATACGAAAGCGAATGAAATGGATAGGAGGGGTTTTCACCTTTTCTTTTATACTATTCATGAGCAGTTGGTTTGACCAATCAGCATTTGCAAACAGCTCGACGGATTTTGTTGTAAAGATGGCTGAAACAAAATCGGCTCAATCCTTGAAATCTTCAGGGACTGCTTCTACGCCTCTTCCATCTCAGCTTATTATTCCGAAGCTTCATATCAAGGCTTTTATAAAAGGAATGGGCCTTACTAATCAAGGTGAAATGAGCGTTCCTGATAATGGTCATGACGTAGCTTGGTTTAAGCTTGGAGCAAGACCCGGAGAGGAAGGAAATGCGGTCATTGCAGGACATGTTGATGACCAAAAAGGACCCGCTATCTTCTATCATCTCAACAAGCTCACAAAAGGAGATGAAATTTTTGTAACCGATCAGCAAGGTCAGCAGCTGGCCTTTGTTGTTACCAATAAAGCTTCTTATCCCCGAGATTCTGCTCCTATCAGAGAGATTTTCGGTCCAACTTTTCAACACCAGCTTAATTTAATCACCTGTACGGGAACATTTGATCATAAACAAAAAACTCATGAGCGCAGACTCGTTATTTATACAAGCCTGCGCCCGGAAAAAACAGCCGATGTTTCTCACTAAACATCGGCCTTTATTACTTTTAATTACACACTGGTTCGTTTTATTTAAATATTTACACAGCCTTAATATGAACACAACATCTCGCTAGTAAACTAATGCACGACCCCTCAATAAAAAGGAGTTTTGATATGAGACCAAAATGGTGGTTTGTAAGCTCACTCACTCTTTGTTTATGCGGTATTTTTATGTTTATACATACGCAGGCAGCTTCTACTCAAGCAGAAAAAGTAGCCATTATTGCTCATCGAGGCGCATCAGGATATGAGCCAGAGCATACGATGCAATCTTATCTCGCCGCCGTACAGCAAAAAGCAGATTATCTCGAACTTGATCTTCACATGTCTAAAGATCACCAGCTTGTAGCAATTCATGACTATAAAGTTGACCGCACGACAAATGGAACAGGATATGTAAAACAGTATACAGTGAAGCAGCTTCAGCGTTTGAACGCAGGAAAAGGTAATAAAAAAGCCGTCATTCCAACTTTAGAAGAAATATTCCGTACGTTTGGCAATCGAACAAACTATTATATTGAAACAAAATCTCCACATGAATATCCAGGTATGGAAAAAGAATTGTTAACGCTGATGGCTAAGTACAACATTCATACTGATCATGTTATTGTGCAATCATTTAGTCCTGAAAGCTTAAAAACCGTCCATCGATACCGACCTACTATGAAACTAATTCAACTGATTCGTACAAAGCAAACCAATATGTTAACAGATCAGCAGTTCAAACAAATTAAAACGTACGCGAACGGCATCGGTCCTAACGCAAACACGCTGACAAAACGATATGTACAAAAAGCTCGCTCGTATGATTTAGACGTCCATCCGTATACAGTAAATGATGAAAAACAAATGAGAACACTTATCGAGTGGGGCGTAACCGGCATGTTTACTAATTACCCGGATCGTCTTTATAACGTGCTGCATAAAGAATAAACACTTGCCGCGGCAAGTGTTTATTCTTTATGCATCTCTTCTATTCGCTCGCCACAAGTACAGGCTAATTAGTGCTATAGCATAAAGCAAAGCCCAGCCAAACACCAAAAATTTGTTTAATCCTTCGTTAACAAATTGAATGATTGCAGATACGGGTGGCAGTACATACAGCAGCAGTCCGCCTCCTTGATACGGAAAGGAAACGCCTGCCGCTGCAAGCGTAATGATTAAAATAAATAGAGGTCCAAACCACGATAAGCTGCCTTCTCTTACAACATCTCTTGTAAAAACAAGACCTATGCTCATACCAAGCAAACTAAACGTCCAGTGAATAATAAACCCAAACACCATTTGCTTAGTGGATATATCCATTTCAAACATATCAAGCAGCACGGGATAAGCAATTGAAACCGCCGATAAAAATGTAAACAGCAGAACACAGCTAATAAGTTTGCTCGTAAAGTACTTATTCTTTTTCCCTACGTGAAGTTTTGTAATAACTTCTTGACTGGAATCTTCTGCGTGAAACAGCGACATTGTAAACCAAGTAGTTAGAAAAAAGAGAAAAAGTGCAGTATTAAAAAAGCTATCAAGTACCGGGTTCGGTCTATATGTATAGTTCATACATAGCGAAATAATATAAAGTGCAAGCGGCGGAATATATCGATACGATTTAATATATGTAATAAAATGATAGCGAATCAATGCGCCCATCTTAAATTTCTTCCCTTTCCATATGATATAGCTTTACAACTTCAGCTTGAACAGCAAGTAATTCTGCAAGAAACTCATTTACATATTTTTTATCTATGTAAAAAATCCAGTAGTTTCCGTGCTGTTCAATTTTCATGCACTTTTCTTTTAATAAACGAAGCGGCTTATTGAGAATGACATTTGCCTCAATAACCGTTAAATGCTCAATGAGTTGAACGCGCTCATTTTTTAAAATGCGCTGCGAGCCAATAGTGATAACACGATCCGCTACAGCATGAATGAGCCTTTCTTCATGACACGTAAATACAATGGTCATCCCTCGTTCTTTGAGCTTTGTAAAAATCCGTTCTACTTCTAGCTGAGCACGAGCATCTAATCCTGATAGAGGTTCATCAAGCAATAGCAGCTTAGAAGAACTCAGCAGTGCTTGCATCATGTTGACTTTTTGCTTCATTCCTTTTGAAAAAGAAATAATTTCTTCATGTCTAAACTCTACCATTTCGAAAGTTTCAAGCAACTCTTCAATTCTAGAGCTGCGCTTTTTCTTAGACAACCCTTGAATTCGCCCCATATGCTGCAAATATCCTGCTAGTGTAAAACGCAGCTCCTGAGGAAACTGTTCTACCACAAATCCAGGCGTACCGGTTTCTTTATGAAGGTGAACCGTCCCTTTAGTCGGTTTAGATAATCCCCCAATTAGCTTTAAAAACGTACTTTTCCCCGCACCGTTTTTTCCAACAATCGCGACAGTCTCTCCTTTATAAAGCGTCGTATGAACGTTTTCTAACACGGTATGTTTTTTGTATACTTTTGCAACATTTTTTAATTCAATCAGTTTTTCCATCTGCTGCCTCGCCTTTCCATAATCCTATATGTTAAATCATAGCATATTTAGGGGGAATGTGCTTCCATCTCTATACGTTTCAGCTAAATTTTTCCCGTACAAAAAAGCCTTTGATATGATCAAAGGCTTTTCATAGACAATACCATATGCTCTTCATCAATAAATTCACCATCTACTTGAAGAGCTCTTTTTTCATACGCATAAGAAGTAAAACCGAGGCTTTTGTATAGGGCTTTTGCCCCTTCATTTTCAGCAGCGACAGCTAGATAGATTTGCAAAACATTCGTTTTGGAAAAAGCTTGTTCAACAGCGGCTTTTAACAGCGTCTTCCCAAGACCTTTCCCCCTTGCTTCAGGGGCTACGTACATGCCCCAAATATCTCCTTTATGCTGAACTTTTAAAGGCTTTTGCTGCTGAAACCCTACAATCCCCACAAGCTGTTTTTCCATAAAAGCTCCTACTACAAATTCTGATTGGCTGCTTGGAAAATAATTTCGGATATCAGCAATTTCTTTTTCATATTCTTCTTCATAACTTAAAATAAAACTTTCGGGATGATCTTTTAAAGCACGAAGACGGAGTTCAAAGTACACGTCAGCGTCTTCTTTTGCCAACAATCGTATATTCATCTTTTCACCTTAGTTTCTTATGTTTTAATTAGCTATTAAGGACTGTACACGCTAAATACTTCATTCCACCGATACAGCTCATAATAATTTCCCGGCAGGTCTAAGTTTGAAATGAGTATCTTGTCATTTTTCGTATCTTTTACGCGTGTTAAAAGATTTGCTTGTTTTCGATTTGTGCGAATCCACATCGTTTGATTCGTTGCTTTATGATAAACAGGCGCGTAATCTCCTAAGCCTTTTTGCGGAAATGTGAACTGACTTTGCTTATTGGTCTTTACATTCATACTATACAAAAAGGGCAGCCGCCTCTTTTTTTCATCATTCGACCACCCTGCTTCGGGCACACGTGAAATGATGATGTTATCTTTTTCTGTCCAAGTGAAATCCCAATCTGCGAAGCCTTTTGGAGTATACACATGTTCTTTAAAAACCGGCATCTCTTTTAAAGTGAACTTTTTATTTTCGGTGGCAAACCTTCCTTCTCCATTAATAAATGCCAGTACTTGCTCTTCATTACTCCACTTAAACCAATTGGGTACATTAAGCATATCTCCCACTACTTGAAAAGCTTTTCCTTCTTTTGTAATAATGCACAGCTTATTTGCATCTGCAGACATCGAAGCCGTTGGAATAGCTATAAAACTAATCCATTGACCGTTAGGAGACCATTTAAAGCTGCTTGTTGTATACGCAAAAAATGAATCATTTTCTGCTGGCAGCGTCGTAAAAGCCTCCACTTTTTTTACGTCTAACCCTGCATATTTACTCACTGTATATAGCTTTACCGGTCCCCATCCCGTGGGCGCCAGCGCAGCAGCTGACGTAATTAAAAATCGATCTCCTTCCGGAAACCATGAAAATTGATCAACTCCTACGGCTACACGCTTCTTTTCATGCGTTTTAACGTTGTAATATACTAAGATTCCATTCGAAATATACGCAAGCTCCTCGGCAACCGGTGACCATTGATAATGAGTCACATCATGTTCAACAAGCAGCCGTTTTCCTTTTAACGGTGCAATCATTAAAGAATCATTTTCTGCATATGCAACCATACCTCCATGAGATGACCATTGAGGCATAGAGGCATGACGGCCATATGATAACTGCCTTTCGGTGCCGTTATCATATATCCATAGGTTTCCTTCCCGTATAAAACTGACTTTCACTGTATTGGCAGCATTTATTTGCATCGGGAACAATATAAGAAAAAGCAGACATAACGCTATTTTTTTCACCATGTTCACTCCTGTCTTTTTTTATAGCGTTACACAAATCTTCTCATCTCATCACATTTTTGAAAAAATAAAAGAGGTTGAGACATAAAGAAATGAATTTAATCGAAAGACCAACAAATGAGATACATGAGCTGAACCTCTTGTGACACCACAGTTGATTTCCGTGCAAAACTTCGCTTTCCGCGGGCGGCCGCTGAGCCTCCTCGTCGCTTGCGCTCCTGTGGGGTCTCACCTCTTCCGCTTTTCCCGCAGGAGTCTTCGTCTAGCCCTCCAATCAACTGCTAGAAGCAACGAAATAGATGAAATCTCCGTTCACCATAAAAAAACAAACCACTAATCAGATATTTTGATTAATGGTTCGTTTTTCACTTCGGCTAAACTACTTTTGTCCCAGCCTCTTTTTAAATAATAAAAAAACGCAGCGAATAGCTGCGCTTTTTGTATATTATGATTTTGACTTAGATTTTGGTGATGGCTTTGTTTTAGCTTGTGCTGCATTATTAGCCGCATCTTTTTCTTTTAATAAACTCATACGTTTTTTCAAGTAGTAACCTTGTCCAATTCCGAATAAGTTACCAATTACCCAATACAATGCAAGAGCAGATGGAAGTGAAATTCCCGCTACTAAAATGAAGATTGGCATAATGTTCATCATCATTTTCATTGGAGGTTGAATTTCATCCGTCATACTTACACGAATTTGTAAGAATGTCGTAATCGCTGCAACTACCGGTAAAATAAAGTAAGGATCTGGCTTTCCTAAACTTACCCATAAGAATGAATGCTGCGCAATTTCATGCGTTCGTGCAATGGCATTATAAAATGCGATAATAATAGGCATTTGAATAAAGATTGGCAAACATCCGCCAACCGGATTAATTTTGTGCGTTTGGTAAAGCTGCATCATTTCTTTTTGCTGCTTTTGCTGTGTTTCTGGATCTTTTTTACCAGCATATTTCTTTTGAATCTTTTCCATCTCTGGACGAAGTGCTTGCATAGCCATCGTGCTCTTTTGCTGTTTTAAAATAAGCGGCAATAGAACTAAACGAATGATAACCGTCGCAATAATAATAGACAGACCATAGCTTCCGCCTGCCCACTCAGCAATTTTCGTTAATGCCATAGATAAAGGGTAAACAAAATAATGATCCCAGAATCCGCCGCTTGTAGCCGTAACCGGTGTTTTTGTACTGCTACAGCCGGCTAGAGCTAAAAGAAGCGCTCCCATTAAACCAAGCAATAATAATTTTTTATTTCTTTTCATATTCTTTCCTCCTAATAATGACTAAATGTATGAAGTGTTTTTCAGAAGGAAAGGATCTTCTTCATCATTATTCTTCTCTTTAACTGGTGTTTTTCTATACACATGTATAAATACATTTCGTCTTTTCCATATCGTTAATACTGAAGGATCGATCCCTGCATTCACATGGTCGGTGACAGGTTCCGCATGAAAAGCCGTAAACCTAGCTTCACGAAGCATATAATAACAAAGGATGTATAAAACGAAAGCAGATAAATACGGCGCATATAGAAAAAGATCGTGATAAAATTCCATGTGCCAGCTCTCTTTCTGACTATAATAGTACAATCCAATATATGTAGTGTAGCATTTACGTTCCTGTTACACAACATCAACTTATCTCTTTGACTGTTCTACGTATTACTTTTTAAAAAGTTTCATATTTACGACACAAAATTTGCTCACCACAAGATATGATGAGCAAATCTAATACCATTCTCTATTGTTGTATGCTTAACGCTGGTTTTCAGTCTTCTTTTAGTTTCATGAACCACGTAACGCCGAATGCTACACCCACAGAGATAATCATACCGATGATATAGTGAATTAAATTGCTCATACCAAGCGGTGCGGCGATTGCCATCATTGGAATACCTGTGAGTCCGTATGCATTGGCTACCACGTGCATAAGTACAACGTAGCCTCCCCCGGCTGCTCCACCTATAGCCGCAGCAATAAATGGCTTGCGAAGGCGTAAGTTGACGCCAAAAATAATCGGTTCTGTAATTCCTAAGAAGGAAGATATGGCCGCCGGAATCGCAATTTTTTTCGTTTTGGCATTTTTCGTCTTAAAGTAAACAGCCAGCCCTGCTCCTCCTTGCGCCACATTGGCGCAGGCCCAAATAGGAAGTAAGAAGTTAACGCCAATTTTCGGATTAGCAAGCAGTCCTGCTTCAATAGCATGAAAACTATGCTGCAAGCCTGTTAATACAATGGTTGAATATAAGCCACCAAACAAAATCCCCGCAAACACTCCGGCTACATCGTATAGAGACTGAAGGCTGATCGAAATTAAATCTCCAATATAGCGGCCGAAAGGACCAATAAACACAAGTGACACAAAGCCCGTGATAATAACAGTTAAAAAAGGCGTAACAAGTAAATCAACCGAATTCGGCACAATTTTCCGGAGTCCCTTTTCAATTTTACTCATGACGTAGATAGCTAATAAAATTGGAACGACCGTACCTTGATAGCCAATCAGCGGGATACTTAACCCAAACAAATCCATATATTCTGGTTTAGCATCTGCTAATGTCCATGGATTTAATAACATCGGATGTGTCAAAATCCCTCCGATAACCGCTCCAAGATAAGGGTTTGAACCAAATTCTTTTGCAGCTGAAAATCCAATTAAAATCGGTAAAATGATAAATGCTGCGCCTGAGAACATATCCAATAAGACAAATAACGCACTATCTTCTGAGACCCAGTGGAACGCTTTCATCATTCCAAGCAGCCCCATTAGTAAACCACTGGCTACAATGGCTGGAATAATGGGAACAAAAATATTGGAAAGCATGCGGGCAAAACGGGCAAATGGGTTCATTTTCTTTTTCATTTCTTCTTGGTGATCCGCTGGGGCAGCAGCTTCTTCAGCACCTAGTTCTTTCATAAAAGCAGCATAGATTTTATTAACGAGACCGGTTCCAAAAATGATTTGAAACTGTCCTGAATTTGAAAAAGCCCCTTTTACATCTTCTATTTCATCCAAACCTTTTTGATCGATTTTGCTTTCATCTCGAATAACGAGGCGCAAACGCGTAGCACAGTGCTGGGCACTAGTAATATTTTCTTTTCCTCCTAAAAGCGGAACAAGCTTTTTAGCAATTTCTTTTACGTCCATCTTACTTCCTCCTTGTTGTATGTCATAAAAAAAGCAAGACCTAAAATACGCTTACAAAAGACATACTTGTCCTTTATGCGCATTCTAGGTCTTGCCTGCTTTACCAGTCACAATCCCGATTATTCAATTAATACGCTTTCATTGTACTCAAAGCAACAATATTCGTCAATGTTTTTTTCTATATTCTTTGCTCTATTCGGCAAATGTGAAGCGTGATGTAGCCTAACTCCGCTTCTGGAAAATTAATTTCGTACTCATCTTTGACAAATTGCTTTATCGTTTCAGCGCACTGATACGATTTTTTATATTTGACTTTTAATACGTCGAGCATCTCTTCATCCATCTCATGAAAAGGTTCATTTTGCGCTAAACGATTTAACGCAAAGCGCAAGTGAGTCAGCAGACGCTGATAGGACATGCTGTTTTCATCAATCTCCATATTCAGCTCTTTTTTTATAATCGTAACCATTTCATTAATAATCGTTGTATTCATCATTAGCTGCTGCATTCCCGGTGAATTCAGTTTCGCCGTATGAATATGAAGCGCAATATATCCTGCTTCGTCAATCGGCATCGTGATATCTAGCCTCTTTTTGATATGCTGAAGAGCCCACACTCCTATTGCATACTCAGGCTGATAGAGAGATTTAATTTCATTAAGCAATTTATTTTGTATGGAAATTCCGCGGGCTATCCTTTCGACAGCAAAGGATAAATGATCGCTCAAAGCAATATGCACATGATGACTTAGCGTAGCAGAAAGCTGCTGCTCAGCATAAGAAATGATTTCTTCCGCCACTTGAATATGTTCTTCAGGAAGGTTTTTTAATAGTTCTTGAAACTTTTCCTGTTCTTCTTTCATGACAAAGACTTTCTCCACTTTCGCAGCATTAATAAGATCATTTTTACCTTTTTGAAAAGCGATACCGGGACCCATCGCAATCTTTTCAACTCCGCCTTCCTTAAAGACAACGGCATTGTTATTTAACACTTTTAAAATCTTCAAATGCGCTCTCCTTTCTTAAAGGAAAAGGCCTTGCTTATTACTTCATCGTTACTTTTGCACAAGCCGTTTCGCCTTTTTGAACCGTCCCTTGAGCCAAAATTTCGAAACTTTCACTTGCATCACTATTTGTAATAACAATTGGTGTGATAATGCTTTTCGCTTTTTCTTGAATAAGCGCTAAATCAAACGTAATAAGAGGTGTTCCTACACTTACTTTGTCACCTTGTGTTACGTGAGCTTCGAATCCTTCGCCTTCCATTGCCACTGTTTCAAGGCCGATATGTATTAATACTTCTGTACCGGCTTCTGTTTTTAAGCCTACCGCATGTTTTGTATGAAAAAGCTGAACTACTTCCCCAGCAACGGGTGAAACAACTTGTCCTTCTGAAGGTTCGATTGCAAAACCGTCTCCCATCATCTTCTGTGCGAACACTGGATCTGGCACTTCGCTGATTGGCAGGATATTACCTGAAAGCGGAGCTAGAACGGTTGTTTCTTTTGATTTTGTCTTATTACCAAATAATTTTTTAAACATCTCAATCACCCTTTTTTAGATTGTACTTGTAGCATACCCCAATGATTCTGCAGAAAAACTTCCCCTATCCCGGTATTACGTTAACATGGTCATTATTTAACCATGCTTTTTTTGTCTTGTAAATAAAAATGTATAAGCGCTTTTATAAGAAGCACGTTCTCTATGCTGCACTTCATGTAACCCTTTATACATCTTCTTAAGGATGGATATTGAATTTTAAACCTAAAAAAGAGGTTGAGACATAAAAAAATGAATCCAATCTAAAGACGAACAACTTGTTTACATGAGCCGAACCGCTTTTGACACCGCCGTTGATTTCCGTGCAAGACTTCGCTTTCCGCGGGGGGTCGCTGAGCCTCCTCGTCGCATACGCTCCTGTGGGGTCTCACCTATTCCACTTTTCCCGCAGGAGTCTTCGGCTTGCCCTCCAATCAACTGCTAGAAAGACTTACGAACATGAAACCTACGTTTACTGTAACAAAAAAAACGAACCACTAATCAAACATCTTGATCAGTGGTTCGTTTTTCACTTCGTCTAAAATCCTTTTGTCCCAGCCTCTTGAGATTAGAACGTTGACGCAACTTCTTTTGCTTTTTCAGATGCTTTTGCTAGAATATTGTCTGCTTCTGCTGGTGTGTAAGCCATGCCTTCTGCAACAACCAGTTGGAAATCTTGAACACCAATGAAGCTCATCACTGTACGCAAATAGCTTTGAGTAAATTCTAGCTCTGCCGCAGGGCCTTCTGAATACACGCCTCCACGAGCTTCTAGTAATACTACTTTTTTATCTGAAGCTAATCCTACTGGACCATTTTCAGTATATTTAAACGTTTTTCCTGCAATTAAAATGTTATCAATATATGCTTTCATTAGTGGAGGAAAGCTTAAGTTCCACATTGGAGCTGAGAAAATCACTTTGTCAGCTTGTAAAAACTGCTCTACTAATTCACCCATGCGCGTTACTTTTTCTAATTCAACAGCTGATAATTCTTCACCAGCTCCAGCTTTTCCCCATGCTGCTAAAACATCTCCATCAATGAATGGAACTGTTTCTTTATACAGATCAAGCGTTGTCACTGTATCAGTCGGGTTTGCTGTTTTATACTCATCTAAGAAAACCTGTGCTAAACGAGTTGAAAATGATGCTTCATCAACCTGCGGATTTACTTTTACATATAATACATTTGCCATAAATGTCATCTCCTAAAAAGTGTCTATTATTATTAATTCGAGATATTACTAAACAAATTATCTTTAATTCGAGATTTATTATATAACGTCATTTTTTATGCGTCAACCTTTTCGCACAAAAAAACTCCGCAAGCGGAGTTTTATACACATTGAAATTCTCGAATTTGATTTACATCTACCCCAGCATACACCCAGAAAGATCCTGTCCAGCGATATCCTGCAACTGAGCGTCTGCCTACAAAGGTTGGGTAAAACCAGTAAGGTCGACCATATCTCGGCCATATATAGGTGTATCGGTATAAGCATCCTGAAATAGCGCCTGGATCAACAGCATAAAGTGATGGGCCTCCTGAACCTAGCTTTGGTGCAGGTGTAAAAGCTGGCGGCGGACTTGAAGGCGGCTGCGCTCCTCCCTGCGGCGGAAACCCTTGACCTCCTCCAGGTGGAAACGATGGAAATCCTTGACCTCCTCCTCCAGGTGGAAACGATGGAAACCCTTGGCCTCCTCCTCCAGGTGGAAACGATGGAAACCCTTGGCCTCCTCCTCCAGGTGGAAACGATGGAAACCCTTGGCCTCCTCCTCCAGGTGGAAACGATGGAAACCCTTGGCCTCCTCCTCCAGGTGGAAACGATGGAAACCCTTGGCCTCCTCCTCCAGGTGGAAACGATGGAAACCCTTGGCCTCCTCCTCCAGGTGGAAACGATGGAAACCCTTGGCCTCCTCCTCCAGGTGGAAACGATGGAAACCCTTGGCCTCCTCCTCCAGGTGGAAACAAATTTTGAAAACGTGGATCGTATTGATATGGATACATACACACTCCCCCTTTATAATGCTTGCTACGTTACAATATGCATCATAATGAAGATAGGTGAATGTCTACTTTTACCTTCTATAGACTAATCGAACGATGTCAAACTTGGTGAGCTTAAAAGGGGGAGCCTTATCGGAAGAAGTAATAAATCCAACACGGAAACTACTTGCGTGTTGGATCTGCTTGTGGAAAATATTTTTCAATAAAATTATACAGCCAAAATACGGTAATCAAAATAGGAGCTATCAAAAAAGGGTGTTGAACCCACATTTTCACCAGTACCTTTTCAAATGACGGAATCGATTTTAACACTTGAAATAACAAGCTTCCGCTAAAAATAACGCTCGTTCCTATCAATAAAAAAGATAGCCAGTTAAATTGATCCATCCACATGCTCATAGAGATATAAAAACTAACACCCGTTCCTATCCCCCCCATTATTCCGCTTAAAATACTTTTTACCGAAAAAGGAATCCCTACAAACCATCCGGCTCCTAGGCCTGCACACCCTGCTAAAATGCTAGAAAAAAGCAGCGGCTGCTCAAGCCAGAGACATGCATTCACCCCAACCACTAAGGTGACGTGTATGCCTACGTGAAGGGAAATTCTTTTGCCAACAGGCTCTGAAACATAATGATAGTAGCGCCCGCTATAAAAAATTGTCCACCATAATAATAAAAATGCTGTCACACTTGCCCCTATGATCATAAACACACCTCTCTACGTTATGATTCTATTAATCTCTATCTATTATTTTCCTAATATCCTGTGTCTTTTATTCGGTAATCTACCCCTATGCCTTCCATACGTTCATCAGTAAGAAAGTAGAATATGACTGTTTACTTGTGGGGGGTGCTAAGAAGTTGAATGTCTGCATGTAGAAAAAGATAGTGTAGAACACTTTCTCTTACCTTTACTATTATTCATATGTATAGCTTGCTAGATTTAGTCCTCGCAGTTTAGAATTTTTCAGTCGTTCATATGAAACTATTTGCCCCTTTCTTTCGTTATATATGCACACGTTTCTTTATCTTTTCACGTGCAAAAAAAGATAAATTCCTATAATATGTTTTCATATTAACCTTTAAGGAGATAAAGAAGATGAATTGAATAAATCCCTGCAAATAGAGTTTTTAGAAAAAAGAAATTGTTATCATTTCTCCTATTTATGTTATAGAATAATTCATGTATAATAAAAGGCTGTATGGTAACGCAGCTTGCGATATATCTTTTCTTACTTTTAGCAAGTCTATATTCAAAGCAAAAACTGCAAAGTGGGGTTAGTGCGACTCTTCATTAATCGACTTTGCATTAAAAACCAGCATTTTTCTTTTATCATAAAGAAAGAATGAGATTTAATAGTGACAGGTGAATAATATGGGTGAAAATCAAAGAAATGTTAGTAGATTTGACTGGAACTTGGCTTTCCTAATCTTCCTATTGTTTTGCGTAAGCGTTGTGGCAATCCATAGTGCTGAAAAAATTGGGCAGTATGATAAGAACTTCGTAGCGCAACAAGTTGTTTTTTATATTATTGGAATGGTGATTATAGGATTTGTCATGCGTTTTGACTCCGATCAGCTTCAAAAGCTAACGTGGGTTTTTTATGGATTTGGGAACTTTTTATTGCTTCTTTTACTAGTGGCTCCTTCAAGTATTGCCAGAGAAATTAACGGGGCAAAAAGTTGGTTCACACTTCCCGGCTTCTCGTTGCAGCCATCAGAGTTTATGAAAGTGTTTTTGATTATCACGCTGAGTACGGTCATTGTTAAACACAATGAAAAATATCGTATCCGAACAGTAAGAGAAGACTTTTTACTGCTTGGTAAACTAGGCGCTGTACTTGCTTTACCTTTATTGTTAATCATGCAGCAGCCTGACTTAGGTACCGCTCTTGTGTTCTTAGCAATCACAGTTGGACTTGTATTTGTTTCAGGCGTAAGCTGGAAAATCATCGCGCCTGCATTTTTAGGTATTACAGCGGTTGGTTCTGTCATTTTGGGACTTGTTGTTTATGCACCTAGCCTATTAGAAAAGTATCTAGGGGTTAAGCAATACCAATTTGGACGTATTTATTCTTGGCTTGATCCTGAGTCGTATAGTTCGGGAGAGGGCTATCATTTAAAGAAATCGTTAGATGCGATTGGGTCAGGAATGGTAAACGGTAAAGGGATCGGAAATGGAGTGGTCTATTTGCCAGAGGGACAGACCGACTTTATTTTTGCGGTTATTGGAGAAGAGTTTGGCTTTATAGGCGCCAGCATTGTTATTAGTCTTTTCTTCGTACTCGTTTATTACTTGATCAAGCTAGGCCTTGAAACAAAAAATGAATTCAATTCTTACTTATGTGTAGGCGTTATTTCAATGCTTACGTTCCACGTATTTCAAAATATCGGTATGACCATTCAAGTCTTGCCTATTACCGGAATTCCACTTCCTTTTATTTCATATGGAGGTAGTTCACTGATGGGGAACATGTTTGCAATGGGTCTGATGTTTGGAATCTCATGGCATCACAAACGCTATATGTTTGGAAATGATTAAAGAGAGACGATGGTCTCTCTTTTTTCTTTTATCTCCCTATTAAGCATGCTACAATAAAGAAAACGCTTTCAAAACCTGTTTTAAAAGGAGTAGATATGCATGCTTGATTACCAATATCGGCGCAAAGCCTATGCTATTTTGTTAAAGCAGACATCCGTACCTTCATCTACAACTTCTTTTTTCACCTGGCTCATACAGCTACTAAAACGAAACACATAGAAAAAGGTGTGCAATTGCACACCTTTTATTTATGCGTCAGCGACGTTAAGCCAATTTGCCTTACGATTTTTTTACTCTCTTCATTTAGTCCTTTTACAATAACCTTTTTATTCAATCGCTCGTACTTATCGATAATTTTCGAGATGCCAATCACGGCCGATTGATCCCATATATGAGAAGAACTAAAATCAATAATAATCGTATCTGGGTCTGTTTCATACTGAAATTCATCCATAAAGAAACTGATGGTGGCAAAAAATAATTGCCCTGAAACCCTGTATTGTTTCATATTGCCTTCTGTTTGTGAAGTTGTTTTGATTTTAGCCATCTTCCAGCCAAATACAATGGTACTTAACACAATACCTACCATTACTCCTAGTGCTAAGTTATGTGTAAATAATACGATAACCACCGTAACAACCATTACAATGGCATCTGATAGCGGATATTTCGTTAAGTCTTTAAGGGACTGCCAATCAAATGTACCGGCAGCTACCATAAACATAACGCCTACAAGAGCAGCCATTGGAATTTGTTTAACAACATCGCCAAGCACCATAATTAAGAACAATAAAAAGACTCCCGCGACTAAGGTAGATAATCTTCCTCGTCCCCCTGATTTTACATTAATCATAGATTGTCCGATCATGGCACAGCCAGCCATTCCTCCAAAGAAGCCTGTTACAATATTAGCAATGCCTTGACCGCGCGCTTCTTTATTTTTATTCGAAGGCGTATCTGTAATTTCGTCCAGTACCGTTGCCGTTAGCATAGACTCAAGCAGACCTACAATCGCCAAAGGAAGTGAATAAGGTAAAATGATGAGCAGTGTATCCACTGATAAATCAACCTTTGGAAAGTGAAGAACCGGCAGTGAACGCGTAATATTCCCCATATCTCCTACCGTTTTTAAATCTAAATGAAAGACAATCGCTACAATCGTCATCAAGACAATCGCTATAAGCGGCGATGGTATTACCTTGGTCATGAGCGGAAATAAATAGACGATGAGCAGCGTTCCGGCTACCATTGCGTACATCATCCAATTTGCTCCTTCAAAATGCGGAAGCTGTGCGGTAAAAATTAAAATACCGAGCGCATTTACAAATCCAATCATCACTGTTTGAGGAAGAAACGATAAAAACCTTCCTACTTTCAAAACACCAAGTAAAATTTGAATGATTCCGGTTAAAACAGTAGCTGCAAATAAATACTCAATGCCGTGATCTTTGACTAAGTTAATCATCAATAAAGACATCGCTCCTGTTGCAGCTGAAATCATAGCTGGTCTTCCGCCTGTAAAAGCAATCACAATTGCCATACAAAAAGATGCATACAGGCCAACCATGGGATCGACACCGGCGATAATGGAAAAAGCAAGGGCTTCTGGAATAAGCGCAAGAGCAACTGTCATCCCAGACAAAATATCTGCTCGAACGTTTGAAAACCACTGCTGTTTAATACTTGCCATCATGATGGTTTATCACCTCTTATAAATTTTTTATACGATTTTCGACTTTCACGAAAATCAAAGCCGTTTTTAACGTATCAAATCGTACCATACAATTTCCTATTTGGAAACAATTAATTTTCACAAATAAAAAGACGAGAAGCTTGATTGCTTCTCGTCTTTTTATTTGTTACGCGATGGCATTTCACTGCCATTCAGCAAATAAACGAACTGAAATTATGTTCATTCATTAATTGCTGCTTCAAGCGCAACAACAATCATATCGTTAAACGTCGTTTGACGTTCTTCTGACGTTGTTTCTTCACCAGTGAAGATGTGATCACTTACTGTTAAAACCGATAAAGCATTACGGCCGTATTTAGCGGCTAGCGTATACAGAGCCGTCGTTTCCATTTCAACTGCCAATACGCCGTGAGCTGCTAATTTTTCTAGCTGGCCGTCTTCATTGTAAAATTGATCAGATGTAAATACACTTCCTACTTTTAACTGAAGGCCTTTTTCAACACCTGCATCGTAAGCGCGCTTTAATAAATCAAAGTTAGCTGTTGGTGCATAGTCAATAGGACCAAATTTAACACGGTTCATTTGTGAATCACTTGACGAAGACATGGCTAAAATAACGTCACGTACTTTTACATCTTTTTGAATTGCTCCGCATGTACCAACGCGAATTAGGTTTTGAACACCATATTCATTCATTAGTTCATTTACATAAATAGCAATTGATGGTACACCCATTCCTGTTCCTTGAACAGAAACGCGCTTTCCTTTATATGTTCCTGTGAATCCAAGCATACCGCGCACTTCGTTATAGCAAGTTACATCTTCTAAAAATGTTTCTGCAATGTATTTTGCACGAAGTGGATCACCTGGAAGTAAAATCGTTTCTGCAATATCACCTTGTTTTGCCCCAATATGTACGCTCATTTCGTACCTCCTATATGTAAAAAATCTTACGCTTTCACTATACCATATTGTATCCCTTGCTTGTCTATTTACTTCTAACATTATGCGTCAAAAATAAAAAGACATACCGCCCAAAAAATGGCGTAGTATGTCTTTTTATATAAGGATACACTAATAGCGCAAGGGATTTACTAACTTTAGCTGAGGTGATATGTATGGGGAAAAAACATCGCAACCGAATTAATTCGCCTAAAAAGAATAATCATATTCCAAAGGAAGCAATTATAGCAGAACATGAAGCCCATGGAGATGAATATTCAGCAACAAATCGAAAAAATGGCCCTGGTCATCATACTCGTGATTACTAAGAGTCAACATATAAATAAAAAGCGGCCAGATAGGTCGCTTTTACCTTATGTTTAACGTACGTGCAGACGATTTACTTTTTGCCAGCCGTCTGTCCATAGCTTGTAGTAATACTTCCCCCGAGTACCTTCATCAATTAACAAAATATCGCCTGTGCTAATAAACCTTGCATCACAATCTTTTGGCAAATTATCAGCAATATTAAACATTTGAAATACTTGTGTTGCTGCGTCTTGATGATCGAATGCTGTAATCGTTAGACGATGGACAGGCTTATATCCGCGCTTTTCGCCTTTTTCTTCTGTTTGCATAATGGTTACATCATATTCTGTGCTAATATTAAATTGTTTTTTTATTGTGGTCCACACACTCAACATTCTTCCCTCCACCCAAAAGCAAGTATTTACTCTTTTACGTCATGTATTCTTATATAATTAGTGATAAAATCCGAAAACCCTTTATCGAATCAAAACGTTTTTTGTCGAAATTACTAGTTTTTTCTTATTAAACATGTACATAAAATATTTGTTTCCCATTTTATCATTAGTTGTTTTTGAATGGATGAATCAATAGGCCCACTTAAACAAAATGAAATATTAACGAAAAAAATGTAACCATTGCTCCTATTTTTGGTTATATAGGCGCTTAGAAAGTAGGTAGACCCCTAAGGACCAAGCAAGTCCTAAACAATATCCTGCTAGTATATCCGTTAAAAAGTGTACGCCTAAATACAAACGGCTAAATCCAATTAATAAAATAATAATAGCAATTACGCATACAGCTACCGTTTTAATAGCCCTGCTTCTTGTATACATCCATATCAACAAAAGTACTCCGCTGTAAAACGCCATTGAGTTCATGGCATGTCCGCTCGGAAAACTATAGTGAGAGGCAGGAACGACTTGACTCCAATCAGGTCTTGGCCTTGCGAAAATTTCCTTTAATCCCCAATTCAAAGCGCGAACTCCCCAAAAAACGAGCGTGATATATAAAGCGAGCAATCCTTTTCGTTTATAAAGAAGAAATACTATAATCGCAAACCATATTGGTGCAGTGACATACCAAGATCCTACGGTTGTTATAAATATGATGATGGGTGTTAACGTGTCCGTCCTCCATCCTTCAATGGTATGAAGTACATTAAAATCAAGCTGTTTCACCCAAGGTGTATTAAACGTAAATAAAATGAGTAAAAAGAAAGCTAAAAGCGATACAATAAATAGAGAATATTTTGTAGTGCGATTTACCATTTTTTATTTCCTCCAACCTATTAAAAGAAAAAGCATGTAGCGTTCTACATGCTTTACTTATTCACACGTTTTGGCTGAATATAGTCTTCTGGCTTAGGAGCTTGATGAACGACAAATTCAGCCGAAAATTCCTCTTTTGCATTTATTTTTTTCGTTTGCTTTGATTGCGGCATATACTTCTCTCCTTTCTTTTTACTGTCTTTAATATACGAAAAAAAAAGGAGAGCTATGCACGTTAGCTATAGCGTGAAATAATATTGGTTAATCTATTTTTCAACTGAGGAATTTCTCTTTCAGAAACTTGAATACGAACGAGCGCCTCATCTGCATCTAACATTTCAGATAAAAACCCGCCAAATCCTCTGGCTCGTCGATCCACTTCTATAAATAAATCGTAGTCATGCAAGCCGCTTGGCTGCACGATGATTTCAATTTCATCTACTTTCCCAGCGTACACTCCCCCGCTTGGAACAAATTCAAATTCTTGAACAAAAGGAAGTCTTTTTCTCATCCTGCGAGGAGCTTCTTCGCACTCGACTTGGCGCAAGCGAAAGCCAAGCTGTTCCATGGCTTCAATTGTACTTGTTACCATCTGATTAGGAAGCACTTTTACATGATCAATATCCGACGGATCAACCGCATCTTTAATGTCGAGGCTCGTCGCCACCCACACGCGGGTTCTCCCTAAGGTAACAGGCGTATCATCAGGCAGCTGAAAGGTAAAAGGAATAGACTTGGTTTCAGATGGTTGGATCGTGAACGGGTCGTTAATCTTAAACGTATTAAGTTCAATGTCCTGCTTGTATTTTTTATCGTCTCTTTCTTTTACATAGGTTGTGAATAGACGCAGATAGATGCTGTCAATTTTCTGTTCAACATTGCCTCCATACACTTCAACAATCCCTTCAATCGTTTCACCAGCACGAAATTCATCATTGACAAGCTTAGCATCTACACGCGCTGCACCAATTCCAATGCGGGCTAACGCTTTATTAAATAGCGCCATGCTTTTCCCTCCCCGAGTTCTTACTATTTATATAGTCATAAATGTCTTTTTGTAAACTTTTAATACTTTCATACGGTTCATCTGCTCTCAGCATTTTTTGAATGATGGTTTTAATGGGCGCCGACAAGCTTAGTTCTTGTTCCCAGCTTTTTTCTTGTTTCTCCGTCGGCTCATAACCAGAGTATAATAAAAATAAAAGAAAATGACCAAGCGCATAGATGTCGCTTGCAACAGATGTTTGTCTCATAAACTGCTGTTCTTCTATAAGGCTGCTTGTTTCTTCATGATCTCCCAAAAATCTAGCAAGACCAAAGTCAATAACATAAATGGTCCCTTTAACATCAATAATGTTTGGAATACGAAGATCACGGTGAACGATTCCTTGCTCATGAATAGCGGAAACTACTTCTAGAATATCAAGTAAAATGTCAAGCGCTTTTTCTTCCGTATATACGCACTTCTCTTCAAAAATTAAATCTTCAAATGTTTTTCCTTGGATCAACTCCATCACTAGAAAACACCCTTCATCTATTTCAACAGCTTCATACAGCGAAGGGATTTGAGGATGATCTAGCTGAGACAGCAGTTTTGCTTCATAATGAAAAGACTTCAGCCCCTGAGGAGTGCGCTGCTTCGTTTTGCGGAGCTGCTTTATTACTACCTCTTTTTGTTGCACAATGTCACTAGCAACATATGTTATACCATAGCTCCCCATTCCCAGTATATTTATGATTTCATAGCGCTCACAAATGACTGTTCCTTTTTTAAAAGGACGGTCAACTAGCCAGCGATGAAAGTGTTTGAACATTTGATTTTTCATTCCAAATCAACTTGAGAAAAAGCTTGAGAAGAAGCTTCCGCTTTTACGTTTGCGCTTGTAATGGTGATGGCCATATTTTGAATGACTGTGGCTGTCATAATATTTGCTTCGTTTATAATCGCTACTGCTGCTATGGTGACGTGGACGTCTGTAATGATGGTCACTGCTGCTGTAGTGGCGCGGACGTCGGTAGTGTCGATCACTGCTGCTGTAGCGGCGATGTTTAGATCCAGTTAATGATTCAAATATTTTTCTGAACATAAAGAAAACCTCTTTTCTTAACATTTGTTACCCTTTATACGTACGAAATGTTATAAAGGTTTCAAAAAGTCCCTTACCCTTTTTTTAAATAGTTAAACGTTTCAAAGGAGGCCTAACATGACTTCTACTGACACCAATTCTCTCATTAAATTGGAGGATGTTCTTCGTCTGCAGCAAACAATGCAGCACAAACCTCCTGCTATTCTCCCGCTCTCTTTTATCGGAGAAGATGTAAAATGGATTAAAGAAATTCGAAGAAAAGTAAAAAAAGCTAATCAAAACAATATTACACGTACACAAGCTTATTTGGAGTATTATCAAAAACACCCTGAAATTCACTGGGCTCTTTTAGCACACTTAGTTTCACGAAACGGCGGCTATTATATGACAGATCTCTCCACTACCTTAATAAAATCCCTGCTTTCATCAGAAAAACAGCACGCGTACTTCTTGTTTTTAGAACATTCCAACTCGGCCATTTTTCATGATGCTTACGCTCAGCTGTTGCTCTATGAAAAAAGCAAAGAGCAAAACAGCAATCTGTTTCATTTACTCCCCGCTTTTCACATATCTTCTTTTATGATAGCTGTTTGGAATGACTTTTGGCAGCATAGAAACAAAACGCTCTTATCAATAGCCATGATTGTGAACGAACAGTATCATATCGAAAAAAATGTTCTCTTTAAAAAAGAGTTTCAGCGTGATGTTCTTCACTCTTGGCAGTTTCACACTCAAAACTTTCTCGGTATGACTCAAATCGTCTTTCCCTATTATTCAGGTAATAAGATGGAGTTAAGTGGAACGAAAGTGTATCATTTTGAGTCTGTCTTAAGACGGATTGAAGTGGGAAAAACTTTATATGTTCTTCTTTTTTATTCAAACTTGTATGATGCTATTTATGCTTTTAGCCTTAAACACGCCCACACAGGGTCTCGAAGCGATTATAATTCGGATATATTTACAAAGAATCGAACTCATTCTAAAAAGCTGTATAGCCCGACTTTAAATATGAGCTGGGGAGACCGCGTACACCTTTTTTTAAGAAAAGATGAGTGGTTTGAAGACGAAAGCATATTTTCTCTCCTTGAGTCTATTCCCGCTTCATCAGTTAAAAAAATTCCCCTTCAGCATCATATAAAAGTGCAATCCGCTATTAAAGCTGCTAATCCTTTTTCATAATCGCTGTCTCATAAACAAAACGACGAGTTTCCCCGTCGTTACAGATGTATCCATCTTTTTATTCTTCATCTTGCTCATCAATAATACATTTATCAATGAGATAATCAAAAGTTATATCCGCTAATTCGCCTAGCTCTTCTTCAGCGGGAACATAGCCTCGCTTGACTAGTTCATTGTAAAAGAACTCCGCAATTTCTTCCGTATCAATGACCACTTCGATTTCTTTCACAATATCACTCCTTTTCCCGTTTGAACGGATTAGCGTACCTTATTTTTCTTAAAAATAGGTTCACTCCATCTTCTGCTTGAAGTTTTACCTTATACACATTTATGAACAATTCGGCAATAGTATGTCTAAAATTTCAGCAGTTTAAATAGAAAGGTAATTATACCCATCCTTTTTTCATTACCATCGCCGCATACACAATAAAAGATAGCTAAGAGAGATGTAATGATCTATCTTGGCTATCTTTTATTTATTAGGCATCTACCTGCTATTTTCCTTGTTCGGATTTTGCTATCTTTTTTAAATGTTTCAGCACTAAGTTCATGACTTCAGCATATTCTTCATCTTCAAAAAGCTCATACAAAAATTTATAATCATTGTACACATCTAAAAGACCGTTTATAATCTCATGCTTTTCTTTAGTTAACCTCACTTCTTCTTTTTCAGAACCGTTTTGTTTTTTCATCTTTGGTAGCAACTCCGTCTTTTTAATTTCTTTACCTAAATACAACATATCAACACTTTGAGCGTAATTTTCTGTTTCCTCATGAGGAGTTACGAGAATGAGTTCTTCTTCACTAGCCTCAAGCCATTCTCCATCTGTTACACGTGACAATTCATAGACAATATCTTCCCATGAATCCTCTTTATAACGCCATATTTCTGTTCGAATACCAATGATTTTAAATAACTCTTTTCCATAATTAAAAACCTGGACGATATCGCCGAAGAAAAATTTATATTCAAGCTCTACTCTTTCCTGTACTAATATTTGACCTTCATATTCTTCTAGAAGTTCAATTGTATCTTCTAAAAAAAGACCTTCACTATGGTTGATTTCGTATACAAAAATCCCATCCATCACTTTTATATCGGTAATAGTGCCAACGGTCCCGTATATTGTTACAACGACTGTTTCACCAATTCCGTATTTAGGTTTTTTCTTCCCTGCCATCGTCGCACCTCCTTAGTAAACATACACCTACTGAAAAGTTACAATATTATATGCAGTAACTAAAAAAGGGGAAGTGTAACATCTTTAGAACCAAGCCTTTATTATCTATTGTCCTCTATCATTTTTCCTCCTGCTTAGTGCATGAGCTAAAGAAAATAAAAAAGCGGGCTGATGGATATCCATCAGCCCGCTTTTTTATTTCTCACGCATTATTTTGATAAAGCTCCCATGCTTCATCAAATACGGTCATACTTGATAAATAATGTCCGTTAAGCTCTAAATAAGAACTCAGTTCGTCATAATCTGTTGAAGATTTCGGGAAGCTGTGATCATCATAAGCACTTCGCGCAAACTCTCCCATTCGATCATGTTTTTTATTTGATCGGAATTTCATTATATAGTGATAAAAGGATTTCATTGTACTCCCCCTCCAGCGGTACGTGTATCTTTTCTATCATTTTCTTAAGAAATCTACAACTTCTTCTGTGATATGTAGATGTCGAACACTGCAATATAAGTGTTTTACTGGACAAAAAATATTAAATTCATGTTACAGTTGCAAAACAAATTTCACTATTAGCGTAACGAATAAATATTGTTATATCAATATTTTTCTTTTTTCAAAAAGACATTTGTAACAAAAACACATCGTTTTTATAACAAAAGCGTTGAATCGACAGGTTTCTCAAGCCTTTATGTAATTGCAAAAAAGAAGAATTCATGTTTTAATTCCGTAGTGAAAGGTTATTCTAACAATAATCGCCATTTAAATAAATCTTGTTGGTGGGAGGTTTACATCAGCATATGTTGAGGAAAAATAATACTATGAATACTCGAAATGCTTACTTTGATAATGCTAAAGTCGTATTAATTTTTTTAGTTGTATTTGGACACATGATTTCTCCGTACCGAACAGATAGCAGCGGAATGCTGTCCATTTATCACTTTATCTTTATTTTCCATATGCCTGTCTTTATTTTACTAGCAGGTTATTTCTCAAAAAATTTCCATAAAAAAGGATATTACAAAAAAATATTTACAAAGGTGGCTCTTCCTTACTTAGCTTTCCAAACTATCTATACCCTTTATTATAGTGTGCTTTATACAGATGAAACGTACACGCTTCAATATTTGGTTCCTAGATGGGCAATGTGGTTTCTACTGAGCTTAATTTTTTGGAAATTAATGCTTCCTTTCTTTGCAAAATTCCCGATGTGGATTAGTTTAACTGTCTCTATTTCGCTTGGACTTGCAATGGGCTTCATTGATATTGACGGATTTGATAAAATTCTAAGCATTAGCCGAATGTTTGTCTTCTTCCCGTTTTTCCTTTTGGGCTACTATTTGTCACAGCGCCAAGAGCCTTTTACAAATCTTTTGACAGCGCGAAATCGAATCATTGCATCCATCGTATTACTAGTTACATTAATTGGAAGCTATTCTTTCTTAGACGACACGGCTTACACAGATATGCTGTATGGAACGAACACGTACGACAATGTGGTCGAATTTTTAATGCGCGTTTCTCACTATGGAATTGCTTTTCTTGTATCTTTTGCCTTTATGGCTTTAATTCCAACGCGCGGTTTTGCTTTAACAAGCATTGGACAGCGATCTCTATACGTGTATTTATTGCACGGCTTCATTTTAAAATGGTTCTTTACAACTGACTTCTCAAAAAGTCTAGAGCCAACATCATGGGGTATTATCGTCTTAATCGCATTGTCCATTTTAGTAACGATGCTTCTCGGCAGCCGTATTGTCGATTGGTTCATCACAGGTACCAAGCTCATCATTCAGTTTGTTACACCTAAAAAAGCCATTCAGAAATTTTCATTAGCATTCAAACGTACGTTTTCATAAAAGTCATACTCCTAAAGGAGTATGACTTTTTTCATTTTCTTTAGAGAAACCAAGTAAATAATTTCATTTTGCTGAATTTTATGTTAACGTTTTAATATCTAAAGGAAGGGAGTTTTTCAAGATGGAATTAGCATATTATGCTGGAGAGTTTAGAGATATTAATGAGGCTGTTATTCCAATTGATGAACGCGGTCACCAGTTTGGAGACGGTGTTTATGAATTTATTCGTGTATACAAAGGAGTTCCGTTTTCGATTGAACGTCACTTAGACCGCTTAGAAAGAAGTGCAAAGGCAATTTTTATCGAACTTCCTGTTTCAAGACAAGAGCTAAAAGACATCATTCATCAAGCAATGGAAAAATCAACGTTAAAAGACGCTGATATTTATATTCAAGTTACGCGCGGGATTGCTCCTCGAAATCATTTATTTCCCGATGTACCTGCACAATTAGCGCTCACAATACGCCATCCTCGCCAAACACCTGAAGAAGCCTATGAAAAAGGCATTTCCACGCTTCTTTTGGAAGATGAACGATGGGCTAATTGCTATATCAAATCATTGAACCTACTTCCTAACCTTCTGGCCAAACAAGCTGCGGCTTCTAAAGAATGCAAAGAAGCTATTTTAGTAAAAGACGGATACATAACCGAAGGGTCGAGCAGCAATGTATTTGCCATAAAAGACAACGTCTTGTTCACGACTCCTGCCACAAGAAAAATTCTATCCGGTATTACGCGCGCTAACGTACTGGAATGTGCGCAGGAACAAGCCATTCAAATCCGAGAACAAAATATGACTCCTTCCTTTTTAAAAGACGCGGATGAAGTTTTTATTACGAGCACGTCTGTTGGTCTTTTGCCCGTTTCGAAAATAGACGAAGTCGAACTTCCAACTGTTCGTCCTGTTACAGTGGCTTTAAAACACGCCTACAGCCTGCGTACTGCTGGAACAAAGGCTTATCAATAAACAAATCCGCCCCTTACAAAATAAGGGGCGGATTTTTAGAATTTAAAGTAGTTGCGCTTTAATAATCTTGGCACTTTTAATAGCTCATCATACCGAATGGATTCATCAAGTTTTTTTGTATCGACCAGAAGCAGCTGTGTTTCCACTTCTTCTATGATCTCTTCTTCTTGATATGACATCCCGCAATTTGAACAGCTGATACATGGCATATGAGTAATCTCGATACTTCTTGTTCCGTCTGGCAATTCCCAGTATGCGGTATTGGTTGTTTCTACCGCTTTTTCTTCTTCGCACCATGCGCATTGAACAGTCATATTACAGGACCTCCTTAAGATGATGGAGCATCGTCGCTTTTACCGTCTTTTTTTAATTGAGCTTTAAACTTTTTATCCTTTAATTCATCTCTTTTTTCACGTTTATCTTTTAGACTTTCGTGAGCACTGTCACTTTCATACGTTTTACGTCTTTTTACCCTTCCTAACCCTTCCGGTACAAGATTGAATTGAGCATCATTCATAAGGCCCGATATGCCGATGGAAGAATCTTTAGCATCCGATGCTGGATAAACAGCTCGAAAATAATCATCTGCACGCCCAGGCACATAGCTTTCTGGCTCTGGATACGTCGTAATCACGCCTTCAAAATTTCGCAGAACAACTTTACTTGCGCTTTGACTAATAATATAGTTTGGCTGAACCGCAATCTTTCCTCCACCGCCTGGAGCATCAATAACAAACGTTGGAACGGCATATCCAGACGTATGACCTCGCAGCCCTTCCATAATTTCAAGCCCTTTGGAAACAGGTGCGCGGAAATGCCCAATCCCTTCTGATAAATCACATTGATAAATATAGTAAGGTCGAACGCGTATTTTCACTAAATCGTGCATAAGCTTTTTCATGATAGCTACGCTGTCATTAATCCCAGCTAAAATAACCGCTTGGTTGCCAACTGGAACGCCTGCATCGACAAGCATTTCACATGCTTTTTTTGTCTCTTCCGTAATTTCAATAGATGTATTAAAGTGAGTATTTAACCACACTGGATGATATTTTCTTAAAATGGCACATAAATTTTCTGTTATTCGCTGCGGAAACACAACGGGTGCTCTTGTGCCAATTCGAATAATTTCCACATGGGGAATAGCTCTTAAATTCTTCAAAATATATTCTAAAATGTTGTCATTAATCAGCAAGCCATCACCGCCTGAAATGAGTACATCTCGTACTTCAGGTGTTTTGGCGATATAAGCAATCGCAGCATCTAACTGCTTTTTTGGAACGCCCATTCCAATTTGTCCTGAAAACCTTCTTCGAGTACAGTATCTGCAGTACATAGAGCATTGATTGGTCACCAAGAACAAAACGCGATCAGGATAGCGATGAGTCAATCCTGGCACTGGAGAATCTTCGTCTTCATCTAGGGGATCTTCTAGATCGTATTTTGTTTTATGAAGTTCTTTGCCAACCGGAACAGACTGCATACGGACGGGGCAGCGAGGATCATCTGGATTCATTAAAGATGCATAGTAAGGCGTAATATTGAGCGGAATTGTTTTGGTTGAAATGCGTACTCCTTCTTCTTCTTCAGGAGTTAAGTTAATGACTTTTTTTAAATCCTCTAGCGTTCGAATAGTGTTTGTTAATTGCCAAATCCAATCATTCCATTTTTCTTCAGGAACATCTTTCCATAACTCAATATCTTTCCAATGTCGGGACGGCTTATATAAATCATATAACATACAATCGCTCCTTTATGAAGATTTACTATTGTTATATGTTACAGCCCATAAATTGGTTAATTATTTCTCACCCTTTACTTTTTGACAGATCCTTCACCCATACGTTCATATCTTCTAACGATTTATAAATGTAACAATTATTCGTTAACCGTCCCGTATAGATATACCCAAGCTGATGAAAAGCGGCATTCATCCCAAATGAAAGCGCTCTCGCTATTGTGTATGCACAAAAAATATGCTGCTGTTTTAGCTCCGCTTCTAGTGCGCTTAATAAATGCTTCATAAATCCATACTTTCGGTAAGCAGGGAGAGTCGCACAATCCGTTAGTTCAGCATTGTGATAGACATAGTCAATTTCAGCAGAAGCAGCGCTAACGATATCGTTCTTGTCAACGATGATATAAAACAAACTATCTTCTTGAAGCAAACTAGAGAGATACTCTTCTTCGTAGAGGGGAGTAGGATACACTGTGAAGATTTGACGGTAGAGCTGAGAAAGTTGTTTAGCGTCAGATGAAATGGCTCGGCGCATAATCAGTTGATTTGATAAAGGAGAATAATCAGATGTCGGCAAATTCAAAACATCTTGAAGCAGCTCTGTTTCTTTTAACGTCTCCCCGCTGTCTCGGCGGGATTGAGACGTATAGTAGCATAAAAGATACGCGTCGCTTCCGTTAAAATAGTAGGGAACAGTTGCTTCTAAAGAAAATCCCAAGCTCATCCAGTCCAACAGATGTTCAGCACGTGCTTTTATAATCCACTTTTCGTATGTTGCCTTATCCATTTCTTTATATATATAGCTGTAAATATCGTTCACATTCCCCCGGTAATCATCTATTCTCAGACGCTTGTTACATTCATCTAAAAAAAGAGTCATAGCAAAGGTTGGTTGACAAATATTTTCTTGTTTCGCCATTTGTTTGTATCCTCTCCCTTTTTAGCTTATTCCGCAATACTGCACCAGTCTGCTACGGTGAGAGCAATAATTTCTGCTGCGTCAAGCATCGTTTGAATACAAATATACTCATTCGGAAAGTGGGCTACTTCTGTTACTCCTGGTCCAAACACAACTGTTGGAATGTCTCCAACTTGTGACAATATCCCGCCGTCCGTTCCCCAAGGAGATGCTTCAATGATCGGCTGTTTCTGTTTCACTTGATAAAAAGAGGATGAAAGAGAGGTCATAAGCGGATGCTCTAATTCAATTTCACCGGGAAGCCAGTGGGCCCCAAACCATTCCAAGTCGACAGGATGCTCAGCAAACCACTCATCACACTGAGGCAAAAGTTCAAGCCACGATTTCATTTCCGCTCTAACATTTTTCATTTTTTCATGCGGAGCAACTCCTATCCTGCCTTCTAATACTACTTGATCAGCAACTGAAGAAGGCCACGTTCCTCCTTGTATATTTCCGATATTAATTGGCACGGGAATAGGAATTTTATTATAGAGCGGATCTGTAATTCGGCTGTTTCTCTCTTTTTCAAGACCCTCAATATGTTTAAGCACAACAGCTGCTTTTTCAATGGCGCTCACCCCTTCATACCGAGTCCCTCCATGTGCTGCTACTCCATGTACGGTCACGCGAAACCACATCGAGCCTTGCTGTTTAGGGAAGATCTTCATGTTGGTTGGTTCTGGAATAATGGCACCATCTGCTTTATACCCTCTAAGCACGCAGGAAAGTGTTCCTGCCCCTCCGCTTTCCTCTTCTACTACGCTTTGAAAAATAACATCTCCTTTTAATGAAATATCTAGCTCTTTTAATGCTTGAATCGCTAAAAGTAACGAGACATTCCCTCCTTTCATATCCGTTGCACCGCGCCCATATAGGTTTCCATCTTTTACAACGGCCGTATAAGGATCTTCCTTCCACTGTGAAAGATCGCCGGGAGGCACGACATCAATATGTCCATTTAAAATGATGGATTTCCCTCCACCTTTTCCTTTTAACACGCCTACCACATTCGGGCTATCTCGGAAACTAGAACGGTTGGAGGCAAAAGCTTCATGGGTACGAAGTGTTTTTTCGTCCGGTTCCCATATATCAATATCTAACTGCAGCTGTCGAAGGCGTTCAATGACAATTGCCTGCGCATGCTTTTCAGAACCCTGTATGCTTGCTTCTTCTACGAAACGCTTAAGTAAACGCACTGCACTTTGACGATGCTCTGTCATCCAGTTATGAATAGATTGCTGTATGTTCATGTAATGGTCCTCCTTATGGTATCGTAATCAAGTGATCACTCAGGCGAACGGTCGCTTCTGTTGAACTCAAAATATCCTCTACGGTATAAGGAGACATTAACTCGGTTAGAAGAAGCGCATCTTTTTCTACTTTAAAAACCGCCCGATCCGTAATAACTATTCCCACGCAGCCTGAAGCAGTAAGAGGTAAAGAGCACGTCTTAACCAATTTTGGTTCTCCTGTCTTGCTCGTATGATTCATTAGCACAATGACTTTTTTCGCTTTTTGAGCTAATTCCATCGCTCCCCCCATCCCAGGAACCCGCTTACCTGGCACAATCCAATTAGCTAAATCCCCTTTTTCACTCACTTCTAACGCACCAAGAATGGTCATATCGACGTATCCTTTTCGAATCATCGCGAAGGCTGTAGCACTATCACAGTATGAAGCCCCTTGAACAGTAGTTGTTGGATAGCCTGCTGCATTGCAGACATTCTCATCTTCTTCACCTAAAGGAGGCGAAGATCCTAACCCTAAAATTCCGTTTTCAGCATGAAACATCACATGAACAGCGCTTGGTACATAATTAGGAATAAGCGAAGGAATGCCAATCCCTAAGTTAACAATCATGCCGTTTTTGATTTCAGCCGCAGCACGTCTTGCAATACGATGACGAATATCTATTCCCAAACCCATTTCCAATTCACTCCTTTTGAAGGCACAATATAATCCACAAATACACCTGACGTCATCACGTTCTCTGGGTCAATGTCGCCAAGAGGAACAATTTCATCCACTTCAGCAATAGTTATACGACCTGCCATAGCCATTAAGGGATTAGTGTTTCGAGCGCTTTTATCATAAAGCAAATTGCCGAATGGATCGGCTTTTTTTGCATATACAAAAGCCACATCGGCTGTGAGCGGTTTTTCAACTAAAAATGTCTTGCCGTCTATTTCTACTTTTTCTTTTCCAAATTGAATAATGTCATTTTCTATTCCTACATCAATCAGTACTCCTCCAAGCCCAACTCCTCCCGCTCGAATCCGCTCAGCAAGCGTTCCTTGAGGAGAAAACTCAACTTTCAGCTTTTCTTCTGTCATCAGCGTTCCAGCCACTGGGTTCGATCCAATGTGAGAAGCGACCAGCTTTTGAATTCTTCCTTGGCTTACTAATTTTCCCGCACCAATATGAGGAAAGCCTGAATCATTACATATTAGTGTAAAATTTGATTTTCCGCTTTCAATAAGACCGTCAATGAGAGAAGGCGGACTGCCTACTCCTCCAAACCCTCCTATCATCAGGGTAGCAGCATGATCCACGTATTCAATCGCTTGTTCCACAGTTGTAATCTTTTGAAATGAGTTTTCAACCTTTGTCACTTATTTCACCTCATTTCCCTGTTTTTCATTTTGTACTTCATATAATGTTTTCGAAAGCAGCTCGACCGCTTCATCAATTTGACGATCAGTAATTGTAAATGGCGGCGAAATAATAATACCGTCTCCTTCGACTCCGTCTGTTCCTGCTTGCGAAGGATAAAGGAGAAGACCATTTTTCTGGGCCTTACTTATTACGCGCGCCGTCATATTTTCGGAGGATGAAAAAGGCTCCTTCGTTTTTGGATTTTGCACAAGCTCAAGACCAATTAGTAAGCCTTTACCTCGTATATCACCAATGATAGGGTAAAGAAGTTGAAGCTCCTTTAATTTTGTTACTAGATAGTCTCCTTTTAGCGCTACTTCTTGAACAAGATTATTCTTTTCAATATAGGTTAAGACAGCTAGCCCTACAGCCGATGACAGCGGGTTAGCGCTTAGCGTATGGCCGCTCATAATTAATTTAGATCCGTTCATGATAGGTTCAATTGTCTTGCTGCTAGCCAACGTAACGGCTATTGGCGTATATCCTGCTCCCACTCCTTTTCCAAGAGTCATAATGTCTGGTTTAGCTCCCCAGTGCTCATACGCAAACATCACGCCTGTACGCCCAACGCCAGTCATGACTTCATCGGCTATCCATAATACATCATATTTGTCACAAATTTCTCTTATTGCTTCATAATAACCGGGAGGAGGCGTAAGGGCTGCTCCGGCTGCTCCTACAATGGGCTCTGTAATAAAAGCAGCAATATGTTCTGGACCTGTTCGTTTGATAACTGTTTCCAATTCGTGAGCACAAGCAAGATTACAGGATGGATAGGTTTGATGAAACGGACATCGATAGCAATAAGGAGGTGAAACCGAAGGATAATCTTCAAGCAAAGACGAGAAGCGTTTTCGCCTTCCAACGTGCCCTGACATAGACAGAGCTCCTATTGTAATACCGTGATAGCTCATCCAGCGTGACAAAACCTTTGTTTTGGTTGGCTTTCCTTGCTCTTGAAAATGCTGAATAGCCGTTTTCATAGCCGTTTCAGTCGCTTCTGTCCCGCTGTTAACAAAAAAGCTCCACTGGAAATGATTGCTGCTTAATTCACATAGTTTTTTAGCTAGGGCTTCTGTCGGATCACTTGTAAACTGCGACCGATATACAAATGCAACTTTCTGTGCCTGATCGGTCATCGCATCAATAATTTCTTTTACGCCGTGTCCGATACTTGCTGTAACTGCCCCCGAAGAAGCATCTATGTACCTTTTTCCATCTTGGTCGTACAAATAAATTCCTTTTCCATATGAAATAACTGGGTAGTCATCGTCGAGCAGCGGCTTTATCACATGGGTCTTATTCATTTCCGCACTCTCCTTTCAAACACACACTCTTATTAAACTGTATGCTGAAAAGAAGAGTTTCTTGCCAATAAAAAAAGCCCTAGCATATAGCTAGAGCTTTTACATTCATTAAGCCGATTGCGTTACAGATTTATCGATACGCTTTGCTTCTGACTCAGCCACAATAACGGCACACGCAGCGTCTCCCGTAATATTTACAGATGTACGAAGCATATCAAGCAAGCGATCAATCCCGATAATCAATCCGATACCTGCTACAGGCAGGCCAACCGAACTCAATACCATCGCTAGCATAATGAGACCAACTCCCGGCACACCTGCTGTACCAATACTAGCAAGCACCGCTGTTAATACAACCGTCACAAGAGCACCCAGCGACAGGTCAACGCCGTATACTTGCGCAATAAAAATAGTCGCGACACCTTGCATAATTGCCGTTCCATCCATGTTAATGGTAGCACCTAACGGCTGAACAAAACTGCTGATGGACTCCGGGACACGAAGATTTTTTTGAGCCACATTCATTGAAATCGGAAGCGTTGCATTACTGCTTGATGTACTGAATCCAACTGTCATCGCAGGAGCAAAACCTTTAAAAAATTCAATAGGGTTACGTCTGGCCATAAGAGCGACTGACCCCCCATATGTTACAATCGAATGGATGAATAGTGCGAGCACGACTACAATCATGTAAAGCCCCATCGCTTTAATTGCCTGCCAGCCTTGACTTCCAACCGCTGTTGCAAGAAGCCCAAATGTTCCGTAAGGAGCAAACTTCATCACTAGATTTACAAGGTACATCATCAATTCATTGCCTTGCTCGAGTAAATTGTAAAGCCCTTTGGTTTTACTTCCAAGCATCGTAATACCAAAACCGATAAAGATAGAGAAAACGATAAGTTGAAGCATATTTCCTTCAGCCATCGCTTGGATTGGATTGACTGGAATCATATTTAAGAATGTCTCTCCAACCGGCGGTGCTTTTTCAGCTTCAAAAGAAGCGTTTTTTGTATCAAAAGATCCAAACGTTCCTGGTTTAATAACAAACGCTAATAATAAACCAATTACAATAGCAACGGTTGTTGTCACTAGGAAGTACGAAATTGTTTTTGCCCCGATTCTTCCCAGTTTTTTAGGATCTCCTAAACCTGCTACGCCTAACGTGATAGAGAAAAACACAATTGGTACAACAAGCATTTTAATTAAGCTTAAGAAAATTTGCCCAAGCGGCGTAAACAAGTACTTGTCCAGAGGAACAAAAGCACTTGGAGCAAAAGCATTAATCAACACTCCTACAACAGCACCAGCAATTAGCGCGATAATGATCTTTGTCGATAGCTTCATAGATTTACCTCCCATAAATAAATTATATTAGAATGATTCTAACTACTATACTTATTTTACCATGCATTGAGAACGATAACACTCTAAATATACAATATATTAAAAATTTTCAGATTAATAGTTTAGGAATATTTTCGGCTATACAAAAAACCATGAGAATATCATGGTTTCATAGACCTGTTATTCCCTCACTGAATGCTTACGGAGTTAGCTGTCGGATTCGGGTACGTGAGTTACCCTACTTGATTCATTCAAGATTCACCCCAAGTACATTACGCACAAATATGGGTCCCCCGTTCTCTTATAAAACAAAAGAGATTAAGCAAATAATTTTCTTTAATATTTTTGCATGATAATAATTGTTACTTTAATTAAAATTCATTTTATGTATTCCTGTCAAGTTTTTATTCAAAAATAATGCAGAATTTTATCATAAAAAGTTGAGAAATGTTATATTTTTAACTATTTACATCGTGTTTTAATAAACTAAAAACACTTATTTAACAAGACTTACAATCTAATGGATAAAAAATTAATTCAAAAAATAGTTTGTAAAGTGAACTTTCTTCTTATCAACATATATTCATAAATTTGCATAATTATTCTAACGTCCGCGTGCTTTACTGCTTTCATAAATATTTTACTCATCAAAAAACATCTCTTTCCAACTGTTGATTTTATTCTTATTATACTGCTTGATATAAACTTACTAAATTTCCCCTCTCGTTATTTAACACATATAAAAAAAGAGGCCGTGACGGCCTCTTTTTTATACAGTAACAGGTTCAGAACTTGCTTTGCGATTCTTTAATTTTTCAACAATGTCACGCGCTACCCACACACCGCACGCACTTGCCTGCGCGAGTCCTCGCGTAATACCAGCTCCGTCTCCTCCCACGTATAAACCGGAAATTTCAGTTTCAAACTTATCGTTTAACTTCGGACGGGCGGAGTAAAATTTCGCTTCCACACCGTAAAACAGCGTATGTTCAGATGCTAATCCAGGCGTTACATGATCCAGTGCTTCTGTCATTTCAATTAAGCTTTTCATTGTATTGTATGGAAGCACTAAGCCCAAATCACCAGGGACAGCTTCTTTTAACGTTGGTTCTAAAAAGCCTTCTTTAATTCGATTCGCTGTTGAACGACGCCCCTTTAAAATATCTCCATACTTTTGAACAACTAAGCCCCCGTTTGACAGCATATTAGCTAATCTTGATACTTCGTGCGCATATTCGTTCGGCTGATCAAATGGATCCGAAAATTTATGTGAAACAAGCAGCGCAAAGTTCGTGTTTTGACTTCCAAGCTTCGGATCTTTGTATGCGTGTCCATTTGCTAACATAATCCCTGAATGATTCTCTACTACCACATGTCCTGAAGGATTGCTGCAGAACGTTCTCACTCTTGTACCTACAGACGTATTGTAAATGAATTTTCCTTCGTACAGGTTTTTGTTAATTTCCTCCATAACAACGTTAGATGTTTCTACTCGAACACCGATGTCTACTTGATTGTTAATCATTTTTAAACGGCGTTTTTTTAGTAAGTCGCTCATCCACTTCGAGCCGTCTCGACCTGGTGAAACCACAACTTTATCAGCCGTAATTCTGTCACCATTCTTCAATTCGATACCGCGCACGATATGCTGACCATCTTCTTTTTCTGTTATTAAATCTGCTACTTCCGTTTTATACTGCATATCAATTTTTTCTTTTAAGTATTCATAAATGCTTTTTAAAATTTCTAAATTTTGCTCCGTTCCTAAATGACGCACCTGAGCACGCAATAGCTTTAATCCTGCTGCGTATCCGCGTTTTTCAATTTCACGAACTTTATCAGTTAACGGATCCGTAATCGTATCGGTTGCTCCGTGTTTTAAATTAATTTCATCCACATATTTAATTAAATCTACCACCTGGGATTCAGACAGATAATCCGTCATCCAGCCTCCAAATTCACTGGTGATATTAAATTTCCCGTCTGAATATGCGCCGGCTCCACCGAAACCATTTGTGATAGAACAAGCAGGCAAACAGCCAGCAAACTCTTTTCTGCCAACTGCAGGCGGACATTTTTCAATTTTTTTCTGAAGAATCGGACAATTACGTCGATAGATATCGTGTCCTTTATCGATTAATAGAATAGTTGCTTCCGGTAATTTTAACGTTAACTCATAGCAAGTAAAAATTCCAGCGGGTCCTGCCCCTACCACAATAACATCATAATTTGAGTTCATTGTACATTCTCCCATCATCTTTTTTCTTTGGGTAAAAGATAAAAGTTATTGACCGAATTTTCTTTTTTTATTATCATTCGGTTATTTTCTAGCCATTTGATAATATATCAAAAACAAACCCTTTAGTCAACAATATACACGAACATTAAAATAAAAAAATAAAAAAATATTCGTTTTTATTCCGATCAAATAAAAACCAGTGAACGAATAGCAAGCGCTACGAAATGTTCACTGGTTCTTTAATGTACGGAAGAGCAATTTCTACTTTTGTCCCTACGCCTACTTTGCTCGCAAATGAAATATGCCCTTGATGCTGTTCGATTATTCGGTAGCTAATCATTAATCCTAGCCCTGTTCCGGTTTGTTTAGTGGAATAAAAGGGTTCACCTAGCCGAGCTAAAGATTGCTCATCAATTCCACAGCCTTCATCCTCGATAATGACCATGCCGTATTCATTTCTTTTCTGAACGGTGACTTTAACTGTACCTTTGCTCATTGACTCAAGCGCATTTTGAATTAAATTAATAAAAACTTGTTTAAGCGCATTTTCTTCACAAAAGATTGTAATCTCATCACTAATCTCATTAATAATACGACAATTTTTATAATTGGCGTGTGTATCTAATAGTAGCGTCACGTGACGTATGATTTGATTGAGACTTTTAGGATGGTATGAATTTTCAATTTTAGGCTTGGCCAGCGTTAAAAATTCTTGAATAATGGATTCGACGCGATTCAATTCTTCAAGCATAATATCATTGTATTCTTCATTATACTGTTTCGATGCTTTTAACAGCTGAATAAACCCTTTAATCGCCGTCATTGGATTACGAATTTCATGTGCTACTCCTGCCGCTAGCTTGCTCACCATTGTAAGCTTTTCAGATTTGCTTGCCATTTCATCATATTTTTTTCGATCCGTTACGTCACGAATAATATACTGAATGGCATCCTGTCCTTCAAACTTAATTTTGGTTGCCGAAGATTCAATAATGACGACCCCTTTTTTAGTCAATAGTTTCACATCAACACGCGGCCTTACGGACATTCCATTCATCAGCTGAACCATTCGTTCTTTTACGATTTCTAAATGTTCGGGGTGAATAAAGTGAAGCCAAGGACGCCCGATATACTCTTCTTTTTTCTCACCGCCAAGAAGTTTAACACCAGCGGGATTCAAATATTGAATTCTGCCTTCTCTTGTTACAATAAATGCATCTTGGCTTTGCTGAACAAACTGCTTATATTGCTTCATTTTCCGAATGACTTCCTCTTGCTTTTCAATACTTGAGGAAAACTCTTTCCACTGAACAACTAAGAGCGGAATATCCTCTTCCGTGCGCTGAATATGGATGTGCATCGGAAACTGCTGATCTACTTTTTTCTTAAGTAAAACAACTTCTTCCTCTTGCTTTCTTAGCGGTTCTACTTCATGCTTTTCGATAAAAAAGCGATTTGGCTCTTCAAATACATTACAGGAAAGAAGTCGTTCCTCCGTCGTTTTAAAAAGGTGGCAGCACGCTTCATTTAAAATTTGAATATCTCCATCCATATTCATTACGAGCATTGGTGTAAATGACATTGAAAATAGCTGTTGAAATACTTTTTCCTTTTCCATATATTCACCTTCGCTTATTGAGTTACTAGCTATAGTATAATATGGTAAATGTTGATTTGGCAAAATTTTTTTACTATTTAAACAATTTATATGTAAGTTTGTCCTTTTCCATCTGTTATAAAAAGCTCGCACATGCGAGCAAATGACACCTAATCAGCAAAAACAGGTGCAGCCAATGATGATTAATAAAATAAATAGTACAACAATTAATGCAAATGACTGGCCCGTTCCGCAATGATGATAACCGCCAATTGGATAGCTAATTGGATAGTGGCAAGTATCATATAGGTGGTGATAGCCTCCGTGATGGCATGGATCGTAACAATCGTAGTTATACATAGCAATCTCTCTCCTCTTGTTTTTTTATTCATTTCGTACACTGTACTTTATATGCGTTAGTTGATTGTCCTGTATGTGCATTCGCCCATTTTTTACTTTCTCTTACGCCATATTCGCCTTTTGGGCTGCAGCGTATACGAAAACAGCAAAAATAGAATACTTCCCATCACCAGTAACGTAGTAAAATCTTTCATAAACTCAATAATGACCCCTATATACGGGAGATGGTATGCGTAGCTTCCAATCACTTTAAAAGAAGCAGGCAAAGAATCTCTTTGAGCTGTAACCAGTACATCAAGCTCTTGATTATGGGCCAGTACAAGTTCATTCTTTGAAGAAGGTGATGCGTCTCTAAAGACAACTATATCTCCGCGATGCAGGTGGTGATAATCCGTTTCTTGAACGGTCACGGTGAAACCAAATAAGCTTGGAACTGTACTAACAAACAAAAATGTAAAGCAGATAGCATAAAGAACAAGTACATATCGAAACGCAGAAAACATACATTTATTGATCATAAGTAATCAGCTCAATTCGCTCGGCTACTTTATTTAGCGCGGGGGTAATGTGAATAAATGAAGTAGAGCGCTCTGTAAACTGAATTAAAAGTAGCAGCAGTAAAAAACTTAACATCATTAACCGTAGCATCCGAGCATAAAAATCGCGCATGCTCTCACTCCTTTTTCTATACTAATTTCGGTCGTACAATGAGCCTTCAGTCAATAATTTGATTCAGTATATGCACATAGAGGGCATTTGGCTCATTGTTTCTTCTGGGAGGTCTCGGGAGTGATCAGTGATCGGCATAAATTATGAGTTTTAGCATATGTTTGGTTACGTATGGAAATGTTTTTATACTCCGACAATAAGGGAGCTGAACATATGGCTAATTATTCCTTTGATCAATATATTAAAAAAGCAATGAAATACGATTTTCTAGCTAACTACTATAAGTATAGTGATCCCTCTAAGCATATTCATTATTATCAAAAGCATTTGTACTATATTCAGCAGGCCATCTTAACTTCTTCTGAAAATACGAATTTGCGCGTAAATCCGCCGCAAATTCGTATACTTCACGCTTCTCCAGATTCTCCATCTGTAGATATTTATATTAACAACAAACGAGTGATCCGCAATTTAACTTATAAACAGGAAACAGATTATATTGAATTACAAGAACCTGGAAGATATACAATTTCTATTTATCCCGCTGGAGAAACGGAAAGACCTGTTTTAACAGAATCATTTACATTTGAAGGAAATCAAAATTACACGGTAGCGGCGGTAGATGAGCTAAACAAACTTGATTTATTATTTATCTATGACAATACGGATGTACCAAGTGGAGAAACAAAGCTTCGGTTTGTGCACCTTTCTCCTGATGCTCCCGCTGTGGATATTGCGGCTAGAGGCGGAGACGTCATTTTTTCTGGCGTGCAGTTTAAAGAAGTCACAAAATATTTGCCTTTATCCCCCATGCACGTTCAACTTAGCGTGCGCATAGCAGGAACCAAAAATGTAGTACTCGAAATCCCGGCACTGAACCTTCGGCCGAATCGAACATATACGGTATATGCCGTCGGATTTGCTAAGAACCGTCCTGTATTAGAAGCGCTGATTTCCCAAGATCGTTAACAAAAAAAACCTTCCAAATTGGAAGGTTTTTTTATTCACTGCGTGAAATTAAACGTACGCGAATATCATCATTTTTCAAATCAAACTTTTGTACTTTTACAGCAAAATCACTCTCTAACTTCATCTGCTGTAACGCTACGTATACTGATTCATTCTTTGGATCAATCGTTACCCATTCTGGTAGCGCAAAGTTATTATTTACATACCGAAGCACTGTGCGGACAGGGAGCTGCAGCTTTCCAACAGAAAGTGACTGCTGTTCAAGCACAATATCTCCATTTTTTTGTACGATTGGATCAAATGTCATTCGAATATTAATATCATCGCCGAATACTTGAATCGTTCCGTCTACTCTTACTACATCGGTAAGAGTAATTTTGTAGTTAAGCGGCTGATTCTTAAATTCTTTTTTTAAATATTTATCAATCAGTACATTTAAGTCCGCTTTTTTAGCCAAAATAGTTAGTTCTGCGTCTCCTTCTACTTTTTCAGAGGGAGTTGGATTGGCCTTGTCAACCGGTTGAAAAATAAACGCAATAATAAGGATAGCCCCTAGAACATTAATCCCTAATAACGCGATAAATAGGGTTTTCCACTTTTTCATATAACAATCTCCTTACTCGTTCCCACTCTCTTTCGTGTTTTTCTCTTTTTCATCAGATGTAACTTCTTCTGCTGTTTCCTTTTTCTGGTCTCCAACGAGAGGATCTTCTTCCTCCATTGATTTACTAATGCGCTCAGCCATTAGTTTGTACCCTTTTTTATTAGGGTGAAACTCGTCTTTCCCTAATAAATTTACGTCAGAATCATAAAAAATATCATCAATTTTTACATAACTTACATTATCATATTGAGAAGCAATTTTCTCGCTTGCTGCATTCCATTCATTAATAACGACATTAATTTCTTTCACATCACTTAATGATTTAAAGAATGGATTATAAAAACCAATTAAATAAATATGGGCATTAGGATTAAGCTTACGTATACGTGAAAACACGTCATTTAGCCGTTTTTCATATCTGGACTGCTGGGATTCAAACGTCTTAATTGAGATATTGTAAAAGTAATCCCTTACCACTTTCATCACGTCATTGCCGCCAATCGTCAAGAAAACGATGTCTGCTCTGGATACTTCAGCTGCTACTCCCGGCTGATTTAACCTCGCTAATAGCTGATCCGTCCGGTTTCCTCTTTTGCCTAGATTCTCTGTTCGTACATTTTGCACTTCATTTTGTTTAGAAAGGTATTTAGTTAAGTATGGTACATAACCGCCTTTTTTAGACTCATCTCCTACTCCTTCTGTTAATGAGTCACCAATGGCTACAATATCTAAATCTACAGGAAAAAAGCCTTTCGGAATATGCTTCTTAGGTGTTAAATCCACTTCTTTTTGAACGGCTTCTTCTTTATTGTCCGCCGGCAAAAAAGTCGTTGTCGAACAGCTCGCTAACACCACCGCACTCATACTGCTTATCACTATACTTTTCCATTTTCTCATCATAACACCTACTAACTATGCTGTATTCTCGCTGTCACAAGCAATACTGCTTACCGCTCTGAATAACTATATCTTTATATCTTATCATACTATGTCAAGTTGATATTTTACTACGTTTTCTATATATAGTATATGTAAAAAAAAGGATAACCATGTTTGTTTCATAAAAATATCCGCTAACACATCACTGTAAAGATAGCTGTGTTTGGCGGATAGATTTGACAATTTTATAGCTCTTACTGAAGGGTTTTGATATCTTTGATCATATCATCATAAGGAGGATCAGTCACTCCCTGATAAGATTTTTGAACCACTCCATCTTTGTCAATGAGAAAAAAATACGTACCGTGAATAACCTGCGGATTTTCTTGCGGCTTTTTCACAATCATCTTAAATTGATCCAGCGCAAACTTTTCAATTTCCGCTTGTTTATAACCCGTTAAGAAATCCCAATTCGAAAAATCAGCGCCAAATTTAGCCGCATAGTCCTTCATTTTCTGCGGAGTGTCCACTTCAGGGTCTACGCTAAATGAAACAAAGCGAACGTCCAGCCCTTCATCCTTGGCCATTTTTTGTAATTTAGCCATATGAGCCGTCATTGGGGGACATACGGTTTCGCAGCTTGTGAAGATAAAGTTAGCTACCCAAACGTTCCCTTTCAGCTGACTTAGCCCTACTTTCTTTTGATCTTGATTAACATAAGAAAAAGAGTCCATCTTCCAATTAAGCGGATTTTCTATTTTGGAACCACAGGCTGTTAACATCATGCAACTAATGAGCAGTAAAAAAAACAATTTATAAGACCAGCTTTTCATATGTTCCTCCTGCACGATTAAAGTTTAGTCATAGCTAGGGAAAATCAAGGTAAACGTTGAACCTTTTCCTGGTATGCTTTCCACTTCAATTCTTCCATTCATTTGTTCGACCAGTTGATAAGAAACCATCAGACCAATCCCTGTTCCTTTTTCTTTTAAAGAATAAAACGCTGTTCCCAGCCGGTTCACTTGTTCACTGGTCATGCCTATACCAGTATCTTCAATTTGAATATGTACATGCCCTTCTCGCTTGTAAAGTCCTACTCGAAGCGTTCCTCCAGCTCTCATGGCTTCAATTCCATTTTTCATAATATTAAGCAGAACTTGATTCAATTCGTTTCGGCTGCCGCGAACATACACCTCTTCTTTTGCGTCTAATTCTATGAGTATATTGTTTGTTAACAAAGCATAAGAAGATAATAAGTCTACTAAGCTTGTAATACACTCTAAGCAGTTAATAAAACGATGCTGATGAACATCCGGCTTGGCTAAAGATAAATAGTCATGAATAATCGCTTCCGCTCTGTCCATTTCGTTAATCATAAGATGAATGTAACTTAATTCAGTGTTTGAAAGCTTTGTATTATCTTGAAACAGCTGCAAAAACCCCTTTACCACCGTCATAGGATTTCGAATTTCATGCGCTACAGAAGCAGCTAATTGACCAATTGCATTCATTTTCTCTGCTCGCTGCAATTCCTTTTGCATCCTTGTTTTTTCCATAATGACTTCCAATTCATCAATCGCTTTGGTAATTCCGTCTTTTGTATGACTGAGATCTGTTTCTACATTCAGGTGTTCTTTTGTTACCGACACTTGATGAAAAAGCTGCTGCAGCCGCTCGGTCATTTCATTAAATCTTGTGTGTACATTCCCTAACTCAGAATCATCTTCGTGTGTCAGCTTCACATCAAATTCCCCTTGACTTACCGCTTGAATTCCTTCTATTAATTCCCCAAGGGGCGACATTAATCGCCTTAGTCCCCAGTCTTGAATCACAATAATGAAGGTAAACAGAAGCGTAAACGCAACGACCAAAGACACAATTAAACGTTTTTGATAGATATAGATAGCGCTTGCATCTATATCTACACCAAGAATAGCCACAACTTTTCCAGAGCTGTTTGTAATAGGCGATAAAACGGTTATCCACGTCCCGAATTCGTCTTTGTATGTAGATGTTACGATATTTTTCTTTTCTTGTTCTGCTTGCTTAAATGATTTATAAAATTCTTCTCCCCCATAATAAATCATGGACGGCTCTAGCGATTGTTTAATTTTCTTATTCGCTGTTACGATAATCTTATTTCCATGCGATTTGAATTTTTCGGTCGTCATAATATATCCCTGCAAGTATGACGGATGCAATTCATAAATCTTTCTGAACTGCTTTTCTAGCTCGTCTTTTTCAGGAATCGTCCCGTTCCTTGAATCCACTGCTGCTATTACGTCTTGTTTAGATAAAGACTCCCTCCATAAATCGGCCATAATTAACACGTGCTGCGTTAACGTCTCTTTTGCCATTTTTTTTTGAACTTGATAGCTAATGGCTAAAGAAATGACTCCAAGGGCGACTACAATTAAAGTAGAAAATAAAACCGTTTTGTTAAACACACTCAAATTTCGAATATATTTTTTCATCGGTATACTCCGGATTCAAAAGAATAGTAACCAGCACAGCATTCACTGGTAGAAAGTTGATTCTATTATATCACACGTTCGTCCACTTCTCTTTCTCCTTTTTCCAAAAAAGAGAAAGCCAAAAAAGTGACTTGCAAAAAGCAACTCACTTTATTCAGCAAAATACATAAAACCAATTGCACCAATACCCGTATGCGTCGAGATAATAGGCGTGGTATCTTCAATCGAAAATTGCGTATAGCCTCTTGCCTTCACGATTGATTCTTTTAACTTAGAAGCGAGCCCAAGTCCATCTGCATGTACAAGCCCTACTCCTTTAATACTTTTTCCTTCTGTATGCTCTTCAAACTGTTTCGTTAAAAACTTAACAATTTGAGAATGGCTGCGCACTTTAGCAACAGGAGTATATACTCCGTCAGCTAGAGAAGCAATCGGCTTAATATTTAAAAGAGAACCGATCAATCCTTTTCCTCGTCCAATACGTCCACCTTTAACCAAATTTTCAAGCGTATCAACTACGACAAAAAGATTCGTATTTTGACGCACCTCTTCCAGGCGCGTGATAATTTCTTCTACTGTATGCCCTTCTTCAATCATTTTCACCGCTTCAAAGACTTGAAACGAAAGAGCTTTTGTAATATACATAGAATCGACAACGGTGATATTTCCTGCTACCATTTGAGCCGCGCTTTCAGCTGCTCGAACAGTTCCGCTCATTCCTCCAGTCATATGAATCGAAATGACGTCATACCCTTCACTCACTAATCGTTCATATACTTCAACAAAAGAACCAATAGCTGGCTGAGAGCTTTTTGGTAATTCTTTTGAATTTTTCATTTTTTCAATAAAATCTGTCGGCGTTAATTCCACGCGATCTAAATACGTTTCATTATCAATGTTAATACATAAAGGTATCATCTCAATACCGTATTTTTCAGCTTCTTCCAACGTTAAATCAATTGTTGAATCCGTTACCACTTTAATTTTCGCCATGTGTTCACCCCTATAAGATGCATTGCAGACTAGTATAACATGAACGCTTACAACAATATAGTTATAATAGAATGCAAGTTTTGCTAATTCGTAAAACGCATGTTCAACCTTTTATATCAACAAAAAAAGTTGACTCTGCTGAAATATTCAGAAAAGTCAACTTTTACGTTTATGCATTATGCTTTAATACATGAGACTTAAAGAGCTGTTCGTAATCTTTCCATTTCAGCACGCGTTTTAAATATTCTTGAAACGAGTAGGTTTGCTTCGGAACTGATTCGTTCGTGATTTGTCTAATAAATAAATCAAGTTTTGCAGATAACATGAACCGAAACGTGCTATTTTCCTCTAAAACTGGAATTTCAGTAATTTTTACTTTTTGACCACTGACATGTTTAAATTCAAGGCTTTTTAATAGCAAGGCGATCAACCCTCTTTTTACCCGTTTATTTTATTATAATGCTTGAGGCACTTTCTGTCTTGATAAAATAAAAAGAAAACACAAATATTTTTTAAAATAAAAATGCTTCATCAACTTATTCGACAGTTGATGAAGCATTCCTTTTTAAAACGACCTTCTATTTAAATAAATAAGTGAAACAAGTTGCTTTCTTTATTAATTTCCGTGTAAGGAAATCCTTTTTTATCCATACGGTTAATTAGTGGATAATAATCTTCTTTATGCTTAAGCTCAATTCCCACAAGTGCCGGCCCGCTGTCTTTGTTATTCTTTTTCGTATACTCAAAGCGCGAAATATCGTCTGTCGGTCCAAGCACTTCGTCTAAAAATTCACGAAGAGCTCCTGCGCGCTGAGGGAAATTAACGATAAAATAATGCTGTAATCCTTCATAAATCATCGAACGTTCTTTGATTTCTTGCATACGTCCAATATCATTGTTGCCTCCGCTAATGACGCAAACAACCGTTTTTCCTTTAATTTGCTCACGGTATGAGTCAAGAGCAGCAATAGAAAGAGCTCCTGCTGGTTCTGCTACAATCGCATTTTCATTGTATAGAGATAAAATGGTTGTGCAAACCTTGCCTTCAGGAACAACTACAATATCGTCCACAAGCTCTTTACTGATGTCATACGGAAGCGTTCCAACTGTTTTAACAGCCGCTCCGTCTACAAATGGATCGATTGCCGGTAGCGTCACTACATTTCCATTTGCTAAAGATGTCTGCATACCAGGCGCGCCTGCTGGTTCCACCCCAATCACAGCTGTTTGAGGCGAGATGCTTTTTACGTATGTGCCGACACCGGAAATTAATCCGCCCCCGCCGATACCCGCAAATACGTAGTCAATTTCATCTTCACAGTCATTGAACATTTCAACGGCTACTGTACCCTGTCCTGCAATAACGTCTACATCATTAAATGGATGAATAAATGTTCGATGCTCCTCTTCACTGCATGCAATAGCTTGTTCATAAGAATCATCAAACGTATCTCCGATTAGTACGACCTTTACGTTATCTTTGCCTAGAAATTTCACTTGATTAATTTTTTGGCGCGGCGTTGTGCTCGGCATAAAGATTTTACCATCGATATTTAAATGACGGCACGCATATGCTACACCTTGTGCATGGTTTCCTGCACTTGCACAGGCAATTCCATTTTCTAATTCTTCTGGGGATAACTTTTTGATTCGATTGTACGCACCGCGGATTTTAAATGAGCGCACCACCTGCAAATCCTCACGTTTTAAATAGATATTACATTCATATCGTTCAGACAAAACGTCATTACGCTGTAGTGGTGTATGCACAACAACATCTTTAATCAATTGATTTGCAATCATGATGTCCTCTAAATGTACGTGTTTTGTTCGATTATCTACTTGTTGTTTCATAACCAACTTCCTTCCTCTTCTACCATTATTAATTTGTACATTATATCACAAAAAATTTAGAAAAATCATTATTTTTCATTAATAATAACTAAAAAAACTTTTCCAACTATTTCACTGTCCACATACTTTACATATGTTTAGCAAACGCTAAATAGACTTACAAAATTGCCCATACTTTCTACATGCAGCTGATGCGATAACAGGTATAAATTAAGAAAGGTTGTGGAACAAATGGAGTTTTCACTTCAAAGTCATGAAAGTGCCGTTCCGTGCGAAGTAGTTGCAGATGAAGAAAACGGTAGATATATGCTTCGCAAAGCAGATACAAGCGGAGAAGTTTTTAATACACCAAGCGAGCTAATTCAGTGGATTGAAACAAACTGGAGCGCTGAACAGTTTGTTAGCACAGCCGCTTTTCACGAAATGATGAAGCAATTAAAATCAATATAAAACACCCTGCCTTTTTATAGGGCAGGGTGCGTTTTTTATTAACAAGAAAAATTAGCTTCGCTCGTATACGGTAAAATAATACGTGTAGGGATTTTTTTCATCTTTAATTCCTTGCTGCTTCGAAATAACTTTCCATTCGCTAAAATCAATCGCAGGAAAATGTGTATCTCCTTCAAACGATTCTTCAATATGCGTAATATAAAGTCGGTTTGCAACGTCTAACGTTTGCTCATATAGAGTAGCTCCACCTATCACAAACAGCTCGTCTTCTTTTTGAGCATCTAATGCTTCTAGTTCCTCAACTGAATGAATAACGGTTGCTCCTTCTTGCTGATAATCTTTTTGACGTGTAAGAATCACATTTTCACGATTAGGGAGCGGTCGTCCAATTGATTCAAATGTTTTTCTTCCCATCACGACCGTATGACCCGTTGTGACGCGCTTGAAATACTTCAAATCTTCTGGAAGGCGCCATGGCAAATCGTTATCTTTGCCAATAAGCCCGTTTTGATCCATTGCGACAATAAGAGAAATCATACGCTTACAGCTCCCTTGATATGAGGATGCGCATTATAGTCTACTAATTCAAAGTCTTCAAATTTAAAGTCAAAGATAGACTTTACATCTGGATTGATTTTCATTTTTGGTAATGCATGAGGCTCACGCGTCAACTGCAGGTTTACTTGTTCGATGTGATTGCTGTAAATATGCGCATCACCAAACGTATGAACAAAATCACCAGGCTCTAAATCACACACTTGTGCCACCATCATTGTAAGCAGCGCATATGAAGCAATATTAAACGGTACGCCTAGGAAAATATCAGCTGAGCGCTGATACAATTGACAAGACAATTTGCCGTCCGCTACATAAAACTGAAATAAGCAGTGACAAGGCGGCAAAGCCATATTGTCTACATCAGATACATTCCAGGCGCTTACCATTAAGCGGCGGGAATCAGGATTGTTTTTGATTTGATTAATAACATTTGTAATTTGATCAATTTTTTCTCCGTCCGGCGTTGGCCATGAACGCCACTGATGACCATACACAGGACCAAGCTCGCCGTTTTTATCCGCCCATTCATTCCAAATGCGCACGCCGTTATCCTGTAAGTACTTAACGTTTGTATCTCCTTGTAAAAACCAAAGCAGTTCATGAATAATTGATTTCAAATGAAGTTTTTTTGTCGTTAATACCGGGAAACCTTCTTGTAAATTAAAACGCATTTGATAGCCAAATGTGCTAATTGTACCTGTTCCTGTCCGATCTTCTTTTTTTGTTCCATTTGCTAACACATGCTCGCAAAGTTCAAGATATTGTTTCACTTCCGACACTTCCTTTATTAAAAAGTCCTTTTCTATTGTATAAGTGTTCACAGGCTAAGTAAACAACTAAATCTCAGCTCATACAGAAAAGTTCTTTATCATTTAGATAAGCGATTCCCTCAGAAAAAACGAGACTGAGACATAACGAAATCAATTAAATAATCGAGTATAAATTGCTTATGAGACCGCGGTTGATCTCCGTGAAAGCGCTAGAAGCAACTAAACAGATGAAACCTACTTTTACTATGACCATAAAAAAATCCGAACGAATTTCATTCTCTCACAAGAATCTCGATTCATCGTTCGGATCTTCCTTCGGCTAAACTACTTCTTTAACAGCTTAGTATTTGTTAATTAAATACAATTGTGCGGTTTTCATGAACTAAAATGCGGTCTTCTAAGTGCCATTTCACAGCGCGTGCAAGCACCGTACGTTCAATTAAGCGTCCTTTTTTCTTTAAGTCATCCGCATCATCACGGTGGTTCACGCGTTCAATATCTTGTTCAATAATTGGTCCTTCATCCAAGTCGTCCGTTACATAATGAGACGTGGCCCCAATTAATTTTACGCCTCGTTGATATGCGCGTTCATATGGACGTGCTCCAATGAATGCCGGTAAGAATGAATGATGAATATTAATGATGCGATATGGGTTTTCAGCCACAAAAGTCGGCGTTAAAATTTGCATATAACGCGCCAAGATAATTACGTCAATATCATAATCTTTTAATACTTGAAGCTGTTTTGCTTCTGCTTCTTGACGAATGTCTTTTGTCGCTGGTATATGCTTAAACGGAATGCCAAACGATTCGACTACTTCGCGCGCATCTTCGTGATTGCTTACAACGACCGCGATGTCTGTCATCAAGTCTCCGCTTTCCCAAGCCCACAGCAGCTCTAACAGACAATGAGGCTCTTTTGACACAAAAATAGCTGTTTTTTTCAAATTATGAGCATATGTAAACTGCCAGTTCATTGAAAATGTATCAGCAATCTTTTTGAAGCTTTCTTCTAGTTTTACTTCTTTAGCTAATAAATCCTCACATTCAAATTCGAAACGGATAAAAAACATGCCGCCTTCATGGTTCGTTGAATGTTGACTCGATTCTACAATATTTGCGCCGTGCTCATGCAAAAACGTAGAAACAGCCGATACAATACCCGGCTGATCCGGACAGCTAATTAATAGTCGACCGCGATTTTTATATTTCTCTTTATATGAAGTTAAATGTTTTTGAATATGCGATTTCATGTAATTCCCTCTCTTTTTTTAAATATACAGACAATTGTACCATTATCCTTGCAGCGATGCGACATTGAAATAAAGCTGTGACAAAAGAAAACCGAAACGTTTGCTTCGGCTTGTGTACTTGTTGTTCTGATATCTACTCCAATCAAATCGTTCATTCACTCATCTTTATATTCTGTACATACCTAAAATGAGTGTTTCCTAAAGTACTGTAGCTCATCCACTTCTCTTACTGCTTTTGAATCAAACATAAAAAAGCCGCTGACACAACACCAGCGGCTTTTCCTTATTATTGCACAGCTTTTTCACTCACTTCATGCAAAGCATTCCGTACCTTGCCATATTCGCTTGCGTGAGGACGATCTCCGTCGTCTTCGTATCCGTAATCAAACATTCGATTTCGATTTAACGTTAACTTAGTAATAGTTGGACGTAATAAATCAAATAATTCAAATCGTTTTTGTAAATGTGGAAATGATGCTTGATAATGTAAAATTTCTGCTCGTACACTTTTCCAAAAGTCCTCTTCTTCTACACCTTCATGCTCTTCTAAAATGCTTGCTAAATAGCGGAAGTGACAAATAAATAACCCTGTTAAAATAAACTGCGTCAATCCTTCCGGCTCTTCGCTGCGCAGCACTTCTTTTAATTCAAAAGATAGCTGCTGCAGTTCTTCAAACGGCTGATCACTAATATTCACGTCGTCTACAAAATCTTTCATAATAATTCGAACCGGCTTGTTATTTTTAAGAACCAGTACTGTATTTTGCCCGTGCGGGGAGAATACAGTTCCGTATTGATACAAGTAGTGAAGTAGCGGCGGCAAAACAGCGCTGGTTAGCGCATCAACCCACTCGTTAGGAGTCAGGCCCGACCGTTTTATATACGACGAAACTAAAGCTTGTCCTTCACTGTCAACATGTAATAGCGCAGCTAGCGTAATCGCACGCTCGTCTTCTTCTAACTCTTGATAAATGCTTTCACGCCAAACGACTCCAAGCATTTCTAAATACTGATAAGGTGCGTTTTTAATAGAAGCAAACGTTGGCTGAGATACGTTTAACGTAGCCACTTCGCCTAAAAGCCCTACTTTGCACGTATCTTTTAAAAACGTGTCGCGATCTCTTATGCCTTTTATATGCTGAGTGACTTGAGGAGCAATGACCGTCCTCTCACTTGGAAGGCCTCTGTACACAAGCGTATTTAATATACTCATTGGAAGCTTTACGTGATACTTATCTCGATTTGTTGTATTCACGAATGTACGAATCGACTGCTGAGGCAAGTATTGATCCTTTCCTTCTCCTAAAGGAACAATTAAGTCATTTGCAATGTATTCAGCAAATAAAGGAACAATTACGTTTAGCCACTGCCATTCATGGACGGGAATATAATAATAATCCGCTGTCGAAAGGTCTTGGCTTCGTAACTCTTTTTCAAATTCAGCTAGCGTCTCAGCGCTTAGCTCCTGCTTCATGACATCATCAAAACCGAGAGTATCCAACGAATGAAATGAAGCAATTTGCTTCTCTACCGCAATCCATGAAAGCTGAATTTCTTGTTTTTGCTCGGGTGCAAACCGAAGATAGTCATCATAACCAAACCCAATGCGCCCTTTATTATACGTAATCCAAGGATGTCCCGTCATTTCACCTTCTAGCTCTGCATAATCCATATTTGCTAATTCATCAGCTGATTTTCGATTTTGCAAATGCAAATCTGCTACTAATGTATGAAAATATTCTTTTGCTAAATGACCTGCAGTTGAGCTAGACATTCCTTTGTCTTCTGATAAGCTAATTAACAGCTGAAGCGCTTCTGAAAATGTAGGGTTTGACGTTTTAGACGTTAACTTAATACTTTCTGGGAGTACTGAAACACTATCAAACATCCGCTGTTTCGCTTGATATGTATACGTAACACCTCGGTGGTCTTCCCATTGATACATAGCAATCGCACCCTGTTTTTGCAGTTGTTTCGGCTCAATAATATGTTCATACATGAATTCCTGCAGCATTTTAGCTAAAAGCTGCCGATTTGCTTTCTCCCATGATTGCTTATTAAATACGGAAAGGTTCGTTTTTTTGATCTTCATCCTTCATTCTCCTTTACTTGTCTTAGAATAGGAATTGTTTTATTTCGCAGCGGCATCACAGCATTAGCAGCTAGCAAAGCAGCTGCTCCCGCTACTAAAGGAAATGCCAAATCCACTTTGCTGATTTCTAATGCTAAAATCGGTGCAATCAGCAGGGCGGTATTTTGAACAGCAATAAGCCAGCTGTAATAGTAAGCAGCCGCTTCTTTACTTTTTCGAAATAAATAGATATCCAGTATAACCATGCTGAGATAAAACCCGGCTCCATATAAAATTCGGCTGATAATAAACACGCTGAGATGATCAGCGTATGCTTGCAAACACAGCAGCAAAACACTAGCAACCGTTATACTATAAAAAAGCGGTATAACGTTGCTGTTCAATAGTTTGGTAGGTACCGTAAGCTTTAAGACAATGGCCATAATGCTCGGCATCGCGTATAACAAAGCGCTGTCTTGACTGCTCATGCCATATGTTTCATGTGTAAACAATGTAAAATAAGGGCGAATGACATTGTGTCCAAGGTGAAAAAAGAAAATCGCCAGCAAATAAAAAAAGATAGGCTCGTTTGTGCTTTGAATGGACGGCGTTTTCTCTGTTTTTAAAGTTGATGCTGTTCTTGTTAAGAGCCATACGGCCAGTACCGTATCAGTTAAAGCAAAGTATTGATATACTTTAAGCGGCATTTCCCATGCAATAACCGTACTTCCAAACAAGCTAGCCACAATAATAGCCGTATGAACAATAAATACATACGTTGTTGCAGCACTTGCCTTTTTCTGTCCTTTTTTCATGCCTCCTACTAAATATGGGTATAAAAGATATAAACTGCTTTGAAATACAAGCAGCACTAAGGAAGTAGCTAAAAATCCATAAAAAGTAGAAACTTCGCTCAAAATGACTTTAATTAAGGCCGTCATTAGAAGTGACGCTACAACTACATATTTTATGTTCCATTTCTTAAGCAGCATTCCCCATAAAGGTGTCATGACAATGACCACAATCCGGCAGCAAATAATGAAAAAAGACGTCATCGTCACTCCATCTACATGAAATGCATGTGTAAAATACTGTGGATAAAATGGTGATAATAATACTTCTGACGTCATCGTCATAAACAAGCAGATAAAAACAAAACGCGCGGAAACCATTTCTTAAAATCCGAACTTTTGGAAAACAGTATTTTTATATATTTTGTACACGCTTTTGCCTGCAATTTGGTTAATCAAAACAGCATTTCGATAAGCGCCTAAACCTAAGTCCGGTGCTCCAACTCCATGTGTATGAAGCTCTCCGTTTTGCACAAATAGCTTGGCTCCTTTCTTCTTCATCTCAACTTGATAGCGTTCGTTAATTTTCAGCTGGCCTTTTTCATCGAAGAGTACATGTTCTTTTAAACCTTCCATAAAAGCAGGCTCTTTTGCATGATAGCCCGTAGCCATAATGACAATTTCACTTTCTTCTTTTTCAAATGAGTCCTGCTCGTATTGGTGAAGGGTCAGAAGATGTGTATCGTTTTTCTTTTCAACGCCTGCAAGTTCCGTAAGCGCGCGCATCGTTAGCGGTACTTCTTTTCCGCCAATTGTTCGTTCGTAAATCAAATCATAAATATCCCCGATTGTTTCAAAGCTTATTCCTTTATAGAGAAGAGCTTGATTTTGTAAAACGCTCTCTTTTTTCTCTTCGGGCAATCTATAAAAATAGCGGGTATAATCAGGTGAAAAATGTTCAAGGCCAAGCTTTGAATATTCCATTGGATAAAATCCTTTTGAGCGCGTATACCAATTCAGCTTGTAATCAAACTCAGGCTGCTGCTGAAGTAAATCATAGACAATTTCAGCTGCGCTTTGACCAGAGCCAATTACGGTTATACTTTTAGCCTGCATCGTTTGCTCACGCTTCATTTTATAATGAGCGGAGTGATAAAACGTATCGCTTGCCACTGTTTGAAAGTCTCTTGGCACTAGGGGCTGCGTACCTACTCCAGTAACAAGATGATAGCTGTAATAGGTATGAAGCTTCCCCTCTTTTTCTACCGTTACTTCGTAGTAAGGCTTAGCTTCTTCATGCATTTTCACTTCTTTTACTGTACTGTTAAACTCAAGCCCACTCAGCTGGCTCGCTACCCAGCGGCAATAGTGATTGTATTCATTTCTCGGAATATGAAACTTCTCAAAGAAATAAAACTGATACAAGCGCTCATGCTCATGCAAATAATTCAAGAACGTGTATGGACTCTTCGGATCCACCATCGTGACCACATCTGCCATAAACGGCACTTGAAGAGTTGTTCCTTCTAAGAGCATTCCTGGATGCCAATTAAACTCATTCTTTTGTTCAAAACATTTATATGTACAATCTGTTTTATCAATTAAAGCGGCTAATCCTAAATTAAATGGACCAACTCCTACTCCAATTACGTCTAAAATGTCCCGTTGTTCCATTTACTCCACCTTCTTTCAAACACTTCTCTTTCACATTTCAGCAGTACACCCGTTTTATCAGGCAGCGACACTTCTTTCATAAATTGAAAGCCGCATTTTTTAAATACTGCAATCATTTTTTCATTTCGTATATCTGGCTCCGCTATTACTTTAACAGTGTCTGCTACGTTAAACTTGTGCTTTAGCAAACTAAGAAGGAGCGGATAAATATAGCCTTTTCCTAAAAAAGCAGGTTCTCCAATTAATAAATGAATCCCTTGATCCCCTTTTTCATAAGAGTAATAGTTACTGATAATATCGCCTTCAACCGTATAAGATTCCCAATAGCTCATAGGTACACCGTCAATTTCTCCAATTAGCAGTTTTTGATGGGAATCCGCTAGAAACGTTTTTAAATGCTGCTCGTAAGCCTGTTTTGAAATATTTAAATTCCAATACGGAATAACATGCGGTTCATGCATCCACTTGTACAGTCGTTCGAAATCTTTTGCAAAAGAAACAGAGCGAAAGGTAATGCTCTGCTCCTTTTGCTGAACCCTAAATGGATACTGCGTTTGTAAGGCCGATTTCATACACGTACACCTGCAGATTCGTACAATGGATTCTCGACATTTACATAAATAGACTGTGTTTCAAGCGATCCTACCAGCTCATCCATATCATGAACGCGCGTTAAGAAATTGGCTTTGCAAGGAAGCACACTCTCTTCTAGCATTGATGAAACAAGCCCCGTATGATCTTTTTCTTTGTACATCTCGATCTCTTGTCGCAAAATCAATAGCAGATTTGATTCTTGAACGAGACCAGCTGCACCAAAAGCGTTAACTAATCCTAAGATATGATTAAAAAATACGTAATAACGAAATCTTTCTTCTGCTACAGCGTCATCACATACCGTATCGCTTTCTCCGTTTAAGGAAGAAAGCAGCTTGCGAAGCTCTTGTTCCTTTGATTTCATAAAGTAATAGCCTTGGTTATCGCGGTAGTAAAACACCGATGGATATCCGTTTTCATCAAGTTTAATAACGGAATTTTGCTGATGAGCTTCCAGCGCAATTCCTTTTTGAGTGTAAAGCCACATCATAGGATGAAAAGAGACATTTAAATAGCGTTTAAACCAGCGCTTGCTCACATCTTCAGTCGTGCTATTTTCACTTGCGGCAATATGATTAATAATATTTTCAATTTGAGAAGCTTCTCCAAACACATGATCTTGACACAAACTAGCTAGAAGTGTTGTACGATCCCCTTGCTTACCTTGAAAAGGATTGCTTCGAATCATGACTTCAAATCCAAGCTCCTTTTCTCCAAGCGTGATGTAAGCAGGGTCTTCAATCACTTGAAAATCCGGATGATTTTCTTGAAGCTCCGCTTGTAATCCCTTTTGCAACAAACGGCTAACCTCTACTCCTCTGCTTAATTCTTTGCGTTTGTTCACTCTCAGCGAATTAGTGATTTTTACCGGAATAGAAAATTTGTACATCACATCTGCATTTTTACTGTATACGGTTCGAACAGACGAAGTCGGATAAAACGGCTGACCGTGTGGCCCTAGATAAGTAAGCCTGCCTTTTTGAATCCATTCGCACACTTCTTCTTTTCCTAAAAGATAACGAGCTTGCAGCGGATGCATAGGTATAAGTGAGTAATCGTCCGCTTGGCAATAAGACTGTATGAATTCTTCAGAAACCGTCTTATCTTTTTTCAGCTGCTCTTTAATAAGCTGTGAAGCGGTTTGGCTTCCAGTGGACTGTTCTGCAACAAGAGATGCATGCGCTTTAAAATAATGAAGCTGAAATTTGCCGTTCACTTCAGGCCCAAACACCTCTTCTTCTTCAGGTAATATCCCTTGGCGGCTTTTAGGTGTTGGATGCAGCTGGTGCCCAATAAGCAGGGACTGCTCAGATTCTAAGAACGTTTTGTCCCATTTATAGCACGTCTCTAACTCTTTCTGTCTTTTTTCAATGAATAATTTCATATTTTCATAGCTTAATAGGACACGTACAATTAGCTCATTTACTTGTAATAAATGATCCGTTACTTCTTTTAAAAGAAAGGCCAAAAGAGTGACGATATCTAACTCCTTAACCTCCTCTTGCTGAATACGATAAGAAAAGTTCGAAAAGAACAAGTGACGTCCGGTGGCTGAGCGGTACTTTACTGGAAAGTAAAGAGTTACCGGCTGTTTTTCTAGTCTAAGAACAAGCGTTTCTTCGCTTTTTATTTCTGAAACGGACTCCCATACTCCCTTACCTGTTTCTCGAATATAGCAATTAATAATGTTTTGCATCGTAATAAAATTAGCCGATAACTGAGCGTTCACGTAATCGCTCCTCCTTTTTCTCCCACTGTTTGCCTAAAGCAACGACTTCCTCTAAATGAGTGGCAACAGAATTAAATGTAATCATAGGATTTAACATCGTTAGTTTTAAATAGGCTCGCTCTTTATGCTTTGTTTTTGCCATGATAAAAGTGCCTTTTTCGTATAAGTGCTGCTGAATACGCTGATTCAGCTTATTTTCATAGTGCAGCTGTTTGTTATGATCCCCATATATGACCTCTGGCACATAGCGAAAGACAACCGCGTTCAGATAAGGATCATTTAACACTGCAATATTCCTTTGCTTTCGTAAATGTTCAGCTGTTTGCTTAGCCGTTTCAATCGTATGATCAACCATTTTTCCATACTCATTTGTACCTACTGCACGGAAAGTTAGCCATAGCTTCAAAGCGTCAAATCGTTTGGTCGTTTGAATGCTGCGATCTACCAAATGTACATGCTCATCTTCTTCAGGATTTAAATAATCTGCATGAAGCTGAATGTGTTTGAACATAGCTTGATCCTTCAGTAGAAATGCCCCGCAGCTCACCGGCTGATAAAACCACTTATGAAAATCCATCGTAATAGAATCTGCTCGTTCAAGAGCTTTTAAGCGTTTACGATATTTATGTGAAAATAGCAGCGCTCCTCCATAGGCGGCGTCAGCATGAAGCCAAAGCCCTTCCTTTTTAGCTAGCTCACTTATTTCAAAAAGAGGATCTACGCTTCCAAAATCCGTCGTACCTGCCGTTGCTACAATAGCAAAAGGAAGGTTTCCCTGTGCTTTGACTTCCCGTATTGCTTCTTCTAAATTTTCTATATCCATCTCGTGCCTCTCATTGCACTTTACACTCACCACCGCATTCATACCCAGCCCGAGCTGAGCTGCAGATTGCTGCACTGTAAAGTGAGCTTTTTCCGAGCAGAACATTCGTAGTTTTTTAGCTTGGAACGGTAAGCCTTCTTCACTCACATCAATTGAAAATGCAGCATGACAATATTCATTACGTGCAAGCAAAAGTCCCATATAATTCGACTGAGTCCCTCCGCTTGTAAAAATGCCCGAAGAAGAGCTTTGATAACCAATTTGTTGTGTTAACTCATCAATCACTTGATCTTCTATATACGTAGCTGCCGGACTTTGATCCCACGAGTCCATAGATTGATTCAAAGCAGAAATCATCACTTCCGCAGCAAGAGCCGGTATAATCGGAGAACAATGCAGGTGTGCCATTGCCCCGGGATGCGAAATATGAAGCGAATGATCCATCACTACGGCTTGTACATCATCAAACAAGTCTTCTAGCGGCTGTTCGTGTTCGCTAAAATAGACCGAACGATTGACTAAGTTTGATAGCTCGTCAACGTCTATGTGAGTATAAGGGGATTTTAGGTCATGGTAGTGACGTTTAATCATCTCAGTCATTCCGCCTATCATCGCTTCATAATTCTCGAGGCTTTCTTTGGATGATGATAAAAACCACTTTTCAAACGGCGCCATTTTATTTATTCACCCACTTCTCTTCTGCTGCTTTTACCGCTTCTTCAAATCTCGTTAATACTTCATCCGTTTGTTGTTTTGTTAAAATTAATGGAGGAAGCAAACGAATAACAGCACCATGCCTTCCACCAACTTCTAAAATGACGCCTCGGTCAAAACATTCTTTTTGAATCAGCTTAGCTAACTCACCGTTTGCAGGATGACTGCCAATTTTATTAGCAGGCTTTGTTGCGTCTATGATTTCAACACCCAGCATCAAACCTCTTCCGCGTACATCGCCAATCGAGAATACTTGCTTTTGAATAAGTCTTAGCTGACTTTGAATATAAGCTCCCAACTCGTGAGCATGCGCAGGTAAGTTTTCTTGTTTTATAAATTGCAGAGTAGCTCGTCCTGTAGCCATCGCAAGCTGATTTCCTCTAAAGGTGCCGATATGTGCACCCGCTTCCCATTGATCAAGCCTTTTATCATACAGAACGACTGATAAAGGAAGGCTGCCTCCAATTGCTTTAGATAGCACTAATACATCAGGTTCGATATCAGCGTGCTCGAATGCATACAGCTTTCCTGTTCGACCAATTCCAGTTTGAACTTCATCGACAATAAGCGGAATGTTTCGTTCTTTTGTAATTCTGCGAAGCTCTTTTAACCATGGAATCGGTGCTGGAACAGAGCCTCCTTCTCCTTGTACAATTTCTACTACAACACCGGCAGGAGTAACAATTCCGCTTTCAGGATCATCCAGCATATTTTCAATATATGTACTAATATACGTGTGTCCTTCAGCACCTACGCCAAAAGGGCAGCGATATTCATATGGGTAGGGTAAAAAATGTGTGTCCGGCACTAGCGCATGAATGTGCTTTTTGGGACTCGTTGTACCGCTGATGCTTAACGTTCCGTGTGTGGAGCCGTGATATCCCCCTTGAAAAGATAAAATCGTTCGGTTGCCTGTTGCTGTTTTCACAAGCTTCAAAGCCGCTTCAATTGCGTCTCCGCCAGTTGGACCGCAAAACTGTATTTTCGCTTTGTTTGCGAAATTTTCCGGCAAACTAGCGAATACTTCATCGATGAAAGCTTCTTTCACAGGCGTTGTTAAATCTAATGTATGTAAAGGAATAGATTTTGCTAAAACGTCTTGTATTGCTTCATGAACTACGTGATGGTTATGACCAAGAGCAAGCGTGCCGGCTCCTGCTAAACAATCAATATACTCTTTTCCATCCATATCCGTGATCACGGCGCCCTTTGCCTGCTTGATCGCAATGGGAAGGCGTCTAGGATAAGATCTTGCATTGGATTCTCGTTCATTTTGCATAGCAAGCAGCATTTCGTTTGATGTAAGTTGTTTCGTTGACGTTGACATATCATATCCTCCTGTTTGTTCAATTGATAATGATTTTCATTAACAATTACAACAATAAATGATAATGATTATCACTGTCAATAATTATTCTGAAAATATGAAATTATTCCTATTTCCTTCTAAATTCATAAAAACTCAGCATTTCTCTTATGTATCAAGGATTCAAAGGGTTTTATTATGTTTTCCATTTAGGGAAAACTATGTAATAAGTCCCTTTCTATTTCCAAATAAAAAAGTGCTACAATTCCTTGTAGCACTTCTGTTACTTTTGCTTATTCATCGTTTCTTTTGCAGCTTTTACACTCCTTGGGTCAAGCGGTTTCGTATATTGACAATTCACTCGAACCCCTGAACCAATACGAATTTCTTTCACGGGAGTAACGGATAAGAACGCTTGAAGATTTTCAGGTTTCAGCCCTTTTGTCCCGATTAAAATAATATCTTTATCTTTCATTCTTCTTAACAGCTTTTTAATATGAGGAATACCGTTCAGTGCACTTTTATCCGCTCCTGAAGTCATGACACGCTGAATTTGCTTATAGCTTAAAAGCGTTTCAAGCGCCTTTTCTTGATCACTGATTTCATCAAATGCTAAGTGAAACGTTACGTTCATTTCTCCTGCCGCATCCAGCAGTCGCTTTAGAGCTTGCTCATCGATAATTTTGTCTTCTGTTAAACAGCCAATTTCAATTCCATCAATGCCAATTTCTCTTGCATGGTGAATATCTTCAATCATTGTTTGCAAATCGTCTTCATCATATTGAAAAGATTGATTATGTGGACGAATCATCACAAATATTGGGATATGTATCGTTTCTTTTACTTTTTTCATCAAACCGTAGCTTGGGGTTAAGCCGCCTTCACCGATTCCAGTTACAAGACTTATACGATCGGCACCATGTTCCTGGGCAACTTTAGCATCATGTAAGGTTGCAGCTGTGACTTCTAATATCATTCTAAAAACACCCTTTCCCCTTTAATATAGAGCTTTTGCCTTCTTTTCCCTGTATTTATACTTAAAAAACTCTACCAAACTCTCTTATGTAAGAAAACACCCAAAAGATGTGATTAATATTTTCAAAAAATTGAATGTCATGGAAAAAGAGTAAGAACTATTCTTTTTCTCATGACGTTTCAATTAATAAAATTCTATATTTATACTAAAGATTTAAAAATACATCCCTTTTATCTAGGGTAAAGGATTTATTAAAAAGAGCGTGGATTTGTTTGTTGCATGAACATCCACTCATTTAAAGAATGAGGCTGCTGATGACCAACGGGTGCTGAGACATCGCGGCATCCGCAATCATGCATCGGCATTTGACCCATTCCTCCGTGCATTGGCATTTGACCCATTCCTCCGTGCATTGGCATTTGACCCATTCCTCCGTGCATTGGCGGCATTCCACCTTGCATCGGCATTTGGCCCATTCCTCCGTGCATCGGCGGCATTCCTCCATGCATCGGCATTTGACCCATTCCTCCGTGCATTGGCGGCATTCCACCTTGCATCGGCATTTGGCCCATTCCTCCGTGCATCGGCGGCATTCCTCCATGCATCGGCATTTGGCCCATTCCTCCGTGCATTGGCGGCATTCCTCCATGCATCGGCATTTGGCCCATTCCTCCGTGCATTGGCGGCATTCCTCCATGCATCGGCATCTGGCACATTCCTCCGTGCATTGGCGGCATTCCGTCTTGCATCGGCATTTGACCCATTCCTCCATGCATCGGCATTCCGTCTTGCATTGGCATTTGGCCCATTCCTCCATGCATTGGCATTCCGTCTTGCATTGGCATTTGGCCCATTCCTCCATGCATTGGCGGCATTCCTCCGTGCATTGGCATTTGACCCATTCCTTCATGCATTGGCGGTAGCTCTCCGTACATCGGCATTTGACCCATTTCTTTTTGTATCGGTGGCATTTCGCCTTGCATCGGCATTTGATTCATTCCTCCATGCATCGGCAGCATTGCATCTTTCATCGGCGGCATTTCTCCGTACATTGGCATTTGCTTCGCGCCTTCTTGCATCGGCATTGCCTGCATTTCTTTTGCAGAAGGCATCGGCGGCATTTTAGCAGGTTTAGGTGCTGCTTGCATATATGGATTGGATATCGGTTGTCCGGTTTGTTTCATTCCATACGAATTTCTCATTTTTAAGGGCTCCTTCCCATTCTCTTACTCTGTTTACGTTATTCTTTTTACCATCAATCTGAAATTCGTCCATAAGAAAATAGGCCTTCTACACATTCAAAATTGTAGAACGTATGAGAAAAAAGCTATAATCGAGGCAAATTGCAGATAGAAAGGTGGCACATGATGAATAAAACCATTATCGTATGGATTCGAAAAGATTTTCGGCTGGTTGATAACCCAGCTCTATTTCACGCAGCTAAAGAAGGAATGGTTGTACCTGTTTATGTCCATGACGACTATGAAGAAAGCTCAATGGGAAGTGCAAGTAAATGGTGGCTTCACCATGCGCTAAATGACTTTAAAACCTCGATCGAAAAGATAGAAGGAACGCTAATTGTACAAAAAGGAAACCCTAAAGATGTGTTGCAAAAATTACTCCATGAAACGAATGCGCAAGATATTTATTGGAACAGACGCTATGAACCACATGCGCTAAAAAGAGACAAAGAGCTTCAAGCTTTTTTTTCAGAGCAACAAATAAATATTCGCACATTTGAGGGATTTCTCCTTCATGAACCTTGGAAAATCACAAAAGAAAATGGAGAGCCTTATAAAGTATTTACAGCTTACTATAAAGCTTCTCTAAAACATTCCATATCTTCTGCTGTAAAAAAAGTTACTTCCATACAGGCCTTCTCTAAACCAATTGAATCTCTTTCGGTCTCAGATCTTGATTTACTTCCAAGCATACCGTGGGATGAAACGATTAAGTCGACGTGGGAAGCTACGGAAAAAGGCGCTGCTAATGCCTTCAAAACGTTTTTAAAGAAAAAGTTGCTTCACTATGAAAAAGGAAGAGATTTTCCCGCTGAAGCATTAAATTCATTCCTATCTCCTTATTTCGCTACAGGACAGCTCTCAGCTCGCGTCCTTTATCATTATTTGAGAACTAAAGCAGAAAAAGGACGTTCTGATGCTTTTGAACAGCAAGCTGAAATGTTTATTCGTCAACTTGCATGGAGAGATTTTGCTTATCAGCTGCTTTATCATTTCCCACACACTATAAGTGAACCGCTGAATGAAAAATTCAAGCAATTTCAGTGGGCTGACGGCAATGAAGAGCTTCAAGCTTGGAAAAATGGAAAAACCGGCTATCCCCTTGTCGATGCCGGAATGCGGGAGCTGTGGGAAACAGGCTTTATGCATAATCGAGTTCGAATGGTAGCCGCTTCCTTTTTAGTAAAGCACCTTTTAATTCATTGGAAACACGGAGCAAATTGGTTTTTTGATACCTTATTAGACGCAGATTTAGCTAACAACACAATGGGCTGGCAGTGGGTTGCAGGCTCGGGAGCAGACGCCGCGCCATATTTTCGTATTTTTAATCCAATTACTCAATCAGAAAAATTTGATAAAGAAGGAGAATATATTAAAAGGTGGCTTCCAGAGCTTAAAGATATTCCTTCTTCTTATATTCATAAACCTTGGGAGGCCCCAGCAGACGTATTAGAAAAAGCAAACGTTACACTTAATAAAACATATCCAACTCCAATTGTCGATCATAAAGCAGCTAGAGAGCGAGCGCTAGAGCATTATCAGCATATCAAGTAAGAGGTAAATCACACCTCTTATTTGATATGCTGAATTTTTTAAATGTGTAAAAAATTCCATTTCACATCTATTTGCAACTAAAAACATGTATTTGAAATCTATTTATAGGGTTTTCAAGCCCAATTCCCCTCTCTATAGCACATTTGATTTTTCATATTTTTTCCTATAATTTGAATATATAATAATGATTATATATGCTTGGGAACTCTCTCATTGCATAGATCTGATTGGAGTGATTCGATGCCCGTTTGTCCTTCTTGTAACTATAAAGAAGATTATAATTTTTGCAGAATGTGCGGCACTCAAGTTCGGCACACCTTCACCAACCAAGAAGATCAGCTTTTTTATCCATTAAAAGATCGAATCATGACGGATGATAATGAACCAAAGCATCAAGCTATTTTATCTCATACCCATGATTTAGTATGTGCTATTACTGAAGATGGCATTTATGAATACGCTTCTCCTTCTTACGCTAAAACATTAGGGGTTTGTCCTGATGAACTTATTGGACAACATGTGCTTATCAATGCGTATCCTGAAGACAAACACCTAATCTCGACTATTTTAGCTAACATGAGCAAAACAAAAGATGCCTCCACATTTGAATACCGAAAGTTTCACGTGAATGGCACCATCGTTTTATTAGAATGTAAAGGCGCTCCAATTGTCACAGCTACTGGAGAAATCGAAGGGTTTGTATTTGTCTCACGAGACGTAACAGAGAAAAGACAAGCAGAGAAAAAGATTCAGAATTCAGAAAAACTCTCTGTCCTTGGTCACCTTGCTGCAAGTATCGCACACGAGGTTAGAAATCCTTTGACAACCATTAAAGGGTTTGTACAACTGTTCAGTGAGACACAGCAGCCGAAAAAAACAATGATTTATCGAGATCTCATTCAGCATGAACTCTCACAAATTGAACATATTATCGCAGAATTTATGAGTTTAGCTAAACGAGAGTACGCATATACAGAAAGCCTTGTTATGACAGACTTGCTAGATGAGGTATTAAAGCAATTTGAACCGGTTACAGAAGTCAAGAATATCCACATCATTCGCCATTATCCAAAAGAACATCCCCTGCTCATTAGTGGGCAAAAAACACAGCTAACCCAAGCATTTATTCATATCATACAAAATGCCATTGATTCGATGGAAAGCGGCGGTAAGCTGGCTGTATCGATTGAGAAATCAGCTAGAGAAACGCTATGTATTGTGATAAAAGATAGCGGATGTGGAATTGATTCAAAGCGTATCCCTCATATAGGAGAGCCTTTTTATACAACAAAAGAACGAGGAGTAGGCCTGGGACTAACCATTTGTAACAAAATTATTAATGAGCATAATGGTTTTTTCCACATATCAAGTGAAGAAAATGACGGCACAAGCATTACCATTACCCTGCCTATGAAAACGCCTGAACTTTATGTGGTAGAAGTGTAAAAGAAGCCATCTGAGTAAATCAGATGGCTTCTTTCTTTAAAACAGCTGAGTGTACAGCTGATACTTATAAAGCATATAAAAACTTCCTATCACTGCCAGGTAAAAGATGAGAGTCTCTGCTCCACCACCTGTTTCATATGTCAAAGGAGGCTTAAACTTCTTCTTGCTAAGAGGAGAGAAAAAAGGTACCCCTCGTTTAGAAAAGAAATCTCCAAGAATATGAAAAGCGTATCCATAGGCTATCCCTAATGTAAAATCGTTGTTATACATCGTATGTAAATAAAAAATAAGTCCACTTGCAAGAATAGAATGCGTAATACCTCGGTGTCCAAAAATAGATTTAATGACTTTTGCAAGACCAAGAGATCTTCTACCAATATATGAATTTGGTTCATCAATATCAGGAAGCAGCGCTCCAATCGCAATGCCTACAACATAAGGAAATGTAAACGAAGCGTCTCCTGTTATAGCCACACCGGCACCGGCAGCAATCGATGTTGCAATATGTGTGTGATATCTCAAATATGCCACCTTCTTTCTTTTTCAACTTAAGGCAAGCACCGTGACCAAAATCATACATATGTTCGCCCAACGTTAACTATAAGTGAAGGTGGTAAAAATGTCAAAATAATCTATAGTTACGTAAACTGCAGACCGACTAACCCAATAATCATCACAAGAAAACTAATAAGAGTACCCTTTCCATTTTTCTTTGCTCTTCCATCTTTTTTGACAATGGAATAAATCCACGTACTCGAATACACGGCGAATCCAAGGAAACCAAATAACGTGATATATGTAAACATGCCGAAACTCCTTTGCTGGTCATTACTATTAACTATACGAGATTTTTTTAAAAAAACAAAGTAGTATGACGGCTTGTTTAATATCTCTTTCTTTTTCTTATACTAAGAAGAGGAGGGATGGCTATGCACCAAAAGCAGTTGGAAGATATATTTGACTTTTATGGACTGAGCGAAGTTTATCGAGGCAAATTTGAAGATGTTGAACACCACTGGTTATTTAAAGACGCCGAGCCAACTATACTAGAAGATTTTTTTAATTCTCACGATTGCGAAGACCTTGAATGCTGTACTCTTGAGGAGTTTTGTTTTTTATTCATGAATTTTCAATCAATCCATGCACAAATTCCCCACGTGTACTATTACTAAAAAAAGTGATTTCGCAGGAAAGCGAAATCACTTTTTATTAAAAGCCTAAAGAAATATATTTTACTTCCAAATATTCTTCAATTCCGTAATGTCCGCCTTCACGTCCAAGTCCACTTTCTTTAAAGCCGCCAAACGGCGCTTGTGGTGTAGAAGGTAGTCCATCATTTAGCCCTACAATACCATATTCTAAAGATTCAGCAATACGAATAGCTTCTGAAATATTTTCAGTGAACACATAAGCTGCTAATCCGTAAGGAGAGTTATTTGCACGGCGAATAACTTCTTCTTCTGTTTGATACGTCGCAATTGGAGCAATTGGTCCGAATGTTTCTTCGTACATACAAAGCATGTCGTCCGTTGCACCATCTACAACCGTAGGCTCAACAAAAAGCCCGCTTCCCTCTTCGCGTACAGCCCCTCCAGTTAAGACATTTCCACCCTTTGCTACAACATCATCTAAGTGGCGCTTTACTTTTTCTAACGCTTTTTCATCGATTAAAGGTCCGATATCCGTACCTTCTTCTAAGCCGTTTCCGACTTTCAGCTGACTAACAGCCGCTGCAAACTGCTCTGCGAACGGTTTAGCAATAGACTCGTGCACGTAGATGCGGTTTGTACATACGCATGTTTGACCAGCGTTACGGAATTTAGAAGCAATTGCATTTGTTACTGCTTTATCTAAATCAGCATTTGCTGTTACGATAAACGGGGCGTGTCCTCCTAATTCTAAAGACACTTTTTTAACCGTATCAGCTGCTCCGCGCATTAACAGTTTACCTACTTCTGTAGAGCCCGTAAACGATAGTTTGCGTACGCGTCCATCTTGAAGCCACGCTTCTCCAATCGCTTTTGCATCTCCCGTAACGACATTAATTACGCCTTTTGGAATACCTGCTTCCTGCGCCAGTTCTGCTAGACGAAGAGCCGTTAGTGGCGTTTGTTCTGCCGGTTTAATAACCGCTGTACATCCAGCTGCTAAAGCTGGCGCTACTTTACGCGTAATCATGGCTGCCGGGAAGTTCCAAGGTGTAATAGCTGCCATAACGCCCACAGGCTGCTTATGAGCAAATAATCGTTTATTAGGAGAAGAAGCTGGAATTGTTTCTCCGTAAATACGTTTTCCTTCTTCTGCGTACCATGAAACGAATCCGTTGGCATAGCCAATTTCACCTTTTGCTTCTTTAAGAGGCTTACCTTGCTCGACTGTCATGATTTCAGCCAGTTCATCCGTGTGTTCTTCGATCAGCTGATGCCATTTAAATAATAATTTACCGCGCTCTTCTGCTGTTTTTTTAGACCATGTTTGAAACGCTTCATAAGCAGCATCTGCTGCTAACTTTGCTTCTTTTTCTCCGCCTTTTGCAACAGTAGCTACTACTTCATTTGTTGCTGGATTTACCACTTCGTATGTATCATTTGCTGAAACAAATTCTCCGTTAATATATAAGTTTGCTTGCTTCATATTTCTTCACTCCCTGCTTAAATTTATCTACCTACTGTTCGGTACTGTCCGACACGTATTTTCGAATTTTACGGCTCGCTTGTGATTGACTAATACCAAGCTGTTCGGCTACTTTGTAAGATGACCTATGCTGTTCAAACGCCTTGATGACCATTTCTTTTTCCACATGTTCAATCATTTCAGGAAGCGTATGCACAGGTGGATCGATAGCAAACTCTTTTGCAAATGGCAAGTCTTTAAGCGTAATCATTTCTTCTCCTGTAACAACCAGACGCTCAATGATATTTTCCACTTCGCGAACGTTTCCTTTCCATTCCTGCCCTAAAAATGCATCTAATGCCTTTGGTGATAAGCGTACATTACGTTCATATACCGTATTGAAATGATGAAGAAACTGATAGACAAGAGGCAGAATATCTTCTTTTCGCTCTCGTAAAGGTGGAATCGTAATTGGCACCACGTTAAGTCGATAGTACAAATCACGTCTAAACTTTCCTTCTTCGACCATTTGCTCCAGATTTTGATTCGTAGCAGCAATAATTCGCACATCTATTGATACTGCTCTTGTTGAACCCACGGGACGAATTGTACGGTCTTGCAGCACGTGGAGCAACTTACTTTGTGCTGAAAGAGAAAGTTCACCAATCTCATCTAGAAAAAGCGTGCCTTCGTTCGAAAGCTCAATGATCCCTTTTTTCCCTTCTCGAAATGCTCCAGTGAACGTACCGCCTTCATAGCCAAATAGCTCTGATTCAATAAGCTGTTCAGGAAGCGCTGCACAATTAAGCTCATGATAAGGCTGCTGTTTTCTTGTACTAAGCTGGTGAAGCAGTTTTGCTACTCTGCTTTTTCCTACCCCTGTTTCTCCAAGTAAAAGAACGGTTGTATTTACAGAAGCAACTCGTTGAATGGTCGAAAAAACTTTTTTCATCGCTTCGCTTTTTGTCACGATGCCTTCTAAATCGACGGATTCGTTTAACTCTTTTTTATAGTTTTCAAGCTGTTCTTCCATCTCTTCAACTTTTCGTTTTAATTCCATTAAATCTGTGAGATCTCGAGAATAGCTAATAACGCTTTTCAATTGCCCATCATTGGTAAATACTGGCCTTGTCCGCACATGAAGATACCGGCCTGAGTTTGTTTTTTGAACCAATTCAATTGCTTGATTAGATTCAATCACCTTTAACGTGGCCGAAGGATAAAAGATCCCCATTTCCTGCAGTTCTTTTACGTGCTTTCCAATAAAATCTTCCACTTTCAAAGCATAATTTTTTTCACACTCTGAATTTACAACTAATACATATCCATTTGCATCAGTTACAAAGATTTCATCAAATGATGACTCAAATATATCGTAAAGTTCGTCGTTAATTTGCTGAATATGCTTTTTATGAATGGTCATTTGAATCACCTTTTCGTCAAAAAATAATTATTATTTTATTTTATCAGAAAATGAAAAATCTATAAATAGAGTGTCCAAACATACCCATTCTTTGTGATTCATGAAGAATGAGTGAAGAGTTCTCTCTTCACTCATGTCTCAATTTCTCTTACACTTCAACCGTTTGCTGTACGCTTGCTTCTAGTGCTGCTTCAAAAATAGCTAAGCCTTCTTCTAGCTGCTCATCTGTAATAACAATCGGCATTAAGATACGAAGAACGTTTCCGAATACTCCCGCGCTAAGCAGTAATAATCCACGTTTGTTTGCTTCTTTTACGATGCGCTGTGTAAGCTCTTTATCCGCTTCTTTTGTTTCGCGGTCTTTCACAAGCTCGATAGCAGACATAGCTCCTAATCCGCGGATATCACCGATACAGTCATATTTTTCTGCTAATTTTTCAAATCGTGATGTTACTACTTTTCCAAGGTACTCACCGCGTTCATTTAGCTTTTCTTCTTCAATAATATCAAGTACAGCTAAAGCCGCTTCACATCCAAGAGGGCTTCCGCAGTACGTTCCGCCAAGCTCACCAGGATTAGATTCATCCATGATTTCAGCACGGCCAATGACACCGCTAATCGGTACACCAGCTCCTAGTGATTTAGATACTGTAATTAAATCTGGTTGAACGTCAAAGTGTTCAATACCGAAGTAGCGGCCCGTACGTGCAAAACCAGCTTGGATTTCATCTGATACAAATAAAATTCCGTGCTCTTTACATAATTGATACACTTCTTGCACAAAACGTTTACCTGGAACAATGAAACCACCTTCGCCTTGAATTGGCTCCATTACAACAGCTGCAATCGTTTCTGGTGCTACTTCTGTATTTAAGAAGTTTTTGAATTCGGTAATCATAAACTCTTCGTATGCTTCAACTGATAATCCTTGTGGGCGGCGATACTCATAAGGATATGGAGCTTTGTATACTTCAGGAGCAAACGGTCCAAATTCATATTTATATGGCTTTACTTTACTTGTCATTGTCATTGTCATTAATGTACGGCCGTGGAAACCGCGGTTAAATGAAATAATTCCTTGACGCTTTGTATATTTACGAGCAATTTTCACTGCATTTTCTACAGCTTCTGCTCCGCTATTTAAAAGTAATACTTTCTTGTCAAATTCACCAGGCGCAATTGCTGCTAATCTTTCTGCAAGCTCTACATATGACTCATACATCATTACATTAAATCCTGTGTGAATAAAACGGTCTACTTGCTTGTGAAGCGCTTCTTTTACTTTTGGATGACTGTGCCCTACATTGATTGTGCCAATTGCGCCTACGAAATCAATAAACGTATTGCCATCGACATCTTTAACGATCGCCCCTTCAGCCGTATCAGCAAATGTCGGAATGCCATAACTTACACCTTTCGGAATGGCACGGTGTCTTCTATCTAATAATTGCTTTGCATTTTCTCCCGGTAAATTTGTTGCTACTTTGCTAAAAGTTTGACTCATTTTTTATCTTCCTCTCATATTAAATAATTCTTCAATTAGTTTATATGCAAAAAACGTGCCAACTTTTTAAAAGCTGAAAAATAAGCATTTTTAGATAATTCTAACGATAATTCACTTATTAATAAGTCTATATAAACTTATTAATAAGTCAGAAAAGACTTCCTTCTCACATAAAGTGCAGGAATTTTATATTGCCATAAAAGGAACAAGGCTTTTATAATAAATGTATAAATATAGTAATGTTATGATTAATCTCTTTATAAAGGAGTGAAAAATATGCTAGAGGGCTGGTTTTTATGGGTTATTTTATTTTGGGTTGTTTTTTTAATGAGCATGTTTGCTATCGGCGGATTTTTTATGTTCAGAAAATTTTTAAAGCGCTTACCAAAAGAAGACGGCATGTCTGAACTTGATTGGCAAGATCACTATCTTTCCAAAACCATTCATCTTTGGTCAGCAGATCAAAAGCAGCTATTAAACGTTCTTGTTGAACCAGTACCTGAACTATTTCGCGATGTGGCCAAACAAAAAATTGCAGGGAAAATTGGGGAACTCGCACTTGAGGAACGAGCCGCCTCTATAACAGAAGACTTAATCGTACGTGGATACATCTTAGCTACGCCTAAACGTGATCATAAATTTTTATTAAAAACATTAAAAAAGCAAAAAATAGATGCCGTCCCCTATCAGCATTTATTTTAAATTAAAAAAGGTGGCTGCGTAGCCACCTTTTTTAGTTTAATATCGTTGTATTCCCAAGACGATCATTGTGCAGCTTTCGTTCGAGCTTTTTGTACGATGTGTACATCGCAATGCGCCAAGGTACAATCATACCAAATGCTAAAATCCAGAACATACCGCCAAGCTGGCCAACATCAATTGAAGAACTTAAATATATTTTCATTGCAATTCGAATAATAAGCAAACCAATAATAATGAATGCAAAAGCTTTTGAACGCTTCAAGTAAATATGATCGTCACGAATTTCAAATTTAGACGTTTTAATTAACAGGATTGAGAAGATCATGCCTGCTATTAACGCCTCAAGCAGTTCTGCACCCGTTACTCGAAACATTGGAAAGATAAACATTAATGCTCCCGTACTCATAAAAAAAGGCGGAAGTATAATTTTTTTTGCATTCGTTGGTTTATCAGCAGCTTTCATTCGAACAACTAATATGAAAGAAGCCATAAAAATTGCGACAAGTGTTGAAGCAATAACCAATGAAATCCTTCCTTTACTATAGTTTAGTGTTTACTTATATTATAATCCAAAAAACATCAGAAGTAAAAGTGCAACAAAAAAACAGAAGAGGATCTCTTCTGTTTTTATTTAGTAGAGCTAATATCTGCTTTTGCTTTTTGCTTTTGTTTTTGTTTTTGCTTTTTCATTGCTTTTAGTAAGAACCCGCCTTTAAATTTACGCGGCTCGTATGAAATAATGAAAGCACGAGGCTCATATTCTTCAATGAATGCTAATAGCTCTTCTTCTCTACTTCGTTTTGTTAAAATGTCCAATCTATAGCGTGCACTGTCTCTTCCTTCACCTTGGTAAACAGTAACACCAAAACCTTCCTGTCGGAGGCGGTTAATTAACTCTTCATTTTTGGTCATAAGGTTAACTAAGAATGTTGTATATCCGATAGCAAGCCTAGATTCGATATAACTTCCAAGGATAATTCCCACTCCAAACCCAACTGCATATACAACCATAGCAAGCGTGCTTTGATCTCCTGAAAATACAAGGGATAAGCCGAATACATAAATTAACGCTTCAACAAATCCAAAAACCGAGGCATACATACTCATACCTTTGACTAAAAAAATTGTGCGCAGCGTCAAGATCGGTACATAGATCAGTTGCAAAAGCAAGATTAACAAAATATCTTTCAATTTATACACCTCTTTTTAACAATTAAAAATATGACGATTTCATTGTATCACTCCGTATTTATAGAAGATATAGTAAAAATAAATTTTTTCTATATATTTTTTCACACCATATTCTTGGATATTTTCTAAGAGCGAAAGTAACTATTTTGTCTTTTGAAAAATAAAAAGAATCTGCCAATTTTCAGATTCTTTTTTGTATCATCTTCCCTTTTTAAAAGCCCGTAAACCCTCCAAATACGCTCGTTGTATAAATAATAATTTTTGTCATCCAGTCAAAATATAAAATAAACCCCATGCCAATCATTGCATATCCGCCAACTTTCATCATGGAATTCATATGTTTTTTTAACCAGTTCATTTTCCCAATAAAAAACGTCATAATAAAAAATGGAATAGAAAATCCAAGTGAATAAGCTATCATATACAAAAGGCCAGAGCCTGGGTTTGTCGCTGCAAGCGCCATAACCGATACTAAAATAGGGCCCGTGCAAGGAGTCCAGCCCGCAGCAAAAGCCATGCCTATGAAAGAAGAACCTAAGAGACCAGCCGGCTTATTTGCGAATCTAAGCTTATGTTCTTGCATAAGAATTCGAGGCTTAAAAATCCCTAGTACAACTAGACCAAAGAAAATAATAAGAATAGCGCCAATCTGCCGGATCAAATCCTTATAGTTAAAAAACCACTGACCAATAAAGGACGTCGCAAAACCAATCATAATAAAAATGATAGAAAATCCCAGCAGAAAGAAAGCTGTGTGAATAAAAGCTTTGCGCTGATGTGACTTAGCGCCTTCCTTTAGCTCGCTAACTGATACTCCCGTTATGTACGATAAAAAAGCTGGGTACAAAGGCAAACAGCAGGGTGAAATAAACGATAAAAAGCCCGCGCCAAATGCCAAAAACAAATTTAAATCTCCCATATTTCCCACTTCCCTTTTTTTGTTCTTTTTGTTCTTTTTCGTTACCATTTTGTAACCAAATTGTCTTATCTCACTTCTTTCAAATAGTACCATTATCTTGTATAATTAGGTAAACGACTTGTTAGAAGGGATACATAGCATTGGCCAAAAAAGATATTCTATTAGCGATTGAAAAGAAACGAGAAGAACTCATCCGCATAGTCCGAGTAAGTGGATTAAACTCTCCACCTGCTATTAAACATAGTCAAGAATTAGATCATTTATTAAACGTTTACAATGAATTCCCTGCTCAAACAACAGAAACAACCTCTTCATGAAGGTTGTTTCTTTTTTTGCCTTCACTCTATCAATTCTGTATAAATCTCTTTTACTCCTGTTTCTTTATTGAAATTTTCCTCTTTTTCACTGTGCTGCAGCTGATACATATTACAGTACAAACCGCCTTTATCTAGCAGTTCAGCGTGCGTTCCTTTTTCAACGATTTTCCCTTTATGCAATACTAAAATACAGTCGGCGTGTTGAATAGTTGATAAACGATGAGCAATCGCAATCGTTGTGCGGCCTTTTCCCATATCTCTTAACACTTCTTGAATCGCTTCTTCCGTTTCTGTATCAATATGAGCTGTCGCTTCATCAAGAATAAGGATTTTAGGGTTTCGAATCACCGTTCTTGCAAATGCTAGGAGCTGACGCTGACCGCTTGATAAAGTCGAACCTCTTTCCACTAGCACTTCATTATACTTATTAGGAAGAGCTTCGATAAATGCGTGAGCTTGCACAAATTTCGCCGCTGCTTTTACTTGCTCATCAGAAAAATGGTCTTCATGCAGCGTAATATTTCGCTTTACGGTATCGGCAAATAAAAAGGCATCTTGCAGCACCAGCCCTACCTGATCTCGAAGCTTTTTATTTGAAAAAGACGATAGCGGTTTATTATCGATCAAAATGTCTCCTTTTTGCTGCTCATAAAAACGCATTAATAAATTAATGATGGAGCTTTTCCCGCTTCCAGTATGGCCTACTAAAGCCACTGTTTCTCCTTCGTTTACCGTAAATGATATATCAGAAAGCACATCTCGAACACCGTCATAGGAAAACGTTACGTTTCTGAATTCTACCGTTCCTTTTTGTACCCCCTGCTTTTGTTTTCCTGTCATCACTGGATTTTTTTCTTCCTCATCCATCAAATCAAATACCCGGGAGGCTGATACCATCGCTTGCTGATACATAGAAAGACGCTGCATCATTTCATTAACAGGCTCAAAAAAACGATCCAAGTAGTTGATAAACGCGTAAAGAACACCAATTTTAACAGGACTGTCAGCTACAGAAATACCAAAATAACTGAGCACAAGAATAACGGCTAAAATATAAAGAATTTCGACAGCAGGCCTCAGCAGTAAACCATCTAACTTAATATTGCGCATGCCCGCTTTGTAATGCTGATCATTAATTTCTTCAAATTCTGAGCGAAGCCGCTTTTCTTGACGAAATAATTGAATAATGGACATGCCTTGCAAAGACTCATGAAGCTTCGCATTTAACTGACTTAGCTTTTCTCGGAGCTGTCCGTAGTAAATAGCGCTGTAATGCTGATAAAGCTTCATAAGCCCCCAAATAAATGGGAGAAGAACTAAACAATAAAAAGCCAGCTTCACATCTAGCATAAACATGGCTATAAAAATGCCGACCAAAAATACCCCATTTTGAATAAAAACCGCGATGACTTCCACAAACATTTCTTTCATGGCTTCCGTGTCATTTGTAATTCGAGACACCAGGCTTCCCGTTGGCGTGTTGTCAAAAAAACGAAGCGCCAAACGATGAACATGAGAAAAAACGTCAATTCGAATCTGCTGAATAATTTGAAGCGCAATTTTTTGAAACTGCAGAAGCTGAAAGTATTGAACGACAATTTTTAAAAGCTGTAAAAGCAAATAACTGCTTGCAAGCCACACAAGAGGCTGAAGAGGCAAATACTTAGGAGTTAAATAATCGTCAATAAAAACTTTAATCAAAATAGGGCCTAATAAATCAGCAGCCGTAGCAATTAATAATAGTGTGAACGCTAAAAAAAATGATTTTTTATGCGGAATCGTATAGCAAAACAGACGTTTATGTACCGAAGAATGCTCAATTTTCATTTTTCGTCTCTCCTTCTTCTACCGCACGTTCAAGCTGCTGTCTATCGTACATATCCTGGTACCAGCCGCTCACGCTAAGCAGTTCCTCATGAGTTCCTCGCTGAATAATTTTCCCTTTATCAAGTACAAGAATCAGGTCTGCGTGAGTAACTGAGCTCAGTCGATGCGCTGTAATAATCGTTGTTCGATTTTGACGTTTTTGCTTCAACGCTTGTAAAATACCCGCTTCCGTTTTTCCATCTACCGCTGATAGCGAGTCGTCTAAAATTAAAAGCTCAGGGTCTAGTAAAAGAGCTCTTGCAATCGAGATACGCTGTTTTTGTCCACCGGATAACGAAACGCCTTTTTCACCTACTATTGTTTGATAGCCATCTGTAAAATCGAGGATGTCTCTATGTACATTTGCAACTTTAGCCGCTTCTTGAATTTCTTGATTGCTTGCTTCTTCTTTTCCAAACGCGATATTAGCAGCGACTGTTGTTGAAAACAAAAAGTGATCTTGAGGAACATACCCAATGCTTTTGTACAATGAATCAAAAGCATAATCTTTAATGTCTTTTCCTCCCCATAAAACAGCTCCGTCGCTTACATCAAATTCACGAAGCAACAGCTTTAAAAGCGTGGTTTTCCCAGCACCCGTCTTTCCGACAATGCCTAATGTTTGACCGCGAGAAAGTGTAAAATAAATTTCGTTTAACGTGTATTCGTCTTCTTTACCATACGAAAACCTATGAACAACAGCTTCAATATTTCCTGTTGGCATTTCAACACCAGGATGCGCTGCTTCTTCAATCGAATTTTCTTCTTTTAATAAAGAAAATACCCTGTCATATGATGCTCTTCCTCGTTCCACAATGTTAAATAGCCAGCCAAACGCGAGCATAGGCCAAATAAGAAGGCCCAAATAAGTTGTAAAGGTAACAAGCTGCCCCAGTGTTAACTCTTCACTAATAACCATCTTGCTGCCAAAAATAAGAGCAAGTAAAAAAGAAAGTGCTACAATAATCGAAATGGTCGGATCAAACAATGCATCTACTCGTGCTACTTTCATGTTCTTTTGAACAACATCTGCAGACTTAATGCGAAATTCTTCGATATCAGCCGCTTCTTCCCCGAACGTCTTAATGACTTTAATTCCGCTGATGCTTTCTTGAACCTTATCATTTAAAGTAGAAAATGCTGCTTGTGCGTGATGAAACCGCGCATGAAGCAATGTACCATAGTAACTTGTTAAAACAGCCATAAGCGGCATAGGAATAAGGCAAATAAGCGTTAATTTCCAGCTGATTGTGAGGGCCATTGTGCATAGAACAAGCCCTCCTGTGACAATCGAATCCACGAGCGTCAAAACGCCCGAACCTGCAGTTTGTTGAATAGCTTGAATATCATTGGTGGCATGCGCCATCAAATCCCCAATTCGCCGCCGCTGATAAAAGGCCTGATTCATCTTGGTAAAATGAGCGTAGAGGGTATTTCTCAGCTGCTTGGCTAGTTTAACAGATGAACCAAATATCATAATACGCCATATGTATCTTGTGAAATAGGCCACAACAGCAGCTCCTAGCAAAATGCCAACCATCTGCATTAAGCGCTTTCCATTCAGCGTCCCTTCTTTGATGCCATCTACCGTTAAACCAATAATTTTAGGCGGGAGAAGTTCTAATGCTGCCACAATAATGAGCAGCGCTATCCCCGTTATGTAAGACTTTTTTTCTTGTTTGAAAAACCACCCTAACTCTCGAAAAATTTTCATCGTATCCCCCTAGCCCCACAACCATTTTCTTATATCTATCATAAAACAAAAGACACCCTTCTGAATAGAGAGTGTCTGTCCAATTAACCATTATTTAATTTGGCCGTTCATTGCTTTCATCATTTGGTTAATTTTTTTCTGCGATGGTTTCATGCCCATTTGCATCATCATCATTTTTAACATTTGTTCATTAATTGGTGGATTTTTCTTCAGATAGCTCATCATATATTTACGAGCAATGAAAAATCCTAGCGCTATCCCAACAATTAATGCTAGAACACCAACTAGAATATACATTCCCATGGTATTACTTCCTCCTTCATGTTGTCTAACTTACAGTGTACTAGACCATACGCTATTATACAATATTTCCGTTCCAATTTCCTTAAATAATTACACAAATTTTCTTGTTTTCACAGGCCTCAGCCAGCCGTATTCATCCGTTCCATAATTCACTGCTAAAAAACAAGGATCTAGCTTGCGTAATACTTCAAAAAAAGCTGTCTCAGCATCAACATTGCCATCTCCTTCAATTGTTATACAGCGATTTGTTAATTTTATAGATGCTCGACTTTTTTTATGAGGATATTCCAGCACAAACGTCTCTTGATGAGTAAAAAAATGAGGATAATGAGAAAACGCCTGAAGCAATTCTCGTTGAATAAATGAAATGGGCAGCTGGCGAGTAATGTAATGAACTTGTTTTTGTAAGTGCGTCTCCTGCAAGTGACGTTTCATTTTATATTCAATCAGCAGCTGATAAATGAGCTTTTCTCTTCGAAAATAGGATGATGCAACTTCTTCCTCCATTAAATATACTTCATACGTTCTCACGATTCATCCTCCCTTTCGGCTCGTTCTTTTTTGTACCATTATACCGAATGGTGTACGCAATGCTTGTCTATCGATGAAAAAATTTCTTTGTTTTTTTGTCGAAAAAAAAGAGCAGACCATAGGAGTCTGCTCTTTCTTGTGAAAAAGAATTATGCATTAAGCAAGCTTTTCACTTTTGCTACTACATTTTCAACTGTAAAACCAAATTCTTTCATGATTGTTTCACCAGGGGCAGATGCACCGAAGTGATTAATACCAAGAACTTGTCCTTCGTCTCCAACATAGCGTTCCCAGCCAAGTGTAGAAGCCATTTCAATACCTAAACGTTTTTTCACTGATTTAGGGATAACACTTTCTTTGTACTCAGCAGATTGCTCTTCGAAACGATCCCATGCAGGCATACTTACGACAGATACGTCAATGCCTTCTGCAGCTAATGCTTTTTGCGCTTCTACTGCTAGGCTTACTTCAGAGCCTGTTGCAAGTATTAATGCATCCGCTTGGTCTTTACCAGCTTTAGATACAACGTACGCACCTTTAGACACGCCTTCGTATGCATTTTCTTTTGTACCTTCAAGCGTTGGCAAGTTTTGACGAGTCAATACAAGCGCCGTTGGGCGGTCAGTTGACTCTAATGCTAAGCGCCATGCAGCAGCTGTTTCATTTGCATCTGCAGGACGAACCACTGAAAGACCCGGCATTGCACGAAGTGATGGCAATTGTTCAATTGGCTCATGTGTTGGGCCGTCTTCTCCAACTGCGATACTGTCATGTGTAAATACATATGTTACAGGAAGCTTCATTAAAGCTGCTAAGCGAATTGCTGGGCGAAGATAATCAGAGAATACAAAGAATGTTCCTCCGAATACTTTTACACCGCCGTGTAGAGCCATACCGTTTAATGCAGCTCCCATTGCAAATTCACGTACACCGAACCAGATATTACGTCCGCTGTAATCAGCTGCAGTGAAGTCTTCTGAACCTTTAATCATTGTTTTATTTGAGCCAGCTAAGTCAGCTGAACCGCCGAAGAATTGAGGTACAGCTTGTGCTACTGCGTTTAGTACTTCTCCAGAAGAAGCACGGCTAGCTAAGCTTGAACCCGTTTCATATGCTGGAAGTGTTTCTTCCCAGCCTTCCGGTAATTTTCCTTCTACTGCTAGTTCAAATTGACGACCTAGTTCAGGATATTTTTCTTTATACTGTGCAAATACATCGTTCCATTCGTTTTCTTTCTTTTGGCCATCTTCAGCAATTGTAGCTTTGAAGTGAGCATACACTTCTTCTGGCACATAGAAATCTTCTTCAAATGTCCATGCATAAGCTTCTTTTGTTAATTTTGTTTCATCGGAACCTAATGGAGAACCGTGCACGCCAGAAGTACCCGCGTGGTTTGGAGAACCAAATCCGATTGTTGTTTTTACTTCGATTAGCGTTGGGCGTGTTAAATCGCCTTTTGCTTCTTCAATTGCGTTTGCAATCGCTGTCAAGTCATTGCCGTCTTCAACGCGGATTACTTGCCATCCGTAAGCTTTGAAACGATCCTCTACGTTCTCAGAGAACGAGCGATCTAAATCTCCGTCTAAAGAAATATCATTTGAATCGTATAAAACAACTAAGCGTCCTAATTTTAAGTGTGCCGCTAATGAAGCTGCTTCAGCAGATACACCTTCCATTAAGTCTCCGTCACCACAAATACCATACGTAAAGTGGTCTACGATTTCTAAACCTTCTTTGTTGTATGTTTCAGCTAAATGACGTTCTGCCATTGCTTTACCAACAGCCATTGCAATACCTTGTCCTAGTGGGCCAGTTGTTGCATCAACACCTGCTGTATGACCGAACTCTGGATGACCTGGTGTTTTGCTTCCCCATTGACGGAAGTTTTTAAGGTCTTCAATTGATAAGTCATATCCAGCTAAATGAAGCAAGCTGTATAATAGTGCCGATCCGTGTCCTGCTGATAATACAAAGCGGTCACGGTTGAACCAGTTTGGATTCTTTGGATTGATGTTCATAAATTTTGTCCACAATGTATATGCCATTGGAGCAGCTCCCATTGGCATACCTGGGTGACCTGAATTTGCTTTTTCAATCGCATCGATTGATAAAGTACGAATTGTTGCAATCGAAAGATCTTCAATACGTTGTGTCATACTCTTCATTCCTTTCAAAACTATGTACATATGTTATCATACTAATGATTTGCTTATTTGTACAATACTTGAACCAAAAAAATTTCCACTTTTACAGTTTTTGTGCGCCTTATTAAAAATATACAAAAAACTAGAGGGAACACTCCTCTAGTTTTACTACAACGTCTTAGTGAAGACGCTTCTTTTTACTCTCTTTTAACTTCTTAGGCGTAACATCTTTACCTTCTTCGTCCACAACTTTAATCGTATGAAGGTGATTTGTCATAGATTGTCGGAAAACTTTTAAATATTCCTGACGTAGCTCTTGCTGTTCTTTCGCTTCAGATTCTGTCAGACCTTCAGCCTTTGCTTTTTTTGAAAGAGCATTAATACGAGCAAGTTTATCTTTTGATAGCATATAAAACCTATCTCCTTATAATCAATAATTAAAATTACCGAACCGTTCCGGCAACATGTAGTCATCTTACTAAATCTCTTTCGTTTTATCAAGAGATTGAGCCCTCTCTTGATACTCTTGATAGCGACGATGTACCGTCGCTTTTGAAATATTATAACCAAAACCTTTTAGCGTAACTGAAATTTCAGCAAAGGTTAAGCCGTTATGACGAAGACGGACAATTTCTTCAATCGGCGCTTCTTTTTTTTCTCTTCCCGAGTTAACTCCTTGATTTTTTAAATTTTGCTGCGGACGATAACCGTTTTCTACGGCTCTTTTCATTCCTCTTTTAATTTTAGCATTATGTAATTTCCGCTGATGCTCTTCCACTAAGCTAATAATATCTAACACCATCGAATCAGATTCTGAAAGCTGAAGCTGACCTTGATGACTAATCGTATAGATCGTAGCATTTTCTTTATGAAAAGCATGAAGCAGCGCGATTCGGGCATTTCCTCTGCCTAATCGTGTTTCGTCTTGAATGAGCAGCACGGATATTTTTTCTTCTTTCATTGTATGAAGAACATCCAAAATACCTTCTCTGTCTACGTCATATCCGCTTGCTTTTTCCATTACGACTTTTTTTACGTCTAGATGGTGAAGATCAGCAAGTTTTTTTAATTCTTCTTGCTGGCGCTGTAAAGATGTTTCTTGGGTTTTTTTATCCGTACTGACACGGCAATAAATAATGGCTTCCACTTTTATCACGACCTTTTCGGCTTCTAACAATATTCAGGAACGGCCGTTACACACTACTGTTCAATTGCCACTTGATTATGTAACTCTTTTTTTAAAACAGGAATATATAATTTATCTCCAGGAGATAAAGACTGGGCAGTGTCTGAGTTTAAATCATTGACGTCTTCAACCCATTTGACAAATTCGTTGGCGGTCAAATGATGGTGATTATGATACTTGTTGGACAATTCCCAAAGCGTATCTCCTTTTGTAATAGTAACGGTTGAATATTTGTCTAAATCTACTTTATCCGCTCCTAAAACCAGCGTCAATACATATGTAAGTGCAGCGATAACTGCAAAAAAAATAGCGTAATGTTTCATAGAATGTAAGAATTGGTGCATATTATGATCCCCCTATCAGAATATATGTTCTTATTTTATTGAGAACATTTGTTTCTGTCAATGGAATTCTTCGAACTTATGTTTGTATATTGACACATCACGTGGTATAATTCACCTAAAGAATAGCTAAAATCGAGGTGAAAAATATGAAGCTATCAAAACGTCAACAAGACATACTAGATTTTATTAAGCACGAAGTAAAATTAAAAGGTTATCCGCCTTCTGTTCGTGAGATTGGGGAAGCGGTAGGATTAGCCTCTAGCTCCACTGTACACGGGCATTTAGCTCGTTTAGAAAGCAAAGGGTTAATTCGCAGAGATCCAACAAAACCAAGAGCAATCGAAGTTCTTCAACTAGACGAAGTAAACATCCCTAAAAGCAATGTCATTAATGTTCCTGTTATCGGTAAAGTAACAGCGGGTCTTCCTATAACAGCCGTTGAAAACGTGGAAGAATATTTTCCTCTTCCAGATAAATTCGTTTCTCCAGATGATCATGTATTTATGCTTGAAATTATGGGAGAAAGTATGATTGAAGCAGGTATTCTAGATGGCGATATGGTAATCGTACGTCAGCAGCAAACTGCTAATAATGGAGATATTGTGGTCGCTATGACCGAGGACAACGAAGCAACGGTAAAACGTTTCTTCAAAGAAGAAAATTTCGTTCGTTTACAGCCTGAAAATTCAACGATGGCGCCTATTATTCTTCGCCACGTAACGATTTTAGGAAAAGTCACTGGTGTATATCGCACAATTCACTAATCACACACTGTATGTAAAACCAACTAACCATGATGTTAGTTGGTTTTTTTACGTTTGTTTTCTAAAAAAATTGGCATATTATAAATGATACGTTGAATCATTGCAGGCAGGTAGAGAGGTTTTTATAAAGCCTGCTTTACCTTTTACTTTCTATCTGCATTTCCTCGGCTCTCAAAAGGAAATACAACCGACCATAAGAAGGATGTAGTTTATGACCAATACACCAAGGAAAACAGAACCATTTCAAACTATTATGCCTACCAAAGCAATGAACATGTTTCTTTTTCCTTTTTCCTTTGATCGAAAAAATAAAGAGCAGCTTGTTCATGCATTAGAAGCAAATTTGTTCGATTTTTTTTCCATTCAAAACAAACATTTAGAAAAAGAATACTACGGAGAACAGTATTACGTATCTCATGATAGCTTGGATCAATATTTTCTTCCTTACATTGAATGTATTCTATTTCCTGATTCGTGCGAAAAAGAAGGGTTGCTTCGATTTTCAAAAAAAATAGACCATACCGTTACGCTACAAACTTCCTCCACCACCGTGTCTAGCAACGTGCTGTCTGTGGATGTTTTTTTATGTCCTTTTGAAATTGGCGTCATGACTATTCGCACTGAGATGAGTCATAATCATTACACCTATGATGACATTTTAGAATTCATGAATCATTTTCGCGTATTAGAACCGAAGCTTGCTGAAGAGCATGGATCCACCATTACCTATGAACATCATCGCTATAGCAAAGTACAGGATTATATTTTTTCACAGCTCGCGCCATTTTTGAACGAACACATCAAAAAAGAAGCCACACGTGAACAGCACGTCGGGAGCCTTCCTTATTTTATCGATGAACGGATGTTTGTATTAAGTTATGTAACGGTAAATCAAAAGCAAGAGATTAATGGCACAACTTTATTTCGTACTGGGCAGCTAAATAGCTATACGCCTGACGGGAAGCCGTTTATCTCTGCACACAACCATGAGTATATTAAAACGTATAATACCAAACACGTGTATTCCAGATGGGCTCCTGAAACCTATTACGTCATAACAGACCATGTGTTTTCGTGTATTTCTAAATCGACAGACTCTAAAACGGATCAGCTTTTGATGAATCATCTATTTGGCCAACATTACTATAATTTATTTTTACATTTTTTCTATAAAATCGTGTTGTTAAAACTATCTTATGAGTATTCTCAGCTCACGTTTCATAAAAATTCAGAGGGCATTGAACGACTAATCCGCTCTATTACCATATTTTCAGGTAAATATTTATTTTTAGAAATTAGCTCTCGCACAGAAGGTCAAGAGTTTTCTGAGCTCTTTAAAAAAATCTTCCACATCAATTCTCTTTATCAAGAAGTCAAAGAAACCCTTGGTACCTTGTATCAAAATCAGGAGAAAATCGCGGCTAAGCGTCATAATTACTTATTATTAATCTTAACGATTTATACCGTTCTTTCCGGTATTTATGGAATGAATTTAGTTATTAGCAAACTAAAGGGAAACATCAATTGGGATAGTATGAAGCAGTTTTCTATCTTTGAATATATCGCTTTAATAGTAGCCCTATCAGGAATTCTGATCAGCATTAGTCTCGGAGTGAGTTCCCTATGGAATTTATTAAAAGATCGATTTAAAACATAAAAGCTGTTCGTATCAGAGAATACATGATAAAAAGAAGAGATTGAGACATAACTAAATCAAGCGAATCTAAAGACGAACAAATGGGATAAATAAGCTAGTAGGGATTGCAGCAAGGCTATGAAATTGTATATGCAAAGCGCAAGAAACGAAGCGGAGAAACCTTTTTTAAATTAGCCACAGCTAAGTATTTTTATCGCTTTTTAAATTATATGTCCGATATTGAAATCCCGAAAGATACGGGAGATTTTCGTATTATCGACCGAAAAGTAGCGGATGTATTCAAAAAAATGACTGAACGTAATCGTTTTGTACGAGGAATGATGTCTTGGATTGGCTGCAGGCAAACATATGTAGAATATGAGCGCGATGAGCGCTTTGCTGGTGAAACAAAATATCCTTTAAAAAAGATGATCAAGTTTGCTTCAGATGGAATTATTGGGTTTTCAACGAAACCTTTACGTTTAGTAATGGTTATTGGCCTGTTATCGGTTTTTGTATCACTTCTAGTTTTAAGTTATTCCATTGTTGTTTGGCTAATAGGTGAAAATATCCAGCCTGGCTGGACTTCTATTATGGTAGCTATCACCTTCTTTAGCGGTATTCAGCTACTTGGTTTAGGTCTAGTCGGACAATATATCGCAAGAATTTACGATGAAAGTAAAAATAGACCTATTTACGTTGTACGTGAAACCATTAACTTCTCTAAAGCTTCAACAGATTCCCAAAACGTACGTGAAAAAGTATATAGCTAAAAAAACAAGGAAGAAAACAGCTGTTTTCTTCCTTGTTTTTATTCTTTTTGAAGCTGTAAATCACTTGGCACCCAGTCCGGAATTCCATCATCTTCATCAAATTCAATAATAACATCCGTTACTCCTTTTTCCTGTAAAATACGATTTTCCAGCCGATCTTTAATATCATCAGCTTCTGCCACTGTTAAAGAAGGATCAATTTCTACTTTTAATTCAACGTGAAGCTCTTCTCCTTCTTTCATCACCATTAATGTTTGAATATCACGCACTTGTACATCTTGCATGACAATCGCGCCAATTTTCATTTCCATTTCTTTATCTGCTTCCCCAAGCGCTCCAGCAGCGTTATCTAAAAACACTCGTCCTACTACAAAAAACATCATAAACCCAATTAAAATAGAAGCAATTCCTTCAGCTTGGTGAAAAGGTGTAAATCGTGAAATAAAAACCGCAATTAGTGCCAATACGCCTCCTCCAGTAGCTACTAGATCTTCCATAAAGACCAGCTTAGTTGCTGGCTTTGCTTTCCTTAAATGAACAAAGCTTTGTGTAAAAACATTGACCTCTGCGGTATCCATCCCAACATCGTGCAAAATTTCTTTCATTGCCTTAAATAGGACAAACATCTCAAGCAATACCGAGATGCCAAGTACTGCAATATTTAAAATAAAGCCTGAAGACTTCTTCGGATGGAGAATGTGATGATATCCTTCTTTAATCGTTTCAAACGCCATAATTCCTACTACAAGAACAGCTCCTAATAGAACAAGATTAACCAATCGTCCGAAGCCGTTTGGAAATCGTTTGGTCGGGGCTTTTTTACTTAATGCCGAACCTATAAAGACAAAAAACTGATTAGCTGCATCTCCTAAGCTGTGCATCGTTTCAGCAAACATCGCTACATTTCCCGTTAAAGCAAAAGCAATTCCTTTAATAATGGATATAATGGTATTAACTACAGCGGCCATCATGGCCGATTTATTTCCTTTTCGCAATAACTTAATTAATTCACTCATGCAATCCCTCCGTTTGTGCCTTTGATGAGATTCAATTATGGTTAGTGTATGTGAAATTAAAAATTAAAAACCTCCAATATAGAAGTTGGAGGTTTTTAATCATGTTTCATTATTTTTTAAAACGATACGGTACAGTTGTAACAATTACATTTTTACGGTAAAGCAAATGTGCTTTTAACAGCAGACTGGACTGATTGTGAAGGATGTTTTGCCAACTTTTTTTCGTGATGAACTGCGGAATAACGACCGTAATAGCCATATTATTTTCCCGTGCTTTTTCCTCAGCCATATCAATGAATCGAAACAGCGGCCGCACAAGACTGCGGTATTGAGAATGAAACGTAACAATACGAATATCAGGCTGCCACTTTTCCCACTTCTCTTCCATTCTCTTTTCGCTTTCTCGATCAAAAGCCACGTGCACTGCAATAACGGTATCGCCAATCGTTCTCGCATAATTTAATGAATTTTCTACTACTTTTGTCATTCCTGCTACAGGAACAATGACCACACTTCCTTCAAGCTTTCCAATCTTTTCTCCCTGCTTAATGCGGAGCTGCTCTCCTACCGCTTCATAATGCGTATGAATGCGATGAAAAATATAAACGATAACCGGTAAGAAAACGAGAACGGACCACACTTGTGAAAACTTCGTTGTAAACAAAATAATTAACACCGTTAATGTAATGAGTGCACCAATTAAGTTAATAATTAGCTTTCCTTGCCATCCGGCCGGCTTTTCTCTAAGCCATTTGACAATCATGCCTGTTTGAGAAAGCGTAAATGGAATAAACACCCCGACTGCATAAAGAGGAATTAATTGCTCCGTCGCTCCTTTAAAAGCTACCAGTAAGACAATAGAAGCAATTCCAAGGGTCACAATTCCATTTGAATAGCCTAGTCGATCGCCGCGAATTTGAAACATTCTTGGCATGTATTTATCAGACGATAAGTTTACAGCAAGCAAAGGGAAAGCTGAAAAACCTGTATTCGCCGCTAGCACTAAAATCAGAGCTGTGGTGCCTTGAATAAAATAATAAAATCCATTTCGTCCAAACACACTCGATGCAATTTGTGATACAACCGTTTCATCTGCTTTTGGAGAAATGCCAAGCCAGTAAGCTAAAAACGTGATGCCGGAAAATAAAACGGCTAAAATACCGCCCATCAGCATTAATGTATGAACAGCATTTTTTGCACCTGGATCTTTAAAGTTAGGCACTGCATTTGAAATAGCTTCTACACCAGTCAATGCCGAACAGCCTGACGAAAAAGCTTTTAATAATAAAAACAAACTAATACCTGGCACCACTGTACCGAGAGATGTATGAAGCTCAGGTGAAACTTGACCTGTCACTATTTTGAAGAAGCCCACCGCTATTAACAAAATAAGAGCAATAACAAATAAATAAACCGGATAAGCTAATACAGAAGCGGATTCTGTTACACCTCGTAAATTTAAGATGGTAATAAAAATCACCAGCAAACACGCAATTACTACATTATAATGATGCAGCGTTGGAAAAGCCGAAGTTAAAGCATCGGTTCCTGCTGAAACACTCACGGCAACTGTTAAAATATAATCTACTAACAGTGATCCCCCAGCGATAAGCCCAGGATTTTCTCCTAAATTGGTTTTCGAAACAATATAAGCTCCTCCGCCTTGCGGATACGCATAAATAATTTGACGATATGAAAGAATTAAAGCCGTCAGCAGCACCAATACCCCAATTGCAATTGGAATTGAATACCAATACGCAAGGACACCGACTGTTGCAAGTACAATCAAAATTTGTTCTGTTCCATAAGCCACTGAAGATAAGGCATCTGATGATAAAATAGCCAGTGCTTTAAGCTTACTAAGCTTTTGATCGCCTAACTCTTTTGTTTTGAGCGGCTTTCCAATCAATAATCTTTTGAGAACTGAATAGTTCACGTAATTTCCCTCCGATGATTGCTTAGCTACTATTTACTGTTCATTGCTAAGCTCCGTTACAAGTTCACGAATAAGTGATATTATCCCTAAAAAATACCTTTTTATGTTAAAAAAACGCACAAAAAAAACACTAAGGGTTCTCAGCGTTTTTACACAGCTTAAACCTCCTCTCCAAAACGCTTATGGGGTTAGCTGTCGGATTCGGGCTATGAGAGTAGCCCTACCTTTTAAAAAAAGGATTCACCCCAAGTGACAATGCACAAATTTGGGTCCCCCACTTCTGACGAATTAAGCGATAACAGGTCAATATAATTTTCGGTTAAAGAGTATGATTGATAACATGTTTCTTTCATAACTATCTTTTGTTCTTAGATAATATACTCCCGTACAAATGGTTTGTAAAGCATTATTTTACGTAAACCAGAAAATAGTGCTTAAGGCGCTTTTAAGAGGAAAACAAAAGGCCTTCTGCCTGCTTACAGAAGACCTTCTCGCTTTAACTTTTTGCTTTTAAAACGGCTGCTAGCTTGCTTTTCGTTTGAGGACCATAAATGCCATCTACATCATAAGGAAGATACACAAGTTGAAAACGTCTGACTGCATCTTTCGTTTGTACTCCGTATATTCCGTCTACAGACCCTACTTTAAAATTAACCGCGTTTAATGCTCTTTGAAGCTGTTTCACGGCTTCTCCAGAATCACCTTGTTTTAAAATTCCATTTGGAAGTGGATATTGTTCCGAAGGTGGTGTTGGTGTTGGTGTTGGTGTTGGTGTTGGTGTTGGTGTTGGTGTTGGTGTTGGTGTTGGTGTTGGTGTTGGTGTTGGTGAAGTTCCTGAAGGAATAACAATTGTTTTTCCAACCTGTAGGGTTAAAGGATCAGAAAGCCCTTTATTTGCTTCTTGCAGCACTTGTACTGTTATTCCGTACTTCTGTGCAATACTGTACAGTGTATCTCCTTGCTTGATCGTATACGTTTTTGTACCTGGTTCAGAAGGTGATGGATTTGGTGTCGGTGTCGGTGTTGGAGGTGGTGATGGATTTGGAACTGCACGCCGAGGTAAATTTAAATATACGGCAATTCCTTTAGCATACGATTCACCCATACTTTTTAAAAAAGCTTCATTTTGAAGAAGTGCTGCATCGGCGCTCCTATCAATAAAAGCTATTTCAGTGAGTACTGCAGGCATATTTGTTAAGCGAAGCACCGCATAATTGGCTGATTTTCGTCCGCGATTCGGATGATTATACGACAGCAGCGTTGGCTGTACTTGACCGTGCACAATCGATTGAAACGTTTTACTGGCATTGCTAGCGCTTCTATAAACATAATCTTCGTATCCTGTTCCTCCACCGGCATTTACGTGAATAGACATAAATGCATCTGCGCCCCACGAATTAGCTTGAGAAGCTCGCTGAGATAACGATAAAAAAACATCTGTGGTACGAGAGGTTTTAATCGTAAAATCACTGTACATGCTATTTAAATAGCTTATTAAATATTGTTGAATTTTTAACACTAAGTTTTTTTCATATAGTCCGTTCGCCCCAACTGCTCCTGCATCTGCCCCACCATGTCCTGCATCAAGATAGATTTTTTTCATATTACTTGTCCCTCCTTATTGTTAACATATGCACGAGGGAAAAAAGTGCTACGTATACTAGCCTACTAAGTAGAAAATTACTAAAAAAAAGAACCGCTACTCAAAGGCAACGGTTTATTCTGCGTTGTAGACAGAATATTAAATAGGGATAGCTCTCAAGGAGTGACAGCTATATGCAGAGTGTTGATTCGTTGATTAAATGATAATAATTATCATTTTCATTTAAAGTATACACTAAAAGGAAAGTTTTGTCTATTCTATTATGAGAACAGGCTTATTTAAAAAGCAGAACGCCTATAACAATGAGAATAATCCAAATTGGAATGCTTATTAATATGCCTATTACTAAACCTTTGAAAAAATTTCCTTCTTGCATTTTCATTCCATTCCTCTCCAACAGTATTTTCTAATGACACTACGACTGGCTGAAAATTCTCTGAAGTTATACTGAAGTGCAGAGTGAACACATAAACAATCTCTCTATCTGTTATACACTACTTTTACATATAGATTCAATGAGACAAAAAGCTTATCCTTTTTAATTCATATAACCAAATTCTTTCCTATATATAACAAGACAATAAAAAGCCTCCCGTAAATTGTACGACAGGCAGCATACTTATTTTATAAACAGCTTAGTTCGATATTTAATATGCGCAATGTTATTCATTTTGAAAAACAAAAAAGTCCGAGAGAACGTATAAACGATCTCTCGGATTTTTAGGAATTAATATTGGCTCATGTATTGGTCACGTTCCCAAGGATGAACTTGTGTACGGAACATATCCCATTCAATTTCTTTCGCTTCAACGAAGTGTTCTGCTAAGTGTTCACCTAATGCAGAAACCATAACTTCGTTTGATTGGAAGCTATCTAAAGCTTGAGCTAATGTTGCAGGTAAATCTACGATACCTTCTTCAACACGCTCTTCTTTTGTCATTACATAGATATTACGATCGATAGGTTTTGGAGCTTCAAGGTTATTCTTGATTCCATCTAAACCAGCTTTTAATAGAACAGCCATTGCTAAATATGGGTTAGCAGCTGGGTCTACGCTACGTACCTCAACACGAGTTCCTACGCCGCGAGAAGCTGGGATACGGATTAATGGGCTACGGTTGCGAGCAGACCATGCAACATAACAAGGAGCCTCATATCCAGGCACTAGACGCTTGTAAGAGTTTACAGTAGGATTTGTTACTGCTGTAAAGCTGTGTGCGTGCTTGATGATACCTGCGATAAATTGACGAGCAGTATCACTTAGCTCTAGATTACCGTTTTCATCATAAAATGCGTTTTGGCCATCTTTAAATAATGAAACGTTACAGTGCATACCTGAACCATTCACACCAAATAATGGTTTTGGCATAAATGTAGCATGTAAGCCATGTTTACGTGCAATTGTTTTTACAACAAGTTTGAACGTTTGGATATCATCACAAGCTTTTAATGCAGCAGCATATTTGAAGTCAATCTCGTGTTGTCCAGGAGCTACCTCATGGTGAGATGCTTCAATTTCAAAGCCCATTTCTTCAAGCTCTAATACGATGTCACGACGGCAGTTTTCACCAAGGTCAGTTGGCGCTAAGTCGAAGTAGCCACCTTTATCATTTAATTCTAATGTAGGTTCGCCTTTTTCGTCTAATTTGAATAAGAAGAACTCTGGCTCAGGTCCAAGGTTAAAATCAGTAAATCCTAACTCTTCCATCTCTTTTAACACACGTTTTAAGTTATTACGTGGATCGCCATCAAACGGAGTTCTATCTGCATTGTAGATGTCACAAATAAAACGTGCTACTTTACCTTTTTCAGATGTCCAAGGGAAAATAACAAATGTATCAATGTCCGGGAATAGGTACATATCTGATTCTTCAATACGTACAAACCCTTCAATAGAAGAACCGTCAAACATCATTTTGTTGTCTAACGCTTTTTCTAGTTGACTTACTGGAATTTCAACGTTTTTAATTGTTCCTAAAATGTCAGTGAACTGAAGACGAATATACTTTACATTCTCTTCTTGAACTTTGCGGAAAATATCTTCTTTTGTGTACTTTGCCATCGTGTGATCCTCCCCTAAATCTCTATATAATATTTATAATCTATACCACTCACATACGAACGGTATAAATATTGATAACTTTATTAATGAAAGAACCTGGACATATCTCCTTGATTTAAAGTTGCTCGATTAAAACGGCCTGCTTGCATAAGTTCTGCACGAAGCATTTTTCGTAATTCATCGTCCGTTAATTCTGGCTTTGCTGTTGCTGCCACAACTTTTTCTTCTTGCTTATGCCCTTTTTGCTCCTTTTGAAGATGAAACAGCTGTTTTACACCTGCTAAGTTTACACCTTGTTCAATCAGATCACGGATTTCAAGCAGCTTATCAACATCGTTAAATGAGAATAGTCGTCGATTTCCCTCTGTTCTTACTGGTGCAACTAATTCATGTTCTTCATAGTAGCGAATTTGGCGAGCCGACAACTCAGTTAACTGCATCACAATTCCAATTGGGAAAAGTGGCGTATTTCTTCGAATGTTGTCACTCATTTCAGTTCCTCCTTTGGATTAACTATTTACATTGTATGCTATGTTAGTTCACCTGTCAACCGAATGTTAGTAATTCTAACATAAATTTTTCTGAACATTTCTTCTATACAAATAAATAGCCCTTCGTTTATTTTTATAAGCCTATCTTTTCTTTCTTAGCGGGGAGAAAATAGTCTTTCTATCTTATATGTTATAAAAGTTCTTTCGTTAGCATTTGATCTACTGCCATGCATATTGCTACTTTTACGTGAGCATACGTTAACCCGCCCTGCACGTAAGCGATATACGGAGGCCTGATAGGTCCATCTGCCGTCAGCTCGAGGCTTGCTCCTTGTATAAACGTTCCTGCCGCCATAATCACATCATCTTCATAGCCTGGCATATAAGCAGGATACGCCGTTACGTGTGAATTAATTGGCGAAGCGAATTGAATTGCCTGACAAAAAGCAACCATTTTATCGCGGTCATCGAACTGAACGGATTGGATTAAATCTGTTCGTTCACTGTCCCACTTCGGCTCGCTTTGCATCCCTAGCTCTTCAAACATAGCGGATGAGAAAACTGCTCCTTTTAAGGCTTGGCCGACTACGTGCGGAGCTAAAAAGAAACCTTGATACATTTCTTGCAAGCTATACAGCGTCGCTCCAGCTTCTGCACCGATTCCAGGAGTTGTCATTCGGTATGAACAAGCTTCCACTAGATCTTTTCGTCCTGCAATGTAACCGCCGATTTTTGCAAGACCTCCACCAGGGTTCTTAATGAGCGATCCTGCCATCAAATCTGCTCCTACATGCGTTGGCTCGATTGTTTCTACAAATTCACCGTAGCAGTTATCGACAAATACTATAACGTCAGGCTTAATACTCTTTACAAAAGAAATCATTTCTTTTATTTGCGCGACTGTAAAAGAAGGACGAATGCCGTAACCTTTTGAGCGCTGAATGCCTATCATCTTTGTGTGCTCATGAATAGACGCTTTCACTTCTTCAAAATCCACTTGGCCTTGCGCTGTTAAATCTACTGATTTATAGCTAATATTATATTCTTTTAAAGAGCCTACGCCGCTTCCTCGTATACCAACGATTTCTTCAAGGGTATCATAAGGCTTGCCAGTTATATATAATAGTTCATCTCCAGGACGCAGTACACCAAACAGCGAAATGCCAATTGCGTGCGTACCTGAAATAATTTGCGGACGCACCAGGCAAGCTTCTGTCCCAAAAACGTCTGCGTATACTTTCTCCAACGTATCGCGGCCTAGATCGTCATACCCATATCCCGTTGTCGGATTAAAATGTGAATCACTCACTCGATTTTGCTGAAAGCTTTGCAGCACCCGAAATTGATTTGCTTCAATACGCTCATCAATTTTCTCATGTACGGGCTTAATTTGTTTTTCTACTTTTGCAGCAAGTTCCCGAATGCGTGCCCCGTTTTTTAACTGATCAAACATCATTTCTTTGTTCCTCAACTTTCTTCAAGCGTTTGTAGCTTTTTGTAAAGGGGGTGCTCTTTTGCAATATACCCTTTGCACTGATACTTCTCAGTTTCTTCATTGAATTTTAACGACTCAAGAATAGAGACCGTTTTGAGTTCAGCGAGCATTTTTCCTTCATAAGCCGGCAGCAGCACATGAAAAAACGCCATTTCTTTTTTCATTTCTTCTTGAATTCTTTCCCCAAGCTTCAGTAAATCAGCAGCTTTAAAAGCGCTCATTGATAACGATGTCGAAGCGGATGGGACAAATAGTTCATGCTGCATATCTTCTTTATTGTAAACTGTCAGCATCGGAATGTCCGTTACGTTCAGCTCTTCTAGTAAGCGATGCACTGTTTTTTCATGGTTGTTGTAATCTGGATTAGATGAATCTACCACGTGCAGAACAAGATCAGCTTCGGTTACTTCTTCAAGCGTTGAACGGAACGCGGCTACTAACGTTGTTGGAAGATCTTGAATAAATCCAACCGTATCCGTTAACAGAGCCGTTAATCCTGACGGAAGCGTATACTGTCTTGTCGTTGGATCAAGAGTTGCAAACAGCTGATTTTCTTCAAAAATACCAGCTTCTGTTAAGCGGTTAAAGATCGTCGATTTACCAGCGTTCGTATAGCCCACAATTGCAATTTGATAGACATGATTACGCTTACGTCTTTCTCGATAACGCTCGCGGTGGCTTACCACCGTCTTTAACTGACGCTTAATTTCATCAATTTTACGGCGAATATGTCTGCGGTCACTTTCAAGCTTCGTTTCACCAGGACCTCTTGTGCCAATTCCGCCTCCAAGACGCGACAAAGCGGTACCTTGTCCTACTAACCTAGGCAGCAGATAATTTAATTGAGCCAGTTCCACCTGCATTTTTCCTTCTCGCGTTTGAGCACGCTGTGCGAAGATATCCAAAATCAGCTGCGTGCGGTCAATAACACGCGCAGATAACCCTGCTGACAAATTGCGGATTTGACTCGGTGACAATTCATCATTAAATACAATTAAATCGGGCTCTAACTCTTCTTCAAGAGCCACAAGTTCTTCTACTTTCCCTTTTCCAATATAAGTAGCTGGATGAATGCGATCGCGCTTTTGCGTTAACCTTACCAGCACTTCGCCTTTTGCAGTCTCAGTTAAAGATGCTAGCTCATCCATTGAATATTCAAAACGTTCGTCATCATCATGAAGCTGACATCCGACTAAAATTACGCGTTCAAGTTCAGTATTCATTTCTGCTGTCAAAGATTTTTCCTTCCCTTACTATTAAATTGACAAATCATTCATATCATATCAAAAAAATGTCCATTTCTCCATCTTTGCAAAAGAGACAGAATACATTGTCTTTTACTAGTTTAACACCCTTTTTAAAATCTATAAAATGATGAGTAAAAAAACATTGAAATATCACGAAATTCTGTATACAATTTGAATTGGTTTACTTATCGAAATTTGAATCAGGCTGCCTGATTTTAAAATAATAGTCGCTACTTGGTGAAAACAGAATAAAGGAGATAGCATCATGACTTGGGACGTACTTAGCATTATTGGAACGATTGCTTTTGCAATCAGCGGAGCTTTTATTGCCATGGAAGAGGAGTATGATATTTTAGGCGTTTACATACTGGGAATCGTAACGGCTTTTGGCGGAGGAGCCATTCGAAACCTGCTTATCGGTGTACCGGTGTCTGCCCTTTGGGAACAAGGACTCTTTTTTCAGATTGCTTTATTATCTATCACTGCCACTTTTTTATTTCCAAACAATATCTTAAAACATTGGAAGCGATGGGGAAACTTTTCAGACGCCATTGGCCTCGCAGCATTCGCGATTCAAGGAGCGCTTTATGCCACTCATATGAACCATCCGCTTAGCGCGGTTATTGTAGCTGCGGTCTTAACAGGAAGCGGCGGGGGGATTATCCGAGATTTATTAGCACGCCGAAAGCCTACTGTTCTTAAAGATGAAATTTATGCCGTATGGGCGATTATCGCAGGATTTAGCGTAGGGCTGCATATTACAAATACGCCTGTAGAACTTTATACGTTATTTATCTTACTTGTAGGTCTTCGGATGTGTTCATATATTTACAAATGGCGCCTGCCGATTAAAACTATTCGACAACCAAATATGTAGAAAAAAGCCTTTCATGACGAAAGGCTTTTTTTCACAGCTGAATATCGCTTGACGTTAAAGTTAAAAGCTCATTGCGCTCAAAGCTTTCTTCTTCTAAAAGCCTCATGGATTGAGTGCGTATGGAACGTTCGATAATGTTTCGCACATATCTACCGTTACTAAAATCCCTAGGCGCCTGATTGTACTTCACGTCCATGAAATGATCTTTTAGCTTTTTATAGGCCTCTGTACTAAACTGATACTGCCTGTCATTCATCATGTGACCGGCAATATCCATCAGTTCATTGACATCATAATCCGGAAAATCAAAAATAAACGGAAACCTAGAGCGCAGCCCTGGATTAAGACTTAAGAAATTTTCCATTTCTCTTGGATAACCAGCTAAAATCAATACAAACTTATCATTTGAATCTTCCATATGTTTAACCAATGTATCAATCGCTTCTTTTCCAAAATCTTTTTCTCCTCCTCTTGCAAGAGAATAAGCCTCATCGATAAATAAAATACCTCCAAGCGCTTTTTTTACAAGATCTCTCGTTTTCTGAGCGGTATGACCGATGTATTCTCCAACTAAATCTGCCCGCTCTGCTTCAATTAAATGTCCTTTAGACAAGATATTCATATTCAAAAATAATTTACCTAGCAGGCGGGCTACCGTCGTTTTCCCTGTTCCTGGATTTCCTTTAAACATCATATGCAGCGCCTGCTTTCCCGCTTTTAAGCCCTGTTCCTCTCTTTTTTTGTTAATATATAGCCACGCATATATTTCTTTTATCATTTTTTTCAATTCTTCCATTCCAACCAGTCCGCTCATTTCTCGTTCAATTTCCCGAAGCGGCTCATGATTTATCACAGCTTTTTTGGCAGGACGCGGAATTGATGTCGTATACGACTTTTCCTTTTTTGTTTCATTATTTAAAATGATATTAATTTGCCCATTATTTTTAAGAGTTATCGGCTGTTCCACCATGTTCACCTCTCGTTTCATCCCACTTCTCTGTATCGCATAGCTGCATGCGATGAACGATACGAAGACAATGATCTCTTATTACCGAAGAAATAATCGTCTATTATAAGGTTTATGTTCAATGAGTAAAAACAATGTTAAGAAACTTTTCTAAGCCTTTATTTGCATAAAAAAAGCATCCGAAAATGCGGATGCTTCTCTTTAATCTCTATTCAAGTTCTACTGTAATATTTTTATTTGGTACAAATGTCGAAATAGCATGTTTATAAATCAGCTGCTGTTTTCCTTCAGATTCAATTAACACAGTAAAATTATCAAATCCTTTAATTAGTCCTCTTAATTGAAAACCATTTAAAAGAAATACCGTCACATAGATATTTTCTTTACGTAATTGATTTAAAAATTGATCTTGAATATTAACTGATTGTTTCATTATTCGGCCTCCTCGTTTCTCTATCTGTTTACTTAATTCGCTTCTTTCTTCAGCTTTCCTGCAATATATGTAAAAATTTCAGCAAACTTTTCGGGAAATTTGTCAACTTCCATCTCTATCCATTTTACAGGCATTTTATTTCGAAACCACGTTAACTGACGCTTTGCATATCTGCGTGAATTTTGTTTCAACTGTTCAACGGCTTCTTCGAGCGTACAGCGTCCCTCAAAATAAGCATAAAGCTCTTTGTAGCCGATAGCTTGAATTGATTGTACATCATGCAGACCACTTTCGTACAATGATTTGACTTCCTCAAGCAGTCCAGCCTGCATCATCATATCGACTCGGTGATTAATTCTCTCATATAATACGTCTCTATCCATTGTAAGTCCAATAATGCTTACGTCATATAATAACTCCTGCGACTGTTCTTTTGTATAGTCACTGAATTTTTTACCGGTTACTTCATAAACTTCAAGCGCTCGAATTACACGGCGATGGTTATTTTTATGGATAGCAGCTGCACTCTCCGGGTCAATCTCTTTTAGCTTTTCATACAGGGGATCAATGCCATGAGCTTTAATGAATACTTCCATTCGTTCACGAACTTTTTCATCACTAGGCGTTTCTGTGAACTGATAATCATAAATAACGGATTGAATATAAAGACCCGTCCCTCCAACAATCATCGGCATTTTTCCTCTAGCGTGAATATCCTCGATTCGTTTTCTTACAATCTCTTGAAATTCTGCCACAGAAAACGATTCATCTGGCTCCTTAATATCGATCAGGTAATGGGGAATACCCTGCATCTCTTCTTCAGACACCTTCGCTGTTCCGATATCCATCCCTTTATAAATTTGCATCGAATCACCTGAAATAATTTCTCCGTCTAACTGTTTGGCAAGTTCAATGCTCAATTTTGTTTTACCAACCGCAGTTGGTCCAATAATGACAATAAGTTTTGGTTTCTCTCCCGTCATAACAACACTACTTTCATCTATAGGCATTCACATCATTCCATTTTATCCAAATGGCCATGATTTATTCAACAAAACGGCTAGCTGCAGCTAGCCGCATTGCCTACATCACTCGCTTAAACATTTTTTCCATTTCATACGTCGAATGATGAATAATAATTGGTCGTCCGTGCGGACACGTAAATGGATCCGTTGTTTTTCTCAACGTTTCAAGTAAAGCAAAAATCTCATCGTTTCGCAAATGATGATTCGCTTTAATCGATCCTTTACAGCTCATCATAATAGCCGCTTCTTCTCTTAACTTCTCGATATTGACTCGTTTCATCGTAAAGATTTGCTGAATCATTTCTTCAATGGTTTCCTGTTCCTCTCCTTTTGGAAACCACTGCGGATGCGAACGAACTATATAGGAGTTTTGTCCAAACGGTTCTAAAAAAACTCCTACTTCAGCAAGCATGTCTTTGTATTCTTCTAAAATCAAGGCTTCATTTCCCGAGAACTCTAGTGTAAGCGGCATAAGCAGTTCTTGAACTTCTGAATCTACTTCTCCAAGCTTTCGCTTAAAATATTCGTACTTAATTCTCTCCTGCGCCGCGTGCTGATCAATAATAAATAATCCTTTTTCATTTTGCGCCAAAATATACGTTCCGTGCATTTGGCCAATTGGGTACATCGCAGGAACACGCGGTTCTGGCTGCTCTTTGGCTGAACGATTTGGTTCTGGAATAGGAGCGTTTTCTTCTACCGATTCTTCATAGTGTTCTATTTCTTGAAACGTTAGTTCAAGTTCTTCACCTTGGCGCATGACCTCTGTTTTAACAGGCGGCATGATCTCGTCTACACGAGCGGGAGCCTCCTTAAAGCTAGGCTCGCGAACTGTATCAGACGGCTGATAGCCAGACGGTTTAGACTGATGATCAAATGTAAAGGTCTGCTGCTCAGTTGGCTGCACAGCTGATTTTGACTTGGTTGGTACTACAGCATCCGGAATTAACTGCCGCTTTTTAAAAGCTGCTTTTACTCCCTGTTCAATAAGCTCAAACAGCTCCGCTTCTTTACTTAAACGCACTTCTAGTTTCGCTGGATGAACATTCACGTCTACTAACAAAGGGTCCATTGTAATGGTTAAAAACACGATTGGAAAACGGCCGATAGGTAAAAGGGTATGATAGCCCTGCTGTACCGCTTTTAACAACCCGTAGTTTTTAACAAACCGACCGTTAATAATGGTCGACATGTAGTTGCGAGAAGCTCGTGTAATTTCAGGAAGAGCAACGTAACCATTCACTTCATAATCAAGAGACTGAACGTTAATGGGAATCATTTTTTTTGCCACTGCCATTCCATAAATAGCTGCAAGCACTTGACGCACATCTCCGCTTCCGTTCGTATACAGAAGCTGCCTTCCTTGATGCATCAGCCGAATCGAAACTTCAGGATGAGACATCGCAAGGCGATTGACTACGTCCGTTACGTTACCAAGCTCCGTGTTTACCGTCTTCATATATTTTAAGCGTGCAGGTGTGTTGAAAAATAAATTCTCAATAACAAGTTCCGTACCTTTTCGGCTTGATGTTAATTCGTGATGAACGATTTCTCCGCCTCTAAGTTTAAGATGAGTGCCGGCTTCTTCTCCCGTACTCGTTTTGAGTTCAAGCATTGAAACCGAAGCAATACTTGGCAAAGCTTCACCGCGAAATCCTAACGTTCGAATTCGAAATAAATCTTGTTCTGTTTTAATTTTGCTTGTCGCATGTCTTTTAAAAGCGGTCAAGCAGTCTTCAGAAGCAATGCCGTCTCCATTATCCAATATACGAATTTTGGAAAGCCCAGCTTCTTCTAGTTCAATTTCAATAACTGTACTGTTTGCATCAATAGCATTTTCGACTAGTTCTTTCACCACCGAAGCAGGTCGTTCAACAACCTCTCCGGCAGCAATTTTATTTGAAAGTTCGTCTGAAAGCTGCACAATTTTACCCACAGACTCACTCCTCTCAATCTATTTCTTCTTTAATGATTTTTGCAGTTCATACATCGCATTCATTGCGTCTAAAGGCGTCATTTCTAAAATATCCAGCTCTTTTAAACGATCGATAATTGCTTTTTCCCGTTTTGAAAGCGCAGGCTTTTCTTTTTTCTCTTCTATTTCAAAGAACGAAAGCTGATTGGCTTCATCTGCTTTTTTACTATCTATACGTTCTTCTTGAATCAAAGAAGCACCTTCTTGTGGAACTTGTTGTGTTATCTCTTCTCTTTTTGGAGCCTGACGTACTACAGGTTCACGCTCAGAAGATTGTTCTAAATCGTGTAAGATGACGCGAGCTCGCTCTAGAAGCGGATCCGGAAGTTCTGCTAGTTCTGCTACGTGAATACCATAACTTTTATCTGCGGCACCATCTTTGATTTTGTGTAAAAAGACGACCTTCCCATTTTTTTCAACCGCGCTTACATGAACATTTTTAAGCGCAGGAAGCGACTCATCAAGTACGGTTAATTCATGATAATGAGTAGAAAATAGTGTCTTACAGCCAATATGCTCATGGACGTATTCAATAATTGCTTGAGCAAGAGCCATTCCGTCATACGTAGACGTGCCGCGTCCAATTTCATCTAACAGAATTAGACTCGACTGAGTGGCATTTGTCACTGCATTTTTTGTTTCTAGCATCTCGACCATAAACGTACTTTGACCTGAAATTAAATCATCCGCTGCTCCGATACGTGTAAACACTTGATCAAAAATCGGCAGGACCGCTTCGTCTGCTGGCACAAAACAGCCAATTTGAGCTAATATCGCCGTTAAAGCGACCTGACGCATATACGTACTTTTACCAGACATATTTGGTCCTGTAATCAGTAAAATTGAACTATCATCCGTCATTTGACAGTCGTTTGGCACATATTCCTGCGAATTCATTACTTTTTCTACCACTGGATGACGTCCGTTTTGAATCGAAATATCTTCACTTGAAAAAATAGGCTTCGTGTAATGACGTTCTTCACTGATTTTTGCAAAGCACTGCAGTACGTCAAGCTCACTTACTTTTTTAGCGAGTTCTTGGAGCCTTGGAATATATGCTTTTACTTCTTCACGAATTTGTAAAAACAATTCATATTCCAGCTCTACAATTTTCTCTTCCGCTTCTAAAATCAGCGCTTCTTTTTCTTTCAGCTCAGGTGTAATAAAACGTTCTGCATTGGTTAACGTCTGTTTTCGTTCATACATTCCTTCAGGCAAAAGATGCAGATTTGCCCGCGTTACTTCTATATAATAGCCGAACACGCGATTATAACCAATCTTCAGTGAGCGAATCCCTGTTTTCTCACGCTCTTGCTGTTCAAGTGACGCAATCCACGTTTTTCCGTTTCGGCTTGCATCTCGGTATTGATCAAGCTGTTCATGATAGCCGTCATTAATAATGTCTCCTTCTTTAATTGACACAGGAGGGTGCTCTTTTAATCCTCTTTCAAGAAGATTAGCTAATCGCTCACAAGGATCAATGTCTTCAACAAGCTCTGTGGCATAAGGATGATTTAAACGATTCACAACCTCTTGAATATGAGGCACATTTTGCAACGATTTTTTTAATTGAATTAAATCACGAGCATTTACATTACCAAAAGCTACTCGACCGGCTAAGCGTTCTAAATCATATACGTCTTTTAGCAACTCACGCAGTTCTTCTCGTTCAAAAAACTGTTTCATTAAGACATCTACCATATTCAAACGATTATCAATATCGGCTTGTTTTAAAAGCGGACGGTCAATCCAATTTTTTAATAAACGGCCGCCCATTGCCGTAACGGTCTGGTCTAATAACCATAGAAGCGAGCCTTTCTTTCCTTTTGAACGAATCGTTTCGGTTAATTCTAAGTTTCGCTTAGAGAACAAATCAATTTTCATATATTCATTGATTTGATAAAACTGCACGGGCTGTAAGTGTTCAAGCGAACGCTTCTGCGTGCGAGTTAAATACTGAAGAATACGCGTAAATGTTGTAATAAGCTTTTGCTGCTGAAGCGAATCTACTAAATAATCTAGTCCTTCTACTTGCTCTGTACTATTCTCATAAGAAATGGTAATCGTCATGCGCTCTTTTAGTGTTTGTAATAATTCAGCAGGAAACTCAGAGCTTACAACAACTTCTTTTGCTTCTTTTGCATAAATCTCTGAGACTATATCGTGAAACGAACTGACAAGCGTTACGCTGTTTTCTCCTGTAGACAAATCAGAAAGAGCAAGACCAAACGTTTGATCCTCGAACTCAGTAACAGAACAAATATAGTTATTTTCCTTTTCTTGCAGTCCGCGTTCGTTCATCAGTGTTCCGGGTGAAATCACCTGCACCACTTCTCGCTTTACAACACCTTTTGCATGCTTAGGGTCTTCTACTTGCTCACAAATAGCTACTTTAAATCCCTTTTCAATTAAACGCTCGATATACGTAGGCGCAGAGTGATACGGAACTCCGCACATCGGAATTCGCTCTTGTCCTCCTCCGTCTCGGCTTGTTAATGTTATTTCAAGTTCTTGAGAAGCTGTCGTAGCATCTTCAAAGAACATTTCATAAAAATCACCTAATCTAAAAAATAAAAAGGCATCTTGATACTCTGCCTTAATTCTCAAATATTGCTGTACCATTGGCGTATACGCTGCCATACTATTCCTCCATACCACATCTAGTTGTGCGTTTTTGCTACACGTATTATAACATAAGTCTTTCTTAAACTTAATTTATTCAAATAGAACAATCTTCAATTTCTTTTCATAAAACAAATAAAAAAAGCTTCGGACGAAGGAAGAAGCTTGTCCGAAGCTTTTCATTATTTACTGCTGTTCAAATGACTATGCTTACGTCCGTATAAGAAGTAAACCACTAGCCCTAGTACAAGCCAAATTACGAAACTAATCCATGTTAACTTTGGAAGCTGAAGTGCTAAGTATAAACAGAACACAAAAGCTAAAATTGGAATCACCGGCACGAACGGTACGCGGAAACCAGTCGATTCTGAAGTTTGTTTTGATTTACGTAAATATAAAATTCCAATTGATACGGTCATGAAAGCAAAAAGAGTACCGATGTTTGTTAACTCTGCCAATCTTCCTAATGGTACTAAACCAGAGAAGATAGATACTAGTAAACATGTAATCCACGTATTTACTACTGGCGTTTGTTTTTTCTCACTGATTTTTGAAAAAGGCTTTGGCAATAGACCATCTCGACTGATCGCATAAAATAAACGAGTTTGTCCATACATCATAACGAGTAATACCGTTGTAATACCAACAATTGCGCCTAATGAAATAAATCCTGCTACCCAGTCTTGGTTAATGTAGCTTAAAGCAAATGCTACAGGGTTTTTAACATTTAATTCTGTATAAGGTACGATTCCTGTTAAGATAAGCGATACGACGATATAAAGGACTGTACAAATCGCAAGAGATGCGATGATTCCGATTGGCATATCCCGCTGAGGCTTGCGTACTTCCTCGGCCGCTGTTGCTACAGCATCAAATCCAATGTAGGCGAAGAATACAGTTGCTGCTCCTGTCGCTACTCCCGAGAAACCAAACGGCATAAACGGCGTCCAGTTTTCTGGCTTAACATAGCTAACTCCCACCCCGATAAACAGAAGTACAACAGCCAGTTTAATAATAACCATGATAGCATTAAAACGTGAAGATTTTTTTACTCCTTGCGTTAAAAGTAATGTAATTAAAAATACGATCATAATTGCTGGAATATCAATATACGTGCCGTTTGCGGGATTGTATGCACTTGTTAAAGCTTTTGGAAAATGGATGCCAAACCCCGCTAACAATCCTTGGAAATACCCCGACCATCCGCTTGCTACAGCAGAAGATGCAAGACCGTACTCCAAGATAAGATCCCACCCTAAAATCCAAGCGATTAATTCACCAAATGTTGCATAACTGTAAGTGTATGCACTTCCTGAAACGGGAACTGTTGAGGCAAACTCTGCATAACAAAGAGCTGCAAACACACACGCAAGTCCTGACATAATGAAAGATATAACTAAAGCTGGACCGGCATGTTCAGCGGCGGCTACGCCCGTTAATACAAAAATTCCGGTTCCGATAATGGCTCCAATCCCTAACATTGTTAAATCGAAAGCACCTAAATCTTTTTTTAATTTAACACCTTTAGAGTTGGTTTCACTAATTAACGTTTGAATTGATTTTTTACGAAATAAGCTCATAGTAAACCCCCAAAAAATACTTATCTGATATAACTAAATTTTCTGAAAATTAATGCATTATTTTCTTTAGATTTACTATACACTGCGCATTCGACAAAAAGCAATATATTTTTTTATTTTTATAAGAATTTTCTTAAAATAGTAAAAATAAAAAAACTAGGAAGAACTTCTTCCTAGTTACTCATCGTCTCCTAATATAAAATCAGGATCCAAATCTTCAAATTCATCGTCATCTACGTCTAAATCAAACTCGTCTTCATCATCGCAGCCTTTCGGATTTACTGCAACACAAACCTTGGTTTCGCCAATCACTTCCGCCAACAATTCTCTCTCTACTTGAACAATCGTTTTATTGCCATTTGGTGAAATTGTGCACTCTAGGCAATTTGGCTGCTGCAGCACGCGAACAATTACTTCGTAATCGTCTCCAATCGAATCTTCGTCTTTATAGCGCAGTTTAATATTATCTTTGTATGATACGGTTTCCGTCCAAACTTCGGTTTTTGTATTATTATTGTACGAATACCAGATGTTAATATCATATCTGCCGTCAACTTCTACATTGCTGCCGCTTTTTTTTGCTTTGTACTCATGGTTAATCACCCAGCACCCTAAGATGCTTGTTGGTCGATTTTTCGGTGCAAGCGTATGAGACGATTGTGTAAACTTGCGACCTTTACCTACGACTGCTTTTGTAATAATTTCTCTATAGTGTTGTGACATGTGAGCATACCCTCCTCAAACTATCTTCATTTCATCCTATGCAGGCTCATTCACTTGTTTGCACATTATTTTTAAGAAACTAGGTTTAAGGCATAAAAAACCTATGTTCCATTGTATGCAAGGATATAGAAAAACGTGACAATTATTAGAGAGAAAATCTGCCCAATTTTCGTGCCACGTGATGCACAAAAAAATGCCTCAGCAATTTGCTGAGGCATTTTTTCTTTATGAGCAGCTAGATCCAGGGCTGTTTCGAACCTGTGAACCTGTTTCACCGCGCAGTAAATCACCATCTGTTGACACAATAATTTCATCGGTTACTGTGTTTGAAATAGTATTAGCGACAAGTTGAAGCAAATCATTCACGTTTATTTGAGACTCTTGAAACTGCTGAATAATCGGCAGTTCATCCAGCTCTTCCTGTAAACGATCGATTTTTGCCTCCACTTGTTTTAACGCTTCTGTTTTACCATAGTGTTGAAAATTAACAGCTTGTTTTTGCAAACTTTTAATGCTTGCAATGGTTTCACGCACTTTTTGATTTTCGTTAAGCTGAGCTTCGGCACGCTTGAAGAAATCTACTTCTTCCGTTTCAGCAATCATTTTTGCCAGCTCTTGAGCACGTTTAATTACGTCACTCTTGTTATACTGCGCCATATTACTTCACCTCTGCTGTTTCTTCTACCATTTCCCCATTTAATGTCCATGTTTTGGCTTTTGTAACTTTTACTTTTACAAGTTGCCCAATCACTGACTTAGGTGCTTTGAAGTTTACAAGCTTACTTTTTTCCGTGTAGCCTGCTAATACTTCCGGATTATTTTTACTTTCACCTTCTACTAATACTTCGACAACTTTACCTTCATATTCCTTCAATTTCTTTGCAGAAATTTCATTTACAAGAGCATTTAAACGCTGAAGACGCTCTTTTTTCACTTCCATTGGTACGTTGTCTTGCATCTTAGCAGCCGGCGTACCTTCACGAGGTGAATAAATAAACGTATAAGCACTATCGAATTCAACCTCACGATATAGTGACATTGTTTCTTCAAACTGCTCATCCGTTTCATTTGGGAAACCAACAATAATATCAGTTGTTAATGATGCTGTTGGAATGGCTTCTTTAATTTTACGAACAAGCTCTAAATAATGTTCACGAGAATATTTTCGTGCCATAATTTTTAAGATATCGCTGCTTCCTGATTGAACAGGCAAGTGAATGTGGTCGACAAGATTTCCGCCTTTAGCCAGAACTTCAATTAAACGGTCATCAAAGTCACGAGGATGACTTGTTGTAAAACGGATACGAGCAACGTCAATTTTACGGATTTCATCCATTAAGTCGCCTAAGCCGTACGTTATGTCTTCAAAATCTTTTCCGTATGCATTAACATTTTGGCCTAGAAGCGTAATTTCTTTGTAGCCTTGAGCAGCTAAATGACGTACTTCTTGGATAATATCTTCTGGACGGCGGCTTCGTTCTTTTCCTCGCGTATACGGAACGATACAGTACGTACAGAACTTGTCACAGCCGTACATGATGTTAACCCATGCTTTAACGCTGCCTTTACGTGCTCTTGGAAGGTTTTCAATAACATCCCCTTCCTTAGACCATACTTCAATCACCATTTCTTTTGCTAAGTATGCTTCGTTTAAAATGTGAGGCAAACGGTGAATGTTATGTGTACCAAAAATCATATCCACGTGCTGATGTTTTTGTAAAATTTTATTTACAACTGACTCTTCTTGAGACATACATCCGCAGACGCCGATTAATAGCTCAGGACGCTCACGCTTTAAGGCCTTCAAATGCCCTAATTCACCAAACACTTTATTTTCTGCATTTTCACGGATCGCACACGTATTCAATAAAATAACATGAGCATCTTCAACAGAGTCAGTTGGCTCGTAGCCAAGGCCTAGAAAAATACCAGCCATTACTTCTGTATCGTGTTCATTCATTTGACAGCCGTACGTACGGATATAAAACTTACGTCCCTGTCCCATTCCATGAAACTGTTCATCGATTGCAAAATCATTGTGATAGGAAACTTCTTCTTTTCCTCGTTTTTTCGCATCTTTTAAAGAAGGTGGCATGTATACTGTTTGAAAATATTTGCTGTAATCCTTTTCGGATTTTTTGTCCGCTGGATTAACTTGGTTGCTTTCTAAACGTTGTTTTTCGTTCATAAAAAAAATCTCCTTTCGCCATGACAATTGTCACGTTGCACCTGTAAATCGCAAAAAAATGTGACAGCCTTATGCTTATGCATAAAACTCATCACATTAACATAGTATATAACTTTCAAGTAGCGAACACAATCATATACCTATTTTCTATACCTATCACTATGAAAAAATCCGAACGAGTTGGATTCTCCATTAAGAATCTCAATTGATCGTTCGGATCTTCCCTCTACTAAACTACTTTTATTGCAGCCTCTTTTACATAAATTCAGCTACTAGCTCATCAAATTTTTCCTCAGTCATACCTAAGTCTGCTTTTGACAGAGGCTCTTCACTATAACCGTGAACAAGCTGCTGATACGACGGCTGATGCGCATTTTGATAAATAAGTCCTGTTACTAAACCGTTATGCTCCATTAACGTCTGCATAGCTTGCATACGGTTGTTTGCATCATAACCTTCAATTGTGCTAAGACTAGTTAGGTTTTCTTTAAACCAATCATACGTGTTCACTTTGTTATACGTTACGCACGGGCTAAATACGTTAATTAAAGAAAAACCTTTATGCTGGATGCCTTGTTCAATTAAGCTTGTTAACTCTTTTAAATTCGTTGAAAAGCTTTGAGCCACAAACGTTGCCCCAGAAGTTAACGCAAGCTCCATAACAGATAAAGACGACTCGATTGATCCTTCAGGCGTACTTTTTGTCTTGAATCCTACTTCACTACGAGGAGATGTTTGTCCTTTTGTTAAACCATAGATTTGGTTATCCATTACGATATACGTCACATCGATGTTTCGGCGAATCGCATGTACCGTGTGTCCCATACCGATAGCAAATCCATCTCCATCACCGCCAGATGCGATCACGGTTAAGTCACGATTAGCCATTTTTACACCTTGAGCGATTGGAAGCGCACGTCCGTGAATACCGTGAAAACCATATGAATTAATATAACCAGAGATACGTCCAGAACATCCAATACCTGAAATAACAGCAAGCTCATGAGGTTCTAAACCTACGTTAGCAGATGCGCGTTGAATGGCTGCTTGTACGGAGAAATCTCCACACCCAGGACACCAGTTAGGTTTTACACTGTTACGAAAATCTTTAAACGTTGCCATTTAACACAAACATCTCCTTACTTTTTGCGTATACTTCTTGCGGAAGAAATGGATTTCCATCATACTTCAATACGCTTTGAATTTTATCATGACTTGCAATATTCATTTTTAAAATATTAGCAAGCTGTCCAGTAGCATTGTTTTCAACAACGACTACTTTTTTAGCTCCTTGCACGTAAGGAAGCAGTTCGTCAGCTGGGAAAGGATGAATCAAACGAATATGAGCATGATTGACTTTTATACCATCCTGTTCCAAACGTTCCATTGCCTCTTCAATAACTCCACGCGTCGAATTAAATCCAACAAATAAAATATCAGACTCTTTTTCATGAGAGTGAACATGAATTGGCGTATTAAAACGAATTCCTTTTGTTTTACGAAGACGCTTATTCATTTGATCATCGCGGTTCACCGGAGATTCAGATGGCTTTCCTGTCTCATCATGTTCTACTCCCGTCACGTGATGAATACCATGCTTCATTCCTGGAATGACGCGTGGCGATACGCCGTCTTCTGTTACGCGGTAACGCTTGTAGTATTGTTTTTCTTCCAGCTCTTCTAGCTCTCCTTGCTGAAGCTTACCGCGGCGGATTTCAACGCGGTTATAGTCAAGCGGTTCTACTGATTGCTTCCCAAGTGAAAGCTGTAAATCCGTTAGCATAATAACTGGACACTGATATTCTTCTGCTAAGTTAAACGCTTCAATCGTATCGTAGAATGCTTCTTCAACTGTACTTGGTGCCATGACGATCTTCGGAATTTCACCGTGCGTACCGTAAATCATAGCCATTAAATCAGACTGTTCTTGCTTAGTTGGAAGCCCTGTACTTGGACCGCCGCGCTGCGTATCGATAATCACAACAGGCTGCTCAGTGATACCCGCTAATCCAATCGACTCCATCATCAATGATAGACCAGGTCCAGCTGATGCTGTCAGCGCACGTACGCCTGCATAGTTAGCTCCGATAGCCATCGTACATGCTGCGATTTCATCTTCTGTTTGAATAACGGTTCCACCAAATTGAGGAAGCTTTTTAATTAAGTATTCCATGATTTCTGAAGCAGGGGTAATTGGATACGCTGGCATAAAACGAGCGCCACCGGCTAAAGCGCCTAGCGCAATCGCATCGTTTCCAATCATAAACATACGTTTTTTACCATCCGCTGGATCTAGTTTCATTGTTTCTAACTGTTCGCCTAGCTGTTCACGAATGTAATCTGCACCTTTTTTAATAGCTTCCATGTTTTTTTGTACAACTTTTTGGCCTTTTTTACCGAAGATTTCAAGCACTACTTCTTCAAATACTTCTGTGTCAATATGGAGCACAGCACTTGAAGCGCCTACAGCAACCATGTTCTTCATTAGCGACGTTCCTAATTCCGTTGCAATTTCCGTAAACGGAACAGCGTATAGTGTAGCAGTTGTACATGTTTCGGGCAGACTTGGGTTGAATTTCGCATCTGCAATTACAACGCCTCCTACGCGCAGCTCATGGACGTTTACATCGATTGTTTCCTGATCGAACGCAACTAAAATATCCAAATCATCTGACACAGATCGAACCTGAATTGTACTCACTCGGATCTTATTATTTGTATGTCCACCTTTGATACGAGAAGAAAAATGACGATAGCCGTATAAGTAATAACCTAATCGATTTAAAGCGGTTGAAAAGATTTCTCCCGTACTTTCGATTCCCTCACCCTGCTGTCCGCCAACTTTCCACGAAAGTTGCTGTACCATAAATCAACGCCACTCCTTTAATTGCTCTTAATATAGAAATCTATTTTATTGATAAAAACTGAAAAAAGTAAATTAGCAAACGATTTCATCTGCTTCTGCATTTCACGAACCAAAATCATCCGCAAAACTCCCACAGCACCTTGTCGCTGTGCAGGATACGTTTCTGCTTGAGCAGCTCCATAATCCGTTTTCAATTTTATTCCGATTGCCAGAAAAATGCAACCCTTTCCATTGAATTCTCAATCGTTTTAATTATATTTATATTTAATGAATAAGATGAAGTTTTTTAATGATCTTTTCTGCCTTCACATGAGGCATTAGTATATAAATAACTTCTATAAAAAAGAGCTTTTCCAAGAAGAAAAAGCTCTTTTTTTATTAGTTGCATACACGATCAGCAAAGTTTTGAAACAGAAAACGTTTTACCTGCTCCTCAGTGTAATGCTTAAGGAGTTCTTCGATTAAATTCGTATACTGTTCATATCTTCCGAGACGATGAACCGTTTTGTCAATGCCGTCAAAGTCAGAGCCAAAACCAACCGAGTATTCGCCTCCTCTTTCACACATGTAATCAAGATGACGAATCACATCCACTATTTGCGCTTTGGCAGAACTCGTTAAAAATTCAGGGACAAACGTAATGCCAATCACGCCGTTTCGCTTTATTAAAGCATGAATTTGATCGTCTCTTAAATTCCGGGGATGAGAACACAATACGTGCGAATTGGAATGAGTAGCCACTACATATTGCGCTAGCTCAATCACATCCCAAAAACCTCTTACCGATAAATGAGAGACATCCGTCCACACTTTATGTTCATTATTCAATTCAACAACTTCTCTTCCAAAAGATGATAACCCTGCTCCTCGAGGTTCTAAAATACCGTCACACACAGCATTGCTGTAATTCCATGTCAAACCTACTGAACGTACACCCAGTGAAAAAAGCGTCTTTAAGCGAACTAAACTTGTATCAATGGCATCGCACCCTTCAAGCGTCAGCATTGCTCCTATTTCATCTTTTTTCAAACTATCTATATCGCGCTTTGAACGAACCCATTTCATACCGGGAAGCGATAAAATATGACTCTGAAACAGCTGGATCATTTCTAACGCAACATCAAAGCGCTGAGCTGCCGGAACCGCTTCTGGAATATAAATAGCGAATAGCTGAACTTTCCCTTTTGCTTTTTTTATTCCTTCTAACGTAACGTGCAGCGCTGAATCATATGTAAAAGATAAACGTTTATTTAACCAGAGCTTCATCAATACATCACAATGAGCATCAAATATCACAACCCACACCCCTTTAACTCTATACAAAAAGGACCTGTTTGGCTTCTATGCTTTACAGGTCCGTGGTTTTTATAATTATCGCGGCTCTACAATTAATTTAATGGCTGTTCGCTCTTCTCCATCAATTTGAATATCTGTAAAAGCTGGGATGCAGATTAAATCAACCCCACTTGGTGCAACGAACCCTCTTGCGATTGCTACAGCTTTTACTGCTTGATTAAGCGCCCCGGCCCCAATGGCTTGAATTTCTGCTGCGCCGCGTTCGCGCAGCACGCCTGCTAAGGCACCAGCAACTGAATTTGGATTAGACTTTGCTGAAACTTTTAATATTTCCATATCTAGCTCCTCCTTATTCTTTACAATGTATGATGAGAGATCATTAGACCAATGACTTAATTGATTTCAATGTTACTATATTCACGATATGTCAAACGTATTCCTGCTTGTTTTTCCTAAATATTCAAAAACTTATATTTCTACACCTTTCTTTTTTCTTTTTACGTTTTTGACAAAATAAAAAAGCCAATGTATCGTCTTTCGACACATTGACTTTTTCCCTTTATTCAAAAAACGGATGGTCTTCGTTAATTAAAATTCGCTCTGTTTTTGTTGCTTTCCCCGTCTTTTGATCAATATCAATAACGATTCCACTAAGCTGCGTTCTTCCTTCTTTTGGCACTTCAAACCGAACAGGAAGAGACGTTAAAAACCGCTTAATAACAGCTTCTCGCTCCATCCCTAAAATGCCGTCATAAGGTCCCGTCATTCCTACGTCAGAGATGTAGGCTGTTCCTTTTGGCAATATACGATTGTCAGCTGTTTGAACGTGCGTATGAGTGCCGACAACAGCGCTGACACGACCGTCCACATACCAGCTAATCGCTTGCTTTTCACTTGTTGTTTCAGCATGAAAATCAATAAAAATGAGCGGAGTGCGCTGGCGTGCTTCTTCAATTAGTTCATCTGCTTTTTGAAATGGACAATCAAGCGGAGCCATAAACGTGCGCCCTTGTAAATTAATCACGGCTACCTCAAGCTGATTGTACGTAAAATACGTAATTCCTTTGCCCGGTGTACCTTCAGGAAAATTAGCTGGACGAACAAGATTTTTTGCATCATCAATAAAATCAAAAATTTCACGTTTATCCCACGCGTGGTTACCAAGAGTAATAATGTTAGCCCCAGCTTGTAAGAACTGACGATAAATCTTTTCGGTAATTCCTTTTCCTGAAGCTGCATTTTCACCGTTCACAATTGTAAGTCCCGGAGAGTATTTTCTTTTTAATCTTGGTAAATATTCTTCAACCATTTCACGGCCTGGAGAACCAACTACGTCTCCAATAAATAAAATTCTCATGTAAAAGCTCCTATACTTCATTCTTAATCTGTATCTTCATCTCTACGAAAAAAAATAAAGTGGCGAAACGCCACTTCATTTTTATTTTGCATACTCTACTGCTCTTGTTTCACGAATAACGGTTACTTTGATGTGGCCAGGATAATCCAGCTCATCTTCAATTCGTTTTCGAATATCCCGAGCAAGTCGATGCGCTTCTAGATCACCAATCGTATCTGGTTTCACCATAATACGAACTTCACGTCCTGCTTGAATCGCAAATGATTTTTCAACGCCTTCATAAGACTCTGAAATTTCTTCTAACTTTTCAAGACGACGAATGTAGTTTTCTAACGTCTCACTGCGAGCACCTGGTCTTGCAGCAGATAATGCATCCGCTGCTGCAACTAGTACAGCAATGATTGATGTTGGTTCAGTATCTCCATGGTGAGAAGCAATCGCGTTAATAACAACCGGATGTTCTTTATACTTTGTAGCTAATTCAACACCGATTTCTACGTGGCTTCCTTCTACCTCATGGTCAATTGCTTTACCAATATCATGTAACAATCCTGCTCGTTTGGCTAACGTTTCATCTTCACCTAATTCAGCAGCCATAAGTCCTGATAAATGCGCTACTTCCATTGAATGTTTCAGCACATTTTGACCATAGCTTGTTCTGAATTTTAAGCGACCAAGAATTTTCATCAAGTCTGGATGCAACCCGTGAACACCGACTTCAAACGTCGTTTGTTCACCAACTTCACGAATATATTCGTCCACTTCGCGGCGAGATTTTTCAACCATTTCTTCAATACGTGCGGGATGGATACGACCATCTTGAACGAGTTTATCAAGTGCAATTCTTGCTGTCTCACGACGAATTGGGTCAAATCCTGATAAAATAACTGCTTCTGGCGTATCATCAATAATAAGATCAATTCCTGTCAAAGTTTCAAGCGTACGGATGTTTCGACCTTCTCGACCGATAATTCGGCCTTTCATTTCGTCATTTGGCAAGTTAACAACTGAGACAGTCGTTTCAGCAACATGATCTGCTGCGCAACGCTGAATAGCAAGTGAAAGAATTTCTTTCGCCTTTTTATCGGCGTCTTCTTTTGCACGGTTTTCTGTTTCTTTTACCATTATTGCAATGTCGTGAGAAAGTTCATTTTCAACACGATCTAAAATAATCGCTCTTGCATCTTCTCTTGTTAAGCTTGAAATGCGCTCTAGCTCTGTTTGCTGTGCACGTACTACTTCTTCAACTTTGCTTTCCATCTCTTCAATATGCTGTTGTTTAACAGTAAGAGAATCATCTTTCTTTTCAAGTAACGCTTCACGTTTATCAAGTGATTCGTCTTTACGATCAAGATTTTCCTCTTTTTGCATTAATCGATTTTCTTGTTTTTGAAGTTCTGCTCGACGATCACGAATATCTTGTTCTGCCTCTGTACGAAGCTGATGGATTTCATCCTTCGCTTCTAGTAAAGCTTCTTTTTTCAAAGCTTCCGCCTCGCGGGTTCCTTCATCAATAATTTGTTCTGCACTAGACTTTGCTCCCGCAATTTTAGCTTCAGCAATCGATTTACAAACAAAAAAGCCAACAACTGCACCGACGATTAGGCCAAGCAAAGCGAAGATGATTGTATTAGTATCCATCATTTCACCTCCCCTTGCTATAAACTTGTAAGTTTTAAATTTCATGTCGGCATGTACATCGTATTCACCTTTCAATATACACACAAAGGCTTTTAAACGCTAAAATGTTTTAAAAAGGGAAAATATACATCTTAATTGTAAATCTGTGCATTTTTATTGTCAAGCCTGCCTCTACAGTATATATTGAAATTTCGTATGTTACTTTTCTAGCATTAACAATTTTTACAAAAAAAAGACCCCTTCTTTGAAATAGAGGAGTCTTTTTTTTATCTCGCAGCAAATTAAATATTTAAATCGCCTTGATCGTCATCCTCAGGAGCTGGCTCTCCATCTTGGTCTAAACCATGATGTTCACGCACTTGTCCCGCAATTTCCTGACGAATATCAGTATTTTCTTTTAAGAATTGCTTTGCATTTTCACGGCCTTGACCTAGACGCTCGTCATTATATGAATACCAAGATCCACTTTTTTGGACAATATCTAGTTCAGAAGCGATATCCAAAATTTCACCCTCTTTTGAAATACCTTCTCCGTACATAATATCTACTTCAGCAGCACGGAAAGGCGGAGCTACTTTATTTTTCACAACTTTAATTCTTGTTTTATTACCTACGATATCGTTTCCTTGCTTTAACTGCTCTGCACGACGCACTTCTAGACGCACTGAAGAATAGAATTTAAGCGCGCGTCCACCAGGAGTTGTTTCAGGGTTACCAAACATTACCCCGACTTTTTCACGAATTTGGTTAATAAAGATAGCGATTGTTTTAGACTTGTTGATAGCTCCAGATAGTTTACGCAATGCTTGAGACATTAAACGAGCTTGTAGACCAACGTGAGAGTCTCCCATTTCTCCTTCAATTTCCGCTTTTGGCACTAACGCTGCTACTGAGTCAACAACAATAATATCTACTGCGCCGCTTCGAACTAAAGCTTCAGCGATTTCTAAAGCTTGTTCTCCTGTATCAGGCTGAGATAATAACAGCTCATCAATATTAACGCCTAATTTTTGAGCATATACAGGATCTAACGCGTGCTCCGCATCGATAAATGCAGCCTGTCCGCCCTGCTGTTGAACTTCTGCAATCGCATGAAGAGCAACTGTTGTTTTACCTGAGCTTTCTGGGCCATATACTTCCACTACACGTCCACGTGGATATCCACCTACGCCTAAAGCTATATCTAATGCTAATGAACCACTTGGAATTGTAGAAATTCTTTTTTCCGTTTGTTCACCTAATTTCATAATTGAACCTTTACCAAATTGCTTTTCAATTTGCTTTAAAGCCATATCAAGGGCTGCTTGACGATCGTTCACTCAATTTCCTCCTCTATCTCTTTGAAATCATCTATAAACTGCAAACTTACTACGATGTAGTAGCAATGTCGAATTAACAACTTTCTATAACTTACTATACTAGTTTTTGAGTCGTTTGACAAGCAAAAAGCGAATAAATGTTCGTTTTTTGTGAAATAAAAAAAAGGCTGCTTTGGTAAAACTAAGCAGCCTTTTTCTTTATTTTTTTATCGTCTTTAATACGTAATGACAGCCGTAATTAACCGTTCGTGAACGAATCCCTTGGCGGCTTCCAGATAGCTGCAAGCTGTAAACTTGAGGAGTTTGATCCTTATAAGCGACCCCTATATGCACTGTTCCTACAGGATGTCCTTCTTGTTTAGAGGGTCCAGCTACACCCGTAAAACCGATGCCAATATCCGTTTTATATAACTGTTGAATACGCTGAGCCATTTCAGCCGCGCACTGCTCGCTAACGGCTCCGTACTGATTCAGCGTGTGTTCACTCACTCCGAGAATATTTTGCTTGATTTCATAATGATAGGCTACCAGGCTGCCTTTTACAACTTCACCAGCACCTGACACGGTTGTTAGACGTTCGCTGAATAAACCACCGGTTAAACTTTCGGCCGAAGCAATCGTCAAGCCTTGCGCCGTTAATTCTTTTACCAATTCATTATGTAAAGAAGTTGCTTCGTAGCCATATAAATACTCTCCTACGCGCTCTGAAATGGTTTTTTCCACTTCATCTAACATACGATGTGCTTCAGCGGCATCAGCATGCTTGGCAGTTAAGCGGAGCGTTACTTCTCCATCCCCTGCAAGCGGCGCAATCGTCGGGTTTGTTTGCGCATCAAGCAAATCTTCAATTTCCGTCTCAAGCTGTGACTCTCCTATTCCGAAAAAGCGAAGAACGCGTGATTCAATACTTTCTTTTAATTCAAGCTTTTGAGCTAAAAATTCTTGACCATATGATTCATACATTGGATAGAGCTCTTTTGGCGGCCCCGGGAATAGCATATAGTGTTTTCCCTCTACTGTAAGCCCCATGCCTGGAGCCATTCCGTAATCATTAGGGAGCACTGTCGAACCTTCTAGCACAATTGCCTGTTTTTTATTGTTAGGTGTCATGATACGATTTGACTGTTTGAAATAGGCTTCAATGCTTTCAAGTGCTTCCGCATTTGTTGTCAGCTCTACTCCTAGCACACTCGCAATTGTTTCTTTTGTTAAATCATCTTTTGTAGGACCAAGCCCGCCTGTGAAAATAATTAACTCTGCACGTGTTTGAGCTGTAGCAATCACTTCTTTCAAGCGCTGTGCATTATCTCCTACTACCGTATGATAGTAAACATTAATTCCAAGTTCGGCTAATTTTTTCGATAAATACTGAGCGTTTGTATTGGCAATTTGTCCAAGCAGCAGCTCAGAGCCGACTCCAATAATTTCAGCGTTCATCATATCATCTCCATCTTACTTATTTTGAATTAACAAAAGCCTGTTTGTTTTTAGCAAAGTAGTCCCAGCCTGAAATAACCGTAAAAATCACTGAGATCCAAAGCATTACGCTAGCAAACGGAATTGAAATCCATTCAAAAGGCAAGTTGTACAACAAAATAGCTGAAATAGCTAAAATTTGAGTCCATGTTTTAATTTTACCTAACATATTTGCTGCTACAACTTCTCCTTCCCCTGCTAGTACAAGTCTTAAACCTGTGATAGCAAATTCACGGCTAATAATGATGATAGCAGCCCAACCTGCACCTGCAATTAAATCTAAGTCAACAATAGCTACAAGCGCAGCTGAAACCAACAGCTTGTCTGCTAGTGGATCTAAAAACTTGCCCAAGTTCGTGACTAAATCGTACTTTCTTGCATAGTATCCGTCAATCCAGTCTGTTGTAGATGCAATAATAAATAATGCCGCCCCTAATAGATGAGCGATCGGAATCTCTTTTCCTGCTGCCTCCACTGTGCCAAATGGTAGCGGCACCATCATAAAAATGAGGAATACGGGAATTAGAAAAATTCGCGAAATGGTAATCTTGTTTGGTAAATTCACTTCTTCTGCCTCCAATTACTGTTACAAACTGAAAGCGTGCAAACGAAGTTGTTTGCACGGCTTTGGTTTTATTATAGCGTGAATGAGTGTTTAATTCACATATTATCTTTATTTACACCCTGACCACTTTTTAAAACAGGCTGTTTACTGTGCTTCTGCCGGCTGATATTGAATCGTTACAACTTGTCGAACTTGCTTGGATGAATCAAACGGCAAGTCAACCGCTTTTCCATTTACTTTTAGCTCTACTCCAGGTGAATAACCGATGTTGACACGAGCTTCCGTTTCTTTCGTCAAATCAAATTCTTTTGTTTCACCTTTTTTTAGAATGGAGCTAAAGAAAGCATTTCCTTTTCCGTTTTTCACATCTAACCAAGTATCTGCTTGAGTGGATGTTACTTCTAGATTAAATGCATCCGTACCGGAAAGAGCATACGTAGCACTTCTGCCTGTTTTTTGAACTTCCTTGTATTCTTGTTTACCGCTGTCTTTCTTTTCTTTTTCAGCTTTTTCTTTCTCAGCTTTTTCTTTTGCGGCTTTTTCTTTCTCAGCTTTTTCTTTTTCTTTCTTATCAGCAGCGCTTTGGTCATCTTCTGACGTGCTATTGTCATTTTTTGCAGTAGTTTCATTCGTTTCTTCCTGCGTGTTAGACTGCTGAACTTCGCTGTTTGGAGCCTCTTGGTTAGCCTGCTCCTTGTTTTTATCCGAGACGATATTTTGAGCGATTACCCAAATAATAATCCCAACAACTACAACTCCCGCCACCACTAGAACAGTTGGAAGGTAGTCATATGCTTTTGAAACTCCTTTTGTATGCTGAGGAATTTCTTTGCGGCTGCGAACGCGCGAAAGCTGCTGCGGCATGTCTTCTGTTTGAGTTGAAGGAATGTCTGATTTGTATTCTTCAAAAATAGCATCTGTGTCCAACCCAATTGCTTCGCAGTATTGCTTAATAAACGCTCGTACGTAAAATTTCCCCGGCATAACCTCATAATTGCCTTCTTCAATGCCCAGTAAATAGCGTTTTTGAATTTTCGTTAGTTTTTGTAAATCCTCTAACGACAATCCTTTGCTTTCTCGTTCTTGTCTTAACCTTTGTCCTAACTCTGTCAATGCTAACACCTACCAATTATGCTAAAAATCAAACATCGATAATCCACCGTCTTGAAACATTTGAGGACCTTCCATTATTTCATATGTAATTTTCTCATTGGGGTCGTTTCTTATTTCAATAATGTAGGCAAAATCATCTAACGAATACTCGGTATTTTGTACAAATACATCCGGATGCTCCACAATTTTTGTCGCGGGTACATTCATTACTTCTCGAACAAGCTGCCAGTGTTTTTCATTCGCTCGTTTTGTCGATACAATCCCGTCAATGATAAAAATATTATCAGCGTTGTATTCGTCAGCAATAAGCTGACTGCGAATCGTTTGTTTTAAGAGTGTAGAAGACACAAAAAGCCACCTTTTGTTCGCACATACGCTAGCTGCTACAATGGATTCGGTCTTGCCTACTCGCGGCATACCTCGAATGCCGATAAGCTTATGACCGTCTTGTTTAAACAGTTCCGCCATAAAATCTACGAGCAAACCTAATTCATCTCTTACGAAACGGAACGTCTTTTTATCATCTGCGTCACGCTGAATGTAGCGACCGTGGCGCACTGCTAACTTATCACGCAATTTAGGCGGTCTCATTTTTGTCACAATGATATTATCCATTGTTTTCAAAATAGATTCAAGCCTGTCTATTTGCTCATGTGAATCACAGCGCAGCAATAATCCACGGCGAATATCATCTACTCCATTAATTGTGACAATATTAATTGACAACATTCCAAGAAGCGATGAAATATCACCTAAAAGACCCGGACGATTTTTTTGTATTTGATATTCTAAATACCACTCAATTTTCTCCATCAAACCCCTCCCATTTCTTGGCTGGCCTTCGAGAGGTGCCCCCTTTTTTTCACCTAGTTTAACTATAAATGATTTCCATTATATTATAAACCCTAAAGGCAAGTAGTTCTACATTTGTTATGTATGTAAGCGCTTATTTATTTGTACTATTTAATTCTAAGAAAAAAGGAGCTTTCACACGCGGTGAATTAGCTCCTTTTTAGAAACGATAACTTATTTTACTGATCCGTTATTTTGAACTAATTTCACCATGCTGCTCGCAATCGCATGCTGCTCTTCTTTAGAAGCAACGCTCCAAAGGTCTGCTAAAATTCGCTCTTGATCATTTTTTGCATCAACTTGGTTTGCTAAATATCCACCAATTTGATAAGCAAGATCATGAATAACTTCTTCTTGCATTCCTTCGTTTTGTGCATGATGTAAACGGTCGCCTAAAAAATCTTTCCAGCTATCCCAGTTTTCTAATACTGACATGAGTAGCCCTCCTTAAGGTTTATTCATATCATAGTTTGTACCTTGTTTTTAATTTTATGCACACTTTATATGTACCAACCGCCATTAACCGATAATATTTGTCCCGTTATATACGAAGCACGTGAAGATATTAAATATGAAACCGCATCTGCCACTTCTTTTGGATTTCCTATTCTTCCTAAAGGGATCTCTTCAGCCAGCTCTTTAACCTCTTCTTTTGAATAGCTGGCCATCATATCCGTTTCAATCGCTCCGGGCGCAACTCCATTGACTCGAATTCCACTTAATGCAACCTCTTTTGCCAAAGCTTTTACAAACGTATTTTGTGCACCTTTTACCATAGAATAAAGGACTTCAAATGAAGCTCCTGTAAGTCCCCAAATGGAAGAAATCATGATGATTTCCCCACTTTTAGCACTAATCATTTTAGGCAGCAAAGCTTTTGTAATAACAAAGGGAGCCGTGATGTGAAGATAGATCATTTCTTCGGTTTCATTTGCCGGAGTATCTGTCATTAACCCGCTAACGCTTCGTCCGCTGTTATGAATAATAACTTCTACCGGAACAATAATCTCCTTTAAAAACTTCTCCACTCCCTCTTTACATGATAAATCCGCTTGTACTGTAAACACAGTTTTCACCTTTTCAGCTAGCTCATGTGCAAGCGCCTCTATTTTGTCTCTTCGCTGATGGTAATGCAAGATAAGCGAATATCCATCCTCAGCCAATTTTTTAGCAATCGCTGTGCCAATTCCTCCGCTTGCACCTGTCACAAGGGCAAATTTCTCCATAGCCTTCTCTCCTTTACATGCAAAAAAGCTGATGAACATCAGCTTTTTTGGCAACAATCATCTTTATTTAGGTACTACTTCACAAACCGTAAAGTTCTTTTCGTCAATAATCTCGTTTAGCACATCTTTTATTTCGTTCACCTTCAGTTTTTCCAGCGTTTCAACAATATCAAATAAATTCATATCATTAAACGCATAGCGTGTAAACTGATTAGCGATAAACTCAGGTGAGTTTAATGAACGTAAAAATCCGCCGATTTTCTTTTTACGAATACGCTCAAGTTCCTCTTCTGTTAGTGATTTTGTTTTCATTTCAAGTAAAATTTGTTTAACTCGATCATACAGCTGTTCCGGTTGATCCGTATCTCCTCCGATAAGAGCAAAACCAAATCCTCTTTCCTCCGTATAATCATACGCAAACGTTTCATCAATAAGCCCGTCTGCATACAACTCCTCATAGTACGAAGAGCTTTTTCCAAACGCGTAATCTAAAATAATATTCATTGCTAACTCGTATTTAAGCATTTCTCCGCCTGAACGCTGCGGATTTTTCGCTTTTAGCCCCACCATACATTTCGAAGACTGCACCGGCATTTTTAATACTTGTTTTTCTTGATCCACCGTTTCAGGCTCTTCGTCAAAATGACGCTGTATGTCAGAGATTTCTTTATAATCTTTTTTCTGCTGATTGTCTCGAACTTGCTTCATTACTTTTTCCGCATCAACAGGACCTACAATGAACAACAGCATGTTGCTCGGATGGTAGAACGTTTCATAGCATGTGTACAGTAAATCTTTATTAATATGTGAAATCGATTCGATCGTGCCGGCAATATCAATTTTAACAGGATGGTTTTTGTACATATTTTGAATAGTACCAAAATACAAGCGCCAGTCCGGATTGTCGTCATACATTGTAATTTCTTGACCGATAATGCCTTTTTCTTTTTCTACCGTTTTTTCTGAGAAGTACGGCTCTTGTACAAAGTCCACTAATGTTTCAAGATTTTCTTCAAAGTTAGATGTACAGCTGAATAAGTAAGCCGTGCGGGTAAAAGAAGTAAATGCATTGGCCGAAGCACCTTGTTTACTAAACTGCTGAAAGACATCTCCGTCTTCTTTTTCAAATAATTTATGCTCTAAAAAGTGGGCAATTCCATCCGGAACTTTTGTCATTTCATTTTCATTTAGTGGTACAAATTGATTGTCAATCGATCCGTAGTTTGTTGTAAAAGTGGCAAACGTTTTGTTAAACTCCGGTTTTGGCAAAATGTATACCTGCAGCCCGTTATCCATTTTTTCATGATACAGCTGTTCTTGAAGCTGCGAAAATTCAATTTTCTCCATTTTCTTCACCGCCCGTTCCTGTTAAGAAATAAATTGTATCCATTTCAATTTTCTCAGCCACTTTAATAATTTCCTGCTTAGATACCGCATCAATATGCTTTAAGTATTCGTCAATTGAAATATCTTTGCCCGTTAATTCATTATGATACATAACCTCTACTAGTCCTCGTGGAGTATCCACCGTTTCAAGCAGCTGGTTGTGAATAACGGCTTTCGTTTGAGCAATTTCGCCGTCTGTAAACAATCCTTGTTTCATTTCCTGCATTTGTTCTTTAATAATCGTAACAGCTTGGTCGTAATTTTTTGCATCAATACCCGACATGACCATTAGTAATCCTTTATGACTCTCTACTCTCGAAGCAGCATAGTAAGCTAAGCTCGCTTTTTCACGCACATTGATAAATAGCTTGGAATGTGAGAACCCTCCGAATATCCCATTGAATACTTGAAGAGCAAAATACTGTCTATCTCCGTATACAACGTTTGTACGATAGCCAATATTTAATTTCCCTTGTTTTACTTCTTGTTTTTCCACCACTTCATTTACGTTTGAGATCTCTTTAGACGTGATAGAATCTTCAATGTCTTTTTGCTGGCGCTTTGGTAAAGTAAATGTTTCTTTTACTGTTTGTAAAACCTCTTCGACTTGCAAATCGCCAATAGCATAAAGGTGAATGGCATCTTCTTTTAACACCTGCTGATAATAGGCGTACAAACTTTCACCTGTAATTTCTTCCACGTCGTCAATTTGACCGTTTACATGTAAAGAGTACGGTTCTTCCTTACACATTTCTTCAACTAGTCTTAAATTAGCATAGCGCATTTTATCATCAAATACGGCTTGAATTCGCTGACGAAGCGAACGCTTTTCTTTTGTCATAATATCTGTTAAAAAAGAGTCCCCTTCAACTGCTGGCTTTAATAAAATATCGCCAAGAAGAGCTAACGCTTTTTGCAAAAGCGGAGTTGAATCTTTCAAATATTTTTCATTCGCTATATCAATGCGAATCGTAATATCGTGGTTATCACCTTTTTTTGTTAAGTCTACTTGTAAAGTAGCACCATAAAGCTCATCTAAATATGTACGAAGCTTTGTCGTAGACGGCAGCGACTCGGTAGCGCTTTGAAGCACATAAGGTAAAAGGGCACGCATTGTCACCGTTTTCTTATCTAAAGGGGCATTTAGTTTTAAAATGAACGTGTTTGTTTTGTACTTAGCTGTTTGAATGGTATGAACAGTCAATCCTTCTAGTTCATGTTTTTGTTCAGTCAATAATTTCATATATAAACCTCCTTTTAAATTTTGATGTATTAACTAGACAATACTTCTATTTTGAATCTTTAACGCTAATTTTAGTCTTATAACCACTATATCGAATTCAAGGAAACATTTTCAAGTAACTTGCCGCGCGCTTCCTCATTTCTTTTCATATTCTTTCTCTCAATGAAAAAAAGGCGGAGAAAAGAATATGATTTCTTTGTCTCCACCTTCTATATTTATCCAACTTTAGTCATTGTTAGACCTCGTATAGAGGATTTATTAGCGGCGGCCTTTTTCATAAGGAACGCCCAGCGCTTTAGGAGCCTCAGCACGTCCTACAAAACCAGTAAGCGCTAAGATTGTTAATACGTACGGTGCAATGGTTAAAAGAACGGATGGGATATCTTGAATAACCGGAATCTGAGCTCCCGTGATACTCAAAGACTGTGCTAATCCGAAAAACATGGCTGCACCTAAAGCACCAATAGGATGCCACTTCCCAAAAATCATAGCTGCAATAGCAAGGAACCCTTGTCCAGCAATCGTTCCCGCTGCAAAGTTTGTAGCGATAGACGTAGCATACACCGCTCCGCCGATTCCAGCGAACATGCCGGAAATCATAACGCCAACGTAACGCATTCTCACAACTTTGATCCCCATCGTGTCTGCTGCCATTGGGTGTTCACCAACTGAACGAAGACGGAGACCAAACGGCGTTTTATAAATGATGTACCATACAGCAAAAGCTAGCGCAATTGCAATATAAGACGTAATAGGAACATTCGAAAATAGAATTTTACCGATTACTGGAATGTCTGATAGACCTGGAATACTTACTTTATCGATACGGAATTGGATAAAATCTGTTTGTCCTTTCCCAAAAATCTTTTTGATTAAAAAGATCGAAAGACCCGCAGCTAGAAAATTCAGCGCTACACCACTTACAGTTTGATCTGCTTTTAATGTAATACTTGCAACAGCATGAATCAGCGAGAACACAGCGCAAACAACAGCCGCAATTACTATCGCTACCCACGGGGCCCAAGCACCTAATGAATCCTGAAGTAAAAGGGTTGAAACAATACCTGTGAACGCGCCAAACATCATCAGCCCTTCTAACCCGATGTTCACGACCCCGGAACGTTCACTAAATATCCCTCCGAGCGCGGTAAAGATAAGCGGTGCAGCTGAATAAAGCGCCGCTGGAATAATAATGGCTAACACCTCTAAGAAGTTCATTTTGCTCCCCCCTTGCCTGCACGGCCAAGCACCCAGCGAATTAAATAACTAGATGCAACAAAAAAGATAATAAGCGCAATGACAATTTGAATTAATTCCGACGGTACGCCTGTCATAAAGTTCATTTGAGGAGCCGCAGTTTGCAATCCTCCGAAAAAGAATGAAGCTAATAAAATTCCAATTGCGCTGTTAGCTCCTAAAAGGGCTACGGCGATACCGTCAAACCCCGTACCTGTAAACGCAGTGAATGTGCCCATATACTGAAATGTTCCAAGCCCTTCCATTGCCCCGGCAAGCCCGGCAAAAGCGCCTGAAATCGCCATGGATAACACAATATTTCGGCCTACATTCATTCCTGCATACTGTGAAGCATGCTGATTAAAACCAACAGCTCTTAGCTCGAAGCCCTTAGCTGTTTTATTCAAAATAAACCACATTACGACGGCTGCAGCGATGGTAATAAGAATACCGTAATGAAGGCGGGAGTTATTGGTTAACTGTGCTAGAAAGCTTGATGCTAAAGATGCCGATTCTTTAATATCATACGATTTTTCATTACCCGCATATAAATACGTACGGATTAAGCTGCTCGTTGTATAAAGAGCAATATAGTTCATCATAATGGAAACAATTACTTCATGAACATGAAATTTTGCTTTTAAAAATCCTGGAATAAACGCCCAAACTGCTCCAGCTGCAGCTGCTGCTAATACAGCTAAAGGAATATGAATGACTGCTGGTAAATCAAACGCATACCCAACCCATACGGAAGCCAACCATCCAACTAAAAGCTGGCCTTCTACTCCAATGTTAAAGAGACCGGTTTTATAAGCAAACGCAACCGCAATACCAGCCAGAGCAAGAGGAGTCATGGCACGAATCGTTTCTCCAATGGCTTTTGGCGTTCCAAACATCCCGTCAAAAAGAGATTGATAGCCAAGCATTGGATCATAGCCGCCTAGTAACATAATAACCGCTCCGGCAATGAGTCCTAATATGGCCGATACAACAGGGATCAAAATCATCATTACACGTTCATTTTTCACAAGTTTATTCATGCTGTTCCACCCGCTTTCTCACGCGTACCGCCTGCCATTAATAAACCTAACTCTTGTTCATTCGTTTCTTTTGGATCTACAATGTCGACTATTTCCCCTTCATAAATAACCGCAATGCGATCGCTTAGATTCATCACTTCATCTAGTTCTAGCGAAACGAGCAGCACTGCCCGTCCTTTATCTCGTTCTTCAATCAGTTTCTTATGAATAAATTCAATAGCTCCTACGTCCAGTCCCCTCGTTGGCTGAGCTGCAATTAATAGTTCCGGACTGCGGTCTACTTCACGGGCAATAATGGCTTTTTGCTGATTTCCGCCCGATAGCGATCGCGCTTGCGTATATTCACTAGGCGTTCGTACATCATATTCTGCAATTAGTTCTTTTGCTTTTTTATACAGCTCTTTGTAATTCAAAATACCTGATTTAGACATTGGCTTTTGATAATACGTTTGAAGACCGATATTTTCACCAATTGTATAATCTAATACCAGTCCGTGCTTATGGCGATCCTGCGGAATATGTCCTACTCCAGACTCCGTAATTTTACGAGTGGATAACGTAGACAGTTCTTGATTTTTTAATGTGATCGAGCCCGACTTTATTTTTCTCAGACCCGTAATTGCCTCAATCAGCTCTGTTTGACCATTCCCATCAACACCCGCGATGCCTACAATTTCGCCTGCCCGAACGCTTAGATCAAGTGAACTTACAGCCTCTACTCCTCGGCTGTCTTCTACTACTAATTCTTTTATTGTTAACACAGCTTCTCTTGGAGTCGCTGTTTTCTTTTCAGTTTTAAAATGAACTTCTCTCCCTACCATTAAAGCAGCAAGTTCATCAGGGTTCGTCTCTTTTACGTTTACCGTGCCAACTCCCACGCCTTTTCGGATAATTGTACAGCGGTCGCACACTGACATAATTTCTTTTAATTTATGCGTAATTAAAATAATCGACTTTCCTTCTTGAATTAATTTTTTCATAATTTGAATTAATTCCGTAATTTCCTGAGGTGTTAAGGCGGCAGTAGGTTCATCAAAAATAAGAATGTCGGCTCCTCTGTAAAGCGTCTTTAAAATTTCCACTCGCTGTTGCATGCCAACTGAGATATCTTGAATCTTCGCATATGGATCTACCGATAGTCCATATTGATTTGAAAGCTCTTGAATATCTTGAGCTGCTTTTTTAATATTGATTTTCCCCGTTCGCGTCGGTTCGTTCCCAAGAATAATATTTTCTGTGACTGTAAAGTTTTGAACAAGCATAAAATGCTGATGAACCATCCCAATCCCTAAGTCATTCGCTACGTTAGGGTCCGTGATTTTGACTTCTTGGTCGTTTACACGAATCTGCCCTTTTTCAGGCTGATAAAGCCCAAATAAAACGTTCATCAGCGTTGACTTACCTGCACCATTTTCTCCTAACAAAGCATGAATTTCTCCCTTTTTCACTTGGAGTGTAATATTGTCATTAGCAACAATACCGGGAAACTCTTTGCGAATATCTAGCATTTCAATAACATATTCCACTGCTTTCACTCCCTATTCCTGCCTGCTACAGGATTCTGTCTTCCGTTTTTTGGCTATGAAAAAGGCTAGTTTTCACTAGCCTTTTATCCTCATATAATCATTGCTTAACAGATATCAGCTTATTTTTTAAGCGTTTTTTCAAACTCTTTAAATTCTTTATCCGTTTGAGGCACTGTAATGTCACCGTCTAGAATTTTTTGCTTATACTCATCAACTGCTTTTAACGCATCTTTGCTTACATTATCTTGTGATGGAGCAATTCCCACTCCGTCTTCTTTTAAGCCAAACACAACTTCTTTACCACCTGGGAATTTGTCGTCCATTGCTTTTTTTGCAACATCTTCTACAGCCAAGTCAACGCGTTTAACCATCGAAGTTAACGTTACGTTTTCAGGCATACCTTCTTCATGCTGATCGCGGTCAACTCCAATTACCCAAACTTTTTTGTCTTTACCGCCTTTTGAACGATTTTTAGCTTCTGTAAATACGCCGTTTCCAGTACCGCCAGCCGCTTGATAAATAATATCAGCGCCTTTGCTGTAAATGGTAGAAGCGATAGCTGAGCCTTTTTCTGGAGAGTTAAAACTTTCCGCGTATTGAGAGATAACTTCAGCATCTGGGTTTACAGATTTAACACCTGCTTTAAATCCGTTTTCAAACTTCTTGATTAATGGCGATTCAACGCCTCCGATAAAGCCGATTTTGTTCGTTTTCGTTTGTTTCGCTGCCACTACACCTACTAAGAAAGAGCCCTGCTCTTCTTTAAATAGAATGCTCGCCACGTTATCTAATTTTGCTGACTTTAGCGTATCGTCTACCAATGCAAAGTCAGCATCTGGATACTGCTTTGCTGCTTTTTTAATATCTTCTTTTAACAAAAAGCCAATTCCATACGTCAAGTTGTAGCCACTCTCAGCAAATTTGGAAAGGTTGCTCTCGTATTCAGATGCTTTTGTAGACTGCAAATATTTATATCCAGTCCCTTCATCAAGTCCGTTGTCTTTCCCAAACTTTGTCAGACCTTCCCAAGCAGATTGGTTAAACGATTTATCATCTACCCCGCCCGTATCTGTTACCATTCCCACTTTAAAATCCGCTGCTTTTTTATCTCCGCCGCTCTTATCTGCGTCATCTGAGCTACACGCGCTTAAAAGTGTTCCTGCCGCTAATACTAGTGATAATGCAAGTCCCGTTTTACGTTTTAACATGTTTTAACCCCCTGAATAGTTTTAAAAGTATAAAGCCAATTTTCTATTTCGTCCTTGTGACCTACATTTGACACCTCCTTAAAAGGACAATGTTAAATAGTTGTAAATTTTCTGACATTTAACCATAAAAAAACTAGACGCGTTTACGCAGTACTTGGAAACTAAATTGATCTGCTTTAAAATAATTGATGGAATATAAAATGGGTTCATCATACTGGTCATAATGCATTTGTTTCAGCACAAGCAAAGCGGTTTCTGGCTCGCATTGTAAAATAGGCGAAACTTTTTCATGATAGCCTAGAGGCTCAATGTTTGCCACGGCGTATGAAATGTGCTTTCCTGCTTGTTTTTCAAGAATTTCTAGTAAAGACTCCTGTTTATATTCGAAATTTTCAGGCAATATTTTTTGAGGAACCTTGTCCATGCAATATACAACCGGCTCTCCGTTTGCCGTTCTCACCCGTTCAACAAATAAAATCTGTTCGTCTTCTCCGCAAGCAAAACGTGTTAAATCATTTTCAGACAACTCTTGTATTTGAGAAGATAAGAAGATTGTTCCGGCCTTCATACCGGCTTGTTCAATCATATGTGTTATACTATTTAATTGCTCAATCCCCGACAAAAAAGTAGGCTTCGTGTTGACAAATGTTCCCACGCCGTGTCTGCGAACAATAATATTCTCTTCTTCTAATATGCGAAGTGCCTCACGTAGCGTTGCGCGGCTGACCCCTAGCTGCTTTGATAAATCAAACTCTGAAGGGAGTCTTTCCTTTTCTTTAAAAATTCCTTTTTCTATATTTTGTTTAATTTTATCAATCACTTGTAAATACAAGTGCCGATTATCCGCACGTATAGACATCACTCTTCCTCCATATTAAAAAGTCATCAGACCTCTGATGTTCGACTACTTAATCGAAAATAATATATCATTTTTCGACAGATAAATAAATAGGTTATATTAATTTTTTGTTAAAATTTTTAATGTTTTTTTAAAAAAATGAATTTTTGTTATTTTTTAATGTCAGCATACCTAACAACCTGCTTTTCTTCTAATATTAGATAAAAACCAAACATTTTAGTCATTAAATTTTTTAATATTCGTTTTTATTTCATTTATTTAGCATGACATATTTTTGTATAATACTATTCTTACCGTCTCTTCTTCCATAAAAAAATGAGGTTGAGACATAACTAAATGAATCCAACCTAAAGACGAACAAATGGGATACATGAGCTGAACTGCTTGCGACACCATAACAAAAAAACGAACCGCTAATCAAACTTTTTGATTAATGGTTCGTTTTTCACTTCAGCTAAAATAATTTTATCCCAGCCTCATCTTTTCTAGTAACATTATTAAGATCCAACATCTTCATTTTGCTGAGAAATCAGCACCGAACGCGGCTTGCTTCCTTCATAAGGTCCCACCACTCCACGCTCTTCCATCGCATCGATTAAGCGTGCAGCCCGGTTATAGCCAATTCGAAAGCGTCGCTGCAGCATAGAAACAGAAGCTGTTTGCATTTCTGCCACAAGCTGAACCGCTTCGTCATATAGCTCATCTGCAAAATCATCGACTTGTTCAGGGGCATCTGTTGGAATCATTTCTTCTTGATACTGTGCTTTTTGCTGTGCAATTACAAAATCAACAATCTCTTCTACTTCTTCATCTGATAAAAAGGCACCTTGCACACGCACAGGTTTTGAAGCTCCAACAGGCATAAACAGCATATCTCCTCTTCCTAGAAGCTTCTCAGCTCCTCCCATATCTAAGATCGTACGAGAGTCAGTTTGTGAAGATACGCTAAAAGCAATTCGGGAAGGAATGTTTGCTTTAATAACTCCAGTAATAACATCTACTGATGGTCGCTGTGTAGCAATAATCAAATGAATGCCGGCAGCACGAGCCATTTGAGCAAGACGTGTGATCGAATCTTCGACGTCAGATGAAGCAACCATCATCAAGTCAGCCAACTCATCGACGATCACCACAATATAAGGAAGAGTCGGCTGTTTTGCATCGGCGTCTCCATCATCATTCATACGTTTTACTAAATCGTTATATCCTTCAATGTTTCTCGTTCCGCTGTGTGAGAACAACTCATAACGTCGCTCCATTTCACTTACAACTTTCTTTAATGCTTGAGAAGCTTTTTTCGGATCTGTTACGACAGGAGCCAATAAATGCGGAATACCATTGTACATATTCAGCTCAACCATTTTAGGGTCAATCATCATTAATTTTACTTCATGAGGCTTTGTTCTCATTAAAATACTAATAATAATACCGTTGATACACACACTTTTTCCGCTTCCTGTTGCCCCTGCTACAAGCATATGAGGCATTTTATTAAGCTCTGCTAGCACAGCTTCTCCTGAAATATCTCTTCCTAAACCAACTAATAGCTTTTTATCCGGTCGGTTATTTTCAGTTGCTTCAAGTACTTCTCTAAGTGAAACCATCGCTACTTCTTCGTTCGGCACTTCAATTCCTACCGCTGATTTCCCCGGAATTGGAGCTTCAATCCGAATATCTTTGGCAGCTAATGCAAGTGCTAGATCATCACTTAAATTGACAATCTTACTTACTTTGACTCCTACATCAGGATATACTTCATACTTTGTAACAGCTGGCCCAAGGTGAACTTTTGCCACTTTTGCTTTTACGCCGAAACTTTGAAACGTTTTTTCAAGTTTTTCGGCATTTTTATAAATGTTTTTATGCTCTTTTGCCTGGTTACTTTTCTTTGGCATCGTTAATAGCTTGATAGGAGGCAGCTCATACTCTTTATTTTCCGTTTCAGTAAATGTAATCATAGGAGCTTTTTCTTCTTCCTGTTCCTTTTGCGGCCTTGGCTGTTGCGGTGCAGCAGCTAAGGGCTTCGATTCCATAACCGGCGGCACCGGAGCTATAGGAGCAGCAGGAGATTGACTAGACTCTTCCTCTCCATAATCAAAGTGTTCAATAATTGGAGGCGAAGGTGCTTCTACTTCTATTTCCACGCTTTCTTCAGGTTCTTGAACAACTTTTTCTTGGCGTCTCTTTTTTGTTGTTTTAGGGGCTTTTTTCTTTTTATGCTTCCACGTCTGAATATCTTGCCAGCCTTCTTTTAACTCCGTTGTTAAAAAATTCACTAGAGGTGACAGAAGTTTTAATACCGTTTCGTGAAGCGAACGTCCGGTAATGAGCAGTACCCCAATCACAATAAGCAAGGCAGCGATAAGTTCTGTTCCTAAGCTATCAAACAGATAGTAGAACATGGCAAACATAATAGCCCCTATCATTCCTCCACCTAAATCACTGTGATTCGATTGGCCCGTTGCTTCGAGCATATACAAATCCCACGTATTCATAATGACAGATGGATCTGTAAAGGTTCCGTTTTTCGATAAATTTTCAAATAACGTCACGTGACTAAACAGTAAGATAGATAAAATAATGAGATATGTACCGATAAGCTGCCGCGTCACTAAAGGAGGCATTTCTCTTTTCCAAATAATATAAACAGATAGAATAATCATTCCGATTAAACACAGCATATACCACTCGCCAATAAATAAGCGGACCACTAGTACAAGAGCCTGTCCTACAGCACCGAGTCCTGCCATGGCAATTAACGTTAACGCTAATAAAAATAAGCCAATAAGCTCAAAGCGCAATATGCGTTTCCATTCATCCTTTTTTATTTGACCTCTTCGTTTTTTCTTTGCCATTTTTCCACTCCAATCAACGTCCAACACCCTATGTTGATTTTGTTTCTTTTATCAGTTGAATAAAAAAGCAGCCAATACAGCGGCTGCCTTCTTCGTCATATTCATTATACCATATTCACCATAATTATACTGAAATCCTTACGACAAAATTTGACCAGGATAATAATTTTCATTCAAATAATCTTGAGGATTCGTGCTTAAAACCCTCACAATTTGCTGTTGTTTTTGTTCATTTTCTTCGACGATAACCGGGATTCCATTATGGTTGATAAGCTTTGGCTGAGATTGTTCTTGATGATAAGACTGCTGAAAAATCAGTTCTTGCGGCATCATTGTATATAAAATCATTGCAGCAGCTGCTCCTCATTCTGACGTCCTTGCTCAATCAGTTCATTCAATTTTTTGATTGCTTGAGCAACTCCGCCTACTTCGTTAATTAACCCGTATGAAACAGCATCTCCGCCAACTACATTTGTTCCGATATCACGCGTTAAGTTCCCTTTTGAAAACATAAGTTCTTTAAACTTTTCTTCTGAAATATGAGAATGTTCTCTTACAAAGTTAATTACGCGCTCTTGCATTTTATCTAAGTATTCAAAGGTTTGCGGTACACCAATAACAAGACCCGTTAAGCGAATAGGATGAATGGTCATGGTCGCTGTACCGGCAATATACGAATAATCAGTTGAAACCGCAATTGGAACACCGATTGAATGTCCGCCTCCTAACACAATAGATACAGAAGGCTTGGATAACGAAGCAATCATTTCAGCAATAGCAAGACCCGCTTCTACATCTCCACCTACTGTATTCAAAATAATAAGCAATCCTTCAATTTTTGGATTTTGTTCGATCGCCACAATTTGCGGGATGACATGCTCATATTTTGTCGTTTTATTTTGAGGAGGCAGCTGCATGTGCCCTTCGATTTGTCCTACAATCGTTAAACAGTGAATATTAGAATCCTGGGGAAGCTGAGCCACGTTGGTCTGTCCTAATTGTTGAATTTTATCTAATATTCCGCCCTTGCTTTCTTCATTTTTATTAGGCTGCTGAGGCGCTTCATCAGAATGTAATCTTTCGTTATTTTCAAACATATTCTAGCTCCTTTCACTTATTGATAGTAGTAGTATGAACTTCTCATAGTTATTACATCCGCATCAGCTGCAAATAAAAAGCCTTCCCAGCGGGAAGGCTTCACATTAGATCTCCATGATAATCGGTAAAATCATCGGTTTACGACGGGTTTTTTCATATAAAAATTGATTTAAACTTTCTCTCATTTTTAATTTTAATGAAGACCACTCGATCACTTTGTCTTCCATACACTTTTCTAAAATTTGCTGAACAATCTTCGTTGCTTCTTCTAAAAGCTTTTCTGATTCTCTTACATAGACGAATCCGCGGGAGATGATTTCTGGCCCCGCTACTACTGTTTTATGGCGTTTATTAATCGTAACTACTACCGTTAAGATTCCGTCCTGTGACAGCAGCCTGCGATCTCTCAGAACGATATTTCCAATATCACCGACGCCTAGTCCATCAATGAGCGTATTTCCCGCTTGAATAGAACCGCTAGGGTACATGCGAGCATCTTTAAACTCAACTCGCTCACCTTTTTCAAGCAAACAAATATGATCTTCTGATATTCCTAATTGACCGGCCAGCTTTGCATAAGCTTTTTGTTTTCGATACTCTCCATTCACAGGCATGACATATTTCGGCTTTGTTAAGTTAATCATAAATTTTAATTCTTCTTGACTGCCGTGTCCGGAAGCCTGGACTTTTTTCTGAGCAAATACTACGCTTGCTCCTAAACGAAAGATGACGTCAATTGTTTTTGAAAAGGTCGTTTCGTGCCCCGCCATAGGTGTAGCAGCCAGCAGGACCGTGTCATCTTGTTTAATTTGAATAAATTTATGGGACTGTTTAGCCATTCGAGTAAGACCTGAAATCGGCTCTCCGTGATGACCTGTTGTTAAAATAACCGTTTCATGTTCTGAAAGATCTTTTAGCTTTTGCACAGGAACAATTAAATCCTCAGGCAGCTGCAAATGTCCAAGTTTTGCTGCAATATCAATGATTTTCAGCATACTTTTTTCCATAACAACTAACTTACGGCCATGCTGATATGCGGCATAAATGATTTGCTGAATACGGTGCAGATTGGAACTGTATGCAGCAACAATGATTCGACCTTTGCTTTTATAAAAAGCGTCGGTAATATTTTGTCCGATGACGGCTTCGGAAACAGTATAGCCTGGCTTATCCGCATTTGTACTGTCTGAAAGCAAACACAGGACGCCTTTTTCCCCAATGGCAGCCATTTTTCCAATATCAGCGCTTTGAATGCTGACTGAATTTTGATCAAATTTAAAATCACCTGTATATACAATTGCACCTTGATTTGTTTGTAAACAAATGCCGACTGAATCTTGTATGCTGTGCTGCGTTCTAAAAAATGAAATATCCACTCCTTCAAACGATAAAACCGTTGACGAAGTGATAGGATGTAAAGCTTCATATTTTTTAATTCCATACTCTTTTAACTTTTCTTTGATAAGTGCTAGCGTTAATTCTGTACCATATACCGGCACGTCCAATTTTTGAAGTATAAAGGGAATAGCGCCAATTTGCTCTTCGTGTCCATGAGTAACAAATATGCCTTTTACGTTCTGCTGATTTTCTACTAAATATGTAATGTCAGGAATAACAATATCAATTCCTAACATTTCTCCCCCCGGAAACTTTGATCCTGCATCTAACACATATATGTTTTCATTGATTTCCACCACATACATGTTTTTTCCAAGTTCTCCGACTCCACCCAAGGCTGAAATTTTAATATTTTCTGTCTTTTCTAGTACCATAAGTTCCTCCTACTTACTTTCACCCGTACAATTTCATTTGCTTACATTATAACTGAAGTAAGAATTGGAATACAAGAAATTTCATTCGTCTATTTCCATCATCTGCTCTTCTATTATCTTATAAGAAAAAAACGTCTCTTCACCGACTCGTATATACGGTCAATGAAGAGACGTTTAAAAAACATACTTATAGCTTATAGCGTATTTAATGTGCTGACTAACGTTTGGCGTTCTTCTTCCGTTAACGGAACTAGAGGTAATCGTACCGATCCTACGTCTAACCCTTTTAGCTGTAAAGCTGTTTTAACAGGCGTTGGACTTGGAGCCGCAAAAAGAGATTTCATCACAGGTACAATACGCTGATGAATTTTTGCTGCTTCTTTCGGATTTCCTGACTCATATAACTTAACCATCTCTTGCATTTCATTTCCAATAACGTGAGAGGCAACAGAAATAATGCCAGTTCCTCCAATTGCCAATACCGGCAGTGTTAAGCCATCATCACCGCTGTATAAAGCAAAATCATCGCTTGTTTGTGCGATAATAGCTGTCATCGCGTCAAGGTCTCCGCTTGCATCTTTTAACGCTACAACATTTGGCAGTTCAGCTAGGCGTACAATTGTATCAACAGACATATTGATCACGGATCGCCCTGGAATATTGTATAACATGACAGGCAGCTCTGTACTTTCAGCAATTGTTTTAAAGTGCTGATATAAGCCTTCCTGATTTGGCTTGTTGTAATAAGGTGCTACAATCATAATCGCATCTACGCCGATTTCTTCTGCCTTTTTCGTTAATTCAATTGATGCATACGTATTGTTGCTTCCTGTACCTGCAACAACAGGTACGCGGCCATCTACTACCTTTACTGAGTGGCGGAACAGCGCCAGCTTTTCTTCTGTTGAAAGCGTAGGAGATTCACCCGTTGTTCCGGCAATAACCAACGCATCCGAACCGTTGCTAATTAAATAGTTAATAAGCTGCGTTGTTTTTTCAAAATCAATGTTTCCTTTATGATCAAAAGGCGTTACCATCGCTGTTGCGACTTTCCCAAAATCAATCATGTTTTCACTCCTTGAAATTGCATTATCCCTATTCATATAATGAACCGTTAGCTTATAGCTAACGGAACATGTAGTTTATCTCTTTTGCGGTGCTTTTGACAAGTCAAAGGCACCATGAAGAGCATTAACAGCTTTCTTTAAATCCTCTTCTTTTACAAGCACCCAAATCGTTGTATGGCTGTCAGCAGATTGTAAAATCTGAATACCTTCGCCAGAAAGGGCTGTAACAATTTTAGATGTAACACCAGGCACCCCTGCAATTCCTGCTCCAACAGTTGACACTTTAGCGCAGTTGCGAATAACAGCCGGCTCATACCCTAGCGTATGAAGCACATCAATTGCTTTGTCAGTTGCTTCATCTGTTACCGTATAGACAACACCCTTCGGTGAAATATTGATAAAATCTACGCTGATTTTTTCTTGTGCCATTGCTTTGAATACTTCTGCTTGCGTATCATAATGGCCTTCTTTACTAAAAACTTTAATTTGAGTGACGTTGGATACGTGTGCAATGCCTGTTACAAGGCGTTCTTGCACATCGCTTCCACGCTGCTGTGCTTCACCTTGAGATGTAACGAGCGTACCTTCTGAATCAGCATATGTGGAACGGACGCGCATCGGTACTTTTGCTTGCATGGCAATCTCTACGGCACGTGGGTGAACTACTTTTGCACCTTGATAAGCCATGTTGCATATTTCGTTATATGTGACAACCGATAGCGGTCTTGCATCTTCTACAATACGCGGGTCAGCCGTCATCACGCCTTCTACATCCGTAAAAATATCAATGTAATCAGCCATAAGGGCCGCACCTAAAGCTGAAGCAGATGTATCGCTGCCTCCGCGTCCAAGCGTTGTTGTATCACCTTCAGTAGTTGCCCCTTGAAATCCTGTTACAACAACGACATCATATTCTTCTAATTCTTTTAACAAACGGTCGCATTTCATTTCTAGTATCTTGGCATTGGTAAAATCATTATTCGTCACAAATCCAGCCTGTGCACCGTTTAATGCTGTAGCTTTAATGCCATTTTCGTTTAATAAATTCGTAAACACAACCGATGAAATTAATTCTCCGCATGCCATAAGCATATCAAGCTCACGTTTATTAAGAGACGCTTTATTTCCATCAACAAGTGAAAGCAATGTATCCGTTGCATACGGCTCACCTTTTCGTCCCATTGCCGATACAACAACGACTACTTTGTAACCTTCACTTAATGCATTGTTTAAATGATAGATTGCTCTCGCTCTTCCTTCTTCGTTACGAACGGAAGTTCCTCCAAATTTTTGGACGATTATTTTCATACTTACACCTCATCATGTTCCGAGACACTCTGGTTGCGCTTATTTTACTAAGCTAAGCTTAATAAGTGATTCTGCAATTTGTACAGAATTCCAAGCTGCACCTTTTAACAAGTTATCAGAAACGATCCACATATGGAAACCGTTATCGCGATCTAAATCTTTACGAATACGGCCGACAAACACATCTCGTTTACCTACACAATCTGCTGGCATTGGATATACTTGATTTTCTGGATCATCTTGCAATACGATACCAGGTGCATCAGCCAATAAATTTTTCACATCAGCTACCGTTACACCGTCTTTTTCAATTTCAATGTACACTGACTCTGAATGACCTGTTACAACCGGTAGACGAACACAAGTAGCAGCTACTGGCAATTCAGGCATGCTCATAATTTTCTTCGTTTCATTAATCATTTTCATTTCTTCAAATGTAAAACCGTTATCTTGAAATTTATCAATTTGCGGAATGGCATTAAAAGCAATTTGATAATGTTTTTTATCTCCACCAACCGGTAAAATTTCCGGTGTAAACTCTTTTTCTTCTAAAATAGCTTTAGCTTGTTCTTTTAATTCATTAATTGCAGCAGCGCCTGCTCCAGAAACGGCTTGATACGTTGATACTAGCACTTTAGATAAACCGTATGTTTCGCGTAATGGCTGTAATGCTGCTACCATTTGAATTGTAGAGCAGTTTGGATTAGCAATGATTCCTTTATGTGCGTGTAATGCGTCTTCATTCACTTCCGGCACAACTAACGGGACATTTTCATCCATTCGATAAGCGCTTGTGTTGTCTACAACGATTGCTCCGCGTTTTACTGCCTCTGGTGCAAGTGCTTTTGAAATGCTCCCGCCTGCACTGAATAAAGCAATGTCTACGCCTTCAAAGCTATCAGGAGTTGCTTCTTGCACAACAACTTCTTCTCCGTTAAACAACACTTTTTTACCAGCTGAACGAGCTGAAGATAATAACGTTAATTTACCAACTGGAAAATTACGCTCCTGTAGGGTTTTAATCATTTGTTGTCCTACTGCACCTGTTGCTCCTACTACTGCTACATGTAATTCTCTTGTCATTTTAATACCGCCTCCAACAATTTTCAACTACTCAACATTTATCTGCATATACTGACTATTTTAACATATTATTATGCTTCATTGCGTCAAAGAAGAGAAGATTTTTAAAATCTTCTCTTCTTTGAGATTGAGAGTTCTCTTACAGCCGCAGTATTGAATAGATTCATGCAGCAGCAAGAGGCATATATGTCCTATGACTCTTGACCGTCGCGGAACCTTTCGACAATAACAGGCTGAATCTGTTTATCTTCAAGCGCTGCGTACACCGTATCTGATAGCATCGTCATACGCGCTACCATTGAATTTGGCTTAAGCACCGGGTCGTCTTGACCAAATGGAATAAAATAAATATTTTTAGTCGCCATTAGCCTCATTAAGTTTACACCATTTAGCCCTAGTGCGTCATTAGTCGAAATTCCCAGTACCACCGGCTTATTATTACGAAGCGTTGCTTTAGCTGCCATGAGTACCGGAGATTCAGTCATTGCATTTGCAAACTTACTCATCGTATTCCCAGTGATTGGGGCAACCACCATACAATCAAGCGGAATTTTTGGTCCTAGAGGCTCTGCTTTTACAATTGTATTGATGACGGCGTGACCTGTTAATTCCTCAATTTTCTTCACCCAGTCTTCTCCATCTCCAAAACGAGTATTTGTGGATTGTACAGTGTAAGAAACAACCGGTAACACTTCTGCTCCCAAATTAACAAGCTTTTCAATTTCTGGCATAACCGCATCATACGTACAGTGAGATCCCGTCAAGCCGAATCCTATTCTTTTACCTTTTAATGACATTATTTTTTCTCCTCTCTCGCATCCGCAGCGTCTTTTAATAAATTCACTAATACATTAGCGACAATCTGACCTGCTGTTTTTGGAGCCACAATTCCTGGAAGACCAGGTGCTAAAATAGCTTTAATTCCTCGTTTTTCTGCATAGCGGAAATCGGTTCCTCCAGGCTTTGAAGCTAAATCAATAATGAGCGCATGGGTCGGGACATTAGATAATGTCTTAGCCGTTAAGATGGGGTATGGAATGGTGTTAATACATATATCACTATCAGCAATTTCTTTATCGAGTTCAGATAGATAGAAAGGCTGCAAACCCATTTCAGCAATACGTGCTAGATGTTCAGATTTTCTAGCTCCTACTTTTACATTGGCACCAAGTGCAGCAAAGGACCTCGCCACGCTCATTCCTACTCTTCCTAAACCTAGGACAGAAATATTTGAACCGTGAATGGTAAAATCCGTATGTTGAATAACAAGCATGATGGTACCTTCAACAGTAGGAATAGAGTTATAAATTGCTACATCATCACGCTCAAATAGCTGAACGAGTTTACGGTTTGTCGTTTTGACTAATTCGTTTAAATACCCATTGCTAATACCAGAATAAATAATGCAGTGCTCAGGCGTTTTTTTAAGTATTCCTTCAGTCAAGACTACTTTTTCATTTGAAAAAATAGTATCTACTTGCCCTTCGTGATTTGTTCCAGGCACTGGAAGGATGATGGCGTCAACATCTGAAAAATCCAGCTCCTCTATCTGATATTTCGTCGCACCTGTAAAACCATGATCTAGCTGATCAAAACCAATAAGAGAGGTTTTTGCATCTAATTGAATTAATTTTCGAATGACTTCAAGCTGCCTAGCATCACCGCCAATTACAGCTATGTGCAAATCCGTTAACATGTTTCATTTTCACCTTCTTTAACATTAAATAGATGTATCCTTCGCTTAAACCATCGAGATGTAAAGTGCTATCATTACGCCCTAGAATGCCTATTGCTTTTCTTCAACATACTATGTAAACACACAGGAATCGGTGAATCTTTATCCCTGAAAATAAAAGAAACGAGATGCAGGAAGCATCTCGTTTCTTATTTTGTTGACTCATTGTTTATGTCTTCTAGCTGCTGGACATTTACAATCACCATATCTGTACCAATTTTTTCGATATTCCCCCAAGGCACTCGCACTTCATCTCCTTGTTTTCGAAACCCAAACCACTTCACGGATGGAATAATAAGCGCATTAATTTGTCCCGTATGTTCATTAATTTCAAGATCTGTTTGCCCTAAAATACCCAAACGCTCTGCTCGCTTAACATCTACAATTTCTTTTCCACTCAGTTCGCTTAATCTCATAGAATCCCTCCTTTCATCTAATTTATTGAACAACCATACAAAAAATGACAAAAAAATAAGGCTGGCTCAATTATTTTAGCCAACCTTACTTTTACTGTTTAATTTCCTTTAAAGCCTTTAGGTAAATCTCCACTCGGGCTTATTAACGAAAGAGCAAATTCATCTTTGAAAATATCTCGCGCAAGACCATTTACACTATCTTTAGTCACGGCATTAACAAGGTCTAAAATCTCATCTAATGAACGGTGATAGCCTAGCATTAACTCATTTTTTCCGTTTCTGCTCATACGGCTGTTTGTACTTTCAAGACTCAGCATTAAGTTTCCTTTCAGCTGCTCTTTGCTGTTAGCAAGTTCTTTATCCGTAATACCTTTGTCTTTCAGATCATAAAGCGTTTCTTGAACCGTATCATATAATACGTCGAGCTGATGGCTTCCCGTCCCCCCATAAATCGTTACAAGACCGCTGTCTCGGTAAGAAGAATGATAAGAGAAAACAGAGTAAGCCAAGCCGCGCTGTTCGCGGACTTCTTGGAACAAACGACTGCTCATACTTCCACCAAGCACGTTGTTTAATACAATTAAGCTATATACATCTTCTCCGCCGATTGGCAAGCCTTTAAATCCAAGGCAAAGATGAGCTTGTTCTGTCTCCTTTTTGCGCGCAATATGATTTGTATGGAACTCTGGCTGAACATATTGATGAGCGGAATGACTTGACGTATATGTACCGAAATAGTTTTCCACCTGTTTAATAAAACTCTCATCAATGTTTCCAGCTACTGAAATAACGATGTTTTCAGGAATATACATTTGCTCCATATACTGACGAAGCGAATCACCGTTAAATGTTTTTAAGGTATCTTCCGTTCCTAAAATTGGATAGCCTAATGGATGATTGCCATATACGGCTTTTCCTAATAGATCGTGTACAATATCATCAGGTGTATCTTCATACATTTTAATTTCTTCATATACAACATTTTTTTCACGAGCTAATTCCTCTTCATCAAATGAAGAATTAAAGAACATATCCGCCAGCACATCTAGCGCTTGATCTGCGTGTTCGTCTAATACTTTTGCATAGTAGCACGTGTATTCTTTAGAAGTGAATGCATTGACTTGTCCGCCAATGCGGTCGAAGCTTTCTGCAATCTCACGAGCAGATCTTGTTTTTGTTCCTTTAAAAAACATATGTTCAAGAAAATGTGATACACCATTAATTTCAGGGTGTTCACTTCGAGAACCCGTTCCGATCCATACCCCAATGGCCACAGATCGAACAGTTGGGATATTTTCCAATACAATTCTTACACCATTTTTGCACGTATATCGTTTTATCAAGCTAGTGCCTCCCTTTTGCTTATCTCACTTACTTCTTAGTAGAAGAAGGTATTTTCATCATTCTTTCTTCATCTAGCATTGTTGACACATCGCTAACTTTCAGGCCTTTGCGTTCAATGTCGGTTAACAATTGGTCAAGCGATTCAGCCGTTGATTCAGTCGGGTGCATCAGTACAATAGCCCCTGGATGAATCTTTTTCATTACTCGATTAATTAACACTTCTGAACTTGGTTTTTGCCAATCGATTGTATCAACTGTCCACATGATTGTACTCATTTTTAACTGAGAAGCAAGCGTTACTACTTCGGGGCGAAAACTGCCGCTCGGCGGAGCAAACCATTTTACTTTTTGTCCCGTAGTAGATGTAATAATATCATTCGTTTTTTTAAGCTGCTGATTGATTTGACTAGCCGATAAAGTGGCCATATCAGGATGAGAATAAGAGTGGTTTCCTACTTCATGCCCTGCGTCTACAATCATTTTTGCCATATCTGGATTATTTTTAACCCATTTCCCTTCTAAAAAAAAGGTTGCTTTAGCATGGTGCTTTTTTAGCACTTCTAACATTTTAGGCAAATACTCGTTCCCCCATGCTACGTTCACTGTAAACGATACCATAGGCTTTTCATCGTGTCCACGGTAGATAGGTTCCTGTGGTAAATCTCTCAAGTGAACCTTTGGTCTAACCTGTTTGTACACTAGTTTTTTTTCATCAAATTTACCCGCAGGTTTCATATTTTTATAAGAAGCAGCAAGATCAACTTTTATACCGTTATAGCCAGGAACCCGTTTCCAAACGGGATCGATTCGTGCATTCGCTGCTGGCTTTTCATAATCTTTTGCTTTTTCTTCAATCTTTTGATATAACGCATCATGCTGAGCTGATACAAGTTGTACATCGGATTTAAGTGCTTCTATATATGCTTCAGCAAAAGGATTATAAATACATTTATATGTAATTGCCAGTAAAAATAGAAATGCTGTAAATTGCACAATGGTTCTCTTCACTTATCCTTCCCCCTTTACCATTTAAAATATGTATAAAGAGGACAAGGTAGAACAAACATCTACAAACGATAAAATCGCCCTACACATGGATTTTCTTCATGTATGGACGATTTCACAATATCTATATAGTAGTAAAAGAAGATTATTTTGTTTCTTTTGCTTTTTCTTCTTTTTCTTTTTGTTCTTTTAAAATTGCTTTACGAGATAAGTTAACGCGACCTTGTTTATCAATTTCCATGACTTTAACTAAAAGCTCGTCACCAATCGCTACAACGTCTTCTACTTTTCCAATACGCTCTTCTGCAAGCTCTGAAATGTGAACAAGTCCATCTTTTCCGCTGAAGATTTCTACAAATGCACCGAATTTTTCAATTCGTTTTACTTTTCCTAAGTACATTTGGCCGACTTCAACTTCGCGTACAAGATCTTCAATGATTTTCTTCGCTTTTTCATTCATCGGCTGATCAATAGAAGAAATGAAGATTGTACCATCTTGTTCGATATCAATTTTAACGCCTGTTTCTTCGATGATTTTATTGATTTGCTTGCCGCTTGGTCCAATAACATCACGAATTTTATCAGGGTTAATCGCCATTGTAAGGATCTTAGGCGCATATTGAGAAAGCTCTTGACGAGGCGTAGCAATCGTTGACATCATATGATTTAAGATTTGCATACGGCCTTTTTTTGCTTGTTGAAGGGCTTCGTCTAAAATTTCACGAGATAACCCGTCAATTTTAATATCCATTTGAAGCGCAGTTACGCCATTTTCCGTACCTGCTACTTTAAAGTCCATGTCTCCTAGGTGATCTTCCATTCCTTGAATGTCCGTTAGAATCGAGTAGTGTTCACCTGATTTGATCAGACCCATGGCAATCCCTGCTACAGGTGCTTTAATTGGAACCCCAGCATCCATCATCGCAAGCGTACTTGCACAAATACTTGCTTGTGAAGTAGAACCGTTTGACTCTAATACTTCAGATACAAGACGAATTGTATATGGGAAATCTTTTTCATTTGGAATAACTGGCTCAAGTGCACGTTCACCTAGCGCACCATGTCCAATTTCACGACGACCCGGTCCGCGCATCGGTCTAGTTTCACCAACACTAAATGAAGGGAAGTTATAGTGATGCATGAAGCGTTTAGATTCTTCTACACTTAAACCATCTAAAATTTGCACATCGCCAAGTGCACCTAATGTACAGATGCTAAGCGCTTGAGTTTGTCCACGCGTAAATAGTCCAGATCCGTGTGTACGTGGAAGCAAGTTTGTTTCAGAAGAAAGTGGACGAATTTCGTCAATACTACGGCCATCAGGACGCACTTTTTCTTCTGTGATCAAGCGACGCACTTCACTTTTAACAAGCTTCGACAAAATTTCATTCACTTGATTTAGTACTTCTTCTTCTACATCTTGCTCTTCAAATTTTGCAGCTACTGCGCTTTTCACTTCTTTAATCGCATTTTCGCGCGCATGCTTTTCTTGAACTTGAACGGCACGGTTCATGTCACCTTCTGCAATTTCGCGAACTTGACGCTCAAGGTCAGCATCAACAGTATAAAGCTCAACTTCTACTTTTTCTTTGCCTACTGCTGCTCCAATTTCTTCTTGGAACGCAATTAATTTTTTAATTTGCTCGTGTCCAAACATAATTGCTTCTAACATTACTTCTTCCGGTACTTCATCAGCGCCTGCTTCAACCATGTTGATCGCGTCTTTTGTACCAGCAACCGTCAGATGAATATCGCTTTTTTCAAGCTCATCTACCGTTGGGTTTACAACAAATTCATTGTCTACACGGCCTACGATTACGCCTGCAATAGGACCTTCAAATGGAATATCAGATACTGATAATGCTAATGAAGAACCGAACATTGCTGCGATTTCTGAAGAACAGTTTTGATCTACGCTCATTACAACGCTGACAACTTGAACTTCGTTTCGGAAACCATCTGCGAATAAAGGACGAATCGGACGGTCAATTAAACGGCTAGCCAAGATTGCTTTTTCACTTGGTCTGCCTTCACGCTTAATGAATCCACCTGGGATTTTACCGACTGCATATAAACGCTCTTCATAGTTTACTGTTAACGGGAAGAAATCTACATTTTTAGGCTCTTTTGAAGCCGTTGCTGTACTTAATACAACTGTGTCTCCATAGCGGATTAATGCTGCGCCATTTGCTTGTTTTGCCAACTGGCCAACTTCAACTTCTAGCTTTCGTCCAGCTAGATCTACGGAGAACACTCGTTTTTCTTGTTCCATATCGACGAGTACCCCTCTCTACATATAAAATATGTATGTAATCAAATGTGATAGTTTTATTATAAACGAAATATCCAAAAACAATAGCTTTTTTCACATTATGTAGCATCTTTAATGTTTCTTAAATGTACATACTAAAAAAGCGGGAATGCTCCCGCTTTCTTCTTATTATCGACGTAAACCAAGTTTGTTGATTAACTCACGATAACGAGTAACGTCTTTGTTACGTAGGTAGTTAAGTAAGTTACGACGTCGACCTACCATTTTTAAAAGACCACGACGTGAATGGTGATCCTTTTTATGAGTACGTAAGTGACCGTTTAGATTGTTAATTTGCTCTGTTAGGACAGCGATTTGAACTTCTGGAGAACCAGTGTCGTTCGCATGAGTTTTGTACTCACTAATGATTTCATTTTTACGCTCTTGTGTGATAGCCATCCTATTCACCTCCTTATTATTAAACCCCAGTTACCGAGCAAAACGTTGGTGAATCGTAATGCCAAGCAATGGTTGTTTTACATACAAGTGTTATGTTACTACTTATTAGAACAAAAAGCAAGTCGTAGCAGCTATTTATATATATTTTTTTATTTCTTATGCTTTTGAATTCCTTCAAAATAAGCAAGGGCTTCTTCCTTGTCCTTTGAGATCTGACCGACAAGCTCTTCGATGCCGCTGAACTTTTTTTCTGAACGAATCATTTGGTGCCATTTCACCGTTACGTGCTGATCGTAGATTTGCTCGTCAAATGATAATAAGTGGACTTCGATTGTTGGCTTTTCTAAATTATCGTGAAAAGTCGGCTTATAGCCCACGTTGCACACTCCTGCATACCACTTGCCGTGGAGCTGAAGCTCAACAGCGTATACGCCGATGCGTGGAAGTAAATATTCATCGTCTAAAGCGATGTTAGCAGTAGGAAAACCTATTTGCCTGCCTCGCTTTTCTCCATGAGTTACTGTACCTGACACTTCATAATAGCGGCCAAGCAGCTCTTTTACTCGATGCATATCTCCATTTGCTAAACTTTCGCGAATAAGCGTTGAACTAATTTTTTCTTCACCATTTGTTAACTTATCAATTGTTGTTTGCGTGAATTTTGATCGAGAATGAAATGGTAGTATTTCCATTGTTCCTTTACCTAACTTTCCATACGTATAGTCAAATCCAGCTACCACATGCTGTACATTCAGTCCAATAATATACTGATCAACAAACTCTTGAGGCAATAGTGCTGCAAACTGTTTATCAAAATGAACGATATATAAAAAGTCAATTCCCATTTCCTCAATGAGTTTCTTTTTTTCTTGAAGCGGTGTGATCATATCAATGTGCTGCACATTGCGCCCGAGCACCACAGAAGGGTGAGGAGTAAACGTCATCACAGCACTAGCTATGCCTTTTTCATCGGCTAACTGTTTTGCTGAATTTATCACTTGCTGATGCCCTAAATGCACACCATCAAAATAACCAAGCGCTAACACTGATTGTTGAACAGCTTCTCGTTGAAAGTGGTGTGGATGTCGAATTTCAATCGTTTCCAAAACACAGTTCACCTTTTCCCTAACCGGTCTAGTCGATTGCCAACACTTTAACCGGCTTCATTAAATGTTTTTTTGTTGGGTGCTGAGCATAAATTGCTAAGCACTTACCTGCAGAATTTATCATTAAAAAGAATGGTTCTTTTTTTAACTCTTCATCTTCCGTACACGGCAATACCGCGCCATTTTTCACTTTCTCTGCTAATGTATCACTAATTTGAAGTTTCGGCAAATGATTAAGAGCTTCTTCGATCGAATGTAGTTTCTCATTGATCGTTTCTTCTTCTACCGCCCGTTCAATCTCTTCAAATGTCACACAATCTTCGAGTGAAAACTGTCCGGAACCCGTTCGCTGCAAATACGACATATGAGAGGGGTAGCCAAGAGCTTCTCCAATCATCACAGCAAGCGTTCGCACATATGTACCTTTGCTGCACGTTACGCGGAATTTGAAGGAAATTTGTTCTCCCTCAAATGTAGCGCGATCATCCAGCAGTTCAAAGCTATAGATATGAATAGTTCTAACGGGGCGCTCTACCTCGATTCCTTGCCTTGCATATTCATATAGTTTTTTACCTTTGACCTTTACCGCTGAATACATTGGAGGGACTTGCTGAAGTTCCCCTGTCATCGAAGACAGCACTTGTTCGATTTGAGCACGTGAAAAAGAATCCGCTACTTTCTTTTCTTCTACAACCTCTCCGGAAGAATCTTCTGTTGTTGTAGAAAATCCGAGTGTAACTTCCCCTTCATAGGTTTTAGTAGCTCCTGTTAGATATTCTACAATTTTGGTAGCTCTACCGATACAAATAGGCAATACCCCTGTAACGTCTGGATCTAATGTGCCTGTATGCCCTACTTTTTTAGTGCGAAGCAGCTTTCGGACTTTAAACACACAGTCGTGCGAAGTCAGGCCAGCTGGTTTATGTAAAACTAAAACACCGTCCACTCATTCTTCATCTCCTTTTCATTTAAAAAAGGGTGTCTCAGAAGCAAAAACCACTTTTGAGACACCCTTTTTTGTTTCTACATTCACTGATCTTATTCGTTCTCTTGATGGTCATCGCTTTCTTTTTTAATTTCATGAAGCAATGATTCAATTCGATTACCATAATCAATTGATTCATCAAACTCAAACGTAATTTCAGGTGTTTTACGTAAGCGAATGCGCTGACCGATTTCTGAGCGGATAAATCCCTTTGCTTTCGCAAGGCCTTTTAACGTATTCTCACGCTGTTCAGCATCTCCTAAAACAGAGATATAAACTTTCGCTTGCTGTAAATCGCCTGATACTTGAACATCTGTTACAGTCACAAAACCGATGCGCGGATCCTTGATTTTACGATTTAAAATCTCGCCCATCTCTTTTTTCATTTGTTCTCCGACTCTAGTTGCTCTTATGTTCATCTGTGTCACCCCTTTTATAACCAATCAAAAGTTGTAATGGTACGTTCAATCTCTGGAAAAGAATCGATCAAGCTTAGCGCTTTTTGCAGTTCTTGTTCCGTTGTGACACGGCTAGATGAGACTGCGACAATGCTAATTTTTGTTCGTTGCCACACATCTTGAAAATCAGTTTCCGAAACCGATACGTTAAACCGCTGCTTCAAGCGCATCAAGATGCGCTGAAGCACGGCACGTTTTTCTTTAAGAGAAGCAGCATCATAAATTAAGCATTCACACTCCACTAGTCCAATCATTTAGGATCAATTTGCTCCATTACATATGCTTCAATAATATCTCCTTCTTTAATATCATTGAAGTTTTTAATTGTAATACCACACTCATATCCTTGAGCGACTTCTTTTGCATCGTCTTTAAAGCGTTTTAGCACATCTACTTCGCCTTCAAAGATAACAATTCCGTCACGGATTAAACGAATTCCACTGTTACGCGTAATTTTACCGTCTGTTACGTAACTTCCTGCGATTGTACCAACTTTTGATACTTTGAATGTTTGACGTACTTCCACTTGACCGATGATTTTTTCAGCAAACTCAGGATCAAGCATTCCTTTCATCGCAGATTCAATTTCTTCAATTACTTTATAAATAATGCGGTGAAGACGAATATCTACGTTTTCTACGTCAGCTGTACGTTTTGCTCCAGCATCTGGACGAACGTTAAATCCGATAACGATTGCGTTAGAAGCAGTTGCAAGAATGATATCAGATTCTGTAATTGCACCTACACCCGTATGGATAATACGAACATTTACACCCTCTACATCAATCTTTTGAAGAGCAGCAGCCAATGCTTCTACAGAACCTTGTACGTCTGCTTTTACGATAAGGTTTAAGTCTTTCATTTCACCTTGTTTAATTTTTTCAAATAAATCATCTAAGCTTACGCGAGATTTTTCACCGCGCTGTTGTTCAAGCTGCTTTTGAGCACGAGCTTCTCCGATTTGACGAGCTGTTTTCTCATCTTCAAACACTAAGAAACGATCTCCAGCTAATGGAACTTCGTTTAAGCCAGTAATCTCAACCGGAGTAGATGGTCCTACTTCCTTCACACGGCGGCCGATATCATTTACCATTGCGCGAACGCGGCCAAACGTATTTCCGACTACGATTGGATCACCTACGCGTAGTGTACCAGTTTGAACAAGAAGCGTTGCTACAGACCCACGGCCTTTATCTAGCTGTGCTTCTACAACTGTACCTGCTGCACGACGGTTAGGATTTGCTTTTAACTCTTCTACTTCACTTACAAGTAAAATCATTTCAAGCAATTGATCGATACCTTCACCTGAAATGGCTGAAAGCTTACAGAAGATTGTTTCTCCGCCCCACTCTTCAGCTACAAGGCCGTGCTCCATTAGTTCTTGCATAACGCGATCTGGATTTGCTGCTTCTTTATCCATTTTGTTAACCGCAACAATAATTGGCACTTCTGCCGCTTTTGCATGGTTAATCGCTTCAATTGTTTGAGGCATTACACCATCGTCTGCTGCCACAACAAGGATTGTAATATCCGTTACTTGCGCACCACGAGCACGCATCGTTGTAAATGCAGCATGCCCTGGTGTATCAAGGAATGTAATTTTCTTTTCGTCAACTACAACTTGATAAGCACCGATATGCTGCGTGATACCGCCTGCTTCTGCAGCCGTTACTTTTGTGTTACGAATAGAGTCAAGAAGCGTCGTTTTACCGTGGTCAACGTGACCCATGATTGTAACAACTGGAGGACGCACTTGAAGGTCTTTTTCGTCATCAATGATTTCTAATGATTCGAAAGCAGTGTCATCTACTACTACTTCTTCTTCAACTTCTACACCGTATTCTCCGGCAATTAATTCGATAGAATCTTTATCTAACTCTTGGTTAATTGTTGCCATTACACCAAGCATAAATAATTTTTTAATAATTTCAGAAGGCTCTTTGCCTAATTCTTTTGCTAACTCAGAAACCGTTAAGCTTCCGACAAACGTTACTTTTTCCGGTAACTCTTTTGCAGCTGCTGGAGCTGGTCTACCTTTTGGTGCCTGTGACTTTTGTGCCTGTGGCTTTTTGTTACCTTTATTGTTTCCTTTGTTAGCTGTTGATTTTGTATTTTTATTCAATACTTTCACCCCCATAAAATTAACCGAGCATCGTTGTTAGCTTTTTAGCAAACCCCTCGTCCGTAACGGCTACCACAACTCGAGCATCTTTACCAATCGCTTGACCTAGCGTGTAGCGATCGGGAACGATTCTAACCGGAACGTTGTAGTAAGAACATTTATCCGTTACTTTTTTCTTTGTGTTTTCAGACGCATCGCTTGCTAAAAGTACTAACTTTGCTTTTTGTTTCCGAACTTCTCTAACCACAAGTTCTTCTCCAGAAATCAATTTGCGTGCACGGTTTGCAAGCCCTAAAAAAGAGATCCACTGTTCATTCATTAGCGTGACTGTTTCTCCTTTTCTACAAGCGCTAGCAACTCTTCATAAACCGCTTCATCTATTGACGCGCCTAAATGTGTCGAAAGCACATTTTTCTTTTTTGCCAATAAAATTGCTTCTTTATCCTTGCTTACATAAGCTCCGCGCCCGGACTTTTTACCCGTTACATCAACTGAAACGTCGCCTTCTTTTGAGCGTACAACGCGTACTAGCTCTTTTTTAGGCTTCATTTCTCCAGTGGCCACACATTTTCGCATCGGGACTTTTTTACGATTGTTCACCTTGGCTCACCTCTTATTCCATATCTTCATCTGAATCAAATGCATGTTGACTTACTAGCATATCATCGCTGTTTTTTACAACCATACCTTCTTGCTCAGCTTCTGATTGACTTTTGATATCAATTTTCCAGCCTGTCAGCTTAGCAGCTAGACGTGCATTTTGTCCACGTTTACCAATTGCAAGTGAAAGCTGATAGTCAGGAACGATAACAGTTGTTGCTTTTTCATTTTCATCTACAATCACATCTACTACCTTAGATGGACTTAAAGCATTGGCAACAAATTCAACCGGGTCATTTGACCAGCGAACGATGTCAATTTTTTCGCCTTTTAGTTCATTCACAACAGCCTGTACGCGCTGACCTTTTGGCCCAACACAAGAACCGACCGGATCTACTTCAGCATACTCAGAATGAACGGAGATTTTTGAACGGTCTCCAGCTTCGCGAGCTACTGATTTTAATTCAACTGTACCGTCATAGATTTCCGGTACTTCTTTTTCGAAAAGACGTTTTAAAAGACCTGGGTGCGTACGTGAAACGTAGATTTGTGGTCCTTTTGTTGTTTTTTCTACTTTCGTAATATACACTTTAATACGATCATGAGGTTTATATTGCTCATTTGGCATTTGCTCGCTTTGAGGAAGCAATGCTTCAATTTTGCCAAGGCTCACGTAAATGAAGCGAGAATCTTGACGCTGAACAATACCTGTCATAATATCTTCTTCACGATCGCTGAACTCTGAGTAGATAACGCCGCGCTCCGCCTCACGAACACGCTGTGTAACAACTTGTTTTGCTGTTTGAGCCGCGATGCGTCCAAAGTCTTTTGGCGTTACTTCGATTTCAACCACATCGTCTAGCTGGAAGTTAGGGTTGATTGTTTGTGCTTCTTCAACCGAAATTTCCAGACGTGGATCATATACTTCATCAACCACATCTTTGCGAGCAAACACGCGCATTGAACCTCTTTCTAAATTTAAATCAACGCGTACGTTTTGCGCTTGGTTAAAGTTACGTTTGTAAGCAGAAATTAGCGCTGCTTCAATTGCTTCAATAATTACATCTTTGCTAATGCCTTTCTCTTTTTCAAGAATGACTAAGGCATCAAATAACTCACTGCTCATCGTTGGATAATCCCCCTTTAATATTGGCCCCTACACATTAAAATACAATCGCTAATCGAGCAAAAGCGACTTTGTCATATGGTAAAATCACCGTTTTTGTGCGTGTTTTGATACGAATAGATAATGTGACAGTTTCTCCGTCAAATGATTGTAATTCGCCTTCAAATTCTTTTGCACCTTCAATTGGTTCATATGTTTTTATGTATACATGCTTACCAATTGCACGTTCAAAATCTTTATCTTTTTTTAATGGGCGTTCCGCACCAGGCGATGATACTTCTAAAAAATAATTATGAGGGATTGGATCTACTGCATCCATTTTCTCACTCAATTTTTCACTTACGGCTCCGCAGTCTTCGATATCCACGCCGGTATCAGAGTCGATAAACACACGTAAAAACCATTCTTTTCCTTCTTTTACGTATTCAATCTCAACAAGCTCTAAATTCATTTCCTCTAAGATAGGGGAAACCATTTCTTCCACTGTTTGTTTCACATTTTTACTCATTCTAATCCTCCCTTCGAGACATTGCATGGTATGTTTAGGTTACGCGTTTTTTATGTCTCTTATATCAAAAAAGAGTGGTTTATTTGCTATTTTTATTTTGCACTCTATAAGAGGTCTAACCTACTAGAGTGGAAATGTTGTCATTTGTATTGCAGGATTTTAAACGTCACATAATAAATCAATCATGGTGATTGAAAAATCTACAGAAAAAACGAATCATGCTAGAAGCCGATTCGTTCTCCATACTACTTACTATGTCAGTAAGTTCATATCAATAAGAAAGAGCGGGTTTCCCCACTCTTTCTCGTCCGTATCCTTAGCATTTCCACAATTACTATATCATAACCGCTTATTTTATGCAAATGTTAGAAAAGAGAAAGCTGGTTCTGATCAGGTAATGATTCAAGGCATCCGTGGTTGTCTAGATACTCTAAAATCGTCTTTGATACTTTGCCTCGCTGCTGCAAGTCTTCTTTCGATAAAAACTCTCCCGTTTCACGAGCTTTTACGATGTTCAGCGCTGCATTTGTGCCAAGACCGGGAATGGCATTAAACGGTGGAATTAAAGACGTGCCGTCAATTAAAAATTCGTCTGCGCTCGATTCATATAAATCTACTTTTTTAAATGAATAGCCTCGTTCGCACATTTCTAAAGAAAGCTCAAGCACCGTTAATAAGTTTTTCTCTTTAGGAGATGCATCTAACCCTTTGGCATTGATTTCTTCCATCTTCGCTCGAATGGCAGTTGAGCCTTTGATCATCGTATCAATATCAAAGTCATCTGCACGAACCGTAAAGTATGCTGCGTAATAAAGAAGCGCGTGGTGCACTTTGAAATAAGCAATACGCACGGCCATCAATACATAAGCAGCCGCATGGGCTTTAGGGAACATATACTTAATCTTTTTACAAGAATCAATATACCAGTCCGGAACACCATTTTTGATCATTTCTTCTTCAAATTCAGGTGTTAGCCCTTTCCCTTTACGCACAGACTCCATAATTTTAAAGGCAAGTGAAGGTTCAAGACCTTGATAAATCAGATAAACCATGATGTCATCACGACAGCCGATTACTTCACTTAAGTTGCAAATATCATTGCGAATTAGCTCCTGCGCATTACCAAGCCATACGTCCGTCCCGTGCGACAGTCCCGAGATTTGAACAAGCTCTGAAAACGTCGTTGGCTTCGTATCTTCTAACATTTGACGCACAAAGCGCGTTCCAAATTCAGGTATGCCAAGCGTTCCTGTTTTACACATAATTTGCTCTTCTGTTACGCCAAGTGATTCCGTTCCGCTAAAAATTTTCATCACTTCAGGATCATCCGTCGGAATTGTTTTTGGATCAATTCCACTTAAATCTTGAAGCATACGAATCACGGTCGGATCATCGTGTCCGAGTATATCAAGTTTTAATAAATTATCATGAATCGAATGGAAGTCAAAATGAGTTGTTCTCCATTCGGAATTACGGTCGTCAGCTGGAAACTGGATCGGTGAAAAATCGAAAATATCCATATAGTCCGGTACAACAATAATTCCTCCTGGATGCTGACCGGTTGTACGTTTTACGCCCGTACATCCTGCTACTAAACGATCCACTTCTGCGTTTCGCAAATGTAAATCACGGTCACCAGCGTAGCCTTTTACATAGCCATAAGCTGTTTTTTCGGCAACTGTACCAATTGTTCCCGCCCGGTATACATTATCTTCTCCAAACAGTACTTTTGTATAGTTATGAGCTCGCGGCTGATACTCTCCGGAGAAGTTCAAATCGATATCGGGAACCTTGTCTCCCTTGAACCCTAAGAACGTTTCAAATGGAATATCGTGTCCATCTTTAATAAACGGTACGCCACAGTCATCGCAGCTTTTGTCCGGCAAATCGAATCCAGAACCGACGGAACCGTCATTAAAAAACTCGGATTTCTTACATTTTGGACATACATAATGCGGCGGCAGTGGGTTTACTTCTGTAATTTCCGTCATCGTCGCCACAAATGAAGACCCTACGGAACCACGTGAACCAACTAAGTAACCATCATTTAATGATTTTTTAACGAGTTTATGCGAGATCAAGTAAATAACGGCAAACCCGTGGCCGATAATACTTTTCAACTCTTTCTCTAGACGAGCTTCTACTACTTCAGGCAGCTCTTCACCGTAGATGCTGCGTGCCATCGCATAGCTCATTTCACGCATTTCTTCGTCGGCACCTTCAATTTTCGGGGTATATAAATCATCTTTAATTGGTTTAATATCATCAATCATATCGGCTATTTTTTGCGTATTATGAACGACAATTTCTTTCGCTTTACTCCCATCTAAAAATGAAAAACAATTCAGCATCTCATCCGTTGATCTAAAGTGAACATCCGGCAGCTGATGACGGTTTAACGGGTTAGCCCCGCCTTGTGAACCAATTAAAATTTTTCGGTAAATTTTGTCTTCCGGATTGAGATAGTGAACATTTCCTGTTGCTACAACCGGCTTTCCAAGCTTTTCACCAAGCTTCACAATATTGCTAATAATATCTTTTAAGGCTTTCTCATCTCGCACTAAATCTAGTTCAATTAAGTGCTTGTAATTGTCAGGAGGCTGTACTTCGATGTAATCATAAAATTCAGCTGCTCCTTCTACTTCATCAATTCCTTTTTGCATCATGCCTTCGAATACTTCGCCTCGGTCACATGCGGTTCCAATCAAGATGCCTTCTCGATATTTGTCGAGCTGAGATCTTGGAATTCGCGGAACTCGATAAAAGTAATTTAAATGAGAAATCGAAACGAGTTTAAATAGATTTTTTAATCCTACGTCGTTTTGTGCTAAAAGCGTCGCATGATAAGGACGGGCCCGCTGATATGCATTCCCTTCTCCCATATAATCATTTAAGCGATCGTGCATTGTAATTTCACGTTCAAATGCATCTTTCAGCATTTTATTTAACAAATAGCCGGTTGTTTCCGCATCATAAATCGCGCGGTGATGCTGCACAAGTTCAATATCAAACTTTTTAGCAAGAGTATTCAAACGATGATTTTTCATATGCGGATACAAAAATCTTCCGAGTTCAAGCGTATCAATGACGCCGTTAGCTGCTTTTTCTAATCCGATTTTTTGCAGTCCCATATTTAAAAATCCCATATCAAAGCTTGCATTATGAGCGACTAAAATACTGTCGCCCATCCACTCGTGAAAATCACGAAGTACTTCTGAGATTTCAGGCGCATTTTGGACCATATCATCTGTAATACCTGTCAGCTCAATTGTTGTTGCAGACAGAGGATGATGAGGATTTGCAAACCGTTCAAATCGATCGATGATTTCCCCTTCTTTCATCTTCACGGCAGCAAGTTCAATAATGGTATCGTATACGGCTGACAAACCGGTTGTTTCGACGTCAAATACTACGTAAGTTGCTTCTGTCAAATCCACATGCTTCGGATTATAGGCAATCGGCACGCCGTCGTCTACTAAATTAACTTCCACTCCGTACAGTATTTTAATGCCGTTCTTTTTCCCCGCTCCATATGCTTCAGGAAACGACTGTGCAACCGCGTGATCAGTTATCGCTACAGCCGGATGTCCCCATTTTTTGGCTTGTCCGACTAAAGCTCCAACAGATGAAACGGCATCCATTTGACTCATTGGCGTATGCAAGTGAAGCTCCACACGCTTTTCATCTTCAGGCGCTGTATCCTGTCTAGCAGGACCGGTAATCTCGTTGACATCATTTCCAATCATAACTAGATCACGGACAAATGTATCGTTTTGTACACTTCCGCGAACCTTTACCCACATTCCTTTTTTAATCGCTTGAAGTAAAGGAATATCTTCTTTGTCACGTGAAAACATTTTAACCATAATAGAGTTTGTATAATCTGTCACTTTAAAAATAAGAAGCGTACGTCCGCTTCGTAATTCTCTAGTTTCTGCATCAAATACGTATCCTTCAACGGCAATTCGCTTTTCTTCATCCACAATGGAGTCTAGGCGAACCGTCTCGTCTTTAATCGTATATCCAATTGTAAGCGGACCTTTTGGTAGGTCTGGCCCATCACTTTTTTCATTTTCTTTATTTTGCATTTCTGTGATGGCTTGTAATACTTTTTCTGTATCTTCTTGTTTTCGTTGCTCTACAAACTGCTGAAATGCTTCTTCTGAATGTACAACTTCCGTTATTAGCTGAAGGTTCGGAAACCCATAGGACGCATACTGATCAGCAATTAACTGACTGTACTTTTTACGTAAAGCCGTTCCTTCTGCATCATGTCGTGCGTTCACAATCAATTTGGCACCGTTCAATCTCGGCATTTGATCTTGTAAAAGCGACTGTAAAAGCGGAGATATGCCCTGCATTTCTCCAATACAATGCTTCCAATACGACTGTACATGCTCTTCCGTACATTCTTTATTAACGGTTTGAATAGAAAAAGAAACACTCGCAATATGAGAAAAAGCTGAAGACATGCGAGCATGGAATAACTCATAGATCTCAAAAGGTAATAACCCTTCTAAAGAAAAATGAAAATGCCATTTTTTTTGTTCTTTCTGAATGACGAGCTTTTCAATCGCTGCGTTTTCAAAGTAAGGAACAATTTGATCACTCGTCAGCTCTAACTGCTGCAGCAGCAACTTAAAACGCTCTTTTTTTCCTAGCGTTTGTGCTTCCAAGTTTTCTGCCTCCTTTTATAAATGAGTGCAATCTATTTTAACATAGATGACTTCTATTCTGTCATATGTTCTGTTTATAAACATAAAAACAGCAGGGATACAAATCCCCGCTGCTTCATTACTTCGCTAGCAGTTCTTTCACTGTTGAAACAAGATTGTCAACTGACACTTCTAATGACTCCCCAGTTTTGCGTACTTTTACTTCTACAATTCCTTCAGATGCACGTTTACCAACTGTTACTCGAACAGGAAGACCAATTAAATCTGAATCTGCAAATTTTACTCCTGCACGCTCTTGGCGATCATCTAACAGCACTTCAAAGCGATTATCTAATAACTCATTATATAATTTCTCACCTAGTTCACGCTGTTCATCATTTTTCACGTTAACTGGAATAACGTGCACTTGATAAGGCGTAACAGCTTCTGGCCATAGAAGACCGTTTTCATCATTAAATTGTTCTGCAATCGCAGCTACTGTACGAGAAACACCGATACCATAGCAGCCCATAATCATTGGCTGGCTGCGTCCGTTCTCGTCTAGATACGTTGCTCCCATCGCTTCACTGTAGCGAGTTCCCAGCTTAAAGACGTGTCCGACTTCAATACCTTTAGCGAACTTAATAACGCCTTGTCCATCCGGTGACTGATCTCCTTCTTGGATGAAGCGGAAATCTTCATAAGTTGCATTAAAGTTACCTTCATTCACATTTATATAGTGATAACCTTCTTCATTTGCTCCGCATACACCGTTAACAACTGCTTTTACAGCATGGTCAGCTACCACTTCTACTGAATCACTTACGCCAATCGGACCTACTGAACCAACTGCGCATTTTAAAACGTCTTTTGTTTCTTCTGGAGTTGCCAGTTCAACAACGGAAGCTTCAAAATAGTTTTTCACTTTAATATCGTTTACTTCATGATCCCCGCGAACAAGTACAAGCACAAAACGATCATCTACTTTAAATAAAAGGGACTTGATACAAGAAGTTGCTTCAACATTTAAGAAAGCAGCTACGTCTTCAATGCTATGCTGATTTGGTGTTTCCACTTTTGTTAATTCTTTTTCAGCTTCAGTTGATTTTTCATACGTATTTACAACCGGTGCCATTTCAACATTTGCTGCATAAGAAGATGTATCTGAATAAGCAATTGTATCTTCCCCGATTTCAGAAAGAACCATAAATTCATGCGTATCTTTTCCGCCCATTGCACCTGAATCAGCGATAACCGCACGGAAATTTAATCCGCAGCGCTCAAAGATGCGGCTGTAGGCAGCAAACATTTTGTCATACACTTCATCTAAACTTTCTTGAGAAGCATGAAACGAATATGCATCTTTCATAATAAATTCACGACCGCGTAATAAACCAAAGCGTGGACGTTTTTCATCGCGGAACTTCGTTTGAATTTGATATAAATTTAGCGGTAAGCGTTTGTATGACTTCACTTCGTCGCGAAGCAGGCTTGTGATAACTTCTTCGTGTGTTGCTCCCAAAGCAAATTCACGGCCGTGACGATCTTTCATACGCATTAACTCAGGCCCATATGAATACCAGCGGCCAGACTCTTGCCACAATTCAGCTTGTTGTAAAGCAGGCATCAATAATTCGACAGAACCTGCACGGTCCATCTCTTCACGAACAATTTGTTCAACTTTTTGCAATACGCGCTTACCAAGCGGTAAAAAGCTGTACACGCCGCTTGCATTTTGACGCATATAACCTGCGCGCAATAGAAGCTGATGGCTTTTTATATCCGCATCAGCTGGCACTTCTCTTAATGTAGGAATCAATGTAGAACTTTGTCTCATAACCTCGCACCTCTTTGCTTACTTCTCTATCTTATTTTTTAAAGCGGACCATGCCGCAATTTTCATATAATCAGCGAGGGAATATCCCTCGCTGAGCGTATGTCTTATAAAAAGAACTTTTGAATATCGTTCCACGTTACAACGAGCATCAGCAGCATTAGTAAAGCAAAACCGATAAAATGAACAATTCCTTCTTTTTGACGATCAATTGGCTTACCTCGAATTCCTTCTACAGCGAAGAATAATAGTCGTCCTCCATCTAAAGCAGGAAGTGGAAGCAAATTGACAATCCCTAAGTTAATACTTAAAACGGCTGCCCATTTCATTAGGTAGTAAATGCCTGACTGTGCTACTTGATCGGTTGCTGCGTAAATACCTACAGGACCAGAAAGCATATCCAGTTTGAACTGTCCTGTCACAAGCTTCCCTAGACCCGTTAAGATTTCTTTCATCCACGTATATGTTTCAGTAGCTCCGTGCGTGATCGAACCAATGAATGACTTTTCAACCGGTGCATATACGCCAATTAATCCAATTGTCTGTTCCCCAACCTTGCGGCTTTCAGGTGTAATCGGAATATCTAGGGTTTTGCCGCCGCGCTGAACCGTGAATGTAATTTGCTGTTCAGGATGTTTTTGAATCACTTTTACGACATCATCCCACGTTGAAACACTTTGTCCATCAATTGCTTGAACTTTATCTCCTTGTTTAAGTCCCGCATCAACGGCTACTCCATCTGATGTTAATTTGCCCATCACAGGTTTGTCAACAACATATCCTTGAGAAATCCCAAGAACGATAAAAATAACAAAGGCTAATATAAAGTTCATTAGCGGACCAGCGAAAATGGCTAGCGCACGCTGACCAAGAGTTTTGGAAGCAAACTGACGGCTGTAAGGTGCAATTTGAATTTCTTCTCCGTCCATAACAAAGTAAGATTCTTCTGCTACCTCGAATTTTTGCAGATGTTCATCTTCACCTTCTTCATAACCTGAAATAAATAGATTATGCTCTAAGTCTGCTTGCTCTACCTCAATAACTTTTGCATTTGGATGCTGTTCCTTGTTATTAATAATGACTTTATTTACTTTGCCTTCCTTATCAAACATGAGGCCCACCATTTGACCAGGCTTAACTTCAATCATTTCCGGGTCTTCTCCAGCCATTCGAACAAATCCACCTAGAGGCAGTAAGCGAATGGTATAAACTGTTTCATCTCGTTTAAATGAAAAGATTTTGGGACCAAACCCAATGGCAAACTCACGGCATAAGATGCCTGCACGCTTTGCAAAAACTAAATGACCAAGCTCATGAAAGAATACAAGAGCTCCAAAAATGACGACAAACGCAATGACTGTGTTCAATGGGTATTACCCCCTTCATGTAATAGAGTCAAACCTCCACCCACTAGAAATAAGTGAGCGGCTTCTCTCGCACGCACATTATCGAGAGATGGCGGATCTAACAAACTCTCTTGCTTCTAAATCTACTTCTTTAATAGTAGATAAACAAGGTTTCTGTATTACAGTATGTTCATTCATTGCTTTTTCAATCACATCTTCAATTTGTAAAAATGTAATGTGACCATCTAGAAAGGCTTGAACAGCTTCTTCATTAGCTGCATTTAAAACAGTCGGAAGTGTTCCACCCGCTTTGCCAGCCTCAAATGCAAAAGCTAAACAGCGAAAACGTTCTTCATCCATTTTAGCGAAATGAAGCTGGCCAATATCCGCCAAACTTAAACGCTTGGTGTTAGGCAAAGACATCCGCTTTGGATACGTTAACGCATATTGAATTGGCACGCGCATATCAGGCGTTCCAAGCTGAGCAATAACGCTTGTATCAGAATACTCTACCATGGAATGAATGATGCTTTCCTTATGTAACAATACATCAATTTTCTCATAGGGAAGATCAAAAAGCCAATGTGCTTCAATCACTTCTAGTCCCTTATTCATCATCGTTGCCGAATCAATTGTAATTTTAGCTCCCATTGACCAGTTTGGATGATTTAATGCATCTTCAACCGTTACTCCCTGTAGTTCTGCTCTCGTCTTATCTCGAAAGCTCCCTCCAGAAGCCGTTAAAATTAAACGGTCTATTGCTTTTTGATCTTGCCCTTGCAAACTTTGAAAAATAGCTGAGTGCTCACTGTCTACCGGTAAAATATCAGCGCCATATTCCTTGGCTGCTTCCATGACAAGGTGACCAGCGGTAACAAGTGTCTCCTTATTTGCAATAGCAATTGTTTTTCTCATTTTGATTGCTTCTAGCGTAGGAGTCAACCCTACACTTCCAAGAACAGCGTTTACCAACACTTCTGTAGATGGATGAGTTGCCACTTCCACAAGCCCTTCTTCTCCATAAACAAATCGAATAGAAGGGAATTCCGCTTGCAGCGACAGACAATCTTCTTGCTTCATTACGGAAACAAGGGCTGGCTTACACTGCTGAATAATCTTTCTTGCTTCATTAATATTTCGACCTACAGAGATTGCTGAGAGCTCAAAATGTTCAGGATGCGCTCGAACAATATCAACGGTTTGAGTACCGATTGAACCTGTAGCTCCTAACAAGGAAATTTTCTTCAAGTATATTCACTCCTATTAAAACAAAGACATCTTTTTTATAGAGATAATAAAAAAGCTAAAATCGGCATGATGAACATTAAACTGTCAAAACGGTCTAGAACCCCACCATGACCCGGTAAAATCTTTCCTGAATCTTTTACGCCATAGTGACGTTTGAACGCTGATTGTACAAGATCACCCATCTGTCCAAATAACGATACGATAATACCAATTACAAGTAGTTCAATCATCGTTTGATCAATATCTGCTAACAGCTTAAATACAATGGCTACTACAATAGCGCATACGACGCCGCCAACAAAACCTTCAATTGTTTTATTCGGACTGATTTCCGGCCATAGCTTTCTTTTCCCCATTGCTCGTCCAATAAAATAAGCTCCGGAATCCGTCGCCCAAATAATAAGGAAAGCAAAGAACAAATAAGCTAACCCGAACTCTTGACGAACCTCGATAAAGTAATGAAAGCCAAAGCCCACATACACTGTCGTTAATAAAATAAACCCAACGTCATCGAAGGTAAATTTATTTTTAACTACAACCGTGTACATTAATAAAAGAAGGACAGCAGCAAGCGCTACTTCTATCTTATGTTCACTTACGAATTGAAATGCAACATCTCTTCCGTTTGGCAGCAAAAACACCCACGTTAGCAATAAACTAATGATACTTGGAAAAGACATTGCTTTCAAATGTTTCATTTTTAAAAGCTCAATTACACCAACTGTTCCGATTACATACATGATAAGGGTAAAAGGTAACCCTCCAATTAAAACAATCGGCACAAATACCGCAAGTGCTACAATCGCGGTGATAATGCGCTGTTTCATCTTGTTTTCCACACCTTCTTATACACCACCAAAGCGGCGACCGCGCTTTTGAAACGCCTCGACTGCTTCGATTAAATGATTTTCTTTAAAATCTGGCCATAATACTTCTGTAAACCAAAACTCTGTGTAAGCTAACTGCCAAAGCATAAAATTACTTAAGCGAAGCTCGCCGCTTGTGCGAATGAGCAAATCCGGATCTGGAAGGCTTTTGCTCATTAAATAGGAAGAAAATAAATTTTCTGAAATAGAAGAGGAAGCTATTTTTCCCTGTTCCACATCTTCTGCCAATGACTGAATAGCGCCCATGATTTCGTGACGGCTACCGTAATTAAGCGCGAAGTTTAAAATCAACCCTGTGTTATGCTTTGTTTTTTCAATTGCGTTATCCACGGCTCGAATCGTATGGGCAGGGAGCTCACTTTTATCCCCCATAATACGAACTTGCACATTTTTTTCAATTAGCTCAGGCAGAAAGGTTGTTAAAAATTCCTCTGGCAGTTTCATTAAAAACTCGACTTCAGTTTTGGGGCGCTTCCAATTTTCAGTGGAAAATGCATATAAAGTTAATACTTTAACACCTAATTCATTGGCCAGTCTGGTCACATGACGCACTACCTTCATTCCTTCATGATGGCCCATCATGCGAGGAAGAGCACGTTTTTGCGCCCAACGACCGTTCCCATCCATAATAATTGCAATATGTTCAGGAACAGGGTGCTGTTTCACTTGATCTTTTCGTTCTGACAAAGACAGTGTACTTAAATCTTGACTTTTCTTCCATGCTTGAAATTTTCTTAACATGCAAAGGTCCCCCGTTGTACGCTCTCACATAAACGTGTGGCTTATGTGAGTTTTTTCTTACTACACATTATTAACAAAAAAACCCCCTGTAAACAATAGAGGGTCTTTTACAATATATTTTACCTTGAAATGACTTAAACTGCCATAATTTCTTCTTCTTTATCTTTCGCCACTTTATCCACTTTTACGATATGGTCATCTGTTAGTTTTTGAATGTCATCACTGTAGCCGCGTAAATCGTCTTCAGTAATTTCACCTTTTTTCTCTAACTTTTTGAAATCATCGTTTGCATCACGGCGTACGTTACGAACCGCAACTTTTGCTTCTTCAGCATATTTTTTCACCATTTTCACTAACTCACGACGACGCTCTTCCGTTAAAGCAGGAATCGATAAACGGATAATCGTTCCGTCGCTTGTAGGCGTTAATCCTAAATCAGATTTTAAAATAGCTTTTTCAACTTCACCAATTTGTGATTTGTCATAAGGCTGAATAACAAGCATACGAGCTTCCGGTACGCTTACTTGCGCCAATTGGTTAATCGGTGTTGGTGCACCGTAGTATTCTACCGTTACGCGGTCAAGAAGTGACGCGCTTGCACGTCCAGCACGAATTGATGCTAGTTCGCGGCTAAATGATTGAATTGCTTTTTCCATTCTTTCCTTTGCGTTTTGCAACACTTGTTTTGGCATGTTTATTTCCCCTTTACAATTGTTCCAATGTTTTCGCCTGTAACGGCACGTTTAATATTGCCTTCTTCCGTAATTGAAAAAACAATTAGCGGAATATCGTTGTCCATACATAATGAAGAAGCTGTAGAATCCATAACAGCTAGTCCATCTTTTAAAACATCAATATACGTTAATGTTTCGTATTTTACAGCATCAGGTACAAGCTTAGGATCTGCATTATAAACGCCATCTACGTTGTTTTTAGCCATTAAGATAACGTCAGCTTCGATTTCAGCTGCACGCAAAGCTGCTGTTGTATCTGTAGAGAAATAAGGGTTTCCTGTACCCGCAGCGAAAATAACAACGCGTTTTTTCTCAAGATGTCGAACAGCTTTTCTTCTAATATAAGGCTCTGCCACTTGTCTCATCTCGATAGAAGTCTGAACTCGTGTTTGCACACCAATGTTCTCTAAGCTATCTTGAAGAGCCAGCGAGTTCATTACCGTTGCTAGCATTCCCATATAATCAGCAGCTGCACGATCCATACCCATTTCACTACCAATTTTACCGCGCCAAATGTTTCCGCCACCAACGACTACAGCAATTTCCACACCTAATTCATAAACGGCTTTTACTTGTTCAGCAACAGATTTGATGATGGATGGGTTAATACCAAAACCATCTTCACCAGCTAATGCTTCTCCACTTAACTTTAATACGATACGATTATATTTTGCTTGACTCATGCTTACCTCCATCGTTAACGGTGAGATCTCTTTTGTAAAAAAGGGAACACACAGTGTTCCCTATACGGTCAAACCCTTACTTTTTAACTTGGTTCATTACTTCTTCAGCGAAGTTGTCTTGACGTTTCTCAATACCCTCTCCTACTTCAAAACGAACGAAGCTTTCAACAGTAGCGCCTTTGCTCTCAACGAACTGACGTACTTTTTGATCAGGATTTTTAACAAATGTTTGATCTAGTAAGCAAATATCTTCGAAGAATTTGCCAAGGCGACCTTCAACCATTTTTGCAACGATTTTTTCTGGTTTGCCTTCGTTTAATGCTTGTTGAGTTAATACTTCGCGCTCACGCTCAGTTTCTTCAGCAGAAACTTGGTCACGAGAGATGTATTTAGGGTTGATTGCAGCGATGTGCATAGCAACGTCTTTTGCAACAGCTTCTTCAGTTGTACCAGATAATACTGTTAACACACCGATACGTCCGCCAGCATGTAGGTAAGCACCGAATGCATCAGCATCAGTTTTTGTTGCTACAGCGAAACGACGTAGAGATAATTTTTCTCCGATTGTAGCGATTGCAGAGTTGATGTGTTCTTCAACAGTTGCACCGTTTTCCATTTTTTGAGTAGCAGCTTCAGCAGCGTCAGCTGGTTTGTTAGCCAAGATGTGAGCAGCTAATTCTTTTGTTAATTTTTGGAAACCTTCGTTTTTCGCAACGAAATCAGTTTCAGAGTTAACTTCTAAGATAACAGCTTCGTTACCTTGAGTTTCGATGTAAGTTAGACCTTCAGCAGCAATACGGTCTGATTTTTTAGCAGCTTTTGCAATACCTTTTTCACGTAAGAAATCGATTGCTTGCTCCATATCACCGTTAGTTTCAGTTAACGCTTTTTTACAATCCATCATACCAGCGCCTGTTTTTTCACGTAGTTCTTTTACCATTTGAGCAGTAATTGCCATAATGTGTAGCCTCCTTGTTTGGGTATGTAATTAATGTATATAAATGGGTTAAATCTTTTCAAAAAAAGGTGATAAAAGGCTATTCCCTCTTATCACCTTTCACGGAATTAAGCAGTAGTTGTTTCAGTTTCAACTGCTGTTTCTTCACCTTGTTTAGCTTCTAGAATAGCATCAGCAACTTTAGAAGTTAAAAGTTTAACAGCACGAATTGCATCATCGTTTGCAGGGATTACATAATCAATTTCATCTGGATCACAGTTAGTGTCTACGATACCAACGATTGGAATGTGTAATTTTTTAGCTTCCGCTACTGCAATACGCTCTTTACGAGGGTCAATGATGAATAATGCATCTGGAAGTTGTTTCATATCTTTAATGCCGCCTAAGAATTTTTCAAGACGCTCTAACTCTTTTTTAAGTTGAACTACTTCTTTCTTAGGTAGTACTTCAAAAGTACCGTCTTCTTGCATTTTTTCGATATCTTTTAAACGTTTGATACGTTTTTGGATAGTTGAGAAGTTAGTTAATGTACCACCTAACCAACGTTGGTTAACAAAGTACATACCAGCGCGAGCTGCTTCTTCTTTAACAGAATCTTGAGCTTGTTTTTTCGTACCTACGAATAAAACAGTACCGCCGTCTGCAGCTAATTCTTTAACGAATTTGTACGCTTCTTCTACTTTCTTAACTGTTTTTTGAAGATCGATAATGTAGATGCCGTTACGCTCAGTGAAGATGTATTTCTTCATCTTTGGGTTCCAACGGCGAGTTTGGTGACCGAAATGTACACCAGCTTCTAGTAATTGTTTCATTGAAATTACTGACATGTGTTTTTCCTCCTAATGGTTTTAAGTCTCCTCCGCTTATATCATCTTCAGCCGAAACTACAAAAAGTAGCACCATCAACCGAATCAACAAGCGTGTGTAATAACACCAAAAACTAATATAGCACACTCCTTTTTCACAAGCAAGCGTTTCATTAAGTTTATTGATGAAATTTCAATAATAATTCAATTTCAGTTTTCCCTCTGTGTAAATGTTTTGCAATTTCTTCAATTGTTAAACCTTTTCCTTTTAAATAAACGGAAAATTCTTTTATCTCTTCACCTGACAAATCTTGAATTTGGTCTGTAGTTAATTCATCAAAAGATGCGCTTATATGTTTCTGATTTTCTTCTATAGAGAGAAGTTCATGCAGCGACTGAGAAGGCTCACTTTTTAGATCCACCCTTTGAAGAGGCACGTCTTCTTCATCTACCAAAGGTGATTTTGCGCTGCTTTCTTCCATATCGGAAGAAAGCGAAGTTGAACGCTCACGAAGCTGCCGTAAAAACTGCTCGTTTTGTTCCTGAAATTCAGCGAGATATGAACTCATTGCAGCTTCCATTTTATTTATATTTTGCTGGTGCAAGCGTTCAACCCTTTTCCCTTTGGTCACTTGCATATATAAAAGAATAATGCAAAACAGTGAGAGACCATGAATTAAAAAACTAACTGTGAGTAAAAACCCCATTCTTTTACCTCTTTGTTAAATTATTTTGCTTAAACTCGTACGCATTTTAAACAGCGCTTTCGAATGAATTTGAGAAATGCGTGAAGTGGATAGCCCTAACAGCTGCGCGATCTCTGTGAAAGTCAACTCTTCTTTATAGAATAACGAAACAACAAGCTGCTCTTTTTCATTTAACTGCTCAATAACTTCAGCGAGCTCTTGATATCGTTCGTCGTTAATTAGCTCCTCTTCAGGAGAGAGCGTTTTTTCATCTTTAATCGTGTATTTTTGCTCTCCGTCTTCATACTCTTTTGGCTGTTCTTCCATGGACAAAACGTTAGCTAAGAAGCCTTCATTCATTGTATGAACAACATCTGCTTCTGTCATGCCTACTTCTTTTGCAACCTCACTTGGTGCAACTCTGCGCAAATACCTTTGTTCAAGTGCTTCTGTTGCTTGCTCAATCTTTTTCGTCTTTTCCCTTGCGCTTCTTGATAACCAGTCTTCTTTACGAAGTCCGTCTATTATCGCGCCTCGAATTCGAAAAGACGCATATGTATCAAACTTTAAGTCTCTACCGTAATCAAACTTTTCCAAAGCATCGTAAAGGCCGATTAACCCTAAACTACGAAGCTCTTCTTTATGAATATTCTTCGGCAGCCCTACACTAATCCGCTGAACGTGATAGTTAACAAGCGGCATATACTTTTTAACAAGCATGTTTCCCGCATGTGAGTCTCTCGTCTCTACCCATTCCTGCCAAATTTTATGTTCTTCAACTTCTTGTATACTTTTCAAGGGTCTTTCAACTCCTTTTTATAGCGCTATTAAACGGTCAACGGTCAGAGCGCGCTTTATATCGTTTTTATCCCTTCATTAATCGTACGAACCTTTAAAATAGCCGTTTGAGGATCAAATTCAATTGTGCGTCCGTTGTGTCCTCCTATAGCTTTTGCTGCAATTTCTACACTGTTTCTATGCAGCTCTCTCTCCACTGCTTGAACATTTCGAAGGCCAATTCGCATCACATCATTTCTTGGTTCAAATTGAAACATCTGCGCGCCCCCTGCTATTTTTGCTTTTAATAATCTTCTATGTGCGCCTTGTCTAATCAACATATTTATCAAATCAAAAATGGCTGTATCTGCATATTTAGCTCGATTAAAAGGACATTTAGCCCCGCTTGAATCCGGAAGCATCACATGAGCGAGCCCAGCTACTGAGTGAACAGAGTCATAAACGACAACTCCTACACATGACCCTAACCCGGCTGTTCGAAGCACTGCGGGTGCATGTGTAACATTCATCTCGGCAATTCCTACCTTAATCACTTGTTTATCATCTCTCACGATTCTTCAACTCCTAGAACCTTCAGCGTGATATCCATTATTCATTTGGCTCACTGGAGGTGGTCTTCTAAAGAGAGCACTTTAGGTAAATTTAGAAGAACAATTAAACGGCTATCTACTTTAACGACTCCGTTCAAGTATTCTACAGCTGTTCCTTCAACTGTTTCAGGCACTGAAGCAATCGTTTTTTCATCAATATCCACCACATCATTTGCCGCATCGACAATCAAACCTGCTTCTACATCATTAAGACGAACCATAATAATACGTGTCAGCTCATGGTTAAGCTGTTCTTGTAAGTTAAAACGAGTGCGCAAATCAATAATCGGTGTAATAACACCACGAAGATTAATAACACCTTTTACATATTCTTTTACTCCAGGAACGCGTGTTATGTGCTGAATCTTTTCAATCGATTGCACTTCTTCTACTGAAATTCCGTACTCCTCGTCCCCTAATTGAAACACAATAATTTCCATGCCTTTCTCCCTTTCTTTTTACAGCATTTGTTATTTAATCAAAGCGTTGCAATCAATGATAAGTGCTACTTGTCCATCGCCTAAAATCGTGGCTCCTGAAATAGCAAATACACCCGGCAGATAATGACCTAAAGATTTTAAAACGATTTCCTGCTGACCGATAAAAGAATCAACAATTAGCCCGGCGGTCTTTTCTCCTTTTTTCACAATAACGACTGAATAATGATCGCCTTGTACCGAGTTAGGCACAGTAAATAGTTCTTTTAAATCAATAAGAGGAATAATGGCTCCTCGAAAGTCAATAACCTTTTGACCGTGTACATGCATGACCTCTTTCGGCTGAACAATAGCTGTTTCAATAATCGAAGAAAGCGGCAAGGCATAGCGCTCTTCACTCATTTGCACGAGTAAAGCAGAAATGATAGACAAAGTGAGCGGCAGCTGAATAGAAAAACGCGAACCGTATCCTTCATTAGAATCAATCGTTACAGAACCCCCTAGTGATTCAATCGTGTTTTTCACGACATCTAAACCTACTCCTCGTCCGGAAACATCTGAAATTTGCTCAGCCGTTGAAAAGCCCGAAGCGAAAATGAGCTCGTACACTTGTTTATCCGTCAGCGTTTCAGCTGTTTTTCCATCGATAATTCCTCGATCTAACGCTTTATGCAGTACCTTTTCACGATTGATGCCCGCCCCGTCATCTTCTAAATCAATAAAGACATGATTTCCGCTATGATAAGCTTTAAGGCGAATCGTTCCCTTTTCATTCTTTCCGTTCTTTAAGCGCACTTGAGGCATTTCAATTCCATGGTCAACGGCATTTCTTAATAAGTGAACAAGCGGATCTCCAATTTCATCAATTACGGTGCGGTCCAGCTCTGTGTCGGCCCCGACAATTTGAAGTTCAATTTGTTTCCCTAAATCTTTTGAAAGCTGTCTCACCATACGAGGAAACCGATTAAAAACGGTTTCTACAGGCACCATACGCATATTTAAAATAATCGTTTGCAAATCTCCAGAAATACGGGACATCCGCTCTACCGTTTCGTCTAACTCGCTGTTATTCAATTCTTTTGATATTTGTTCTAACCTGCCTCTATCAATAACTAGTTCTTCAAACAAGTTCATGAGACTGTCCAAACGGTCAATATTGACTCGAATCGTCTTGTTATTTGAGGCCTGTCTTTTCTCTTCAACAGGCGGTTTAGAAGGTGCGGAAACAGTAACTTCCTGTATGGCTGCTGCTTCTTGTGAAACCGGCTCCTCCGTTTCTATCTCCTTTTTTATGGGGACCGCAGCAATGTTCACGCTTTCTACTTCAGAGACTTCCATAATGCTCGCCTTCAGCTTTTCTTGCGATTCGGTTGTTACTAATATAACGATAAAAGATGATTCAAATTTTTCTTGTTCGATATCTTGAACGGTTGGCGCTGACTTAATGACGTCTCCTGCTTGCTCTAACACATCAAATACCATATACGCACGCGCAGCTTTTAACAGACAGGTGCGTTCGAGCTGTACGGTTATTTCAAACGTATTAAACCCTTGATCTGCTGTTTGACTGAGCAGCGTTTGTACGAATTCATCATACTCAATAGAAGAAGCCGCATGCTCTGCTGCGGGTTCCTCTGCTACAATACGCTGCAGCTTTTGAACAAGCAATTTGACATCAAGCTGACCATCGCCGCCTTCAGAAATAGATTGAACCATTATTTCTAGCGCATCGACTGATTGAAACAAAGTATCAAGAACTTCCGTGTGCGCGTCGATTTGATGATTTCGAACGGCATCTAACACGTTTTCCATTTTGTGAGTTAATTGTGCTAAATCATCAAAACCCATTGTTGCAGACATACCTTTTAACGTATGAGCAGACCGAAAAATTTCGTTTACATAGCCAAGATCATCAGTATTTTTTTCAAAACGCATTAGCTGGTCATTAACGTTTTGAAGATGTTCCTTGCTTTCTTCAATAAACACTTCTAGATATTGATTCATATCCATCGTAACTTTCCCTCCTATTTCTGTGCGTAGCGAGAAATAAAACTTCCAACGTTTCGCAGCGGTTCAATATAATCAACAAGCTTTGTAGAAACAGCTGATTTGGGCATCCCATAAATGACAGCTGTTTCTTCAGATTCAGCCAATATAAGCGCGTCTTTATTTTTCTTTAAATCAATAATGCCTTCCGTTCCATCTGCCCCCATTCCCGTCAACACAATAGCAAGTTTTTGATAACCTGAAATTTTACTAATCGACTGAAACAATCGATCCACTGAGGGGCGATGTCCTTTTACAGGTGAAGAAGTGTCTAAACAAATGCTGAGCTGTCCTTTTTTCTCTACAACCGTCATATGAAAACCTCCAGGCGCAATATAAGCACATCCTGAGCGAACGTTTTCATTGTCTTTTGCTTCTTTCACTTTAATATCAGCTAGCTGATTTAGTCTAACCGCTAATGATTTTGTAAAATTTGGAGGCATATGCTGCACAATAAAAATGGGTGCACTTATGTCTTTTGAAACAGTTGATAATACTTCTTGCAGCGCACGCGGCCCTCCAGTAGAAGTGCCAATACAAATCATTTTGTTCACTTTCGCTCCTGCCTGGAGGTTATATATACTGCTTTTTTGCACGTACTGATGACTGCTTGAAGATATGTTGGCTTTACTAGCAAGCAATAGTTTAGAGATAAGCTCATCTTTCACTTTATGTAAGTCAAGCGAAATAGCTCCCGAAGGTTTAGCAACAAAATCAACTGCGCCGTACTGCATAGCGGTCAGCGTATTTTCAGTACCTTCTATTGTTGTACTCGATAACATGACAACAGGAAGGGGCTTCACACGCATGAGCTGTTTTAACATATCTAAGCCATTCATTTTGGGCATTTCGATATCAAGTGTCACAACGTCTGGCGACAGCTCGAGCGCTTTTTTTAACCCTTCTTCACCGTTACGTGCGGTACCCACAACGTGAAAACGACTGTCACATGCTAAAAAATCGCCGATTAACTTTCGCATAAATGCAGAATCATCCACAATAAGCACCTTTATTTCATTCACTCTAATTTCCTACCTTTCAAGAAAAAATCGTTTGAGGCGCCGAATAAACATTCCCTCGGTTTTAGCCGTTGTCCTATTGTCTTGAGGAATAAGCATATTCACCATTTCTATTAGTGATATACTCGCTTTAGATGCTGGGTTTTGAAGCAAAAAAGGCATTTGGCGATTGACCGCTTTTTGGACGGCTTGATCGTTTGGTACAATACCTAATAGAGAAATAGATATGTTCAAAAACTGCTGAACAGCTCGGTTAAATCGTTCATACGTCTCATTTCCTTCTTTGTCAGAAAGCGTCTTGTTAATAATAAGACGAACCGGTGCTGATACAGAATAGGAAGCTGCTAGCTTAATAGCAGCGTAAGCATCTGTGATAGATGTAGGTTCGGGTGTTGTGACCACGATCATTTCATCTACAGCTTTTAAAAACTTAAGCACACTTTCTGACATGCCCGCTCCCATATCAAAAATCATATAATCGTATTGATTTGTTAAAGAACCCAATTCTTGTATTAAATGAGCAAGGTCTGATGGAGACCACTCAAATACAGAGGAAATCCCCGTTCCACCAGCCACATAAGCTAAATCTTTAGGACCTTTTTTAATAATTTGCTGGATGGAAAGCTTTTTTTCTAGCAAATCAACCATCGTATAGGAAGCAGTTTGTCCAATCAAAATATCAATATTTCCCATCCCTATATCCATGTCAAAAAGAAGAACTCTTTGCTTTTGCTTCGTTAGCGCAAGAGATAAGTTTAAGGATAGATTCGACTTTCCAACTCCTCCTTTTCCGCTTAACACGGCTATTGTTTTACAATTCCTTAAAGAGTTTTGATGCTTTTTTAACACTTTTTCTCTTAAAACTGCTGCTTGATCATTCATCTTTCCAATCTCCAAACACATCGTCAATAAACTCTTTTATTTTAAATGCCGAAACATCTTCTGGTACATCCTGCCCGTTTGTTGTAAAAGCAGCTCGCTGGCCGTAATGATATAACATATTTAAAAGTGAGCCTTTGCGGGTGGTTTCATCTTGCTTCGTAAAAATCAAGTGATCAACAGGCAGACTAGCAAAACGTTCATATACAGCTTTCATATCTGATACTTTTGACGTTAGGGCTAAAACAAGAAACGTTTGCAAATCTTCTTGAAACGTAATAATTTTCTTTAAATCATTTACATATTGCGGTTCTAAAAAGTTACGGCCTGCTGTGTCAATAAAAATCACATCGTATGCTTCTGTTTCCAGCAACGCTTTTTTAAAATCTGCTCCGTTATAACAAATCGTTAAAGGCGCATTCAAGATCGAAGCGTACGTCTTGAGCTGCTCAATCGCTGAAATTCTATAGGTGTCCGTTGTGATAAATGCTATTTTTTGATTTTGTTCCAAGACACACTTTGCGGCCAATTTAGCAAGAGTGGTTGTTTTACCGACACCTGTTGGCCCTACTACACTTACATATTTTTTGAAAGGACCGCTCCATTCACTTGCTTTAAACTGATTGATAAACCATCTCTTCGTCCACTCCATGAGTTGGTTTGAGTCAAGGCGATGTAAGTAGTAGTACTCTAGCATAGGAGCCTCCAAGTTTTCTAAAATAGCTTCGTCTATTTCTTGCAAACGCAAATAGGCAAGCACATCTTCCACTGCTTTTGGATATGAACCTGAAGAAACCTTTGGCATTTGACTCATTTGTGAGACAAGAGTATTTAACTCACTGAGCTGCTGCTTCATAAAAGATTGATTATCTTTCATACTGGGTTCTGGCGGTGCTAAGTTCTTCTTTACGCTCAGCTTTTCTACGGAATCGACAGCTGCCAATACTTCTATTTTTGCCTTAGTAAATAAGCCAAGAAACCCTCCTGTTCGAATTTGTTTTGAATGTAAAATAACCGCTTCCTCACCTAAATCTGAACGAATTGCTTTCATAGCTTGCGGCATAGATGCTACTACGTATTTTTTTACTTTCATCAGATATCCACCACTCCAACACTTTGAACTTCAACATTTGCTTCTAGCTCGTTATATGATAAAACCGCCATATGGGGAAAATACCGCTCAGTGATTTGGCGCACGTACATCCTCACCGCAGGAGAACATAACACAATGGGAGACTGTTCTTGAAAAGAAAGTGTTTCTATTTGCTTGGCTATACTTTCCACAATAGCTTGTGAAACGTTAGGGTCTAGTGATAAATAATTCCCATGCTCCGTTTGTTGAACAGCTTCAGCCATCGTTTTTTCAACTTTTCCTGAAAGGGTAAGAACTCGAAGCAGACCTTCTTGGACCGTGTATTGACTGGTAATTTGTCTTGCGAGTCCTTGCCGGACATATTCGGTTAACAAATCGGTGTCTGACGTCATTTTTCCATAGTCGGCCAGCACCTCAAAAATAATGGGTAAATTTCGAATTGAGACGCTTTCTTTTAAAAGTTTTGCCAGTACCCTTTGAATATCTCCAACAGAAAGCGGATTAGGCGTTACTTCCTCAATTAAAATAGGATACGTTTCTTTTGTGTGATCAATTAGCTGCTTTGTCTCCTGCCTTCCAATCAGCTCATGCGCATACGATTTTATAACTTCTGTTATGTGCGTAGACACAACCGACGGGGGGTCCACAACGGTATACCCGAACATCTCAGCCTGCTCCTTCACCGACTCGCTAATCCATTTCGCAGGCATTTTAAAAGCCGGTTCTAACGTATCAATTCCCTCAATCAACTCATCATCCATTCCCGGACTGATTGCTAAGTAGTGATCGAGCAGCAGCTCCCCTTTTGCCACTTCATTGCCCTTTATTTTAAGACAGTATTCGTTGGGCTGAAGCTGAATGTTATCTCTGATGCGAACAACCGGAATGACTAATCCTAGCTCAAGCGCCAGCTGGCGCCTAATCATGACAATTCGATCGAGCAAATCGCCTCCTTGATTCATATCAGCAAGCGGAATTAATGCATACCCAAATTCAAATTCAATCGGATCAACGCTTAATAGATTGACAACACTCTCTGGACTTTTCATTTCATTGTCTTCTAGCTCTTCTTCAGTAGGCGCCATTTCTTCACGAACCGCCTGATGTTTAGCCTGAGACAAATAATAGCCTCCCACCCCTAATAAAATAGCAATAGGCATTGTAATGACATCATTAATTGGCGTAATTAAACCAAGAGCCGCAATTGTTCCTCCAGTTACATAAAGCATAACGGGAAAAGCAAACAGCTGCCGTGTAATATCTTCGCTCAAATTGCCTGTTGAAGCAGCTCTCGTGACGATAATTCCCGTCGCTGTTGAAATCATGAGGGCTGGAATTTGACTCACTAATCCATCGCCTACTGTTAACAAAGTAAAGGTTTGGGATGCTTCAGTGATGGACATTCCCATTTGCAGCATGCCGATAATAATTCCAAACAAGATGTTAATAAGGGTAATGACAATCCCTGCAATGGCATCACCTTTGACGAATTTACTAGCTCCATCCATTGCTCCGTAAAAATCTGCTTCGCGCTGAATTTTTTCACGGCGGTCAATTGCTTGTTTTTCTGAAATCATACCTGCATTTAAATCCGCATCAATGCTCATTTGTTTACCCGGCATCGCATCCAAGGTAAAGCGTGCGGCTACTTCAGAAACACGCTCCGCTCCTTTTGTAATAACGAGAAACTGAATGATAATTAAAATAATGAAGACAACAAACCCCACTAGCGGATTGCCTCCAATAACGAAGTGGCCAAATGTTTCCACCACTCCGCCTGCTTCGCCTGTTCCTAAGATTGAACGTGTCGTCGATACGTTCAAACCTAATCGAAACAGCGTAAGAACCAGCAGCAAAGACGGAAACACCGATAGCTCTAAGGGTTCTTTCATATTCATGGAAACGAGCAGTACAAGCAGCGCAAGAGAAATGTTAATCATGATTAAAATACTTAATAACCATGAAGGCAACGGAATAACAAGCATAACGATAATGAGTACAACACCTATAACAACTGGCAGTTCTCTTGCAGACATTAATTTTTCTCTCCTTACAATAGCGTAACGTTACATTTTATTTTGAATGCGGTATACGTAAGCTAATATTTCAGCCACCGCTTTAAAAAACTCTTCTGGAACCGCATCCCCTACTTTGGTTTGATCAAAAAGCGCTCTTGCCAGCGGGCGGTTCTCTATCATGATAATTTCGTGACTTTTGGCAATTCCTTTAATCTTTTGAGCAATAAAATCTACGCCGCTGGCTACAACATAGGGAGCATCCATTTTTTCTTCATCATATTTTAAAGCAATGGCATAATGAGTAGGGTTTGTAATGACGACATCTGCTTTTGGAACTTCTTGCATCATGCGAGACATTGCCATTTCCCGCTGCTTTTGCTTTATTTTTGATTTGATTAGAGGATCTCCTTCAATGTTTTTATGTTCATCTTTGATATCTTGCTTTGACATTCGAATATTTTTCTCGAAATCAAACTTTTGGTACAAATAATCAAGCAGCGATAAAAATAAAAGCATAAGCGAGGCCGCAAGCCCCATTTGAAAAACAAGCTTAGACAGAACAACCAGCGAGTCCCCTATACTTTTTTGAGATAAATTTAATACATCTTCTATGTGAATCCATAAGATAAAAAACGTGACGGCTCCGATACACATAATTTTCAGCGTTGACTTGATTAGTTCTACCAGCGCTCTCACGGCAAAAATCCGTTTGGCTCCGCTAATAGGGTTAATCTTTTCTAACTTAGGCTGAAGGGACTCCGTGGAAAAAAGAATGCCAACCTGCATATAATTCGCTCCGAGCGCAGCAACAAAAGCTGCGAGCATGACAGGACCCGCTGCAAGAGCAATTGAAGGAAGAAGATGCTTAAACATCGCAAATACGCGCTCTGCCGTCACTTCCTCAAGCATATACGTTTGAAAAGCTTCTCTTAACAGCTTCATCATTTGCTGTAAAAATTGTTTGGCTCCAAACAAAAAATAAAGAAAAACCATTAAAAGAATGAGCGCAGTGGTAACGTCTTGACTTTTAGCTATCTGTCCTTTTTTTCGAGAGTCCTGCTTTTTTTTAGGTGTAGCTTTTTCCGTTTTTTCTCCTGCAAAAAATTGCAAATCAACTTTTACTAAAAACAAAGCTACCCCCCTCCTAATATGCGGATCATCGCGCGCATCGCTTCTATCATTTGTTCAAATATGATTTGCATCATATAAAACATGCTCCCCATCACTGCAATTAGTAAAATAAAGGCAACGATGATTTTCACGGGAAATCCCACTACGAAAATATTTAACTGCGGAACCGTTCTCGCAACGATGCCAAGCGCGATATCGACTAAAAATAATGAACCAACCAAAGGCAAAGACATTTGAACAGCTACTAAAAACATCGATGAAAAAACAGTTATGATGTGTGTAGCAAATGCTTGGCTTCCCACAGGGAAAGCTACTTTGTCTAACGGAATAATTAAATAACTATTATAAATGCCATCTATTAATAAATGATGTCCATTGGTCGATAATAAAAATAAAAGAGCAAATACATATAAATATTGACCTAGTATCGGACTTTGCGCCCCTGTCTGCGGGTCTATTACATTGGCAATGGCAAACCCAATTTGAAAATCGATGAGACCTCCGGCAATTTGAATAGCCATAATAAATACATACGCAGTCAAACCAATAAACAACCCAACAGCACATTCTTTTACTACTAAAAGTACAAACTGTGCATCTAACGAAACGACGGGTAAATCAATCGTTGTCGCAATAATGACGGATAGCGAGGCAGACAAACCTACCTTATGAACTGCGGGAATCGTTTTGTATGAAAATAGCGGAACCGTGATAAAAAAAGACGTTACCCGCACTAATACTAGTAAAAACGCGGGATAGGATAAGATCAACTGACTCATAGCTATCCTACGTACCGATACAGATTTGAAAAAATTTCATATGTAAATGAAATCATTTTCGATAACATCCACGGACCAAAAAATACAATCCCTACTAAGACCGCTACAATCTTAGGAACAAAAGCAAGAGTTTGCTCTTGAATTTGGGTAGTTGCTTGAAAAATACTAATAATGAGCCCAACTACAAGGGCCAGCAGTAATAAAGGACCAGATACAATTAAAATCGTATACACGCCTTTTTCTGCTAACGAAATGACAAATTCTCCATTCATTGTCTATCACCTATTGAAAACTTATTAATAATGATTTAACAACTAAATTCCAGCCGTCAACCAGTACAAATAGTAAAATTTTAAACGGGAGCGAAATCATAACAGGAGGAAGCATCATCATTCCCATAGACATCAGCACGCTTGCTATAATCATATCGATAATGAGAAAAGGAATAAAAATCATAAATCCAATTTGAAATGCCGTCTTTAGCTCACTGATCGCATAAGCTGGAACGAGCGCAGTTAAGGGAATATCTTGAACAGAGGATGGTTTATCTATATCCGCATATTCTAAAAAAAGAGCTAAATCTTTTTGTCTTGTATGAGCACTCATAAATTCTTTCATCGGTTCAGCTGCTTTTTTATAGGCTTGATTCAACGTGATTTTTTCTTTTAAAAGCGGCTGAAGCGCCTGTTCATTTACCTGAGAAAAAGTTGGCGCCATAATAAAAAATGTTAAAAACAGCGATAAACCAACTAATATTTGATTAGGAGGCATTTGCTGTGTCCCAAGCGACGTACGTACAAATGAAAGCACAATGACAATTCGTGTAAAGCAGGTCATCATGATTAAAATTCCAGGAGCTACCGAAAACACCGTCAGCAGCAGCAAAAGCTGGACAGAAGTTGAAATATTTGTAGGACTGCTTGAGTTAAAGAGATTCATCACTTCATTCATCGTTCTTTTTGTTCCTTTCTAACTCTTTCAGTACGTTTTGCCTTTTTATTTTCATTTCATTCATTTCTCGCTGAAAAAGCTGCTGAAAAGAATGACTAGATTTCTCTTCTTTTTTAGAAGTCAATTTTTCTAAAAAAGACGGTAGTACGACTTTATATTCGCCCTCGTTTTTCTGTTGTTCCTCATACTGCGTAAGCAGCTGCTGTTTCTCTTGCCCTGTAATTTCTGAAAGAAGCTGCACATTTTCACCGACTCCAATGATTAAAAGCTGATCTCCAACTTTGACTACTTGTACAGATTTGCTGCTTCCAACATTTGTACCGCCCAAGTTTTGTACTATTTTATTTTTTTGAAGCAGCCTTCCTTTTTTATTAACAAATTTTAAGAGCGCAAAAAGCAGCCCAATTACAAGTAAAAACGCGAATATCATCTTCACGATATCTCCAGCTGAAAGCGCGGGCGTCCCCTGGAGTTCAGTTTTTTCTTTTGAATCAGCACTCTCACTCTCTGCACACTTCTCCGTTTTTTCCAAACATTCTTTTACCGATGCAGATCCACTTTCTGCATAGACGATTTGATTTGATCCTGCTAATACGCTTATCAACAGCGCAGCAATTACGAACTTTCGCAGCAATGTCTGCCACCTCTTACTTCAACATAGTGTAAGATTAGCGGGAAAGTCCCGCCAATCTGTTGTTTATCCAATTGCTTTTGAAATTGCCTCTACTACACGATCTGCTTGAAACGGCTTAACGATAAAGTCTTTTGCCCCTGCTTGAATGGCATCAATCACCATTGCTTGCTGCCCCATGGCTGAACACATGATCACCTTAGCATCACTTTTTATGTTTTTAATTTCTTTTAAGGCCGTAATTCCGTCCATTTCAGGCATCGTAATATCCATTGTGACAAGATCTGGTGTATGCTCTTTAAATAACTCCACAGCCTGCTGGCCGTCTGCCGCTTCCGCTACTACTTCATATCCGTTTTTCGTTAAAATATCTTTGATCATCATGCGCATGAATGCAGCATCATCTACAATTAAAATTCGGTTTCCCATCTCTACTCCTCCTAAAAATCATTACTTTAGTTTGTTAATACGGTCTCTTTGACTAATAATATCAGTTACGCGAACGCCAAAATTCTCGTCAATGACGACCACTTCACCTTTTGCAATTAATTTGCTATTAATCAAGATATCTACCGGTTCGCCTGCTAGTTTATCAAGTTCAATGATTGAACCAGAAGATAATGCTAAAATCTCTTGAACCGTTCGCTTAGTCCTTCCAAGCTCCACGGTAACTTGAAGCGGGATATCAAGCAGCATGTCTAAATTTCGTGAATCCCCTTGAGGAGAAGACACGTGCTCGAACTCTGAAAACGATGCGGGCTGAACATCAACTGGTACATGAACAGGTTCTGCCTGCTGTGTTTCTTCATGCTGTATGTATTCAGCTGCTGGCTGTTCTGTTTGCTTTTCGTTAAGATCTGATTCTTTTTCAATAGAAGCTGCCGTACCTTCTGCGCTTGGAACTAAGAGCTCTTCAACCAAACTTTTGGCAAAAGATATCGATAAAAGCTGCATAATATTCGAATCGATTAATGTGCCTACCTTCAAATTAAAAGAGACTTTTACAAAGACGTCATCTTGTGGAATCAGCTCTGTACCTTCTCCTTTTTGAATATTTAAAATATCTAAGCTCGGCGGAGATATATCAATTTTCTTTTGAAATACCGTAGACATAGACGTCGCTGCAGAACCCATCATTTGATTCATCGCTTCCTGCACTGCACTCAGCTTAATTTCATCCATGATTTCCGTCGGATTCTCACCCGTTCCACCAAGCATCAAATCTGAAATAACAGCTGCATCTTCATGTTTAATAACTAACAAATTCGTACCAGAAAAGCCTTCTGTATACTGAACTTGCACAGCGACATGAGGATTTGGAAATTCATCCGTCAGCTCTTCTTTATATACGAGCGATACAAACGGTGTGGTAATATCGACTTTTTGATTCAATAAAGCCGATAGCGCTGTTGCTGAACTGCCAAACGAAATATTTCCAATTTCGCCAAGCGCGTCTTTTTCCATTTCCGTAAAGTAATCGTCTACTTGACTTGACTTATTCGGCTCTGAAAACTCGTCAAGTGACGAAGTTCCTTTTAACAACGCATCAATTTCATCTTGCGAAAGCATGTCATCGTTCATTCCTTTCGTTCCTCCTCTTAACATCATCTAGAATTTGCACAGCTACTTTTCGACTGACTTTTCCAGGCTGTGCAATAAATTTAGGTTGTTCTCCGACGTAAATAGTTAACGGATTATGAACGCTTGTTTGCAGTCGAATAACATCTCCTGCATCTAATGCTAGGAAATCTTCAATTGAAATATCCGCTTTTCCTAGCTCGGCTACAACCTGCAATTCCGCATCATTAATTTGTTCCTTTAGCTGCTCAACCTCTTCTACATTAGGTTCTTTTTTCGAAGATTGCATCCAGTAATGAACGGACAGTTTGGACACGATAGGCTCAAGCGTCACGTGCGGAATACATAGATTGATCATGCCCGTTTCATCTCCAATTTGTACGTTTAATGAAATGACGATGACAATTTCATTTGGTGAAATCACCTGCAAAAACTGAGGGTTGACTTCAAACTCTGATGTTTCAGGTTCAATTTCCGCAATAGAACTCCAAGCTTCTCTCATACTATCTAACGTTTTCTCTAACAAGTTTCGAACCAAGCTCGTTTCAATTTCCGTTAAGTTACTAATTTTCCCACCGCTCTCACCTTGTCCCCCGAGCAAGCGGTCAAGCATCGCATAGGCAATGTTCGGGTTGACTTCCATAATGATATGCCCTTCTAAAGGAGGGACAGCTATCACATTTAAGATGGTTACTTTCGGAACAGAGCGAATGAACTCCTCATACGGAATTTGATCCACTGATACAACGGACACTTGTACAACGTTACGAAGCTGCGCCGAAAAGACGTTGATTAGCATGCGCGCATAATTTTCATGAATTCGCGTCAAACTGCGAATCTGATCTTTTGAAAAACGCAGCGCGCGTTTAAAATCATATGTACGAATGCGCTGTTTTTTATTTTCCTTTTTTAGCTCATCCGCATCCATCTCTCCGGTTGATAACGCGGATAATAGGGCATCAATTTCATTTTGTGATAATACATCCCCAGCCACTAGCTTCCCTCCCTTTTTTCTTTACTGCAACACTTTAGACGTTGTATAAATTTTAACAACATGTCCGTTTTCCATTAATTGATCAATTTGCTTTGCAATATCTGTTTCTAACGTGCTGAGTCCTTGCGTTCCTTCAAAATCTTGAGCACTCATATCTGAGAGCCTTTTGATAATAATGTCTCTTACTTGAAAGTCTCTTTTTTGAAGCTCTGCTGCCGCTTTTTTACTATCCATTTGAATTTTAAAGGAGATGCTGATGTAGTTATTGCTTTTTAAATTGGTTTTAATATCCGTTACATCTACAGAAGCTTTAATCACATCGTCGATAGATGGACCTTTTTCAGTACCTGCCTGCTCCGTATACTTTAACGTCACAATAACTGCAATGCTTCCTATTAAAGTAAGAGAAAGCAGGATAATAATCATCTTACTAATTAGCTTATTTTTGAACACACTTTATTCCTCCGTCGTTTGCTGCAGTCCTAATACGTTAATTCGCTGATAATAACTCGTCACTTTCTCATTCACTTCTTCAACTGAATCCTTTACCACTAGCTTTTTGTTATTTGTTAGCGTAATAGTTGTATCGGGAAATGCCTCAACCTGCTCGATGTAAAGAGCATTTAACGTAAATGTTTTGCCGTTTAGCCTCGTTAAAGTTATCATAATCGACCGGAGTAATACCTACTCCTTCCTCCCGCCTATCGTTTTAGATTCACTAATTCTTGCAGTATTTCATCGGATGTTGTGATAATTCTTGTATTCGCTTGAAATCCGCGCTGTGCAACAATCATGTCCGTGAATTCTTCCGATAAATCAACGTTAGACATTTCAAGGGCGCTTGAGACGAAGGTTCCTGTACCGTTGGCTCCTGGAGCTCCTAGCAAAGGATTTCCTGAGTTTACGCTTTGAGCAAATAAATTTCCTCCTGCCTTTTGGAGTCCTTCATTATTTGCAAATTTAGCAAGTTCAATTGTTGGTGTATTTGGAGTTATGTTTCCGTTAGCATCTGTGATATTAACCTTCCCATTTGCTCCTATACTGTAGCTCTTACTTGTTGAAGGAATATTAATATTCCCTCCTCCAGTTTTTTGTACGTACAGTCCATCACCCGTTACCAAATTACCGCTGCTATCCAAATAAAAATTCCCTGCCCTTGTGTAATAATTTGTGCTTCCATCATTTACAACAAAATATCCATCCCCAGCAATAGCTAAATCAAGCGGACGCCCCGTTGACTGAATGCTTCCTGCCGTTTGAACTGTATCAATCGTGCCAATCTGTGAACCTAATCCAACTTGTTTAGCATTAACACCTCCACGGTTCCCCGCCGGTGCCGTCGCTCCTGCTACCTGCTGACTTACTAAATCTTGAAACGTTGTACGTCCTTTTTTATAGCCGTATGTATTAACATTGGCAATGTTATTTCCTAGGACATCTAATTTAGTTTGAAAATTTTTCATGCCGCTGATTCCTGAATACATCGAACGTAACATAAAATCACTCCTTAAATTTGGTTGGTTAACTGCTTACTTCTAAGATATCGTTTAGCGAAAGTATCGTATGATTTTCATCGTTGATCGTAAACGATATCTCATTGTTTTTGACGGATGCTGTTGAAATGACTCCTTGCTTTTTATTTCCTTCTTCATCTAACCATGCAGCGGTTTTACCAATTAATTCGCTTCCTTTTAAAATAGGAGAAGCCTGAGACTGCGTTACAAACGTATTGAGCGATGTGCTCATATTTGTCATTTGTTCAAGAGATGAAAACTGAGCCATTTGAGCAATAAAGTCTTTGTCTTCCATTGGATTCATTGGATCTTGATTTTGAAGCTGAGCAATCAAAAGCTTCAAAAAGTCATCTTTGCCAAGCGAGCTGTTTCCCGTTTGCTTCACTTGTGTGTCCCTATTGCTTAAATACAAGTCAGACGTAATTTCATTTGTCATTGTTATCACCTATACGTTGTAGTTAATGAGCGCTGATTCAAAAGAAGATAGAAAGGAAGCCGATTCTTCCAATTGTTGTGAATCTTGATCTTCTTCTTCTTTTTTAAACGCTTCTTTTTCCTGTCTTTCTTTTTGTTGGTCGTTTTCATTGTTATACGACATCGCTTGTTCTGACAGTAGCAAATTAATTTTATCAATTGATACATGCTGAGACGCAAGACCGTGCCGCAAAGTTGAAAGATTGGAGTCCAATAACTCTTTTGTTTTTGCTGACGATACGACAATTCGCGCAACCGTTTCACTGTCTTTCTGAAGCATTTCAATTGAAATCGCACCTAGCTGTTTGGGAAATAACTTAATGAGAAGCTTGGATGTTCCCTCTTCGGTACTAAACGAAGCTTTACTCCATATTTTCTCAAGCTCGTTTACCAAATTGCTAGACTGCTGATAGTCAGATTTTGCTTGCCCTAGATAAATAGAGAACTGCTGAAGCTTAGGCATTTCTCCACTTCCAAAGGATGATGGCTGATTCTCTACTGGCGCCCCGGTTGTGTGTGTACCTGCCGGACTTTCGCTATTTTTTAAAAAGCTATTGGTATCTATACTTCCACTGGGTACAACCACATCTTTTTTCCATGGAAGCTGATTAAAAAACGGTACTTTTTCTTCTTCAGGAAAAGCAGTCACATTTTTCACAGAACTTTCTGAAGCTGTATGAACAGCATCCACATCCAATTGTTCAACGGATACATGCTGAGACGTGAGAGCTTGGCGTAATTTGAAAAGGTTGGTGTCTAACAGCTCCTTTGTTTTCGCTGACGTTACCACAACCTGCGCAACCCTTTCATTTTCTTGTTGAAGCACTTCAATTGAAATCGTCCCTAGCTGATTTGGCAATAACTTAACGAAAAGTTTGGATGCCGCCTCTTCAGTACTGCCCGAAGCTTTACTCCATATTTTTTCCAGCTTGTTTACCAGATCGCTAGACTGTTCATAATCTGATTTCGCTTTCCCTAAATCAATAGAAAACTGCGGCCTTTTTTCTTCTTTACCAAAAGCAGTCATATCTGTTACAGAGCTTTCTGGAGCTGCTTGAACGTCCGCCGCATCCACTTGTTCAACCGATACATGCTGAGACGCAAGAGCTTGTCGTAAACTGAAAAGGCTGGCGTCTAAAAGCTCTTTTGTTTTCGCTGACGTTACCACAACCTGCGCAATTTTTTCATTGTCTTGTTGAAGCACTTCAATCGAAATCGTACCTAGCTGATTTGGAAACAACTTAATGGAAAGCTTGGATGCTCCTTCTTCAGTACTGATCGAAGCTTTACTCCATACCTTTTGCAGCTCGTTTACCAGATTGTCAGACTGTTGATGATCAGAGTTTGCTTGTCCTAGATCAATAGAAAACTCTTGAATCTTAAGCATTTCTCCAGCTCCAAAAGCTGATGGGTTATTTGCTAACATCACCCCGGCCGTTTTAGCAGTGAAAGAACTTTCACTATCTATACTTGGGTTACCTAAAACCACATCTTTTTTCCAGGGAAGCTGATTCAAAAGCGGTACTTTTTCCTCGTTCTGAAAAGCGGCCCTATCTCTTACAGAACTTTTTGGAGCCGCATGAACAACGGCGAAGAAACCAGCTGAGCGCTTTTCATGTAAGGTATCGGTTAATACACGTGGTTGTTTATGAATTTTCTCTATTTTTTCAACAGCAGCTTTCTGCAAGCCTTGAAGCTGCGAATCTGAAAGCTTCACTGACTGCAGCTTCGGTTTTTGTAGTTCTTCCATCAGCTCAGCTAATTCTGTTTGAAACGCAGACGACGTGTTTTTACATATAGTCAACAAGCTAGAAATAGAAGACAAATATTGTTCTTGACTTTCTGTTTTAGATGAAACAGGTTCCTGCTGCATTTCTGTTAACACGTGCTGCAGCTTTAGAAGCGGCTGTTCCAAATCTAGACTACTTGGAATACTACTGATCATTTCGGCTAGATGTTCGTATAAGACAGACGGTTCAACTTCTTTATCTTCCGCTTCACTTAACTGAATTGCTATTAACCCAACTGCCTGCAAAAGGTCTTGATCTACCGCTGTTTCATTCGATGATTTCTCCCGGCTTGCTAAAGGCTGCGTATCTAGCTGCTGAAGCTGCTGAACGATTTCTTCAAAAAAACCCTGAGTCTGAATAACAGCTGCTTTTTCATCGCAGTTTACCTTTGATGCAGCTGCTGGACGTAGTGAAATTTCCACTGTTTTCACCTCTGCTTTTATTCATCAATCTGATCTGTTAACAATGTCGTATAGCGTGCAGCTACTTTCGGATCCATTTTTTCTAAGATTGCCGTTCTTGTACTTGCTTTGAACTGCTTAAGCATCGTTACCGCTTTGTCTTCTTTTAATTCGGCAAAAATGAGCGCTGCATTTTTAGGAGACATATTTTCATAAGTAGCAATGACATCTTTTTTAGCCAGCTGATTATTCTTTTGTTTTTTCGCTTCGTCATCGGCTTTTTCTTCCATATCGCGCATTTCAATTTTTAGTTCATCCATTTGACGATCTTTGGTACTGATCGTTTTCTCATAAGCTGCAATTTGCTTTTCTTTCGTGCTCAGCTTCTTTTGAAGGCTCTCAACCTGCTTTTGTATTTCTTCATTGCTTTCTTGAATATTTTCATTTTTTTGTGACTGCTCACTTGATACAAACGGAATGGCGTGTGTAACAGCAGAAACTTTATCATTTACATTGACGCCTAAAAGTGTCAGGACAATGTAAGCTGCCAAGATGAGGAACACCGCTGGAATAAAGATTAAAAATAAAAACACCTGGCTTTTACTGTAAGATTTCCCATCTTCATAATTTTCTTCTTCGTACTCTTCTCTTAATTCTTTTCGTTTAGCCATGTTTTTCACCTAATTTCTATGCAGCATGTACTGCTGTAAAGACAGCTCATCCATTTGCTTCGCTTCTAATTGTTTTTCCGCTGTTATATAAGAATCGTAGTCTCTCTTTTTTAACTTTTCATACTTCTTTACTTCTACATTCTTTTCTTCTAGCTTTAGTTTCTTTAAGTTCATTTGCTGTCTGGCAAACATGACCTCTTGTTGCAGCCTTTCAATCACTCGTTCGGCACTTGTTAAAAACTGCTGAAATGATGTAATTTCTAAAATAGAAAGCCCCTGCTTCATTTGGCCCGTATGCTGTTCAATCAGCGTTTCTTTTTCTTTTAACTTTTTATAAAGCTTTTCACCCGCTGTTTCAAACTGCTGTAAGGATTGATTATATTGAGATAGCAGTTCATCTTTTTCATTTGACTTGATTGCCATTATTTTAGATAACCTAAATTCATATGCCATATTTACTCACCTTTCACAAACAGTTCACAGAGCTTTGTTACACTTGTTTCAAATGATGGATGTTCGTTCGTTTTTTGCTTTAAAAATGCATCAATGACAGGATGATAGTGGATTGCCTCATCAATGTAAGCAGAAGATCCTCTTTTGTAGGCACCGATGTTAATTAAGTCTTCAGAATTAGCATAGGTAGTCATTAATGAACGCAGTTTTTCAGCTGCTTCTTCATGCCGTTCACTTACGATATGGTTCATCACGCGACTAACGCTTTTTAAGACATTGATGGCCGGATATTGACCTTTATTGGCCAGCTCCCGGTCTAGTACAATATGTCCGTCTATAATGCCTCGCACCGTATCCGAAATAGGTTCATTCATATCATCACCGTCTACTAATACAGTGTAAAAAGCAGTAATAGATCCATGTTGATTAGTTCCTGTACGTTCAAGCAGCCTTGGCAAGCTAGCAAAAACAGATGGTGTATAACCTTTGGTAGTGGGAGGTTCACCTACGGCTAATCCAATTTCTCTCTGAGCCATTGCTACACGGGTAACAGAATCCATCATCATCATGACGCTCAGCCCTTCATCTCGAAAGTATTCAGCAATAGAAGTAGCTGTATATGCTGCTTTCATTCGAAGTAGAGCAGGCTGATCCGAGGTAGCAACTACTACAACTGAGCGCTTCAACCCTTCCTCTCCAAGATCTCGTTCAATAAACTCTCTAACTTCTCTTCCTCGCTCGCCTACAAGGGCAATGACGTTAATATCTGCTTTTGTATTACGAGCAATCATCCCGAGCAGCGTACTTTTTCCAACACCGCTTCCTGCAAAAATACCTATGCGCTGTCCTCGACCTACGGTTAACAAACTATCAATCGTCCTTACACCTACTTCAATAGGATGTTCAATAGGCGGACGTTCTAAGGGATTAGGGGGGTCTTGGTCGGTTAAAACAAAAGGCAAATAATGAGAAAGTTCAGACCCATCTAAAGGGTTCCCTAAGGAATCAAGCACTTGACCTATTAACTCTTTCCCCACGCTTACCTGCAGAGGCTTTTCGGTTGTTTCCACTAGGCAGCCAGGTCCGATATATCGAACAGACGTATAAGGCATTAAAACGACGTGCTCACCGTTAAAACCAACAACTTCTGCACGAATTTTATCTCCTCGTTCACTAAGATGAATAAAGCAAACATCTCCTATTGACGTTCTAGGTCCTTTAGATTCAATCATCATTCCTACTACTCGGCTGACTTTCCCGTACCGTTTAAAAGAAGATGTGCGTGGGATTTCATGAATGAGTTGTGCGACTTTCATGTTTATTCTCCTCTAACAAACGTTCTTTTAATTTTTTCTTCATTTCCGTTAACTGACTATCAAAAGAAGCAACAAGACGCCCATAAGAGGAATCGATGACACAATCCATTTCCTGAAGATTTTCATCTGCATAAATAAACAGCCCGGTTTCTCCGTTTAGTAAATCGAACAGTTCTCGTTTATGTTCACATACATATGCATATTTTTTCGGAGAAACAAAAAGCTGGATTTCTTTATGTTCTCTAACTTCTTTTAAAGACCTTGCAACAACCGATAAAAATGATTCATCTCTTTGAAGCTGCTCATTTAAAATCGTTTCTGCCAGGGTGAAACCTAATTCAAAAATGACTTCTTCAGATTGATTTATATATTCGTAGTACTGGTTCTTGGTTTCGTCAACAATGTTTCGCGATATGGCTAATACATGTTCGTACTCTTGTTTTCCTTGAAGCAGCCCTTCTTCGTAGCCTTCTTCATATCCGCGTTTTTTTTCTTGTTGAAATAGCAGCACCTTCTCTTCTTCCCACTGCTTTTTCAAACGTTCCACTTCGTTTTGAGCTTGTTTGCGGTAAGCGTCTGCCTCGGCCTTTATCATTTCAGCTTCACTATGCGCTTGTTCAATAACGTGCTGTGCATTTTCTTGCTGAAGATGTTCTTCTGCCGGCTCATCTTGTATCGGAAAACCAAATGGAATGACTTGAATGTGCTTAGCGTTTTCATCTGAAAGTTTATTCGTATAAGTTGATTTAATGATATTAGACAATAATATCGTCTCCTCCACCTCGAGCTAGTACAATTTCACCAGCATCTTCTAAACGTCTAATTGCAGCAACGATACGTGACTGAGCTTCCTCTACATCTTTCAAACGCACAGGGCCCATAAATTCCATTTCTTCTTTAAACGTTTCCACCATACGGCTAGACATATTTTTAAAAATAATAGATTTCACTTCTTCACTTGCTACTTTTAAGCTCAACAATAAATCATCATTTTCTACGTCTCGTATCACACGCTGAATAGAACGGTTATCGAGCGTTACAATATCCTCAAATACAAACATTCGCTGTTTGATTTCTTCTGCTAATGCCGGATCTTGAATTTCAAGCGTATCAATAATAATTTTTTCAGTCGCTCGGTCTACTCCATTTAATACTTCAACTACTGCTTCTAAACCACCTGTTTGGGTATAGTCTTGGGTAACAGTAGCAGAAAGTTTTCTCTCTAAAATTTGCTCCACTTCATTAATGACTTCCGGAGACGTACTTCCCATCGTTGCAATCCGCCTTGCAATATCCGCTTGCCTTTCCTGAGGCAGTGATGATAAAATTTGTCCTGCCTGCGGCGGCTCTAAATAAGATAAAATAAGGGCAATCGTCTGAGGATGCTCATGCTGAATAAAATTTAACAGCTGCATAGGATCAGCTTTTCTGGCAAAGTCAAACGGACGAACTTGCAAAGAAGAAGTTAATCGATTGATAATCATCATAGCCTGCTCTGATCCAAGTGCTTTTTCTAACACCTGTTTCGCATAGCTTACTCCTCCTTTTTCAAGGTAGTTTTGAGCAAGCGTTATTTGTTCAAACTCATGAAGCACAGCTTCTTTTAGAGACGGCTCTACCTTTCTCACTGAAGAAATTTCAAGCGTTAGTTGCTCAATTTCATCTTCACTGAGATGTTTATAGATAGAAGCTGATACATCTGGACCGAGAGAAATCAACAAAATTGCTGCTTTTTGCTTTCCAGTTAACTCATTTTTTTGCATAGCCTTTACCATTAGCTTTCCTCCTAATCCTCACTAATCCATGTTCGCAGCAGTTTTGCAAACTCTTCCGGGTCTTGCTTCGCTAACGTTTCAAGATTGCTTTTTGTTTTCTGTTCAGCACTTAAAACAGGAGCTTTTTGTGCCGCTTCATATGCTTCAAACGTTTCATCATACCCTTCATCATATTCCTCTTCATCTAAGTCTTGACGCCTTTTCCTAACCAACAGGACAATAAGAACCACAATAACAAGCAGCAGTGCTCCTCCGATTATATACATCCATAATGGAATCGAACTTGCTGTGTTGTCAGCTGTTTCTTGTCCATTAAACGGCTGAACGGAAACGGTAATCTTATCGCTGACCGCGTTATCCGAGAGAGCTTTCGTATTTGCATCTTTTGAAATGGAAGTACGGACAATTGTACCTAACATTTTTTGAACGTCTGACTCAAGCGTATCGGAGACTTGTGATTTCCCTTTTGCATTGGACGGATCTATCATTACTTGAATGCCAAGGTCTTGAATTTTGTATGGACTTTCGACGATTTCTTTATGAATTCGATTCACTTCATAATTAATTCGTTCCTCGTTTTTTTCGTAGTCTCCGTCTCCACTTGCTGTGCTAGATGAATAATTTGTTGTATCTTCTTCTCCTGTTCCAGCAACGCCTCCATCTTGAGCATTTTTACCAGAAAATGTTTCATTAATTTTTTCAGCGCTAACGGCAATTCCTTGCATATTATCTTTATCAACAGGCTCTACTAGCTTTTCTTCGCGATTTTCCTGTGTAAAATCAAGATCTGCTGTAACAGAGACCATCACTTTGTCTTGACCGACCAGTCTTCCTAGCATTTGCTGTACTTGACGCTGAATATCTCGCTCAACTTCTTTTTTCGCTTCGTTCTGCGAAGCAAATGAGCTAGAAGCTGAATTCGTTTCGTTACCTTTTAAATCAAAGTACTCAAAATATTGGTTCATGATGACGATATTATCTGTAGGAAGGTTTGGCACACTTTTGGATACTAAATGATAAAGAGATTTAATTTGCTGATCATCAAATTTATAACCAGCCTTTGTATTAAGCACAATCGATGCAGAGGCTTCTCCCTGCTTTTCATTCGCCCATACGCTTTCATTGGGAAGGGTAATCATCACCTTTGCATCGTTGACTCCTTGAATGTTTTTCATTAAGTTAGCCAATTCAGTTTGCATCGCATCGAGTTTTAACACATCAAATTCGTTATCTGTCATACCAAAGCTGGCATTTTTTCCAAAAAACGAATAGTCGATACTTCCGCTATCAGGAATTCCTTGTGCAGCTAAATCAACTTTTAGCGAGTCAACGCTTTGTTCAGGCACCGAAATGGTCGTTCCGTTATCAGAGATTTCTGAAGGAACGCTTCTAGCATCAAGCTCTGCTTTGATTTGTCCTGTTTCTTGAGCCGATAGATTGCTATAAAGAGGGACAAATTTATCCTTGTTTAAGAAAACAGATGCTAAACTAATGACTAGAACAGCCGTAAGAGGAGCAGCGATAAGGGCTATTTTCTGTCCTTTTTTGCGGTTATTCCAAAAGACTTTCATCTTATCTCGATAAAGAGCTATTCTTTCATTCATGGTATTCCTCCGGTTATTACTATTTTCATTTTCTTTAATAACCGCTCAATTACATTTGCATTCTCATCATTTCCTGATAGGCTTCAACAGCTTTATTGCGTATTTCAAGAGCCGTTTGCATCGTAATACTTGCTTTTTGAGCAGTAATCATCACATCTTGGAGTTCGACATTTTCTCCTTTAGCAAGCTTTTCAGTCGCTATATCCGAAGCACTTTGAGTATTGTTCAACTCATTGATTGAGTCTTTTAAAAACGTTGAAAACTGTTGAGTTGTTTGTCCAGTGCTAGTAGAAGCTGCTGTTTTTGCTATTGCTATTTGATTGCTGATACCGTTAATCATTTTACCTCTCCTTTATTTTCCAATTTCTAACGTCTTTGTTAATATACTTTTGTTTGTATTAAAGACCGTCACGTTTGCTTCATAGGATCGAGTAGCACTAATTAAATCCGTCATTTCCTTTAAGGGATCTACGTTCGGCATCTGCACGTACCCTTGGTCATTCGCATCTGGATGCGTCGGATTATATACTAAATTAAAAGGAGTATCATCTTCTACGATATCTGTGACTTTTACACCATTGTTTTGATTTTTATTGATTTCGGAGTGTAAGAGAGACGAAAAAGAAGGCGAACGATCAGACTGTATGACAACCATTTTTCTTTTGTAAGGCTGCCACTCACCATTAACGTACGTCCCTCTTGTCGTTTCAGCATTCGCCATGTTAGATGAAACAACGTCCATCCTTAAACGATTGGCAGTTAAAGCTGAAGATGTAATATTCATATTTTGAAAAATAGTCAAACTTATTTACCTCCTCTAATGACTGTTTGAAGAGAATTAAATTTTCCATTTAAACGATCTACTAGCGCCTCATAGTAAATTTGATTTTCAGCCATATCCGCCATCTCTTTATCCATATCCACATTGTTTCCATTTGCTTGATAGGAAGTGTTTCCTTGCTGGGTAATTACTCCCTGAGATGACCCGGAAAATGGGATATGTTTTGAATCAGTCTGATATGCTTCTAACTCATTATGTAATAAATCTCGAAATTCACTCGTACGCGATACTGTTTTCGATTTATAATTTGGAGTATCAACGTTTGCGATATTTTGTGCAATCGTCTGCTGCTTTTGTGACGCATAGCTAATTCCATTTTCAATTGTTTGAAAAGTAGTTGAAAACAAACTCAATTCTTACACCTGCTTATCTATTCTATTTTCCTCAAAAATGAGACAAATTTCGACTTTAGTACCATAGAACTTATTGTAAGAAAAACTTCATGCAATGTCTATCCTTTTTTAAGAACTTTTGGACTATAAACCAAATTTTTCTTCCGTTTTCCAAGCATATTTTAACATCAATGCTATACTTTAGCTCTATTTTTTAAATTAAAAATCAAAATATACACCATAAGTCCTGAATAATATGTAATAAAAGTAACGATTTGTAATCAACTAGTATCTTTTTACTATTTAAAGATTCTATAATATAATTTTTAGATTTTTATATGGAGTTTGTTAAAGATTTATAAAATAGTGAACGAATCGTCTTAACCCACAGCGAATCTTTTCGTACTGAGAGCATGCAAAAAAAGCACACGGGCAAAGCCCGTGTGCTTTTTGGTTCATAAACTTAGTTAGATTTTAATTTTTCAAGCTCTACTAAGAATTTGTTGTTAAGAACTTTAATGTAAGTTCCTTTCATTCCTAAAGAACGTGATTCGATAACGCCAGCACTTTCTAATTTACGTAGCGCATTTACGATTACTGAACGTGTAATTCCAACGCGGTCAGCAATTTTACTTGCTACTAATAGTCCTTCATTTCCATTTAACTCTTCAAAGATGTGCTCAATAGCTTCTAACTCACTGTATGATAATGAGCTAATGGCCATTTGTACAACAGCTTTGCTACGCGCTTCTTCTTCAATTTCTTCTGCTTTTTCACGAAGAATTTCCATACCTACTACCGTTGCACCGTATTCAGCAAGGATCAAATCATCGTCTTCAAACTGACGGTCTAAACGAGATAGTACAAGCGTACCTAGACGCTCTCCGCCCCCGATAATTGGAACGATCGTTGTTAGTCCTGCATCAAATAAGTCTTTATTTTCAACTGGGAAAGCTGTATATTGACTTTCAATGTTTAAGTTAGAAGATGTTTCTTGAATGTTAAATAGGCTTTGAGTATACTCTTCTGGGAACTGGCGTGCTTCTAACATATCTTTCATACGCGCATTCTCAATTTGCTGTTTAACAGCGATTCCTAATAATTTACCGCGACGGCTTACTACGAATACGTTTGATTCGATCACTTCGCAAAGTGTTTCAGCCATTTCTTTAAAGTTTACTGGTTTACCAGCTGCTTTTTGTAGCATTGCATTAATCTTTCTAGTTTTCCCTAATAAATCCATTAGTACTCTTCCTCCTGCGATTTCAGTTCTATAAGATAAATTGACTCAAATCTTTGTTTTTAGCGATTTTTTCTAATTTTTCTTCCACGTACTGCGGAGTAATCACAATTTTCTCTAATGTTACTTCTGGTGCTTCAAACGATAAATCCTCTAGCAAACGTTCTAAAATCGTATGAAGCCTTCTTGCACCAATATTGTCTGTATCTTGATTTACCTGATATGCAATTTCTGCAATCTTACGTATAGCATCGTCAGAAAATTCAATTTGTATACCTTCAGTTTCCAATAATGCCGCATATTGCTTTAATAACGCATTATCGGGCTCTACTAAAATGTTTATAAAATCTTCAACGGTTAGCTTCGTTAATTCAACGCGAATTGGGAATCGGCCTTGCAATTCTGGAATTAAATCCGACGGTTTTGATACATGGAAAGCACCGGCTGCTACAAATAAAACATGATCAGTTTTGACTGCGCCATATTTGGTCACAATCGTTGATCCTTCTACAATTGGTAAAATGTCTCGCTGCACGCCTTCACGTGAAACATCAGCTGAAGATGAATTACCACTTTTCTGAGCAATTTTATCAATTTCGTCAATGAAGATAATTCCGTATTGTTCTGCCCGATTCACAGCTTCTTGAGTCACTTCATCCATATCAATCAATTTTTGCGCTTCTTCATTTGTTAATACTTTTCGTGCATCTTTAACAGTAAGTTTGCGCTTTTTTTGTTTCTTAGGCATAAAATTGCTTAAAGCATCCTGCATGTTCATGCCCATTTGTTCCATACCCGAACCTTGTAACATATCAAACATAGAAGGCTGTTGCTCTTCTACTTCAATTGTGACATAATGATTTTCAAGCTCTCCTAAAGCAAGCTGATGAGCAATCTGCTTGCGCTTCGTGGCAATATTCGTTTCCTCATCTTGATCAGGATCCGCATCGCTTGACTGTGTACCGTTTGAAAAAATCATTTCAAACGGATTTTTAAACGATTGCTGCTTCTTTTTGCTTGGAACAAGAAGCTCCACTATCCGCTTGTTTGCATTTTCTTCTGCGCGATCACGCACGCCGTTCATTTTTTCTTCTTTTACAAGTCGAACTGACGTTTCCACTAAATCACGAACCATTGATTCTACATCGCGTCCTACATAGCCAACTTCCGTAAATTTTGTTGCCTCAACCTTAATAAAAGGTGCACCGACAAGCTTAGCTAAGCGGCGTGCAATCTCGGTTTTACCCACACCTGTAGGACCAATCATTAAAATGTTTTTCGGCACAACTTCATCACGTAAAGATTCGTCTAGCAGACCGCGTCGATAGCGGTTTCGCAGCGCAACAGCGACCGCTTTCTTTGCCTTCGTTTGACCAATAATATACTGATCGAGCTTTTCTACAATTTGTCGAGGTGTTAAATGAGAATTCATAAAAAAATCCCCTTTCCTACAGTTCTTCTACAATAATATGATCATTTGTATAAACACATATCTCACTTGCTACATCTAAAGCTGCTTTTGCAATTTCTTTAGCTGTTAAATGTTCGCCTGCATGTTGTTTTAATGCACGTCCCGCTGATAAAGCATAATTTCCGCCTGATCCAATTGCTAAAATGCCGTCGTCCGGTTCAATAACTTCACCCGTTCCTGATACTAACAGTAAGTTATCTTTGTTCATAACAATAAGCATTGCTTCTAACTTTCGCAATACTTTGTCACTTCTCCATTGTTTAGCAAGCTCAACGGCTGCACGCTGAAGATTTCCGTTATACTCTTCAAGCTTCGTTTCAAATAATTCAAAAAGAGTGAATGCATCAGCTACTGAACCTGCAAAGCCGGCAAGAACTTGCCCTTGAAATAGACGTCTTACTTTTCGAGCAGTATGTTTCATCACAACAGCATTTCCAAACGTTACTTGTCCGTCCCCAGACATGGCACATTGACCGTTATGCTGAACCGCAAAAATCGTAGTAGCATGGAAAGTAGACAAATTAACTCCTCCTTTTATGCGCGAGGATGGTGATTCATATAAACTGCCTTTAAACGATCCTTCGTCACATGTGTGTATATTTGAGTGGTTGATAAATGTTCATGACCTAGCATTTCTTGAACTGTACGTAAATCTGCCCCTTCATTTAACATATGAGTCGCAAAAGTATGCCGCAAAACGTGTGGACTAATATGTATATTCTCAGCGGTTTTCTTTACTAACTGATCAATGACTAAGCGTATGCCTCGGTCTGTCAACGGTGTCCCCTTATAATTTAAAAAGAGCGAATGAGTATCAGAAGGAGCCTTTTTTAAAAGAAGCTTTCTTCCATTATCTATATATACTCTAAGAGCGTCCTTGGCATAACAGCCAAATGGCACGTACCGTTGTTTTTTCCCTTTGCCATATACGAGCAAAGTTTGAAGTGAAAAATCTATATCGCTAAGCTTAATAGATGCACATTCACTCACTCGTATTCCGGTGGCATACAGCAATTCTAATAGAGACTGATTACGCTGCCCTAACGGAGTTGTTAAGTCATTCATTTGAAATAATTTCACAATCTCCTCTTCATACAGGAAGCGAGGATTTCGCTCTTCCTTTTTAGGAAGGGTAACGAGCGCAAATGGATTATCTTCTACTAATTCTTCTCTATTTAAGTACCGATAAAACGTTCTCAAACAAGAAATTTTGCGTGACATCGATCTTTTTGAATACTGCTTTTCATATAGGCGTGTTAAAAACAGCCTTGCATCAGCATATGTAACACCTTGTAGGTTTTGTATTTGCTCTTCCTGCATAAAAGACATGAAGATACCTATGTCTTTTTCATAGCAGTCAACTGTATATTTTGAATAATTTTTCTCAATTTGTAAATATTCTAGAAAGGAATTTAATACATCTTTAACAAATTCCAATGTTATCACCTCACAAGGGCTACTAAATATTATCACAATTAAGTAGCCCTTGCAAACAATTTTGATTATTTTGTTGTAAAATTCTGAATAGTTTCCAATGCTCGTTTAGCAAGCGTTTCATTTCGTTCTTGTTTGTTTTTGATTCGCACTTCCAATTCTTTGAATAAGCCAAAGTTGGCATTCATCGGCTGGAAGTTTTTAGCGCTTGTATGAGTGATATAGTGAGCCATACTGCCAATCGCCGTTTCCTGCGGCAATACAACCAATTCTTCACCAAGCACAAGTCGAGCTGCGTTCATTCCTGCCATTAATCCGCTCGCAGCTGATTCTACATATCCTTCTACTCCCGTCATTTGTCCAGCAAAGAATAAGTCATCACGCTCACGATATTGATACGTAGGCTTTAACAATTTAGGAGAATTAATAAACGTATTTCTATGCATAACTCCGTAGCGCACTACTTCTGCATTTTCTAAACCTGGGATTAAGCTTAATACTTCTTTTTGTGCTCCCCATTTTAAATGTGTCTGGAAACCTACGATATTATATAGTGTACCTGCTGCATCATCTTGACGAAGCTGAACAACTGCATAAGGTCGCTTTCCTGTTTTCGGATCTTCTAACCCAACTGGTTTCATTGGTCCAAAGAGCATTGTTTTTTCTCCGCGTGAAGCCATTACTTCAATTGGCATACATCCCTCAAAATAAATTTCTTTCTCAAATTCTTTTAAAGGAACTGTCTCTGCATTGATTAATGCTTCATGAAAACGCTGGAATTCTTCTTTTGTCATCGGACAGTTTAAATAGGCAGCTTCCCCTTTATCATAGCGAGATTTAAGATATACTTTATCCATATCAATGCTGTCTTTTTCAATAATAGGTGCAGCCGCATCGTAAAAATATAAATAATCTTCACTTGTTAACGCGCGCAGCTTTTCCGATAAATCTTTTGACGTTAACGGACCTGTTGCAATAACAGTTGGTCCCTGTGGAATTTCCGTAATCTCTTCATTAACAACCGTTACGTTTGGATGGTTTTTAACGCTTTCCGTCACACGAGCGGCAAATTCGTGACGGTCAACAGCCAATGCTCCACCTGCTGGAACCGCACACTCGTCTGCTGAACGAATAATTACAGAGTCTAATAATCGCATTTCTTCTTTTAAAACGCCAACTGCATTTGTTAGTGTATTCGCACGCAGTGAATTACTACATACTAATTCAGCAAATTTGTCCGTATGATGAGCAGGTGTTTGCTTCACTGGTCTCATCTCATAAAGACGGACTTTCAAACCGCGCTTTGCGATTTGCCAAGCTGCTTCACTTCCAGCAAGACCTGCTCCGATAACATTAATTACTTGTTCATTCATTGTAAATCCTCCAACTTCATTTCTATCTTTTCTATCATTTTCCTTATACATTCACTTGTCTTTTCCTTTTTTAACGGGACAAAGAAAATGCGACATTACTCAATGTCGCTAATAACGTTTCCATTTTAGCACATGAAGCAATGTCGCCGCATCTTATATAACTGCTATTTTTAAATTTAAAGTGTGGGAATTCATCCCATTCTCTTTTACTGCTGAGCTTCCTCTTTATAATCACAACTTGTACAGACGACTTGAGTTCCTTTTTTCTGTTTCTTCTCCACAAGCAGATTTTCACATTTCGGACATTTTCTTGCAATCGGCTTATCCCAAGATACAAAGTCACAGCCCGGGAATCGATCACAGCCATAAAATGTACGCTTTTTCTTCGATTTTCGCTCAACGATATTTCCTTCTTCACATTTCGGACACTTTACGCCAATCTCTTTTACAATTGGCTTTGTGTTGCGGCAGTCAGGGAAATTAGAGCATGCCATAAATTTTCCATAGCGTCCCATTTTGTATACCATAGGTGAACCGCATTCTTCACAATCTTCTCCGGCAGGTTCATCTTTAATCTCAACTTCGCGCATTTCTTTTTCAGCATGTTCTAAGCGTTTTTCAAAATCACTGTAAAATTCGTCAATAACACGCACCCATTGAACATTACCATCTTCCACTTCATCCAAATCGTTTTCCATTTTAGCTGTAAACTCTACATCTAAAATTTCTGGGAAAAACTCCAATACAAGCTCTAGTACAATTTCTCCAAGTTCTGTTGGAACAAAACGCTTGTTATCGAGCGCTACGTATCCGCGCTTTTGAATCGTATCAAGTGTTGGAGCATATGTAGACGGTCGGCCAATGCCTAGCTCTTCTAATGTCTTGACTAAACGAGCTTCTGTATATCTTGGCGGCGGCTGTGTGAAGTGCTGCTTTTCATCGATGTCCTTAGAATAAGCTACTTCTCCTTCTTCTAAGTCTGGAAGAAGATTTTCTTTTTCCTCCACTTGATCATCATTGCCTTCAACATACACTTTCATAAAGCCTGGAAATTTAACTTTTGAGCCGTTCGCTCTAAATGTTACGTCTCCATTTTTCAAATCTACAGCCATTGTATCCATAATTGCAGGTGCCATTTGACTAGCAACGAAGCGCTCCCATACTAACTTATACAGTCGATACTGATCACGCGATAAGAACTCTTTTACCTCTCCTGGTTTACGAAGAGCTGAAGTTGGACGAATCGCTTCGTGGGCATCTTGCGCATTTGAACTCTTCTTTTCTTTACGCTTTTCCGTTGCCACAAACTGATTTCCGTACGCGTTCGTAATGTAATCTCTAGCTTCTGTTTGAGCTGTTTCTGAAATACGAGTAGAATCGGTACGCATATACGTGATAAGACCTACTGTACCTTCTTTTCCTAAATCAATTCCTTCATATAATTGCTGCGCAATCATCATTGTTTTTTTCGCTCGGAAGTTCAGTTTCCGCGCTGCCTCTTGCTGTAATGAAGACGTGGTAAAAGAAGGAGCCGCATTACGCTTTCGCTCACGTTTTGTTACTTTAGAAATTGAAAATTCATTTCCATCTAATTGTTTGACAATGTTGGTTACATCATCTTCATTTGATAGCTCTACTTTTTTTCCTTGATATTCGATTAACTGGCCTTCAAATTGGTCGTTTCCTTTTTGAAAGGTTGCTTTTACCGTCCAGTATTCTTCTGGGATAAACTTTGCAATTTCTTTTTCACGATCAATAATTAACCGCACTGCAATTGATTGAACCCTTCCGGCACTTAATCCTTTTTTCACTTTTTTCCACAGCAATGGACTGATGTTGTAGCCAACCAGCCTGTCAAGAATACGGCGTGCTTGTTGAGCATCTACTAAATCCATATTAATTGCTCGTGGATGTTTAAAAGATTCTTTAATCGCTTCTTTTGTAATCTCGTTAAATACTACGCGACAGTCCGATGCAATGTCTACATCCAAACTGTGCGCCAAATGCCATGCAATCGCTTCTCCTTCACGGTCTGGATCGGCTGCTAGGTAAATCTTTTTTGCTTTTTTAGCCGCTGTTTTTAGTTCTTTTAAAACCGGGCCTTTCCCGCGAATTGTAATATATTTCGGATTGTAATCTTGTTCAATATCAATTCCCATTTGACTTTTAGGTAAATCGCGAACATGTCCCATCGATGCTTTTACTTTATATTTCTTTCCTAAATAACGTTCAATTGTTTTAGCCTTTGCAGGCGATTCTACAATTACTAGGTAGTCAGACATCTATTTGTTCCTCCTCAAGAGGTAGAATAAAATCTTCATTATTATTAAATATTTGGTTCTTGTTTGTCAAATGTCAAAAAGATAAGTCATACGATTTCCCTACGTATCTCACTAGTATTTCATACCATGCAAGAATATGACTACTTTGAAACATTCATCTTATATACATCATTTCATCTGTAATATCAGCAGCGCTTTGCACAAGTTTTGCCCCTAATTGGATTAACTTATTCGTTCCACATGATGTTTCTTCAAAAATAGAACCCGGTATGGCAAATACTTCTCTTCCTTGCTGAAGCGCCTGGTCGGCGGTAATAAAAGATCCACTTCTTTCTTTTGCTTGCACCACCAACGTGCCTCCTGTTAATCCGCTAATGATTCTGTTTCTGCGAGGGAAAAACCATTTCGTCGGCTTCATAAACGGGGCATATTCAGAAAGCAGCAAATGATGCTGCGCAATTTCTCTTGCTAAATTTTGGTTTCCTCTTGGGTAAATATTATAAAACCCTCCGCCTAAAACTGCAATCGTTTTAGCTTTTTCAGCGATAGCCAGTTCATGAGCAGCCTGGTCAATTCCTAAGGCTAGTCCACTTACAACAACAAATTCTTCATGCAGCATCGGCTTTACAATATGAGTCAGAGCTGCAGTTCCATATGAAGTGGGATTCCTTGTTCCTACAACGCTCAAGCTTGCCGAAGCGTGTAGAAGAGACAAGTTTCCTCTTGCAAATAATACCCAAGGCGGATCATAAATATGGCGCAAAAGTTCAGGATATTCATCATCTAGGATGGTGACACATTGAATATTCTCAGCGTCATATTTATCTAGAATATCTCGTATTGGAATAGTTTGCAAATCTTTTTTTATTTGATTAGCACGTTCAATCGAGAGAGTCAATAGTTTTTGAAGCTGTGATGGAGAGTACTCGTAGAGATTTTGTAATGAAGAATTCTGTTGAAGTAGCGTAAAAATTTGTTTCCAATTAACAGATGGACAATGTGCTAAATGAATTAATTTTTCCCGTAAACCAGACATTCTACAATCTCCTTTTTAAATGGACAAAATAGCCCCCGGTCAAAGGAGGCTATATGTCTTCTATTAATGAGTCTTACACTGCTCGTAAATGCCTTGTTCTTTTAACACTTTAATAAGTGTTTCTCCCATAACAGATGGTGTTTCAGCTACTTGGATACCGCACTCATTCATTGTTTTAATTTTTTCAGACGCTGTCCCTTTACCACCTGAAATAATCGCACCAGCATGGCCCATACGTTTTCCTGGAGGCGCTGTTTGACCGCCAATGAAGCCGACAACAGGTTTTGTCATGTTTGCTTTTACCCATTCTGCCGCTTCTTCTTCTGCCGTACCGCCGATTTCCCCAATCATAATTACTGCATACGTATCTTCATCTTCATTAAACGCTTTTAATACATCGATAAAGTTCGTGCCATTCACCGGGTCACCGCCGATACCAACAGCTGTTGATTGGCCAATGCCAGCTTCAGAAAGTTGGTGAACAGCTTCATATGTTAATGTACCAGAACGTGAAACTACACCTACATGACCTTTTTTGTGAATGTACCCTGGCATAATTCCAATTTTACATTCTTCCGGTGTAATAACACCTGGGCAGTTAGGTCCTACAAGGCGCGTACGTTTTCCTTCCATATAACGCTTTACTTTTACCATGTCTAATACTGGAATACCTTCCGTAATACAAATAACTAAATCTAAATCTGCGTCAACTGCTTCAATAATGGAGTCAGCTGCGAATGCTGGTGGAACATATACAACAGAAGCCGTTGCGCCTGTTTTTTCTTTTGCCTCGGCAACCGTATTAAATACCGGAACACCTTCTACTTCTAAGCCGCCTTTACCTGGCGTTACGCCACCAACAATTTTTGTTCCATATTCTAACATTTGCTGTGTATGAAAAAGGCCAACTCCGCCTGTAATTCCTTGTACAATTACTTTTGTATCTTGATTAATAAATACGCTCATTCCTATCCCCCAGCCTTTCTATTTCACTAGTGAAACGATTTTTTGTGCGCCGTCTGCCATAGATTCAGCAGCTGTGATATTTAAGCCTGATTTTTGTAAAATTTCTTTTCCAAGTTCAACGTTTGTTCCTTCTAAGCGAACAACTAATGGAAGGCTTAATCCAACTTGTTTCGTTGCTTCAACAACACCTGTTGCAATAACATCACATTTCATAATTCCACCGAAAATATTAACGAAAATACCTTTTACATTTTGGTCAGATAAAATAATTTTGAATGCTTCTGTTACTTTTTCAGCAGTTGCGCCGCCCCCAACATCCAGGAAGTTAGCAGGGTCGCCTCCGTAATGCTTAATAATATCCATCGTTGCCATCGCTAAACCTGCACCGTTTACCATACAACCGATATTACCGTCTAGTGAAATGTAGCTTAAGTCGTATTTAGATGCTTCAATTTCTTTAGCATCTTCCTCTTCAAGGTCACGATATTCAAGAATATCTTTTTGGCGATACAGCGCATTTGAATCAAAGTTTAACTTCGCATCCAATGCCATAACGTCTCCGTCACCTGTTACAACTAGAGGGTTAATCTCTGCAATTGAGCAGTCTTTTTCAACAAATACTGTATATAAACCTGTCATGAATTTAACTGCTTTTCCAACTAATTCTTTTGGAATATTAATATTAAATGCAAGTCTGCGAGCTTGGAATGCTTGTAAACCAATCGCAGGATCTACATATTCTTTAAAGATTTTTTCAGGCGTTTTTTCCGCCACTTCTTCAATTTCAGTTCCACCTTCTTCAGAACCCATCAATACAACTTGAGATGTTGCACGATCAAGAACTAAACCGATGTAGTATTCTTTCTTAATATCGCATCCCTCTTCAACTAACAAGCGCTTAACTTCTTTTCCTTCAGGACCTGTTTGGTGCGTTACGAGGGTCTTTCCTAAAATATCTTGTGCATATGTACGAACTTCATCTAAGTTTTTTGCTACTTTGACACCGCCCGCTTTACCGCGTCCACCAGCATGGATTTGTGCTTTCACCACTGATACTTGTGAACCTAATTCCTTTGCTGCTTCAACTGCTTCTTCAACAGTAAAAGCTACTCGACCGTTTGGTACTGCAACCCCATATTTTCTGAGTAGTTCTTTTCCTTGATACTCATGGATATTCATTTCCCATCCTCCTAACATAATCAACCACAAAACTATACTGCACAAAATAGACTGCGCTTTCATTGTATAAAAATAATTGTCTAATTGTCTACTATTCTAGTGAAAAATATTGAAATAATAAGAAAATTGATATTTTTATGGAGATAGTACTTAACCATACCTTATGAAGATGGTGAGACTCCGGGGACGTTAAACGTGGGGTTGATCATGTAAATCAACTCTCATAACTAAAGCAAGCTGAGAGGAAAAGAATTTACGAACTTTTCCCGCTGCAATATCTCCGCTTACATAGGCTATATTCTTTTTAAGCCTAGAATCCCGCATTGAAACATGCGCTAAAAAGCAGAGATATGCTCGGGTATCATGTTCTAGTTTACTTGGTTTTTTATCGGTGCAAAAGATCGGCGATGTTCTGGCAAAATTCCATGTTGTTCGATTGCTTCTAAATGTTGTTTTGTTCCATACCCCATATGTTTTTCGAATCCGTATGCAGGATAGCGTTCACCAAGTTCTTTCATCATTCGATCTCGCGTCACTTTTGCAATAACAGAGCTTGCAGCAATCGAAATGCTTGTAGCATCGCCTTTAATGATTGACTGCTGCGAAATAGGCACCGGCAGCTTCATCGCATCAATAAGCAGTTCATCAGGCTGAACAGCCAGCAGTTCAATTGCTTCAATCATTGCCTTTTTTGTTGCTTCATAAATATTAATAGAATCAATGACCTCTGCGCCTATAATCCCTATACCGATAGCGACAGCTTTTTTACAAATTTCTTCATAAAACGCTTCTCGCTTTGCTTCTGATAACTTCTTTGAATCCGTCAGACCAGGGAGAAAAAAATCAGAAGGTAAAATAACAGCAGCCGCTACTACAGGCCCTGCTAACGGTCCTCTTCCTACTTCGTCTACTCCGGCAATATAAGTTGCTCCTTGACTGTATAATTCATTTTCATATGTCATCATTTCATCAAACTGTTGCTTCAAGCGCTCAGCAGCTTCAAATTGCCTTTGTTTTTGAATAATAACCTGTTGCACACCTTTACGCTCATCTTGCGCATATGCCTTAAATAAAGCATCTTCCGGGCTTCTCACTTGCTTTAGTTCCTCTTTTATTTCCTTAATACTCTTTTTCATTAGCTCCACCTTCTTTATCTCAACTTTTTCACACGGCCTTTTCACATAAAAAACGCCTCATGCTGAAAAGGCAGAGGCGTTTTTTTGCTTCAGTTCGCAATGTGTTGCTTACAGCTGTTGTTCAGCTTCATTTGGGTTATCAAATGTAAAAGTGCCAATTTTATCCGTTCGAATTTCTCGAAGAACAAGCTCAGCTGTTTTATCATAATCCACCATGCCGCCACCCATTAAACAGCCGCGGCGCGCTCCAATTGCATCAAACAGTTCCACGATATCTTCAGGGATTTCGTTTAAATCATAACGCTGCTTTAACTGTTCCGGAGAATGGCTAGAGAAGAAGCGCAGAGCATAAACAGCGACATCTTGCATATTTAAAATGGTATCATTGATAGCACCCGTTGTCGCAAGCTTATATCCAACTGTTTCATCTTCAAACTTAGGCCACAAAATACCTGGCGTATCAAGCAGCTCCAGCTCATTTCCTACCTTAATCCACTGCTGTGCCTGCGTCACGCCTGGACGATCTCCGGTCTTGGCGATTTTTTTGCTGGCAAGGCGATTAATCAGCGTTGATTTACCGACGTTAGGAATCCCTACAATCATCGCACGAATAGCACGGGGTTTTTTAACTCCTTTTGCGCGCATGCGGTCAAACTTCTCTTGAAGAAGTTCTTTGGAAGACGAAACAATTTGTTTCATTCCTTTACCTGCTTGTGCGTCAATAGCTAAGGCATAAATACCTTGTTCTTTATAATAATCTAACCATTGCTGAGTAACACGCGGATCCGCTTTGTCCACTTTATTCAGCAATACGATTCTCGGCTTGTTCACAATAATCTCATCAATCATCGGATTTCGCGATGATTGCGGAATGCGTGCATCAACCAGTTCGTATACAATATCAATCAATTTTAGCTTTTCAGTTACTTGTCTTCTGGCCTTGGCCATATGACCAGGAAACCATTGAATTGTCATATTTTACTCACCTTTTATATTTTACTTTGCAAAACGCGCTTCTTTAATCGGCCAGTATACAGCGCTCGTTTTACCAAGCACCTTGTCCATGCTCACAAAGCCAATCTGACGGCTGTCTTTACTGTAGCGTCGATTGTCTCCCATCACGAACAAATAGCCTTCTGGCACGGTCTTTTTACCCGTTACGTCTTCTAGTTTAAAATCTTCGGTTAAATTACCGTCAATCACTTCTTTTTTATACTGATCTAAATAGGGCTCTTTATAAGCTTTTCCATTTACATACAGCGTATCATTTCGATACTCAATATGATCACCCGGCAGTCCGATAATACGTTTTATGTAATCTTTTTCCGCTGTAGCATGAAAAACAATAATATCAAAGCGATCAGGATCACCAATCTTATAGGAGAACTTATTTACAATCATTCGATTTTGATCATGCAGCGTAGGCATCATAGAAAGTCCATCTACTACAATCGGGGCAAACAAAAAATAGCGAATTACAACAGCTAACAGTACGGCAATGGCGATTGCTTTTATCCATTCCCACAGTTCATTTTTCTTTCGAGCCATCTTCAGTCCTCCAACTCTTATGTCATACCTTTATTTTAAACGATAATGTTTGAAACGCCTAATAAATAAATAGAATAAAAAAATGATGACTTGTACGTCTATTTTTTCCTGTCAGAGAACGAATCGTTCTAAAAAAACATTTGAAAAAAGGAGCTTGTATGAACAAGCTCCCCTTTACTATTATCGAATTTCTTTAATACGCGCAGCTTTACCACGTAATTCACGTAGGTAATAAAGTTTCGCACGGCGTACTTTACCGCGGCGCATTACTTCGATTTTTGCAATTTTTGGCGTATGAAGTGGGAATGTACGCTCTACACCTACACCGTAAGAAATCTTACGTACTGTAAATGTTTCGCTGATACCACCGCCACGACGCTTAATAACAACACCTTCAAATACCTGAACACGTTCACGAGTACCCTCAACGATATTTACGTGTACACGTACAGTATCACCAGGACGGAACGTAGGAAGATCTGTTTTTAATTGTTCTTTTGTAATCTCTTCGATTAATTTTTGCATCGCGTGTTTCAACTCCTTCCAACAGACGCTCATACCAATGCTTTTCAATCATTGCAGCGGAACATCGTTATAGGTGACCAGACATCTGCCCAAGCCACAAAATCTATCTTAGCACACTCTTATACCGTATGCAACAGAGTTTATGCATAAATTTTATGGATTTATGAAAGCTGATTTTCTTCTTTTAATTGAGCTACTAGTTTCTTTTGCTCTTCTGTTAGCTCCATTTTTTCAAGCATATCCGGTCTTCGAAGCAACGTGCGCTTTAAAGACTCTTTTTGGCGCCACTGTTCAATTTTTTTATGATTTCCTGACATAAGTACTTCAGGAACTGTTAAGCCTCTAAAATCAGCAGGACGCGTATAGTGCGGGTGCTCTAATAAACCGGTGCTGTGTGAGTCTTGTACAGCTGAGTAATTATTGCCAAGCACATCAGGAAGCAGGCGAACAACGCTATCGATCACAACCATTGCACCAAGCTCGCCTCCGGTTAATACATAGTCACCAATTGAAATTTCATCGGTTACCAGCTGCTCACGAATTCGTTCATCATACCCTTCATAATGGCCGCAAATGAAAATTAGATGCTCTTCTGCTGCTAGCTCTTCTGCTTTTGCCTGCGTATAGCGTTCTCCTTGCGGACAAAGCAAAATCACCCGGGGCTTTTTTGCTGTTTCAGTGAGCTTTTCTACGGCGTCAAAAATAGGCTGCGGCGTCAATACCATTCCAGCACCTCCGCCGTAAGGATAATCATCCACATTTTGATGTTTGTTCGTAGAATATTCTCGGAAATTAACCACATTCAGTTCAACCGCATTTTTTTCCTGTGCTTTTTTCAAAATTGATTCGCCAAAAACACCGTCAAACATAGAAGGAAATAACGACAGTACATCAATTTTCATTAGTCCAATAATCCTTCCATTACTGTAATAACGATCTCTTTTTCATCTATATCAATAGATTGTACCACGTCGTCGATATAAGGAATAAGAACTTCTTTTCCGCCTTTTTTAACAACCCATACATCATTAGCTCCCGGCGTTAAAATTTCTTTGACCGTTCCTACCTCTACTCCGTCTTCTGTTTTTACTGTACAGCCAATAATTTCATGGAAATAGAATTCACCGTCTTCTAAATCCGTTAGCTGCTCCTCAGGAATTTTCACTTCGCAGTTTTTGTACTGCTCAACATCATTTACGTTGTGATAGCCTTCGAATGTAAGCAGATCAAAATTTTTATGCCTGCGATGGCTTGCTACCGTTACTTCCACCGGCTCGCTTTGCTTTTCTTTGAAGATATAAAGTTTATTTCCTTTTTCATAGCGCTCATCCGCAAAATCCGTAGTTGATACAATACGAACTTCTCCTTTTACACCATGGGTATTCACAATTTTTCCAACCTTAAACCATTTCATGCTTCTTCACCTCTATCTAATCTCAACAACTTTGCTATCTTTTATAATAATTGTTTTACTTTCTTTTATCTTTTCCCAATCGTCGCCGATTTTTACCTCTACTAAGGCATCCAGTTCCGTTTCAACGAGTTCGCTCCCTAAAGGAAGCTTTTCTAATTGCGTCAGCTGAAAGTTCAACACTTCAATTTTTTCAAGGCGAGCGGATTTTTCTTTTTCAAATTGACTATGTAATAAAGAAGAACCTTTATTGGCTTTTTCCATGTGCTTTAACTGAAATTTCAGCTGTTCCATTTCTTTTTCAAGCGCCTGCTTGCGGTTTATAAAACGATTTTCAAGATCTTGTTTGCTTGCTTCAGTTAACACTTGTTTCACAACCACTTTTTGAATAATGTTCAAAACGTTCCCTCCGCCCTCAAGATAGTGACCTTGTGCTTTTTACATGCATATTGAAATAGCTGCTTCTTGCTCGCAAAAGACTTACTGTGATCAAAACGTTCATCTTATCATAACATAAAAAAAGGGCGAGGTTATCCCTCTCCCTTTTTGATTACTCTTGAATTTTCACATACACTTTTTTACCTTGCTGTGATGCTGCTGCATTCACAACAGTTCGAATCGCTTTTGCAACGCGGCCTTGTTTGCCGATTACTTTGCCGACATCTTCTTGGTGAACGGTGAGGATGTATGTCACTTGACGTTCATCTTCTTGTTCCTCCACTTTAACATCAGCTGGATAATCCACAAGCGGCTTTACAATTGTTTCGATTAGTGATGTCATCTCGAGTGAAATTATTTTCCTAATTTAGCATTATGGAATTTTTCCATGATGCCTTCGTTAGAGAAAAGGTTACGAACTGTATCAGATGGTTTAGCACCATTTTGTAACCATTTAAGAGCTAGCTCTTCATCGATTTTAACTTCAGCTGGTTGAACTACAGGATTGTAAGTTCCAACTACTTCGATGTAACGTCCATCACGTGGTGAACGAGAGTCTGCTGCTACGATACGATAGAAAGGAGATTTTTTAGCTCCCATACGTTTTAAACGAATTTTTACTGCCATTTTATAAAGCACCTCCGAATATGTTTCAACAAGATAATATAATATCAAATAGGTAAAATGTTTGTAAAGGTTTTTTTCTTAACACTAGAAAAATATTTTATTTTCTTTGGTTTTTCAGTCCAAATCAAGCATTTTATCATGAAAAGAATGGAAGTTTCATACCCTTTTTCTTGCCTTTTGACATATTTGTCATTTGTTTCATCATTTTTTTCATGTCTTCAAATTGTTTAAGCAAACGGTTGACTTCTTGTACAGAACGTCCGCTTCCTTTTGCAATACGCTTTCTTCGACTTGCATTAATGATTTCAGGGTTTGTTTTTTCCGCTTTCGTCATCGAACGAATAATTGCTTCTACATGATTAATTTGCTTTTCATCAACCTGCAGGTTTTTGAGCCCCTTTACTTTATTGGCGCCCGGAAGCATACCAATTAACTCATCAAGCGGTCCCATTTGACGCACCTGAGCAAGTTGATCTAAAAAGTCATCAAATGTAAATGACTGCGTGCGCAGCTTAGCTTCAAGCTCTTTTGCTTTTTCAGCATCTACATTTGCCTGAGCCTTTTCGATAAGCGTCAGCACATCACCCATACCTAAGATACGGGAAGCCATACGCTCTGGGTGGAATGCTTCAATAGCATCCATCTTTTCTCCAAGACCGACAAACTTAATTGGTGTATCAGTTACTGCACGAATAGAAAGCGCTGCACCACCGCGCGTATCGCCGTCTAGTTTCGTTAATACAACTCCAGTTAATCCTAATTGCTTATTAAAGCTATCCGCAACGTTTACTGCATCTTGACCCGTCATCGCATCGACAACAAGGAAAATTTCGTCTGGGTTAGAAAGCTCTTTGATCTGTTCTAACTCCTCCATTAGATTTTCATCAACATGCAAACGTCCCGCTGTATCAATTAATACATAATCGTGATGCTCTTCTTTCGCATGAGCAATAGCTTGTTTCGCAATCTCCACAGGACTTACTTGATCACCTAATGAAAAAACAGACATGCTAAGCTGTTTCCCTAGTGTTTCAAGCTGTTTAATAGCTGCCGGACGATAAATATCTGCTGCTACAAGCAATGGATTACGGTTATATTTTTTACGTAATAAATTAGCAAGTTTACCAGTTGTTGTTGTTTTACCTGCACCTTGAAGCCCAACCATTATAATTACAGTTGGAGCTTTTGGAGCTACTGCAATCTTGCTTTGCTCTCCGCCCATAAGTGCAGTTAATTCTTCTTGTACAACCTTAATAACTTGCTGTCCAGGCGTTAAGCTCTTAAGAACGTCTTGACCTACAGCACGTTCGCTTACGCGCTTAACAAAGTCTTTTACTACTTTAAAGTTTACATCGGCTTCTAAAAGGGCAAGTCTAACTTCACGCATCATTTCTTTAACATCAGCTTCGTTAACTTTTCCTTTTCCTTTTAACTTTTGCAGTGTGCTTTGCAAACGGTCGGCTAATCCTTCAAATGCCATATGCGCCGCCCCCTAATCTAATTTCTCGAGCGAATCAAGAAGAGAAGAAAGCTTACTGTTCTTGTTTAAATCGGCTGCAAGTTCGTCTTTCAGTTGTTGAACAATTGATTGACGCTCTTGAAACCGTTGAAATAACAATAGCTTTTCCTCATATTGTTCAAGCATTTGCTCTGTACGTTTTATATTATCATAAACTGCTTGACGACTCACATCAAATTCTTCCGCTATTTCACCGAGGGAATAATCATCCAAGTAATAAAGTGACATATAACTTCTTTGTTTGGGCGTCAACAGCGCCTGATAGAAGTCAAATAAGTAATTCATTCTTGTTGTTTTCTCGAGCATATGCACGCTCTTTTCAACCATCTGACCGCCCCCTTGTTAAGTGAAAAGCCTTTACATGTTATTAGTTTAACTAGGCTAGGTTTGAATGTCAAGTTTTTTCCTTAACACCTCACATTTTTCCACTTAAAAGAGATGGAAACATAACTAAATTACTTCAGTTTAAAGACGAATAAATATGAAACCTGCGTCCACCCTACCAATGAAAAAATCCGAACGACTCATCGTTCGGATCTTCCTTCAACTTAGATACTTTTATCCCAGCCTCTTTTGAGCTTATGCCTCTTTTTCTGTTTCTTCTTCTACAGCATTGGCAAATAATCCATAGATATATTGCTCTGTGTCAAACGGCTGAAGGTCGTCTACTTTTTCTCCAAGTCCAACGAATTTAACAGGAAGCTTCAGTTCGTTTCGAATGGCAAGAACAATTCCGCCTTTAGCCGTACCATCTAGTTTTGTTAACACAATTCCAGTCACGTTCGTTGCTTCTGAGAATGTTTTAGCCTGACTTAAAGCGTTTTGACCCGTCGTCGCATCAAGCACCAGGAGTACTTCATGAGGAGCACCAGGAATTTCTCGCTCAATAACACGCTTTACTTTCTCTAATTCTTTCATTAAATTCACTTTGTTTTGAAGGCGCCCTGCTGTATCACATAATAAAACATCTGCTTTTCGAGCCTTGGCTGACTGAACGGCGTCATACATGACAGCGGCAGGATCAGAGCCTGCAGATTGCTTAATAACATCAACACCAACGCGTTCTCCCCATACTTCTAACTGCTCAATCGCACCGGCACGGAACGTATCTCCTGCCGCCATTACGACTTTTTTGCCTTCTTGCTTGAATTTATGCGCAATTTTCCCAATTGTTGTTGTTTTCCCAACGCCGTTTACCCCTACAAACAAAATCACCGTTAAATCATTTTGCTGCATATTCAGTTCACCAATCTGCTCTTCACCAGATTCATAAATATCAATTAATTTCTCAGAGATGACTGCCTGTACATCTTGAGGATCCTTAATATTACGGCGTTTCACTTCCGATTTTAAGTCATCAATTAAATCCAACACGGTAGCAACACCGACATCAGCACTAATTAAAATTTCTTCTAATTCCTCAAAAAACTCTTCGTCTACTTGACGATAGCGAGACACTAGATCATTCACGCGTTCTGAAAAAGAATTGCGCGTTTTTGATAGTCCATCTTTAAATTTTTGTGTAACAGAATCGGTTTGCATTGTAATTTTTTCTTTTAGTTTCTTAAAAAAGCTCATTCGTACCACCCTTTCATTCTATGAGTTAAACATATTGCTTTGATTCTTCTAAACGAACAGAGACTAATTTCGATACGCCAGATTCCTGCATCGTCACACCGTACAGTACATCAGCTTCTTCCATTGTACCTTTTCGGTGAGTAATAACAATGAACTGTGTTTGATTACTAAATTTGCGTAAATACGTAGCGAAGCGATGAACGTTTGCTTCATCAAGCGCCGCTTCCACCTCATCTAGCACACAAAATGGCACTGGACGTACTTTCAAAATAGAAAACAGGAGGGCAATAGCTGTTAACGAACGCTCGCCGCCTGACAGCAACCCTAGATTCTGAAGTTTTTTCCCAGGAGGCTGGGCAACAATTTCCACCCCTGTATTTAATAAATCTTTCGGATCTGTTAATTTCAAATCCGCTTTCCCTCCTCCGAATAGTGAAGAGAACACTGTACCAAATTCATTGCGGATACGAGAGAACGTATCAGAAAAACGTTTCTTCATTTCCTCGTCCATTTCTTCAATCACTTGATACAGGGTATTTTTCGCTTCGTCGAGGTCCGCTCGCTGTGTATTTAAAAATTCATAGCGCTCTGAAACGCGTTCATATTGTTCAATGGAACCTATGTTTACGGTTCCTAATTCATCAATTGCCAGCTTAATGAGCTTGATTTTTTTTCTCGCTTCTTGAATATCCAATGTTAAAGGATACTTTTCTTTTGCTGCTTCAAAGCTAATTTCGTACTCTTCTGTCAGCTGCTGCAGACGGCTGTCTAGCTCTACGTCAATTCGATTGATTTTGACTTCTTCATCTTTTAAAGCATCCGTAATTTGTTTGTACTGGCGCTGCAGCTCTTTTACAATTCTCTCTTCGTCTTCAAGTTTATTCTGGGCTTTCAACCGCTCTGATCTGCAGTCATCCATTAATTGTAACGTTTCTGTCTTTTCTTTTATTCGCTCATGCGCCGCTTCTTCGAGCTGAAGTTCACCCGAGTCGTTGCTCGTGATTTCACTCGTTAAAAGAGAAAGATCATCTGTAGCTTCGGACAAACGCTGAATGGTTTGATCAAGCTCAAAGCACACTCTTTCATATTTTTCTTGCTGATTTGTGAGGAACTGTTCTTTTTTGGCAAGAAGCACTTTTACTTCTGTAAGCTCATGTTGAACCGTTTCTTTAGACGTTTGCTGCGTATGCTTGCGTGCAGCTAACTCTTCAATGTTTTTCTCTAATACATTTGCCTGCTGCTGATTTCCCTGCAAACTCGTATGCAGCTCATCAATTCGAGCGGACAAGCTCGTTTGGTCTTGTCTAAAGCTAGCAATATCATGATCGTACATCGTTAAGCGGTCATTCACTGCTTTTTCTTCGATGTCAATCTGCTTTACTTCTCGGTCAGATTCCTGCTCTTTGTCTTTCAAGCGTTCCACAAATGCCTGCTGTTTATTAATTTCCTGTTGAAGCTCTTCGATCTGTGACTTTTTGTCTTTTACATCTTGCTCGAGCACAAGCGTCTTTTGTTCCATCTCTTCTATTTTTGCCGTAATGGCTTCCACTTCACGCTGGCGGCCTAACAAAGAGTTGGACTTTTGCTTCATTGAACCGCCTGTCATCGAACCACCGGGGTTGACGACATCTCCTTTAACGGTCACAAAACGATAGCGATGCTGCACAAGACGGGCAAGTTCATTTGCACCTTTTAAATCATTGACAACAATAACGGTTCCAAGCAAATTTTTAATAACTCGGTCGTAGGTAGCTTCATATTTAACAAGAGATGAAGCAATTCCCACATAAGAGTCGTGACTCTCTAGCATAGAGATAGTTTGAGCCGGAATATAACGGTCTTTGACAGACGTCAGTGGCAAAAACGTAGCTCTTCCGTAACCGTGTTGTTTCAAAAAACCAATTGCCTGACGTGCACTTTGTTCGTCTTGAACGACAATATGCTGAGCTGCTCCTCCAAGCGCAATTTCAAGCGCTGTTTCATACTCTTTTGGGACATTGATTAGCTCCGCAATGGCACCTTTAATACCTGCAAGCTTCTCATCACGCGCTTTTAGCACTTCTTTTACACCGTGAAAATAACCTTCATAGTCTTCTTGCATTTCTTCAAGCATTTCTTTACGCGATTTTGTCTGCTGAACGTACTGATAAGCTTGATAAAGCGTAGACTCTTGTTTACGGTAGGCTTGTCTTAAGGACTCAAGCTTCTCTCCTTGCTGCTTATACACTTGTACAGCCTGCTGAAGCTCTTGACGAAACTGAGCGAGCCTTTTGATCGCCGCTTCTTTTCGCTGCGTTAATTCACGGCGCTGTTCGACGTATTGCTCGTTGGATTTTGTTAAGCGCTGCTCTTTTTCAAACGTTTGCATTTTTTGCTGCTCTAAAAATGATATTTCATTTCGAGCGGATGTTTGAGCGTTCGCTAATTCAAAATACTCGCTTTTCATCTGTTCAAGTTTTTCTTCTAAATTCTCACTGTACTGCCTGAACAACTGCTCCTGCTCAGTAAGCTTCATACGTATCTCTTGCACTTCTTTTTGAGACTGCTCAAGATCTTTTCCTTCATTATCTTTTGCTTTACTTAATTCTTGATGCTTATGAGTATACTCTTTTACTAAACGTTCCAGCTGCTCTTTATTTTGAAAAGCATTTTTCTTGCGCTCTTTTAATACTTCTTTTTTGCCTTCTAGCTTTTCCACTTCTTCACTTACATATAGTAGTTTTTTATGTAAAGAGTCTAGCTGTTCATCGATTTGCTGAATATGCAAACGAAGAGTCTGGATTTCTCCTTCACGCGTGCGAATATTCGTCGCGAGAGACTCTTCAAGCTGCTCGTGCTGAGCCATTTCAGCTTTTAACTTTTCCCATTTCTGATGAAGATCTTCAACTTCAAATACCGTAACAGCCACATCAATGTGCTCTAATTCTTCTTTTTTCTGCAAATAATCTTTTGCAATCGACGATTGAATCTGTAAAGGCTCTAACTGACCTTCAATTTCATGCAGAATATCTACCACTCGATTTAAATTTTCTTGCGTTTCGAGAAGTCGAAGCTCCGCTTTTCGTTTACGCGTTTTATATTTTAATACCCCTGCTGCTTCTTCAAAAATTTTACGGCGCTCGTCAGATTTACTGCTCAGCACTTCTTCTACTTTTCCTTGACTGATAATAGAAAAAGCTTCTCTTCCAAGTCCTGAGTCCATAAATAAATCGACAATATCTTTTAAACGGCACGGCTGGTTGTTAATAAAAAATTCACTGTCTCCTGAGCGGTACACGCGCCTTGTAATACTAACTTCATGATAATCAAGCGGAAGAAACTGGTCATCATTTTCCAAAGTCAGCGTTACGTCAGCCACGTTTACCGCACGGCGTGATTCGCTTCCTGCAAAAATAATGTCCTCCATTTTCCCTCCGCGAAGCGATTTGGCTGACTGTTCTCCAAGCACCCAGCGTATAGCATCCGTAATGTTGCTTTTTCCGCTTCCATTCGGTCCTACTACCGCCGTTACACCTGGCACAAAATCTATCGATACTTTTTCTGCAAACGATTTGAACCCTGCAATATCTAATCGTTTGAGGAACATAGAAATCCCCCCTCACACATGTAATCTTTTCATAGCAAATCCCCCTTTATAACGAATGCGTTAAGAGGGGGATCATTTTATTTCGTTTGACTTGCTCTAATTTTCGTAATAGCTACTTGAGCTGCTTTTTGCTCTGCTTCTTTTTTCGAACGGCCTACACCAATGCCGAGCTCTTCACCATTTAACGATACGCGAGATAAGAATTCGCGATTATGCGCTGGACCTTTTTCTTGCAAAACTTTGTATTCTAATTGTCCAACTCCATCACGCTGAATCACTTCTTGAAGCTGGCTTTTGAAATCCATCACATGAGAAAAAGCACCTTCATTAATTTTTGGAAAGACAACTTTTTTTAGAATCGTCACTACCGTATCAAGCCCTTGGTCTAAATAAAGAGCTCCGATAAATGCTTCAAACACATCGGCCAGTAAAGCCGGTCTAGATCGGCCGCCTGTCATCTCTTCACCTTTTCCAAGTAACACTAGTTTACCAAAATCCATTTCATTTGCAAAAGTAACAAGCGACGGTTCACACACAACTGCTGCGCGAAGCTTCGTTAACTCACCTTCACTCATCGTTGGATACTTTTTAAATAAAAATTGTGATACGGTTAGCTCTAATACGGCATCTCCTAAAAACTCAAGACGCTCGTTGTCCTCATACGGTCTTCTGCGATGCTCATTCACATAGGATGAATGTGTAAATGCTTGAAAAAGAAGCGCTTCATTTGTAAACTGAATACCAATTTCCTTTTGAAACTCTGCAAAATTTTGCTTGAATTTCACGTTCATCTTTCGATCTCGATTTGAATATTGTTTAGGCATAAAATACCTCCGCTTACCTGCTTCAATTGTTTCGTAGTTTTTTCCTAACATCTCTCATTATAAAACGAGGTATCCTAAAAGATACACTACCTTTTCAAAAAAAAGAGGTCTTTTTTTGAAATTCTTAAAAAGAAGAGAAAGCCCCGCTGTTTAACGGGGCTTTTCATACATATACTACAGATTAAATTTGGCTCTGTATGTAATTAACTGCATCTCCTACAGTTGAAATTTTTTCAGCTTCTTCGTCAGAAATTTCGATATCGAATTCCTCTTCAAGCTCCATTACAAATTCAACTACGTCTAGAGAGTCAGCACCTAAGTCTTCTTTGAAACTAGATTCTAGTTTCACTTCACTTTTGTCTACACCAAGACGATCAACAATGATTGTTGTTACGCGTTCTAGTACCTCTGCCATTGTTCTTCACCTCCCCTCAAGTCATTATAGATGATTTCCATCTAAAATACTATGGTTGAATAATAAAGTTTATCGGTCGCCTAGTAAACGTCCCTTTGTACTTTATCACCAAAATACACTTTTCGTAAAGTGCATTTTTTACATCACCATTCCGCCGTCAACGTGAATCGTTTGACCCGTAATATAACGGCTTGCATCTGATGCTAAAAACGCAACTGCGTTCGCAACATCCTCTGGCTGGCCGAAGCTTGCAAGAGGAATTTGCTTTAACATTTCCGCCTGCACTTCTTCATTCAATTTATCCGTCATGTCTGTTGCAATGAAACCAGGAGCAACTGCATTCACTGTAATATTGCGGCTTGCTAATTCTTTGGCAGTTGTTTTTGTTAAACCAATCACGCCTGATTTTGCTGCTACATAATTTGCTTGTCCAGCATTACCGCTGACGCCGACAATTGATGAAATATTAATGATGCGTCCTGCGCGCTGCTTCATCATTTGACGAGTAACGGCTTTTGTACACAAAAATACGCCTTTTAAGTTTGTATTAATAACATCATCCCATTCGTCTTCTTTCATACGCATAAGAAGATTATCACGTGTGATGCCCGCATTGTTCACTAAAATATCTACTGAACCAAATGTAGAAATCGCTTCTTTTATCATTGCTTGTACAGAATCACTTTCTGCTACATTTGCTTGTACAGCAATTGCATCCGTTCCTAATCCTTTAATTTCGTCCACAACTTCAAGAGCTTTCGCTTCGCTGCCAGAATAGTTTACAACTACTTTAGCACCAAGCTTTCCCAGCTCAACTGCAACGGCACGACCAATTCCGCGAGAAGCGCCTGTTACAACCGCAACTTTCCCTTGTAACATGTTATTCTCCCCCTTTTAGTGCGTCAATCGTTGATTTTAATGATGTAAGATCATTAACAGCATAAACAGCCGCACGGCGATTTACTTTTTTCACAAGACCTGATAATACTTTTCCTGGTCCAATTTCAACAAATGTATCTACACCTTCTGCAAGAAGCGTCTCAACTGTTTCTTCCCATCTCACTGGAGAATACAGTTGTTCCACTAGCTTGTTTTGAATATCTTGACTGTCAGTAACCGGCTTTGCTGTTACATTTGCTATGACTGGAACTTTCGCATCGCTAAAGCCCACTGTTTCTAGCGTATCACGTAATTTTTCGGCAGCTGGCTTCATTAAACTAGAGTGGAACGGACCGCTTACCACTAGAGGAATCACGCGTTTTGCACCTTTTTCTTTGGCAAGAGCTCCAGCTTTTTCTACGCCATTTACCGTACCTGAAATAACAATTTGACCCGGACAGTTAATATTTGCAAGCTGAACAGCGTCGCCTTCGCTTGTAATTTGAGCGGTAACAGCTTCTAAATCTTCCGCTGACATGCCAAGCACTGCTGCCATTGTACCTTGACCTGCTGGCACAGCTTCATCCATATAGCGACCTCTTTTGTGGACAGCAACAACAGCATCTTTAAACGATAAAGCCTCAGCAGCCACAAGCGCACTGTATTCTCCTAGACTGTGACCCGCAACAAAATCGGGTGTAATTCCGCTCGTTTTAAATGCTTCAAGAAGCATTGTACTCGTTGTTAAAAGAGCAGGTTGAGCGTAATAAGTTAAAGTCAATTCTTCTTGAGGGCCTTCAAAAATAATGTTTGAAAGACTGAATCCTAAAGCTTCGTCCGCTGTATGAATCAGCTTTTTCGCTTCCTCTGTTCCATCATATAAATCTTTTCCCATACCAACAGTTTGTGACCCTTGGCCTGGAAAGATAAAAGCAATTTTCCCCATTTCTTATCTCTCCTTTTCTTCATTCGCAGTTTGTTCGATTGCTTTTTGAATAGTGGAGGACACATTGTTTTCCACCATATTCACAGCTTGCTTAATCGCGCTAAATACTGCATTCGCATCCGACGAACCGTGCGCTTTGATAACAGGCGCATGCAATCCAAACAGCCCTGCTCCTCCATATTCACTGTAATCCATTTTCGCTTTTAACCCCTGCAGCTGAGGCTTTAGCACCGCTGCGGCTAACTTGCTTTTTAACGTGCTCATTAATTCTTGTTTAATCATTGAAAACAAGGAAAGCGCCGTTCCCTCAATGCTCTTAAGAGTCATATTCCCTGTAAAACCATCTGTTACAACCACATCCGCTACGCCGTTTAGCAAATCACGGGATTCCACGTTGCCTACAAAATTGAGATCAGCGTTTTTTAGTAGCTGAAAAGCTTGTTTTGTTAAGTCATTTCCTTTTTTATCCTCAGTTCCAATGTTCAACAGTCCCACTCTAGGAGCTTGAATGCCGCGTACTTTTTCGGCATACACAGACCCCATCACAGCATACTGGAGCAAATGTTCAGGCTTGGCATCAACGTTTGCACCAACGTCTAGCATTAAAAAGCCTTTTCCATCTAGTGTCGGAAGCGTCGGAGCAAGTGCTGGACGCTCAATGCCTTTGATGCGACCTACAATAAAAAGTCCCGCTGTCATTAACGCACCTGTATTTCCTGCTGAAATACAAGCGTCAGCACGACCTTCGACTACTTCATTTGCCATTAATACCATAGATGCTTGTTTTTTACGGCGCACAGCTCGCACTGGCTCATCAGTTGCATCAATGGTTTCTTCTGTATGAATAATCGAAATACGATCTGAATTCGTTAAATACTTTTTTATTTCTGATTCGTTTCCAATTAACGTAATATGTAATTCTTTAAATTGAGCAGTAGCTTTTTCTACACCTTCAATAATGGCTTTCGGTGCATGATCTCCGCCCATTGCATCAATAGCTAGTTTCATGTTGCGTCTCATCCTTTTTATTATTTATCCTTTGTAGAACGATACATTTTAAAAGTGCCAGAGAACACTTGCTCTTGTCCTACATAGCTGTTTACCTCAACGGTGGTTCGCACTTCACTAGTTGACAGAACTTTCGCTTTTGCTATCACTCGTTCATGAAGCTTAACAGGGCGATGATAACGGATCGACGCATCTGCTGTGAGCGCTAGTTCGTTGTTAATAACAGCGACAGCTAACGAATTAGCTTGCGCAAAAAGGTGGTGACCACGAGCAATTTGATTACGCTGAAACACATGCTCTGTTTTCACATCAAAAATAGATATCGCTGATTGATCTAGTTCAATGTCGATAACTTCTCCAATTACTTCTTCAATCGGAAGCGAACGCACTTCCTCGTCTAGTTGTTTTGAAGCTACATGCTTAATACGTTCTCGCAGTTCAGGAATCGACAACTCTAGGCGGTCTAATCGAATTGTTTGAACGCTCACTGAAAAACGGTCTGCTAGTTCTTCATCCGTAATAAATGGGTTTTCTTCAATTGTCGTTTTTAATAGCTGCTGTCTTTCTTTTTTACTGCGCTTCATTGTCCACCATCCGAACTTTTAATACTAGGTACTAATAGCAGTATATAATCATTACCTTCTAATTGCAACATTTTTCACATGCTGTATTCTGTGCATTGACGTCGTATTAATGGCCACCAGCCACTAACTCTTTCACTCTAAGCCGCTTTTTATCTTTATAGACGAAAAGAGATTGAGACATAACTAAATCACTTCAATCTAAAGATGAACAAATGGGATAAAGAAGCTTGTATAGATTGCTTGTTACATCGCTGCTGATTTCCGTGCAAGACTTCGCTTTCCTCGGGCAGCCGGTGACCCTCCTCGTCCCTTACACTCAACAGTTAGAAGCACCTATATACCATCATATACACGGAATCTACGTTCATCATCACAAGAAAAAAATCCGAACGATTGATCGTTCGGATTTCCCTTCAACTAAAATACTTTGTTTCAGTCTCTTTTATTAATCAAACTTTTCTCCAGTTAATACGCCCGTTGCTTCTAATTGTATTCTCAGCAGTGCAAACTGATCTTCTGTCCAAAAGCTGTCGGAATTTACAAGCTTAGCAGCATCTTCTCGAGCTACTTCAAGCGCACGGTAATCGTGCACCATATCAGCTACTTTAAACTCAGGCATTCCGCTTTGTTTTCTACCAAAGAAATCACCAGGCCCACGAAGCTCTAAGTCTCTTTCTGATAATACAAATCCATCGTTTGTTTCCGTCATAATGGTCATTCGTTCTTTTCCAACTTCTGATTTCGGATCCGCGAGCAGAATACAATACGACTGTGCATCTCCTCGCCCTACGCGCCCTCTTAGCTGATGAAGCTGTGATAACCCAAAGCGCTCTGCATCGTAAATGACCATCACAGTTGCATTCGGTACGTTCACTCCTACTTCTACAACCGTTGTCGATACTAAAATCTGCACGTCATTTACGCTAAACTGTTTCATCACTTCTTCTTTTTCATCAGGTGACAATCTTCCGTGCATGAGACCAACGCTTGCTTTTCCATTAAAGTAGTGAGTGAGTGTTGCATGCACATCAATTGCATTTTGAACATCCAGCTTGTCCGATTCTTCAATCAATGGACAAATAACGTAAGCTTGTCTGCCGTCATGTATTTCTTTTTCAACAAAATGTAAAATACGTTCCAGCATGTCATGTTTTACCCAGTACGTTTCAATGGCCTTACGCCCTGCTGGCATTTCATCAATAATGGACACATCCATTTCTCCAAACACCGTAATAGCAAGGGTTCTTGGAATAGGAGTGGCCGTCATAAACAGTACATCCGGACTCTCTCCTTTTTCACGTAAAACCCGACGCTGTCCAACTCCAAAGCGGTGCTGTTCATCCGTAATGACGAGCCCTAAACTATTATATATAACTTCATCTTGAATTAAGGCATGTGTACCTACTAATACATGAACATCTCCGTCTTTCACTCGCTGAAGCAGCTCTCTTCTTGCTTTTCCTTTAACAGATCCTGTTAGCAGGCCTACGCTGATGCCTACCTTTTCAAGCATCGCAGTTAATGACTCAGCATGCTGTTCAGCTAAAATTTCAGTCGGTACCATTAAAGCACCTTGATGTCCCGCTAAAACAGTAGCGTATAAAGCAACCGCTGCTACGACTGTTTTACCTGACCCTACATCACCTTGCAGCAAACGATTCATGCGATAAGGCGATTTCATATCGTGCGTAATTTCGTTTACTACACGTTTTTGAGCGCTTGTTAACGGAAAAGGCAGCAAGTTCGTGAAGTTTACCAGCTCAGTTGAATCAAAAGCTTGCTTCATTCCAGGCGTTTCTTCTCTTTCGCGCTTTCTCAGCGCCTGCATTTTTAATTGAAAAAGTAGAAATTCTTCATAGACAAATCGACGTCTTGCTTGTTTTAAATCTTCATGATCACGAGGTAAGTGAATACTTCTAACCGCTTCTTCACGCGTTACTAGTTTGTACCTAGAACGAATAGAGGCCGGGAGCATATCCTGAATGCTGCTGCCATAATTCTTCAACGCAAGAGAGATGAACTTCCGCATTCCTTTGACCGTTAAGCTGCCTTTAACTGAGTAAACAGGCTCAATCGTTTGATTTTTAACAAACGGAGAAAATTGAAGCTCCTGCAAGTTAATCGTTTGCCGATGCTGATCCCATTTCCCCGTAACCGTAACAGTTTGATCGATTTCTAACTTTGATTTATAGTAAGGGCGATTAAAACAAGTAACCGTAATCAAATAGCGGTTTACTAGCAGCCGAAACGTAAGGCGCGAACGTTTTTTTCCGTAATACGTAAGCGAGGGGACGCTGTGAACCTTTCCTTCTACGGTGACCTTTTCGTCGTGCTTTGCTTCAGCCAAATCTTTTAACTCATAATCTTCATAGCGGTATGGGAAATGTTCTAACAAGTCATGCACACTGTGAATATGCATATCCTCTAATGCTTGTGCTGTTTCATCTCCAATACCTTTAATGGTTTTAATTGAAATAGTTGTTAGTTCATTCACTTTTATTTAATGCAATACCAAAGATCTTCGCTTCAAGCTCGCGACCTGTTGGTGTTGCCGCTAAGCCTCCTTGTGCAGTTTCTCGTAATGCAACCGGCATCGTTTGACCAATTTTATACATAGCATCAATGACTTCATCACATGGAATACGACTCGTAATGCCTGCTAAGGCCATATCTGCTGCAATCATTGCATTCGCCGCTCCCATTGCGTTTCGTTTCACACATGGAACTTCTACTAGCCCCGCTACTGGGTCACATACTAATCCTAGCATATTTTTGAGAGTAATTGCCATTGCTTCAGCTGCCTGACTCGGTGTACCTCCTGCCATTTCAACAATCGCTGCAGCTGCCATTCCTGAAGCTGAACCAACTTCTGCTTGACATCCGCCTGCTGCTCCTGAAATAGACGCATTATTGGCTACAACAAACCCAAAAGCACCTGATGTAAATAAAAATTCAATCATTTCTTTACGAGTTGGGTTTAGCTTATTTTGCACTGCAAACAGCGTTCCTGGCACTACCCCCGCAGATCCAGCAGTAGGCGTTGCACAGATTGTCCCCATTGCCGCATTTACTTCGTTTGTCGCTACAGCTTTGCTGACTGCATCTAAAATTAAATTTCCAGATAAAGATTTTCCACTTTGAATATAGTTTTGAAGCAGCACTGCATCTCCGCCTGTTAAACCTGTAACAGACTGTACCCCTTTTAAACCGCGTTCAACCGCTTCTTCCATAACCGTTAAGTTCCGATCCATTTTTTCCATGATTTCTTCACGAGTAACTCCCGTGATATCTATTTCCTGTTGAATCATAATCTCTGCAATTTTTACATTTTGACTTTCTGCTAATTCTACTAGTTCTGCTACGTTTCGAAACATAGTAACCTCCGCTATTATTCTGTCTTATTTTCACTTTAGAATCATCTATAACCACTCGGCTCCAGTTATTCTCTCAAGCCGTTCCTATTCGCTCTATCCTACTCAACCATTCTTGTTACTTGGATAATATGAGGCAATGTTTTTAACTCTTCAATTACATCATCTTCAATATTCGTATCCATTTCAATTGCCATAAGCGCTACTTCGCCGCGCTCTTTGCGAGATACTTCCATATGTCCGATATTAATTGAATGTTTCATCAAAATATTTGTAACGGTCGCAATGGCACCAAACCGGTCATTATGCACAACGAGAATAGCTGGATTCATGCCTGATAAATTTAATTCAAATCCGTTCAGCTCCGTAATTTGAATTTTTCCTCCGCCAATTGAAATTCCAACAACTTCAATTTCCTTTAATCCGTCGCTCATTTTGATGCGAGCAGTATTCGGATGATCGGTGATTGCCGCTTCCTCAACAAATGTGACGTCGATTCCTTCTTTTTTAGCCAAGTCCAAAGACTCCGGAATACGCTGATCGAATGTATCAAAATCTAAAATACCGCCAATCAACGCTACGTCTGTTCCGTGCCCTTTATACGTTTGAGCAAAAGAACCGTATAATGAAACCACAACTTTTGTCGGCTGCTTGCCAAAAAGTGTTCGGGCAACGCGTCCAATACGCGCTGCACCAGCCGTATGTGAGCTAGATGGTCCAATCATGACCGGACCAATAATATCAAAGACAGATTTATATTTCATAAGGATTTTCCCCCTGCTATTTAGACATTGTTATTACTTATATGTTACTTGAGCTTTTGACTTTTTGGAAGCTTTGTTTCACGCTCTTAAAAAATTTAAAAATTCTCATTTTTATTAGAGATTCACGCAAAAAAATAGCGGTGTATTTATCCATAAAAATAGGATAAGCACACCGCGTTTTTTGCTATATTATACAGGAAAAGATGAATTGTTTAAGCTGCTTCTTGCTCGGAAGCTACATCGTCTACTGTTTTAATTTTAAAGTTTTTAAAAACAACTGAACCTATAAACCCAGCTAATGCTCCCGCTAGTGCACAAAGTACTGCACAAATTGTGACCTTCACAGGGTCATTAAACCCAAACATCACTGCAAGTCCTGCGATTGGCGTTGCCGTGCCTGCAGCATCATTTACCAATCCGAACAGAGCCACAACCACACCGGCTAGTGCACCTCCAACAAAGTTTGTAATGTAGATAGGAATCGGATTTGCTGAAATAATATTCGCTTGTGTTAAAGGTTCAACTGCAACTGAAATGGTTGTACGGCGATCCCCAATTTTTAATCGATCAAACAGCACATAGTTCATGAAAGAAGAACCAAACACAGCAAGAGCTCCAATCGCCATAGGCAATCCCGTTAACCCTAGCATAGCCGTTAAAGCCATTGAGCTAAGCGGAGCCGTTGCTACTACTGTAATAACTCCCCCTAAAATAATTCCCATCAAAATAGGGCTAGCACTTGTTGTATCTTTAATAATTCCTCCAATATTTAAAAGAGTCGCATCTACAATAGGTGAGAATGCATTACCAATTAATCTTGTTAAAGGTGCTGCAATTAAGATGTTGCCTAATAAGTCTAGACCAGCAGGTGCCTTTTTCTCAATAAATTTCACTACAAATGCCATGAGGTATCCCGCAAAAAATCCAGGGAGCAAGCCTAGCCCTGAACACACCACCCCCATCATAAGAGCATATACTGGGGATACTCCTAACGCCAAAGCAACTAGTGCAGCTGCTGCAACTCCTCCCATTCCTCCTGCAGCCTTTCCAACTTCACCTAAGAATGAAATACCTAGTAAATCTCCTCCTACATATGACTGAAAGGCTTCTACGAGAAACGCAGCTACCGCTCCGCTTGCCAGAGCCCCCATTGCTTTCATGCCATAAGGTGCCTTGTTGCTAAACAACCAAAATAAAAATAAAACTAATAATAATAAACCTGTTCCTTTTAAAATATCCACTGTTGCCTCTCCTCTCATGCTGTTTTCTTTCACATTTGACTCAATCAGTTTTCAAAACTACCATACAAACGGGTTCTTTTCAACTAATATACCTAATATGACGAACGATTACAACATATAAAAATAAAATAGTTCGTATTTAACTTAAAAAACACAAAAAAGAAGCGCCCCTTGAGAGGAGTGCTTCTTTTTTTGTTATTCAATTGCAAAAATGTAAGAATATAAAGGTTGATCTCCTTTATGAAGCTCTACCTCAACTTCTTCAAACATTTCTTCTACAAACGATGTTAGCGCTTCAGCTTCATCGTCTGAGACATCCTCTCCTTGAAGAATCGTAAGGATTTCCGCTTCGTCATCAATCATATAAGTCAATAGCTTTTTCGCTGCTTCCAATTTCTCTGAATCTTTTACGACGATTTTCTTTTCGGCAATACCCATAAAATCGCCTTTAGCTAATTCAAGACCATCAATATTTGTATCGCGAACTGCATACGTTACTTGTCCTGTTTTTACGTGCTGCAGAGCTTCTGTCATTACTTCCTCGTTTTCTTTTAAGCTTTGCTGAGGATTAAATGATAGCAGCGCTGTCATTCCTTGAGGAACCGTTTTAGACGGGACAACCGAAACGTGACTGCCGGCAACAGCAGCAGCTTGGTTAGCAGCCATCACAATATTTCCGTTATTAGGTAAAATCAGTACCTGTTCAGCATTGGTTTCTTCAATCGCTTTGACAATATCCTCTGTACTTGGATTCATTGTTTGTCCGCCTTCAATGACAACCGTTGCCCCAAGGCTCTTGAACAATTCAGCAATTCCTTTTCCCATTGATACAGTAACAATGCCAAAGGGCTGTTTCTCAGCCTTTTTTACTGCAGGCTTTTCTTCATCTGAAACGATGCTGCTATGCTGTTCTCTCATGTTTTCAATCTTCATTTTAATTAAACTTCCATATTGCTGCCCGTAGTTTAACACTTCTCCAGGATGCTCGGCGTGAATATGAACTTTCACAATTTCATCATCAGATACTACAAGCAATGAGTCGCCCCATTTACTTAAATCTTGGCGAAACGTTTCTTCAGAAAATGTTTTAGCCGCGGGCTTATCCTCTTCCAGCCTTACCATAAATTCTGTACAATAGCCAAATTCAATATCTTCTGTATTCATATGGCTTTGCGCATGCTTATGATGCTCAGCATTTACAAGTTCATTCATCGAAGGAGCTGACATGGGTACACCCGGAAGTTTTTCACCTTTTAATTCAGCTAAAAACCCTTCATAAATTAAAACAAGCCCTTGACCTCCGCTATCCACTACGCCTACTTCTTTTAACACGGGTAAAAGATCTGGCGTGCGATTTAACGAAGCATTAGCTTCCTTAAGTACTTCTTCCATGAACAGAATCATATCAGATTGCTTTTTAGCAACAGCCGCTGCTTTTTTAGCAGTATCCTTAGCTACTGTTAAAATGGTTCCTTCGATTGGTTTCATAACAGCTTTATAAGCAGTTTCTACACCAAGCTCAAGAGCTTCAGCAAACTCAACTGTTGTAATCATTGACTTTTGCTCAACCGATTTCGCAAAACCGCGGAATAATTGAGATAAAATAACTCCTGAATTACCGCGCGCCCCCATCAATAAGCCCTTAGACAAAGCTTGACTCACTTGGCCGATATGATCAGATAGTTTATTTTTTACTTCTTTAGCACCAGACGTAATCGATAAGTTCATATTTGTTCCAGTATCACCATCTGGTACAGGAAAAACGTTCAGCGCATCTACATAATCTGCATTGTTAGATAGATGCTGGGCTCCTTGAAGCACCATTTCTCTAAACCGCTTTCCGTCCAACGTTGTCATTGACACGAATCTTCCTCCTTAATTAAACGTTCGTTACACGAACACCCTGCACATAAATATTTACTGAATCAACCGTTAGACCAACCGTTTGTTCCAGTGTGTATTTTACTTTTGTTTGCACATTATGAGCAATTTCAGAAATTTTTGTTCCATAGCTTACGATAATGTACATGTCGATATGTACGTCATCCTCTTCTTGTCTTACCACAATACCTCGTGTAAAGTTTTCTTTGCGAAGAATTTCTGTAAGACCATCTTTAAGCTGATTTTTTGAAGCCATTCCGACAATCCCGTAACAATCAACAGCTGCTCCTCCAGCAATTGTTGCAATTACATCTGTAGAGATATCAATTTGACCATACTTCGTTTTCATTTCGATGGACATACTCGTTCCCCTTTCTACTTTCATAGGTTATAAATATTCTACTATAATCAATCTCGTTTTAAAAGAGGCGTCCAGCTTGTCCCTTTTAAAGATGACAGTATCAGGTATCAACTTGTCTTAAAATTAAGTAATAGCCAAGTTATACCTATTTCTACTCTCTATATTATTGAACATAGATTCATTTTATATGTCAAGGAAAATTTCTTGAAAGCTTTTCTCCAGAACTATTGCATTCTCTTTAAGGCTGTGATAAATTAATATAGTATTTCTCAAAACAGAATTGAGTAGTTTTTTTGGTGTTAGGAGGGAAAATCATGGCACGCAAATGTGTAGTAACTGGTAGAAAAGCTCGTTCAGGTAACGCACGTTCTCACGCAATGAACGCTACTAAGCGTAAATGGGGTGCTAACGTTCAAAAAGTACGTATCTTAGTGAACGGTAAACCAAAACGTGTGTACGTTTCAGCTAGAGCCCTTAAGTCTGGTAAAGTTCAACGCGTTTAATCTTTATAATGAAAAAGCACCATATTTTATGGTGCTTCTTTTATTATTCCGGCGCTGTTAATCTTTTTTAAACGAATTAAGCATGACCTTTACGATGCCACCTAAAAACTTTGGAAGTTTGATTGTATAGAATTTCATACTGTCCCTCCTAACCGTCTCCACACTTTATCTCCTTTTAAAGAAAGCCCTATATCCGGCTCTCATTTTCCATACTTCATCACAAGCAACGTTTATCATTGCTTCTTACCATCATTAATATGCCTTTTGTAAATGAAAAAGTACCTCTTTGTTGAATAAGTTCATTGCTAATACATAAAGTTGAGCCGAGTTCTACTTCATGCTTATTGAGCGGATATTTGAAACCTTCTAGCGTAAGCTCTTTTACACCTCCTGCAAAAGGAACGAATGAAATATAGTGAAACTCCTTTAAACGATCAACATGATAAGTGCCTGGTTCAAACAATTGAATGACGTTTTGATTGTCAATCATTTGTACATTCGCTTTCTTTTTTAACCCTTTGTACAGGAGCTGAATGCTTCCAAACATGTGGTCAAGCCTTCCACCTGTTGCTCCAAAGATACAAATACTGTCCGGTTTTTGCTCTATTGCCCACTCAAAAGCAAGTTCCAAATCCGTTGCATCTTTTTCCGCAGGATACAATTCAACATCTTGTAATGCTTCTCTCACTAGCTTAAGCTGCTCATCTGTAATGGAATCAAAATCTCCGAATGCTTTTACAGGCAAAATGTCTTGTTGAAGAAGAAGGAATACGCCGCGGTCTACTCCTACCCACTTTACATCATTTGATTGGTGCAGGAGTGGCATATGTTCATCCGGTCCCCCTGCTAGAATATGAATTTTCATTATGTATATGCTCCTTTTCTATTAAAAAATGAACGAAATCAATATGTTTTCTTTATCCTAAAAGAAAAAGCTGCTGTGTACAAGTTCTACCCGTTGTACACAGCAGCTTTTATTACTTACGCTTGGACAGTTGTGCGAATTTGACTGATTGCGCCAGCTCGATCTTCTTGATTGTAAATAGCTGAGCCAGCCACTAAAACATTTGCTCCTGCTTCCACACATTTTCTTGCTGTTTCTTCATTAATTCCTCCATCAACCTCTACTTCAATAGAAAGGTGACGAATTTCAATAAGCTGAGAGATTTGCTCAATTTTCGGCAGTACACTTGGAATGAAGTTTTGTCCTCCAAAGCCTGGGTTCACCGTCATTAATAAAATAAGATCGATATCTTCTAAGATATGCTTCACCACGTCAATTGGCGTTGCAGGATTTAAAGCAACACCTGCTTTCATGCCGTGCTCTTTAATTAATTGAATGGTGCGGTGCAAATGAGTACACGCTTCAGCATGTACCGTTAAAATATCAGCACCTGCCTTTGCAAACATTGGAACGTATTGATCTGGGTTTTCAATCATTAAATGTACATCTAATGGCAGTGTTGTGACAGGGCGTACAGCCTCAACGATAAGCGGTCCAATTGTAATATTAGGAACAAAGTGGCCATCCATAACGTCTATATGGATGTAGTCTGCTCCACCTGCTTCAACTTCACGAATTTCTTCAGCAAGCTTTGAAAAATTGGCAGATAAAATGGAAGGTGCGATTTTTGTCATTTTTAATACCTCGGCTTTCTTTGCTTAATTTCCTCAACAAATTGCAAGTAATGTTCGTAGCGATAACTCGGAATTTCTTTTTGTTCGTATGCTTCTTTCACCGCACATTTTGGTTCTTTCACATGCAAACAACCTCGAAATTTACACTGTTCACTCAAACGCGACATTTCAGGAAAACAATCGGTTAACTCTTCTACTTCTAACGTTAAAAATTCCAGTGAGCTAAAGCCTGGCGTATCGGCTACTAACCCTTCACCAAACGAAATCAGTTCTACGTGACGTGTTGTATGCTTTCCTCTTCCAAGTGACATTGAAATATCATTTGTCTTTAACTCAAGCTCTGGTTTAAGTGTATTTAACAGTGAAGATTTACCTACACCTGACTGTCCGGCAATAACCGTTACGCGATCTTCAAATAACGGCTGAATTTGTTCCATGCCTTTTTCTGTGACTGTCGACGTTAAAATGACCTCATATCCTATTTTACGATATTCTTCGGCATATTGCTCGATTTCTTGCTTTTGCTGCTGTGATAAAAGATCTACTTTTGAAATACAAATAATAGGTTCAATATGATTAGACTCCACTAACACTAAAAATCGGTCAAGAAGCATTGTGCTAAAATCAGGTTCAATCGCTGAAAAAACAAGCAGCGCCTGATCAACATTTGAAATAGGGGGACGAACTAATTCATTTTTACGTTCTTTAATTTCAAGTATATATCCTTCAAGCTTATTTTCCGCCTGAAATACTACATTGTCACCGACTAAAGGCGTTACCTTCTTTTTACGAAAAACACCTCGTCCTCGACATTGCGTTACTTGTCCGTCATGAAGAACATAATAAAATCCGCTAAGGGATTTAATAATTCTTCCTTCTGGCATAACCTCACTCCTATCACTCTGGATATTCAACGTCTTTTTCTTCAATAACTTCCCCGTCTCGGACAATTTTATAAGACGCTTTTTCATTTTCATCAACTAAAACATCGAATGATTCTTTTGTTGTTTCAGTAATCGTTAGTTCTTTAGCAGGAACCGACATATCGTTATCTGCATCTTCGATATAAATTTGTACTTTTTGCGGCTTCGGCTTTTCCTCTTGTGTTTCGGTGACATCGCCTGTTTCCGTTGCGTCGCCTTCTTCCGTACTTGCTTCGGTGTCAGCCTCTTCTTTATACGGAATAGTCACATCCACTGACACCGTTTGAGGAGCTTTTGGCTCTTTGCCCATTGAGACCGTAATGCTGAGCTTATCACCTTGCTCGATACTCTGCTCCGCTGCAGGCTTTTGAGACATCACAAGACCTTTTTCAACGGTGTCGGAATACGCGGTTTTCACGTCCACTTCGATATCTTCATCTGATGCATAATCTTTTACGCTTTTTTCCGTCCAGCCCGAGAAATCCTTTAATGTAATCTTCGGCGGACCTTTACTTACCCATAGCGTAACCGTTGTATCTTCGGGCACGACTTGTTCGGTTTCTTTAGGCGTCTGATCTGTAATATTGCCTTTTGGCTCTGTGCTTTCAACTTCGATGGATTGGATATCTTTATAATTCTGCTTTTCTAACAGACTCTTTACTTCCGTAAAGCTTCTTCCAATGTACCGGTTAAATGCTTCTTTTTTCTTTCCTGTACTTCGATAAATAATGACGTTAGATCCTTCTTTGATAACGTCTCCCGCTTCTGGCATCGTTTTAACCACGTCGCCTTCTTCCACTTCATTATCGGATATATCTTTAGGATTCTTCACTTTAAAGCCTAAAGAAACTAAATCGGTTACTGCTGATTCATAATCTTGATTATGTAAATCAGGAACCTTTACGTCTTTTGGCAGTAATAAAGCCGGAATAAATGTAACGGCGGCTACGCTAGCAGCTGCCAGCAGCAAAAAAATTAAAACAAGCGTTACAATCAGCTTGCTTTTGCCTTTTTTCTTTTTCTTCTTTTTTTTCTTAGGCTTTAATTCTTCTTCCTCTTGTTCTTCACGCTCTAAGTGAGGTGGTTTTCTCACAGGTACATGCGTTTCTTCAGATTCAACAAAATCCTCCTTAATAACTGGAATGGCTTTTGTCACTTCTTCATCATCAGGCACCGTAAACCTTTGTTCATTATAACGATTTGGATGAACAGCAGACTGTAAATCCGCTTCGAGTTCTTCGACGGAACTGTATCGGTAAAATGGATCTTTAGTTGTTGCTTTTAATACAACATTCTCCACGCTTTGAGGGATAGATGGATTCCACCTTTTTGGAGAAGGTGTTTCTGTCTGTAAATGTTTTAATGCAATTGACACAGCCGATTCCCCAGAAAAAGGGACTCGACCTGTTAGCAATTCAAATAGGACGATGCCAAGCGAATAAATATCAGAACGCTTATTCGCAAGCCCTCCCCTTGCCTGTTCAGGAGATAAATAATGAACAGAGCCCAAAACAGAATTAGTATGCGTAATTGTTGTAGAACTTAGTGCTACGGCAATGCCGAAGTCAGTAACTTTAATGGTATCATCATGATCAATTAAAATATTTTGAGGCTTAATATCCCGGTGAATAATTCCGTACTGATGAGCATGGGCAATAGCTGATGTAATCTGCGTCATAATATGTATGGCTTTATCAAGAGATAATGGTGATTCTTGCAGAATGTATTGCTTTAATGTCATACCCGGTACATATTCCATGATGATATAGTAAATATCTTCTTCTTCTCCAACATCATAAATGCTGACAATATTAGGATGAGCAATACTCGTAGCAGATTGTGCTTCTCGATGGAAACGCTTTATAAACGCATCGTCACTTGCAAAGTCTAAGCGAAGCACTTTAATTGCCACATCACGATCCAAAATCATGTCGCGACCTAAATAGACGTTTGCCATTCCGCCTCCACCAATTACTTGCAATACCTTATAACGGTCGTTTAGCCGTCTACCTATTAGCAACACTCTCACCCACTTTCAGATGTAAAGTCCACAATTGCAAGTGTAATATTGTCTTCTCCACCAAGCTCATTTGCTAATTGAATCAGGCTCGTACCCTTTTCGTGAAGTGATGAACTTGTTGATAACGTTTCGTTCAGCTTTTGTTCCGTTACCTTATTTGTCAGTCCATCTGAACATAATAATAATCGATCTTCTTTTTCCACTTCAATTGTTTTTACATCTAAACTAACATTTTCTTCGGTACCTAGTGCTCGCAATAAGATATTTTTTCGTGGATGATGCTCAGCATCTTCTTTTGTGATTTGACCATTTTTTACGAGTTCATTCACAAGAGAATGATCTTCTGTTACTTGTTGAAATCCATATTCATTGGAAATATAGCACCTGCTGTCTCCTATATTCCCAATCGCACAAAACGTATCGGCGCATAAAGCAAGTACAACTGTCGTACCCATGCCTTTACACTCTTCATGCTCCTGAGCATACTGATAAATATCTTGATTAATTTGTGAAACATGCGTACGAATCCACTGGGTCGCCTCATCAGGAGACGTTACTTTGTCCGCTTCTTCCCACGCTATTTGCAATTTTTGAACCGCCATCTCACTGGCGATGTCGCCAGCTCGATGACCTCCCATACCATCAGCCACAATTGCAAGCAGCTGATTGTGTTGGTTCAAAAATACCCCTCCGTTATCTTCATTGTGTTGTCTAACTCTCCCTCGGTCTGTCATGAAGACAGTTGCCATACAATCACCTCGTCTCTTCTTTACGCTCCTTCGCACGTAATTGGCCACAAGCTGCATCGATATCATGACCTTGCTCACGTCGAATAGTCACGTTAACGCCACGCTTTTTAAGCGTACGTTCAAATGCAAAAATCTGTTCACGCGGTGTACGAACATAATCACGCTCAGGCACATAGTTTACCGGAATCAAGTTCACGTGACATTTAACGTCTTTAATCAAATCCGCTAATTCCTCCGCATGCTCTACTTGATCGTTTACTCCTCCGAATAGACCATACTCAAAGCTAATACGTCTTCCCGTTTTATCCGTATAATATTTAATGGCTTCCATCAAATCAGGAAGTTTATACGCACGGTTAATCGGCATTAAGCGTGAGCGGATGTCATTGTTTGGAGCGTGAAGTGAAATCGCAAAATTGATTTGCATTTTTTCATCAGCAAACTTATAGATTTTCGGAATGATTCCACTTGTCGATACCGTGATATGACGTGCACCAATATTTAATCCATCATCACTGTTAATTGTTTTTAAGAAGCGCATCATTTCATCATAGTTATCAAACGGCTCCCCAATACCCATAATTACGACAGAGCTCACGCGTTCTCCTTGTTCATCTAGCGCTTTTTGTACTTTTACTACTTGCGCTACGATTTCTCCAGCTTCTAAGTTACGCTTTAAACCTCCAAGAGTAGACGCACAGAACGTACAGCCGATGCGACATCCAACTTGAGTCGTTACGCAGACAGAATTTCCGTATTCATGACGCATAAGCACTGTTTCAATCGTATAACCGTCATGAAGTTCGAATAAAAACTTCATCGTGCCGTCTCCAGACGTTTGCTGAACGACTGTTTTTAATGTCGTTAGTGCAAATTTGTCTTTTAATTGTTCACGTAACCCTTTAGATAAGTTTGACATATCGTCAAAGTCCGTTACGCGTTTAACATATAACCAGTCAAAAATTTGTTTAGCACGGAACTTCTTATCACCATGTTCCACTAACCAATTTTCTAGGTCGTGCATTTCTAATGAATAAATAGATGGTTTTTGCGTTTTTTCTTCTGCTTTTGCTTTTCTTTTAGCTACTTCTTCCATTTTTACACCTTCTTCTGTAAACATGCAATATAAAATCCATCGCTTTGTGCATCTGGCAGCAATTGAATTTCACCATGTTCTACGTTTTGTTTAAGCTTTTGCGGCATGCGTGCAGCAAGCGTTTCGTCTTTTTGAAAATCAGCATGATCTGCTAAAAATGCTGCTACAACATCCCCATTTTCATCCCGGTCAATTGTACATGTACTATATACAAGGGTCCCACCTTTTTTTAATAAAGGCGCAACCGCATTTAAAATATCTTGTTGAATACGCGCCAGCTGCTTTACATCCTGCTCAGTTTTTGTATATTTCAAATCAGGTTTACGTCTCATCACACCAAAACCTGAGCACGGAGCATCTACTAAAATGCGGTCAAACATCTCTTTATCAAACTGTTCGCCGGCTTTGCGGCTGTCTTGAACCGTCGGCTCAATATTGGTAAGATGCAGACGCTCTGCCTGCTGGGCAATCAGCTTTACTTTATGGTCATGAATGTCCAAGGAAATAACTTTACCACTGTTTTTAAGCTGCTCTGCAATATGAGTTGATTTTCCTCCCGGTGCAGCACAGCTGTCTAAAATCAGCTCTTCTGCCTCTGTACCTAGCGCATGAGCTACTAACATAGAGCTTTCATCTTGAACGGTAAACATTCCTTCACGAAATGCTTGTGTATGAGCTGCATTTCCTTTTTGAACTTCTAGCGCTTCTTCTACAAAATGGCCTGGTTCTACAACAATACCTTCTTTTTCAAGCGCTTCTTTTACTTCATTTTGCGTAAAGCGTGCACTGTTTACTCGGATTGTTTGTTTAGGGGCCATTAAATTAGCTAAACAGATTCCGCGTGTTTTGTCCAATCCATATTGTTCCACCCAGCGTTTTACAAGCCATACTGGATGACTCGTTTCGATTGCCAAGCGTTCCACAGGATTTTGTATTTCGTCTAAAGAAGGCGTGCCGCTGCGCTGAATATTTCGTAAAACGCCGTTTACCATCGAGGCAATTCCTTTGTGACCTCGTTTTTTAGCAATTTCTACTGCTTCATGAAGGATTGCCCGGTCAGGTACCCGGTCTAAATACATCATCTGATAAAGAGATAAACGAAGCAGCACTCGCACCCAAGGCTGAAGTTTTTTGGGATTTTTCAAGAAAGGGGCTAACCCGTAATCTAACGTATCGCGTCTTTGAATCGTTCCATACACAATTTCCGTTAACAGCCCTGCATCTTTCCCTTGAATACCACGTTTTTGTATACTGTTATTTAACAATAAATTGCTGAATGCTTGATTTTTTTCAATAGCTAGTAAAATATCTAAAGCTATGTCTCGAACGTTGTACTTACTCATTGACATCCCCTAATACTGTTCCGACTTCAACAGATGTACCTCGTAAATACTGCGCTGCATCCATACGTTTTTTTCCAGCCGGCTGAAGTTCCGTCACTTTAATAGCTGTTTCATTTCCAGTTGCTACTACAAATCCGTCCTCTTCAAGTGATAAAACGGTACCCGGTTTGCCTGATGCGGATACTTTCTCTCCCCACCAAATTTTCATGACTTGACCGTCTGCTGTTGTATAAGCAACGGGCCAAGGATGAAGTCCGCGGATATGGTTATAAATTTCTTCTCCTGTACGGGCCCAATCAATTTTCTCTTGTTCACGCTTAATATTAGAAGCAAATGTCGCTTCATCATCGTTTTGTTTAACCGGCGTAATTTCACCTTTCACAAGAGAAGGAATGGTTTCTGAAAGCAATTTTGCACCAGCCGCGCTGAGTTTATCATGAAGTGTGCCCACGTGATCACGTTCTTCAATCGGAACTTCTACCTGTGTTAAGATATCACCTGCATCTAATTTTTCTACCATATACATAATTGTAACACCAGTTTTCGGCTTACCTTGTAGAATTGAATAGTGAATCGGCGCGCCTCCGCGCAGTTCAGGTAACAGAGAAGCATGCACGTTAATACAGCCGTATTTAGGCGCTTCTAAAATAGGAGTTGGTAAAATTTGACCAAAAGCCGCTGTTACAATTAGGTCAGGCTCATACGCTAACACTTGCTGATATTCTTCTTCTAAACGAATCTTTTCTGGCTGCAGTACAGGTATTTCATGTTTTAACGCCTCCACTTTTACAGGAGGAGGTGTTAATACGCGCTTGCGTCCTTTTGGTCGGTCCGGCTGTGTAACCACTGCGACCACTTCATATCCATCTTTAAGTAATGTTTGTAAAACCGGCACTGAAAAATCCGGCGTTCCCATAAATACGACTTTCATCGTGTAAAACCTACCCTTCTAGTTCATCCTCTTCGTAATACTTTGTTACTTTTTCCGTGAACAATACGCCGTGTAAATGATCAATTTCATGTTGAATTGCTCGTGCTAAAAAACCTTTTGCTTCTATAAAATAAGGTTTTCCTTTACGGTTTTGCGCACGCACTTTCACATAATCAGCTCGAGCCACGTCACCAAAAAGGCCCGGAAAACTTAGGCAGCCTTCTGGACCGATTTGTTCGCCTCGTTGCTCAATAATTACCGGATTAATTAACTCAATTTTACCGTGTCGGTCGTCCACGTCTACCACTGCCACTTGCTGCAGCACTCCTACTTGAGGAGCAGCTAGACCCACACCGTCTGCTTCAAGCATTAAATCATACATGCCGTTTAGTAATTTCGCTAATTTATTATCAAAGTTTTTAACGACTTCACACTCTTGTTCAAGTACTTCATTAGGATGGTAAACAAGCTTAAGCTTAGCCAAATAGGCACCTCCTTTATTCTTTCTATTTATATCCAAAAAGCTTCTTCTTTAACGCCATCAAGACGACTAGTTACATCATCGAGTATGGATTCAAATCAATGGTAATCGTTAAATTTTCTTTCTGCATTTCCGCTTGATAACGTTCTAATATATATTTCAACAGCGGAATCAGGCTTGGTTCCAGCTTGTATTTTAACATGCATTGATAGCGATATCTATCTTTTATCTTAGCAATCGGAGATGCGACTGGCCCTAAGATCGTTGTTTGCGGCGAAAGTTTCTGACGCAGATACTGCGAGATTTTGTCTGTAACAGACACCACTTTTGCAATATTTTCATGAGATACCGTTACAAGCGCCAAGTAAAAGAAAGGCGGATATTTATGCATTTTACGAATTTCCATCTCCTGCTTATAAAACGCATCGTAATCATGCTGACTCGCAAGTTGAATACTGTAGTGCTCAGGCGTGTACGTTTGAATCACTACTTCTCCTGGAAGCTTGTGGCGTCCTGCTCTCCCGCTTACTTGAGTTAAAAGCTGAAACGTTTTTTCAGATGCACGAAAGTCAGGTAAATTCAGCATCGTATCTGCTGTTAAAACTCCTACAAGCGTGACGTTTGGAAAGTCTAGTCCTTTCGCAATCATCTGCGTCCCTAGTAAAATTTGCGCTTCTCCACTTGCAAACTTGTTCAGGAGCTTTTCATGCGCGCCTTTTCGGCTTGTCGTATCAACATCCATTCGAACGACTCTAGCCTCAGGCAGCACTTTTGTTAATTCTTCTTCCACTTTTTGTGTACCAGATCCAAAAAAGCGGATATGTTCGCTGTGGCATTCTGGGCACTCAGTGTGCACATGCTCTTCGTGTCCGCAGTAATGGCATTTTAATTTATTTTGATAGCGGTGATACGTTAGTGAAATTTCACAGTGCTCACATGTCGGAACGTAACCGCAGTCCCTGCACATAACAAAAGAAGAATGACCTCTTTTATTTAAAAATAAAACGATTTGCTCTCCTTTTTCCAAACGGTCTTTCATCTTTTCAAACAGCATAGTCGAAAACATAGAGCGATTGCCGCCGCGAAGCTCTTCTCTCATATCAACAATATCCACCGACGGCATTGATGACTTATTCATTCTTTGCTTTAACGTCAGCAGCTTATACACACCTTTTTGCGCTCTTGCAAAGGACTCAAGCGTTGGCGTTGCACTTCCTAAAATGACGGGACACTGATGATGCTGCCCTCGGTAAATGGCTACATCTCTTGCATGATAGCGGGGGTTTTCTTCTTGTTTATAACTCGTCTCATGTTCTTCATCGATAATAAGAAGGCCCAAGTTTTCAAATGGAGCAAATACAGCAGAGCGGGCCCCTACCACAACGGATACTTCTTTTCGCTGAATTTTTCGCCATTCATCGTATTTTTCTCCAGTAGACAAGCCGCTATGAAGCACAGCAACTTTTGAGCCGAATCGCTCTTTAAAACGCTTGACCATCTGAGGAGTAAGTGAAATCTCCGGAACAAGCATAATCGCTTCTTTCCCTTTTTTTAACACTTGATCAATTGATTGGAGATACACTTCCGTTTTTCCGCTCCCGGTTACTCCGTACATTAAAAACACATCGTGAAGATTTTCTTCGATGTCATGCAGAATTGGTGCGATTGCCTCAGCTTGTTCATCCGTCAATTGAAAAGGCTTTGATGGTGTAAAGTATCGGTCTTGATAAGGATCACGGTATATTTCAATTTCCGTTTCCGCTAAGAGTCCTTTGGTAATCAGCGCTTTTATAGGAGCCGAGGTAATCTGCAAACCTTCCGCTATTTCTTTTATGGCTACTTCTTCATTTCGATCGAGCATAAAAGACAGCACTTGTTTTTGCTTTTCTGCCTGCTTATTTAACTCGCTCATAAACTGCTGAATGTCTTCAAGGCCTTGATTCAGTTTTACGCCTTTTGCCGTTTTTTTGTTTCCTTTGTTTTTCACGACATAGACGACTTCAATTAGACCTTTTTGAATATCACGGTAAAAAGCAGGAGCAGCAGCTGTTTTTTCTACTTCACTCCACTTCAGCGAGGATCTTGACTGAAAAAACGGCTTGACTTGCTCATGAAGCTGTTCGTATGCCTCTTTTGAAAGGAGTGACAGTTCTTTATCATATTTTGCTTTCATCGCCGCAGGCAGCATGACTTGAAAAGCTGATATCATAAAACAAAGCGTTTTTTCGGTTAGCCAGTGCCCAACCTCTAACAGTTCAGGAGTCAGAACCGGCGTTAAATCAAGCAGGTCAGCAATTGGTTTAACACGCTTGACTTCGGCCTCTTCTTTAAGGGCCACCACAAACCCTTGAACTTTTCTAGGACCAAACGGAACGACAACTCGCATACCCGGAACAATAATCCCTTTCCATTTGTCAGGAATAGCGTAGTCAAAAGCACGATCTGTTTGTTTAGCAGCCACGTCCACAATTACACTAGCTACACTCATTTTCTCAGCCCTTCTAACATTTCCTTCACTTCTTTTAACACCTCGGTAGCTACATCGTGTTTTGAAAGAATGGGAAGTTCTTTAGACTCTCCGCTTCGCTTATAGAGCGTCACAATATTTGTGTCCGTCCCAAAACCTGCTCCTTCTGTCGTCACGTTATTGGCTACAATCATATCCAAGTTTTTAGATGCAAGTTTCTTTTGTGCATATTCATCCACTTGTTCTGTTTCTGCTGCAAAGCCGACTAAAAGCTGGTGTTCTTTTCGCTCTCCAAGCGTGCGTAAAATATCTGTTGTTCTCTCTAGCTCTAATACTGCTTCACCAGGCTGCTTTTTCATCTTTTGATCAAACACATGCTTTGGCCGGTAATCTGCCACTGCGGCTGATTTAATGACAACATCTGCTTCATGATAGCGCTGCATAACAGCTTCAAGCATCTGCTGCGCACTTTCAATTTGAACAACCTGGACCCCTTTTGGATACTCTAAATTCGTCGGTCCCGTTACAAGTGTTACCGATGCACCTAACTTAGCAGCTTGTTCTGCAAGGGCATAGCCCATTTTCCCGGTAGAGCGATTGGTGAAAAATCGGACGGGATCAATGCGTTCTACCGTAGGTCCTGCTGTAACCAATACATTAATACCTTCAAGGATTTTTTGTGTATCTGATACTTTGGAAAAATAAGAGCCGATTAGTAAAACAATTGTTTCTGGCTCTTCAAGGCGACCTTTTCCTACATAACCGCATGCCAAATACCCTTCTCCTGGTTCTACAAAAGAGTAACCAAATGATGAAAGAGTGCTCATATTTTTTTTAACAGCGGGATGATCGTACATATGAACATTCATTGCAGGCGCAATCCACACAGGTGCAGTAGCGGCCAGCAGCGTTGTGGAAATCATATCATCTGCAAGACCATTTGCTATTTTCCCTATCATATTAGCCGTAGCAGGAGCCACTAAAATTAAATCGGGCCAATCTGCTAAATCAATATGTGCAATTACAGATGGATCTTTTTCATCAAACGTATCTGTATAAACTGGGTTTCGAGACAGAGCTTGAAACGTAAGCGGCGTTACGAACTCGCGTGCTGAAGCAGTCATCATTACTTTAACTTCCGCTCCTGCTTGTACTAATTTACTTGTTAAAGCTGCGGCTTTATATACGGCGATTCCGCCGCTAACACATAATAAAATTCGTTTTCCCTTCATCATTATGCCCCCATCTATTTATCCCGCTCAACCAGCATCCGCTTGTTTACTCGGGTAACTATCTAAAGCTTTTCAATTCAATTATTATACCATTTTTGTAGTGAGACATTCACTATCCTGCTTGAATACAAACAAAAGCATCAAAAAAATAACAACCTATAAAGTAGGTTGTTATTTTTTCACTTACTGATGTTTAGAGTCTTCTTCTGCTACACCTTGCTTATAGCTTAATTGTTCAGCATTAATTTCTTCTAAAGCACAGCCTACAAACTTATAAGAAACCGGCTTTTCAATCGGCGTATCATTGTGAAGCTGTAATTGACGAGCACGTTTTGCAGCTACTGTCACAAGCGTGTACTTAGAATCTAATTTTTCCATTAGAGAATCAATTGATGGATAAAGCATGTTTATTCTACCTCCAGCATTCTTTTATAGCGCGCAGAAATACGATCACGACGGCAGTGTTCAGCCGTTACGATAGCACGGATGCGAGCACAAGCATTTTCTACTTTGTCATTTTCTACAACATAATCGTAGGCGTCCATAAGTTCAATTTCTTCTTTTGCCACGCGCATACGGTTATTGATTAAGTCTTCTGTTTCAGTACCGCGGTTTACGATACGACTTTTAAGCTCTGATAAACTCGGCGGTGCCAAGAAGATGAACAAACCTTCTGGAAATGCTTCTTTCACTTGAAGAGCACCTTGCACTTCAATTTCTAGAAATACGTCTTTTCCTTCAGATAACGTTTGTTCTACATAATCAACCGGGGTACCGTAGTAATTGCCTACGTATTCAGCCCACTCTAATAATTTCTTGTTTTCAATCATGCGCTCAAACTCTTCGCGTGGTTTGAAGAAATAGTCAACGCCGTCTACTTCACCTTCGCGGGGCTTTCTTGTTGTTGCAGAGATAGAATACTGCAATTTAATGTCTTCTTGCTCAAACAATGCTTTTCGTACCGTTCCTTTTCCAACACCTGATGGTCCGGAAAGAACAATTAATAAACCTCTTTCAATCATCGGTTCAAGTGACCTACCCTTCTAATAATTCTTCTTTGTTTATAAGTCGCTGCGACACAGTTTCTGGCTGTACAGGAGCTAAAATAACATGATCGCTATCCATAACAATAACAGATCGTGTTTTGCGTCCTTGCGTTGCATCTATTAAAGAGCCTCGATCTTTTGCATCTTGAATAATGCGTTTGATTGGAGCTGATTCAGGATGAACGACAGAGATTATACGATTAGAAGAAATAAAATTCCCAAATCCAACGTTCACTAATTTACCGCTCATAAGAAGCCTCCTGCTATACCAATATAATCTTTATCTTCCACGAAGGCTATTCAATATTTTGAACTTGCTCTTTTATGCGTTCTAATTGTGTTTTCATACTAATAACATACTGAGCAATAGTACCATTGTTTGCCTTCGCACCGATTGTATTCATTTCACGATTCAGCTCTTGAACAAGAAAATCCAGCTTGCGTCCTACTGAATCAGGTGTATTTAATGCTTGAATAAATTGTGATACATGACTTTGAATTCGCGTAAGTTCTTCGCTAATATCTGCTTTTTCAGCAAAAATAGCTACTTCAGTCAGCACTCGCTGCTCATCGAAAGTACCTTCTAAATAGTCGCTCAGCTTTCTTTTAATACGCTCGCGATATTGTTCAGCAACTTCAGGAGCAAGCTGTGTGATTTTTTCGCGAATGTCTTGAATATCCTGTAAGTATCCCATTAAATCGTGATACAGCTCTGATCCCTCTCGTTTCCGCATATCCACTAACTGATGAACAGCAGCTTCAACGGCTTCAAAGATTGCACCATGAATACTCGTCTGATCAGCTTCTTCTTCATAAGTTGTCATCACTTCAGGCATGTGTAAAATGTCTCGAATTTGAACAGATTGTGATAGCCCGTGCTTTTCTTTCACTTGCTGCAATGCATTCATGTATTCATCAAGCAGCTGCCAATCCGTCTGCAGTTTCTTTTTTGCCATTTCTTCACCTGAAATAGTAACAAATACTTCTACTCTACCACGTTTTATGTATGTTTGAACGATTTTTTTTATTTTATCTTCAATTTCAATTAATTGTCTTGGCATACGGATAACAATTTCACAAAAACGATGATTAACAGACTTCATTTCCACTGTTACTGATCGATTTTCCACTTCCGCTTTTCCGCGGCCAAAACCAGTCATACTTTTTATCATTATCATCACATCCACTATGTACATCTTACATAAAAAGTATCATAAAAGAAAGTGTTAGCAAAAAAAAGAAATCTCTCTTCTTTATTCAACCTGTAAAGGCTGCCTTCATGAGTTTTCTCATTTGGGACAGCCTGTATTAAAGTATAGCACAATTTATGAAGGTTTTCTTGTTAAAAGTGAACCAGCAAGTAAAAAAGTTGGAAGGCTTGCAAGTCCTAAAATAACGAGCCATTCCCGCGGTGCAATGGCCATTGTATGGAAAATAGGCTGCAGCGGCGGATAGTAGATGGCCACCAGCATAAGGATAATAGATGAAATAACAGCTCCTACAAGATATAAGTTCTGAAATGGATTCCGATCAAAAATTGATTTTTCACTTCGGCAGTCAAATACGTGAATAAGCTGTGCCATGACAAGCGTGGCAAATGCAATCGTCTGAGCATACTGCAGCCGATCTGGATCATTGTCGTAGACAATCATGAACGCAGCAAGTGTAGCAGCTCCAATTAAAAATCCACGGCTGACTACTTTCCATCCTAATCCTCTTGCAAAGATACCTTCGCGCGGATGCCTTGGATGGCGCTTCATCACGTTGTCCTCTGGCTGGTCTAAGCCAAGAGCCATCGCAGGCAAACCGTCTGTTACTAAGTTTACCCATAGTATCTGAATCGGCACTAGCGGAAGCGGAAGTGCTAAAATCATCGCAAAGAGCATAACTAAAATTTCTCCTACATTTGATGCAAGCAAGTAACGGATAAACTTCCGAATATTTTCATAGATATTTCGCCCTTCTTTGATCGCTGATTTAATAGTGGCAAAATTATCATCAAGCAAAACGAGCGAAGACGCTTCTTTTGCTACGTCTGTCCCGGTGATGCCCATCGCAATGCCTATGTCTGCTGCTTTAATAGCCGGTGCGTCATTTACGCCGTCGCCCGTCATCGCTACAATGTGATCTTTTGCTTGAAGAGCTTTAACAATTTTAAGCTTATGCTCAGGTGATACCCTCGCATATACATAAACATCATCTACTACTTCTTCTAGCTCTTCCTGCGTCATTTTGGATAAATCCGTTCCTTCCAAGACTTGACCGTTTTTCGGTAAAATTCCGAGCTGTTTTGCAATCGCCTGTGCTGTAATAACATGGTCCCCTGTAATCATAACGGTTTTGATGCCTGCGTCTCGGCATTCTTTGACCGCTTGCTTGACCTCTGGTCTTGGCGGATCAATCATTCCTTGAAGCCCGAGGAAAGTCAGGTCTTTTTCTGCTTCCTTCTCTGTATGAACACTCTCATGGTCTCCTAACGGCCGATAAGCAATAGCAATGGTTCGAAGCGCTTGGCTAGCTAACTGATCAATCGCTCCTTTTACTTCATTATGAACCGTTACCGACAGCGTTTGTTGTCTGCTTTCCCACAGAACATTTTTGCTGTTTATAAGCAGCACATCCGGAGCACCTTTTGTTATAACATAGCGCTTATGAGATGCGTCTTCAATGACTACACTCATCATTTTACGCGTTGAATCAAATGGAAACTCTTCAATAATCGTAAACTGTTTTTGAATATTTTCTTTTGTCAGCCCTGCTTTCATCGCGGCAACAAGCAAAGCCGCTTCAGTAGGGTCCCCGTCGATAACATATTCTTTATCTTTTCTCGAAATGGACGTTTGATTGCAAAGCAGACCAAACACCAAAAGCTGCTGCAGCGGTTTTTCACTCCGTGTATCCACTTCTCTTTCCTCTCGTGAAAATATGCCAGTAGGTTCATACCCTGTCCCTGATACTCTCCACGTCATCCCTCCCGACCAGAGGTGAGTAACCGTCATTTTATTTTGCGTTAATGTGCCCGTTTTGTCTGAGCAAATGACTGACGCGCACCCTAGTGTCTCAACAGCAGGAAGTTTGCGAACAATGGATCTTTGCTTAATCATGCGCTGTACACCAAGAGATAGCGCTACGGTTACGATGGCAGGAAGACCTTCGGGTATGGCAGCAACAGCTAAGGACACTCCCGCTAAGAACATACTGTATAAATCATGGCCTTGCAGCACACCAATACTGACAACTAATACAGTAAGTGCAAGAGCTACAACGATTAAAATTTTGCCTAATTGCTCTAATTTCCGTTGAAGAGGAGTAATCATGGCTTCAGCATTTTGAAGTAAATCAGCAATTTGTCCCATTGCTGTTTTCATTCCAATCCCTACAACGATACCTGTTCCGCTTCCTCGCGTTACAAGGGTACCCATGAACGCCATATTGTCCTGATCTCCAAGCGGTACTTCATCTCCTGACAATGCTTTTATTTGCTTAGCAACAGGCAAAGACTCTCCCGTAAGCGCTGATTCTTCAATTTCTAGACTTTTGACTTCCATAATCCGAACGTCAGCTCCGATACGGTCTCCGCTCGAAAACTTTACAATGTCTCCTACTACCAGCTCTTTAGATGGTAACTTAACCCACTTCCCTTCACGCATGGCTGCTACTTGAGGAGCAGAAAGCTCTTTTAATGCATGAAGAGATTTCTCTGCTTTTCTTTCTTGGAAGAACCCTAAAAATCCATTAATTACCACAATGGCAATAATAGCAATCGCATCGATGTATTCTCCTAAAAGCCCTGAAATAAGCGTGGCAGCTAGTAAAACCAGTACCATAAAATCTTTAAACTGCTCTAGAAACACAAGAATGGCTGGTTTTTTCTCTCCTTCAGTCAATTCATTAAACCCTTGTTGCTGCTGACGTGCTTTTACTTCTTTGTGTGTAAGACCATGCTGCCTGTCTGTTTTTGTTACTTCTACTATTGCTTTTTCACCTAATTCATACCATTTCATTGCATCTTTTCACACCCTTTTATTTGTAAATGCACCTATTAGATTGTTACAATCTTATATCGTATGCTTATTCAGACTCGTCCTAAAAAATGCTATACTTTTCTATAGGACAATTTTCAATTACTTAAGGATGTGAGCACTATGTCATTTGATGGTATTTTTACATATGGCATTTTACAAGAATTATCTGAGACCTTGGTTTCAGGACGAATTTCAAAAATATATCAGCCGTTTCCAAACGAGTTGATTTTACAAGTACGCGCTAAAGGTGAAAACCGCAAACTTTTAATCTCAGCTCACCCTAACTATTCACGCGTTCATTTTACAAATGAGCCCTATGAAAATCCATCTGAGCCTCCTATGTTTTGTATGCTTCTTCGCAAACATTTAGAAGGAAGCATTATTGAACAAGTGTATCAGCTTGGATTAGACCGCATTTTAGTCATTGAAACAAAAGGACGAAATGAAATCGGCGACGTGACGTACAAGCAGCTTATTATTGAAATCATGGGAAGACATAGTAATGTTGTACTGGTAGATAAAGAAAAACAAACGATTATCGACAGTATTAAGCATGTTCCAATGGCCTTGAACAGGCACCGTACGCTTCTACCCGGAGCTCCTTACGTACTGCCTCCTAGCCAAGATAAGCTTCATCCATTTGAAGCCGATGAAGAAACGGTGGTTAAAAAAATCGATTTTAATAGCGGAAAGTTAGCCAGTCAGCTAGTGCAGACCTTCTCGGGGCTTTCTCCTTTAATTGCAAATGAAGTGGTGTTTCGCTCTGGCTTAGCGAATCGTTCTACCCTTCCAAAATCATTTGTCGAAACCATGACGCTGATCAAAGAAGGTCAGTTTACACCGACTCTGACAACCGTTAATCAAAAAGACTATTTTTATTTACTGGAATTAACGCATTTAGAGGGTACGAAAAAAACGTATGCAACCATCAGCGAGCTTCTTGACCGCTATTACTACGGGAAAGCAGAACGAGATCGTGTAAAGCAGCAAGCGCATGATTTAGTACAGTTTATTTCCACTGAGAAAAAGAAAAATGAGAAAAAAATAAAGAAACTTGAGCAAACGCTGCAAAATGCAGAAAAAGCATCTGATTATCAGCTAGCCGGTGAACTCCTTACGGCAAATTTACACCTTGTCAAAAAAGGAGATGCGAAAGTGGATGTTATTAATTATTATGATGAAAATAGCGGTACACTTACGATTTCATTAGATCCGCAAAAATCACCGTCTCAAAATGCTCAAAGCTATTTTACAAAGTATCAAAAAGCGAAAAATTCCGTTTCGATTGTAATCGAACAAATTGAAAAAGCAAACGAAGAAGTACAGTATTTTGAATCGCTTATTCAGCAAATGGATACCGCTTCTCACAAAGACATTGCAGAGATTCGCGAAGAGCTTGTGGAAGAAGGATATTTGCGCAACCGTCAGCAAAAACAAGCAAAAAAACAAAAGAACACAACTCCTTCACTTGAACAATATGTTTCAAGCGACGGCACGACGATTTTAGTTGGAAAAAACAATAAGCAAAATGAGTATTTAACAAATCGCCTTGCTGCTCGTGATGACGTTTGGTTTCATACGAAAGATATACCGGGTTCTCACGTTGTTATTCGCAGCCAAGAGCCTTCAGAAGAAACAATTTTAGAAGCGGCTCACCTTGCTGCTTACTTTAGTAAAGCCAAGAATTCAAGTTCGGTACCAGTGGACTATACAAAAATTCGCCACGTAAAAAAACCAAGCGGTGCTAAACCTGGTTTTGTGACGTACGATAATCAGCAAACGGTGTACGTAACGCCTAGCGAAGAACTTGTACTGAAGCTGCGTCAGTCATAATAAAAACCCCCTTTCTATATAAAATATAGAAAGGGGGTTTTTTTAGTTTAATTCATCCATGAAGGATCTGAAGGATTTTCACGCCATTTAAATAGCTTTTCCATCGCTGCTTCTTCAATGTATCCCGCTTCGTTTGCCGCCTCTACTAGCGTAGAGTAGTCTGTTAAAGAATAAACTTGAAGTTCTTTTTCTTTAAACAGCTGACGAGCTTTTTCCAGCTCATATGTAAAGATAGAAACAACTCCCAGTACTTCACAACCCTGCGCTTTTAATGCGTCGACTGCGGTAAACACACTTCCGCCAGTTGAAATCAAATCTTCAATCACAACTACTTTTTGACCTTTTGTTACTTTTCCTTCAATTTGGTTTCCTTGACCATGTTCTTTTGCTTTGCTTCGCACATAGCACATTGGAAGCTCTAGCGCTTCACTTACCCATGCTGCATGAGGAATGCCAGCTGTAGCTGTACCAGCAATCACTTCTGCATTGGCAAAATACGTTTTAATTAAATGCTGCAGACCTTTTGCAATTTCTTTTCGCACTTTTGGGTAGCTAAGCGTTAGACGGTTGTCACAATAAATAGGCGACTTAATTCCAGAGGCCCACGTAAACGGATCGTTCGGTTGAAGGCTGACTGCCTCAATATCAATTAATTGTTTTGCAATTTCTTTTCGTAGTTTTGTCATCGCGTAATACGCTCCCCTTTCCACTGCTGTAACATCTCATAATATGCTTTAAGCGGGTCTTTTGCTTTAGTAATAGAACGTCCAACCACAATGGCACTTGAGCCATATTCTCTCGCTAGCTGAGGCGTTGCTACGCGGACTTGGTCATCTACTGAATCTGCGCCCATACGAATACCCGGCGTTACGGTCAAAAAGTCCTCTCCTGCTGCTTTTCGAATCGAAGGCACTTCATGAGTAGAACATACAACGCCGTCTAGTCCGCTTTTTTTAGCAAGCGCTGCATAATGCGTAACCACTTCTTGCATCGAGTGGGTAATGAGCTGCTGCTCTTTTAGCATTTCATCCGATGTACTCGTTAGCTGAGTAACCGCAATACAATCCGGACGCTTTTTGCCAGCAGCGGTTCCTAAGTCAAGTCCTTCAACGGCTGCTTGCATCATATTCGTTCCGCCGGCTGCGTGAACGTTAACCAAATCCACTTCAAGAGAAGCCAAAGACTTCATTCCTTGCTTTACCGTATTTGGAATATCATGAAGCTTTAAGTCTAAGAAAATCTGGTGGTTTTGCTCTTTTAATGCAGAAATAATGGATAGCCCTTCTTTATAAAACAGTTCCATGCCTACTTTCACAAATAATGACTCTTGTTGAAAAGGCATTAAAAACTGCTGTACATCGTTAATTGATGAAAAATCAAGAGCAATGATTAACGGTTGCTTCACGCTTTTTCCAGCTCCTTCCGATACATTCTGAAACATGCTCGTACCCTAATGATGCTAATAGCCTTGGCAGTTCGTCAATGATGGTTGGGCATACATACGGATCAACAAAGTTTGCTGTACCAACCGCTACTGCACTTGCACCTGCATATAAGAATTCAAGTGCATCTTCAGCATTCGTCACTCCGCCCATACCGATAATTGGAATGTTTACTTTTTGGCTCACTTCATACACCATTCGAATCGCTACCGGTTTAATTGAAGGTCCTGACAGTCCGCCTGTGCCGTTCGCTAAAACTGGCTGCGCTGTTTTCAAATCCAGACGCATCCCGAGAAGCGTATTGATCATCGTTAAGCCATCCGCTCCAGCTTCTTCAACAGCCATTGCCATGTCTACAATATTGGATACGTTTGGTGATAGTTTAACATAAACTGGAACATTTGAAACATCTTTTACTGCTTTTGTTAAACGAGCAGCGATGACAGGATCTACGCCAAACGCAATTCCGCCTTCCTTTACGTTAGGACATGAAATATTCAATTCAAGTGCTTTCACATTTGATACGGTTGAAATCTGTTTTGCCACGTGCACATATTCTTCAATTGAAGCGCCGGCTACGTTCGCGATAATCGGCACATCATATTGCTGAAGCCAAACGAGCTCTTCATTCATTACTTTTTCTAGCCCAGGATTTTGTAATCCAATCGCATTTAACATTCCTGCAGATGTTTCCGCTACGCGAGGAGTTGGATTGCCAAAACGAGTTTCAGCAGTAGTCGCTTTAATCATAATGGCTCCAAGTGCATCAAGTGAATAAAATTGAGCATACTCACGCCCAAATCCAAAGCAGCCGGATGCTGGCATAATTGGATTTTTCAAATCTAACCCTGGCAATGTCGTTTTTAGCATACTCATAGAAGCACCTCCCCTGCTTGAAAGACGGGACCGTCGCTGCAGATTTTTTTATACGCCGTAGAATCTTCACTTTCCCTGCATACACATGCAAAGCAAGCGCCGATTCCACAGCCCATTCTTTCTTCTAAAGAAATGTAAAGCGGCTTGTTTGTATAATTATTTTCTAGTGCTTTTAACATCGGAGTTGGACCGCATGAAAACATAACGTCATATGAAAATTGATGCTCGTCAATCACCGTTGTGACAAAACCTTTTGTTCCGTAAGAGCCGTCTACCGTTGCAATATATGTTTCTCCTAAAGCTAAAAACTCTCGTTCATAAAATACGTCTGCTTTTGATTGAAAACCTAGGACGTGAATAACCTGCACGCCTTTTTCACGAAGTCTTTTTGAAAGCTCATAGAGCGGAGGCACTCCAATGCCTCCCCCTACTAATAAAGCCGTTTGACCCGACTCTATCGCATCTAATGGAAAACCGTGGCCAAGGGGACCTAACACGTCAATCGACTGTCCGGCTTGTTTTTCAGCGAGCAGCGATGTTCCCGCCCCTTCTGCACGGTAAATCATCGTAAACTGTTCGTGCGTTTGGTCAATTTCTGCAATACTGATTGGTCTGCGAAGCAGTGGCAAATAGTCGTTGTTGACGCGGATATGCACAAACTGCCCCGGCTCATTCATGAAACGAACAAGCTCGCCTTGAAGGGTTAATTCATATACATTGTGTGTTAACGGTCGCTGACTGACGACTTGCATCATTTCATGTTTGATCATACGGTTGTCACCTCTTTGGTTGGACGAACTTTTTTCATTGGCGTTGTATGGAAGCTGATCGTTTCAAGCACTCGTAAAATTGCTTCTGCTGTATCAAGTGATGTTAAGCAAGGTACGCCATTTTCAACTGCTTCACGGCGAATTTTAAATCCGTCACGCGCAGGCTGTTTTCCTTTTGTTAGCGTGTTGATGACCAGCTGCGCTTCACCTTTTCGTATCACATCTAAAAGATTGTGATCTTCATGATGAATTTTATTTACTATTTTTACGCGAATGTCTTCTTTTGTAAACGTTGAAGCTGTTCCTTCCGTTGCAATCACTTGGTAGCCAATATTAGCAAAGCGCTTTGCTAACGCTGTTGCCTCTTCTTTATCTTTATCCGCTACTGTCATAAGTACTGAACCGTACGGCTTAATGGACATACCTGACGCAATTAGTCCTTTATATAATGCTTTTTCGTACGTTGAATCTTGCCCCATTACTTCTCCAGTAGATTTCATTTCAGGTCCAAGCGTAATATCTACGCGGCGCAGCTTTGCAAATGAGAAGACCGGCACTTTTACGTAGACGCCTTCTTCTTCAGGGTGCATGCCTGATTCATAGCCAAGATCTTTTAAACTTGTTCCTAAAATGACTTTTGTTGCCACATTCGCCATCGGAATACGCGTGATTTTACTTAAGAACGGCACCGTACGGCTTGAACGAGGATTTACTTCAAGAACAAACACTTCTCCTTTTGATAAGACGAACTGAATGTTAAGCAGTCCAATAATGTTTAAGCCTTTTGCAATTCGTGTTGTGTAATCAATGATTGTATCTTTTACGTCCTGTGACAGAGTTTGCGGTGGATATACAGCGATGGAGTCGCCTGAGTGGACACCCGCGCGCTCTACATGCTCCATGATCCCTGGGATAACCACTGTTTCACCGTCTGAAATGGCATCGACTTCAATTTCTTTTCCCGTTAAGTAGCGGTCGATTAATACAGGATGATCAGCGTGTACTTTCACCGCGTGTTTCATATAATGAAGCAGCTCTTCTTCTTTGTACACAATTTCCATCGCGCGTCCGCCCAGTACGTACGAAGGACGTACAAGCACCGGATAACCAATTTCTTTTGCGACAACCACTGCTTCTTCAACTGAAGTAACCGTCTTTCCAAGCGGCTGAGGTACTTCTAAACGCGCTAGCGTCGCTTCGAATTTTTTACGGTCTTCCGCTGCATCTAAGCTTTCAAGCGACGTACCTAAGATCTTGACCCCTCTTGCTTCTAGCTCATCCGCTAAGTTGATTGCTGTTTGACCACCGAACTGTACAACCACACCTTCTGGTTTTTCTAAATCGATGATATGCATCACATCTTCAATCGTCAGCGGCTCGAAGTATAATTTATCTGAAATACTGAAGTCAGTTGATACTGTTTCTGGATTGTTATTGACAATAATCGCTTCGTATCCAGCTTCTTTAATCGCCCACACCGAGTGAACCGTTGCATAGTCAAACTCAATTCCTTGCCCGATGCGGATCGGACCTGATCCTAACACTACAACGCTTTTACGATCTGTAACAATCGATTCATTTTCATCTTCAAATGTACCGTAGAAATATGGTGTTGTAGATTCAAATTCTGCTGCACATGTATCTACCGTTTTGTATACTGGCATCACGCCATTTTGTTTGCGGAAGTCATATACTTCACGCTCTGTTTGTTTCCATAGCTTAGCAATCGTGCAGTCTGCAAATCCCATTTCTTTTGCTTCCTGTAAAACTTCTACGTTATGAATCTCTTCTTTTAACACATTTTCAAAAGCAATCACTTTTTCAAGTTTTACGAGGAAGAAAAGATCGATTTTGCTCCACTCGTGAATTTGCTGAATTGTTACGCCGCGGCGAATGGCTTCTGCGATGTAGAATAATCGCTCATCGCCAGCCTTGCGAATACGTTTTTCAATAATGGCATCATCAAATTCATGCGCATCTTTCAGCTCTAAGTGATGAACGTTTGACTCAAGTGAGCGTACGGCTTTTAAAATTGACTCTTCGAACGTGCGGCCAATTGCCATTACTTCCCCTGTTGCCTTCATCTGTGTACCTAGTTTACGGTTAGCTGATTCAAATTTATCAAACGGCCAGCGTGGAATTTTAGATACGATGTAATCTAGTGCCGGTTCGAAACATGCGTATGTCTTCCCAGTTACCGGGTTCATCATTTCATCTAATGTTAAGCCTACCGCAATTTTTGCTGCTAATTTTGCAATTGGATACCCTGTTGCTTTTGATGCTAAAGCCGACGAGCGGCTTACACGAGGGTTTACTTCAATTACGTAATACTGGAAGCTTTCTGGGTCTAGTGCTAGCTGAACGTTACATCCGCCTTCGATTTTAAGCGCTCGGATAATTGTTAGTGACGCATTTCTAAGCAGCTGATACTCACGGTCGCTTAGCGTTTGGCTTGGTGCTACAACAATTGAATCTCCCGTATGAATACCGACCGGGTCAAAGTTTTCCATATTACATACTACGATCGCATTATCGTTTGCATCGCGCATTACTTCATATTCAATTTCTTTAAAGCCTGCAATGCTTTTCTCAAGTAAGCACTGTGTTACAGGACTGTGTTTTAATCCACTTGTTACAATTTCAATCAGCTCTTGCTCGTTGTCACAAATTCCGCCTCCCGTACCGCCAAGCGTATAAGCAGGACGCACAATTACCGGATAGTTTACTTGTTCAACAAACGCATATGCTTCGTCTAGCGAATGAATGATTTCACTTGCTGGGACAGGCTGATTTAGTTCATTCATTAATGAACGGAACTGCTCACGGTCTTCAGCTTGTTCAATCGCCGATAATTTTGTCCCGAGAATTTCTACATTAAATTCTTCTAAAATGCCTGTTTCATGTAATTCTACCGCTAAGTTCAGCCCCGTTTGACCGCCAAGCGTTGGAAGCAGTGCATCCGGGCGTTCTTTACGAATAATTGAGCTTACAAATTCAACCGTTAGAGGTTCAATATATACTTTGTCTGCCATTTCTGAATCTGTCATGATTGTTGCAGGATTGGAGTTTACAAGAATAACTTTGTATCCTTCTTCTTTTAACGCAATACATGCTTGCGCTCCTGCATAGTCAAACTCTGCCGCCTGTCCGATGACGATTGGTCCTGATCCGATTACGAGAATTGTGTTAATATCTTGACGTTTTGGCATTAGCAATTACCTACTTTCTGATTGTTTTTCATAAGATCCATAAATTCGTTGAACAATCCGTTTGCATCTTCAGGTCCCGGTGATGCTTCAGGGTGATATTGAACCGTAAATGCCGGATATTCTTTGTGCTTTACTCCTTCAACTGTTCCATCGTTAAGCGCAACGTGTGTCACTTCTAATGGCGTGTTGACAAGAGATGGCTCACACACTGTATAGCCGTGGTTTTGAGATGTAAGAGCTACTTTATTAGTTTTTAGATCCTTTACAGGATGGTTGGATCCACGATGACCAAATTTCATTTTTTCTGTATCTGCTCCGCATGCTAGGGCAAACAGCTGATGTCCTAAACAAATTCCAAAAAGCGGAACCTTCCCTAAAACCCCTTGAATCATCTCGATTGCTTCAGGTACATCTTTTGGGTCTCCAGGTCCGTTGCTTAACATGATTCCATCTGGATTTAATTGAAGAATTTCTTGCGCAGTTACGTTATAAGGAACCACAATCACGTCGCATTGACGAGCTGTTAATTCACGTAAAATTCCGTGTTTCATTCCAAAGTCAACGAGTACCACTTTTTTACCTCTGCCTGGGCTTGGGTACGGCTTCACCGTTGATACTTTTTTAACTGAATCCGTCGGAAGTTCATGATTTTGAAGCTGTGCTACCACTTCTTCTACATTGACTTCCATGCTGCACACGCGTCCGCGAAGCGCACCGTGCTGACGAATTTTTCGCGTTAATTTTCGCGTGTCGATTCCAGCTAATCCTGGAATATCTTTTTGTTTTAAAAATTCATCTACTGATAGTTCACTTCTGAAGTTTGAAGGAGCATCACAAATTTCTTTTACAATCAAACCGTGTACAGCTGGTTCAATCGACTCAAAGTCATCGCGGTTAATACCGTAGTTTCCGATTAAAGGATATGTTAATGTCACAATTTGTGCACAGTATGATGGATCAGATAGAATTTCTTGATATCCTGTCATTCCCGTGTTGAAAACAACTTCTCCTGTCATTTCTTTGTCGCTGCCGAATCCTTTTCCGATAAATACTGTTCCATCTTCTAAAATTAGTTGACGTTGCATGCTTTAACATCCTCCCATACTCGTTTACCTTCTACTAATGTCATTACCGGCCAACCTTTGCATACCCAGTTAGCAAACGGCGTGTTTTTACCTTTGGATACAAATTCTTCTGGATTAATTGCTTTTTCTGTTTCAAGATCAATGATGGTTAAATCCGCTGTTTTCCCCGCTTCAATCGTGCCATAAGGAAGATTGAATGTTTCAGCCGGCTTGTTTGTTAAATACGATACTAGCTGCTCTAGCGTCATTACTTCTTTTAATACCAAGTTTGTATAAAGAAGCGGGAAAGCTGTTTCAAGTCCCACAATCCCAAAAGGCGCAAGCTCCATGCCTTCTGCTTTTTCGTCCGCTGTGTGCGGTGCGTGATCAGTGGCGATAAAATCAAGCGTTCCGTCTAATAAAGCTTCAATTAATGCCTGTTGATCATCTTTTCCTCGAAGGGGCGGATTCATTTTGAAATTCGAATCAAGTCCCGGGATATCTTCTTCATTTAGTAACAGATGATGAGGCGTTACTTCTGCGGTTACGCGAATCCCTGCTTTTTTCGCATCACGAATGGCGCGAATGGATTCCTTTGTACTTACGTGACACACATGATAGTGACAGTTTGCTGCTTCAGCAAGCAGGACATCTCGTGCAATTTGAACGGCTTCGCAGATAGAAGGGATACCGTTTAGTCCATGTTCTTTTGCGAATTTCCCGTCGTGTACGCAGCCTTTGTTAATTAAATCATTATCTTCACAGTGTGCAACGATTGCTTTGTTCAATGAAGCGGCTTTTTTCATCGCTTCTAGCATCATTCCTGTCGACTGAACCCCTACTCCATCATCTGTAAAAGCAAATGCTCCCGCTTCTTTTAAGCCTTCAAAGTCCGTTAGTTCTTTTCCCAATTGACGAGTAGTAATTGATGCGTACGGCAATACGCGCACATGTGCTGTTTCTTCAATGCGCTTGTTTACCCACTCCATTTGTTCAACAGTATCAGGAACTGGACGAGTATTGGGCATTGCAGCAATTGCTGTAAAACCGCCCTTTGCAGCTGCTAGAGTACCTGTTTCAATCGTTTCTTTCTTTTCTCCTCCTGGCTCACGCAAGTGAACGTGAACATCGATTAAACCCGGTGATAAGAAGTTCCCGCCTGCATCAATGACTTCTTCATTCTGTACGTCAATGTGTGAAGCTATTTCAGCAATTACACCATTTTCAATTTTCAGTTCGACTTTTTCAATTTTCCCTTCATTTAACCATGTAGCATTTTTGATAATTGTTGTCATTATTAAGTCCCCTTTCAATTGGTTGTAGCGCTCTTGCTAATACTGCCATGCGAATGTACACGCCATTTTGCATTTGTTTAAAAATTCTTGAGCGTTCACATTCAACGAGCTCATCTGCAATTTCGACTCCTCTGTTCACAGGAGCTGGATGAAGAATAATGCTATGTGATTTCATTTTTCGCTCTCGTTCAACGGTTAATCCGAAGCGGCTATGGTAGTTTTGTGCAAGCTCTGAAGTGTTCTCTTCATGCCTTTCAAATTGAATACGCAGTAGCATCACAACATCGACCGTTTCGATTGCTTCATCGATATCAAGATATGTACCGTGTCTGTTCTCTTCATCTTTCCATTCTTCAGGTCCCGCAAAATATACGGTCGCCCCTAGTTTTGTCAGCATTTCAGCATTCGATCTCGCTACGCGGCTATGTCGCAAATCTCCGACTATTGCGACTTTTAATCCTTTAAACGAGCCGAACTCTTGGCGAATCGTCAGTAGATCAAGCAGACACTGAGTTGGATGCTGACCGCATCCGTCTCCTGCATTAATGATGGGAATCGATACTTTTTCCTGCAGTGCTTCATAATAACGATCTTGCGGGTGGCGAATAACAACTGACTGAACGCCGATTGAAGCTAATGTTTCAATCGTGTCATAAAGCGTTTCTCCTTTTTGGACGCTTGAAGTTGTTACTTCAAACGGAATTGTTGTTAATCCTAGCTGCTGTTCTGCCATTTCAAAGCTGCATCGAGTACGCGTGCTCGCTTCAAAAAATAAGTTGGCAACAAACATTTTCTCTTCCGGTTTCCATCCTTGTTTATTCGTTCGATAGTTTTCAGCGCTGTCTAAAATCTCTAGAATTTCATTTGTTTCTAGTGTTGAGACTGTCACTAAATGTTTCATATCGATTCCCTCCATTTTTGCTTTCCTCGCATTTCTTTATAAAAAACACCCTTTCTAACTTAGAAAGGGTGTAAGAAAACAAGCTTCGTCTATAACGCGCTTTTTATACACCCTTAGAAACCTCTCTGGACTTCAATTAAAAGGCGTTCTATGAAATTTTTCGTGCTGACGTTTGTTGAACGTTTTCTGCTTCTTTTATCTTCTCTTTCGGCAGAACTAGATTCAGCAGAACTCCCATGATAGCAGACAGGGCCATGCTATCAATCTTTACATGTTCCGAGATATCTAAGTGTGCTCCTCCGATTCCTAACACTAAGATAATCGAAGCAATCATTAAGTTTCGTTTTGATCCAAGGTCTACCTTTGCATCCACCATCATACGCAAGCCTGATGAAGCAATGATTCCGAATAAGAGAATTGAAATCCCGCCCATGACCGGCGTTGGTATACTTGAAATAAGAGCGTTAATTTTGCCGACAAACCCGAACAAAATCGCGAAGACTGCTGCTCCTGCTATTACAAATACGCTAAGCACCTTTGTGATGGCTAACACTCCGATGTTCTCACCGTATGTTGTATTTGGAGGTCCGCCGATCAGCGCAGCAAGCATAGTGGCTACTCCGTCTCCTAAAATCGATCTGTGCAGCCCTGGCTTTTCAATATAGTTTCGATCCACAATCTTATTTAAGACAAGAATGTGTCCGATATGTTCTGAGAGTGTTACGACTGCTACAGGTACCATGATAAGCACAATCCCTAATGAAATGGAGGGCGTGTATGTGACGAACGGCACGTAGAAGTGAGGTATTTCAATCCACTCTGCTTTCACTACCTTTGAAAAGTCTACCAATCCTTGTGTATAAGCGAAGATGTATCCGCCGATAATTCCCATCAGTACCGGAATCAGACTGATAATGTTTTTAAAGAAGATTGAGCAAGCCACTGTTATCGCTAGTGTCACAAGCGCAACCATCAGGTAAGTTAAGCTGTAATTTCCTTTTGCATCGTTCATAGCCATGCCTACTGCTGTATTAGCTAATCCTAAGCCTATAACCATAATAACTGGTCCTACTACAACCGGAGGAAGCAGCTTCATAATCCAATTAATTCCTGTTCCTTTTATAATCAAAGCAACGATTCCATACACAAGTCCGGCTAAGAAACAGCCAACCATCGTTTCTTCAGGTCCAAACGAAGCTTTTGCGAAAATGATTGGCGTGATGAACGCGAACGATGAACCAAGGTAAGAAGGAATTTGACCTCTTGTAATGAGCAGGAAAGCAAGCGTTCCTACCCCGCTTGAAATCAAAGCAATTGCCGGGCTGAATCCCACTAGGAACGGCACTAGCACCGTCGACCCAAACATTGCAAACAAATGCTGCAGACTCAATGTTAACCAATTTACTGCTTTTGGTTTATCATGTATATCAAGTACAAAATCTCGTTGTTGACTCATATGTTTTTCCTCCTATCACTATTAAAAAACCTCTTTACGCAGAGGCAAAGAGGTTTTCAGCATACAAGGAAGACGCTATACCGCAGTATAGTTTTCCTTGTATAGTGACCCCCCTTTTGCAGCCTCACGGGACTACTATTTAAAAGGGTATATAATTTATTTTTCGTAAATAGACACGTGGTCTTTTTCGTCTACTTCCATCAAATGCACCGCAATTTTTTCACTTTTAGCTGTCGGTACGTTTTTACCAACATAGTCTGCTCGAATCGGCAGCTCGCGGTGTCCTCTATCCACTAAAACAGCCAGCTGAATGAGTTCCGGTCGACCGATATCAATCAGTGCATCAAGTGCTGCTCGAACCGTACGGCCCGTATATAACACATCGTCTACTAAGATGACGTTCTTATTTGCAATATCTGTCGGAATATCTGATCCTTTTACGAGAGGCTCGTCATTGCTTGTCACTTTCGATAAATCATCCCGGTAAAGCGTGATGTCTAGTTCTCCGACTGGCAATGTGTTTCCTTCAATTTGTGCAATTCGTTCTGCTAAACGTTTTGCGATATAAATACCTCGCGTTTTAATCCCCACTAGCACACAATTTTCGATTCCTTTATTCTTTTCAATAATCTCATGTGCAATTCGAGTTAAAGCGCGGCGGATAGCCTGTTCGTCAAGTACGGTAGCTTTTACGTTCACTGTTTTTCACCTCAAGTTGTTGACATAAAAAAATCCTCTTGCCTTGAGGCAAGAGGATTTGGTTTTAGACATATTTCTTCAAAAAGGCTATAAACATGCCTTTTCTGCACCGTTTCCTTCTCAGCCTCTCTGGACTGTTCTTAAAGGTTCTTATTAAGTTAATACAAGTATGCCATCACTTATGGCAGTTGTCAACTTCTTTTTTCAATAAGCTCTAGCATCTCATTAAACTCTTTTGGAGCCGGTGCTTCAAATTCCATATATTCATTTGTACGAGGGTGAATAAAGCCTAATACACCTGCATGAAGCGCTTGTCCGTCAATCGGAAGCGTTTTTTTCGGTCCGTACTTCGGATCTCCAGCAAGCGGAAAGCCAATATACTTCATATGAACGCGAATTTGGTGTGTTCGCCCCGTTTCTAGCTTACATTCGACTAGTGAAAAATCTTTAAAACGCTGCAATACAGTAAAGTGCGTCACTGCATCACGGCTGTTTTCATCAGTCACCGTCATGCTTTGACGATCTTGCTTATCTCGGCCGATTGGCGCATCAATTGTACCGTGATCGTGCGCAATTACTCCGTGAACGATAGCTTTATAACGACGCGTCACTGTTTTAGCTACAAGCTGACTAACTAGTGATTCATGAGCTAAATCATTTTTTGCAACCATAAGTAAACCTGACGTATCTTTATCAATTCGATGAACGATACCAGGGCGCATAACGCCGTTAATACCGGATAAATCTTTACAGTGAGCCATTAGGCCGTTTACAAGCGTGCCGCTATGATGACCTGGAGCTGGATGTACAACCATGCCGCGAGGTTTATTTACAACAAGCACATCTTGATCTTCATAATAAATATCTAAGTCCATTTCTTCCGCTACCACATCAAGCTCTTCTAGTTCAGGCACTTCAATAATAATAGCGTCTCCTGTTTTACATTTATAGTTTCCTTTAACGGTTTTATCGTTCACTTTTGCATGACCTTCTTTGATCCACTGCTGCACTTGTGAACGTGACCATTCTGCATTTACAGTCGAAAGTACTTTATCAATACGTTCTCCCGCTTGTTCTTCATTTATAACTGTTTCAATTACATTCATTCTTTGTGCTCCTTCTTCATTTTCCCTTCAAACAGCGTCATAATAAACATGATGATTACTCCGACGACAAGTGCCGAATCAGCTACGTTAAAAATCGGAAAATCATACGTAAAGATGTATGTATTTACAAAATCAACTACTTCTTTACGGACCACTCGATCAATAAAGTTTCCAATGGCGCCACCTAACATTAATGCTAGCGCAACACCGAACCATTTATCTTGTTTTTTGAGCTTTTGAATATAAATTATTAAACCGACTACCACAACCACCGTAATAAGATAAAAGAACCACATCTGTCCTTGTAAGATCCCCCACGCGGCTCCTCTGTTACGATGAGAGGTAATGTAAAGAAAGTTTTCAATTACGGTGATGCTTTGTCCATAATACATTTCTTTTACAATCATCCATTTTGTTACCTGATCAATAAGTATAACAGCTAAAGCGATAAGATAATAAAACACAAACGTTTTCCTCCCGCAATAAAATCAAACGAATCCATACTAAAGCATTTTAGCACATAATTCATTTTTTTTCTCGCTTCTCACCATAAAACAAATAAATCTTCATTTGTGCGGGCTGTAGGCATTACTTTTAATTTATGAATAGACATCACTTCGCCAGTTAGTTCATCAATTCCAAACGCACCAACGTCAAGCTTTGCTAACGCGTGTTCTACATCTTTTAAATCCGCTTTAATCATTTCTATTACGTAACGTTCCTTTTCATCTATATAACCAGATTGTTCTGTAGCATATCTCACTAGGCGATCTTGTAATTCTTCTTTGATAAGAGCTAATTCCTGTCCAATGGAAAGATAATTTTCATACATGCAAACGCCTCCTGTGCTGATAAGATGAAGTATTAATGATGTTAGGTTTACCGAGTTTTCCATCGAATCTACAACACAAGTTTTTCCTAAGGCTTTAAATGCTTTATACCATTGTATTTGGGAATTTCGTACAGCAAAAAACACGCCCAAAAAGGACGTGCTTTTGTTACTTACTGCTGAACGTAGTGATTTTTTACAACATCCGCACAGCGTGTACATAAAGTCGGATGATCTTGATCTTCGCCAACTGTTGGTGATACTACCCAGCAGCGCTCACACTTCTCACCTTCAGCTTTACTTACAACAATTGAAGCATAGCTGAATTTTTGTGCTTCAGCAGGCGCTTCACCTTCTGCTACCTCGAGATCTGAAACGATGAAGAGTTGACCTACATTTTCAGAAATAGATGCTAACAGCTCTTTCGTATCTGCTGTTGGATACAGCGTTAATTTTGCTTCTAAAGACTTACCGATTACTTTTTCATTACGAGCTTGTTCTAGCGCTTTTAAGACTTCATCGCGAAGCTCCATGAACGCATCCCATTTCTCTACTAATTGATCTGCTCCTTCAATTTCTTGAACCTCTGGCATATCAACTAGCTGCGCGCTTTCTTCCGTTACATTTGGAATGTGAACCCATACTTCGTCTGCTGTATGAGAAAGAATTGGAGACACTAATTTCGTTAACGATAATAACGTTTCATAAAGGACCGTTTGAATGCTGCGACGCTCTACATTATTTTCTGCTTCAATGTACAATACATCTTTTGCAAAGTCTAAGTAGAATGAACTCATATCAATTGTACAGAAATTATGCACTGCGTGATAAATGCTTGAGAATTCATATGAATCATAAGATTTCTTCACTTTATCAATTAATTTGTTCAGCTTCACAAGCATGTAGCGGTCTACTTCACGAAGGTCTTCAACGGCTACAGCGTCAGTTGTTGGATTAAAGTCCGCTAGGTTTCCTAGTAAGAAACGGAACGTGTTGCGGATTTTACGGTATACTTCTGCTACTTGTTTTAAAATGTTATCAGATACACGAACATCAGCTTGGTAATCTACAGAAGCTACCCATAGACGTAAAATATCTGCACCTAGTTGTTTCATTACTTTTTCTGGAATTACAACATTTCCTAATGACTTACTCATTTTGCGCCCTTCACCGTCTAAAGCAAATCCGTGGCTAAGTACGCCTTTATAAGGTGCTTCACCTGTTACAGCTACACTTGTAGAAAGACTTGAATTAAACCAGCCGCGGTATTGGTCAGAACCTTCTAAATACAAATCAGCCGGACGCTGTAAGTCTTCACGCTCTTCAAGAACAGCTTGATGTGAAGAACCAGAGTCAAACCATACGTCCATGATGTCTGTTTCTTTTGTGAAACGGCCATTTGGGCTTCCTTCATGAGTAAAGCCTTCTGGAAGCAAGTCTTTTGCTTCACGCTCAAACCATACGTTTGATCCATGTTCTCTAAATAGATTTGATACGTGTTCAATTGTCTCGTCCGTAATGATTGGCTCATCATTTTCAGCATAAAATACTGGAATCGGAACGCCCCATGCACGTTGACGGGAAATACACCAGTCTCCGCGGTCACGCACCATGTTATAAAGTCGCGTTTCACCCCAAGTAGGCACCCATTCTGTTTTTTCTACTGCTTTTAATAAATCTTCACGGAAATCTTTAATAGACGCAAACCACTGTGCTGTTGCACGGAAAATTGTTGGTTTCTTTGTACGCCAGTCATGTGGATATGAGTGGGTAATGAAACTTAATTTTAACAGCGCGCCTTCTTCTTCTAGTTTGTCTGTAATCGGCTTATTCGCTTTATCATAGAATAATCCTTCAAATCCTGGTGCTTCATTCGTCATATGACCCTTACTATCAACTGGACAAAGAACTTCCAAACCGTATTTTTGACCAACGATAAAGTCGTCTTCCCCGTGTCCCGGTGCTGTATGAACACAGCCAGTACCAGCATCAGTTGTTACGTGATCGCCAAGAACAACTAAAGAATCACGCTTGTAGATTGGATGTTCAGCTACCACGCGTTCAAGTTCTGAACCTTTTACTGTACGAATTGTCTTATAGTCAGCCCATTCAATTTCTTTAGCAACTGTTTCAATAAGTTCAGTTGCCACTACATATTTTGCTCCATCTGCTTCAACTACGCTGTACTGAAGCTCAGGATTAACAGCAATCCCTTGGTTAGCTGGCATTGTCCATGGTGTTGTCGTCCAAATGATGAATTTTTCATCTTGTTCAAGCACACCTTTACCATCTTTCACATTGAACGCTACGTAAATAGAAGCTGAACGCTTGTCATAGTATTCAATTTCCGCTTCCGCTAAAGCAGATTCACTTGAAGGGGACCAGTACACAGGTTTTAATCCTTTGTAGATATAGCCTTTTTTCGCCATATCGCCAAATACTTTGATTTGCTGAGCTTCGTACTGTGGCTGAAGCGTTACATATGGATTATCCCAATCTCCGCGTACACCCAAACGCTTGAACTGCTCACGCTGGCCGTTTACTTGTTCCCAAGCATACTGTTCGCAAAGCTTACGGAACTCAGCTACCGTCATTTCTTTGCGGTTTACTTTTTTATTTTTTGTTAAAGCTGTTTCAATTGGCAAACCGTGTGTATCCCAGCCTGGCACATAAGGTGCGCAGAAGCCTGACATCGACTTATAGCGAACGATAAAATCTTTTAAAATTTTATTTAAGGCATGTCCCATGTGAATATCGCCATTCGCATATGGAGGTCCATCATGCAGGACGAATAGCGGACGGCCTTCCGTACGTTTTTGTACTTTTTCATAAATGTTCATTTCAGCCCACTGTTCTTGCATTTTAGGCTCGCGGTTCGGTAAATTTCCACGCATTGGAAATTCAGTTTTTGGCATCAATAATGTATCTTTATATTCCATGTTTTACCCTCCAAAAAAAACGTAAATTTCATATCTTTTTGCACCATAACAAAAAGACCTCCTCATCCCAAAAAGGGACGAGAAGGCCTCCCGCGGTACCACCCTAGTAGATTTGCTGCACGCAAATCCTCTTTGCATTCGTAACGTGAATAAACCGCCATTGCTTACTATCATCGGTTCAGCAATGGTACTCTAGGGTGATTTTCACTTCTTTGTTTGTTATCGAGCTCTCACCATCCTCGATTCGCTTTGACAAACTAAAAAAGCTACTGTCCCTGTCTCCGTACTGTTTGATATGAAATTTCATCTGTTACCAAATTATATGACAACAAAACGTGAGAAGTCAAGATGATGTCTTGACTAGTCAATTTTTTCTTCTAGCGCTGGCATCTCATAATCCATCAGCTGATCCCAGTCATCGCTGTTTAACATTTCAAGCTGCGCTTCGATTAACATTTTGAAACGAGTTCTAAATACTTTAGACTGCTTTTTCGTCTCCTCAATGTCCATCGCAATTTTACGAGACTTAGACAGTGCTTCATTAATAATACGGTCCGCATTTTTTTCTGCTTCTTTTATAATAAGCTTCGCTTCTTTTTCAGCGTTTCGCTTCACATCTTCGGCTGCTTCTTGAGCAATTAAAATTGATTTATTTAACGTTTCCTCGATGTTAGTAAAATGTCCAAGACGATCTGTTAATTCAGATACTCTTCCTTCTAACTCCTTTTTATCACGCATTACCAGCTCATAGTCTTTAATTACTTGGTCAAGAAACTCATTCACTTCATCTTCATCATATCCGCGAAACCCGCGATTAAACTCTTTGTTATGAATATCCAAAGGGGTTAAAGGCATCTAGGCCACCTCCGTGTTGTCTCATTACATCATTAGTAATGGTTTATTCGACATATTTTTAAAATTTCCTGCTAGTAGATTTCTTTATTTCTGCTTTCCTACAACAATTCGCCATTTTTCTTTTTTGGTTTTGCCTTCAAGTGAAACGATACGACTTCTGCCGTGACCACGAAGCGACAAAATATCACCTTCATGACATTCAAAAGAAGGCTGTTCAATGACTTTAAAATTTACTTTTACCGCTCCATTTGCAATAAACGGCTGGACTTTTTGTCTTGATAAATTGTGAATGGTCGACAGCAAAACATCAAGCCTCATTGAAGAAACTGTATAAACGTGTTCAATCAGCTCTTCTTTTACCACATGCAGCTGCTCTCTTTGAATAGAAGAAAGTGAAACTTTGGCTTTTCCAATTGATGTTAAATTCATCTCAATATAAGAAGAAATTTCCTCTGCGGCTACAAGCTGAATATCGTCTCCCGCGACCAAAATATCGCCAAATTTTGAACGGCGCAGTCCTAAAGACATCGCCGAACCAAGAACTTGAGGATGTTCAATCGTCACAAACTTTTTAGGATAATTCAGTTCGTACATATGCAACTGAAAATCTTCGCTTCCAGGCACATAGTAATCCGGATATAGCAGCGCACGCTTGCGTTCAGCAAACGGTTGTCCACCATCAAATGAAACTTGAACCTCTCCTTCAGTCCCGACAATAGCCGTCACAATCTGCTGCTCTCTTGGATCTAAAAAGTCCGTTAATTTTGGGCTGTATTGATGTAGGACATCTTCTTTCCACTGAAGAACTTGATCAATAAACCCATGTTCTTCTTGCCTAAAATGTTCATAAATAGACATATTATTACTCCTACTATCGGTATGTAAAAAAGGAATCCAGCGATTCCTTTTTTAAATAAACCCCATCACATTATTAAGTGAATACACGCCTCTTTCTGCAAATCGTAGTAAAAAGATTGCAACAAGAGGTGAAATATCAATCATGCCAATAGGCGGAATGATTTTACGAAAAGGCTCTAAGTAAGGCTCACAAATACTGCCAAGCAGCTGACCAAACTTAGATGCTCTTACATCGGGTACCCAAGACATCAAAATGTAAATAATCAGTGCCCATGAGTAAAGCCCAATCAATTTTGCGAGAATCCCAAAAACGATGTCCAAAAACTACCACCTCTTTACGTTTGTTGTATCATGTTCTCCCATCATATCTGAAATGCTTCCGCTTACGTCTACATTATCAGGTGTACATAAAAAGATGTCGGTTCCAATTTTTTGAATGTCCCCGCCTAAAGCATAAACTGTACCACTTAAAAAGTCGACAATTCTTACTGCTTGATCTCGTTGAATGCGCTGTAAATTAACAACTACGACTTTACGATTCTTTAAATGATCCGTAATTTCTTGTGCTTCGGCATAGACGCGAGGTTCGCAAAGCATCATTTTTGATGATTTTTGAACGCTTTGCAAGCTAATCACGTTTTGCTGCTGATTTGGCTGCTGACTAGCTTTCGCTGGTCTCGACTGCTGTACAGGCTCTTCTACCGACTCTTCTTGTTCGTAGTGTTCTTCTACATATTCAGTATCGTCATCAAGAGCAAAAAAACTTCTAAAGCGATTTTTCATACTCATCTTGAACTACACCTCCTTAACGTTCATTCCCAACTAACGTGGTTCCTAGTCGAATGAATGTTGCTCCTTCTTCAATTGCAATTGCATAATCGTTTGACATTCCCATTGATAGCTCCGTGCAAGGTGCATACGGGAGGTTTAGTTCTTGTATGCGATTCTGCAATTTCTTTAGACCTTGAAAACAGCTGCGAAGCAAGGACTCGTCATCTGTGTGAGGAGCCATAGTCATTAATCCAACTACTTGGATATTTGTAAATGTTTCAAGAGATTGAATAAATGGAATTACCTCTTCCACAGCAAGGCCATGCTTTGATTGTTCTTCGGCAACATTAACTTGTACAAAACATTTTATACGATGTCCTGCACGTTTATCAATTTCTTTTGCTAAAGATAATCGGTCTAGTGAATGAATATAGTCAACTTTATCAATCACATTTTTTACTTTTCTTGTTTGTAAGCTTCCGATAAAATGCCAGGTCGCTTTCTCACCGATTGATTCATACTTTTCTAGAAGACCTTCATCCCTGTTTTCTCCAAGATGTAAAATGCCTGCATCCACTGCTTCTGCTGCTCGTTTTGTGGAAACATATTTGGTTACAGCAATCAGCTCTACATCTTCTCGATTTCGATTAACTTTTTTACACGCTTCAGCAATTGTTTGTTGAACTGCTTCTAGATTTTCACTTACGCTAGCTGTCACTATGTAATTACTCCTCCTTAAAGCCTATGAAGTTAAACATGCGTCCTGTTTTCCCTTGGTCGCGGCGATGTGAGAAGAACAGGTCATCTTCACAGCTTGTACAATACGACGATGTTAAAATTCGTTCGGGCAATACGCCTGCGTTTTGAATCAGCAGCTTATTGACTTTTTTTAAATTAAGCGCGTATTGTCCAGGGCTTACTTCTTGATATCCATTTTGGCCCACTACTTCGTTTACTTGTGTAATGACGCGGTTATCGACAACATAACAGCAATCTTCAATCGAAGGGCCAATCGCCACGTAAATATCTTCAACCGGAACATTTTCTTGCTCTACCCACCGTCGAATCATATTTCCTGCAATATCTTTTACTGTTCCCTTCCACCCAGCATGAGCAAGACCAACTAAATGGTAATCAGGCGCATAGAAGTACAGCGGAACACAATCTGCATAACATAAAGCTAACAAAATATTAGATTCATTTGTATAAATGCCATCCGCTGCTTTTATGCCCTCTTCATACTTGTAGAGTCCTTTTGTACAGTCGGCTTTTGTTACTTTTTGAACAGTTGCTTCATGTACTTGTTCAGCACATACAAAGCTTTCAAAAGACATGTCTAGTTCGGCTGCTAAAATTTTTCTATTTGTAATAACATCTTCTACGTTATCGTTTACGTGAAGCCCTAGGTTAAAAGAAGCAAATGGAGGTTTACTCACGCCACCATTTTTTGTGGTGAAACCAGCAACAAGTATATCATTCTTTTCTACCCAAGGGCTCAGCCACATAAACGACTCGTGATGGCTTTTTTTTAATGGCTCAGGATTCATGTATGTGACACATCCCTTGTTTCATTTGTTCTCACATATTGTACCACAGATTGCTAGGTGCTGTTGACAAAAAACTAATTCTCTTCAGGCTGAAATGCGTCTTTATAACGTACTAAAATGACGTCAGAACCAATTTTCACAATATTTTTCCACGGTATCACAATTTCATCATCTTTTCCAAAGAAGCCCAATACACGAGAGCCTCCGATAATGACGGCCTGTATTTTTCCCGTTGTTAAGTCAATATCAATATCCCCTACATTTCCAAGTTTTTTGCCATCAGCTACATTTACTACATCTTTCAGCTGAAATTCTGAAATCTTTAACATGCTCTCTCCTCCTATAGCCAACTTTATTGCTTAGCCTATATATATTTTCAAATTTTCATTTCATGAAGGAAAAGCTTATTTTTTCTCTCCCATTCTCTTTCTATAAGCATTTTGTTCACCAATTACACAGCTTTTCATCAAGAGACATTCTCAACAAGTAGCTAGAGGTCCTTACAGCAATAGGAAATCTGATATGAATATCTTTTGGTCATGTATTCATTGATACATACAAAATAAGCACCGTGTCCGTTTTTATAGACACGATGCTTATTAAGTTGAACATCAAATAAAGTGAATGGTATTGATAGTATGAACGCGAGCGGCTGCCAGTCTAGAGAGCTTTTGTTAACTTTGAATATTTTTATTCATCTGTTTAATAGCAGCTTTTTCTAAACGTGAAACCTGCGCTTGAGAAATACCAATTTCTTCAGCAACTTCCATCTGTGTTTTACCTTGAAAGAAGCGCTTTCGTAAAATGAGTTTTTCTCGCTCGTTCAATCTTCTCATACCTTCTTGCAAAGCAATTTCTTCAATCCAAGTTGAATCACGGTTTCGTTCATCGCTTAGCTGATCCATGACATAGATTGGGTCTCCACCATCATTGTAAATAGGTTCAAATAGAGAAACCGGATCTTGGATAGCATCTAAAGCAAACACAATTTCTTCATGCGGCACTTCTAGGACTTTTGAAATTTCCTCAGCTGTAGGTTCCTTGGATGTTTCACTCATAAGCCTTTCACGAACTTGAAGAGCTTTATAAGCAATATCACGAAGGGAACGAGAAACACGGATTGGATTATTGTCACGTAAATAGCGGCGAATTTCCCCTATAATCATTGGGACAGCATATGTAGAAAACTTCACGTTTTGACTTAAATCAAAATTGTCAATGGATTTCATTAATCCAATACACCCAACCTGAAATAAGTCATCAACAAATTCTCCACGATTGTTAAAACGTTGAATCACGCTGAGTACGAGACGTAAATTTCCGCTTACTAGCTTTTCTCTTGCTGTTCCATCTCCAGCCTGCATTTGTTTAAACAACTTTCGCATTTCTTCATTTTTTAATACGGGAAGTTTCGAAGTATCTACTCCACAAATTTCTACTTTATTTCTTGTCAACTCTTTCCCTCCTAACAGGAGATGATGTTCTGAATTCAGTATCTCCTCCGGAGGAAAAAATATGCACTTTTACAATTCTGACAATTCTCCACTAAAAAAGCTGATAGTATAAGGTGCTTCTCAGCCCTTATGCTATCAGCTTTTTTACTTAAACCATTTTATTAAATTCTTTTCGTAGCCGTTTAATAATTCGTTTTTCGAGCCTTGAAATATAAGACTGAGAAATGCCTAGCATATCAGCTACATCTTTTTGCGTTTTTTCTTCTCCGCCGGCTAGCCCAAAGCGCAGCTCCATAATTTGCTTTTCACGATCATTTAATTGGTGCAGTGCTTTCAACAAAAGTTTTCGATCTACATTCGCTTCTAGGTCTTTTGTAATGATATCTTCTTCGGTTCCCATCACGTCAGATAATAACAATTCGTTTCCATCCCAATCAATATTTAACGGCTCATCAAATGAAACTTCAGATCGAATTTTATTGTTGCGGCGCAAATACATTAAAATTTCATTTTCAATACAGCGAGAGGCGTACGTCGCTAGCTTAATTTTCTTTTCAGGATTAAACGTGTTTACTGCTTTAATTAAACCGATGGTGCCGATGCTAATTAAATCCTCAATATTGATTCCCGTATTTTCAAACTTTCGGGCAATATAAACAACAAGTCGCAAATTACGCTCAATCAACAGTGAACGTGCTGCTTCATCTCCTGATGGAAGTTTTTTCAAGAGCACTTCTTCTTCATCTTTTGTTAAAGGTGGTGGAAGAGCCTCACTTCCTCCTATATAGTACACTTCATCTGTTTTCAGCTTAAGTTTAATTAATAATTTGTACCACCATAATTGAAATCGAATTCGATATGTAGCCATTCTGTATCCTCCTTTATTTGTTCACACCTTTTACGATGCGGAACTTACTTCTCCAATAACGATAAGCTTCGGATGAACAATACATTCATATTGCTTCTCCACTGAAAGCGTTGTATGACTAATACCTACTAATACTTTAGTGACTTCAATCGTGTTGGACTGATGCACCAGCCTTACCATATCTGGCTTTAGAGCAAGCAGCAGCTGATTGGCTTGGCCCACGCTTCGATAAGGGACAAAGCGGACTTTTGAATACCACTCTTGATCAATATCTTCGCTGTGTGAAAAGGATTGGACATTTTTGCTTAATTCCATTAAGCCTTCAGGCAATATTTCTTTTAAAGAATCTGCTGTAACAATCATAACCGGGGTTTTCGTCAGCGGATCTACAAGCTGATTTCCACTATCAATAAGTCCTTTCATCGACAGCATCTGTTCGTTTAAAATAACTTCTACATCTACCAGCTGATCAAATGTAATATTTTTCATTCGCAAATCATCAACTCGTGCTTTTGAAAAATAAGATAATAGCGGAAAGCCAATAAGAACAAATATCCAGCTAATAGGATCACCAAACTGTGGAGATTTCGTATCAACCATTTGATTAAGAACAAGAAACTGATCTTGAAATAAAAAGTGAACGCCCATTAACCCTCCGCCAACAACAAAGGTTGCAAAATAAAACGTTAATAAATTCTCAAAGAAAAAGCGCAGTCGTTTATAACCAAACGTCATCAATACCATAAAAAAAGAGAATAAAATTTTAATAGCAGGGTGAACCATAAGATGAGAAAAAGGCGTAAACATAAGAAGGACAATCAGTGAACCGATAAAGCCGCCAAGCAAAAGCCGCCACCACTTGTAATTCCGCTTAAGTACAACAGCACATAACATTAGTAAGATCGTATCTAACCCAAAATTCAGCATCCATATTAAATCTAAATAGATTGGCAATGTTTATAACCTCTCCATTCTTTCTGAATTTTTCTGTTAAAAATTAGTATATAGTACATCCTATTAGAAAGTCTGTCAGTTCATGCCGAGAAACAAGCAGTATTTTTGAGGAAATCATTCGATATTTGTCACACCACTTTTAGGAAGAAAACACAAACCCTTTGAAGGCATCATATTGACCATGTCGAATGTTTTTTGTATTCTTTTTGAGTTTTCTAGATTCATTGCATAAAAAAAGACCTCTGTATAAAACAGAGGTCTTAGCTTTTTATTTTCTTAGCGTCTACGATTACGGTTTCGTAAGAATGTTGGAATATCTAGCGCATCTTCAGACTGTGGCTGAGATGGACGCGTATATTCTTGCTGTACAGGTTCTTCACGCTTTACTTCACGCTTCGGCTGCGGAGCCGGTTGCTGTGTCGATTGCTGCATGCGATTCGCCGATAACGAAGGACGACCTGGTTTTGGCTGTGATAAATCTTGGTCACTAAAGCCAGTTGCAATAACTGTAACAACAATCTCGTCTTTTAGGTTTTCGTTAATAACAGATCCAAAGATCATGTTCACTTCTTGGTCAGAAGCAGAAGCAACGATATCTGCAGCTTCTTGTACTTCGTAAAGACTTAGGTTCGTACCGCCTGTAATGTTCATTAATACACCTTGAGCTCCGTCGATAGATGTTTCAAGAAGTGGACTTGAAATAGCTTTTTTAGCTGCTTCAGCAGCGCGGTTTTCACCAGTCGCAATACCGATACCCATAAGTGCAGATCCTTTGTTAGACATAATTGTTTTTACGTCAGCGAAGTCTAAGTTAATTAATCCAGGAACTGCGATTAAATCTGAAATACCTTGCACACCTTGTCGTAATACGTTATCCGCTTCACGGAACGCTTCTAGCATTGGCGTGTTTTTATCAACGATTTCTAATAAGCGATCATTTGGAATAACAATCAGCGTATCTACTGCTTCTTTCATTGACGCAATGCCGCCTGCCGCTTGAGTAGAACGCTTACGGCCTTCAAACGTAAACGGACGAGTAACAACGCCTACCGTTAGTGCTCCTAGCTCACGAGCAATTTGGGCAATGACTGGAGCTGCACCAGTTCCAGTTCCTCCACCCATACCAGCTGTTACGAAAACCATATCTGCACCTTTTAGTGCTTCTTGGATTTGTTCCTTACTTTCTTCAGCTGCTTTTTTACCAACTTCTGGATTAGCACCTGCACCTAATCCTCTTGTTAATTTAGCGCCGATTTGCATTTTTGTTTCAGCTTTTGATAAATTTAATGCTTGTGCATCTGTATTAACTGCAATAAATTCTACACCTTGGACGCCATGTTCAATCATTCGGTTAACCGCGTTGTTACCGCCGCCTCCGACACCGATTACTTTAATCGTCGCTAATTGGTCTACACTTGTATCAAACTCCAACATGATAGTTCCTCCTAATTCTTCGAAATTACCAATCCGTAACGTTAATCAAAGAAGTATCCAAAAAACTTCTTCATTAAATTTTGGTCATTTTTCTTTTTCGGCTGCTCAGCTGATTGTTGCGGCTGCTGTGGTTTCGGGCTAGGTTTGATCATTTCTTGCTCAATCGGCTCTTCTTCCACAACTGGCGCTCCAATTTCCCGGCCTTGTATTTTAGCATTTTTGTATGCAAATTTTATTAATCCTACGCCTGTTGTATAATGCGGCTCACGTACTCCAATATAATCAGGCACTGCTATGCGCACGTTATTCTTTAAAATCACTTGAGCTAGCTCAAGAATACCAGGCATCGCTACTACTCCGCCTGTTAAAACAAATCCTCCTGGAATATCTTTGTATCCTAGGCGATTTACCTCCTGCGTAATCATATCTAAAATCTCTTCTAATCTAGCTTCAATAATATCAGAGATTTCGAGCTGATTAAACTGCTGATGCTGATCGCTTCCAATGATCGGTACACTAAATACTTCTTCTTCAGAAGCATGATCGTAGAAAGCATGTCCATGCTTTATCTTAATATTTTCCGCGTCTTCAGTCGATGTGCGAAGGCCAATCGATAAATCTTTGGTAATGTGCTCTCCGCCAACAGCTAGTACATTTGTTACTTTCAAATGTCCTTGGTCAAAGATCGCAACCGTTGTTGAACCTCCGCCGATATCTACCAGTGCGACACCTAAGTTTTTTTCATCACGAGATAATGCAATTGAACCAGCGGCTAGAGGCTGTAAACAAATATCACTGATTTCTAAACCAGCTCTTTCTACACAGCGTAATAAGTTATGTAAAACCGTTCTAGATCCTGTTATGATTGTGCCTTCCATTTCTAAACGTACCCCAATCATACCTCTAGGATCGTTAATACCTTCTAAGCCATCTACAATAAATTGCTTTGGAATAACATCAATGATTTCACGATCTGGCGGGATAGACATGACTTGAGCAGCATCAATTACTCGATGAATATCTTCGTTTGTAATTTCACGATTTTCGCTTGACACGGCTACTACCCCGTGACAATCCTGTAAAAATACATGATTTCCGCTTATGCCCACTACAACCTTTTTAATTGTAATGCCTACCATTCGTTCAGCTTGTTCTACTGCTTTTCTAATAGATTGAACTGTTGCATCTATATCAACGATAGAACCTTTTTTTAGTCCGTGTGATTTAACATTCCCTACACCAATGATATTCAATGAATCGTTACTCATCTCTCCGATGATTACTTTCACACTGGATGTACCGATGTCTAAACTAACGTATATTTCATTGCTGTTCATTCTTTGGCACCTCCTTTTTCTTTCTGCACATGTCATCTTAAATAAATTAAGAAGAACAACAATATTAATTTTTTATTATATGAAAATATTCAACAAATACATCTGTTTCCCTTTTGTAAAATCAATTTTTTTCAAGTTTTTCACAGACTTTATCTCTTTCAAAGAACAAAACGTTCTTGTTTTGACTTTTTTTTAGATTTAAGCCTAAAATTCACTGAAAAAAAGCTATTTAACTACAAGTCTACACTAAGATGTACACTGAGAAAAGCGAAACTTACCTAGAACAAATATTACATTTCCATTTCACAGCACCGGAGAAGAAAATCATATGTATGCAGAATACTTGCATGTGATTATACAATGTACAAGGGCTAGTTTGCCAGTCTCAACTCATCTATTTCCTTTAATTAACACTTATAAAAAATAATTACTGCTTGCTCTTTTTATAAGGTTTAAATGCATATCCTTCTTCTAAATCAATAATGCCTTTTTGATCATCACTCAATTTACTTGCAATAGCTGGGTAATGAACAATTTTATCAGAGAAGTTGCTAATTTTCCCGCTTACTTCACGCGTATCATTCATAAATACCTCGATGTGAAGAGGTTCTGATTTTGTCGGCGCATAGTAAATCTCAGAAATAGCCCCTTTTATGCTCTTAGGCGTTTTAGCTAATTCTTGAACCATGCTTTGTATAGCGTCTCCGTCTTTCCAGTCAATTAGCAGCGGAGCGTCGGATGACACTTTCTTAGCACTTACTTCTTTTAAAACTTTTCCATTTTCATTCACAGGGAAATATTTATTCCCCGAGGTTACATATGCAATTCTTGCGTACTCTTTTACGTCGATTACGACCTTATTAGGAAATGTTTTGTGAATGACAGCTTCCTTTACCTCAGGGTTTTTTTCGACTTTTTCTTGAATTTGATCAGCATCAGCTTTCCAGTAGCTGGTTTTTTTGGACAGACCACTCGCTTTGACAATATCCTTATCACTTACATGTTTATTCCCTTGTACTTCAATGTTAGAAACATTACTCAGAGAAGATTGAGAATATACAATAAATAAAATAAGGATGAAAAAGAGTGATAAATACAAAATAAGCCGTCTATTTGCTTTTTGCTTTCGCTGTTCTTGCAGTTTCGGTACACGATCTTCTAAAACAATTAACTTACCTTTTTCCATTTTTTTCACCCTTATCCATTTGAGAAAATAAACGAGGAATTACCATCTATTTATTTCCAATCTTTGCTTCATGAGAATATCCCCATTATAGCATAGAATAAACACATAAAAGCTACCTTTTCACGCATAACCATACAGCGACGGGCTGAGTAATTAGCGACCGATAATCTCAACTTCTGTATGAATATCAATATCGAATTTCTCTTTAATTGTTTTCTTGACATGAGCAATTAAATTCAGCACGTCTGAAGCCGTTGCATCTCCTGTATTGACAATGAAGTTCGCATGCTGCTCACTAATTTGCGCACCGCCTACTGAAAAACCTTTTAAGTTGGACTTTTCAATTAAGTCTCCTGCATAATTTGGAAGCGGATTTCTAAAAATACTTCCTGCACAAGGGAAATTCCAAGGCTGTGTTTCGCGGCGATAGTCTTTATTTTTCTGCATGACCGCCACAATATCATCTTTCGTTCCCTTTTTCAAACGCAGCACGGCTTCTACACATACTCCAGGACGGTCTTTTTGTAGAATTGAATGACGATACGAAAATTGAAGCTCTTCATTTGTCAGCCACTCCAGAGTGCCATCTTCAAATAAAATCAGCGCTTTTTCGACTACATGAGACATATCAGAACCATGGGCACCTGCATTCATATAAACAGCGCCTCCGACAGATCCAGGAATTCCACTTGAAAACTCCAAGCCTGACAGACCTTGTTTTGTAATAACTGTTGCAAGCTTGATGCTAGGGTATCCCCCACCTACAGTAACCGTCTCTCCATCTACTGTTAAATCATCTAATCCGGCTCCGAGCTTAATGACCACACCTTCAATTCCCTTATCAGAAACCAGAAGATTAGACCCCCGACCAATCGCTCTCCATTTCACGCCGTGTTTTTTAATAATATCCATTGTAACTTTTAAGTGATCAACAGAATCAGGTTCTACAAGCACATCTGCTGGACCACCAATTTTCATTGTTGTATGTTTTGCTAGCGGTTCATTTTCACGAACCTTTCCAATATTCGCTTCGACTAACTCTTTTACTAACGCTTCCATAAGAACCTCCTAAAACCCTCTTTGCTGTTATAAAACTTTCATGTCAATGCGCCCTTACTTCTAATGCATAAGAATAATAAGAACAGATTCATAACTAAGCAGCAGCACCTTGTAAGATACCTTTTTTCTACGAAGGCACTCTATTCTGTTGTCAATTTCATCATTTTTATTTATCGTATGACATTCACCCATAGAATGTACGTTCATCTGCTATATAAAGTAATTTTGATTGTTTTTTTATCGTTTTTCATTTAGAAGTTAAACACATGCTGACAGTCATAAAAAAACGCTACGCTCATAAGTGCACATACGTTCACCTAATCACTAAGATAAAATATTTAACCTTACACATCATACCATAGTTGGACTCAAAATTGGTTATCACAACATTACATTTTAAAAACATTTCATACAAAAATATCATCTACCTGTAAAAAATCGAAAATAAACCGCCAACAAAATCCGGCGTGCACTTGGATTTAAGATGACGGTTTACTTCAGTAGACCATTGCCTACTTGACATTATACAATTTTTTTCAATTAATAGCGAGAATATCTACTAACATTTAACAAAACTCCAACTGCTGCCAGCATGAGCGTGAGCGACGATCCGCCGTAACTCAAAAATGGAAGCGTAATTCCCGTAACAGGCATAAGACCTGTTACCACGCCTATATTAATCATGACTTGAATCGCCACCATTGAAATAATTCCTAAGGCTAAAAACGTTCCGTAAAGATCAGGTGCTCCGAGCGCTACTTTAATTCCTCTCCAAAGCAATAAGCTAAACAAAATCAGAACAAGCGTTCCGCCAATGAAACCGAGCTCTTCTGCTAGAATAGCAAAAATAAAATCAGTTTGAGGCTCCGGCAGATAAAAGAACTTTTGTCTACTTTGCCCTAACCCTAATCCAAGCAATCCCCCGGGCCCAATTGCATAAAGAGATTGAATGATTTGAAACCCGCTTCCAAGCGGATCTTCCCAAGGATTTAAAAATGAGGTGATGCGTTTAATCCGATAAGGAGCTGATAAAACAAGCCCTACAAAACCGGCAACGCCAAGCAACCCAAGACCTGCAAAGTGACTTACTTTTGCTCCTGAAACAAAAATCATGACTAAACAAGTTCCAACAAGCACCGTTCCAGTTCCTAAATCCGGCTGCATCATAATAATGCCAAACGGTAAGAAAACCAGTAATAACGCCGGTAACATTCCTTTTCTAAAGGATGTAATTTTCTTCTGGTTTTCTGATAAATATTTCGCTAAAAATATAATCATAGCAAACTTCATAAATTCTGAAGGCTGAATCGAAAACGCTCCAACTCCTATCCAACTTTGCGACCCATTCCGTACTAGCCCTACTCCCGGAATCAATACAAGTACCAGCATAACAAAGCAAATGATTACAATTGGCTTTGCCCACGTACGCCACATCCAATAATCAATATTCATGATGACAAACATCGCGCATACTCCAAGCCCTGCAAATAAGAGCTGGCGTTTAGCAAAGAAAAAAGAATCATTAAACTTGTATGTAGCCCATACCGCACTTGCGCTGTATACCATGATAAGGCCGATGGTTAGCAAGGAAAGCGTAACGATTATGAGAAAAAAATCTGGGGTAGACCTTTTTGTCGACACTGTCACACACCTCTAAAAATAGATTAGGGCTAGTGTATTTTCTAGGTGTTTAGACAAGCCCTTATTTCAGTTTATGCACAGATTCAATAAAGATGTCACCACGTTCTTCAAAAGTTTTAAATTGATCCCAGCTTGCACAAGCAGGAGATAATAAAATAACATCTTCTTCATCTGAACAAGCATATGCTTCTGAAACTGCTTGTTTAACATTATCGACACGTTTTACAATTTGTATTCCCTCTTCTTTGGCTACGCGTTCAATTTTAGGAGCCGTTTCCCCAAACGTAATAACAGCTTTCACATTCTTAAACTCTTCTTTTAAATCATCAAACTCATTGCCGCGATCGAGTCCGCCTGCAAGTAGAATCGTCGGCTGCGAAAAAGCGGAAAGAGCTACTTTTGTAGCAAGCATATTCGTAGCTTTAGAGTCATTATAAAACTTGCGTTTGTTGATTGTCGTAACGTATTGAACGCGGTGTTTAACACCAGCAAACGTTGTGAGCACGCGGTAGATAGCTTCATTTGAACAGCCGTACAGCTTCACAACGGACACAGCTGCTAAAATGTTTTCTTGATTATGTTTGCCTGGCAGCACCACATCTTTTAACGACATCACTTCTTCATCTTTAAAGAAAATCGTTTCGTTTTTAATGTACGCTCCTTCTGTCGTTTGAGCTGTAACCGAAAAAGGTACTTTTGTGGCTTTAATATCTGCACTAGCTTTCATCACTAGCTCATCATCTGCATTAATAACGGCAAAATCTTCACTTGTTTGATTGTTAAAGAGATTTGCTTTCGCTTTGATATATTCCTCTTTTGTGCCATGATAGTCTAAGTGAGCATCAAACAAATTCAATAATAAAGAGATTTTCGGACGGAATTTTTCAATTCCCATCAGCTGAAAAGAAGAAAGCTCCGTGACAATGACATTGTCCTTTGTTGCTTTTTGCGCCACTTCACAAGCTACTGTTCCAATATTTCCAGCAATCAACGGCTGCTTTTGATCTTCTTCTAACATTTTATAAATTAGCGTTGTTGTTGTTGTCTTCCCATTGCTTCCCGTAATTCCGATAAAAGGAGCTTCGCTAATTTCATAAGCTAATTCTACCTCTGTTAAAATCGGAATATTTCGCTTTAATGCTTCTTGCAATAGAACATTTGAATACGGAATGCCAGGGTTTTTTACAATAACATCCGCTTTGTCTAAAAGTTCAAGCGGATGATGCCCACAGACAACTTCAATGCCCGTTTTTTCTAATTCCTGTGCTGCTGTGTTCTCTTCGTACGGTTTTTGATCATTAACGACTACTTTAGCACCAAGCTGTTTAACTAGCTGAGCGGCTGCGAAACCGCTCTTGGCTAATCCTAAAATAAGTACTTGTTTACCTTGATACGTATTGACTGATTTCATTTAAATCCACACCTCGATATAAATTCCAAGCATTGCAAATAATAGTCCTACAGCCCAAAAAGTCATAACTACGCGCCATTCCGACCAGCCGCTTAGCTCGTAATGGTGATGAAGCGGGCTCATTTTAAACACACGTTTTCCTGTTGTTTTGAAAGATGCGACTTGAATAATAACCGATAGTGTTTCAATGACAAACACACCACCGATAATAACAAGCAAGAATTCCATTTTCATTAAGACAGCCACCGTAGCGATAGCTCCTCCTAGCGCTAAAGAACCCGTATCTCCCATAAATACTTTTGCAGGATGGGCATTAAAAACTAAAAATCCTAACACAGCTCCTACTACAGCAACTGAGAAAATAGATAGTTCAAACTGCTCTGCATTCCAGGCAAGAACTGCAAATGCACCAAAAGCAATCGCACTTGTACCAGATACAAGTCCGTCTAATCCATCCGTTAAGTTAACCGCATTTGAAAAACCAACAAGCCAGATGATAAGGAAAACAACATAAAACCAACCTAAATCGATTGGGTCTTTAATTCCTGGAATCGTCACTTCAGTTGAAAACTCAAACTGTCTTGCAATAAAGTAAAAAATAATTGAAATGACAACCTGACCTAAAAACTTTTGTTTAGATGTTAATCCAAGGTTACGCTTTAACACTACTTTTATAAAATCATCTAAAAATCCTAATAAACCAAATCCGATTGTGACAAATAATAATAGAAACGTCTTATATGTAAGTTCTGCATACTGATTGACCATAATAAGAGTTGCCACAATAATAGATAATAAAATCATGATACCGCCCATTGTAGGTGTACCTGATTTTTTCTGGTGAGATTTCGGGCCTTCATCACGAATACTTTGACCAAACTTTAATCTTCTTAAGAAGGGAATAAAAATCGGCGACAATACAACCGTAATCAAAAAGGCTACGCCGATTGTCAATAAAATTGATTGTTCTAGCACGATGTCCCCTCCTTAACTTCCAACTCATTCCGACTCATTTTGTTCTCTACCCATTTCATTACTACTTTCGCTCCTCAATCATTTTGCGTGCTACTTCTCGATCGTCAAAATCGAATACTTTTTTACCAATAATTTGATAGGTCTCATGCCCTTTTCCAGCAATGACAATAACATCATCTGCATGCGCTGCTTCCACTGCATAGCGAATCGCTTCTGCACGATCAGCAATCGTCACATAGTTATCTGTATCCAAACCCTCTTCCATATCTTTCAAAATAGCCAATGGATCTTCACTTCGTGGATTATCAGATGTCAAAATAGCTTGTGTACTGTATTCAGCTGCAATCCGAGCCATGATTGGTCGTTTTGTACGATCTCGATCTCCGCCACAACCAACAATAACATATATATTGCGTTTTGCGAATTCTTTTACAGTTTTTAACACGTTCTCTAAGCTGTCCGGCGTGTGGGCATAATCAACGATAACCGTAAAATCTTGCTCCGCATCAACCACTTCAAAACGCCCAGACACACCTTCTAACACTTTTATTTCCTCGACAATAACTGACAGAGGGATACCAGATACTAAACATGCAGCTGTAGCCGCTAATACGTTGTAGACGCTGAATTTACCAATAAGCTTCATTTCTACACGAACCGTTTCTGTGGGTGTTGTCAAGTCAAACGTTGTGCCGCTGTTTGTAATTTGAATATTTGTTGCACGAATATCACTTTCACGGTCAATACCATACGTAATCACTGTAGCAGCCGTGTTTTTAATATATTCCTCGGTTGCCGCATCATCGGCATTGAGAACAGCAAATTTAGGACGAGTATGGTTATAAGCGTTTCCTAACTGTGCAAATAGCAACCCTTTCGCACGACGATAATCTTCCATTGTATGATGATAGTCCAGGTGATCTTGCGTTAAGTTACTAAATACCGCCACATCAAAGTCGCACCCGTGTACGCGTCCTAAGTCAAGCGCGTGAGAGGACACTTCCATCATCGCTACTTCTACATTCTCCTCCACCATTTGATTAAATGTTTTTTGAAGAGTCAGCGATTCAGGCGTTGTGTTTTTCACATCATAAGACGTATCACCAATACGAATTTCAATCGTTCCAATTAAACCCGTCTTTTTATGTTGTGATTTAAAGATATGCTCAATCAAATGTGTAATGGTTGTTTTTCCGTTTGTGCCTGTTACACCAATTAAATGCATTTTTTGTGTGGGCTGATTGTAGAAAGCATCCGCTAGCACTGCCATCGCTCGCTTTGTACTCTTCACGCGTACAACGGGCACGTCTACATCCACAGGCTTTTCTGCTAAGATTGCTACTGCCCCTTTTTCCACAGCCATGTGTGCAAAGCTATGACCATCAACCGTATAGCCGTCTATACAAATGAACAATGCTCCGGGCTTAACTTCTCTTGAATCCATTTCAATTGACGTAATATCAATATTCTGTTCAGGAAGCTGAACAAAATCATGTAAATGTGTTAGTAGTTCTCGTAAATCCATTCCTACCATGTCCTCTCTATTTGTAAAGTGAAACGTTTGTTATAAGACGCTATGGCAACTATTCTTCTTTTTCTAGCACCCAACCTATTACATTTTACAGAAAAAGAAGCCCGGAGGGAACACCCCCTAGGCTTATTTGTTGATTTCATGTTCACACACAGAGTAACCTGCTGATTATCATGCAAGGAAGAATAGTGGTTTATAGAGATTTTTTATTTTCCCATATAAATTCTAACCGTTTCGCCTTCTTTAACTTTCGTTCCGGCTGCAGGAGACTGCTTGACCACTTTATCTCCTTCGCCACTCACATCTAATTTTAAATTAAGTAGCTGTTCTTGTAACTCTTTTTTTGACATTCCTACGACATTTGGTACTTTTATCATTGGTGTGTCCAGCCACGTTAACTCTTTTTCGATTTGGCCTTTACGCGGTTTAACGTCCATCACACGCAAACTGTCTTCAATCATTTTACCTACAATCGGAGCTGCTACAACTCCACCAAACTGAATGGTGCCTTTTGGATTATCAACCGCAACATACACGACAATTTCAGGGTTATCTGCTGGTGCAACACCGATAAAAGAAACGATGTGATTGTTTTTTAAATACTTTCCATTTTGAGCTTTCTGCGCAGTACCCGTCTTTCCACCAACGCGGTACCCTTCCACAAAAGCTCCTTTTCCGCTTCCTTGTGCTACTACACTTTCAAGCGCAAAACGCACTTGCTTAGACGTTTCCTCGGAAATAACTTTTCGCTTAGCAACCGGCTTATGACTGCTTACAACTTTTCCGGTAGTTGGATCCACCCACTCTTTTGCAATATAAGGTTCATAAAGCGTTCCACCGTTTACGGCTGCGGAAACAGCAGCTACCTGTTGAATAGGCGTAACAGCAACCCCTTGCCCAAAAGCTGTTGTAGCTTGTTCAACCGGACCTACGCGCTCAAGCGGGAACAAAATTCCTTTTGCTTCCCCTTGTAAATCAATACCTGTTTTTTGACCAAAGCCAAATTCTTTAATGTATTTGAACAACTTCTCTTTTCCTAAACGTTCCCCAAGCTCCACAAAACCAGGGTTACATGAGTTCTGTACAACTTCTAAAAAAGACTGCTGTCCATGTCCGCCTTTTTTCCAGCAGCGAAGTCTCGCTCCTCCAACTTCCGCGGCTCCATCATCGTAAAATTGATCTTTTAGTAAATCCACTTTCTTTTCTTCAAGAGCAGCTGCCAGTGTAATAATCTTAAACGTTGATCCGGGCTCATATACGCTCCAGATTGGAAGATTGCGATTATACACCTCTGGCTTCACATTTTTAAAATCCGTCGGATCAAAGCCCGGACGGCTTGACATACCTAAAATTTCACCGTTTTTAGGATTCATGGCAATGGCAATCATACCATCTGGATTATAAGCTGTCTGAGCATTATCCAACTCACGCTCCATAATCGTTTGCACACGTGAATCAATGGTCAATCTCAAATCGAGCCCGTCCACAGGGGCTGTGTAGTCATCGGCTATATTAGGCATCTTTTTACCTTTAGCATCAGAATACAATTTAACTGAACCTTTTTGTCCTTTTAGCTCTTTATCATAATATAATTCAAGGCCCGTTAACCCTTGATTATCTACTCCCGCAAAGCCTAATACATGCGACAAATAACTCCCAAACGGATAGTACCGCTTCGAATCCTCAGCTATATATACGCCTTTTAAATTTAAATTTCGCACTTCATTTGCTTTCGCATGTGAAATTTTTCTTCCTTCAGGACGCAAATATACGCTAGAAGAAGCTTTTGTTATTTGTTCATATACTTTTTCTTTTGATGCTCCCAGCACTTTTGCTAACTTTTCAGCCGTAACAGCTGGATTCTCAACTTGTCTTGGCATAACTAAAACGGTCGGTGCACTTTTATTTGTAGCAAGTGCCACATCATTGCGATCTAGTATCTTTCCTCTTTCTGGTTCAAAAGGAATATTCCGACTCCATAAGTCTTTGGCTTTTTCAGTTAGCGTATCCCCAGTCAGCAACTGTACATATCCAAGCCTTGTATCAATAATCAAAAACACAATAAAACCGACAAACAAAACAATGGCTAGCCTTTTACGAACTGTGACTCCTGATACCCGCATATATTAGAACCTCCTCTGAATCGGCTCGTTCCAATATATGCTTGTACAGGATTCACTAGAACTTATTTTCTAGTCAAGTTGCTTATCGTCTTTTTTACTGTCAGATTCACTTTTTTCTGTTTCTTTTAACTTATTTAACGTGCTTGAAAATTCTTTAGGCGTTTCAAGTTCCACTTTCAGGTACGTTCCTGCTTTTAACGGATCTCCTGCTTTAATACTTTGACTTACAACATAACCATTTTCAAGTGCGCTAGGTCGAACGTTGACAAATTCACTAAAGCGAATAACGTCACGATGTGAAAAACCTGTTAGATCAGGCATTGTGGCTTTTCCGTTTGTCTTAATGAACACGCGTTGACCAGCGACAATGGTATCAGAAGTCGGTGATTGGCTTTCTACCGTATCTCCTTTACCTATTACAACAGGAACAAGCCCTTTTTGTTTTAAGTCTTTCACGGCACTATTAACTGATTCATTAACGTAAGATTTAAGCGTGATTTCTGAATCCACTTTCTTTTCTTTCGTTTCTTTTCCGTCTTCATCCGTTTTTTGAGGCTCCACTCCTAAATACTGCAGGCTGTTTTTCATCACCGGATTAAATACGGCCGTAAGCGGCGCAGTACCCGTTTCTTGAGGCGTGAGAGTTGGATTTTTAACAGCTACATAGACAAGCAGCTTTGGATCTTTAGCAGGTGCAAAGCCCATAAAGGAAATGAAATTTTTCCCGTGTCCATGCAGGTAACCTCCGTTAGGACCAGGAATTTGAGCTGTTCCCGTCTTTCCAGCGACATCGTATCCTTCAATCGCGTAAGGTTTTCCTGTTCCGTCATCAGAAGAAACAACGGTTTCTAAAATACCTAGCGTTTCGTTCGCTGCTTTTTTAGAAATAGGCTGGCCTACTACGGTAGGTTTTGTTTTCTTAATCGTTTTTTTATTTGTTTCATCGACTACTTGTTTAATCACGTAAGGCTTCATCATCTTGCCGTCATTTGCAATTGCCGTAGCCGCCTGAATTTCTTGAATAGGCGTAAAAGCAGACGCTTGTCCAAACGCAGTGGTTACGCGGTCTCTCGGGTACTTCGTCACTAACTTGCTAGAAGCTTCGTTCGGCAAGTCAATTCCCGTCTTATCCATAAAACCAAACTTGTCTAAGTATTTATACAAACGATCGGTACCTAATTTTTCGTTGGCTAAAATGGCAACCGCTACATTTGAAGACCTTTGAATTCCTTCATTAAATGTAATAGCTCCCCAGCCGACTCCGCCGTTATGATCGTTAATTGGAACGCTGTTTTTCGTTACTTTATAAGATCCCGACTGATAGCGGTCTTCACCGTTATAGACGCCTGCATCAATCGCGGCTGCTAGCGTAAAGATTTTCATCGTTGAACCAAGTTCATAGCTGTTTTCAACAAACGGATTACGATAAGAAGTGATATCGCGAATATTCGGGTCAAATGAAGGGCGGTTTGACATGGCCAAAATTTCACCGGTTTTCGGATTCACTACTGTTGCCATTAGCTCTTCTGGTTTATATTCTTTAGCAGCAGCTGTCATCGCATCCTCTAAAAACGTTTGAATTTTTTCATCAATCGTAAGCGTAACGCTGTCTCCGTTTTTAGGAGCTACAATTGACTCTTTTGGATCCGGAAGCTTAATTCCATTTTTAGCAGCTTCGTATTTTACATATCCATCTTCTTCAGAAAGCTGCTTATCAAATACTTTTTCAATTCCCATTTTCCCTACGATTTTACCCGTATCATCTTTTTGTGCGTATCCTAAAATACTTGAGGCGAAGACACCGTTTGGATAGAAGCGCTTCGAATCGCGTAAAAACGTGATGCCCGGGAGATTTAGTTTCTCAATTTTTTGCTTTAGCACGTTATCAATGTCACGTCCGCCTGGGCCAAGTTCGACTTGGAAGACGTCTTTAGACATCATTTTTTCAAGTTTAGACTCATCCATCTTCAACAATGGGGCTAATTTTTGAGCCGTCTTTTCTGGGTCTACCACGTGTTGCGGGTGATCTTTGTCTTTTGTTTGTTTTTTATCTAAAATCGCCACAACCGTATAAGCACCCGTGTCTTGGGCGATTGCTTCTCCATTTCGATCGTAAATCGTACCGCGCTGTCCTTCAATTTTAGACGTTCGCGTATGCTGTTTTTGTGCAATTTCGGCTAAAGCTTCTCCGTCTGCTTTGCCCGTCGCTTGGATGTAAAAGAACCTGATGGCTAATACAAAAAAGAGCAATGCAAATATTAAAATTAATATTGCTGCTCCTGTACTAATATTGCTATTTTTTCTTGGCGTAGTCATCGCAATTAATCGTTAACGACTTTTACGTTATTTTCATTCAATTTTAGTCCAAGTTCTTTTGCTTTTGTCCAAATACGATCGTATGCACTTAACTCTGTTACCTGTAATTTTAACTCATTGTTTTTTGCTTCTTGCTTGTCAATCTTTCCATCGAGTGATTGCACTTCTTCACTGATGCTATAAAGCGAAGATTGATTTGAAATGATTTGCACAGACCCAAACAGCATGAGTGCGACAAACCCAGAATACACAATTTTTTCACCAACCGTGATTTTTCTTTTTGTCTTTCGAACAACTTGACGTACCGTCTTTTGCTGCTTCTGCTGCTGATCTTGCTCTCTTACTTTGTATGCTACATTGTTCATTCTCGTCCCCTCCTCTTTGTTTAAACCCTTTTATTAGACTAATTTCTCAACAATTCGAAGCTTTGCCGAACGCGCTCGCTTATTTTCTTCTACCTCTTCTTCTGAAGGTAAAATAGGTTTTCTTGTAATGACTTTCATTTTAGGCTTAAATTCTTCTGGAATAACCGGCAGTCCATGAGGAAGCTGCGGAACCGTGCTTGCATTTTTAAACGCTACTTTACAAATCCGGTCTTCAAGTGAATGGAAGGTAATAACACTTACACGTCCACCTTTTTTGATCACATCCATAGCCTGTTCAATTGCATCTTCAAATACTTGCAGCTCATCATTTACAGCAATTCGAATAGCCTGGAAAATCCGTTTTGCCGGATGTCCACCCGTTCGTCTAGCTGGCGCTGGAATACCATCTTTAATAAGATCAACCAGCTCTAGCGTTGTTTCAATTGGTTTAGACTCTCGATATGCCTCAATTTTGCGGGCAATTTGTTTCGAAAACTTTTCTTCTCCGTATTGGAAAAAGATTTTCACAAGTTTTTCATAAGGCCATTCATTTACTACGTTGTACGCAGAAAACTTTGAGTTTTGATCCATGCGCATATCAAGCGGGGCCTCATGATGAAAGCTGAACCCTCGCTCTGGTGTATCCAACTGAGGAGACGAGACGCCTAGGTCAAACAATACTCCATCTACTTCTTCAATTCCATGTTTCATTAGCTGCTCTTTTAAATAGCGAAAATTACTTTTGATTAGAATAACTCTGTCTAGATACGGGGCTAATTTTTCTTTTGCATTTTCAAGAGCAACATCGTCTTGATCAAACGCAATTAATTTCCCTTTTTCTGATAGCTGTTTTACGATATATTCACTATGACCTGCTCCGCCAAGCGTGCAGTCGACATATACTCCATCCGGCTTAATATTTAAGCCTTCCGCTGCTTCTTTAAGCAAAACAGTTGTGTGATTAAACATTATGACACCTACTTCTTTCTAAACTACTTAGTTATGTATACAAAAAGCAAAAAACGGTGTTTTTCTTTGATATATATACACGTTTATATTATATATCAAAGTTCAACATTATTTCAGCTATTTATATAAGAATTAAGTAGAATTTTGTCTTTTTGTCACAAATAGTGTCATTTTGTTAAAAGTAGGACATATTCGTAGAATAAAATGTAAGGAATATAAGGTTTTTTGTGTGATTAGAAATAAATACCTTATAAGGATCCAATTGGTTGACATTCACCTTGTAAACTTGTTCTCTTTTCCAAAATAAAAATCCTGCTTTTCAGCAGGATTTTATTAGACATAGCAGACTTTTAACTGGTGATTTAATTCGACTTCAGCACTTAGTAAATCTGACACAAATTGCATACCATAGCCATTTAAATAATACATAATATTCCACATACGTTCTTGTGGAGCATTGTAGGGGCGAAGAGCAAGTTCAATTTGAGCATATTTTGAATGCTTCACATCGTGCTTCGTTAGCTGTTTGGATTCGACAATCTTTTGAATGGTTTCAAACTGCTTTTGAATAATCGCTCGATTTTTAAGCATGACTTCATCAAATGTTTTGTCTTCTTTTTGAATATTTTCACGAAGAGTTTTATGAATTTTTTCAAAATCTTCTTTCGCTTTTTCAAAATACATTTCGTACGGGTTGTGAACTTCTGTCTTAAGCCAGTGCTCCCTCTCTGCATCTACGCCTTCGTTCATTACGTTGGAAAGGTCTAACTGAAGTTCATCCATATACTTCTCGATATGTCTTTCTACGATTGCATAGGATAACCTCGGAACCACGGGAGGCATTTTAAAGCTAAATAAAGAAAATGCTTTTTCAAGCTCTGCCCAATACGCTACTTCCCCGGGACCTGCAATAAACGCAAGGGTAGGAAGTAAGTACTCCTGCATAAGGGGTCTAGTCACAACGTTATTACTAAGAAGCTCTGGCGTTTGTTTAGCAATTTGAACCAGCTCTTCTTTAGACAGCGCGAGTTCATTTAGCTTTCCAACAAACTGCTCTTGCTCTGCATCTCTTTCTAAAAGTACTCTGTTTTCGTTGTGTGAATAAAAGAGATGGGCCGTTTCTTCTCCCACTTCAATCATTCGTTTGTACTGTTTTTGAATCTCTGTTTGCTGTTCCATAACGGCTGACGATAATTTGTCATTTTGTTCAATTAACGTCACAAAGAAAGAAGATTCAATGCTGCGCACTTCTCTAGAAGCTGCATCCATTAAAATAAGACCTGACTCTGCAAACATTGTGGTAACCAAATGAGCAAAGAAATCGACATAGGTACGTGATTTATCTAACGCCTCTAAAACAAAGCGTAACACCTGATTTGTATGCGCCGTTTCGTTAAACGTTTGAAAAACATCACGAACCCAGCTTCTACAGGCTTCATGGTCTAGCTCAATTTGAGAAACCATTTGCTTTTTCTTTAAAGAATGCTTTAACGTTTTCTTTAAAAGCTGGTTTTTATGCTCTGTGTATACATGGTTGATCTCAGCAAAATCATGATCTTCTCCAGCAATCCAAAATACCGGAAGCACGGGCACGTTTAAAGCTTCCTCTTGTTGTTTAGCTAGCAGCACAATTGAAATCACTTTATGAATGGTGTACAAAGGACCTGTAAGCAGCCCCGCTTGCTGACCGCCAACGACTACTACGCTGTTAGGATCTTTTAGCTTTTCAATATTTTCAATCGTCTTAGAAGATGCTCCGTAGCGCTTATTAAAATCAAGCAGATACTCAGCAAGCTGTTCTCTTGGATAAGACTGCTTTTGAACATCCGCTAAACGTTTTTCATATACGTCTTTTTCGTGTATATTATAATGAAAAAAGGAAAGTGCTTGCTTTTCACCTTTTATGTAATCGTTCGTTAGTTTGTTTCCCGCCTTTAAAGAGACGTCTGTAATCTCCATGAAAGAACTTCCTTTCTTTTCCTAATACTTATATTCTCTACATATAGCTTCATTATCCATAATGTAACTGCTCACGTCTAGTAACATGCTTTACAGAGAGGAAATACGAAAAGCGATTCCACCTATATTTAATACAATATGTGCAATAAGAAACAAAACAAAATTCATCCGAAAGAACCCTTTCGCAATAAGCTTCATTTCTAAGTCATGTTTGACTTTCCAATGTACAAACATCATAATCATTGCTACAACTAAAAGGACTAACGCAATCAACCACAAAAAAGAGTGCCCGAAAATTTCCACAGCTGCATAATGCACGGACAAAATAAGAAAAACCGTAGTAATGTACGTTGCTATGTGGACAGATTTCCTTTTATTTTTCGTCAGTTTGCGTAAAAGCATGTATAGAATAAAAAAACCGACGAGCGGCAGAGTGACAAACGTCGCAAAAACTCCAGCAATAAAACTTCCCATGTTACTCACCCTTTTCTTCTTCGATTCCTTTTATTGACCCATATAAAAAGTCAACAATAGGCGTCGACGTTCTTTTTTCAGCAGCTTGTGTTTGGATATAACCTAAGATAGCATCAATCTCGGTTTGCCGCCCCTCCTGTATATCTTTTAGCATAGAAGATTGATTTGTACTCGTGCGGGAACAAACCCCCAGCGCATTTTCCCAATAATTAAAAGCTGAATCTAGCTTTAATACATCCGCAATCTCTTCAAACAATAGACGCATCATTTTATAAAAATAGCTGTTGTGAATCAGCTGCCCATTTTTCACGCGATACAGCGCTGTAAGAGGATTGATGAGCGCATTTACAACTAATTTCTTCACCAGCATCGCATACCAATCTGTTTCAATCATCCAAGGAAAATTCACAATTGGTAAGATAGACTCCATTTCTCCTCTGTACGAAGCAATACGGGTTGCTCCTATTCCTGTATGATGGACGCTATCCATATTTGTACGCATTGCCCCATGTTCAACTGTACCCAAATAAAGAGTAAGTTGCGGGAGGTTTTTGAGAATTTCAATATGGCTCATACCGTTTTGGATAAACAAAAGGGGAGTATGTATAGTAAGGGTTTTAATAAAAGGGATCATCTCTTTTAAATGATACTGTTTTACAGTGATAATGATTAAATCTGCTTCTTTTATGTTTTTTTCCAGAGGGATAGCACTGACTTTTTTCGTGTGATGTTCCCCTTGTCTATGTAAGGTAATTCCATTTTCGTTAATACACTTTGCTTGAGCTTGTGTTTTCGTGTACAAGGTTACATCATAACAATCTGATAAATACGCGCTAAACAACAGACCTAATGATCCGCCTCCAATAATACCTATAGTTTTCATCGTATTTTTTGTTCCTCTTTCTATTATTGAGTTTCATTTTAGCAAAAAAATGCTTTGAATTAAATGCATTCTTTAAATTTTACCTATTCATATAGCCCGCGTGATTAAAAATCACCGGGCTTATTGTAAATTATTTAGAGTGATCCCGTTTTTTTCTATTATACGGGATACACCGGATGCTTACGACGGCTAAAGGTCACATTCTTCGTTTCATATAATCGAAAGCGGTCAATTAAAGTTCGACGCAGTTCGTTAGCAGGAACGATGTCATCAATAATAAGTTCAGACGCCAGCGTATAGATATCGATGTGTTCTTTATACTCTTGCTGTTTCTGTTTAACAAACATAAACCGCTCTTTCGGATCTTCAATTTCATTAATTTTATTAGAATAGACGGCATTTACTGCTGCTTCAGGACCCATTACGGCAATTTGAGCAGTAGGCAATGCAAGGCAGCAATCCGGTTCAAAAGCTGGACCAGCCATAGCGTAAAGCCCTGCGCCATAAGCTTTACGCATGACTACGGAAATTTTAGGAACTGTAGCTGAACTCATCGCTGCAATCAATTTTGCTCCATGTCTAATGATGCCTGCTCTTTCTACTTTGGTTCCAATCATAAATCCAGGTACGTCTGCTAAAAATAGCAAAGGAATATGGAAGGCATCGCACAGTTGAATAAATTTTGCGCCTTTATCTGCTGAATCTACAAACAGCACTCCTCCTTTGACCTTCGGCTGATTGGCAATAATCCCTACTACTTTTCCATCTATTCGTGCAAGCCCTGTTACCAGTTCGGCGGCAAACAGTTTTTTCACTTCAAAGAAGCTCCCTTCGTCAATAAGGGTATCAATTGCTTCATAGATATCAAACGGAACATTTTGATTCTCCGGAATGAGTTCTACTAACGCTTTTGTCTGCTTAGGCTCTTTAGCTTTTTGTACTTTAGGCTTCTCTTGATAGTTTTTCGGAAAGTACGTTAAATAAGATTTGGCATACGAAATAGCTTCTTCTTCTGAATAAGCTAACACATCCCCGCACCCGCTAACGCTGCAGTGCATATGTGCTCCTCCCATTTCCTCTAGCGTAACTTTTTCTCCAATAACGGCTTCGGCCATACGCGGCGAACCTAAGTACATAGAAGCGTTTCCATCTACCATCACAACAATATCACAAAATGCAGGGATATAAGCCCCTCCAGCTGCTGACGGACCGAAAAGCAAACAAATTTGAGGAATGACGCCGGAAAGTTTTACTTGATTGTGAAAGATCCGTCCAGCTCCTCTGCGGTTTGGAAACATATCTAATTGATCCGTAATACGTGCTCCAGCAGAATCCACTAGGTACAGCAAAGGCACATGCAGTTTTTCCGCTACTTCTTGAATCCGAATAATTTTCTCTACTGTTCTGGCCCCCCAAGACCCTGCTTTTACAGTAGAGTCATTAGCCATTACACAAACCGTTTCACCGTTTACTTTTCCAATTGCGGTTACAACACCGTCTGCCGGCAACCCTTCGGCTTTATTATTTGCAAACATGCCGTCTTCTTCATATTTCCCGTCATCAAATAAAAGGGCTAGACGATCTCTTACAAAAAGCTTCTGTTGTTTTGCAAGTTTCTCTTTATATTTTTCCGCGTTGCCACGCTCTACTTTTTGACGATTTTCATCATATTTTTTCTGAGATTCACCTGTATGTATCATGATATCTCTCCTTTATGAGTTATGAAATAGTCACCAAAACGTCGCCTTCGTTCACAAAATCCCCCACCGCTATATGGACAGTCTCTGCAATACCGGCTTGATCGCTTTCAATAGGAATTTCCATTTTCATAGATTCTAATACAACAACAACTTCTCCTTTAGCTACACTTGCACCTTGCTGAACAAACACATTAAATACCATGCCTGCCATTGTCGCTTTGATTTCACTCATTGCGGTGCTCCTCCTTTATTTAATACGGTTGATAATAACGATGTGTTATAGGCGCCTTTTTCATATAACTCTTCATTTAACAACTGCTTAAATAGAGGAATATTCGTTTTGATTCCCTCTACGACAGCTTCTGTAAAATATGATTTAGCTAGTTCAATTGCATTTGAACGCGTACGACCAGTAATGATAACTTTTGCAATCATTGGATCATAAAAAGGTGTAACCGCATTCATATTTCTGTAACCGCTATCTACTCGTGCATAAGTTCGTTCGGGTAAGTGATAACCCGTAATTTTTCCGGGAGCCGGTAAAAAAGTAAACGGATCTTCTGCATAAATTCGAAATTCGATCGCGTAGTTATTAGCTGCTATTTCCTCTTGTACACGGGGAAGCTTCTCACCGCGAGCCGCTAAGATTTGCCACTTAACTAAATCGACTCCTGCAATTTGCTCGGTGATCGGATGCTCAACTTGAAGCCGCGTGTTCATTTCAAGAAAATAAAAATTTTCTTCTTCGTCCACGATAAACTCTACCGTACCTGCGTTATAATAGCCGATTGCTTTAGCCGCTTGAACGGCTTGATTTTGCATAGCTTGTCGCGTATTTTCTTTTAAAGAAAGCGCCGGGGCTTCTTCAATCACTTTTTGATTTCTTCTTTGTACGGAACAATCGCGTTCAAAAAGATGAACGACATTACCATGCTGATCTCCAAACACCTGTACCTCGATATGTTTTGCGTTTGTGATAAGCTTTTCAATAAACATTCCTTCATGACCAAAATATGCTTTTGCTCTTGCTTTTGTTGAGGCATATACTTGTTTGACTGCTTCTTCGTTATCGCAGCGCACCATCCCAATTCCTCCGCCGCCTCCGCTCGCTTTTAACATAACTGGATATCCAATTACTCCCGCTACTTTACAAGCCTCTTCAACTGACGCCACATCGCCTTCGCTGCCGGGGACAACCGGTACACCCGCTTCTTTCATCGCAGCGCGGGCAGCAATTTTGTCGCCCATTATCGAAATGATTTCGGGAGAAGGACCGATAAAGCAAAAGCCTTCATCAATCGCTCTTTTAGCAAATGCACTATTTTCCGATAAAAATCCATATCCAGGATGAATGGCGTCTACTTTTTCTTCATGACTAATTCGCAGCAGCTCTTCTACATTCAAATATGACTTTTGCACAGGAGGTTCTCCAATTCGACGTGCCTTCGTAGCCGCTTGAACATACGGAAGCTCTGCATCTGCATCAGAATAGACAGCCACCGTTTCAATGCCCATTTGTTTGCATGTATGAATAATACGAAGAGCAATTTCTCCTCGATTTGCAATCAGTATTTTTTTCACCTTTCTCTCCCCTTTCCTCAAATTTCTACTTTCCCCCATATAATTCTACAATAATTTTAAAACTCCTCTACATTTTTTGAAAACGCTTTCTATCTGAATTCTGCTTCCCTTTTGCTTCCTTTCTAAAAAGTGATGCTTATAGTAATGTATTCTTCATATTTAACCGAAAGAATTCATTTTTCTTTATACGCATTGACTATTCGTTCACCAATCCTGAAAACAGAATATTTTGTATTTTTGTTATATAATATTAGATGAACGAACTGGCTTGGTTCGTTCATCTAGCAAGGAGACATAACAAGGGGGATATGGGATGAATTACGAAGTGAAGCATTTAAAAATTAATTTTAAAACGCTAGAAGAGTTCAAGAAATTCAAAGAATATGGCATTCAAGAACTTTCAATGCTAGAAGAATTACATGCTAAGATTTCCGATAATGAAATAAATTCTCCGTTTTACGGCATTTATTTTGGAAATAGCTTAGTGGCTCGCATGAGTCTCTATAAGCGAAACAAACAGTACGATCAATATTTCGAGCCGCCTCAAACGTATATTGAAGTGTGGAAACTTGAAGTGCTCAGCGATTTTCAGCGCAAAGGATTAGGCCAAACGCTCGTTGAATATGCCAAGTCCTTTCAATTACCTATCAAAACAAGCCCGCGAGTAAAATCGAGTGATTTTTGGTCAAAAATGGGGTTCGTACCTGTAACGTATGATATCGATCGCGATTTGGGAGAAAACCCTCTTATTTGGCTACCAAACGGTGTAAGCGAACAAAAATAAACAGCTGATTTTCAGCTGTTTATTTTATATCTATGTGGTATATATAATTAACATGAAGTAGGAAGCATTCAAGCTATCGCTTTACTTTTGAACTTTTTCTAAATTTAAATTTTTATCCACTTGAAATTTCACTTTTCTACTTTTTTCATCCTCTTTTAATACAACCATTTTACGAGCCCTCTCCATAATTTCAATAAGAGCTTTATAATCATCTTCCACAATTAACAAGTTGTTTTGCAAAGCTTTTTTTTCTTTTTCCAAAATCGTTACTTTCTCTTGTAAACGTTCAATCTTTTGCTGCAGTTCTTCATTAGCTTCGAGAAGCTCCGACGAGTGTTTTTGCCCTTGATCTACATTTTCTAAATACTTAATTACTTCATTAAGCGAAATATGTTTCTCTGCTTCCATATATGATAAGCGTGCAGGCTGCTCGTCGTCTTTTGAAACAGTTCTTGCTTTTAATTCTTTTCTCTGTTTTTTCGCAAGGTCAATACCAGTTTTGTATTGTTTGCGCACAAAAGAATTCCAGCGGAAGCCACAAGCTGCTGATGTTCGTGTAAGTTTCTTCCCCACTTCTTCAAATGCAGCTAGCTGAGTGCCACCTTCACGTATATGACGCAGTACAATTTCTGCGAGTAATAAATCTTCATCATGAGTCCATGCATCTTGACGAGAAGAAGTCATTTTTCTATCCCTCCTTATCCGTACTTATTAAATGAATATGCACCTACTAGATAAGATAGACTATTGTTCCTCTTCTCAATCAAGAAAATCTTTCATATACTTCGAAGCAAAATGGGAAACCCGTGATTCTTTCATCTTTCGCTTATTAACTATATTGCTATGGAAATGCAGTTCATAACTATGTTTTTTTAACGATGACCTTTTGAACCGCTTCTTCATGTTCAGGAGACTCCCACAAAATCGAACAGCGATGAATTTCTTGTTCCATTCGATTCCAAACCCGGCTTTGCTCCCATTTTTCAATAGCGATTTCTTTGTAAGCTTGCAATACTTGGGTCGATTTATGAGTAATAGGCGCTAACCACTCCTCACACCTCATAGTTAGCTCTTTAAACGACGTGACATAGGAAAGAAACCCAATTTGCTTTGCTCGTTCTACTCCATACAGCTGAGCACTGTAGATCATTTCCATCGCTTCTTGATAACGCAGCTTTTCCAGAAGAATGGTTCCTCCTCCCCAGCCTGTTGTAATTCCTAAATTCCCTTGAATAAAGCCCATTTCACTATGTGTTGCACTTATACGGAAATCACATGCAATCGCAAGCTCACATCCTCCCCCAACCGATGTTCCATTCAAAAGGGCAACTGTTGGTTTTGGGAGCGTTAAGATCTCATAAAGAATTTTCCCCATTTTCGTTAACATTTGAGACGCCTCTTTCGAAGTCTTTAGCTCATGAAATACGCTTAAATCTCCTCCACTGCAAAATGCGTCTGAACCAGCACCTGTAATTACAAAAGCTTTTACTAACTGATTATGTTTCACATACTCTACAGCTTGCTGCAGTTCATTCATCACATCATAATCAATAGCATTACGCTTTTCAGGACGATTAATCACAAATGTAGCAATGCCTTGGCTTGTAGTAAACAGCTCGCTTTTTTTCATGCTTTTTCCTCCTTATAGACAAGGTATGAATCCTTTTATAACAGTAATTGTTTATTTAAAAAGAGTTCTTGTTCTATAAGAAAAATCCTTCTCTTCCAAAGGGCAGAGAAGGAAAAAAGGCAAAAAAATAAAAGACCCTTTAAAAGGGTCTTTTATTTAAATAAGCAATTATTTGCTTACTACGTCATTTCCTTTGTAAGTACCACAAGCTTTACATACGCGGTGTGATAGTTTCATTTCACCACAATTTGGGCACTCTACCATACCAGGAACTTGTAATTTAAAGTGCGTACGACGCGTTCTTTTCTTCATTTTAGATGTTCTTCTAAAAGGTACAGCCATTATTCCCACCTCCTTAAAAGAATTTTAAAATCATATGAAGGCCCGAAAGCCGGATCTTCGCATTTTTATTTCTTTTTGTCTTTAAAGAAATTTTCGAGTACGGCTAAGCGGGGATCTACTTTTTCCTGCTGTTCTTTTTCGGTAACAACTTCCCAGTCTTTTCCTGACTGTGGAGCTGCTCCTGCCGCTTGCTGATTTTCACTAAATACCTGCAGAGGAATTTCAACAATAATTAACTCTTGAATCAAAGGTTGTAAATCAACCGTTTCTCCCTCTACAACACGTACTTCAGCATCTTCTTCATAATCAGCATTCACATTCAATAAAAACGTTTCGGTTGCGTTAATTTCAAACGGATACGGAACGTCAACTAATGTACGAGCACAAGGTAACGTCATTTCTCCTGAAATTTTAAGGTGAAACGTTACTTTCGAAGAGCTAATGTCGGCTCTTCCTTTCACGTTTACATCTGACATTCTACGAATTTGAGGATCAGCATTCATAAACTCCTTGCCGTCAATCACTTCGTCAAATGTTAGACCTTTATTTTGCAACTGATACAATTGATGTATTGTCCATTTCATTGTTAATCACCTCAAGGCAACAAAGGTTATTATAGCTTTCACAAGATTATTTGTCAATATTTTTTCTTTACACTATAATGTACTTAAATATGCTTTTTTGTAAAAATTTCTTACTTTCATAAAAAAATGTTTTTAAAACAAAGAGCTAGACTAAAAATAATAAATTAAAAGGAGACATTATGCAAGCAGTTGGAATAATTGTCGAATATAATCCTTTTCATAACGGACATGCTTATCATTTGCAGCAAGCGAAACAACAAACCGGAGCAGATTGTGTGATTGCTGTGATGAGCGGGCATTTTTTGCAGCGCGGAGAACCTGCTCTTGTATCGAAATGGTCCCGCACAAGAATGGCTTTAGCCGCTGGTGCAGACTTAGTCGTTGAATTACCTTATGCTTTTTCTACTCAAAAAGCTGAAACATTCGCAAGCGGCGCTATTTCTATTTTAGAATCTCTTCACGCTGACTTTGTATGCTTTGGGAGCGAAAATGGCAATATTGACTCATTTACCCGCACCTCTGATTTGCTCGAAGCTCATGAATCAGAACTATCCGCTTTAATTCAACAAGAGATGAAAAAAGGAAACAGTTATCCAAAAGCAGCTTCCAATGCTTTCTCACAGCTTTTTACGGAGGCTCCTATTGATCTATCTCAGCCAAATAATGTGCTTGGAATGAGCTATGTAGCTGCCATTAAAAAACAGCATGCATCTATTAAACCATATACAATCACTCGAATTCAATCACATTATCACGATGATTCACTGTCTTCCTCTTTTATTTCAAGTGCCACAAGCATACGTAAAGCTATTTTTGACACCAGCAGCCATGGGGACCTGAGCAAGCATATGCCAGTTAGTACAGCAAACGAATTAGCAGCTTACAAACAAGCACACGGACAGTTTCATCATTGGGAGCACTATTTCCCATTTTTGAAATACAAATTATTAACTACTCCACTTTATGACTTACAGCGTATTTATGAAATAGAAGAAGGTATTGAACACCGGCTGCTATCTTATATTTCTTCATCTACTTCATTTGAAGATTTTTTAACAAATGTTAAAACGAAGCGATATACGAGAACCCGTTTACAGCGCATGTGCGTTCACCTTTTAACCAATACAACAAAAAGTGAGATGCAGCAAGCTGACCCTTATATTCGCTTATTGGGAATGTCAAAGACAGGACAAGCCTATTTAAAAACAATTAAGAAAAAGCTGTCCCTTCCTATTGTATCCACTGTATCGCAATGTAAACTAAAAGAAATTGATACCGATATTAAAGCCACACATGTTTATAGTATGCCGTTTCAAGAGCCTCTGCGCTCTCAGTTTATGAAACAAGAATATACGCAGCCTCCTATCATTTGGCCATAAAAAAATCGTCTGCAAGAGACGATTTTTTTATGGTTTCATCTTTTCTAAATATGTTACGGCATCCGAAAATGAATCTACGGGTACAATTTTCATATCACTGTTTATTTTTTTAGCTGTCTTCACCGCTTCTCGGTAGTTAGAGCCAGCAGCTCCTTTTTCATTTGGTGCAAAGAAAATCTCTGCTCCTTCTTTATCTGCGGCTACAATCTTTTGCGAAATACCTCCGATTGGTCCTACCTCTCCTTTATCATTGATCGTCCCTGTACCTGCAACGCGGTGGCCTTTTGTCATGTCCTCTTTAACAAGCTGATTATAGATTTCAAGCGAGAACATCAGTCCTGCTGAAGGCCCTCCTATTTTTTCAGTATCAATATGTATACCTGGCTTGACTTTTAATTCTTGGTTCGTTTCTAAGGCAATTCCTAGGCCTACTCGTTTCGGCTCGTCAGGAAATGCTTTAACTTTTAAAGTATGTTTGCTTTCTTTGCCATTTCTTTTTACATAAATTGATACTGAATCTCCTGCTTTTTTAGTCGATACATAGTTGATTAAGTCCTCAGCAGTTTGAATTTTTTTCTCGTCTACTTTCGTCACTACATCTCCAACATGAAGTTTTCCATGTGCAGGCATATTTTCTACAACATATGTAACATATACGCCTTTATTGTGATAGGAAACGCTCTTTCCAGCTGCTTCATATGCTACTGAAATAGCGGCATTTTTTGACGTATCCATCATATGTAATTGCCTTGTCGAGTAATCTTCATCGCTTTCACCCTGCTGCAAAATTTGCTTTGTAGGGAAAATTTCATGAAAGTCCTGTATTTTCGCAAGACCATATGAAAGAGGAGTTGCTCTGCCCATTCTTACAGTTGTAAGCATAAACGTCCCTTTTTCATGGTATCCATCTTCTACCTTAATAATAGGCGCAAGTTCTTCTGCCATTCCAGGCTTTGTAATGTAGTACGGCAATGGATAAAAACAAAGCATTGCCACCACTGCAATAACAGCCAAATATACCAAAATTCTAATTCTAGATTTCACTTTTTTTGTTCTCCTTCCAATGATCAATTGCTTGTAGAATAGAAGGCAACTGCTCATGCGCTGCTTGTTCACCAATTGAAATCATTTCTTGAATGTTTGTAAACGCCCTGGAACTAAAGGTATCGAGATTAGGGCGAATCATAATGTCTGAAGCAATGGTCCGATGAGCTACTAGCTCATCTTGCAAAATATCTAAACTTTGCATAATGACATCAAAAATGGAGCTGATTTCTGCATTCACTTTCGCTTTTGATACATCGACTCCAATGACAATATCAGATCCCATCTCTTTTACAACCGATACAGGAATACGGTCCACTACCCCGCCGTCTACAAGCAATCGCCCATCAATTACTTCGGGAGCAAAGATTCCTGGAATTGAAATACTTGCTCTCACTGCTTCAGCGATAGGTCCTTTTTTAAACACCACTTTCTCTCCTGTTTTCAAATCTGTCGCTACGATGGCAAACGGTATAGATAACTGTTCAATGTTTCTATTTTGCGTAAAGGTGCGAACCAACGACTTTACTCTGTTGCCCGTAATAAATCCCATTTTGGGCACGGTAAAATCCAAATAATACTTTCGTTTGAACGTTAGCGCCATTTTATAAAGAGTTGCCAGTTCAATACCTGACGCATATAGTGCACCAACTAAAGCTCCCATGCTGCTGCCAGCTAGAAAATCAATAGGAATGTTATTTTCTGTTAGCGTTTTGATTACTCCTAAATGTGCAAAACCTCTAGCTCCACCTGAGCCTAACGCAACTCCTATTTTTGGGCTTTCCACTTTACCTGCCCCCTCGTTTTACCTTATAGACTTCTAAAAATGTAAAAACATTTGATGAGCTTCTCTATCATTGTTGCCCTGTCTTCAGTAGGACTATTCTTCATTTTCTATTTGTTCATTTGGTATGAAGCTAAAGATATGTTTTGCTCAATCCACGGTGGTTATTAAGCATTATACTATACTGAAGGTTGTTTTAAGAAATTCTTACTCTTCTCTTGCTGCGTATACGTTTTTTTACTCCTTGACTATCCTAGAGGTGCATTGATTTATGTATATGAATTGTATTTCCAAATGTGACAAGACGCCTTTTTATTCAGTATGAATTTATTTTCTCCTTACACATAGGCATAAAGTCGATGCATAGCTTCGTATATTGATATATAGAAGAACTTGTACATTTGCCTAAAACTCCTCATTTCATTCATATCAAAATGACGTGAGCTTAGAAAAGGAGATGAATCGTTCGTTGAATAAATCGATGGTGAAAACACTTCTGCTCGGGACGAGCGTAACACTTCTCGCTATTGCGCTTATCGTATATCCAAAAGAAGCGCTAGAAGGTTCAGTAAGAGGTCTCAACACATGGTGGAAGGTCGTCTTTCCTTCTCTCCTGCCCTTTTTTATTGTTTCAGAAATGCTTATTGGGTTTGGCGTAGTGAAGTTCATTGGGATCTTATTAGAGCCGTTTATGAGGCCTTTATTCCGAGTACCTGGAGTAGGGGGTTTTGCTTTAGCCATGGGCATGGCTTCTGGGTTTCCTTCCGGTGCAAAAATCACTTCCCGGCTGCGCCAAGAAAAGCAGCTAACAGCTACTGAAGCTGAAAGACTCGTATCATTTACTAACTCATCTAACCCTATTTTTATTTTTGGAGCTGTGGCAGTTGGCTTTTTTCACAATCCAGCTGTCGGTATCATATTAGCTCTCTCTCATTACATAGGGAATATTTGTGTAGGACTGGTGATGCGTTTTTATGGATCAGCAAAACCTAAAGGACAAGTAATTCAAAAACCTTCTTTATCGTTAGCTTTTCATGAAATGCATAAAACGCGATTAAAAGATAAGCGTCCTATCGGGAAGCTTTTAGGAGATGCGGTTACTTCTGCAGTTCAATCTCTCTTAATGATTGGCGGTTTTATCATTTTATTTTCTGTATTAAACAAACTTTTATATGTTACTCATATCACGGCCGTTTTAAGCAGTGGTCTAGCTTATTTATTTTCCCTTTGTCATATAGGGACTGAACTGAGCCTGCCCTTTATTTCGGGACTTTTTGAAATCACGCTAGGAAGCCGCCTAGCAAGCGAAGCACCGGACACGCTGCTGTTTCATCAAATTATTATCGTTAGCTTTGTATTAGGCTTTAGCGGTTTCTCCGTTCAAGCACAAGTGGCTAGCATACTCGCCGAAACAGATATTCGATTTTTCCCGTTTTTTATTGCACGCATTTTCCACGGGTGTTTTGCGGTAGTATTCACTATCTTTCTATGGGGTCCTCTTCGAGAATCCATTACTACTTTTCAAGCATCTGAAGGAGCACTGCCGGTTTTTTCTCACTTGGAGTCCGTTACGATTCTATCGCAGTGGCTAAACGTGTACGGTCCGCTCTTAACGATTTTTACGCTGTGCTGCTATATTTATATATATTCAAAACGAGCGTTTCTTCATCGTTCCTAGTAAAAAAGAACGTGACGTTTTCTTATCGGCAAAGAAAACGTCACGTTCTTTTTTTATCTTATTTTTGAGACAGCTGTTCAAATTTTTCCGCAAGCGCTTCTCTAACAGGGGGAGGAACTAATTCAGAAATATTCCCGCCATATTTAGCTACCTCTTTTACAATACTAGAACTCAAAAACGAGTATTGATTATTTGTCATCATAAATAATGTTTCGATTTCTTTATCTAATACGCGATTTACAGATGTGATTTGCATTTCGTACTCAAAGTCCGATACTGCACGCAAACCTCTTAAAATGGTCTTTGCCTGCTTTTCTTTTGCATATTCCATTAATAATCCACTGTACGACTCTACTACCACATTAGGAAGTGATTTTGTTACTTCTTTCAGCAAAGCTACTCGCTCTTCCCCTGTAAATAGAGGACTTTTTGAGGAGTTATTTAAAACAACCACATAAATCGTATCAAATACATTTGCGCCTCTTTTAATAATATCAAAATGTCCATTTGTAACTGGATCAAAGCTTCCTGGACAAACAGCTATACTGCCCATACGTATCCCCTTTCTACATCTAACAGCTCATTGATTTATTCAACTGATTCTTCTTTTTTGTATGTATAAATAGAAACACCAATGATACCGTACGTTTCGCTTTTTATTTTTTCAAATAAACCAATCTCATTATCTAAATGTACATCATGAGAATGCTCCGCTACAATAATTCCTGTTTTTGCTAGAAGATTTTCTTCACTTACCGTTTCGATAAGCGCTTTCAACTTTTGTGCTTTATACGGTGGATCAAGCAAAAGTAAATCGACAGTCAGCTCCCTTTTCTTTATCGCTTTCAGTGCACGCTCTGCATCATTTCTATACACTTCAGCGCGGTCTTCTAAGCGGCAGGATGCTAAGTTTGCTTTAATCGTCTGAATCGCTTTGCCATCCCGATCCACAAAAATGACTTTATCTATTCCTCGACTTAGAGCTTCAATTCCCAAGCCACCGCTTCCACCGAACAAATCAAGAGCTGTTCCACCTTCAAAAAACGGTCCAATCATATTAAAAATAGCTTCTTTCACCTTATCTGTTGTAGGGCGGGTTGAGTATCCTGGAACCGCCTTTAACGCATGGCCTTTATATAAACCTGCTACTACTCTCATCCTTATCACTACCTTACTTTTACTTCCTTATTCTTCATTATCCTAACATATTTTGAATTACAAAGACTAGCAAAAATCCTCAATTTATTCAATGCTGTATGCATTCTGTGCAATAACCCAGAAGCTTGCTTTTATGCTGGACTTTTACGACCGTGTCCTTAGATACACTGATTCTTTTCTAAAAGATACACCTATGCAGATCATTCGGCATTTCGTTCATAGCAGATTCCCTTTACTTTAATATGTCATCATAAACGTAAATTTACCCTTTTTCTCTGTCATATTATCAGTCTTTTATGTTTCAAAAGTGAATTTCACAAGACAGGTATATGAACGTTTAAAACGGACATACTGACTAGTAACAACATCATCTAACCGATGTTGTTGCCAACCGCGGAGAAGACTTACGTTTCCCCATAAGTTCTTCCTCCGGTTTCTCCTCTCCCTTTGCCTTCATCAAGGTGCTTGTAATCGCAGAGGTGATTACATCCCTTTGTTGAAGGGCCCTACAATGAGTAGTTGTAGGGATTTTTTTATTTACTCCTAAAATATTCAGTGATACATTAAACTACGTGAGTTTGCTTTTTTAATACATAGAGGGGGAAATACATATGATTCAGCGTTTTATTGAGCTCGGAGAAGGGTATTCAGATATTTATGAGCTGTTAGAGATTGTCAAAAGCAACAAACATCGTCTTGCTCATCTTATTATGCTACGAACAGTAAAAGAAGATCGACAAGTAGCTTCTTTTGTCGCTGTCTTGCATCCAACAGCTGAAGGGAATTTCCAACCGCTTTACGTTTGCCGAGAAGGAATTGTTTTAAAACAAAACGACAGCAAGCGCGTTGAGTTATTTAAACGAGCTGCTGAGGAAGCGGGAAAAGAAATTGTGGTACTCGATGTCAAACCATCTACTACTTTTCCAGAAACAGCACTATACTATCAGCACCTTATTGGCATTTTGCGAATGAACCGCTTTATTCCGCCAATGCAATAACCTCATCGCTGCCTATTCGTTTGCTAAGGCCAAGTAAAATAAAAAAAAGGAATGTACACTACATTCCTTTTTTGTTTAAATTCCTATCTTATAGTCATATTCCTTCGCTTTATCCGGCTTTGAATTTTCGAATTCTGTTTTTAAAAACGGCCGATAAGAAGGATCTACTTTCTTCACAAAAGGTAGAGACTGAAGTTTATGGATTGTTTTTTCAATGCCATCTTGGTTGCAATATAAGACAACATACTTTAATTCTTTAGATACGTAATGTACATTTCCGTACTTTCGCAATGCTTTTGCTTGCTTAACAGAATGCACATACGCCACAATTCCTTGACGTTCAACAAACATATTTAGTTCCCCTTTTGCATACGTTATATTGGTTTTCTTTATCATAAATTCTTTTATATGAAGTAGGTGCTTTATGTATGAATTTAGATGATATCTGGATGATCTTTCTTACTCATTTTAACGAGCACAGAGCTATTGAACAAGTCATTTTCAAAAAAATCACAAATATACCCTTTTTGTATATAAACACATCAATTGAGCGTAGAAAAATAGATGAGCTTCTAGAAGCTTCATCTATTTTTGCTACATCCAATACAAATGCTACGTGGCGCTCGAGTTTTGTCAGAAGTCAGCATCTTACTTATGTCTATCAGCACAGGTTTTACGTTCCACAGCGTAAAATGGCCTGCTGCGGAAATTCCTGTGCTGATTGCATTCGATTTATACAGTGAACGGTTTAAGCGCTGCACCCACAGCTTCCACCAGATCCGCAGCCGCCGCCGCAGCTGCTTCCCGTATCAAAAAACGGATTTCCCGTCGGTACTTTAACGTGCTCTGAAACAGCTTGACCAAGGATAACGCTAATTTCATCAAGCAGCTTTTGTAATTCATTTTCTGCTTTTTTGAACGCAGCGATTGTCGCGTGTAAATCAACTTGACGCTTTACATCACGTACTTGTCTCGTAACGGTTTTATAATCAGGATGATATTTCCCAAATCGCTGAACATCCTCATACTGTTCCTTTATTTTCACAAATTCAGCAATTAATGCCTGTGCATGTGAATCTTTATTTAATCTATATAAACATTGACGATAGTTCTCGGCTACGTCTGATTGTAACACCATGTTAGCTACGTGATCAGACTCATCGAGTAATTCAACAGTTCTCATTGTTGTCAGCATGGCTGTGCACCTCCGTTTTTATCTTATCACGTTTTGGATCTAAAGAAAAAGAACTTGCTAAAACAGCTTACACTGATTTACTACAAGTTCTACTTTTTAACTATATAATTTCAACCGTAAAGGTATTACTCACCTGATAACTTTCTTCTTTTGATTTCATTAGTTCAATCGTAACCGTATGAGATCCTTTTGGAAGATCACTTAAAACAAAGGCTGCTTGCTTCATTTCTTTAAATGGTATTCCATCTACTGTTATTTGAAGAAATCCACTCTCTGTTGAAAATGAAAACCCACTTAGAATACATTCAACGTATACGTTCTGTCCTTTCACATGCTGGTGGACCATCAGTGAAGGTTTTGCATTCGTTTCACCAAAAGTTTCAGCTGCCCGCGGTTGAGAGGAAATTTTAGTTTCAGGTTTTGGTTTATCATGGTTGCATCCTAGCAGAGAAACTACACATAAGGCCGTCGTTAATAGTAAGCGCATCATACCATTCCTTTATCATTCGTTTCTCCATAGTGTTTACAAACTCTTTGTTTTTACTCATGACGTGCAAAAATCTCTGCATCGCTATGTATGCAGAGATCATTGGTTTTTCATGGATTGAAACATATGAAACATCATATTTGCCATTTGAATCGAATTCGAAAATTTTTCGACTTTATGAGGAATCGTTTGTTTGTAGTAATGTTTGGATTCTAATTCAAATTTATCCAGTTCTTCAGGATTTCTAGATAAACGCCGGTACCACATTGGCTGTTCACGAACGAAGTCGTTGAGCTTAGGACGAGACTGCATATACTCGTATATATCCTTTCTCATTGCGCTTAATCTTTCCTAAAGCCAAATGGATTCCCTGGCCCGGAAGCTGCTCCTCCACCTGATGGCTTAGATGGTTGAAATTGCTGCAGTACTTGTTGAATATTCGAAATAGCGGAATTTACATTTGTGATATGATTTTGCATTTGATTCAAGTCCATGTTTTTCAGCGAGGATACAATTGTACCCATAATATCTTTTTTCTCCTCTGTTGCAGCAGCTGGTTCAGCCTTTGCACTTTCTTCTGAACGATATGCCTCCCACATTGGATCTTCTGCACCGAATAAATACCAATCTTCATAAAGCTCTTTCCACGTTTTTTGCTGCTTTCGAACCTGTTCTACTAATTTAGGATGTGATTTTACAAATTGTTTAAATTCCACAACGGACGGATGAAGCTCTCGTTTGGTTTCCTTCACAGTCACTCACCTCATACTTAAATATAGCCTACTATATCTTAGGAAAAGAGAGCTCGTTTCGTGCGCCTATTTCAAAAATTTTTTATAGCTGTTTTTTTGAAGAAGCACGAACTGTGAACCAGTATGTAATGAAAATAGATAAAATGCTTAGCCAAAATGTAAAATAACCAATTTCAGACATATACGCATTGAGCATGCTATATCTTGGCATCATAGAAAAAACGTAATCAATGATATCATTATGTACGGTCCATACAGCGGCAACAGCTAAATGCCATAATTTAATCCGGTAAAACGGTACGTATAAAAGCCCTTGAAAAGCCATTGCTGCATGAGAAACCATTAACATAAGCATCATCCAATCAATGTATCCTGTTAACACATAGACCAATACATTCATTATAACGGCCCAAATCCCGTATTTAAACAGCGTGATCATTGCTAAAGCTTCAAATAGTGAAAAATGTTTTCCAAGTAAAAGACCGATAAGTACAATAACAAAAAACAAGCTTGCCGTTGGACTATCAGGTACAAATAATAAAAACTTCTTAGGCGTTTCTGCTAATTGACTACCATACCAAATATATCCATATATTGTTCCTAGTATATTCACAATCAGCAAAAGCGTTAAAAAACGCTTATCTTTTAAGGTATACCATAACCAGGCCATTTAAAGAGTCTCCTTTACATTTAATCTCTTCTTTATTATGTACAGTTTTTGGACAATAGCAAGCACCTATCTCATTGATATAAACCATCACATTAAATAAATTCAAAAAAAAAACCAGCCTTTTGGCTGATTTTCATTATTCTTTTCCTAAGTTGCCGACAAATTCCGAGAGCGTTTTCAATTCTTTATCTGAACCTTTGAAAACACCTTTTGGCATATTGCCTTTACCATTTTTTGCGATATTGGCGATTTCTTCAGGAGATAAATCAATTCCTGTTAAAGCCGGAGCCGCAGGGCCTCCCTGTAAATTATCACCATGACAGGTCAAGCACGTTTGCTCTTGCATAATTTTGTAGCCTTCTGAATTTTTGTCAATCGCTACTTCTTCTCTAATTTTCCCTTGCTCTTCGCGTGCTTTCCAATCCACCTGTGTCGCTGACTGCCACGTTAGGAAAAAGACTGCTGCTATAGCCAAAAGCATGAATCCTGTCGCAAACGGCCTCTTAGCCGGTCTTCTTTCTGGTCCTCGATCAATGAACGGGGCAAGCATTAATGCGCCAAATGCAATCCCCGGAATAATAAATGCACCTATAATATTATATGGACCAGAAGCAAATGAATACTTAAGCAATTGATATAGAAACAAAAAATACCAGTCGGGAAGAGGCAAGTACCCCGTATCAGTCGGATCGGCAATACGTTCAAGAGGAGATGGATGAGCGATGGTTAAACATAAATAACCGATTAAAAAAACTGCTCCTACCATCCATTCTTTTAGTAAAAAGTTTGGCCAGAATGCTTCTGTTTTCCCTGGAAATTCAGAGTAATCTTTTGGAATATTGGGTTTTCGTTCTGCAGGAACACGTGAATCTCCAACAAACTTCATCCCTTTACCACGATGCATGTTCTCCCTCCTTTTTTCTCACTGTTCTAGTGAAAGTACTAACAACGGAGTATGTGCTTGATGCATATGATGACTAGTGTGATTGACTAATTGAATAAAGCGTATAAACTTTTATAGTGGTCCTGAAATTCCTTGTTTACGAATCATTAAGAAGTGGGCACCCATTAAGCCAAGTAGGGCTCCGGGCAAAAAGAATACGTGAATGGCGAAAAAGCGAGTTAGTGTTTGAGCACCAACGATGTCTGGATGTCCTGAGAGTAATGTCTTCACTTGCTGGCCTATAATTGGTGTGGATTCAGCAATTTGCAAACCTACTTTCGTTGCAAATAGCGCTTTCATATCCCACGGCAACAAATAACCTGTAAAACCTAAACCTAACATAACAAAGAAAATTAGCACACCCACAATCCAGTTTAACTCGCGGGGTTTTTTGTATGCTCCTTGGAAGAAAACACGAAGTGTATGTAAAAACATCATGACGATAACCAAACTTGCTCCCCAGTGATGCATACCTCGAACAATTTGTCCGAAAGCGACTTCATTTTGCAGATAATAAACGGATTCCCATGCATTTTTTATATCTGGTACATAATACATGGTTAAAAACATGCCTGATAAAATTTGAATAACGGTAACAAAAAACGTCAATCCCCCAAAACAATAAACAAATGCTGAAAAGTGATGTGCAGGATTTACGTGCTCTGGCACTTCATGATCGGCCACATCTCGCCATAAAGGAGTAATATCTAGCCGTTCATCCACCCAGTCATAGATTTTATTCAACATTTTCTATGCCCCTCCTTGTGGTTTGGCTTTTCCTAGATACAACGTACCGCTTTTTACTTTTTGAACGTATACATCTAACGGTCCCATCGGTGGTGTCCCCGGTACATTTTTACCGCTTTTTTCATACATTCCCCCATGACAAGGGCAGTAGAAACGATGTGGATAGTTTTTGTCACCAGCCCAGTTAACCGTACAGCCTAAATGCTTACAAATTGGTGACAGCGCGACGATTTCACCTTTATCAGTTTTGTACACCCAAGCTGATCTTGGTTCTTCTGATTTATGCCACGCATCCACTTGCTTGATTTTAAAATCGACACGTTTCGGCTCTTTTGTAATGTCTTTAACCTGCGCTACAGCTACTAAATCCTGACCCGCTTCTTTTTCCAAAATTGGATCTACTGCAAAGCGCACCATTGGCATTAACATTCCAGCAGCCATAAATCCCCCTACACCAGTGAGCGTATAGTTTAAAAACTGTCGTCTTGATACCCGATCACCCATGCTTTTCCCCCCTTTAAAAAAGTTCAGTCCAGAGAATTTTGGACACATGATGGACCATTCTATTAAACTAGGACATAATCATGATATATTAATATTTCTGGAAGGTCAATACAATAAAAACCTAAAACATGGAAATAATCTTTATTTTTCTAAATTTTTCGTCATTATTTTGTTTGCGCTTCCATTACTTATTCTACAGTCTTTTTAAACACTCCATTTCTCTACAAAAATCGGCAGGAGCTGTTGAACTTGTTCATGTATGAGCGTATACTTATGCGACTCGTCTATATGCTCAAGCGGTAAAGCAGGTATCCAAATGCAGTGAGCCCCTATTTCTTTTTCATACTGCAGCCAGTCTCGGTCGCTAGTAAGCACAAAAAGATGTTTGACTTCATTGTCATTTATATGCTCATTCCAGCGAAGTAATGTTTCATAAACAGCAGCTACTCCATCTTTTTTTAAGTATGTAAAACTAGGTGTTAAAATCACTCTTCCTTTAAATTGCCTCTCTAACTCTTCAGTAAGAGCAGTCGTATATTCACTCATAGATGCAGTAAGCTTTAAATCTTCTCCGAAATCAATTGGAATGAGTGGAACCAATACGGTATCAACATAACTTTTGGATTGTAAATACACATCCATTTCCTTGGCCTGCAGCTTCAACTTTCTTCTCCTTCCAGCAAGCTTGCTAAGGCTTGTCTTATTTATTTTCCAAACTGAATAAGGAGATAAAAAAAGAGATTGACCTTTTTCTAAGAAGCTAGCCAATCTCTCGTTTATCTACTGTACATAATGGTTATTTAAATATTCGCTTAAGCGCTGAAATTCCTCTTTATCATTTTCATCTAATGCTTTATCAATTAGTTCCATGATTTTTGATCGTTGAAATTTCTGAATAGATTCTTCCAATATTTGCTCAGCTAATACTCTGTCTTTTTCATTTGTTTGATTAGCTTTTGGCATATACGGATTGTCTTCCAGTACAGCCACATATTGAGGCGATGAATACAACGATCGGAAGTTTAATTGAATATAAATGTCTTCTTCTCGATTCAAACGAATATCATGAAATGATTTTTCTGCATCGGTTGTCATGATATTTTCTTTATAAAAACGAAATGGAGGGTCTTCCACACAGTGCGTAGACATCACCATCCCGCGAGGACAAAACTGTGCTTGCTCAACGAAGTGAACTCGTTTCATCAATTGATCATGGCTCATCAAATAATTTAAAATCCATACACATTCTCTTCGCTTCAGCTGATAATTCGTTAAAAACCAGCGAACAAATTCTTTTTTCTCGTTGACAGTAACAGGGGTCGTCATATTCTCACTTCCCTCCTCTGTGTTTAAACTCTCAGTTAAAACACCTTTTACAGTTATTTATTCCACACGGCAGCAATAAAATCCTCTGAACTATTATTTATTCTTCTAATTGAAATAATATGTCTTGAATTTCATCTACTGTTGGATCCATAGCTAATAAGGCTTGGAAAATCCCCTTCGCTTTCGAGCGCTGTCCTTCTTCTAATAAGAAGTAGCCATACTCTTCTAAAAACGCATACTCTTCTTTAAAAACAGTGTATGCAGATTCGTAGTATTTTAGCGCTTCTTCATAATTTTCTAATTCCTGGTGAGCTTTTGCTAAATCCCATTCAAAATGGGGGTCATGCTCATTATATTCTTTGGCATGCTCGATATTCTCTACTACATCTTCATATCTCTCTTGACTCATATAAAGTTTAGAGAGAGTTAAAATGGCTTCAATATACCCTGGATCTAGTGCAATCGCTTGTTGAAATGCCGATTCAGCCTCTTCTTCTAGACCGCGCTTTAATGCAATCTTACCTTTAAAAAAGTATAGTTCTTTTTGAAATTCATCCTGTGCAATACCTTCGTTGACAGCCACCGCAGCCTCTTCTAGCATCTCTTCATGTTCATATGATTTTGCTAAATATAAATAAAGAGAATGGTACTCACGGTCTAACTCTTTTAGTTCTGTGAACTTTTCAATAGCGGTCTGATAATGACCTGCTTGATACGCTGAAATCGCATATTCAAATAGTGTGTTAATCTCAAGCTTATCTTTTAACGCTTGATCAAAGTAAGGAAGTGCTTCTTCGAACTGGCCGATACCTGCTAAACTTTCAGCTAATCGCTGACGAAGATCCGTACCGTTAAATTCTTTTTCAGTTTTTAGCAGCGTTTGATAAAAAGGAATTGCCTTTTGATAAATTCCTTGACTGCTGTAAAATTCACCGAGCCCAAAATCTATAACCGGCTCATTTGGCAGCATTTTTTTCGCTTCCATTAACTTTTGCTCACTTACTTCACTAAGGCCTTGCATTTGATATAAGTCAGCTACAAGAAGCAGAGCTGGCACGTAATTATCGTCTTCGCTGCTAATTTGATTTAAAATATGAATTGCTTCTTCTTCTTCTTCTAAATCAATGAGCATTTCAGCTTTTAATAAATACAGCTCGCCTTCTTCTGGATATTTAGCGATGAGCTCGTCTATTAAAGGCAGCGCATCATTTACTAGTCCCCACTCCTGCAGCTGTTCAGCCATTAAAAACTTTTCTTCGTCTGTAGCTTTATCTTTCAATTCATGAATAAGGGCAAGACCTTTTTCAATTTCATTGGATTCTACGTAACCTATCGCGCGGTCTAGTTCTTTCACACACAATTCTCCTTTATTATTACATTCACTTTTTATATAAAAATAAAACGAATTAATTTTCTATTTTCCCCAAACCGAAGCAAGAACACATGCTTCTATACACCATGATAAAATAGTTTGAGCGTTTGTTCAACAAATCAATTTGAATACGCTTACATTTTTTAGATAAAAACGAGATTGAGACGTGAAACCTACATTCCCCATCTCAATAAAAAATCCGAACGAATTTGATTCTTCATCAAGAATATCAATTTATCGTTCGGATTTCCCTTCAACCAAAATGCGTTTTTCCCGGCCTCTTTCTTATTCGCTTAGTTTATTAAGATCTTCAAAGAAAGTAGGATAAGAAACGTGAATGGCTTCACTTCTATTTAGCGTTACATCTCCTGTTGCAATGGCTGCTGCCACCGCAAGCATCATTCCAATTCGATGATCTCCGTAGCTGTCTACTTCACCGTGTTGTAAGACCGTCTTGCCTTCAATAATGAGTCCATCAGCTGTTGGAGCAATAGATGCACCAAGCTTGCTTAACTCCGTCGCAACCGTATCGATACGGTTCGTTTCTTTTACTTTTAGTTCTTCCGCATCTTTAATAACCGTTTTGCCAGTTGCCTGAGTCGCCAAAAGAGCGATTACTGGAATTTCATCAATTAAACGAGGAATTAAATCGCCCCCAATTTCAATCCCTTTCAACTGAGACGTTTCAATCGTCAAATCGCCAATAGGCTCTCCATTTTGAATACGTTCATTGGAAATTGTAAGGCATGCACCCATTTGCTGAAGCACATCAATAATACCTGTTCTTGTAGGATTGAGTCCGACGTTTTTCAAAACGATTCGGCTGTTTGGAACAATGGCTCCTGCAACAAGAAAGAATGCAGCTGAAGAAATGTCCCCAGGGACGTACACATCCGTTCCGCGCAGGGATTGTCCTCCTTCAATACTTACAGTCGTTCCATCTACCTCTACGTCTACTCCAAATGCGCGAAGCATACGCTCTGTATGGTCGCGTGATGTAAAAGGCTCGGTTACTTTTGTTGTGCCTTCGGCATGAAGTCCCGCAAGTAAAATCGCCGATTTTACTTGTGCACTTGCTACAGGAGAATGGTAATGAATTGCTTTTAATGCTCCTCCTCTAGTAGATAAAGGCGTATATTGGCCATGCTCACGCCCATCAATCTTTGCACCCATAGAGCGCAGCGGCACCGTAACGCGGCTCATTGGACGCTTGGCAATTGACTCATCTCCAATTAGAGACGTATGAAATGGCACACCGGCAAGAATCCCCAGCATTAAACGAGTAGTTGTTCCTGAATTTCCTACATCTAGGATGGAAGTAGGTTCACTTAATCCTTCGATACCTTTACCTTCCACTTCAACATACTCGCCTTCTCTTTTAATCGATACACCCATCTTTTCAAAACAAGAGATAGTACTCAAGCAATCTTCACCTGCTAAAAAATGATTAATCGTTGTTTTCCCTTCTGCCATCGCTCCGAACATCACAGCTCTGTGAGAAATCGACTTATCCCCGGGAATAGAAATTTCTCCTTGAAGAGATGAAAGATTCGTTTTTAATGGTTTTCCACTCATTTCATTCACACCTTTCGTACATTAAGAAATAAACGTCTGATATTGATGCTGATGGAGACACGCTCTTGCCCGCTTTCTATCTTCCTCTGTTTGAAAGCTCAAACGTAATACTCCGTATATGTCTTCTCGTGTTTCTAAAATTCGAATGTTTGTAATACTGATTTCATCTTCTGCTAAATAACCGGTCACTTCTGAGATAATACCCGGATAGTCAGGAACATCCACATAGAGATCGTAAAAGGATGGAATTGCTCCTTTGGTTCGTACAGGAAGCCGATCTCTAAATTGTTTTGCTTGTGAAAAATATGTATAGATATCGTTCGCATCTTTTCGTTCGATCATATTTCGCACGTCGTTCATTTCTTCAAGCCAGTGGTCAAACATTGACAGAAGCGCATCCTGGTTATGAAGCAAAATATCTCTCCACATCGCTGGACTGCTTGAAGCAATACGTGTAATATCACGAAACCCTCCAGCCGCAAGCTGCGAAACTAGCTGATTGTCTTGTTGGTAATGTTCTGCTTGATGAACAAGGCTTGCAGCAATAATATGTGGAAAATGGCTAATGACACCTGCTAATTTATCATGTTCTTTTGGTGACATCACAATAATTTTAGCTTTTGTACCATTTAGCAATTCCTTTAAGCTGTCTAAAGCCTCCGAAGAAGTAGAAGATGAAGGTGTTAATACATACATTGCATTTTCAAATAAATGAGCTTTAGAAGCAGCTACTCCGCTTTTATGAGACCCCGCCATTGGATGACCGCCGATAAACTCAATGCCTTTAGAAATAAGAACCTCGGCTGTCTTCACGACTTCTTCTTTTGTACTTCCTACGTCTGTTACGATGACAGACTGCTTGAGCGTAAAGTGTTCGAACTGTTTTAGTACTTCCGCTGCTTGGTTGACCGGAATGGCAATAACAATATAATCCGCTTGCTCAGCGCCTTGTTGCAGAGAAGAAGCCGCTTGGTCAATTACGCCTAGAGTTTTAGCGAGCTCCAGCTGCTCATGATTAATGTCAAAACCTATTACATCAAGATGATGATGCGTCTTTTTTATATTAAGCGCAAGAGATCCTCCAATTAATCCCAGGCCTATAACAAAAACATTTCCTTTCACTTTCCTTCACCTCATTGTACATATGAAGATGAGAGTGTGAAATCACACTCTCATCTTTTACTATATTAGGTATTAAGCTTTCGCCGTTTCTTGGTTAACAAACTGCTGAAGCAATTCAATGATTTGTTCATTTTGTTCTTTTGTTCCCACCGTAATACGAACAGAAGTTGGGAAGCCTAGTGCATTCCCTGAACGAACGATAAATCCGCGCTGCAATAAAAATTGAAACACTTCATCGCCTTGACGGCCAAAATCAATTAGAACAAAATTAGTGAAAGAAGGATAAAAGTTTAAGCCATTCTTATCACAGAAAGCATAGTACTGCTGCAAACCTGCTTCATTTTTCTTTTTGCACTCTTCAATGAACGCTTGGTCTTCAAGAGCAACGATTGCTGCTTTTTGAGCCATGCGGCTTGTATTAAAAGGTTCACGAGCCGGCTCAATTTTTTGTAGCAATGATTCGTTTGCAATACCGTAACCAATACGCAAAGAAGCTAAGCCGTATGCTTTTGAAAATGTGCGAAGTACAATTAAGTTTTCGTATTGATTCAAAAGCTCTACCGTATTCGGATAGTCGGCTTGATCTGCTGCATACTCAAAATACGCTTCATCCATAACAATTAACGTATGCTTAGGAACTTGTTTCATAAAGGAAATTAATTCATCGCCCTTCACATACGTTCCCGTTGGGTTATTAGGACTGCATACCCATACAATTGTCGTATTTTCATCAATGGCACGAAGCATAGCATCTAAATCATGATCTCCACCGCGCAGCGGTACTTCACGAATTTCTGCACCTTCAATTACGGCATTGTGCTTATATTGAGGAAATGATGGCGTTGGCATGACAGTATTTGTATCAGCCGATAGCAAAGCTCGGCAAATAATTTGAATGACTTCATCAGACCCATTTCCAAAAATCAGCTGATCTTGCTCTACACCTACGTGTTTTGCTACTGCTGCACGCAGTTCAGCTGCATAACCGTCTGGATAAAGCGCCATATTTTCAATTTCTGCAGCAATCGCCTCTTTTACTAAAGCAGAGCTGCCGTAAGGATTTTCATTGGATGCTAATTTTACAACGCGATCTAAATTAAATTCACGCTTCACTTCTTCAATTGGCTTACCTGGTTTATATGGAGATAAAGTTAGTAATTGTTCTTTTACCTTCACCGTGTCACACCTCGCATTTTTGTATAGGCGAAACGATGGATGCAACATACTCCTCAATTTGATTTAATCCGTCTCGGCGTGTATCCTTATTTAAAAGAACTTCTTCAAGCTGGCCAATTTTATTAACAATTGCACTTCCAATTACAATGCCGTCGCTGTGTTCTTTTAATACCTCTACTTGTTCGCTTGTTGAAATCCCAAAACCGACGGCAACCGGTATAGAAGCTGCTGCTTTCACATCTTCTAAAAAGGTCCCAATATCAGGTGGCAACGTAGAGCGAACCCCGGTAACGCCTAAAGACGACACGCAGTATAAGAAGCCCGTTGCATCTGCAGCAATTTTTTGAATACGCTCTTTAGATGTAGGAGCAACCATTGAAATATACACAACTTCATTTTCAGCGGCAAGCTCCCGGATACGGCCACTCTCTTCGTACGGTAAATCCGGAATTAGCACTCCATCTATTTCATTTTCTCGCATTAACGCGAAAAAGGATTCTAAACCTAATTGTAACACAGGATTAAAATAGGTAAAGAGAATTACCGGTATTTTCACACCTTTTTTTCTCATCACCGATACAAGCTTAATAGCTTTTGAAATAGACATGCCGCCAGATAAAGCTCTTTTAGACGCCTCTTGAATAATTGGACCATCTGCTAAAGGATCGGAATACGGTACGCCCAGCTCTAAAATAGAAGCACCTTGCTTTTGCAAAGACAAAGCAATCTCCACCGTTGCATCTTCATGAGGATCTCCCGCTGTAATAAATGGAATAAATAATGTTTCATGTTTAGGTAGTCTCGCTTCAAACGTATTCATGTTCTTCTTCCTTCCCTTCTAGCAAGTTTACTAATGTATGAACGTCCTTATCTCCTCGACCTGATAAGCAAATTAAAATGGTTTCTTCTTTCGTCATGCTTTTAGCCAGTTCAAATGCTTTTGCTAGCGCATGGGCGGATTCAATAGCCGGGATGATTCCCTCTGTTTTCGCCAATAGCTGAAGAGCTTCGATTGATTCATCATCCGTTACACTTTCATATTCTACTCGTCCAATAGATGAAAGGTGAGAATGCTCTGGACCGATACCCGGATAATCCAAACCTGCTGAAATAGAATAAGGCTCTGTAATTTGACCATTTTCATCTTGAAGTAAATACGTGAGCGTTCCGTGAATAACACCTTTTGTGCCTTTAGCCATTTTAGCAGCATGAAGGGCTGTATTTAGTCCTTTCCCCCCTGCTTCTACCCCAATCAAGCGTACATTTTCTTCTTTAATAAAATCATAAAACATGCCGATTGCATTACTGCCGCCTCCGACGCATGCCACGACAGCATTCGGAAGTTTTCCTTCTACCGCTGTAAACTGTTCTTTTGCTTCTTCTCCAATAATTTTTTGGAAATCTCGAACCATTTTAGGATAAGGATGCGGTCCAATTGCCGAACCAATTAAGTAAAAATGATCTTCACAGTGTTGAACCCAGTAGCGAATTGCTTCATTTGTTGCATCTTTTAGCGTTTTTGTTCCAGAAGTTGCAGGAATGACTTCTGCTCCTAGAAGCTTCATGCGAAAGACGTTCAACGCCTGACGTTCAATATCTTCTTCTCCCATGAATACTTTACATTCCATTCCGAACTTTGCAGCTACTGTAGCTGTCGCTACCCCGTGCTGACCCGCTCCTGTTTCAGCAATAATTTTTGTTTTGCCCATACGTTTAGCCAGTAAAATCTGTCCAATGGCATTATTGATTTTGTGAGCACCCGTATGATTTAAGTCTTCACGTTTTAAATAAATTTTTGCTCCGCCGAGTGTTTCGGTAATATTATCAGCATATGTTAAAGCCGTTGGTCGCCCTGAGTAATTGACGAGTAAGGATAGATATTCATCTTTAAATGCTGGATCTTTCATTGCTTCATTCAAAGCTGCTTCTACTTCTTCCAGTGGTTTCATTAATGTTTCAGGTACGTATTTTCCGCCAAATTCACCAAAGCGGCCAAATTCATCAGGATGATTGTATGTCATAGTATGATCTTCCTTTCAATCTCTATAATTTTTGTATAGTCCTTCGTTCCATTTGTTTCAATACCGCCAGAAATATCAATCGCCCCAGGCTTGTAAGGTAACAAGTTCTCAATGTTAAAAGCATTGATTCCTCCAGCAATAAAGCATTTTTTACCTAACGTTCGTGCAGCTGATTCATACTGAGGAACGAAGCTCCAATCAAAAGCGACGCCCGTTCCTCCGAATTGTTCTTTAACCTTGCTGTCAATTACATAACCGTCAGCTTCTTCATATACATGCATTTGCTGCAGCGTCTCTTTATTGTGCGGGAGTGCTTTCCACACTTCATATCCACGCTGCTTTAACTCACGTACTTCAGCAGCTGTTTCTTGCCCGTGGCACTGAATAACCTCTAAATTTGTCACGGAGGCAATTTCAAGCATTTGATCCACCGGTGTATTAACAAATACCCCTACTAGCGAGACTTGTTTTTTTATTTCATCCGTTACAAACTCATTTACTCGTTCAGGCTTTACATATCGTTTACTTTTAGGGTAGAAAATAAAGCCAATGTGAGTAGCAGCCGACTTTTCGATTAAAGCTATATCTTGTTTTGATCGAATACCGCAATACTTAATAAGCATATTCACTTTCCCCAAACAGCTTTTCAATCGCTTTGGTTTGATTATCCTGTCTCATAAGCGATTCTCCTACTAAAATAACTTTTGCTCCAGCTTCTTTTACGTAGGAAACATCATCGTATAAGTAAATGCCGCTTTCACTCACTAACAGCTGATCTTTCGGAACGTGCTTGGCAATTTCTTTGGTCTGCTGCACGCTGGTTTCAAACGTATGAAGATTTCGATTATTAATGCCAATAATTTTCGGCGTAAATACAGCTAACAGCTGTTCGAGCGTTTCTAAAGAATGCACTTCTACTAAACAATCTAACTCTTTTTCAGCAGCTTGAAGATAAAGCTCTTGCAATTTTAATGGTTCAAGTGCTTCTCCAATGAGTAAAATAGCATCGGCACCAATTCGTGCACTTTCTTCCACTTGAATGGAATCAATGATGAAATCCTTGCGAAGTACAGGAATAGAGACATGCTGTTTAATATCACTTAAAAACGTTCGATGTCCTTGAAAATAGTGCTGATCCGTTAACACAGACAAAGCATCTGCTTTTCCTTCCTCGTAGGCTCTAGCAATTTCCACAGGCTGAAAATTCTCTTTTATTAATCCTTTGGAAGGAGAGGCTTTTTTTACTTCTGCAATAAGAGCCAGCTCTCGATTCGGATTTGATAAAGCTTCTAAAAATGATCGTTTTGTAACATTTTGCTGTTCCGGTAACTGTAGGTTTTGAATTTCTTCTTTTTTTGTTTCAATAATTTTATTGAGCATGTTCAACCACCTTTTTCGATTTCAATCGTTGTAATTGCGTGTATGCAGCACCTGATTCAATTGTTTCTAAAGCTACAGCTACTCCTTCTTCAAAAGTAGAAACGTTTCCGCTAACGTAAATAGCTGCAGCAGAGTTCAACACGACTGCATTTTTAGCAGTTACATTACTTTTATTTAAAAATAGAGATTCAATGAGCTCTGCACTCGATTTCGCGTCTTCTACCACCAAGTCTTCAAGCTTCCCTCTCTGTAAGAGTACATCTTCTGGTGCAAGCGTATATTCTGTAATGACATTGCCCTGTACTTCTACAACATCCGTTACATCCGTGGCACTAATTTCATCTAAACCATCTCTGCCCGCAACAAGCAGGACGTGATTCGCTCCCAGTACAACAAGCGCTTCTGCTAATTTCCGTGCAAGCTCAATAGAATAAACGCCGATTACTTGCTTTGTGCAGTTAGTAGGGTTTGCTAACGGACCTAATGCATTAAAAACGGTTCTAAACCCTAATTCCTTTCGAGTAGCAGCAACGTGCTTCATAGCAGGGTGATAAAGCGGCGCAAATAAAAAGGACATGTTGAGGTCAGCCACCGCATTTTTCACTTCTTTTTCATTTCCTTGAATCCATATATCCAGATGTTCTAACACGTCTGCACTTCCGCTTTTAGAAGACACGGCGCGATTCCCGTGTTTCGCAACCTTTACTCCGGCAGCAGATGCCACAATCGCACTAGCCGTCGAAATATTAAAAGTAGAGGCGCCGTCTCCTCCCGTACCGCACGTATCTACTACGTTTAATTCTTCTAGAGAAATAGCATTCATATTGTTTTTCATACCTCGGACAAACCCAACAATTTCATCGACGGTTTCTCCTCGGTACGTTAAGATGGTTAGCACGCTAGCAATTTGAGCTGCCGGGACTTTACCGTTCATAATATCATTCATAATTTTTTCTGCTTCTTCCGCTGAAAGTGACTCGCCGCGCAAACACTTTTTCAACAATCCTTTAAACATATACATCCTCCTTTTTATCGTAGATGTCTTGAGCTAATTGAATTGTTTTAATTAAAGCGCTAGCTTTATTGCGGGTTTCTTTCCACTCAAGCTCCGGTTTTGAGTCAGCAACCACTCCTGCTCCGGCCTGTATATAAGCGGTTTGGTCTTTCAAAAGAATGGTGCGAATCGCAATGCACGAATCAATGTTTCCATCAAATCCGAGATATGCTACGGTTCCTGCATATACATTTCGCGCAACTGGTTCAATTTCATTTAAGATTTGCATCGCCCGCACTTTTGGAGCGCCAGATACGGTACCCGCTGGAAATGCAGAAAGCAGCGCATCAATAGGATGTACTTTTTCATCCAGGCGTCCTGTCACTTTAGAAATCAAGTGCATGACGTGCGAAAAGTTAACCTGTTGCATTAATACTGGCGTTTGGACACTTCCATACTGTGCAACTCGGCCGATGTCATTTCTTGCTAAGTCCACGAGCATATAGTGTTCTGCCCGCTCTTTTTCATCGTTAATTAAGTCTTCATACAAGCGAGCATCTTCTTCTGCATCTCTGCCGCGTCTTCTCGTTCCTGCAATTGGATGAATTTCTAAATGGCCGTTTTCAATTTGAATCAATCGCTCAGGGGAACTTCCGATCAATTCCACTCCCTTTACTTTCACGTAAAATAAATAAGGAGAGGGATTAACTAATCGCAATACTCTGTAAATATCAAATCCAGCTACGGTCGTATCAATTTGAAATCTCTGCGACAATACGGCTTGAAAAACATCTCCGCTTTTAATGTATTCCTTAATTTTTTCCACATCTTGCACAAATTTATCTTTTTGGTATGACGATGTCACGCCTTCAAAGCTAACTTCGCGCTGCTCGCTTTCAAACATCATGGGCTTTTCTTTCACCGTCTGCGCTATTCTTTCAACATATCGATTGATCTCCGTTAGAGCTTCGTTATATTTTTCTTTTTTCTGCTGTTCTTTATCTTGCTCATCAAGCTGAATGTAATGAATCACCATAAGCTCTTTTGTTTGGTGATTATAAGCGAGCATCGTTTGACAATAGATAAAGTGAAAAGTAGGCATGTTCAAATCGTTTTGAGCATGTACGTTTACTTTTTCAATTTGCGATACTGCGTCGTAGCTGATAAACCCTACTGCTCCTCCTTTAAAAGGAAGTGCAAGGTCTGGTACTTTCACTTTCAGCTCTTGCTGAATTTTACAAAATACCTCTTTAAAGCTGTCTCCTTGCAGCACAGGTTGAAGCTGCTTGTTTTTCGCTAGATAGGTTCCGTTCTCTTCTTCTACATACAAAAATGGATTCAAGCCAATAAAAGAATAATTGGACCATGGTGATGATTCATCATTACTTTCAAGTAAATATACAGCTTCATCTTTTACCTGTTGAAAAAGATCAACAGGTGTCATGCTATCGATAAATATTTTTTTTATGATTGGAATGGTTAAATACTTTGTAGAGTCTTCTAAAAAAGAAGTATACGTGTTCGTCATATCTTTCAATCCTCCATTTCATGGAGAATGAGAATAGATGAGGTGATATAAAAGAGGATATAATAAATAAACCCAAAGACACATCAAAAATGGGCCTTTGGGTATACGAATGGTAAAATTCACTCAACTAAACTCTGCTCAACTGTCTCATTCTCGTCTACCCTAATCTCAACTAAACTGTCTATTGTTTTCTCATAACTAAAATCTCTAAACTAACTTGTTACCAATTGTAGTACGTTTCAAATTCATTTGTCAACTACTATCTACTTGGCTTTTGAAGAAACTACGCTTGAAGCTCTTCATTCAGCAGCTTAAGAATTACTTCATCTTCTACTTGTTGAACAAAAGGTTTTCCTATGCCTTCAAGCAGTACCATATGAACATTGCTTGATTTGGACTTCTTGTCTGCTTTCATTCTCACGAGCAGCTTTTCAGCTGAAAGGTGGTTTGGAACAGACGTCTCATAGCCAAATTTTTCAAACCATTTCGCAATTTCAGCTACAGGGAACTCACTTTTCCCAAGCGTATTGCTGACTTTCATAGCAAACAGCATCCCAATGGCTACGCCTTCTCCGTGACTGATTTGTCCATAGCCGCACTCTGCTTCGATAGCATGACCTAACGTATGTCCAAAGTTCAGGTGAGCGCGAACGCCAGCTTCTGTCTCATCTTCTTTTACAACAGATGCTTTGACTAAAATACCGCTTTGGATAGCATAAATTAATTTTTCATCTTGTAAATCAGTCAGCGATTGTATATTTTGCTGAAGCCATTCATAAAATGCTTCATCGTGAATAAAAGCGTGTTTAATCACTTCTGCAAAACCGGAACGCCACTCTCTTTCAGGAAGCGTTTTAAGAAGATCAATGTCATAAACAACCGCTTCAGGCTGATAAAAAGCGCCAATCATATTTTTTCCAAGCTCATGATTAATGGCTACTTTACCACCTACAGCACTATCGTGAGCAAGAAGCGTCGTTGGCACTTGAATAAACGAAACCCCTCTCATGTATGTAGCGGCTACAAATCCAGCTAAATCGCCAACTACCCCTCCGCCGAAAGCAATAACGAGCGCATTGCGGTCAAGCTGCTGCTCGAGTGCAAATGTCTGACAATCGTAGTAATGTTGAAATGACTTTGCATGTTCACCGCTTGGCACTACGTATTTAGCCACTTTAAACTGCGTCTCAATCGCTTTTACAACCGCTTCTCCATAATATGCATCTACAGCTGAATCAGTGATGATTAACACGGACGACAGATTAGGTTTTACACTCTCAATAATAGAAGGCAGCTTTTTAATTAATCCATTTCCTAAATAAAGAGGATATGTTTTGGATAAAGTTTGAATATCAATTTGCAACATTAAAACTCCCTCGCATGTGCACGCATTTTCTCAATATTTTCAGCAATTAAATCAATTCGGTCTTGTCCAAACTGTTCGATTAGCGCATCAGCCAATTCCCAAGCTACAACGGCTTCTGCGACAACGCTTGCTGCCGGCACAGCGCAGCTGTCTGAACGTTCGATGCTTGCCTCGAAGGCTTCTTTTGTTTCAATATCAACACTTTTTAACGGCTTGTAAAGCGTTGGAATAGGTTTCATTACACCGCGTACTACAATTGGCATACCTGTTGTCATGCCGCCTTCAAAGCCGCCTAAGTTGTTTGTTTTACGGGTATATCCATTCTGTTCATCCCATAGAATTTCGTCATGAACTTCGCTTCCTGGTCTGCGAGCCGCTTCAAATCCAATCCCAAACTCAACGCCTTTAAATGCATTAATGCTCATAACGGCTGCAGCAATCTTCGCATCTAATTTACGATCGTAATGGACATAGCTGCCTACTCCTGCTGGCACGCCTTCAATAATAACTTCTACTACGCCTCCGATAGAATCGCCGTTTTTCTTAGCATCATCGATTGCTTGCATCATGTCTTTCTCAACAGCTGAGTCAAAACATCTTACTGGAGAAGCTTCAGTGACTTCTTGAAGTTGCTCTAAACTTTTGTATTGAGGCGGATTTGCCTGTACGCCGCCAATTTCTAATACATGTCCAGCTACAGAAATCCCGAACTGAGCAAGGATTTGACGAGCCACAGCACCTGCTGCTACCCTTACAGTTGTTTCACGAGCTGAAGAACGTTCTAATACATTTCTCATATCGCGATGACCATATTTAATAGCGCCGTTTAAATCGGCATGCCCTGGTCTTGGTCTTGAGATTTTACGCTTTACTTCTTCTGATTCTTCTTCAGAAATTGGCTCGATGCCCATAATTTTTGTCCAGTGTTTCCAGTCGTTATTTTCTACCGCTAACGTAATAGGAGATCCTAGCGTATAGCCGTGGCGGACACCGCTTAAAATTTCCGCTTGATCTTTTTCAATTTGCATACGTCTTCCGCGACCATGACCTTTTTGTCTTCGCGCTAAATCTGTATTGATGTCTTCGGCTGTTAAAGGAAGCCCTGCCGGAACACCTTCTAAAATAGTAGTCAACTGTGGACCGTGTGATTCTCCTGCTGTTAAATATCGCATAATCGTACCTCCGCTTAATATGTATTATTCGTCAGAATTTTTCCATTTTTAAATATGACTATACCATACTATAACATAAGAATATATAAAAAGTTTCACCTCCGCTTGTAAGAAATCGCTTCAAGTTATCTCAATTAAATGGTCTTTACTTTTCTGTAAAAAAACGTATCAGCCGTTTCAAATCCATACTTTTGCGGAGTAAAAACCTGCTCTGTGCTTCCTACAAATAAGATGCCGCCAGGTGCTAAAGCTCTGCTAAATTTTTCATATAAAGTATGCTTTGCTTCATCTGTAAAATAAATAAGCACATTTCGACAAACAATCAAGTCAACGTTTTTAGGAAAAGAGTCTGACAGTAAGTTATGTTTTTGAAAAACAACTGTTTTTTTGATTTTTTCATCTAATAAGTACCCGGTTCCTCTTTGTTGAAAGTACTTATTTTTCATCGAAACAGGCATTTCCTGAAGTGAACGTTCATCATAAAAGCCTACTTTTGCTTTTTCTATCACTTTTTCATCCAAATCGGTCGCCAATATAGAAATACGCGAAAGCGGAAAAAATGTTGATAAAACCATCGCTAGTGTATATGGCTCTTCCCCTGTTGAACAGGCAGCGCTCCACACTTTCAGATCTGTTTTTCCTTTTACAAGAGTCGGTAAAATTTTTTGCTCCAATATATCCCACCGCTGATAATTGCGATAAAACTCTGACACGTTAATCGTCATCCGATCTAAAAACTCCTCAAGCAGTTCGTTGTTACTGTTCATTGCTCGATAATATTCAAAAAAACTAGTAAATCCTTTTTTTTCATACAGCGAGGTGAGGCGGCGGTGCATTTGAGACTGCTTATATAGTGACAAATCAATGCCTGTTTTTGTTTTTATTTTCTCCACAAACGCGTCGTATTCATCTATCATTTTTGACTCTCCTTTCTCATTCCTATACATTTATGTTAGACGTATAAAGAAATAAAACCTTTATATACGCTTATCTTCTTATTAATATATCGGAATACATTATGAAAATGTTTATGTAAGGAAATCTTTGCACTTAATAGCCTAGAAGCCTATTTATAAACACAACAAAAAAGACGAATGAAAATTCATTCGTCTCTTTGCGCTATCTAGATTAGTAAATCCAAGCGTCTGCGTCTTTTTTATAGAAAGTCAGCTCTTCACTTTCAAAGAATAAGCTGATTTCACGCTCCGCACTTTCTGGTGAATCTGAGCCGTGAATAATATTCTTATCGACAATCAGTCCATAATCACCTCGAATAGTTCCAGGAAGCGCTTCTTGAGGGTTAGTTTTCCCCACCATTTGACGTGATACTGAAATCACGTTTTCACCTTCCCACACCATAGCAAAAACTGGACCTGATGTGATAAATTTCACTAACTCACCGAAGAAAGGTTTCTCTTTATGTTCACCGTAGTGTGTTTCAGCTAATTCCTGCGAAATATGCATAAGCTTAGCTCCAACTAATTGAAAACCTTTTTTCTCAAAGCGAGAAATAACCTCACCAATAATGCTTCTTTGTACCCCGTCTGGTTTGACCATTAAAAACGTTTTTTGTATCATTTTACTCTCCACCCCTGAAGTTCATGATATGTAAACAAGTTTTGAAAGCGCAATCACACCTCATGAAGATATTAACATTGTTTCGAGCAGTTTACAACTTATGAAAGTAAATAAATCAAAATTTCCGTTTTCCAATGTACTTCGCAATTTGATGCAGCGTTTTTTTCGCCTTGTTTGGCGGCAGTTCTTCTAAAATGCTCATCGCTTTTTGCAGATAACGATCGCTCATCTCAAATGAACGTTCAATGGCGTTAGAAGATTTAATATCAGAAATAATTTCATTGATCAGCTCTTGCTCATATTCCCTCTCGAAAAGCTGTTCTACTTTATCTCGAAACTCAGCATTTTCAATGGCATACAAAACTGGCAGCGTAATATTTCCTTGCAATAAGTCGCTGCCAACTGGTTTCCCAAGCTGTTCTTCTGATGAGATAAAATCTAAAATGTCATCGGTAATTTGAAATGACATTCCCACGTAATATCCAAACCAAAATAAACGTTTATGTATATCTTCAGGAGCTCCCGCTGCAATTGCGCCTAACTGACAGCTTGCAGCAATTAGCAGTGCCGTTTTACGTTTAATTCTACGCAGATACACGCGTAAGTTTTGGTTTAGGTTGTATTTGTCCTTAATCTGTTCAATTTCACCGAGCGTTAACTCCACCATCGTATTAGATAAAATTTTATGTGCTTCCACATCTTTAACCTCACTCATAACTTCAAGTGCACGAGCAAAGATGTAATCCCCAGTATACATAGCAATACGATTGTCCCATTTTGCCTTAATTGTTGGTTTTCCGCGTCGCTTATCAGCGTCATCAATAACATCATCATGAACAAGAGACGCCATATGAATCAGCTCAAGCGCTACTGCCACATGTTTGATTTGGTCGATGTTGTAATGCCCAAATTTAGCTGCCAACAAAACAAATACAGGGCGAATTCGTTTCCCCCCTGCTTGTAAAAGGTGAAGAGAAGCATCTGTGATAAGTGTTTCATCGGTATGAACAGTTTGTTCAAGTTCTTTCTCAATAAGGGTAATATCCGTATTCAAAAAAGCGTACATCATTTTTAGTTTCATTGGACTCACCTTGCATTATATATTCATTCTTTACTCCTTATCCTACAGGCTGTTGCACCTGTAGGACAAGCTTTTTCTCTTTTATCGTTTGTACCCTAGATGCATCGCTGCTACTCCACCTGTGTAAGATTTCACTTCAACATCTGTCAAACCGGCTTCACGGAACATATCAGCCAATTGCTTTTGACCTGGAAAGTCCCTAGCTGACTCTTGAAGCCATGAATATTCATCATAACTTTTAGCGACCATCTTTCCAAGCGCAGGCATAATATACTTAAAATAAAGCAAGTACATTTGTCGGTAGCCAATCATCGTTGGCTGAGACGTTTCAAGGCAAACCACTTTTCCGCCAGGTTTCACGACGCGCTGCATTTCCTTTAAAACTTGAAGGTAATCAGGCACGTTGCGCAGTCCGAATCCAATTGTTACATAGTCAAATGAATTATCTTCAAAAGGAAGTTCCATTGCATTGCCATGTAGTAAGGTAATATTTGAAAAAGGTGAGTTTTTTACTTTCTCTTCACCAATCTTTAGCATATTTTGACTAAAATCCAGGCCAACTGCCTCTCCTGTTTCTCCAACTGCTTCAGCCATAGCTAGCGTCCAATCCGCAGTTCCGCAACAAACATCTAAAGCTTTTGTTCCTTTTTGAACATTCATTCGCTTCATCGTATCTTTGCGCCATGCCTTATGACGCTGAAAACTAATAACAGAATTCATTTGATCATAATTTTTGTATATTTTTTCAAATACGCCATGGACACGCTGTTCTTTTGATTGCTGCATATCTCTATCCTTCTCCTACGACATTTTTCAACACTTCTAAGCTAGATGTAAGTTCATCTAAGTGCTCTCTTAAAGACTCATTCATTGCAAATTCACTTCGGAAGTATCCTCTAACAATATTTACAGACTGTTGAGTATACGAATAAAGGTATTCTTTTATTTGTTCTTGATTCATGCCAATTTGTTTGCAATAGTTTAGCAAGAGAGTAGGCTCTTTATGCTGTAATGACTTTAATTGCTTTAATATCCCGTTCAAATACGCTGCATGTTTTAAAAGTTCTTTCCACTCTTCACGTTCAAAATAGTCACATAAGCATCTTACAAACGATGATTCTGCTGCTAAAAAACTATTCATAACGTCGTGTGGATTAGTAGAGCGATTGTTATAAATGTGTATCTTAGCGATATTAATTTCTTTAATAGCAGATGCTATAACTTTCATTAAATTCAGCTGGCTGCTTTGAGCTAAATAGTAATAGTACAGGCCGCTGTAATAATCTCCGGCCAAAACTACCAGCTGCCGCTCATGCAGCTTCCCTTCATTTCCGCTAACATTTTGAGTGGAGACTAGATCGTGGGTATCAAGTGCGGTTTGAACGAGCATCACAGATAGCACAGAGCTGTTCTTTTTTTCTTCTTCCATTGAAAGAGTATCTAAGAACGAACACATGTACAGTAATCTATTTTCATCAATACGCGGATGATGAATATATTTTTTTACATATGGATGACTTAATTCAACATGAAGCTGTTCTTTCATGTTGGCCACAATATCATAGATGGTTTTTACGCTCATCATCCTTGTCTCCCTTTCCATCAACTATTTGTTTAAAGTTCTTTTAACTCCAAATCGATAGTGTCAATTATAACATAATTACATTATAAAATATCCTTTAAATTCTTTTGAAGCTTTTTCACGGTTTAAATCCTTTAGCTGCTCATCCGCTTGAACACCGTTCATCTACATACCATCTTGATTTCTTAGATAGTAATTTAAGATATTGCTTTTAGTTTCACCATGTTTTTCCTGTTCTTATTCATCTATTTTAAATATAAATAAAAGCAGGAAAATCCCTGCTTATTTTTTCGTATCGGATTCAATTTCTCCGTGAACAGTCTGAACGACGGCTTTGCCACGAATTTTAATTGCTGATGTATGCTCAGTAAACTGCGCAATCATCACTTCGCCTTTATCTAGTTTTTCTGAATGATGAAATCGCGTATCTGCTCCTCGCGTTAAGCCAATTACGTTAACTCCATCTTCGACCGCTTTAATGACAATATACTCTGGCGTTCCTTTTTGTGTCATATTCTCTTCTCCTTCATCATCCACATTATGATTTAATCAATGATAAAACTTCAGCTCTAGAACTTGCATCGTGTTCTAACACTCCACGCACAGCAGAAGTGATTGTCATAGCCCCAGGCTTTTTAATGCCTCGCATGGTCATACACATGTGCTCTGCTTCCACTACTACCATTACCCCGTGAGGCTCTAATGTTTCTACAATAGAATCCGCCACTGTAGATGTAATTCTCTCCTGAAGCTGAGGACGTTTCGCAACAGCTTCTACCGCTCTTGCCAGCTTACTTAAACCGGTCACTCGTCCGCCTTTTGGAATATACGCAACATGAGCTTTTCCGTAAAAAGGCACTAAGTGGTGTTCACACATAGAGTAAAAAGGAATATCTTTTACAAGCACTAGCTCTTCATGATCTTCTCCAAAAACTGTTTTAAAATGCTCTTTTGGATCTTCATTCAACCCGGAAAAGACTTCCTCATACATTTTAGCTACTCGCTTTGGTGTATCTAATAATCCTTCACGGTTTGGATCTTCGCCAATTGCTTCTAAAATTAGTCTCACAGCTTGTTCGATCTGTGGTTTATTTACAGATGACATGTTGTTGCCCTCCAATTCGTTGCATTACGACTTTATGAAAAAAATTCTAGCATATGTATATACCAAAGGCAAAAAAGAAAGGTCGCAAATGTGCGACCTTTCAAAGCTCTTCATCAACGGCTATGAATAAAGCCATTTTATGTAGATATTATTTTACAGCATCTTTAAGAGCTTTACCTGGTTTGAATGCAGGAACTTTGCTAGCAGGAATTTCGATTTCTTCGCCAGTTTGTGGATTGCGTCCTTTACGAGCAGCACGTTCACGTACTTCGAAGTTACCAAAACCGATAAGTTGAACTTTGTCCTCAGCTTTTAAAGCTTCTAAAATTGTATCGAAAACAGCATCAACTGCTTTTGTAGCATCCTTTTTTGAAAGCTCACTTGCTTCTGCAACAGCATTAATTAATTCTGTCTTGTTCATGCCATTCACCTCCTCCCAAAATCGGATCATATAATAACTAAAAACCTTGTTAGAAAAGGAATCTAGTAATTCGTTATATCTCATTCTTTAACAAAACAAATGGATATTATACATAACCTATGTATCGACAAGCCTAATCATAAACGATTGAACTAAATAATTCAATGTTTTTCATTCATCTGCCGTGTGTATGTAGTGAAAACAGTATGATCGATCGATTTCTGTTAAAAGATTAACATATTGAACAAGGCATAGCAAGCAGAAAATAACGCAGGAATAGGATAACCACGCGATCTATCACAATATATGTAAAGTTTTGTATGATCTATCCAAAAAGAAGAGGCTCCTTTATGAGGAGCCTAACGTTATATTCTTATAAAATAATCGCGATTAAACCTCCAGATCCTTCGTTAATAATCCGTTCTAGCGTTTCTTTTAACTTATATCGCGCATTTTCAGGCATCAGCGACAGCTTTCCTTGAATCCCTTCTCTTACGATTGAACTTAGAGAGCGGCCAAATATATCTGAATTCCAAATTGAAAGCGGATCATCTTCAAAGTCTTGCATCAAATAACGAACTAATTCTTCACTTTGCTTCTCCGTTCCGATAATCGGCGCAAATTCTGATTCTACATCCACTTTAATCATGTGTATAGAAGGTGCTACTGCTTTTAAACGAACTCCAAAACGCGATCCTTGGCGAATAATTTCAGGTTCATCAAGGCTCATATCTGAAAGCGAAGGTGCAGCTACACCATAACCCGTTTGTTTAACCATACGAAGTGCATCAGAGACTTGATCATACTCAGTTTTTGCATGCACAAAGTCTTGCATTAGCTGCAGCAAATGATCTCTTCCGCGAATTTCTACTCCCACGATTTCTTTCAAAATCTGATCATATAAGTCATCTGGAGCGTATAAGTCAATTTCGGCAATTCCCTGCCCCATCTCAATTCCGGCTAATCGAGCCTGATCGATAAACTCAAACTGGCTAAATTGCTCTACTACCCGTTCAACGTCTCTCAGCCTCTTAATATCTTTTACCGTTTCTTTAACGGCTTCTTGATAGCTTTCACGCAGCCAATGTTTATCTTTTAAAACCATTACCCAGCTTGGTAGATTAACGTTGACTTCTAACACAGGGAACTCGTATAGCGCTTCTCTTAATACGTTCATCACATCAGTGTCGCGCATGCTTTCCACACTCATCGCTAATACTGGGATATCATATTTTTCATTAAGCTTTGCACGAAGCTTTTCTGTATCAGGATGATATGGCTGTACGGTATTAATGACCATGATAAATGGTTTGCCTACTTCTTTTAGCTCATTAATGACGCGCTCTTCTGCTTCCACGTAATCTTGACGAGGTATATCTCCAATTGAGCCATCTGTTGTAATGACGACACCAATCGTTGAGTGTTCTTGAATGACCTTTCTCGTTCCAATTTCAGCCGCTTCATGAAATGGAATTGGTTCCTCATACCAAGGTGTATTGATCATTCGAGGTCCATTTTCATCTTCGTACCCTTTAGCGCCTGGCACTGTATATCCTACACAATCTACTAACCGTATGTTAACTTCTAGCCCGTCATCTACCAAAACATTAACTGCTTGATTCGGTACGAATTTCGGCTCAGTTGTCATAATCGTTTTTCCAGCTGCACTTTGTGGTAGTTCATCTTGTGTGCGAGCTCTTTCTGCCTCGTTCTCGATGTGAGGCAGGACCACCAGCTCCATAAATTTTTTAATAAATGTAGATTTTCCTGTTCGAACTGCTCCCACCACACCTAAATATATATCGCCTCCTGTACGTTCAGCGATATCTTTAAATACATCCACCTTTTCCAAAAGATCCCCTCCGATCTATGAGTTCATGGAATATGACATCCATTGCGAGAGTAAATTAGGACACTATATAGTTATGACGTTGTCCTATTAAAATATGACTTTTGATAGAAAAATTTATGATTTTTTTCATGCACATGCTGACTTAGTCATTCTGATTTTCATTATTGGTGTACAAGAAAGAGAAAACCCCTTCTCTCTGAATATTATTCAAGGAGAAGGGGTTCATGACTTATTTTTTTAAAAATATTGGTTCATTCTTATTGTTGACTGTATAAGGAAGAGAGTAAGCAGGTACAAAATCACTGTTTTCCACAAGGAGCTTTCGGATATCTTCACCCGGTTTGTAGGAGCTTTTATGCTTTTGAATGGCATCATACAAATCAGGACGATAATCTACAAATACATCTCCCTGCCCATTAACAATTAACGAAAGACTATTACCTGTATACGGGCTAGTAACGACAGGAGGTTCTTTCATATTCAATTTCTTATAGTTAATAGAGAATACGCCGGGAGCGATGACGTCTTTAAACGGTACGTACCCTTTATGGTTTTGGCGGTATATATTCAAATGTACATTAACATCTTGAATCGTATCCGCCATCCGTAAGTCTAATAATTTAACCGTAGGCTTTGTTTCTGCATCCACAAGCACGTACGCAAATATCCCTCCGCTTTCATACGAATTCCCAGGTGCGTCTTGCATGTATCTAGGAACAATTTTCGTAAAGTCAATCGGATATTTTTGATAAATCGGCGTGTCCATATCTTTCGTTTTTATCGGCAATAAGCCTCCGCTTTCTTGTTTAAATTGATCAACGGCCGTTTGCACGGAAGCAACTTGATCTTTATAAGGAACTTGATTTTGAGACATTCTTTCCGTCGGGTACAAACAACCGGATAATACAAAAATGGTTAACCCAACAATAGACGTTAGCATGAATTTTTTCATTTTTCTCACCCTACCATATGTACATTAAGCATCTGTCGGACCGCTGAATACAACAATTACCATAATAAGACCTGCTACAATCATGAGCGAATAGGCAATGAAAGCGAGTACAATTTTACCAACGCGGTTCGTGATTTTATAACGACTAAAGTAAATAGAAAATACCGCAATAAACATAAATACAATGGAACCCAATGAAATCCACATCTTTAACAAACCTGGCGACAAATTGCATCCACTCCTTTTTTCACCGTTATTATAACATAAGGACTTATAATTAAGACGGATATTAATAGAACATTCTAAATTCACTATTTATTTATCTTCCATTGATTTACGCTCTATAGTAATTACTTTCCTATTAAATTGACAAATTCCTGCTTTTTCACATAAAAAAAATCGAAGCGAAGGGGGCTCTTCGCTTCGACCATAACTAAATATTCCCATACTAACAGTTCTACTCATCTTTATTTACACGTTATTTTATGCAAGTAAATGATTTTGGGTATCACCAATTGCCTATTTTTTCATATTTCTTTGCACTTAATTTAATTTTTCTCCTAAAACATTCGCTAAATCTTCCATTTCATGTGTTTTAGTACGAGACATAAGCGCGTCTACTGCATCTTTTGCCTTCACATCATTAAACAGTACATTATATAAAGCATCAGCAATCGGCATTTTCACGTCGTATTTTTGAGATAGCTGGTAAGCTGCTTTCGTCGTGCGTACACCTTCTACAACCATTCCCATATTTTCTAATACTTCGTCTAAATTTTTGCCTTTTCCAAGAAGATTACCAGCGCGCCAATTTCGAGAATGAACGCTTGTACACGTTACAATCAAGTCTCCAATCCCGGTTAAACCTGAGAATGTCAGAGGATTGGCGCCAAGCACCGTACCTAAACGAGCGATTTCAGCTAAGCCACGAGTCATAAGAGCGGCCTTCGCATTGTCACCATATCCAAGTCCATCCGTGATACCAGCAGCAAGAGCAATAATATTTTTTAACGCTCCACCAATTTCCACACCAATCACATCAGGATTTGTGTAAACACGGAAGTACTGTTGATTATTAAATAAATCCTGCACTTTTTCTGCTGCTTGTATATTTGTTGAAGCTGAGGTCACGGTTGTCGGCTGCCTTCTGCTTACTTCTTCAGCATGACTCGGACCTGATAAGACAACGATGTCTTTTGTATCAATTTCTTGTTGAATCATTTGAGATATACGTAAAAGAGAATCCGGTTCAATTCCTTTACTTACGTGAACAATTGTAAACAGTTCATCGGTAAGGGATTTTAGCTGTTGCAACACTTCACGAATGGCCTTCGTTGGAACAGCTAAAATGAGGGTTTCAACACCCTCTATTGCCTTTTCTAATGACGTAAAACCTTTAATCTGAGAAGGAAGCTCTACACCAGGCAGATATTTTTCATTCTGATGCGTCTCGTTGATTTGATCAATGACTTGTTGTCTATGTCCCCAAATGCGAACATCGTGTCCATTTTCTGCCAATACGAAAGCTAATGCAGTTCCCCAACTCCCTGCTCCTAGTACAGCTATTCTTTCCACGCCGATCACATCCTCTGTTATTTTCTTGGTCTTGCAATAATTTTAATTGGAGTTCCTTCGAATCCAAAAGCTTCACGAAGCTTATTTTCTAAGAAACGTTTATATGAAAAATGCATTAGCTCAGGATCATTTACAAACACAACAAAAGTTGGCGGCTTGATTGCTACTTGAGTTGTGTAATAGATTTTTAAGCGGTTGCCGTTGTGAGTAGGCGTAGGGTTCATTGCTACTGCATCCATAATTACATCATTTAAGATGCTTGTTTCTACACGTACCGCATGGCTTTCGCTTGCAAGATCAATCATTGGCAATAGCGTATGCGTACGTTTTTTCGTTTTAGCTGAAAGGAATACAATTGGAGCATATGTTAAGAACTGAAAATGCTCGCGTATATTTTCTTCAAATTTTTTCATTGTTTTTTCATCTTTTTCTACTGTATCCCATTTGTTCACAACGATTACAACAGCTTTTCCAGCTTCTTGTGCATAGCCAGCAATCTTCTTATCTTGTTCAATAATACCCTCTTCAGCATTTAATACAATTAAGACAACGTCTGAGCGTTCAATTGCCTTTAATGCGCGAAGTACGCTGTATTTTTCAGTACTCTCGTACACTTTTCCACGCTTTCTCATTCCAGCTGTGTCAATAACAACATATTCTTGATCTTCTTTTGTAAACTTCGTATCAATAGCATCGCGTGTCGTACCGGCGAGATCACTGACAATAACACGGTCTTCACCTAGAAGAGCATTAACTAATGAAGATTTCCCTACGTTAGGACGACCAATCAATGAAAATTTAATGACGTCTTCTCCGTAATCTTCGTCTTTTTCTTTTGGAAAGTGCTTAGCTGCCTCGTCTAGCAGGTCACCTAAACCTAAACCATGCGTTCCTGAGATTGGGAACGGTTCTCCATATCCTAGTGCGTAAAAATCATAGATTAATTCTCTCATGTCAGGATTATCTACTTTATTAACGGCTAGGACGACGGGCTTTTTGGATTTGTATAAAATTTTCGCCACTTCTTCATCAGCTGCAGTAATTCCATCGCGTCCATTCACTAGAAAAATGATTACGTCCGCTTCATCAATTGCAATTTCTGCCTGCTGTTTGATCTGTTCTAAAAATGGCTCATCTCCAATATCAATACCACCAGTATCAATAATGTTAAAGTCCATATTTAGCCACTCACCTGAACTATAGATACGATCACGAGTTACACCCGGAATATCTTCTACAATAGATACTCGCTCTCCTACAATTCGGTTGAAAATTGTTGATTTTCCTACGTTGGGACGACCAACAATCGCAATAATTGGTTTTGGCATACGATTCTTCCCTTTCCTTGATCTTTTTTATGTATCGGCAACCAGTCTTTAATCGACTAAAGGTATTTATCTACATGTACAAATAAATAAGATCATTCTTTTTTCAAAAATCGAGGCCATGCAGCGTGGCATGACCTCTACTAATCGATCATAAGCGATAAAGCAGGATTTTTATCAGCTCTTTCTTACACTGAACTGATTAACTGCCTACCCGCTGAATAAGCATTACTCTTTCAATCAAACAATTTTATCAAAAATCACCGGTAACAACAATATAATTTTACGAAATCTCTTCTTCTATTTGTAAGTACTTTGCTTTTGCCTGTGAGACTTCAGCACGTACAAATCTAAATAAGCAGAGAAATAAACCAGCATCTCCCAGATAAACATCGCTCCTACTGCTGTTGCTAAAACGTCGAGTGTACGAAGAGACCCTACTTCATAAGATGCGATATCCCGAATGACAACTGCGTATAAAAAATCTCCTCCAACTACACCTAAAATGATCGCTGCGAACCTTTTTTCGGCATCTTTAATCACCATAAAGCAAATATATAAGATAAGTCCAGTCAAAATCCACTTACGATCAATAAAAATCCAGACAGGATCATAGAGCTCAAGTAAACAAAAACTAGCATAGGCAATTATTATAATGCCGCATACAATAACATAATATAACTGCTGAAATCTGCTGTAGCCTGAAGCATAAACACACGCTACTCCCACTAAAAACAAAGCGGTGTAGCTACATGAAAACTGAATCATATGCATGTTCATTCCGCTTAGGAGTATACTGATTAATATAATGGCTGCTACCTTCCAACGCCTAGCTGTTTTAGGCATAAGAAAAGTCGCAACAATCCATCCCATCCACGAAAGCCAATAAAAGAAAATTCCGTCCACTGAATATGGCACCTCCCCTATCTGTCATCAGTATGTATCAATTTTGGAAAACTTAATCGGAGTTTTAGAATAGAACCGGTTATTTTGGACAACCTATCAGAAAAAAGGAGGGAATCTAAAATGGGAAAAGATCGTCAAGAGAAAAAATTAAAGGAATCAAAACGAGTTGAATCTGACCGTGATCAAGGACTTCACTATCCGGGAGCAACTAGCTTGCAAAGTCCTGAAGAAGCGCGCGAGTTAAATGAACATAAATAAAAAAATGCGCTGACTAAGTCAGCGCATTTTTCATTTTAAAACTGGATGTGAAACAGGATAAGAACGTTCTTTCTGTCCTGTAAACAAAAAGAGAAGTCCTCCCACTAACAATAGTGCTCCTGACAAATAAAATCCAAATTCCATACTTCCAAGTTTATCTGCAAAATATCCGGTAATGTAAGGTGCAAAGATCGATGACAGCATGCCGCTGAAGTTGAAAAAACCGTACACTTTAGAGTACATGGACGATGGAGTAATATCCGCCATATACGAAATCAAAATAGGATCTAATGCTAATTTCCCTATCAGACCGTACACAATTAAGCCGATTAATAGCCAAGAATAACTCTGTGTATAGGGAATAAAAAATTGACATAAAGCGCCCGCTACTGACAAACTGACAATTAATGCTTTTTTATTTGCAATTCGATCCGATATATAACCAAAGAAGATTGCTCCTGGTATAGACGCCCAAGGTACTAAAGATGCTATAATGCCTGTTTGAGACCCTTCTAAGCCTCGCGAGTGCTGCAAATAATAAGGAAGCCACGTCAGCATCCCAAAAAATCCGTAAAGAGAGCAGAAGATTAAAATGTATACGAAAATATGATTTCTTGTAAATAATACTTTTAGCGACTGCTTTATTTCTTTACTTGGCGAATTTCTTTCTTGATCCCTTTGCTTATCTTTTACAAAGAAAGCTATTAAAATAGCTATTACTATCGTCGGAATAGCAAATAAGTAAAAAGTAAACTGCCAGTCTTTTTCTAACGTATATGTAATGTATGTAGAACCGATAAAACCAAGTGATATACCAAACGCCATTCCACTATTGATGAGCGCAGATACTAGACCTCGGTATCGTTCGGACGTGATGCTTGAAGAAATTCCGTATTGTGAACCATAATACGTTCCTTCTCCAAGTCCTGTCAGCGCCCGCATGAGCAAGAACATACCGAAAGTAGTTGTAAGTCCTGTAAAGAATGTGGCAACTCCAAACAAGATGTATCCAGCTACTAAAATCTTAACGCGACCAAATCGGTCTGCCAAAAAACCCGTTGGAATCTGCATAGCTGCATACGCTGCAAAAAACACGGTAGACATTAGCCCAAGTTCCGCTTTATTAAGATCCCACTGCGCACCGATATCTCCCATAATCGGAGATAAGATATTACGATCTGCATACATAAAAACCCAGCCTAAAAAGAAAAGAAAAATTGTAAATATAGGATGCCCCTTTTTCATTACGCCACCTCTTTTTTCTGGTTTTTCTGTCTATTTAACTCATTATAAGGGGCCAACGTTTGGGATTTCATGCTTTTTGTCATGTCTTCTGCCAACATTTTTTGATTTTTTAAATGAAAACGCGATCATTTATTTTCTAAAAAAAATAAAAAAGCACGCAGTCAGCTGCATGCTTTTTTATGATCTGTTATTAAATGTTTCTATAGATACATTTCGCTGAGTCAGCCAGCTATGGGTATCCCCTGTAATAACTAGAGGCATTTGCTGAAGCTTAGCAATAGAAGTTGCTCCTAACGCAGCCATGATGAACGTTAACTCCTCATGCAGCTCGGCTATCTCTTCTATAACTGCTTCTAAACCAGACTTCATTAAAATGGATAAAAAATATCCTGCCATTCCCGTTGCAGAAGCTCCTAACGCAATAGACTTAGCAACATCCATAGAGGTTTGAATACCTCCTGAACCAATAATGGATATACCTTCTACGTGCTGAGATACTTCTGCTAAAGAAGCTGCTGTTGAAATTCCCCAGTCATTAAAGAAGTGAAAATGTTTTGCTCGTCTTTCATTTTCGATTTTCGAAAAATTGGTACCACCGTATCCACCAATATCAACGATTTTAACACCAACATCTTTAAGTTTTTGCACTGCTTGAGCGCTCATCCCAAAACCTACTTCTTTGACAATTACAGGAACGGTTACTTCTCGGACAATTCGTTCAATACGACGTAATGCATCGGTAAAATCACGATCTCCCTCTGGCATGACCAGTTCTTGTATAACATTTAAATGAATTTGAAGTCCATTTGCTTCAAGCATATCAACCGCTTTTTTAGCTTGTTCAACTGTCGCTTCACTGCCTAGGTTGGCAAAAATAATTCCGTTAGGGTTTTCTTGACGCACTACTCTGTATGATTGTTCTTCCTTTTCATCTTTAATCGCAGCCATCTGCGATCCAACGGCCATTGCTAATTGACCATGATGAGCAATTTGAGCAAACGAACGGTTAATCCGTTCCGTTTCTTGTCCGCCTCCGCCCGTCATAGCATTTATAAAAATTGGCGAACTTAACAAAAGTTCGCCAATTTTTGTATCAATATGAACATCGTGCACGCCTGTATTTGGTAAGCTATTATGAACGAAGCGAATATCATCTAGCCCGTGCAGCCGATGCTGTCCCGTTTGAATCGCATGATGAATGTGATCAATTTTACGTTTTGCTCTGCTCACAAATCATCACCATTACTTATCTTAATTTTTTTAATTGATCTCCAATCATATCACCTAATTGGAAGCCTTTTGACTCTTCTTGTAATTCATAGTCACCGTAATCCTCTTGCTCTTCTTCCTCAAGGTCACGAATGCTTAACGAAACGCGTCGTTCTTGTTCATTCACATCAAGTACTTTTACCGTCACTTTTTCGCCTTCAGAAAGCACTTCATGCGGTGTCCCGATATGCTTATGTGAAATTTGAGAAATGTGTACAAGTCCTTCTACTCCAGGTAGAACTTCCACAAAAGCTCCAAAAGATACAAGTCTTTTAACAGTTCCATCTACTACATCACCTTGGCGAAGCTTCGTAGAAATGTTGGACCATGGACCTTCTAACGTATCTTTAATAGATAATGAAACACGCCCCGTTGATTTGTCAACAGATAATACTTTGACTTTCACAGTATCTCCCTCAGCTACTACGTCTGAAGGTTTTTCTACACGCGTATGTGAAAGCTGAGAAATATGCACTAACCCATCTACTCCGCCTACATCTACAAACGCACCAAAGTCTGTTAAGCGCTGAACGGTTCCTTCTAAAACCTGACCTTCTTTTAATGACTCAAGAACATTTTCTTTTTGTTGTACAAGCTCTTCTTCTACAACTGCACGATGCGAAAGGATCACGCGATTTTTTTCTTTATCTAATTCCACTACTTTGACTGTAAGAGTTTGATCTTGATATTCTGCAAAATCATCCACGAAATGAGTTTCAACAAGAGAAGCTGGAATGAACCCTCTTACACCAATATCTACTACTAATCCGCCTTTGACAATTTCTTTGACTACCGCTTCAAACACTTCACCTGAAGAAAGTTTTGCTTCTAAACCGTCCCATGCTTTTTCAGCATCTACAGCCCGTTTAGATAACACAAGCAAATCGTCTTCCACTTTAATTACTTTCGCTTCGACTTCGGCACCTTCTTGGATTACATCGCCTGCTTTTTCAATATGTAAGCTCGCTAATTCACTAATTGGAATAATACCGTCTAGTTTGCTGTTAGGTACATCTACATACACTTGCTTTTCTTCTACTTTTGTAATAGTACCTTTTACTGTTTCTCCTACTTCTAATGACGTTACCTCTACTTGATTCATATCTTCTGTCATCGTCTTTTCCTCCTCCAATATCCATCTACAATATGTATTCCCTTGTAAGAGTTCTTCACTCTTTTAGCTCATCATTATTGTATATAGCTCTGTATAGAAAAAACTCTCTTTGTTACTAACTTCTAATAAATAGAATCTTTTGTCAAGTCATAAGGTTACAAACTATTGATATTTTTCAATTAATTCACCAATGCTTTTCATAATAACTTCGGTTACTTCTTCGGCTGATGCCTTTCGTTCACGAAGTTCATCCATCTGAATTTGGGGTCCGTACACTACTTTTAACCTTGCAAAACGCTTATATGGACCAATAACAGCACAAGGAACAACAGCTGCTTTTGAACGCAAGGCAAAAAAGCCTACTCCAGCCATCCCTTTTCCTAATTTCCCATCTTTGCTTCTTGTGCCTTCTGGAAATAATCCAAGCACTTTTCCTTCTTTTAAAATCTTTAACCCTTGGCGCAAAGCTTCACGATCTGCCATCCCCCGCTTTACAGGGAATGTTTCTAACTTTGGCAGAACCGTCTTCAGAAAAGGTGCTTTAAACAGCTCTGCTTTTGCCATAAACGAAATAGGCCTTGGACATGTCACACCTACAGTAGGCGGATCTAAGTTGTCAATATGATTTGAACAAAGCAAAACTCCGCCATCTGAAGGGATATTTTCTGCACCGATTACTTCATAACGATAAACTGGTGTTAAAATACCTTTTACAATGCCACGTGCAAACATATAAAAGCTCAAAATCATCCAATCCTTTCTTTTGTAATAGAAAGTATTTTTTCTACAACTCCTTCAATCGATAAGGAAGTTGTATCGATTTCAATTGCATCTTCAGCTTTTTTAAGAGGTGCTACTTCACGCTCAGAATCCAGCTTGTCTCTGCGGGCAATTTCTTCTTTTAAACGCTCTAAATTTGATTCAAAACCTTTTTTTATGTTTTCGTCATGGCGTCGCTGTGCTCTTTCATCCACAGACGCTAATAAAAAGATTTTAACTTCTGCCTGAGGAAGCACGTGTGTGCCGATATCACGTCCATCCATTACAACGCCTCCATCTTTAGCAAGACCCTGCTGTCTCGTTACCATCTCTTCACGAACTGCACGATGTTTCGCTACGATGGATACAGAGTTAGTTACTTCTGCGGAACGAATTTCACTTGTAACATTCTGTCCATTTAAGATGACTACCTGTCCAGATTCAGACGGTTTTAAATCGATTACTGTTTCATTAAGCAAATGCAATAGCTCTTCTTCATTTTGTAAATCTATCTGGTTTTTCTGCGCTTGATACGTTAGAGCACGATACATCGCTCCTGTATCAACATAAATATATGATAAGGTTTCTGCTATAATCTTTGCCACTGTACTTTTCCCAGCAGCTGCAGGACCGTCAATCGCGATTGAAATTTGTTTTTCCATAAGTGCCTCCCTTAATTTCAAAACAGGAACAAACCACTTTCATCTTTTATACAATGAGCCATTTTATATAAAACGTTTATAAACGAAAAAAAGAGCAGGGGGTCTTCTCCTGCCTGGTGTTCACTGCATGTTTCTTTCCTAGTTATTTTACCATACGTCCGACTACTGGTCGAATGTTTCAATAATTTTATTAAAATTATTTTTGCTAACTCCCTCATACTGAATAACCTTTGAAAAATATGTACTGTGACTGCTAGATAGTAAAATACATTGGGCAATTATTAAAAACACAAATTGAATAACCACTAATTTAATTAAAATTCGTTCTATTCGATTCATCTTTTTCTCCTTTTGTAAGAAGTAATACCTTTGCTTACAGTTTAGGAAAGAGAAGTTTTTTTTATACGTTAAAGAAGACCTTTTCTCCTTAGGTCGAGCTGACGCTTTAAGGTATAACGAATCATCATTTCTTTCGTTTGTTTTTCCATATCCATAAATTTAATAGATACCTGACCTACTTTACAAGAAGTCGGGGCGGTAATTCGTACAACTTCCCCTTTTAATTTAAGATGCTGCAAAGCTCCCTCACGATTAGGAAGACTTAATCGTACAACAACGGAATCTTTTTCATTAAAAAGCAGCGAGTGATGGAAGGAGCCGGCTATTCCACCTGCACTAATGTTTTTAGTCATGATTTCCATTACGTCCTGCTGTTCTTGTTCACTTTCTATCACCGCCTTCACTGTAAGCGGCACACGGAAAAAATTTCTTCTTTGGATGGATTTTAACTTTTTATCACCCGGGTAAAAGAGCTTCACAACAGGCATGCTTTTTATTTCACGCCCTGTTACTTCAGTTGGAAAGGTGTATACATTTTGATCATATCCAATAAACGTAGCCAGTAATTTTGTACCTTTTAGTAAAAAAGCACTTCGCTGCGTTTCTTCATTTAGCGGATAGCTAATATAAATCACGTCTTCCGTAAACTCAACTACCTTACATCGATACGTTTGTTGCAATGTAGGCTCTCTGTGCCCGCTCTCTAACGTCAACCTCATTCCCGCTCTTATCATCTTCTCTCCCCTTCAGTTCCACTATATACACTTTTTCCCTCTATTTAAACATAGTTAAATATATTTATTTTGTAAATAAAAATTAGTTATTTAGACTCAAAAAATCTTATAAAACACAAAAAAAACCGGTGTCTATAGACACCGGTTTCTCAGCTTTATAGTTCATTATATAAAGGTTCTGAGTTTTGCAGTTTTTCGACTTTTTCTTCAAATCCCGTATCGGCATTGATAAAAATACGATACGTATCATTTTTTATTGTCCCTAAAAACTCATAGCATAGCACTTCTTCGTTTAAATCATTCGTAATAATTGCCAAGCGGTCTTCCATCACTTTTACATTCGAGTTCAGCTTGGTTTTTGCCTGTTCTTTCGAAATTTCAGGTTGTGGAATATCTCTTGTACGATGTTTTAATAAGAAGTCTTTAGCTGAGAAACCAATCACAGATCCATCTTCTAAAGACATTTTCATTTTAACTGAATCCGGATAAATCCGAACTCCACTTTCCGTCTGCTCTACGAATGTAAAGACTCCCATGTTATCATATTGAGCGCTTTCAGCCATCACTAGGCTTTCAAAACGATGATCTTTTAAAAACTTATTCGCTTTGTTCATTGCATCGTTTAGACTAATATTTTGTTTTTTAATATCTCGATCTTCGAGCACCCAAAGCGGATATCCGCCTTTTTGTGTAATATCCATATACGTTTCTTGTTTAGTCTTTGGATCTGTAATGGTTAAGCTGTACACCTCATAATCGGCATCTTTTCCGCTCTTTACAATATGAATTTGTTCATTTCCTTTTAAATTCAAAAACGAACGCGCCACTTGTTTTGCAACATCTTCACTAACTTCTCTGCCTTTTAATTGATGAAAAGCATTTTTTTCCTGTTCATTCGTTGCATTCATAACGCCCAAATCTGTTTCGGCAAAAGAATCCATACTTTTTTCAACGGTTTTTAATCCGTCAATAATCGTATTGTCCCCTTGTTTTTCTTTTGTAGCTAGGGCTAGCTCAACATCCATCCAGCGTAAATTATTATCAATGACTAGATGCTGTACTTGGCGCATTTCATTTTGAATTTCGCCTGACTGATCATAAAGCGAATTTAACGTTTTATACTCTTTATCTGTTAAGGGTGATTTGCTTAGATCCCTTACCGCCACTTTGTACGTAAAGTCCCCAACATCTGAAAGAAACTCTTCTGTTTTATTGAACGGCAAAAGCGATAAAGGCAGCTGCCCTACATTGTTATGAGCTTCAGAAGTTAAACGCCATACTTCTGCAAGCGCGGGCGAAAGCTGATCTCTCGAACTCATGGCGAGCGTGCCACCGATTTTATCATTTAATAAATCTAGCTGATATGACAAATCATGAAATGCTCGTTGATACGTATTCTCCGCTTGAAGCAGCACAGCATCTTTTTCTTGATGTTCGCTGTACCCCCAATACCCTACACCTACAACACCAATAGCTAATAATACAATTAAAATTGTTCGAATCATGTTTCCTTCACCTCTCTTTATCGACAGAAAATGTGTTTCCCGATTTGCTTAATTTGAGGACGTGACCAAATCCACGCGCTTGTTGCTGTATCCGGATTAAAGTAATAGATAGCATTCCCAGTGGGATCCCATCCGTTAATAGCATCCATAACCGCTTTTTTAGATGTTGGGTTGGGTTCAAGCCAAATTTGCCCATCTGCTACGGCAGTAAATGCACGCGGTTCAAAAATAACTCCAGCAACTGTGTTTGGAAATGCCGGACTGTTAACTCGGTTTAAAATAACGGCTGCTACGGCTACTTGACCATTATATGGTTCACCCCGTGCTTCACCATGTACGGCATTTGCCATGAGCTGAATATCATTTTGTGAAAACCCGCTCGGTACATTCACCGCTGTTGGCTTTTGTGCTTTTTCTTTCTGTTGTTCAGAACTTCCGTTAGACGTATTACGCTGCGGCTGACTGGCAGGTTTTTTTGCTTGAGAAGATCCGCTTTGTGCTTTTTGCTGACCATTGTTCCCGCTGCTTTTTCCACTGCTACTGCTTCCTTTAGACTGCTGATCAAGAGGCTTACCGCCATAATGCGTAAACTTATTTCCTTTTCTAATTTGATTTTTCACATAGCTTTCGTGATATTTTGTTGCGTTGGCTAATTTAATCTTTGTTTGCCAGCCTGCTAAACCGTCAATCTTTTTAATGCCAAATTCATATTGAAAATTGCGCAGTGCCCAGTATGTGCTCCATCCAAATACACCGTCAATTTTCCCGTTATAATAACCTAAATACTGAAGTCTCGACTGCAGCTCAATAACGTCATCTCCAACTGCTCCGTGTTGAATGACTTGATTTGAAAACGCGTGAGCGGCCTTTGGGCTCACAACGGACGCTGCAATAAATGAACATATGCATATGAGACATGCATACTTTTTAAAACATCGAAATGATAACATGACAAAACCTCCTACATCGTATGTAACTGATAAGATGATAGGAGTATTTTTTGTAAAGGTTGTTTTTTTATACAAGATGCGCAAAATTTACCGAAATGAAAAAACTCAGCTCGTAAATCTCTCAAAAAAGATTTACAAGCTGAGCCTAGACAATCGATGGCTGTTTGGCCTTTTTTACTTTTCTTAACGCCAGCCACCATAAATAAATCATAAATGGAATAATAATAAATACCCAATGATCCATTGTTTTTAAAATATAATCATACGTTCCATGTAAAATGAGCGGCACAAATACGGAGTACAGCGTCCACTTCGTTTTTTCCTTTCCTTCAGAAAACTTTGCTTTCCCTAAATAATATCCCATAATGACACCGAATAAAGCATGACTAGATACGGGTAAAAAGGCTCTTCCTAACGCTGATTCTAAACCATTTGCAAATAAATATAAAATATTTTCAACGGTAGCAAAACCTAATGAAACAGCTGCCCCGTAAACAATTCCATCATAATGCTCATCAAATTCCACGTGCTGATAAATCGTGAAATATAAAATGAACCATTTGAAAAATTCTTCTAAAAAGCTTGTCGTGAAAAATGCTTCAAGAAAAGGTGATTGAAAAACGTGCTCTTCACCAAATACATATTGTATAAACATAATTGGCAAAACAAGCATTGCTCCAAAAATAAATGTTTTTAATACCATTGAAATAGGCTCAGTTTCATATTCATCTTTCAAATAAAAAAAACTTAACAATGCCAATCCTGGCGCAATGCCTGCAGATACAATCGCCAACATAAATAGCGCCTCATCTCCTCTATTTTTTTAATAGTAACATGTTATCTTTATGATGATAATCTCCGTCTATAATGTCCTTATCTTTATATGTAAATGCTCACATAACTTGCTGTCGATTTACAAAGCCTAACAAAGACCTTAAACAAGTATACCAAAAAATGTATCATACTTATATGAAAAATTGAAAGGAGCTCTCTATGAAAACTGTTTATATTCTTCACACCGGCGGCACAATTTCTATGAAAGAAGACATGGCAACTGGATCGGTAACACCAGATATTCAAAACCCGCTTCACCGCTCAACATCATCTGTTTCAGGTATGGCCAATGTAATCGTAGAAGAAGCATTTCATCTGCCTTCTCCTCACATTACTCCTAAGGAAATGCTTATACTTTCAAAAAAAATACGCGATAAAATTGATGAAGGCAAAATTGATGCAGTCGTGTTAACCCACGGCACGGACACGCTGGAAGAAACCGCTTATTTTTTAGATTTAACAGTGCATACAGATATTCCAATTGTCTTAACTGGAGCCATGAGATCAAGCAATGAAATTGGTTCAGACGGTCCTTATAATTTTATATCCGCGGTTCGGGTGGCTATTAGTGACGGTGCAAAAGGAAAAGGTGTCTTAGTTGTGATGAACGATGAAATTCATACCGCTGAGAATGTGACCAAGACCCACACAAGCAACGTGGCGACATTTCAAAGCCCTCAGTACGGGCCAATAGGATTAATCACAAAACGCGGCGTATCTTTTCACCACATGCCTACAGAACATGAATTTTATCCTGTTAATCAGATAGATAAACAAATCACTTTATTAAAAGCTTATGCAGGAATGGATGACCATTTATTTCAAGCAGTGGCTTCAATGAATGTTGATGGACTTGTAATTGAAGCTCTCGGTCAAGGAAATCTACCTCCCCTTACACTTCCGGGGATTCAGTTGCTTTTGAAGCGAAAGATACCCATCGTGCTCGTTTCTCGCTGTTTTAATGGAATTGCTCAAGATGTATATGGATATGAAGGCGGTGGCAAGCAGTTAAAAGAGATGGGCGTTATTTTTTCAAATGGCTTAAATGGTCCTAAAGCACGCATTAAGCTGTTAGTTGCTCTCCAAGTAACAAAGAATCACGATGAATTGCAGCAGCTGTTTAATCATTAGTAAAACAACGCATAGAAGCCTATGCGTTGTTTTTGTTGAGAATATGAGAAGCGATTGATTTCCCATGAAAACGTCCATTTTCAATAAAAATCTCATTAGCATTATTTCCTGCAGCAATCACACCAGCGATATAAATTCCTTCCACGTTTGTTTCCATCGTCTCTTCGTTAAAAGAAGGGCGGCCTGTTTCATCATCTAATTCCACACCCATTTTTGTTAAAAACGAGTGATCAGGGTGATAGCCAGTCATGGCAAAAACGAAATCGTTACTAATTGTAGACTCTTTCCCTTCCTGCTCATATGTTACCGTGTCATCCGTTATCTTTGTTACATGAGCATTAAAATGCATCCCAATCGTTCCATTTCGAACCAGCGCTTCGAATTCAGGCAATATCCAAGGTTTTACGCTCGGGGAGTAATCTGAGCCACGATAAATAACCGTCACCCTTGCATCACACTTCACCAATTCCAGAGCTGCATCGACGCTAGAGTTTTTTCCGCCTATAACGACTACATCTTTATCAAAGTAAGGATGCGCTTCTTTGAAATAATGAAATACCTTTGATAAATCTTCACCAGGAACATTCATATAATTAGGATGATCGTAATAGCCCGTAGCTATAATGACATTCTCCGCTTCATATGTCTCTTTAGATGTTGTGACAATAATTTGGTTTTCCGCTTGTTTGTCTACTTGCAAGACACGTTCAAACGGCTGAATTCGAACTTGCTTGCGCTTCACCACTTCTCGGTAGTAAGCAAGAGCTTGGTTGCGCACAGGCTTGCGATTTTCGGTAATAAAAGGGACATCCCCAATTTCTAGTTTTTCACTTGAACTAAAAAACGTTTGGTGGGTCGGATAGTTATAAATTGCATTCACAATATTCCCTTTTTCAATTACAAGGGCATCAATACCTGTATGTTGAAGCTCAATAGCTGCTGAAAGCCCGCATGGTCCTCCGCCAACAATAATTACTTTTTCTTTCTTCATGCCTGTCACTCCTTCAGTTGTAAACGCACCTTTTTTTTATTTTAACGCAGTGTAAAACAAAAAAATCTCCTCATTAATGATAGGAGATTTTTTCTATTTACGCAATTGTTCTGCTGTTCTGCTGTTCTGTTTTTAAATCCAGCCTCTGAAACGAGAGCCTTCCGCCATTTTTCTTACGCCTATCATATAAGCAGCTAGGCGCATGTCGACCTTTCGAGTTGTAGAAGTTTCGTAGATGTTATTAAATGATTTAACCATTACTTTTTCAAGCTTTTCTTCTACTTCTTCTTCCGTCCAATAATAACCTTGGTTATTTTGCACCCATTCAAAATAAGAAACTGTTACACCGCCCGCACTTGCCAAAACGTCTGGAACTAATAAAATCCCTCTCTCTGACAAGATGCGCGTTGCTTCAAGAGTTGTTGGTCCATTTGCTGCTTCTACCACAATACTCGCTTGAATGTTATGGGCATTTTCTTCTGTAATTTGATTTTCAATCGCAGCTGGAACTAGGATGTCACAGTCAAGTTCAAGCAGCTCTTTGTTGCTGATTGTATTATTGAATAATTTCGTTACTGTACCAAAGCTATCGCGTCGATCCAATAAATAATCAATGTCTAAACCATTAGGATCGTGCAGCGCTCCGTATGCATCAGATATCCCTACAATTTTAGCGCCAGCGTCGTGCATGAACTTAGCTAAAAAGCTTCCTGCATTTCCAAACCCTTGTACTACTACCCGTGCACCTTGTAATTCAATGCCTCGTTTTTTCGCTGCTTCACGAATACAAATAGTTACTCCTTTTGCAGTCGCTGTTTCACGGCCGTGCGAACCACCTAAGACAAGGGGCTTTCCAGTAATAAAGCCAGGCGAGTTAAATTCATCAATCCGGCTGTATTCATCCATCATCCAAGCCATAATTTGTGAATTTGTAAACACATCCGGCGCTGGAATATCCTTTGTTGGTCCAACAATTTGGCTAATCGCACGAACATATCCGCGGCTTAAACGTTCTAATTCTCCAAAAGACATATTTCGAGGATCACACACAATTCCACCTTTTCCTCCACCGTAAGGAAGGTCAACGATTCCACATTTCAAACTCATCCATATAGATAAGGCTTTTACTTCTTTTTCAGTTACGTTTGGGTGAAAACGAATTCCACCTTTCGTAGGACCAACTGCATCATTATGCTGCGCTCGGTGACCTGTAAAAATCTTAACTGATCCGTCATCCATACGAACAGGAATTTTCACTGTCATCATTCGTAATGGCTCTTTTAATAGTTCATACACTTCATCAGGATAGCCTAGTTTTTCTAACGCTTTATGTATCACTGTTTGTGTAGATTTTAAAACATCATGCTTCTCTTCTTGGCTATTTTTACTGTCTTGCATCTTGTCGGCTACCATCTGTAAACCTCCTAAAATGTATCGAAAATTATTCGTTTTTAATTGAATGGTGCTTCTTTCATGACATAGTATACACCCTTAGTTTTACATTGCAAAGGAAAATATCGAACTTTTAGTATTTTTTGTGTTCTTATAAGAAAACGCTTCCAATAACTTTACAAGGTATGCTACAATGTTTTAAGTCTGCCTCTTTTCTAGTATGCGTTAATCGTCTTAAAAAAATAAAAAACACCCGGTGATAAAGAGCACTTTTAACAACTTTGTACAAGCTGAAAGTGCAGCCACTCTTATTTTAATAAAAGTGCTTTATCCTTCACGGGTGTAATTATTTCAATTAAACAGTTAAGAAAAGACAGAGTTAATATACTCCAGAGCTCTCTTTTCTACTAATATTTTTCCATATTCATTTACGCGGTGCTTTGTAATTGTAGAGGGATTTCCATACTCCGCCAAAACCGCAATCATATTCCCAACTTCAGCTGGTGACAGCATGTGATAATCCAACAGCACGTAAAAACGTTTTTCGAATGAATAGAGCACGCTATCCGTATCGTAAAAGTTTGACATGCGTTTGGTCAGCTGAATGACATCTTCAAATGAATCAAACTCAAAAAACATGTCTTCGCTTTCATCTAGCATGACCTGCATTTCAATGAAGTCCTCGAACTCGTCTTCATCGAACTCACCGTAGCTGGTTTCTTCTTCATACTGCTTTGTCACAAATACAACCATTCCCTGTGCTTGAAGTGAAAAAACTTCTACCGAAAGAGAATTTGTAGGTTCAAAGTTCAGTTCTTGAGAAGCTTGCTCTATCATCTCACGAAAGAGCTGTTTTACTTTGAATGTATCTGTCCATAGATCTTCTTTTGTTAACCCTCTTTCTGTTAAATCATCGTAGGTCAAAAAAACTTTTAGCTTATTATAGTTTAATCGTTCAAGCCTCATTAGCGTCCCTCCCCGCTTGCACTCATAACCACATGGTTCGATAATGCAGTATATGTATTTTTTGGAAAACGGTTCGTGATGTTTACTTACGAGTTTACAGGTTTATGACAGGAAAGACAAGCTATTCTCAATCAATTTCTGCTAATTTTTTTGTTAGCCAGCTGTTCCACTCTTCTTTTGTATTTCCTAAAATAAACGGCTCGGCCTCGCCTTTTCTTTTGCTATCTAAACCATCAAATACATAACCGCCTAATCCTACTTTAAGATGCGGGAATTTCTTTATCATTTGGTTCGTCAAATTTAGTGTTTTCTCGGCATTTTCCATCATTGTGCATGACATAAATAAAAACGTTGGGTCTACTTCCTTAACAATTAACTCAACATCTTTATCTTCAATGCTGCTTCCTAAATAAATAACCTCAAACCCTTTACGGCGTAAAAATAGCGTAAAGACTAGGAGTCCTACTTCATGTGTCTCATTAGGTCCGCATACAGCAATCGCTTTAGGCAATAAGCCATTTGAAGGCAGCGAATAAAAAATCATGCTGATACGCGTTTTTAATACTTGAGTCGTATAATGCTCATGAGCACTTGTAATTTGCCCTTTTTCCCACATATCTCCAACCGTCACGAGTAGAGAACCCAAAATATCAATAACCACTTTTTCTACCGAATACAGACTAAAAGCATGATTAATTAAATCCTGTGCTTTTCCTTCTTCAAAAGATAAAAGCATTGTTAACAGCTCATCCCTAATTTTTTGAGGGGAATCTACTTCTCCTTCTTCTTCAAACGTTCCTACTGTACTACTTTCCGTTTCTAATAACGAAACCGCTTGACTAATGGTAAAACCTCCGCTCACTTTTTCCGTGAGCCATTTTAATTTCCGCAAATCTTCCTCTGTATATAACCGATGCCCCGATTCATTGCGGACAGGATTTAAAATTTGATAACGTCGTTCCCATGCACGCAAAGTTCCCGGCTGGATCCCGACCATATTTGAGATGGCTTTAATATTATACTTCCCTTCGTGAGCCATACGTAACCTCCAACTACTCTTCGTGAACTGTTTCTATTAATTGAATTATAGGATAAGTTATCCTGTGTGTAAAATTTGTATATGCTATGTAAAGAGTTTGTTCAAGGCTATTCTTTCCTTTTTAAAGTGATATAATGCGTTTGTGCTCTAGCTTGTAAACGGAGAGGCAGGGAGGTTGTACCATATCCGTTACTAACAAAAAGAGGAATCTGTCTTTTCTCTTTCAGTCCTCCTAATTCATACATACCAAAATTAAATAAGCGTATCTGTCCTCCGTGTGTATGTCCGCTCAAAATTAAATCTACTTTTGATTCTTCATCTACATAATAGATAACATCAGGATTGTGGCTTAGAAGAATGGTAAGCTGTTCAGGTTCAATGGAAGAAACAGCTCTCTTTAGATTCATTTCACCTTCTGATAAGTCATCTACTCCCGCAAAATTGCATGTAGTACCATGTTTAGAAACTGCAATGACATGCTCGTTTTTAAGGGCAATGACTCCTTCATCCTTAAGCATCTGCTTCAATTGCATTTGACTTACTTCGTAATCATTATTTCCCCATACAAAATAGACCGGTCCAAGCGTTTTAAGCTTTTGAATATTTTGACGAGCACGCAATAAAGGTACTCCTTCTTCTAGTAAGTCACCGCCTATGATCACAAAATCTACTTCACCAGGTATTTTTCCCAACAGCTTCGAAGAAACTGTTCGCTTATGGATATCCGATATAAAAAACAGGTGTAAAGACTGCTGATTTTCGGGAAATGTTGATAAATGAATCGTTCTTTCTTCTACATATGTACGATGGGCTTCTGAAAACATAAAAATCAGCAGGCCTATGCCTAACGCTAAAATAATTAAAAAAATAACCATCTGTTCTCCTTCTTTTCATTTTATACACGGTGTGTTTCTGTTAAAGAAGAAAGGGCATAAATTGTCGCAATTGTTAACAAACCTACTACTTGATAAAGCGCAATTGTACTTAACGATAAAATCCCTATCACACATAAACATGAAACAAGATATTCATGCCATTTTACTTTATAGCCTTTTAGAAACAACCGACTTTGCAGAAACACTTTACGAACTGCCGCCGACAGACAAAAAAGAGCCGTGAAAAATAAGATTATAATACCAAACACATCTAACGGATGTAAAATCATTTGAATAAGTAAATAGGTTAACGAGGCTTTTGAGCCTGCAGCCGTTAAACTGCTGATATAATAACTGCATAACCACGCAGCCAGCAAGTTAAACCAATCTCTCACAAAAAAACCCCCTTCACTAAACTTCTATGTAAAAAGAGGCTTTTTCATGCGATTCTATTTGTTTTCATGATATAAATTAATTCCATAGGTGGACTGCATCCAGCGGAACGTTTCTTTTCGGTGCTCCCATGTTTCAGGCGTCGCCCATAGCTCTTTGCTTCTTTTAATAATCTCACAGCGCAAATCTTGAAAAGTCTTTTCTGCTTTCTCGCTTTTTTTCTGCAGCTGTACAGTATAAAAGTAAAGGGAGACGGTAAGCAATAGAAACATCAAATGCCCTATGTTGCCTAACAAAAATGAGAAAAATTCGCTAAACGTTGTAAAAAAACCGCTTTGAAATATGAAAAAAAAGTAGCTAATGACAGCCGTTACACTGGCTAAAAACAAGAGCTTCCATTTTTTCTCTTTAGCTTTCAGCTTATTAACCGTCTCTTTTCTTTTGATAACGCTCGCTAATATATATTGAAGTGTTTCATCGCTTTCAAAGTCTATCAACTTGTTCCCCAACATTCCACCCCCTCGTATGCTAGTACAACATATGAGTGAATATAAAAGATTATGTGGATAACACTGAAAATAATGGCTGTTTCCTTAACCTTTACTGCATTAGTTCTTCTGGCTGTACAGATTTCCCTTTTGACTTTCGTATCTGCAGGCCTAATAAAAAATCAATGAGAAAATGAGTGAAAATCGTGACATACAAATTTTCAGTCCACCAAAACAGTAGCCCTATTAAAAAGCTTAAAACCACAACCGAAATAAAAAGAAACCACTTTTTTAAATATCGAATGTGAACGAGTGCAAATACGATACTCGCCCAAAAAAGGCCAAACTGAACTTGTATAACCCCTCGAAATAATATTTCTTCTGAACATGCAACGATTAGGCAAATAAAGGCTAGATGAGGAACAGAACGATTAGCAAATAAACGTTCATTGATCCCTCCGTCGTCATATAAATGTTCAGGTACATATTTCATTAGAAGCATATCTCCTCCTACCACCAAGAGAGCTGTGCCTCCCCCGTACAATAAAATAGAAGCCCAATCCAGCTCAAAAAACTGTAAAAAGGAATGCCACGAATCAAATGTAAAAAAACCGATGCCTAAAGCAATAAAGCAGATGAGCAGCTGCGTTACATATAAATTTTTAACCAGCTCTGCATCCGTCATAGATGAAATAAGCTCTTGCTGTGATTTTGCCATTATATCTCTCCTTGACGAAGCAAACGAGCTAATTCTAATTCCCAGCCTTGAAATGTCCATTGCTCTTGCTCACCATTTGTTTTTTTATAGGCTTCTAAATCCAATCCGCAGCAATCGCAACAATTCTGAAGCTCTGATTTTCCCAGCTCATTGAAATAGCCAAGGAGCACCTGCCGACGGCATTCTTTTGCCTCAACAAACCCCTTCATGGCACGGTACTTGTCATGTTTGTTCCGAAGACGTTTATTTACAGCTGCAACAATCGTTTCATGCAGCGATTCAGGAATTTTCCAGGGTTCAACATGTTCATTTTTTACTACATTTTCTCTGTGCAAATAATAACGAATAAATCGCCAATGTGTTTCTTGAATACCCACCGTATAAAGAAAATGAGACTCTACTTGTTTTAAAGGAATGGCCTGATCATGGTTTCGTAAATACGACAAGCAGTATAAGATGGTATCTGAAGAAGGAAGCTCAATTTCAAGTAAAGAATGAGCAAAATCATCGTCTCCTTCAGCATAAAGCAAAATCGCAATACTGTTTTGCTGATCGCGTCCACTTCTTCCAATTTCCTGTACGTATGCTTCTAGCTGCGTAGGTGCATGAAAATGAATAACAAAGCGAACATTCGATTTGTTAACCCCCATTCCAAATGCACTTGTGCAGCAAATGATATCAAGCTGATTTTCTAAAAATTGCTGTTGAACAAGCATTCTTTCATTCGGTTCCATTCCCCCGTGGTAATACTGCACTCGCTGTATCCCATTTTCCTTTAGAAGCTGTGTTAATGCTTCTGTCCAAGATCGGCTGGAACAATAGATAATTCCCGGACTTTGCAGTTCACTAACGTACATCAGCAACTTCTCTTTTTTCTCTTCAATACTTGCAACAAAATCAACTTTCATCGCAATATTACTTCGATTCATGGAATAGATGTGCTCGTTGACCACAGGCAGCGATAAGTAGCGCTTAATATCTTCCACTACTTCCTTAGTCGCAGTTCCCGTTAATGCCAGACATAGCGGACTGCCAAGTTCCTTCCATATATCTCCTAACTGAAGATAATCCAAACGGAAATCATGTCCCCACTGAGAAATACAGTGCGCCTCGTCCACAACGAAAAGGCCTACCTTTGCCTGCTTTAATGCTTCTACTACAACAGCATTTTGCAAAATTTCAGGAGATGCATAAATAAAACGATAAAAAGCTAAATCTTTTAGCGCCCGTCGTTTTTCTTCTTGTTGTAGGAAACTATTTAAGGCAATAACTCGCTTTTCTCCGCTTGCCTTTAGTTGTTGAACTTGATCTTCCATCAGTGAAATTAAAGGAGATACAATCAGCACCGGTCGGTTCAACAAATAAGCTGGGAGCTGATAGCACAATGATTTTCCTGTTCCTGTAGGAAGAACCGCTAACACATTATGACCTGTTAAAATATCTTGAATAATCTCTTTTTGTCCTAGCCGAAATTGGCTATAGCCAAATTGTTTCTGTAGAAGTTGTTCTATCTTCACATCAAACACCACTTTTTTTAGTATCAGGTAAAATGTTTTGCTAATACGAGACGAATCTGAAAATAGGTAACGTCGTCTTTTACTTCTTCCTTTATCATCTTTAATTTATTTGTACGCAAACCTTCAAAAGCCGAGATAATTTCTTCCTGCTGCTTAGGCGATACGTATGCATCGATTGAAAAAGTCGGAACAAACAGAGCTAATTCTGCAATATGATCTTCAATTGTACTTTCTTTTAAACGCCTTATATAAGCAATTTCTTCAAGTGCCTTTCCTTTTTGAAGCCAGCTATACGTTTTTAACGTCGAGCTCGTCAAAGGTAATTCTAAATATAAATCATGTAAAAAAGAAGAAAGTACATGAAAGCTTTCATTATTTTTACTCACTTTTTCAATGATATGATGAATAACTCCTAAAAGTTGAATATGAACATAATGTTCATCGAGTTCATATTGATATGCTAACTGATTTTTTGTAAAGCCTACTCTTTGGTATCCAGTCAGTTGCAAAACAAAAAGAGACGCATCCCGTTCCGTACAACCTTTCAAGCACGTTCGGAGCTCTTTGAATAGCTCGGCAGCCAACTCTTGACGCGTTTGCTTTTGAGACATAATATACGTTTTGACCCATTGAATGACCTCAGGGTTTTTTGAAATGGGTAAAAACCCTTTTTGAAAATACTGTAGGTTTGATAAGGTCTGAATGAACAAAGTGATTCTTGCTAAAAATAATTGAGTACTGCTTGCGAATTTCCATCCGTCTAAAGCCGGATGAAAGGGCCGATCCGTCAGTTCATCTTCAAGGCGTGCTCGTCCCTTATCTGTCATCACATACTTTTGATTTTCAGTTTCTTCAATATACTGCTGTTCTTTTAAATATGCAACGCAGGTTTCAAAAGACCGTTTATCTAAGTAAAGAAATGACTGAAAAAGAAAAGAGATTCCAAAAATTTTTCCGTCTTGAATCGTTTGAGCTGACTTTTTACCTGTTAATAAATGATAAATACCATAGGCGGTTCGTTCACCTTTTAACTGTTTTATACAAAATAAAATGCTAACTTGAATATAATTCAAAGGTGTCAACTTCCTTTCTCATTCATTGTACCAAAAGTGACCAACAGCATGTGAGATAAAGGCTTTTTAGCTCTTTCCTTTATGTATCAAAACGTTTGGATAAGTGAAGAAACCTTGATTTGATAAGCATTCTCAGTGACTTTTCTATTGAAAAGTTTTATAAATCATTTTACAATGAATAAGGAGAAATTTCACTCTTGATTCGCGAAGAGATTATATAATGAGAAATTTTCGAACACTTTACAGGAGGTCTTGTTATGCCAAAATATACAATTGTTGATAAAGATACTTGCATCGCATGCGGCGCTTGCGGAGCAGCAGCACCAGACATTTATGATTATGATGATGAAGGTATTGCATTCGTAACATTAGATGATAACCAAGGTGTAGTAGAAATTCCAGAAGATCTAGAAGATGATATGATGGATGCAATGGAAGGCTGCCCTACGGATTCAATTCGCGTAGCGGATGAAAAATTCGAAGGCGATGCTAATAAATTCGAATAAGTATTGAACAAACCTGTAGTATAGTACATACTGCAGGTTTGTTTATATATAAAAATCGCTCTCCCCGGGAGAGCGATTGAATTAAACAGCAACGCGGCGCGTGATCCATTGCTTCATTTTTGAAAACAATAAGACAAAAATAACCCCTGTTGCTGCTCCTTTTATTAAGTTAAACGGCAAAATACCTGCAACGATATATTGACGTGCTTGTTCACTAGACATTTCTGGCGATTGTAAGAAGATTGTGTACGCCGGTAAAAAGACATAATAATTTAAGACAGCCATGAGTACCGTCATTACAACCGTACCCGTAACCAAACCTATCGTTACGCCTTTAGCCGTTTTAAATCGGCGGAACATGTATGATACAGGAAGAACGAACAGTAAACCAGCTACAAAGTTCGCCACTTGACCAACCGGAACCCCTGTGGCACTTCCTTGAATTAAATAATTCAATAAATTTTTTATTCCTTCTACTATAACAGCAGCCATAGGTCCAAATACAAGTGCTGCTACGAGTGCAGGAATTTCGCTAAAATCAATTGTTAAAAACGGAGGTAATCCAGGAATCGGAAAATTAATCATCATTAAAATGTAAGCAATACTGCTTAACATTCCTAGTATAACCAGCTTTTGAGTTTTCTTACTTTGTTGCATCTTGCCTCTCTCCTTCTTTGTGATCCGCTCTTCAAAGAAGAAAGGTTCAACTTCATATCCCCACGCAAAAACCTCCCAACAAATGATTCGTTGAGAGGAGACATGGCAGGCATATTTAATAAACGTTCATCACATTAGGTTTTGAACGCTGAACCTCCACCTTCTCCCATCCAGACTGTACTGTCGGCTTTGGAATTTCACCAAATCTGCTCGTATGTATTACATATAAGCTCGCGGGCTCAAAACAATTTGTTTTTTTACCGCCGGTCGGGAATTTCACCCTGCCCCGAAGATAGACCAATATTTAATTATGAATTTATTATATGTTATCTCGAATTAAAAGTAAATAAAGAAGTTTTTTTAATTCCTATTAAATTGATGTCTTTTATAAACTTCATTACTGTTTTATATGTAAAATAAGGAAATAAGTGCATAACCAACAGCATTATGACATATTTATAGTTTCAATTTTACGTTTACAATTGTGTATTTGATAACTAATTGTAAAGTTTAAAAAATATAATTGACAGAATTTTTTTAACATGGTAAATTATCAAATATTTGATGATAGTAAAATCCAAGGGAGATGTTCACGTCATGTATAACGTATTAGTAGCTGATTCAATTAGCAATGAAGGTCTTGCTCCACTACTTGAAGCTCCTCATGTGAATCTTACGCGAAAAAAAGTTGAAGAAGTTGAGAATGATTTGCATACGTACGATGCGCTTTTAGTACGGAGTGCTACGACGGTTACAGAGGATTTGCTGGCAAAAATGCCGAATTTAAAAATTGTTGCTCGCGCTGGAGTAGGTGTCGATAATATTGATATTGAAGCCTCAACCAAACGAGGGGTTGTCGTTATTAACGCGCCGAACGGAAATACCATTTCAACGGCGGAACATACATTTGCTATGATGGCTAGCTTGTTTCGGCATATCCCCCAAGGAAATGCTTCAGTCAAAGCGCGCGAATGGAACCGCTCAGCATTTGTTGGAACAGAGCTTAATCGCAAACACCTGGGCATTATCGGATTTGGACGAATTGGCTCAGAGCTTGCGAAACGCGCAAAAGCCTTCAATATGAGCGTTCACGTTTACGATCCTTTTTTAACCTCTTCCCGAGCTGAAAAGCTAGGCGTAGAACTATTATCCCTGGATGAATTACTAGCAGCAGCGGATGTAATTACCGTACACACTCCGCTTACGAAAGAAACCAAGGGATTGCTCAATCATGAAACATTAGCCAAAACAAAGAAGGGTGTATTTTTATTAAACTGCGCACGCGGCGGGATCATTGATGAAAAAGCCTTAGTTCATTATTTAGAAATTGGCCATGTTCAAGGTGCAGCTATTGACGTATTTGAAGTTGAACCGCCGATTGATAACCCTTTGTTACATTTTGATCAAGTTATTACAACTCCCCATTTAGGAGCTTCTACAAAAGAAGCCCAGCTTAACGTTGCTGAAGACGTGGCACATGACGTTCTGCGTTTTCTAGAAGGTAATCCTGTAAGTTCATCTATTAATTTACCAACGCTTTCTAAAGAAGTTTTTGAAAAAATTCAGCCGTTTACGAGCCTTACTAAACAAATGGGAGCTATTTTATCTCAATGCATGCGAGAACCCGTTCAGCATATCTCGATCTCCTACGGAGGTACAGTGACGGATTTAGAAACCACTTATATTACACGGAGCTTGTTATCAGGCTTTTTAACCCATCGTATTGACTCACCTGTTAACGAAGTCAATGCTTCTATGATTGCCAAAGAACGAGGAATTACATTTGGTGAAAAAACATCGGAAGATACGCAAGGATATTCTAATATAATTGACGTTACGGTAACAGGCGAACAGCGTACATTTACGATTACGGGCACTTATATAGCAGGATATGGACCTCGAATTGTTAATATTGATTCGTTTGATATTGATTTTTATCCAGAAGGACATCTTCTTTATATCCGTCACAGTGATCAGCCCGGAGTTATTGGAAATGTAGGGAAAGTACTTGGAGATTTACGTATTAACATTGCTACCATGCAAGTGGGCCGTAAGCAAAAAGGCGGAGAAGCCATTATGATGCTCACGTTTGATAAACTTTTAGATGATTCTGTCATCAATTCATTAAAACAAACAAGCGAAATTGTGACCATACAGCGCATTGAGTTGTGACATTGAAAAAAGAGCCTTAGCGGCTCTTTTTTTATGGACTTATTTTTAACACTTGTCCTGCATTTAAAGCGGTGTTCTCTAAATGATTCCACTTTCTTAGCTGCTCCACATCGACTTCATATTTGGCCGCAAGTTCAGATAATGTATCTCCTTGATGGATAAGAATACAGTTATCAGAAGCCTGATGTAACTGCTGAAAAACCGTGGCAGCTAAATCGTTTTTTACGTATGCCGATAGTTTTTGCTTGTCCAATTTGGCGAGTGGGTTTACCGCATTGGTTTTATCCGGATTCCAACTTCCTTGATGAACTTCAAAATGCAAATGTGCACCTGAAGATCGTCCTGTATTGCCAACCCATCCAATGTTTTGACCTGGGGCTACAGAATTTCCTTCTGCAACAAGTCGTTTCTCTAGATGAGCATAGACCGTTTCGTATCCATTCGTTTGTTTGATAAAAACAACTTGCCCGTATGTATTTGAATAATAAGAGCGGCTCACCACTCCTTTTGCAACAGCATACACCTGTGTACCAACAGGTGCTGCTATATCGATTCCAAAGTGTTTGGCTTGACGAGAACCAAATATATCAGTTAAGACTCCTTCAACCGGCCACTCCCACTGCTTCTCTTCTGCCTTTACCATTTGTCCGCCCAAAAATAAAAGACCTATACACAATCCCATCACTAATACAACCAATATTCTTCTTAACACGTCAATCATGAAGAAAGAACCTCCTATGTAGATCATTGCACACAAAACATACTATATGCCAATTCCTTCTCTTTTAGACTTGTTTATAGAAAAAATAAAGAGATGTGATTCTCCAATGAATCACATCTCTTTGCTATTCTTATTATTTCAGCTGAAGACAAACTGTTAGTTAGCATGTGTTTACTTTGGCAGTTTGATAAAGAAAGTTGTTCCTTCATTTAATTCACTTTCAACTGCAATAATCCCTTGATGTGCCTCCACGATATTTTTAGCGATCGCAAGCCCAAGACCAGTTCCTGACTTTCCTCTCGTTCTGGCTTTATCAGCTTTATAAAATCGCTCAAATACAAACGGAAGATCTTCTTTTGGAATCCCTGCTCCTGTATCTTGAACAGAAAGATGGATTTCGGATTGACTTTTATCAAGATGCAACTTTACTTCTCCGTAGTCATCCGTATGACGAATGGCATTATCAATTAAGTTTGTCAGCACTTGTTCCATACGGTCTGAATCAATCATCGCTTCAAATTCATCTTCTATTTTTCCATTAAGAGACAGTTTAATATGTTTTTCTTTAGCTAACCCTTGAAACTTGCGCAAAACACGTTCTGTAAATTCAACCATTGCTACAGATTCTAAGTGAAGCTGCACATGTCCCGCTTCCATTCGCGCTAAATCTAAAAGTTCATTTACAAGCCGGCCCATACGGAGTGATTCATCATAAATCACCTGTGCAATTTCTTTCTTTTCTTCATCCGTACTTGCAATATCGTCAATAATAGCTTCACTATAACCTTGAAGCATAGAAATAGGTGTACGCAATTCATGAGACACGTTTGCAATAAAATCTTTTCTTGATTTATCAAGTTTACGCTCTTCAGACATGTCTCGCAGTACAGCTACAGCACCGCGGATTTTCGTTTGATTATAGAGCGGTGACATTAAAATGACCCACGTTTTCCCTTGAATTTTCAACTCTGCACTTCGCTCCGTTTCAGTCTCTACTACCGTTTGAAACAAATGCACGACGTTTGCTGGAAGCTCAGGCACCTGCTGGTTGTTCACATCCTGCTCGTAATACCAAGTCTGAAGAAAATGCTCCGCTGGGGGATTGGTAATTAAAATCGATCCGTCTCTACTAAACGTAATAACACCGTCTGCCATACTGCTTAAAATACTTGAAAGCTGTTCTTTTTCCTGATTGAGCGCATTGAGATTAAACTTTAACTGCCTGCCCATTTGATTAAAAGCAATCGCTAACTCTCCAATTTCATCGTGAGTTAAAATAGGTACTTTTGTATCAAAGTTCCCTTTTGTTACTTCAAATGCCGCCTGCCTCATTTTTCTAAGAGGTGCTGTAATTCGAGTGGATAAGAAAAAAGCAAAGATAGTAGTTAAAATAATAGCAATACCTGCAGCCAATAAAATGAACTTAGTCGTATATTGAGCGGGCTCTTCAATTTCAGAAAGAGATTGATACAGATAAACGCCGCCTGTCGGTTTATTATCTTTCATTAAAGGTACACCGACAACAAACATTAAAGGCTCATCACTCGTGTCTTTCTTTGTGGTCATGTACATTTTTTCCCGTATTACTTTACCTTTTTCAACCACTTGATTTAGCTGATCGTTTTGCTTAACAATGGCCGAAATAGCTTTCTTATTTTCTTTATCAGGATGTGTGGAATGCCAATAAAAATCGTTATCTTGAACAATAACTACACTTGCTTGATCTGCAAGTTCACGAGCAATGGATAGTCCTAGCTTTTCATCCTCTGTTTCCTGCACAATGGTAGAGATTTTAGCAGCCGTTTTAGTTAAACGGTTTTCTGCGTCTACAACATGATAATTTTCAAAAAACTGAAGCAGTAAAATGGTCAAAATAAATAAAACAAGCGTAACGAGCAATAGGATAGTAAACCATAGTTTACCAACTACACTTCTCCAAAACATCAGTTATTTTCAACCTCAAATTTATACCCTACTCCCCAAACGGTTACGATCATTTTCGCCGCTTGTGACGATACGCGATTTAATTTTTCACGCAAACGCTTGACGTGCGTATCTACCGTACGAAGATCTCCAAAGAAATCATAATGCCATACTTCACGCAGCAGCTGCTCTCTGTCATATACTTTATCTGGCGTTTTTGCAAGGTAACATAATAATTCATATTCTTTTGGAGTTAGGTTAACTTCTTTTCCGTCTGCTGTAACGCGATGTGCATCATTATCAATCGTTAAGTGATCAAAGACAATGAGGTTTTTCACGCTCGTTTCTGGCTGAATAAACGTTGCTTGAGAAGAACGTCGAAGCAGTGCTTTTACGCGAAGAACCACTTCTCTTGGGCTAAACGGCTTAACGATGTAATCATCTGTACCTACTTCAAACCCTTGGACTCTGTTTACTTCTTCACCTTTAGCTGTAAGCATGATAATAGGAGTTGCTTTTTTCTCGCGAATTTGTTTACAGACCTCAATACCGTCTATGCCAGGCATCATTAAATCTAATACAATCAAATCATAATCTATGTGTAACGCTTTTTCGATTGCTTCATGCCCGTCGGCTGCTTCTTCAATGATGTATCCTTCTTTTTCTAAGTACATTTTTAACAATCGTCTAATGCGATCTTCATCGTCTACTAGCAGTAATCTTTGTTCGTTTTGCATGTATTTTCAACCTCCTAGTCTTAGTGTACAAAAAAAAACCGGCGAGTTCTACTTATGTTACCCAAACAATGTGACAATTCGTGAACACCTTTATGAAAAATAGCTTTTTTCCTCAAAAAAGAGGTTGAGACATATCGAAATCCATCCAATCTACAGATGGACAAATAAAATACAGGAGCTAGAAGCAACTACATATATGAAGCCTCCGTTCACCATGCAAATAAAAAAATCCGAACAAATGTGATTCTCCATCAAGAATCTCAACTCATCGTTCGGATCTTCTTCAACTAAAATATCTTTATTTCAGCCTCTATTCTATTTTTAAAGGTTACGCATATGAATGTAAACCTGCAATAACTAGGTTGACGGCCACTAAGTTGAACATGATGATGGCAAATCCGCCAACTGCCAGCCAAGCTGATTTTTCACCGTGCCATCCTTTAGACAGCCGAAGATGAAGAAAAGCGGCATAAAATAAAAAGGTGATCAGCGCCCACACCTCCTTGGGGTCCCATCCCCAAAAGCGCGTCCAGGCCATCTGAGCCCAAATCATAGCGAAAATAAGTGCTCCTAGTGTAAAAATAGGAAATCCAATCGCCACTGCTCTGTAGCTTACTTCATCAAGCAAGTCGCTGTTTACCTGCTTCACAAGCGGCTGCAGTGCGGCTCCAATTCGCTTCCGTAAAATAAGACGAATCAGCCAATATAAGACAAACCCACCGGCTAACGACCAAATAACTGTATTTAATTTTTTAGCATTGATAATAGCCGGCATATCAACAAGCGGCTTTATGTCGTTCCCGTCTGTCCACTCACTTTGATGAGGCCCCACTAGCGGAACCATATGATATACGACTTGCTCTTGTTCGCCACTTTTATTAACCCAATTAAATGATGACTCGTAGTGAGCCGCATTAAAAGCCAGCGTCACCGCTACAAACCCAAGCGTACTAATAAGCGTATACAGGATGAATTCCAGCCAAAATGCTTTTTTATTTCGCTTGGATTGATCAATTGTTTTGATTAAATAAATCAATCCTGCAACAAAGCTAATGGAAAGCACGGCTTCACCCGTAGCTGCGGTTGTAACGTGAATATGCAGCCAATTCGTCTGGAGAGCTGGTATCAGCGGCGTAATTTCAGTTGGAAACATGCTTGCATAAGCAATGATTAAAAGAGCCACCGGCAAGGCAAAAAGTCCAAGCATGCTAAGACGATAAATAAAGTAAATAACAATAAATGCGCCAACAAGCATCATGCCAAAAAACGTCGTAAATTCAAATAAATTACTAACAGGAGCGTGGCCTGATGCAATCCATCTTGTAATGAAATAGCCAATCTGTGCAATAAAACCGATGATGGTAACCGCAATTCCAAACGTTGCCCACTTTGTTTTCTTTTGAGCTGCTCGCTTATCTCGAATAGCTCCTCCGAAAAAAAAGGTTGCAACTAAATAAGCAATAAACGCCACATACAGTAAATTACTACTTATACTCGCGTAATCCATGCTTTTTCCTCCTATTTTGTTTCTTTATCATTTTGGTCCTTCAGCTGTGTGAGGGATGTGGATTCTAATAAACCATTTAATTCTTTTTTAAGACCATACCAGTTTTTATTTGTATGTGCGGCCAACCATATCTCATTATTGACTTTTTGAATCCACATGCGGCGATGATTCCAATACATCCCTTGAATCACACCAATCATAAAGATGGCTCCGCCAATCCCTAAAAACCAAAGCGTATAGTCTCTGCGAACGGTTAATCCCGTTACATTTTTCGTTTCCACACCAGCAAAGGTCATTTTATAATCGTTATTTCCTAGTGGTTCCAAGTTCTCTCTAATTCCAACAAAAGCAACTTCGCCTTTTTTATGCTGAGGCGTAATCATTTTAAATACAAAAGCCGGGTTGTTAGGCACTCTTGTTTTTGTATTTGGGTTTCCTTCATCATCAAAGAAAAAGTCTGGAAAGTAGCTCATGAGCTTGACTTTATATCCGTTTTTTAAATCATATGTTGCTTTTGGATTATGTAAATCTACTGTAAGTGAACCAACGTTTTTATTTGCATTTTTATCTGTTAAATGGAAAGACATAGAGCTAAACTCATTTAACTTGAAGTCCACTTGGTACATGGCATATCCTTCAAACTTAAGCGGCTGATTCACACGAATCTCTGAATCTTTTATTTTCTTTAGCTTTGGATCTGCTCCCGGTATAAGCTTTCCTTCGCGCTTATACAGACTAACATCCGCTTCATATTTTTTGGCTACTTTATTATTCCCTGCACGATCAATTGCTTCTTGAAACACGGCGCTTTCGCTATCTTTATCATACGTTTCCACAGTAAAACGATGGTTTTTCAAAAAATACTCTCCGTTCGTCCCAGGAATAACTTTTGTTTCACCTTCACGGATCCAAAGAACTTCATCTATATACATACCTGGTACAAATCTAAGCATAGCACCTAGTAAAAAGATAATGAGACCGATATGATTAACGTATGGACCCCATCTTGAGAAGCGTCCTTTTTCAGCCAGCAGATTGCCCTTTTCTTCGCGAATAGAGTATCTTCTTTTTTTCAGCATGCTTTTTACATGTTCATAATCTTGATCCGTCCACGATGATGAAGTGCTGTATAAACGCTGTCTCTTTAAGAAGTTTGGATGTTTTGTTACACTCTGCTTTTTTAGAGCTCGGTACAAAGGCACTACTCGATCTAAACTGCAAATGACTAACGACATTCCTAAAGCAGCAATTAAAAGCAAGTACCACCACGATTCATAGAGATGATGAAAACCTAACTTATAATAAAGCTCTCCTGTCCATCCATATTCCTTTTGATAATACTCACCTGCTGTCACATTAGGAGGTATGTAAGCTTCTTGAGGATAAATGGTTCCGACTGCAGACGCAACAAGCGTCACAATAATGATCCAAATGCCTACCTTTACAGAAGAGAAAAAATTCCATATTTTATCGATAACTGTTTTATTGTACGTTTGCGATCGCCTTGCGCTTCCTTCATAACGCATATCTACTAATTTTTCAGTTGTTTCTTCTGCAATTGGTTTACCACAGGCTTCACACAAAATCGTACCATGCGGGTTAACGTGTCCACATTCACATTTTACGTGTTTCATTGTCAACACTCCCTATGGTTTAATTTCTTCCATATATTCTTTTATTTTAGATTCTTCTAATCCGCCAATAAAGCTGTCTACAATCTTTCCGTTTTTATCAATTAAAAACGTAGTCGGAAGAGGATCTATCCCGTACGCACCCAACACTTGTGAATCTTTATCCATCAAAATTGGAAAAGATAGCCCATACTGTTTAGCAAACTGCTCTACCGCTATATTCGTTTCTGCAACGTTAACAGCTAAAATTTCAACGCCTTGCTTTTTATATGCTGCATACTGCTTTTCCATCGCCGGCATCTCTTGTTTACAGGGCTTGCACCATGTTCCCCAAAAATTCAAAAAAACTCCTTTGCCTTTGTAATCTGATAGCTGATGAGTTTCTCCATCAACATCTCTTAATATAAAGTCAGGTGCCTCATCTCCTACCGATACCTTTTGTTTATCAGCAAAAAATTGAGCATAAAGGGTATATCCAACCGCGCACAGTAAAACTGCTAATATAACTGTTCGAATAATCAAGCGCTTTTTTTTCATAGCACGAACTCCTTTTAACCGCTTTCAATACGCTTTTTTTCTACCATTATATCATTTTTTTGGTAGTGGCTTTCCGATAATATTTCGACGTTTCTGTGAAGTCTTCCTCTCATTCTACAAGTTCGACATTTTTTCAAAAAACCTTGCTTGATTTTCTAATTCACGACATTTTTCATAAAAAAAACAGGTAAGTGAAAATTACTTACCTGTTTGAGACATTGAATATAATTGTTTGACTTCATGAGCCGTAAGCTCGCGTGCTTCTCCTGCATTTAATCCGCGTAAGTCTAAAGGTCCGTAGCGCTCACGTTTTAACTTTAATACAGAATGTCCGATTGCATCGAACATGCGACGTACTTGACGGTTTTTCCCTTCGTGAATCGTCAGTTCTACGATCGCCGTCTGCTTGCTTTTATCAATGGAAAGAACTTTTGCACGAGCTGGTGCTGTTTTTCCGTCTTCAAGCATCACTCCGCGCTGCAGCTGTCTGATGCTTTCACGACTTGGGATTCCTTTAATTTTAGCCACATACACTTTATCCACTTCAAATTTCGGGTGCATTAGCTGATTAGCAAATTCACCATCATTTGTTAAAAGAAGTAGACCCGACGTATCATAGTCCAGACGTCCAATCGGGTAAATTCTTTCTTCTACATGCGGAAAGAAGTCAACGACTGTTTTTCTTCCTTTGTCGTCGTTAGCAGCTGAAATCACGCCTCTTGGTTTGTATAGCATAAAATAAACGGGCGCTTCGCTTTCTACCGGCACTTCGTCTACTTCAATTTTATCGTTAGGACCTACTTTCGTGCCCAATTCTTTTACAACTTTTCCATTTACTTTCACTCGGCCTTGGCCGATTAATTCTTCAGCTTTACGTCTTGATGCTACACCTGCGTGAGCAATCACTTTTTGTAATCGTTCCATTAACACTTCACCTCTTGTAACATCTTACTTGTTTACGAAGTAATACACAAGTCTATTTGCCACACAGAGGTAGAATTTTCGATTTCTTACCGGCCAAATACAAGGATTACGATCACAACTGATGCAATAATCCCTACCAAATCCGCCAGTAAACCAACCTTCAGCGCATCTCCCATTTTTTTAATACCTACTGCTCCGAAATAAACCGTTAAAATATAAAACGTGGTATCTGTACTTCCCTGCATGGTCGATGCCAAACGACCGATAAAAGAATCAGGTCCATATGTAGAAATTAGATCCGTTGTGATACCAAGGGCAGCCGTTCCAGATATCGGTTTAATAAGAGCTAAAGGTACAATTTCAGCCGGAACGCCGACTGCTTGCAGCATAGGTTTTAAAACAGATAAGAAAAAATCAAGGGCTCCTGAAGCTCGAAAAATAGAGATGCTCACTAACATGCCGACTAAGTAAGGAATGATGGAAAAAGCAATTTGTAATCCGTCTTTCCCTCCCTCTACAAACTTTTCATACGTAGGAATTTTTTTGTAGGTTCCATAAAGTAAAATACATCCTACGATAAGAGGAATAAACATCAATGATACTTGATTAAGCATCGTCATTTTCGTTTTCCTCCTTTTCGCGTACGTCGATAATAAAAGAAGCGATCGATGATGATAGCTCCTATTGTAGCTACAACAGTTGCTAAAAGCGTAGTACCCACAATTTCAGTAGGATTAGCCGAGTTATACGTAATTCGAATGGCAATAACTGTGGTCGGTATAAGCGTTAAACTGGTTGTGTTAAGTGCTAAAAGTGTGATCATAGAACGGCTTGCTTCGTCTCTGTCGCCGTTCAGTTTTTTAAGCTGCTCCATCGCTTTAATACCAAGAGGAGTTGCCGCATTCCCCAGCCCAAACATATTCGCCATCATATTGGACAATATGTATCCTAAGGCCGGATGATCTTTTGGAACATCAGGGAAAAGTCTAGTAATAATGGGTCGAAATAGTTTCGCTAACTTGTCGAGAAGCCCTGCACTTTGAGCAATATTCATCATACCTAACCAAAAGACCAGCACGCTGATTAACCCAATGCTGATGGTCACCGCTTCGCCTGCTCCTTGAAAAATTGCTTTGTTTACATCACCAATTTTCCCATTTATAATTGCAAAAACAATTCCGATAATGGTCAGCAACATCCAAATAATATTAACCATCTGTTTTGGCTCCAGACTGAATAAACATTAATCGCTTCACTCGATCAAAGAAACCTTCTTGCTGCTCGGCCTGCTTTTCGAAATAAATAGGAACACTGTCAATCGTTTCTCCACTTCTATAAATATCGAGCTTTCCTACCACATTTGGAACCTTCCCTGTTTCTTTCCACTGCTTTTTAGGCTGAATTAACGTTGTTTTCACTTCTACAGAGCTCTGTTCTTTCTTTGTAAGAGGATAAACGACATTTCGTTTAATATACAGCTGATCTTTATAAAAAGAATCCTTTATATCTGCCAATTCACCTTTTGCAGCTAAACTGGTCATATCATATTTATCAAATGCATTTTCATACATGGAAATGTGATCGTTCCAATCATCCGGCGCATTAATCGTTACGGCGATTAAATCCATTCCATCTTTTGTAGCAGTTGTCACAAGCGTTCGTTTTGCTAATTTTGTATATCCTGTTTTTCCGCCAGTACAGTATGCATATAGTGTTGTCAGCAGTTTATTTTTGTTTTTCCACACTCGATCCCATTTCTCTTCAGGGTGCTTCATTCGATAGACTTTTGTTCCTGAAATCTCTTTGAAAATTTTATTATTCATTGCATAGCGCATGAGCAAGGCCATATCGTGCGCTGTTGAGCGATGATTTTCATGATCGTCTAATCCATGCGGATTTTGAAATACTGTATTCGTCATGCCAATTTCTTCTGCTTTTTTATTCATTAAATAAACAAATCCATCTTCGCTTCCTCCGACGGCTTCTGCGATAGCTACAGCAGCATCATTACCTGAACGAAGCATCAGGCCATACACTAAATCTTTTAATTTTATTTTTTCACCTTCAACTAAATACACAGAAGAACCTTCAACGCCAACTGCCCTGTGGCTAACGGTAACTGTTTTATTTATCTTGCCAGATTCAATCGCCAGTATTGCTGTCATAATTTTTGTGATGCTAGCAATCCGGCTAACTTGATCTGCATTTTTAGCATATAACACTCTTCCTGACTTCTGTTCCATCAAAATAGCACTATGAGCACTTACACTCCCTGCTGCAGATGATACGGAAGGCCAACCGCTGAGACATAGCAATACAATAAATAGATAGATGATACTTCTTTTGCTTCTTTTCATGTCATCCCCGTCCCTCTACCTGTTTGTACAAGTTTATGCTCGTCTTTTTTGGTTATGAATGAAAAGATTTGTCCATACAAAAAAGAACATAGAAAAAACTCTATGTTCTTTTACGGTTTTACTTCATTTCTTGAAACGATTGAAAAAACAAATCTGCCTCTTGATCGGTTCCTTCTTGTAATAAATCTTCTGGAAGAGGCGGCAGCTCTTCGATACTTTTAAGTCCAAAATAGCCTAAAAATTCTTTTGTCGTTCCGTATAGGATGGCACGCCCTGCGCCTTCCGCTCGTCCCACTTCTTTTAACAGAACCTTTCCAATTAAAGTTTGAAGAGGCCTTTCCGTTTTCACTCCGCGGATCTCTTCGATTTCAGCTCTTGTAATAGGCTGCTTATATGCTACAATAGCTAACGTTTCAAGCGCTGCTTGTGACAAGGATTGATTAGCGGGAGCTTCTACGAGCTTCTCAATATATGGTGCATACTCTTTTTTTGTAACAAGCTGATAGGCCCCTCCTATTTCAACAAGTGTAACTCCTCTGAACTTACACTCTTGCTCTAAGCTCTCCAAAGCACCTTGAATGTCTTCATGAGGCTTTTCTATAATCTCAGCTAACCGGCTAATAGATAGACCTTCATCACCAGAAACAAAAAGTAAGCTCTCAATAATAGCCTGTAGATTATTCGTTGTCATTCCTCTTCATTCCTTTCTCGATACGATACATAAAGCTCGTCTAGATTGTGCTGCTGTTCCACAACGATTTCATTTTCTTTCATTAATTCCAGCACAGCTAAAAACGTTACAACAATATGATCACGCTCTTGATAAGGAAACAGCTGATAAAAACTTTTTTTCCCTTTAAAGGCTTTTAATTCATTCACAATTTCACTCATGCGCTTGTCAATTGGAATGTCTTGCCTTGCTATTTTCGTCTGCATAGGCTTTTTGTTTTGCTTTCGTTTCATCAGCTTTTGAAAAGCACTTAGCATATCATACAGTGATATATCCAATCCTTCGTCCTGAGGCTGCGTACGTTCTTCTGCATTTATTTGCACATTACTTGGAGGTTTTGTATACACATGACTTTGGTCTTCTTCCAGCTTTTGAAGCTCTACTGCCGCCTCTTTAAACTTTCGATATTCAATTAAGCGCTGCATCAATTCTTCACGCGGATCTTCTTCATCGACCATTTCAATTTCATCCATATCTTCTTCATACGTAGGCAGAAGCATTTTACTTTTAATTTGAAGCAAAGTTGCTGCCATGACTAGATATTCACTGGCAACGTCTAGCTGAAGCTCATTCATTGTATGTATAAACATCATATATTGCTCAGTAATTGTCGCTACTGGGATATCGTAAATATCAATTTCAAATCGGTTAATCAAATGCAGAAGAAGATCTAAAGGTCCTTCAAACGCATCTACTTTTACACTATACTCCACTTTTATCTCACCAACACTTTTCAATTGCTTATCATTTCTGCTGCTTTATATAACGTTACTATCATTAGTATAGAGGATTATAGACACATGTCCAATATAAATTAACGTAAAAATAGGTCATTTGCCCATACAAAAAGTTTAAACATACATATGATGTCAAGGTAATAACATTTTGAAATGACTAAAGGAGGAACTCGCATGGGTGAAAAATCTTGTGGATACGGTAGCGGTTTCGCTTTAATTGTTGTACTGTTTATTTTATTAATTATTGTTGGTTGTTCTTGCTTACGCTTCTAACCACACATATTGAATAAAAACAAACGTGTTCGCCATACCTTGAGCACGTTTGTCTCTTTAAAGGCACAGCGCTGATGAATAGCTAACTTTTGTGATACACTACATATAGAGTCTTACCAGGAGGGAACAAGATTGTATTCACAAGCCTATATTGATTATTTAGTTCATTTTCATGGCGACCGGGATTACTTTGAATGTCATGAACTGCTAGAAGAACACTGGAAAAAAGACGAAAGAGGACATCGCAATATTATTTGGGTTGGCCTTATTCAAATTGCTGTTTCACTCTATCATCATCGACGCCAAAATTTCGCCGGAGCCAAAAGAACGATGCAAAAGGCGCTGGCAATTTTAACGAAGGAAGAAGAAAATATTGCACAGCTTGGACTTAATTATTCTTCACTGCTTAAACTTCTTCGCAAACAATTAGCTTTAATCGATACCTATCAGCCATATAAAAGTATTAACTTGCCCATTGAAGATCCAGCATTATTACGAGCTTGCAAACAAAGAAGCACTGATAAACAGCTTGTCTGGTTATCAGCTTCTAATCTGCAAAATGATGCGATTGTTCATCGTCACAGTACGCGAGATCGTTCAGATGTGATTGCGGAAAGACAAGCGAACTTATTGGCAAAACAAAACAACAGGTAGCTAGAAGCTACCTGTTGTTTTATGATGACTAAGATGTGAAAGAAGCTTTCGCATCTTAGTCATCATGCTTTTCTTTATTCATCCGCCTGACACTTTTCATAAAAGGGAGCGATGATTTCACTCGGCTTAATTTGTGCAGTCGTATACATTTCTTTAAGAGCTTTAATCATTTTTTTGCCAATGCCCTGTTGGCGGTGTGAAGGGTTTACACTGACGTGTTGAACCTCAATCAAACTTTTATCGAGCATGGAAATGCCAACAATTCCAATAATATCTTCTTCTTGCTTCCAAAGATACAGCTGCCAATGTTCGTTTTGCTCATATTCTTTCATCGTTTGTTGAAGTTTTTTCAAATCTTTTTCCGTAGGTACAAACGATAGAAGACCCATGGCAATTTTTTCATAGTTTCGTTTATAGCGAATAAGCATACGATTCTCCCTCGTCCTCAAACTTTCCTACAAATTAATGCGCTGCGTTTTTTACTGCTTTTATCATACAAAATTTATAAGTAAATAGCAATATTACACAAAAGCTTGTCATATGTCATGCGTGTATGAGAAACCTAATCTATTACGCTTTTTGAGCTGTTGCGCGAAGAAAAAACGCCGTAACCCCCTGCAAAAGGTTGTTATGACGTTTTATTAGCTGATATCCATTTATGGAAGTATGCTCTTATTCTTCCCAGACTTTTACTTCTTTCATTACGTCGCCATTTTTCATTTTTAACACTGTATCAAGTCCTTCTGTTACTTTTCCAAATACAGTGTGAACACCGTTCAAATGAGGCTGTGGCTCGTGAACAAGAAAGAACTGGCTGCCGCCTGTGTCTTTACCAGCATGTGCCATTGATAGAGAACCCGCTTCGTGTTTGTGAGGGTTTCCTTCTGTTTCACATTTAATTGAATAGCCAGGGCCGCCAGCACCTGTACCAGTTGGGTCTCCTCCTTGAGAAACAAATCCAGGGATAACGCGGTGGAACGTTACGCCGTTGTAGAATCCTTCATTAGCTAACTTTTCAAAGTTTTCTACTGTTCCTGGTGCTTCGTTCGGAAATAAGTCGATTAGAATTTTTTCGCCATTTTCCATTAAAATACTTGCTTTTTTCATATAAATGACCTCCAATATATGTATTAGTACCGCTACAGGCTCTATCTTCCCCGTCAAAGCGGCAAAACGTAAAAGTTGTAAATGCCACCTAGAGGCAGAACACTTACATTTATAAACTCACTCTATTCTACTACAAACAAGCTCATGAATTCAATGAATGCACTTTTTCACTTTCTTCTCGTAGGGCTCTAAATAAAAAATAGTAGTTGTGAGATGAAACTTTTTATAGTATCATCCGTCTAATACAGTGATGGAGATACATAGATTTCATTTTATATAGAAATCTACGCCTCTAGACTGATTTATGGGAAAATGATGAATTGACTCTGTTACTTCAGACCTGCCCGTATTATAATAGGGCAAGTATGGGATTAAAGGAGGAAAAAGGTTTGAAATTAACGATAAAAGCAATGATGGTGACATTAGGTCTTCTTCTATTCCTAACCGCACCCTTAAAAAGTTTTGCAGATGCTGCTCCTGGCGATGTGATTATTACATTAGGTCAGGACTTAACCAGCTCTCAGAAACAACAGGTATTAAATGACCTTGATGCACCAAGCAATGCTCAAACAGTAACCGTGACAAACCAAGAAGAGCATGAATATTTAGGTGACTTTATTCCAAAAGCTACTATTGGTTCTCGTGCTATTTCATCTTCTAGTATTACCCTTGGTTCAAAAGATTCTGGTTTAAGCGTATCAACTCAAAATATTAATGGTATTACAGACGACATGTATATTAATGCTTTGATGACCGCCGGCGTTAAAGATGCAAAAATCCAGATTACCGCTCCATTTGAAGTATCTGGTACAGCTGCTTTAACAGGTATTATGAAAGCATATGAAGTTCAAACAGATCAAAAAATCCCAGAAGAAGTAAAAAAAGCAGCCAATGAAGAGATGGTCCAGACATCTGAGCTTGGTGAAAAAATCGGTAAAGAAAAAGCAGCGCAGTTTATGGCAACAATCAAAGAAGAAATTGCCAAAGAAAATCCTCAAACAAAGGACGATTTACGCACGTTAATTCAACGAGTGGCTGATGATTTAGGTATTAAATTAACGGATTCAGAGCTTAATACACTTGTTGACTTTTTCAATCGTTTAAAAGATATGAATATCGATTGGAATCAAGTAAAAGACCAGCTTTCTGCGACAAAGGAAAAAGTAACAACATTTCTTCAGTCAGAAGAAGGCCAATCATTTCTTGATAAACTAAAGCAATTCTTTGTTGATATTATTAATGCTATTAAATCGTTATTCTCATAAAAAAAGAGCCTCTTGAACAAGAGGCTCTTTTTTACGTTAATCACTCGTTACTTTTTTACTGTCACTTTGTATTTCACGTCATTTTTTACAATGTCTTCATATGTTTCGCGTTTTACGACTAGCTGTGCTTCTCCGTCTTCTACGAACACGACAGCTGGCTTTGGCAAACGGTTATAGTGACTTGCCATGGAATAACCGTATGCGCCTGTACAAAACATCGCTAATAAATCATCTGGGTTTGCTTTTGGAAGATGTACATCCCACATTAGCATATCCCCCGATTCGCAGCACTTACCTGCGATGGATACGAGCTCATCACTCTCATCATTCATTCGATTGGCAATGACTGCTTCATATTTCGCTTGATACAGCGCCGGACGGATATTGTCGTTCATTCCTCCATCAATCGCTACATATTCACGTACATTAGGTACATGTTTACGAGAACCGATTGAATACAGGGTCGTTCCAGCATCTCCTACAAGAGAGCGGCCGGGTTCAATCCAAATTTCAGGAATTTCTACCTCTAACTGTTTGGACTGCTTTTTGACCTCTTCTATAATAACTTCCACATACTGCGAAACAGGAATAGGCTGATCTTCTTCCGTATAACGAATGCCAAAGCCCCCGCCTAAATTTAATACTTGCGGAACAAATTCTATACGTTGTTTCCACTCTTTCATTTTTGCAAAAAGCTTTTGAGTGGCCATAATAAATCCGGTTGTTTCAAAAATTTGCGATCCTATATGACAGTGAATACCTAAAAGTTCTAGCCCTTTGCTTTTCTGCACGAGACGAACCGCTTCGTCTGCCTGACCGTTTTGAAGGTCAAACCCAAACTTCGAGTCTTCCTGCCCTGTCAAGATATAATCATGCGTATGAGCTTCAATTCCAGGTGTTAATCTGAGAAGAACAGGCATCTTTTTTTGATACTGTTCCGTTATTTCCTGAAGCAATGCAATTTCATAAAAATTATCAACTACAATGCATCCTACATCTTCTTTGACGGCCATTTCCAGTTCTGCTCGGCTTTTATTGTTTCCATGAAAATGAATCCGTTCTTTCGGAAAGTCAGCTGCTAAAGCCGTATACAATTCCCCTCCGGACACAACGTCTAACGAAAGACCTTCTTCGTGAACGACTTGGACCATAGCAATTGTCGAAAACGCTTTGCTTGCATAAGCAACCTGTGCCTTTACCCCATGCTTTTCAAAGGTTTCTTTAAATCCTCTAGCACGCTGCCGAATTAAAGCTACGTCATATACGTAAAGAGGTGTCCCAAAATTTGATGCTAATTCAACTGTATCAACTCCACCAATTTCAAGATGACTCTGTTTATTTATGCGACTTGTTCCGTGTAAAAACATGTTTAGACCCCGTTCCTGTGTATAGTGTAAAAAAGACAGTTAACGGCAATTCGCTGCTAACTGTCTAAATATTTATTATTTTCCATATTTAAAACAAATCTATCACATCTTCATACAGGTTTCAACCACATATTTTGTTTAAGGTTTTGCAGGCTGGCGGTCTTTGTCCTGCGGATGTACAATACTAGGACGCGGATTTGCTCCAGGAACCGGTGTACGAATGAGAATCTGCCATAAAGCCTGCGGATTGAATGGAAGAAACGGCCACAAATAGGGCGTATTCAACGATTTTAATCGCGCCATATAGAGAATGATACACGTTGTTGCAATAAGAAACCCTGGAGTATGAAAGGCCGCCACAAAAATTAACAAAAATAATCGCAGCATTTTATTTGCTACTGCTAACTCATAGCTTGGCGTTGCGAATGAACCAATTGCTGCAATAGCCACATACAAAATAACCTCCGGAACAAAGAGACCTACATCAATAGCAATTTGCCCAATAAGCGCAGCGGCAATCAAGCCCATCGCCGTGGCGAGCGGCGTCGGCGTATGAATGGCCGCCATCCTCAGAAATTCAATCCCAAAATCAGCTAGGAAAATTTGAACAACAGTTGGAATATTTGTTGCTTCGTTTGGTCCAATAAACTGCAATTTTGACGGCAGCAAGTCTGGCTCAAGTACAAATAACAGCCATAGCGGCAATAAGAAAAGAGAAGCAAGAATTCCTAAAAACCGTATCCAGCGGATAAACGTACCGACAGAAGGAGCCTGCCTGTATTCTTCTGCATGCTGCACGTGATGAAACAGCGTAGTTGGCGTAATAATAACGCTTGGAGACGTATCGGTAATAATGATCACATGCCCTTCTAGTACATGAGCTGCTGCTGTGTCCGGACGTTCGGTATAGCGTACCATTGGAAAAGGATTAATTCCTTGTTTGACTAAAAACTCTTCAATTGATTTGTCAGCCATCGGTAAACCATCTATATCAATTGCTTCTAGTTCATCTTTTATCAGTTTGACCAGCCCTGGATCAGCTACGCCATTTATGTACCCAATCGCTACGTCCAGTTTTGATCGTTCGCCTACCTTCATAATTTCAAAACGAAATCTTCCGTCACGAATTCGTCTTCTTGTTAACGCTGTATTGATAATGATGTTTTCAGTGTACCCATCTCTTGCTCCGCGAATCACTTTCTCTGTATCCGCTTCTTCAGGGGATCTGCCAGGATATGTACGCACATCGACTTCAAAGCCAACTTCTTCACCGTCAATTAAAACGAATAGCAGTCCTGATAAAACCGACACCATTCCATCATCCAGCGTCTTTAAAGGCTTGACTTGCTGATGAATAAGACGGTTTTCAACAATATCCTTTAGCTTTGCCCGTTCAACTTCATTATCATTAATTTGAACGAGGACTTTGGTAATTTCAATAATAAATGAACTATCGCACAGTCCTGTTACATAGTAAACGTGAACTTCTCGATCCAAAATAAGTAGTTTACGCACGCCCACATCAAAACTTGTGTTCATACTAGCGTTTTCTTTGAACCACTGATCGTTTTTTTGTACTTTCGAAAAAATAGCTGTTTTCTGCTCTGCTAGCTTATCCAAACGAACCGCTCCTTTCTAAAATAAGTCTTGCTGCTTTTTCTGTAATAGGACATCCCAGTTTAACATCATCCATCCTAGCCATTTTGCCGATATCCCCTATTCCTACAACTAAGGGAATATCGAGCTGATCCAAGCAGTAAACTGTATCTCCATTAATTCGTCCGACTTCTAACTCTTGAATTCCGCTTTTATCCACGCCGTAATGCGATATTTCCCCAAAACGATCAATGGTCACATCCACTCTTGTCCATTCGCTTTGATGAGTACGTGATGCAACAGCAATCACTCCAAGAACTTCTACTTGAGGATGCTTTGCTACATGGAGCAAAGCAATTTCCCCAGGTCCTTCCTCTAAGAAACCGCTATCGTCAAACATCACAAAGACGGGGTCATATGGTGCTTGAAGAATTAAATCTACTGTTTGACTACCTGTTAACGTAGTAGGGTTTCCATATGACCTCGAAATGCATCTGCCACCAACCGATTGGGCTACATGCTCAATGGCTTTGCGCGCATATTCATCCCCATCGGTTACAATAATGACCCTTCTTTTTTTCATAATCTTTTATCCTTTCGGTTTAAAGATTAACGCAATAATAAAAGCAAATAAAATAGCTGCTGAAATTCCAGCCGAAGTAAGTTCAAAAATCCCAATCCCAATCCCAATAAATCCGTGGTCATCCGCTTGCTTCATCGCTCCGTGCAACAAAGAATGACCAAAGCTTGTAATTGGAACCGTCGCTCCGGCGCCAGCAAATTCAATTAACTTATCATAAAGACCAAATCCATCTAAAATCGCTCCTGCAACTACAAACGAACTCATAACATGCGCTGGAGTAAGCTTAGCAAGATCAAGCAGCAGCTGCCCAATAACGCAAATGATTCCTCCTACAGCAAAAGCTATTACATACTCCATTGATCATCCCCCCTCCCCAATATGTTCTAAGACGACGCCATGAGCAATTGTTGGAATTGACTCTTTTTGCTGAATCATCGTTGGACTTAAAAGAGCTCCTGTTGCCACCATAAACACTTTCTTTAAGTTTCCTGATTTTAATTCATTTAAAATATGCCCATATGTGACAATAGCCGAGCAGCCGCAGCCGCTTCCTCCTGCAAATACATTTTGGTCGGGGCGATATACCATTAATCCGCAATCATTATGATTGGTTGATATATCGTAGCCTTCGTCCTTGAGCAGCTGTTTTAAGATTGGACTGCCTACACCAGATAAATCTCCTGTTAAAATAAGATCATACTCGCTTGGAGCGATGTTTAAGTCTTCCAAATGTCTTTGAATGGTATCTGCAGCAGCTGGTGCCATAGCAGAACCCATATCGTTTGCATTTTTAATCCCATAATCCATTACCCGACCAATCGTTGCAGACGTCAGACGCACAATACCTTTTTCTTTCGAGACCAGCGCTGCCCCTGCTCCCGTAATGGTTGCCGTTGCCGTATCTGGTTTTTGTCCTCCGTACTCGGTAGGATTTCGAAATTGGCGCTCAGCCGTTGCGTTATGACTGCTCGCTGATGCAATAACACGATTAGCAAATCCCGCATCCACAAGAGCTGCTCCTGTTGCCAGCGTTTCCATTGATGTGGAGCAAGCCCCAAACATGCATAGAAAAGGAATTTGATTATGCCGAGCTACAAAATTAGCCGTTACGTTTTGATTTAATAAATCTCCAGCCAAAAACAAATCAACGTCTTCATAGGATAAATTTATTTTTTGCAAGCAGGAATCAATGGATTCCGTCATCAGTCTTCTTTCAGCTAACTCCCAGTTGTCTTCTTCACAGTGCAAATCTTTATGTGTAATATCAAATGTTTCTCCCAACGGTCCATCTGCTTCTTTTGGACCTACTGCTGTTCCTGTAGCATTAATATAAATAGGATTTTCATAAACCCACGTTTGCTTTCCAGTTTTTCTCATAATCCCCCTCTTTTCATAGCAAATAAGTTTTAAAAAGGTAGCGAATGATTCCTACAACGTAAGCGGAAACCGTTCCAAATACAATGACGTTTCCGGCCAGTTTAAACATGTTCGTCGCAACTCCGAGAACAATTCCTTCACTTCGATGTTCAAGCGCTGCACTCGTCATGGAATTGGCAAAACCCGTAACAGGAACGGCTGAACCTGCACCTGCGAATTGACCAATACGATCGTATATCCCAAACCCGGTTAAGAGCGCAGATATTAAAATAAGGGTTGCAACGGTAGGATTACCTGCATTTTTTTCATTAAAGTCAAAAAATGCAATATAGAAATTTTGAATTGCCTGTCCTAATGTACAAATGATTCCCCCTACCAAAAAGGCTTTTAGGCAATTTGCCACATATGAAGGTTTAGGCTGAAATGGTTTAATGCTTTCTTGATAGTTATCTTTTAATTTTTGATTATTTGCCACTTTACATACATCCTTTTCTTATTGATTAACAAAATAAATCCAATGAAATAATGATCCGCATACTTTGCCTAGTACAATGGCCATTAACAATAAAATAAGCTTGCCTTCCATTCCTATCCGTTTCGTTAACGTCGGCAATACATTAAGCACTTCTGTTAACGCTGCTGCCAGCATCCCAATAAAAATACCGCTCGTTAGACCTATGATCATAATAAATACCGCAGGAAATTGCCACGTATATTGATGAAGACTGCACCAACCGCCTGTAACAGCACCACCTACAACTCCCCACTCATATGCTTGAATGTATTTCATGGTTTTGGTCAGCTGCATCAAACGCGGAATAATGCCCAGCACCGTTAAAAATGCTACAAACCCAGCACCTGCAGCCAGTCCTCCCGCAAGTCCAATTACAATGGTCATCACAATGTTAATGATCATCAATTTTTTTCATACTTTCTTTATTCTCGTGCATAATGACGTATTGATCTAAGTCTTGCTGGTAATTAAACATTTCGACTTCGAGAGGACTAGGCTCTTCATTAATTCGTTTTCTAAAGACGTGGTTAAAAAACAGAATCATTCCCAGCCCCAAACCGATAGAGTAAGGCACTTGAATCAGCAAAGGCTGCTTATCTCTCAGACCGGTCAGCATATAGAACAATTTTTGATGTACTTGTCTCATACTCACATCTTCGTGAAAGTTCATAATTGCTAAAGCAGCTCCGATGAAGAGAAGAAACCAAACAGCTAGAAAAAACAAAAAGGAATATTGTTTCTTTTTATACACGACCTCTACAATTGTTTGAGCGGGTCCAATCGTCTGAATGTCTAAGTGCGGATACTGAGAGGCAACTTTTTCAATTACCTTCATTAAATCAACAATGATAATATTTCGATCGCTCATACTTACTTGATATACAATTAGCTTTTCAATTTGCTTTTGAACAGAATCTCCTGCTATAACCATTGCTAATTGTCCAATATTTACAGCCTCATCAGGTTTTACTTGAATACGATGCCTCATTTTAAGATAAAGAACGTTTTCCATTCATATCACACCTTACGATTCATTATCTCCCTGTACGTGTAGTATGGATTTTCTTAAATTTTCTAATTCACGTTTCTGAACAGACCATTAATTACCAAATGAAAAAAGCAATCCGTTTCACTATTCTTCTTTGAATAGCAAAACGGATTGCTTCTTAAGCATTATGTGTCATTCATATGCAGCTTCATTTGTTTTAAAATTTTCTTCTCAAGCCTCGATACCTGAACCTGAGAAATTCCCAGCCTTGCGGCCACTTCGGACTGAGTTTGGTCTTTGTAATACCTCAAATAGACAATGAGCTTTTCACGCTCATCAAGTTCTTCAATTGCTTCTTTTAAGGCAATTTTATCAAACCACTTCGCTTCCGTATGATCAGCAATTTGGTCAAGAAGGGTAATTGGATCTCCGTCATTTTCATAGACGGTCTCGTGAATAGACGAAGGAGCACGATTAGCTTCTTGAGCTAGTACTACTTCTTCAGGAGTGAGATCCAAATGTTCTGCAACCTCAGCGACTGTAGGGACGCGTCCAAGTAATTTGGAAAGCTCGTCTTTTGCTTTACGTATTTTATTGCTCATTTCTTTGAGAGAACGGCTAACCTTTACCGTACCATCATCACGAATAAATCGCTGAATTTCACCAATAATCATTGGAACAGCATATGTTGAAAATTTAACATCATACGATAGATCAAATTTATCAACGGACTTTAATAGCCCTATACATCCAATTTGAAATAAATCATCGGGCTCATAACCACGGTTAATAAAACGTTGAACAACCGACCAAACGAGCCGCATATTTTTTTGGACGATTGTATCTCGTGCAATTTGATCACCTTGCTGACTGCGCTTGATGAGGTCTTTAACTTCATGATCCTTTAAATACGGTTCGTTTTTATTTTTTTTGACCTCCACATCCATTGGCAAGTCTCCTTAATTACATAGCGCTTTACTATTTGTTAAGTGCTTTTTTAAATATAAGGTCGTACCTTCTAATACAGTAGACTCCACTCGAATTTCGTCCATAAAGTTTTCCATTATGGTGAAACCCATTCCAGAACGCTCTAGATCTGGCTTCGTTGTGTATAAAGGCTGCTTGGCTTCATCCACGTTATCGATACCAATTCCTTCATCACGAATCATCAGCTCGACTACACCGTCTTCATGAAGCGTCACAGAAATATATACCACACCATCCGGATTGCTTTCGTAGCCGTGAATAATAGCATTTGTTACTGCTTCAGATACGACTGTTTTAATTTCTGTTAACTCATCCATTGTTGGATCTAACTGCGTAATAAATGATGCTACCGTGACGCGGGCAAACGATTCATTTTGACTAAGCGCGGAAAATTGGAGGTTCATTTGATTTTTCATTATGCCACCCCCAATTTTTGAAGCGCGTTTTCTTCATTAGGTTCAAAACGAATAATTTTAAATAAGCCTGACATATTAAACAGACGTTCTACGGCAGGAGAAATAGCGCATACAACCATTTCCCCGCCATTATTATGAACCTGTTTGTATCTCCCTAAAATAACCCCTAAGCCAGAGCTGTCCATAAAGGTTAAATGCTGTAAATTTAAAATCAAATGGCTGATAGATTCCTTCTCTATCGCTTCAGTGATTTTGCTTCTTAGCTCTTCTGCCGTATGATGATCTAATTCTCCTGTTAATCGAACCAACAAGACATCTTGTTTGAATTCCAATTCAATCGAAAGACTCACTATACAAACCTCCTCGGAAATCTTATAGTCAGTCTTTCGCTGCCGACAGAATAGAATCCTTCTCACCGACAAAACTAGTTCTATTTCGTCACATTTAGCTGTTTACGATGTTTGAGAGAAAATAGAGAATGTACGTTTGAATATCTTCCACCAAGAAGCAGCATCGATATCTTCTTTTGCAAGAAGCGGTGAAGAACTAACTACTTTGTTATCCTTCTTAATGGTCAACGTTCCAATTTTGTCGCCTTTTTGAATAGGCGCATTTAGCTTCTCGTTCATTTTCACTTCTGTTTTAACGTCTTTGGCTGCATTTCCTTTTTTCAATAAAACAGAAATAGGCTCGGACGTAACGGCTGTTACCTGATCTTCGCTACCCTTATTTACATCTATCTTGGCAATAACGTCTCCTTTTTTGTATAAAGGCTTCGTTGTATATTGACTGAATGCGTAGTCTAACATTTTGGTTACTTGATTATTGCGGTCTTTTGGCGTGCTTGCACCGAATACAACCGCTAACACACGCATATTTCCTTTCTTAGCGGTAGCTGTCAGGCAATACTTGGCTTGACCGGTAAATCCCGTTTTGAGTCCATCAACGCCGGGATAAAACTTCACTAAGCGATTTGTATTTACTAACCAAAACTTCTTATCTGTATCCGTGCGTAAATAAGCTTCGTATTTACTCGTATAGTTAATAATTTTTTCATACTTTAGCAGCTCTCTGCCCATCATGGCCATATCATGAGCTGTACTATAGTGATTTTCTACGGGCAGGCCTGTCGGATTTTGAAATTTTGTGTGAGTCAAACCAAGCTCTTTCGCTTTTTGGTTCATCTTTGCTACAAATTTTTCTTCTGATCCAGCTAAATATTCAGCCATTGCCATAGAAGCATCGTTACCAGAACCTATCGCAATCCCTTTTAGCAAATCATTTACCGTCATTTCTTCTCCGGGCTCTAAAAAGATTTGTGACCCTCCCATTGAAGCGGCATATTCACTTGCTCGCACTTTATCTTTTAAGGTAATTTTCCCTTTATCCAAAGCCTCCATAATTAAAATCATTGTCATAATTTTAGTCATACTAGCAGGGGGAAGTTCTTGATTACTATTTTTTTCGTATAGAATTTTTCCTGTATCCCGTTCAATTAAAATAGCTGACCTAGCACTGTCAGCAAGCTCAGAACTCTTTTTTTCTGCGGCTAAAACAGGTTGCGTCATAAGTGGAAATAAAAATATGACAACGAGTAACTTTACAATAGTTCGCTTCATCTCCACAAACCTCCATTCTTTATACAACCTATTTTTTCCAAGGTATAATCGATTTATACTAAACGAAATAAAAAAAGCATCGAGAAATTCTCGATGCTTGAAGTCATATTTTCTTCTTATTTTTGATAAGCTGGAAGCTGCTTTACTACTTCTTTTACAAGCGATAAAAACTGCTGTTTTACTTTTTCAGTCGTTTCAATCACTTCTTCATGATTTAACGGCTGATCTAAAATACCAGCTGCCATATTAGAAATACAAGAAATACCCAGCACTTTCATACCCGCATGGCGTGCCACAATAACTTCTGGTACTGTAGACATACCGACCGCGTCTCCCCCGATAATGCGAAGCATGCGTACTTCAGCAGGCGTTTCATATGTTGGACCTGTGTTTCCTACATATACACCTTCTTGTAAGGCGATATTTAAATCAGCTCCTACTTTCTTCGCTAATTGACGAAGGTCCTTGCAGTAAGCAGTTGACATATCCGGGAACCTTACTCCAAAATCAGAGTCATTAGGTCCAATCAAAGGGTTCGTTCCAAAGTTATTAATATGATCAGAAATAATCATTAAATCTCCTGGATTAAAGGATTCGTTCACTCCGCCTGCTGCATTCGTTACAACCAACGTTTCTACACCAATTTCTTTCATTACACGCACTGGAAATGTTACTTTATCAAGGGCGTACCCTTCATAAAAGTGAAAACGTCCTTGCATAGCTACAACCGGTACGTCATGAATGGTACCAATTACTAATTGACCAGCGTGACCTTCAACTGTTGAAACCGGGAACTCAGGAATTTCGTTATACGGAATTTTTACCGCGCCTTCAATTTCGTCAGCTAATACCCCTAGTCCAGAACCCAAAATAAGGCCAATTGTTGGTGTAACAGCTGATTGATTTTTAATATATTCTGCTGCTTTTTCAATATATTCTTTTTTCATACTCCATTCCCCCTGCTTAATCCAGCTCTTTTAAAAAACTTTTTCCATGCTTAGGCATTGTTACGCCAAAATTTTCTGCTACTGTTGCGCCAATATCCGCAAACGTTTGACGAATAGAAAGTTCTTTTCCTTCTTGCATGCCTTTATTGTACACAAGAAGCGGCACGTATTCACGCGTATGGTCTGTCCCATGATGAACAGGGTCATTTCCATGATCCGCTGTAATAATCAATAAATCATCTTCTTTTAATAAATCAAATACTTCTTCCAAGCGTACATCATATTCTTCAAGCGCTTGCCCATATCCTTGTGGATCGCGGCGATGGCCATAGAGAGCATCAAAATCAACTAAATTTAAGAAGCTTAAGCCTGTGAAGTCCATGTTTAATGTATCAACTAGCTTATCCATGCCGTCCATATTCGATTTGGTACGAAGAGATTTTGTGACTCCTTCTCCGTCGTAAATATCAGAAATTTTACCGATAGCAATAACATCGATGTCATTGTCTTTTAATTCATTCATTACTGTACGTCCAAAAGGCTTTAATGCATAGTCATGACGATTGGATGTACGTGTGAAGTTACCTGGTTCACCTAAAAACGGGCGAGCGATAACACGTCCAATCATATATGGATCATCTAGCGTTAATTCACGAGCAATCTCACAAATTTTGTACAATTCATCAATTGGAACAATTTCTTCATGAGCAGCAATTTGTAAAACAGAATCCGCTGATGTATAGACGATTAAGTCACCTGTTTCCATATGTTGTTTTCCTAGCTCATCTAAAATTTCTGTACCAGATGCTGGTTTGTTCCCAATAATTTTTCGACCTGTTTTTTCTTCTAGTTGTGAAATCAGCTCTTCTGGAAATCCGTCCGGAAACACATTAAAAGGCGTATCAATATGAAGGCCCATAATTTCCCAATGACCTGTCATTGTATCTTTTCCTGCAGAAGCTTCCTGCATTTTTGTATAGTAAGCGAGCGGTTTTTCAGCTTTATCAATTCCTTTAATTTCACGGATATTGCTTAGACCAAGCTTAGCCATATTAGGCATATGAAGACCGTTGCAGTGCTCTGCAATATGACCAAACGTATCGGCACCTTTATCATTGTATTTTTCAGCATCCGGTGATTCACCGATACCTACTGAATCCATGACAATTAAAAATACGCGTTTATATGTATGCGCCATTTTATTCCCTCCAAATATCAATTTATTTATTCTCTATAAAATTCCCGTTTGGAAATAATTTAACCATCTTCTCTTATTGGTCAGAAGTCTGACCTCTCTATTAGTATAGACGCTTTTTATTTTTTTGTACACATGAATGAAAGTGTTCTCAAACAAAAAACCAATGTCTATAAACTCACTGGACATTGGAATCTTCCTACGCTCGCGGATGAAACTGATTGTATACATCTTTTAAACGTGCTTTTGTAACATGTGTATAAATTTGAGTGGTCGAAATATCCGCATGCCCAAGCATTTCTTGAACGGCTCTCAAGTCCGCGCCGTTCTCTAACAAATGAGTAGCAAACGAATGCCGTAAAGTATGTGGAGTTAATTCTTTTTCAATTTTTGCTTCAGAAGCTAACTTTTTTAATATTTTCCAAAATCCCTGCCTTGTTAAACGCCTTCCGTGATGATTAACAAAGAGTGCTTTGTCCTGTTCCTTTTGCTTTGTTAAAATACTCCGGCCATGCTGTAAGTACTCTTCAATCGCCTCCGTTGCCAACCTTCCGATGGGGACAATTCTTTCTTTATTCCCTTTTCCGATACAGCGAATAAATCCCATCGTCAAATGTGCATCATCAATATTTAAGTTAACGAGTTCAGACACGCGAATTCCAGTAGCATAAAGCAACTCAAGCATCGCTTTGTCTCGTATGCCAAAAGGTGTCGAAGTATCAAACACATTTAACAGCGCCTCTACTTCCTCTGCATTTAGCACTTTTGGCAGCTTGCGCTCAAGCTGCGGAGTATCAATATGAACGGATGGATCTGTATCCGCTGCTTTTTCTCTTAGTAAAAATTGATGAAAAGATCTAGTTGAAGCCACATGTCTCGCAATCGTTTTAGATGACTTTTGCTGATCACTTAAATATTTCAGAAAATTAACGATGTGGAGTCTTGTTACTTCATTAAATGATTTCAGCTGCTCTACATGCTCTAAATATTGAGCATACTTTTTTAAATCTCGTTCATACGAATCAATCGTATTTTTCGCCAGTCCCCGCTCTACTACTAAATAATGAATAAAATCTTGAATTTGATCATTCAATAGCCTCTACTCCCCGTTTTGATAAAACATAAATAAACGCTCCAGCCACGTCTGATCTTTGTTCACACTTGCTTGCATGACTTTAACCGCTGAACCCGACGGCTCATCATAACGTTTATAATTTTGATACTCTTGAGATACCCATATCATTCCAAAATAAAACAAAAGAGTAAACCCGGTAAATAAGATAAATACTTTACATGTATTATATACCATTTCAGCCCATGATTTCATGAAACAATTCCTCCAATTTTTGATTCTATTAGAAGATATGCCAACTGGGACAGGTTTTATACATGTTTCTTGCCTTTATACGCTGAGTTCTCTCCTGGTCATTTCCTTCCTTTCTATAAAACCATGTAGCTTGTAACCTCGTTATTTTTTCTATTTATGTACAACAAAAAACCTTCTCCATTAGGGAAAAGGCTTTTACTGCTTGTCTTCTTTATCCTGACAGCGATGGCAAATGCCATGAAACGTCAAGCGGTGATCTTTAATTTTAAAATTCCATTGCTTTTCCACAATTTCTTCAACGTCTTCAAGCAAATCTTCTTGAATTTCGTCCACAGATCCACATTCCATACACACAAGGTGATGATGAAAGTGTGCGGCTCCTTCTTGTCTTAAATCGTAGCGAGAAACGCCATCGCCAAAGTTTATTTTATCAACAATTTTAAGTTCAGTTAACAATTCTAACGTACGATAAACAGTTGCCAATCCAATTTCCGGAGACTTTTCCTTGACGAGGAGATATACATCTTCGGCACTTAAATGATCCTCTTCATGTTCAAGAAGTACTCTTACAGTCGCCTCACGTTGAGGTGTCAATTTATAGCTAGCTGAGTGCAACTGCTGCTTAATTCGCTCAATTCGACTTTCCATAATTATTCCCTCCCTCGCCATTCACTAATCCATTATATCAGATGTGTCGAGGGTGTCAAAATAAAGTTATTATTAATAAGAAAAAAGAATTCTTTTTACTTAATACTTATTCTTACTTATTTAATAGAGCCATTACACTTTTCATTAAAGTAGGTGATACGTAAGCTTCAACTGTAGCTGCACAGGCAACCAAACATATCATTGCAATCATCGTGCCGCTATAGCGTAAAAAGGATGCGGAAATAGGCTCCGCTGCTTTTTTAAAAAACTGCTGCCGCACGAGCTTCAAAGAAAAGGCAACTGAAGCCGCAGACAAGATCAGAAATGCCGGTATGAGAAAGATATTTTGCGGCATAACAGATACAAAAGATAGCGCAAACCCTGAGAGTCCCATTTGATTGACTAAAAAGCCTACGGTAAAACCAATCACCATTCCTTTTAAAAACAGCAGAATTAACACTACGGGCAAACCAATAATAGCAATTCCTAATATCCAAATGAGCCCCAAGTATTTAACATTGTGAAAAAAACTTTGCTGAAACATTTCAACGCTGCTCGCTACTTCTCCACTCTTCACCTGTCCGAAAAACCGGTTTAAATAGAAATACAGGTCTTCTTTTTGATCAAGCGTCAAACTATTTACAACAATAGCCCCAAAAATGATTCCCATTAAAAACAGCACGGTTACAAACAAATAAATAGAACTGTTTTCTTGAAAATGTCTTGCATACGATAACGGCAATTGTTTTTTTCTCATCGTCTTCCTCCTATTAATCGCTTAATAGAGTGTATGATAGAGTACAAAAACTATGCCAAGAATCTTTTGAATCTATCAAATCTACGTTCACCATCACCTTAAAAAAATCCGAACGAATTTGATTCTCCATCAAGAATCTCTATTCATCGTTCGGATTTTCTTTTAAGTTGCTAGATTGCCGTTCGTATGTAAAAGAAAAAACTCTCTTACTCTCCTAATCCGCTTTTTAACTGTAAGTACTGCACAGCATAGGCTGTTTTTGCATCATAAATTTCTTTGTTTTGAATAAGAGTAAGCGCCTCATCTACGGTAACTTCCATTACTTCAACAAATTCATCTTCGTCTAATTCCGCTTTGGTGGTCATCACTTTTAAATCTTCCGCTAAATAAAGGTGAACCAACTCATCTGCAAAACCGGGTGATGTATAAAAAGAAATAATATGGCTAAGCGAATCCGTGGTATAGCCTGTTTCTTCTTCTAACTCACGCTTTGCCGTCACAATCGGCTCTTCTCCTTTTTCTAGCTTGCCGGCTGGAATTTCGACCAAAATACGATCCATCGGCCTGCGATACTGTTTGACCATAATCATTTTATGATCGTTTGTTAACGCAATGACAGCTACGGCTCCAGGATGCTTAACTACTTCTCTTGTACTCGTTTTTCCGTTTGGAAGCTCTACTTCTTCTAGGTACAAATCAATTACTCTGCCTCCAAACAGCTTTTCAGAAGACAGCATTTTTTCTGTTAAATGATCCATTTTCTACACCTCGTTCTATTTTTTTGACTCTTACATATATTCTATCATACGAATCTTGGGAGGTAGAAAAAATGAAAGTTTATGTTCACGAGAAGCAAATCATTTTGGTCGGTAAAGCATGGGAAATCAAGCAAAAGTTAAAAGAATACGGCGAACAATTTCAGTATGTTGATGAGTGGACGAACGCTATCTCTCAAAATTTTAATTCTTACAAACAACAAGCAGACTGCAGACACTAATTGTGCTGCAGTTTTTTAATCTTCTTATTTGAGTTTCCCTCTATCATAGCGCTACAATAGATAGAAACAAGTAAAAAATAAGGAGTGACATATATGGAAAAAAGACGCTTAGGTACTTCAGATTTGCTCGTCAGTACATTAGGTTTAGGATGCATGTCTCTTGGAACAGAACAGAAACACGCTGTCAATATGGTTGATGAAGCTCTGGAATATGGAGTTAATTATTTTGATACAGCAGATTTATATGACTTTGGCTTAAACGAGGAGTTTGTGGGACAAGCTCTAAAAAACCGCAGACATGATATTGTTTTAGCCACAAAAGTAGGAAATCGCTGGAACGATGCAAAAGACAGCTGGACATGGGATCCGTCTAAAGCTTACATAAAAGATGAAGTAAAAGAAAGCCTGCGCCGGCTTCAAACGGATTACATCGATTTATATCAACTGCACGGAGGGACGGTTGAAGACAATATTGAAGAAACAATTGAAGCATTTGAAGAATTAAAACAAGAAGGCGTCATTCGCTACTATGGTATTTCATCTATCCGCCCGAATGTGATTCGAGAGTATGTGCAAAACTCTTCTATTGTCAGCGTAATGATGCAATACAGCTTATTGGACAGACGTCCTGAAGAAAGTGCACTTCCCCTTTTACACGATAACGGCATTAGCGTTGTAGCCAGAGGTCCAGTAGCCAAAGGGCTGCTAACCGAAAAAGGAGAGCAAAAGCTAGCTGCATTCGAAAGTAAGGGATACTTAGACTATAGCGGTACTGAATTAGCAAAAACGATAGAAGCATTTCGTCACGTACGACCAAATCACTCTCTGAATTCAACTGCACTTCAATACTGTTTAGCTAATCCTGCGGTAGCCTCAGTTGTAGCAGGAGCAAGCTCTTCTTCACAGCTTCGTGAAAACGTAAAGGCTGTCGAGACCTCCCCGCTACAGCCTACTGAAGTTAACAAGCTGCAATCGATCTTTAAAGCAAATCAATATGAAGCTCATCGTTAAAAAATAAAAGCGCCTTTATCGGCGCTTTTATTTTTTAAACTCGGACCAGTTCATATCACTTTCATTTAACAGTTCTTCAAACGATTTATTTTTTTCTTTTTCTTTTCGAATTCGAGCAGCTTCTTTACGCTCTGTTTCTTTCTGCTCTTCTTCTTTTAAAGAAAGCGCCTGTTTTTTAGCTTGAAGCTGTTTTAATAAGCTATCATTTAGCTGATCTTTGATACTGAGCTGATCGTTTTGTTTTTGTGCTGATTGTTTTTGCTTTTTTTTAGCCATCACAATTCCCCCGCTACTTTAATTGAGAGATATTGTATCATATTCTTGCTTTTGTTACCAAAAATCAAAATGCATCTAGTTTTACATGTTCATCAACGATTAAAGTTGGCTCTGTAGACTGTTGAATATCTTCTACCGTATAACCTTTCGCTACTTCCACAAGTTTTAGGCCTTCTGCCGTAATATCAATGACCGCTCGATCTGTAATAATACGATCTACTACCCCTTTTCCTGTCAGAGGGAGAGTGCACTCATTTAAGATTTTAGGTTGGTCTTTTCTCGTCACATGTTCCATAATGACAATGATGCGCTGCGCTCCATGAACTAAATCCATTGCACCGCCCATTCCTTTAATCATTTTCCCAGGAATCATCCAGTTAGCTAAGTCACCAGTTTTTGAGACTTCCATGCCTCCTAAAATCGCAATATTAATATGCCCTCCGCGAATCATGCCAAACGATTCAGCACTGTCGAAGTAAGAAGCCCCTTTTGTCGCCGTTACGGTTTCTTTACCTGCATTAATTAAATCAGGATCTACTTCTCCTTCTTTCGGATATGGTCCAATGCCTAATAGACCATTTTCAGACTGAAGCACCACCGTTTTATTATCTGAGATATGATTAGCCACAAGCGTTGGAATACCAATTCCAAGGTTTACATAAAATCCGTCCAAAATTTCTTTTTCAGCACGTTTTGCAATTCGCTCTCTCACGTTCACGCCGTTTTCAATCATGAAAAATCTCTCCTCTTTTGTTATTTTTGAACGGTTAAACGCTCAATACGTTTTTCTTGTTCACCAATAATTAACGATTGAACATATACACTAGGTGTGTGGATAATATTTGGATCAAGTGAACCTGTTGGATGAAGTTCCTCCACTTCTGCTATCGTCACTTTTCCTGCTGCTGCAATCATTGGGCTGAAATTGCGCGCTGTCTTGTTATACACTAAATTCCCCATATGATCGGCTTTCCACGCTCTAACCAAACTAAAATCAGCTTTTAACGCCTCTTCTAGCAAATATTCTTTCCCATCAAACACGCGAACTTCTTTTCCTTCAGCAATGGGTGTTCCCACTCCTGCTGGTGTATAAAATGCAGGTATGCCCGCTCCGCCGGCCCGAATCTTTTCAGCTAGCGTGCCTTGAGGTAGCAATTCTACTTCAATTTCTCCTGACAATACTTGTCTTTCAAACTCTTTATTTTCTCCCACGTAAGAGCCAATCATCTTTTTAATTTGTTTGTTTTTCAGAAGCAGTCCAAGTCCCCAGTCGTCTACGCCGCAGTTATTTGAAATTACGGTTAAATCTTTTACCCCTGTTTCAACTAACGCTAAAATCAAATTCTCCGGAATTCCACATAAACCAAAACCACCGACCATAATCGTAGCACCGTCGTGAATATCTTTCACCGCTTCTTTAAACGACGTATGTACTTGTTTCATACATAACCACCCCTTCGTTATTTTTGAAAACGCTTTCTAATCTATTATAAAAGATTTTTATTTCTTTTTAAATATATATATAACTAAAAATTATAATTTAATCATTTTTTTGTCAAAAAAGTTATATTAGTAGACAAAATTCAAAGGAAAACAAAAACGCCACGAGTTCCAAAGCAGTATGTTTGGAATCTGTGGCGTTGTGATATAGCTTTAATGTTTATAAAAACTATATCAAAAATTAAGGACGTTCAACGATTGTTGCAACGCCTTGGCCTCCGCCAATACATAACGTTGCTAACCCAAGTTTTGCGTCGCGTTTTTGCATTTCATGAATAAGTGAAACTAGGACACGTGTACCACTTGCACCAATAGGATGTCCAAGCGCAATTGCTCCACCGTTTACATTTAAAATATCATGGTTAAATTGAAGTTCACGATCCACAGCGATTGACTGTGCAGCGAATGCTTCGTTTGCTTCTACTAATTGAACATCTTCTAATGAAACAGCAGCTCTTTCCAGCGCCTTTTTCACTGCGCTTACAGGACCGATTCCCATAATGCTTGGGTCTACTCCGGCAGTTGCATTAGCTTTAATAGACACTAATGGTGTTAGGCCTAACTCGTCTGCTTTTTTACGGCTCATTACCACTACTGCAGCTGCACCGTCATTGATACCAGATGCATTACCAGCTGTTACAGAACCGTCTTTTTTGAAGGCTGGACGTAGTTTCCCTAGACTTTCAGCCGTTGTGCCTGCGCGTGGGAACTCATCTTGTTCAAAAATTGTTACTTGGCCTTTTCTTCCAGGCACTTCTACTGGCACAATTTCATCTGCGAAACGACCAGATTGAATAGCTGCTTCTGCTTTTTGCTGACTTGAAGCTGCAAATGCATCTTGTTCGTCGCGAGTAATTTCATATTTATCACACAGATTTTCAGCTGTAACGCCCATATGGTAGTCGTTAAATGCACACCATAATCCATCTTGGATCATGCTGTCGACTACTTTTTGATCGCCCATTTTAAACCCGTTGCGTGCATTTTTTAATAGGTATGGTGCTTGGCTCATGTTTTCCATTCCACCAGCAACAATCACATCAGCATCCCCAGCAAGAATCGCCTGTGTAGCGAGATGTACTGCTTTTAGTCCTGATCCGCATACTTTATTGATGGTTAATGCTGAAACAGTTTCAGGTAAACCTGCTGCTAAAGTTGCTTGTCGTGCTGGATTTTGTCCTAAACCTGCTTGTAAGACATTTCCCATAATAACTTCGTCTACTTCGTTTGCTGATACCCCTGCTTTGTTTAAAGCTTCTTTGATTACAGTACCACCTAAAGTTGTTGCGGATACATTTTGTAAGCTTCCCCCAAAGCTGCCGATTGCTGTACGTACAGCGCTTACAATGACTACTTCTGTTTGACCCATGTCGAAAACCTCTCCTTACTGTTTGATTACTGTGATTAACTGTCACTTGTATTAATTTCGACATCGCTTGCGAAATTCCTCTTTTTTTGTAAAAATTTATAATTTTTATTGAATTTTAATTTTTTAGAATTAAAATAAATATTAGTAAGCGTTTACATTGTGGGAGGAGAGCGGTTTATGGGATTTCCTAAAAAAGTAACAATTATAGAAGTTGGTCCACGAGATGGACTTCAAAATGAAAAAAATTTTGTTCCAACTGATAAAAAAATTAATTTTATCAAAAAATTAAAAGAAGCGGGACTATCCGAAATCGAAATTACATCCTTTGTTTCTCCAAAATGGGTCCCTCAAATGACAGATGCTTCTACTATTGCACCTATATTTCAGACTGATACATGCCGAAACATTGTACTGGTGCCGAATCAAAAAGGCTTGGAAAAGGCACTGCAAGCTGATTGCCGCTCGGTTGCGCTTTTTATTGGCGTAAGCGATACCTTTAATCAAAAAAACATTAACAAAAACACCGAAGAAGCTGTACAAACGCTGCTTCCTCTCATTCAGCAGCTTAAGCAGCAAGAATGTTTTATTCGCACCTGCGTTTCCACTGCTTTTTATTGCCCGTATGAAGGAAAAACAAATGAACGTGACGTGCTGAGCCTTTGCGAAAGCTTTGTGGAAGCTGGAGTGGATGAGCTAAGCGTTGCCGATACAATCGGCATGGCAAATCCTAAAGATGTATTTTCACTTTTCTCGAAATTAAAACAAAGTTTTCCCCACACGCTACTTGCTGCGCACTTTCACGATACGAGAGGATTGGCTATTGCAAATATCTACGCAGCTCTGCAAGCCGGTATTAACAGGTTCGATTCATCTGCTGGCGGGTTAGGAGGATGTCCCTTTGCTAAGGGAGCAACGGGAAACGTAGCTACCGAAGATCTTGTCTTTATGCTTCATGAAATGGGTATCTCCACTTCTATTAATGAAGAAAAGCTGCTCGAAGCGGTCGATTTTATCGCTCCTTACATTTCAAGACCGATTGAAAGCAAGCAATACTCTTTGTTTGCACAGCGTTAAAAATTAGGTTTTTATGAGAGCGATGCTATAATAAATACTAGCTATATTAACAAAAGGAGCCGCTAATCATGAAAAAATGGCTATTATTAATAGGAAGCGTTCTCGGAGCATTTGCCGCTCTTGGCATCTTTTTTACAAATCAAATGATGTACATCCGTAAAAAGACCGACAAAGTCATTATTGACCGCGATACGGAAGATGGCTTTTATGATGAAAACGTCTATAACGCTCTTCCTAAAGAAGCATTTGTGCTTCCTTCTTCTCTCGGCTATAACATAGCTGGGACCGTTATTAAACAACACGATCACAACCGATTTATGATTCTTTCGCATGGAGTTACAGTTCATTCACTGAACTCTATGAAATATGCTCGGCTTTTTCTGAAGCTTGGATGGAACGTCGTTCTTTATGATCATCGCCGTCACGGCAAGTCTGAAGGAAAAACAACGAGCTACGGCTATTATGAAAAGCTGGACCTTCAATCTGTTGTTCACTGGGTAAAAGAACAATTAGGTTCAACTATTTCCCTTGGGATTCACGGGGAATCTATGGGAGCTGCGACCACTCTTTTATATGCTGGAATGGAAGACGGAGCTGATTTTTATATTGTCGACTGCCCTTTTTCAGACTTGGAAGAACTTCTTGCCTATCGCTTAAAACAAGATTTCCACCTGCCCAAACAGCTTGTGATGCCAGCAGCCAATATTATTTTAAAATGGCGAGAAGGCTATTCATTTAAAGACGTATCCCCCATTTCAGTCGTAGATCAAATTAAACATCCTGTTCTGTTTATCCATAGTAAAGAAGATGACTATATTCTTCCTAAAATGACGGAGCAGCTGCATGCCAAAAAAATGGGTGCAAAACGGCTGTATTTGGCACCTGTAGGCACTCATGCCCGCTCGTATGCTGATAATCCAAGAGAATATGAACAAGTTATTGAATCATTTTTAGAAAAAATACAAAAAGAAGCGCATTAAAGCGCTTCTTTTGTTTTATCGATAAATGACATGCGCGGATTTAAAATTTGAGAAGGACATTTTAGCATAAACGCATATGCACTTTCATTGTAGTCAACCGTCATATTATCATCTAAAAATACTTGCTTTGTTTTTTCGACAAGAACAGGAACAAAATTCGTCTCGATGGTTACATCATCGCTTTCTTTTTCATCAACAATCCATAGCGTTGTTACACCGCTCACAACACAGCCGCATCCGTCCGTATCGTATTTTAATTTTAAATATAGTGAAGAATCTTTCCCGTACTTTTCTTGTATTTTTGCTATCGCTTTATCTGTAAAGGTAATATTCATTTTCCTTTAACTCCTTTTAAACTAATTGTATAAACAAACGAAAATTGCTTATATAATGAGTATAATACACATCTCGCTTTCATTAAACTCTGGCGCTTCATATAGATGTGTACAAAAAGGAGGTTTTTCTATGTCAAAAGTACAAATTAAAGTAATGGATAACGGCTCTTTCCGTGTCACTGGAGACGTTGAATTAATTGATGCAGACGGGAACAAATTTGAGACAAAGCCGACGTTTTCACTCTGCCGATGTGGCCAGTCGCAAAAGATGCCCTTTTGCGACGGAAATCATAAAGGAAAATTCGACTCTTGTGTGCGCGCTGCAAAAATTTTAGACGAGCAGTAGATTTATAGAAATACAGCCTTACTGAACGAAACCATTGATAACCTGTGGTTAAAACACAGGTTATTTTCTATTAAACGCATCCCCTGCCAATTTTTCTACGAGCCCCGGGGCAAGCTGATACATCTTCGAACCTATATTCATCCACTTAGGCAAGTTGACTTCTCGCTTTGGTTTCCCAATAATATTGACCGTTTTTTCAGCTACGTATTGAGGTGTTAACATAAACTTTTCTACACTTTTTTCATAGTTTCCTGATTGATCTGCTATTGAAAAGAAGTTGGTTTGAATAGGACCTGGATTCACTGCGGTTACATAGATATCTGTTTTCGCTAATTCCATTCGCAGGCTGTTAGTAAACCCTAGCACGGCATGTTTAGAAGCTGAATAGCCACTGGATTTAGGCGTTGCAAGTTTTCCTGCTTGAGAAGCAATGTTAATAATATGTCCTTTGTTTTCTTTTAGCATATAAGCTAAAATTTCTTGTGTACATGCAATTAATCCAATAACATTGACTTGAAACATTGAGGTAATTGTCGTAATCGATGCTTCTTTCACTTCTTCAAATACACCAAAGCCTGCATTATTAATCAGCACATCAACACGCTTCATTTCACTTATCATTTTCTGAACAACTCTTTTGACTTCCTCTACGTTTGCTACGTCAGCTTTATATATGTAAGAGGCAATCCCATACTGTTGACTAATTTGCTCAGCTACTCGCTGCAGCTTTTCTTCTGTACGTGCAAGTAAAACGGGGACGCCCCCTCTTTTGGCCACTTCATAAGCTAAATGTTCTCCAAGACCTCCCGAAGCGCCTGTAATCACGACATGTTGGTTCTTTAACGAGGATTTCAAATATAACACACCTTTTTTATAAGTTAAGAGCACACAGAATAAATAAGCGTACTTTCCTTTTCATGTGTACTGATTTTATTTGCATCTTCTAAAAAATCGAGCTGACCAATTGTTTCAGAAAGAGTTAGCCCTAGTTCTTTTTCATAAATAGTAGGAAATAGCTGTTTGCAAATATCAAATGCTGTTTGAGGGCGTTCTTTTATCATGCTAAGTACTTTATCGGCTCGATCGCTTTGCTTTTGTAACCTCTCTTGTACAAGTTCACGGACATGTAACACTTCATCTCCATGACCTGTATAGATACAGCTTATCTCTAAGTCAAGCAGACGTCTTAACGAATGATTATATTGAAGAAGCGTTTTAGGCCGCTCGCCGCTTGGTTTCATAGGAGGTTCAATAAGCGGATTAGATGAAATATGCTTTAACAGCAAATCTCCTCCAATCATAACCGCTGTTTTTTCATTGTATAATGCAATATGGCTTTGAGCATGACCGGGCACTTCAAGCACTTTCCAACTCTCTAGGCCTGGAATGTAATCTCCTTCCTGCACAGAAGTTGTAAGAGAACGGTGACATGAATACTTCATTGATGCTTTTAAACGTTTTAAATAGGGGCGAAATCTTTCATCTACGCCTGCTTTCATAAAGTGATCTTCAAAAAACGCATCGTACCACTCAAAGAAATCCGGATTCTGGGAGATCCAAGGCTGATTTTTCGCATGACCGACGATGGCGATATCTTTATCAAAAAAATCAAGCATTCCTACGTGATCAGGGTGGTGGTGAGTTAGGACAACTTGCTTAATATCATCTGGTTTTAATCCTATTTCATTAAGCTTTTCTTTAAATACAGACCACGCTGCCTCCGTTTTAATACCAGCATCGATTAGCGTAACGGTCTGACCTTTTATAACAAAAACATTCACATCTCCTACCGCAAAAGGAGTAGGCAGCACAATTTTATACAATTGCTCATTCATCTGTATTTTTGCTCCTTTACCATCGCATTTTCTTTTAAGTTTACACGATTTTTCCCCTTATTTATACAAATGCGTTCATTTTCTGAAAATTACATTGACATCCCTCTCTTTTTCATTGCATAATGACAGAAATATAGTGAAGTTTTATTCATATCTTTAGATAACTATGCATTTTATAAAGAAGAGATACACAAACATAAACCTTTAACAGATACTGAAATCTCAGTATCTGTTTTCATTGGATAGCAAATGACTGGAGGAAATTTTAATGAAAACGGATCTAAATATCGCCTTTATTGGAGCTGGATCAATGGCTGAAGCTATGATCTCAGGGCTGCTGTCAGCTAAAAAGCTTCGCCCCAATCAAATCACCGTAACAAATCATAGCAACGACAAAAGACTTCACGAACTTCGAAACGCCTATGGAATTAACATTACGCGTAATCATGCCTTGTTAATCGAAAAAAGCGATATCGTCGTGCTTGCTATTAAACCAAAAGACGTAGCGGAAAGCATCGATACGATTAAGTCCTATATTCGTCCCCATCACCTCGTTCTCTCTGTTTTAGCGGGTGTATCGACTGCCACAATTGTAAACTTGTTTGACCAAGAAGTAGCGGTTGTAAGAGCTATGCCAAATACATCTGCTTCTATTGGATTATCGGCTACAGCCATTGCACCCGGCAAATTTGCTACAGCGGAGCATATGAACGTTACTACTGCTTTATTTGAAACGATTGGGACGGTTACAACTGTAGAGGAAGAGCAGCTTCACGCTGTAACAGGACTATCGGGAAGCGGCCCAGCGTATATCTATTATCTAGTAGAAGCAATGGAAAAAGCAGCTGAAAAACAAGGCTTGGATACGTCAGTGTCGAATGAACTAATTCTTCAAACGCTTATCGGTGCTGCCGAAATGCTGAAACAGTCACCTAAAACGCCAGCCGTACTTCGAAAAGAAGTGATGAGTCCTGGCGGTACAACAGAAGCAGGAATCGAACAGCTTATTTCTCATAACTTCCAAGAAGCGATGATACAGTGTATTGAACAAGCTACCATTCGCTCTAAATATTTAGGAGATACGATTGACGAAAAAATCTCGAGTAAACGCTCGTAAAGGTTCACCTCTTTCTAAAAAAAGAAAGAGGTTTTTTTATAATCAAAAATGGATAAGCAGATTATGTGAAAGAAAATTCAATGCGGTGATATAATAACTTTTGTTTAGAGTATCGAAATAATTGGAGGTTAAACCAAATGACAACAAAACTATTTTCACCTTATACAGTGAAAGACGTAACATTAAAAAACCGAATTGTAATGTCGCCAATGTGCATGTATTCATGCGAAAAAGAAGACGGAGTAGTAACCGACTTTCATATGGTTCACTACACAACTCGCGCGGTTGGACAAGTAGGTCTCATTATGGTTGAAGCCTCAGCTGTCGTCCCACAAGGTCGCATTTCAGCTCAAGACCTAGGAATTTGGAATGATGAGCAAAGAGATGGATTAACCAAGCTTGTGACACAGCTAAAAGAAAACGGTGCAAAAACGGCCATTCAACTTGCACACGCAGGACGTAAAGCAACTGTTGAAGGCGATATTTATGCTCCTTCTGCTATTGCTTTTGATGATAAAAGTAAAAAACCTGTGGAAATGACCACAGAACAAATTCATGAAACGATTTCTGCCTTTAAAGAAAGCGCTCGACGCTCAAAAGAAGCTGGGTTTGATATTATCGAGCTTCACGCGGCACACGGTTATTTAGTACATCAATTCCTATCACCGCTAAGCAATAAACGCAGCGACGAATATGGCGGCAGCGCAGAAAACCGCTATCGTTTCTTAAAGGAAATTATTGACGCTGTGAAAACAGAGTGGGAAGGTCCTTTATTTGTCCGTGTTTCTGCTTCTGACTATACAGAAGGCGGATTAACCGTAGATGATCACGTTGCATTTGCAAAATGGATGAAAGAACAAGGCGTCGACTTAATTGATGTTAGTTCCGGTGCTCTTGTACATGCTCCAATCAACGTATATCCTGGCTATCAAGTGCCGTTTGCAGATAAAATTAAGCAGCAGGCAAATATTGATACAGGCGCAGTTGGATTAATTACGACCGGACGACAAGCAGAAGAGATTCTGCAAAGCGAACGCGCGGATTTAATTTTTGTTGCGCGTGAACTTCTGCGCGATCCTTACTTCCCGCGCACAGCGGCAAAAGAACTAAATGAAACACTTTCAGCACCCGTTCAGTACGAACGCGGATGGTAAAAAAAGACGAGGGTACCCTCGTCTTTTTTATGAAATCGTAAACCTTTTTAAGTCTTCTGCTATATCGGTATTCGGAAAAATTTCTTTTGCTCCTTCTGCTAACTGGCTGACTGCATCGCCTTGGTAACGCGAACTGATATGAGATAAAATAAGACGCTCGGCCGATGCTGTTTTAGCAATTTCAGCGGCTTCTTTTGCAGTAGAATGAAAATAGTTGTAAGCCAGCTCTTCATCTCCCGCTGCAAAAGTAGCTTCATGGATTAACACATTCGCATGCATAGCAAGCTGAACACTTTGCATACACCTTCTTGTATCTCCTAAAACCGTGATGACCTTCCCTTTTTTAGGCTCTCCTACAAACTCTTGTCCATTAATAAGACGCCCATCTTTTAATACTACTTCTTTCCCTTCTTTTAACTGCTGATAATGAGGCCCTGGGGGAATACTCATCTCTTTTAAACGCTGAACGTCCAATGATCCTGGCAAATCTTTTTCGACAACGCGATATCCATAAGATAAAATGCCATGTTCAAGTTTGCCAAACTCCACTGAAAAAGTTTCATCTTCAAAAATCGTTCCACTTTCCCTTTCTTCTTCTATTTCAACAATCTCTAGAGGATATTGCAGATGAGTTTGACTTACAGCCAGCGTGACTTCAATAAATTCTTTAATTCCTTTTGGCCCGTATACAGTAAGCAGTGATTCTCCGCCTTGAAACGAGCGGCTTCCAAGGAGTCCAGGTAATCCGTAAATATGATCACCGTGAAGATGCGTAATAAAAATTTTCTCAATTCGTCTCGGTTTAACGGCTGTATATAAAATTTGATGCTGTGTTGCTTCTCCGCAATCAAAAAGCCACACCGCCCCTCTTTCCTGCAAAAGTTCGAGCGCAAGAGATGAAACATTCCGCTGTTTTGCCGGTACTCCTGCACCCGTTCCTAAAAATAACAATTCCATTTTCTACTTCCTCCTTCACACGTACAAAAAGCCTGTAAGTATATTATACAGGCTTTTTGCAAACTTACCTATTTGATGCTGTCAAGCGCATACGTAACAGTAGCTAATAACAGCTCAATATCACTTTCCTCAATGTTGAGCGGCGGCGAGAGCGTGAGAACATTATTATAGCCGGCTACCGTTGCTCCATTTTTACCAATAATGACTCCTTTGCTTTTACATTTAGCAATTACTTCATTTACAAGATTAACGTCTAGCGGTTCCTTCGTTTGCTTATCAGCTACAAGTTCAATTCCGATTAAAAGCCCTTTACCTCTTACGTCTCCAACGTATGGGTGGCTATCGATAAGCGGCTTCAGCTCACTTAATACGTAAGCCCCGAGCTGTTTAGAACGTCCAAAAAGATTTTCTCTCTCCATAATTTCTAAATTCTTTAATGCCAGTGCACACGCAGCCGGGCTCCCGCCAAATGTATTAACGTGGCGAAAATACTCGTACTGATCGCTATCTTTGAACGCTTCATAAATTTCTTTTTTAACAGCAGTTGCAGAGAGCGGAAGATATGCGCTTGTAATTCCTTTTGCCATGGTAATGATATCCGGTTTTACATCGTAGTTCATAAAACCAAAAGCTTTTCCTGTACGTCCAAAGCCGCAAATAACTTCATCTGCAATTAAAAGTGCACCATGTTTTTCACAAGTTTCTTTTACACCTTTCATATAATTTTGAGGCGGTAAAAGAATTCCTCCTCCTGTAATAATTGGTTCCATAATAACAGCGGCAATCGTTTCGCTTAACTCCCACGTCATAACATTGTCAATATCTTTTACAGATTGAAGCTCTTCTTTGGGCGCATGGTAGTCATCTTGCCCTCGGTACGAATCAGGGGGCGCAACGTGAATAAAGCCAGGGGCAAGCGGTTCATATTTATATTTACGCTGAGCTTGGCCTGTTGCTGCTAGTGCGCCCATTGAATTTCCATGATAACCTCGGTAACGCGAAATAAATTTGTAGCGAGAATGCTCTCCTTTTTGCTGATGGTACTGACGCACAATTTTAAAAGCCGTTTCATTTGCTTCAGATCCGCTATTTGAAAAGAAGATAACATAGTCATCACCTAGCATTTCATTTAGCTTCTCTGCTAGTTTGATAGCAGGTACGTGAGATTGAGTGAGCGGAAAATAAGCCAGTTCTTTTAGCTGCTCATAAGCTGCAAGCGCTAACTCCTCCCGTCCATATCCGGTATTTACACACCAAAGCCCTGCCATTGCATCTAAATAGCGATTTCCTTGTTCATCTGTAATCCAAGCCCCTTTTGCTTTTGTAGCTACCATCGTTGCATCCGGACTGTATGGTTTCATTCCATGCCATACATACTGCTCATCTTTTGCACGCAGATCTTTTTCATTTTGACTGACCTGTACCATCTTATCCACTCCCAAATCGCTAGCGCGGTATTTTTTCTGTATGAAAAGACTTCGACAAAATGCCGAAGCCACTTGCTATATTCATCTATATGTTAAAAGTCAAAGCGTGATGTAACCATCTTTTTGCGTGTAAAGAAGTTCAAACCGTCTTTGCCGTTGACATGCAAATCTCCGTAAAAAGAATCTTTCCAGCCGGAGAACGGGAAGAAGGCCATTGTAGCAGGTACTCCTACGTTAATACCGAGCATACCGGCATCTGCTTCTTCTCTAAATTGACGCACCGCTTTCGCATCTTTTGTATAAATCGTTGCTCCATTTCCAAAACGGGATTTTTCCATATAGCGAAGTGCTTCATCTAATGTGTCAGCGCGAAGCAAGCTTAGTACAGGTGCAAAAATCTCTTCTTTAGCAATGGTCATATCAGGAGTTACGCGGTCAAAAATTGTTGCTCCTAAGAAATTTCCTTCTGCATGTTCATCCATTTCTTTACGTCCGTCACGAATGAGTTCTGCCCCTTCTTTCATGCCAAGTTCAATATAATCCAGCACCTTATCACGATGCTCTTTTCGAATCACAGGCGTTAGAAGCACTTCATCATCAAAGCCGCTTCCCATAATTAATTCATCTGCTTTTTGCTTTAATTTTGAAACGAATTCATCACCTTTTTCACCAACTACGACAACGGCGCTGCACGCCATGCATCGCTGGCCGGCGCTTCCATAAGCCGAGCTGATAATATGTGATACCGCTTTGTCCATATCACAGTCTGGCATCACAACATGATGATTTTTAGCTCCGGATAAAGCCTGAACTCGTTTCCCTTGAGCTGCAGCTTGTTCATAAACATACTTTGCTACCGGCTGCGATCCGACGAATGAAATCGCTCTAACCTTTTCGTGCTCTATTAATCCGTTCACAACATCGTGTGCACCGTGCACAATATTTAATAATCCATCCGGTGCTCCTGCTTCTGTAAAAAGTTCAGCAAGTCGCGTTGCTAAAAGCGGCGTTCGCTCAGACGGTTTTAATACAAACGTATTTCCACATACAATGGCAAGCGGGAACATCCAAAGCGGTACCATCATTGGAAAGTTAAAAGGTGTGATGCCTCCGACAACACCAAGTGGAAAGCGGAACATTTCAGAATCAATTTCTTCCGCTATGTTATTTAATGATTCTCCCATTAATAAAGTAGGAGCACCCGCAGCAAACTCCACGCATTCAATACCGCGCTGTACTTCACCGTAAGCTTCTTTAAAAGCCTTGCCGTTTTCCTGTACAACTAATTTCGCTAACTCTTCGTGATGCTTAACTAGTAAATGTTGAAACGCAAACATTAATCTTGCTCGTTTTGGAGCAGGAACGTTACGCCATGTTTCAAATGTTTTTTGCGCTGTTTCTACCGCATTGGCTACATCTTCTTTTGTAGAAAGCGGTACTTTTGCAATTACTTCTCCGGTCGATGGATTAATCACCTCTCCAAATTCTTTCCCTGCCGTATCAACCCATTTTCCGCCCACGTAATTTTTTAAAACTTGCGTATCATTATTCACAACTGACATATCGCTTGGCCTCCTCGAAAAATAAGAAATGACAAATCTACCTTTATTATTGAATAAATAAATAGCGGTTGCATTAGACAAAATGTGAAACAACTCCAGATTCTCGTTTCACATTTTGCGCAGTGAATTCGGAAAAAGCTTGAACTAAAATGAACATATAGTAAAATCAGCCTCAACATAAAAAAACAGCTGTTTCCAGCTGCTTACTTATCCGTTTATAAATTCTGCACGCGACTTTTTCATCATAAACAAATATTCATATGCCATAATCATAAATTCAATCGCCAATCGTTTTTCCGGCTCCATAAAATCTGCACCCAGTAGCTTTTCTAGTTTCTCAATGCGGTGATACAGCGTTTGTCGGACAATGTATAAACGCTTAGCCGTCTCTTGTTTAGATCCGTTGCATGCTAAATATATTTTTAATGTTTCCATGAGTTTTGCATTGTACGTTTCATCATATGTAATAACGGGCTGCAGATATTCAAATACCACTTCCTGTAAGTCTTCATGCTGATGTAAAAGCGAAATAATTCGGTACATATGCAAATCATCATAAAAATGAATAATTGTTTGTTTTTGCAGCATTTCTTGAATCGAAATCGTTTCTTTAGCCGTTTCATAGCTTTTATGCATACAGTCGAGCTGTTCACAGTATTGGCCAATTCCGATAAAGCTAATGGCGTTCCGCTTTGAGTTTTCATCTGATTCGTATTGATTCATCCAGCGGTGAAGGCTGTTCTCTAACCTCTCTCTCCACGTGCTAACCATTCGTTTGTTCAAAAGAATAAATAATACTTCGCGATTTCGCTCGGATACTAATAAGTGGAAGCCTTCTTGTTCAAAGATGCTTCGCAGGATAAGCTTAAAATACGTTCGATCAAACTTTTCCCGTCTTTGCCACTTACAGCAAACAACGACACCCCCGCGAATAGGAGAGTCTGAGCACACCTCGTGCATGGAATCTTTTATTTGTTCAAGAGTTAACTCTCCGTTCATCCATTTTGTCATCCATTCGGTTTCATCTACTCTTTTTTTCTCTTCGACATACAAGTCCTTCAAAAAATGCTGAGCAAGTGCCGTTGCCGTCCGGTCAACGGTGAGCACTTCAAGTTCTGTTAACGCTTCATTTATAGAGGCGACATACAGCTGAGCATAATCTTGTCCTAATAAATGAATAGGCTGCTCAGTAAAATGCGGACTCTCATTTTCACTGCTTATATAATGAAGTAGAAGCTGCTGTTTGAGCAAGTCCATTTCCGGAGCAAAGGTAAGTAATTCATTTGAAACTTTAAGGCCGACAAGAAGCCCCGTAGATTCATATAAACACTGTAAGATAACGGCCGGGTCATTAACTGTTAACAGCAGCTGATTTAGCCTATGAGAATACTGTTCTAAATCGGAAATCATTTGATAATGCTGATTAATTAAAAGCGAGTGGACATCTTGCGTAATTTCAACAAATGGAACTTCTTCGTGAAATAAAATAATCGGAAAATCACATTCGTTCGCTTTATCAATCACAATTTGCGGAATCTTAGAAGTATAAGTGCCAAGTTCAATACACAGTCCTGATGCCTTACAAGAAATTAATTGCTGAAGAAATGATAAACAAGATTGAGGATCTTCTCCCCAGCCTACTCCTGTTGATAAAATGAGCTCGTTTCCTTTTAGCAGCTCATTAATGCGCGTTACTTCCATCACGTGCACCCACTTCACAGAATTAGTAAGCCCTTTCTCTCCAGCTATTACTTCACAGTTTACAAAATGTTTCCTTGTTAAAATCTCTGTTACTGTTAAATATGATTTCAAGTCAACACCGCCCCTAGCGAATTTCACATCATGTCTCCTGGATCATTAACGCGCATTTCGCATATGTGTAGAACAAAAGCTATATCTTCTTACATTATATTAAATATTTAGAAGAAATAAAATGTTTAATGAAAGAAACGAAAAAAGCTGTAACGATAATAGATCGTTACAGCTTCTGAGCTGTTTGCTGTAATTTATTAAAAAAACCGTGGCGTTTAACCGCTTGTTCTTTAATTCGGTGAATTTCTTTTTTATAAAAACGCAAATCTTGTAGTGACACTGCATTTAACATTTCCATTTTTAATTTATCAATAATTTTTGTTTCTTCTTGTGTCATACACTGCGTAGCTTGATCCATTCGTGTCACACCCTTTTTTATTTAATAGATTTATTGTGAAAACGTTCTACTATAATATTTACTACAATTTACTAGATAACTAAACCTTTTCTCTTTCGATGTAAACGAAATGTAACAACTGTAATACAGCGAATGGATAATATCTAGTTATTTTGCTTCATATCTAGAACGAAAAAAACAAAAAAACGGATCACTTTTATCAGCGAATATAGTAAAAAACTTATAGGTATTAGTAAAGAAAGAGATTGAGACATAACTAAATTACTCCCATCCACATCTAGAAGCACCTGCATACATGAAACCTACGTTCACCCTACCAATAAAAAAATCCGAACGATTCATCGTTCGGATCTTCCTTCAGCTAAAATAATTTTGTCCCAGCCTTCGTTTTTATACTTGTTGAATCAATACGGATGAAAAATATTTTCTAGCATCCGCCGTCAATATATGAAGCGTTTCTTGTTCGGTTTGGTTATTTTCAGTGCGTTCAAACCTCACAAATGCCCCGCTTAGATTCTCTGTTACGGCCGTTATTTTGAATCCTTTTTGCAGCAAAAAATCAATCTTTTCCCGCTCTGCCATATATTCATGGTAACTTGACATTTCCCTGCCTCCGATCTATTTTGGCATCTGTTTTTATAACGTTAATTTTTCAGCCTCGTTAGCTGTGTTTAATTCATTAAACTTTGCTCTTTGTGTATACTGTCCGTAGCCTTTTTGACCGACAAACTGCTTATCTTTTACAACAAATTCTCCGCGGCAAAGCACTGAAACCGGCTCACCTGTGATTTTCATTCCCTCAAATGCGCTATAGTCGACTGCCATATGATGCGTGTTTGCTGAAATCGTACGTTCAACAGAAGGGTCAAATATAAGCAGATCGGCGTCTGCACCAACCGCTATTGTTCCTTTTTTCGGATACAGTCCAAACAGCTTAGCAATTTTCGTTGATGTTATATCAACAAACTGATTGATATTAATTCGTTTCTTCACTACTCCTTCTGAAAATAAAATACTCATGCGATCTTCGATAATAGGGCCTCCGTTTGGAATCTTCGTAAAATCTCCTTTTCCGAGATCTTTTTGACCGTTAAAATCAAACGAGCACTGATCTGAGCCAATCGTTTGCAAGTCGCCATTACGCAGAGCATTCCACAAAACATCCTGGTTCCATTTTTCACGTAAAGGCGGCGACCATACGTATTTTGCTCCTTCAAAATTCGGTTTCTCTAGATAGGTTTGATCAAGCGTCAAATACTGCGGACACGTTTCACCCCAGATATTTACGCCTTTTTCCCTTGCTTCAGCAATCTTTTTAACCGCTTCAGCGCACGACACGTGAACAACATAGAGCTGCGAGTCAGCCAGCTCCGTCAGCACCGCAGCTCTTCCCGTAGCTTCTCCTTCTATTTCCGGAGGACGAGTCAGTGCATGATAGATAGGGTCGGTTTGTCCTTGCTCTAGTGCTTTTTCCGTTAAATACTCAATAACATCTCCATTTTCAGCATGTACCATCACAAGCGCCCCTAGTTTTTTAGCTTGCACTAGCGTTTGATAAAGGGTAGCATCGTCTGCTTGAAAAACATTTTTATAGGCCATGAATACTTTAAAAGAAGTAATTCCTTCTTTTTCAATAATCGTAGGAAGCTCGTTTAATACATCTTCCGTAATTTCTCCAATCATTAGATGAAAGCTATAGTCGATAGCCGCTTTTCCTTTGGATTTTTCATGCCATGTGCCGATCGCTTTTTGCAGCGGTTCGCCTTTATTCGTTAAGCAAAAATCAATAACAGTGGTCGTACCTCCAAAAGCTGCTGCTCTTGTACCTGTTTCAAAGTCGTCTTTTGTAACGGTGCCTCCAAATGGCATATCTAAATGAGTATGAGGATCGATGCCTCCTGGAAATACATAGTTGCCTTTTGCATCAATCACTTCACAGCCCTGCTCTTCAAAAGCCGATCCAATTGCCGAAATAACTCCATTTTCAATTAAAATATCGGCTTTATACGTATCTGTTGCTGTAACTACCACACCATTTTTAACGATTTTCTTCATTTCTTCATCCCCTTTGTATTTATACGTCTAATCGCTCTGCAGCCGTCGCTTGTAAAGCAGCTTGGCGTTCATTCCACGTCATTGGAGGCTGTTCATTTGGTAATTCAACCATAGATATCGCTCCGTCCACAGGACATACAATCGAACATAAATTACAGCCTACACAATCTTCTTCTCGTACTTTTAAGTAAGGTTTCCCTGAAGGATCTTTCAGCATATCAATACATTGATGAGAAGTATCTTCACAAGAAATATGACACTTATTGCAGTTAATACACGTATCCGGGTCAATGCGAGCCACTACTTTATAATTGAGGTCTAAGTTGCCCCAGTCGGAATATTTTGAAACGGCTTTTCCTACAATGTCGCTTACTTTTTCGATTCCTCTTTCATCCAAATAATAGTTGAGACCTTGAATCATATCCTCTACAATGCGGAAACCGTGGTGCATAGCAGCTGTACATACTTGGACACCCGTAGCACCCATAAGCATAAATTCCACTGCTTCCTGCCAGTTCGAAACGCCTCCCATACCGGATATTGGAACGTTAATGAACGGACTTCTTGCACATTCAGCAACCATGTTTAATGCAATCGGCTTAACAGCCGGGCCGCAATAGCCTCCGTGAGCGCCTTTTCCCGCTACGTGTGGAATCGTATTCCACGAGTGAATGTCTACTCCTGCTAAACTATTAATAGTGTTAATCATACTAACAGCGTCAGCACCGCCTCGAACTGCTGCTTCTGCTGTAACTGTAATATCTGTGATATTTGGCGTTAATTTAACAATGACCGGCGTTTGAGCAACTTCTTTCGCCCAATACGTTTGTTTTTCAACCAAATCAGGGACTTGCCCAGAAGCAGCGCCCATCCCTCGTTCTGCCATTCCATGCGGACAGCCAAAGTTCAGCTCTAATCCATCTACTCCTACGTCTTCTACTTTTTTAACAATCTCATGCCATTTTTCTTGGTGAGGCTCTACCATAAGGGAGGCAATAATTGCGTGGTTAGGAAACTTCTTTTTCGTTTCATAGATTTCCTTCAAATTGACTTCAAGCGGACGATCGGTGATCAACTCAATATTATTAAAGCCGGCTACGCGCTGACCGTTGAAGCCAACGGCAGCAAATCGAGAGGAAACATTTAAAATCGGATCACCAAGCGTTTTCCAAACTGCGCCTCCCCATCCTGCTTCAAATGCACGCTGCACTTGATAACCTGAATTGGTTGGCGGTGCGGATGCCAGCCAAAACGGATTTGGTGATTGAATACCTGCTAAATTTGTTGTTAAATCTGCCATAGATTTCTCCTCCTCCTGATTTTAAGCTGTTTCCATTGTTTCTTTTGTTAGCTGCATATGAATATTTAACGCCGTTTGTTTCCCTTGCTGAGCAGCTGTCACAACCATTGCTTCTCCTTGTCCTTTACCAAAAATGACGTCTCCGCAAGCAAATACTTTTGGATTTGATGTTTGAAACGTCTCTTGATTGATTAAGACAACTCCGTCTTCATGGTTCAGCTGGAATTGTTGAATCAAAGACAGGTATCGTTCTTGACCGATTGCTTTAACAACAGCATCTACTGGAATGGTAAACGTTGAACCTTCAACCGGAACAGGCTTTCCGCGGCCGTCTGCATCTGGATCCGTTAACGTCATTTTTACGCATTCAATGCCGCTCACCTTACCATTTTCATCTCCAATAATTCGTATAGGAGCCGTTAACCAGCGGAATTCAACACCATCTTGTTTCGCAAATTCAAATTCAAAATCGTAAGCCGTCATTTCTTCTCGTGTACGACGGTATAAAATTTGAACATTTTCAGCTCCCAAACGCACCGAACACGTAGCACCATCAATGGCAGTATTTCCTGCCCCAATGACAGCCACACGCTTACCAACAAATTCTGTTGATAGCGCTTCTGACTTCGTTTTTTTCACGAAATCAATCGCATCATACACGCCGTCTAGCTCTTCACCTTCAACATGTAGAGAAGGCACCTTGCTCATACCAATAGCTAATACAACCGCGTCATATGACTGCAGTAATTCGCTTGGAAGAATATCTTCTCCAATTCTTACGTTCGTTTTAATTTTCACATCTAAGCTTTTTACTTGTTCAACTTCCCAGAATGAAATCGCTTGAGGAAGACGAAATGACACGATTCCATATGTATTTAACCCTCCTGCTTGTTTTTCCGCTTCAAAAATAGTTACGTCGTACCCAAATCGAGCCAGTTCTCTTGCTGCAGAGAGACCAGCCGGACCTCCACCAACAATCGCTACCTTTTTGCCGTTTGCTTTTCCTTTCTCAAACAGCACCTGTTCATTTTGAATAGCCCAATCCGTTGCGTAGCGCTGCAAATCTCCAATCATAATTGGTTTGGTTGAATGATTAAGCACACACGCGCCTTCACATAGTTCATCGGTTGGACAGACTCTCGAACAGCTTGCTCCTACTGGGTTAGAAGACATAATCGTTTCGGCAGACCCTTTTAAATTGCCCGATGCAATTTTTTTAATAAACGTTGGGATGTCAATTCCTGTAGGGCATGCCTGAATACAGGGTGCATCATAACAGTACAAACATCGATTAGACTCTTCGACTGCTTCTCTATTGGACAACCCTTTTTCTACTTCATTAAAATTTTGAATGATGGACGGCAAACTTTCCGGTGATCGCATTGCATCAACCTCCCAAGAATATCTGTTGATAAAAGCTAAATTGAAAGCGCTTACATATTTTTTATATACGTTATTTTCAACTTCTACTTTGGTAAAATGTATTACTAACTTTATTGTACAAAACGACCGTCCGTTCTTCATTATACATTATGTTAAAAAATTCAGACTATTTACTATTCACTATGTAAAAAGCCCCGCTTTTATATAAAAGCGAGGCTTCAGCTATTATTTTGCTACTTCTTTAATAATCGACACTACTAATTCAGATGTCTTCACTAGTTCTTCTACCGGAATTTTTTCATTTGTTGTATGAATATCTTCATAACCAACTGCTAAGTTGACCGTTGGGATATCAAAGCCTGCAATTACATTTGCATCGCTTCCGCCTCCGCTTTGAAGCAGGCGTGAAGGACGATAGATATTGGCCACCGCTTTTTTAGCAACTTCCACAACATGATCTCCATCGCCAAATTTAAAGCCTGGATACATCACTTTAATATCAACTTCTGCACGTCCGCCCATTTCTTGTGCAGCTGTTTCAAATGCTTCTTTCATTTTGGCTACTTGTGCTTCCATTTTTTCTGGAATTAATGAACGAGCTTCTGCTAAAATATCGACGCGGTCACATACGATATTTGTTTGTGTTCCGCCTTCAAAACGTCCAATATTCGCTGTAGTCTCTTCATCAATACGTCCAAGCGGCATTTTAGAAATGGCTCTTGAAGCAATTGTAATAGCAGAAACGCCTCGTTCAGGAGCTACACCTGCATGAGCTGTTTTTCCATAAATTGTTGCATTTACTTTTGCTTGCGTCGGCGCAGCAACGATAATGTCTCCCACTTTGCCATCGCTATCTAAAGCATAGCCGAATTTTGCTGTTACGAGACTAGAATCAAGAGCTTTAGCGCCCACTAAGCCAGATTCTTCTCCTACTGTAATAATAAATTCAATTTTTCCGTGCGCGATGTTTTCTTCTTTTAATACGGTGATTGCTTCTAGCATTGCTGCTAAGCCTGCTTTATCATCCGCACCAAGAATCGTTGTGCCGTCACTTTTAATATACCCATCTTCAATCGATGGTTTAATACCGTTTCCAGGTACGACTGTATCCATATGAGAAGTAAAGTAGATTGTGTCTACGCCTTCTTTTGTAGCTGGCAGTGTGCAGATTAAGTTGTTGGCTCCATGGCCCGTTTTTTCTTTGGCATCATCTTCTACTACTTCGACGCCTAATGCAGTAAATTTTTCTTTTAGTACAACAGCAATTTTTTCTTCATGCTTTGTTTCTGAATCTACTTGTACTAATTCAATAAATAAATCAACGATTCGTTGTTCATTAATCATAATATGTAATCCCTCCAAAAATAACCTACAATGGTATGTTACCATGTTTCTTTGCTGGACGCTCTTCCTTTTTATTGTGCAACATTTCAAGCGCTTGTATTAATTTTATTCGCGTTTCCCGAGGATCAATAACATCATCCACCATTCCGGCACTTGCTGCTACGTAAGGATTAGCAAATTTCTCGCGATACTGCTCAATTTTTTCGTGTCTTGTTTCATCTGGGTTTTCACTGCCTCGAATGTCGTTTGCAAAGATAATATTTGCCGCACCTTGAGGACCCATAACAGCAATTTCTGCATTAGGCCACGAATACACAAGGTCTGCTCCAATCGATTTACTATTTAAAGCTACATACGCACCCCCGTACGCCTTTCGCAAGATCACCGTGATTTTCGGAACGGTAGCTTCGGAGTATGCATATAAAATTTTAGCACCATGTCGTATAATTCCGCCATGTTCCTGCTTGATACCTGGGAAAAAACCTGTAACATCTTCAAATGTAATAAGTGGGATATTAAATGAATCGCAAAACCGAATAAATCTTGCTGCTTTATCTGAGGAGTTAATATCTAAACTGCCTGCCATTACTTTAGGCTGGTTACACACAAGTCCGACAACTTTTCCATCTATGCGGGCAAAACCAATGACAATATTTCTGGCAAAGTCTTTTTGTACTTCAAAAAATGAGTGCTCGTCCACTACTTGGTGAACGACTTGACGCACATCGTAAGGACGCACGGCATCAAACGGGACAACATCTAATAAATCCGGACGATAATGATCACTCTGTACCTCTGAAGCTAAAGGAGGCTGCTCTTGACTAGACTGTGGAAGATAGCTTAAGAGCGTTCGTACTTGTTCTAGTACCTCTTGTTCCGTTGCACCCCTAAAATGGGCATTACCGCTAATTTCGTTATGAACAGCTGCTCCTCCAAGATTTTCCGAGGAAATGCTTTCTCCCGTTACCGTTTCAATTACTTTTGGTCCTGTAATGAACATTTGACTTGTTTCTTCTACCATAAAAACAAAGTCCGTAATCGCCGGTGAGTACACGGCTCCGCCTGCACAAGGACCCATGATAACAGATATTTGAGGCATAACACCCGAATAAATGGCGTTTCGATAAAAAATATGACCGTATCCGTCAAGGGACATAACGCCCTCTTGAATACGAGCCCCGCCTGAATCATTTAAACCAATAAACGGCACGCCTGTTTTAGCCGCTAAATCCATTACGTGCGCGATTTTTTTAGCATGCATTTCACCTAACGCGCCTCCGAATACTGTAAAATCTTGCGAAAACAAATAGACTGAGCGACCGTTTACCTTGCCATAACCTGTTACTACCCCGTCCCCTGGGCCTACTTGACTATTCATACTGAAATCAGCACACCGATGTTCAATAAACGGATTTAATTCGACAAATGTATGTTCATCCAAAAGAATTTCAATTCGTTCGCGTGCTGTTAATTTCCCTTTATGGTGCTGTTTTTCAATTTTTTCGTCTCCACCGCCTAACTCGATTTTCCGGCGTTTATCGTACAATTCATTTAATTTATCATAGATGTCAACCATGTTTCTTCTCCTCCTCTAGTGTTTTTTCACAGAGCTCATAAAGAACACCGTTTGCTGACTTTGGATGCAAAAAAGCAATGGATGCTTCCCCTGCACCTTTTCGCGGAACATCGTCAATCATTTGTACACCCTTTTCCTTTAACTCGTTAATCCGTTCTTCAATCGTACGCACACCTAAAGCAACATGGTGAAGACCTTCACCTCTCTTTTTGATGAACGCACCCACTGCACTGTCTTCAAAAAGCGGCTCTAATAATTCAATTTTTACGTTGCCGCACTGAATAAAAGCAACTTTTACTCCTTGTTCTTCTACTTCTTCTACTTTTAATAGAGACAGTCCTAATACCTTTTCATAAAAAGGGAGGCTGCCTTCAATTGATTTTACAGCTACTCCTATGTGATCAATTCCTTTTATCATTTTCTCACCTCTTAAAAAAGCGTTTTCATTTACACATATTCTTGAAAACAAAAGAAATCTCCTGCTCGCGTATCTACAGAAAGTTGCTTGTCTAAGCAGCGGAAGACATGTAAAATAAGAAAAAAATGTGTAGGAGGACTTTGGTTGTATGTCTAATAAGAAAATCCAAAAAACCGTTGTGTTTTTAATGCTTCTTGTCATGTTAATATCTACGCTTTTAGCGGGACTTGCCATGTGGTTTTAATCGGAACTGATGACTAAAAACATAGATGCACTGCTGTTTTTTTGTGCAATGCAAACATATAAAAAAGACTGGTGACTAGTCACCAGTCTTTTGCTGTATATTCACAATGCCTTTTTGAGCAGCTAACTCTTCAAAAGATTGATCTGTAGATACAATCCATACTTTTGTACCTAACGGAACTTGATCATATAAATGGCTTACTTCATGATTTTCCACGCGAATACAGCCATTCGATACATATTTACCGATGGAATCCGGCTGATTTGTACCGTGAATGCCATAAATACGTCCGTCAGTCTCTCTTGCATCAAACCCAATCCACCTTATACCTAGAGGATTTTGAGGAGCGCCTCCTTCAATGTTACTTCTCCGATAATAAGGATTAACAGCTTTTACTGTTACCGTGAACTCCCCTTCGGGCGTCAGATTAACTGTTTTCCCCGTTGCTACTTTAATAATTTGTTTAATTTCTTTATTTTGAATATAAGCAAGCTCATTGCTTTGTTTATTAATAATAATATAAGGATCATTTGGCAACGGATTTTCTCCTAATGGCCAAACCGGAGATAGTAGTAAAAGGATAAAAGCAAATACATGCACGTAATCCACCACCTTACGTTAGTCCTAAATAAAGGAAAAGAGATATATCTCTTTTCCTTTTTAGTGTTCGTAGGGACGATGAACAACATGCATGCTGTTTAACTTATTTTTAAAGTTTGTTTAATAACCAAATATTGTTCAATCTCTTTGACTACGTGCAATAAATCGGCCCGCGCTTCGAACTCTTCCCGCGTTTTGGGAAGAGGCATCTCTGCAAACGATTCTCGTAAATGCTGAAGTTTGGCTAAAAATAATTTTGCTGTATTACCGGGGTGAATGGATAGGCTTAATTCTTCAATAAAATCAGCAATCATGTAGCGCTGTTCTACTACCAAATCAATAGCGGTAATGAGAGGAAGCGTACGCTCAATAATTTCAAGCTGTTTTTCACGAATTTTAAAATAGCGGTAATAATAATTTTCCCCACGCACAAAATGATTTTCTACATCACGAAACGCAAGGCTTTTTGCTTTTTCTAAAATTTTTACCGTATCTGCAATTTCCTTACCGTCCCAGCTGCTGTCATTGGTTCTGAGATACAGGGCAATTTCTTTTAACATCGACCGGAAATTTTCTTCAATTTCTTGCTGATACGTGCGAAGCTCTTGATCTAAACTTGGCATGTATAAATTCACAAGCAGGGCAACACCTATTCCAATTACAATTAAGCCAAGTTCATTAAAAACGATTCCCCATGTCATATTGCCTTTGGAATAAATATGAAGCAAAATAACGGAGCTTGTCACAATGCCTGCATTCACTTTGAATATAACCGTAACCGGGATAAACAAAAGGAGCATCAGTCCTATAACAAGTGGATGATAAGCAATCCCTTCAAAGAATATAAAAGAAAACAGAATAGATAAAGAACAAGCAATAAAACGATCGCTTGCACTTCGCAACGATTTTTTCTTTGAGTTTTGAATGCACAAAATGGTGATAATTCCAGCTGATACAAAAAACTCGAGGTGAAAGAACTGAGCTATAATAATAGCCAGTGATGTACCGACGGCTGTTTTAATTGTCCGGTACCCGATTTTAAATTTCATTTTCTAGACTCCTACATGTTGGTTTCTTTTTAGTGTGATAAAATGCTCTATTCTTTATTAACATGAATAGAAAAATAACACAACCTTAAATCTTGCTATACCGGATAATTGTCAATAAAAAAAGTGCAGAAAAGATCGTACTCTTTCTGCACTTTTTTTATTATAAAATCTTTTCTAAGAAATCTTTAGCACGCTTGCTTTTAGGCGCTGAGAAAAATTCCGCCGGAGGCGCATCTTCAACAAGCACACCGCCGTCTAAAAACAGCACACGATCCGCTACTTCTCGTGCAAATCCCATTTCATGCGTTACAATGACCATCGTCATTCCTGTTTCCGTTAGCGACTTCATTACATCTAGTACTTCTTTTACCATCTCTGGATCCAATGCTGAGGTTGGTTCGTCAAACAGCATCACTTTCGGCTCCATTGCCAATGCTCTTGCAATAGCTACACGCTGCTTTTGACCGCCCGATAAGCGATTTGGAAACTCGTTGGCTTTTTGAGCAAGTCCAACTTTTTGAAGTAATTCTTTGCCTTTAGCAACAGCTGTTTCTCTTGACACGCCTTTTACCGTCATCGGAGCATACGTCAAATTTTCAAGCACGGTCATATGTGGAAACAAGTGAAAATGCTGAAATACCATTCCTACATTTTCACGCACACGCATAATGTTTGTTTTTTTATCTGTAATCACTTGACCGTTAATTGAAACTAATCCGCTCGTCGGTTCTTCAAGCAGGTTCATACAGCGTAAAAAAGTAGATTTACCAGAACCAGAAGGGCCAATAACGGCTACGACTTCTTTTTCCTTAATCGTAGTTGAAATACCTTTTAAAACTTCATTCTTACCAAATGATTTGTGTAAATTTTCAACGTTAATCACCTTTTCTCATTCTCCTCTCGACTGCTTTACCAAGGAGCGTTAAGCCCATTACCATTACATAATAAATCAACCCTGCAAAAATTAACGGTTCAAGGTAGGCGAATTTTTCTCCCCCTACAATGTAAGCACGGCGCATAATGTCGAGTGCTCCAATAACTGTAACGATAGCTGATTCCTTTGTTAATGTAATGAACTCATTCATTAAAGCAGGTAAAATATTTTTAAGTGCCTGTGGCAAAATAATTTGTCCCATCATGCGGCGATAAGGAATTCCTAACGCTAATGCCGCTTCACGCTGTCCTTTATCAACAGCTAAAATACCAGCGCGAATAATTTCAGATATATATGCTGCAGAGTTTAGCCCGAACGCAGCAACGGCCGCTGGAAACGGGGCAATATCAAACCCAAGCAGCTGAGGCAACCCAAAGTATATTAATAATAATTGCAGTACAAGCGGTGTTCCGCGAAACACGGACGTATATGCATCCGCAAACCATTGAAGAGGTTTATTGCGGCTGATTTTACATAATGATAAAATAACTCCCAGCACAAACCCTAAAATTGCTGAAGCTAGGACTATCTGTATCGTTACCCCTATCCCTTTTAAAATATAAGGCATAGAAGGCACGATTTGCGAAAAATCCAAATTCATGCCTAGTTCCATTCCTCTCTAACTGTCATTCTTATTTTTGATCGTCAAACCACTTAACGATTAATTTATCTAATTCACCATTTTCTTTCATTTTCTTTAATTCACGGTTAAAGTCATTCGTTAGCTTGCTGTCTTTAGGAAACGCAATTGCTGATCCTTTGTTTGAATCTGAGCGTCCTGTCTCAGACATTTGCAAGCTTTTGTCTTTGTTCACATACCCTTTTGCTACTGTATCTTCAATAATCGCTGCATCAATACGATTTGATTTCATTTCTTGAATTAGTTCTGGAATACGGTCACGCGTTGTTACATTTACTCCGTCAACTTCTTTTGCAATTTCTTTTGCTTCGTCTGCTTGAATAGAAGAAGTTTGTACACCGACTGTTTTTCCTTTTAGTTCTTCTGCATTTTTAATTGGCGCATCTTTCTTCGATACAATCATGTTTTTTGCTTCATAGTATACGTCTGAGAAGTCCACGTTCTTTTTACGTTTTTCAGTTGGCGTCATACCGGCTAAAACTAAATCGACTTTATTAGATTGTAAAGCTGGAATTAATCCGCCAAATTCCATATCCTTTACCTGTACGTCATAGCCTAACTTTTTACCGATTGTTTTTGCTAAATCTACATCAAATCCGATTGCTTCACTATCACCTTTTGCCGTATCAATATATTCAAATGGTGGGTAATCCGCTGATGTTCCCATTACGAGTACTTTTTTATCTTTGCCGTCGCTGCTTGCTCCGCCGTTAGACGTTCCTTCTCCTGCTCCGCATGCAGCTAAAACGCCTGCTGTTAAGAGACCAATTGCCGTTACTGATAACCACTTCTTCAATTTCATCTTCGTTCCCCCTAGTTTATTCTTTACGTTATTTTTTAAAAATTAATAATATTATGAAATAAGTTTTTTGCTATTGCAAGTAAATGTCGAAATTTAAATATATATTCATATAAATGTATTTTAACACAACATTATAAATATGCAATATCTTTTTTAAATATAAGTTTCACTATTTGAAAATACCTTTTCTCAACATTTTCCACTCGTTAGAAAGTCTGCATACAAATAGGTAAAAAAATGCATAAAAAAAGAAGCCGTTCAAAACGGCTTCTCTCTTACACTTCTTCACAGTGCTGTTCGAATGCTTCTTGCAGCTTCATCACAACTGACATTGGCTCATGGCCTTCAATTTCGTGACGCTCTACCATTGTGATAATTTTTCCGTCTTTTAATAAGGCGAAAGACGGCGATGAAGGCGGATAACCTTCAAAGTATTCGCGTGCACGTGCAGTTGCTTCTTTATCTTGCCCAGCAAATACTGTAACCAAGTTTGTTGGACGTTTATCATAATGTACAGCGTGCGCTGCAGCAGGTCTTGCAATACCTCCTGCACAACCGCAAACTGAATTCACCATTACAAGCGTTGTACCAGGCTGTTTAAACGTTTCATCTACCGCTTCAGCCGTCGTTAATTCTGTATAACCAGCAGCTGTAATTTCTTTGCGGGCTTGACGAACAACGTCGTTCATAAACAAGTTAAAATCGATATTCATTTTCATACCTCCCTTTTGCTATCTATTCTTTATCATAGCAAACGAAAACTAAAAAGGCGATTGCTTTGACTCATTTTTTCTTGGTAATCAAGATTAAACAAGAAAAGAAATGGCAATACTATTTTTACAGCTAGAAAACCATACTCTTAACTCCCTAGTGTAGAAGGATCCGTATAAAGTGCAGGATCCTTTTTTATATTTCTTTCATCGCCTGCTGATAGATTTTAATCAAGTGTTCGAGAGCTTCAGCCATTGTGGCATCTCCCGTCATCATTTGTTTTTCAACATCCCCTAATGTTTGCTTAACTAAAGGATGTTCATAAAATGATTCTTGCAAATATTCATTAACACTTGCCTGTAACCATGCCTTCATTTGCTTTTGTCTTACTGCATAAAACAGATCTTTTTTATTCATCCATTCCTTATAGTCACAAATTATCTTCCACAAGTTTTGAAAGGATGCTTCTTCATAAGCAGAAGTTGTGATGACCTGTGGTTTCCATCCTCCGGAATGACCATGAAGAAAACCGATGACACTTTTGTATTCTTTTGCAGTCACTTCTGCTTTTAGGCGGTTATCTCCGTCTGCTTTATTTACACAAATCAAATTAACCCATTCAAGCAGCCCTTTTTTAATTCCTTGCAAATCATCTCCTGCTCCGGTTAAAGCAAGCAGAACAAAGAAGTCTACCATCTCTTTTACTATCATTTCACCTTGGCCAACACCCATCGTTTCGACAAATATGATGTTATACCCAGCCGCTTCACAAAGAAAAATGGCTTCTCTCGTTTTAAGATGAACACCTCCAAGCGTCCCTTGAGAAGGTGAAGGACGGACAAAAGCGTTCTCTTGTTTGGCAAGCAGCTCCATTCTGGTTTTATCTCCTAAAATACTTCCTCCAGACAAGGTACTGCTTGGATCGACTGCCAAAACTGCAACGGAATAGCCATTTTTGCATAGGTACGATCCAAATTTGTCAATCAGCGTACTTTTTCCTGCTCCTGGTACGCCTGTAAAACCAATGCGCACTGAATGCCCCGTATGAGGATAGATTTCTTTAATCAGCTGTTGTGCTATTGCTTTATGCTTCAGCGCTTTACTTTCAATTAAAGTAATGGCTTGAGCTAACGCTGTTCTTTTCCCTTCAAGCAGGCCTTGTTTATAATCTTGTACCGTTTTTAATTTCACCAATTGTCTTCACCAACTATTCTTCTAACCGTTTCTTTATTTCATGTAAGACGGAAACGGCCGCTTTTGGGATTACTGTTCCAGGTCCAAAGATTGCAGAAGCGCCGTGTTCTAAAAGAAATGAATAGTCTTGTTTAGGAATAACGCCTCCGACAATAACAACGATATCGTCGCGCTCTAATTTCTTTAACTCATCAACAAGCTGCGGCAGTAACGTTTTATGCCCGGCTGCCAAAGAACTTATGCCAATCACATGTACGTCGTTTTCTACAGCTTGCCTTGCTGTCTCTTCAGGCGTTTGAAATAAAGGACCAATATCCACATCAAATCCAAGGTCAGCAAAGGCTGTTGAAATCACTTTCGATCCTCTATCATGACCGTCTTGCCCCATTTTCGCAACTAAAATTCTTGGGCGTCTTCCTTCTTCCTCTAAAAATTCAGCCGTGAGCTCTCGAACTTCTTCGATTTGATCTCGATGCACAAACTCCGCACTGTATACACCGCTCACTGACTTAGAAGTAGCCTGATGTCTTCCAGCCACTTTCTCAATAGCTTCTGAAATTTCACCTAGTGTAGCTCTAGCTCTTGCAGCTTCAACCGCAAAAGCAAGGAGATTTCCTTCACCTGTTTTGGCACAAGTGGTCAGTCGATTAAGCGCTTCGATTACCGCTTGTTCGTTACGTTCACTGCGTATTTTCTTTAACTTTTCCAGCTGCTTCATTCGAACTGCTGTGTTATCAATATCAAGAATATCAAGCGGTTCTTCTTGCTCCGGCTGAAACTGATTCACACCTACAATAATTTCTGCCTGGGAGTCTATTCTTGCTTGCCTGCGCGCAGCTGCTTCTTCTATTTTCATTTTAGGTACGCCTGCTTCTATTGCTTTTGTCATTCCGCCGAGCTGCTCTATTTCTTCAAGGTGCTTCCACGCTTTTATCATTAATTCATTCGTTAATGATTCCACGTAATAAGAGCCTCCCCAAGGATCAATAACGGAACAAATCTCCGTTTCATTTTGCAAATAAAGCTGCGTATTTCGGGCAATTCTAGCTGAAAAATCAGTTGGAAGAGCAATTGCCTCATCCAATGCGTTTGTGTGAAGCGACTGCGTATGACCTGACACTGCAGCCAAAGCTTCTACGCATGTTCTAATAATATTATTAAATGGATCCTGTTCCGTTAAGCTCCATCCGGACGTTTGAGAATGCGTTCTAAGAGCTAGAGATTTAGGATTATCCGGCTCAAACTGCTTCATTAGTTTTGCCCACAGCAGCCTCCCTGCTCTCATTTTCGCTACTTCCATAAAATAGTTCATTCCAATTGCCCAGAAAAAGGATAGCCTCGGAGCAAATGCGTCAATTGTAATTCCCGCTTTCAAGCCGGTTCGTACATATTCAAGTCCGTCTGCAAGCGTATAAGCAAGCTCTAAGTCTGCTGGAGCACCTGCTTCTTGCATATGATAGCCTGATATACTGATACTGTTAAATTTCGGCATGTACTCCGCTGTATATTTAAAAATATCCGCAATGATTCGCATTGACATCTCAGGAGGATAAATATACGTATTGCGCACCATATATTCTTTTAAAATATCGTTTTGAATGGTTCCAGCCAGCTTTTCTTTTTTTACGCCTTGTTCTTCAGCTGTTACGATGTAGAAAGCTAAAATAGGAAGCACCGCCCCGTTCATCGTCATTGACACGGACATTTGATCAAGCGGAATCCCTTCAAACAGCTGCTTCATATCAATCATTGAATCAATTGCCACGCCTGCTTTCCCTACATCTCCCACAACTCTTGGATGATCAGAGTCATAGCCGCGGTGGGTAGCGAGGTCAAAAGCAACAGACAGCCCTTTCTGTCCAGCAGCTAGGTTTCGGCGGTAAAAGGCATTGCTTTCCTCCGCCGTTGAGTACCCTGCATACTGTCTAATAGTCCAAGGCCGATTCACATACATCGTTGCATACGGTCCTCTCACAAAAGGCGGAATACCAGGTGCAAAGTGAATAAAGTCGAGGTTATCTCTGTCTTTTTTTGTATATAATGATTTTAATTCAATTTGTTCATTTGTTTGAAAAGCAGTGAATGAACTTTGAGTCACGTCATCTTCTCTTTGCTGCTTTGAAAATGATAATGGAATATTAGAAAAAGAAGGCTTTTTATACATGAACTTCTACCTCCAAAGCACATAATAACTTCTTAACGCATTGAATAACATTCGTCTTAGGATGTATGACGCTCATTACACCTTTTTGCTGCCACTGCGTTTTGCGTGATACATGTTCTTCTCCCACTACGTACACATAAACCGAATCTTCCTCAAAATAAGCCATCGCTTTTGTTAAGAGCTTTTCTACGAGTTCATCACTTCCACAGATCACATATGCTTCGTGCTTTTGTTCATTCATCCAATCTGCTATCTCGACATAGGAATCTATGTTTTTAATTGTTTCACACGCAAAGCCTGCGCTTTCAAATAAAGACCGGGCAATCTCAGATTTTTTACGGCTGCTAGGATCGGTGAGCTCCATAATGCCAATGCTCATTCCCTTTGTATAAACCCGTATTTTTTCAAACTTCTCTGCTGCTCTCCACTTAGTGAGCGGCACAACACTGTCAGGCTGTGACTGCTTCGCCATTTGTTTTAGCATCCATCCTGCTGTTACCCCTTTGGATGCTAGCTTTGTATAGTCCTCTAGCAAAAGATTTGATGAGAATTCCGAAGCGTTCTGGTCGCTGTATTTGTTCATTTTTCTTTCTTCTTTTTTAGACAGAGTGTTTTTTATCTCTTCGGATGCAACGTGTTGCTTAGGAGCATAGTGGGTGACTCCGATCAAGCGCTCAATTCGGCACTCTATATCTCCTTGTCTTTTTACTCTCATTTGTTCAACTTCATCTTGAATTCGCCCTTGTTTTAAAGCTTCTTCCATTCCGCCGTGGTCTTCAATGTTGCCAAATAACTCCCAAGCTTTTGTCATTAATTCATGTGTGTAAGCTTCAACGTACCAAGAGCCTCCGGCAGGATCCATTACTTTTGATATATGTGTTTCGTGCTGCAAAATTAAGTGAGTATTACGAGCAAGGCGATGAGCGAACTGAGAAGATGAGGATGTGACGGAATCATATGGTTCAATATGCAGACTATCCGCTCCTCCTACAATAGAAGCAAATGCTTGAACCGTGCTCCTTAATGCATTTGTATACATGTCTTCTTTAGACTGTGTAAGATGTGACGTTTCCGTATGAATAAACGGCACTGAAACGGCCGTGTCATCAAAAGCACGAACCACATTTGCCCAAAGCATACGAAAAGCACGAAGTTTTGATATTTCCATAAATAAATGTGAACTAACTGAAAAAGAAAAGGTCATGTGAGGTAAAACTTGATGCAAGGACAAACCGCGTTTCATGCATTCATCAATATACTGCACTCCTGTAGCAAGCATATAAGCTAGTTCTTGAACAGCATTTGCCCCGCTGTTATGGTAAGGAATGCTTGATACAATGATTGTTTTGAGCTCTGGAACATTACTGTGAGCCAAACGTGTTGCGTAAGCTAAATGATCGTATAAATCTCGAGTAGAAAGTGGAACTCTCCCGTATTCAGCAAGGGTGCCGAGCGGATCCATTCCAACTGTACCTGTTAGCTGTCTCATATCAAAGTTATGATCAACACAGTATGCTTTTAGAAACGAAAGAAGTGGAACAGATGTACATCCCGTATTTAAAAATAAAGGCACAGCTTCAAGAGCTACATGCTGAAACAAATGAGCAACATCCTCTAAAGTAGAAATTGTAGCGCCTGAGGCTACTTCAGCTTCAGTTGCTTCATCCACGTCTTTTCCTTGCCTCATTGCTTCACTGCACGTAAAAGCGGCCGTATTTTGTCCATTTTTCAAACTGTGTAAAAGAAGTTTATTGCTTTCTTTAATAGAAGGTAAGTCGATTTTTTGGGTGATTTCCCATTCCCCTAGTATGTATGATTCTTTACCGGCTCCTCTTAAATAATCTATTCCCGTCGGACTCTGCTGCAAGTAGTCTAAATGTGCCGTATCACTTTCAAAATAAAGCGGTTTCAAAAAGATGTTTTCTAACGTTTCTTTTGAGCCGAGCGCGGTGTTTTTGCTAACTTCCTGTGCCCAATCTTCTTTAGGTGTACGTGTAAATTCATGAAATGATAATGTATTTGTTTTCATTTCCATGCCCCTTTACAGTTAATAGCTGCCTGCTAGACCTAGATGATTACACTTTGAAGTTTGATGATTCTTCTTTTATTTTAATACATCTTTTACAAATTGTTCAATCATTGCTTCAAAATAAAAAAGCAAATGGAGAAAGCTCCATTTGCTTTTTTTTAATAGACGGACGTATTCTCTTTAGACGTAGATTCTAAAATCTCTTTAACTCTTGCCAAGAATCTGCCGCACACCAAGCCGTCTAACACGCGGTGATCAAGTGATAAACATAAATTAACCATATCTCGAACAGCAATCATGTTATCAATAATAACCGGGCGTTTTACAATAGATTCTACTTGTAAAATAGCCGCTTGCGGGTAATTAATAATCCCCATTGATTGCACGGAACCAAATGAGCCTGTGTTGTTAACAGTAAACGTTCCGCCCTGCATGTCTTCAGACTTCAATGAACCCGTACGAACTTTTTGCGCGAGCTCTGTAATTTCACGCGCAATGCCTTTGATTGTCTTTTCATCGGCTTGTTTAATAACCGGCACAAATAAAGCATCGTCTGTTGCAACAGCAATGGATACATTAATATCTTTTTTCTGGACAATACGGTCTCCTGCCCACATTGAATTCATTTGAGGGAATTCTTTTAAAGCTTGAGCCACTGCTTTTACGAAGAACGCAAAATACGTTAAGTTAAAACCTTCTTTTTGTTTAAACTCCGCCTTTAATGAATCACGATAAGAAACTAAGTTCGTTACATCAACTTCAACCATTGTCCATGCATGCGGAATTTCATGTTTACTTCGAAGCATATTTGCTGCAATAGCTTTACGCACGCCTGAAACAGGGATTTCTTGATCTCCTGCTGCAGACACAACCGGCGCGGGCTGCTTCGTTTTCGGAGCAGCTGCCGCTACGGGTGCTTCTGGCTGAACTGTTGATGCAGGTGTTTCTTTCACTTCAGCAGCTCCACCTTTTTCAATAACAGCTAAAATATCTTTTCTTGTAATGCGGCCGCCCGCACCTGTTCCTGTCACGGTATCTAAATTAATATTATGCTCTTGTGACAGACGCATAACAGCTGGAGAGTATCGGCTTTTATTGGATTGACTGTCCGCTGTTTTTGGCGCTGATTCTTCTACGGTCTTATCAGACGTTTCCTGTTCTTTTTGAGGTACAGTTCCTTCTACTTCAATTAAACAAATCACTTCTCCCACGGGTAAAGTATCATCTTCACCTGCAATTAACTCTTTAATTGTTCCACTAAAAGAAGAAGGCACTTCAGCATTTACTTTATCCGTCATGACTTCAGCTAAAGGGTCGTACTTATTTACGTGATCTCCAACAGAAACGAGCCATTTGCTAATTGTACCTTCTGTTACACTTTCACCGAGCTGCGGCATCGTAATTTTTTCAATAGCCAATTGATACAACTCCTTTTAAAATTCAGCTAATTCTCTCATTGCTTTTTCTACTTTATCTGGATTCACCATAAAATATTTTTCCATTGTTGGTGCATACGGCATAGCTGGAACATCAGGGCCAGCAAGGCGCTGAATTGGCGCGTCTAAATCGAATAAGCAGTGTTCAGCAATAATAGCTGCTACTTCGCTCATGATGCTGCCTTCTTTGTTGTCTTCCGTTAAAAGCAGTACTTTACCTGTTTTAGAGGCTGCTTCAATAATAGCTTCTTTATCAAGCGGATAGACCGTTCTTAAATCTAAGATGTGTGCTGAAATACCGTCTGCTTCCAGTTTTTCAGCAGCTTGAAGAGCAAAGTGTACACAAAGACCATATGTAATAACCGTGATGTCGTCTCCTTCTCTCTTTACGTCTGCTTTGCCAATCGGAAGTACATAATCATCTTCAGGGACTTCTCCTTTAATCAAACGGTAAGCACGCTTATGCTCAAAGAAAAGAACTGGATCATCATCACGAATAGCTGCTTTTAATAATCCTTTTACGTCATAAGGCGTAGAAGGCATCACAATCTTTAACCCTGGCGTATTGGCAAATAGTGCTTCAACAGATTGAGAATGATAAAGAGCACCGTGAACTCCGCCGCCGTAAGGAGCTCGAATTGTAATCGGACAACTCCAATCATTATTAGAACGATAGCGAATTTTTGCTGCTTCTGACACAATTTGATTGACTGCAGGCATAATAAAATCAGCAAACTGCATTTCAGCAATCGGACGCATACCGTACATTGCTGCTCCGATTCCTACCCCCGCAATGGCCGACTCTGCAAGAGGTGTGTCAATAACTCTTTCTTCTCCGAACTGCTCGTACAGCCCGTTGGTTGCTTTAAATACGCCGCCTTTTTTCCCTACGTCTTCTCCTAATACAAACACGCGGGAATCTCTTTCCATTTCTTCACGAATGGCCATTGTTACTGCATCAATATATGAAATAACCGGCATATGTTCTCCTCCTTACTCACCGTACACGTATTTTAAAGCTGATTCCGCTTCTGCATAAGGAGCGTTTTCAGCATAATCTGTTGCATCATTAACGATATTCATAATATCATCAAGCATTTGTTTTTCTCGTTCATCGGTTAACACGTTAACCTCTTTTAAATAAGTCGCAAAGTACGCAAGCGGATCGCTCTTTTTAGCTTCAGACAATTCTTCTGCTCCGCGATATGCACGATCATCGTCATCACTTGAATGGGCAGTCAAACGTTCTGAAACAGTTTCAATAAGAGTAGGTCCTTCTCCTCTGGATGCACGATCTCTTGCTTCTTTTACCACTCGGTATACTTCAAGTACGTCGTTTCCATCGATTGTGTAGCCTGGCATGCCATATCCAATCGCACGATCAGATACTTTTGCGCATCCTAGCTGCTTTTCAACCGGAACAGAAATCGCATACTTGTTATTTTCACACATAAAGATAACAGGAAGCTTATGAACACCTGCAAAGTTCGCGCCTTCGTGGAAATCTCCTTGGTTAGAAGATCCTTCTCCAAACGTGACAAACGTGACTAAGTCTTTTTTCTCCAATCGTCCTGCTAAAGCGATTCCTACTGCATGAGGCACCTGTGTTGTAACTGGAGAAGATCCTGTTACAATTCGCTTTTCCTTATGGCCAAAGTGACCTGGCATTTGACGACCTCCTGAGTTTGGATCTTCTGCTTTAGCAAACCCAGAAAGCATTAAATCGCGGGCGGTCATTCCAAATGCTAGCACAACACCCAGATCGCGGTAATAAGGTAATATGTAATCATTCTCTCTGTTTAAGGCAAAAGCTGCGCCAACCTGAGCGGCTTCTTGACCTTGACATGAAATAACAAAAGGCACCTTCCCTGCACGGTTTAACAGCCACATACGCTCATCAATTTTTCGTGCAAGCAGCATAGTGCGGTACATTTCAAGTACTTGTTCATCAGTTAATCCTAATGATTCATGACGGTTTTTTGTCATGTTTAAACCTCCTTTAATCATCAAAAATGAATCGCTTTTCCATCTACAGCTAATGAAGCTTCTCCCATCGCTTCTGAAAGGCTAGGGTGAGGATGAATGGTATGAGCAATTTCCCATGGTGTAGCATCCAATACCTTTGCAAGACCCGCTTCAGAGATCATATCCGTCACGTGAGGTCCAATCATATGCACACCAAGGACATCATTTGTGTCGGCATCAGCAATAATTTTAACAAATCCCTCTGCCTCTCCATATACAAGAGCTTTTCCAACGGCCTTAAACGGAAACTTTCCAACCTTCAGCTGAAACCCTTGCTGTTTGGCTTCTTGTTCTGTTAATCCTACACTTGCTGCCTCCGGGCTGCTGTATACGCATTTAGAGATTGTTCTATAATCAATCTTCAAAGGCTTTTCACCGTGTAAATGCTCAACAGCTACAATTCCTTCGTGAGAAGCTACATGTGCAAGCTGCAGTCCGCCAATCACATCTCCAATTGCGTAGATATGAGATTCTTTCGTTTGATAGAAATCATTCGTGGCAATCACACCGTTTTCTACTACAATATCGGTATTCTCGAGACCAATTCCTTCGACATTCGCTTGACGCCCTACAGATACAAGCAGCTTTTCTGCTTCATATTCTTGCATATCGTCTCCTACTTGAGCCGAAATTTTTACCTGACCATCAATAGACAGTGTATCAGCCATTACTTTAGCAGAAGTAATAATAGTAACTCCTTTTGCTTTTAAAAGCTTCGTCATTTCACGGGAGATATCTTGATCTTCTGTTGGTAAAATTCGATCGCTGTATTCAACAACCGTTACATCAACATCAAAATCTGTGAGCATTGACGCCCATTCAATTCCGATGACGCCGCCTCCCACAATAATAATAGAAGCAGGAAGTGTTTCCATCTTTAATGCTTCGTCTGAAGTGATTACTTTCTCTCCGTCAATCGTTAAACCAGGTAATGTTCTAGGACGAGACCCTGTTGCGACAATTACATTCTTTGGAATAAGCATTTCGTTTTCTTCACCGCTTTTTAATTCGACGGAGATGGTTCCTGGCATAGGAGAAAAGATAGAAGGTCCTAAAATACGTCCAATCCCTTCATATACGTCAATTTTACCTTTTTTCATTAGCTGTTTGACACCATTATGTAACTGTGAAACAATTTCTGACTTTCGTTCTTGTACACGTGCATAGTTCAATAGTACATTGGACGTTTCTACGCCAAATTCACTGCTTTTCTTAGCCGTTTGATAGACTTCTGCACTTCTTAGTAAAGCTTTGCTTGGGATACAACCTGCGTGCAGGCATGTGCCGCCTAACTTATTTTTTTCCACAACCGCTACTGATAGACCTAACTGAGAGGCACGAATAGCTGCTACGTACCCTCCGGTTCCACCGCCGAGAATGACCAAATCATATTCTTTTGCCACACTGCTTCACACCTTTCTGCAAACGCTATTAAGCGCCTTTATATTCCTTCACTTCTTCTTCACCTGTAAGCACTCGGAGAGCCCCTTCTGCTAGCGCTTGAAGCTCATTTTCTCCAGGATAAACAATGACATCTGCAATCCACTTTACATGATTAATAATCAGCTCAACAAACGCCTTTGAATAAGCAATGCCTCCCGTTAAAATAATGGCATCTACTTTTCCATACAAAACCGTACTGGCAGCTCCAATTTCCTTCGAAATTTGATAAGCCATTGCTTCGTAGATAAGCTTAGCTTTTTCGTTTCCATTTTTCACTAACTCTTCGACTTTCTGCACGTCAGATGTGCCCAAATAACCGACAAGCCCGCCTTTTCCTACAAGCATTTTCATAATCTCCTCACGGTAATACTGACCTGAAAAGCAAAGACGAACTAATTCACCAACCGGTACACCGCCAGCGCGCTCTGGACTAAAAGGACCGTCACCGTGCAGACCATTGTTCACATCAATTACTTTTCCGCTTTGATGGACTCCAACTGTAATGCCTCCGCCCATATGGGTAACAATAACGTTCATTTGTTCATATGTGCTGTTCATTTCTTTAGCCACTTTTCGAGCAACCGATTTTTGATTCAGCGCGTGAAAGATGCTTTTCCTTTCCATAAAAGGAGTTCCAGAGATACGAGCGATGTCACTTAGCTCATCTACCACCACTGGATCAACAATGTACGCTGGAATATTTAATCCAGACCCAATCTCAAACGCTAAAATCCCGCCTAAATTTGAAGCATGATGGCCGGCATAACCGTCTTTTAAATCTTTGAGCATGGCTTGATTTACTTCGTATGTGCCGCCTTCAATGGGGCGTAAAAGCCCTCCTCTTCCACATACTGCACTTAATTTAGATAAATTAATCCCTTCTTCATCAAGTGCCTCTAAAATCGAATTTTTACGGAACTCATACTGTGCATATATCGTCTCAAACTGATTCATTTGCTGTGAATCGTAGCGGATTGTTCGATCAAAAATTGGTTTATCGTTGTGAAACACGCCAATTTTTGTGGACGTTGAACCCGGATTTATTATCAGCATTCGATATTCGTGCATATCCAACACATGTCCTCCTACCTTATCATTCTCATAAACGAAGGCTAGGTCGAAAGGATTTCATTTATTCCTTTTGCCCAGCCTTCAGCTCAAACATTAGCGCGTATGACGTCTACTTAAAATATGCTGTCCATTTTGTAAAAATTGACTGCGTGAACGACGCAGCTTTTCAATTCTTTCTTCAGCTAAGCGATCTGCTGCTAGATAGGTTGGAATGCCATCTCGTTTTGAGATTTCAACTACCTTTTCAATATTATCATAAATACCTTCAACTTTTTTCAGCGCACGCTCACGGTTATATCCAACTAGCTCATCAGCTACGTTAATAACGCCTCCTGCGTTAATAACGTAGTCCGGTGCATATACAATGCCTAATTCATGAATTAAATCACCATGACGCGTTTCTTTCAATTGATTATTAGCTGCCCCTGCAATAACTTTTGCTTTTATTTGAGGGATCGTTTCATCGTTAATCGTTGCTCCGAGTGCACAAGGAGCATAGATATCACATTCTACACCATAAATATCATTTGGGTCTACTGCTTGCGCACCAAATTCTTCTACCGCACGCTGAACAGCTTCTTTATTAATATCCGTTACAATAAGTTTCGCTCCTTCTTCGTGAAGGTGGCGGCATAAATTATATGCTACGTTTCCTACGCCTTGGACAGCTACTACTTTTCCTTCAAGCATATCTGTTCCAAATGCTTCTTTTGCTGCTGCTTTAATTCCTCGGTATACACCGTAGGCTGTGACAGGTGATGGATTGCCTGATGAACCAAAAGCAGGAGATACACCCGTTACATAATCCGTTTCCTCATATACAATATCCATATCCTCTACCGTTGTGCCCACATCTTCTGCTGTAATATATCGACCGTTTAATCCTTGAATAAAGCGACCAAATGCACGGAACATCGCTTCGTTTTTGTCTTTGCGAGGATCTCCGATAATAACCGTTTTCCCTCCGCCTAAATTCAAGCCTGCTGCTGCATTTTTATAAGTCATTCCGCGTGATAAACGAAGCGCATCTTCAATTGCAGCCTCTTCTGATTCATATGTCCACATTCTCGTACCGCCTAGAGCTGGTCCAATTGTTGTATCATGAATTGCAATAATGGCTTTTAAGCCTGAATCTTTATCTTGGCAAAATAATAACTGCTCATAATCGTATGTTTCCATATAGTCAAAAATTTTCATTGTTAGTGCCTCCTAAGAATTCTGTTGAGCGACGCTGATAGCGAGCGCCAGTGAGTATAATTTACTTTCTGATGAATCTGCTCTGGATGTTAAGACGACCGGAGCTTTTGCCCCCGCTAGAATAGCTCCAACTTTTGCTTTAGCAAAATAAATAAGGGATTTATATAAGACGTTCCCAGTTTCAATTGCTGGAACGAGTAATATATCTGCTTGACCGGCAACTTCGCTTTGAATGCCTTTTTGCTTGGCTGCTTCTATGTTAATGGCATTGTCGAGTGCTAAAGGTCCATCAATAACGCAGCCTTTAATTTGTCCTCTGTGGTTCATCTGTGTAAGAAGTGCAGCCTCTACTGTTGCAGGCATCAAAGGGTTCACAACTTCAACCGCTGCAATAGGAGCTACTTTGGGTACCTCTATCCCAATTGAGTGAGCAACGTTCACCGCGTTTTGAATGATTTGAACTTTCTCTTCCAGAGATGGCGTAATATTCATAGCTGCATCTGTTACAAGAATAGGGCGGTCATAGTAAGGAACGTCAAACACCGCTACATGTGATAAAACATTTCCCGTACGCAAACCATGCTCTTTATTTAACACAGCTTTTAAAATAAGCGATGTGGATAAATTCCCTTTCATTACGATATGAGCTTGACCTTGCTGAACTGAACGCACAGCCAATTGAGCCGCTTCTAAAACGGACTCCGTATGTACGACCGTCACAGCCTTATGAGTGAGTAAGGATGGGCGGTAATGCCTGAATAATTCATTAATTGTCGTTTCGTTGCCAAACAAAATAAATTCAGAAACTTCCCTTGACACAGCTTCATACACTGCCTCAATTGTTTCTAAGTCTTCAGCTGCAGCAACAGCAACAGTCAAAGAAGACTGCTTAGCAACCCGAGATAAGATGGTAGCAAGAGTCATGGAATGTTCGACCTCTCCTTTTTCATTCTTTCTTTTGCCCCTTTTTAAAGAGCATACTGCGCATTTATGCAGTCATCTAAAATACATGCAAGATTTGTGCCATCCCCTGCATATATTACATAATATAGCTGCTTATATCCGTTCTTACGCACAAAAAATTTTTTTTATTGATTCTAACAACAAACAGAAAAAAAGAATACCTCTCTATTTATATGCAATAAATTGCACACCATGCATTTTATTGCATGCTGTTATTTGCAAGATTGTATTTTTCCAACTTATAATACAGAGAACGCAGGGAAATATTGAGCTGTTTTGCTGTTTTCGTTCGGTTATACTCGTTTGCAAGCAACACTTTTTGAATAAGTTCAGCTTCATAATTTTCCATCATGTGCGCCAAAGTTTTCCCTTCGAATACTACCTCTTCGTTCATCTGATTTTTTTCTTTTTTGCCCTTGCCTTCAAGTGAAGGGAGATGAACAGAATCAATCATTGTTTCCGTATAGTGCATATAAATAATGGCTCTGCCTAATATGTTTTCAAGCTCTCTGACGTTTCCTGGCCAGTCGTATGATCTTAATGATTGTAAAGCCCGCTCTGTTACCCCTTCAACATGCCGGCCGTAATCTTGATTAATTTTTGTAATTAAATGCGTAACAAGTGCTCCAATATCCTCTTTTCTCTTCCGAAGAGGAGGTATGTGAATCGGAATTTTGTTTAGCCGATAATACAAGTCCTGCCTGATGCTTCCATCAGCCATTCCTTTTTCTAAATTCACATTCGTAGCTGCAATAACGCGAACATTCACCGGAACAGGAGTCGTTCCTCCAACGCGAATAAGCTCTTTTTCTTGAAGCACCCGAAGCAGCTTAGCCTGCATATGAGCTGAGAGCTCCCCGATTTCATCTAAAAAGATGCTACCGTTATTGGCTTCTTCAAAAACGCCTCGTTTCCCGCCTCGTTTTGCCCCGGAAAAAGCTCCTTCTTCATACCCAAAAAGTTCACTTTCAAGCAAAGACTCAGAAAGCGCAGCACAGTTGATCCGAACAAATTTATTAAACTTTCGGCTGCTCGCATTATGAATTGCATGTGCAAACAGCTCTTTACCCGTTCCAGATTCACCTCTAAGCAAAACAGTAGCTGGTGTTTTAGCAGCAAGTCTAGCCTGCTCAATTGCTAGCTGAAATTCTTCAGACTGACCAATGATATCAGCAAATGAATATTTCGCTTCAAGCGTTCGGATAATTTGACGCGCTCTTTTGAGTTCATTTGTAAGCTCTTGAATTTCAGACATATCATGAATAACGCCAACGCTTCCTTTTAATTTCCCATCGACAATAACGGGGGCAACATTCACAACTACGTCTCTTTTACTCGGACCAAGCCTCATTCTTACACCTCGAACAGGACGTCTTGTTTGCAGCACCTTCATGTGCATACTGTCTCCTTCAGAGATATCGGCAGTCGCGGGCTGACCAATAATATCCGTCTTTTTTAAACCCGTAATTCTCGTATAAGCAGGATTAATTAAAATCCCTCTTCCTTCTTCATCTACAACCGAAATAGCTTCTTCAGAAGATTGAATAATAGCTTGAAGCATAGTTTGTACTTCTTTTAAGTTCGTAACTTCTTCTGCCAACCCCACAACGTCCGTAATATCTTTAAAAATCGAAAAGGCCCCAAACAGCTCTCTATTCTCGTCGAGTATTGGTATTCTAGTCGTAATTACCTTCCGTCCGCTATCTAACACAAATTCACTATTTTGATCAATCGTTTTTGTATGAAGAACATCAACAAGTTTACTATTTGGAATGACTTCATGAAGATGCTTACCAATTACATCTCTGTGCGAAAAGTTCGTCAACCGCTCGGCACTTTGATTAAATAGCGTAATATATCCATTCCTATCAATCACGACCATCGCATCATGAGCCGCGTTAAAAATAAGATCATATTTATACGATTCTTGCTTTAACCGCTGAATTAACTCTTCTTTTTCCTCCATCAGATTGGCCATAATTTCAGCAACCAATCCCGGAACCACCAGTGCATCAGCAGGTTTGCTTCTCTGCAATTGTTGAAAAACGCCTTGTTTACCTGTTGTTTCAACAATGACGCCAAGCTGCTTTGTCATATAAGGCTCCCAATTCATTCCGGTTGAAATACCTTGTCCTTGCGCATGCAAAACAGCCGGCGCGTTAGCTCGTACGTCTACTACACCAATCACTTTCATAAATTCGGTTTCCAACAAGATTTTCAGAATAGCTAATCCGCCTTTTCCTCCTCCAACGATCAACACATTTTGCATATTTTTTCACCTTTTCTACTTAATATGTACATATTCCGTGCAAAATATTGCATATACCTATCATATAAAAAAAGAAACGCTCTTGACAATTTATTTAGTTCTTTTATGATTCAAGTATAACGGTTTCATAATGTAAACGCATTCATTTTTAAAAAAGAGAAGCGAAAGGAGCAGTTATGGTTCGAATTATCGCACTGCTAATCTTACTTATTCCTGGTATACTCGCTGGATATGGCATTAAACTGATGAGAGATATGCTTTTTGGCATCCTGCAATCCCCGTTCCCTTCTTTATTTTTGCAATTTTCAGTCGGCCTTCTGTTATTTGTAATCGGCCTTGGATTTGTTGCTGGCTTTATTCTGCACAGAGACCGCAAGCGAAACAAAGTTCAAAACAGATTTCAAAAAGATAAAAAAACATCGCATTAATGCGATGTTTTTTTACGAAAAACGCCCTCCAAATTGCTTCACCATTTTTTCAGGATAATCAGTAATAATGGATTCACATCCATATTTCCGAAGCTGCTCGGCTACTTTTACATCATTTACTGTGTAAGGCCGCACTGGAATTTGACAATCTTTTGAAGCGGCTACATTTACTTCATTCACGGTACGCTGATTAGGGTGAAGAGCTTTTGCGCCAAGATGCTGCGCATATACCCAAGGCTCATACATCGGATAAGAATATAAAATAGCTGTTTCAATCGTAGAATCCAAAGAACCAATTCGGGCTAAGCTGTTATGATTAAAAGATGAAATCATCGTTCGGTCCTTCATCTTGTATAAATAAATTAAATCCAGGACTTTCATTTCCAAGTATGGATAGTCAAATATATTGTTTTTTAACTCAATATTTACACTAATTCCTTCACTTGAAGCCCACTCCATTACTTCATTTAACGCGGGGATTTTACATACTCCATACTTTTTTTTGAATTTATAGCTCGCATCTAATTTTTGTAACTCTTGATACGTAAAATCTTTTACATACCCTTTTCCATTCGTCGTTCGATCTACTTTTTCATCATGAATTACAGCAAGTTCTCCATCCTTTGTCATATGCACATCAAGTTCAATTCCATGTGCTCCAACTCTCGCTGCTTCTTTGAAGGAAATCATCGTATTTTCAGGGAACGTTCCAGCTGCGCCGCGATGACCTATTACAAACATACTTGCTCAACTCCTCTATTATCACTTATTATTAACTTTAGCATTACTTAATAGTGAAAGCACGAATTTACTGTTTATACTTTTTCACTTTCATTACTTTATATGCAAAAGGAGGTTGTTGTGTATGAGACCACTGCAAATTTCACCGGATACAGCCGTAAAATTAGCCGAACAATTGAATATCCCTCTCGAGCAATTAATGCATATGCCTCAGCATATTTTACTGCAAAAACTCGCTGAACTAAATGCGGACGAAGATAAAAAAGGATCTGAATAACAGATCCTTTTTTCTTTCGAGTTTTCATTTCAAAAAATAGTATTACCTTCTCTTTTCATTCCCTATAACATATATTAGAATATTTAATAATATAAATGTATTTTTAAAAATGCTTTCAAATAAGTAATTTAATGCTTTTTTGTGTATATTTAATTATTTTTTGATTTTTCCATATAATTTCATTGACGAAATTATTATTTTTCTACTAAAATAAAAATACATTATATTTATTCCAGTACTTATATTCTGATTTTTTGATCAATTCAAACAAAAGAATTAAATAGTATGAGAAAAATTTTAGGGGGACTTCATTATGCAAGCAGCTGTACAACACGAAAATCAGCAGCCAAAGGAGTCTAGGAAAAAACACCCTCCTGGACTGTACTTGTTATTCGCTACTGAGGCATGGGAAAGATTTAGTTATTATGGAATGAGAGCCATTCTGGTTCTTTATTTAACTGCTACCGCTGCTCAAGGTGGACTCGGGGTAGATAAAGCAACTGCACTGAGCTTATATGGAACATTCACTAGTGCTGTTTACATTACGCCGATGATTGGCGGATATTTAACAGACCGCTTCCTCGGAAGAAGGCTAGCCATCACGATCGGTGGTGTGATTATGGCGCTCGGGAATTTTTCCATCTTCATTCATCAAAGCGTAGCCGCTTTGTATATCGGACTTGCTTTATTAATTATCGGAAACGGATTTTTCAAACCAAATATCTCCACATTAGTGGGAGATCTGTATGAAGAAAATGATCCTCGCCGTGACGGTGCTTTCACTATTTTTTATATGGGTATTAACTTTGGTGCATTTTTCGCGCCGCTAGTTGTTGGATTAATGAGTTACAAATACGGATTTTTAACAGCAGCTATTGGAATGGTTGTTGGACAAATTTTATTTAACCTACTGGCTAATCGCTATTTAGGTGATATTGGGAAAGAACCTACAGGAAAAGTTCATGCAGCAGCATCTCAAACATCAGCTGCTCCTCTGACAGTACGAGAAAAGAAAAGAACGGTTGCTATCGTTATTCTAGCCTTTGTTGTTATTGCTTTCTGGACAGCTTTTGAACAGGCTGGAAGTTCTTTAACGCTATATGCTCAAGATCAAATTGATCGTCAAATAGGCGGTTTCACGGTTCCAACAGAGTGGTTCCAATCGTTGAATCCACTGTTTATCATGATTTTAGCACCAATTATGTCACTTGTTTGGTACAAGCTAGGAAATTCAAAACGCGGTGATTTCAAAACGCCAACAAAAATGGGTATGGGACTTGTAACAGTTGGATTAGGATTCTTAATTTTAATTCCAGCCGTTATGTATACTGGTAATGACCCAGCTTTAAAAGTAAATATCCTGTTCATGATTTTCACTTACTTCCTGCACACGCTGGCTGAGCTTATGATTTCGCCAGTAGGGTTGTCTATGGTAAGTAGACTGGCTCCATTAAAACTTGCTTCTCTGTTAATGGGCGTATGGATGGCAAGCTCTGCTGTTGCTAATAAACTAGCGGGTGTTCTGGCATCTTATACACAGTCGTTAGGTTATTTCGACATCTTCAGCTTAATCGGTGCTGTGACAATTGTACTTGGAATTATTGTTTTATTCCTTTCAAAACCGATTGCTAAATTAATGGATTAGAAAAAGCAGCCTTTTCTGAAGGCTGCTTTTTATCATTTACTTATGCATATCCCATTTAAGATATGTAGATAAATTTTTTTATGCATCTTCTAAATCTTTTTTCAAACACAAAGCCCTCATAACAATTAAATAAATTATCCCAATAAAATACCCCGCTACTGATATGAAGAGAAACAAGATGCACGTTCCCGTTAACCTCAATACCTTCATCTCTCAAACCAAAATAAAAGGACCCATGAATGATTAAAATTCATCGGCCCTGCAGTAAAAAGTTTATTGGTTTTCAGTTTAATATCTAGTGTAAATTCCAAAAGTTTATCGGCATGTACTCTGTATTACAAAAGGTATCAGCTCACTCAAAACCCCGTAATTCCAGCAGTCCTATCCCTTTCAACTCGCTTTATGTTCAAGGCGTAATTTATCCGCAACCATGGCGATAAATTCACTGTTTGTCGGCTTCGCTTTTGACATGCTGACAGTATATCCGAATAATGAAGAAATAGAATCAATGTTTCCTCGGCTCCATGCTACTTCAATAGCATGACGAATGGCGCGCTCAACGCGGCTTGCTGTTGTATTATATTTTTTTGCAATATCAGGATACAGTACTTTTGTAATCGACCCAAGCAGCTCAATATCCTTATATACCATTGAAATGGCTTCTCTTAAATATAAATAGCCTTTGATATGAGCAGGCACGCCAATTTCGTGAATGATGCTCGTAATGCTTGCATCTAAATTTGCTGGTTTGCTGTCGCGATGTGAACGCATGGAAGAAGATGAACGTTGCATAAATGAAGATGTTTGTCCGCTAACTTGGCGAATATGATTCACTAAGTTTTCCATATCAAACGGTTTTAGAATAAAATAAGCAGCTCCTAAATCAACTGCTTTTTTCGTTACGTCTTCTTGCCCAAATGCTGTTAGCATAATGACATTTGGATAATTTTCTTTTTTCATTTCTTTTAACTGACCTAAAACTGCTAATCCATCTAGATGCGGCATAATAATGTCTAATACAAGAACATCCGGATCTTTATCTTTTAAAATGGATAAACACTCTTGTCCATTGTAAGCTACTCCGATTACTTCCATGTCTTCTTGCTCTGAAATATAATCTTCAAGCAAACCAATTAGTTCCCGATTATCATCAACCAAGCATACTTTAATTTTTTTCAATGCAGCTTCCTCCTCAGTCCTTTATGTTATACGTCGTTTCCTACGTGTCTCTATTCTTTATTCTAAAGGACAAATTCGACAATGCAACATTATTTCCTTTATTTTTTTAGAAAAAAGTCTTTTAAATGGAATTTATTCGATTTTCTCTTATTTTCTTTGTTTTTCGACGTTTTTCTCGTACATTTACGACAATAATTTTTATCAAAAAAAGCGAACTAATGACAACATTAGCTCGCTTTTTTTCGATTATTTTTATAAATATCGATTCCTGCTTCGTTAAGCATCCATTCAATATGGACACCGTAACCCGAGGTAGGATCATTCACAAAAACATGGGTAACTGCTCCAACGACTTTACCGTTTTGAATAATCGGACTCCCGCTCATTCCTTGAACAATTCCACCTGTTTTCTTTAACAATTTAGGATCTGTAATTTTAATAACCATTCCTTTAGTAGCCGGAAACTTTTGAGGTATAGTACTCATAATTTCAATATCAAATTCTTCCACTTGATCATCATCTACTACCGTTAGAATTTTAGCCGGTCCTTCTTTTACTTGATGAGATAGAGCAATTGGCATCGCTTTATCCATTATTCCGTTTTCCATCGTTGAAGACAATTTTCCAAAAATACCAAAAGGACTATTTCGTGTAATATTTCCAATGATTTGTCTATCTTCAGAAAACCTCGCTAGCTTTTCACCGGGAACGCCGTTCGAACCTTTCTCAATTGATGTCACAGTCGAACGGACAATTTGTCCATCTTCTACTACGATTGGCTTTTTTGTATCCATATCCGAAATAACGTGGCCTAAAGCGCCGTATTTTTTAGATTTTGGATCATAAAAAGTCATTGTGCCAATTCCTGCAGCTGAATCACGGATGTATAAACCGATTCTGTAAGCATAATCCTGCTTATCTTTTAACGGATACAGCTTAGTGTCAAACTGCTTTTTTTCTCTTAAAATATGCAGATTTAATGGTTCACCCGTTTTCCCTGCCTGCTGAATAAACGGTGTAATATCACTCATTTTTTCAATGGTTTTACCATTAATCTTCGTAATCATATCTCCAACTTGAATACCCGCAATCTCGCCAGGAGATTTTTTACCTTTTGCTGTATCTACCTGATGATAGCCTACAACAAGAACACCCTTTGAATTTAATTTCACACCGATTGATTGTCCACCTGGAATGACTTTAAAATCAGATAATACCTGCACGTCTACACGCTTTACAGGAATACCGGCCAAATGAAGCATCAACTCTTCTTTGCCTACCTGTTTGCCTGCTACGGTCAGCTTCGCCTTGTTACTTGTTACATCGTAAACAGGTGATGAAGCTTCTACGCTAAGCGGTAATGTCGTATTAATTTTTTCTTTTTGCTGTTCAAATAAGACGATTTGTTTTGGAATGTGTATATATTGTTGCACAACTGGAATAAATCCTACAAAAATGAACGAAACAAGGAGAATCGCACCAATTATATGTCTGTATCGATTTTGCATGTTTTCACTCTCCTCGCTTCCTCGCCTAAATGGCTACACATTTAATTTAGCCTTCTTAGAGCGCATTTATAACAGAAGTTCCGAGAAAAATGAAAAGAAGTGCAAGGAAACATTTTCAGTTCCTCCATTTTGTATAAAAAAACACCTTTAACACATACTGTTACGTGTTAAAAGGTGTTTTGTTACATGGTCTGCTTCATCTTATCCGCTAAATCTAAAAGCTCTTTGGCATGTTCCTTCGTTAAGCTTGTAATTTCAGCTCCTGCAATCATTCGACCAATTTCTTTTACTTTTTCATCAAGAGTTAATGGCAGAACAGACGTCGTTGTACGATCACCTTTTATCTCTTTAGCGATAAAGAGGTGAGTATCTGCCATAGCTGCTACCTGCGGCAGATGAGATATACAGAGAACTTGTGAATCAACAGAAATGGCATGGATCTTTTCACCGATCGATTGAGCTACTCTTCCACTTACGCCTGTATCAACTTCATCAAAGATAATGGACGTCACACCTTGATGCTTAGAAAAAATGCTCTTTAACGCCAGCATAATTCTTGAAAGCTCTCCTCCTGAAGCTACTTTTGCAAGAGGCTTTAACGGTTCACCTGGATTGGTAGAAATATAAAATTCTACGCTGTCAATGCCGTCTTTTGTGAATTTTATTCTTTCTCCATTTACTTCAACGTCATTTTTACCTGCATTTACGACAGAGAATTTAATTTGAAATACGGTCTTAGCCATATAAAGTTCTTGAAGCTCATGATGGATGCTATCCGTTAACTCTTGAGCAAGTTTTCTTCGAATAGTTGAAACATTGTTAGCTTCTACTAATAAATCCTGCGCTACGCTGTCTAACTGTTCTTTGATCTTGCTCACATGCGTATCTCGATTTTCAATACGATCAATTTCATCTTCAATTTGTGCAGCATATTCTAGAATTTCATCTACGCTTTGACCGTATTTACGCTTTAAGTGATTAATTTCATTTAAACGCGCTTCAATAAAGTCTAAGCGTTTGGGATCAAATTCTAATAAATCAAGCTGCTGACGAATTTTATAAGACGCGTCTTCTAGCTGATAGAAACTCGATGAAATGATTTCAGAAATATCGGCATAGTTTTTTTCCAGTGACGAAATATCCTCCGTATGATTCATGGCTACGCCTACCCAATCTAAACCTTGATGCTCACCGTGCAGCGCATTGTACGCATCGTTTAATGACGTATAGATCTTTTCAAAGTTAGAAATCTTCAAGCGCTCTTCATTTAGTTCCTCGTCTTCGTTCAGCTGCAAATTTGCCGCTTTGATTTCATCTAATTGAAATTGAATAAGATCTAGGCGGTGCGCCATCTGCTGCTCATTTTCAGTTAATTGATCCAACTGTTTTTTTAACGATGTATACCTCGAAAATACCTCTCGATACTCCGTCAAAGCCTCTTCTACTTGTTCTCCTCCATACTGATCAAGAAGAGTTAAATGACGATCTTGATTCATTAAGTCTTGGTGCTCGTGCTGTCCATGTATATCAATTAACGTTTGTCCGACTTCACGTAGGATAGCTAACGTGACGAGCTTACCGTTGATCCGGCAAATACTTTTCCCATTTGTGGTAATGTCTCGGCGAAGCACAATCATTCCATCTTCCACTTCTAAACCGACTTGTTTAGCTTTTTCATGACTTGGATGCTGTTCTTCATCAAATAAGAAAAGCCCTTCGATTTCGGCTCTGTCTGTTCCGTGGCGGACGAACTCCGAAGAGCCCCTTCCACCTACTAACAATGAAATGGCATCAATAATAATTGACTTTCCCGCTCCTGTTTCACCTGTTAATACCGTTAAGCCTTTTTCAAATGAAACAGAAAGTTCATCAATAATCGCAAAATTTTTAATGGATAATTCAGCTAACAACCTGCTTCACTCACCTTTATAACATTTCTAAGAATCGGTCTGATATAATTTGCGTATCTTCAGGAGTACGGCAAATAATCAAACATGTATCGTCTCCACAAATTGTTCCTAATATTTCGTCCCAGTCCAAATGATCAATTAATGCGCCAATCGCATTTGCATTTCCCGGTAATGTTTTCATCACCAACATATGCCCGGCTGAATCAATTTTTACAAATGCGTCCATAAGAGAGCGCTTTAACTTTTGTAAGGGATTAAAACGCTGATCTGCAGGCAAACTGTATTTGTATCGACCGTCCATCAAAGGCACTTTGACTAAGTGCAGTTCTTTAATATCACGAGAGATTGTTGCCTGTGTTACATTAAAACCTTGGTTTTTTAAAATATCTACCAATTCATCCTGTGTTTCAATATCATTATTCGTGATAATATCACGAATTTTAATATGTCTTTGCCCTTTATTCATGTTGGCACCTCACATTAATATGTAATCTTCTTTTTGTTTTGTTGTTTATAAGTCTTTCACTAATTAAGTATCATAATGTGTTCAACTTGATTATGCACCTTTTGTATAAAGAGTCATAATCAAATCGCCAATGCTAAGTCTTTGCTTAACATTGGCCATTATTACTTTTTCTCTTTTAACGTTTTATGTGCTTCTTCGACCACTTCACGCACAGTAAGCGGAGCTTGATTGTCACCAAGTTCACGCTCGCCTTTCCAGCGAAGGTGAAGAAGAAATTCGATATTTCCATCTCCTCCTGTTATCGGTGAATACGACATGTTATATACATCGTACCCTTGACGAAGGGAGAAATCCACCATGCCTTGAAGGACTTCTTCATGCACTTTTGAGTCACGCACGATTCCTTTTTTCCCAACTTGCTCTCTTCCAGCCTCAAACTGGGGCTTAACAAGCGCAACAACATCGCTGTGTGGAACAAGAAGTGTTTTTAACACAGGGAGAATGAGTCTTAAGGAAATAAATGATACATCGATAGAAGCGAATTCAGGCAAGCCTCTTGATAAATCAGCTGGGGTCACATAACGGAAATTTGTTCGTTCCATTACTTCTACTCGCTCATCCTGACGAAGCTTCCAAGCTAGCTGATTATAGCCTACGTCTAGCGCATAGGACATCTTCGCTCCATTTTGAAGCGCACAATCGGTAAAGCCTCCAGTAGAAGAACCAATATCAATCATGATTTTATCCGCTACATGGACATTAAATTCTTTAATTGCTTTTTCAAGCTTAAAGCCGCCTCTGCTGACATAAGGCATCACTGCACCTTTAATTGTCAGCGGCGTATCACGTTCAATTTTCTCTCCCGGCTTATCCAAACGGACTTCATTCGCATAAACAAGTCCTGCCATCACTGTACGCTTTGCTTTTTCTCTTGTTTCAATCAAACCTCTTTCTACTAATAATACATCTACTCGTTCTTTTTTTGTCACTTAACTTCAAGCCTCTTTTGTATTGGTGTTACGAGTTTTTTAACTCGATTTATAATCTCTTCTTTGGTTAAGCCAATTTCTTCTAAAAGTTTTGTTACGCTGCCGTGCTCGATAAAGCGATCTGGAATCCCCATACGTTCAACGCGCGTATCATAATAGCCGTGCTCTGATGCAAACTCTAACACCGAGCTTCCAAAACCGCCTTGAAGTACCGCTTCTTCCACCGTAATCACAGGCTTATTAGTTTGGAAAATTTCGTGAAGCATTTTTTCATCCAGCGGTTTAATAAAACGAGCATTGACCACTTTGACGCTGATTCCTTGCTTCTCAAGTTCTGCTGCTGCATCCATCGCCATTGAAATCGTTGTACCAAACGTTAAAATGGTTGTATCTGAACCTTCTTTTAATACGTCCCATGTACCGATCGGAATGTTTTTCAGTTCTGAATCTAGTTCAACACCTAATCCGTTTCCTCTCGCATAGCGCATGGCAATCGGACCTTCTTCATAAGTCAAAGCAGTATGAACCATGTGCTGGCCTTCATTCTCATCTTTTGGCATCATAATAACAAGGTTAGGCAAATGACGTAAGAATGCAATATCAAACACGCCTTGATGCGTTTCACCATCAGCACCTACTAGCCCAGCGCGATCAATCCCAATAAATACATTTAGCTTCTGGCGGCAAATATCATGAACCACTTGATCGTATGCACGCTGTAAAAACGTAGAATAAATAGCTAAAAAGGGCTTCATATTTTGAGTTGCAAGACCCGCTGCCATTGTTGTAGCATGCTGCTCTGCAATCCCAACATCAAACATGCGATGCGGAAACTCTTTTTGAAACGCTTCAAGTTTTGAACCTACAGGCATTGCTGGCGTTACTGCTACGATACGCTCATCTTCTCTAGCCATTTTCAATACCGTATCACTTACTAATTTACTCCAAGCAATCGGAACATTTTTGTCTTTAATAAAGTCACCGGACTCAATTTTATATGGGCCTGTACCATGCCACGCTCCGCTTTTATCGCTTTCCGCTGGCAAGTACCCTTTCCCTTTTTTCGTAATCACATGGATCAGTACCGGTCCTTTTGTTTTCTTTGCATATTGTAACGTTTCCAATAAATCGTCATAGCTATGGCCGTCAACCGGCCCTAAATACGTAAAGCCAAGATCTTCAAAGAACATGCCTGACACAACCATGTACTTTAGGCCATCTTTTACACGTTCTGCCGTTGCCGCAAGCTTACCGCCTACCGCAGGCACTTTTTTCAGTAAGACTTCAAGCTCATCTTTTACCCAGTTGTATTTGCCCGCCGTGCGCAAACGTCCCAGAATGCTGTGTACAGCCCCCACATTAGGAGCGATAGACATTTCATTGTCATTTAAAATAACGGTCATATCCGTTTGCTCGTGCCCGATGTGGTTAAGCGCTTCAAGAGCCATACCACCTGTTAAAGCTCCGTCACCAATGATAGGAACAATGTGCGCTTTTGTTTTTTGCAAATCTCTTGCTGCAGCCATTCCCATTGCGGCTGAAAGAGATGTAGAACTATGTCCCGTTTCCCATACATCATGCTCACTTTCATCTCGCTTCGGAAAACCGCATAACCCTTTATATTGACGGATTGTATCAAACTCTCCCGCTCGTCCTGTTAAAATTTTATGGACATATGACTGATGCCCGACGTCCCATAAAAATTTATCTTTTGGACTGTCGAACACTTTATGGAGTGCAAGCGTTAACTCAACAACCCCCAAATTTGGCCCTATATGACCACCAGTTGCAGAAAGCTTTGTAATTAAAAAACGACGAATCTCTTCACTTAGTTCTTCTAATTGTGTTACTGACATCTTCTTTAAAAACTCAGGATTTTTTATCGTTGTAAGATCCAAGGTGGATCACTCACTTTCGTACTTGTTATAAAGTTACCTTAATACATTGTCTATTGTTTTATACGTATAGTCAATTTTTAGTATTTCCTTATTACTTACAATACCTTTGATATTCTATCAGTAAACCAGTGATATTCAAAGGAAAACAGTGAAAAAATAGCCGCTAACACAAATGTGATAACGGCCACCAAGATATTGTATATGTCTTTCAAACCTATGCACTACGCTTTTATACAGTAGTAAAATCATTATAGCATAGCCCCTATTGGGACTCAATCTTATTTTACTGTATCACTCAAAAAACCTGACAGAAATCGTCATTAACTATCACGTTTTGCTATATATAAACAAATTTCTTCTAGTAATCCGTGCTTAATTTGAGCTTGACGTAACGAAAGAAGTGCTTGTTCAACATGATACTGTAACTTTTCTTTGGCCGCTTCCATACCTAATAAAGAAGGATATGTCGTTTTTTCATTTTCTGTATCACTGCCAATTGGCTTTCCTAACTTTTCTTCAGACCCTTCCACATCCAAGATATCATCTTGAATTTGAAACGCTAACCCTACATGCTTACTGAATTCTTCTAATAATTCTTGCTGTAGAGGCGTAGCTTTTGCAAGAATTGCTCCTGCTTTTACACAAAATCCTAGCAGCTTCCCCGTTTTATGAAGGTGAATATATTCAAGCTCGTCTAGCGTGAGCTGCTTTTTTTCGCCTTCCATATCTGCAACCTGTCCGCTGATCATACCTTCTGTTCCGCTTGCTTTTACCAGTTCTGTAATGAGTTCAAGTTTCATATGTGATGTAATTTCAGGGTGTGCCGCCTCAGAAATGAGCTGAAAGCTATTTGTTAAAAGAGCATCTCCAGCTAATATAGCCGTTGCTTCGCCGTACACTTTGTGATTGGTCGGTTTTCCTCTTCTTAAGTCGTCATCATCCATACTAGGTAAATCATCGTGAATGAGCGAATATGTATGAATCATTTCCACTGCACAGGCTGTTTCTAATCCCATGCTCTCGTCTTTTCCAAATGCATGTAGCGTTGCAAACAACAGCACTGGGCGAAGTCGCTTTCCTCCTGCCGTAAGCGAGTAAAGCATGGATTCCTTTAAGTTAACCGGAGCATGTAATGCTTTTACGACTTCAGGCAAGCGTGTTTCTACTCGATCTTTTGTAAAAGAAATATACTCTTTTAAATTCATTTCATTCACCATCACTCTTCCTCCTGTACCGAGAATGGCTCAAGCGTTCCGTCTTCACGTAAAATAGTTTCCATTTGTTTTTCAATATGCTGAAGACGATCGTGACAGAATTTTGAAAGAGTCATTCCTTCTTGGAATTGTTGAATTGCTTCTTCTAAAGGCACGTCGCCTTCTTCTAGCTTATTTACGATGGTTTCTAACTGCTCCATCGCCTCTTCAAACGTATACTCTTTATTTGTCGCCATTTTTCATCGCTCCTCTATTTTCGAAACTTCACACTGCAACTGTCCATCGGTCAAACGAACGTTTACTACATCACCTTTGGATACTTGTTTGGTTGATTTAATTAACTCTTTTTCTTTATCGTATACCAAGCTGTAGCCTCTTTCCATTGTTTTTAATGGACTAAGCGTATGTAATTTTGACGTTGCCGTGGCAAATAAAAGCTGTTTTTGCTTTAGCAGCTGCTGCATCTCTTTTGTCAGCATTTTCGTCAACTGCTGTTGACGGTCTGCGGCTTTCGTTAACTGATGCTCGGGGTGATTGCGCAACAAAGCGGCTGTTAGCTGCTCGTAGTTCGTCCGTTTATGCTCAATGTACCTTCTACCTTCACGATAAAAACGCTCCATCAGCTGATCTAACTGCTGCTCTTTTTGCTCGACCAACTTTTGGGGATAACGAAAAGCATATGATTTCTGAGATCGTTCAAGCCTGCGGCTACTAGACTGAAGCATCTCTTTCATCGAACGAAGAAGACGGATATTTCGCTGAGTCAACCTTTCCGTAATTTCACTGATATGAGGTACAGCCAACTCCGCAGCACCCGTTGGAGTAGGGGCTCGCAGATCTGCTACAAAGTCTGCAATTGTAAAATCGGTTTCATGTCCAACCGCTGAAATAACGGGAATAGTAGAAGTGAAAATTGCGCGAGCAACGCTTTCTTCGTTAAACGCCCAAAGCTCTTCAATTGACCCGCCACCGCGGCCGACAATTAATACGTCTGCTTCTTTACGACGGTTCGCTTCTTCAATTGCCTTTATGATAGACGGTGCCGCATTCACTCCTTGAACAAGAGCGGGCATAACAATAATGTTCGCGTTATATCTGCGCTTTAATGTCGTAATAATATCACGTACGGCGGCTCCAGTAGGAGATGTAATCACACCTATTGTTGTTGGATACTTCGGAAGTTTTCGTTTTCTGGCAGGATCAAACAAGCCTTCTTTTTCCAGCTTTTTTTTCAGCTGTTCGTAGGCCAAGTATAAGTTTCCAACGCCGTCAGGCTGCATTTCTTTTACGTACATTTGATAATTTCCGCTTGGTTCATAAACCGAAATTTCAGCTCGAATAAGTACATTCATTCCTTCTTCAGGCTGAAAATTAAGCTGACGGTTATGCCCAGCAAACATAACGGCTGCGATACGAGCATTTTGATCTTTTAAGGTGAAATACATATGTCCTCGACTATGACGTTTAAAGTTAGAAATTTCTCCTTTAATCCATACATCTTGCATGTGAGGGTCTACGTCAAACTTGCGCTTGATGTATCGTGTAAGAGCCGTAACGGTTAGATAACGCACTTCACTCATCATTTCGCCTCCTTTGCAGTCACCCTCTCCCCTTTATATAAAGGAGAGAAGCATGTTAGTCACTTGATTTGGCAAGATGAACGTTTATTTAGATAAAGCTGTTAACACTTTAGACAATACGCCATTGATAAACTTGCTTGATTGATCATCGCCAAATGTTTTTGCTAATTCAATCGCTTCATTTAACGTAACGCTCGTAGGAATTTCTTCTTCATACTTCATTTCGTATACGGCAATACGCAGGATAACGCGGTCTACAGTAGCTACGCGATCTAACGTCCACTTTTCTAAGTGATTGCGTAAAAGTTCATCAATTTCTTGCTGATGCTCAACCACACCTAGCACGAGACTTTCTAAAAATTGATCAGACTTTTCATTTTGTACAACATTTCCGATTGCCTCCATTGGCTCGGTTTGCCCTAAATCATGCTGAAATAGTGCTTGTAGTGCTTTTTGGCGTGCTGTATGTCTTTTCATTATTTTTGCTCCTTTATTTATCTTCTTCAACTAGTATACCTAGATAATAGCATAGTTTATGAAACGATACTTCATTGTTCTTATACGAAGTTTGTAGAACACGAAAAAGACCGTCTTTATGACGAGACAGTCTTTTTCACTTTACCATAGCTTGTGTTGAAAAGGAACAAGTAATCATACGTTATTCCATTTTAGCAACAGCCGTTAGGTAAACGTTTGTTTTATTCAACTTCTTCAATATCAGTTCTTTGCGTATCAAACTGAATCCCTACGATATGAATGTTTACTTCATCGAGATCAATAGCTGTCATATTTTTAAGGGCTTGACGAATGTTATCTTGTACTTGCTGCGCTACGTTTGGAATAGACACACCAAACTTCATCATACAAAATACGTCTACTTTTATCCCGTTTTCTGTTAAGTCCACTTTTACACCTTTACCGTGGTTTTTCTTTCCTAGTTTCTCCACAACGCCAGCTGCAAAATTTCCTCTCATTGCAGAAACGCCTTCTACTTCAGAAGCAGCAATACCCGCAATGACTTCAATAACCTCAGGAGCAATTTCTACTTTGCCAAGAGAATTTGGGTGTTCTTCCATTTCTAATACATGATTTTCATTCATGTACAGCACCTCCTATAGTTTATATTATACTAAGAATTCATTACGTCATATAGCTCAAGAAACTTCGTGTTGAATTCACCGCTAACAAATTTTTCATGATTTAATAGCTTTTGGTGAAAAGGAATAGTGGTCGCAACGCCATCGATAACAAATTCATCTAACGCGCGCTTCATTCGTTCAATAGCTTCCTCACGAGTTGGCGCATGAACAATCAATTTAGCCACCATTGAATCATAGTAAGGTGGGATTGCATAGCCCGGGTATGCAGCAGAGTCTACGCGCACTCCGTAGCCGCCTGGCGGCAAGTACATTTGAATCGTACCTGGTGATGGCATAAAGTTTTTCTCTGGGTTTTCTGCGTTGATTCGGCACTCAATTGCCCATCCGTTAAATGTCACTTCTTCTTGCGTAAACGGTAAAGTTTCACCATTTGCCACTTTGATTTGTTCTTTAATTAAGTCAACTCCTGTCACCATCTCTGTAACAGGATGTTCTACTTGGATACGCGTATTCATTTCCATGAAGTAAAATTTATTTTCACGGTAATCATAAATGAATTCCACGGTTCCGGCTCCTGTGTAATTAACGGCTTGCGCGGCTTTAACAGCAGCGTCGCCCATTAATTCACGCGTTTTTTCGTCTAACGCTGGAGAAGGTGTTTCTTCAATTAATTTTTGAAGACGGCGTTGAATCGAGCAATCACGCTCTCCTAAATGTACAGTATTTCCATGAGAATCAGCCAACACTTGGATCTCAACGTGACGGAAATCCTCAATGAACTTCTCAATGTACACACCAGGGTTACCGAAAGCTGTAGCAGCTTCTTGCTGCGTAATTGTAATACCTTTAATAAGCTCTTGTTCATTTTTCGCAACGCGGATTCCTTTTCCTCCGCCTCCTGCCGTTGCTTTAATAATAACAGGATAGCCAATGTCATTAGCGATTGACATACCGTCTTCTACTGACTCTACAATTCCAGTTGAACCAGGAACAATTGGGACACCGGCTTCACGCATCGTTTCTCTCGCTACGTCTTTTGTTCCCATTTTGTTAATGGCTTCAGGACTTGGTCCTACAAATGTAACGTTACACTCTCTGCATAGCTCTGCAAAATCAGCGTTTTCAGCTAAAAAGCCGTATCCAGGGTGAATGGCGTCACAGCCCGTTAGCATCGCAACGCTCATGATGTTTGTAAAGTTTAAATAGCTGTCTTTAGATGACGTTGGTCCAATACAATACGCTTCGTCTGCTAATTGTACATGCAAAGATTCGCGATCAGCTTGAGAATGAACAGCTACTGATTCTACACCTAACTCTTTACACGCTCGAATAATTCGAACCGCAATTTCTCCTCGATTCGCAATTAATAGCTTTTTAATCATATTTACCGCTCCTTATTCAGGCTTTACTAAGAAAAGAGGTTGACCGTATTCTACAAGTTGTCCATTTTCAACTAATACGTCAACGATTTCACCTTTAACTTCTGCTTCGATTTCATTAAATAATTTCATTGCTTCTACGATACATACAACCGAATCTTTTTGTACTTTATCTCCAGGCGTTACGTATACATCTGTTTCTGGCGATGATGACGCATAGAATGTCCCTACCATTGGAGATGTAATTTTATGTAAGCTTTCATCAACCGCTGGGGCCGCTTGTTCTTCTTTTGGCTGTGCAGACTGTGCTGCCGGGGCTGGCGCTGGAGCCGCTGCTGCCTGCGGTGCAGGTGCTGCCACTTGTTCAGGTGCCGAAACCACTACTTGCTGCGCTTGTTTGGAAACAATTGCGTCTTTTTTCTTCATCTTGATTTTGGAGCCTTCGTGCTCATAGGTGAACTCCTCGATTGATGATTGATCAACTAGTTTAATGATCTCACGGATCTCTTGAATTTTTAACATATTGAACACTCCTACCTCATGAAAATAGAATTCTCTACAATGTTAATAATACGATAAATGGCTACAGCCATTCAATTCGTTTGGCAAACATTAAAAAGAAGTTCCACTTACTCTATAATAACTTTTTAGCGTTATCGTTTTATAAATGGAAACATAGCTTTACAGATGACAATACGTATGAAAACATTTGTCACCTAGTACTAATATAAGATTATGAAACCTATTATAACCGAAGTAAAAAAAGAAAGCCATGTTAAAATTTTTACCGTCTCGCTTAGATTTTAGTCATTTCATAAAAAAAGAAGTGTAAACAACCCCAATTTGCGGCTGTTCTACACTTCTTTTATTCCCTTTATTTAGTTGGCTGAAACTCTACCGCTACTTCTTTTGGCCCCATTTCTTTTTTGACTAGCTGAATGATTTGATTTGCTTTTGTTTTTGAGTGTTTTTCTGTCTTAACGGTAATTTGCACTTGTTTTCCATCTGCTCTTACTAGCGCGTCGCTGTATCCTTTTGCTTTAATTAATGTTTCCAGCGTTGCTTCTTTTTCACCAAGCTTTGATAATTCATCGATTTTATCCATCGCTTTGCTTACTTCTGCAGGCGTCACATTTTTTGATGCCGCTACTTCCTGATACTCTTCTTTCAGCTGACTTCTTTCATCATTTAATTCCAAGCGAAGCGCCGTAAATAGCTCATCGCTATCTGTACTTGATACAACCGCTGATTCTTTTGCATTTTTAGCCGTTTCCTTCTTTACATCTTCTGCTGAGCCTTCAGTTTTTGAATCTTCTTTTGTTCCTGATTTCTCATCTGCCTGTTGTTTTGTATCTTCTGCAGGAGCCTTGTCATCAGCCTGCTTTTCGTTTTGTTTTTCATTGTCTACTAGCGCAACATTACTCTGAGGATTTTCTGGCGTTGTCATATAGTACACCGATAACACAACAACTAAACTTAACATTGTTAATAACCAAACCGTTTGCTTTTTTAATAACATATTCATTTCCCCCTCATCCTTTTTTCGCTAATACTGCTACTCTATGACTTGGTATATCGAGCGCTCTTGTCACGGCTTCAATAATAGATTTCTTTACCTCGATATTATCAGCTCCTTTAGCGACAACTAACACACCTCTTACTTTTGGCTTTTCGGTTTTAACTACAACAGGCTTTTCTTGTTCTCCACTTCTTACAATGACCAGCTGTTCATCTGTTGAGGAATCTTCAACTTTACGAGTCCCTCCTTCACGGTCCGTTTCGTTGGTGGTTTGCGATTTTGTCACGCTGTTTTTTTCATATATTTTGGATTCTGTTGCATCTAGGTTCACAATTACTTTTACCTTACTTACGCCTCTAACTTGATCCAAAATATCTTTCAATTCTTCCTCATACCGCTCTTCATAACCTGTCATCGTTGTTGTCTTTTTGGAGCTAAAAGCGGGAACATCCTGTGATACCGGTGGTGCGCTGGTTTCTTTGCTTGCACTCTTTAATAATCCGCCTGAATTCATAGATGTTGTGAGTGAGTTGCTAAATACCATAAAGATAACGCCTGCTGCTAGTAAAATGCCTATATACATTAACTTTGAAGGTTTCTTCGTAGTTGATGACTGTTTAAGTGAAAAGAACCGCTGAAAAAATGATGGGTCACCTTTTTCTGGTTTTTGACTCATTTCGTGTCTCCCTCCTCCATATTCACAACAACTTGGCCTTGTTTTACATCCCATTTTGCTGCTAAATAGTTGGATAATTTCTTGGATTCTGTTGGTTTGTTTGTTTCGATCGGTGTGGAGGTATCAATAGAAATAATTTTCACAGCTGAAACAACCTCGGAATCATCCGATGCTTTTTTACTTACGGCAACTGAAATGGATTTAATATTATCAGCGGTAGGTTCGTCGTTCGGCTTTTTTGTTTCAATGTGAATTCGATCAATTGCTACACCATACTGATCCATCAACTCCTCTTTTACATCTGCCTCCATTTGGACAGCCATTTGTTCTAAAATATATGCACGTTGTGAAGCTTGTATTTCTTTTTTCTGATTTTCTATTGAATTTTCTACCTGCTGATCGGATCGAATAGATGATAAGCTAAGTGATTTCAGCATTTGATTAACATCCACTTTAAAAATTTGAAAAACGGGTGTAATAATAATCAGCATCAAAAGAAGTCCAACCACCAGCTTCGTATACTTTTGAAAACTAGAATTGGGCAACAGTAAATTAATAATGGTAGCTAATAAGATAAAAAGAACGATATTAGTAATCCACGTCGTTAAGGCCTGCAATTTCTTCACCTCACCATCATTGTGACGTTGCTCGCTGTAATGATGACCGTTAAACATAAGAAAAACATGAGCGAGACAACCGCAAGCGCCGCAAAAATATAGATGACGCTTTTGCTGATAATGCTCAAGCAGGAAATAACCGGTCCTCCTCCAATGGGTTGAAGAAGAGCTGCTGCTAGCTTATAGATAAAAGCGAGCGTTAACACTTTAATAGCCGGAAACGCGACGATTAACAGTAAGACTGCTACTCCAGCAATCCCTACTGAATTCTTTAATAGAAGCGAGGCACTGATGACTGTATCAGCCGCATCTGTGAACACACGCCCTACAACAGGTATAAAGTTCCCTGTGACAAACTTTGCCGTTCGAATCGTAATACCGTCAGCAACAGCTGATGTGGCACCTTGAACGGACAGCACACCTAAAAAGACGGTTAAGAATATTCCAAGCACGCCAATGCTTATATTTCTTAACAACTGAGCAAGCTGTGTAACCTTATGCTCATCTGAAATCGTACTCACAATGCTAAGCAGTGCTGAAAGAAAAAGCAGCGGCATCACTACGTATTGAATAAGCAAACCGCTTGTGTTCATTAAAAACAAAATCATCGGATGAAAAAAGGCTGCCGATACAACTCCTCCTGATGATGCCATTAAGGCAAGCAGCAGCGGCACCAGAGCTAAAATAAATTTGGTCATGGTCTCAATCGCTCCCGTTGCATAAGAGATAGCAATTTGAAAGCTATTAAGAGCAATGATGATCAAAACCATATATACAAGCGCATACGCTACTTTACTTACGGTTTGCTGATTAAACGCACTTTGGAGCGTTTGCAAAAACACGCTAAAAACCGTTAGCATAATGAGCGTACCGAGGAGCTTTCCATTCGCTAATACTTCGTGAAATAAAAACTTTACAAGACCTCCTAGCCATTCTTTAAGAGAGAACTCTTTTTCTCCTTTTAAAAAATCGACTAAACTTCCCTTCTGACTCTCGGGTAAAAAGCCGCCGTATTGGGTAATAATATCGTCCCAAAACTGTTTGACTTCATCGATACCGAGCTTATCAATTTGTTCATTGACAAGTTCTTGCTGCTTCGGGGGTTCGGAAGCTTGTACATTTTCTGGAAAGAAAAAAAAGAGGAACAAAAGAAGAGCGAGTATATTCACTTTAAACGTCCACCGCTTCATTTCGTCACCTCATATTAAGTAAAATTAATTGGGCAGCATTGAAATAATCGTTTCAATAATGACCGTCAAAATAGGAATTGCCATGGAGAGAATCAGCACTTTTCCACCTAATTCAATTTTGGAAGCAATGGCACCTTGTCCTGCATCTTTCGTAATTTGAGCACCAAATTCGGCGATATAGGCAATACCAATGATTTTCAAAATGGTTTCCACATAAATCATGTTAACGTGGGCATTGATCGACAGCCGCTCAACCATCTTAATAATCTCGTAGATTTGATCAATTAAAAAAAGAAAGATCACGGATCCCACGAATACGACAAGTAAAAAAGCAATAGGTGATTTATGTTCTTTTAAAATAAGTGCCAAAAATGTCGCTACTAATCCTAAGCCCACAATTTGAAGCATTTCAATGGCAAATCACCCCTCTACCCTTGAAATAAAAAAACCGATTTGATTTTTTGAAATAAGTCCTCCACAATCGAAGCAACCATAAATAAAATATAAATAAAACCGATGAGGGTAACCCAATTCGCGTAATCTTTTTTTCCCATCTGTTCGAGTACGGTGACTAAAAAAGCTACGACGATACCAATCCCAGCAATCTGAAAAATGGTGTTCATATCAATTCCCACATTCAATCCTCCTCCATCGCTACATCAATAGGATGACCAGTAGCAATCCAGATAGAAAGCCCAAACTTTTAACCATTTTTTCATAGCGATTCTGCTTATCAACTGCATCTTGTTCTTCGCGTTCGAGATGATTCAGCGTCAGCAAGATATGCTTTTGCTGCGAATAACGATCATGCTGACCAAGCGTTTCACCAAATTGTTTTAAGATTTCTAGTTCTCCTGTTTTAAGTGCGGTTTGTTTCCAAAATTGATCCAACGTCTTTTCCCAAGCTTCCTTGACACTTTCAGTACCTTCTTTTAATTTCATTGAAAACTCGCTAAATAAAGAAGCTAAAGGGTTAGGAAGCTGTAAAGATAACAAATGAGCAACTTCTTGAAGAGGCCGGTTGCTGTACATAATTTCTGCTTCTAACGACCGAAGAGCCGTTTTTAATTGCCTGAGCTGCCTAGGTCTTTCGCTAAGCTGCTTTGCAAACTCAAATCCTGTGTAAGTGGAAGCAAATAAGATAAAGATGGCACCAAACAGTTTCATACACCATCATCCTTTACTATTTTCAATAAGCGACTTTTCAGCGGTCGTTTTCATGGAGTTATAATGCTCATCATAGATAGCCTGAAGTGTTCCAGGACCTCGGCTGTTCGATAGCACAACATACCTTTTAAATACGTGAAGTTTCATTAAAGCTTGCAAAGTGGGACGCTTCATTAAATCGTCAATGTCATACCCATGAACAGTCATAATGACACGAACGCCAGCATTAACGGCTTCAAGTACGGCCTTACAATCTTCTTCACTTCCAACTTCATCCACGATCAGTACATCGGGACTCATGGAGCGAATCATCATCATCATGCCTTCAGCTTTTGGACAGCTATCTAATAAATCCATTCTAGATCCAAATGTATGCTGAGGAACTCCTTTAACAGCCCCAGCAATTTCTGATCGTTCATCTACAATCCCTACTTTAAACGGAGGAATCTTAGAGCGCTCTATGCCAGTACTTATTACTCTGGCTAAATCACGAATCATGGTTGTTTTTCCTGTTTGCGGAGGTCCTATAATGACCGTACTTTGCCAATAACGATTGTATAAAAAAGGAATAAGCTGATTCGAAATGCCAATCTTTTGTTTAGCAATCCGGATATTAAAGGATGATACATCTCGAATCACACGAACCTGTCCATTTTCCGTTACAACTTTTCCCGCTAGTCCAACCCGGTGTCCGCCTTCAATGGTGACATATCCTTTTTTTAATTCTTCTTCAATCATATAAATCGAAAACTGGCTTAATTTATTTAAGATAAATAAAGCATCTTCTGCACTTGGAAGATACGATTCGAAATAAGGCTGATTGTTGATTGTAAATTCGATAGGTCTTCCTATGCGCACTCGAATTTCTTCTAGTACATGAGAATGGTTTGTGACATAAAATTCAACAGTCTTTTTTAAATTAGGCGGAAAAATTGTAAGTATTTCGTTTAACATATTCATCCCCTCATATTTGAACTCATTTCAATGTATTATGAGCTTGACCATTTTATGCCTACCTTTTATTTAAAAACACCGATTAAAATGAAGAGCACCCCTATTACAATCATGATTAATTTTCCAAAAGATAATTGATCTGCTACGGACACTAAACCAATGGTGAAAGAACTCACCATCACAATCGGACCAACAAGCGCTAGCATTCCATTAATCATTAATGCTTTTTTCACATCATTGTTTGTTACAATTAAAATAGCGGCAATAAACTCAATAAATGAAGAAATAAATCGAAGGCACGCCATCGTTAATACCGTACCGTTTAAATGATCCAACCACTGCTTCATAAGCCCCTCCTATATCTCTGCGTTGTTTAGTACAACCTATGCAAAATAAGGAAGGGTTAGCACCAAAAAACACACAAAAAAGGCAGAGAATGATTCTCTGCCTTTTTTGTGTGTTTGCAGCTTGCTTACACGACCGAATTACGCGCGTGATACGTAGCTGCTGTCTGTTGTGTTGATAATTAATACGTCACCTTCATTTACGAAGAACGGAACGTTTACTGTTAAACCAGTTTCAACAGTTGCCGGTTTTGTACCGCCAGAAGCTGTGTCACCTTTAATACCAGGTTCAGTTTCTGTTACTTTAAGCTCAACTGTGTTTGGAAGTTCAACACCTAATGTCTCACCTTGGTACATCATAATTGCTACTTCCATATTTTCTTTTAAGAATTTTAGCTCATATTCAATTGCACTCGCCGGAAGCTCTAATTGCTCATAAGACTGGTTGTCCATGAATACGTGCTGATCGCCGCTTGCATATAGATATTGCATTTTACGATTATCAATTTGAGCTTTTCCTACCTTTTCACCTGCACGGAACGTTTTTTCTTGCACAGCTCCTGTACGAAGGTTACGCAGTTTTGAGCGAACGAATGCAGCGCCTTTACCAGGCTTTACGTGTTGGAAATCCATTACACGCCAAATACCTCCGTCTACTTCTACTGTCAAACCTGTACGAAAATCATTTACTGAAATCATGAAGAAATCCTCCTACATTTTATAAAATAATGAACTCTTTTGATGAGTGCGATAATGCCTCATTACCTTCTGCTGTGACGACCGTATCATCTTCAATACGAACGCCCCCTAAGTCTGGTATGTAAATACCTGGTTCAACGGTTACAATCATACCTGGCTGCAGTACATCTGTAGATTTTACAGAAAGCGATGGGCCTTCGTGTACTTCTAACCCTACGCCGTGACCGGTCGAATGTCCAAAATACTGGCCGTATCCGTGTTCTGTAATATAATCACGCGTTAGCGCATCTGCTTCTTTACCCGTCATACCTGCTTTGATGCCGTTCATTCCGTTAAGCTGTGCTTGCAGTACGACATTATAAATTTCTTTTAGCTTATCACTTACTTCACCGACGGCAAATGTTCGTGTGATATCTGAACAGTAACCATTATAGTATGCGCCAAAATCAAGCGTTACAAGTTCGCCTTTTTCAATTACTTTGTCAGAAGCAACACCATGCGGTAAAGCCCCGCGATGCCCTGAAGCAACAATTGTATCAAAAGATGAAGATGTTGCGCCTTGTTTTCTCATAAAGAACTCCAGTTCATTAGACACTTGAAGCTCTGTTAAACCAGGACGAACAAAGGTTAAAATATGTTCATATGCTGCATCTGCTATTTTTGCAGCTTCCTTTAATATCTTAATCTCTGAGTCACTCTTTATCAAGCGTAAGTTTTCGATTGCGTGCGAGATTGGAACAAGTTCCGCGCCGATATGCTTATCAAATAATTGATGCTGTCCATATGTAACATAATTCTGTTCAAAGCCAAGCTTTTTAATTCCAAATTGTTTCACTACATTTGCTACTTCTTCTACAATAGGACCCTTGTGCTGAACAATATCAAAACCTTCTGTTTGACTAGTTGCTTGTTCAACATAACGAAAATCTGTTACAAATGCCGCTTTGTCTTCAGAAATGATAACGACACCTGCAGATCCTGTAAAATTAGTCATATAGCGTCTGTTATATTCGCTTGTAATTACAACACCATCTACATTCAATTTTGAAAACTGTTCGCGTAGTTTTTCGATTTTCATTTTATTTCCCCCTTAATTGTAAAAGTGCCTGCAGGGCAAGCTCATATCCGTATAAACCTAACCCAACAATTTGACCATGCGTAACAGGTGCCGTCACCGAATGGTGGCGAAACTCTTCACGCTTATGTACGTTCGAAATATGCACTTCAATAACGGGAACAGATATACTGGCAATCGCATCTCGAATGGCATAACTGTAGTGAGTAAAAGCCCCAGGATTGATCATAATACCATCAAACTTCTCATCCGCTTCGTGAATCCAGTCGATAATTACACCTTCATGGTTAGACTGTACGCACTCAACTTCTACTCCGTGGTCTCTGCCTGCTCGCTGAAGCCTCTCTTCAAGATTTTGAAGATTATCTGTCCCATATACCGCTGGTTCGCGTACGCCTAAACGATTTAAATTAGGACCGTTTATTACTAAAATCTTATTCATCTTACTTCAACACTCTCCCCTACTACGAACCCTTTATGCAGCTCACTTATGTGAATTTGCACTTTATTTTTCTTTTTAAATCATTATACAGAATATATTAGCATACGTTGGAACATTCACACTACTTATTCGCCGTTTGAAAATCTGTAGACTCATCTTTTGTTTGAAGCTCTGCCGCTTCAAAAGAAATGGAATATCCAATGAATACACCATATAAAATATAAATACAGAGGGATGAAATAATCGTGTTAGCTGGAAGCTCTCCAATTGTTTTTAAGTTGGGAAAGAGCGGGTTCAAAACAACGAATACAATTCCCCACCATAATAAGCCGTAGGCAAAACCTATCCAAATTGTTTTAAACTTCTTTAATAGGACGTAGTATAACAACCCGACAACAATAGATAATACCCCTATAAGAAAAATACTGACGATAACACCTATTCCTTTATCCTTCCAATCACCTAATGCCCATGGATCTAAAAGCATATTTGGATTGATAATGCTAAAGCTAAACAGATAATTTAAATAGCCAATAAAGCTCCAGAAAACCCCTCCAAAAAAGGAAATAAAGATAGCTTTAAATAAAAAAGACATTTCCTGTTTATGCGTAGGGTGGTTATCCTGTTTTTTTTCATGCTGTTCTTTAGGTTCTGACATATTAATCACCTCTTGATGTAGTATGAACTTTTTTCTCATTTCCTACCGACTCATTTCTAAGTTTTTACGTTTATTACTCTTCCTATACGCAAGAAGGGAGCCTGATATCGAAGAGATATTTTAAAACTACTTCGCACAGAGTTTTATAAACAAATTTTATAAATGAAAGGAAAAAAATTCATAACGAGGGTGTGGAGATGAAAAATATTGGCTAAACTAGATAACATGCATCCGCCTAGAGGTTTATTTGATTTTGCTGTAGAATATAAAATACTAAGAAGTCTAGTTAAGTTAGGTTGGTGCCTGAAATGTCTAAATTACAAAAACCTGCGTATGGTGGTCAAGCCGTTATAGAAGGTGTCATGTTCGGTGGCAAACGTATGATGGTAACGGCTATTCGCCGCAAAGATCAATCTATTGATTATTTTCATTCAAAAAGAAAATCAAATTCCGTACTCACTGCTTTAAAAAAAATTCCTTTTTTAAGAGGAATTGCAGCTATTGTTGAAGCTAGTGCAAACGGTACGCAGCACTTGAACTTTTCCTCTGAACGCTATGACGTGAATCCAGAAGATGATGCTCAAGTAGCAGCAGAACAACAAAAAGAGAAAAAAGAATCAAAACTATCTTTAATATTTGGCGTTGCAACTATTGGTGTAATATCCTTTCTTTTCGGGAAAGTACTATTTACATTGATTCCTGTGTTTTTAGCACAATTGACACGTCCTGTTTTCACTTCAAGTGTAGCTCAAGTTTTTATTGAAGGAGTATTTAAACTATTATTGCTCCTTGGCTATATTTATGTGATTTCACAAACGCCACTTATTAAACGGGTGTTTCAATATCATGGAGCAGAACACAAGGTCATTAATGCATATGAAAACAATGCTGAACTTACGGTAGAAGCCGTTCAAGTACAATCTCGACTTCATTATCGCTGCGGAAGTAGCTTTATCCTCTTTACCGTAGTTGTAGGAATGTTTGTCTACCTACTCGTTCCAACGGATCCTCTTTGGTTACGAATTGTGGATCGCCTTGCATTAATTCCAGTTGTCCTTGGTTTATCATTTGAAGTGTTACAGTTAACCAATAAAGTTCGTCATGTCCCTCTTCTTCGCTTTTTAGGTTATCCCGGTTTATGGCTTCAGCTTTTAACAACCAAAGAACCAAAAGATGATCAAGTTGAAGTTGCGATTGCTTCATTTAAAGAACTTTTACGCGTTGAAAATGAACTTTCTTCTACCACTGACGAACAAGTTGTCTAATCCACACCGTTTTGCTTTCTTTTTTTACTATTTTAGGAGGTGAACAAAATGAGACGTCCATTCGTGAAACCACTTGTATATGGTCTAATCGGGTTAGGAGTCATTGGCTTTGCATTTACGTTGATTACAGATCCAGCTGTTTTATTACGTCAAGCAGGTTATATTTTTCTGTTTATCATTTTGTTTTACTTAGTTTATCGGTTTATTCTCCGCCCTTCTCAGACAAAAGGTCAAGATAGAGGCTATGTGCGCGCAGTAAAGCAATCGAAACTGCGTCAAAAAGAAAAAGAGCGAGGAAGCAACAAAGTTGATATGCATACGTACCGAAGCTCAAATAAGCGCCCGGTATCCAAATCAACGAAACCGCTAAAGAAAAAGAAAAACAACTCACACTTGACCGTCATCGAAGGTACAAAAGGAAAAAAGAAAAATAGAGCATTCTTTTAAAAAAACAAGGAGAAGAGCCTCCTTGTTTTTTTAATAGCACCATTTTTTCAAAAATGCCCTTGTACGCTTTTTGCCAAACGCAATCAGCTCTTCTTTCCGTTCTTCTGTGAGAGTAAATTCTGTCGCAAAAACTTGATTAACAGGTAAAAAGATAATATTTTTTTCGTGACGTTTTGAAATATGTCTTGCATCGTGCGCATCTTTCATCGTCTCAAAAAGCGCACTGAATAAACCAACGGCATTTTTAATTTTATTCCGTTCTCTCTCTTCGTCCTTCGGGCTCAGCTTCACACCAATTACCGGTCGTTTCTTAAGACTTTTATCATCATCAAAGAGAAAAATTGGAAAGTTGCTTAACACGCCCCCGTCGACTATTAAACTGCTTGGAGTAGATTTTAATTTAACCGGCTCAAAAAAATATGGAATGCTGCAGCTCATTCGAACGGCTCTTGCTACAGAAAAGCGATTCGGGTCGATTTGATATTTAGGCAAATCATCTGGAAGAACAAGCATCGTACTGTTGGTCAAATCTGAAGCAATAATACGCAGCGACTGATCAGGCAAATCAGCAAATGTACGAATTCCTCTGCTCCGCAGTTTCTCAGCAATCCACTTTTCAAGCCTTTCTCCTTTATATAATCCCATTTTCCAATATAAAAACAGCCACTTTGTCAAGCTTGATGGTAAAAAAGACATTCTTTGATCTAAAAAAGAAGATAACTCAATTTCATTCATCATTTCAACAATTTCTTCACTTGTATAACCGGCTGCTACAAATGCACAAATAATGGAACCCGCACTCGTTCCGGCTAACCGCCGAAAGATCAAGCCTTTTTCCTCTAGAGCTTGTAACGCGCCAATCAGTGCAAGCCCTTTAATACCGCCACCTGAAAACACTCCGTCGACGTACACAGCCTCTCCTCCAAACTACCCACTCTACATTTGTAGTCGACTCAGCAACAAGTTATGATAAAAAGAAAAAAGCAGTGACGCTATTGGCCGCTGCTTTTCTCTTATAATTTCTGCTCTTCTTCATTTCGTTTTTGTACATTGCGAAGATCTTGAATACGGTTATGATTTTCTTCAAAGTATTGAACCAAATCTCCAATTCGATCAATGGAATTCCAGCTTAAATGATGTTCAATTCCTTCTACGTCATCATAAATATTTTTCTCATCCACGCCAATAATTCGCAATAGCTGCTCTAAAAGCTCGTGGCGATAAACAAGACGTTTTCCAATCTTCTGTCCCTTAGCTGTTAAAACAAGGCCTCGATATTTTTCATAAATTAAGTACTCATCTTTGTCTAGTTTTTGAACCATCTTCGTTACAGATGAGGGGTGAACCGCCAATGCATCAGCAATATCAGACACTCGAGCGTATCCTTTATCTTCAATTAGCATATATATTTGTTCAATATAATCTTCCATACTCGGTGTAGGCATGAAATCTCCCCCAATTAATATTATGTATTGCTAATAATAAGTCATAAATGTCTGTTTCTTATAGTGATATCGTGTTCATGTTTGATAATCTATGTGAAAAAAACGTGTAAATAAAGCGATGTCATAAGATAAAACTGGATAAAAGACATTCAATTAAAATCATACTACAATGCTTATTCAAATACAAGAACCGTTCGATCCCGCTTCTTATTTATGCCCCATTTTTATACATAATAAAAGCTGACTCGTTTGAGTCAGCTTTTACTAGTCAATCATGTTCAAAATTAAAGGCCGCATTTCAGCTGTGCACCACAGTTTGTACATGTGTTGCATCCGCCCATTTCTTCTACCGTTCCTTGACGGCAAACCGGACAAGTATTGCCTACTTCAGAACCAATTGTCACATCAGTTGAACGAATTTCGTTAATTGTATCAACTAACACCACGTGCGGTTTCGTTTCTTCTTTTGGCGCTTCAATTTCTTCATCAAATGTATTTTCTTCTGCTTTTAGCGTTAAGACTTGTGCATCACGGCTTCCGTCTACGTACACCGTACCGCCTTTTGCTCCGCCTTTATACAGACGTTCGTACACTTTTTGAACTTGCTCTACCGTGTAACCGCGAGGAGCGTTTACTGTTTTACTAATTGAGCTGTCAATCCAGCGCTGAATCACACATTGCACGTCCGCGTGAGCTTGTGGTGCAAGTTCCATAGCTGAAATGAACCATTCAGGGAGATTGTTTGGATCTGCTTCTGGATGCTGATCTAAATACTCTTGAACGATATCAGCTTTTACTTCAATAAACTTACCTAAACGGCCGCTTCGGAAGTATGAGAATGAGAAATAAGGTTCAAGACCCGTTGATACTCCAACCATTGTTCCAGTACTGCCTGTTGGCGCTACTGTTAGTAGATGAGAGTTTCGAATACCGTGCTCTTTAATGTTTTCACGAATATCTTCAGGCATTTTTTTCATGAAGCCTGTATTTGTGAATGCTTCACGTAAAGAAGCCGTTTCAGCATCTGTTTCGCCCACTAAGAACGGGAAGCTTCCTTTTTCTTTTCCAAGCTCTACAGACGCGCGGTAAGCCGTTGTTGCAATTGTTTCAAACACTTTATCTACTAACTCATTGCCTTTGTCAGAGCCGTACTCTGTTTCACAATAAATAAGAAGATCGTGAAGACCCATTACACCAAGACCAACGCGGCGTTCGCCAAGCGCTTGCTTTTGGTTTTCTTCTAAGAAATAAGGAGTTGCATCAATAACGTTATCTTGCATTCTAACGCCAGTTTCAACTGTTTGACGTAGCTTTTCAAAGTTAACTGTTTTCATTTCTTTATCTGCCATTTGCGCTAAGTTAACAGCAGCTAAGTTGCAGACGGAGAATGGTGCAAGTGGTTGTTCACCACATGGATTTGTTGCAACAACGTGCTGACCATATGCTTGAGCATTTGTCATGTCATTGGCATTGTCGAAGAAGAAAATGCCTGGTTCAGCTGAGTACGTTGCACAAATATTAATTAAGTTCCATAGCTCTTTTGCACGGATAGTACGGTACGTACGAACTTTGTTTCCTTGTTTTGCCCATTCGCGCACATCGCCTACTTCGTGCCAGTTTTCATTGTAATTAGCCATTTCTTCTTTTGAATAGCTTTCTACGTCTGGGAAGCGAAGTTCGTATTCTCCGTCGTTTTCAACAGCATCCATGAAATCTTTTGTTAAGCATACAGAAATGTTTGCTCCTGTTAAAAACTCTGAGTTATGAACGCTGTACGTTCCGCCTGTTTGCAGCTTTTCTTCTGCATCTTTAATGATTTTTTCACTGAACCCACCAAGACCAGGAATTTGTTTATAGTTAATGATTCCTTGGTACATCGCTTCTTCAGACTCTGTTAGCGGCGTGAACTTCAATTTATCTTGCGCGTGCTTTTTAATCATTTCGTCATTTGTGTTTTCAATTAAGAAACGTAAAATGCGAGGGTTTTGCATTTTAGAAATAATAAACTCTACAATGTCAGGATGCCAGTCGGCAAGCATGATCATTTGAGCTCCCCTGCGCGACCCACCTTGCTCAACAAGATGCGTCAGTTTAGCAATATCATCTAACCATGAAACCGAACCAGATGATTTGCCGTTTACACCGCGAGCGAGCGTGTTGCGCGGGCGAAGAGTTGAACCATTCGTTCCAACACCGCCTCCACGGCTCATGATTTCCATTACTTGTTTGCGGTGTTCTGAAATACCTTCACGTGAATCTTTTACATAAGGCATTACGTAACAGTTGAAGTACGTTACGTCTGTGTCAGCACCTGCACCGTAAAGAACGCGGCCAGCTGGTACAAAGTTTAGCTGAACAAGCTCTTGATAGAACTTTTCAAACCACTCTTTGCGCTTTTCTTCTGTTTTTTCCACAGAAGCTAATCCTGTTGCATTACGTTTTGCAATTTGCTCGTAGAAGACTTCTAGAGGCTTTTCAATGACATCTAGCGAACGAGTAATTAACCCGTTTTCTGCTTCTTCAGGCGATAAAGCACCTCTAAACTCATCTTCTACCTTGACAACAGCGGCCTTTTGCTCAAAATTAATGCTTTCCACATAGCCAAGTCCTCGTGCTGGAAATTTTGGATCTTCCTTTACAGTTAGAACAACAAAATCTCCTTCTGATAACGTTAATTTTTCCGTATCTTTAAACGCATAGCGGTCTAACATTACCAATCTTGAAACACCTTTATGAGTCAACTTCATATCCGGTGTAATCGGATGTACTTGCGGAAAGCGTTCAATATCTGAATTGAGCTTTTCAACATTCATATTCACTTTTTGATTTAACAAAACAGTCATTCTCACAACTCCTTACTTATCGAACATCTATAAATTTATTAACTCTTTTTCCTTTTAAAGGAAAAAGAGTTTTTCAATCAACTATCAATAACTTACCACACGGCTTGGACGAATTCAATATATAGTATTTGACACTCGACCAAACATCTACATATAGAAAGGTGTCAAGTGAAATATTTTTTTTTTCGCAAAAAAAGTGTTTGACTTTTCTTCCCCATGTATTCTATTAGCCAAGCATTATTTCTAAAAATTCCAATAAAAAGTGCAACTTATAGAAGTTGCACTTTTATCTATTTCCCATGGGCATCCGTTTAGCGCTTAAAGTTCCATTCATCCGATCCGTACTTTGTTCGCGCTAGTTCTTCTACATATGCTTCCTCTTCTTCAGACAGCGTATACGGTTCTAAATCAATATCAAGAGCCAAAGCAAATCCTTTGTAAAACGCTTCTTTCGCTTCTTCAATAGGGATTTTGCGGCCCGCAATTGCATTGATGGCTACCGCTTTAGAACGAAATGCGCGCTGCATTCTTTCCTTCACGCGATCATTTGGATAATTAAACACGCTGAATAATTTATCTTCATCAATCTCTAACAGAATAGAGCCGTGCTGTAGAATAACTCCTTTTTGTCTAGTTTGGGCACTTCCAGCAATTTTGCGGCCCTCTACAACTAGTTCATACCAAGAAGGAGCATCAAAACACACGGATGAACGAGGGTTTTTTAAGCTATTTTTTTCTTCTTCTGAACGAGGAATAGCAAAATAAGCCTCGAGCCCTAACGAACGAAATCCTTCCAGTAAACCTTCCGAGATGACGCGATATGCCTCTGTAACTGTCTTAGGCATGTTAGGATACTCTTCAGATACAATTACGCTGTAAGTAAGCTCTTCATCATGAAGCACGCCTCTGCCGCCCGTTGGACGTCTCACAAAGCCTAGTCCTAATTCTTTTACTTTATCAAAGTTAATTTCTTTTTCAGCTTTTTGAAAATAACCGATCGACAGCGTTGGAGGGTTCCATCCGTAAAAACGAATCGTAGGTGGAATTTCTCCTTTACTATGCCATTCTAATAACGCTTCATCTAACGCCATATTGTAATAAGGCGAACGGTTGTTGGAATCAATAAATCTCCACTTTGCTTTCATCTACCTCATCCTCAGCTATATGTAATATAAAAAATAAATCCGTTTTTTAGTCTACCAAAAGATTGGGCTAAGGAAAAGCAAAGAGCAACATAAAACTGTGAATTCAAATGTGGTAGTTTTTTCATTTTCGGGAAGAAATCCGCTAGATTCAAGGCAAAATCGCTTTACTTCTAATTTCATTCACTTATATAATAAGAGTATGGATTTTGTCGAAGAAAGGAAGAATCAGCATGTCACCAATTACAGCAGTACTCATTTTACTTGGAATAATCATCATATACTCTGTCGTTATGTTCTTTGTCCAACGTCGCATTATGAAAACGTTAACTGAAGAAGAATTCCGCAGCGGCTACCGCAAGGCACAGCTAGTTGATATTCGTGAACCGAATGAATTCGAAAACGGACATATTTTAGGCGCACGAAATATTCCTCTTTCACAGTTCCGTATGCGCATTAAAGAATTTCGTCCAGATCAGCCTGTCTACATCTATTGTCAAAGCGGAATGCGCACAGGACGCGCAGCACAAATGCTTCGTCGCCACGGTGTTAAAGAAATCTATGATTTAAAAGGCGGCTTCAAAATGTGGAACGGTAAAGTGAAAAAGAAAAAATAATGATATGTATATAGAAAAACCTCGCCTTTGAGCGAGGTTTTTTGTTAGACGTTTTGAACAGCCTGTTCTTTCTGATAGCGAAGAACTGGTTTTCTCGCTGCCAGCGTTTCGTCAAGGCGCTTCACAACCGTTGTATGCGGAGCTTCCTGTACAAGTTCAGGCGTCTGTTCTGCTTCTTTTGCAATTTGAATCATCGCATCGATAAACGCATCCAGCGTTTCTTTCGACTCCGTTTCCGTTGGTTCGATCATCATGCACTCTTCTACAATAAGCGGGAAGTAGATAGTCGGCGGATGATAGCCAAAATCAAGCAGTCGTTTCGCAATATCCAATGTGCGCACGCCAAGCTTTTTCTGACGTTTTCCTGATAAAACAAATTCGTGCTTACAGTGACGGTCAAACGGCAGCTCATAGTGCTCTGCTAAACGACGCATCATATAGTTGGCATTTAACACAGCATTTTCCGTTACGGCTTTTAAGCCGTCTGGACCCATTGAACGAATATACGTATAAGCGCGAACGTTGATACCGAAGTTGCCGTAAAACGGCTTTACGCGTCCAATTGACTGAGGACGGTTATAGTCGAAGTGGTAGCCTTGTTCTGTTTTCACAAGCACTGGTTTAGGCAGATACGGAATTAAATCTGCTTTTACCCCTACCGGACCAGAACCAGGACCGCCTCCTCCATGAGGACCTGTAAACGTTTTATGAAGGTTTAAATGCACAACGTCAAACCCCATATCTCCAGGGCGAGCTTTACTTAATACTGCGTTTAAATTTGCACCATCATAATAAAGTTTCCCACCTGCTGCGTGAACAATTTCAGCCATTTCTAAAATATCTTCTTCAAATAACCCTAGCGTATTTGGGTTTGTTAACATTAAAGCGGCTGTATCTTCTCCCACTACGCGGCGTAAATCCTCTAAGTCCACTAAACCATGTTCGTTTGATTTTACCGTTACCGTTTCAAATCCCGCAACTGTTGCCGAAGCCGGGTTCGTTCCATGAGCTGAGTCTGGAACAATGACTTTTGTTCGCTGCGTCTCACCATTTGCTTCGTGATAGGCACGAATCATCATAAGCCCGGTCCACTCGCCGTGAGCACCTGCTGCTGGCTGAAGTGTTACTTCATCCATTCCCGTAATTTCTGTTAAATGCTCTTGTAAATCATATAAAAGTTCGAGAGCACCTTGAACCGTTTGCTCATCTTGAAGCGGATGAATATGCGCAAATCCAGCAATGCGTGCTGCTTGTTCATTCACTTTTGGATTATATTTCATCGTACATGAACCAAGCGGATAAAACCCTGAGTCCACTCCGTGATTTCGTTTTGAAAGCGCGGTGTAGTGACGCATAATATCAAGTTCTGATACTTCAGGAAGCTCAGGAGCTTCGGTACGCACATACGCTTTTCCAAGCAGTTCTTCAGCATTTACTTGCGGCACATCTAACTCCGGCAATGAATAGCCGATTCGCCCTTCTTTACTGCTTTCAAAAATAAGTGATTGATTTTGATTAAGCATGAAGATCCCCCAATTCATTTACAAGTTGGTCAATTTCCTCTTTTGTACGGAGCTCTGTAAAAGCAAGCAGCATGTGATTTTCAAGCGATTGGTTATCACGGCTAAGATCATAACCGCCAATTATTTTTGATGCTAATAAATGATTGTTTGCTTCTGCTACCGAAACAGGAAGCTTCACGACTAGTTCGTTAAAAAACGCTCCTTCAAATGCTACATTTACTCCTTTTGCCTTTAACGCTTCATATGCATAATGCGCTTTTGATAAGTTTTGCAGCGCCATTTCTTTTACACCTTGCTTGCCTAAAGCTGTCATGGCAACCGATGCTGCTAAAGCATTTAACGCTTGATTTGAACAAATGTTAGACGTTGCTTTATCGCGGCGTATATGCTGTTCACGCGCTTGAAGCGTTAATACAAACCCTCGCTTACCGTTTTCATCCACCGTTTGCCCTACTAATCGCCCTGGAATTTTCCGCATAAGCTTAGACGTAGTTGCAAAGTATCCGCAGTGCGGGCCTCCAAATTGACTTGGAATACCAAATGGCTGTGCATCTCCAATGACGATGTCCGCTCCGAATTCTCCAGGAGGCGTAAGTAAACCTAATGATAAAGGATTGCTTGAAACGACAAACATGCATTTTTCTTGATGAGTAATTTCTTCAATTTCTTTTAACGGCTCGATTTGTCCGTAGAAATTTGGGTATTGGACAATAACAGCTGCCACGTCACTCCCCATCTCTTTTTCTAATGCAATCATATCTGTTACTCCGTCTGCTGCAGGGATTTCTACCACTTCAATGTATTGACCCTTCGCATACGTTTTTAAAACATCTTTTGACTCAGGGTGAACAGCCGCAGAGACAAGTACTTTTTTCTTTTTTGTTTGACCCGCACTGAGCATAGCGGCTTCTGCTAAAGCAGTTCCTCCGTCATACATAGAAGAATTAGCCACGTCCATCCCCGTTAACTCACAAATCATTGTTTGAAATTCAAAGATGGCCTGAAGTTCTCCTTGAGAGATTTCTGGTTGATACGGAGTATAAGCCGTATAAAATTCTGAACGAGAAATAACATGATCAACAATAACCGGCATGTAATGATCGTAAACTCCTGCTCCTAAAAAAGAAGCATAGTCTTTTAAATGAACATTTTTAGCAGCCATACTATTTAATTCTTTTAACAGCTGAGGCTCTGAAGCCGCTTTTTTAATATTGTATTCTCCTTGAAAACGAACGCGCTGCGGAATATCTGAAAATAAATCATCAACAGATGAAACACCAATTGCTGCTAACATTTGCTGCTGATCTTGTTCTGTCATTGGTAAATAGCGATGTAACATGTTAAATTCCTCCCCAAAGCTTACTTTGAACGTTTATAAAAAGGTGTTGAAACCACTTTTGCTTTTAAGCGTTTTTTTCGAACCTGCACTTCCACTTCTTGACCAAGCTCTGTATACTCTGCTGACAATAGTGCTAGACCGATGTTTTTCTTTAATGTCGGTGACTGTGTACCTGTTGTCACAAATCCAATTTGTTCTTCATCTGCAAATACTTCGTAACCGTGTCTTGGTATACCTTTATCAATCATTTCTATTCCTACCAGCTTACGAGGTGCCCCGCTTTCACGCTGTTCTTTTAACACTTCTTTTCCAATAAAGCTGTCTTTGTTCGTTTTTACTGCAAATCCAATTCGAGCTTCAATGGGCGTAATATCTTTTGAAAGCTCTTGGCCATATAAAGCCAAAGTAGCTTCAAAACGAAGCGTATCGCGAGCGCCTAATCCGCAAGGCAACACACCTTCATCACTGCCAGCTTCTAAAATAGCCTTCCACAAGTGAGAGGCGTCAGCTGAAGAACAATAAATTTCAAAGCCATCTTCCCCCGTATACCCAGTACGTGAAACGAGAGCTTTTACATTCGCTACTTCTACATCATCAGCAAATGTAAACGGCTTTAATAAAGATAAATTTTCGTTCGTTAACGTTTGTAAAACTTTTTCTGCTACGGGACCTTGTAAAGCTAGCTGCGCAGTTTCATCAGATTGATTAACGAGCGTTACATCTCCTTGTTTGTGAGACACCAGCCACTCATAGTCTTTTTGAATATTAGCAGCGTTTACGACTAGCAAATACTCTTGATCTGCTTTTTTATAAATCAGCAAATCATCTACCGTGCCTCCGTCTTCATAACACATAGCCGTATACTGCGCTTTTCCATCTACGAGGGTAGAAACGTCATTTGTCATCGTGTGCTGAAGAAAAGCTAAGCTATCAGCTCCTGTTACAAGAATTTCTCCCATATGAGAGACATCAAAAAGGCCTGCCTTTGTACGTACAGCTTCATGCTCTTCTTTAATAGAAGAAAATTGAACGGGAAGAGCCCATCCTCCAAAATCAATTGTTTTGGCACCATATTTCTGATAGGTATCATAAAGCGGCGTTTTGTGTAATTCTGTTGTCATATTTATGTCCTCCTCTTTTTCACGTGAAACTTTTCATAACGGGGAGTTTTCAAAGAGTGTGGGGATCACTATGTATCCAAACAAAAAAGGACAGAAAACCCCCTACTGTATTTAGTAGGAAGTCTCTGTCCTTTTCACCTGAAAGTTTACCTATAAACGAATAGGTTTGCCTCGTGGGTGGTCTATAAACGCATAGACACTCTCCAGAGCTGCGTCAAACAAGAGTCTTTTTGCCTGAGAGATTCACAATTTTATTGCTTGCTCCTTCGGCGCTACATTCAAGTAGTCTCTCCCCGTGTCATCATTCGCTTCTATAAAGTTGGTAAAGTTGGGCATACTACTGAAAGATGTATCTATCTTTATTCACACAATCATTTGTAAAGTGCTAATCTATTTTCTTTTTCAAATTTTCTAAATATATTTTTATCCTACCTGATTCTTATCATTTGTTCAATAAAAATTTTTTACAAAGGAGCATTTTTATCATGAAAGTGAAATTAAACATCGATGAAACATGGGAAGCGGCCTTCTCAACTAAATTGGAGCAAGACGGTCCTTGGTCTGCATGGGATTTGTATAAACTTGCCTATGAAATAGAAGACCAAACGCTTATCTCAGAATTTGAAGGACTACAAAGCCCAAAGCATCTAGCCGATTTAACGCCGCTTCCTCATCAGCTCGAAGTAGCCAAACAAGTAGTGGAAACAATGAATGGGAAAGCCATTTTAGCAGATGAAGTAGGACTGGGGAAAACGATTGAAGCAGGGTTAATTTTGAAGGAATATATGATTCGCGGACTTGTTAAAAAAGTTCTCATTTTAGTTCCAGCTTCGCTTGTTTCACAGTGGGCTATGGAATTGAATCAAAAATTTTATATTCCTGCAGTCCCTCAAAGAAAATCATATGTGTGGGATCAGTGTGACATCGTTGTGTCTTCAATTGATACTGCAAAACGTTCTCCTCATCGAGAAATTGTGCTAGAACAAGACTACGACCTCATCATCATTGATGAAGCTCATAAACTTAAAAACAACAAAACAAAAAACTATGAATTTGTTCAAAGTCTGAAAAAGAAATTTTGTCTGTTGCTAACCGCAACACCGATTCAAAATCGAATTGAAGAAATTTTTAACTTAGTCTCTCTTTTAAAGCCTGGCCATCTCGGCAATAAAGACTATTTTGAAGAATTATTTTCTGCTAAAAAACGCTCTTTGCAAAACGATGAGCACTTAAAAGAGCTTGTTAACAAAGTTATGATTCGAAATCGCCGCCACGATACGGGTATCGAATGGACGAAGCGAATTGTGCAAACCATTCCTGTTGAATTTTCGCCAAAAGAACGCGAGCTATACGATGCGATTACGTCTTTTAAAGGAAACGGACTGCACCCTTCAAGCGCTTTTTCAATTTTAACCCTGCAGCGAGAGGCCTGCAGCAGCCGTGAAGCGGTGTATATGACATTAAAAAACATGCTGGAACGTCAGGAAGATCAAAACAGCGCATTAACGGAACATATGATTACGCCGTTAATGGAACTACTTCAGCAAGTACCGCAAAATGCAAAAGCAGAAAAAGTTCTGGAGCTCGTTCAAAAAATTGATGACAAAGTCATTATTTTCACTGAGTACAGAGCAACTCAACTGTATTTACAGTGGTATTTAAAACAGCATGGAATTACCTCTGTACCGTTTAGAGGAGGATTTAAGCGAGGTAAAAAAGACTGGATGAAGCAGCTTTTTGAAAGCCACGCGCAAGTATTTATTGCCACTGAAGCGGGCGGCGAAGGAATCAACCTTCAGTTTTGTCATCATATTATTAACTATGATCTGCCGTGGAATCCAATGCGTCTAGAACAGCGAATTGGAAGGGTCCATCGTTTAGGTCAAAAACATGATGTTCACATTTACAATTTAGCCATTCAACATACGGTCGAAGAACATATTTTAAAATTGTTATACGAAAAAATAAACCTGTTTGAACGAGTTGTTGGAGAGTTAGATGATATTTTAACAAAGCTTGATTTAAAAAATATCGAAGAGCATATTCAAGATATTTTATTTCATTCACGGAGTGAAGGAGAAATAAAAATCAAAATGGAGAACTTGACGTCTATTATTCAATACGAAGACAGCGAGGAGGATCAGCATGCAGCAAACTGATATTCATCAATTTTTAAAGCGTTACTTTCTAGCTAATAATTGTTCTATTGTCACAGAAACACCATCTTATCTAACGGTTCAATTAACGATCGAACTTGACAAAGAGTTGATGAATCGTCCATTTTATTGGCATTATGTTGAAAAGACAGGCGGAGAAGCAAATCCTGCTTCACTCACTTTCATTACAGACCCAGCGTTTGAAGATGATTCTGTTCAAGGAGAACGAATTCATTTTGGTTCACCTAGGCTGCATCAAATTTTCGCTTCTACTCAAAAGCTAGGCGGATTTATTCATCTGTATGAACAAGTTGCATCAGCTCAGCCAACAAATCAGCCTTTACACCCTTGGCTTGCGTTAAATATTAAAGTCTCGTACAAATGTGATCGTAAAAAAGATGAGCTCTTGTCGCTTGGCATTAATTTAATCAATGGACAAATTATTGAATCTTTTCATGAATTAATCATTAATCAAAATTTATCATCTAAAATCTCAGACTATTGCTTTACTCTTTCACCTTTTATTAGGCCGAAAAGTGCGATTGCACGACTCACATCATACGTGACTGACTATGTTAAAGCTCAGCCGACTGAATGGGCAGAAAAAGCGCAGGAAAGATGGTATGAAGACTTAGCGCTTCTTGATCATTTTTACGAAACAGCAGAAGAGCTGCCAGAAATATATGTGACCGAAAAAACAGCGCTTCAAGAGCTGTACGAACCGACTATATTATTTAAGTTTATAAACGGTGGCTTATTTTACATATCGCCCGAAACGATGTCTCGTCAATTTAATAAAACACAAGCCGGTTAAAAAAAGATGAGCATATGATATGCTCATCTTTCTTTTTTCTTTCGGTACCACAGCATAAACGACAGCGGAATCATTCCAAACCATCTGTTTGCAAAAGGTGCTCGCTCTTCTTTTTTTTGAATCTTTTTCGTTTTCCTCTCTTCTTTTGGCTGATCCATATATTGTACAAATTGCTGAGTCATATATTTTACATAATCATTCGTTTTCATATAATCATCTCCTCAGCACTATTATATCCGGAGAGAAAGAGACTTAATCCGTCCACTTCACAATGTGTTGATCCTTTTTTTGAATATATGCGGTTTCTGTCAATGCTCTTCCTTGCAGTGTTTGACACTTTATTTTTAGGATAATCATCTGTTCATCTTCACTTACTACTTCGTATGAAACCGTACCCGTTTCTAATACTAGGGGTGTAGATGGAGATTTACTATGTTCTTTTACTTCTTTTTTTACATGTACAACCGCGTTTTCTAAAAGATGCTCCAGACGATTTTTCTGCTCTACTTCTTGATAAAATGAACTTTTCGTCACAAAATAAGTGGTTTGCTGAGCTACTAACAGAAGAAAAAGCGCACAAAATGCCAAAACAACCGGGAGAATAAACCCTTGCTCATTATGTTTCATAAGCAAGCATCAAAAACGTCGTAATGGTTTCTTCTCTAACTTTGTTAACACCGTCTGTTGAACGAATCAACAGCCTTTCTTTTTGCTGTTCATACATAATATTCTTAATATGCTGCAGCACAACTTCATGACCGCTTTCATCCACTCGTCTTCTTATCTTGTCTTCGTATCGTTCATACGTGATGACCTGATTATTTTCCATTTTCAACGTAAGAGTAGTCGCATGAATTCTCACTTCTTTTGCTTCTCGATATTCCATAGCAAGTTGATTCACAAAAATTTCCCACTCCATTTCATTCATACTAAAGTCTGGATTATATGTTTGCTTAGCTAGCGGAATGATAATGGGGAAAAATGAAACAATGATCAAAAAAAGAGTAAAACTGACTAACATCTCTACAAGCGTAAAGCCTTTTTCACTTTTCACTTCAACATCACATCACACTTCTTTTTCATTTTATCAGCGGAATCTGTCCATTCTACACAAAGCTTTTGAGCACTTTCTCCGTTCCATTTCAGATAAAACACAACGTTTTCTTTTTCGATTTTTTCTTGCCGTTTATATCCTGCTTCATATTTATATTTCAATAGCTCTTCATGCAAGATAGCATCGGCTTGATACGAAACATATTGCTTCTTTTCTGCTTCCTTCATCTGAACATACAAAGGAATAATTGTACCGGTTAGGAGTAAAAGCATGCTAAATGACACAAGCATTTCTAACAAGGTGTAGCCCTGCTGCCCCTTACATCTTGTCCACATAAAAACGGCCTCTACCTATTTGAAAAGTAACTTTGTATTTAAATTTTTGGCTGCTGATAAAAATAGTCTTTGCTTGAGAAATATTGCCGTTTTTGTTGTATTGTATCGTGGAATTGCCGCTTCCAAACGTGATATGAATGGTGGAGTCATAGGCGCGCTTATAAAGAACGGCACGAGAATCAGAAACAATATATTCTGTTCCCTTTGGTGCGAAGTTAATTTTAATTGGAGATTCGCGGTTCATGGCTGTCTGCTGCACATAAAACGTGTCACTTTGCAGCTGTCGCAAGAATAATGTGATTTTGTAATATTCGACAAGCGGCCGAATGGTTACGATAATGGAAAACATCATCACTTGCACAATAAATAAAACCATCAGCATCTCAATGAGGGTAAATCCTTTTTGCTTAAGAAGAACCACTAGCCGTAACCTTTCCGGTACCGTCAATTTGAATAGCTTGACCATTTGGACACACGGTACCTTCTTTTAAGTAGCCTCCTGCTTCAAGCTCTTCTAGACTTGGTTTTTCGCCGTTTTCAAGTTCATATACTTGTACCTCAGCCTCTACGGTTTTGACAAGAGCTGAGCAGCCTTTATTGTTAATAACCGTATTATGCTTTAATACATTTGGAATCATAATGAGCAAAAGCACGGTAATAACGAGCATAACAATGAGCATTTCAATAAGGGTAAATCCTTTATTACCTTTTAGAATCATATTCTTTCACCTTTCTACAAGCTCGACATCACTTCTAACATCGGAAGCATAACGGACATATACATAAGCAGAATGACAATTCCGATGAATAAAAATGTAAGCGGCTGTACATATTTTAAAATACGAAAAATAAATTGTTCCATTCTTTCCATCATAAATAGACTGTAATCATACAGCTCTTGAGAAAGCTCACCGTTCTGCTGGCCATGCACAATAACTTGAGCCAAGTCTTTTTCATAATGAGATTTACCTGAAACGATATGATCTAATCGCATTCCTGAGGAAAGTTGATCTGTAAAAGCAAAGGCTTCCACTTGAAAAAACGGATGATGCTCCTGCTTTTGAAAAAGAGCAAAGCATTCATAAATAGATAAACCACCGTTTAGTAAATTGCTCATATGAACAGAAAAAAAGTACGAGTTAAATAGACGTGTGAACGTTCGGATAACGGGAACTCTCATAAAAAGCTGCATTTGAACTACTGGAGGCAATTTTTTAATGTAAATCACATAAAACAAATAAAGGATGATTGGCATACTGATGACTGCAGGTAACACAAAAGGAAAGAACGACATCGCCTGCATAAATAAGAGGATAAACGAAGACTGCTTGTTTCCAAAGGATAAGTACAGAGCTTCAAACTGCGGAAGTAAAACCGTACTTAAAACAAATAAAATGGAAAGAATAAACAGAAGTAGCAATACGGGATATTGAACAAGCTTTTGAAATTTTTTACGATGCCTTACTTTTTCTTCAATCATTGAGCTACTTTCTTTTAGTGCAAATTGAAGGTTTCCATGCTGTTCCGCAAAATATAAATAGCTTAAAATATCACGGTGAAACTGAAGTTTAACAAAAGCATCGTGTAAAGATTCTCCTCGTTTTAACTGCTCAAGACATTTTTCAATATCCGTTTTTTCTTTGTTAGATACTTGAAACGTCAAAAACGAAAGAGCTTGAGAAAGAGTGTAGCCTTTTTCTAAGAGCTTAGAGACCTGCTTCAGAATTTTTGCTTGCTGAGCCAGAGACCACCTTTTTTGTCTATTTGTCTTTACCCCCATCCGTCTAGCGAATGCGGATATAAATAGCCTAGCGCAATTCCTTTTAGAATAACATCTCGGAGCGTCTTATAATCATAATCCGCATTTTCTCCTTTCACTTCTCTCATCACCGCGCTAAGCTCCTTGCCATAAAGCAATTCGTATATGCTGGACTGACGATGCTTCCTCATTTTTTTACAAGCCGGGTGGCATTTTCCAGAACACAGCGGACAGCGAATTTCTACAAGACGCTGTGCAGCTACTGCTACAAGAGTCTGTTCCATTTCTTGAAAGCTAACGCCAAACTCAAGCAGCCTGTACAAAGATCCTTTTGTATCTTTAGTATGCATCGTTGTCAAAACCAAATGTCCGGTAAGCGCTGCTCTCACAGCAATTTTGGCAGTCTCACTATCTCTTATTTCTCCCACCATGATAATGTCTGGGTCATGGCGCAATATAGCTTTTAAACCAGTCGTGTACGTAATCCCTGCGCGTTCATTCACCTGCACTTGAAGCACGGTTTCACTCGGTTTTTCAATAGGATCTTCTAGTGTAATAACATTTCGGTTAAAAAGATGCTTTACTTCATGTAAAAGAGTGTATAGAGTAGTGGTTTTACCTGATCCTGTAGGGCCGGTAAAAATAATTAATCCATGGGAGAATTTCAAGAGAGAAATAAGCTTTTTTGTATGTTCAGGAAAAAGAGATAAATGTTTGAGAGATGTAGATTGTTGATGAGGTAAAAGCCGAATAACAAGACTTTCATCATGAGAAGTAGGAAGAGTAGATAAACGCAGATTTACTTGATAGTGATCAACGGAAGTTGTCAATGCACCATTTTGAGGTTTTCTGCGTTCCCCAATATCCATTCCGCCTAAAAATTTAAAATGCGAAATGAGCCGTTCAGACATTTCTTTTGAAATGACACTTTTTAAAATAAGTTCCTGGTCAATTCGCAGCTGTATCACAGCATCTTTCTTTCGGGGCACAATATGCACATCTGAACTTCGGCACTCACATGCATCTCGTATAACGTAAGTAGCAAACTGTTCAATTTCGGTCAAACGATCATCGCTCCTTTATTTGTAATAAAGATGATTGTTAAAACATCTAGAAACAGTAATTTCGACCTTTTTCGAGATTTTCCTTCTTCTTTTTTCATTTTTTATAATTTTTTTTAGTACACGCTTCTTTTCTTCACTTCAATCCGTTTGCACGATGTACAACTTCTGTACACCTCTAAACGACTACATAAAAAAAGACAACGTGATGTAAAACTCTACGCTGTCTTTTTATTCGTTATTTACTGAATTGAGCTTCTTCATCATGTATGCTTACACCACTAGAGACGCAAGACTTGTTTTTTTCTTGACTAAATTTTTAAGAGCAGATTCGTTATAACCTACTACAAGCTTTTTGCCATCCGTTAAAATGGGGCGGCGAAGTAAACGAGGATGTTCAATTAATAGATTGACTACTTCTGATAACGTCATGCTGTCCACATCAACATTTAACTTTTTATATTCTTGACTTCTTTTAGCAAGAAGTTCATCCATTCCTTCTGTTGTCATAGAAAGAAGTTCAAGCATTTCTTTATGAGTAGGTGTTTCTCTAAATAAATGACGCTCTTTAAAATTTACATCTTCCTTCACTAGCCACTTTTTCGTTTTACGACATGATGTACAGCTCGGGTACGTATAAAATTTAATTTCTTCCATATGAAACCCTCCCGTTTTTTAGTTATAGATTGTTTATATACATTGTACACGTTTTGTATAACCTTTGTATAGTTTTTTACATACGTTTTGTATAACTTTTTTTCTTCTGTCGTATTTCAAGAAAAAGATAGCGTTTTCAGGAAAGAAAGGATGTATTATAATGGAAAAGTATCGATATAGTTTTATAAGTGCTTTCTAGTGCTTACACAGCGATGACATTCATCATGACACTAACTAAGTTTGATAAAGGAGGAAATGGACGTGGAACGAATGTACCGTGTAATGGGGTTCTGGACAGCAATTTTCACTGTAATGTTTTACCTCGGTCACATGCATAAGACTTCTTTACTCTTTTTAGCTCAAACAGGCTTTTTTGTAATTCTTAGTTATTTAAAGCTGTCTGAAAGAATGTACATTTACGTTTTTGGAGCATATTTGACCGTCTTTTTTGTGGGGTTCACGTACTGGTCAACTTTTATGATGACACCAGGACAGTAAAGAGAAAAGCGATGGGCTTCCATCGCTTTTTGTATTCTTAAAAACCATTTAGAAAAGGATTTTGATCCATTTCGTGTCCCACAGTTGTTTCAGGTCCGTGACCGCTTAGTACAAGCGTATCTTCTGGAAGAGACAGCAATTTCGATTCGATGCTTTCTAACAGCTGTGCTTGATTACCTCCAGGTAAATCTGTGCGCCCGATGCCGCCTGCAAAAAGCGCGTCACCAGATACTACAAAGTTACCCGGTTTGAAATGATATGAAACGCTGCCAGGAGAATGACCAGGCGTTTCATACACCTCAAATTGGAATGAACCGATTGTTAAATTGCCTTCTGATGAAATAATATCGGTTGCATCTGGAGCTGTAATTTCTCCTAGGTCAAAAAATTTCGAACCGTTTAAGTCACTATTATGAAGCCATTCTTTTTCGTTTTTATGTACATAAAGCGGGATAGAGTAGTGATTCATCACCTCATCTACTCCTCCAATGTGATCGAAATGAGCGTGTGTCAGCAAAATAGCTAATGGTTTATACGTTTGTTTTTCGAGAAATGCAACAAGCTGATTTCCCTGAGCTCCCGGATCAAAAATTAAACATTCTTTTTTTTCGTTAGCAACGACATAACAATTCGTTTGAATAGGTCCTAGCGGTATACGATGATAGTTCATAATGTGTCCTCCTTGTGTAAATTTATTTCCGTTATATGCATTATCATACACACATCATCTTATAAATGAAAGTAAGGACCTTTCTAAGCCAAAGAAGCAAAAGAAAGATTGGTTTTCATCTCGACAAACGGTTAGAAAAGTTTTACAATTGAAGGGATAAGCTAATGATAGCGCTTTAATTTTAAGTTACCTAAAGGAGGTTTCTTCGAGTGGGTCTTATGATTATTTTTGCACTAACAACATTGCTAGGCGTATTTGCAGCTATTTCATCTTTGAGAAATAAAAACATATTAGGCATTGGTTTTTCGGTACTAACATTCGGTGTATTTGGATGGTTTACCGTGATGACCATCATACATCACGGCTATCCGGCGGTACATCATTAAAAAAGCCACGCAAAGCATATGCTTTGCGTGGCTTTTTAAATAGACAGATAATCCATTGCCGCAACTAAAATGGCTTTAGTCGGATTATATACGCGCGATATTTGAGATAAAGGCAGCGGATTAATCCCTTTCCCCAGTTCTAAGGTGAACCCCAGCTTTTTCTTTTCTAAAATAAACCAATCTTTAAATCCCGCGTGACTATCAATCGTTTTGACAGCTTTATAACCGCTTACCCTTTCAAAATAGCTTGCTAGTTCCTTTGCTTCCTCAGGCTCTTCATTCATATACCCCCAATAAAACTCTTCTCCTTGGGTATGTAAAGCAATTACACAATCAAAATCATGACGCTCAACGAGTTTTACCATTGCCTGAGCTTCAGGTTCGGAGAGAGATTCATAGCCTGGAAAATCTCGATAATGCGGCGCTTTAGGTTCTTTACGCTTTTTTTCGATTTCCCAATAAGCCGGAAACTGATTGTTTAAGTCCACCCCTCGGATATTTGCTTTCCAGCTTTGAAAATCCGGAAAATCTCTCCCTATTTTAGAAAGAAAAGACGCATAAGGTTCACCTACACCAGGACCTTTTAAGACCAGATCTACTCCGTCTGGGTTAACAATTGGAACTGCAGAAAGCGTAATTTGATTAAAAAGAGCTCTTGAATCTTGCCCGTTCAACGCCTGATCATAATGAAGAGCAGCTAAATAATCTTCCATAAACTGTAGAAGAACATTTGTCGTAATCCATTCATTAGCATGAAAAGACGCATTGAGATGAACTTTTCTCTCTCCGTTTCCAATTAAAATATGAGGAATCGGCTTTCCAAGCACGCTGCACCCTATCCATTCAAGAGAACCATAGGGATAATACGTCAAAAGTGTTTGTATGTCTTTTATTGTTCGCTTGTAATCGTAAGGCTTTTGGGTATCTATAATTCGCATAATCTTCACTCCTTTACACTATGTATATGTAAAGATTGAAAAGATGCATGATAAAAAAGCGCTTTGACTGAATGTCAAAGCGCTTTTTTATCTCAGTTAGATTCTTGCTTATTATTCAAAATAAGATTTAACTAACCAAGCTCCTCCAATAATTCCCGCATCGTTTCCTAAAGTAGCAATTGCTAGTTCAGCACCTTGCGCTACGCGAGGAAATGCAAAACGTTTGAAATAATCTCTTACCGGTGCAAGTAATACCTCGCCTGCACGAGACACGCCGCCGCCTAGAACAATTTTCTCAGGGTTTAATGCATTGGCAGAGTTTGCTAGTGCTAAACCTAAATGAAAGGCAACTTTGTCTACAACATGCATAGCTAACTCGTCTTTTGAACGAGCAGCATCAAATACATCTTTAGATGTAACTTGTCCATTTTGCTCTAACACTGTGCGAAGCTCACTTGGTTTGTCCGTTTCCGTTAATTCTTCCATCGTTAAACGTACAATCCCAGTTGCTGAAGCAATTGTTTCTAAACAGCCGGTTTTGCCGCAGTTACACGGTGCCCCGCCTTCAGGAATAGATGTGATGTGGCCAATCTCACCAGCTGCTCCATTTACGCCTTGTACAATTTCACCGTTGGCAATGACACCGCCGCCAACACCTGTGCCAAGCGTAACGCACAGCAAATCTTTTGCTCCGTCTCCAGCACCTTTCCACATTTCTCCAATCGCCGCAATGTTTGCATCATTGTCTACTACAACAGGAAGAGAAGTTTCCACTTCCAAGATATCTTTGATAGGAAACTTTTCCCACCCTAAATTGACAGCTACTTCAATCGAACCGTTTGCAAAGTTGACAGGGCCCGGTGCACCAATACCAATTCCTACTAACCTTGACTTTACTTCTCCAAGATCGTTTAACTTTTTATCAATTGCTTTTGCAATATCTGTTGGAATTTTACGGCCTTGCTCGCTCACATCCGTATTGATTTCCCACTTGTGAATGATTTCTCCATAATGATTAATAAAGGCCATTTTTATTGTTGTACCGCCTAAATCAACTCCAACTAACCATTTGTCATCCATGTTCATTCATCCTTTTTCTCTTTTTGTTGTTTTAACTCTCGACGAAGCAAAAGAATTGCCATTTGATAGTCACGTACATCAATCAAATTAGACTGATATAACTCTTTTACTTCCGCTTCCATCAGCTCTAAATCAGCAGTACGATCGCCCACGTATATAAAAATGCCGAAGGACTTTAATAATTGTTGTACATCATATAACGTATTCATTCTGTCACCTTTATCCTATTTTCTAGGTGATATGATTCATTTATTTTTGAGATAACTCAACAGTCATTCAGTCATAAACAGCGGCCGTATTTAACGCCCACTGCTAGGTCTACATATTAATATTCTAGTAAACGTTCTCACAATAGTAAAGTATAAAATATTAAATTCATCATTCAACAGTTTTAATTTTCTAGCTGTCGCTTCAGCTTTTCATATTTTTCACTTTGTGGTTCAAGCGCAATTGCTTTGTCGATATTTTGTGTGGCCGCGGGAATATCATTCAGTTTCATATTCACCAGAGCTAAATTGTAATACGCCTCATGAAAAGTTGAATCATACTTTACAGCCTGATTCAATTGCTGTTTAGCTTCTTGATAATTTTCAAGATAAAATTCTGCGCTAGCACTGATAAAATATATGTTACTATTGCTTGTCCCTTTTTCAATAAAAAGCTTGATGGCGTCTTTTGCTTCTTCATACTGCTTCTGCTGAAGATACGTAGCCGCTACGCTGAGTGCATAGGGCTCATCTTGATAAACAGAACGCTCATGATATCCATAAAAAAGCAGACTGCCTACTAATAAAAGCGTGCAAATGAAAGCCGGAATCTGAATATACAGCTTTTTTTGTTTCGGTAAACTGACGATGCTCGCAGCTAGAAATCCGCCAACCAAACCGCCAATATGCCCTGCATTATCGACGTTCGGCGCAACAAATCCAAAAATCAAGTTAATCACAATGATTACAATGAAACTCGATCCCATTGTTCGAAAAAAGAAGCGTGGATTTGTTCTTGCTAAAAACAGTAAAGCTCCAAAGCAACCGAAAATGGCCCCTGAGGCTCCTGCGGAAATAGACGTATTCCATATAAAACTTCCTAGAGATCCTGCAAACCCGGCAAAGATATAAATAAAGACAAAACGCCCGCTGCCATATATCCTCTCTACAAGCGTTCCTAAATAATACAGGGCTACACTATTCATAAGCAAATGCAGAAGTCCTATATGCAAAATTATAGGTGTAAAAAAACGCCACCACTCGCCTTCCATAATTAAGGGGTTGTATTTAGCTCCGTATTGAATGAGAGTGAGCGTATTTTGCGTACTGCTCTTCCACTCCAGAAATAGAAACATTAAGATCTGCATCGCTAAAAATATATATGTAAAAATAGGTTTCCCGTATCCAGCTATTTGCTGTTCTTCGCTTTGTTTTTTCTGCACAAAAAGCACAATTTTATGTTTCCACTGTTCTATTCGCTGAGCTTCTTCTTCGGAAGAGAAATTGTCTGCGCTTTCTAATGTAAGACCCAGCCGTTCGAATAGAGGTTCATAAGCGCTTGCTTTCTCTGCCGTTAGTTGTTCAACGTAACTATTCACTTTAGAGGGACTTGGCGCACTTTCTAAGGACTGCTCTGTATAAAAAGGATCAAAATCAGCAAAGTAAATCGTGTTAAGAGTAAGCGTTGATTTACCTCTCTGCTTTCGCACATTCTCAGCTCTTTGTAATGCATACAATACATCTTTTTGCTGCTCAACGGCTGATTTAAAACTCCGGCGGACTATGCGGACAATTGACTTATCTTTGCGATGCGAAGATTGAAACCACAGCTCTGAAGCATCAGCTTTCATCGAAATCAGCTCATATGAAGAATGGCCAAGCAATTGCTGTGCCAGCTGCAAATAATAAAAATCTTGCCTAGACAAATAGTCACCTCCTCACACTCTCTATATGTAAAGATGGCAGAAAGCCAGGAAAAAAGCAACGATTTTCCCTTTTTCTTTTTCTACAAAAAAACACCTTACAGGTCGGTAAGGTGTTTTTTATGTATCTTTCGCTCTTAGCGGAAGACCTGCTTCATTAAACGATCCCGAACAAACGGCAAATTAAAAAATGAACGAACAGCTAGACTGCGGATAAATGAATTTCCAAACAGCGAATTTAAAACACGGTATCTCATTTGGTAGCCCAGCGTTCCAACAACTAAAAGCGTAAGTACTAATACAATATGTCTCATTTTCAAGCCTCCTTACGTTTACTTTGCTCCTATGACGAACATTTTATGCTCTTATATAGGTAAAAGCAGGATAAGGATTCCGCCTGTAAAGGCAGCAAGCAAAATAGCGGCAAGATTCACAACATCATTGTTAAAGAAAGTTATTCCTTTTTCTTTTACCGTCGGCTTGCGGCAATGATCTTTCCTTTCCGTTTCAATACCGCAGCTTTGACAGCGAAAGCGAACTTGCACACTTGCTCCAAGAAGAGTGTCTATAGCGTTTCCAATAAAACCAAAGCACCCGACTAGCAATATACTACTCAGCGATACGGATGGAAAAGCAAAATAACAAGCGGCAGCAATAAGAAAAGCTCCAGCTGCTCCGGCTGCTGTACCTAAAAGTGAAACGGCTCCTGAAGTACCCGCTTCTACTCTCTTTAACGTCCAAATGTAAAACGGCGGCTTCTTACTAAGAGACCCTATTTCAGATGCCCATGTGTCGGCATTAGCAGCTGAGATACTAATCATAAACATCCACATATAAACAGGCAAAGCTGTTGCAGCATATAACAAACCGCAAGCAGCAGCTACACCTCCATTAGCAAGGACTTGAATATAATCTCGCCTGTCGTGCTTCTCTAGCTTTTCTTCTAACGCGCGTTTTTTTTCTTTTTTATACTTACTAAACAGCGTAGAAGTGCTAAAAAATAAGAGTAAGAGTAAAAAACCTTGAAGCGAAAAACCGATATAAACGCTCGCTCCTACGATGAAAGACATGCAGGCTCCCGATACTGTCAGTGCTTTTGCTATGTAGCCTGCTCCTGCCATGAGTAATATTACAATTATCATGACAGCATCAAACGGATTCACAGCAAATAAGCTCCTTCTCTGTCAAAATATATTCAACGGGAATATCATGAGATTCATATGGAACCTCTGAAACGACTTGACAATCAAACGCAAGGCTTAGCTTCTGTCCGGTATAATCTGCTAAATAACGATCGTAATAACCGCCTCCATAGCCGATGCGATATCCATTCTTGCTATATACCACGCCAGGCACAAGGAGTAAATCAATTGAAGATTTTGAAACGGAAACAGTTTCTTCAACAATTGGTTCGGCTAACCCGTAGTACACTGTTTCAAGCTGTGAAAAATTCGTAATCTCGTAGAAAACCATTTGAGATGTTGTGGGGTTGCATTTTGGAACAGCTACTTTTTTTCCATCTTTCCAAGCACGTTCAATGATGGCTTTCGTATTAACTTCTTTATTTCTTGAAACCGTAGCTGCAATGACTCTAGCTTCTTTCCATAAACAAGTTTCATACAGTGCATTTGCTATGCTTGTTGAATGCGCCTCGTGCTGCTCTTCAGAAATTAAATTAAGAACGCGCTTCATCTCTTTGCGCAGATGAGATTTCATTTTAATTCCCCCTATAAAAAAAAACAGCAGGATTGTACTCCTACTGCTTACTTTGTTTCACGATGAAGTGTAACTTTTTTAAGTCTTGGGCTGTATTTTTTTAACTCAAGACGATCTGGGTTATTACGCTTGTTTTTAGTTGTAATGTAATTACGGTCACCAGTTTCAGTGCAAGCTAATGTAACGTTTACGCGCATCTATTTTCCCTCCAAACATTATAAACATAAATCAGACTTTAATATAATATCATTTTTCGAAAGGAAATGCCAGTCTGTTTTTTTGAAGAAAGTCATTTAATTTCATTTCTTCACTTTTTCTTTCCTCTTAGAGTCCTGAGCTCCTTCTCTGCTACGCCTTATACATAGATGAAGTTTCTTAAAATAAGCGGAACTCTTTTCTGAGAGGTGTACTTCCTTTCTTTTAAATAAAATCCATTATTTACACTCTTTGATACTCTTGTATTTTTTCCACAAAATATGCCGACAGCTTCTTGGCGGTCTGAGTGTTTAACGCCTCTGAATAAATATTTAATACAGGCAAGTGACCATCGGGCAAAATCAGCGTCCATTCATGGGGATCATGGTAAATTTTTAAGCCATCAATGACATATACTTGTTTACCGATTGCTTCTTCTAACAACTTCTTCATCACTTGTTCTTGAATTTCTAGCGGACATGAAATATAGCGCCAGTTCATATAAGCGTGCGGGACATATTGAATCATTTCAGAAATTTTCCGCTGCTGCACCCTAATTAATTCGATCAGCTGACATAAAGCGTACATGGCATCTAACTGAAATTGAACGGGCCCCAAAAGACTAAGCAAATCACGTTTTTTTGCTTTTGTCCTCATAAATGATTGATTGAGAGATTGGGCAAATGTTTCTAGTGTGGATGAATAGTGTATAGGAATAGGAACGAATGCTACTTTTTTTGTCATGTACACGCTATAAATATAAAGCGACATAATTTCTGAATCATTTACGCTGCAGCCTTTTTCATCATATAGAGCAAATGTTTCTCCATCTTCTTTAATCTGAATACAAAAAGACAGCTTATTTTTTTTAATCATTCGTTTGATTTCTTCTGTTTTCTCCCATTTGTTTAAAAACAACACATGGACACGAAGACGCTTACATAATAATTCGACAACTTCCTGTATAAACGGTGAACAAATCACTCCAATTCGCATACTGTCTTCTAATAAAACATGCTGATTAATGGATTTTACTAAAGCATCACAATATTCTTCCCTGATATTTCCTATGCTTGTTTTTTTAAGTGGAGCAGAAATCGTCATGTTTGCTTTTTTAGCTTGAAGGTACATCCGCTCAATCTTTTTTTCAATAAGCTGATTAACTAATTGCCCTTTTTTGTCATATATTTCTAAAAAAAGGCTGCTGTTTTTGCTATCCACACCAATATAAACACCAATGCTCGCTTGTGAAGTCATCATGTAATATCGAAATAACGGAAGAGCTTCTTTTTTAATATCATACACAGCGGAATGATTACTCCGTAAAAAAGAAAAGCATTCTTTGCGAAGTTGAATGGCTTCTTCTTCATCATCGCTTGCTAGACAGAACGACCCTTGATGTTTGCATACAAGTAATAACGCATTGTATAGTCTTTCTCGATCAACAGATGAATGGACATACAGGCGACCGTTTTTGAAGATGGAAACATCTGGTTTCACAGAAAGTTGAGGTAGCACTTGATTTTCAGCTACTGTATCTTGGACATACGTAGTCATTGGTTGAACATTTACATAAGGACCTATCGTAGCGTTGTATAAAAAAGATTCTGCCCCGACCGTTACGTTTTGAAGCAAAATCGTTTTATCGATTGCAGCATGTGCTTCTATGATACTATTGGTTCCGATAATCGTGTAAGGACCAATTGAAGCACCTTTTCTAATCACCACATTTTCTCCTACGTAAACCGGATCGTAAACAGTCACCCCTTCTTCTATAAGCGCGTCATCTGAGACAATACTTTCCTGTCTATTGCCAAACCACTTGCTCCACAAATCATAGTGTGCTTGACGATAATGGTGAATTTGCCCAATATCAATCCAATAATCTTCCGTTACAAAACTGCACACAGTATGATTATATTCCAAAAGAAGTGGGATAATGTCAAAGCTAAAATCCGTAGGACCATAAGAATTCACGTAATCAAGAACGGATTTTTTGATCACATACACTCCCGTATTAATCAATCGGCTATTGGCCTGTTCGTAGGTTGGTTTCTCTACAAATCCCGTGACTCGATTCCCTTCATCTATCGTCACCACTCCATAACCCCGCACGTCGTTTACTTCTTTTGTAACAATGGTCATTTCGCTTTTTTGTTCATAATGAAAATGAATAACGTCTTGAAGATTAATTTCTGTTAAGGCATCTCCACTAATAATAATACAGTCTTCCTCAATAAAGGCCTCTGCTCGCTTAATTCCGCCCGCTGTTCCAAGAGGCTCTTTTTCGATAAAATAAGTAAGCGTCACTCCCCACTGAGAGCCATCCCCAAAGTATTCAATAATTTGTTCATGCCTATACTGCAGCGTAATCCCAATCTCTGTAATTCCATGTTTCTTAAGCAGCTCAATGCTATATTCCATCACAGGTTTATCGTAAAGCGGCAGCATAGGCTTTGGAATTGTGTAGGTCAAGGGCTGCAGTCTTGTTCCTTTACCGCCAGCAAGTATAATGGCTTTCAATTTTTTGCCTCCCTCCTTTTTTTATCCTGGCAAATGTGATGTTGAAACAGCTTACTTGTATCGATAGCGATTTTTTCCCAGCTAAACATAGTTGTTGCTTTTCTATACCCATTTTCGCTGATTTTCGCAGCTATTTTTTCATTTTTTAACAAAAATTCAATACAGTTGATTAATTCGAGCGTATCTCCTCGGGCAAACGTCAGGCCCGTGTCGAAATGTGAAATAATATCGCTTAGACCTCCTGTATCGGCAACGATGGTTGGCTTCTTGGCTACCATACCCTCTAAAGCAACAATTCCAAAAGGTTCATATAGACTTGGAAAAACAACCATTTTGCAAGCTTGAAGAAGCTGATTTCGCTCGTTATCGGTAATGTATCCAATAAAATACACGTATTTGTCCAATTGCTTTTCACTTACCTGCGTTCGAAACTCATGAAGTAAAGGCCCTTTTCCCGCCACAACGAATTGAACATCTATTTGTTTTTTCTTAAATAGTTCCGCTGCTTCAATAAATAGCTGAAATCCTTTTTCATATACAATTCGTCCAATTGAAAAAATAATAGGGGCCTTTCTAAAATTATATTTCTTTTGTAAACTTTCTTTTAACCGCTCATTTACTGCGTCGACTACCAGCTGCTTGTCAATTCCATTTGGAAATATAGCAATTTTATCTTGTTCTACGTGAAATAAAGTGATTAATTCTTTCTTCATATAGTCACTGCAGACAATGATTGAGCTTGATTGTCGAATTAGCTCCTCTTCTTGCAAGTGAATTTTCTGCTGCATGTCATTATGAATACCATTATTGCGCCCATGTTCTGTCGCATGAATGGTCGTAATTAGCGGTCTATCCGTTTTATCTGCTAAACATTTTGCTGCGGATGCAACAAGCCAGTCATGAGCATGAATAACGTCAAAAGACAGCTTGTAGCCTAACTGCAGTCCTCTAAGAGCCATAGCCACGTTCAAACTGTTTACCCATGTCAAAAAATCCGGATGATGAGGCTGCAGGCTTTTAACTCGGTAAACGTGAACCCCGTATAAACGCTCATATTCCGGCAGCCCCTCTACATATGTCGTTAATACACTAACGTGATGGCCCGCCTTTGCTAACGCTCTGGATAAATCAAATACATGTCGTGCAAGTCCTCCGATAACTAGCGGAGGGAATTCCCATGCAAGCATTAAAATGGAGAGACCGCCTTTATATTGATTTACTGATAAAGCCGCCGGCTCTGTCTCTTTTGCAGGGTATAAAAAAGAACTTCCTGAAAGAAAACTGTTTTCACTATCCATCCTTGGATTCTCATCATGACAAAGGAAATCAAACAGTTTTACTTGCCTTTCGTATTCATCTCTGACCTTTTTAAAATTATAAAGCCAGTCGCTGCTACTTAAAAGGAGCCACTGTCGGTAGATAGCATTCACCACGCTAGGATGTTTAAAATCGATAACATCTAGCATCGCCTCTGTCTTCTGTACGGTTGAAATAAACAATTGATTGTTCTCACTGACAAATTCGGCGCTTTTTGTTGCACCGTAGAGTGCAAGAGTTTCGTTTTGGTGAAACTGTATATTCCTCGCGTAATCTAAAGGATATTGAAATGTCCCGCTTGCTGCTTGCATTCGCTGAAAGCTAAGCGTGTGCTTCGCTTTCAAATCCAAAACAGCGCTCGCTTTATTCATTGTTCCTTCCTCAACTTGTTTTCCTTGCTTAGGATATGGAAACAAGATAATGCCAGCAGGCGACTTTTTTAGTTCATCTGTTGATGACTTCACAAAGGTATAGCGCATTTCATGAGATTTCAGGAGCATATCTACTTGATGAGTATACTCTCCTTGCTGTATAAAAAAACCGACGGGCTTTTTTTCAAAAAACTGTTGAAAAACACGTATTGCTTCTGTAATTTGGAGATTTAATGTTTGTTCCGTTTTAAGGATGGAAACGAACGCGTTCGTTACGGTAGTAGGAATACATTCCATCATGTCATGCTGAAAGAAATATTTGCAGGCTGAGAACAAGCTCCCGTCCCACTTTTTTAAAAAAGTGAGTGCTCTCTGATGCTGCTGGCTTGAAAACTGGTGTAAATACCGAGCGTAACGAGCATTAAACTTCTCGTCGTTTAATACGTTCAAAAATACACAAGACATCACAGCTGTTGCACCTATCAATTTCTTAGATTCAATTTGATCTAAAAAAGGGATGAATTCGTTCGTTACTTGTTCAAACAGCGGATACTCACTCTCTGCTTGAAGTACATGTAGCAACGGATAATGCATATAAGTTAAAAGAATACAGTCATCACTATTCATATTGCTTCTTCACCTGCTCCAAGTCATTTGAATATAAGGAATATGTGCTAAATTCATTTTGAACACCCTGGTGAACTTTTACAGGTTCGTACATCCAGCTTAACGAAGTTACATTCACTTGTTCATGCTGTTCTTTCATCAAATAAACCGGATTCGAACGAAGAAGGGAAAAAAAACTTCCTTCTTTATCTTGAATACCAATATCTATTACATACGTGCGCTCGCTTTCCAAGCTATTCATAAACATGAAGTCTTGATGAGCAGTAAGACTCTTCATATAATAGCGGTTTGATTCATGGCCGTTAAAATGAAGACCTGTTATATCATACGTACACATAGCTAGATTCAATTCTTCCCACCGTGTCGAAAACATACTTTCTACCATCTCTCGAATATGCTCAGAAAACGACCAGTGAACATAAATACGAGATGAGTCAAGCTGAGTAGCTATACACACATTTAAGTTTTGAATAAGATTAGGAGCCACTGTTTTATCACTTCGTTTCTTAGATTGTTTTTTCTACATATCAATGCCGTATAAACTTATTAACATCTTACCATTCAGAAAAAGTTGCCACAATAAACACAATTTGTCGATTTGTGTTAAAAACTAAGATAAACATAGTGATTGTAATGTACTAACAAAAAAACCTCTTCGCTTATTAGAAGAGGTTTTTCTACTATTCGTTTAAATCGTAGCGTTTGCCTTTCACAAGGTAAAATACGCTTTCTGCTACGTTCGTTGTATGATCAGCCATACGCTCTAAATAGCGGGCTACAAATAAAAGCTGCGTAATTTGGTTCATAGCCTCCTGCTTTTCTTTAGCAAGACTTAAAAGTTCTTTGATTGTTATTCCGTAAAGCTCATCCACTTCATCGTCCATTTCCGCTACTTTTTTAGCTAAAACAAGATCTTCCTCGTGATAAGCTTTTAACGAAAGACTCAGCATTTCAATTGAAATATCGTGCATTTTCTTCACATGTTCTAACGGCTTAATTAATTCTTCATTTCCAATTCGTATAGCCGATTTTGCTACGTTAACCGCAAAATCTGCCATACGCTCAACGTCCGAAGCAATTTTAATTGCCACAATGATACGTCTTAAATCGATAGCCACCGGCTGCTGCTTTGCAATAAGCAAGATAGCTAGGTCATTGATTTCTTCTTCTAAGTCATCCACGTATGCATCGCCGTCGATAATTTCTAGCGCCAGCTCAACGTTGCTTGTTTGCAACGCTTCAATTGATTTTGATAGCGCCTCATGCGTTAAGCGCCCTATTTCTAATAATTTTTCACGTAATATCTTTAAATCACCATGAAACTTTTCGCGTACAACCACTTATCCCATCTCCTTGTATGTCTTAACCGAAACGACCTGTAATATAATCTTCTGTGCGTTTATCAGATGGCATTGAGAAGATTTTATCTGTTTCTGCGTACTCTACCACTTCTCCATTTAAGAAAAATGCTGTTTTATCTGAAATACGTGCCGCTTGCTGCATATTATGTGTAACAATAATAATACTGAAGTCTTTCTTTAATTCTTGTACTAATTCTTCTACTTTTAATGTTGAAATTGGATCGAGTGCAGAAGTAGGCTCATCCATTAAAATAACGTCGGGTTCAATAGCCAAGCAGCGCGCAATACAGATACGCTGCTGTTGTCCACCTGACAACCCATTCGCATTTTGATTCAAACGATCTTTAACTTCGTCCCAAATAGCTGCTCCTCGTAAACTTTTTTCAACAATCTCATCTAGTTTTTTCTTGTTGCGAACGCCATGAATCCTTGGACCGTACGCAATATTATCATAAATAGATTTTGGGAACGGATTTGGCTTTTGGAAAACCATTCCTACTTGCGTGCGCAGCTCTTCCACATGGTACGATTTATCAAAAATATTTTTTCCTCTATACTCAATTTCACCTGATGTGCGGACAATTGGGGTCATTTCTACCATACGATTTAACGTTTTAATATATGTTGATTTTCCGCAGCCTGATGGACCAATGATCGCGGTAACTTCGTTAGCATGAATGTCTAAATCAATATTTTTCAAAGCATGTGTGTTGCCATACCATAAATTCAAACCTTTTGTTTTATATACAATTTCTTTTGTTTGCGGAGTATTTACTTTTTCTTTGTTAGTTAATTCCATTGTTATTGCCATTGGATAATCCTCCTTCATCTTCTTTAACCGTTTTGAGCACAATAAAAGTCTCTCTATATCTATTTAATATCTATTGTTTACTATCAGTGTAAATAAATACGAGAAGCCGAAACGCTTCCCCTTATTTTGATCATTTCCTATTAATCCTTACACTTACAGAATAATAGCCGACTATTAATTGTGTTTTAATTCAATGTAAAGCTTTTGTAAACGAAGGTCTATCTGCGTGTTTTTTAGGTAGAAAACTAGTTCTTACGACCCTTAAATTCAATAAAAAACCATATATGTAAAGATTTCTAAAAAAATGAAGAGGTTGAGACATAGCTAAATTGATTTAATCTACGTTCACTCTACCAATAAAAAAATCCGAACGAAGCTGATTCTTAATCAACGTCGTTCGGATCTTATTTCAACTAATATGCTTTTTCCCAGCTTCTTTAATTGGCGTCGTTTGCAATGACAGCCTGTTGATTCTCTTCTTGATCTTTTACTTGTTGTTCACCTTTTTTCTTTAAATCAAAATACGTATCGAGCGCAGAACGAGCAAGCTCTTTTGTAATGGTATTTGGTGCACTTGGCACAAATGCCGATGGTACCACGACAGCTACTGCAATTTCAGGGTCATTTGCCGGAGCAAAGGCGACAAAGTTTGAATTATTAACTTTAATCGGATCCCCTCCGCTTGGGTTTTTCTCATAGGCTTGTGCCGTTCCTGATTTACCAGCAGGATTATAGTTCGCTGTATGGAAAGCTGCGTACCCTGTACCGCCTTGTTCCTGCGTAACGCGCTTAAAGCCATTTTGAACATCTTTAATGTATTCTTCTTTCATCGTGATACGATTTAACACATCAGGTTCAAATGAATGCTGCGTACCGCCAATTTCATCGGTCTTTATCGTTGGTTTTCGAATTTCTTTTACCAGCTGCGGCTTGATGCGATACCCTCCATTAGCTATTGCAGAAGTGTATTGCACAAGCTGCAGCGGCGTGTACGTATCATACTGACCAATTCCTAAATCAAGTGCTGTACCTGGAACGTTGCTTCCGCCTTGTACACCTGTTGATTCGTTATCGAGGTTTATGCCTGTTGATACGCCTAAGCCGAACTGACTGTAGTACGAACGCAGTTCGCTGAATGTGTCAGGTTTAATCGGTAAAGTCATGTTCTTATGGTACTGTAATCCAGCCATCGCCATTACCGTTTTAAACATAAATACGTTGGATGAATATTTTAACGCGGATGAATACGTTAAGGGTCCTAACCCCTCAGCCTCAGCTGATTTCTTAATTGGTGTTCCTTTAATTTTTAACGGTTCATCAACGAACACTGTGTTTGGCTTAATAGCTCCTGAATCTAAGCCAGCCAGAACCGTTGCCCCTTTTACAACAGAGCCCATTGTATAAGATGTTGAAATATTCCCTAATGCAAAATCTTCTATTTTAGGTACCCCAGTCTTCTTATCAATGGTGTATTTTTTACCAGCCATTGTTAAGATTTCTCCTGTGTGAGGATCCATCATAATTACAAAAGCACGGTCTAAAAACTGAGTTCCTTTCATTTTCTTTTTGGCTAAAAGCTGGTCCGTAATTTGTTTTTCTACTGCTTTTTGAAGCTCCATATCAATAGTTAAAACTAAATCACTGCCCCGTTCGCCTTTAGACACTTGAATTGTATCAAGGAGATTTCCTTTATCATCTGTTACATACTGGACTTTTTCTTTTTGACCGCTGAGCTGAGCTTCGTATTGCTTCTCTAAATAGCTCGTCCCAACTTGGTCATTTCGGCTATATCCTCTTGATAAGTAATACTGTACTTTATCTTTGGGCAGACCCTCGTTGGCAGAGGATACATTTCCAAGCAAAGTACGGAGAGTGCTGTTTTCTGGGTATGAGCGATCCCAATACGTTGTTGTATCCACACCTGGAAGTTCATCTAAGTGCTCACTTACAACGGCATACTCTTCATTTGTCACACCGCTTTTAACAATTTGCGGGGTGTTAGAATAACCTGCCTCCATTTGGCGCTTAATAGCTAGAACTTCTAAATCATTCTTTAAACTTTCTAAATCTTTTTTAGAAATGCGGTCTAACTGACGTTGATACAGTTCATCATCAGTCATTTCACCATCTTGAACTTTTTTGCGATCAGCTTTCGTAATTTTCTGCTCCGCTTCTTTAGGGTGAAGCATAATCCAATAATCTTTCATGTCGCGTTCTGTAATTTTTACCACGTTTTTAGCATCTTTATTCTTTTTATTTTCTGGAATATCAATCACATTTGTGGCGTAAGGAACATCGATCATAGTGGCTAACTTTTTAGCGATGCGCAGCCTTTCTTCAGCTGTGTTTCCTTGAAAACGAGTATATGTAATCGTATTTAAAGAGGTATTATCTACAATTACGCGGTTATACCGATCGTACATTTTCCCTCGAGGAACAGGCGTACTGACTGTAACGTCCTGTGTTTTTTCGACTTCTCGTTCATAATTCTCACCGTACACAATTTGAACAAGTCCCAACCGCAAAATTAATACGGAAAATAGGGCAAATACGGTCAAGAAAAGTAAGTTCACACGAAAAGGCACGTGACTTTTTCTTCTTTTTTTCTTTTTCATACCAACACCTACACTTTATAAAACATATATACCATAACACCATAAAATCAGATATTTAGCAAATAAATAGACACCTGGCAGGTGCCTATTTACACAACGTATTTATTCTAAAAGAAAAGCGATACATTTTCCATAGTACAAATGAAGGAGCTGACAATACTCTACGCTGGAGACTCTCCGTCTCCTTCATTTAATACTGGAGGAGTAACAGTCGTTTCTTTTTTGTGCAGAGGCTGTGAGATATGTCTCACACAAAAATAAATGATCGTATGCCCAGCTCCAACAATAGCTAATAAAATGGGAATGCTTTTTGCTTCATCAAAAAATAGCACAGCTATTAAAAATAAAGATATGGAAACGACGCGCCCAATATTAAGAAATACTTCTCTGACAACAATGTATTCAATTCTTTTTGAAACAACGTCTTTTGCCCGTCCAATTACATCGTACGTTAGAGAGATAAATGGAACCAACAAAATAGGATAGGCAATGGCAATGCAAACAGCATATATAATTAACTTTGGATACGATAAGTTAAAGATAAGCAAAAAGACTGCGCCATAGAGAAGGAGGCCCCCCGTGAAGATAAATCGAAGGCGATTTTTTTGCTTAATAAACCTTGAGGCTACATAGTATCCTACAAATGCAACCGCTGAATTCACCAGTCCATAAGTTCCTAAAGCTAATTCACTTCCTGTTGTAATAAATACCATGACGGATACGACAAAAATGAACGTACCTTCACGCAATCCTTGAAAGAAATGAGCCTGCAATATTCGATTCCAGTCTTTGTTGACTTTTCGTTCAGCCCATACTTCTTTAAATTTGTATACTCCCTCAGCTGCGCGTCTTGTAATAAAAAAACTAAGCACAACGGCACCGACAAACAATAGCAGAGATACACCAAACACAATTTTATACCCAAGTGATTCATACAAAGCGGAAATAACGAAGCCCGCTCCTAAAGGACCAATCATCCCTGCAAAAGAGTTTAAGATCCCTAAAAATCCGTTAAAAAAGTCTCTTGTATCGGGTTCAGTAATTTCAAAAGTTAGCACATTAAAAGCGAGCCAATAAAAGCCATATCCTATCCCTAGCAGTCCACCAAGCAATACTAAATACTCGGCTGCGTTAGCTCCACTGACTAATACAGCGATATAAAAAACAGCCAAAAAAGATACGCCTAACCTTAAAACCACAACCCGGTCAATTCGTTTGGCCCATTTACCTGCTAAAATAAACGTAAGCGGCTGAAGCACCACTACCGCTAAATTATAAATAGCGAGATCCGAAAATTCGCCTGATTGTTTCCACAGATAAATGTTAACAAACGAATTGGAAATTGAAATAGCCAAGGCGTAAAGACCGCCTATAATTAAAAGCAAAAGTAAATCTTTACTAACTTCTACATCTCCAACTACTTTTTTTAATAAAGGCATATCAAAAAACTCCTTTTCTCTTCTACACCTAGTGTGTGAAAAAGAAAAGGAGATATGTAAAAGAATTGGAAAACAAAAAAGCCAGTAAAGGTAATAATTACTTTACTGGCTCTTAAATACGTCTTCAGCTTATTTTGCAGCGTCGTAACGCTTAGCAACTTCGTCCCATTTTACAACATTAAAGAATGCTGAAATGTAATCTGGACGGCGGTTTTGATAATTTAAGTAGTAAGCGTGCTCCCAAACGTCTAGACCAAGAATTGGCGTTTTGCCTTCCATTAATGGGCTATCTTGGTTTGGTGTGCTTGTTACTTCTAATTCGCCGTTATTTACAACTAACCAAGCCCAGCCAGAACCGAAGCGAGTTTTAGCTGCATTTGCAAATTCTTCTTTGAATTGATCAAAGCTTCCGAATTTGCTAGCGATAGCGTCTGCTAATTCACCAGTTGGAGCACCGCCGCCGTTAGGGCAAAGGATTGTCCAAAATAATGAGTGGTTGGCATGACCGCCACCGTTATTGCGTACTGCTGTACGGATATCTTCAGGAACAGCATCTAAGTTTGAAATTAACTCTTCAATACTTTTGCTTTCTAAATCCGCTTTGCCTTCAACAGCAGCGTTTAGGTTTGTAACATATGTGTTGTGATGTTTTGTGTGGTGAATATTCATTGTTTCTTTGTCGATATGTGGTTCCAGTGCATCGTATGCATAAGGTAGTTCTGGTAATTTGTAAGCCATGAATAATTCCTCCTTCAAAATATGTAAGCATTTTGGCGCAAAAGCACCATATACGTTTAGATTAGCAAATTTACCCTACTGTTTCAAATAAAAAGTACCTAATCCATGATTTATATTTACCTAATTCCCATTCGCTATTCTTTTAAACATAAAAAAAGCTTCTTTTTCTCAAAAGAAGCTTTGAATAGACAATAGTATGGCGGAGGAAGAGGGATTCGAACCCCCGCGGGCTTTAACACCCCTGTCGGTTTTCAAGACCGATCCCTTCAGCCGGACTTGGGTATTCCTCCAACCCTATAAATGGTGGACCCTGCAGGACTCGAACCTGCGACCGGACGGTTATGAGCCGTCTGCTCTAACCAGCTGAGCTAAGGGTCCACATGGCTCCACAGGTAGGACTCGAACCTACGACCGATCGGTTAACAGCCGATAGCTCTACCACTGAGCTACTGTGGAACAATATGAATTATGTATGTCACAAACGTAAATTGAAAAATAGCGGCGGAGGGGATCGAACCCCCGACCTCACGGGTATGAACCGTACGCTCTAGCCAGCTGAGCTACACCGCCATGGCTCCACAGGTAGGACTCGAACCTACGACCGATCGGTTAACAGCCGATAGCTCTACCACTGAGCTACTGTGGAACAATATAACATTTACTAGCGACATTAAAAATTTAACATGTTTTTGGCCTAAAGTCAATATATTATTTTAAAACAGCATATAAAAAATAGGCAATCATCAACAGTTGAATAAATCCTTTCGAGATAGCGCCACTAAAAAAGCCAATAACCGAACCTACTCCAATTTTTACTGCGTTGCTAATTGTGGTCCGATGAACAATCAGTTCTCCTACAATCGCTCCGATAAACGGCCCTAAAATAATCCCAAATCCCGGAATAACAAACGGACCCACAAGCAGCCCAACTGTGCTTCCCCAAACGCCTGCTTTAGTGCCTCCGAATTTTTTTACACCAATAATATTAGCTATATAGTCTGCTAAAAAAAGTGCGACAACTAACAATCCTTGTATCACCCAAAATAACCAGCTATAGGAGCTAAAATCATAAAATAAACCGTATATAACAAATCCTAGAGCTACAAACAGCACGCTTGGGATGATGGGATAAACCAACCCAATAAACGATACAACAAAGCTAATGATAACTAATGCCCAACATAAAATAGCCATGCCCGCACCTATCCTTTTTATTATTACTATTTATCATACAATAACCACTCCTATAAAGAAAGACCTTGCACCACGAGACCTTCCTTTATTTTACTTTCGAATACGTCTTCAGATAACGATTTTCGAGTGTACCACTGCAATATTAACAGCACGGTCCTCAAGCTGCCGGTAATATCTCCAAAAACAATGACAGCAAAATCTGTACATATAAAGATATGCTTTTAACAAAGCGCTCCATCGTATCATTGTAATTGGTAACGGTTTCTAAAATCTATTGTAAACCTTAAATTTTCGCTATAAAATAGGTTATAATCAGAATTTTTAATAATAGGAGGCTTTACAATGAGCATGCTGAAAAAGATGGCATGGAGTTTTACTTCCTTCCAAAAAATAAGATCGCTTCGCTTTGAGCATACGAATAAAACAATTGGCTTTGTGCTGTTTTTAACATTCATTTCTTTGCTGCCTACATTTTTCTTTATGGCTTTGACGATTGTAAACGGCTATCATATCGCTACTACAGATCTCCCGAAATCTGTTTCTTCTTTTGCTATCTCAAATTCACAGCTTACGTCAAGTCAACCTTTCACAAAAAAAGTAAACGGTACCGCTTTTATCTTAAACCCCTCACAGTCTATTGAACGGTTTCATTCCCCTGCTCATGCAATTGGTTTTTTAAAGGATGGAATATATATCACGACTAATTCACAAACACAAACGTATTCATATGAGTTGCTAAACTGGCATCATAAAGATAAAAATGAACTGTTAAACTTGCTGCACGAACAAAAATTTTCTTTATACATACTTGTCCCTATCGCTATGCTTTTACTGTACGTATTAACAGCTGGACTAAGCTTCCTTTCTATTACCTGCCTTGCTTATCTTGGAAAGCTGATTGGACTCATTACCAAAAACCAGATTCCTTTTAAGCAGCTATGGGCACTGAGCGCTTATAGTACGGTAACCTTCACACTGCTTTATACGCTTTTTGAAGCTTTTTCTTTGTCTCTAGCAACGCACAGCTCTCTTTACTGGATAGGAACGTTCTTCATTTACTTATTGCTCGTCACAAGGATTCCTATAAGAAAAAAGGTAAAACCTAATAAAGAGGCTGGGACAAACGTATTTTAGTTGAAGGAAAATCCAAACGAGGACTCTAGATTCTTGATAGAGAATTCAACTCGTTCGGATTTTTTTATTGATATGGTGAACGCGGTTTTCATGTATGTAGATGCTTCTAGCTGGTGATTGGAGTGATTTAGTTAAGTCTCAGCCTCTTTATTTCTGTACAACTTTTCTTCCCATTGCAGAAGAAAGAATTTTCAACTGATACAAAACCCATAACCCTCCTGCTGCGAGCAGTAGAAAGCTATAAATAAACATCAGCCTTTCAGTATGCATCCACACTTCAAAAACAACAGGTCCCAACGCCACTCCTAAAAATCTCACCGTTCCATAAATGGATACAATAAACCCTCTTTCTTCGTCTGAAGCTGCTGAAGTAATCATCATATTAATACACGGAAGAACAAATCCTAAGCCGCCAAAGGCAACTGTCAAACAAAACATCAGCACAGGAAGCGTGTAAATCATCGTTAATACTCCAAACATTACGAATAAAAGAATCATTCCTACTATCATCAATTTTTTCATGAGCTCTACATCTGTTTTGATTCGCTGACCGGTCCAATAAGAAACGATGGTCATCGCGCCAAGAGGAAATAAAAAAGCGGTTCCTTTGAAAAAACCGTCTATATGATACGTTTCCTCTATTAAAAAAGATAAATAATATAAAATGCCAAATAATAAAAACAACCCCAATCCCCCGACAAAGAATAAAGGAAAAAGCGATTTTCTTTTATCATAAACAATCCCAATAGCTCTCTTTAAATACTTTCCAACAGATACTGAATCCGAACCTGTTTTCGCTTCTCTCACATACATCGCTATACCTACTAAAGCAGCGCCTGCAGCTAAAGGATAGACCAAAAATGCGGCATACCATACGACGAGTGCTGCCGATGCTCCAATTATAGGCGCAACCGCTTTTCCAGCTCCGTTATATACTTCTAAAATCCCGAGGACTTTTGCTCTTTTTTCCCCTGTAAATACATCTCCAGTTAATGCCATTGCTAACGTTGTAGTACCTGCAGCTCCAATCCCTTGAATCACTCTGCCAGCCATCAACACAGCAAAGCTTCCAGAAGAGAATGAAGCACTACTAGCAGCGATGACACTACCTATTATCATCATGATGAGTGAATATATGATTAACTTTTTACGCCCATACCGGTCTGATAAAATCCCTACAGCAGGGATACACAATGCGGCTGGAATCGAAAATGCACTCAGTATTAAACTGGTTTGAACTCCGCTTAAGTGAAGTGACTTTTGAATGCTCGGCAGCAGAGGAATGAGCATGGAATTTCCCAGCACCATGATTAAAGGCAATAAGCCTAATGAAACAATCATTAATTTTTCTTTCAATTTTCGTTCTCCAATCATATTTAAGTAAGACAAGCATAGGCTTTACACATAAGCAAAAGAATGAAGGAGGAGCATAATGAAAAAGCTATGTGCATTAGCCGCTTTCGCTTTTATCGGATATATTTGTCACTACGACATTAAATACGGGACCATTCCCACTGCTACTGAAGCAGTTCAAGTCAGCAAAGCGCAGCCTGCAGAAACAAAAGCCGCCAGCTCTTCTTCCATCTATACAAAAATAAAAATTAAGCCAGGCGATACAGTTTTGTCCGTAATTGAGGAGCTTACAAAAAAATCGATACCGGTTTCCATGAACCAAATGATTAAAGACTTTAAGAAGTTAAATAATGGTACAGCGCCTGAAGATATTCAAATTGGAAAAACGTATAAGTTCCCTATTTACAAGTAATGACAGCATTCTTCTTGTCAAGATAGGATAGTCATTGTTAAAATAGCTAAGGTAGTACTTTCTACTAGTTATTTTGTTCATAAAGAGTTATTCTATTAATGAATTCAAATTCTTGATTTCATTTTGAAGGAGAGATTATCACGTGAGTGAAATTATACATCGTACAAAAACACGCCCCGTTAAAGTTGGAGATTTAACAATTGGGGGCAGTAACGAATTAGTTATTCAAAGTATGACAACCACTAAAACACATGATGTTGAAGCAACGGTTGCAGAAATTAAACGTTTAGAAGAAGCAGGATGCCAAGTTGTTCGTGTTGCTTGTCCAGACGAGCGCGCAGCAGATGCAATCCCTGAAATTAAAAAACGCATTAACATTCCGTTAGTTGTAGATATTCATTTTGACTATCGCTTAGCGTTAAAAGCAATCGAAGGCGGAGCGGATAAAATCCGTATCAACCCAGGTAATATTGGACGCCGTGAAAAAGTGGAAGCTGTTGTAAATGCTGCAAAAGCTAAAAATATTCCAATTCGTATTGGAGTTAACGCCGGTTCACTGGAAAAACGTATTTTAGATAAATACGGCTATCCGACAGCAGATGGCATGGTAGAAAGTGCACTTCATCACATTAAAATTTTAGAAGACCTTGATTTCCATGACATCATCGTTTCAATGAAAGCATCCGATGTTAACTTGGCAATTGAAGCTTATGAAAAAGCTGCTCAAGCATTTGACTACCCTCTTCACTTAGGAATTACAGAATCGGGTACATTATTTGCAGGAACTGTAAAAAGTGCAGCAGGTCTTGGCGCTATCTTATCTAAAGGTATCGGAAATACATTACGTATTTCTTTAAGTGCGGATCCTGTAGAAGAAGTAAAAGTTGCGCGCGAATTGCTAAAATCATTCGGTTTAGCTTCCAATGCTGCAACTCTTATTTCTTGCCCAACTTGCGGACGTATTGAAATTGATTTAATTAGCATTGCTAATGAAGTGGAAGAGTATATTTCAACTGTAAAAGCACCGATTAAAGTAGCGGTACTTGGCTGCGCTGTAAACGGCCCTGGTGAAGCTCGTGAAGCTGATATCGGGATTGCAGGAGCACGCGGTGAAGGTCTTCTATTCCGCAAAGGTGAAATCGTACGCAAAGTTCCTGAAGAAACAATGGTTGAGGAACTGAAAAAAGAAATTGATAAAATCGCTGCTGAATATCACGCAAAGCAAGAAGCTGAAAAAGCTGCAGCTAAATCATAACCAAAAAAAGCGAGGCGCATATGCACCTCGCTTTTTTTATGAAAAGAACGGTAATATAAACGTACCGACAATAATCGATACAACCCCGATCCCTATTGCCCATGCTCCTAGCGTAAGTGCTCCTTTTCTGCGTGCGATAAACCCTAGAATAATCCCAGCGGCACCAAGAATAATTGGTAAAAAGAATAGTGAAAGAATCGAAAGTACGAGTGCGAAACGACCGTATCCCGTTCCTTCTCCTCGTCCTGCGACTTCATGATTGCGATTGCGATCAATATCTATAACCTCACGCTCTGCATGAGGCTCTCCTACTCGGTCAGGAACGCCCACTTCAGCCGCAGTTTCTTCCATGAAATCAGCTTCATATACATCTTTTCTACGCCTTTGTTCTTCATTCTCCATGCTTAATCCCTCGCTTTCGTAAATAAGGAGCATTTATAGTATCTGAATGGGAGAAAAAATTATAAGTGTTAATCTTATACAGCTGCTCATTTTCTTACAAACATAAATACCTACACGATTCCCACACCGCATAATCATCCTTATCTTTTTTCTTAAGGAGTATAAAAAGTATTACTGTTTCTCTTTAGGCTTTATGTTACACTAGACAAGAATAATCAAGCATCTAAGTAGAATAAACGTACTAAAGGAGTGCACGTAGTTGACAAAAAAGTTTGGAATTGACATTGATGGAACTGTTACCTCTCCTGAAACTTTTGTTCCTCATTTAAATAAAGCCTTTAACTTAAATTTAACACTTGAAGATATTACAGAATATGATTTCAGCCCTTTTGTAAATGTATCACCTGCAGAACTTGGTAAATGGTTTAAAGCAAATGAACGCTCTATTTACGAAACCTCTCCCCTTGCAGACGATGCAAAAGCGGTTTTGCAAAAGTGGCATCAAAAGCACGAATTATTCTTTATTAGTGCAAGGCACGATAAGCTATTAGACGTCACGGAAGAATGGTTTCAAAAAAATGAACTATCGTTTCATCACATTGAATTAGTCGGCTCTCATTTTAAAGTTGAGACAGCAAAACGATACGATGTTGATATCTTTTTTGAAGACAAACATGATAATGCTTGTGAAATCAGTGAAGAATGCGATATTCCCGTTATCTTATTTGATACTCCTTATAATCGCTTGCCTGTTCCAAAAGGAGTGGTTCGCGTATACAATTGGCTAGAAGCAGATCAGTGGGTAGCCAACTGGTTAAAAGAACAGCAAAAATAAAAAAGAGAGGTGCATAGCGCCCTCTCTTTTTTATTGATTACATTCTATACATTGACCGTAAATTTCAAATTTATGGCCTGTAATATTATACCCTCGCAAATCCTCGTCTACATACTCCATCGGACAAGCTTCAATTTCTTTTGTTTTTCCACAATCTAAACAAATGAAGTGGTGATGATGATGAGCGGTTGCACATTTAAATCGAAAGTGCTTTTCGCTCGAAAGCTCCGTCATTTCAAGTACGCCTAACTCCACAAATAATGATAAATTACGGTAGATTGTATCAAAACTTAGACCAGGATAATCAGGCTTCATATATTCTAATACATCTTTTGCCGTTAAGTACTTATTTGATTTTGAAAACAGGGCAAGCATTTCTTCACGTTTTCCCGTATGTTTATATCCTTGATCTTTTAATAAATGAATGGCTTCAGTTAAATTCATTTTTGTTTCCCCTTCCGTCCTTTATTAATCATAATAGATATGATTAAAATAACAACAGCGATGACAACAATTGTACCCCCTGGTGCTAAATCCAAGTAGTACGCTGAAAATAATCCGCCTAAAACAGATATTTCACCAAAAATCACCGAAAGCAGAATCGTTTGTTTAAAGCCTCTCGCTAAGCGAATGCTTGCTGCTACAGGAAGAGTCATAAGAGATGACACCAATAAAATACCGACGATACGCATCGATACAGCAATGACAAGAGCAACCATCACAATAAATAAAAAGTGCATCCACTTGGATTTAATTCCAGAAGCAGAAGCATGCTCCTCGTCAAACGATAAAATAAACAATTCTTTATATAAGAAAAAGACAATAGCTATTACAAATACGGCTATGACAACAACTGTCCAAAGATCCGAACGACTCACCGCACTCACGCTTCCAAACAAATAATTCATTAAATCATTATTAAAACCGTCCGCCAGCGAGATACAAATGGCACTAATACCAATTCCGCCCGATAAAATAATCGGAATAGCGAGCTCTTGATAATGCTTGTAGACTCCTCGAAGTTTTTCAATAAAAAGAGCGCCTGTAACGGAAGACACCATTCCTAAATAAACCGGGTTCACTCCTTGCATAAACCCTATTTTTTGACTAAGCAGCAAGCTCGCAGAAATTCCCGCTAGCGTTACGTGACTTAAAGCGTCTGCGATTAAAGAAAGGCGTCTCACTACGATGAATGTCCCCAATAAAGGAGCCAAGACACCTATAATCATACCGGTTAAAAATGCATTTCGTAAAAACTCAAATTGAAATAAACTGCTTATCATACGTGCTGCCCTCCATGATGATGATCATGGGTTAACACATGAACATTATGGCCATAAAACATTGATACGTCATGTTCACAAAGCTGTTCGAATTCTTTGGCATTCCCATGAAAGTGTAGAAATTTATTTAAACATGCAACGTGGGTTACTTTTTCCGAGACAGTGCCAATATCGTGAGTAACAAGCACAAGCGTAATTCCTTTTTCTTTATTTAACTTTTCAAGAAGCTCATAAAAAGTGTACACATTTTGTGCATCCACCCCGACCGTGGGCTCATCTAAAATTAACAGCTCCGGTTCACTTACAAGCGCGCGTGCAATAAAAATTCGCTGCTGCTGACCACCGGATAGTTCTCCTATGTTTCGATTTAAAAATTCGCTCATCCCCACTGCTTCTACCGCTTCTTTTACTTTTTGTTTATGAGAAGCATTCATAAAGCGAAACAAACCTAATTTTGAAGTAAGACCCGTCGAAACCACTTCAAAAACGGTAGCAGGAAAGCCGCTGTTGAAACTATTCGCTTTTTGCGATACATATCCAATTTTACTTCGTTCTTTAAACCTTCTCTGATCTTTTCCAAATAAACGAATTGAACCTTGAGATGGTTTTTGCAAACCAAGCAAACATTTGATTAGCGTTGATTTCCCAGAACCATTTGGACCAACGAGACCTAAAAAAGCTCCTTTTGGAATTGAAAAACTTATATCTTCTAATACATTCACTCCATCATATTGAAATGATAAATGATCAATTTCAATGATATCAGGTGTATTCATATGCGCCTCACCATTCTTTTTTTTATATTTCTCCATACAAAAGAGGGCACGGTTTCTATCGTATACTCCGTTACCCATTTACTTTCTCAGAATCATTACGATTTAGTCATTAATGTAGTATACAGGATTGTCTTTTATTTGTAAACTAAGCCGTTTCACTCCTTCGCTTTCTTGCCTCCGTAAGTTTATCTGACTCAAAATGTTGTTTTATTACACAATATAGTCACATCTTTCTTTTTTATTCATAAACTGTATATGACGAGGAGGTAATCATATGAAAATTGTACAGCAGATTGTCAATAAGAAAGTAAACAACATTACCCCGAAAGAGCTTTTAAAGTATAGCAAACAATACAACATCCCCATTACAGATCAGCAGGCACACACCCTTGTATCCGTCATTAGACAGCAGCCCGTAAATATTTATAACCTTGAAGAGCGCCGAAATTTAATCAAACAAATTGCTCAAGTAACAGATCGTGAAACTGCCAGACGAGTGAACGAATTATTTCAGCAGTTGATGTAAAAGAAGAGGTCATGTCTATAGACATGACCTCTTTCAATCACATATGAAATTACATAAGCTTTTGTTTTAGCTCTGAATCAAAGCTTTGTGCACGAATCATATCAATTTCCAATTGATATGGCGCTCTTTTATTTTTCTTATCTTCTCCTACATAAGGAGTTTCTAGAATTTTAGGAACATCTTTAAACGCTGGGTGATGAACAATATAATTCAGTGCACCAAATCCGATTTCACCAAATCCAATGTTTTCATGACGGTCTTTTCGAGCACCGCATACATTTTTACTATCATTGATGTGAAGCACTTTAATTCGCTGTATTCCTACGGTTTTGTCAAATTCATTTAATACACCGTCAAAGTCTTGAACGATATCATAACCAGCATCATGTACGTGACATGTGTCAAAACAAACAGAGAGCTTTTCATTGTGCGTCACGCCATCAATAATTTGGGCAATTTCTTCAAAGCTTCTTCCACACTCTGTTCCTTTTCCAGCCATTGTCTCAAGCGCAATTTGAACTTCTTGATCAGCTGTCAATACTTCGTTTAGACCCTTGATAATTTGCTGAATACCGGCATCTGCTCCAGCGCCCACATGAGCCCCTGGATGAAGAACAATTTGCTTTGCGCCAAGAGCATGGGTGCGCTGAATTTCAGACGTTAAGAAATCTACTCCAAGCTCAAATGTTTCGGGCTTTGTTGTATTTCCTAAATTAATGATATAGGGAGCATGTACAACAATATCTTTCATTCCATGCTCTTTCATATGCAAAAGACCAGCTTCAATATTAAGCTCTTCAATCTTTTTGCGACGAGTATTTTGTGGAGCGCCTGTATAGATCATAAACGTATTTGCTCCGTAAGAAGCTGCCTCTTCACTTGCTCCTAAAAGCATCTTTTTGCCGCTCATCGATACGTGAGAACCAATTTTCAACATTCCTTTTTACACCTCTAACCTATTGCGATTAACGATTGTTGCGTCTTTCACTACGCTTTTTCTTTTGAACGTACTTTGTAATTTCACGAGCACGTTTTTTCTTGTAGCCAGGCTTTACTTTCTTCGGCTTTTGAATAAAGCGATGTGCCTCTTCTCCAACTTCATCCGCTTTCTTCACACGCTTTTTACGACGGTTGCGGTCATCAATGGAAACCCATTCTTGCTTTTGAAGATCTTTGTTTACAAATTCGATCCCCATTTTCTCCAGCTTATTTACTGCATCTTCATCTTCCACATCGAAGATTGTAGCAGCAATTCCAGAATGACCGGCACGAGCTGTACGTCCTACGCGGTGAATGTAGAAATCTAGATCTGAAGGAAGCTCAAAGTTAATGACGTGTGAAATTCCTTCAATATCAATACCGCGAGCTGCTAAATCTGTCGCTACTACGTATTGAAATTCTAAATTATTAATTTGTTTCATCATTTTCTTACGGTCACGAGGAGATAAGTCTCCGTGAATTCTTCCTACTTTTAAGCCTTTAGACAGTAGATCATCTGCTACTTCGTCCGCCATTTTCTTTGTATTTGTAAAGACAATAGCTAAATAAGGGTTATACGAAATAAGCATATCATGCAGCAGCTTAAACTTGTTACGATGACGTAGTGGAACTAATACATGCTCTAATTTAGCCGCTGCCGCTTGCTTTGGCGAAACATGCGTAAATTTTGGATTTTCCATGTATTTTTTTAAGAATGGCTTTAGTTTTTCAGGAATAGTTGCTGAAAAAACAAGCATCTGTAATTTTTCAGGCATATTGCTTGCCAAACGGTCCACATCTTCTAAAAATCCCATATCAAGCATTAAATCAGCTTCGTCTACTACTAGCGCTTTAGTTGTGTACACAACTAACGCTTTTTCATTTACTAAATCAAACAAACGAGCCGGTGTTCCTACGACAACTTGAGGCTGCTTCTTTAATTTGTCGATTGTACGCTGTTTATCTGTACCACCGATGAAACATTTTGCTGAGATTTCTTCTCCTTCAGCACTGTGTTTTGTTAGCTTTAATACTTCTTGATAAATTTGAGAAGCAAGCTCACGAGTTGGAGCGGTAATCACAACTTGTACTTCTTCTTTTTTAGGATCTACCTTTTCAAGTAAAGGCAATAAATAAGCGTGTGTTTTGCCCGTCCCTGTTTGTGACTGACCAATTACACTTTCCCCTTTTAAAACGGAAGGAATTAAGCGCTCCTGAATCTCTGTAGGTTGATAAAAACCTAATTGTTTAATTGCTTCTATTAAAAATGGTTGAAACTCAAAACGTTCAAAGTTTGTTTTTTCCATAATAGTCTCCTTTTTTACATTCACGTTCATCTTTTAAGGCACAATATATGATTATAATCGATTTTTCCTTCTGTGACTACTTCTCATTCATATTACTAAAACTTATTACCTGTTTCAAAAACATTTTATCGCGAGTTGCATACGATAGTAAAAGAAAATCTACTTTACTAAAGGAGGTGCGTCCTTTGCTACAGCGAAGACCACCATTTCCACCCGGTATGCAAAGAAGAATGATGCCAGGAATGCCACCGCAAAACGGTTTTGGGCAACAACCTGGTAACTTTGGCCAATTTAATCCATTACAGCAGTTTCGTAACTTTGCCCAGCAGACAAATGCTCAACAATCATTTTACCCGAATCAGCAAGGCCTGAACCGTGGAGGAGGTAACTTCTTAACTCGCCTATTCCGAAGAGGCGGCAATAGAAACATCCCCTTTCAACAAGCAGCAGCTGCTGCTCCTCGAGGTTCTTTGTTTTCAGGCCTTTCAGGAGCCCAAGGTGCTGCAGGAGCGACCAACTCTTCTTCCCTGCTTGGAGGTTTGCAAGGTTTAACGAACCCTGCTAACTTAAGCTCCATGATGGGAAATGTTCAGCGAGTGTTAAAAGCTGCGGAAACGATGGGACCTATGATTCAACAATACGGACCTCTTGTCAAAAATGCTCCTTCTCTATGGAAAATCTATCAGGCCCTGCGCTCAAGTGATGATACAGATGAAGTACTCGAAGCAGAAGGAACAGAGGTTTCTGAAACTGATGAAAGTAAAGACAGTAAGGTTTTGTCAGCAGGCACAGAAAGCACGGATTCATCTGATGATGAGCTGGATTTCTTCGAAGAAGAAATTGAACTTTCCTCTAGAGATCGAGTGTCTAAACCAAAACTTTATATTTGATAAATCAGCTGACTCCTTAATGAAATACAGTGAGTAAAAAAAGAATATCTTTGTATTCTTCCTTCCTCTTTTATATAATAGAAGCGAGTTGAATTGCTCGTCAGGATTATGATGAGGAGGAAATTGAAATGAAAGTTATTAAAATCGCACCGCGCGGCTATTGTTATGGTGTAGTAGACGCAATGGTCATTGCACGAAACGCCGCTTTAGATAAATCATTGCCTCGACCAATCTATATCTTAGGAATGATTGTTCATAATAAACACGTTACAGATGCGTTTGAAGAGGACGGCATTATCACACTGGACGGTGCTAATCGCCTAGAAATCTTAGACCAAATAAATGAAGGAACCGTTATTTTTACGGCGCACGGAGTATCTCCCGAAGTAAAAGAACGAGCAAAAGAAAAAGGTTTAACAACAATCGATGCTACATGTCCGGATGTTACAAAAACCCATGACCTTATTCGCCAAAAAGAAAAAGAAGGTTATGACGTTATTTATATCGGAAAACGAAATCACCCTGAGCCAGAAGGTGCACTTGGCATCGCACCAGATATCGTTCATTTAATTGAAAAAGCAGAAGACGTAGCCCATTTAAATATTCAACGCGAGAAAATCATTGTAACAAACCAGACAACAATGAGTCAGTGGGACGTTGCAGATGTAATGGAAAAAGTAAAAGAAAAATATCCGCACGCTGAAGTTCACAAGGAAATTTGTTTAGCTACACAAGTTCGCCAAGAAGCTGTAGCTGAGCAAGCAGGTGAAGCAGATGTTACAATCGTAGTAGGAGATCCTAAAAGTAACAATTCAAACCGTTTAGCTCAAGTATCAATGGAGATTGCCGGCACTGAGGCATATCGTATCGGTGACATCTCAGAGCTTCAGATCGAATGGTTGATGAACGCGAAAACCGTAGCCGTTACGGCAGGCGCCTCTACCCCTACTCCAATTACAAAAGAGGTCATCAATTTTCTAGATCAGTTCGATCCAGAAGATGAAACAACTTGGACACGTGAAAAAAGCGTGCCTCTTTCAAAGATTTTACCAAAAGTTCGAACAAAAAAATCGTCTTAATAGACGCAAAAGAAGGTGTTGACATTCGTCAACACCTTCTTTCTTTGTTACATAAACGTAAATGGGTTTGTGTCTACTTTTGAATCAAATACTTCACACTCAAAGTTTTTCGCAGCAAAAAGATTATTTAATACACGCGTTACACCTTGTCTCATGACTTTTTCAACATGATGACCAGGATCTACAACGTTTAATCCCATTGCCATTGCATCATGCGCAACGTGGAAATACAAATCACCTGTTACATAGGCATCTGCCCCGCTAAATTTTGCGTTTGTAATATACTTGTTTCCATCGCCCCCAAGAACAGCTACTTTTTTCACAGTGGCATCCATAGACCCTACTACTCTGACACCATCTACATCCAGTGCTTGTTTAACATGAGCAGCAAATTGTTTTAACGTCATTTCTTCTTTTAATTTACCAATTCGGCCAAGTCCAAGCGTCTCGCCCGTTTGTTCCACTGGATAAATGTCATAGGCTACTTCTTCGTAAGGATGAGCACTGAGCATGGCACGAATAATTTTGTTTTGTTGATCCGCTTCAAAAATAGTTTCAACTTTTGTTTCATTGACACGTTCTAGCTCTCCTTTTGAGCCAATGTATGGATTGGCTTCTGAAGAAGGTTTAAATGTGCCTTCGCCTTCTGTTGAAAACGTACAGTCGCTGTAAAGGCCAACATGTCCAGCTCCTGCCTCACAAATAGCTGTGCGCACTGCTTCAGCGTCATTTGAAGGAACAAATACAGCTAGCTTTTTTAATTGAATAGACGTTGTCGGAACCAGCACTTTTGTCTCTTCTAGCCCCAACGCTTCGGCTAACAAGTCATTTACTCCGCCTTTAGCTATATCTAAGTTTGTATGAGCAGCATATACGGCAATATCATGCTTGATGCATTTCTCTAAAATACGTCCTTCAGGACGATCTGTGACCACTTGTTTTAGAGGTCTAAAAATAGGCGGATGATGAGCAATAATTAAATCCACTTGTTTTTCAATCGCTTCGTCTACGACCGTTTCAAGAACATCTAACGTTACCATTACTTTTTTTACAGGCTTGTTTAACGTTCCAATCTGTAAACCAATTTTATCTCCTTCAACCGCTAAATGCTTGGGAGAAAATGATTCAAATGCTTCAATTACTTGAAATCCGTTAGGGATTTTACTCATTTTAACGCCTCCTCAATTAATGAGATGTCTTGGGTAAGTTTTTGAAGTTTTGCTTTGCTTTCCTCTGACTGAGCCTGCTTCATTTGGCTGACAATTTGTTTAAGATGATTTAACTCATGCGTCCACTTTGTCATAAAAGCAGAAGAACGTTTTTCTTTTAAAATAGGGCCCATTAATACACCGGCTTCCACTTCTCCGTTATAAGGAGCTAAGGCATTTCCAGGTTCAGCCACGATGACTTCATACATACGACCGTCTTCTTCGATGATTTTTTCATCAATGATTTCCCAGTTATGTTGAATCAGCCAGCTGCGAATATGATGTGAGCCAATATTCGGCTGAAGCACAAGTCTTTTTACTCCTTCTAACTTTTCTTTTCCTTCTTCTAAAATCATCGTAATAAGCGTTCCGCCCATTCCGCAGATTGTAATACAGTCTACTTCATTCGGTGATATTACTTCTAGGCCGTTTCCTTTTCGAACATCAATAACATCCGTTAAGTTTGTTTTTTTCACCTGCTGAATAGCCGATTGAAGAGGACCTTCTGTAATTTCTCCTGCTACGGCGCCGCTAATATATCCATTTAAATAAGCAAAACACGGCAAGTACGCATGATCTGAGCCAATGTCTGCTATCTTTGCTCCCAAAGGAATCGACTTTACTACTTCTTCAAGTCTTGTTGATAAGTTTAATTCATTCATTTTGTCACCTATTCTCTATGTGATTACTGTTCATTATTTTAACATAGATAGCTGCATGATTCCTATTTCTCTTCATGTTTTCCTTTTAACTCAATGCGTATAAAAAAGTCATAAAAAAAAAGCCTGCTTTATAAATGAGCGGCTTTCCAGAAAATCATGTTTCTGAACTCTATTTAATTTCTGATACCCATTTAGCCATTTCCTTCGCTTTTTCCGGAGGAACCAGCCCAGGCGGCATGTTTCCTTTACCGTTTACAACAATATCTGCAATTTCGTCTTGAGAAACTTTTTTCCCAATTCCTTTTAACGAAGGGCCTACTCCACCTTGATACTGATCACCGTGACAACCAATACAAGTTTTTTGATAAATTTCTTCTGGTTTAGCTGAAGCCTGCTGTTCCGCGCCACCGCCTTCTTTTTCAGCCGCAATTTCTTTTGCATTGTTCAATCCGTTGAACGAAAGCGTTAACATTAAAGCAATCCCAATTACCGCAATTAATAAAAATGGTATTAGCGGATTTCGCTTCACTCACTATACCCCCTTTATGTATTCCCATCCCTAGAAATAACAAAATAGTATAAGCACTTTTATTTTACTTGAAAATGCTCATAAGTGAAAGGGTTTTATTTACATAATTAACTAATTTCTTATTGCGTATCTTAACAGCCAATTTGCCTTGCAATAACCGAGCGCTGAATTTCTGAAGTTCCTTCTCCAATTTCTAAAAGCTTGGCATCTCGTAGATACCGCTCCACGTGATACTCCTTCATGTAGCCGTATCCTCCATGAATCTGAACAGCTTGACTGGCTACTTCCATACAAATTTCAGAAGCATACAGTTTACACATAGCTGCTTCTTTCGTAAATGGCTTTCCTTGGTCTTTTAACCACGCTGCTTTATATACCATATTTCTTGCTAACTCGATTTTCATCGCCATATCAGCTAATTTAAACTGAATCGCTTGAAACGATGAAATAGCTTTCCCAAATTGCTTTCTTTCCTGCGCATATGACAGTGCTTTTTCATACGCAGCTTGAGCGATTCCAACGGCCATTGCTCCAATTCCAATCCTTCCCCCGTCAAGCGTCATTAGAAATTGTTTGAAACCTTCTCCTCTTACACCGAGTAAATTCTCTTCAGGCACTTCAACATCCTCTAAAACAAGTTCAGTTGTATTTGAAGCATGTAGACCCATTTTCTCGTAATTGTCTATTACAGTAAAACCTCGAGCTTCTGTAGGCACGATAACAGCTGAGATTTCTTTTTTCCCTTCTGTACGATTTGTAACAGCTGTTAAAGCTAAAAACTTTGCATAGCTGGCATTCGTAATATAGCATTTACTTCCATTAATCCTAAATGTCCCATCCTTCAACACTGCTTCGGTCTCCGTTCCCCCCGCATCACTTCCTGCGTTCGGTTCGGTTAAACCAAACGCTCCAAAAGATTCCCCGGAGCATAAAGCAGGTAGGTACTGTTCTTTTTGCTCCTTTGTTCCAAATAAATAAATAGGTGCCCCCCCGAGCGAAACATGAGCTGAGTATGTAATTCCTGTAGAGCCACAAGCTTTACTTAACTCCTCTACGACAATAGCAAAACTAACCGTATCTGCTCCTCCGCCTCCGTATTCTTCAGGAAAAGGAAGACCCATTACACCAAGCTCACTTAGCTTTTTAAAAACCTCAAGCGGAAATTGCTTACTTCGATCGCGCTCTAATGCATTCGGTGCTACTTCTGCCTCTGAAAACTCTCTGAGCGTTCGTTGAATCATCTTTTGTTCATTGGTTAATTCAAAATTCATTTTTATTCCCCCTAAAAAAATGTATACGCTTACATTATTTAATTATAATTCATTTTTGTAAATTTTCTCAACTTTTAAAACGTTTTAATTTTTTCATGTTATAATAGAAGAATACTAATCAAAGCATGAATAAAATGATAGCGATTCCATTTTTCGGATGTTTAAAAGGAATTTGAACAGCTTATGTTCTATAACAAAAGAATATAAAGGAGCATTTGCAAAACGAAGGACAATTCAGTAAAATATATGAAAGAAGAAAAGTTGGTAAAAAAATCAATATACTTCTTCAAAATGCGTTTTTATGAAATTTATTCCACAAAAATAGATAGCCCCTTTCCTCAAGGAAAGAAGCTATCTCATAAGCGCTATTTACGCTTTTATCTATTCTAAGAAATCTTTTAAACGTTTGCTGCGGCTAGGGTGACGAAGCTTACGAAGCGCTTTAGCTTCAATTTGACGAATACGCTCACGCGTTACGCCAAATACTTTTCCTACTTCTTCAAGTGTACGCGTACGTCCATCGTCCAGACCAAAGCGGAGTCTAAGAACATTTTCTTCGCGATCTGTTAACGTATCAAGGACGTCTTCTAACTGCTCTTTTAATAATTCATACGCAGCATGTTCAGAAGGTGATGTTGCATCTTGGTCTTCAATGAAGTCACCTAAATGAGAGTCATCTTCCTCACCAATTGGTGTTTCAAGAGAAACCGGCTCTTGGGCAATTTTTAAGATTTCACGAACTTTTTCTGGTGTTAAGTCCATATCTTCTGCAATTTCTTCAGGAGATGGTTCGCGACCTAAATCTTGTAGAAGCTGACGTTGAACACGAATTAGCTTGTTAATCGTTTCAACCATATGAACGGGAATACGAATCGTTCTTGCTTGGTCAGCAATTGCACGAGTAATGGCTTGACGAATCCACCATGTCGCATACGTACTGAATTTATAACCTTTGCGATAATCAAATTTTTCTACCGCTTTAATAAGGCCCATGTTTCCTTCTTGAATTAAATCAAGAAACAGCATACCGCGCCCGACATAGCGTTTAGCGATACTTACAACAAGACGTAAGTTTGCTTCAGCAAGACGACGTTTCGCTTCTTCATCGCCTTCTTCAATACGTTTTGCTAAATTGATTTCTTCCTCTGCCGACAATAAGTCAACGCGTCCGATTTCTTTTAAGTACATACGAACTGGATCATTAATTTTCACACCAGGAGGTACACTTAAATCATTTAAATCAAACTCTTCTTCTTTTGACAGTTCTTGAATATCGGGATCGGCATCGTCATCATTTGCTTCAGATTCACTCATTACTTCAACACCTTGTTCTCCAAGGTATTCATAATATTCATCCATTTGATCGGATTCAATTTCGAAGTTCGCCATACGCTCTGCAATTTCTTCGTATGTGAGCACACCACGTTTTTTTCCGATTTCGGTCAATTGATCTTTTACTTGTTCAATTGTTAAATCTGAATCAAGTTGTTTTGATTGAGCTGATTTTTCAGCCATCAGATCCCCTCCTTCCAAAATTTTAAGGAAAACCTTCTAAAAGTGGGACTAATACGCAACATCGTTTATTTTAACGTTTTTTTTAACTGTAAAATTTCCATTGCTATTGTCGCAGCTTTTAAATAATCTTTTTGACGCTCTGCTTCTTGCTTTTCTGCTTCTTTTTTTTCTATCGCTACCATTTGTGGATAAATCAATATCGTTTGGATATAATCATTCAAAGCTTGCTCCGACAATTCATCATTGATTGACATCATCGCCAATTCTGAAGCTAGACTAGACAACGAAGACTCGGGCAACCGTTCGATAAATCCGCTCGGATTAGGCTCGTGTCCTTCCTCGTAATAAGCATACAAATATAGAACAAGCGCACGATGTTCCTCAACATTGAACTGACCTTGAAGTCGGTCTTGAATTCTAAATGCTACATCCTTATCTTTCAACATATGAGCGATTAAAAAGCGTTCTGCATTTTGATAAGCCGGTAATAAGCTTCTCTTTACGACTGGTTGTCTATTTATATTATTTCGATTTGGAGAATCATTATCCTTTTTCTTTTTTTCAGTTCGATACACTTGATACTGCTGTTCTTTAAGCGCATCTAATGAAATGGAAAACTCTTGTGCCAATTGGCGTAAATAATGATCTCTCTCTACAGCTTTCGTAAGGAGGCTTATTTCTTTCAAAACGTCTTCAATGTATTGCATACGTTCAGATTCATTTTGTAGATTTCGTTTTCGGCGGAGATACCTCATTTGAAATGCCATAAAGGTCAAGCTGCTATTAATAACATCATTTTGAAACTTCTCTGCCCCGTATTCTTTAATATAATCATCCGGGTCATAACCATCCGGCATCACAGCAATCTTAACGGTACAACCCACATTTGTTAAGATAGCAGTTGCTTTGTGCGCTGCTTCAATTCCGGCAGAATCTGCATCATAGCAAATGATAACGGACTCTACATTTCGGCGAATAATCTTAGCTTGTTCTTCGGTTAAGGCAGTTCCCATTGTTGCAATTGCGTTTGGGCACCCCGCTTTAACAGCTGAAATAACATCTGCAAATCCTTCAAATAAAATAACCTGCTGATTTTTGCGTATATGTTTTTTAGCGCGGTGAAAGTTGTAGAGTGTGCGACTTTTGTTAAAAATAGAAGTTTCGGGACTGTTTAAATATTTAGGCTGCCCTTTTATCTCTTTTAGCAGGCGCCCTGAAAATGCAATTGTTTTGCCTTGCAAGTCAGCAATAGGAAACATAATTCGATCACGAAAACGATCAAAGTACGTTTCATCTTGGTTGCGTTTAATGATTAAACCTGCATGTTCCATCTCTTGCGGATTAAACCCACGTTTTGTTAAGAACTTACTTACAAATTCCCACGAATCTAAAGCAAAACCTATCTCAAATTCATCGATAATTTCTCGCGAAAACCCTCGATTTATTAAATAATCATAAGCATCTTGGCCTTCTTTTGTATTTACCAATAAATGATGGTAAAATTTCTTTAAAAGCTCGTGTGCTTCAATCATTTTATTGCTAGGCTTTTGATTATCTTCTTCATGAGGATGTATCTCATGTTCGAAAGGAATATCTCCTTTTTCAGCAAGCTGCTGAGCTGCTTCCGTGAAGGACAGTCCTTCTAATTCCATTATGAATGAAAATGAATTCCCTCCTGCACCGCATCCAAAGCAATGATAAATTTGTTTATCAGGCGATACTGAAAAAGATGGTGTGCTTTCCCCATGAAACGGACAGAGTCCAAAATAATTGCGCCCTTGTTTTTTTAGTTGTACATAATCGCTTATGACGTCGACAATATCTACTGAATGCCGAATACGGTCGATTACTTCATCAGGAATTCGATTTGCCATAGTAACAGCTCCGTATTTCATATAATATTCTTCACTAAGTGCTAAATTCCTGCAAGTTTCGACAACATTTTTTCAAAAGCTTGAATGAAATGCTGGCGATCTTCTTCACTAAATGCCTTTGGGCCTTTAGTATGACGCCCTGACCGTCGCTCTTTTGCAGAAACATAGCGAAAGAAAAGCACCGTATTCATTTCGTCGTCATTATAGTACTTTCCACGAGGAGACAGTGCGTAAACCCCTCTACTTACTAACATGCTTGCTAAGCCAGTATCTTGAGTTACGACAATATCCTGCTTGGCTGCGTGATTTAAAATATATAAATCTGCGGCTTCCTTTTCTGCATCCACATAGACCCATTTTCCTGGTGTAGGATTTGTTTGCATGTGAGCATAGGAAGCAACAAACACAAGCTCGATGTCATATGTATGTGTAAGTTCAACGATTTCTGCTTTAACAGGGCATGCATCAGCATCGACAAAAACTTTACTTTTTCTTTTACTATAACTCTGTATTCTACATCCCTCCAGAGATTCCTTCTAACAATTTGTTATTTCCTGTAGATGGCATTTGTCGAATACTTTTTTCGATTTTGACTTGACTTTTATATAAATAGTTTATTCGTTCTTAACAAAGTCTAAACCTAAAACTATTCTTTTTTATCACAATTTTTTATTATAATATAAACAACCTATATTTTCTATACAAAAGTCACTTGTTTTTAAAAGTTCTGTCATATTCATCTTTGGTATATTTTCTTAGGCTTACAGCATACAAACATAAGAAAGCAATCTCCTTTATGTCACGCACGGAGGAGGTCCATCTTTTATTTCTTTTTGATGGTATTGAGAATGATACCAGCTGTTTCTTCTACGGCTCTGTTGGATACGTCAACCACTTCACAGCCAATCTTATCTACAATCCCTTGGAAAAATTCAAGTTCTTCTTTAATACGACCAATATTAGCATAAATTGCTTTATCGTTTAGACCAAGAGACTTTAAACGCTCTTTACGAATATCGTTTAATTTTTCGGGACTAATAGTAAGCCCTATACACTTTTCAGGTGATACGTGAAACAGCTCTTCTGGTGGATCTACCTCAGGTACAATCGGAACATTGGCTACTTTCAAACGCTTGTGTGCTAAAAATTGAGAAAGAGGTGTTTTAGACGTCCTTGATACACCGATTAATACGATATCCGCTCTAAGAATTCCTCTCGGGTCACGCCCATCATCATATTTCACTGCAAATTCAATCGCTTCTACTTTCTTAAAATAATCTTCGTCTAATTTTCTAGCCATACCAGGCTCATAGCGAGGAGAAAGTTGATAAGAAGATTGAATTTTATCAATTAAAGGTCCAATAATATCAAATACCTCTACCCCGTTCTTAGACGCTTCTTGAATTAAAAATTCTCTCATTTCGGGCTTTACTAACGTAAAGCCAATAATAGCGTTGTTCATCTTTGCTACTGAAACCACTTCTGAAAGTGTTGCGATGTCCTCTACGTAAGGTACTCTTTTAATTACAAAGTCTGTCATATTGAACTGACTTGAGGCAGCCTTTACAACTAGTTCAGCTGTCTCACCTACAGAATCCGAAATGACATAAAGACATGGGTTGTTCATATTTTGTGCATCCCCTTTTTAATCCTTTTTCACTTATAATACTTCATCATTTGCTAATGCTACTAGTAATTTTGTAATATTTGTTTTGGTAATGCGTCCCACCACTTCAAAATTGCCGTCTCCCTCTTTAATAACGGGCATAGCATCAATCTGTTTTTCAATTAAAATCTTAGCAATATCAATTAACAAATCTTCGCGATAGCAATATGTAATGTTGGGCATTCTCGTCATGATAATATGAACAGGAATAGATGTTAGCTCTTGCTTTCCAATACTCGCGCGCAATAAATCTTTACGCGACAGTACTCCCACTAGCTGAGATTTCTCATCCACTACAAAAAGGGTCCCCACGTCTTCTAGAAACATTGTACAAATAGCATCATATACCGACACATTTTCGTTCACGACTACCGGGATAGACTGATATTCTTGCACCTGTATTTTTTTTATTTTATCTGTAAGAAGCTGTGCTCCTGTTTTACCTGTGTAAAAGTAACCTACGCGGGGTCGCGCTTCTAAATAGCCGGCCATTGTTAAAATAGCAAGGTCGGGTCTTAGCGTTGCCCGAGTAAGACTAAGCTGATCTGCAATATGTTCGCCTGTAATAGGGCCTTCATCTTTCACAATTTGTAAAATTTGTTCTTGTCGTTTATTCAGTTCGATTGTACTCACCACCTAATCATTAAATGTGACATACTATTTATAAAACATTATATACTTTTTAAGCAAAAGTAAAAGCTATAACTTATTAATTTTAGCATTTTATCTTTTTAGAATGCCGTTTATTTTACCACGGCTTCTCAAAAAAAGCAGACATTACGCTTACAAAAAGTGAAACTACCTCTTTGCTCCACAGTAAAAAGGGTGTCCCCTACATACTACGAGGCACCCTAGCGACAGCAATTCCTTGCATATCACTGATTATCTTTTCTATTTCTCATCAGAGAGCGAGTGTTTTAAAGACTCCATCTGATTCAAAAACCGCTTTGTTTTTAAAAACAATCCCGAATATTCTTCGTAATATTGATCAATTACAAATTTTAGTTGTTTTTTTGTTTCGGGCTTAACAGAAATAGAACCTAACCGCTTTAAATCGATGTAATAAAATAGCCTTAATAGTTTAACCGTCATCGGACTAATTTTCAAATGATAAGGATCTTTTTCTAAGCATCGATGACAAATAAACCCGCCTTCTCGAATGGAAAAATGAAATGTTCCTTCACCTTGATGACAGACTGCACATTCATTTAATGTAGGATGAAGGCCTAGAACGTTTAACATTTTCATTTCATAAATAAATGTTAAGATCTCTGCATCATACTCTTCGTTCATATAATGAATGGTTTGGTGCAGCAGTTCAAATAGAAATGGATTTGGTTTATTGTTCTCAGTAGCTTTATCTGTTAATTCAAGAATATAAGAAGCATACGCTGTTGTGAAGATATCTTCGCGTATGCTTCTCATAGATGAGATAACTTCTCCTTGATGGAGAGTACCCATTCCTGAACCTGCTTGTATAAAAAAGTATCCATACGTAAATAATTGTGTGACGGAAGCTAAGCGACTACTGGGCTTTTTTGCCCCTCTTGCCATAAGACCCACTTTTCCGAGTTCACGTGAATAAATGGTGACAATTTTATTTGATTCACCGTAATCATTCGTTCGAATGACAATTCCTTCACACTTTTTAAACAATCATCATCACCGCCATCTTACAGAAGGCTAAGACAAGGGAGAATTGAGACTTTCGCTGTTGTCCTCATATGTTTCGGGTCTTTCTTTCACTTCATTTTCAAGTTCCTTAAAAATGAGATAAGTATCAATGCTACCTGTTTGTGAAAAAATGTTCCAAGTAAAATTCAACATAGAACTCCCACCTTTCTAACCATAAAGATCAGATACATATTTCAATTCCTTATGTTTAGAATAGCCTTCCGACGTAAAATCATGTAACACAATTTTTTACAAATTACCTTCTTTTATGAAGGGATATAAATCGACGCAAACAAGAACTCAAATGATTAATATTCGTCTTCTCTAAATCCAAAGTCACGGAGATGCGACGCTCGGTTCCGCCAATCTTTTTGCACTTTTACCCATAGTTCTAAAAATACTTTTGAACCTAAAAGGGCTTCAATGTCTGCTCTTGCTTTTCTTCCTACCTCTTTTAACATCTTTCCTTGCTTTCCAATTACGATGCCTTTTTGTGAATCTCTTTCGACGATAATTGTAGCCCCGACGTAAACAGCGCCATTATCTCGTCTTTGCATAGAATCCATCACAACGGCAATAGAATGAGGTATTTCTTCCCTCGTTGCATGCAGCACTTTTTCACGAATTAATTCCGTAATAATAAAGCGCTCTGGATGATCTGTTACCTGATCTGCCGGGTAATATTGCGGACCTTCCGGCAATCGCTGCTTGATTTGATCAAGCAAACGCTCCACGTTATTTCCTTGTAAAGCTGAAATTGGCACAATTTCAGCAAAAGGATATAAGTCTTTATAGTTCGTGATAATTGAAAACAATTCGTCTGGATGAATTTCATCAATTTTATTAATCACAAGGAAAACAGGCGTTTTTGTATCCTTTAAACGCTCGATAATAAATTCATCGCCTCGACCTAAGCCTTCTGTTGCGTTAATCATAAATAAAATTAAATCTACTTCTTTAAGCGTATTTTGCGCTACCTTCATCATAAAGTCGCCTAATTTATGCTTTGGTTTATGAATTCCTGGTGTATCAATAAACACAATTTGCGCCTGATCTTCCGTGTATACACCCTGAATTTTATTTCTAGTTGTTTGCGGTTTGTCACTCATAATCGCAATCTTTTGACCAATTACTCGGTTCAAAAAAGTTGATTTCCCTACGTTTGGTCTTCCAATAATTGAAACAAAACCTGACTTAAATTCATTATTACTCATGTAAATCCTCCGATGAAAATGCTCCTGGAAGTAATTCTTCCACAGTTAGTTCTTGTATGTCATTTTTTAAATTGGTTAATATAACTTTCATTTCTTTTGGACAAAGCTCAGAGATTACTTGTCTGCATGCTCCACACGGAGAAACAGGACGATCAGTATCAGCTACTACAGCAAGTGCTGCATACTCTTTATCTCCTTCTGAATAAGCTTTAAATAAAGCCGTACGCTCAGCACAATTGCACATGCTATAAGCTGCATTTTCAATATTGCAGCCGCGATAAACCTTTCCATCTTTCGTCAATAAAGCTGCACCAACTTTAAATTTTGAATACGGTACATAAGCCATTTCACGAGCTTTTTTCGCCTCATCAATCAGTCCGGTCTTATCCATTTATTCGCTCTCCTTTTGCGCTTCTACATGTCTTTTAACTTGTCCTTTTTTATTATACCACGGGGGTGTAAAGAACCAAAAAGAATCCTTTTTAAAACAAATACTTTAAGAAAATAATTCCTCCTATAAGGACAGCAAAACACGCATAGACCAACACCGCGGCTGCGGCTGCATCTTTTGCGTGTTTTGCTAGTATGTGATATTCAGGAGAAACTAAATCGACAACTTTTTCAACCGCTGTATTCATTAACTCTAAGCTGAACATGCCTGCAATCAGAAGCAGCACAACCGTCCATTCACCAGCTGTAATTGACAGCACGGCGCCCAAGAGAAGGACGATGAAAGAAGCTGCTACGTGAATTTGCATATTTCTCTGTGTTTTACAAACATAGAGAAACCCTTCTATTGCATAACCAAAGCTACTGACAACTTTAGCTATCCCTTTTTTATCGCGAGAGTCCATATTGTTCTAAAATATCTTTTTGACGTGTAAACATCTCTTTTTCATCTTCTGATGTTTCATGGTCATATCCAAGCAAGTGCAAGAAACCGTGAACCGTTAAGAAGCCTAGCTCCCTCATAAACGAGTGGTTGTATTCTTCTGCTTGCTCATGAGCTTTTGGAATCGAAATGACAATGTCCCCTAGGACTCTTGGCATCTCATCTCCGATAATTTGCATTTCATCTTCGCCCATTTCTTCTAGCGCAAACGATATTACATCCGTTGGCTGATTTTTATGGCGGTATTGATGATTGATTTCTTGAATTCGATCATTATCCACAAATGTAACGGATACTTCTGCATCCTCTTGCAGATTTTCATATATAGCAGCGGCTTCAAGCAGCTGCTCAAGCTCTTTTTGCTGCTCTTTACTCACTTCGTTTGTTTCATCAATAAAATCAATAACTAAACTCATACCTTCACCTTCTCTTTTTTTATCTCTGGATATTCAATTCGGGAATGAAAAATCCCATTTAAAGTTTCACATAGTGCTTGGCGAATTAACTCTAGCTCTTTGAGCGTTACGTTACACTCGCTAAGCTGCTCATCCTGCAAGCGATCTTTAATAATATTTCGCACCAAGTTCTCAATCTTTTCCGGAGTTGGATTGGACATTGACCTTACGGCTGCTTCTACACTATCAGCTATGCAAATAACCGCTGCTTCTTTTGACTGAGGCTTTGGTCCAGGATAGCGATATTCTTTTTCATCAATTTTTTCTTCTGTTTGTTCAAGTGCCTTATGATAGAAAAACTTAAGCAGGGTCGTTCCGTGATGCTGCTCTGCAATATCTACAATCTCTTTTGGAAACTTGTGATTTCGCAAAATGGTAGCTCCATCTGTAGCATGTGCGATTATAATATTTTTACTAGTCTTCGGACTTAGTTTATCATGCGGATTGGTAATATTCATTTGATTTTCAATAAAATACTGCGGTCGCTTCGTTTTACCAATATCGTGGTAATAAGCCCCCACTCTCGCTAATAAACCATTAGCTCCTATCGTTTCGCACGCCGCTTCAGATAAGTTTGCCACCATTACACTGTGATGATACGTTCCCGGTGTTTCGGTTAAAATTTTACGTAATAGCGGATGATTAGGACTCGATAATTCAATCAGCTTCATCGTAGATAAAATGCCAAATCCACTTTCAAAAAACGGAAGCAAACCTATAGCTAAAACGGAAGCAATAACACCAGATGCAATTGACATCATGCTGTAATAGCCAAGCTCTACAGTACCAATTTGGCCATTTTTAATAAAAATAATAGCAAAGCTAATAATTACGTTTACCATGGCCACAAATAGACCTGCCTGCAAAATCCGTGAACGCCTGTGCTGCCTGCTTAAAAATAAAATAGCAGCAATATTGCTAATTAAAAAGTAGATCCCAATGTTCATATTAAACGAGGTTGTCAATTCACCATTAAAAATAATACTTCCACAAATAGCAAATACAATGCTTGATAAAATAGCAATGCGTTCATCCATTAAAATTCGAATCAGCAAACCTCCCACCGCAACCGGGGCTAAGAAACCAATTTCCGATAAATCAATTTGCTGAAACAAGCTTAAGATTTTCATGAGGCCAATCGTAATGGTTGCTACCAATACGTACAACAGCAAGGGCTGATATGTCTTGGTGTGAAATTCACGCAAATAGTAAATGAGGCCGGCTATCATCATCACAATCAGCAAAGCTAATCCCGCAAAAGGCTGAATAGATCCTTTGTTATTCAACAATCCCGCGAGCTGGAGCTGACGATATATATCAGGATTAATAAGCTGATTTTCTTCTACAATAATCTGGCCTTGTTTGATTCGAACAGGCTCCACTTTTTCCACAGCTGCTTGACGGTTTTCAGCTGTTTTTTTGGGATCATAAATCACATTTGGAATAATAGCAAATTTCGCAATGGCATTCATTGAATCCTTTAGGGAGTTGCTGACATTGGTGTAAACAAGCTGACCTTCTACCTGGTCTTTTTTCTCTTCTACATCGCTAATCTTCACTTGATCTTTCATCACATGATGAACGGCTGTGACTACAGCGTCTTTCGCAATCGATAAATCACTGTTAGAAGACTGAAGAAGCTGCTTAATGGTATCCTTTGGCAAGTTTTTTTGAATATCTTCAGGAAGCTTGTCCTCTAGCATTTTTTGTTTAGTTTTTAATACGGCATCGATACTGTCATCTTCATGATCTTCTTTTTCATATTCTGTATTAACTTCCATCATCGCATCAAAAATAGATGCAACAAGATCGACTTGGTTCTGTGCGTATTCTGTTTTTTGTGTATACACATCTTCAACGGCTTGTTCTGCCTCTGCCCGTTTTCTCTCTGTGCTCTCTTTATCTTCAATGGTAACGGGTGAGTAAATGGTTTGCGGGGAAATAGACAGTAGTCTAAGATCTAATTCCTGCGGCTTTACATTGCTATACATAGACGCAAACATCATTATACCTAACAAGGCATATAACCCAATTTGAATTAACCGTAATCGCTCGATCTGTGCCATTGTTTGCTTGATTATCCGAAACGTTGACACAAACGTACCCCCTTTTACAAAAAATAGACCCTATTAAGAAAGGGTCTTTTGGTCAGCGTGTTCGTACGCTTGAATGATGCGTCCCACAAGTGGATGGCGCACAACATCTGACTGTTCTAGATGAACAAACGAAATACCTTTAACATTGGTCAGGATTTTCGAGACAGCCGCTAGACCAGACTGAGCTCCTTTTGGTAAATCAATTTGTGAAATATCTCCTGTAATCACCATTTTAGACCCAAATCCTAGTCGTGTTAAAAACATCTTCATTTGCGCCATCGTGGTGTTTTGTGCTTCGTCTAAGATAACAAACGCATCATCTAATGTACGACCTCGCATATAAGCAAGGGGTGCTATTTCAATAACTCCGCGTTCGATTAGGCGTTGCGTATGTTCTGTTCCTAATACATCATGTAATGCATCGTACAGAGGCCGCAAATACGGATCTACTTTTTCTTTCAAATCTCCTGGCAAGAAGCCAAGACTTTCACCTGCTTCAACAGCAGGACGTGTTAAAATAATACGCTGTACGTGACCATTTTTAAGAGCATTAACAGCCATGACAACGGCTAAATACGTTTTACCCGTACCAGCAGGCCCAATTCCAAATACCAAATCATTTTTCTTAATAGCAGAAATGTATTGACTTTGTCCTAATGTCTTAACACGAATAGTCTTACCTTTTACATTTTTACCAATCTCTTCTTCATATACATCTTCAAAAAACTCAAGAGAATTTTTCTTAGCTAATTGAATCGCATACACAACATCTCGTTCAGATATGGAAATATTTTTTCGGATAATGTTCAGTAACTTTTTAAGCATTTCTTCCACTAGCTGAACATTTTCTGTACTTCCGGAGACTACAACAGTCTCACCTCTTGAAATGATCGAGACCTGCATTTCTTCTTCAATTCGCTTTAAATTCGCATCTTGTACGCCAAATAATGAAATGGCTTCGTTTGAATCATCAAGTTGTACGTTAATTGTTACTAGCTGTTCTGACATTCATCAATCTCCTTGAATAATTGGTTGAGTGTTCGCAATATTTTCTATAACTTGGTAATGTATTGATAATCTAACTTTACCATTGTCCTGTTCTTGGTGCAAAACTTTTTCACCTTTTATTTTAGCATCCTCACCTAAAGTTGATAGTAATTTTTTTCGACCGATTTCCAAAGCTTTTTCCACCGCCTCTTGTTTAGAATAGACGCGCTGCGAGTTCTGTTCTTCTCGTACAGCAACTTTCTCATACGACAGAGGTAATTTCCATTTAAAAAAATAGAGTGGATGCTCCACTTTTTCTGTCACCTTTGAGCCGTATTTCTCTTTGTTAAAAGCCCAAAGAGGCATTTTAAAAGCTTGAAAATCTAAATAGTGCTTCGTATATCCATTACCCGTTAATACCTGAAAATCAGTTTTTAAAGGCACTTCCACCTCAGACTTATACCATGTCTCACCGTAGACTTTCCCTTTAGCAGCTACTACTTTTTTATTTTTTTCGTTTCCAATAATACCGGAAACTAAGACCTCGCCTTCATTGACAAAATCATTAACCTTGACTAAAGGTTGTCCTTTTTCGACAAACAAATTCGTAATAATGGCTTTCTTTTTAGCAATTAAATGTTGGTAAGGTGTTTTTTGCTGAGGCTTGGGCTCATTTTTTTCAACCACTTGGAAGTGATAAGAAGTGCCGCGCACTTCTACTCCCACCCAGGTAATATTGTTCATATTATCCGTTAAATAGCGCTGAATTTTTTCAGGACTCTCTAACAGAAATTGAAACTCTCCTCTTTTTACACCTATTTTGGCTAGCTGCTTAGTCATTTGATGTTCTGTTTGTGGTTCTGCACCGCTAATTTCCACTTTCCACACCATGTTGGAAAGCAAACCAAGAATAATAAAAAAAGAAAGAAAACCTAAAGCAAACCCACTATTTTTGATCACTCGTTTTGTTAAAAAAGGAAAACCTCGGCCTCTTATAAAATAAATTTTACAGTCTGCGTTGCGAATTAGTATACGAATTTTCTTTACATCTTTCAATAATATCGTTGCTGTCGCTAGCTGACCGTCAACTTTATGGACATTCGAAATCATAATCTGTTGTCTCACACAATTATTTAAAAAACGTTCAATTCCTTTTCCAACAATTCGAATACGTACGGTACCAATAACAAAGTTTGTCCATCCATTCTTCATTTTTTTCCTCCTTGTGTTATTGTTCTAAATAAAGAACTTGATTGATTTTACCTTCTAAAACCAGTTCTTCCGGCAGTATTACTTTAATGACCAGTCCTTCACCTCGAATTAACATTTGTCCCTGTTTTAGTAACACGCGTATTTCAGTATCAGAAAAGGCTAATAAACCTTTATGATTTTCAATATAAATGTGTATTTGTCCAACTAACGTAATACGGGGAAGATCCATTAATACATCAGCGGGTAGTTCCATTGTTTTTGTCATCCATCTTTTCATTTGGTGTCTCCACTTTTTGCTCATAAAAAGAACCCCCTTTCATCTCATGTTTATGAGAAAGGGGGTTAATGTATCACATCTATTTATCGTTTATATTTACGTTGTTTCGATTTTGGCGGCCCTAGAATTTCGGACCATATCACTCCTTGAACAGCTTCTTTACGAGAAATGGGCTGAAAAACGTTTTTCTCACCCGTGATTTTTGGTTTTTCAACTGTGATTTTCTTTTGAATAGACGGTTCATGATACGAACGGTTTTTCAGCTCTTCCAGTTTTCCTTGCAAAGGATTTGTTTCTGCTGAAGGAACAGTTTCCGGCTCCATACGAGCTGTTTTTGGCTCTTCTTTGACAGGACGATATCTAGGTCTTTCCCGCCTTGAAGGATTGTTTACAGGAGGCATAGGAGCTCTTTTAGAACGCTGCTGCTCTTCCTCTTTTGACTGAGCCATAAAACGCTGCACAACATTAAAAATAATCCCTCCAATGATGACAAAAATGAAAGCATTATTAATAATTAGTTTAATAAGCGTTTCAACAATATTCATTAGGAGAAAACCTCCTTGTTAAACTGATTCATTATTTCTCATCGTCTTCTTTAGACATTTTTCCAATTGAATCACGCATATCCGTATCAGCAGTCAAGTTTTGAATATTCATATAATCCATGACGCCAATATTGCCAGAGCGCAGTGCTTCTGCCATCGCTAATGGTACTTCTGCTTCTGCTTCTACTACTTTTGCACGCATTTCTTCTACTTTTGCACGCATTTCTTGTTCTTGAGCAACGGCCATAGCGCGACGTTCTTCGGCTTTTGCTTGTGCAATATTTTTGTCTGCTTCCGCCTGGTCTGTTTGAAGAACTGCCCCAATATTTTTACCAATATCGATATCAGCAATATCGATGGATAAGATTTCAAATGCTGTTCCGGAATCCAACCCTTTTCCTAAAACTGTTTGAGAAATCATATCAGGATTTTCCAATACTTTTTTGTGATCTTTTTGTGAACCGATTGTAGAAACAATCCCCTCGCCAACACGGGCAATAATCGTTTCTTCTCCAGCTCCCCCTACTAGTCGATCAATGTTTGCACGAACGGTAATTCGAGCTTTTGCTTTGACTTCGATTCCATCCATAGCCACCCCTGCAATAAAAGGTGTTTCAATAACTTTTGGATTAACGCTCATTTGTACAGCTTCTAGCACATCACGGCCCGCTAAGTCGATAGCTGCTCCGCGCTCAAATGTTAACTCAATATTTGCTCTGTGCGCTGCAATCAACGCATTTACCACGCGGTCAACGTTACCGCCTGCTAAATAGTGGCTTTCTAACTGATTAATGGTAATGCCTAAACCTGCTTTACTTGCTTTAATTAACGGGTTCACAACGCGAGATGGTATCACTCGACGAAGTCTCATTCCGACCAATGTGAAAATACTAATACGAACGCCTGCTGCTAATGCTGAGATCCATAGCATAATCGGTACAAAAGTGAAAAAAACAGCTAAAGCAATAATTGCTAGACCAATAACTACAAAAAACAATACGCTACCTACTTCCATTAATTAAGGTCCTCCTTTTTCAAAGGCTCTGTGAGCTTCCGCACCACAACCCTTGATCCCTCTACTTTTATAATATTTACTAACACATCTTTGTCTAAATATCCGCCTTCAGTGACTACATCCACATACTCTTCATCGATGAGCACGGTACCTGAAGGACGCAGCGGTGTTGTTGTTTTACCTTGCTTTCCTATTAATTCATAACGATTTTGATTCGATACATAACCAGATTCGGTATTAAGTGAATCATTAAGCACCATTTTTTTGAAAGGTGTAAGCTTTCTTTTAAAAAATTTCATCATCACAAACGCACCTCCCAGTGCCACCACTATTGCAATTACAAGAGAAATTCCCATTTCGATATTATTATCTGTTGACATAAAAAAACTTAAAATGATAGCTCCAAGCCCTAGCAGTCCTAAAACTCCGCCTGGTACTACAATCTCTAACAGAAGCAGTATAATTCCTGCTATAAATAAAACGAGGGCTTCCATTCCTGCTAATCCTGCTACCATATGACCATAGAAAAATAAAAGAAGTGAAGCGACTCCAATAGAGCCCGCAATACCAAATGAAGGCGCAAACAATTCAATTACAATTCCTAAAGCACCAATGGATAATAAAATGGGAACAACAAGCGGATGGGTAAGAAAACGAGCAATTTGTTCACTTACACTCATTTTTGCATACGTCAGTTTAGCATCTTCATAGCCAAGTACGCTCAGGAGATCATCTAAATTTTTTACAGTTCCTTCTGAATAACCAACTTGCTCGGCTTGCTTCGGAGTGAGCGTCAGCAATTCGTTTCCTTTTAAGTTGAGCTCAGGTATTACCATCTTTGTGTTTGCCATCGCTTCTGCATATTTAGGGTTTCGGTTATTTTGTTCTGCTGCGCTCTTCATAGCAGATAACCAATAAGACTGAGCTTTTTTTCCTGCTGCATTTCCCTGTTGGTCAATCACAGCTGCCGATCCCATTGTAGAACCGGGTGTCATATAAATTTGATCGGCGTTAAGTGCAATATACGCTCCGGCTGATAATGCTTTTTTATCGACAAAAGCAGCGGTAGGAATAGGTGTTGAGGTTAAGCTTTTAGCTATTTCAGAAGCTGCATCTACAGCTCCTCCAGGAGTATCTATGTCCAATATAATCAAATCTGCACCGTCATTTTCCGCATCTTCAATGGATCTGTTTAAAAAAGAAAGCAATCCATTTTCTACCGTTTTATTGACAGGAATAACGTGTACGCGCTTCACGTCAGCGGTGCTAATAGTGGGGAATAACCCAGTGGCTAAAATAAGAAAGCACGCGAAAGAAAATAAGGTTTTCACCGAATACACTTCCCTCCTTCCATAGATAGTATGAGTATGTACCTGTATATACGAATAACTTTAACAATAGTTTCAAATTTTTTAAAATTTATCTATTTTCTTCTTTACACTAGAAAAACAAAACATAAGTTCGATTATTATCCATATAAAAAACACCTTACACAAGGTAAGGTGTTTTTTATGATAAGTGTTGAAGGACAAGCTTATTAACAAGAGAGCCATCCGCTTTGCCTTTTACTTTCGGCATAAGCGCTCCCATAACTTTCCCCATATCAGCTTTAGAGGAAGACTGCGTTTCTTCAATCGTCGTTTTAATAATTTCAGATAACTCTTCTTCGGTTAGCTGTTTAGGAGCGTAAACTTCTAAAACCGCTAATTCAGAATGAATTTTATCAACAAGATCTTGACGACCTGCTTTCTCAAATTCATGGAGGGAGTCTTTACGTTGTTTGAATTCGCGAGAAATAACCGTCAACTCGTCTGCTTCAGTTAGGTCAGTCCCTAACTTAATGGCTTCGTTTTGAAGAGATGCTTTGACCATACGAATGACCCCAAGCTTCTCTTTCTCTTTGTTTTTCATCGCTTGTTTCATATCACTATTTAAACGCTCGAGAAGACTCATAAATCCACCCTCTTATTAGAACTTGCGTTTTCTAGCAGCTTCAGATTTCTTCTTACGCTTTACGCTAGGCTTTTCATAGAATTCGCGCTTTCTTGCTTCTTGTAACGTACCAGTTTTTGAAACTGAACGTTTGAAGCGACGAAGAGCATCTTCAAGCGATTCGTTTTTACGAACAACTGTTCTTGACATTCTAATTCCCTCCCTCCGAACAAAACCACTAACATCATAATGAAATGACATGTTAGACATGTCTTTTGCAATTATAATATAATGATTCCTTAAGGTCAACCGCTTTACATAAAGTAATGCAGTTATTCCCCCTTTATTTTATGAACTTTCTTGATAAAACATTACTCGCTCAGCTGTTTTATACGTATGAAAAAAGCTGCGTAAACACGCAGCTTTCCAATAAGTGTTATGAGCTCATTTTCACCTGATCTTGAAGATGAACCTCATCTAGCACGCGAACAAACTCACCTTCATTATAAGGATATCCAGCTTTTGTAATTTTAACTTTTACAAGCTTTCCAACCATTTCTTCCGAAGCTTTAAACACTACCTTTAAGTAGTTATCGGTATATCCTACGTATAAACCACTTTCAGGGTCTTCTTTATATTTTTCTTCCGGAATTACTTCCAGTACTTCTCCTTCAAACGTTGAAGCATATTCTTTTGCCAATTGATTTGAAAGTTCGATTAAACGATGCACACGTTGATTTTTTACTTCTTCATCAATTTGGTCGGTCATACGAGCTGCTGGCGTACCTGTACGTTTAGAATACGGGAATACGTGAAGCTCTGAAAAACCGTGCTCTTTAATAAAGTTATACGTCTCCATAAACTCTTCTTCTGTCTCACCTGGGAACCCGACAATCACATCTGATGTAATCGCTAATCCAGGAAGAGCTTCTTTCAGACGGTTTAAGCGCTCACCAAAGAACTCCATTGTATACTTACGACGCATGCGCTTCAATACCGTATTTGAACCTGATTGAAGAGGAATATGCAAATGACGTACAACCATTTCTGACTGATCTAGTACCTCTATCACTTCGTCCGTAATTTGGCTTGCCTCGATTGACGAAATACGAATACGTTTTAGTCCTTTTACTTGAGATTCTAAATCGCGAAGAAGCTGGGCAAGATTGTAATCTTTCATGTCTTCTCCGTATCCGCCAGTGTGAATACCTGTTAACACGATTTCTTTATAGCCCGCATCCACTAGCTGCTGTGCTTGTGCTACTACTTCTTTAGGATCACGAGATCGCATTAAACCGCGCGCCCATGGAATAATACAGAATGTACAGAAGTTGTTACAGCCTTCTTGAATTTTTAACGAAGCACGCGTACGGTCTGTAAATGCCGGTACATCTAGCTCTTCATATACGCGTGTTTTCATAATGTTTCCTACACCGTTAATCGGCTGACGCTCTTTTTTAAATTGTTCAATATAATCAAGCATCTTAACACGATCTTGTGTACCTACTACGATATCAACGCCAGGAATTGCCATAATTTCAGCTGGCGAAGTTTGAGCATAACACCCCGTTACACAAATAACCGCATCTGGATTTTTTCGCACAGCTCTGCGAATAACTTGACGGCTTTTTTTGTCTCCTGTATTTGTTACCGTACATGTATTAATTACATATACATCGGCAGTTTGTTCATATTCAACACGCTCATAGCCTTGGCCTTTGAACAATTGCCAAATTGCTTCTGTTTCATAGTGATTTACTTTACACCCTAGCGTGTGAAAAGCAACTGTTGACATAATCGTCACCTCATTAACTCAGTTTGATAAGATATAGCAGACAGCGCATATAAAGGAGCTGTTTCTGCTCGTAAAATCCGCGGACCAAATCCGCTTATTGTAAATTCATTTTCTTCTAATACTTCTACTTCCTGCTCGGTCAAACCACCTTCAGGGCCTACAACCACAAGCACGGAATTGCCGGGTTTTAAAGCTGAAAGAACAGCGTGCAGATGAGATGTTTCTCCTTGCTTTGCTCTTTCTTCATAGGCTACAACTTTATGAGTATAGTCACCGCTAATTTCTACTAGTTTTTTAAAAGAAATTGGGGCTTCTACTGCTGGTACAATCGTACGATGAGATTGTTCTGCAGCCTCTTTAGCAATCTTGTTCCAGCGATCTAATTTTTTTTGACTCTTTTTATCATCCCATTTAACAACTGAACGAGCCGCAATAAAAGGGATAAACCTATACGCCCCAAGTTCTGTCCCTTTTTGGATAATAAGCTCGAGCTTATCCCCTTTAGGCAGACCGTTCACAATTGTAACATGGACTGGAAGCTCTTTTTCTTCGCTTATCCATTCTATAATAGATGCTTTCACTTCGTTAGCGGAAATATTTTCAATTTCACACAAAGCAGCTTGCCCCTGTTCATTACAGGCAATAAACTGTGATCCTTCATTCATTCTCATGACGCGTGAGATATGATGGGCATCATCTTGTGTCACTGTGACACTTTGCTCTTGAAATTGATCATTTGGCAGAAAATAACGTTGCATCTTGACACCTTCTCACTTGTTAAGCTTGTTTTTGCGCAATAATTGCTACCCAGTCTTCCATAAGCGTTACTTCTTGAATAACAAAGCCCGCTCCCGTTAACGCTTTTTTGACATCTTCTTTTTTCGCACTAATAATACCTGATGTAATGAACATGCCTCCTGGCTTTAATACCTTTGCAGCATCGTCTACAAAACGAACGATTACCTCAGCTAGAATATTCGCCACAACAATGTCAACCGGTCCTTCTATACCTTGCAATAAGTTGTTTTGACCTACTGTTACGATATTTCCAACTTGATTCAGTTCAATATTTTCGCGGGCAGAACGTACGGCTACTTCATCAAGATCTAGAGCTTGTACATTACTTGCTCCTAACAGAGCTGCGCCAATACTTAGCACTCCTGAACCTGTACCTACGTCGATAACGGTATCTCCTGCTTTCACTGTTCTTTCCAATGCTTGAAGAGACATAACCGTCGTTGGATGCGTACCTGTACCAAAAGCCATTCCGGGATCAAGCTCGATAATCAATTCATCTGTGCTTACTTTTTCATAGTTTTCCCAAGTTGGTACAATCGTAAAACGCTCTGAAATTTTCACGGGGTGGTAATATTTTTTCCAAGCTGTGGCCCACTCTTCCTCGTTCACTTCACTGATCGTAACTTTGTTAGCTCCTAAATCAAAGTCGTAAACAAGCAGTCCATTAATTTCTTTTTTGATACCATCCACAGTTTCTGCTAAAAAGCTGTTAACTGGAAGGTATGCTTTAATCACTACACCTTCCTCTGGGTAGTCTTCTACGTTTAAATCATAGATTTCACCAAAAGTTGTATCTCTGTCCTTCACTAAATCAGCAGGATCTTCAATAACTACCCCGCTAGCTCCTGATTCATGTAAAATATGAGAGATGGGTTCAATTGCTTCTTGCGCTGTATGAATACAAATTTCAGACCATTTCATTGCTACCAACTTCATCCTTTCTGCCTTCAGTAATATAGAATTTTAAATATGAACATGACAGATGACAGGTTGGCAAAGTACCTTTACCAACCTGTCTCTGTTTACTATGAAAGACAATTATTCTCCTTTAATTGCTCGTTTTACTTTTGCAAAAAAGGAATCATGCTGCTCATCAACGGCTTCTTGACCGCTCAGTTCAGCGAACTCACGCAATAATTGTTTTTGTTTTTCTGATATTTTTGTTGGCGTTACAACGCGAACGTGAATATGCTGATCTCCTTGACCATACCCTCGTACGTTTGCCACACCTTTTCCTTTTAAACGGAATTTCGTCCCCGTTTGTGTACCAGCAGGAATCTTCAGCTTCACCTTGCCGTGTAGAGTTGGTACTTCTACTTCATCACCTAGCGCTGCCTGAGCAAACGTTAAAGGCATTTCGCAGTAGATATCGTCTCCATCACGTTCAAAGAATTCATGAGTGCGCACGTGGAACACTACGTATAAATCTCCCGGAGGACCACCATTTACCCCTGGTTCTCCTTGAGCACTAACGCGCAGCTGTTGACCATCATCTACACCAGCTGGAATTTTAACATTAATTTTACGTCGTTTTGTTACTTTACCGTCACCGTGGCACGTTGCACATTTGTCTTTAATGATTTTTCCCGTACCATTACAATGATGGCACGCACGTCGATTTACCACGCGGCCAAACGGCGTGTTTTGTTCAACGTTTAACTGACCTGAACCATTACAGTGCGAACATGTATCAACTTTTGTTCCAGGTTTTGCACCTGAACCGTGACATGTTTCACACGTTTCTTCACGTGGAATTTCAATTGTTGTTTCTTTTCCGAAAACAGCTTCTTCAAAAGAAAGTGTCATCGTATATTGTAAATCGGCACCTTGTCTCGGAGCATTAGGGTCACGTCTGCGACCACCACCACCAAAGATTGAGCTGAAAATATCTTCAAAGCCGAAGCCGCCAAAGTCTGAGCCGCCTCCACCAAAGCCGCCAAAGCCTTGATTTGGATCAGTATGACCAAATTGATCGTATTGTGCTTTTTTTTGGTCATCACTCAATACTTCATATGCTTCTTTTACTTCTTTAAATTTGTCAGCAGCATCTTCCGCTTTGTTAATATCTGGATGATATTGTTTAGAAAGCTTGCGGTATGCTTTTTTTATTTCATCTTTTGTAGCGCTCTTACTGATACCGAGTACTTCATAGTAATCTCGCTTACTCATCAATACTCACTCCCGAATCGTTTCACATAAACGTAATTGTATCATTATTAATAATTCCATAGCAACATAAAAGTTACTTTCTATTGCTCCCGTGCACGCAGAGAGCCAAGAGAAAAACTTTCCCTTTCGCTTTTCCACGTTAAAAAAGTCAAAGCCAAGAAATAAGCTTGACTTTGACTTTTTAAAAAGATGTGAATCGCACCATGGCGTCATTCACGTTAGTCGTCAAGATGCATTATTTTTTGTCGTCGTTTACTTCTTCAAACTCTGCATCTACAACATCATCATTTTGAGCGCCTTGTTCACCTGCTTGCTGAGCTTGTTGAGCTTGCTCATACAATTTTACAGTTAACGCTTGAACGATTTCTTGAAGTTCATCTTTTTTCGCTTTGATTTCTTCAAGGTCATTCTTTTCAATCGCAGCTTTTAAAGCATCTTTTGCTTCGTTAGCTTTTGTTACTTCAGCTTCTTCTACTTTTCCTTCAAGATCTTTTAATGTTTTTTCAGTAGTGAACACTAATTGATCTGCTTCGTTGCGTAGTTCCACTTCTTCTTTACGTTGCTTATCAGCATCTGCGTTTTCTTCCGCTTCTTTTACCATGCGGTCGATTTCGTCATCTGATAAACCAGTTGAAGATTTAATTGTAATAGCCTGCTCTTTGTTTGTACCTAAATCTTTTGCACGAACGTTTACGATACCGTTCTTATCAATATCGAATGATACTTCGATTTGAGGTACTCCGCGTGGTGCAGGAGGAATGTCTGTTAATTGGAAACGTCCTAGCGTTTTGTTGTCTGCAGACATTGGGCGCTCACCTTGAAGAACGTGAATATCTACAGCCGTTTGGCTATCTGCAGCCGTTGAGAATACTTGTGATTTACTTGTTGGAATTGTCGTATTACGCTCAATTAGCTTTGTAAATACGCCACCCATTGTTTCGATACCTAGTGATAAAGGCGTTACGTCTAGTAATACAACGTCTTTTACATCACCAGTTAATACGCCACCTTGAATTGCTGCACCAAGTGCAACTACTTCATCAGGATTTACACCTTTATGAGGATCTTGACCAGTTTCTTTTTTGATTGCATCTTGTACGGCTGGGATACGAGTTGAACCACCAACTAAGATTACTTTATCAAGTTCGCTTGCAGAAAGACCTGCATCTTTTAAAGCTTGACGCACAGGAGCCATTGTACGCTCTACAAGACCTGCTGATAACTCGTCAAATTTAGCACGTGATAAAGATACCTCTAAGTGAAGAGGACCAGCTTCTCCAGCAGTGATAAATGGTAAAGAAATTTGTGTAGATGTTACGCCTGATAAATCTTTTTTCGCTTTTTCAGCCGCATCCTTTAAACGTTGAAGCGCCATTTTATCTTTGCTTAAATCAACGCCGTTTTCTTTTTTGAATTCAGCTACTAAATAGTCGATGATTACTTGGTCAAAGTCGTCACCACCAAGGCGGTTGTCACCTGCAGTTGCGCGAACTTCAAATACGCCGTCGCCAAGTTCTAGAATAGATACGTCAAACGTACCGCCACCAAGGTCATAAACTAAAACTGTTTGATCTTCATCTGTTTTTTCTAATCCGTATGCAAGTGCTGCTGCAGTAGGCTCGTTAATAATACGCTCTACTTCTAAACCAGCAATTTTACCAGCATCTTTTGTTGCTTGACGCTCAGCATCATTAAAGTAAGCAGGAACTGTGATAACAGCTTTTGTTACAGGCTCACCTAAATACTCTTCAGCATAACCTTTTAAATGTTGAAGAATGATAGCTGACATTTCTTGAGGCGTGTATTGCTTGCCTTCAGCTTCCACCTTATGGTCTGTACCCATATGACGTTTAACTGAAATAATTGTGTTAGGATTTGTAATAGCTTGACGTTTCGCTACTTCCCCAACTTGACGCTCACCGTTTTTGAATGCCACAACTGATGGCGTTGTACGGTTTCCTTCTGGATTTGGAATTACTTTTGGTTCGCCGCCTTCTAATACAGCAACACAAGAGTTAGTTGTACCTAAATCGATACCAATGATCTTACTCATTGACAATGACCTCCTTCATAATATGTAGTGTTATTGATTAACTTTAACCATCGCAGGGCGGATGATTTTATCTTTTAATTTGTAACCTTTTTGAAGCTCTTCTACTACCGTGTTCGGTTCGTATTCACCGTCTTCTACTTGCATCACTGCTTGATGCTCGTATGGATCGAATGTTTTCCCAACTGACTCAATTGCTTCAACACCTTCTTTTTGAAGTGCCTCTACCAATTGACGGTATACCATTTCTACACCTTGCAGCACAGATTTGGTTTGTTCGTCCGCTGTGTTAACTTGTAATGCACGTTCAAAGTTATCAAGTGCTGGTAAAATATCCGCAACCAATGATTGAGCACGGTATTTTTGAGCAGCTTCTGCATCGAGACGTGAACGACGACGGAAATTATCGAAATCAGCTTGTAGACGTAAGTAGCGATTCTCTTCTTCTTCAAGCTGTTGCTTTAATTGATCATTTTCTTGTTGAAGAGGGTTTACTTCCTCAGACGCTTCAGCTTCAGTTGCTTCAGCAGCTTCTGTTTGAACTTCTTCAACCACTTCTTCGTTTTGTTCTTCTACTTGCTTTTCGTTTGACAATTCATTCACCTCCCTTAAATGTTTACACACATTTTCACATTTTAAACAACGATTTTTATTTTATCACAGGGAAAGGATGGAAGTAATATATTCCACCCGATTCCTTTATTCTTTATACAAGTTTGTTAACACTTGAGACATATCTGATGATAGCAGTGTAAGCAAACTAATCACACGCGCATATTCCATGCGGGTCGGTCCCAGTATAGCAATTGTGCCAAGCTGTTCGTGACCAAAAGAATAACTAGCTGTAATTAAGCTGCACCCTACCATTTCATTCAACTTATTTTCATGACCAATTTTCACATGTATGCCAGCCTCATTTGGGCTTAGCAGCTTATAAAACTGCTGTTCATGTTCAATAATGTTGAACAGCCCGCGAATTTTATTAAGATCATGAAATTCCGGCTGAGCAAACATATTCGTTTTGCCGCCAACTACTAATTTGCCATTCATGTTGAGCTTTAATGCATCATTGAGTATATCCATCGTCTGCTCATACCCTTGAATATGGCTTTTTAAGAGCGTCGCTACTTCTTTGTACATTTTATCATGTAAATCCGTAATACGAACGCCGATGAGCTTTTCGTTCAAAATGTTAACCATCTTTTCAATATCGGAAGGTTGAATACTGCTCGGCAGCGTAATCGTCCGACTTTCAACATGTCCTGTATCCGTCACAATGATCGCAACAGCTGACTGAGCCGTTAAAGGTAAAATCTGCAGCTGTTTTAACTTATGACTGACCGCTTTTGGCCCTAGCACAATGGACGTTAAACTCGTTAAATCAGATAAAATTTGCGCTGACTTTTGAACGAGTTGCTCCAGTTCTACAATGCGTTCAGCAAATACCGAACGTACCGTAGAAACATCGCTTGCTTTCAAGTGCTGCGGGGACACTAGATGATCAACATAATAACGATAGCCTTTCTCAGACGGAACGCGCCCTGAAGAAGTATGAGTTTTTTCAATAAATCCAAGTTCTTCTAGGTCTGACATCTCATTACGAATCGTAGCCGAACTAAAATTAAACTCTTCTTTCTTAGATAATGTTCGAGAGCCTACCGGCTGCGCAGATCGAATGAAATCATCAATAATGACTTGTAAAATTAATAACTGTCGATCAGTAAGCACGCTTCATCACCTCTGTTAGCACTCTAAAACTCTGAGTGCTAAATCTAATAATAAATTACCAAATCACTATAGCGATGTCAACGATTTGATATTAGATTATCCCAATAAAGGCTTGAAAAACTTCATTCCCCAAAAATCGACCATTGTGTGTTAAAAAGACGGAGCTATTGTCTTCACCCAAAAGTCCTTTCTCTTTGTATTCTCGAATAGGTTCTCCAAATACATCTTTTAATTCTCGATTGAATTTTTTCTTAAACTCCTCTTTTGAGACTCCTTGCGTTTTACGAAGGCCCAGAAACATTTCTTCCTCCATTTTTTCAGCCTCGGTCACGCTCACTTCATTAAGATATGCATTTCCTTTTTGCTCGACTGAATCAATGTACTTTTTTAATGGTCCAATATTTGCTCGTCTTATTCCGTCAATATAGCTATGTGCACCTGCGCCAATTCCGTAATAATCGTCGTTGTTCCAATATGTTAGATTATGAATACTCTCGTACCCTGGCTTTGCAAAATTACTGATTTCATATTGACGAAAACCTTGTTTGTCCATTTCTTTCATAAGCAGCTCATACATAGCTGCTTCTTCTTCTTGAGCAGGCAGCGGCAGCTTCCCTTTATTCATTAAATTATAAAATACCGTTTTAGGTTCAATAATTAACGAATAGGCAGACATATGCTCTACTTCTAATGAAAAAGCGGTTTGAAGCGTCGAAGAAAAATCAGCTACCGTTTGTTCTGGCAAGCTATAAATTAAGTCTAAGCTTATATTCGACATTCCAATCTTTCTCGCTTGCTCAACACAATCAAATACCTGTCTATTTGAATGCACACGTCCAATTTTCTCCAATAATCTTTCATTAAACGTTTGTACACCAATGCTTAAACGATTCACGCCATAGTCATGGAGAAGCTGAAGCTTTTCTTTTGTCAATTCATTCGGATTCGCTTCAAATGTAAACTCACCTTTCTCGTCATAAGGAAGATACATACGAATGGATTCTAAAAAATACTCCAGCTGCTGTTCATCTAAGGCTGTGGGCGTTCCACCCCCAACGAATATCGTGTTTAAATTGGTCGTTGGATAACGTTCGACTGTTTGTTTCATTTCTTCTCGCATGCTTTCCAAATACGGCATAACGGGCTGGTTTTTGAAAAACACTTTATTAAAGTCACAATAGTGACAAATATGATGACAAAACGGGATATGCAGATATGCTGCCTTCACCATGGACTTTCACCTCAATCACATTTATAAATGATAAAAATACCGCAGAGTCTCTCTGCGGTATTTTTATCTATGTTCGTTCACACTTATTTACAGCGCTCAAAACTCTTTACTATCGTATCAGATTAGCTTCATTTTCAAAACTAATTTGACATGTTAAATAATAGAATTTGAGCTATTAATCTTCGTCCATGCGAAGCACAGCCATGAATGCTTCCTGCGGTACTTCAACAGAACCGACCTGCTTCATACGTTTTTTACCTTCTTTTTGTTTTTCAAGAAGTTTACGTTTACGAGAGATATCTCCTCCGTAACATTTTGCTAAAACGTTTTTGCGAATGGCTTTAATGGTTGAACGCGCCACAATTTTTTGACCGATTGCCGCTTGAATCGGCACTTCGAACTGTTGACGTGGAATAAGCTCTTTAAGCTTTTCTACAATGACTTTACCACGATCGTAAGCTGAATCTCTGTGAACGATAAAGGACAGCGCATCGACCGTTTCACCGTTTAAGAGAATATCCATCTTCACAAGCTTCGAAGGCTGATATCCGATAAGCTCGTAGTCAAACGACGCGTAGCCTTTTGTATTTGATTTTAATTGATCAAAGAAATCATATACAATTTCAGCCAGCGGAATTTCGTATACAATACTAACGCGATTAGCATCCAAGTACTGCATATCAATAAAGTTGCCTCGCTTCTTCTGACAAAGCTCCATCACAGCACCTACATAATCGTTTGGTACCATCATCGTTGCCTTCACATATGGTTCTTCCACGCGTTCAATCTTTTGTGGGTCCGGCATATTAGACGGGTTATCTACAGACAGATGAGTCTCGTCTGTTAAATACACGTCATAAATAACGCTTGGAGCTGTTGTAATTAAATCAATTTTAAATTCGCGCTCAATACGCTCTTGGATAATTTCCATGTGAAGCAGTCCTAAGAATCCACATCGGAAACCAAACCCTAAGGCCTGAGACGTCTCTGGTTCAAACTGAAGTGCAGAGTCATTTAGCTCTAGCTTCTCTAGTGCTTCACGAAGATCGTTATACTTCGCTGTATCAATCGGATACAGTCCGCAGTATACCATTGGATTCAGACGACGATAACCAGGAAGAGGTTCACTTGCTCCGTTCTTAGCAAGAGTAATCGTGTCCCCTACTCGCGTATCTCCAACGTTTTTAATAGCTGCTGTTAAAAACCCTACGTCGCCAACAGAAAGTTCATCTTTAGCAACGGCTTTTGGCGTTAACACACCTAGCTCCGTTACCTCAAACTCTTTTCCTGTTGCCATCATTTTAATTTTGTCGCCTACTTTTACTCGTCCCTGTACGATACGAATAGATGCGACTACACCTCGGTATGCATCATAAAATGAATCAAAGATTAGTGCTTGAAGCGGTGCATCTGGATCCCCTTCAGGAGCAGGCACTTTTTCAACAATTTGTTCTAAAATTTCTTCGATTCCAATTCCTGCTTTAGCTGAAGCTAATACAGCTTCCGACGCATCTAATCCAATTACGTCTTCAACCTCTTGGCGCACTCGCTCTGGCTCTGCGCTCGGCAGGTCAATCTTATTAATGACAGGTAAAATTTCAAGGTTGTTATCAAGCGCTAAATATACGTTTGCTAGTGTTTGAGCTTCAATACCTTGAGCTGCATCTACTACTAGAATAGCACCTTCACACGCGGCTAAACTTCGCGACACTTCATATGTAAAATCGACGTGTCCCGGTGTGTCAATTAGATGAAAAGTATACTCTTCTCCATCTTTTGCTTTGTATTGAAGCTGCACAGCATTTAATTTAATGGTAATTCCACGTTCACGTTCTAAATCCATTGAATCTAAAAGCTGAGCTTTCATTTCTCGCTGTGTTAACGCATTTGTTTTTTCTAAAATACGGTCTGCTAATGTTGACTTACCGTGGTCTATATGAGCAATAATCGAAAAGTTTCTGATTTTCGATTGTCGTTTCAATCTTGCTTCTCTATCCATATTTTTTTCACTCCTACTGAAAATCGGCAAAATACACTAAACTAAATTATAACAACACATTCGTCAACATTCAATAAGCATTCCATTGGGGATTTTTCCATACAAAAAAGCAGAAAGAGATTCTGCTTTTAATTAAGAAGATGATGGATAGCCTTAAAAGCTTTTCCTATTGTACTTTTCACGCCTTCCGCTAGACTTTGACCTAGCGAGGAGAAAAAGTTAAAAGCCTTTCGTTTTTCTAAAAACTGCTGTTTTTCATCAATGTTCACGACTTTTTTTGAACCTAAAACAGCAGCTTCCACCTGACCATCTGACGTTTTAGACACATTAATAACATGTTCAATCGAAGGATCATTATATCCCTTCATTTTAATCAACCCTTGCTGAGCCGTCTGCATTCCTAAAAATACGACGCACAGTAAAAAAATGGTTAGCACTACTGATTTTAAAGTAAATTTAATCATATTATTAGGCCCCTTACTTCTTTATCTTCTGTAGTACTAACCATTATGACTATATTCTGAAGAACTCATTCATCTAAAAGCGTATTAATGAGTATATGCCCCAAAATTATCTTGGTCCACTTCATGATGCAAAGCAGCGTTAAGTCCTCCTGCAACTACATTCGCCATATCTTCAATAAACATATCCACTTCTTTTGGCGTAACCATCAAATTATGGCCTAAAGGTGCAAGCACTTCATGAATAAGACGTCTTTTTTCTTCATCGGGAAGGGTGCCAATCATACCGAGATACGTTTGACGCTGCTCTTCATTGGGTAAATCATCCTCCGTGAGCTTCTTTTTTTCTCCAAACGTCATACCAGACGGAAGCAGCGACTTAGACGGCTTTCCCTGCTCTTTCATTTCTCGGCCGAAATGTTTTAAGATAAAGTCAATTGTATCGCTTGTAATGGACACAGCATCCACCACCGTTGGAATACCTATTGCAATAACTGGAATGCCAAGTGTTTCATAACTGATTTCTTTGCGCTTGTTTCCAACCCCAGACCCCGGATGAATACCTGAATCTGAAATTTGAATGGTAGCATTTACCCGTTCAATCGAACGAGCGGCCAGCGCATCGATTGCAATAATAAAGTCTGGATTCACTTTCTTTACAACGCCAAAGATAATATCACTTGTCTCAATACCCGTCATTCCCATTACTCCCGGAACAATGGCGCTAACGGGTCTAAAGCCATCTTGCACGCTTTCAGGCTGTAACTCAAACAAATGTCTTGTAATCAACAAATTATCTACTGCCTTTGGTCCAAGCGCATCTGGTGTAACACTTAAATTTCCAAGGCCCACTACAAGACAGCTAGCATCATCTGGAATGTTGAGGCTTTTAATAAAAAAATTCAGCTCTTTAGCAAATACTTCTTCCATGGCCTCTTGCTTTTCAGTATCCTGCTCGCGAATGCCTACCGATTCAAGGGTTACATATCGGCCTTTTTTCTTACCGATTGCTTCTGCGCCCTCTTCCGTAATTTCTACCATTGAAATTTTGACACCTTGTTCTTCTTTTTCTTTTACAATTACGCCTTTGATTTCTGACTGGTTATTCGGTTTAGGCTGATTTTCTAACGCTATGTCTTTTGCTTCGACAGCTAAATCCGTGCGCACGCTATATTGACTTAAATCAAGTTCTTTTTCCATTTCTTAACCTCCTAGACAATCTTTGTTGAAATTATTGTCACCGAGGACTGGCAGATTCATGCATTTAAGAAATGAAAAGTAGAAGGAAGAGCGCAATATCAGCTACAAGCTTTTAAAGAGAGGTCTGTCATATAAAATTCCTTGTCAAGGCTATTGCATTCTGTCCTTGTGTTTGATAAAATATCTTTTGTTCTTATTGTGAAGAATGTCGAGTTCTATATAATCTCGATTGTTATCATTTCGGGAGGTGAAACGGATGCCAAACATTAAATCAGCTATCAAACGTGTAAAAACTACTGAAGCTCGCCGTGCTCATAACATTCAAGCTAAATCAGCTATGCGTACTGCAATCAAAAACTTTGAAGCTTTAGTTGAAAACAACGATGTAGATAACGCAAAAGCAGCATTTGCTGTTGCTTCTAAAAAATTAGACAAAGCCGCACAATCTGGTCTTATCCACAAAAACGCTGCAGCTCGTCAAAAATCTCGCTTAGCAGTAAAACTTAACGGTTTATCTGCATAATTGAGACAAAAACGATCCCATTAGGATCGTTTTTTTATTGCGCTCTTTTTAATAAAAACAGCTGTAAAATAAGCGCCTTATCCATTTTTCCCGTCTTCATTTCATAATCTGCCTCTGCTAAATCCTTTAAAATTCCTTTAAGCTGCTGTTCCTCAAAACTTCTGCTCTGCTGCAAAGCGATTTTCACACGAAACGGATGAACCTTAATCGTTTGAGCAATTTGCTGCTGACCGTACCCTTGGCTAGACAGCTGCTTCGCATGATAAATCAACCGAAACTGCGTCGCTAACAAAGATAAAATTTTAATAGGCTCTTCGTTATTACGCAGTAAATCCTGATACATATTTAAAGCAGTAGAAACCTTTCGCTGAATAACAGCGTCAATAAGCGTAAATACATTTTGTTCAAGCGTTTTCGCCACAAGCTTAAGCACAACTTCTTTTGTAATGACTCCGCCTTGTCCAACGTATAATATCATTTTTTCAATTTCATTTGTCACAAGCGTTACATTAAGACCCACAAGCTGAATAAGCAGCGTTACAGCTTCTTCATCCATATTCACTCCATCTTTTGAAAGTAAATTATGAATCCACTGCTTCATTTCTTTTTCACCAAATTCGTTCGCTTCGATGTAAGCTGCTTGTTTTTTTAATAATTTTGTTATTTTTTTTCTTTCATCCAGCTTTTCATAAGGAGCTAGAAGAATTAACGTTGAAAAAGACGGGGGCTGTTCGACATATTGCTGAAGTTTTGCCAGATCATGCTCGACTTTATCTTTTGATTTTTCAGCCGTTAAAAATGCTGCATTTTTCGCGACCACTACACGCTTGTCTCCTAAAAAAGGAAGCGTTTCAGCATCTTCTAGCACTTGATCAATCGATGTCTCTTCTAAATCGTATAGTGACAAGTTAAATTCTTTATCTTCTTCATTCAACGTATAGTCGACGATTTTATCTCTAATCTTTTTACTCATAAATGCATTAACCCCGTGTATTAAATAAACGGGGGCTATATTATTTTTAGTAATACTTTTTAAGCTATCAACTGCCAACGTATATACGCTCCTCTTTTTTTTATTCATCTATATTGATTATGTATAGTTATTGATAAACAAAATACAATTTCTATCGTAAAGGTGTTATGAGTTTTTGGCAACAATACAAAAGGAATTGTCTTAAAACGACAATTCCTCAGTTTATGATAAACATCAACAATATAAGCCCTAGGTTACTTATTTGTTAATGATTAAACCCTTATCTCTATTTTCTCCTCATGCTCATAAAGTATAGTTGTTAACTGTTGTCAGTTTATGAAAACGCTTTTAAATTGTCTAGATTTTTAAAAAAAGTTAGATTATACTGTAAACAGGAGGGGTGTTAATGAACCAATTTGAAGAAAGTGTCCAAAGTAAACGCAACGACGCTGTCGATTCTGCCGTAGGATTTGGTGTTTCATTTGGCTTTTTCACTGCCTTATTTGTTATTGCAACTGTGATTCACTACTTGGGTTCGTAAAATTGCTTCAAGGCTGCTTCTTAGCAGTCTTTTTCAGTTCGTTTTTCTTACTATAGACTATGGAAGTTGCTGTGAAAACGTTCCTGACTTTTTTGTAAATTCATACATTACCCCACCATCTTCATCCGTTCGATAAATATAAACCCCGTAGCTTTTCAGAAGCTCTAATATTTCTTGATGAGGATGACCATAACGATTTTTTTGCCCTGCTGAAACAAGCGCTACTTTAGGATTTAAATGTTGAACAAACTCTTCTGAAGTTGAGGTTTTACTGCCATGATGTCCAACTTTTAATACATCTGCTTTAAGGTTGGGAAAGTCTTTTAATATTCTTTGTTCTCCTTCTTTTTCTAAATCTCCGGTGAATAGCCATCTTAAATTTCCTAACTTAGCGTCTATTACAATTGAGCCGTTGTTGCTCGTTTCTTCGAAACCTGTCGGAGAAATAACCTGAAATAAGACACCTCCTTCTTGCCAGCTATCTCCTTGTTGAACAATTTGAACAGGCACGCTTTGTTTTTGAGCAGCGATCACCAAGCCAGTCTCTACGTCATTTAATTCAGCTTTTTTCCCAAGCACCAGCTCTCCGACAGCCACTTGTGAAAATAAATGCTGTGCTGCCCCTGCGTGATCATAATCGCCGTGTGTAATAATCATTTTATCTACCTTTGTCATTCCTTTTGAATGCAAAAAGGGAACAAGTACGTCTTCTCCCACGTCAAAAGAAGAACGACGTTTTTGCCATGGTTCTTTTGGAAATGAAACGGTTCCTCCGGTATCGATCATATACACACCTTTTCGATAAGGAAGCTCAATGATAAAGCAATCTCCTTGTCCTACATCGACCATTGTGACCGTTCCTTTTGGATTCAAATAAGGATACATACATTGTGCGGCTAACAATGCTGCGAGAAGAAACATATAGCGAACGAAAAACTCTCCTTCTTCGACCGCCACAAATAAAGCATAAATGCATAAGTACATGCCCAAAAACAGCAAAATGTGGGGTTTTCCCGTTACAAAATCAGCGGGAATCCACTCAAAAAAGCCAAGTAATTTTTCACAAACAAGTAAAAGAACATGAAGAATTTGCTCCAGCAATTCACTCACTCCCGGCAAAATGATACGAACAAAAAGAATGAGCAAACAAAGAGGTAATACAACAAGAGAAAACAACGGTACAAAAACCATATTTAATGGCAAACTGAGGAGAGATACTCCATAAAAATAGTACAACAATAAAGGAAGTGAACTGACTTGTGCAATCGCTGAAACAGCCATGAGCTGGCTGAAAGAAGAATGAAAACGAGGTAAAATTGTCTGACTCGATAAAATCAAGGCAAAACTAACGGCAAAAGAAAGCTGAAATCCTACATCAAATAAATAGTACGGCTTAAAAAGCAGCATGCTTATAAAAGCAAGGCTGATGCTATCAGCCAAAAGAATTTTCCTTTGTATTTTTATCGATATAAGCATCAGCATACTCATAAAAACAGCTCGGACAACTGAAGCGCTGCCACCGGCCAAAACCATGTATACAGGAAGAAGCAAAAGTAAAAGCGTAATGGCTCGCTCGCGCGTTATTCCAATCCGAATGAGCAAATAAAAACACATCGCTGTCAGCAGTCCAACATGAAGACCTGATATGGCAAGCAAATGTATTAAACCAAATTGCTGATAGCGCTTGATACTCTCTTCTTCGATTCCAGTGCGCTCACCGTAAATTAGTGCCTGCATAAACCCAGCGCCTGGTTCCGACATATTTTGTTGAATATAATTAATTCCTTTTTGACGAATAAAGGTAAGGTACGTAAGTGGAGTTAAAGTGGGAAGCTGGCATTTTACCAAATCAAGTCTCTTGACGTTAAGCTGCCAATGAATAGACTGATGGTACAAATATTGCTGATAATTAAATGCATGAAGATTGCGAGCAGGTGAAGGAGAAGTTAATTGCCCCGCTAGTTGACAAACTTGATGAATCGTTAGCTTTTCGAGCTGCTGTTTCTCTTCCAGCATTTTTAGTTTATAAAAAGCCATGACCTCTTCATTTTGAACCGTAAACTTAAAAGTAAGCTTGTCGCCGTCACTATGCGGAACAGATGAAATTTCGCCTGTAAAAGTAGAAGATTCAGCTAAAAGAACCGTTTTGTTATGCTTATTTGTCTCAGCTAATAAGTAGACGCACGAAACGCTCAACAGTGCAGAAGCAATAACCACTTTCCTCGGACATTGTAGCCATTGAAAAATGAAAAGCACGATTAGCAAAAACAGGCTTACAGCGGAATGATTATCATATACATATAAAGCTAGCATCATGCTAAGAGCACAGTAAATATAATATCCTTTCACTTTTAGCTCCTTTCTTCTTAAAAGAAAGAGGCTTCTTACTGTTACCAAGTAAAAAACCTCTTTTACCTTTAATTTGCCGTAAACAATGCGAGAGCTTCACGCTGTAAATTCATCACTTCTGCTTCGTCAGCTCCGCTTTTTTCTAAACGAGCGAGAACATCCGTCACAAATTGAAGCTTCTCTTTACTTTTTAAGTCAATGATTGCTTCATCAAGTTCAACTTTTGCTGTTTTCACTCCCGCCTGTTGAAATAGCTCCACAGCATACGGATGATTTTTGTAATCATTAGCGTAATATACTGTTTTAATTCCCGCTTGAATAAGGGCTTTACAGCAGTTTAAACAAGGAAAATGCGTGACGTATACTTCCGCATCTTCTGTTTTCACACCAAACTTAGCACACTGCAAGAGTGCATTCACTTCTGCATGGACAGTTCTTACACAGTGTCCATCAATCACATAACAGCCTTCATCAGCACAATGCACGCCTCCGCTGATCGAGCCGTTGTATCCTCCAGCTATAATACGTTTATCACGCACCACTGTAGCCCCAACAGCCAGACGTTCACAAGTGCTTCTTAAAGCTAGCAAATGGCTTTGTGCCATAAAATATTGATCCCATGAAATCCGGTTCATCTCATTCCCTACCTTTTTATTTAAAACTGAATAATTATAATTATACTTGTTTCTTTCATAGTGTAGCGTTTTTTTTCCTTTTTCGTCAATAAGTCTCTACTGTACCGTAATTTGAGCTTTGATTTTTTCTAGCGACTTCTCGCCAATACCTGATACTTGCCCCAAATCCTCTACTGTTTGAAACAAGCCATTTTCCTCTCGATATGAAACGATGGCACTCGCTTTTGAAGGTCCAATGCCATTTAACGTTTGCAGTTCATCAGTGTTCGCTGTATTGATATTAACAAGGGGCTGATCATTTGAAGTTCCTGAGGAAGAGATTGAAGAAACTGGAGATGAAGGGGGGATTTCTTCTCCAGCAGCTGGAATATAAACAGCCATTGCATCTTGTAGCTTGCTAGCTAAATTGAGCTGTCTTAAGTCCGCTTCTTTCGTAGCGCCTCCGGCTTGTGCTAGAGCATCTTTTACCCTTGCATCTTTCGGAAGCTGGTATACACCAGGCTTCTGAACAGCTCCTTTAATATCCACCATCACAAACGGGGAATCTTGGCTTGAAATTACTTGCTCAGACGACTCTCCTTCTTTTTTTGTAGCAGAAGATTCTGCCTTTATTATATCTGAGGTTTGAAGAGAACTTTCCGGTTTCTCTCCGCCTGTGCGATAGATATAAAAAGCCAACCCAACTGCTAAGCAAATACACCCAATTAGCCATTGTTTTTTTGAAAAAGTCAAATTGTACACTCCTTTGAATTTTGAAGTAACGTCATAAATTCCATTACGTCTTCATAGTGTTTAGAAGAAAAGGCTTTTGAAGGAGGGAATGAATCAGTGAACATAGGGTTTATCGGAACAGGAAACATGGGGAAAATATTAATTGATGCGTTTATTGAATCAAAAGCCGTACGTCCTTCTAAAATTACTATTATGAATCGTACAAAAAAAAGGGCCAAAGAGATTCAACAGCAGCATAAAAAAATTCATGTTGCTGATACAGCTGAAGAAGTTGTTCACGCATCCAAAGTCATTTTTATTTGTGTTAAGCCATTGGATATTCACCCCCTTTTAATAAAATTAGAACCACTGCTGACGAAAGATCACTGCATTGTATCCATTACCAGTCCAATTAGCGTAGAACAAATCGAACGCCTCATTCCGAGTCAAGCAGCTAGAATTATCCCTAGCATTACGAATCGGGCATTAGCAGGTGTTTCTCTTTTCACGTTTGGAGAAAGATGTACGCCTTTTTACCAAAATTATTTACATGAACTATTTTCATCTATGTCAAAGCCTGTGGCCATTGATCAAACGATTACGCGCGTATCATCCGATATCGTAAGCTGCGGTCCTGCATTCTTCAGCTTTTTGCTTCAGCGCTTTATTGATGCAGCAGTTCAAGAAACAAATATTTCTGAAGAAGAAGCTACGGTCATGGCCAGTGATATGATTATTGGAATGGGAAAACTGTTGGAAAAAGAAATATTTACGCTTCCTACCTTACAGGATAAAGTATGCGTAAAAGGTGGGGTAACTGGAGAAGGTATTAAAGTTTTAGAAGCTGAACTCGGAGAGATGTTTGTTCACGTATTTCAAAAAACACATGAAAAATTTGACGAAGACATTGAGCTTGTTCACAATCAGTTTGATAGTCTTATTCCATAATTTCTGTAGAAATCCTGCTTTGAAACAAAAAAAGAAGCCTCTACTCGGCTTCTTTTTTTTGCGCAGAGAAAAAGATGCGCTCACTGTTTGAAGTAGGCTTACTCATTTTGAAATCTGCACTTATTTCTATATTTATAAAACCAGCTTCGCTCAGCCATGAGTGATAATGGTCAATCGACCAAGTGCGCTGAGCATGCACTTCATCAAAGCGATGATATGCATCGATTTCTTCATCATAAGCAAAAAACGTAATGTCATGCTCTACGCGGAGATCTGCATCATTATAGGCGCAATTCCAAATATATGACACGTCTTCATCTACGTAAGAAAAAGATTGATTTCCAAATACGTCCTTCATCTTGTGCACTGAATGAACATCAAATATAAAGAGCCCACCTGGTTTTAAGTGTTTATATACACGTTGAATGGTCTCTTGAACTTCTTTATCACTTTGCAAATAGTTCAAAGAATCACAAAAAATCACTACACAGTCAAACTCTTTCAATAACTCAAGTTCCGCCATGTTTTGCTGAAAAAGAGATAGCGTTACCCCTGCTTCTGCTGCCTTTTCTTGAGCTACCATAAGCATGTTATCAGACAAATCAACACCTACTACGGAGAAACCTTCTTTTGCAAATCGAACAGAGAGTTCTCCTGTGCCGCAGGCAAGGTCTAATATACTGTCAGGCTTTGTTTTTGCTTTTGCCACCTGCTGATTAAAAAATTCAGCCCAATCGTCATACGGAACGTCTGCCATTAGCTGATCATATACGTAGGCAAATTCTCCGTACCTGCTCATAGCTGTAGCTCTTCTGAACTTACAAATGGTGCATCTCCCCATAAGCGTTCTAAGTTATAATATCCGCGCTCATCTTTATGGAAAATGTGAACCACAACATCTCCAAGATCAACAAGCACCCACTTAGCCTGCTCAAATCCTTCTAAACGCTTCACAGAAATGCCTTGTTCGTGTGCTTTTTCTTTAATTTCACGAGCGATTGCCTGCACTTGTTTATCTGAGTTACCGTGACAAATAACAAAATAATCTGCCACAAGTGAGATTCCTTCCATATTTAACGCTACGATATCGATTGCTTTTTTATCATCGGCTGCTTCTACAACAAGAGATAGCAATTCACGTTCAGTCATGTGTTTGACCTCCTAAGATTAAATCATTATATGTCATCATCGTATCGGGATAAACGGCCTGATGTTTGGTCATTAAAAAAGAAATGGTATTCTTTAATGATTGAATAAGTGCTGCATTTAAGTCGGTTTTAGCTAACTCCCGCACTTCATCAACACCTGGAAATCTCCTTCCAGGTTCAATGTAATCAGCAACGTACACAATTTTTTCAAGTAACGTCATGCCAGGTCTTCCGGATGTATGGTAAGCAATTGCATTCAATACTTCCTTATCCGTAATCCCTACTTCATTTCTCACTAAAAACGCGCCTACTGGAGCATGCCATAATTCGGTATTGTATTCCAATAAAGTAGGATTCATGTTTTGATCAATAATAATTTGCTTCATCTCTTCCTTTGGACGAAACTTGGCATAGTCATGAAAAATAGCAGCCAGCTCTGCTTTTTTTTCGTCTGCTTCAAAACGTTTAGCTAATTCAATTGCTGTTTCCATTACCCCGACAGTATGAATATAACGACGTTCTGTTAACTGTTTCTTTACGATTTCTAATGCCTCAGTTCGATTCATATAATTGATTCTCCTCGATATATTGTTTAACACCAGCAGGTATAAAATAACGAATGGTTTCTTTCTTTACTACTCGTTCGCGAATAAAGGAAGAGGAGACATCAAACTGCGGAACTTCTACTTCTTTTATCGGGTAAGGGGACGTAATGGTATACCCCGGACGCTTTACACCTACAAATGTAACCAAATTGACTAATTCATCAATTTCATACCACTTCGGCAAATATTCTACCATATCAGCACCAATGATGAAATGAAACTGATACGCTGGATATTTCTCTGTTAGTATTCTCATCGTATCATATGTATATGAAGGCTCTTTGCGCTCAAATTCAATCGGCTGCAGGGTAAATTGATCATGTTCTTCAACAGCTAGCTTTAGCATTTGTAAACGATGGTATGGCTCAATAGGCTCTTTGATTGTTTTATGAGGTGGAATATACGACGGCATGAACCATATCTCATCTAATTTCAAGGCATGCAAAACCTCATTTGCCATCATTAAATGCCCCAAATGAGGCGGATTGAATGTTCCACCTAAAATTCCAATACTCTTCAACAATCCCCGACTCCTTTAATTTACTTCATTTTTAAATAGAGCGGGTTTCCCCGCTCTATTTCATTTCACTTTTGGAAGCATTAACTGCTTATTTTCGCGTGATTCTTTATATAACACAATTGTATTTCCAATCACTTGTACAAGCTCTGCTTTTGTTCCTTTTGTTAATCGAGCAGCAACCGTGTCACGATCTTCATCACAGTTTTGCAGAATGCTTACTTTTAATAATTCTCTTGCTTCTAATGCATCAGCAATTTGACCAATCATATTTTCATTGACTCCACCTTTTCCTACTTGGAAAATTGGATTTAAATGATGTGCTTTTGAACGTAAAAAACGTTTTTGTTTACCTGTTAACATAAAAACCTCCGTTGTATCTTATCTCTTAGTTAGTGTTGAAAGAACAATGTGTTCCATTGCCTCTTCGTCAGGACGGACGTTCGTCCACTTTTCAAATGCAAGTGCACCTTGCAGTACAAACATACCGACACCGTTATGAGTGCCTGCCCCTTTTGCTTCAGCCTCTTCCAAAAGCTTTGTTTTTAAAGGGTTGTAAATAATATCGCTGACTACCGCTGCTTTTTGCAATAAAGTAAGTGCTAAAGGCAGCTCATCAACGTTAGGATACATCCCCACCGAAGTGGTATTAATAATAATATCGAATGTATCTAGTTGTTTTTCCGCATCAGAAATAGACATCGCCGCCGTTTTCGTCGAAAAAGGCAGCTCGTTAGCTAGTAAAGCTGCTTTTTCGACGGTACGATTGCATATCGCAATTACATCGGGAGCGTGCTGAGCTGCAATTGTATAAAAAATAGCTTTTGCAGCTCCTCCAGCTCCAATAATTAAAATTCTTTTTTGGGATAAGCCGCCTTCTACTGCTTTGAGTAAAGAAGTCACATATCCCTCTCCGTCGGTATTGTATCCAATATAACGACCATCTTGATTAACAACTGTATTTACAGCGCCAATTGCCTTTGCTAATGGATCGACTTCATCCAAATGATTCATAATATCAACTTTATACGGAATCGTGACATTAAATCCTTGAATATTTTTATCTTTTAGCTCTCCAATAGCTGACTCAAAATGAACAGGTTCAATCGGAAAAGCCTCATAGTGCGCATCCATGTTCAGACGTTTAAAGGCATCATTTTGCATCAATGGCGATAGTGAATGCCCAAGCGGATAACCAACTAGCCCATATAATGTACTCAAGATTTTTTCCCCTTTTTGTTTAAATTAAAGAATCGCGCACAAATACGCCGACTCCTTTTGGTGCATGCGCCACAACTTTTGAACCTGACTCATTAACCGTCACCCAGCCAAGCCCTGAAAAAACAATATCCGTTTTTTCATTTTTTATTGTAAATTCATGTGCAACAAGTTCAGGAAACTCACTCATTTGCTCTGGGCGCGGCGGCTGAAGCAGTTCACCTGCTTGCTTTTCATACAACTCATCTGCTTTTTCAAGCTTTGTACGATGGATATGCAAATCATTCGATACGTAACATGTTAATGACTTGCGGCCTCCCTGTACATAATCTAAGCGCGCTAGTCCTCCAAAGTATAACGTTTGCCCTTCGTTTAGCTGATAAACCTTCGGCTTTATTTCTTTTTTAGGAGAAATTAACTTTAAGTCTCGTTTATCTACATAGTGAGCCATTTGATGGTGATTAATAATGCCAGGCGTATCATATAAAGACGCGCCGTTATCAAGCGGAATATCAATCATATCCAGCGTTGTTCCCGGATATTGAGATGTAGTAATAATATCTTTTTCTCCCGTTACTTCTTTAATAATGGCATTAATAAATGTCGATTTACCAACGTTTGTACATCCAACAACATATACATCTTTACCTTCGCGATAATGTTCAATAGCTTCGGCAATTTCTCGAATTCCTTGTCCTTTTTGCGCGCTCATGAGGAACACATCCACTGATTTTAGCCCAAGCTCTTTCGCTTCTCGCTTCATCCAATGAATTAGTTTATTTTTCTTTATAGACTTTGGCAGTAAATCTGCTTTATTTCCCACTAAAAGAACCTTGTTATTGCCAACAAATCGATGCAAACCAGGTAACCAGCTGCCGTTAAAGTCAAATATATCTACAACTTTTACAACCAAACCGTCCGTTTGACCAATTCCATTTAAGATTTTTAAAAAATCATCGTCGGTTAAGGAAACATCTTGTACTTCATTATAATGCTTCAAGCGAAAGCATCGCTGGCAAATAATAGCTTCTTTTTCTAATGCTGATTTTGGAGCGTAGCCAAGTTCATTCGGTCGTTCTGTTTGAATCTCCACTCCGCATCCTACGCACTGTATTTTTTCTTCACTCACGTTTTAATCCTCCCAGTTAATCATACCTTTTCGTTTCATCCAACCTAGAATTCTTCGTTCCATTTTACGGTTAAATTTCGTTACAAATCCATCTGTTTGCGCAACTGGTACAACCAAAACCGTATATACGCCTAGGCGATTTCCTCCTAATACATCCGTTAAAAGCTGGTCGCCAATGACCACAACCTCATCTTTTTGCAGCTCCATATCACGAAGAGCTCTTCTAAATGCTTTACGCATCGGTTTGCGTGCTTTATATACAAATGGAAGTCCAACTGGATCTGAAAACAGCTTGACTCGTTTCTCCACATTATTCGATACAATCGTGATTTTAATTCCACTATCTTTCATTAACTGAAACCACTCAATTAATTCCGGAGTGGCATCAGGGCGATCCCATTCCACCAACGTGTTATCTAAGTCGGTAATAATTCCTTTTATGCCGCGCTCTTTCAAATCGTCTGGCTTAATTTGAAACACGTTTTTCACATGTTCATTTGGTAAAAAAAGTTTCAACACGTATCATGCACCTCGAATATATAGTTACATACTAAAATTAACGCCGTCTATCATTATAACGACTTCTTGTTATTTTCCAACCTAAAATTTTATTCTCTTCAAAAACAGGTCTTTTCTTAGTATAAAGGATATGCCTTGTGAATGCTTTAACTTTATACAGAAAGTTATTGACAAAAGGTAGTAAACCTCCATTTGTTCGTGGGCTTACGATATATTCACTCTTTGCAAACTTAAAATAAAAAATAGTGCAGAAAACGTTTATTACTTATCAAATAGGGTAAGTGGTAAACAAATTCTGTTAAAAGTTTTCGACAAAAAATGATAAGCCCAACTATGTGGATAAGTTTATACACATTATCCTCTGTTATAGTTCAGCAATTAATGGTAATTATAAACAACATACCCACATTTTATCCACCGAAAGCTGTGGATAACAGAACGATTGTTCCTTTATTTGATTCATGTTAGATTATAAATAAGGAATTTATTAGCATTTAAATATAACTTTTTAGGATATTTATTTTAGTAGGAGGTGGCGGCAATCTTATGAGAAAATTATCAGATGAGCTGCTTATTGAATCATACAGCAAAGCAACCGAACTGCAATTAAGCCCTGATTTTATAAAATTAATTGAAGAGGAAATTGAAAGAAGATCATTAAAGATTAGCATACAAATTCCTTCTTAACGAATAAAAGAGCCTTCTTAATAAAAGAAAGCTGCATCTTCATTTATCATCTATCTACTCTTTTATTATATAGGCTCTATTTTTTCAAATGAGCAATTGGTTCTCCATACTTTACATAAGAACCTGAGTGAACGTTAGAATCAAAAGTGATTGAGTTCTTCTCAAATAATAAAATGACAGTCGAACCAAACGTGAAGTAAGCCATTTCTTCCCCTTTTTCGACTACTTCTTTTTTAGAAACCGCTTCAATGCTGTTGATAAACATGGCTCCTACTTTTACCATCAGCATGTGACCATTTTCAAATGTTAACTCCGTGAGCTTCCGGAAATTTTTCACCAGCGGTTCTTTCCCGTACTTGATTCCTAATGAATTTACTGGATAAGACTTTTGTCCAACGGTCCACGTATTCCCTATTTGGGCTTTAAGCGGACTGTGAATGCGATGATAGTCTTTGGGACTAAGATAGAGGATAATAAACTGTCCTTCTATATATTTTTCAAGAATGAGATCATTTGAAACCATTTCCTGTATAGAATAAGGTTTGTTTTTTACAATCATTTCTTTTTGAGGCGTAATGACTCCATATGCTTCTATCTTTGCATCTACAGGACTGACAACGCTGTCTTTCTGCTGATCGACCGGACGGGCAGAAGGATCTAAACGGCGAATAAATAGCTCGTGTAAGTTTTGATAATGATGCAGAGGCTTGTCCATTTCTTCTTTATTTACTTTAAAAACTTTTGTATAGGATGGTATAACAAACCGACTCCATTTAGAGAAAGTGAATTTTCGAATGAGCTTCGATGATCCTTTGTGATTCGTAAGCTCAATAAACGTTCGATACAGGTGCTGCAACAATAATTTTACCTCCACATACTGAATAGTTCTTTACTAGACTAAGGTTTGCGTCTACAATGAAATTACCATTATTTTTACCTTTAGTTCATTCCATCCTTTAAAGGAGTGAGGAAATTGTTTTTATTAGACTATCTAGATCATACAATTAAAAAGCTGAGATCCCAAGCGGCAAACTCCTTAACGATTGTTAATTTAAGTTTAGGAAGCTTTGCTATTTTATTTGTCATGAAAAATGAATTGAACTTAAGTTTATTACTAATTTTTTTAGCAGCGTTAGCAGACCGATTCGACGGCATGGTAGCCAGAAAGCTGCAAATTGAATCTGAACTTGGAAAACAACTGGACTCCATGTGCGATATTATATCATTTGGCATCGCTCCAGCTCTACTACTTTATCAAAGTATTTTGTCTCACTTTGGTGCTGCAGGTTCAATTGTTACCATCTGTTACATTGCTTGCGGAGCGCTTCGTCTTGCCCGCTTTAACATCACAGAAAATACTGGGTATTTTACAGGGCTCCCTATTACCGCAGCAGGTTGTTTATTAACTCTTAGCTACCTGGGCGTCCCTTATTTACCTTCACACTTTTATATGTTTTTGATTATCGTACTCGCTTGCTTGATGATTAGTACTTTCAAGCTAAAAAAAGTATAGAGCTCCATTTACTTTTGCAGAAGAATATTATCGTCTTGCTACTTTTCCTAATTATAGAATAAATCATCTTCTTTAAGAAACAAAGCGAAAATTCCTTAAGAATTCTTAAAAATGAATGGTTCTATTCGGTAGGATATGTCACCTAAAAAAACTCATGCACACGCATGAGTTTTTTTTAATACCAGCAGCTAAAAAACCAATAGAAGCTTCCGAAAATTAATAACAGGACAAATAGAACAATCAACAATCCAAGTCCCCAGCCGAAGCCTCCTCCACATGGGTAAGCTGGATAATTAGGATAACAGCAGCTTCCGTAACCGTACATACTCTCCCTCCTTACACTATGAACTACTACTAGCGTATGTACATACTTTTTCCCTGTATAGGCTGGTAACTATCTCTAAAGAAAAATCTGTGGACTTTTTCAAACTCTCTTGTCCCCGGGGGGAATTTTAAACGTACAGGCAAAGACATCCTTCTTTTTACATATAGTGTAATGTTAGTCTCTCACAAGTTGATATCCCCTTATGGAGGTGAAGAGATGTCTGCATTATTTACCGCACTAGGCTATTTCTTTAAAGAATTGGTTTTCCTTGTTTCCTACGTAAAAAACAATGCGTTTCCTCAACCCTTGTCTGCTGCTGAAGAAAAGAGATATTTATCTTTAATGGAACAAGGAGATCAAGAAGCGCGAAATCTTCTTATTGAACACAATCTCCGACTCGTTGCGCATATTGTTAAAAAGTTTGAAAATACGGGAGAGGATGCGGAAGATTTAATTTCAATTGGGACAATCGGTTTAATTAAAGCAATCGAAAGTTATTCTCAAGGAAAAGGCACAAAATTAGCTACTTATGCCGCGCGCTGTATTGAAAATGAAATATTGATGCACCTGCGAGCGCTCAAAAAAACAAAAAAAGATGTGTCGCTGCATGATCCAATTGGCCAGGATAAAGAAGGAAATGAAATCAGTTTGATTGATGTATTAAAATCAGAATCAGACGATGTAATTGATATGATTCAACTAAATATGGAATTAGAAAAAATAAAAGAATACATCGATATCCTCGATGATCGAGAAAAGGAAGTAATTGTTGGCCGCTTCGGTTTGGATCTGCAGGATGAAAAAACCCAGCGAGAAATTGCAAAAGAATTAAATATTTCAAGAAGTTATGTTTCGCGAATTGAAAAGCGAGCGCTGATGAAAATGTTTCACGAATTTTATAGAGCCGAAAAAGAGAAAAAAAAGAGCGGAAAGAAGGAGAATTAATCCTTCTTTCCGCTCTTTTTTTAAAATAATTTCCAAATGATAATCCGCAGCAAACACATCATTACTCCCCCTACTAGTCATTTAGGTGGAATCTTTCTCCACAAGCAGCCATACAACGATATATCCTTTTTGATTAATCATCATTCATCCACTCCTTTCCACTGTTCAAATTAGAAATGACGATAAAATTCATACTTGCGGTCTTTTATTTCTTCTTCTAATTGTCTTACATACTGTTCATGCTTAATTTCTTCCTCTGAGTATTGACGGGACTTTATGGTAATAGTTAAAAAGAAAATATTCAGTGTCATTACAATCACCTCCTTATAAAAAAAACCACAGTTATGCATAAGCATCCTGTGGCTGAAAAAAAATAAAAACCACAGGGCTACTATTCGCACCTGTGGTGAATTGACGTGTTTTAACGATCAAGGTAAGAAAGTTACTTGATACAGGAACACGGCCGAATAGTATACGTATATAGACGATTTTTGAACATAGCCCAAACTGAATGATCCATACCTGATAAACGTCTTAACATATGACTCGACCTCCTTTTAATAAAGTATTTTCCTTACAATGGTAATTATATCCACGAACTTATAAAAAGTAAACTGTTTTTTTGAAAAATAGGGAATTTTTTTATTTTTTTAACCCTCATAAAAAAAAGACGATGAATAATCGCCTTTTTGTATCTATTATTCTTTTTCTTTCATTAATTCTTTTTTTAGTTTTTTAGTTTGATAACTAAAATAAAAAGCAAGGGTGGTAAAAAGAATAACGATCGCTTCCATTATTCCAAGCTGCATATCACTTTTTTCACCTTGGCCAATCATAACACCAATATACAAGAATGTACTTACGGCTAGAAGGACGTAAATAAAGCGGCTGTAATCTTCAATTTTTGCTTTGATGTGTTGAGCTTTCATACAATCACCTTCTCAGTAGAATGTTATATCTCTACTCTATCATAGATCTATAGGTCTATAAAAATCCTATTTTTACCACCTTTATTTCAATGCTCTTTCTAAGTCTTCAATTAAATCTTCTACATCTTCAAGACCTACAGAAATACGAATTAATCCATCTGTAATTCCTAGCTCTTTACGTCGGTCGCTCGGTATAGAAGCATGGGTCATTTTGGAAGGAATGGAAATAAGACTTTCGATGGCTCCTAAACTTTCTGCTAATGTAAAATACTTCACTTTGCTCAGCACTCGTTCCGCTTTCTCTTCGCTTCCCACATCAAATGAAACCATTCCGCCAAAACCTCTTGCTTGCTTTTTAGCAATGAGGTGGTTCGGGTGGTTTTTTAACCCTGGATAATATACTTTTGCCACAGCAGGATGAGCAAGTAAAAATTCTACTATTTTCCTAGTGTTGAATTCATGTTCTTCCATTCGTATTCCTAATGTTTTAATCCCCCTCATTAAAAGCCAAGAATCCTGAGGTCCTAAAATGCCTCCAGTCGCATTTTGAATAAAATGAAGGTCTTCAGCTAATTTAGGCGAATTCACAACTGCTATCCCTGCTACAACGTCACTGTGGCCCCCTAAATACTTAGTTGCACTGTGCAGAACAATATCCGCTCCTTTTTCGATAGGATTTTGCCAATACGGCGTACTGAATGTGTTATCAACGATGGTAAGTAAATGGTGTTGTTTAGCTACTGAAGAAGCATGCTGCAAGTCAGTAATTTTTAGAAGAGGATTCGTTGGAGTTTCAATAAAAATGGCTTTTGTGTTAAGACGAATTTCTTTCTCGATATTTTGGATATCGCTTGTATCAATAAAAGTAGCCTCAATGCCGATACGGCTTAGTACCTTTGTGATCACTCGATACGTTCCTCCGTATACGTCATCTGTAATTAACACATGATCTCCGCTGTTAAACAGCATGAACACGGCAGTAGTAGCGGCCATACCAGATCCAAACGCAAACCCAGCATATCCTCCTTCAATTTCTTTGATAAGTTCTTCTAGGGCATGACGTGTAGGGTTACCGGTTCTCGAATACTCATATCCCGTATGTTTTCCCGCTCCCTCTTGTTTATAAGTACTCACTTGATAAATAGGAACAGAGACAGCACCCGTCTGTTCATCGCCAACAATTCCACCATGAATCAACTGTGTTTTACGTTTCATCTTATCTTCCTCCACTGTAAATATTTTTACTTAAGTACCGTTCACTGCTATCCGGAAAAATCGTGACGATATGAGCCCCTTTTTCTGCATTTTTTGCTTCGATCAGGGCTGCTTCAAAGGCTGCTCCTGAAGAGCTACCTACTAGTAACCCCTCTTTTAAAGCCAGCTCTTTCACTCTTTGAAAAGCATAAACATCTTCAACAGTATGAATAGCATTAAAATAAGATCGCTCCATATAATCAGGGATGAACTCCATTCCAATTCCTTCAGTTAAGTGAGGACCGGATTTCCCCCCGTTTAAAATTGAACCTTCTGGCTCCACGATGACTGTTTTTAGAGAAGGATTTTTTTCTTTCAAAAATTGCGCTGTACCCATAAATGTTCCCCCTGTACCTGCTCCAGCTACAAACACGTCAACTTTTCCATCAAGCTGTTCATATATTTCTGGCCCTAAGGTTTTATAATAAGTCATAGGGTTGGCCGGATTAGCAAACTGTTGAGGACAATAAGAACCAGGGATTTCACGCAGCAGCTCTTGAGCTTTGTTTATAGCACCTTTCATACCAGCTTCAGTAGGCGTTTGAACCACCGTTGCCCCCAAAGCCTTCATAAGCTGCTGTTTTTCAATACTGAATTTTTCTGGAACACATAGTATGACGTTTATTTCGTACTGAAGAGCAGCTAAAGCCAGCCCGATCCCCGTATTCCCAGCAGTAGGCTCAACCAGCGTTCCGCCTCGCTTCAGTCTTCCAGAGCCAAGAGCTTCTTGCAGCAGTTCTTTTCCTAAACGATCTTTTACACTTCCTCCTGGATTAACATATTCCAGCTTGGCAAATATCCTGATTTCCCTAGGTAAATCAAATTGTGTAATCTCAATCATAGGTGTGTTTCCAATCAATTCATGAACGTTTTTGACTACCTTCATAATCTTGAACACCTCGCTATCGAAATAATATAACTTAACCTATAAATAAAGTAGGAATTAAGATAAAAATATAGTCTACACCCCATGTTATGACAAACGATGCAGAGTGTAGACGAAAACAAACTCTATATTTTATGAACAGCTTATTTTAATTTTGTAATAAAATTCAATACTAATTTCGTTGAATTAACAGCTGCTTTTTCTAAAAATTGCTCAAAAGAAACATTTGATTCTTTGCCGGCGATGTCAGAAAGAGCACGAAGAATAACAAACGGTACGCCAAATTGATAGCATACTTGAGCAACAGCCGCTGCTTCCATTTCAGCTGCATAAAGGTCTGGAAACTTAGAGCGAACAAACTCTACGCGCACAGGATCGTTCATGAACGAATCTCCTGTAGCAATTAATCCTTTTACAATTTTCATATCCGTTACTTCAAGAGCGCTTTCTTCAGCAAGACGAACTAGTTTTTCATCTGCTTTAAAAGCTGCAGGCAAGTTTGGCACTTGACCGTATTCATAGTTGAATACCGTTACATCTACATCATGATGACGAACTTCTGTTGAAATAACCGCGTCCCCTACGTTTAACTCTGGATGGAAACCGCCTGCTGATCCTGTGTTAATAACGTAATCAGGTTTGAACTTCTCTAGTAAGATGGCTGTAGATAACGCCGCATTTACTTTTCCAATACCTGATTTTAATAATACAACCTCCACGCCGCTGATTGTTCCTGTTGAGTATTCACATCCTGCGATTACTGTTTCTTGACGATTCTCAATTTTATCGCGTAAAATCGTCACTTCTTCTTCCATTGCTCCAATGATTGCTACTTTCATTTTAAAACCTCTTTCTACTATTGTTTCGTTGCCTCCAATACCCACACAAAGTGATTAAATTGTGTAAAGGTTATGTGAAAACCATTGCTTTCAAAGATTTGCTTTAAGACAGGGATCGTTGTATAGTATTCCCTCTCTAGATCTTCTGCTAGTTGCGTATACCCTTTTTGTTTTGCCTGAACAATGGTATCAGCAAATGAATCCGCTGTTTCAAACATTGTATCGGCAAACACTATTTTACCACCGGTTTGAAGTAACTTTCCATAGTTTATCACAGCTTCTTCTTTTTCTTTATCTGTTAAATGATGAAATGCATACGTACTAACTAAGCTCTCTGCTGGAAACAACGATGTATCAAACTGTAAAAAGTCTCCCGGTGTGACTAAAACATCTGCTCCTAATTTCTGGTGTGCCAATTGTCTCATTGGAACTGACGGCTCAATTCCTACTACCGTAAGTTCTTTTTCTAAAAGTTTTTTTGTTAAGTTTCCAGTGCCTGTTCCAAATTCTATCACATGCCCTATTGAACGGTCTGCTACATATTCTAAGATTTCATTATAATTGCGAAACACTTCTCTATACTGTTCATCTTTCCCGCTTACCGATGCATCATACTCATTCGCCCACTTTTCAAAGATATCTAAAAACTCTAGCCCCATAAAAAACGCCTCCTCATAACTAATAATTCTTATGGATATAGTATGTTTTTAGTCATCGTTTGTTCTTCATTTACAAATATTTTAAGCTTTTAACTTTCTATTTGCTATACTATAGTAATGAGGTAAGGAGGCCGTAAGATGAATTTTGAATTTGAAATGATTGAAGATAAAATAGAATTTTTTGAAGCGCCTGATGTTAAAATGCTTGAAAAACAAATTGCTGAAAAAATTGATCAAAATAAGGCGATTTTACTTGAGGTACATAGCGTATCTCATCAAATGTCTGTGGACTATGAACAAGGTAAAAAACTGTACTCTGCAGTTGTTCATTTCAAAATAAAAAAGCAGCGCTAGCGCGCTGCTTTTTTTATTGAAGCTTATCCACTACTGCGGGCTTCCAGCCTTCTCCATCTACCCATTCAATTTGAACGCGGTATTTTGTTGATGAGTTGCCTTTAGGACTAACCGTAGCTACAGCTTTACCTACGCCACCGTTATTACCTAGACGCCATACGGTCATATTGCTTGGGCTAATGCCTGACCCTTCGCCTACAGCTTTTAGCATTTCGTTCCAATCCGTTGATCCTTTTTTATATGTTGCTGCAGGAGCATCTTGTGATGTACCTACTGAATCCCATGAAGGATCTACCTTGCGTTCTGCCACGCCAGGCTCTGGATTTTTCTCTACTTCAGCCTGTGAATCTGAGTCGTTTGATTCTTCATCTGTTGCTTGATCATCTTCAGAGCTTTGGTCATCTTCAGAGCTTTGATCGTCCGTTGCTTGATCCTCTGTTGCTTGATCATCTTTCGAAGAATCATCGTCTTTTTTAGCCGTCTTGTCCGTTTTTTGGTCATTTGTTTGCGGATTGTTTTGAGTTGTTTCCGCTTGGTTATCCGATTTATCCTTGTTTCCAAGAATCATCGTACCACCGACAAATACAATTAAAACCGCTACGACAGCAATTAACAGATTATATAATCGGTTTACTTTTTTTTCTTTGTTTTCGTGTCTTGAAGAACGATTGTTATTCATTGCTACAATTTCCTCCAACTTTTATAATGCTTTATTCTAACATGTGTTTTCTTATACATGAAGCATCAAAATTTATTTGAAGTATATTTGTAATATTTTTTACAAATTCTTCTTGTTTTAACGTGTATTTAAGTCATACATCCCTTTAACAATATCATAAAATACGCTGTTTGTGGGAGATATCGCACTTTTTGTATTTAAATCCACTACTACCATTGCGTATTTTGGATCATCTGCCGGAAAGTAACCCGCAAACCATTTATTGACGATATCGGCCTTCACATTGATTTCAGCAGTTCCTGACTTTCCTGCCACTTCATAAGGAAGCGTTTGAAATCTTCTTCCTGTTCCTTTTTCGCTCTGTACGACGCCTTTTAAAAGCTGCTGCATAGAAGCAGCTGTGGCTTCATTAATCGTATCTCCTTTTAGCTCATGCTCTTTAAACGTATACAGTGACGTATTATTTTTATAGTCCAGCGCATCTACCGCTTTTACCTGCTTCTTTTCTCCTCCCCGTGCAATTGTCGCCATCATATTTGCTACTGCAAGCGGAGTCACTTTTACGTCAAGCTGTCCAATTGCTGTTTGCGCTACAGCATTTGGTACTTTTTTTTCTCTATCATTTGTCCAAACTCTTCCCGATTTTTCTCCTAAAAACTGCTTAAAATGTTCAAAGTGAAACACATCACCCGTCCATCCTACAGGCTGAAGAAGCCCTAACTTATCAGCATATTGTTCAATGATATCCGGATTAGATATTATCATTTCTTTTGCTAGCTGGGCAAACGTTGCATTACAACTTTGCGCAAAGCTTTCTTCAAACGTCAGCTGCCCTTTTTGATGATCTTCTTCTACATTATTGCCATAAATACTTTTATCGCAGTTATAGGTAAAAGAAGGCTGAATTTTATTTTGTTCAAGCGCTGCAGCTGCTGTTACGGTTTTAAATATAGATCCAGGAGTTTGCGGCGTCAGCAAACGATTTTCTACGCTGTCTGAACCGTTTTGCTTTTTAAATGGATCTTTCTTATTAATTGAAGGCCTGCTGGCCATCGCAATTACTTTATTGTTTTTTATATCAATTAAGACGGCTCCTCCGTCTTTTAACTTATAATGATTCAATGTATTCTCCACTAGCTCCTGAGCAGACAAATCAAGCGTCGTACGCACACTGACTGGATAATAAGGGTTAGCTGTGCCCGTATATTTTACATCGATGCCAAACATAGGCCCACCTAGTCGATCAACATGATAAAGGAGCTTAGACTCTTGTTCAGGCAGCAAAAACTCGTCAAAAGCCCTCTGCATCCCTGAGATACCTACAGGTGTAGTTGATTTAATAGCTCCATTTTTCAATTTATCACTGTACTTCTCTTCAATTATTTGTTTGCTTTGTGCTTCTAGTCCGATTAAATGTTCAGCAAGAGGAACTGGACGCTCATCTTTTAGAGGAATTCCAAACACGCCAGGTACCTTTAATGCATTTATTTTTTCGACTTGTGCATGGGATAATTCTTTTGTAATAACAACCGGTGTTTTAGCATTCGCTAGTCTGTTCGTTAATTCCTGTGGTTGCATTCCCACAATTTCGCTTACTTGCTGAACGGGCCACTTCATTTTTTCTAAAAACGGAAATAGGACTAAGCGATTATGCGTGATAGATGTTAAAGACTGTCCATTTTTATCTTCGAATTTCCCTCGCCCGTCGTCTACCACCATTTCCTGCGTACGCTGTTTTACGCTTCCTTCAATTAAGTTAATATTTTTATCAGTAAAAGATTCCGTGCTGACAAGCTGGAGTTGAACAAGCCGTGCTCCCAGTCCACTAATTAATAATAAAATAAAAATAAGAGTAATATAAATTCGCTTGTGAATTATTTTCATGACTACACCTCACTCTTTACAAGTGTCGACGTTGCCATTACTTTTAAAACCATTATCTTAAGAAATATTCATTCTTTTTTTCATTCCATAAAAAAACTTGCTGATTCAGCAAGTTTTTATTATTCATTTTCCGTTAAAAATTGTTGAGTTGTTCGTAGCTTTCCTATTTTCGGAAAGATGTAAGAAAGAGTGGCCTCATGCTCTTCTTTTGTAAATGTCGCCATGGCATCCGTGATAAAAATTTGGTTATATCCATACTGAAATGCTTCACGAGCTGTGCTTTCCACACCAATGTTTGTTGCAATTCCGCAAAGGACAATTGTATCAATTCCTCTTCGGCGAAGCTGAAGGTCTAAATCTGTCCCAAAAAAGGCTCCCCACTGACGTTTTTTCACAATGTAATCAGTCTCTTGAACATTAAGTCTTGGATCGAATTCTGCCCAGTCTGCAGGTCTTTCTTGAGGAGCAGATGGCTTTTGATCCGTTTCTGGCGTCAACGCATCTTTTCCATCTTGAAAATCTACTCGTACAAAGCTAATAAATCCATTTTGTTCGCGGAAACGATTCACAAGCTGAACAGATTTTTCTACAATTTCGTCTCCTCCAATTGGCACAATCCCTTTTTGTAAATCAATTAAAACAAGCGCTGTTTTAGTAAAATCGATATCTTTCATCTTCATCTTTCCTTTCCTACATATCTTTTCTATTCTCTCCGTTTTTTTAAATCATATAAAAAAAGCTGACGCGTGTCAGCTTTTTTACTTACGAGCATTCAGTAGAACGCTTCCAACCATATGTTTTACTTAACAGATACAATTTTCACTGACATATCTCCACCAGGAGTTTGAACAGTTACTTGATCTCCAATTTGTTTGCCCATTAGACTTTTAGCAATTGGCGAATCATTTGAAATTTTCCCTTCAAATGGATCTGCTTCTGCACTACCTACAATTGTATACGTTTCTTCGTCACCATCTGGCAACTCTACAAATGTTACAGATTTACCTAATGATACGATAGAAGAATTTTCTACATCTTCTTCAATAATTTTCGCATTGCGAATCATATTCTCAAGCGTTGTAATACGTCCTTCCACGAAAGCCTGCTCGTCTTTTGCAGAATCGTACTCAGAGTTCTCCGATAAATCTCCAAAACTGCGGGCGATCTTGATACGCTCTACAACTTCTTTACGTTTTACTGTTTTTAAATATTCTAGCTCTTGCTCTAGCTTTAGCTTTCCTTCTTCTGTCATTGGAAATACTTTTTCTTGTGCCATAATCCCTTCACTCCTTCTTGAACTCAAAATCTCTAGTGTATACAGTCGATTTCTGTATGTACAAAAAATTTTCCACTCTGTGGAAAAATCAGTTAATAGAGAAATGACAGCTTCAAAATAGAAGCTGCTCGTTTCTCTATTCTTTATAATGTTTGTGTTTAGTTAGCAGAATATGTCTGCATTGTCTTCAAAAAAATTCCTGCATCTATGCTATGTTATTATAAAATGGCATTTTGTTCAAGAATTGTTTGAATTTTAGTGACCATCAAGTCAATCGCTACGTGGTTTTGACCGCCTTCAGGAATGATAATATCTGCATAGCGTTTTGTTGGTTCAACAAACTGATTATGCATCGGGCGAACGACAGATACGTATTGATCAACAACTGACTCAAGCGTACGCTCTCGTTCTTTAATATCACGAAGCATACGACGAATGATACGAAGATCCGCATCTGTATCTACGTATAGCTTGATATCCATTAAATTACGCAAGCGCTGATCTTCTAGTACAAGAATACCTTCTAAGATAATAACATCTTTTGGTTCTTCTTTAATTACCTTCTCAGAGCGCGTATGAATTGCGTAATCATATACCGGTTTGTCAATGCTCTCATAATTTAATAAGTTTTGCAAGTGTTCAATCAGCAAATCATTATCAAATGCTAGAGGATGATCGTAATTTGTTTGCAAACGCTGTTCAAACGGTACATCGCTTTGATCTTTATAATAATAGTCTTGCTCAAGAAGCATAATAGAATGCCCTTTAAAATACTCATAAATAGCTTTGGTTACAGTTGTTTTACCAGAACCGGATCCACCAGCGATACCGATTACAACGGGCTTTTTCCCCATTTTATATTTAAATCCCCTTTCGCATCATGTTATATGAAAATAGAGGTTGGTCCACTTTAAATTTCACAATTTGCAGCGGATGACGCGCAGCATCTAGTTCATTGCCATCTTCGTCCCAAATTTTATCTATTTTTTGCGTAAAGTTTTTAATTTCCGGACCAAAAAATTCCACTTCTTCTCCCGGTTTAAAATAGTTACGCTGTTGCAATGTCACGATGCTTGTTTCTTCATCATAATTCAATACTAAACCAGCAAAATCAAATTTTGTTTTCTTGCCGTGTACGCCAAACATTTGTTCATCCACTCCAGGAACCCCTTCAAAAAAGGCGGGAGCCGTATCGCGGTTCGCACATTTGTCTAGCTCATCAAGCCATTCTTTTTGAATCACAAAATTCTCAGGATCTGCACAGTATGCGTCAATCACTTTGCGATATACGCTCACCACTGTTGCAATATAGTGGATCGACTTCATACGTCCTTCAATTTTCAAGCTATCAATACCCAGCTCAATCATTTGAGGGATAGATTGAATTAAATTTAAATCTTTTGGACTCATTGCAAACGGATCGTCTTGCTCATCAAATAAAGGCGTTTCCGTTTTACCGTCTTCTACTTTAAATAAATCATAGTCCCAACGGCATGATTGACAGCAGCCTCCACGGTTTGAATCACGCGCTGTCATGTGGTTACTTAGCACGCAGCGGCCTGAATAAGCAATACACATCGCTCCGTGAATAAAAGCTTCAATTTCAATATCCACTTTTTCTTTCATTTCGCGCATTTCTTCAGCACCCGTTTCACGAGCAAGTACAACACGTTCTAATCCTTCTTCTTTCCAGAATTGAACGGCTTTCCAGTTTGAAAGTGATTGCTGCGTACTTAAGTGTACTTCAAGCTTAGGTGCAACGCGTCGACAGGTTTCGATAATTAACGGATCAGCTACGATGATTCCAGAAACGCCAGCGCGCTCTAATCCCATTAAATAATCTTCAAGTCCGTCCATATTTTCATTGTGAGCAAAAATGTTTGTTGTAACATAAATACGTGCGCCGTATTTGTTTGCAAACTGAACACCTTCTGCCATTTCTTCAAATGTAAAGTTATCTGCATTTGAACGAAGGCCAAACTCTTTTCCTCCGATAAACACAGCATCTGCTCCATAGTGTACGGCAACTTTTAATTTTTCAAGGTTACCGGCTGGAGCTAACAACTCAGGCTTTTTAGTAATAACTCGTTTACCTTCTACTACAGTATCGATTTGAACAGCCATCGTTTGTACCTCCTTTGTTTATCTTTCTTTGCATGCTTTTTAATATACCGTTTCTTTAAAGAAAAACCCTGTGTCTAACGGGCGGTTAATTGGCTGCAAGCTTTCAATTTCTTCTAACAAATCGTCTTTAACGTTTTCGTATTCTTCACGGTCATCTACACATAAATCAATCGCTTGACGATATTTTTTTGTTACTTCTAAAATATATTGCGGTGACTTTAATACGCCGTCAATTTTAAATACATCTACTTCAGCGTCAATCATTTCGGAAAGCTCATCGATAATGCACATATCATTTGGACTCATAATATGCGTTCCATTTTCATCTTCGAAAATTGGATACTTATTGTTTCGCTCATTATCAAGTAAAAACATATCTTTTTCTACTTTACGATTTTCAATTTCCATGACTTTTCCTTGATACTCAAAGTAGTTGCCAAGAAGTGAACGTTTCGATTGGAACATACACGTCATGCCATGCACCTGAACTTCAATTTCTACTTCGGCTTTTTCTTTGATATCAATGATGCTATCCATGCTTAGCTCACGAGCAAGAACTGCACGCTTAGCTCCTTTGCGGCCCCAGTAGTTACATGAATACCAGTTTGTTCCCGTTGTTTCAGTACTCCAGTGCATCTTCATTTCTGGAGCTGTTTCACGCACTGCCATTAATACAGCCGGATCTCCAAATACAATCGCATCCACGCTTGCTTCTTTTAAGAATAAAATATATTCATTTAATTCGGCGATTTTATCATTGTGAAATAATCCGTTCATCGCTACGTAGACTTTTGCATCATGCTGATGAGCAATATTTACAGCTTCTACGATATCTTCACGTTTGAATTCACCTGCTAAACGCAAACCGTAGCGCTGTTCACCAACCATAATAGCTGTTGCTCCAGCTTGTAATAATGATTCGATTTCCGAAACTGCAGTTGGTGTCACTAATAGTTCTGGTTTTTTCATTCTTGGTCACCTCTTTTAATACTAATCGCGATTCCGTCTCCAATAGGGAGAATAGTTGTATAATAATCGGGATGATTCATCAGCCACGTATTGTATGCCTGAATTTTTTTAATTAAGCTGCGGCGTCGACGTGTTTCTACTTCCGCCAAATCGGTCGCTACGTGACCTTTAAATAGTACGTTATCCGAAATAATCATTCCTTTAGAAGATAGCATCGGCTCATAATGTTCGAAAAAACGCTGATACTGACCTTTAGCTGCATCGATAAAGACTGCATCATAAGGACCATGACGTTCAATTTCATCTCTAAGCTCAAGTGCATCTCCAAACAACGACACAATTTTATCTTGTTTTCCCGCCCGTTCAATAAACTCTTGCGCTTTTTGGTAACGCTCTTCATTTCGTTCTACCGTAACCACTCGTGCCTCTGGAAGCGCATGGGTGATTCGAATAGACGAATATGCAATCGCTGTTCCAATTTCTAATATATGTTTTGGCTGATGAAGACGAAGAATTTGCAATAGCGTTTCAACACCAATCAATTCCATAATCGGAACGTGATATTCTTCTGCATAAGCTTCCATTTCTTCAATAAGCTCCTGGCGCTTAGGAATAAGCTTTTCCACATACTGCTCTACGTTTTGTAAAAGCAAAACACTTCCTCCGTTCTCAGAAGTACATTTTACATTATGTTTTCATAACGTTTCATTACTGCAAAATAGTAAGACAACTAGTCTATTATAAGTTTTTTTCGTTTTTACGTAAACCCGATATATTTTAACATAAAAGATGGGGAATGCGAAGTATCGCGATTCCCCAATTTTAAATTTCCAATTATTTTTCGGTATTTTGCTTTTCTTTACCTGTAATATGCTTGGCTTTTTCTTTGTTATGTTCTTCTAACGTTTTGGTAAAAATAACTTTTCCTTCAGGTGTAGCCAAGAAGTATAAATAATCTGTATTGGCTGGATGTAACGCAGCTTTGATTGACATCAATCCAGAGCTGGCAATTGGTCCTGGAGGCAACCCCTTTACTTTATACGTATTGTAAGGAGAGTCCACTTCTAAATGCTTATAGAACACCCGGTCTTTATGCTCTCCTAAGGCATATAATACGGTTGGATCCGTTTGAAGAGGCATGTTTTTTTCAAGGCGATTATAAAAGACGCTGGCAATTTTTTCTCGGTCGACTTTCGCAGTCGCTTCCTCTTCAATTAGAGAAGACATGGTTAACAATTTATGTGCACTAAATTTTTTCTTTTCCATTTGCCCACTGTACTGACCTAATACATTATTTGTTTTCCCTACCATTTTATCCAATATTTCATCTAACGACACATTTTTATCATAAAAATCATACGTAACGGGATATAAATAACCTTCTAGCGGATGTTTAATATCTTTTTGCATCACTTCATCCGTTACTAAATCTGAATACTTTTCTTTCATTTTATTGATGAATGCCTTATCGTCTAGCTTTTTCATGACTTCGTCTTTTGTAAACTTTGTATTTTTAGCAATGATATCAGCAATTTCGACAAGCTGGCGTCCTTCTGGAATGGTGACACGAATATCAGGTTGTTTTGAAACCTCGCCTTTTTCCATTTTTTCAACCATTTCCCCTAAGCTCATGGAAGGAGAAAATAAATACGTTCCAGCTTGAAATCCAGATACATGGGTTAATTTTACGTAATAGCGAAAGGCACTTTTACTTTTAATTAAATCTTCTTTTTTCAATACCGTACCAATCGATTGAACGGAAGAACCTTGTGGAATGGTCACATTTACTTTTTTATTGCTGTTTCGATCCACGGGTGTTAAGCGGGATTGAGCATAGAAAAATGCACCGCCAACAAGTAAAAGAAGTACGATAATTGTAATAAAAATAACTCGTTTTTTCCTTGAACGATTAGGTGGTAAAAATGTTTGTTGCGACAAGCAGCTTCCTGGTTAAATCTACTTCTGTAAAAGAAGATACAACCAGTTTCACCTCTTTTCTTCTTGATTTTTTGTAAGTATGAACAGAGAGGATACATGAGATTGCGATTCATTCGTATCTCCTATAGGTGTGAGATGGTATCGCTTCCTTAAACTATCGCCTCTCCTAAATTTTTTCCATGATTTATGTTATTGTCTGCCCAAAGTCTAGTTTCATCCGTTCAAACAATGAATTCTTTTATTAAAATGCACTCTCACACGCAGGAATTATTATACTACAATTTATCTCATTTTTCGTCATTATCATACAATCTCCCCTAAGAATGCAAGGAAAAACCTTTTTATATCTAAAAAGAACGGCCTCTATGTAAAAAAAAGCTGATAACGATTGTCATCAGCTTTTTCACTATAATTATTCGCCTTCTTCGTCAAGGAATGTGTTAACCATTTCCTCAACCATGTCCCACTCTTCTTCTGTTTCAATCGGTTGAAGCTCGCCGTCTTGACCGTCTTCACTTGGTGTGAAAGCAGATGCATGAATTTCAATTTCTTCTTCATCATCTTGGTCTGCTCCGATTGGATAGTAAATTACATATGATTTGTTATATTGATCAGAATCAAATGTGAATAAAATTTCGCATAGCTGCTCATTTCCATTCTCATCGACGATTGTAATTTTATTTTCTTCTACGCTCATGTTTGCACCTCATTTTATATTGTAAGCTCTTAGCTTAACTTTTTCTTCAGCGAAAAGCAAGCTGTTCAGTTATTTCACTTCCCTTTTACGTACAAAAGAATATGTAAAAGGGAAAGTCATAACTTGTCAGCTTAAGCAAAGCCTGCTGCTTTTCTTATTGCTTGCTGTCTAAGTATCCTTGAAGAATCATAACAGCTGCCATTTTATCGATTACTTTTTTGCGTTTCTTGCGGCTTACGTCGGCAGACAGCAGTACTCGCTCTGCTGCCATCGTTGACAAGCGCTCGTCCCACATCATCGTTTCAATGTTAAGTTTTTCTTTGACGTTGTCAGCAAACTCGATGCACGCTTCGCCTCGAGGGCCAATCGTACCATTCATATTTTTAGGAAGACCCACTACGATTTTCTCTACGGAATATTCGTCAATTAACTGCTGTAAACGAGGATATGATTGCTCCATCTGCTCATCTGCAATTTTAATTGTTTCAATTCCTTGCGCTGTCCATCCCATTTCATCACTAACTGCCACACCAATTGTTTTGGTTCCTACATCTAATCCTAATACGCGCATTTATGAATCCTTTCGATGCTGTTGTAAATAAGATTTAACAAGTTCTTCAATGAGCTCGTCTCGCTCTAACTGGCGAATTGTGTTTCTCGCATCGTTATGACGAGGAATGTAAGCAGGGTCTCCTGATAACAAATACCCAACGATTTGGTTAATCGGGTTGTAGCCTTTTTCTTGCAGTGCGTCATAAACCGTAAACAATACTTCATGTACGTTTGTTTCAGCTGGCTCATCTTGAAAATTAAATTGCATGGTTTTATCAAATGAACTCACGGTCCCACCTCACTCTCTTAATTTGTGAACACATTGTGCACTATGCTAAGTCTTATTTATATTGTACACCAAGAAAGAGGAGAATTAAACGGATTTAACCCATTCTTCTACAGTGCCAAGTGCTTTTTCAATTTGGCTAGCGTCTTTTCCTCCAGCTTGCGCCATGTCAGGGCGTCCGCCTCCGCCTCCGCCGCAAATCGTTGCTACTTCTTTAACAAGTTTGCCAGCATGATGGCCTTTAGCAATTAAATCTTTTGTTACACCTGCAATAATATTTACCTTTTCACCTTGTGGAGAAGCTAATACGATCACAGCAGATTCTAATTTTTGTTTTAAATCATCAACCATTGCACGAAGGTTATTCATATCCGTTGCATTCACTTTTGCTGCTAGGACATTTACACCATTAATGTTTTGTACGCGGTCAACAAGATTGCCAGCTTCAATATTGCCAAGCTTTGTAGATAGTGAATCATTTTCACGCTGAAGATTACGAATTTCTTCTAGTAATCCTTCAACGCGCCCTACTAAATCGCGCGGGTTGGATTTTACTTTTGCCGCAGCTTCTTTTAGTAAACCTACTTGATCATTCATTAACTGATAGGCAGCTTTTCCAGTTACAGCTTCAATACGTCGAGTACCTGCACCGATTCCAGATTCTGATACAATTTTAAATAAACCGATAACAGATGTATTTGGTACGTGACATCCACCACATAATTCTAAGCTGTAGTCGCCTACTTGTACTACGCGCACGATATCTCCGTATTTCTCACCAAATAGCGCCATTGCACCCATCGCTTTTGCTTCGTCAATTGCTTTGTTTTCAATTTGTACAGAGATGCTGTCCCAAATCTTTTCATTAACGATTTGTTCAATTTTCTCAAGCTCTTCTTGTGTCACTTGACCAAAGTGAGAGAAGTCAAAGCGCAAGCGATCCGCTGTTACTAAAGAACCCGCTTGATTAACATGCGTTCCTAACGTATCTTTTAGTGCTTGATGCAATAAATGCGTTGCCGTATGGTTTTTCACAATCGCACTGCGGTTTTCTTCATCAAGTGTCGCCTTGTATGTTTCACCTTTTACAAGCTCTCCGTTTGTTACAGATACCGTTTGGACATTTTGGCCGTTTGGCGCTTTTTGAACGTCTTTTACTTCCGCTGTTCCTGCAGCGCTTTGGATTGTACCTTGGTCCGCAATTTGACCGCCGCTTTCTGCGTAGAATGGCGTGTGGCTTAAGATAACTTGCGCTTCTGTTCCAGCTTCAGCGCGGTCAACAAGCTCTCCGTCTACAATAATTGCTTCAACAACTGTTTCTACTTCATTTTTATCATAGCCAACAAACTCACTTGCAACGGTTACTTCACCAAGTACGCCGCCTTGAACTTGCATAGAACTAGAATCTTGACGAGCAGCACGCGCACGCTCACGCTGTGCTTCCATTTCACGTTCAAAACCTGCATGATCAATTTTCATGTTCTCATCTTCTGCATATTCTTCCGTTAATTCAACAGGGAAGCCATACGTATCATATAAACGGAACACATCTTCGCCTTGTACCGTATCACTGTTTTGCGCTTTTTCTTTTTTAATAACCGTTGCCAAAATAGCTAGTCCGTCATTTAACGTTTCGTGAAAACGCTCTTCTTCATTTTTTACAACGCGCTGGATAAAATCCGTTTTTTCCTTTACTTCCGGATAGAAATCAACCATGATTTCACCTACTACCGGCACCAGCTCGTACATGAACGGACGATTAATGTTTAACTTTTTAGCATAGCGAACTGCTCGGCGTAATAAACGACGCAGCACATACCCGCGGCCTTCATTTGAAGGAAGCGCACCATCACCTACAGCAAATGTTACCGTACGAATATGGTCAGCAATGACTTTAAATGCCGTATCTTGCTCATCATTTGTACGATATTTAGCGCCTGAAATATTTTCTGTTGCTTCAATAATTGGCATAAACAAATCTGTATCAAAGTTTGTTTGCACATCTTGAATAACAGAAACCATGCGCTCTAAGCCCATTCCTGTATCGATGTTTTTCTTTGGAAGCGGCGTGTACGTACCATCAGGATTATGATTAAACTGAGAAAATACAAGGTTCCAAATTTCTAAATAACGCTCATTTTCTCCACCTGGATATAATTCCGAATCAGTTAGGTCATTACCATATGCTTCTCCGCGATCATAAAAGATCTCTGTATTTGGACCGCTCGGACCTTCTCCGATATCCCAGAAGTTACCTTCTAAACGAATGATGCGCTCTTTAGGCACACCCATTTTTTCATTCCAGATCTTAAATGCTTCTTCATCTTCAGGGTGAACTGTTACAGATAGCTTATCTGCATCGAATCCAATCCATTTATCGTTCGTTAAGAATTCCCATGCCCATTGGATTGCTTCCTCTTTGAAATAATCACCGATAGAGAAGTTACCAAGCATTTCAAAAAACGTATGATGGCGAGCAGTTTTACCTACGTTTTCGATATCGTTTGTACGAATAGATTTTTGTGCGTTACAAATACGCGGATTTTGAGGAATAACTCGACCATCAAAATATTTTTTTAATGTAGCTACTCCACTGTTAATCCATAATAAAGATGGATCTTCATGCGGGACTAAAGATGCGCTTGGTTCTACATCATGGCCTTTTTCTTTAAAGAAATCTAAATACATTTGACGAACTTGTGCTGACGTCAGTTTTTTCATGATTGGTCCTCCTTTAATACTCTTCTTATTTATAGACAAAAAAATGATGACATAAAAGCATCTATTTTCTCTGTGTCCAAAAGCAATTGCTAGTTATTTGCACACAAAAAAACTCTCATCCCTGTAGCAGGGACGAGAGTTGAACTCGCGGTACCACCCTGATTATAAATGCCAAAAGCATTTATCACCTTCATAGCGTTAACGTTGCTGACACGGCAGGTTTTAGCCTGCACTCTGGACTAGCGTTCAGCTGCTCTTTGTTTAGCGCTTCTTTCAGCCAAGGAAGCCCTTCTCTAAAAACCAGTGTGCAACGTACTCGATCCATCATTGTGTTCAAAATATGTAGCGTTTTCTTATGGCGATATTATGACAAATTAACCGCTCTTTGTCAATGTTTGAGCGTATAAGAGCGAATATGCAAAATAGATATTTTAACGACTGCTAAAATTGGCACAGCCAAAATGAGACCCAATACTCCTCCAAACTCTCCTCCTAAAAGGAGCGCAAGCATGATAAACAAAGGATGAATATGAAGGCTCTTTCCTACGATAAGCGGAGACAGCACATTTCCTTCTAGAAACTGCAGCACAAAGATAATAATGACAATGGTAATAACCAACTTTATCGAGATAGTTGCTGCAATAATAGCTGCTGGAACCGCACCAATAATCGGGCCAAAATACGGAATGATATTCGTTACGCCAATAATAAAGCCTAAAAGAAGTGCATAAGGTACATGAAAGAACCAAAGTGCTGCTGTGGCAATCACACCAATAATGAGACAAACAAAAAATTGTCCTCTAATATAATTGCCAAGCGATTCATTCACATCCGATAAAAAACGTTCGCCTGGTTTGTGCCACTTTTTAGGTGTGACATAAGCTGTTGCTTTCTTAATAGAGGAAAAATCCTTCAGCATATAAAAAACAATAAATGGAATAATGATTAAAATCAAAAAAGAGGTAATCAATGATTTTAATCCTTCCGCCACTTTTGTAAGCCACACGTTGAGCGTAGCCTCTACATCATCAATGCTGCCTTCAATTTTCTCATGTACACCGTTTGGAAGTGAAGTTGTACGATCATGAATCGATTCTACCCAATGTCTATATGTATTCGTAAAATGAGGCAGCTGTTCATTTAAATCTTTTACTTGTTCCACAAAAATAGGATACGACTTATAGGCTCCGAACCCGATTCCTCCAAAAAAGATAATGTAGATCAGTAAAATAGCTAGAGGACGAGGCACGCCTTTATCATGCGTTTTTTCAATAAGCGGATGAAGTAAATATGTAATGAATGCTGCAATAAAAAAAGGCAGCAGTGCTTTTAAAAACATGTAAATAACAGGCAGCCATAAAAACTGGACTTTAAAAAAGACTAATACGCACAGCAGTGCTAATAACAGCAGTCCGAATCTATAGAACCATTTGAATGAACTATCTTTCAACGTAAACTCCTCCTCCCTTCTATTTTTTGATAAAGAAAGGAGTTTATACATGCAGTTGTATCTTCTGCCTGCAAAAAAGCACTATTGCAGCTCAGTGCAATAGTGCTTTTTTATTAGTGAATAGCTTTCATCATACGTTTACGCATTTTTTTCATATTTCTTTTTGTAAACATCTCTCGATCATCTGCCATTTTAAATGCATAAGCTCCAAGACCGAAAGCGACTACTGACGGAATGATTCTGCCCATTGCTCTTCCTCCCGGTAAAAAAGAATTAGAAATTGATTGTGCGCTCGTCATCTGAGAACAAATCATCAAGCGAGCTCAATGTTCCATCTTCTTCTACTTGGTGAGTATTAATTTGTCCTTTTGAAATAGTCATTTCAATAAAACAATTCCAGCAGTAATACTGATTTACACCAATTTTGCCAACGTCAATACTTTTACAGTTTGGACATTTAAACAAAGTCGACACCTCTTTATACGTTCTACTTATATAAACGCATTATGTCCACTTTTTTTCACGCCTATACTTTATTTTCTGACAATTAGCAAAGAAGGATGGCAACAAAGGAGTTTATTTAACTCTTTGTTAGCATGCGAAAGGTTACATGAAATCATACGGCGTAACGTTTTCCATCCCAATATTTGCATCTTTCATAAATGGAATTTCGGGATCTTCTATGTCGTTATCCAAGCTTTCTCGAAGCAAAGGCTGTAAATTCGTTTGTCGAACGCTGTCTTCATTCCGGCTGACTCCAAGCTGAAACGCTTCGTCTTCGCCGCATAAAATTAAAAACTGTTTACTTCGCGTAACGGCGGTATAAAGTAAATTGCGTCGCAGCATTCGGTAATAGCTTTTGACAATTGGAAGCACAACAATGGGAAATTCACTTCCCTGCGATTTATGAATGGAACAGCAGTATGCATGAGTTATTTGATTAAAGTCTTGCTTTGTATAAGTTACTTCGTTTCCTTCATATGAAATAACCAGCATATCCTGTTTTTCCGTATTTTCTTTGGCAAAGAAAACTGAGACGATTTCTCCCATATCTCCGTTAAATACGTTGCTATCCGGCTGATTTACAAGCTGCAGCACTTTATCTCCGACTCGGTACGTAATATCTCCGTGCTTAAGCTCTCTTCTTTGCTCAGAAGCCGGGTTAAATAATTCCTGAAGAACTTCATTCAGTTTATCAATCCCTGCAGGACCTTTATACATAGGAGCTAGAACTTGAATATCTTTAGCCGTATAGCCTTTTTTTAACGCATTCCCGCAAACTTGTTGCACAACGTTCGTGATGTGCTGTCCGTGACAGCGAATAAAGGAACGATCTCCTTGCTGCCTCGATAAGTCTTCCGGAAGCTTTCCTTTTTTTATTTCATGAGCCAAATCAATAATCGATGACCCTTCCGCTTGCCGGTATACATCTGTCAGACGGACGGTAGGAACTACTTCTGAACTCAGTAAATCTTTTAACACCTGTCCCGGACCTACTGAAGGAAGCTGGTCTTCGTCTCCAACTAAAATAACCTGTAAATTAGCAGGAAGAGACTTAAACAGCTGATGAGCAAGCCACAAATCTACCATCGATACTTCATCCACAATCAATAATTTTCCGTCAATTGGATTCTCCTCATTATGGTCAAATCCTTCTTGTCCGTTCCATTTTAATAATCTGTGAATCGTAACTGCCGGAAGTCCGGTCGCTTCGCTCATTCGTTTAGCAGCGCGTCCAGTAGGTGCCACAAGTAAAACAGGAAAAGCTTCATCTTTTTTATAATCCCCTGGATTTAACGAACATCCGTGAAGTTCTGCATAGAGTTCGACTATTCCTTTAATAACCGTTGTTTTCCCTGTACCTGGTCCACCTGTTAAAAGAAGCATTGGAGACATTAAAGCAGTTTGTATGCCCTTGCGCTGAGACGGTGCATATTGCACGTCTAATCGCTCTTCTAGTTCACCTAAAGCTAGTAAAAATTCTGATTCTGGAAACTGCTCTTCGTATTGCGTTTGGGCCATAATTTTTTGAATAGCTTTAACCAGCCCTTTTTCAGCATAGAAAAGGGGAGGAAAATAAATTTTTTCGTCTTGAATGATAAGCTTTTTGTCTGCTTTTAATGCGTCCACTTCTCTTGTAAGATCCATTTCAGACAGATTCTCATGCCTGCTTTTTCGAAGAAGCTCTGCTGTTTTTCCGTACAGCTGATCTGCCGTGACGTATACATGTCCCATTTGATTACATTCTTGCTCAATGACGTATAAAATACCTGCACGCAAACGATCAGGATGGTTGGTTGCCATACCAAGCCTCTTTCCAAGTTCATCGGCCCTGCTAAAACCAATACCTTGAATATCTTCTACGAGCTGATAAGGATTATTTTGAACAATTTCAAGCGCTTCTTGTTTGTACGCTTGGAAAATCTTCATCGAAAGCTGCGGTCCAAACCCGAGGTCTGTCAGCTTTACCATTACTTCTTCTAACCCTTGATGTTCACGAAGCTGCGTTACTAAAGCCTCTGCCTTGTCGGCTGAAAGCCTCGGAACCTCTTTTAGCACGGACTCATTTTGCAAAATACGAAAAATAGCGCGTTCTCCTAGGGCGTCCACAATATTTTCAGCGGTTTTTTTACCGATTCCGTGAAATAAATCGCTTGATAGGTACTGAACAACCCCTTGCCTTGATTGCGGAAGTTCTTTTTTAAACTGCTCAACATGAAATTGCAGACCAAACTTTGGATGCTCTTTGAAGTCCCCGTAAAATGTGTATACTTCATCTTCATTAAGCTTAGGAAAATAGCCTGTAACGACCGTTTCTTTATCTTCAATCTCTAAATTTGTTTTTTTGATCCGTATCCGCGTAACGTTATATAAGTTTTCTTCGTTATGAAAAACCGTTACAATTGACGTGCCGCTTATATAATGACGTTCTGGCTGTGAAGGGTTCACTAGTTCTTCGTTCATGTTATCCTTCCTTTACCCGCTTTCTTAATGTTCTAATGTAGACAGAACTTGTTTAGCATTTGCTGCCATTACGTGATCTGGCTGCACGTTTAAAGCTTCATCTAACATCTCAATTGCTTTGTCCTTATCATCTTTCATGGCATACGCTACGCCCAAATTATAGAAAGCATCGGCATGTTCTGGCTCTTGATTTACTACCTTAAGAAATTCAGCAATCGCTTCATCTACCATTTCGAGCTGTGCTAAACAAAGACCGTACTGAAATTTTGCTTCTACATCATGTTCGTTTAGTTCTACCGCTCGCTGCAGATAAGGCATCGCAAAACGAATTTCTTCCATATGAAACAGCGTTAAACCAAGCATAAAGTAGGCATCGGATGAATCTAAGCCTTTTTTGATTGCTAAATCAAAGTAGTGCTTTGCCTGCTCAAGCTGCTCTGCATTAAAATAAATATTTCCTGCTCCGTAATACGCTGTTGCCGTTTCTTCATCTAATTCAATCGCACGTTCATAAAATTTCAAAGCACGATCCATCTCACTAACAGCCGCTAACAAATTGCCAAAATTCACATACACAATTGGATCTTTTGGATTATCTTCAATTGCTTCTGAAAATGTTTTAGCAGCCTCTTCAAATTTCCCTTCCTGCATATACTGAATTCCTAGCTGATTTTTATCTGTCATTTTTTCGTTCACTCCACTGTTTTAGTTATGATTTAAAAGACTTTCACATCATGAAAATCTAGAATATGTAAGTTATTAGTTTACCCAATAAGTAAAGTATATCATAGAAAAACCTCAGCTATATACAGCCGAGGTTTTTCGTTCTTGCTTATATGAATTATACGTACCAGATTTGCTCTTCTTCTTGAAATACTTTGTCAATTGTTGCTCCGCCAAGACATTCATCATCTTTGTAAAACACAACTGCTTGACCTGGCGTAATTGCGCGAACAGGTTCAGCAAAAGTAACTTTAATTGTATCATCATCGACTTTTTCAACGGTTACTGCTGAATCGGTTTGACGATAGCGGAATTTTGCTGTGCACGTCATTGGTGACGACCAATCACGGTCGCTTACCCAGCTGACATTGGTTGCTGTAAGAGATGTAGAATAGAGCAGCTCATTGTGAAAGCCTTGATCGACGTACAAAACATTTTTTTCTAAATCTTTTCCTACTACAAACCAAGGTTCACCGCTGCCTCCAATACCTAAACCATGGCGTTGGCCAATCGTATAGTACATGAGACCGTCATGCTTGCCTTTCACTTCGCCGTCAAGCGTTTGCATTACACCTGGCTGAGCAGGAAGATACTGACTTAAAAATTCTTTGAAGTTGCGTTCACCAATAAAGCAAATACCTGTGCTGTCTTTTTTCGTTGCTGTAGCAAGGCCTGCTTCTTTCGCAATTTCACGCACTTTTGATTTCTCAATTTCACCAATCGGGAACATTACTTTAGACAGCTGATCTTGTCCTAATTGATTTAAGAAATACGTTTGATCTTTATTTTCATCTACGCCTCGAAGCATTTTATACTCCCCGTCGCGATACGCAACGCGTGCATAATGCCCTGTCGCTAGATAGTCTGCTCCTAGCGTCATTGCATGCTCTAAAAAGGCTTTGAATTTTATTTCTTTATTACACATTACATCAGGATTCGGTGTACGACCTGCTTTATATTCATCTAAAAAGTAGGTAAATACTTTATCCCAATATTGTTTTTCAAAGTTGACTGCATAGTAGGGAATACCAATTTGGTTACATACGCGAATAACATCGTTATAATCTTCAGTCGCAGTACAAACACCGTTTTCATCCGTATCGTCCCAGTTTTTCATAAAGATTCCGATCACATCGTATCCTTGTTGTTTTAATAAAAGAGCTGCTACAGATGAATCAACGCCTCCGCTCATTCCGACTACTACACGCGTATCTTTAGGTGATTTTGTCAACTTCGCCACCTCCGCTTTCTTCATTTTAATTAAATTGTTCGCTAAAAAGCGAACGAAACGACACAAACCATCAGTGAGGGATGAAGACCCTACTGATGGCTGCTATTTACATCGTTAGTCGCTTAACGATGTTTGCTGTTTGACGTGCGGTTTTTTCAATTTGCTCAGCTGAGTTTCCTAAGCCAAAGCTAAATCGAATAGAAGTTGTTAAACGTTCAGACCCTTTTCCAAACATAGCTACAAGCACATGAGAAGGATCGATTGCTCCCGCTGTGCAAGCTGAACCGCTCGATGCCGCAATTCCTGCTAAGTCTAAATTTACGAGCATCGATTCAACATTTGTTTTTGGAAATGATAAATTTAACACATGTGGCAGAGAATTTTCAAGATGTCCGTTAATTTCAAACGAAATACCTTCTTCTTTCAACACAGCTACCATTATTTCTTTGTATCTTCTATATTCATCTGCACGTGTTTGCAGCGTTTGTTGCGAAATTTTCACAGCTTCTTCAAACCCAACAATACTTGTCATGTTCTCAGTTCCAGCTCGTCGTTTGCGCTCTTGTTCTCCTCCAAATAGCAAAGGAGACAGTGAAACGTGAGCAGCTGCATATAAAAAGCCCATCCCTTTTGGTCCGTTAATTTTATGAGCCGAAACGGATAAAAGATCGACACCTAATTGTTGCACATTTAACGGAATTAATCCATAAGCTTGCACTGCATCCGTGTGGAAATATGCTCCATGCTCTTTTAACAGAACTCCAATTTCTCCAATTGGCTGAATAGCGCCTACTTCATTATTTCCAAACATCACCGACACAAGAATTGTTTGATCCGTTAGGGCTGATTTTATTTCATCTACAGATACTTGTCCGTACTCATTAACTGGTAAGTAAGTTACTTCAAAGCCCTGTGTTTCTAAATATTCACACGTATGAAGCACAGCGTGGTGTTCAATTTGCGTGGTAATAATATGATTTCCTTTATGGCGGTTTGCAAGAGCGACTCCGATCAGTGCCATATTATCTGCTTCTGTCCCACCACTTGTAAAAATCAGTTCATTTTCGTGTGCTCCAATACTTGCTGCAATCGTTTGGCGAGCTTCGTCTAAATAGCGTCGACTTTCCCGCCCGTAGTGATGAATACTAGACGGATTTCCAAAGTACTCATGCATAAAAGTCGTCATTTTCTCAACGACTGCTGGATGTATTGGAGACGTTGCTGCATGATCAACATAAATACGTTCCAAAATAAACGCCTCCTAGCTCATTATTAAATATAAAACATATAAGACGCTTGATCATCATCAGAATGATTTGCTAAATCTTCAAGCGTTGTACTATCTAGCACTTCTTTAACGGCATCACGAATACGAATCCACAGCTCGCGTTTTGCAGGCTCTTCATCCTCAATTCCTTCTACAGGACTAATAGGACCTTCTAAAACGGAAATAATATCGCCAGAAGTAATGTTAGCAGGTTCATGTGCTAAGATGTAACCTCCATAAGCTCCGCGCACGCTTTTTACAAGCCCAGCGTTACGCAGCGGTGAAATAAGCTGCTCTAAATAATGTTCAGATAAGTCATGCGTTTGAGCAATAGTTTTAAGCGAGATAGGACCTTCGCCAAAGCGCTTCGCAAGCTCAATCATAATCGTTAAACCGTAGCGTCCTTTTGTTGAAATTTTCATACGATACACTCCTTCAATACACTTTTTTATTTATGAAAAAAATAAGACTCTCACGTTGTCACTGAATGCTGTGATGAGTCGTTTTTTACTAAGCTATATGAACTTCTCTATACACGTTTCTTGCAAATGTAGCTGTTGACATTATAACATACTATGCCTATAAGATAAATTTCCACCACCTATTCACCTCTTGTGATACAGTGAAAGAAAAGAAAGGAGATAAACATGGCTACAAAACCTCTTGCATTTCGAATGCGTCCGACTCATTTAGATGACGTTATCGGGCAGCAGCATTTAGTTGGCAAAGATAAAATGATTTATCGAATGGTAAAAGCAAATCACTTAAGCTCGATGATTTTATATGGGCCTCCAGGCGTTGGGAAAACAACAATTGCAACAGCTATTGCAAAAACAACCAACACGGCGTTTCGTCAGTTAAATGCCGTTGTAAACAATAAAAAAGATATGGAAATTGTCGCCGAAGAAGCCAAAATGTCAGGCAAAGTAATTCTGCTGTTAGACGAAGTTCATCGCCTTGACAAAGCCAAGCAAGACTTTTTACTTCCTTATTTAGAAAACGGCATGATCATTCTAATCGGAGCGACAACAAGCAATCCTTATCACGCGATTAATCCTGCTATTCGAAGCAGATGCCAAATTTTTGAATTAAAATCTCTTACGCCAGATGATATCAAAATGGCGCTAACAAGAGCACTCAGCGACTCATCCAATGGATTTGGGGATAGAAAAATTGTCGTAGAAGATGACGCCATGAACCATTTTGCCAACAGCTGTAACGGTGACGTACGCTCCGCTTTGAATGCTCTGGAACTGGCTGTTTTATCAACAAGTGAAAGCGATGGTAAAATCGTTATTACCCTACAAACGGCGGAAGAATGTCTGCAGCAAAAATATTTTTCACACGATAAAAATGGTGACGCTCACTATGATGTATTATCGGCTTTTCAAAAATCGATTCGCGGCAGCGACGTAAATGCCGCTCTTCATTATTTGGGACGGCTAATTGAAGCAGGAGACTTGATCAGCATCAATCGTCGACTTTTAGTCATTGCCTATGAAGACGTTGGACTAGCTGATCCGGATGCTGGTATGAGAACGCTAGCAGCTATTCAAGCAACTGAGCGATTAGGGTTCCCAGAAGCACGAATTCCGCTTGCAAACGCCGTTATTGAACTTTGCCTATCACCGAAGTCCAACGCTGCTTACAAAGCATTAGATGAAGCGATAAGTGATATTAAAAAAGGGTTGTCCGGCGACGTTCCCCCTCATTTAAAGGATGCTCATTACAAAGGAGCAGAAAACCTTGGCCGAGGCGTTGCATATCAGTACCCGCATGATTTTGATAACGGATGGGTCCCTCAACAGTATTTACCGGATCGCATCAAAAACAAACAATATTTTCATCCTAAACAAAATGGCCAAGAAAAATACTTTTCAAAAGTTTTTAATCGTTTAGAGACATTAAAAAAAGAAAATGGCTGAAACTGTTGTTCAGTTTCAAAGCCATTTTCTTTTTTTCTTTATCTATTAAGCTGCACTTTTAACGTCTTTTCGTTTTTTCGTTTTTGTTGAACCTTTAAAGTAGCTGTCTAAAAGTTTTGCTACTAAACGAGCGACTATGTTAAACAACAGAACCATAATGATTAGAATAGCAGCTGACTTTGTTGCAATCAATCTCGCATCAGGTACAATTCCTTCAGAGTTTAATTTCCAAATGTGGACGGCAAGCGTCTCCGCTGGTCGAAAAATATTAAACGGGTTTACAGGACTCGTTAAGTCGGCATTTGAATTTAACATCGGCGTCGTTAAGCCAGCTGTATAAATCAGCGCAGCTGCCTCTCCAAAGATTCGTCCCGCTGTTAAAATAACGCCCGTGATAATTTGTTGAATCGCTGATGGAATCACTACTTTGACAATTGTTTGCCATTTAGTTGCACCCAAACCTAAACTCGCTTCTTTTACACTCGCAGGAACAGATGCAATCGCACTTTCACATACGCGCGTTAAACCGGGTAAATTTAAAATTGTAATCACAAGTGCTCCGCCGATAAGCGTATAGCCCCAGCCTGAAAATGTGACGAAAATTAATAATCCAAATAAACCAACTACAATGGACGGTAATGACGCCATTGTCTCAATACATAAGCGGACGAAATTTAGGAAACGACCTTGCTTCGCGTACTCCGCTAAGTAAATTCCGGCTCCTAACCCAAGAGGAATAGAAATGATCAGCGTTAAAACAAGCATGTAAAACGAGTTAAACAGCTGTGGTCCGATACCGCCTCCTGCCATCGTATTGCTTGGCTTTCCAAATAAAAAGTTCGGATCCCAAAATCCCCAGCCCTTGGCGATAATTTCAACAACTAAATACACTAATAGCGCCACAACTAGAGCGGCAATGCCATAAAAAATACCTGTCCATATATTATTTACTGTGCGTGCATTTTTGTTTTTCATTGATGAGCACCTCGTTTCCCAATTGCTCGGATAATTAAAATGAACACGAAAGAAATAAGCAGTAAAATCATGGCTAACGTCCACAATGCGTTATTCCATGCCGTTCCGTTTAACGTATTAGACATATCCATTGTTAAAATACCTGTTAATGTTGCCGTTGGGCTATATAAGCTTTCAGGAAGCTTAACCGTGTTTCCGATAACCATTTGAACAGCTAGCGCTTCTCCGAATGCGCGGGCAAGCCCTAACACGATGCCTGTTAAAATACCTGTTTTAGCAGATGGAATAATCACTCGGCTAATGGCCTGCCATCTTGTTGAACCTAATCCATAAGAAGCTTCTAAATATTCAGGTGCTACGCTTCGAATTGCATCGTCAGCAATACTTGCAATTGTCGGAAGAATCATGACGCTTAAGACAATAATTCCGGCAATCAAACTAAAGCCCACTCCGCCGAAGTTATCGCGAAGAAGCGGCACTAAAATGGTAACCCCTAAAAGACCGTATACCACTGAAGGAACTCCGACTAAAAGCTCTAACACCGGTCGCAAAACCGTTGAACCAAATTTAGGCGAAATATAGTTGTTAAAAATGGCAATAGCAATTCCAATTGGAGCGCTTATAATAACAGCTCCGATTGATACAAGCATGGAACCTAGAATAAACACAAGTGCCCCGTATTCTTTATTGTTTGGGCTCCATTTTGTTGAAGTCAACATTTCACCGATTGATATATTACTTTGTAAAAATGACTGTATGCCTTTTTCACAAATAAATACGATAATAGCTAACGTAACAAGTACAATTAAAATACCGCAAAATGTAGAAAGCGTACGGCCAATGTATTCGCTTTTTACATAATTAATGGATTTTTTCCCCTTCATCGCTCTGTCTCCTTACATATTCAGTATATATTCGCTTTTCTTTTTATTCGCTATATACTTTATTAACATTCAAATAGAATAAGACTGACTGTGTTAGTCAGCCCTATTCTTTTTTAAAACATTCTTATTTTTTGAACTCAGTCATTGGGATATATCCCATATCTTCTACTTGCTTAGCAAAGTCTTTACCAGCTACGTAGTCAATGTACTCTTTTGCACCATCTTTTGGCTCACCGTTTGTAATCATGTACTCATAAGACCAGAACGGATATTTTTTAGAAACAATGTTTTCTGTTGTTGGCTCCACACCATCAATATTAAGCATTTTTAAACTTTCTTTTTTATCGCCAATTAAATACGACATAGCAAGGTAACTTACTGCTCCTGGCGTTGAGTTTACTGATTGCTCAACCGCTCCGTTTGAATCTTGAGCTGTACCAACGCTGTCATTTACTTTTGCGTCACCCATTAATGTTTTCTCAAATGTAGCACGTGTACCAGATGATGCCGGACGGTTGATTACGTTAATTTTTTCGTCGTTTCCGCCAACTTCTTTCCAGTTTTTAATTTCGCCAGAGAAAATCTTTTGAATTTGCTCTTTTGTTAACGATTCTACTTTTACATCTTTATTTACAACAAGTGCGAACCCAATGCCCGCTACTTTCGTATCGACAAGTTTATCTGCTTTTGATTTATCTTCGATTTTATCGGCTGCTGGAACGTCAGAGTTTCCAATGTCAACTGCTCCTGATGCTACTTGGTTGACACCAGTTCCACTACCTCCACCTTGTACCGTTACTGAAAGGTTTGGATATTTTTCAGTAATTCCATTCGCTGCTTCTTCTGCAAGTGGTTGTAAAGCTGTAGATCCCGCCGCTGTTAACGTACCTGACACTTCTTCTTTGCTGCCTGAACCACTGTCGTTGCTTGCTCCCTCTTTACCACATGCTGCTAGTGCTCCTACCATTAAAAAAGCTGCTAATGTTACTTTAAAACCCTTTGTTTTCATTGCATTACCCTCCAATAAATGTATGTGTAATTAGTACTAGTCCTTTGTACTCGAACAACAGGTACAAGACACATTATACGAGTAGATTGTTGTCTTTATATGAAGTGAATTTTAAGTTACTGTAAACTTACTTATTTGGGGCTTATTTTTTCTTGTTTCTATCAAAACCCTTGGTATATAAGGCTTTCTGAATATTACTGTAGAATATCCAAAAGAAAGAAAGCGGAAACGTAAATTTTATGTAAATAGAGCGTTAAATAAATTTACATAAATCTCTTTTTTTAATACAGTGTAAATTCATCATCAATCCATATTTTTCAAAACATTAGTACTTTTTATACATATCGTACAGAAGATTCCATCCAAAGCATAAACAGAAGAGATATTTCCATAAAAAAAAGAAGGCTGCGATAGCCTTCTTTTTATTCATCACCTACGCGGCGAATCTTAATATCACTTAATAATTCATTAATAACATGACCGCCCATAATTAAGCCTGCTACAGATGGAACAAAAGCATTAGAAGATGGAGGCATTTTCGCTTTGCGAATTTGCGCTTGATCATTTCCTACTTCTTTGCGAACTTCTTCGCGAATAACGATTGGACGTTCATCAGAAAAAACGACGTTAATTCCTTTGCGAATTCCTTCTTTACGCAGACGAGTACGCACAACTTTTGCAATCGGATCTGTATGCGTCTTTGAAATGTCTGCAATTTTAAAACGTGTTGGGTCCATTTTATTGGCAGCACCCATACTTGAAATGATCGGGATATCACGTTTTAGACATTCTTTCATTAAGTGAATTTTATACGAAATGGTATCAGATGCATCCACTACGAAGTCCGGTTTATAGCTAAAGAACTCTTCATACGTTTCTTCTGTATAAAACATTTGCAAAGAAACGACGTCACAGTCTGGATTAATGTCTAAAATACGCTGTTTCATTAATTCTGTCTTAGGCTGTCCTACCGTAGAAAGCAGCGCGTGAATTTGACGGTTGACATTTGTAATATCAACATCGTCTTTATCTACAAGAATTAAACGCCCTACTCCTGAGCGAGCCAAAGCTTCAGCAGAAAATGACCCTACTCCTCCTATCCCTAAAATAGCAACTGTGCTGCCTTTTAAAGTAGCTAGCCCTTCTTTTCCTATCGCCAGTTCATTACGCGAAAACTGATGCAACATGTTAAAACACTCCTCTATTAAATACACCAACGTGTATGATTAATTCAAATAAACAACGAAATTGACTATATCATATTTTTAGCAAAACGAACATCAGCATTCGTTATTTCTCCATAAAAAAACTCTATGCAAATCATTACATAGAGGATTTCTTATATGTATGCTAGTCCCGATCGTGCCGTCTCGAGTGCCTTCGTTTTGAACCCGCTCTCGGCAGGTGGGTGCTCTGCTTTAACCATTGTAAGTCCTCGAGATGAGGCATGTACGCTCGTTAAAAACTCCGAGCTCCCAAGCAAAAAATTGTTCGGTCAAAACTGGATTAAGGACGAACACATCAGGACTATTTAGTTCTTGAAAGTATCTTATCACAGAAAAAATCACTTTGCAATTAATAAGTAAAACAAAAAAATCGAGCCTGTCGTCTTCAAGTGACAGGCTCGATTTAACAGACAGTTCAATCGATTACGCTTCTGTTTTTTGCTTTTTTACCTGCAAATGCAGCTCATTTAATTGCGCTTCACTTACTTCACCAGGTGCGTTCGTTAATAGACAGCTTGCACTCGCTGTTTTAGGGAAGGCAATTGTATCGCGCAAGTTTGTGCGTCCTGCTAAAAGCATAACCAAACGGTCAAGACCTAACGCAATTCCGCCGTGAGGAGGAGTACCGTATTCAAATGCTTCAAGTAAGAAACCGAACTGCTCATATGCTTCTTCTAATGTAAATCCAAGCGTTTTAAACATTTTTTCTTGAATATCACGCTCATAAATACGTAAAGATCCTCCGCCAAGTTCGTAACCATTCAATACTAAGTCATATGCTTGTGCACGGACTTGTCCAGGATCGCTTTCTAACATTGGTAAATCTTCACGAACTGGCATTGTGAATGGATGATGAGCCGCGTAGTAACGGTTGTCTTCTTCGTCATGCTCAAGAAGAGGCCAATCTGTTACCCATAGGAAGTTAAATTTCGTTTCATCAATAATCCCTTGTTCTTTTGCAAGCTTTAGACGAAGAGCGCCAAGTGCATCTGCTACAACTGACTTTTTATCAGCTACAAATAAAAGTAAATCTCCTTCTTCCGTTTGAAGAGCTTCAGCAAATTGCTTTTGCTCATCTTCGTTGAAGAATTTTGCAATCGGTCCTTTTAAGCCGTCTGCTTCAACTTTCAGCCATGCTAACCCTTTAGCACCGTAAATTTTCACGAACTCTGTTAGAGCATCGATATCTTTACGTGAATAGCTAGAAGCGGCACCTTTTACGTTAATCGCTTTTACTTCTCCGCCGTTTTCAACTGCTGCGCTAAATACTTTGAACCCGCAGTCTTTCACAAGCTCTGATAAGTTAACTAGCTCCATTTCAAAACGTGTATCCGGCTTATCTGAACCGTAGCGGCTCATCGCTTCATCATATGACATGCGCGGGAAAGGCGTCGTTACATCTAAGTCCTTTACGCGCTTCATTACTTTAGACATCATTTCTTCCGTCATTGTCATGATGTCCTCTTGAGATAAAAATGATGTTTCAATATCGATTTGAGTAAATTCAGGCTGACGATCTGCACGCAAGTCCTCATCACGGAAACAGCGAGCAATTTGATAATAACGCTCAACTCCGCTTACCATTAGCAGCTGCTTAAAGATTTGCGGTGATTGAGGAAGAGCATAAAACTCCCCTTCGTGCACGCGGCTTGGCACAAGATAATCACGTGCGCCTTCTGGCGTACTTTTCGTTAAAATAGGTGTTTCAACATCTAAAAAGTCATTTTGATCTAAGAAATCACGAATTGTTTTTGTAATGTCATTGCGCATTTTAAGCGTGTTAAACATCTCAGAACGTCGAAGGTCTAAATAACGATATTTTAATCGAACATCTTCTGATACTTCCGTTTGATCCGCAATGGCAAAAGGAGGTGTTTTCGCTTTGTTTAACACCGTAATCTGCTCAGCATGAACTTCAATTTTACCTGTTTTTAAGTTCGGGTTAACGGTTCCCTCTTCACGAGCTACAACAGTTCCTTGCACTTCCAGTACGAATTCATTACGTACATCTTCAGCAATTTTTAGAGCTTCAGCAGATTTTTCAGGATTAAATACAACTTGTACAACTCCGCCGCGGTCGCGTAAATCAATAAAGATTAATCCCCCTAAATCACGGCGTTTTTGAACCCATCCTTTTAATAGAACTGTTTCGCCAGTTGCTTGTTCTGTTACATCTCCACAGTAGTATGAACGTTTTGTCATCATGGTTCCCCCTTATACTTGTTCTTGCAAATAGCTGACCAATTGATCAATTGATACTTCTTGCTGTTCGCCAGATTCCATATTCTTTACGTTTACAACTTGTTTTGCTAGCTCATCTTCACCTAGAACAACAACAAATTTTGCTTGTACACGATCCGCTGCTTTGAACTGAGCTTTCATTTTTTTATCTTGGTAATCTTTATCGGCTACAAAGCCTGCACGTCGAAGCGTATTTACAATTGAAACGGATTTTTCTTTCGCTTCATCGCCCATTGTCACTACATAGCAATCTACGTCTGTTTCTACCGGAAGCTCAATTCCTTCTGCTTCCAATGCAGATAATAAGCGTTCAATACTTAAAGCGAATCCGATACCCGGTGTTTCAGGTCCGCCGATTTCTTGAATCAGCCCATTATAACGGCCTCCGCCGCAAAGAGTTGTAATGGCGCCAAACCCTTCTGCTTCACTCATTAGTTCAAACGCTGTGTGATTATAATAATCTAACCCGCGGACTAGCGTCGGATCTACAACATAGTCAATGTCTAAATCACTTAAGTACTGCTGTACTTTTTCAAAATATTCTTTTGAATAGTCGTTTAAATAATCAAGAATAGACGGCGCTGTAGCCATCAGTTCATGGTCACGATCTTTTTTACAGTCTAAAATACGAAGAGGGTTTTTCTCCAATCGGCTTTGACAGTCGCTGCAAAACTCTCCGATGCGAGGTGCAAAGTGATCGATAAGCGCTTGACGGTGAGCTTGACGACTTTCCGTATCTCCTAAACTGTTAACAACCAGCTTTAATTTTTTCAATCCAAGCGATTGGTAAAAGCTCATTAACAGGGCAAGAACTTCAGCATCGATAGCTGGATCGTTTACCCCTAATGCTTCTACGCCAAACTGAACGAATTGACGGAAACGTCCCGCTTGAGGTCGTTCATAGCGAAACATAGGACCGATATAAAACAGCTTTGTTGGCTGCGTTGGATTTCCAAACATTTTATTTGAAACAAATGATCGTCCAACTGCAGCTGTTCCTTCTGGACGAAGCGTTAAGCTGCGGTCACCTCGATCTTTAAATGTGTACATTTCTTTTTGTACGATATCCGTTGTTTCTCCCACTCCGCGCAAAAATAATTCAGTGTGTTCAAACATTGGTGTACGAATTTCTTGGTAGTTGAACGCACGGCAGATTTCTCTTGCTCGCTGTTCAACAAACTGCCAATATTCTACTTTGCCCGGTAAAATATCTTGTGTGCCTCTAGGTATTTGAACTGACATAACGTGATATGCCTCCTATATTTAAAATTTACAATACAAAAAACTCTCGCCTCTACTATTTTTCCATAGTAGGGACGAGAGTTAATCTCACGTGGTACCACCCTAATTGAAACATATGACATGTTTCCACTCATTTCGTTAACGCACGAACACGTTCATCTCCTACTAAGTTTCCCTTTTCAGAGTGAAGCCTCCTGAGTGTTCTTTCATAAAGTCATCATGTAGAAATGCTTTCAGCCTAAGACATTTCCTCTCTAGCCACGTGTCATCTTTACTACTTTTCTCGATCTTTGGCTTATCAATATAAAAATGTTATACATTCATTTTAATTTAGCAATTGCTTTCTATATTACGAATGAAATGAGCAGTTGTCAAGCACCTTTCATGTTAAGAGCGGTCTAATTGTTTTCTTAGTTTCTGAATATCTCGAAGCGTTAAACCAAATTCAGAAGCCAATTCAAGGGATGAAGCTTCACTTTCTCTATCAATAAAATCATGAAAATGAATGCCGAATACCGGATTTGCCTGCTGAAATGATTGTTCACCTTTTTCACTAAACTTCATTGTTTCTTCCTCCCTGCATACACTTACTTATCCTTTTATTAGCATTTCCCAAAAAAGATGTTTTTACATAAGAGAAAGGATTTTTTTTATTTTCATCGAATACTCTATTTGGTTATAAAAAGGAGGTCTATCTATTCGCCATCTAAACATGAAGTCTGTATCTGTTTTGGCTGCAAGTATCCTTTTGTTACTGTGCTCTTCCTCATTTGAGCGCCCAAACATACCGGTGCATCACCCCATTGTTGTAACAGCTGACTCTCTTCATGTACGCAGCGGTCCAGGACGTTCATTTTCAATTACAAATAAATTGACGAAGAATACGAGACTATCCGTTTCAGACCGTCAAGGAGATTGGTATTATGTAGAAAGCTCGAACATTCAAGGCTGGGTGTTTAAAAAATTCACGAAAACAGTAGCGCTCCGCAGCGTTCAGCCTAGCATGCAAGTAGCGCAGCGCCAGCCTGTTTATACGCTGAGTAAAAGTTTGCAGCATCTAAAGAGCAAAACCATTATTATTGATGCAGGCCATGGAGGAAAAGATAAAGGAGCCATCGGGACACAGGGCACATATGAAAAAGACCTCACTCTCCGAACAGCGCTTATTTTACAAGACAAACTTCAAAAAGAAGGCGCACACGTCATTTTAACCCGCAGCCGTGATGAGTACCTTCTACTTTCACAGCGCACGCTGCAATCGACTAAAGCAGATGCTTTTATAAGCATTCACTACAACAGTACAAACAGCTCACAGCTAACTGGCCTTATGACGTATTATTACCATCAGCATCAGGACAGTCCACTCACACATTCTATTCATCAGTCACTCATTGAACATGCAAAATTGAAAGACAAAGGAGAACGATTTGGAAACTATTATGTTCTTCGCGAAAATACACGTCCGAGTACTTTAATTGAACTGGGCTTTTTAAGCAACGAACGGGAAGAAACGTATATTAATTCCATCAGTTATCAGCAAATGATTACGTCCGCTATCGCTGAAGGATTAAATCACTACTTTCAAAACAAAGAAAAAACGCAGACTCATCTGTGAGCCTGCGTTTTTTCTTTGCTTTCTACAATAAGTGTGACCGGTCCGTCATTTGTAAATGATACGTCCATCATTTCACCAAATGCGCCCGTTTCTACTCGAATATTTTTTTCTGATAATACTTTATTAAAATAGTTGTAAATCATTGTAGCATGATCTGGCCTAGCAGCTCCCATAAAGTTTGGTCTTCTGCCTTTTCGGCAATCTCCGTACAGCGTAAATTGAGATACCGATAAAATTTCTCCTTCTACATCTAGAAGCGACAAATTCATTTTGCCAGACTCATCATCAAACACTCGCAAATTCACAATTTTATCCGCTACATACTCTGCATCAGCTTCAGTATCGTCATGGGTAATGCCCACTAAAAGCATGTATCCGTGCTTAATCTCACCGACCGTCTCGCCTGCAACAGTTACTTTTGCATTCTTTGCTCTTTGTACGACTACTCTCATGTATAACGACCTTTCTTAATGCATAATTCGACGCACAGAATAAATGTCTCGAAGCTGCTTAATGCGCTCGACCACTTTATGAAGATGACTGATGTTATGGATAGAAATTGACATATGAATCGTAGCCATTTTGTTTCGGTCCGATTTTCCTGAAACGGCTGAAATATTCGTTTTAGTCTCATTAACAACCTGCAGAACTTCATTTAGTAAGCCTCGACGGTCGTAGCCCGAAATTTCAATTTCCACGTTAAACTCTTTGCCTTCTTTAATATGTGTTTCCCACTCTACAGGAATAAGACGGCTTTCAGCATCATCTGTGTGAACGTTTAAACAATCTGCTCTATGAACAGATACTCCTCGCCCCTTTGTAATAAATCCAACAATCTCATCTCCAGGAACTGGATTACAGCACTTAGACAAGCGAATCAGCATATTATCTACACCCGGTACGATAACCCCGGAATCTTTTCGTTTATGCTGGCGAACACGCTTAGCTGCAGTGTCGCGTGCAATATCATCAATTTGGATCTCTTGTTCTTGATCGCGCTGCTTTCTCCACTTCTCGGTTAAACGATTAGCTACTTGAGCGGCAGTTAATCCGTTATATCCAATAGCTGCATACATATCATCTTCATTTGAGAAATTAAACTTCTCCGCTACTCGTTTGATATTATCAGCTGTTAATACTTCTTTTAAGTCAAACTCCATTTGACGAATTTCTTTTTCAACCAGCTCTTTGCCTTTTTCAATATTTTCATCGCGGCTTTGCTTTTTAAAGAATTGGCGAATTTTATTTTTAGCTTGAGACGTTTGAGCAAGCTTTAACCAGTCCTTGCTTGGACCATACGAATGCTTAGACGTCAAAATTTCGATAATGTCCCCCGTTTTCAAACGGTAATCAAGCGTCACCATCTTGCCGTTGACTTTTGCTCCAATGGTTTTGTTTCCGATTTCAGAATGAATACGATAGGAAAAATCAATTGGAACAGAACCTGAAGGAAGCTCAATGACGTCGCCTTTTGGCGTAAAAATGTAAACCATGTCAGAAAACAAATCAACTTTTAGAGATTCCATAAACTCTTCTGCATCGTTTGCATCATTTTGAAATTCTAAAATTTCTCTAAACCACGTTAACTTTTCTTCAAATGAAGCATGCTCAGCTGTTTTTCCCTCTTTGTAAGCCCAGTGAGCAGCAATTCCATACTCAGCAATTTGGTGCATGTCAAATGTTCGAATTTGAACTTCTAACGGATCACCTTTTGGCCCGATAACCGTCGTATGAAGAGACTGGTACATATTTTGTTTTGGCATCGCAATATAATCTTTGAAACGTCCTGGCATTGGCTTCCAGCACGTGTGAATAATCCCTAACACCGCATAGCAGTCTTTAATGCTATTTACAATAATGCGCACAGCTAGTAAATCGTAAATTTCATTAAACTGCTTGTTTTGCAGTGCCATTTTACGATAAATGGAATAAATATGTTTTGGACGTCCTGAAATTTCAACTTTAATCGACACTTCATCTACCTGCTCACGAACTTCATCAATAACTTCAGCCAAATATTGCTCGCGTTCCGCACGCTTTTTCTTCATCAAATTGACAATGCGATAATATTGCTGAGGATTTAAGTAACGTAAAGCTGTATCTTCAAGCTCCCACTTAATTTTTGAAATACCAAGACGATGAGCAAGAGGAGCAAAAATTTCAAGCGTTTCATTTGAAATGCGTCGCTGCTTTTCCTGTGGTAAATGCTTTAGCGTACGCATGTTATGAAGACGATCCGCAAGTTTGATCAGTATGACTCGAATATCTTGAGCCATTGCCACAAACATCTTGCGGTGATTTTCAGCCTGCTGCTCTTCTTTAGACTTATATTTAATTTTCCCAAGTTTTGTTACACCGTCTACGAGCATTGCTACTTCTTCGTTAAAAGCTTTTTCTAAATCCTTTAGTGTTATCTCTGTATCTTCAACCACATCATGTAGAAATCCAGCTGCAATTGTTGCTGGATCCATATCTAGATCAACTAAAATTCCTGCGACTTGAATCGGGTGGATAATATATGGTTCACCCGACTTGCGATATTGTTCTTTGTGAGCTTCTTTTGCAAAATCATATGCTGTTTGTACAAAAGCCACGTCTTCTTCATTTAAATATCGCTTCGTATTGTCAATGACCTGTTCCGCTGTTAGGACTTGCTCATTTGCCATGAAATCACCTTTTATCAACTAGCATTTTTAATTCATATTGTAACTATTATCTTGAAAAAATCCAAGGATGTAAAGCCTTTGCGTCTAATTTATGAAATTTACATCATTTCCATTTTACGTATTAACGTTTTTTAACGAAAAAAGAGCACCTGTATCAGGTACTCTTTTTTATGTGATCGTTCGTCTTAATACGTCATTAATGTGAATACATCGTAACCGTCTAGTTTGTCACGGCCGTCAAGGTAAGAAAGTTCAATTAAGAACGCAGCTCCAACAACAATTCCGCCTAATTCTTCGACAAGCTTAATTGTCGCTTCAATTGTACCGCCTGTTGCTAATAAATCATCTGTAATCAACACGCGCTGACCTGGCTTAATTGCATCTTTATGAATCGTTAATACGTCTTTACCGTATTCTAAACCATAATCTACTTTGATTACTTCACGCGGTAATTTTCCTTCTTTACGAACAGGTGCAAAGCCAATACCTAGCGCATATGCTACTGGACAACCAACGATAAATCCGCGAGCTTCCGGTCCTACGATAATATCAACTTGTTTATCATTGGCATATTTTACAATCTCATCCGTTGCAGCACGGTATGCGTCACCGTTATCCATTAATGTTGAGATATCTTTAAATGTAATACCTGGTTTTGGCCAGTCAGGTACAATTGTAATATAATCTTTAAAATTCATTCTAATGTTGCCTCCTCATTCAATCGAACGCTTAAAAATATCTTGAAATTGATTTTTAAGCTGTACATATGACGTATAAATAAAGTTTTTTTCTATTTCAATCTGCTGCTGCTTTTGGCGATAAGTCGCAGATTCTATTAAATCACGTTTCGCAGAATTTTTCACTAACGAAATTAAGCCATTGTTTATTGTAACAAATTCTAACTCAAAAAACACCTTTGCCATAAAATCAATCGTTTCTTTCGACCAGCCCTTATGAATCGCTAAATCTTCTTTGTAGCGTTTTAAATCAAAAGGACCCTTTTTCGCTAAAAAGCCGTAAAACCATTTAAAGTGATCACGAGTTGGGATTGTATCAAAATAATGGTCTTCTTCCGTTAAGAAAATAGCGTATATTCTAGAAGGAATACCTTGGACAAACAAAGCTTCAAGCCACTTCTGTGAAGGAGGCAAATCTAATAAAACGATCTGTTCCCCTGCAAACATACATGCTTTTGCCTGTTCTTCATTTTGAATAAGAACAACATGCTCCATCGGCAGCAGCGACTTGTATTTATCAATTGTTGAATCGTGAAAAGCAACAACTTTCATTTGATCCGTGAATACCTGCTCAAAGAAACGTTTGACATCAACCGCACTGCGATAATCAAACATCTGCCACTCGTCTACAGAGATATCTTCTACCATCAGCTGCGGTTTGCGCATATTGTTCCACTCATTAATAGATAGTTCACCTACTAATGATACCTTAGCTATAGGAGATACTTCATCTAATATATAGCCTAACCCAAATCCTACTGCATCAACCGATACACCGCTGTCTTCAAATACGAGTTTTAAATGATTTTTATTAGCACCAATTTTCCGCATAGATGTTGTATGAACATCTTTAATGAGAACTTTTGGCTTCGGGTTATGCATACCAAATGGAGCAAGCGCACTCATTTGTTCAATGTTCTCCAGCGTAATTTCCTCTGTTGTGCATACTGTATCAACTGATGTAATTGGAATAAAATCCTGTTCGGTTAACACGTTGCTTGCTTGTTCATTAAGACGTGTGCGCAGCTCTTCTACATCATCGCTGTTTAACGTCATGCCGGCTGCCATTGGATGTCCTCCAAAATGCGGCAAAATGTCACGGCATTTAGATAAGTTCGCGAATAGGTCAAAGCCTTCGATACTTCTTGCTGAACCTTTGGCAATACGGTTTTCAGAGTCAATACTTAGTACAATTGTTGGTCTGTAGAACTTTTCTACGAGCCTAGAAGCGACAATTCCAACAACGCCTGCATTCCATCCTTCTCCCTCTACAATAAGAACGCTGTTTTCATCCGGAGGATACATATTTTCAACAAATTCAACAGCTTCTTCCGTAATATCGTTTACGATTTGCTGCCTTTCCTTGTTTAACGCATCAATTTCTTTAGCTAAACCTTTTGCTTCTTCAACATTTGTTGTCATAAGCAAGTGAACAGCTGGATCAGCATCTTGAAGACGTCCTACTGCATTAATGCGAGGAGCCATAGCAAATCCAATTGTATCTTCAGTAATTTCTTCGCGTTTTACTCCACATACGCTCAGCAGCGCTTCAATTCCAGTGCGCTTCGTGAGCTTGAGATAGTCAAGACCTTTGCGAGCAATTAAGCGGTTTTCGTCGACTAAAGGAACTAAGTCAGCAATCGTCCCAATCACTGCTAGTTCTAACAAATGTTCCGGAAGCTCCCCTAACAGCGCATGAGCAAGTTTAAAAGCCACTCCTACACCTGCCAGTTCTTTAAATGGATATGTACTTCCCGGCAGCTTTGGATGAATAATTGCATACGCATCTGGTAAAACCGGACCCGGCTCGTGGTGATCCGTAATAATTAAATCAAAATCTAATTCACGTGCATACGCCGTTTCTTCGACTGCCGAAATACCTGTGTCTACCGTAATCACCAGCTGATAGCCGCCTGCGTTTATTTTATCAAATGCTGCCTTATTCGGCCCATAACCTTCTGTAAAGCGATTAGGAATATAAAAATCAGTATCAGCGCCGAGCTGCTGTAAAGCAGATAACATAACAGATGTACTGCTGACGCCGTCCGCATCGTAATCTCCATAGATCATAATTTTTTCATTATGATCAATTGCTTGCTGAATACGAGCTACCGCTTTGTCCATATCGTGCAATAAAAACGGATCGTGGAACGTTTGTGCATCAACGTGTAAAAACTCACGTGCCGCTTCTACTGTTGTCATGCCTCTATTAAGTAATAACGAAGCTACTAGAGGTGTAATATTGAGGTTTTCTACAAATTCATTAACAAGTTGTTCATCACATTCTTGAACATTCCAACGTTTTTTTGACTGTAACATGTCTCTTCACCCCTTAACCCACATTATTATACTAGAGTGGATGAAATGGAGCAACGAAAGAAAATAAGCATATTTTTCTGACAGTGGGTCTTGAATTTTCACACACAAAAAAACGTGCGAAAACTTCGCACGTTTTTGAATTACTTGCTTTCTACTTCTTTTTGTTGCTCGCGCTTCAACTGTTTCCCTTTCCACACAAGCCATAGCTGAGCAGCAATAAACACAGATGAATATGCACCAAGAATTAAACCTACTAACAGGGCAATTGAGAAGTTTTGAATCGATTCACTTCCGAATAGAAGAAGTGCTACAACTGCAATCACAACTGTTAACACGGTGTTCATTGAACGAGTAAACGTTTCACGCAAGCTTAAATTTACGATAAACGCCAAATCGTCAAACGTTTTGGATTTAAATTTCTGCATATTTTCACGAATGCGGTCAAACGTAACGATCGTATCGTTAATCGAGTAACCAACAATCGTCAAGACAGCGGCGATAAACGTTAAATCCACTTCTAATTTCGTTAAGCTGAAGACCGTAACGATAAAGAACGCATCATGTAACAAAGCAAGTACGGCTGCAAGAGCCATATAAAATTCAAATCGAATCGTTACATAGATGATAATTCCAATTGAAGCAATTAAAATCGCCATCATTGCATTTTTCGCCAGTTCTTTTCCTACTGTGGGCGAAACGGTGCTTACATTTGGTTCAGAACCGTACTTGTCTTTAAAGTGATCTTTCAAATTAGCAATTTCTTTTTTATCCAAGACTCCAACTACACGTACAACACCTGTATCATTACTTTTCCCTGTAATAACTACATCATCCGTTTTGATATCAAGAGACTTCATTTCACGCTGTATCTCAGCCTGCGTAACGGTATGATTTGCCGGAATTTCTATGCGAGTTCCGCTCGTAAAGTCAATACCAAGATTCAGCTTGAACACAGCAACCGAAATAATACCGATAATGACCAGCACGCTTGAGAATGTGAAGAACGCTTTACGGTATTTAACAAAGTCAATTTTATCCCACGCTGTAGGTAAAACGGTTGTGCCGTCATCTTTGCTTAAATCGTGAATTTGCTCTTTCTTCACGCCAAAGTAGCCTGGTTTTTTATCAAACCAGCGGCTGTTTACTAAAAGGCTCATTAATAATCGCGTACCGTATACGGCCGTAATAAAACTTAGCACAATTCCGATCATTAATGTTGTTGCAAATCCTTTTACTGAACTTTGACCATAAAAGAATAATACAAGAGCCGCTAACATCGTTGTAATATTGGCATCAAAAATGGTCGCAAGTGAGCGACGATTTCCTGCCCGGTAGGCCGATATAACAGACCTTCCTGTTTTCAGTTCATCTTTAATCCGCTCGTACGTAATGATATTCGCATCGACTGCCATACCTACACCGAGAATAAGAGCCGCAATACCTGGAAGGGTCATAACCACATGCATCAAGTCAAATACAAGCAGGTTTAAATACACGTAGAAGCTGAGTGTAATAATGGCAATAAGCCCCGGTATACGGTAGAAAAACAGCATATAAAGGAAGATAACCCCAATCCCGATAATACCCGCTAATATAGTCGTGTGAAGAGCTTCTTCCCCAAACTGCGCTCCAACGGATGTAGAGTATAGCTCATCTAATTTAACTGGCAGCGACCCGGCATTTAGCAATTCCGCCAGCTGCGTTGCACTTTTCACTGTGAAGTTTCCACCTGAAATTTCAACATCTGGCTGCGTTAACACGCTGCTAACAGAGGCTGCAGACAGATACTTCGGATTTTGTTTTGCTGATTCTTTTTGGTACGAGTCTTTTCCTTCTTCATAATCCAGCCAAATGACAATTAAATTGTTAGGTGCTGGTTTTTGAGAAAGCTCTCGCGTGATCTTTTCAAATTTTTTCGCATTTTTTAACTTTAGTGAGACGCTAGGCTGATTGCTTTGGTCAAACGATTGCTTTGCTCCGCCTTGCGCTAAGTCTGTACCATCCATCAGCACCTTATCGTTCACGTCACGGAACGTTAAGTTTGCTTGAGTTGATAACAAATCCCTGGCTTGCTTTTGATTCGTGACACCAGCTAGCTGAACGCGGATGCGGTCGTTTCCTTCAATTTGAATGCTGGGCTCACTAACTCCCAGTACATCGACACGTTGACGCAGCGCTTCAACCGTGCTGTTAAGTGCCTTTTTGTCAATGACATCGCCTTTTTTAGCTGGACTGACTTTATATAAAATTTCAAATCCACCTTGAAGGTCGAGGCCAAGTTTAATATCTTTTGTAATTCCAGTCATCGTTGTTCCGATTGTACTAAACACAAGCAGTACTAAGAGGAAAAAGGCAACGATACGTCCTCTTTTAACCATCGACAGAAAATCCTCCTTCTTATGTAAAAAACATGAAATGATAACAATAGATAAATGACCAATCTAATTATCATTCATAACCTAATGTCTGTCAAATAAAGACCTTATCAAATTTTAATACATGTATTTTACAAACTCTACTTTAATAATTCTTTCCAGTCTTCTCCATTATTAACACTTGAGAACATATCAGATTTATAAGATTCAATTGTTACATAGCTCATCACCTGCGTGATCTTAACAGATAAAATATCATTTACAACTTGGTGGAGAGATAGCTCCTTTTCTTTTTTCCATTTTTTCATTTCCAAATAACTCAATAAATCGTTCTCCGTTACTTCTTCATATCCGAGCATATGAAATTCTTCCATTTTGCTGGATACGACAGGCTGTATAAGTTCTTTCGAAGCTGAAATAAATGGATGTGTCATATCGATCCTCCTTTCCGTTTGACATTTTGCGTAAAATTTCTTTCTCGTATGAGGAATACTTGTCATGCTTGGACACCGACGGCGCATATATTCACTGTATAAACCTCAAGAAAGCAGTGAGTATATGTCTAAATTTTTACAGGGAACTATTATTTTAATAATTGCTGGCTTAATTACACGTGTACTCGGGTTTGTCAATCGAATTGTGGTGGCTCGAATGATTGGAGACGAAGGTGTGGGACTTTATATGATGGCGGTCCCCACGCTGGTATTAGTAATCACCTTAACACAGCTTGGGCTACCGGTTGCCATATCCAAGTTAGTGGCAGAAGCAGAAGCTTTAGGTGACAGGCATAAAATAAAAAAAATACTTGTCGTCTCTTTAAGTATTACGTGCACGCTGAGCGTTTTATTTACGCTCGGACTAATATTATTCGCTCCCGTTGTAGCAAAAACCTTCTTTACAGATTCACGTACAATCTATCCGCTGCTTGCGATTATTCCAGTTATTCCAATCATCGCCGTCTCGTCTGTCATCCGCGGATATTTTCAAGGAAAGCAGCAAATGAAGCCTGCTGCTTATTCTCAAATTATCGAACAAGTGGTGCGCATTACGTTAATTGCCGTATGTACAAAAGCATTTTTGCCTTATGGAATCGAGTACGCTGCGGCTGGCGCTATGCTCTCTTCCGTATTTGGAGAACTAGCTTCACTGTTTTATATGATGTTTATGTTCAAGCGAAAGAAGAAAATAACGGTAAGACGAAAATTTTTTGCTTCTTTACATGCAGGCAAAGATACGTTCCTTGACTTAATGCGAATCGCTCTTCCTACGACAGGAAGCCGCATGATTGGGTCAATTTCTTGGTTTTTAGAACCGATTGTAGTGGCTCAAAGTTTAGCAATCGCAGGAATAGCGACAGCGGTAGCAACGAAGCAGTACGGAGAATTAACAGGCTTTGCACTCCCGCTCCTGATGTTGCCTTCTTTTGTAACGGTGTCTCTATCTACTTCTTTGGTTCCCGCAATCAGTGAATCTCTTGCACAGAATCAAATGAAACAAATCGAATATCGGCTTCATCAAGCTCTCCGCTTGTCGTTTGTAACAGGCGGACTGGCCGTTGTTGTTCTTTATGTATTTGCTAATCCGGTAATGGAATTGATGTATGGTTCTGACAAAGCTGCTATTTTTGTCAAAGTCATGGCGCCTTTCTTTATCTTTTATTACTTTCAAGGGCCGCTTCAAGCTGTTCTGCAGGCGCTAGACCTTGCAAAAGCCGCCATGATTAACAGTTTTATAGGAGCAGCGGTCAAAACATCTCTTATCTTCTTACTCGCAACTCAGCCCAATCTAGGCATTATGGGAGCTGGTCTTGCAATTGTTGTGGGAATGATGCTTGTCACTCTTTTACACCTGTCTACGGTTATGAAAAAAATCACGTATAAGCTTCATGTGTTTGAGTATCTTCGCAGCTTTGCTGTAATGGGCATATCAGGTTTTATTGGACACTTCGCTTATATGAAGCTTTTCACTTCCATCCCTTTGAGTTTGCGAACCGTCTTATCAATTGCACTGACAAGCTTTGTATACGTACTGTTTTTGCTGCTTTTTAGACTGATAACAAAAGAAGAATTAAACCGTTTTTCTGTTTTACGCTATTTTAAACGAAAATAAAACGCGGAGCAATCCGCGTTTTATTGTTTCACATCTATCAAATCTATAAAAAATTTTCCGTTGTCGTAGCTGCAATATGAAATCTTATCTAAGTTTGAATACCCTCGCTTTTCCAGCTCTGTCCTTAACCATTCCGTCGTTTTATGTTCATGCAGCAGATGCTCTTCTTGAATAATGCCGTCAATGATAAAAGGCAAATTCAAATTGCCTTTTTCACCTGATTGCTGATCTTTTTCAAACACGGATAGCCTTCCTGAAGATTCTAAAATAGCGAATTCAACATCAGCTACATTTTTTATATTTTTATCACGGAGCTGCACGAGCAAGTCATTGAAGTTATATCGCTGCCTTTTCATTTCATGTTCGTTTATTTTTCCATTTTCAATGATAATACTAGGTTTGCCATCAATAAAATTTCGCATTCGATTGCTTTTAAGAGACCATATAGCTAAGCCGATTTGAATAATAAGAAGCGTTAACATCGGAAGAATTGAATACAGCAAAGGATCTTTTGGGTTTTCAATAGCCATTACTGCCATTTCAGCAATCATAATAAAGACCACTAAATCCAATATGCTCAGCTCCCCTATTTCCCTTTTGCCCATAACGCGAAAAATAATTAAAACTACTACATATAAAAGAACGGTTCGCGCAACCATGATCAACAACTCCACCGCAAAGACCTCCTTTATGTATTCCCTTGTAGTTTGTACCATTTATTTTAAAATAGCCTTACTTTTATGCGTCTATTTTGAAGTCATCCCGAATATGCTCGTACTAAGGGTTCACCTATCTTTTTATTTCATGAGGGGGAAACAAGTTGGGTGCAAAACGAATGAGCAACGCTGTATTTGCAGGGGTAGCAACAATCTTAGTGATGGCTTTAGCGATTAGCATTATCTTTTCGCTTATTTTAAAATTCACATCGCTTGAAGAACAGTCCGTACGTTTATTTTTACTTATTCTCTCATTTATTACACTGTTTATCGGAGGATTTATCGCAGGAGGACGAAACGGTTCAAAGGGACTTCTTGTTGGAGGCGCCACTGGTATTTCTTATTCTTTTTTAATGTTTTTGCTGCAATTCCTCGGCTATAGTCACCTGTTTTCTGCACAGCAGCTTTTATTTCACGCTGGATTTATTGGAGTCGCTATTCTCGGGGGAATTGTTGGCGTAAACATTGCCGGTTCACGAGAAGCATAAAAAAACGTCACGTACATGTACGTGACGTTTTTTTATTAATCTACGCTTCTTACTTCACGAATAGCATTGCGGTCAAACGTTAATTTTGAACCGTCAGTGCTGCGAACCACAACTTGTGACTCATCGATTGCTTCTACCAGACCGTGCATACCGCCAATTGTAACAATCTTATCACCTTTTTTAAGTGCTGATTGCATTTGCTGTACGTTTTTTTGACGTTTTTGCTGTGGACGGATTAACAAGAAATAGAAAATGACAAACATTAAAAGTAATGGCCAAATATTTTGTAAAACACCCATGAAAACTCCTCCTTTTATTTATATTATCAACAGGTACTCATTCATAAATTTGATGAAAATTCCTGTAGTGACCTAGAAATTCTTTGCGTCCGGGCCGTTAAACCCATATTTTTCAAAGAACTCATCGCGGAAATCGCCAAGTCGGTCTTCGCGAATGGCTTCACGGACTTGCTCCATTAAGTTTAGCAGAAAATATAAGTTATGGTAAGATGTTAAACGAATTCCAAACGTTTCATTACAGCGAATTAAGTGGCGAATATACGCTCTTGAATAATTTTGACACGTGTAGCAGTCACAATTTGGATCAATCGGACCGAAGTCTTCTGCATATTTTGCATTTTTAACAACAAGACGACCTTCGCTTGTCATAAGCGTTCCGTTACGTGCAATACGCGTTGGTAATACGCAATCAAACATATCGATTCCGCGAATCGCTCCATCAATTAACGAGTCAGGTGATCCCACTCCCATTAAATAACGTGGTTTGTCGGTTGGTAAATATGGCGTCGTAAACTCAAGCACACGATTCATTACATCTTTTGGTTCTCCAACTGACAGCCCTCCCACAGCATAACCTGGGAAGTCCATTGAAACTAAATCAGCTGCACTTTGGCGGCGTAAATCTTCAAACTCTCCGCCTTGAACAATACCAAAAAGACCTTGGTCTTGAGGGCGGCTGTGAGCCTCAAGGCATCGCTCTGCCCAGCGGCTTGTGCGTTCAACTGAACGTTTTAAGTAGTCATATTCTGCTGGATAAGGTGGGCATTCATCAAATGCCATCATAATATCAGACCCAAGCGCATTTTGGATGTCCATCGCTTTTTCTGGAGATAAGAAAAGCTTGTCTCCATTCAAATGGTTGCGGAAATGAACGCCTTCTTCTTCAATACGGCGCAAATCACTTAAGCTAAAAACTTGGAAGCCGCCTGAATCCGTTAAGATGGGACGATCCCAGTTCATAAATTTATGAAGGCCTCCCGCTTTTTTAACAATTTCATGACCTGGACGAAGCCATAAATGATACGTATTACTTAAAATAATGCCTGCCCCCATTGCTTTTAAATCTTCCGGAGACATTGTTTTTACTGTAGCTAATGTGCCTACTGGCATGAAAATAGGCGTTTCAAATGAGCCGTGAGGCGTATGGACAATCCCTAAACGCGCTCCTGTTTGTTTACAAGTTTTTATATGTTCGTAACGAATTGCTGTCATTGATGTATTCCTTTCATGTTAAATTACAAAATTAGCATCGCGTCGCCGAAGCTGAAAAAACGATACTTCTCTGCTACAGCTTGTTCATAGGCAGAAATGACGTTTTCTCTTCCTGCTAAGGCACTTACAAGCATAATGAGCGTAGATTTTGGAAGATGGAAATTTGTAATCATTCCATCAATTGCTTTAAATTCATACCCTGGGAAGATAAAAATATTGGTCCAGCCTGAAGAAGCAACAAATTTGCCGTTATGCTCAGTTGCAATCGTTTCAAGGGTACGGGTAGAAGTTGTGCCTACTGAAATAATGCGACCGCCTTTTTCACGTACGCTGTTTAGTAAAGCAGCGGTGCCTTCACTCACTTGATAAAACTCTGAGTGCATATCGTGCTCTTCTAAGTCGTCAACGCTGACTGGACGGAATGTACCCAATCCGACATGAAGCGTTAAAAATGCAATATGCACACCTTTTTCTTTTAACTGTTCAAGCATCTCTTCTGTAAAGTGAAGACCTGCTGTTGGCGCTGCTGCAGAACCTTGTTCGCGAGCAAAAACCGTTTGGTAGCGCTCTTGATCATCCAAGCGTTCTTTAATATAAGGCGGCAGCGGCATTTCTCCCAGCTGTTCCAGAACCTCATAAAAGATGCCTTCATAGTTAAATTCTAGCAAACGTCCGCCTTGGTCGCTCGTTTCTTTACATACAGCTGTCAGACGTCCGTCACCAAACGAAATAACCGTGCCTTCTTTTACTCGCTTAGCCGGTTTTACAAGCGTCTCCCACGTATCGCCCTGTGTTTGTTTTAAAAGCAATACTTCAATATTAGCACCTGTATCTTCTTTTGTCCCAAATAATCGTGCAGGAAGAACACGCGTGTCGTTTAACACTAAACAATCTCCTTCTTGCACATAATCAAGAAGGTCATGAAACATATGATGCTTCACACTTCCTGTTTCTTTGTTTAATACCATGAGTCTTGACGCATCTCGCTGCTCAAGCGGCGTTTGGGCAATCAATTCTTCTGGTAAATGAAAATCAAATAAATCTACTTTCAAAATGTTCACCTGTTTCTACTTAATTATTTAAATCTGCCAATTACATAAAAAATAAGTGATAACACAACGCTTACTAGAATACATGTCACAATCGGGAAATAAAAGGTTGTATTTCCTTTTTTAATAAAAATATCGCCAGGAAGCTTGCCAACGAACTGCCATACCAGCCCAATGACGACTAAAATGCCCCCTAATGTGATAAGCATCTTAGGCATATCATTCACTGATCAGGCACCTCCAGCTGAAAATGATCATAAACCAAAGGCGTCACAATTCGTCCTCGCGGCGTTCGCTGCAAAAAGCCGATTTGCAATAGATACGGCTCATATACGTCTTCAATTGTGTGAGACTCTTCACCAATAGTAGCCGATATTGTGTCTAACCCTACAGGTCCGCCTCTAAATTTTTCGATAATCCCTCTTAATAATTTATGGTCAATATGATCAAGACCTAAACGGTCCACCTGCAACATTTCTAATGCTTCAGTGGCAAGCCTTTCGGTTATGGCTCCGTCTCCTTTGACCTGAGCAAAATCTCTGACTCTTCGAAGCAAGCGATTCGCAATACGCGGGGTTCCCCTAGCACGCCTAGCCATCTCAAACGTAGCTTTCTGATCAATCTCTACATCTAAAATAGCTGCTGTTCTTTCTACTATCGAAGCAAGATCTTCTTCTTGATAATATTCTAAACGGCTTAAAACGCCGAAGCGATCACGCAAAGGAGAAGATAAAAGCCCTGCTCTTGTCGTTGCACCTACTAGCGTAAACGGAGGCAAATCAAGACGGACAGAACGTGCACTCGGCCCTTTTCCAATCACAATATCCAAACAGAAATCTTCCATTGCTGGGTATAGTACTTCTTCAACCGAACGATTTAATCGATGAATTTCATCAATAAAAAGCACATCTCCAGGCTCTAAGCTGGTTAAAACCGCGGCTAAGTCGCCTGGACGCTCAATGGCTGGCCCCGAGGTCGTACGGATTTGCACGCCCATTTCATTAGCGATAATAGTGGCAAGGGTTGTTTTACCTAATCCTGGAGGACCATATAAGAGCACGTGATCTAACGTTTCGCTTCGCATTTTGGCAGCTTTAATAAAAATGTCAAGATGAGATTTCACTTTATGCTGACCAATATACTGCTGTAAGGTTTGCGGTCGTAAACTTTGCTCGATGATTTCTTCTTCACCAAGAACATCTCCCGTTACAATACGATCGTCCATTTTACTCCTCCCTTACTTATTGTTTCAATAATCGTTTTAGCGCTTCTTTAATATACTGATCTGTTGTCATCGTTTCCTTCATTAAAGCCGGAACAATTTTTTTGATTTCTCTTTCTGCATAACCTAATACTTTAAGTGCTTCAATCGCTTCATCGAGTGCTTCTGAACTTTGAGATTTGACTTCTTGTGCGTCCAGATCTGCAAATAAAGAAGGAACGGCATCTGGTACAATATCATGCAGCTTTCCTTTTAAATCTAGAATCATCTGTCGAGCTGTTTTTTTACCTACTCCTGGAAACTTAACTAAAAACTTCTCGTCTTCCTCCTCCACAGCTTGGACAACCTGCGCTGGATTACCTGACGCTAAAATAGCTAAACCGCCTTTTGGGCCGATTCCTGACACGCTAATTAACTTCATAAATAAATCCTTTTGTTCTCGCGAAGCAAACCCGTAAAGGGCAATTACGTCTTCTCTTACATATTGGTAGGTGTAAACCGTCTTTGGCTGTTCATCAATTGAAAATACATATGGATTCGGCGTAAAGACTTGATAGCCTATCCCGTTGTTTTCAATTACTACATACTCAGGATTTATATATGTAACAGTGCCTTTGATATAATCAAACAATAAGCTCTCTCCTTAATCACGTACGCGCGGGCATTGACCTTCAACTTTGCCTACGAAGAATCCTGCCCGCATCGTTCTCTATTTTCCTTTAAAGTTGCTTTTAAAAAAGACTTTCAAGAGAACGTTTGCCTCTTTTCATCTTTGTCAACCGACTTTTACAATAGCTGTAAAAAATAGAACCGCCCACTTTTATTGATGAATGACCTTTTAAGTTATATACAATACTAGACTGTTGAATACCATTTTAACATATCGCCAAAAGCAAATAGAAGCAATTTAGAATGTTGCATTCAATAATTATTTTACCATACTAAAAAACGGCTGCTTGATTGAAAGCGGCCGCTGCTGGAGCTGATAGATTTTATAGAAATTAATGAGGGAAAGATATTCATCTTTTGATTGAACGCGAATACCTTTCTTTAATTGTTCATGCTGATAGCTTTCAAGCCTTTTGATGTCAATTTGAAAAAACGACTGTATAATGTGCTGCGACGAAGCTGGTTTGCCTTCAAATGCTGAGAGAATACCGTTAACAGAAAGCCCTACGTAGCCGTTCTCTTTTAAAATAGGTGAAATATCGTCTATGCTTGTTCTAAAAACTAGCTCTTGATCCGTTTCTTTAAGCAGTCGCCAATTTTTATATTTTTCCATTAATTGTTTTTTCGTCATAGAAGGGCTTTTGATCATCTCTTGACTTACGACTCCATCCACATACACGCGCTCAAGAAATAATGTCATCGGCTCCTTTTCATTCGCATCTGCACGGTATGGCATTATACAAAGCACAATACTTACTAGCATTAAAAAAGCTGCTTGATGAATGACTTTCTTCACTCACCTTCACCTCACACGTTAATCATACTCTTTTTAGTATTATCTAAAAAGGTTTTGTGAAAATCTACACTAATAGTTTGACCTACTTATTTTCTTTTATCCTCTTATTTTATAAAGCAAATCCCTTTCTCGATATTATGGTAAGAAAACATGGAGTATTTGTTACATTCACACACTATTTGTAAAATTTTCTCTTGAACGTTTTAATTAAATTTTCGCAGGGTATGTACATAGTGGAAGTAATTGTAAGGACTTCTATTATCTATTTTCATAAAAAAGGGAGCTGAAGTAATGAGAATGAATAAACGTGTAGTCGGAACTTTTTTTTCAGAGAAAGAAGCTTTAGATGTTATCCACAATTTAAAGCGTCAAGGTTATCGAGAAACAGACATTATGGTTATCTCTAACAGTAAAAGCAATACATTTCAAATAGGTCATGATACAAATGTAATTATTGAAGCTGGTTCACCTGCCGTAAGTTCATTAGCTGGCGTCATGATGGATAACTTTTTTACTATGATGACAGGCGGCATGGGGCTCAAACAAGGAAGCGGCTTGAAATCAAAATTAATCCGCATGGGCATACCGGACTTCTCAGCCGTGCAGTGCGAGACAGATGTAGCTGCTGGTAAAATTCTAATTTTGATAGATGCCGTAAGCTCTGAACAAACTCCAGCGTACGGAACGTATACGGAACACAACGAGCATAGAGCCGTCCAATTACGTGAAGAAAAATTAGATGTCTTAAAAGAACGCGTTCAAGTCGGTGAAGTAAAACTCCACAAAAAAGTAATAGAGGAAGAAAGAACTGTACACGTTCCTGTTACGAGAGAAGAGTTTTATATTGAACGCCGCCCTGTAATTGACGGAGACTATAACGCTGGGCCACTTACAGAAGATGAAATTATTCGTGTTCCAATCATGGAAGAACGAGTAGAAATAACCAAAAGACCAGTTATTGTTGAAGAAGTAATTATAGGAAAAAAACTTATTCAAGAAACAAAAGAATGGACTGAAACGATTAAGAAAGAAGAAGCGAGCGTAGAACCTGATGGACTCGCGAGCCCTGAAGTATACGAAAATATGATGAACTATACAGACCATACTTACGCTCAAGTTTCTGCAGCTCTAGCAAGCGACGTGGAAGCTGAATACGAAAATAGTCAGACAACTAACAACGAGAAGCCAAACACACAAGCTAATAAGACAAGCTCTTCTGCAAAAAATGTAAAAAATACAAAGAGTGTCGCTACGGCACCAGCAGATACGAAAAAAAGAGAAGGTCGCCTCAAACAAAACGAAACTAACGCTCAAAATGAAGAAGCGGAATCTAAAATAACAAACAAATCTGCTTCTAACAAGAAAAATTAATAGTTACATGTTCGAGGAATAGCTGCCTGGCTTCAATGGCAGCTTTTTTATATGTATTCTCATCAAAAAACAGCCGTCCTTCACAGACAGCTGCTTCTTCATTTAACGATGTTTATGATTGACATTCTCATCGACTGATTCAAATAGACCATTGAAATTAGTTTGAATCGTATTTCGGTCTTTTCCATTTCGAATATCGTCATCAAGAGAACGAGCATTCATAAATACATCATGATCTACTTTTACTTGAACATTGTAGTCCTTCGCAATAGGTTTTACTTTATCGAGCACATTTTGTTTTAAACGGCCGTTATTTACGTCTTTGGCAGGATCCACAGCAACTAATAGCTGATCTCCACGGACAACGGCGCGACTATTTTCTACACCTTTAACGCTTGCAGCCCGATCAGCCACTTTTTCCGTAAAGTCTCTTGGATAATCTTCACCATAATACATATTAGCAACGCCATTTGTACGATCATTTGTATTATTGATGTTTCCATAAGGGTTTGTCGGATTGTCAAAACGTCCATCACTTACGTTTAACGGATAATTAGGTGTTCCATTCCCATCTAAAACTTCAGTCATTGGACCTTTCGGATTATCTACGCGATGTTCATTTGCTTTTTCATTTGTATGATACCCAACAGGCTGTGTCGTATCTGTATAGCGCTGTTCCATACCTTGGTCTTTGTTATTGCAAGCGCCAAGTCCCATCATACATGCAAAAGCTAAAGAAGTTGCTACATACCTATTCAACATAATCGCCCCCTAATTTAAGCTCTATTTACTATGAGCTTACTATTAGGATTAAAAGACAAGCCGTTTCTTATTCGATGAAGTGTTTATAAACTCTTTACATGTCATGTAGGTTTTGTAAGTGCTGGTAAATCACTCGATAAAACTGTGTACGCTGTGACCACTCTTCAACTGATTGCTGCATTAACCTTTGACGATTTGCCCATGATAAAGCAGAAGCGTTGATATTCCAGTTTCTCATCAGCATCGATGGAAATAGCAAGGAAGCAAGAAAAAAACGCTGCTTGCTTAATTCTTTTATTTTCGAGTGTTGAAGTAGTTCTTTCATCGACCACTGAACGTAAGGCAAAAAGCGCTGGGCCAGCTGAACATAGTCATACAGAGCCGGAGCTTTAGCCGATAAGTCAAAATCAATCATAACAATACCCAAGTGGTTTGTTTTCAAGAAATTATGTGAAGCAACGTCACCATGAATAATGGAACAGTTCAACCCACTATCTTTGAAACGCTCCATTAAGACTAAAGCTTTTTCTCCCCAAGTCACAATGTCTTTATATACATGAAATTGATTAAATTCCCTAAATATATGTGATGCTTCTCGAAAAGAGGAAAGCCGCTTTTTCCATTTTAAAATAAGATCATACTCAGAAAGCTTTGTATATGCAGCTATTTTCTTTTTATGAACTTCTCCATGATAGCGGATCAATGCTTGTAATACTTCTTCCCGATCCTGAAAACTTTCATACGTTACCTCTTTTACTTGCTTAACAAAAGGCATCATCGCCCAATACAAATGACGGTCCTTTATATAAAGTTCACCTTCTGGGTAAGCTTCGAAATTAACAGCGTACCCTTGTTGAATCTGAGATAAAAAATGATAAACATGTTCAATTTTACCTTTGTCTCTGTAGGCTTTTATTACTTTTTTTCCTCTATTCGTATCCGCTATGATGACATGAGGCTTTTTCATACGGTAGGTCTCAACGTGAATATCTCTTTTTTTCAAATAGAGAAAGAGACGATTTAAATTAAAATCGTCTCGTGTATAATAATCAATCTTCATCTTCGTCGTACTCATCATATTCTGGAATACTAAATGCATTTGGGTCAAACGCAGGATACGGAGGTACACCAATCATGCCATATGGGGCTGGATAGGGTGCCCTTGGATCCTGAAAGCCATAAGGTACCTGCTGCTGGTACTGTGGATAAGGCTGCTGTGGTGCATAGTCGTCAGGTCTTGGTTCACCGCAGCCGCAGTCTCCTTGCTGCTGTGGTGCATAGTGCTGCCCATAATGGTAAGGCGCGTTTCCAAACCCTTCGGAAGAACTTTCATAATGGCCACCTGTCATAGCTCCTTGCACTTGTGGATACATCGGTGCTTGATGATAAGCCGGATAAACGGGCTGCTGATATCCCCATGGAGGCGGACAAGGAGAACATTGTACCGGTCCATAGCAGCTGTGTGGCATCATTGGATACATTGGCATCGGTGCCATGTGAGCGCCCATTGCATGTTCTTCAAACGATTCGTTTTCATAACCGTGATGATACATTGGAGCCTGTTGATACATTGGCATTGGATATGGCTGCGGTGCATACATTGGCGGATGACACGGCATATAATTAAATCCGCAGCCTGGCATCACAGGCGATATTGGCATGATTGGGTAACATGGCATTTGAGGAGGCATTTCTATACTCTCCATCTCAGGACTTTCTGGCGATTCATGCTTGGGTAGTTCTTTTGGTGCTTCTTTTTTTGGAGCCTGCATCGCCATATTAACGGTGTAATAATTGTTAATATCAATCTCAGGTGCAATTGGCTTTAATTTAGGAAGCTTTGGCGCAACTGGCATTTCTTTTTTAGGCTGAACGATTGGTGCTTCTTTCTTTGGCTGTGCGACCGGCGCTTCTTTCTTTGGCTGCGCAATCGGCGCTTCCTTTTTCGGTTGAGCAATTGGTGCTTCTTTTTTAGGCTGTGCGATCGGCGCTTCTTTTATCGGTTGCATAAACGGTGTCTGAGCAGGCTGATTAGCTGACTTTTTCTCATCTGGACTTTCATCAATTTCCGTTACTGGATAAGCTTTTGTGGATTGATCACTATAAGGGTGTTGAACTTTAGGCATTTCTTTTATCCCAGGTGAAGGAGCTCCTTCTTTTTGAACAGGCACTCCGCTTGTTGGCACTTTAATTTTCATTCCAGGCATGATCATGTCTGGATTGCTTAATTGAGAATTCGCTTTTTTTAACTCTTCAAAATTAACCCCATACTTTTCAGCGATTTTCCAAAGGGTATCCCCTTTTTGAACGATATGGATTTTCAACGTCATTCCCCTCCCGAGTAGAGTCTCTGCCATCTATATGTGCAAAATCAAAGTAAGTTCTGTTTGTTCATCACAAGATATGCCTTGAACCATTTTTTTATTCATTTTGCCCACAGTTTGGTTCAAGTTTTTATGATAAAGAAAAAAAGACTTATCAACACAAACAATATGTCAATAAGTCTTCTTTTAGACCTTCTTTGTTTAATTGTCTTAAAAATCTTTATGCGCGTTCTAACATATTCGTTAGGGCTTTGATAGCGCCTTCTGCTGTATGTTTATCCACCTTGATTTGATTTACTTCTTTTCCTTCTTCGATGCTTTCTAAAGCCCACAGCAAGTGAGGCAAATCAATTCGGTTCATCGTCAAACAAGGACACATATAGGGATTAAGCGAAACAATTTCTTTATCCGGATGACTGTTGATAATCCGTTTCACTAAGTTCATTTCCGTGCCAATGGCCCATTTAGAGCCTGAAGGAGCTTTTTCAATTGTATCAATAATATATTTTGTAGAACCTGCATAATCTGATTTTTGCACCACTTCATGGGAACACTCCGGATGAACAATAATATTCATCTCAGGCTGCTTCTCGCGCAAATAATCAATATTTTTAACCGTGAAATTTTCGTGCACAGAACAGTGACCTTTCCATAGAATCACCTTGATATTGTTTATATCGCCTTCATATTCAAGCATTTCTTCAATAGGATTCCAAATGGCCATTTCATCTAGTCCAACACCTAAATCATAAGCTGTGTTTCTGCCCAAATGCTGATCTGGTAAAAAGAGAATGCGCTCTTTTTTAGAAAATGCCCACTCCACCATATTTTTTGCATTTGAAGATGTTACTGTTGCACCATCATGTTCGCCTACAAAAGATTTAATTGCAGCTGTAGAATTCACATACGTAAGCGGAATAATCGTATCTCCGAAAAGATCCTGTAAGACAGGCCATGCCTTTTCTGTTTGCTGAATAGTAGCCATATCAGCCATTGAACAGCCAGCTCGCATATCAGGTAAAATGACTTTTTGATTTTCATCTGTTAAAATATCAGCTGTTTCTGCCATGAAGTGAACGCCGCAAAACACAATATGCTCAGCTTCTCTATTTTCAGCTGCTATTTGGGCCAGCTGTAAGGAGTCTCCTACCGCATCTGCAAACTCGTACACTTCGTCTTTTTGATAATGGTGGCCGAGCAGAAACAATTTGCTTCCGAGGTTTTTCTTGATTTCTAGTACTCTTCTTTTCATTTCATTTTCTGTGAGCTCCGTATATTTAGCGGGCAGCGTTTGCTGCTGAAGCGTTTGTAATAAACTCATCATTTTCTGTTCCCCTTTCTGTTAATAAGTCCAAGCTGATATCGATAGACCCTGCTGAATGTGTTAAAGCTCCAAGTGAAATATAGTCCACTCCGCTGTCTCTAAAAGAATAGAGCGTGCCAAGCGTAATTCCACCGGATGCTTCTGTGACAATATGAGCGGGAACCAGCGGTATCCAATCTTTAATGACTTCTGGAGAACAGTTATCGAACATAATGACATCTGCTCCTGCCTCTATTGCTTCTAGCAGTTGACTTTTGTTTTCAATTTCTACTTCCACCTTAACCATATGTCCAAGCTGCTCTCTTACTCTCACAACAGCGTCTAGGATAGATCCTGCATGTGCAATATGGTTATCTTTTAACATGACGCCATCGTACAATCCAAAACGATGATTATAACCTCCTCCAGCACGAACGGCATACTTCTCTAACATTCGCAGACCAGGCGTTGTTTTTCGCGTGTCACATATGCGCGTATGTGAGCTGCCAAGCAGCGCTACGGCTTTGTGCGTCATCGTGGCAATGCCACTCATTCTTTGAAGTAAGTTTAAAATTACCCGTTCACCGGTCAAAATAGATCGCACGGATCCTGAAACGGTAGCTATTTTATCTCCAGGCTTAAGAACATCTCCATCTTTTTTTTCGAAATTCACTTTCACATTAGGGTCTATTAAATGAAATCCTTCTTTAATCAATTCCACTCCTGCGATAATACCTGATTGCTTTGCCGTGAACACAGCCTTCCCTTGGTCAGACGAAGAAAAAATAGCTTCACAGGTTATATCTCCATCTCCAATGTCTTCTATAAAAAAAGACTGCAATAGTGTTTGTAATTTCAACGTATTCATTGTGCTACCTCACCTTTCTTTTTAGATTTCCTTGCTTATAAAATCAATGATTGTTTTGTTGAAGTAGCAGACTGCTTAATAATTCGCCTATGCTCCCATTCTTGCTTTTCATGCGGAAAGTCACTTCGGTAATGACCTCCTCTACTTTCTTTTCTTGCAAGAGAGGACTCGGCAATAAGCAGACCTGCCGTTAGCATATTGCAGGTGGTTGCAGCTTCCCTCGAATATATAACTTCTTGATCAAGAGGTATTCCATCCAAATAATTTGTGAATTCATGCACAATAGTAGCCAATTCGTTTTCATGACGAATGATTCCTACACAATCCATCATTTTATGCTGAATTTGTCTTGTGGCAGGCAGGATTTTAGGCATGCCTTTATAAACGTAACGAACGGGAGTATAACGAGATACCGTTCTCGCTTTATGTAAAATATGACGCCCTGTCCGTTTTCCAAATACAAGACACTCTAACAATGAATTGCTTGCTAGACGATTTGCTCCATGAACGCCTGTAGAAGAAACTTCCCCCACGGCATATAATCCTTCAATACTTGTTTGTCCGTAAGCATCTACTTCAATTCCACCCATTAAAAAATGTGCGCCGGGAGTAACAGGTATTCGTTTTTTGTCCAGTTGAATTTTATACTTTCGACATAGTTCCGTAATCGTAGGAAATTTTTGTTGGAAATGAGCCACTTTTTCAATGTCTAAAAACACGGATCTTCCTTTTTTCATTTCATTAAAAATCGTCCTTGCTACAACATCTCGCGGTGCTAAATCCTTAAAGCGATGAACGCCTTCCATTATGCGTTCATCCCATTCATTTACCAGTACGCCACCTTCACCTCGAACCGCTTCGGATACTAGGCCTTTCGCTTCCTTTTGATACAAAAGCGTCGGATGAAACTGAATAAATTCTAAGTCCGCTAATTTTGCTCCAGCCCTGTACGCAAGCGCTAGCCCATCTCCTGTCGCGAGCGGCTGGTTAGATGTATGCTTGTACAAAGCGCCGATTCCTCCGGTAGCAATAACGGTTTGGCGAGCATGATATATAGTAATTTTGTTGTTTTCACCTTGTCCGATAGCGCCTCTGCACGTGCCATCTACAGTTACTAAATGCTGAATCATTTCGTTTTCAATTACTGTAATATATGGCAGTACTTCTTTTTTCAAAAAAGCGAACAGCGCTTGTCCTGTTGCATCCCCACCTGCATGCAGAATACGATTGACACGATGGGCTCCTTCTTTTCCAAAATGCAGCGTACCATCTGGGTTTTTATCAAACTTCATTCCTTTATGAATCAATTCATTTACTACAGCCGCACCTTCTTCCACTAAAGTGCGTACCGCTTGTTCATTGCAATGCTTATTGCCCGCAACCAACGTATCATAGAGATGTTCACTCCAGTGATCGCTGCTTCCAATAGCAGCTGCTACTCCGCCTTGAGCAAGAACTGAGTTATTGCGGTCAATTTTCCCTTTCGTTACCATGACAACTCTGTTATGACGACACAGTTCATAAGCTGCAGAAAACGCTGCTAATCCGCTTCCAATAATTAAAACATCCGTCTCTAACATTTTACACCTCTTTATTTACATGTGTCTTGACACCTATATTTACATATTATTAAATGAAAGACAAGAAGTTTTTTTATCGGAGGGAGAAAATGATTTATCTGGACTATGCAGCAACAACGCCAATGAGACAAGAAGCAATTGAGGTATATACTGAAGCGGCAACAAGTTATTATGGAAATTCCAGCAGTCTTCACACGCTTGGAACACAAGCAGAGAATTTGCTTACACTATGCAGAAAAAAATTAAGTCTGTTAGTAAATTGCGGAGAGGATGATCTTTTTTTTACAAGCGGAGGAACAGAAGCTAATTACTTAGCTATTCACTCTCTTTTAAAAGGAAACACTAGTGAACGAAAACATTTAGTTACAACGAAGCTTGAACATTCTTCAGTTCTTCATACGTTGCAGCAGCTTGAAAAAGAAGGCTTTTCCCTATCTTACGTACCTGTAGATCAAAACGGCGTTGTGTCTGTAGACGACTTAAAGAAGACTATTCGACCTGACACTGTGCTAGTAGCCATTCAGCATATCAATCATGAGCTCGGTACAATTCAGCCAGTTGAGGATATTGGCCATTTTCTATCTAAAAAAGAAATTCTTTTTCACTGTGATTGTGTTCAATCTTTCGGGAAGCTTCCTATTGATGTTAAAAAGCTGAAAGCTGATAGTATCTCAGTTTCTAGTCATAAAATTTACGGACCAAAAGGTGTAGGAATGGTATACATGAATTCAAGTTCTTCTTGGAAGCCTATTTATCATAAAGCAACTCATGAAAAAGGCTTTCGCCCTGGGACTGTAAATACAACGGGCATTGCTTCCTTTACTGCAGCAGCTGAATGCGCATATGCAGAAATGACGACCGCCCGGAACCATTATGAGCGCTTAAAATCGTACTTACTGGAAAACCTAGAGTCTCTTGCTCCTTTTATAGAAGTAGAAGGCCTTGGGAACTCTCATTTTCCTGGAATTATTGGACTGACGTTTTCAAACATACAGGGTCAATATGTTATGTTACAATGTAATCGTCACGGAATTGCTATATCTACGGGAAGTGCCTGCCATGTAAATCAGCAGGAACCATTAGCTTCTTTACTTGCGATTGGCAAATCGAATGCGAATGCTAAGAACTTTGTACGTATTTCATTTAGTCAACATTCAACGTTTAAGCATATTGATCGACTCATATCCGTTTTTCATTTATTACAGCAAGAATTTATGACAGTGTAAAAGGAGGGATGAAAGGTGCCAGGAACTCAAAAGAAAATTCTTGGAGAAGAAAGAAGAGAACTTATTCTCCAATGGTTAAAAACAGAGAATAAACCAATGACAGGCAGTGAGCTTTCGAAAAGAACGAACGTTAGCCGCCAAGTCATTGTACAAGATATTTCGCTGCTTAAAGCTAAAAATGAGCCCATTATCGCAACAAGCCAAGGGTATCTTTATATTCAAAATCCATCTCAAACTACCGTGCATCAGCGAATTATTGCCTGTCAGCATACGCCAGAAGATGCTGAAAAGGAGCTTCTCCTGCTTGTTGACCACGGCGTTCTCATAAAAGATGTAACCGTTGAACACCCTGTGTATGGTGAATTAACGGCTTCCGTTATGATTCAAACCCGAAAAGAAGTAGAAACGTTCATAAAAAAAATTCAAGAAACAAACGCAACTTATTTATCTCAGCTAACAGATGGAATTCACCTTCATACGATTGAAGCAGATACAATTGAAAAACTGAATGCTGCCTGCTTAGCTCTTGAAGTGGAAGGCTATTTAGTTTCGAATGAATAAAAAGATGTTGTAACAAAAAAATCCCGCTTTAAAGCGGGATTTCTGTTTCAAGCAGTGTGTGGGGATAGCTTCCTAAAAGCTCTACGCTACAGCCTAGTGCCTCAAGTTCAGCCATAGCCCCAGGGATTAATACTTCATCCATTTTTTGTTCAATATCAACGATAAAGAAATAGTTTCCAAGCCCTGTTTTCATAGGACGGGATTCAATTTTAGACAGATTTAGCTTACGCCAGGAGAAAGCTGAAAGCACTTGATGAAGCGCTCCTGCCTGATCAGATGGAAGTGTAATCATTAACGTTGTCTTGCACCCGTTTCCAGCTAAAAATGGCACCTCTTGTGCTCCGTCTTTATGCAAAATAACAAATCTTGTTGTATTATGATCATAATCATGAATGTTCGGGCAGGCAATATGTAATCCATATTCATGGGCTGCTAATCCATTTGCAATAGCTCCAATATTAAGCTCAGGGTGTTCGCTTACATACTTAGCAGCAAACGCCGTTGATGTCATCTCTTCTACTGCAGTTGACGTACATTCTCCGTGTAAAAATTTATGACACTGTGCAATTGCATGAGGATGAGAATAAATCGTTTCAATGTTTTTCCACTGTTCTGCACGAGATGGATGAACCATTAAATGCTGACGAATTGGAAGCACGATTTCTCCAACAATCGGCAGACGACGTTCATGAATAAGATAATCAAGTGTTAAATTTACAGATCCTTCAAGTGCATTTTCTAACGGTACAATTCCATACTCAATTTCTCCGTTATCCACTGCATCAATGCATGCTGGAATTGTTTTGTATGGAATATGGTCGTGCTGTTTAAATACGCCTTGGACGGCTACATGTGTAAATGTTGCCTTTGGTCCTAAATATCCTACTTTCCCCACAATCATGCCTCTCCTTATCTATATCTGTTTACCATTATGCCCCTGAACCAAGCACGTCCACTTTATCTACAAACTCTAAGCTTTTCAATCTTCGCAGCATTTCATTTAATTCAACATTCATGCTTGCTGTATCTAATGAAAGAGTTACGTTGGCACGCCCTTGTAAAGGGATGGTTTGGTGAATCGTTAACACATTGCATCCCGATGATGCAACGGTGCTCAATAAATGTGATAAAGTTCCTGATCGATCTTCAATATGAAAAAATAGTGAAATAATGCGCTGTTTGACAACCGTCTGAAACGGAAAGACCGTGTCGCGGTACTTATAAAAAGCACTGCGACTCAAGTCTACGGCTTGTACAGCATCTGCTACCGACTCAGCTTTTCCCCGTTCAATTAACAGCTTCGCATCCAATGTTTTTTTCATCGCTTCCGGTAATACATCTTCGCGAACTAAATAAAACTGCTTATCGCTCTTATGCAAGTAAAGCCCCTCCCCTTATCCTATGAACAACAATTAGTCAATAAATTCAAATTCATATTCAAATAGCTTTACAATATCGCCATCTTTTGCTCCTCGTTCACGAAGGGCTTCATCGACGCCCATGCCTCGAAGCTGGCGCGCAAATCGACGAACTGATTCTTCACGTGAGAAATCAGTCATCTTGAATAATTTTTCGATTTTTTCACCGCTTAATACGTACGAGCCATCGCTATCACGCGTAATAACAAATTCCACTTCTTTCTTTTCATGCTTGTACAGTACGCGGTGCATAGATAGATCTTCCTCTTCTTGCATTGGGAATTCCGGCGTAGTTTCTACAAGATCAGCTACTGTAAATAACAGTTCGCGGATTCCATCACGCGTTGCCGCAGAAATTGGAAAGACTTTCACTTCGTCCCCTACTTTTTCTTTGAATGCAGCTAGATTCTCTTCGGCTTGCGGGATATCCATTTTATTTGCTACCACTACTTGCGGACGTTCCGTTAAACGCATATTATACTGACGCAGCTCTTCATTAATGGTTAAGTAGTCCTCATATGGATCACGGCCTTCTAAACCTGACATATCGATTACATGGACAATAACGCGGGTACGTTCAATGTGACGTAAAAACTGGTGACCTAATCCTACACCTTCATGTGCGCCTTCGATTAGCCCTGGTAAATCTGCCATCACAAAACTGCGATTATCTTCTGTTTCAACTACTCCTAAATTCGGATTAATTGTTGTAAAATGATATTCAGCAATTTTTGGCTTTGCAGCAGACGTTACGGATAATAACGTTGACTTTCCAACACTTGGGAAACCAACTAATCCTACATCGGCTAATACTTTTAATTCAAGAATGACATTTCTCTCTTTACCCGGCTCTCCATTTTCTGAAAGCTCCGGTGCTGGATTTGCAGGTGTAGCAAAACGCGTATTCCCACGCCCTCCGCGTCCACCTTTTGCAATCACTGCGCGCTGGCCGTGTTCAACTAAATCAGCAATCGTTTCGTTCGTATCTTCATCTAACACAACGGTACCTGGTGGAACTTTTACAATCATCGGCTCAGCGTTACGTCCGTGCTGTCCTTTTGACATTCCATGTTCACCGCGGCTTGCTTTAAAGTGACGCTTATAGCGGAAATCCATCAGCGTACGTAATCCTTCTTCTACTTCAAAAATGACATCTGCACCGTGACCACCGTCACCACCTGCAGGGCCTCCTTTTGGTACGTACTTTTCGCGACGGAAGGCAACCATTCCATTTCCTCCGTCGCCACCTTTTACATATACCTTGACCTGATCTACAAACATTTCTTTTCCACTCCGTTCTATATCTTAGCTCCTGCCATAGCAAAAGCGCTGTTAACTTATTGTAAGCATAAGGCTAAATTCATCTTCAGACATATGCTGTTCAACCAATGCAACTCCTTGAGCGCACTCATAACATTGTAGCTTGTTTTGTAGCTTCTGTATATCTGTTAGTATTCCACTAAAGTCAAAAAAGAAACGAATTCCCTGTTCTTCAATGCATACTGAAATACTCAAATAATTTTCTGCATGATAATCAACATACTTTTCGAGTGCTTCTGTCAAATAGCAACACCAGTTGTATACGAACTCATCGTATTGTGATAAATCCTTCAATTCTCCAAGCACTTCCACATCTAAGCGAACAGCATGGTTATTCCAATGATAGGTCATAACAAAGCCCGCAAACAGTCGCATATTGATGTTTGTTAACTTGGATTCATGTTTGGATTCATTTACAATTTCTTCAATGATTTCATTCGCTCGATCAAGCCGATTCAACGCTAGATTGCCTTTGATTAATTGCAGCTTATTTAACCAATCATGCCGCGCGTATCTTAATACCTCTACGACATCCCATTCTTTTTCCATCTTAGCACTCCTAACTTTGACTCGAGCATAAGTATTTCACAACGCTGACAAACATCTCGTATCAATCTTCTTAGATATGTTCGATTATAACAAATTCCAATGGGTAATAGGTGAAATATTCTACAAAAAGAAAACTCTAACCTACTTGGGTTAGAGTTTTCTTTTTGTATCTTATGCTTCTTGAGCAACAGGGTATACAGATACTTTTTTACGGTCACGACCGAAACGTTCAAATTTAACGATACCGTCGATTTGAGCGAATAAAGTATCATCTCCACCACGACCTACGTTTGCACCTGGGTAAATTTTAGTACCGCGTTGACGGTATAAAATTGAACCACCAGATACGAATTGGCCATCAGCACGTTTAGCACCAAGACGTTTCGAGATTGAATCACGACCGTTTTTAGTACTACCTACTCCTTTTTTAGAAGCGAAGAATTGAAGGTCTAATCTTACTAACATGACATCCACCTCCTGTTTAGTTGTCGTTAATTTTTATATAATTACTGTAATCTAATTCGATCGTTTTCAGTGAAACAACCATACCTTCTAATAGCAATTGAATCTGTTCCAATGTGAACGAATCCACATCTTTTGGAATCTCACAACGGAGATAGCCACCATCTCCACCTTGCTCTAAGTGCGGTTCAACCCCACTTATTGAAAAGATAGCATTAATTGTTCCAAATGAAACTGCAGATGCTCCCGCACAAACAAGATCTTTTCCGTGTTCGGAAAAGTCAGCATGTCCACTCATCGTGAACCCGTCAACTTTCTTATTTGCATCACGAGAAATCGTCACCTTAATCATTTGTTATAATTACGCGTTGATAGCGTCGATTACAACTTTTGTGTAAGGTTGACGGTGACCTTGCTTACGACGATAGTTTTTCTTTGCTTTGTATTTAAATACAGTGATCTTTTTAGCGCGACCTTGTTTTTCAACTTTAGCCGTAACTGTTGCACCTTCTACGAAAGGAACACCAACTTTAACGCTGTCGCCACCTACAAATAATACTTTGTCAAAAGTAACTGTTTCGCCTTGTTCACCAGCAAGTTTTTCAACGTAGATTGCTTGACCAGCCTCTACTTTAATTTGCTTACCACCAGTTTCAATAATTGCGTACATTCTCTGCACCTCCTCTAAAAACTAAGACTCGCCATCACAGGTGTTCAAGTGAACTTAAAACCTGTTCTGAGCGGTTGTAGCACGGGTGCTACAAACCAACATATTAAATCTTACTACAAATCAAAGGTTAGTGTCAATTGGAATTCATCTTTTCTTCTAAAAATTTATATAGAAGCAGAGACCCTTTTTTGAATCTGCTCATTCGACCCCAATTGACGCAAAACAAATGCGTTTGTATAATCATCGCTTGGCGTAAGATATACGGTTTTTTTAACCATTTTCTCTAAAGCTTTGAGAAATCCTTGAGCTTTCATTTCATTTATCACATCACTTCGCGTCTCAATCCAAATAGCCTCTTCTTCCGCGCCGCGATGTTCCCAAATTACACGTTCAATTTGAAAAGCAGCCGTTTTGGAATCAATCATTTTACCGGTTCCTTCACATACTTCACAAGGCATAGTTAATGTTGATCCAATACTATTGCGCACTTTCTTACGCGTTAATTGCAATATGCCGAGCTCTGTAAAGCCAACTACATTCGTCCGCACTTCATCTTGTTCACATAGCTTTTTCATATACCTTTCTACTTCTGTCCGATCTTCTTTATGAGGCATATTTATAAAATCAATTAAGATCATGCCGCCTAAGTGACGTAATTGCATCTGTTTGGACAGTTCATACGCAGCTTCCATATTTGTTTGAAGCATTGTCTTTCGAATATTATCTTTTCCTGAAAACTTCCCAGTGTTCACGTCCACGACCGTCATCGCTTCCGTTTCGTCAATCACGATATAGCCTCCGCTTTTGAGCCACACGATTCGCTTTAAAAGCTTCTCTATTTGCCGTTCCACATCATAAAAAGAGAAAATATTTTCATTTCCTTTATAGTACTCTATTGACGAGTTAGGGTAGGTAGTTTGAAGATGCTGATATAGGTCGAAGTCATCTACTACTATCCCATCAATTCCTTGTTGAAGTGCAGCTTGCACTCTTGTTTCGAGAAAATCTTGTCCTTTGCTGACTAGGACAGGAGCTTTCATTCCCTGAGTCTGTCGTTCAAGGCGCTCATATTTCTTCTGTAGCTCTTTTATTTTATGTTGGACCGCAGCTTCTGATTTTTCCTCAATCGCTGTTCGAAATAAAAAGCCTTCCCCCCCCTGTTTTAACCGCTCACCAAGCTGTTTCCACTTTTGGCGTTTTGGCTCATCTATTTTTTTGGATACAGCGACATAGTTTCCGTGCGGTAAATATACAAGCTCATCAGAAGAAAATTCAATAATACCCGTCAGCTTCGGCCCTTTTGTCCCAATGCCTTCTTTTACAACTTGAACTAGTACTTTTTCTCCTTCACGAATAAAAGCAGACATCGGCTGCTGATCTTTGTGAGGATTCTCTGACTGCTGATAAGATACAAGTTCATTTCGATGAATAAATCCGTTCATTGATAAACCGATATCGATAAAAGCTGCTTGCATATGCGGCAGCACTTTTACGACTTTACCCCAATATATATCACCAATAATTTGATTCTCGCTTTGTTCTTCTAAATATATTTTTTCTAGTGCTTTATCGTTTATCACGGCTATACGTTTTGAAGAAGTAGCCGCGTTAATGATACATGCTTTCACATACATTGCCTCACTTTAATCTAAATTCATAGGAAAAAGTTCGGTCAGTGCAACCGAACTTTTTTCATTCTATTCTATGTTACTAGAAATCAGTAAACTGTTACAAGTTCATCTAGTGGGCTATTTGTTCTTTTTTCTACAAAGTAAGCGTGTAGAAGTTCATTTTCATCAATTTGTACATGCTCGCCTGTTTGAGATGTAGCAATAATCATATGCTTACAACCTCTTTGAAATTTTTGCAGGACTTGATGGAGCGTCTCACTGGTTGATACACTTAGCGTTTTTAAAGCTCCAATTGGATGTTCTTTTCCATGATACCTCTCCAACAAAAAGCGCATGTAGACAAATTGCCTGCTCTTCCATTCCAAATATCCGGATATAATTAAAAATGAAATAACAATCCATAAGTGCAGCTGAAAAGGATGCATAATGACGGCGTAGATAATACCGCTAGCTAAAAAAAACGTTGATAACCGGAGCGCAAGCTTATGCGCTTCTAAAAATGGTAAAGAACGACTGCACATTAAAAAAAGCAGCTTCCCTCCGTCCAATGGCCAAATGGGCAAAAGGTTAAACAGTAAAATTACCGTGCATTGAAACATAAATTGCTCATACGTTTCCAAGGACAACACATTTATTTTCATTAATAAGAAAGCTGCTCCAAACATCCAAAGATGCTGAAGAGGTCCACTTATTGTCACAATAAACTCTTCTCGAAATGGACGATTACCATGTTCATCTACTTCTGCTACTCCCCCAAAAGGTAAGAGCATAATTCTGCGAATCCGCCAAGAAAAACACTGAGCCGCTACGGCGTGGCCCAGTTCATGAATAATTACAATAATAAATAACAAAAAAAGCTGCTTTACCGTAGCCGTTAAGATACCAATTACGAAAATCCCCCAAAACAATGGATGAATGTGAATTTTCATCAATAACGAAAAAGCACTATTCAAATTGAATCACCTGACTAGGATCCACAAACTTATCGCCTTTTTTAATAGCAAAATAGAATGTTCCAGCATCGCCTTTTTTACTGTTTTCCACAATTCCTACTTCTTTGCCTTTATTTACAAAATCATACATACTAACATTGATTTTTTTAAGCTGTCCATACCACGTTTCGGTTCCATCAGCATGTTGAATAATAACCGTATTCCCAGTATCATCACGTTTTCCTACATACCTTACAATACCTTCACTCATTGCTTCTACAACAGAATCCACTCCTGTTTGAACCGTCACGCCTTGCTTACTTTGAGCAAATGTTTCTGTTACTTTCCCGGAAGCTGGAGTAGCGTATTCTCCGCTTACACTTTGCTCCGTTTTGCTAGACTCTTTATTCGGCAGTAGCGTTAACGGCTTCCCAAACTTATCTTCATACCAGGAGGAAACAGCTGCAAACTGAAATTCTTTATCCATTGTTTGTTGAACCACCACTCTGCCCTGTTCGAAAGTAGGAGAAGCGTTCTTGAACATAATTCCTACAATTAACACTAAGCAGGCCGAAGCTAAAATTTTAAATAAAAAGCGTTCTTTTCGAAATAACGGGTGATATTCCTTTGCTGATGGTGTGTATTCAACCGCAGAATAATCCATCGATCCATATTTTTCTTCTTCACTCATTAAGGACGTATGAAGAGGTTCTTGAGGAAGACGCTTCGTTGTATTTAATTGTTTTCGCTTACGCTCAGCAATTCGTTTACGGATTTCATCAGCACGTCGATTCATGATTCATCATTCTCCTTGTTCTTATCGTATAATCAACTATATGACTTGTCCGTGGAGCTTATGACAGCTTGACTCTACAAAATCACACAAATAAAAAAAGCTTCCTCTATCGGAAGCTTTTTAAGAACGAACACCAAAGAATCGTTTAATACGTGCAAACATTCCCTTATCTTCTTCATCTAACGATTGAAGAGGAACCGTTTCACCTAGAATACGTCTTGCAATATTACGATATGCAATTGATGCTTTGCTTGATGGATCCATGACAATTGGTTCACCGTTGTTAGAAGCACGAATAACATTTTCATCGTCAGCAACGATTCCAATTAAATCAACAGCCAGAAGCTGAGAAATTTCTTCCACGTCCAGCATGTCTCCATTTTTCATCATATGACTACGGATTCGGTTAATAACCAGTTTTGGAGATTCGATATCCTCTTGCTCCAATAATCCAATAATACGGTCAGCATCACGAACAGCTGAAACTTCCGGTGTTGTCACAACGAGTGCCTTATCAGCGCCAGCTACGGCATTCTTATAGCCTTGTTCAATACCAGCTGGGCAATCAATAACCACATAGTCATAGTCTTGCTTTAACTGAAGAACTAACTCTCGCATTTGTTCTGGTTGAACAGCTGTTTTGTCACTCGTTTGAGCAGCAGGAAGTAAGTACAAACATTCAAAACGCTTGTCCTTAATCAAGGCTTTTTGCGGTTGGCATCGACCTTCTACCACGTCTACAAGATCATAAATAATACGATTTTCAAGCCCCATTACAACATCCAAGTTGCGTAAGCCGATATCAGTGTCTACTAGACACACGCGCTTTCCAGCTAATGCTAGAGCAGTACCTAAATTGGCTGATGTCGTTGTTTTTCCAACTCCACCTTTACCAGACGTAACAACAATAGCCTCTCCCACTGTCAAATTCTCCTTTCTACCCTGGTCAAATTCGGTCTTAGATGCGGTAAAGCTTGCACGCGATCTATCACCATTTGATCATTATCATCTAAGTATGCACATTCCATTATATTCTCTTCCTTCTCACTGCGCTCTTCTTCTGATCGGGTAATGATATCAGCAATGCGCAGTTGTGAAGGTTTCATTAACGATGCAGCAATAACGGCGTTTTTATTGCCGCGATATCCTGCATGAGCAATCCCTTTTAAAGCACCTAATACAAATAAATTTCCTCCAGCTACAACGGTTCCTCCGGGATTTACGTCTCCGACTAGAAGCAAATCGCCTTCTACATGGAGAACCTGTCCTGAACGAACTACCTTTGTAACAGATACTAATTCACTTTCTTCTCTTACTCGGACTGCATCTTGCTTTAAAATAACGTTACTATCAATTTGTTTAACTACTAAATACTGATTTTCTTCTATGAGCGCCTTCAATTCGGTTTCCTGCTCTGTAGTTAAATAACGATTTCCGATTTTGACATACACTGTGACGATTTGATCGGCATCGCCATGCTTATTTGTCAAAAGCTTCGTCTTAAGTTCCGTCAAAAGCTCTGCAAATGAACATCTATCATTGAGATGCAACGTTAATCCATCTTTTGTTCCTTTAATTGTCACATTTTGTTGCTTTTGTTTATTCAAGACGCTCACCTCAACGAATATATAATTTCGACAGAGACTTACTCAATTCCTTTTTTTCGTTTCTTCAATCAGCATTTTTATCACATCACGAACGAGAAGCGTAATATATTTTCGGATCAGCGTTCATCGATAAATTTAGCGAAATATTGAAAACATCTTTGAAGCGGAAATGCAAAAATGAGTGCAAATATGGCATTTAAAATGATGGTTGCGTAAAATCGCTCTTGCAAGAAGCGACCAATGGTCATATCGGATATATTAATAATGCTATTAATGCCATATACATAAAACTCAATAATGGCTACAGCTAATAGCGACATGCAGATTACGATAAGCGTATTTTGCTGAAAAATCTTCATTAGTTTTGATACGATATAGCATACGGCCGGCAATCCAAGCGCGTATACTCCTAAGACATCCGTAAAGGCAATATCGTACATGAATCCAAGGATTACTCCATATAGCATCGCTTGCTTTGGATGATAATACACTGCCATAAAAGCCAGTACCACTACAACAAAGTGAGGCGATAGAATCCAGTCTCGCCATGGTGATGCCATGGCAACAAAATTAACAAAGATACTTTCAAACATAAAAACGACAAGCACGAGAATAGGAAGGACAAACCGCTTCATCAGTTAGCCTCCTCCGCCCCTAAATCGTCTTCAGCAGCGGGCGCACTTCTTTTAGCTACAACTACGTTATCTAAGTCATACAAGTCAGCAGCAGGTTTGATATAAGCTTTTTTTGTTAATCCATATTCATCAGGCTCAATTTTTGTGATAACGCCAATTGGAAGATTGCTAGGAAAAATGCCGTCTTCTTGTCCTAGACCGGACGTTACTACTTTTTGCTTTTCTTTAATATCAGCATCAAAAGGAATACGACGCATAACAAGCGCCTGTTCTTTATCATCATAGCCTTCAATTAAACCAAACACTTCTTTTTTAGCCTGAATTTTAGCAGATACACGGTTCGTACGATCTGATGAACTAATTAACTGCACAGTAGATGTAAACTTAGATGCATGCTTCACTTTACCAATCAGCCCTTCAGGAGTCATAACAGCCATATTTTCCTGCACATTATGAACCGTCCCTTTATCAATGGCAATTACCTCATGCCAACGGTCTGGATTACGAGCAATAACTGTTGCTTCGATTGGGTTGTATTGACTTAAATCCGTTTTTTTGTCGAGCTGTGCTCTTAATTTTTTATTTTCTTGCTGCAAAGCGTTGGCTTTCGTTTCTAATTGCATGCGTTCGTCTAAACGGGCTTTTAATACCTCGTTTTCTTCGTATGTACGCTTTAAGTCACCTACATTCTGAAAGAAACCCGCTACAAATTGTGCGGGTTCATTAAAGGTAGCCTGAACAAGACCAACCGTATCTTTGACAAACTGTTCAGGCCACGTTACATTTTTACGACCATTTAACGAAAAACCAATCAATGCCACTAATACAATAATACTGACCAATAAAATAACTAAACGTTTATTTAAGAAAAATTGTGGCACGATCTACACCTCTTAATATTTAGCGATATGAATCGCTTGTACGATTTTTAAATAAATCAATGTGTTCTAACGCTTTACCAGTTCCAATTGCAACACAGTCAAGCGGATCTTCTGCGATGACAACCGGCATATTTGTTTCTTCACTAATAACTTTATCTAAATTACGTAGCAATGCGCCACCGCCTGTTAATACAATACCGCGATCCATAATATCTGCCGCAAGTTCAGGTGGTGTTTTTTCTAATGTACTTTTTACTGAATCTACAATAGAAGCCACTGTATCTTTTAGCGCTTCTGCAATTTCTTCTGCTGAAATTTCGATTGTTTTCGGTAGACCTGTTAGTAAGTCACGTCCGCGAATTTCCATGTTTTCAATACCTTCTGGAATTCCGGCAGAACCGACTTCTACTTTTAATGCTTCTGACGTACGCTCACCGATCATTAAATTGTAATTCTTGCGAATATATTGAATAATCGCTTCATCCATCTCGTCACCAGCGATACGGATTGACTGACATGTTACGATTCCGCCTAAAGAAATAATCGCAACTTCTGTTGTTCCTCCGCCAATATCTACTACCATACTTCCCGTTGGCTCCCAAACCGGTAGATTGGCGCCGATTGCTGCAGCAAACGGTTCTTCAATTGTATACGCATCACGTGCGCCAGCCTGACGAGTCGCATCAATAACGGCACGTTTCTCAACAGCTGTAATGCCAGAAGGTACACAAACCATTACATACGGCTTACCCGCAAACAAACTTTTTGTTTTTTGAGCTTGATTGATGTAATATTTCATCATCGTCGCAGTTGTTTCGTAATCTGCAATAACTCCATCTTTCATTGGACGAAGGGCTACTACGTTCCCAGGTGTACGACCAATCATATTTTTTGCATCGTTACCTACCGCAACGATTTGTTTTGTATCAGTTTGCAAAGCCACAACAGACGGCTCACGCACAACAATTCCTTTTCCTTTTACATAAACGAGCGTATTTGCAGTACCCAAATCTATTCCAAGGTCTCTAGTACCGATTCCAAACATGTGTCTCTTCCTTTCTCTTACCAAAATGCAAAGGTAAAAATTCCATAATTCAATTTCTTCATTTCATAAGTAACATTTTTTATTTTCTATACTTTTTTCATAGATGTCAACGCCAAATATTGTATGATAAAAAGTCATACTTTGTCTATTAATAACGAATGATTGTAAAGAACTTGTCATTTAAAATCATGACTACTATTATAACCCAAGGATTTTAAAAAGCATAGCCTTACATGTATCCTTTTTCTTTTAAACTAATATATTTTCGATCCCCGATAATTAAATGATCTAACAATTCAATTCCTATGATAAATCCGCACTCTTTTAAGCGCTTCGTTACCTCTATATCTTCTCTGCTGGGAGTAGGGTCGCCGGAGGGATGATTATGAATACAAATAAGAGATGCAGCTGAACGGCGAAAGGCTTCTTTAAATACTTCTCTTGGATGGACAATAGATGAATTGAGGCTTCCGATAAAAATGGTTTGCTTGTGGAGAACTTGATTTTTCGTGTTGAGGTATAAACAGACGAAATGCTCTTGGGACAGCACGCGCATTTCTTCCATCACATAATTAGCTCCGTCTTCAGGGCCATGAATGGTATATCGCTGACTAGATTTCCGCTGTACAATCCTCTTGCCTATTTCAATAGCCGCTATAATTTGAATCGCTTTTGCAGGTCCGATACCTTTAATATTCATCATTTCATCAAGCGATGCATGCTGTAAAAGTTGAAGACCTTCAAAATGCGTTAATATGCGATTGGACAGCTGAAGAACAGATTCATCTTTGGTTCCAGTGCGCAGTAAAATAGCAATAAGCTCGTGGTTAGAAAGACTAGAAGCACCCATTGCCACAAGGCGCTCTCGAGGTCTTTCATCTTGAGGAAAATCTTTAATTAGCAATGATTGATCCAATTTCGTCACTCCTTTTTAGTAGACGAAACCGTATTGTTTTAGCTCACGTATTGTTCGGGAGAGCGGCAAGCCCACCACAGAGAAATAGTCTCCTTCAATTTTCTTAACTAGCGCAGCACCGAGACCTTGAATTCCATAAGAACCAGCCTTATCCATAGGCTCTCCTGACTCTACGTACTGTACGATTTCATCTTGTTCAATCGGCCAAAACTCTACATCAGTTTGTTCATAAAACGTATGAACTTTTGCATTTGATACGAACGCTACTCCTGTTAACACCTGATGTTTTTGACCTGACAGCATCGTAAGTGTTTCAATCGCTTCTTGTTTCGTTTTTGGCTTTCCTAAAATACGATTGCCATATACGACAACTGTATCGGCACCTAGGACCATATCCTCTTTAAAATGCGAAGCGACGTCCACTGCTTTTTGCCTAGCTAAATCCATTACTACCTCGGACGGAGTGTATGATGGATTGACGATTTCTTCAATTGTACTAACGTGAACGGTAAAGGGAATGTGAAGCTGCTGAAGTAATTCTTTTCGACGAGGAGAGCCTGAGGCTAAAATTAATGTTTGTTTCATACATCTCACCTTTGCATTTTGATTTTAAAAAGAAGGACACACCGTTATTTTAGCAATTTCATCTCGAAATGACAATAAACAAGTGAGGCAGCATTACACTACCTCACCTGTTAAGACGTTACAAGGCTTTCATACTGCTGAAGAGCTTTTAACACGTATCGCTGAGCAAGCCAAGCATCTTTACTGCTTTGATTGTCTTCATATGAAGAAAGAGAAGCCGCAGCCTTTTGAAGGGTGCTCATCATGGTTTTAATGTCTCCATTTGATGCTTCTTTCTGAACTTTTGTCAGCTCTTTTTTCAGAGATTTGATATCGGCTACCCGCTCTCCTTCAATCGCTTTAACAGATTGATCTAAAAGATTAGCCATAAACGGCTGCGCTGTTGTTATAACCGTTTGATCTTTTTTCCCTAATTCGCTAGTGGGCTTAATTTCATAAGACTTTACATATACATCTTTACCTTGTTGTTTATACGTGTTACTAAGTGCCTTCGCTTTTTCTTCTCCAGTGGCAGCACCAACGACAAGAGAATAGGTTTTAGGTGAAAAGATCTCGCCTGCTTCGTTCTCTTCTTTCCATTTATCCATTGCTTTATTTGCAGCAGCTTTTGATGAAAAAGCACCTGCTTGTACAATGTAAAAGGAAAAGGGTTCTAAAGTAGAAGCAGCAGCTGACGTATCTTTCGACTCCTGTTCGTTTTTCTTTTCAGCTTTACCAACACTTTCAGTGGCAGACGCTGTTTGGGCAGCTTTTTCTTCTTTCGTACGCTCACTCGTTTGTGCTTTTCCTACAGGCTGTTCGCTTCCCGTCATCATTTTCACACCAACCATACCGATGCCGCTGCCTATTCCGACTGCTAGCAGTACAATCAGAGCCGTTCGTTTGATCACACCGCCGTTTACCGTTTTAATCGAAACATTTTTAGGATGTAATCGCGGCTTTTTCTTTTTTTCATTTCTTACATCTTCAATAAACACCACTTTATTTTCTTCCACATGAGAATCTTTGGATGCCGGCTCCGGAAGAACCCACGTAAATTCGTCTTTTTCGGGCGCTTGTTCTTCCTTTTCATCCTTGGATTGACCATTGATTTTAATTGAAATCTTTCGTTCCTGCTTGTCCACTGCCCCACCGCCTTTAGTTAACGTAGTCTTAGTACCGGTTGCAAGCTGAGGTAAACCGACATAAAACATACACTTTTTTCCATGCTATCATAGAAGAAAAAAAAAATAACAAGACATTTGTCGTCTTGTTACAAAAGGTTTTCGCTATTTAGTTACAGAAATTTCAAATTTGTCGAAGACTTGAAGCTCAATAAAAATAGCTGCTAACATACCAGTCTATCAATTCGTTTCCATGAAAATAAGCAGCGATTGTCCCTATAAAAATAAAAGGAACGAAAGGAATTGGTACACCTACCTTTGCCTTTTTCATTAATAACGCTCCTATACTAACGGTTCCGCCTATTAATATAGCTAAAAAAAGCGATAGTAAAACAAGCTTTACTCCAAGCACAATACCAATCAAACCATACAATTTAATATCTCCTTCTCCAAGGCCTCCTCTGCTGAGAAATGCGACTAGAAAGAGGAGAAAAAATGCTATTCCTCCTCCCATTAAGGAATCACTCCACGAAGTTAATGGAATGAAAAGACGCTCAAGAAGAAAGATAGGCAAAAAGAAAAGCAGCACCTTATTCGGGACAATCATATAAGCTATATCTGAGACAACTATAATTGTTAAAAAAGAAACAAAGGTTAATATGACAATCAGTTCTAACGTCATATTTAATCTAAAAAAAGCATATACAAATAAACTTCCTGTCGAAAATTCTACGAACGGGTAGATGAAGGAGATTTTTTTGCGACACATACTACATTTTCCTGCATTTTTAATGTAGGAGACTATGGGAATTAACTGCTGTGGAGAAAGACCGGATAAACAGTGTGGACAATGAGATCTTGGAGATAAGATAGATTTTTTCTGAGGAATTCTAAGACCTGCTACGTTATAAAATGAACCTAGGGTGATACCTGAAACAAATAGATAAAGGTAAATTAAACTCATACGACTCCTTCCATTTCAGGATTACAGAATACTAACTGTAGATTTTCTTTTGAATGGGGCAATGTATCTTTTCCTTTTAAATAACTGCCAATAAATGGAATAAGAAAAGCTGCTAGAAGACCTATTACGATAACCAGTATGATCACTTGCATTAGAGAAAGTCCTTTATTCTCCGTTGACAGTTTATCCATTTCTACACCTCTCCTTTATTGATTAGTATCAAACAACTCCTTCATTACTAAACTGAATCATAATACCCATAAAAGTCATATTTTGTATGCCTCCTTCCTTAAAACACACCTTTTATAGGTAATAAGGATTATATCACTAAAAAACAAAAACAGCATAAAAAAACGTCTGCAAAAGCAGACGTTTTTTAATAGTAAGGAGCCATAAATAAGTAGACAATTACACCTGTAAGACTTACATAAAGCCAGATTGGCATTGTCCATCGCACAATTTTTTTATGTTTTTCAACTTGCATTGTCCAGCCCCACACAAGTGCAAACAGTGCCAGCGGAACAATAATCGCTGCTAGAAAACTGTGTGTGATCAAAATAAAAAAGTAAATGGGACGAACGATTCCTTCTCCACCGAACGTAGCTGTTTCTGTGGAAATGTAGTGGAACGTTAAATATGAAACTAAAAAGAGCAGTGTGGAAGTGAATGCTGCTAAAATAAAACCTTTATGAGCATTAATATTTTTCCTGAAAATTGAAATCAACGCTGCAACTAAAAAAATAAACGTAAAACTATTCAAAATAGCATTTAACCGTGGAAAGATAGTCAAATCAAAACTTACTTTTCCTTGATAGCCAATATTCGAAAAGAATAGCAGTAAAATAATAACATTCGCTATCACTGAAAAGGTAAGAATAATACCGGTAAAGTTTTTATTACTTTTCGGTACAATTTTTTCATTATTCTTACTCATGTTAACAATCTCCTTATTTAGTGATGTACATGTTTATTATATATCACTTACCTAGGGGGTGAAAGTGACAATACTTTGAACTTAGTGCTTACTTATTATCCGTATCCCTTCCTTACATTATGTTAAAAGCAGCAAGATTTCACTTGCTGCTTTTGCTCAGCTGAGAAGAAAAGCCCGCACTTCTGATATAAAGTACAGAGACCCTGTAATCACCACCATGTCTTGTTCACCTGTCGCCTTTTCCTTTACGTAAGCAATTGCTTTTTTCCAATCCTCGTCCATATGCTTATTATGATGAGTACTCATCTCATAAAGCTCCGCGGCTGCGCGAGCACGAGGAAAGTCAAAGGACGTAAATGTAATACTTGTAGCGATTGTTTCAAGTTCTTGGACCATTCGATCAGCGCTTTTATCATTTAAACAGCTGAAAACTAAATGAATGTTTCGATCTTCATAATGAAGGCGTAAAGTAGATAACAAGCTATCAATGCCTTCTGCATTATGAGCCCCATCAATAATCGTTAAAGGATGCTCATTTACTATCTCAAAGCGGCCGTTCCACTTTGTATGCTGAATCCCTTTTATCATTTGCTCATTGGAGATAGAAAGCTTTTTCTTTTCTTTTAAATAACAAACGGCCATCACAGCCAAAGCTGCATTTTTAACTTGATGATAGCCAAGCATATTTAATTGCAAGTGTTCAAATGTACCATACGGCGTTTTTAACGTAAAGCCTTCTCCATTTGCTACGGGCTCATAGTTTTCAATTTTAAATTCTTTTCCTAACACAAATAACGGAGCCTGCTTCGAATTTGCCTCTTCTGTAATGACGTCGAGCGCCTTTACCTGCTCCGCACCAGTAATAATAGGGACTTCTTTTTTAATAATCCCCGCTTTTTCTGCTGAAATTTCTTCTACCGTATCACCTAGTATCGCCATGTGATCAAATCCAATGTTTGTAATAACACTCACCATAGGATTCACAACGTTTGTTGAATCATATCGTCCCCCAAGACCTGTTTCAAACACAGCATAGTCAACTGAATCATGATAGCCGAAATAAAGAAAAGCCATGATTGTAATCACTTCAAATTCCGTTGCTGACCCTAAGTCCGTATGTTCTAGTCGCTCCACTACAGGCTTTACTTCCTGAACAAGAGCGGTCATTGCTTCATTTGAAATAGGCTGTCCATTCACGCTAATCCGCTCATTAAATGTTTCGATATAAGGGGAAGTAAACGTTCCAACTTTATACCCTGCTTCTTCTAACATGTTTCGCAAATAAGAAACAGTAGAACCTTTACCATTCGTCCCAGCAACATGAATAGCATTTATATTTTGCTGCGGAAAATCAAGCTGCTCTAGCATCCATTCCATTCGTTCTAACCCCGGCTTGATTCCAAAGCGAAGTCTGTTATGAATCCAATCAAGCGCTTCTTCATATGTCGTTATCATCTTTTATTCACCTTTCTTTTCCATCGCTATTATTATGTAAAGAAAAAGCGTCGCTATACAAGCCACGCTTTTTCTGTTCATTCATTAACCCATTGATTATCCGCGTAATTCAGCAATACGAGACTGAACAGCTTCACGTTTTTCAACGTAATCTTGCTCTTTTGCACGCTCTTCTTCTACTACTTTAGCAGGCGCTTTTGCAATAAAGCCTTGGTTGTTTAATTTCTTTTGTACACGCTCTACTTCTTTGTTTAACTTGTCGTATTCTTTTTCTAAACGTGCGATTTCTTCTTCGATATTAATTAAACCTTCAAGAGGTAAAATTAATTCTGCTCCTGTTACAACAGCACTCATCGCTTTTTCATCTAATGAAACATCGGTTGAAATCACAAGCTCACTTGGATTACAGAAACGTTCTACATACGCACGGTTCTTTTCAAGCTGGCTTTGAATATTTTCATCTTTAGCTTTAATAAATAATTTTACTTGTTTGCTCATCGGCGTGTTCACTTCAGCACGAATATTACGAACAGCACGAATAATATCTACAAGTAAACGCATATCGTTAGCAGCTTCTTTATCCGAAAGCTCAGCGCGTACTTCCGGCCATTTAGCTACTGTAATTGATTCGCCTTCATGCGGCAAGCTTTGCCAAATTTCCTCAGTAATAAACGGCATGAATGGATGTAAAAGTCGCATTGTGTTATCAAGTACATAAGCTAAAATTGAGCGAGTTGTCTTTTTAGCTGCTTCATCTTCTCCGTAAAGAGGAAGTTTAGCCATTTCAATGTACCAATCGCAGAAATCATCCCAAATAAAGTTATAGAGAATGCGTCCAACTTCACCGAATTCATATTTGTCAGCTAATTTTGTTACGTGCTCAATCGTCTCATTTAAGCGCGTTAAAATCCATTTATCGGCAACGGACTTTTCGCCTGATAAATCAAGCTCTTCAAATGTGATGCCGTCCATGTTCATTAATGCAAAACGAGAAGCATTCCAAATTTTATTTGCAAAATTCCACGTCGCTTCGACTTTTTCAAAGCTGAAGCGTAAATCTTGTCCCGGTGAGCTTCCTGTCGATAAGAAGTAGCGAAGAGAATCTGCACCGTATTTCTCGATTACTTCCATTGGATCTACGCCGTTACCAAGTGATTTACTCATTTTACGACCTTCAGCATCTCGTACAAGACCGTGAATAAGTACATCGTCAAACGGACGTTTACCCGTAAATTCAAGACCTTGGAAAATCATACGAGATACCCAGAAGAAAATAATGTCGTAGCCTGTTACAAGCACATTTGTTGGGTAGTAGCGTTTGAAATCAGCTGCATCCACATCCGGCCAGCCCATTGTTGAGAACGGCCATAGCGCTGAACTGAACCATGTGTCTAATACATCTGAATCCTGTTCCCAGTTTTCGATATCTGCTGGAGCCTCATGATCTACGTATACTTCTCCAGTTTCTTTGTGATACCAAGCTGGAATGCGGTGTCCCCACCAAAGCTGACGCGAAATACACCAGTCGCGAATATTTTCCATCCAGTGTAAGTATGTCTTTTCAAAACGATCAGGTACAAAGTTGACTTTTTCTTCTTGTTTTTGAAGATCTACTGCTTTATCTGCTAACGGCTGCATTTTTACAAACCATTGAGTTGATAAATAAGGTTCGACAACGGCACCGCTTCGTTCACTGTGACCTACTGAATGCATGTGGTCTTCAATGTTGAACAATACGCCGTCTTCTTGAAGGTCTTTAACAATTTGCTTACGGCAAGCAAAACGATCCATTCCTTCATATTTACCTGCTTTGTCATTCATCGTACCGTCTTGATTCATCACTAAAATACGCTCTAAATTATGACGGTTTCCAATTTCAAAATCGTTCGGGTCATGAGCAGGCGTAATTTTCACCGCACCAGAACCGAATTCCATATCAACATAATCATCGCCTACGATTGGAATTTCACGCCCTACAATCGGAAGGACAACCTTTTTGCCGATTAAGTGCTTATAGCGATCATCTTCAGGGTGAACAGCTACAGCCGTATCTCCTAGCATTGTTTCAGGACGAGTTGTTGCGATTTCAATATGTCCAGAACCATCTGCCAACGGATAGCGCATATGATAAAACGCACCTTGTACATCTTTGTAAATAACCTCGATGTCTGAAAGAGCTGTTTTTGTAGCTGGATCCCAGTTAATAATATATTCTCCGCGATAGATTAATCCTTTTTTGTAAAGCGTTACGAATACTTCACGCACTGCTTTAGAAAGACCTTTATCAAGCGTGAAGCGCTCGCGTGAATAGTCCAAGCCAAGTCCTAGCTTCGACCACTGCTGGCGAATAAAGCTTGCATATTCTTCTTTCCATTTCCACGTTTCAGCTACAAAGTTTTCGCGGCCTAAATCGTAGCGGCTTTTCCCTTCGCTGCGAAGCTTTTCTTCTACTTTTGCCTGCGTTGCAATCCCCGCATGGTCCATGCCGGGAAGCCATAGAACGTCATAGCCTTGCATGCGCTTCATACGCGTTAAAATATCTTGTAACGTTGTATCCCAAGCGTGGCCTAAATGCAGCTTGCCCGTTACGTTTGGGGGTGGAATTACAATTGTATACGGCTCTTTTTCAGGGTCATTTGTTGCTTCAAAAAACTTCCCGTCTAACCAATACTGATAACGATTTTCTTCAACGGTTTTTGGATCATACTTCGTTGGAAGAGTCACTTCTTTTTCAGACATAATGTATACCTCCATAATATAAAGTTTCAGTCTTTAGAAACTGTGTAAACCTTTTATAAACATAAAAAAACTCCTTTCCTAATAAAAGGACGAAAGGAGTTGATTTCGCGGTACCACCTTTTTTTATAGACGTATCCCGTTTGATAAGCCTATACACTTCATTTCATAACGGTTGATTAACCGGCTTTTTCTACTGAGCTATGCAGCTGTTCAAAAAAGCTACTCATAGGCGACATTCCGAGTGCACATTCTTAAGAAATCTCACAGCAGCTGATTCCTCTCTCTGAAAGACGAACATCCCGTACTCTTCCTATTCACTGTATTTATGTATGAATTTCTCTTAATTATACTATATGAAAAAATGTTGAATCGTCAATAATCTTCTCCATTTTTTTACGATAATATTCATAATTTTTTTGTCCTGCTCTTTATTTTTTCATTCACTCGCTAAATTTGGAAATAAAATGAAGAGTTCACTCAAAAAAATGGCACCATTTCTTTCTTTTTTCATATACTGACTTTAACCTGGGCACGTGGATTGAAAGGGGCATGTACAAATGAAGAAACGAATAAATGTAAATTCGTATCAGCTGCAGCGGTGGCTCAAAACAGCAGGAGCGGCTTGTGGACAGTTTATTGTTCCTTTAACAATTTTTCAAGGTATACGTACACTATTTTTCCCTACAACCTTTGATGTACTGTTGTTGGCACTGCTTGCCATACTAGCGGTTGCTTTATATTCGGACTGGATTTAAAAACCCAAGCGCTATTCGTTCGCTTGGGCTTGTGCAGCTGCTTCCGCTGCCATTTTTTTTTGCTGATCTACTTCAAATATTTTAATGTTCAGCTGTTCAATGTTTTTCGTCAGCCAGTATGCTCGAATAAATGACTGCATATGTTCAAGCTCCGTTTTACTTTCTTTATGCTGCCTATATTGAACGATACACTGATACAAGGGTTCTGGAAACGCTAAATAACTGTGTAAAAGCAGCCGTTCCTCTTCTCTGAGAGCAAAATGTTTTTCATACGTGCTAAACCACTCATAGCTGTCATAGGTAGTTACTGGGTACGTGCGAAGAGTACGGAAATAAAATGAGACCAAATCATAAATCGGTGAAGCATCTTTTGCATGTTCAAAATTAATAAAAAAACCATTTCCCCGTTCGTCATAGATAAAATGTTTAGCCGATAGCTTTCCATGAGAAGTAACCAGCCGGATTTTTTCCTTTTCTTCCATTTCATCGTTCCACTGATCGAGCTTTCCAAAACCAAATTCAAGCGCTCTCGTCATTTCGTAATAAAATGTACAGTAATGCAATTCAAACGGGGACATATAAACTTTTTTCTCGCATTCTACTACGTATTGCTTCAGCTCTTCCTGACGTTTTTCCCACGTTTCTTTCATCGATGTATAATGATTTTCTATATCTTCTTTTTTCACTTCTACTTCCTGCGCCGAAGCGCCGTGAAGCTTAGCAAGCTCTTGAAATAATTTATGATATCGAATATCACGCTCTTCGGTTGGGTTATTTGGGAGCCACGGCATTAAGTAATATGAGCCGCTTTCATCTGAAACAATCGGCTGAGAACGTTTCGTTTGATAAATAGGGACAAAGCCCATCCACCCTTTTTGATACACGTTCTGCAGCTTTTGAATGAAGTTCTGATTTCGTTCTTGATGATTCGTCATTTCTTTAAGCGCAAACACGCCGGTTTTCGTATAGACTTTTTTTACTTTTCCGTAGTCTTCGATAAAGTCAACATCTAAGTCATATTCTTTTAACAATACTTTGTAGTCTGCTACTGTCCGCTGCATCTATATTCTCCTTCCTCGTAAAAAATAAAGAAAACAGTTAAGACATTATATGCGTCAAAACTGTTTTCTTTCCGACTTTAACGAACGGGAATATTTAAGATGCTTCCTTCTTCCAGCTCATATTCATCTTCTAAATTATTCACTCGTAAAATGTTTTGTACATTCGTATTATAGCGGTTTGCTATCGTATCAAGCGAATCTCCGTCTTGAACAATACAAAGCTTCCACGTTGAAAAAGCTTCTTCTTCCCGCGAAAAGAGCTTTGTTAAATAAAGGGCGTTTTCATTTCGTCCGCTTTCATTTTCTTCTTTACGAAATTCAACAATAATCTTTTCCTCTTCTTGCTCAGCTTCTTCTTGCTCAGCCTCTCGTTGAACGTCAGCATACGTATTCAATTCACTAGCTTGCGATTCTTCTAAACTTTCTTGCTCTTGACGAAGCTGAAACAGCTCAATCACATTGTCTTCTCTTTCTTCCTCGATTTGTGCCTCTTTTTTCACTTCGACTTCAAATGGTTCGTATGCTTCCTCTTCATATTCTACGGCCGGCTCAGCACGAGATTCTTTTTTAAATACAGATGAAAAGTAACTAGGAGGCTCTTCTGAATGATCTTCTTCAATAGCCTCTGCCTCTAAAGGTGCAGGAGCTTCACGATAGCTTACGTCAAACTCTTGCTCCTCTTGTTCCTCTTGTTCCTCTTCTTCTTGAGCAAAGTTTTCAGTATATACCTCTTCAGTATCGTCTGCTTCTTCATAGGAGACGATGTGCTGTTCTTCCGCAAACTCTTCCTCTTCTTCTCGTTCTTCATGCTGTTCTTCATGCTGTTCTCCATACAATCCTGTGATGGACAAGTCAGCCATTAGCTGCAGCTGATTTGTGCCTGGCAATTCATAATCAAATAAATCAATAGATACATATACATCTTCAATACTTTGAATACGATTTTTAGGAATGGTAATATCAACAGGAAATTGATGTGATAATTCAGCCGTTCCGTCTTCACGGACAGAGATAGATTGCACTTGATTCTCATTTGTATATTCGCGTAACGAGTGCTCTCCCTCGTACGTTTCGTATTCACCTGTTAATTGTAATGCTCCTCGAATAGACACATATTGGTCATATTCTTGAATAGATACTTGAGGCTCTAAGGAGATAGACAAAAGTTGTGAGACTTCCTGTCCTTTTTGAAACCATACTGATTCTTCTACGGAAAAACGCAGACATGATAAATTATCCTGCGACAAATTGTTCTCCCCCTTCCAACACCCGCCAGGTAATAGCGCGGTCATTAAAGATGTATGAACAAATAAATTAAAATATGTCTTGAAAACTAAAAAAGCTTACGGAATCCTCCGTAAGCTTTGATATAAAAGTTATTCTTATTTAGCTGTTTATCCACGCAACTTTGAAAAAGCTTTTTCAGCTGCTGCAATTGTATGTTCAATGTCTGCATCTGTATGAGAAGTTGATAAAAACATTCCTTCGAACTGAGAAGGAGGTAAAAACACGCCTTCATTAGCCATTTCACGATAGTAAGCTGCAAAATAATCTAAATTCGATGTTTTTGCTGTTTCGTAATTTATTACCTGCTCGTTTGTAAAGAAGAAACCGATCATTGAACCAGCTCGGTTTACGGTAAACGGTACATCATATTTTTCAGCTGCTGCCATCAGTCCTTCTTCTAATCGATCTGCTTTACGAATGAACTCATCGTAGGATTGAGGTGTCAGCTGTGTTAATGTCTCGTATCCAGCGGTCATCGCAAGCGGATTACCTGATAATGTACCTGCTTGATAAATCGGGCCGCTTGGTGCAACTCGCTCCATAATTTCAGCTTTACCACCGTAAGCACCTACTGGTAAACCACCACCGATTACTTTTCCTAAGCAAGTTAAGTCAGGCGTAATGTTGTAGTAGCCCTGTGCACAGTTGTACGCTACGCGGAACCCTGTCATTACTTCATCAAAAATGAGCAGTGAGCCATATTCTGATGTGATATCCCGAAGCCCTTGTAAGAAACCTGGCTGTGGCGGTACCACACCCATATTTCCTGCTACCGGTTCAACGATTACTCCGGCAATGTCATCTCCGAATTCTTTAAAAGCATATTGTACGCTTTCTAGATCATTGTACGGCACTGTAATCGTATTTTTAGCGATTCCTTCAGGCACTCCCGGGCTATCTGGTAGACCTAACGTGGCAACGCCTGAGCCTGCTTTAATGAGAAGAGAGTCACCGTGTCCATGGTAACAGCCTTCAAATTTTAAAATTTTGTTGCGGCCCGTATAGCCACGTGCTAAACGCAGTGCGCTCATCGTTGCTTCCGTACCTGAACTCACCATACGGACGATTTCGATTGAAGGAACTCGCTCAATCACAACCTTAGCAAGCTCATTTTCAATTAATGTTGGTGCACCAAAGCTTGTACCAGATTCCGTTACTTTTTTTACTGCTTCAACTACTTGATCGTTGGAATGTCCGTGAATTAAAGGTCCCCATGATAAGACGTAGTCAATATATTTGTTGCCGTCAATATCGTAAATCGTAGCGCCTTTTCCTCGTTCCATAAAAATAGGATCCATATCTACTGATTTAAATGCACGAACAGGACTGTTTACTCCACCCGGCATTAATTGCTGCGCTTCTAAAAAAGCTGCTTTTGACTTTTCATAACTTCTCATGTGTAAGCCTCCTTAATTACTTGTCAGATAACCAGCGTGCTGCGTCTTTAGCATGATACGTTACAATTAAATCCGCTCCTGCACGCTTCATGCTAATTAATTTTTCAAGAACAATCTCTTTTTCATTTACCCAGCCGTTTTGAGCTGCCGCTTTAATCATTGAATATTCACCGCTCACATTATAAGCCACTACCGGTAAATTAAACGTATTTTTTACATCGCGCATAATATCTAAATATGATAGAGCTGGTTTTACAATTAAGAAATCTGCTCCTTCTTCAACATCAGATTCCGCTTCTCGAAGTGCTTCTAAGCGATTGGCTGGGTCCATTTGATATGTTTTACGGTCTCCAAATTGAGGAGAAGAATGCGCTGCATCACGGAATGGTCCGTAAAAAGCAGATGCATATTTAACAGCATAAGACATCACCGGCACATCTTCAAATCCAGCTTCGTCTAGACCGTGGCGAATAGCTGCCACGAAACCGTCCATCATGTTTGAAGGCGCAATAATATCCGCTCCTGCTTTAGCTTGACTAACCGCTGTACGCGCTAATAAGTCAAGGCTGGGATCGTTTAAGATTTTTCCGTCTTCAATTACACCACAGTGGCCATGATCTGTGTATTGACACAAGCATGTATCTGCGATAACAACAAAGTCTGGAAAATTTTCTTTAATTTGACGAATACCTTTTTGGACAATTCCGTGGTCATGGTATGCCTGTGAGCCGACCGCATCTTTTTCAGCGGGAACACCAAATACCATAGCTGACTTAATTCCTAAATCGACTAGCTCTTGGATTTCACCATTCAAGTAGTCTAAAGAAATTTGATCCACACCTGGCATTGATTTTACAGCATTTCTTTTTTGTTCACCTTCTACAATAAAAATAGGATATATAAAGTCTTCAGGATGTAAATGTGTTTCACGTACAAGCGCACGCATATTTACAGAATTACGAAGACGACGATGACGTGTAAATTGTAAATCTTTCATGTTAAAATCCTCCTTTATTATTCAAAACACCTAACCAACATATCTATCATACCATTTATTGTGTATGTGTTAGGAACAAGATGCTTAATTCCATATTCGCTCGCTGTCTGACTTGTAATAGGACCGATACAAACCACTTTCGTCCGATTCACCAGCTCGAGCCAATTCGGAATGTCTTGAACGGACTCCACAAAAAATCTCACCGTAGAAGAGCTTGTAAAAGTAATCGCATCAATTCCTCTTTCTAAATGTTGCTTAACCACTCGTTCAGACTCTTGATTTCGAATGGTCTGATATATGATTAAATCCGTTAAATCATACTCTTTTAGCCCATCTCTTAAAACAGAGCGGGCTAATTGTCCTCGTACAAGAAGAACTCGCTCGTGACGTGAAACATTTGCTTTTAACGATTCAAGAAGTGATTCTGCAACGTATTCTTTGGGAACAAGCTGCACGTTCACATCGTATTTTTCTAGCAATTTTGCGGTTTTTTCTCCAACTGCAGCCACTTTTAATGGTTTTAAATCATTCAAACTGATATCTAACTCTTTTAGCCATTCGAGAAAAAAAGAAATGCCGTTTTGACTTGTAAAAACAACCCAGTCAAATGAATTAATCGACAGCAGGACGTCTTCCACTTCTTGTTCATTGTTAGAACGTGCGAACGTAAGGACTGGTAAACTTAAAGGTGTGCCTCCAAGCTTTTTAATCTGTGCTGCAAATGAATGAGCCTGCTTCGCTTCTCTTGTAATCAAAACTTTTTTCAAAAAAAGAGGAGCCTCATGACTCATTACTTGTCCAGCTCCTCTTTTACACGATCAATTAAAAGCTTAGCTCCTTGAGAGATTAAACGCTCAGCAGCCTCTGAACCGATAGCAACGGGGTCTTTTCCCGTAATGTGCTCTTTATAAATCGTTTTGCCATCAGGAGACGCAACTAGCGACGTTAGCTCAATGTTTCCACCGTCTACTATACGTCCGTATCCCGCAATCGGCACTTGACATCCGCCTTCCATCTCTTTTAAAAATACTCGTTCAGCGCTAACAGCACGAGCCGTTTCATCATGATTTAGAGCTTGAAGAAGCGATAATAATTCATCGTCATTTTCTCGGCATTCAATAGCTAAAGCTCCTTGTCCTACAGCGGGAACGCTTATTTCCGGCTCTAGGTACTGAGTGACCGTATCTTTTGACCAGCCCATACGAGATAACCCTGCAGCTGCCAAGATAATCGCATCGTAATCTTCATTTTTTAATTTCTCTAGGCGTGTGTCGATATTTCCTCGAATCCATTTAATTTCGATATCTGAACGCATAGATAGAAGCTGTGCCCCTCGACGCAAGCTGCTTGTCCCAATCACAGCACCGCTTGGTAAGTCCTCAAATCTCTCACCATTTTTTGAAATAAGCGCATCACGATGATCTTCTCGTAAAGGAATACATCCAATCGTTAACCCTTCTGGTAAAACAGCCGGCATATCTTTCATACTATGAACGGCCATATCAATTTCTTCATCTAACATGGCCTGTTCAATTTCTTTTACAAAAAGACCTTTACCGCCTACTTTGGACAGCGTTACATTTAAAATTTGATCCCCTTTTGTAACCATTTCTTTAATTTCAAACTCAAAAGGAAGACCTTGTTTTTTTAACTGTTCAATGACCCACTTGGTCTGTGTTAACGCAAGTTTGCTTCGACGAGAGCCGACAATAATTTTTCGCATGTTGTCCTCCTAATTACGAACCCCAAAAGTGAAAATTCGATAAACTGCCAAATAAAAAGAAATTAATAAGTAAGACTAAGAACAACCCAATATTCCACATCGCGATTGCCTTTCCTTGAATACCTCTGCGCAGTCTAGCATACAAGTAAGCGCTGTATGCAACAAACATTAAAAATGAACCTAACACTTTTGTATCGTACCAATGAAAATCTACGTATTTAATATAAGCCCATATGATTCCTAAGATTAACGAAAGCAATAACAGCGGTACACCAATTAAAATTAATACATAGGACATGTAGTCTAGCTTTGTTAAATCTTCAATTCTTAGCAAGCGCTTGCCCCATTTCTTCTTTTTCAATAAATTATACTGAACGAGATACAGAGCAGAAAAAACAAACGAGACTGAAAAAGCGCCGTAAGATAAAATAGCCATGGTAATATGGATGATTAATAATTCTGACACAAGGCGCTCCGACTGGACAGCCGTGTATGTTTCAAGTGGAGCAAACGTATGAATAGCCATAATTAAGAAACCAATCACATTTGTAAAAAATACCATAAAATCAACGCGGAATAAACGATTAATCACAAGTGAAAGAGTAATTAACACCCACGCGTAAAAATACAGCCCTTCAGAAACGGTGAGAATTGGAAATCTCCCCGTATCAAACATTCGTAAAATTAAAAAGGCTGTTTGCAAAACCCACACAATAGAAAGTAACCAGAAGGCTATCGAGTTTGCCTTCCGGTTATTTTGTACAAAATCAATAAAATATAATAAAACGCTCACCGCGTATAAAATCACAATCAATTCATAGATTCTGGTTAATTCCATATCAACCATTATTCAATCCTCACTTAAGACTGATAAGCTACTGAATGAGACGTAATCGATGTATGAAGCTGCTCTTCTTTTTCTTTTTGCAAAGCAACTTCCTGTTCAATATTAAAAATCTTCATGAACAGCTCTAAAGACTCTTCAGCATGTTTCTCTCCAGCCAATTCTTTCGCGTGTAAAATTGGATCGCGAAGAAGTTGATTAATTATACTTTTTGTATGTTTATTTAACACTTTGCGCTCACGCTCAGATAAATCTGGGAGCTTACGATCAATGCTTTTCATCGTTTCAGCTTGAATGGTAAGTGCTTTTTGACGAAGTGCAGAAATAACAGGCACAACGCCTAATGTACCAAGCCAAGACTTGAAAGCAACAATTTCAGCTTCAAGCATAATTTCAATTTCATCCGCAGCTTTTTGACGCTCTTGCAAATTGGATTCTACAATCCCGTTTAAATCGTCGATATCATATAAAAAGACCGTCTCTAGCTCATCTAGTTCTGGATCTAAGTCACGCGGAACGGCGATGTCTACCATAAACAATGGGCGGCCTTTACGCGTACGCTCGGCTTCACTCATCATTTGTTTCGTTACTACATAGTCATTAGCTCCTGTTGAACTAATTAAGATATCTGCTTCGCTTAAAGCATGTTGAAGATCAGCAAATGGTTTGGCTTCTCCAGAAAAACGGTTTGCTAGCTCCTGTGCCTTTTCAAATGTTCGATTCACTACCGTTACTTTTTTAGCCCCGCTGCCATATAAATTCTGTACGGCAAGCTGACCCATTTTTCCCGCACCAAGAATCAACACATGTTTGGATGATAAGTCCCCAAAAATCTTTTTAGCAAGCTCTACGGCTGCATAGCTGACAGAAACTGCATTCGCACCAATTTCTGTTTCATGATGAGCTTTTTTAGCTAATGTCACTGCTTGTTTAAACAGCTGATTAAAAACCGTTCCAATTGTTTCTTCTTCTTGAGCAAGCAAAAAGCTTGAACGTACTTGTCCAAGAATTTGTGTTTCACCAATCACCATTGAATCTAATCCACATGCTACTCGGTATAAATGTTCGATGGCTCCATCATTTTCATAGATGGTTAAATAAGGCGAAAACTCTTCTTTATCTATTCCGAACCATTGAGCTAAAAATGCTTTTACATAGTAACGGCCCGTGTGTAATTGATCAACAACAGCATAAATTTCCGTACGATTGCATGTTGAAACAATGATGTTTTCCAAAATACTTTTTTGGCCGCTTAACGTTTTCATGGCAGATGCTAGTTCTTGCTCATTAAAACTAAGCTTTTCTCTTATTTCAACAGGGGCTGTTCGAAAGTTTAAGCCGACTGCTATAATATGCATTTGTACATACCCCCTACAATTGAAATGTGCTTATTTATCCGAATTTGACGGGCAGTAACCCCTAAATTTCCACAGAGCTACAGTGAGATAACTGCCCGTAAAATCCGGCGTTCTTCATTCTACTATTCGTAAAAACCGGCGGACATTACACAAATGTAAGCTTCGCCTTATCTCTAACTATTATAACATGTTCTATAAGTCATTCGAAAAAAAAATGTGAACAGTCTTTGAAAACATGTGTTAAGATATTAACTGTTATTCCGTAATAAATTGTATCAAAAAAGCAGCGTTTTATCACGTTTTCTGTTTTGAAACACCTGGAGGTTACTATGAAAAAGCAATCAATGTTTTTTGGTGTCTTACTAGTTGGATTTGGAATCTTTTTCTTACTGAATGAACTACATATGAGCATTGCAGCAAAGGTATACACGTGGCCTGTACTGTTAATTTTAATAGGAGCAGCCCTGTTAACTGAGTCTGCTTTATCTCAAGATCATTCAAACTTGCTTGCAAGCTACATATTAATCACTTTAGGTATTCATTTCTATGTAAGTGAACAAATTCCCTTTTGGCCTACGAATATTAGCATGGTCGTTTTTATGGTGGCCATTAGCTTTTTACTCAGTGCTAGAAAAGCCAAATCAGGCTTTTTCCAAGGCGGCACCCTTTTAATTATTGCCATTTTAATGATGTTTTCAGACCGTCTCAAACTATTTTTGCCAAAAGTTGAAGACGGCGTAAATTATTTAACAACCTTCTGGCCTATTTTATTGTTACTAGTTGGGCTATATTTATTATTTTTCAAACGAAAGTAATCTATGTAAACAAGTTAAAAAAATGGAACGTTTGACTCACTTCCTGTTAGAGTGATGATAAACGTTCCATTTTTTTAGCTTCTATTCCTTTGTTTAGTGAGTCATGCGATACTGCAAAGATTTCCACGCTTTATCTTTTCCTTCACCTGTTTCAGATGAGAAATGAATTAATTCATCATTTGGATCTAAATCCAGCGTTTCTCTCACTACTTTTAAGTGTTTTTGCCATTTTCCTTTAGGAATTTTATCGGCTTTCGTCGCAATAACCATAACGGGAAGGTCATGGTGCTTCAAAAATTCATACATCATAACGTCATCCTTTGAAGGGGCATGGCGTAGATCAACAATCATTAACACAGCTTTAAGCTGCTCACGATTTGTTAAATACGTTTCAATCATTTTCCCCCATGCTTCACGCTCTTTTTTAGACACTTTTGCAAATCCGTAGCCAGGTACGTCTACAAAGTGAAGGATTTCATTAATTAAAAAGAAGTTAAGCGTTTGAGTTTTTCCAGGCTTAGACGACGTACGCGCTAAGCTTTTGCGATTGAGCATCTTATTAATAAAAGATGATTTTCCTACATTTGAACGGCCTGCTAACGCAAACTCTGGCAGGTTTTCTTTAGGATATTGTTCAGGGCGTACGGCACTGATGACAATATCGGCTTGAGTTACTTTCATTTTACCTCTCCTACTAGCGCATGTTCCAATACTTGGTCCACATGTGACACAAGAACGATGTCTAATTCCTCTTGTACACTGTCAGGGATATCTTCAATATCACGTTCATTATCATGAGGGATTAATATTTTAGTTAATCCGGCACGATGTGCACTAAGTGACTTTTCTTTTAAACCGCCGATTGGTAATACGCGACCTCTTAGTGTAATTTCTCCTGTCATTCCTACTTCTCTACGCACTGGTTTACCCGTTAGTGCTGATACGAGAGCAGTGGCAATGGTAATTCCTGCAGAAGGTCCATCCTTTGGTACAGCTCCTTCTGGAACATGGATATGGATATCATGTTTTTCATAAAACTTTTCATCAATTCCTAGTTTCTCTGCATTTGAACGCACGTAGCTAAATGCTGCCTGAGCTGATTCTTTCATCACATCTCCAAGCTTTCCTGTTAGCACTAGTCTTCCTTTACCAGGGGACAAGCTTACTTCAATGGCTAGCGTGTCTCCTCCTACAGTTGTGTAAGCAAGACCTGTAGCAACGCCGACTTGATCTTCCGTCTCAGCCTGTCCGTAACGGAACCTAGGCTTACCAAGGAATTCTTCAAGCGTTTTGGCCGTCACCACCACGCGTTTTTTCTCGCCAGAGACTACGATGCGAGCTGCTTTTCGGCAAATGGAAGCAATTTCGCGTTCAAGGTTACGAACACCAGCTTCTCTTGTATATAAACGGATGATGGCTGTTAACGCGTCATCGCGAATCTGCAAATTGCCCTTTTGCAGTCCGTGATTTTCTAACTGGCGGAGCAATAGGTGACGCTTCGCAATTTCAAGCTTTTCCAGCTCCGTGTAACCAGCAATTTGAATAATTTCCATTCGATCGCGCAGCGGCCCCGGAATTGTAGCTAAGTTATTAGCTGTAGCCACGAACATCACTTTTGATAAATCATACGTTTCTTCTATATAGTGATCGCTGAAATTATGGTTTTGTTCAGGATCCAATACTTCTAACAGTGCAGAAGACGGATCTCCTCGGAAATCATTTGACATTTTATCGATTTCATCAAGCAGAAATACCGGATTAATCGTTCCTGCTTTTTTCATTCCTTGAATAATGCGTCCAGGCATAGCTCCCACGTACGTGCGACGATGACCGCGGATTTCAGACTCATCTCTCACACCGCCTAGAGATACTCGTACAAAATGACGGTCTAGAGACGTAGCAATTGAGCGGGCTAGGGATGTTTTCCCTACGCCAGGAGGTCCTGCTAAACATAAAATAGGACCTTTAAGAGATTTTGTCAACTGCTGCACAGCTAGATATTCTAATACGCGTTCCTTCACCTTTTCAAGGCCATAGTGCTCATCGTTCAGCACTTGTTCAGCATTATGAATATTGAGCGTATCTTCCGTTTCATTTGTCCAAGGCAGCGCAATCAACCACTCGATATAATTTCGAATAACTGAGCTTTCAGCGGAGGTAGCAGGAATTTTTTCATAGCGATCCAATTCTTTAAACGCCACTTGTTTGACGTGGTCCGTCATCCCACTTGCTTCAATTTTTTCGCGAAGTGTTGCTACTTCTCCCGTTTTTCCTTCTTTGTCTCCAAGCTCTTTTTGAATCGCCTTCATTTGCTCACGAAGGTAATACTCTTTCTGAGTGCGTTCCATTGATTTCTTTACACGCTGTCCAATTTTTTTCTCCAGCTGCAAAACTTCTTGCTCGTCTTGAATATGAGAAATGATCGTATTTAATCTTTCTTTCACATCAGTTATTTCTAAAATTTCTTGTTTAAGCTGAATTTTTATTGGTAAATGAGAGGCTACAATATCGGCTAATCTTCCTGGTTCTTCAATGTCGCTTACGGTTGAAAGAGTTTCAACGGACACCTTTTTGGAAAGTTTTATGTATTGTTCGAAATAGTCTAAAAGCGTGCGCATCAGCGCTTTATCTTCTACATCAACCTGATGTTCTTCGTTTTGCTTTTCCACGTGCACGACAAAATATTCTTCGCTGTCTTCAAATTCTGTAACGGTTACGCGATTTAGTCCTTCTACTAAGACGCGCATCGTTCCATTCGGCAGCTTTAGCATTTGTTTAATTTTTGCTAACGTACCGGTTCTATATAAATCCTCTTTTGTTGGTTCATCGATACCCATATCTTTTTGTGATACTAAACAAACTAAGTGATCATCCATCATTGCTTTTTCTAATGCTTGCACAGATTTATCTCGCCCAACATCTAAATGAAGCACCATTGTCGGATAGACGATCAAACCTCGTAAAGGCAGTAGCGGCATTGTCAATTTTTCTTTTTCTGCCATGCAATGAACACCTCCAATGCTCGTCAATTAAAGTATGTAAAGTGTGAATTCTTTTAACAATTTTATCTCATTTGTATACACATGTCTAACAATAGTAATTACTAATTGTACCATGAGAAAGAATTAAAAGGCAAAATATATCTTTTTAAGCTCTTTTCATAAAAAAACGCCTTTTTCGTTGGCTGTGTATAAAGGTTTTATACGCGAAAAAGGCGATGAATATTCATCTGACCATTAATTTTTAATTATCATGATAGAATTAGCTAGATTCTCTAGTTGAAATAGCTGGATCTACCGACAAATGTGCAACATGCTCATGTACAGACAATAGTGCTTGTTCGAACACCTCTGTTAAATGATGGACAGGAATAATATCGATACCTTTTACCTTTTCTACCATTGCATTCATATTTTCTTTTGGCACAATCACCGTCTGAACGCCTGCTTGTTTTGCTGCCTTGATTTTTGGAATCACGCCCCCAATTGGCTTTACGTTGCCGTGCAGACCAATTTCTCCTGTCATTGCTACCGTATGTTTGATTGGAACTTCATAAATCGCTGAGTAGATACCTGTTGCCATCGCAATACCGGCAGAAGGTCCATCAATTGGCACGCCTCCCGGAAAGTTCACATGAATATCATACTCATCCGCTGGAACATCCATTGAGCGAAGAACAGTTATGACATTTTCAATTGAGCTTTTAGCCATACTTTTACGGCGAATAGACTTCCCTTGAGTCCCTATACTTTCCTCTTCAACGATACCCGTAATAATAATGTTCCCTTTCTCTTTTGCAGGAATCGCTTTGACTTCAATTTCTAAAAGTGCTCCAGAGTTGGGCCCGTACACCGCTAATCCATTAATAAGCCCCACTTTTTCCTCATCTGCAATTTTCGGATCGTGTCTTGGAGATAGTTGACTAGAATGAACAATCCATTCAATATCTTCATTTTTAATGTCCGTTCGTTCCTCTGATATCGCTAATCCAGCCGCAATTTGCATCATATTAACCGTTTCACGTCCATTGCGTGCATATGTAGAAAACAGAGATAAACCTTCTTCTGATATATCCATTCTTACTTTATTTGCTGCTTTTTTTGCAACTGTAATAATTTCGTCGCGATCAAGCTCACGGAAAAATACCTCTACGCATCTGGAACGAATGGCAGGCGGAATTTCATTAGGCGTTCTAGTCGTCGCACCAATCAAACGAAAGTCTGCTGGCAACCCATTTTGAAAAATATCATGAATATGTGTTGGGATTTGTGTGTTTTCTTCGCTGTAATAGGCGCTTTCCATAAACACTTTTCGATCTTCTAGAACCTTTAACAGCTTATTCATCTGAATAGGATGGAGCTCTCCAATTTCATCAATAAATAAAATCCCCCCGTGTGCATCTGTAACCGCTCCTTGTTTTGGCTGCGGAATTCCAGCTTGACCCATGGCACCTGCTCCTTGGTAAATAGGATCATGAACAGACCCAATCAAAGGATCAGCAATGCCTCGCTCATCAAAACGCGCCGTAGTTGCATCTAATTCTACAAATACAGCCGATTGTTTGAAAGGTGATTTTTTATTTTTTTTTGCTTCTTCTAACACTAAACGTGCTGCTGCTGTTTTTCCTACTCCAGGCGGCCCGTATACAATCACGTGCTGTGGATTAGGACCGCAAAGGGCAGCCTTTAGTGACCGAATTCCATCCTCTTGTCCGACAATATCGGAGAAGCTAGACGGCCTCACACGTTCAGCAAGCGGCTCAGTTAAAGAGATGGCTCTCATCTTCTGCAATTGCTCCATTTCTTTCTTTGAATCCCGGTCAATTGAGACTTTTTGCGTACGCTGATTGCGTAATAAATTCCAAAAATATAAGCCAATGATGATACCAAAAAAGAGTTGGACCATTAAGGCAATATTCGTCCAGTTCATAGATAAACCTCCTGCGCAGTTTAGTAAGATAATTATCAGTTATTATCTCCCTGCAGCAGTAGGAATAAACAAGATTCTAGTAAAAAGTAAAATTTAGTTGTGCTTCATCACCAGAAAAAAGCCGGGTACTCAAATTGAGTACCCGGCTTTTTTTATGCTGATGTTTTGCTGCCTTCTTGAATGGTAGATCCGTCTTCTAATACGAACTTAGGAGCCGCTTGATCACGAACGGTTTCACCTGTGATAATACATTTTGTAATATCATCACGTGAAGGAAGATCAAACATTACATCTAACATAATACCTTCAATGATTGAACGTAGACCACGAGCACCTGTTTTACGCTCGATTGCTTTTTTAGAAATTTCTACTAAAGCCTCGTCTTCGAATTCAAGTTCAACGTCATCAAGTTCAAGCATTTTTTGATATTGTTTCACTAGTGCATTTTTCGGTTTTGTTAAAATCTCAACTAGCGCTTCTTCATCAAGAGGCACTAAGCTAGCAGTAACCGGTAAACGACCAATAAACTCTGGAATTAAACCAAATTTTAATAAATCTTCCGGTAATACTTTTGCTAGTAACTCTTTTTCTGTAAAGTCTTGTTGTTTTGTTTCTGAACCGAAACCAATTACTTTTTTACCTAGACGACGCTTAATAATAGGTTCGATTCCATCAAATGCACCACCACAAATAAATAAGATATTTGTTGTATCAATTTGAATAAATTCTTGATGAGGGTGTTTACGTCCGCCTTGAGGAGGAACACTTGCTACAGTACCTTCTAAGATTTTAAGAAGAGCCTGCTGCACACCTTCACCTGATACATCACGTGTAATAGATGGGTTTTCAGACTTACGCGCTACTTTATCAATTTCATCGATGTAGATGATACCTTTTTCAGCTTTCTCCACATCGTAATCAGCTGATTGAATTAATTTTAATAAGATGTTTTCAACATCTTCTCCTACATAACCCGCTTCTGTTAGAGATGTTGCATCCGCAATCGCAAACGGTACGTTTAAAATACGAGCCAATGTTTGAGCTAGTAAAGTTTTACCGCTTCCTGTAGGTCCAATTAATGCAATATTACTTTTTGATAACTCAACGTCATCAATTTTACTGTTTGAATTGATTCGTTTGTAATGGTTGTATACTGCAACGGATAACGATTTTTTCGCATCCTCTTGACCAATTACATACTCATCTAAAATGTCACGAATTTCTTTTGGTTTTGGTACATCTTTAAATTCTACTTCTTCTTCTGTACCTAACTCTTCTTCTACGATTTCCGTGCAAAGTTCAATACATTCATCGCATATGTAAACACCTGGACCCGCAACTAACTTGCGTACTTGTTCTTGTGTTTTACCACAAAATGAGCATTTTAACTGCCCTTTTTCATCGTTAAATTTAAACATAATTTTCACCCCTTGTAGTATTTACTAAAGTGCTCGAAGCTGATTTCTATCCGCGCTATAGCCCAACAACATGAACAACTCATCTATTTGTAGGTAAATGCCCCTCTTTATCACATAGTAAAAGCGCTATGAAAAGATTTGTATTGCATTTTACCATACATTTTCTTGAATAGATACTAAAACGTTTTATGTATATGTTGTTGATGAGCATAACAGAATGGAGATCTGCTATTATATAGTGTCCTCTTATTGGGCCTATTTCATAACCACGGATTTCAAACAATGGGTTAAAGCTGCTTCTACGGTGTTGGTTATGATATAAAAAAACTATTGAAGTTTATAAAACAAGGCACGATCAAGTCGCGCCTTGTTTCTTACTTACTATTATGCAACAGCTTTGCTGTTTTCTACAAGAAATTCAACTGCTTTACGTACTTTCATGTCTTCTTTAATGCTATCAAGACTGCCAAGCACTTTCTTAATTTCTTCGACAGGCATGTTGTACATTCCTGCCATGTTTTCTAATTCTTTTTCTACTTCTTCTTCGCTTACTTCAAGATTTTCAGCTTTTGAAATAGCTTCTAGCGTTAAGTTGATTTTTACACGCTTTTCAGCATCCGGACGCATTTGGTCGCGAAGAGCTTTTTCATCTTGACCTGAGAATTGGAAGTAAAGTTCAAGGTTAAGACCTTGCATTTGTAAACGTTGTTCAAACTCTTGCATCATACGATCCATTTCAGTGTTGAACATTGCTTCTGGAATTTCTACTTCAGCATTTTCAGCAGCTTTTTCTACTAAAGTGTCGCGAAGAGCTGATTCCGCTTGATTCTCTTTATCGCTTTGTAATTTTTCTTTTGTTTTTGCTTTTAACGCTTCTAAAGTTTCTACTTCTTCATCTACGTCTTTTGCAAACTCATCGTCTAAAGCTGGAAGCTCTTTAGATTTGATTTCGTGTAATTTCACTTTGAATTTAGCAGCTTTACCAGCTAGCTCTTCAGCGTGATACTCTTCAGGGAATGTTACTTCCACTTCTTTTTCAGCGCCTACTTCAAGACCAACTAGTTGCTCTTCAAAGCCAGGGATGAATGTGTTAGAACCGATTTCTAAAGAATAGTTTTCGCCTTTTCCGCCTTCAAATGCTTCGCCATCAACGAAACCTTCAAAGTCGATTACAGCTGTATCGCCTTCAGCTACTGTTCCTTCTTCTTTAACAACTAGTTCAGCGTGACGCTCTTGAAGTGTTTTTAATTCAGCTTCAACGTCTTCGTCTGTTACAGTTGTATCAACTTTTTCTACTTCTAAGTTTTTGTATTCGCCTAATTTAACTTCAGGCTTAACAGTTACTTTAGCAGTGAAAACTAAAGGTTGTCCTTTTTCGATTGTTTCAACATCGATTTCTGGACGATCAACCGGCTCGATACCAGCTTCAACAATTGCATTGCTGTAAGCTTCAGGTAATAAGATGTCTAGTGCATCTTGGTATAAAGATTCTACGCCAAAACGTTTTTCGAAAAGTGGACGAGGCATTTTACCTTTACGGAACCCTGGTACGTTTACTTGTTTTACAACTTTTGTGAATGCTTTATCTAAGGCTTTATCAAACTCAGCAGCTTCAACTTCTACTGTTAAAACGCCTTGATTTCCTTCTTGTTTTTCCCATTTTGCAGACATGAATGTTTCCCTCCAAAATCATTTTAAGTAGTGATTTCTAAATTAGATAATGCAGATAGCCTATCAGTTCAAACCTCAATCATTATCTATTTAACTCCCTACTACTTTAAAGTAAGTAGGAATGTAATGTAAAGATGAAATTCTACTATACGTATTTAAGTGCATTTTACAACCATTATATTATAACATACAACAATGACGTTTCAACTAAACACCACATTTTATATAAAAGAAATTTCTTCAATTTCTTTTAGCTCTTTAATTGCCTTTCTTAATTCAGCTGCGGAGAAACTTCCGTCTTCCTCTGCTACAGCTGCATCTGACTCTTCTCCTTGCATCATCAGACTAACAGCATACACCGCTTCTGTCCAAAGTTTTACATTATCACCCGGTAAAAACGGAAATGTTATAAATAAATGACGCTGCCATATCTCAACGGCAACCTGCAGCAATGTAGGATTTTCATGCTCCAGCTTTTCCGTCAGCTGCGCTTCTACTTGCTCGGCAAACAAATACGGTGTTGTTCGTTGAAGCTGAAGCGCATTTACTTTTTTCGTCTCTCCAAACTTAGTAATCATAAAATCAATGTCTACTTCTTCTTCCATGACTGTTTTTAAAGCGACTGTTTTTACGATAGGGTGAACAGCTTCAGATGAAAATAGCTGTTCCAGAAAGAAGCGCTGCTTTTCAATTCTCTTCGTTTTTAATGAATGAACCCATTCAAGCTGATCTTGAATATTGTCTAGAGCTGTGAATGATTTAAATTGCTCCAGCTGTTCTTCTTCTGTTTGTTCTTCTATGACTTGTTCTTGATTCATTCTATTCTTGCAGAACTCCAATAGCTGATAAAGCTGTTCAGCATGTTCAGAAGGGAGTTTGTGTTCTTGAATAACTGCTTGTAGAGTGACATATCCTTCATGATAGTGACCAAGCTGAATTAACACCATGAGGTACATTTGCAAATTATGATAATAATCGCCAATATCTTCTTTCAGCATTTGCTCACATAATTCCTTAGCTATGCCTGCATCACCGAGCTCCACATGACAAATAACAAGGCCAAGCAAAATTTCATGATGCTTATTGTCAAGTTCGTAGGCCTGCTCAAATAAAGGAAGTGCTTCTTGAAATTGCTTGTGCTGCATATGATCTGTAGCTTTTTCAACCAACCGTTCTTTTAATAGAGGAAAAGCTACAATTTTGTTTTGTTGTTCATTCGACATGTTTTCTCCCCACTTCGCGGTCCATTTGCTTTACAGTTTAGCAATTGAATTAACGGAACGCAAAAAAATCGAGCAAAATTATAATTTTGCTCGATTTTTGGTTAATATCTTACCGTTTTTGCTTCATAAGCAGAAATATCGTCTTCAAAAGAAAGCGTATAGCCAATTTCATCATATCCGTTAACAAGCATATATTTCCAATGGCCATTGATATCAAACGTACGTTCAAAACCTGCTTCATCGGTAATTTTTTGCTGATGAAGATCGATTGTACAGGCGTAAGAAGCACTTTGAGACTCTTTCATTAAATAGGAAACATCTTCTTTTGGTAAAACAATAGGTAAAATACCGTTTTTTAAACAGTTTTGTTTAAAAATATCTGCAAATGAAGGTGCGATAATGGCACGAAACCCGTAGTCTAAAAGGGCCCACGGAGCGTGTTCACGTGACGAACCACATCCGAAGTTCTCGTCAGCTACAAGAATTGTTGCTCCTTGATTTTGAGGCTGATTTAATTCAAATGTTTCATTTAACGTTTCATCTTCATTGTATCGCCAATCAAAAAATAGAAATTGGCCAAAGCCAGTACGCTCAATTCTTTTCAAAAATTGCTTTGGGATAATTTGATCAGTATCTACGTTTGCTCGGTCGAGACCTGCTACTTTCCCTGTATGGATTGTAAAAGCATTCATCTGTGTTCTCCTCCTTATCGCACCGCTTGTTCTTGTAGTTTGCGCACATCAACAAAATGTCCATATACCGCTGCCGCTGCTGCCATTACCGGGCTTACTAAATGCGTTCTGGCACCTTTTCCTTGACGTCCTTCAAAGTTTCGGTTAGAAGTGGACGCACAGTGTTCGCCTTGTGGAACTAAGTCAGAGTTCATACCTAAACACATGCTGCAGCCTGAGTCTCTCCATTCAAAGCCTGCTTCAATAAAAATAGCAGATAATCCTTCTTCTTCAGCCACTCGCTTTACTTTTTGAGAACCTGGTACAATCATCGCTCGCACATCTGGTGACACTTTCTTTCCTTTAATAAAGGCTGCTACGTCACGAAGGTCAGACAAACGAGCATTTGTACATGAACCGATAAATACATGCTGAACTGGGATCTCTTCTATGCCCATGCCGGGCTGTAAGCCCATATACTCGAGTGCTCGTAACAAAGACTTTTTCTCAGCTTCTGTTTTACACTCTTCTAATGTAGGAACTTGCTTGCTAACATAAGAACTCATCGCCGGGTTTGTTCCCCATGTTACGACAGGTTCAATTGTATCTGCATCAATTTCCAGCGTTTCATCGTATGTTGCACCTTCATCTGTTGCTAAAGCTGCCCAAGCTTCCACTGCTTTTTCAAACTGTTCTCCTTTAGGAGCATACTGACGCCCTTTAATATAAGAGAAAGTGACATCATCTGGACTGATTAAACCAGCTTTTGCACCGGCTTCAATAGACATATTACAAATAGTCATGCGCTCTTCCATTGAAAGATCGCGAATACATTCGCCCGTAAATTCCACGATTGAACCCGTTCCAAAATTCACGCCGAATTTTTGAATAATTGCTAACACAATGTCCTTAGCATAAACGCCAGGCTGCTTTTTGCCATTCACTTTCACTTGTAGCGTTTTTGGTTTCGCTTGCCATAGCGTTTGTGTTGCTAAAACATGCTCTACCTCACTAGTTCCTATACCAAAAGCAAGCGCTCCAAATGCACCGTGAGTAGATGTATGGCTATCTCCGCATACAATGGTTTTTCCAGGCTGAGTTAATCCCAATTCCGGCCCAATGATATGCACAATTCCTTGCTCTTCACTTGTTAAATCTAAAAGCTTCACACCAAACTCATGACAGTTTTCGGATAGTTTGTCTACTTGTTTCTTTGCAATCGGATCTTTAATATTAAAACGGTCAACCGTTGGAATGTTGTGATCCATTGTAGCAAACGTTAAGTCTGGACGCTTTACTTGGCGATTTGCTACGCGAAGACCTTCAAATGCTTGAGGAGACGTTACTTCATGAATAAGATGAAGATCGATATATAATAAGTCCGGCTTCCCCTCTTCTCGACGTACAACATGTTGTTCCCAAAGCTTATCAATAATTGTTTTTGGTTTCATACTGCTCCTCCTTTCTGATTATGAAAAACGTTTCTCACAAAACGTGAGAAACGCATGATTAACTGTAAGCTGTCATAATGCTTGAAATGGCAGAATCATTGGCAATTACCGCAGTTATTGCCTCCACCATTTTATCGGTACCTAAATAATGATTACCGTCTGCTAAGTCAGCTGTTCGATGACCTGCATGTAATACACTTTCAACCGCTTGTTCAATCACTGCTGCTTCTTTTTCTAACCCAAATGAATGTCTAAGCAACATTGCTGCAGATAAAATGGCAGCAATCGGATTAGCTTTGTTTTGACCAGCAATATCTGGTGCAGAACCGTGAACGGGTTCGTATAAAGATGGACCATCAGCCGTTAAGCTCGCAGATGGCAACATTCCTAACGATCCTGTCAGCATAGAAGCCTCATCACTCAAAATATCACCAAACATATTTTCAGTTACCACTACATCAAAATACTTAGGATTACGAATTAACTGCATAGCAGCTGAATCTACAAGCATATGCTCAAGCTCTACATCCGGGTAGTCTTTTGCTACTTCTTCAGCTACTTCACGCCACACTCGACTAGACTCAAGCACATTTGCTTTATCAACAGACGTTACTTTTTTACGTCGATTTACAGCCGTGTCAAATGCTTGGCGAATAATTCTTTCTATTTCTGTACGCTTATAAAATAATGTGTCGACAACTGTTTCTTCATTTCCTTCTGTTCGGCGCTCGCTAGGCTTACCAAAATATAAGCCTCCTGTTAGCTCACGGACGATAATGAAGTCAACACCTTCAATGTATTCTTTTTTCAGAGGAGAGGCATCCGCTAAGCTATCATAAAACGTCACCGGACGAAGATTAGCATATAAATCCAGTTCTTTTCGAATAGCTAGCAAACCTTTTTCCGGTCGTAAATGTGAAGGGTTACGATCCCATTTTGGCCCTCCAACTGATCCAAGTAATACGGCATCCGCCTGCTTACAAGTCTCAATTGTACTTTCTGGAAGAGGTGTGCCCGCCTCATCAATTGCAGCTCCGCCAATTAGTCCATACGTAAACTCAAATTGATGATCAAAGCGCTCTCCAATTGCTTTTAAAACGGCAACAGCGCCTTTGGTTACTTCTGTTCCTACGCCGTCACCCGGTAATACAGCGACTTTTTTTGTCATGGTGGTCTCTCCCTTCAGTTCACATTACTTCTTGCTTTGTACGATGCTGCTGAATAGCGATTAAACGATTAATGGCGTTCAGATATGCTTTCGCTGACGATTCTAATACGTCAAATGCTACTCCGCGTCCGCTTGCTTCAGTTCCTTCGCTTTCAACCTTCACAAATACTTCAGCCAGTGCATCCGGTCCACCGTTAATAGATTGAATACGATAGTCTAATAGGTTTACATCTTGTTCAACACAGCGCTGCAGCGTATTATAGATAGCTTCCACGCTTCCAGATCCCGTAGCTGCTTCTTGAATCTCTTCGCCGTTTTCTTTGCGAAGCGTAATCGTAGCCGTAGGAATATTGTTCGTACCATACTGAACTTGCAGACTTTCAAGCTTATATTCACTGTCTTTGCTAACTTGCTTTTGAATGACTAATGCCAATAAATCATCGTCGGTAATGTCTTTTTTCTTATCTGCTAAGTCTTTAAACTTCTCAAAAAGCACGTTTGCTTCTGTATCTTCCAATGTGAATCCAAGCTCTACTAAGCGTGTACGGAACGCGTGACGGCCTGAATGTTTACCAAGCACAATTGGATTTTGTTTAACACCCACAAGTTCTGGGGAAATAATCTCATATGTTAACGGATTTTTTAAGACACCATCTTGGTGAATACCTGATTCATGAGCAAAAGCATTTTTTCCGACAATTGCTTTATTTGGTGCAATATTCATCCCTGTAAGCTTACTGATAATGTCACTCGTACGCTTGATTTCAGGTAAGATAAGACCTGTGCTCGCTTGATAGAAATCTTGACGGACATGAAGCGCAAGTGCTACTTCTTCAAGAGCTGCGTTACCCGCACGTTCTCCGATTCCGTTAATCGTTCCTTCAATTTGAGTAGCTCCTGCTTCAATAGCAGCCATTGAATTGGCCACAGCTAGCCCTAAGTCATCGTGGCAGTGAGCTGACAAATCAACTTTATGAATATTTGACACATGTTCTTTTAAGTAATTAAATACTGATTGATAGTCACCAGGAGTGATAAATCCTACTGTATCTGGAATATTAACGACTTTTGCACCAGCATCAATAACTGCTTCTACAATTCTAGCTAAAAACGGTAAATCTGTTCGACATGCATCTTCAGCAGACCATTGAACAACCGGGAATTTTTTGCTTGCGTACTTCACCATTTCCACTGCTGTTTCAAGTACTTCATCAGGTGTTTTTTTCAATTTATGCTGCATATGAATTTCGGAAGTAGCGATAAAGACATGCAGTCTTGGTTCTGCACTTTCTTTTAACGCCTCCCATGCAATGTCAATATCTTTTGTAACAGACCTTGCAAGGCCTGTTACAGAAGAGTTTTTGACAATAGACGCAATTTCTTTTACGGATTGAAAATCACCTTTTGAAGAAGCGGGAAATCCAGCTTCAATGATGTCGATACCTAATCGCTCTAACTGCTTAGCAATTTCAAGCTTTTCTTGTAGGTTCAAATTGACTCCAGGTGACTGTTCACCATCGCGTAGCGTCGTGTCAAATAGTTTAATTTTTTGCACTAGCGATCACCGCTTCTTTCTTTTGTTTTTTAACAAATGGCATCATTTCACGTAATTGAGCGCCAACTTTTTCAATTAAATGTTCGTTTTCACGGTTATTGATAGCTGTAAATTCTGGACGATTTGCTTGGTTTTCTAGGATCCAGCCTTTTGCAAATTTACCTGTTTGGATGTCTTCAAGCACTTTTTTCATTTGTTCTTTTGAACGCTCATCTACAACGCGTGGTCCTGAAACGAAGTCACCCCATTGAGCTGTATCAGAGATTGAATAACGCATACCTTCCATTCCGCCTTCATACATAAGGTCAACAATTAATTTTAATTCGTGTAAACACTCAAAATATGCAACTTCCGGTTGGTAGCCAGCTTCTACAAGCGTTTCAAAACCAGCTTTAACTAATGAAGTTAAACCACCGCAAAGTACTGCTTGCTCACCGAAAAGATCTGTTTCTGTTTCTTCTTTAAATGTTGTTTCTAATACACCCGCACGAGCTGAACCGATTGCTTTAGCATAAGCTAACGCTACGTCTTTTGCTTCTCCAGTTACATCTTGGAATACCGCGAATAACGCCGGTACGCCAGCTCCTTCTTCATATGTTCTTCTTACAAGGTGACCAGGACCTTTTGGAGCTACTAGGAATACGTCAACGAATTCAGGTGCTACGATTTGATTAAAGTGGATGTTGAAACCGTGAGCAAATACTAAAGATTTTCCTGGTTTTAATCCCGGAAGAATTTCTTCGTTATAAACTTTTGGCTGATGCTCATCCGGAAGTAATACCATTACTACTTCTGCTTGTTGAACTGCTTCTTTTACAGATAATACAGTGAAGCCGTCTTGTTCTGCTTGATCCCATGATTTACCTTTACGTAATCCTACTACCACGTTTACTCCGCTGTCGCGTAAGTTTTGTGCGTGAGCGTGACCTTGTGAACCATAACCTACGATTGCTACTGTTTTACCTTGTAATAATTGATCCTTTGCATCTCCGTTGTAATATACCTTTGTCATAATAAATCTCTCCTCTTAGTTTATATAGTTTTATATAGTTTACTTTTTTAGTAACTAGCTAGAATTAAATGATTGATGAAAGTTTGGCTGCTGCTTTTTGCGTACCGCGCGGAACAGCTACTGTTCCCGTGCGCGTTACTTCTTTTAATCCATAAGGCTGAAGTAAATCAATCATCGCTTCAATCTTGCTGGATTCACCTGTTACTTGAATAATTAAGCTATCGCGGCTTACATCAATGATGGTTGCACGGAAAGGCTCAATTACTGCATAAAGTTCGTTACGGCTCGCTGGTGTAGATGCTACTTTCATTAAAGCAAGCTCTCTTGACACCACCGCTTGATCCGTAATATCTTGAACTTTCAACACGTCAATCTGCTTATTTAACTGCTTAATTACTTGTTCAGCAGCGTTATCATGCTCTACGTTCACAACAAACGTCATGCGTGATACATCCTCAGATTCAGTGTGCCCTACCGAAATACTCTCAATATTGAAATTTCTTTTTGTAAATAACCCCGTTACGCGATTTAAAACGCCCGCACGGTTTAATACAGTTGCTGTAATAATTCGCTTCATGGTTTCACCCCTACCATTTCATGTAATCCTTTTCCAGGTGCAACCATTGGATATACGTTTTCTTTAGGTGCGACAAAGAAGTTTAGTAAAACAGGTCCATCTGTTTCCATTGCTTCTTTCAGAGCCGCATGCGCTTCTTCTTCAGTAGAAGCTTGTAAACCTTTGATATCATAGGCTTCCGCAAGCTTCATCAAATTAGGCTGATTCGGAATTAAAGAGTGCGAGTAGCGTTCTTCATAGAAGATTTCCTGCCACTGACGAACCATACCAAGCGATTGATTGTTGAGCACAACCACTTTTACAGGTAAATTTAATTCTCTAATAACCCCTAATTCTTGAAGCGTCATTTGAAATCCACCGTCACCAACGACGGCTACAACTGTTTTATCTTTATTTGCCAGCTGAGCGCCGATTGCAGAAGGTAATCCAAAGCCCATGGTGCCAAGACCACCTGAAGTTACCCATCGATCAGGATTATTAAATGTGTAGTATTGAGCTACCCACATTTGATGTTGCCCAACGTCCGTTGTAACAACGGCATCTCCATTTGTATACTTGTGAAGCAACTCAACTACTTTTTGTGGTTTTAACACGTCCGCTGAGTTCTGATACCATAATGGATATTCTTGTTTCCATGCCGCTAATTTCTCATGCCATTTCGTATAATCTCCAACTTCTCCTTCTTGCAGAAGCAATTGCTTTAATACTTCTTTTGCATCTCCAACAATTGGAATCTTGGTCGGAACATTCTTTCCAATTTCTGCCGGGTCGATGTCAATGTGAGCAATTTTTGCTTTTGGTGCAAAATGCTTTAAGTTACCTGTTACTCGGTCATCAAAGCGTGCACCAATACTAATGAGAAGATCACTCTCATAAATTGCCATGTTTGCTGTGTACGTTCCGTGCATGCCAGCCATTCCTAAATGAAGCGGATGGTCTGCAGGAAAACAGCCTAACCCTAAAAGCGTATTAATAACCGGAATATTTTGACGCTCAGCATAATTTTTTAATTCTTCTGAACCTTTACTCAATAACACTCCCGCACCTGCTAGGATAACAGGTTTCTTTGCAGCTGCTACTGCGTCTGTCAACTTTTTAACCTGCAGCTGATTTGGAAAATAAGTTGGCTGATAGCCAGGTAAATCAATTTCTCCTTCGTAATTAAATGTTCCATCACCCTGTGCCATATCCTTTGGAATGTCGATTAAGACTGGACCAGGTCTTCCTGTTGTCGCAATATGAAATGCCTCTTTGATGATTCTCGGCATGTCGCTGATATTGCGTACTTGATAGCTATGTTTTGTAATTGGCATTGTGATTCCTAATACATCTGCTTCTTGGAACGCGTCAGAACCAATTACACTTGAAGCTACTTGACCAGTAAAAACAACTAAAGGAAGTGAGTCAATCATCGCATCTGCCAAACCTGTTACGATATTTGTTGCACCAGGACCACTTGTTGCGATAACTACACCGGGTTTACCTGAAATTCTTGCGTACCCTTCTGCTGCGTGAATTCCACCTTGTTCGTGACGAGCAAGTACGTGGAACATTCCTGAACCGTATAGCTTATCGTAAATCGGTAAAACGGCTCCCCCTGGGTAACCGAAGATGACGTCAACGTTTTCTCTTCTTAGAGATTCAATCAACATGTCAGCTCCATTCATTTGTGCCCCAGTGCTTACAGGTTCTTTCGTTTGCATATTGGCTCCCACTTTTCTCATCCTTTCGTTTTCTAGATAAAAGAAAAAAGACTTCTCACCCCTAAATAGACCCTATCAAATGATATAGGTCAAGGGGCGAAAAGTCTTTTGTACTTTACGCGGTACCACCCTCGTTTGTAATCGTAATGATTACCTTATGAATGTATACTGTACATTCTTTTTGATAACGAGTGCTTTGGAAGTACACTCGGTCGCCCTTACTGAATTTCAGGGTGACACTCTGAGGTGAGTTCATTTTGAGTTGGTAACGCCGGCTTCCAGCAACCCGACTCTCTGTTGATACCTAAACATCAAAACTACTTATCCTCTTCAACGTTTTAAAACGCTATATGCTTTTTGAACAATGCTTTACACATCATATTTTAAATTAATTAAAATTTTTAGAAAACTTATATTTGAGGACTATCTTACGCCCATTTCTATGCATAGTCAACCACTTTTCGAGATTTTTTTAGACAATTTAGACTAAACAGAATATTTGAATGCGTTTTCATTATTGATGTAATGAGGGTTTATAGCAGTTCAAAAAGTTTTTCTGAAACGTTCATGTGTGCACACTGAATGAACAAACATTCACTTTTAAAATAAATAAAAAAATCCCGGCTTTTACTAAAAAGTAAAAGCCGAGATTTTTTTCTCGACGTCCCAGGAGAGATTCGAACTCCCGACCGACGGCTTAGAAGGCCGTTGCTCTATCCTGCTGAGCTACTGGGACATAATGTTAAACTGTATCAAAGACAATACTTATTATATTCAAATATAATTTAAAAGTCAACGTTTTTTTGAAATTTTATGAGAAGAGAGGTAAAAAGCCTTCTCTTCTCCCTATATTTGGCTATATTATGCTGAAAGTGTACAGGTTAACTGCATGCTAGGAATATGTTTACCGCTTATATCGTAAAACTGCACGGTAGCTTCTGTACCATCCATTACTAGTATAGCATACGTACGTTCTTTTCTCATACGAGGAAGTAACATACTTCCTGGATTGATAAATAAAACTCCGTCCATGAGCTCAGCTCCCGCTATGTGAGAATGCCCAAAACAAACAACGTTTGCCCCGACTTCTCTCGCTTTGTAATGCAGATTCATCATAGACATTTTAACATTATATAAGTGACCGTGTGTAACCAGACACGTAGCTTCTCCAAGCGACTCTACTCGATCATTAACGTAAGATGCATCGTAGTCACAATTTCCTCGAACGCCTAAAAACGCAGACATTTCTTTGCTGTCTTGCGGCAACTCAGAGTCCCCACAATGGATCATCTTATCTACATCAGCATGTCTCTCTCTGATAGTGAGCAGTTCTTCTTGTAACCCGTGGCTATCGCTTACAATTAATAGTTTCACACGTCATCACTCCTTCTAAAATTGCGCATCAATTAGCGGTGCTAGTTTTTTTAACGCATTTGCTCGGTGACTAATCTGATTTTTTTGTTCTTTAGACAATTCTGCCATGGAGCATCTCCATTTTTCTACAAAGAAAATAGGATCGTACCCAAAACCGTTTTCCCCTCTTTTTTCCTCCAAGATGTGCCCTTCACACGTGCCTTCTACAATTTCTGTTCTTTTTCCGGGCACTGCAATAGCAAGAGCACAATGAAAGCGTGCCGTGCGCTTTTCAAACGGCACGTCATTTAATTTTTGAAGTACCTTCTCTATATTAGCATTATCATCTTTATTTTCACCAGCATAACGCGCGGAATAAACGCCTGGCTCCCCGTTCAAGGCATCAATAGCAAGCCCCGAGTCATCGGCAATGACAGGCTTATTTAATGCGAATGAAATGGCCTCTGCTTTTAGCGTCGCATTCTCTGCAAATGTAACGCCCGTTTCTTCCACGTCTTCCATCTCAGGAAAATCAAGAAGCGATTTCACTTGAAATCCCTTTGGTGAGAAAAGTGTTTCAAAATCTTTTACTTTGCCTGCATTTTTAGTTGCAATAATGATTTCACGCACGTTAATCCCTTACCTTTCTTTAACCGGAATGTAAGCAGTCAGGTGATCAAGAACTTCCTTTTGCTGTTCAATCAATTGATAAACACCCTTTTCCCCTAAATCCAGAAGATGGTTTAACTGTTCTCTCGAAAACGTCGATTCCTCTCCCGTTCCCTGTAATTCTACAAACTGTCCGCTTCCTGTCATCACAATATTCATGTCAACTTCCGCTGTCGAATCTTCTTCATAATTTAAATCTAAAATCGAATTTTCTCCATGAATACCTACTGAAGTCGCAGCTAAGTAGTCACGAATAGGAATTTCTGTTAGCTTGTTCTCTTCAACCAGCTTTCCAAACGCTAAAACCATAGCCACAAAAGCACCTGTAATCGATGCTGTTCTTGTTCCGCCATCTGCTTGAATAACATCACAATCAATCCAAATTGTCTTTTCTCCGACCTTTTCCAGGTCGACTACAGAACGCAGAGCTCGTCCGATTAGACGCTGAATTTCCATTGTTCGTCCTGTGACTTTACCTTTTGATGATTCACGTATATTTCTTTGTGCCGTAGCTCGAGGCAGCATAGAATACTCAGCTGTAATCCATCCTTTTCCTTGTCCACGCATAAAAGGAGGCACTCTGTCATCTATGCTTGCTGTACAAATAACCTTTGTGTCTCCCACCGAGATTAATACAGATCCTTCTGGGTGCTTTAAGTATGAAGTATGAAGAGATACAGGTCTCAATTCATTAAATTCCCTACCGTCCAAACGCATTAAGCATGTCCTCCTATTAATTCATTTATATGTAATAGCTTCTTCCATTTTAACTATAAAACAGCGGAAAGAGGTCGCTATTTCAGCAGACCTCTTTCTACTTAGTCCTTTACTAGTATAACAAAAATTTGTTTTTAAAAACTACCTGTGTTCACATTTTTAGGTCTTGAAACGGGCTCCGTTAACTTTTTCCCTTTTTCATCTTTTAGCATTTTTTTGCCATTCACCTTAATGGCAACGCTGTCTACGGCTTTTTGTTCCGTCAGGGATAACACCAAGGAGTCGAGAACATGCTGAGAAATTTCCGTTCCTTTTAAATTCCCAAAGATGTTTTTATTAAAATTCAGCGTTAACTCACCGTCCGCATACTTTGGAGCTGCTACGAGCTTTGCATCAGGATTAAAATCTGTCACTAAACCTGATGCAGGCGCAGGTCCTTCTACAAGTTCGTTCACAATTGCCGTGTACATATCTTTGTCATCAGAAGCAATTCGTTTTGTGACAGGAACATAGTAAGTTTGTTTCCCCTCTTGAGCTAAGTAATAAATCGTAACTGGTTTCGTTTGGGTTACGTCAACTACTCCAGTATTATCAAAGTTAATACCGTCTGCTCTGCTTAACCCTTTACTGATTGGCGTATGATTTACAGGCATTTCATCTTTATCATAGCCGTTAATGCGAATTTTAACTTTATTTACGCCTTCAAACTGCGTCAGCGTCCAAGTGACGGCCTGCAGGATACGGAGTTCATCTTCTTTTTTATACTCAGCAAATTCAGGTGAAAAATCTGCTACCATCGTGCCGTCACTTTCCAGCTTTGTCCCTAAAACTCTTGTATCAGCAGGAAGAACCGCTCGGAAATTATTTGGCAATAAATTTGTGACGGGTCCACCTTCTACTAAATATTCAAGAGACTGTTTAGCGACACCTTTTGATTTAGGAATTTCAAGCGTCTGGGGAACAACGTACCCGTTTTTATCAATTAAGTAGAGTTCTCTTTTGGTAGGCGCAGATGTTTCTGCCGCTTTACTTTGCTTTTTATTAGCTTCCGTTACTTTCGCTTCAGTCGCTAATGATTTTTCATCTTTCACATAGGTGACATCCTTGGGCGGATCAATTTCCTTTGCTGCGTTATCCCCTCCGAAAAGTCCACAGCCGGATAACAACACAGATGTGGTCACCACGGCGGATATGAGAACAAATTTGGTCTTTTTGGACATTCCTTTCCCTCCTCAGACTGTTTGTACTACTATGTATACGAGCTTATTTGCATTTTAGACCAGCTCAAACAAGTTTTTGACCACAAAAAAACCGAGCATGATATGCTCGGTTTTTAAAGCTTGATATGTTCAACATTATATACAGGGTGCTCAAACCATTTAGATGCAATGGATTGAAACAGCTCTGTTGATCCTGTTGTGTAGAAGTAATGTTCGGGCTCCATGTTTCTAGGAGCTAGTAAATTGCTATAAGAAAGAATGGCACTTACCTCTATTGCCGTTTCTTCACCAGAACTGATTAACTGCACCCGCGGCCCAATTGCTTCTTGAATAACTGACTTTAATAACGGATAATGCGTACATCCTAAAATAAGGGTATCCATATCTGTATGATAAAAAGGTTTTAATGTTTCTTTTACAATTCGCTGCGCTTCCGGTCCCTCATAATTACCGCTCTCTACAAGAGGTACAAACAAAGGGCAGGCTAAATTTTCCACTTCCACTCTCGTATGAAGAGCGCGGAGTGCATGTGTATAGGCTTGACTTTTCACGGTTCCGTTTGTGCCAATTACGCCTATTTTATGATTTTTAGTTACTTTAAGCGCAGCGCGTGATCCTGGTTCAATGACGCCTATAACCGGAATGTTGAGCTGTTCTTGAATTTCATCGAGTACAACTGCCGTAGCCGTATTGCACGCAATAACAAGCATTTTAATATCTTTAGCTAGTAAATAATTAGTCATCTCCCATGTGAAAGCTCGTACTTCTTCACTAGGACGAGGACCGTATGGGCAGCGGGCTGTATCTCCAATGTACATAATTTGTTCTTTCGGAAGCTGTCTCATAATTTCCTTTGCTACCGTTAATCCGCCCACACCTGAATCTATAACACCAATTGGTCTACTCAAAACAATCGCCTCATTTTTCTTTCATTTCATCATGCAATTTTCGTAACGTTACTCGTAAAACTTCTGTTTCACTAGGAGAGAAGTTTGCCAGTACGCCATTTAAATACGTTTGTCGCTTTTCAATTACTTCTTCGATAACACGTGCTCCTTCAGGAAGCAAATGAATACGCACTACGCGGCGGTCTTTTGGATCTTTTACCCGAACCACCAACTTATTTTTTTCCATACGATCTACTAAATCTGTCGTTGTACTACAAGCGAGAAAAATACGATTTGATAAATCGCCAATCGTCATATCTCCACGTTCAAACAGCCACTGCAAAGCAATAAACTGAGGTGGCGTAATCGTATAGTCTTCTAAAATTTCTCTTCCTTTTTGCTTCACAATCGCTGCAATATGTCGAAGTGACTTTTCTAATTCTGCCACTGTATCCTCATTATTTTTCGCTGTCATACCGTAATCCTTTCCACCTATAAGTCTTATTTTCTATTATTTCTTTCAGTTAAACCCGTCTCTATTGTTTCTCTTTTCTATTTTATATTGTGCTCTTTTTTCGGTGATTTTTCAAGGTTAACATGAGGATTGTACAACGTTCATCATAAGTCTACATACTCTCATTCAGCATCAAAAAACAGCTGCTCCATAAAAGGAGCAGCTGTTTCTATTAATTATTGATATACAGCTCGAAAACTGAGCTGAAATCTTTTGTTGTGTAGGCTGTTTTTTTATCTAATAACCAAGAAAACGCAGCTTCGTTAATTTCTTTAAATTCACTGGCAACACTTCCACTTGTGTTTCTTGTACTGCTTAGCGTAGAAGAAGCTAGCTGAATGCTTTGTTTAGCAAAATCGAGCGCAATTTCATTTTCACGCGTTATTTCAGACATTTTAAACAGCGCTTTATATAAATCTTTTACCTCTTCTATATGCTTTTTGTGTACATCGATAGAAAAAGTCTCCGAGCCAATTTTAAATTTAATTTCCACATCTAAATCGACAGTTCCAGCCGTTTCTAGCATCACGTTTGAAATGTGATTTGTGCTGTAGTTATAGCGGCGAAGCATTCGCTTTTTACTTGTAGCACTTGTTCCATCAAGGTGAATGAGCGCTTTATTGGTAAAGCAATATTCATCTGACTTTGATTTAATTAGAAAATAAATTTTTTCTTGTTCTTCATGCATAACGTAATCGTCTGCATCTACCTTGTCATAATCAACTGGCTTAATAACAGAACCAATATCACTTAGCCCCAATACATCAGCAGCTACTTTTCCAAACATTTCCCCATCTCCCTTTTAAAAACGATTGTGTTATTTTCATGCTTTAAGTGTACTGTGCAAATGAGGGGATGTAAATAAAAAAAGGAGCTTCTTTAAAAGAAGCTCCACATTTATTAAAAGAACAAATTTAAAATCATATAGATAAGTGCAGCTAATGAAGCTGAAATTGGCAACGTGATAACCCATGTAATCACCATGCGCTGTGCAGTTCCCCATTTTACACCTTTCACTCGGTGAGCAGAACCTACACCTAAGATAGAAGATGAAATAACATGAGTAGTACTGACAGGTAGATGAATAAACGTTGCTCCAAAGATAATGGCAGCACCTGTTAAGTCTGCAGCTACCCCATTCACAGGACGAATTTTCATAATTTTACCGCCGACGGTTTTAATGATTTTCCATCCACCAATTGACGTTCCAAGCCCCATTGCGACCGCACAAGCCAGCTGTACCCACCACTGAATATCAGTACCGCTTTGCATATTGTTAGCAATAAGCGCCAGCGTAATGATACCCATTGCTTTTTGCGCATCATTCGTACCGTGTGTGTAAGATTGTAGGGCTGCAGTCAGGATTTGAACGCGGCGAAAACGCTTATTCGTTTTCGTCAAGTTATGGTTTTTAAACGTTAGTTTGATAATCGTATAGACAATATAACCTACTACAAAGGCTAGAACTGGTGAAATTAGAAGGGCTTCAATGATTTTGATGAAACCTTTGTAATTTAAAGCACCAAATCCAGCAGCTGCAATAGCTGCTCCTGCAATCGATCCAATAATTGCATGAGAAGAACTACTCGGGATACCGAAATACCATGTAATTAGATTCCACGCGATAGCAGAAATTAATGCTGCTAAAATAACGACAGAACCATTTTGAAGCGTATAAGGATCAACGATATCCTTTGTAATTGTTTTGGCTACGCCCGTGAACGTCATAGCACCGACAAAGTTCATGGTTGCAGCTAAAAGAATTGCATGTCGCGGTTTTAAAGCTTTGGTTGAAACAGAAGTCGCAATGGCATTAGCTGTATCGTGAAATCCGTTGATAAAGTCAAAACCAAGTGCACCAACTACAATTAGAATGGTTAATATTAGCATCGAATCCATTATAATATAGCCCCGTTACGCATTCTTCATAATAACTGATTCTAAGTTGTTCGCAACCGTTTGACAATAATCCGCGATTTCTTCTAGCGTTTCATAAATTTCTTTATATTGAATAACTTTAATTGGATCTTTACATGTTGCAAATAATTGTTTTAGTGCACGACGATATAATGTGTCACAATGTGACTCATACTCTTTAATTTTAATTGCATGCTCACTAATTTGAAGAAGCTTTTTCTCAGACAACAAATTAATCGTAATTAAAATTTCTTCAGCACAGCCTTGAATATTTTTAACAAATTCAGCTACATATTCATCAAATGTCGTAATTGAATGAATTTCCATTAAAGCAGCAAAGCTGTCGATGCCATCAAGTACATCATCCATGCTCATCGCTAGCTGTAAAATATCTTCACGCTCAATTGGAGTAATAAATGCTTTGTTCAACTCAGTAATCACTGTATGCACGTATTTATCACCTTTTGATTCATACGCTTTTAAAACGTTGGCAAATTCCTTTAGGTCAGATACATTTTGAAGTTCAAAGCTGCCTAAAAACTCCGCTGAGTCCTTAATATTTTGGGCAATGTCCATTAACATTTCAGAAAACTTGTCTTTTTTTCTTTTGATCACGTTGCAATCCTCCATCCAATTTATCGAAACTTTACCACTCGTTTTTTCTCTCTATCTTTTTATATGTGTTCTAGTTTCTTTTTTCATTTAGAGTAATGGATAAAACTTAGCTGTTCATTACTATAACGAGAGAAACCACCTCTCTTGTGTATCAAAAAATTCTAAAAAAACAAACGTTTACCAGAGCAAAAGTCCCAAAAGATGGTTCTTTCACCTATAGGTTATGCGATTCATTTTTTTACGCCAAGTCAAAAATTACTCCTATTATTGTTAATTGTCAATAACTTTTCAAACACATTTTTTTAGGCTTCTTTACAATACATTAACAATAATACGTTGATTCCTTTTAAAATAAGGGTTTTCAGAGCTTGTATAAAACTGGGATTTACAAAAACTTAACATTAGTGCCCTTGTGTAAATAATAAAAGCCAGCTCTTTTAGAACTGGCTTTTATTATTTACTTATTATATTGCTGAAATACATTTTTTACTTTCGGCACGACGTAATGACTTCCGCCTTTATCTTCTACCCCTTCAACCATCATTGAAACGAGTAAGTTTTTCTGTTTTGTATCCACAGCTACAAACCATCCGTTTTCCTGCCCTTTTTCACCTTGAGTTTTCTTTAGCTCTGCCGTTCCAGTTTTTCCAGCCAGGGTTAACCCATCTATCTTCGCAGCATGCCCCGTACCGTTTTTATCTTCAATGACATCAACTAAATCATTTTGAATTAATTGCGCCGTTTCTTTAGATATTACTTGTTTTTTCCATATTTCACTCTCGTCACCGTTCATAAGGATAGGCTTTACTATGTTTCCATCGTTTACAATCGATGTATACATCAATGCCAAGTGGAGAGGATTCACTTGCAGTTTCCCCTGGCCATAGCCAGAGTTTGCTAATACTCCCTCATCTTTAATATCTTGATCACCTGCAATTTTAGACGTTTCAAAAGGATAATTAACAGGCATTTTTTGATTGAACCCAAACTGTTTTAAACCACTGTTAAATTTGTCTAAACCTAGCTTCAAAGCAGTCTGCGCAAAATAAATATTATCAGATGTAACATAAGCATCACGTAAATTAACATTCGGTTTGCTGCCCACTCGTGTTACGTAGAAATTTCCCCAGCTTTTATCTTTCTGCCATTTCTTCCCGCTGATTGATATACTTTCGTTTGGATTTACTACACCTTCATCAACTGCTAAAGCTCCCGTGACTAACTTAAATGTAGATCCCGGAGAATACGTTTTGGTAAAGCGATTCATTAACGGCTTATTCGGATTCGTTGAAAGGGATTGATACGTATTAGCATCGATTCCAAAAGAAAAAGAATTCGGATCAAAAGCTGGCGTGCTTACAAGACCTAATATTTCTCCCGTTTTAGGTTGAAGAGCAGTAGCTACTCCTTTTTCATCTTTTAACTGTTCATAAAGGGATTTTTGAACATTCGTGTCTACCGTAACTTGAATGCTTTCTCCGTCCTTTGGATTCACTTTTGCAATTTCATTCTTTTTATTACCGTCTTTATCCACAGTATAAATCGTGACGCCGTCTCGAGCACGAAGCTTATCTTCATATAAAGACTCTAAGCCGATCATTCCAGCTTTAGACTGAGCATTATAGCCTTCATCTTTATGCTCTTTTAGATATTCCGCTGTGACAGGCGCAACGTATCCAACTAAATGAGCACACGCTTCTTCACAAGGATATACGCGCGCATTTACCTTTTTTTGTTGAATGCCTTCTACTTTTTTCAAAGAATTCTCTAAATTAGAGGCATCTTTTTGACTAACTGTTTTAATAGGAACAAATTGATTCTCTTTCACCCAAGAGGCGCTCAGTGCTTGATTAATACTTTTTTCTGAAAGAGCAAGAGTCTTGCTTAATTGTTGTATCGCTTGCTGGCCGCCTTTAGAAAACTGCTGGGGAACAACTCCAACTTGAACCGCTTCTCCGTTTTGAGCTAAATATTTCCCTGAACGATCCATAATTTCTCCACGTACAGCTGACTGAGTAGCTACTCTTACTTGCTCTCCTTGCTTAAGTCCTTTAAAAATCATATTAGGCTTCCAATTAATATACCAATTCTCTGTATCCCCTTGTTTTTCTTGAACCACAGCAGCATTTTCTTTAAATGAGATTTCACCGGCTACAGAGTTCATGTTTACTTCAAAAGGTAAAACAGCTTTATGGTCTTTTATTTCTAAGTCTTCTATTTCACTTGCCTTCACTTTCAGCTTGTCCGCTTCAATTGCATCATAGATATTTTTATATCGATTTACAAAGTCTTTTTCTGAAATCGTCTTTTTAGCATCCTTAGACAAGTATCCATACATGCCTTCAAAATCTTCTTTATTCCACATGGCTACATATTTATCAAATCGATCCTGTACTTTCTGTTGATCATTTGAGCAACCGGCAGTTATTAGTAAGAGAATTGCCATAGTAAAAAATAGCCACCCAATTCGTCTCATGATGATTTTCCCCCTTTTTTCAATACCATTCCTATCATATAAAATTTTACATAAACTTTCCATCAGAAAGTTATATACAAGAATTAATTGGTATTACAACCCACTAAATTTACATATCGACAAAAAAATCAATAGGTAAATAAGAAAAAAATTGAACATTTTGTGAATATTTTGTGTCTTTTTTGGAAAGTATTTGATATAATAATTGTAAGAAGAAAAAGAATAGGAGGCGACTAAAATGAGAAGATTCTTACAGTTTTACTTTATGTTTAGTTCTCTGTTCTGTTTTGGAAGCGTTTTCGTCCTACTTATGTCTCAAGAATATTATTTTGCACCGTTATTCCTCACACTGGGCTGTTTAAATATTTTTCTCTTTAAAGTATATATTCAAGAAAGTCGAAAAGATAAACAAGCTGCACCTGAAAAACCAAAACCAACAATTTAACAGACTCGTCTCTCGGCTGAGATGAATGTAAAAGAAGAACCGGTGAAAAATTCACCGGTTCTTCTTTTACGAGGTTGAAGCTTTTGGAAACCTATCATTTGCAATAATCTCTCCGATGCTTTGACTCTTTCCTTCACCCTCATCAATATTTAAAAGCGGGAACAATAACTCCCCTACGTGATAAGCTTCTTCTAAATGCGGATAGCCTGATAAAATAACAGATTCAATTCCTAAAGCTTCATATTCTTTTATTCGTTTCGCTATATTTTCAGCACTGCCTACTAGTGCAGTTCCTGCACCTCCCCGGACGAGCCCTACACCTGCCCATAAGTTAGGGCTAATCGTAAGTTCCTCTCGGGTTCCTCTATGAAGGCTCGCCATTCGCTGCTGCCCAACTGAGTCGTACCTTGCAAAAGTACGCTGTGCAGCTTGAATCGTGTCGTCGTCCAAATGCTGAATTAATCGATCGGCTGCTTCCCAAGCTTCTTCTTCGGTTTCCCGTACAATAATATGCAAACGAATCCCAAACTTAACGGTTCTGCCTTCTGCTTCTGCTTGCTTTCTCACAGCCGTTATTTTTTCTCTTACTTGTTCAGGAGGCTCCCCCCATGTTAAATACACGTCAGAATGTTTTGCTGCCACTTTTTGTCCTGCGGGTGAAGATCCGCCAAAATAAATAGGTGGAGAAGGTTTTTGAACAGGTGGATATAACAGCTCACTGTTCTCTACATGAATATGTTTTCCTTCATAATTAACCGTATCTCCAGCCAATAACCCTTTCCACACATCTAAAAATTCATCCGCAGCTTCATAACGTTCATCATGTGATAAGAAAAGGCCGTCTCCGGCTAATTCAGCTGGATCTCCTCCCGCTACTACGTTGACTAATAAACGACCGTTTGAAATTCGATCAAGAGTTGACGTCATGCGTGCTGCCACAGAAGGAGCCATAATGCCGGGACGTACAGCTACTAAAAATTTCAAACGCTCTGTTTCAGGTATAAGTGAAGCAGCCAATAGCCACGGGTCTTCGCATGATTTCCCTGTTGGAATCAGAACTCCTTCAAATCCTAACCGGTCAGCTGCTTGAGCAACTTGACGAAAATATGAATAGTCTGCTGAACGACCTCCTCGATTTGTCCCTAAATATCTTCCATCTCCATGGGAAGGAATAAACCATAACATTTTCATGATTCAACACTCCTTTTCGTTTGTTCTAGATGATATTCCAGCTCTTTTAATGAACGTTTAATTCTAGCTTCTGCTTCTTCCGCAATAAACTCAATTTCATTTTCTTTCGTATAGGCCACCTCAGAATCAACAATATAAACTCCATGAATAAGAGCAGTAGCTCCTAAAATGGATAAAGTCGGCTTAAATACATAATCAAGAGCCAGTAGATGAGCAATGGTTCCCCCTGTAGCTATCGGCAGCACGGTTTTATTGTGCAAACCTTTTTCAGGTATTAAATCTAAAAATGTTTTTAAAATTCCTGTGTAGCTAGCTTTATAGATTGGGCTGACAATAATAACGGCATCAGCATCTGCCAATTTCTTTTGAGCTTCTTGAATCGCAGGGCTAGAAAAGTTAGCATATACTAAGTCTTCAGCGGGCAAGTCACGAACATGCACGGTTTTCACTTCATATTTTTTATCTTGTAGATGTGCTGCAATATACTCGCTTAAAGCAGCTGACCTTGATTGCTTTGAAGGACTTCCTGTAATAATTGTAACCTGGCTCATTATCATCTCTCCTTTTAACTTATAAAACTGATAGATTTACAAGGATTAATACGTATATAAATCCTTCTTTTATTTTTCACCTGCGTAGCTGTCTCTCCATTTAAGAAGACGCTTTTCTAATACTCGGACAAATGAATCGGTTAATTTGCCTACAACAGCAAAAATGATAATTCCGACAAAAACTACGTCCGTTTGAGAAAACTGTCTAGCATCCATAATCATGTATCCTACACCTTCACTTGCTCCCATTAATTCAGCAACTACCAGTCCGAGCCATGCAATACCTAAAGACAATCGGACACCAAGTAAAATATTAGGAAGAGCAGCTGGTAAAATAAGTTTTGTGATTTGTTTCCATTTACTAAATTGAAGAACACGAGCAACATCAAATAATTTCGAATCAACGCCGCGAATGCCTAAATACGTATTAACATAGATTGGGAAAAATGCACCGTTTGCAATTAGCAATATCTTTGAAATTTCACCAAAGCCAAACCATAAGATAAATAAAGGCGCCAATGCAAGGTGAGGAACAGTTCTAAGCATTTGAATAGATGGATCCATATAGTGCTCCGTTTTTTTTGAGAAACCGACAATTACACCAAATAGTAACCCTAGTCCAGCTCCAACGGCAAAACCTATGGCAGCACGCAAAATACTGATTTGAAGGTTAGCTCCGAGTTCTCCAGATACGGTGAGCTGTTTGAAAGAAAGTATGATATCAACAGGTGTAGGAAGAACAGTTTTGGATACATAGCCCGCAGAACCAATGATTTGCCACACGACAATAAGCAGAAGTGGCACGACAAGAGAACGAAGAAAAATTCCCTGCTTATTTTTCGCTTCTTCCTTTCTTTTTTTCACTTTTTGCAAGTGAGCTGCTGAAGACTGGACATGTCCTGAAACCACAGATGTTTTACTCATTTTCATCACCTCATTTTTCTTTTAATGCTTTTTCAATAAATGAATTATCAACGACATCTCCAGTATCAATTTTCTTTTTAATAACGCCTAAAGATTGTTGAAAATCAGCTGTCCGCTGTTGTTCTGCAATAATTTCTTTAGAGGTTGGGCGATTATAGGCAGGATTATTTTTTAACACTTGTCTTACTACGTCTTTATCTAGATTTTTTTGTTTTGCTAAAATATCCACAGATTCTTCAAAATGTTCGTTTTGCCATTCAAGCGCTTTTTGATAAACTTGTAAAAACTTAACGACTAACTCTGGATGATCTTTTGCAAAGCCTTCTCTTACAATAGTAAAACCTGGTGAAGCAACCTTTAATGAATCGCCGTCTGCTAAAATACGAGCTTCATTTTTTAAGTTTTGCAGTGAGATAAACGGTTCCCAGATTGACCATGCATCCACTGATCCATTTTCAAATGCTGGCTGAGCTTCGTCTGGCTGAAGCTGAATAATCTTTACATCACTTGGCTTCAACCCATTTTGGTCAAGAGCTCTGTACAATAAATTAAAACCGCTGCTTCCTTTCGCAACCGCGATCTTTTTACCTTTTAAATCTTTTACGCTTTTAATCTTGCTGTTTTTCCCTACTAAAATGGCATTTCCTTTCAACCCGTCGCTGGAATTAGCAATTTCTAAAAACGGAATGTCTGCGCCTTGACCAGAAATAACCGGTGAATTTCCAACTTGGCCGAAATCCAAATGTCCAGATGCTAAACCTTCAAATTGCGGAGGTCCGCTTTGAAACTCTGTCCATTTAATATTTACACCTATTTTTTTAAATTCTTTTTCAAACCATTTTTGGTTTTGTGCCAGCATTAAAGGACCTAAGCTTTGTTGGATACCAATATTAATCGTAACGTTTTTTGAATCTTCTCCGCTCGCTTTTTCTTTCATCCCGCACCCAGCCAATGCGAGAACAAGTACAATAGCTGCAGTTAAAAGTAGCTTTTTCATCTGTTCTGTCCCCTTCTCTGTCTTATTGAATCTTTAATGTTCTCCTGCTTCTTCAAATTCTTTCAGTACTTGCTGCCTTAGCTGCTGAAACGGTAACTCTGTCTTTTTTCGCGGATGACTAATTTCTACTGGAACGACCCGGCTAATTTCTCCTGGTCTGGCACTCATAATCACAATTTTAGTCCCCAAGTAAATGGATTCATCTAAATCATGGGTAACAAAAATCATGGTTGTTTTTTCTTTTTTCCATATGTCTAGCAGTACATCTTGCAAATGAGTGCGCGTAAAAGCATCTAACGCACCAAACGGTTCATCTAACAATAACACCTCTGGATTTCTTAGAAGAGCACGCGCAATAGCAACTCGTTGAGACATCCCCCCAGATAGTTCTCGAGGATAGGCTTTTTCAAATCCTTTCAGCCTGACAATATCAATTAACTCATCTACGCGGCGCCGAACGTTCGAATCTTTTAGCGATAAGTCAGCCGCTATATTTTGCTCCACATTAAGCCAAGGGAACAAGCGGTGTTCTTGAAAGATCATTCCTTGTTTAATGCTAGGTCCGGCTATGTACTTCCCGTTGATTTCAATACGCCCTTCATAATCCATATCAAGTCCTGCAATCATTTTAAGCAGTGTACTTTTTCCGCACCCGCTCGGACCAATAACGGTGATAAATTCACCTTTATTAATCGTAAGATTTACATTTCGCAATGCTTGAGTTACTTGTTCTCCTTTTTGAAATGAGCGGTTAACAGATTGAATGACAACACTCACAGCAGTTCCTCCTCCTTGAATTTTTAAATCAAAAGCTCGTTCATCTAAAAACACAAAAGCTCCTACCTGAAAAAGGTAGGAGCTTTCGGTTGGCCGATCAGCCCATTGCTATATTTAACTGATTTGTTATTGGATTATTTTGAATTTTATCATATTAATCCTATTTGTCAACTGTGTTTTATATATTTTATCACTTTGATTCTTGAGGATTTGGCTTTTTCCATTTAAATACTGAGTTTAAAAATCCGTATATATGCTTAGACTCCTTCGTTAACAAAGGGCCAATAATAGCTAAAATCAATACATAAAGCGCGGCGAATGGCTGAAGAATTGCGGATAATCCTCCTTCAATTCCAATGTTAGCCATAATGATCGAAAACTCGCCTCGTGACATAATCGTTAACCCAATGTTGGTAGAGGCCTTGTGTGACAGCCCGCTTTTTCTTCCTGAAATCATACCGGCTGTAAAGTTACCAATGATCGTAAGCGCAACTGCGCCAAGCGCAAGCCATCCTGCATCCCACAGCGTAAGAGGATCAATACTTAACCCGAAGCTGAAGAAAAAGATAGCTCCAAAGAAATCACGAAACGGTACGACAAGATGTTCAATCCGATCGCGATGTTCCGTTTCAGAAAATACAAGTCCAAGCAATAACGCACCAATTGCTTCTGCCACGTGAATTGTTTCAGAGAAGCCTGCCACAAAAAACAATACCGCAAAAACGACGATTATAAAGATTTCGTTTGATGAAATATTTAAAAGTTTATTTAGTAGCGGCGTGGCTTTTCGAGCAATGATAAAGAACAGCATCATATAGCCAAACGCAATTAAAATAGATGTTAAAGATCCAGCAAGCGATCCGTGGTCTCCAAGCACTAATCCTGAAACGACAGAAAGATAAACGGCTAAGAAAATATCTTCAAACATAATGATCCCTAATATCAGTTCCGTTTCTGGATTCGCTGTTCGTTTTAAATCAACCAATACTTTTGCGACAATTGCACTGGACGAAATCGTAATAATTCCTGCGATAATCAGCACTTCAAGAAAAGGATTTCCTGTCAGGTATCCATACAATAATCCTAAAGTGAAGTTAATTAAAATATAAATAGATCCTCCCACTGCTATGGACCTGCCTGATTTAATTAACTTTCCAACTGAAAATTCTAATCCTAAATAAAATAGTAAAAAGAGAACTCCAATTCTCCCCATAAATTCAATAATCTCTTGGCTTTCAATAAACTTTAAACTGAATGAGCCAACCTCAGGAGCATGGGGACCAACCGCCATGCCCAGCAGAATGAGGAATGGAATAATCGTAAATTTAAATTTATGTGCTAGTATAGCCGCTAAAGCGACTAGTAACAAAGCTGTCCCAACTTCAAATACTAAATGATCCAATTATGAACTACCTCCTTGTGAAAGCAATTCTTTAATGAGCGTTTTTAAATTCCCTCGTTCTCCAGAGATAACAAGCGTATCTCCTTCTTCTATCAACGTATCTGGTCCTGGAGTTGATAATTTTTTTTGCGTGTTTTTAATGACGGCGATGATAGTGACATCATAGTTGCTGCGAACGTCAATTTCACCAATTGTTTTACTGTGAGCTTTCGCCTGTTTTTCAACTTTATACCATTCAATAACTAAGTCATTGAATGCCACTTCAATGGTTTCCATTGCTTTTGGCTTGTAAATCATGCCGCCTAAAATTGCAGCTAGCTGTCTTGATTCCGTATCTGTTAACATAATATCAAAAATGCTTTCTTCTAAATCTTTTTGATCGAAATGATAGATTTCACGTCGTCCATCATCATGAATGATAACGACTACGCGGTTTCCTCCACTTGTCTCAATTTCAAATTTACGGCCGATTCCTGGCAATTCGGTTTCTTTAATCATCATTGAATGATCACTCCTATAAAGTTTTTAAGAAGAATTTTTTAATTTTGTCGCGTTATTTGCATAGCAAATAAGCCTAAGAATAGTTGGTAATTTTAGGTTCGAAGAAAAGGCTGTGGAAATTTCAACCTTTTTTATTTAATTGAGGTAACTTGATTGAAAGATTTTTGGATAAAAAAGTGTTTTTTTGAGGATAAAATACGCAATTTGATGCGTCGGAATGATGAGTTTGGCACTCACCCATACTAAAGCAAAAGTTACTATCACACTTTGTATGAGAGATCCTATTTGTTTGACGCTGTGCTTAGCTCCTGGAGACATGTGCACGATATCCGTGTAATGCTGAACCGAACTTTTTGTGACCTTTACTTTTTCAAAGTCGTTATCAATAAATTTATCTGGCAAACTCGCAAAAGGCAAACAGAATATCATGCATAATAATACGCCTAACCATACATTTTTCATCATCTCACCTCTCTTTCTTTTGAAGTAGTATCTCCTTACTTAAAAGTATACGTACTCTGAAATTCAATTTCAAGCAATAAGTTTTTTTTATAAAGATTTACCTTTTTTATAATATTTTCTTAACGTCATTCTTTCTAGATACATATGCGCCACTTAAAGAAATATACAAAAAGCTGGCTTTCTAAGAAGAAAGCCAGCTCATGTTATAGTTCAAGTTCTCCCATTCGAAGGAGTTCTACGACTGCTTGAGAACGCCCCTTGACTCCAAGCTTTTGCATCGCATTAGAAATATGATTTCGAACTGTTTTTTCGCTAATGAATAGTTCACTCGCGATTTCTTTTGTTGTTTTGTCCTGTACTAAAAGCTCGAATACTTCTCGTTCACGCTTTGTAAGTAGCGGTTTAGGTTGAAACTCTTTTTCTTTCAATGTAACCCTCCTTGCCTGATCCTGAGTTGAACTATCGGATGGGTGTAAATTTAGTCAACATATCTTATGTGCGTTATGCCTACGCGGTTACTAGTTTTAGAAAAAATATGCAAAAAACTCTTTTTACCTTTAAAAAAGAAAAAAAGCCTGAAGAAAGAGCCTTCAAGCCATTTTCATATATTCGATAAACACCTTTTCATCTCTTCATTCCAAGGCACGCTTTTTCCTGTTTCTTTAGAAATTTGCACCATTGTTCCTCTCCCCGTGAGTACAACCTCCCTTTGCTCATTTTGAATCATATAGTGTAAATCAACCGACGAACGTCCGATTTTATGGGCCTTTACAAAAACAGCTAGCATATCGCCGAAATACACTTGTTTGATATAGTCGCACTGCAAATCAGCCACCACCGGTATTGTTCCTTCATGCTCACTCGTCCACTTTTGCATAAAGCCAATATGATGAAAGAATTCCGTACGTATTTGTTCAAAATAAACAAAAGGAACCGTATTATTTAAATGTCCAAACATATCTGTTTCCGAAAATCTTACCTTAATTTTCTGCTTAAACGAAAATGACTCTTTCCAGTGATCCATGTCTTCAATATACGAAATATTATTCATCTGTAATTCCTCCATTCGTCATAGACAAAATAAAACCTCTCCGCTTGGAGAGGTTTTGAGTGATTATACTTGATCGCTACCAAAGAAACTTCTGAATGCTTGAATGGTTGTGTCGCGGTTCAAAGCTGCGATTGAAGTAGTCAATGGAATTCCTTTTGGACATGATTGAACGCAGTTTTGAGAGTTTCCGCAGTTCGCTAGCCCTCCATCACCCATAATCGTCTCTAAACGTTCTCCTTTATTTAACGCACCGGTTGGATGGGCATTAAACAAGCGAACTTGAGAAAGCGGTGCTGGACCGATGAAGTTTGACTTGTCGTTTACGTTTGGACAAGCTTCTAAGCAAACGCCGCATGTCATACACTTGGATAACTCATACGCCCACTGACGTTTCTTTTCTGGCATACGCGGTCCTGGTCCTAAATCGTATGTGCCATCGATTGGAACCCAGGCTTTTACTTTTTTTAGTGAATCAAACATACGGCTGCGGTCTACCTGCAAGTCACGAACAACAGGGAATGTTTTCATTGGCTGTAAGCGAATTGGCTGTTCTAGTTTATCAACAAGAGCTGTACATGACTGACGAGGTTTACCGTTGATAACCATTGAACAGGCTCCGCATACTTCCTCTAAACAGTTCATTTCCCAGTTTATCGGAGCAACCTCTTTACCTGAAGCATCAACAGGGTTACGTCTGATTTCCATCAGTGCTGAAATAACGTTCATATTCGGACGATACGGAATTTCAAACTCCTGATTGTAAGGAGCAGATTCAGCTGAATCTTGACGTGTAATAATGAAGCGCACTGTCTTTTGGACTGTTTGTTGTTCACTCATTGATTAACGAACCCCCTCTTGTTGTTTTTTTGGTTTTTCATCTTTTTTCTTTGTGTAGTCGCGCTTACGCGGTTTGATTAACGATACGTCTACCTCTTCATAATGGAAAGAAGGAGCCGTTTTCTTATCAACGAAAGATGCCATTGTTGTTTTTAAGAATTCTTCATCATTACGATCTGGGAAATCCGGCTTATAATGAGCACCGCGACTTTCGTTACGGTTGTAAGCTCCTAGCGTTACAACACGTGAAAGCTGAAGCATGTTTTGCAGCTGACGAGTAAATGTTGCGGCTTGATTACTCCATTTAGCCGTGTCATTAATGTTGATACGATCATAGCGTTCAATTAATTCTTGAATCTTTTCATCTGTTTTTAACAGTTTGTCATTGTATCGTACGACTGTCACGTTGTCAGTCATCCATTCCCCTAGCTCTTTATGAAGAACGTATGCATTTTCTGTACCTTGAAGATTCATGATGTTGTTCCATTTCTCTTCTTCTTCTTTCACATGACGATCATATACGCTTGAAGAAATAGCATCTGCGCTCTTTTCTAAACCATTGATGTATTCAACGGCTTTAGGACCGGCAACCATACCACCATAAATAGCTGATAATAATGAGTTTGCTCCTAAACGGTTCGCTCCGTGCTGTGAATAATCGCACTCACCAGCTGCAAATAAGCCAGGAATATTTGTCATTTGATCGTAATCTACCCATAAACCGCCCATTGAATAGTGTACGGCTGGGAAAATTTTCATTGGTACCTTGCGCGGATCATCACCCATGAATTTTTCATAGATTTCAATGATACCTCCAAGTTTAATGTCTAGCTCTTTTGGATCTTTATGTGAAAGGTCCAGATAAACCATGTTCTCTCCGTTAATTCCTAACTTCTGCGCTACGCAGACGTCGAAAATTTCACGAGTTGCAATATCACGAGGTACTAAGTTACCGTATGCAGGATATTTTTCCTCTAAGAAATACCAAGGCTTACCGTCTTTATATGTCCAAACGCGTCCGCCTTCTCCACGAGCAGATTCACTCATAAGACGAAGCTTGTCATCTCCCGGGATAGCAGTTGGATGAATTTGAATAAACTCTCCGTTTGAATAGTATGCACCTTGCTGATACACGATAGATGCCGCTGAACCTGTATTAATAACTGAGTTCGTCGATTTTCCAAAGACAATCCCAGGTCCACCTGTAGCCATAATAACCGCGTCAGCTGGGAATGTTTTAATTTCCATTGATTTTAAATTTTGTGCAGAAATTCCGCGACAGCTGCGCTCATCGTCAAGAACAGCACCTAAGAATTCCCATCCTTCGTACTTTGTCACAAGTCCGGCAACTTCATAGCGACGAACCTGCTCATCTAATGCGTACAATAATTGTTGACCAGTTGTTGCTCCAGCAAAAGCCGTACGGTGATGCTGGGTACCGCCAAATCGTCTGAAGTCTAACAAACCCTCAGGAGTACGGTTAAACATTACACCCATACGGTCAAGTAAGTGAATAATACCAGGAGCTGCTTCACACATTGCTTTTACAGGTGGCTGGTTGGCTAAAAAGTCTCCGCCATACACTGTGTCATCAAAGTGTTCCCATGGTGAATCTCCTTCACCTTTTGTATTTACGGCCCCGTTGATTCCACCTTGAGCGCAAACTGAGTGAGATCTTTTTACCGGAACTAGTGAAAATAAATCTACTTGCTTGCCAGACTCAGCAATTTTTATTGTTGCCATCAAGCCAGCTAAACCGCCACCGACTACGATGATTTTTCCGTTACTCATCGGAACCCCACTCCTTCAAAACCTTAATTTTATGCAAATGCGAATAATGTACGAACACCTACGAATGTAAGTGCTAAGAAGATTGCTAATGTCACATAAGTTGAAATTCTTTGAGAACGTGGTGTTACAGTTAACCCCCAGCTAACTCCAAATGACCATAGACCGTTTGCAAAGTGGAAGATTGTAGATACAACACCAACTATGTAGAATGCAAGCATTGCTGGGTTGCTTAAAATTCGTTCCATCATTTGAAAATCTACTTCTTTTCCAAGCGCAGCTTGTATTCTGGTTTCCCATACGTGCCATGTGATGAAGATAAGTGTGATTACACCTGAAACACGCTGAAGGATAAACATCCAGTTACGGAAAAATCCATAGTTGTTAACGTTTGTTTTAGCAGTGAATGCGATGTAAAGACCGTATATTGCGTGAAAAACAATTGGTAAGAAAATAATGAAAATTTCTAGAGCATAGCGGAAAGGTAAGCTCTCCATGAAGTGAGCTGCTTGATTAAATGATTCTTCTCCCTTTGTCGCGAAATGATTCACAACTAAATGCTGTGTTAAGAAAATCCCGATTGGTATTACTCCAAGTAGTGAATGGATTCTCCGATATTGAAACTCTCTGTTTGCCGCCATCTGCGTAGACCCCCCTTAGTTAAATGAACATAGTTTGTGAAGAACTTTCTTACTCCCACTAGACAAATAGATTAATCGTGAATACAGGAAATGAAAACCTTTGCATTTCCTAATAAAGTATGTGACAGGTTAATTTTACTCCCATCGATTAAGAGCGTCAAGGCAAGATGTTTAAATCTTCTATAAAATATAAATTTATAAAATTTTATATTTGTTAACGCTTACTGAATTGATGTTAAAGATTTTTTCTTTCTATTATAGTATCGCTTGCCACAATTAAGTAAGCGTTTACTTTGTACTTTTATTGTAAACAAGTTCACAAAACATTTACACAGGTAAAAGTACCCTTTTAAAAGGTATTTTATGGTTTTTACATCTTTACATCTAACTCTTTTTACCATAATAAAGTTCCTCTTACATTTTATTAAAAAAATGCGTGAGAGGTTTTTTAGATTTGTATATAATAGTAGTAAAGAAAGAGGGGAAAGCATGAGCAATTTACAAACAGAATCACAGCAAGAACTTGAAGAGACGATGGAAACATCAGAACCTAATGTCGCAGCTGAAACAGAGAGAGCTCTTGATCACGTTCCATATTTCGGATACAGCCTTTTGCGTGATGTGTTAATTCCAGAGCTTCTTGGAGACGAAACGAATACCATCTCATACTGGGCAGGAAAACACCTTGCGCGTAAATATCCATTAAATACAATGGATGAAATCGTCGCTTTTTTTAAAGCCGCTTCCTGGGGAACACTGACGCTTGCCAAAAAAGATAAATATTCACTAGAGCTTGAATTATCAGGTGATGTGGTCAGCAAAAGATTTCAGCAGGAAACTTGTTCGTTTCATCTTGAGTCAGGATTTGTGGCTGAACAGATTCAGCGTCAAAACAACTGCCTAACAGAAGCCTACTTAACACCTAAAGAAAAGAACGGAAAAGTGCTGATTTCCGTGCAGTGGGACCGAAAAGATATCTTACCTACCGAAACACGTGCGGAGCGTTATAAAAAGTAAAAAATACGTATATATAAAAGACGTGGAGATACCACGTCTTTTTCTTTTCTTTATACTTGCACTGCCTGCTGCTCTTCTAGTTCAAATGCTACGTGAAGCGTCTCAACAGCTTTTACCATATCAGCATGCGGTACAACTGTAGATACTTTAATTTCAGACGTGCTGACCATCTTCACTTCAATTTTCTCTCCTGCCAGCACTTCAAACATTTCGGCTGCAACACCTGGATTAGAAATCATGCCAGATCCAACAATCGATACTTTAGCCAGCCCGCTTTCATGTTCAATACGCGTATATCCTAAAGTAGATTTATACTCCTTTAAGACAGCAAGAGCAGCTTCTACATCTACGGTTTTAATAGAAAACGAGATGGATAAACGATTATTAGCCGTTACGTTTTGAATAATAATATCCACATTTAACTGTTCTTTTGCTAATGCTGTAAAAATAGTAGAAAGAGTTTGTAACTCGTTGTTCAACCCTTCAATTGTCACCCGTGAAATATTATCTTCAAACGCAATTCCTCTTACGACTAAGTTTTGTTCCATTGAAACTTCCTCCTCAACAATCGTTCCATTCTCGTTTTCTAAGCTTGAACGCACTTCTAGCGGTACCTGATAATTTTTTGCAAACTCAACAGCGCGCGGATGCAGCACCCCTGCTCCTAAATTGGCTAATTCTAACATTTCATCATATGAAATAGAGTAAAGTTTACGAGCATCTTCTACGTAGCGCGGATCTGTCGTAAACACTCCTGTTACGTCTGTATAAATATCACATTTTGCAGCTTTTAATGCTGCAGCAAGAGCTACTGCCGTCGTGTCAGAGCCGCCTCGACCTAATGTCGTAATGCTCCCATTTTCTGAACAGCCTTGGAATCCAGCTACTACTACGATTCGCCCTCTATCTAATTGGCTTTGAATACGAGTCGTGTCAATGCGCTGGATTCGTGCATTGCTGTGAACTGCTTCCGTCTGGATACCAGCTTGCCAACCTGTTAGCGAAGTTGCTTCATGACCTTTGCATTGAAGAGCCATGGTTAACAGGGAAATCGTTACTTGTTCTCCAGTTGTAAGAAGCATATCCATTTCGCGTTTACTTGGACTGTCCGTAATATCACTTGCTAATTTCACCAGTGCATCTGTGGTTTTGCCCATTGCCGATACAACAACAACTACTTGGTTACCGCGCTCTGCTTCTTGAATAACACGGTTTGCTACATGTTGAATACGTTCAACAGAACCAACAGATGTTCCACCAAATTTTTGAACGATTAATGCCATAATTTTGTTCATTCCTTTTCAATAAATTTGCATATGCAGGATGATGAGAAGCTAAATTTTTTTACTCAGACAATAAAAAAAGCAATGAGATGAGCTCTCATTGCTTAACGAACGAAAATTATAAACATAACCGTCCACTGCCGTGAGATAGCTCTCCAAGAATCTACATCTTGACAATCCTACGTTTATTCAACGCAGAACCAGCAATCATTACTATGAGGTAATGTTCACTTCGGCAAATTTCCCTTTCCGCATCATTCATAAGGGCTCATACCCTTCCTGATACGTACTGATTAAATTTGCACCTCTATCTTCACTTCATTTGATGAAGTGTCGTATGAAATTAGTTAATAGCTTATCAAATATTTTCTATTATTTCAAGACTATTTTTGCAATGTTTCATAAATTTTTTCAGCAATGTTTTGAGGAACACCTGAATTTCGAATATCTTCAACCGTTGCTTCTTTCAATTTTTTCACCGAACCAAAATGCTTTAACAAAGCTTTTTTACGCTTTTCTCCCACTCCCGGAATGTCGTCCAGAACTGACTGAAAAGCGGACTTAGACCGCACTTGACGGTGGAAGGTAATCGCAAAGCGGTGAACTTCATCTTGAATTCGCTGAAGCAAATAAAATTCTTGACTATTGCGTTCAAGCGGTATGATTTGAGGAGGCTCACCAATCATCAGGTTGGAGGTTCTGTGCTTATCATCTTTGACAAGACCTGCTGTAGGCACTAAAAGTCCCAATTCATTTTCGAGAACGTCCTGTACTGCAGCTAAATGCCCTTTGCCTCCATCTACAACAATTAAATCCGGAAGCGGAAGACCTTCTTTTAACGCTCTGGAATACCGTCTGCGAACGACTTCTCTCATGGAACTGTAATCATCTGGTCCCTTTACGGTCTTAATTTTATATTTGCGATATTCTTTCTTTTCCGGTTTCCCATCAACAAAAACAATCATCGCAGAAACGGGGTCTGTTCCTTGAATATTTGAGTTATCAAATGCTTCAATCCGATAAGGAGCGGCAATTCCAAGCTCTTCTCCTAACCGTTCAACTGCGCCAACCGTGCGCTCTTCATCTCGTTCAATTAAATAGAATTTTTCACCGAGCGCAATTTTTGCATTTTTACACGCAAGTTCCACTAATTCTTTCTTTTTGCCTCGCTTTGGATGCTGAACCTCTACTTCTACTAATTTCTCAGCTAACTCTGCATCAATCGTTGCTGGAACCATCACTTCTTTTGGCTTAATATTTTTGGCATAAAACTGACCGATAAAAGTTAAGAAATCTTCTTCTGGCTCTTTATAAAAAGGAAACATAGAAACTTCTCGTTCAATTAATTTCCCTTGGCGAATAAAGAAAACTTGAACACACATCCAGCCTTTATCATAAGAATAGCCAAACACATCTCGATTAACAAAATCATTAAACGTTACTTTTTGCTTTTCCATTGTCGCTTCGATATGAGTAATTTGATCTCGGTATTCTTTAGCCCGCTCAAAGTCGAGCTCTTCTGAAGCTTTTAGCATTTTTTCAGTTAACTCTGTTTTGACATGCTCATATCCACCATTCAAAAACCGCGTGATATTTTCAATAATTTGTTTGTTTTGCTCTTCTTTTACTTCTTTTACGCAAGGAGCTAGACATTGCCCGATATGGTAATACAAACAAGGTCTGTCTGGCATAGTGGAGCACTTTCTTAACGGATAAATGCGATCAAGAAGCCGCTTTGTTTCATTTGCAGCTTGAACGTTAGGATAAGGACCAAAGTATTTTCCTTTATCTTTTTTTATTTTTCTTGTAATAACAAGTCGGGGCTGTTTTTCAGCTGTAATCTTAATAAAAGGATAGCCCTTATCATCTTTAAGCATGATATTGTATTTTGGATCATGCTTTTTGATTAAATTCATTTCTAAAATAAGCGCTTCTAAATTAGAAGATGTGACGATATATTCAAAATCGACAATGTCGTTTACAAGTCGAAGCGTCTTTCCGTCATGAGATCCGGTAAAGTAGGAGCGTACTCGATTTTTTAATACTTTTGCTTTTCCTACGTAAATGACCGTTCCATATTTATCTTTCATCAAGTAACAGCCGGGCTGATCCGGTAAAATAGCCAGCTTTTCTTTTAAATAATCGTTCATACTTTTCTCCTTCCTCTTCTCTTACTCTGTCCATCTATACAATCGCTTATGAAGCGTAACCTACATTCTTTCCTGTCTTAATACATGTACATAAGCCGGATTTATGGCAGTGTTCCTTACATCTAGTATAAAACAAACGAACGCATATTCGCTAAATAAAAGTATTCCCAAAAGAGAAAAAGTGGAGAAAAAGAAAAAAACCTAGCCTGAGCTAGGTTAGGTTTTGACTTACGCGTGTTTATTAATTAATTCTGTTAATGCTTCTTTCGGTTGGAAACCAACTACTTGATCAACTTTCTCTCCATCTTTGAACAATACTAAAGTTGGGATACTCATAACACCAAATTTTCCAGCTGTTTCTTGGTTTTCATCAACGTCTACTTTTACGATTTTAACTTTATCGTTAAGTTCGCCATCAATTTCTTCAAGAACTGGAGCGATCATTTTACAAGGTCCGCACCATGGTGCCCAAAAGTCAACAAGCACTAGGCCTGATTTAATTTCATCTGTAAAGTTTTTATCTGTAGCATGTGCAATAGCCATTTTAATTCCTCCTAAATATATGCAATATCCAAATTCTACTCACAGTATATCACCTTCAAATAAGGTTTGCTAACTTTTTGCTTACATTTATACTGTTTATTCTCCGCTCTAGTTTGTACAATTTGCCTAAAAATATGCGTAGAAAATTTCGTTTTCCACGTAATAAAAGAGATTGAGACCTAACTAAATCAACCGAATCTAAAAGCGAACAGATTGGATAAATAAGATTGGATAAATAAGATTGGATAAATAAGCTCGTACAAATCACTTGTTCCACCGCTGTTGATTTCCGTGCAAGACTTCTTCGCCTTGCCCTCCAATCACCAGCTAAAAGCAACTACGTCCATGAAAAAATCCGAACGATTAATCGTTCGGATCTTCCTTCAACAAAAATACGTTTGTCCTAGCCTCTTTTACTATTTACGCAGACTGTACTTTCAGCTTTTTAAATTCTTCCGTTAGCAGAGGCACTACTTCAAATAAATCTCCAACGATTCCGTAGTCAGCTACTTTAAAAATGTTCGCTTCAGGATCTTTATTGATTGCAACAATAATTTTTGAATTTGACATGCCGGCCAAATGCTGAATAGCACCTGAAATTCCGCAGGCAATATATAAATCTGGTGTGACTACTTTGCCCGTCTGACCGATTTGAAGAGAATAGTCGCAGTAATCTGCATCGCACGCTCCTCGAGACGCTCCAACAGCTCCATTTAACACGTCCGCTAGTTCTTGGAGAGGTCCAAAACCTTCCGTGCTTTTTACACCTCGACCACCTGCAATCACGACTTTTGCTTCGGATAAATCAACTCCTTGCGTTGCTTTGCGTACAACTTCTTTTACAACGGTACGCAGGTTTTTAATTTCAACATTTAAATCCTCTACATCGCCTGTACGTCCCTCATCTTTTGCAAGCGGTGAAATATTATTTGGACGAATCGTGACAAACGTAAAAGCATCGGTCATGATTTTCTTTTCAAATGCTTTACCAGAATAAATTGGGCGAGTGAAGACTACTTGATCCCCTCCCACTTCTACATCCGTCACATCGGAGATAAGTCCTTTGTCTAAGCGGGCTGCCAGCTTTGGCGCTAAATCTTTGCCAAGAGCCGTATGGCCAAATACGATAGCTTCAGGCTGTTCACTTTCAATGATGGCTAATAACGCCTGAGCGTAACCATCCGATGTGTAAGCAGCTAAATCTTCGTGCTCCGTCACAACAACTTTATTCGCTCCGTACGCAATAAGCTCTTCACTTAAAGCTTTTACGTCCTTGCCTACTAACGCTGCAACAATTTCTCCTCCGTCAGCTACAGTAGACGCTGCGGAAATCGCTTCAAACGATACGTTTCGTAATCCCCCATCACGTGCTTCTCCTAGAACTAACACTTTGCGTCCCATTACAATACCCCCATTGTTTTGACTTTTGACTTATTAAATGACTTTTGCTTCCTTATGCAGTAAATTGACCAGTTCTGGTACTTGATCTTTTATATCTCCTTGTAATACGCGTCCTGCATCTTTTTTCGGAGGCAAATAAATTTCAATTGTCTTTGTTTTTGCTTCTACATCATCTTCATCTAAATCTAAATCATCCAGTTCCACTTCAACCAACGGTTTCTTCTTCGCTTTCATAATCCCTGGAAGAGATGGATAGCGAGGCTCATTAAGTCCCTGCTGAGCTGTTACTAAAAGAGGAAGCGACGTTTCAATAACCTCTGAATCACCTTCCACATCGCGTACAACCGTCACTTTTTCACCTTCGATATCCAATTTTGTAATGGTCGTAATATAAGGAATTTCTAACTGTTCTGCTACGCGCGGTCCCACTTGGCCCGAACCTCCATCAATCGCTACGTTTCCTGCCAAGATTAAATCAGGAGATTGTTCTTTTAAGTACTGTGCCAGCAGCCTAGAAGTCGTGTACTGATCGCCATCTTCTATGTCATCTTCTGTGTTGATTAAAACCGCTTTATCTGCTCCCATAGCCAAAGCAGTTCGGAGTTCTTTTTCTGATTCTTCCCCTCCTACACTCACGACCGTAATCTCCCCGCCATGCTTTTCCTTTAGCTGAATAGCTTCTTCAACTGCATACTCATCGTAAGGATTAATAATAAATTCAGCTCCATCTTCAACAATTTGACCATTTTTTAAAGAAAGTTTCTCCTCTGTATCGAATGTTCTTTTTACTAACACATAAATATTCATTCAATTCCCCTCCTAAGCTTATTTTCCTAAAAATTTAGGCTGGCGCTTTTCAATAAAAGCAGCTACGCCTTCTTGAGCATCCCGGCTTTTGAATACGCTTCCAAAAAGCTGCGCTTCTTTTTTGATGCCGCTGTAATAAGCATCTGTTTTTACATGCTGAAGCAGCTGCAAGGTAGCTTTAACAGAGATTGGGCTTTTTTTGGCAATTTTTCTAGCAAGTAAAAATGTTTCATTAATAAGCTGACTTTCTTCAAAAGCTGCGTTTGCCAATCCTAACTCCACTGCCTCGATTCCGGATATTGGATCGCTTGTCAGCATCATCTCACAAGCCTTATGAACTCCTACATAACGAGGCAATCGCTGAGTACCTCCAAACCCTGGTATAATTCCTAACTGAAGCTCAGGCAAGCCCAGCTTAGCATTTTCCGTTACCAAACGGATATGGCAGCTCATAGCAAGCTCCAATCCTCCGCCTAAGGCAGCTCCATGAATCGCTGCAATAACTGGTTTTGGGTAATTTTCAATATACTCAAAGAGCTCTTGACCGTTAACAGCAAGCTTCTCGTATTCTTTTTCCTGCTGAAGTGATGTAAACTCTTTTATATCAGCTCCAGCACAAAAGAATTTCCCTTCGCCTTTAATGACGATAACTCTTGTCTCTTTGCTATCTTCTAAATGTTTTAAAACACTTGAAAGATCTTTTAATAAATCTTGAGACAAAGCGTTAGCAGGTTGTCTATTCAACGTAATGAAGCTTATGGCATCAACAGTTTCAACCTGTATAATCTCCATTTGTTTCCCCCACCCTTTCTTTCTATTTTCATTACCTTGCGCTTCTCCCCTCGCAAGGGACAGCAGGCTCACTTACGATTATGAGCCGCTGCAGCCGTTTAACAGCAGGGAATGGACTTTATCCACCGATTCTATTAGACCATATCGATGATCGTTCATTACCCATGTTGTGACAGTTTCATCAATCGTTCCAAAAATCATCTGTCGCGCAAGGCGAACATCTATATTTTCAGAAAACTCACCCGTTTCGATTCCTGTCTGTAAAATAGAATCAATGAGAGTCAGATAATCTTTTAATACATCGTTAATTTTCAATCTTAAATCTTTGTTTGATTGACGCAGTTCGAGCTGTGTCACTGTAGCTAAATGATGATCCTCCGCTAAAAACGAAAAATGCTTGTCAATTAGTACATGAAGTTTTTCTGCCGCGGTTTCAATCCCCGCCAGTTCTTCATAAATCTTTTCTACAAATTGTCCCATCTTCTCTTGAAATAAGGAAATTAAGACATCTTCTTTGTTTTTAAAATATAAATATATCGTACCGTCTGCAACTCCAGCCTGCTTAGCAATTTTAGAAACCTGAGCATTGTGGTATCCGTTTTCTGCTATTACTACTACAGCTGCATCGATAATCTGCTTATACTTTGGCTTATTTCTTCTCAATCTTATACGCTCCTTTAAAATATGAATGATTATTCATTCATATCTTTATAATAAAGAAACCGCAAGTATCTGTCAATTATGTTTCAACAAAAAAAATCAAAGGCGACGATCGACTACGTCGCCTTTTTATGCTTTTCATTTTCTTCTTCAATCAGCGCTCGTCGCAAAATCTTACCGACCGCTGTTTTTGGAAGCTCATTTCGAAATTCATAGAGGCGCGGAACTTTATAAGCGGCTAAATACTTTCTAGAAAACTCATTTAACTCTTCTTCAGTACATCTTACACCATTTTTCAATACAATGTAAGCCTTCACTGTTTCTCCTCTATATGGATCAGGAACACCTACCACTACAGCTTCTTGAATTTTTTCATGCTCATATAATACTTCTTCAACTTCTCGAGGATAGATATTATATCCCCCGGCAATAATAATATCTTTCTTTCGATCTACTACATAAAAATAACCTTTATCATCCATATAGCCAACATCACCTGTTAGCAACCATCCGTCTCGCATAACAGCCTCCGTTTCTTCAGGCTGTTTCCAATATCCTTTCATTACCTGAGGACCTTTAACCGCAATTTCTCCTACTTCGCTTACAGCAGCTTCTTTACCTGTTTCAAACGAGAGAATTTTGGCCTCCGTGTCTGGCCAAGGCACTCCTATGCTTCCTGGTATTCTCTCTTTCCAAAGAAAATTAGCATGAGTAACAGGAGAAGTTTCTGTTAAACCGTATCCTTCCACTAGTTTACCTCCAGTGAGCTTTTCAAACTGCTCCTGTACTTCCACAGGAAGAGGAGCCGAACCGCTCATACATGAATCAATAGAAGATAGGTTGTATTTTGCTAAATCAGGATGGTTTAATAAAGCGATGTAAATTGTTGGAGCACCTGGAAATAAAGTAGGCTGCTGCTTATGAATGGTTTTGAGCGTCGTTTTTGCATCAAATTTAGGCAGAAGCACCATCTCGTAGTTTTGCAAAACCGATAGAACAAGAACCGTTGTTAAACCATACACGTGAAAAAACGGGATAATTCCAAGCACTTTTTCTTCTCCATGCTTGCAGCGGTATAACCAATGTGAACACATCGTTGCATTGGCTACCAAGTTTTTATGAGTAAGCATAACTCCTTTTGGAAAACCTGTTGTTCCCCCAGTGTATTGTAAAATCGCGATATCTTCGTCTGAAATTCCCTCGGCATTACATACTGCTGGAGAGGATTCATTTATAATGCGTTTAAATAAATGCGTAGTCTCCGTATGACTCACATCCACGCTTATCTTCTGCTGTTTGCGCTGAATAAATGGATAGAGTACGTTTTTGGGAAATGGGAGATAATCTTGAATAGAGGTAATGACTACGTGTTCTATACTTGTTAACGCTTTCATTTTTACTACACGCGGATATAGCAAATCAAGTGCAATAATCATAGTCGCTTCTGAATCATTCAGCTGATACTCTAACTCTCTTTCCGTATACAAAGGGTTTGTTTGAACGACTACTCCTCCGGCAAGAAGAACAGCATAAAAGGAAATGACAGCTTGAGGGCAATTTGGAAGCATAATGGCTACTCTATCCCCTTTTTTTAATCCCAATTCAATAAGGTAAGATGACAGTTTCAAAGAATCTTGATGCAGCTGGGAAAACGTCATTTTTTTCCCTAGAAAATAGATTGCGTTTTTTTTAGGATCTTTTTGAACTGCTTCTTCAAAAAGCTGTGCTAAATTTTTTTGTTCATAATGAAGCGCAGCAGATATTTCCTCTGGATATTGAGAAAGCCATATCTTTTCGGTGGATTCCACACGTATCCTCTCCCTCAAAAAAATAAAAAATTAGAATTTTCTAATTAAAATTATAGTTCATTCTTTTTTTAGATGCAATCGTTATTGAATGTTCTCTTTCCTGCCTAATCACTCTTTCATCCTGCAGCGTAATAAATAAAAAATTGGATTTACCCCTGTACATTATCCGAATTTTTTGTATATAATAAAAATTAGATTTTTTTAAGGAGCTGTATAAATTGATAACAACATTGACTAAAGGACCGTTCAAAGCAGATCACGTTGGAAGCTTTTTGCGTCCCGAGCGTATCAAGCAAGCACGATTACAAGTGGAAAACGGGGAAATGACAAAGAAACAGCTTCGAGCAATTGAAGATGAAGAAATTAGTAAGCTCGTAGAAAAGCAAAAACAAATTGGATTAAAAGCCGTCACAGACGGTGAGTTTCGCCGTGCGTGGTGGCACTTTGACTTTCTATCAGAACTTGTTGGCGTAGAACTTTACGAAGCAGAGTCGGGAATTCAGTTTCACGGGGTCCAAACAAAAGCTCACGGTATAAGAGTGACTGGAAAACTAGATTTTAATCAACACCCTATGATTGAAGATTATAAATTTCTTCATCAAGCGGCTGGAAAAGAACACGTGGCTAAGTTCACCATTCCAAGTCCCAATATGCTGTTTTTCAGAGGTCATATTGAAAAGTCTGCTTACTCGGATACGGATGTATTTTTTGCTGATTTAGTTAAAACATATCAAAAAGCCATTCAAGCATTTTATGATGCCGGATGCCGCTATTTACAGTTAGATGATACTGCGTGGGCGGTCTTTTTCTCAAAAAAAGGACAAGAACAAATCGCGTCAAAAGGATTTACGCCCCAAGAATTACTGAAACGTTTTACGGATGCGATCAATGAATCCATTGCGCATAAACCAGATGATATGGTTATCACAATGCATATTTGCAGAGGAAATTTCCAGTCTACTTATACAGCAAGCGGCGGATATGAAAATGCGTCAAAAGCTATTTTCAGTCAGTTAAACGTAGATGGACTATTTTTAGAATTTGATGATGAACGCTCAGGAGGATTCGAACCTCTTCGACATGTAAAGCGAAATGATCTTCAGATTGTCCTTGGTCTTATTACATCAAAATTTGGAGATTTAGAAGATCCTGAAGCAGTGAAAAAACGAATTGCTGAAGCGGCAGAATTTGTTTCTCTTGATCAAATTTGTTTGAGTCCCCAGTGCGGATTTGCTTCTACAGAAGAAGGAAATTTACTAACTGAAGAGCAGCAGTGGGATAAAGTAAAGCACGTGATTTCAATTGCTGAAGACGTATGGAAGTAATCATTAAAAAAGCTGACCTGCTTTAAGGCCAGCTTTTTTGCTGTCATCACCATGTTAGGAAAAGCTATATAGATAAATAGATAAGACCAATAAGCATAAACACTCCGCATAAAACGAGTAAAATTTTCGCTAACTTCTCCATGACTCTCTCCTATCCTATCCCTGCTCCTATTACATAGGACATACCGATTGAAATAACAAGTGAAATAAACCCAACGGCTCTGTTATCTTGTTCAATTTCATCATCGATTCGAAATTTCGGCGTCAAAAATTCGAAAATAAAATAGCTGACTAGTAAAAGAACGAACCCATATATTCCCCATCCGAGCATTCGTAACAAATTGTCGTTATGCTCAATCGAATAGCGAAAAATATTAGCTAATCCAAATATTTTCCCACCTGTTGCCATCGCAACAGCCATATTTCCTTTTTGAATCTCTTCCCAGTTCTTATACTTGGTAACGAGCTCAAACACAACAAGAAAGACGACAATGCTCAAGACAACCACGCTGTAATAAGCGGCGGATTCAATATACGGGTCTTTCCAAAAATCCCTCATTTTTGCATCACTCCTAATTTATATTACACTCCACGCAATGAACTGACAGGTCTCTTTCCTATACTTGTATCGTTCTTAAAAGAGATAGAAAATCCAGCATAGTCCATAAGCCATGTCGGATTTTCTATCTTCATATATGCTTGTTCAGCGCATCAACTGACACCTTTATTTCAACATTCTTTTATTTAAATTCCACAACCGTAACGCCAGAACCTCCTTCAGAAGCTTCTCCAAAACGAATATTTTTAACAGAACGATGATTTTTCAAATATTCCTGTACACCTTTACGAAGAGCTCCAGTTCCTTTACCGTGGATAATCGAAACGCGCGGATAGTTGGCTAACAAAGCATCATCAATATATTTTTCAACTCGAATCAGCGCATTTTCATAGCGCTCTCCTCTTAAATCCAGTTCTAGATTTACATGATAATCTTTTCCTTTTACCATAGCAAGCGGCTTTGTTTCTACTGGTTTTGGGGAACTGATATATTGGAGGTCTTTTTCTTTCACCTTCATTTTCATGATTCCCATTTGTACTTGCCATTCATTATTGCTTACTTGTTCCACAAGCGTTCCTTTTTGTCCCCAGCTTAAGACTTTCACTTCATCTCCAGCTTGAAGAGTGCGCTCTTGTTTTTTCGGCACAGCCGGTTTCTTTTTACTTTTTTCAAGAGTTGGAACCGCATCTTCTAGACGCTTACGCGCTTCAATCAATTCATGCTCTTTTACAAGCGCATGATTTTTTTGACTCATTTTACGCAAATCGCTAATGATTTTCTCCGCTTCTTCAGATGCTGCTTGAACTGTGGCTTGAGCTTTTTCTTCAGCTTTTTCGTACAGCTTGTCTCGTTTTTCATTAAACTCAATAATCTGACTCTGTAGTTCTTTATGAAGCTTCTGAGCCTCTTTTCTTAGCTCTTCAGCTTCTTCTAGCTCGTGTTCAGATTGACGGCGGCTATCTTCAAGAGAAGCGATCATATTTTCTACTTTATTTGTTTCTGAGCCAATATAGCCTTTGGCACGTTCAATTACTTCTGCACTTAAACCTAAACGCTTTGAAATTTCAAAAGCATTGCTTCGGCCCGGTACACCAATCAGCAGCTTGTAAGTAGGACTCAATGTTTCAATATCGAACTCTACGCTAGCATTGACCACTCCTTCACGGTTATAGCCGTACGCTTTTAATTCAGGGTAGTGAGTAGTCGCAACTACGCGAGCGCCTCTTTCATATACTTGATCTAAAATCGAAATCGCAAGCGCTGCACCCTCTTGAGGATCTGTTCCTGCTCCCAATTCATCGAACAAGACCAGACTTTCATGATCTACTTTTTGTAAAATATCTACAATGTTGACCATATGAGATGAAAAGGTACTCAGACTTTGTTCAATGGACTGCTCATCTCCAATATCAGCAAATACGTGTTTAAACACAGCCATTTCCGATCCATCCAGCGCAGGAATCTGCAAACCTGCTTGAGCCATTAACGTAAATAATCCAAGTGTTTTTAACGTGACGGTTTTACCGCCGGTATTTGGTCCTGTAATAACGATAGACGTATATTGATCACCTAGCTCAATATCATTCGCAACGACATCTTCCTGTGCAATAAGAGGATGTTTTGCCTTCACTAACTTAATATAGCCTCGGTCGTTCATTTTAGGTTTTGAAGCTTTTAGCTCATGGCTATAGCGCCCTTTAGCAAACATGAAGTCCAGCTCACCTAACAGATAAACGTTTTGACGGAGTTCATTTGCCACTTCCGCTACCTGAACGGTTAGAGCAATGAGAATACGCTCAATTTCTTGTTTTTCTTTTACTTTTGCTTCTTGAAGCTCATTGTTTAACGTCACAATCGCCTGTGGCTCAATAAATAACGTTGCTCCAGATGAAGACTGATCGTGCACAATGCCTCCATACGCACTGCGATACTCTTGCTTAACAGGAATAACAAAACGTTCGTTTCGAATGGTAACAATCGCATCTGACAACATTTTTTGAGCAGACGAGGAGCGAATAAGACTTTCTAGCTTTTCGCGAATACGAGACTCCGTTGAACGAAGTTTTTGACGAATGCCTCTTAGCTGGTCGCTTGCACCGTCTAGCACTGTACCATTCTCGTCAATGCTCATTTTAATTGTTTGTTCTACCTCAGGAAGAGGCATTAGTTTTTCGATATGTTCAGTTATAATAGGAAGCTGTAAATCTTCGTCTTCTACTACTTGCTCGATAAATTGCTTAACTTGTCTTGCAGCATAAATAGTGCTTGCTACATCAAGAAGTTCATTAGAGCTTAGCGTTCCTCCAATTTCAGCGCGCTTTACGCTAGGTCGAACGTCAAAGATGCCTCCTAGCGGTACGTTGCCACGCAATCGCAGCACGGTTGTAGCTTCATCTGTTGCTTCCTGCCATTTGACTACTTCTTCATACTGAGTCGAGGGAATCAAATTCGCTACTTTTTCTCGGCCTAAAGAAGAAGCTACTTTTTTCTGAAGCTGTTCCTTAACTTTATTAAACTCTAGTACATGGAAAATACGTGATTGCAAAACTGATTCCTCCTGTTGCTTATTTATGTCGATTTAAAAAGGCGGTTAATTCTTTGAGGCTATACGTATTTAATACCGTTTCTGGTTTAAGCCAGCCTTTAATTCCCGTAGATATTCCAATTTCCATATGCTCTAACATGTCTAGATTGTGAGCATCTGTATTAATCGCAATTTTAACTCCTGCCTCTTGTGCTTTTTTTATGTGCTCAGCGGCTAAATCTAAACGGTTTGGATTCGCATTTAGCTCAAGAGCCGTTTTTGTTTCTTTAGCTAATTCAATTAGCATATCAATATCTACATCATATCCGTTGCGGCGACCAATCAAACGACCGGTCGGATGAGCGATTAAATCTACATGAACATTATTTAACGCTCGCTTTAAGCGATTCATAATTTCTTCGCGTGATTGTGAAAAACTAGAGTGAATGGACGCAATAACAAAATCTAGCTCAGCTAGCATTTCATCATCATAATCAAGTGTTGCATCGGGCAAAATATCCATTTCAATTCCTGCTAGTATTGTAAAATCATCGAACTGTGCGTTTAAACGATTAATTTCTTCACGCTGTTTGCGAATGCGTTCAGGCGTTAGACCGTTAGCTACTTTTAAATACTGAGAATGGTCTGTAATCGCCATGTATTCATAGCCTCGCGCGCGACATGCTTCCGCCATTTCTTCAATTGAATACGCCCCGTCGCTCCACGTAGAGTGCATATGCAAATCACCTTTTACGGCACCGTAGGTCACGAGCGTTTGTGGCTTTATAAATGCGTCTACTTCCGTTCCATCTTCACGAAGTTCCGGCGGAATAAAAGACAGCCCAAAATGTTCATAGAATGCTTGTTCAGACTCAAATGTCATGACTTCGCCTGTCTCCGCATTTTCAACGCCATACTCGCTAATTTTTTCACCGCGTTCTTTTGCTAATTGACGCATGCGCACGTTATGATCTTTTGATCCTGTAAAATGATGAAGCGTCGTGGCAAACGCTTTATCTTCTACAAGACGAAAATCCACAGATACATCGTACTCATAAGCTAACGTTACCGATACTTTTGTATCTCCATTTGCAATGACATCCTTCACATTTGGCAGCGATACTAGCTGTTCACGGACAGCATGAGGCTCAGCTGTTGAAATAATAAAATCAAGATCTTTTACGGTTTCTCTCATGCGGCGGATGCTCCCTGCTTGAGAAAAACGCTCAATGCTATGCATCTGTTTAAGGGCTTCTAAAATTTCTTCCGCTATTGGAAGCATAAAAGCAAGAGGCAAACGATCAGGACGCTTCCCAAACTCTTCAATAGCAGCGATAATTTTCTCTTCCGTCTTTTTACCAAAACCGCTTAGTCCCTGCACTCGATTTTCCATACACGCCTGATGCAGTGATTCCATATCTCGAATATCTAGCTCTTTATATAATTTAGCAATTTTTTTACCTCCAAGCCCCGGCAGCTTAAGCAGAGGAATAAGTCCTTCAGGAACTTCTTGCTTTAGTTCTTCTAGTACGCTTGATTCATTTGTTTCCATATACTCTGTAATGACTGCAGCCGTTCCTTTTCCAATTCCTTGGAGCTTTGTAAAATCCTCAATCTCTGTCAGCGTTCTCTCGTCTGTTTCTAGCGCTGCAGCTGCTTTTCGAAAAGCAGAAATTTTAAAAGGGTTATCTCCCTTTAATTCCATATATGTAGCAATTGTTTCTAACAATTTAATAATATCCTTTTTATTCATCTCTTTTCACCAGCCTATTATCATAATAACGAACCTTTCAAAAACATGATGAGTGACATATCTACTCTCTCAAATGTTTATCTAGACATACTTTTATCTCCGTGAAAACCGCAGAACAGACTGCGATAAAAAAAGAGGGTATCTCAAAAGTATTATGACACTTTCGACACACCCTCTCAACAAGCTATTGTAATTTCATTACATTACACCATACTGTGTCCACAAATCTTGAATCGCAGACGATAAATATGGAGTATTTTGTACGATATTGATTGCAATTGAAGACTGTTGAATTGGCGTTTGAATTTCACTTACCGGAATCACGGCTCCAATGTATAACAAAATAAAAACGATGATATACACTTCAACGAATCCAAGTGCACCTCCGCCCCATTTATTTAACTGGCGCAGAATTGGCAGTTCGGTTAAAGCCGTTAAAACAGAGCCTGCAAGGCGAAGTACAATGTGAGTAGCAAAAAATAAAATCGCAAATGCAATCATTCGATAAAAAGCGTCTTCTATCGTTCCAGAATCAAATACAAACGATGCGACACTTTGCTGCTGAATATTGTCCGGAAACGGAATCAGCAAGCGAAGTCGGCTTGCCAAATCTCCACTAAACATATAAGCGACGATAAACGAAACCGCAAAACTGACAATATGAATGAGCTGCAAAATAAACCCTCTTTTAAGACCTGTTACAAAGCCTAAAAGAAGCAATATAATTAAAATGATATTAAGCATTGACTCAGTCATTCCTCTTTTCCATAAAGTTTTTGTTCAAGTCTCTCATAATCTTCTTTCAGTTTTATATATTCGTGTACAGCATTCACAGCTGTTAATACTGCTAATTTATTGATATCTAAAGAAGGGTTTTTAGTACTGATTTCACGCATTTTTTCATCCACTATAGAGGCGACAAGTCGAATATGGCTTGTACTTTCGCTACCGACGATGCTGTACTGCTGACCAAAGATGTCAACTGTCGCACGTGTTTTATCTTGTCTTGACACGAGAAAATCCTCCGTTCCACGAAAAATCCTAATCCCTATCATACCACGAAGAAGACTTCAATGGAAACATATCTATATTTAAGCTATCATAAGGGATAGTGCTTATAAAGTAAACTAAAATACCCCGAAAGGAGTGAAGCATTATGTCACATGCTGTTATTAAGGTATCAGCTGATCAAATAGCTAAAATGAAGCTTCATTACACATCCTATTTACAGCCCAAACTTCCGCAGGGAAGTATTTTTGCAGCTAAAACCCCCGGCTGTTCTATCACTGCGTACCGCTCTGGAAAAGTACTTTTTCAAGGAAAAGAAGCTGAAACAGAAGCGGCTAAGTGGGGGGGCCCTTTAGATGCTGCGAAAAAGGCTCCTGTCTCACATCTCCCATCAAACTTCAGCTCACTATCGGTCATCGGTTCTGACGAGGTAGGGACGGGAGATTATTTTGGCCCTATGACCGTAGTTGCTGCCTATGTTCAAAAAGAGCAGCTTCCTTTGTTAAAAGAATTAGGAGTACGAGATTCAAAAGAGTTAACGGATGCTAAAATCATTGAAATTGCCAAGCAGCTTGTTTCGTTTATTCCCTATAGTTTGCTTGTTTTACATAACGAAAAGTATAATGCATTTCAAGAAAAAGGCATGTCACAAGGTAAAATGAAAGCTCTGTTGCACAACAAAGCTTTATCCAACGTGTTAAAAAAATTGGATCCTGAAAAACCTGATGCGATTTTAATTGACCAGTTTGTTGAAAAAAACACCTATTATAAACACATCGTAAAGGAAAAAGAGATTATCAAAGAAAACGTCTTTTTCAGTACAAAAGGAGAAAGCGTTCATTTGTCTGTAGCTGCTGCTTCCATTATTGCCAGATACGCATTTTTAAAACAAATGGATTTACTGACGGAAAAGACCGGGATGGTCATTCCTCGCGGAGCTGGGGCACAAGTTGATATCGCCGCTGCTAAAATCATTAAAAAACATGGCGTCAGTGCGCTGAACTCTTTAGCTAAAATTCATTTTGCTAATACAGAAAAAGCTTTAAAATTAGCTAAAAAATAAGAGATGTGGAAATCCACATCTCTTTTTTTATTCTTATGAACGAAGCGTTGCACCAAATTCTTTTTCAACAGCTTCTAACACTGCACCATGTGCTTTTGCTACTTCTTCATCCGTTAACGTACGTTCAGGATCTAAGTAACGTAAAGAGAAAGCTACAGATTTCTTGCCTTCTTCCATACGCTCTCCTTCATATAGGTCAAACACCGTTACATCTTTTAAAAGTTCTCCGCCCGCTGCATAGATGACGCGCTGAACTTCTCCTGCAAGAACGTTTTTATCTACAACAAGTGCAATATCACGCGTAATAGATGGGAATCGTGGAATAGCTGCATAACGAACTTCTTCGACATCTGCAGCTAATAGCTCTTGAAGGTGTAATTCAAATACGTATGTTTCACGAAGACCATACTGTTTCTGAGCAACAGGATGAACTTGACCTACGTATCCAATTTCTTTTTCATCTAACCATACAGCCGCTGTACGTCCAGGGTGCATACCGTCTTTTTTAACGGGAGCATATGAGATTCGTTTCTCCAAACCAAGCTGTGCAAATAACCCTTCTAGTACACCTTTAATCACATAGAAATCAACGGCTTTCTTTTCACCTTGCCAGCCGTGAGCATGCCATAGACCCGTGATTGCACCAGCTACGCGCTCCTGCTCATCCGGTAATTCTCCTTCACCTTTAGATAAGAACACTGAGCCTGTTTCGTATAGCGCAATAGAATCCGACTGACGAGCGTTGTTATGCTTCACTGCTTCAAGCAAATGAGGCACTAAGCTTTGACGAAGGATGCTGCGATCTTCACTCATCGGCATTGCTAAACCAATCGTACTTGTTGCATTTAGTGCGAACTGAGTAGCTTTTTCAGTGCTCGTTAACGAATATGTTGTTGTTTGCGCTAGTCCCGCTCCTTCTAAGAAACGGCGAACTTTGCGGCGTCCAAGCTGATACTCCGTTAATTTCCCTGGAGTTGCCACTGTTACAGGAAGCGTTGTAGGAAGGTTGTCATAACCATACATGCGCGCTACTTCCTCGACGATATCTTCTTCAATTGTAATATCGCCTCGACGGGTTGGCACTGTTACAACAATGGTTTCGTCTTCCACTTTGTTTTTAAATTGAAGACGGTTCATAATGTCTTGTACTTCTTCCATTGATAGCTCTGTACCAAGCACATCGTTAATACGTCCAAGTGACACAGCTACAACAGCAGGTTCCACAGTTAGTGTATCTACTTCCACAGTACCGCTTACCACTTCACCTGAAGCGTATTCAGCCATTAATTCTGCTGCGCGGTCAGCGGCTACACGCGTACGGTTAGGATCAATTCCTTTTTCAAAACGAGCGCTTGCCTCACTGCGAAGACCGTGGTCTTTTGAAGCTTGGCGAACCGTTAAGCCTTTGAAGTAAGCTGATTCAATGAGAACATTTACCGTATCGTCTTTTACTTCAGAGTTTGCTCCGCCCATTACACCTGCAAGTGCTACCGGCTCACTTCCGTTTGTAATGACAAGCTGATTGCCTTTTAATACGCGCTCTTGGTCATCAAGCGTTACAAACTTCTCGCCTTCTGACGCGTGACGCACAACAATTTCCTTTGAACCAAGACGATCGTAGTCAAAAGCATGCAGCGGCTGACCGTATTCAAGCAAAATATAGTTAGTAATATCAACTACGTTGTTATGAGGTCGAATGCCAGCTGCCATTAAACGCGTTTGCATCCATAGTGGTGACGGAGCAATTTTTACGTTTTTCACAACGCGCGCTACGTAAAGCGGATTGTCTTCTTTTGCCTTTACTTCAACGGAAATATAATCAGACGCTTGCTCATCAGACGTTTGCACGTTTACTGACGGATACTTCACTTCGCGACGTAAAATAGCCGCTACTTCATGCGCTACGCCTAACATACTTAAGCAGTCTGAACGATTTGGTGTTAGCCCTAGTTCTAATACTTCATCGTTTAAGTTTAGTGCATCTAGTGCATCCGCTCCTACTTCAGCATCGCTTGGGAAGACGAAGATTCCTTCTTGGTAATCTTTTGCTACAAGCTTGCTTTCAATGCCAAGCTCTTGAAGAGAACAAATCATACCGTTCGATTCTTCACCGCGAAGCTTAGCACGCTTGATTTTAAAGTTACCTGGAAGTACAGCTCCCACTTTTGCAACCGCTACTTTTTGACCTTGTGCCACGTTCGGTGCTCCGCACACGATTTGAACGATCTCTCCTCCGCCAAGATCTACTTGACAGCGGCTTAATTTATCCGCATTTGGATGCTGTTCACGTTCGACAACGTGACCAATTACTACTCCGCTGATGCCTTTATTTAAGTTTTCTACACCTTCAACTTCAATTCCACTTTTTGTGATTTTATCAGCTAACTCTTCTGCCGTTATGCCTGATAAGTCAACATACTCTTGTAACCAACGATAAGATACAAACATCGTAGTCCCTCCTTTATACTTGTTTAAATTGATCTAAGAAACGAACATCATTTGTATAGAAATGACGAATATCATCCACGCCGTGTTTTAACATAGCAATACGCTCTACACCGATTCCAAAAGCAAATCCACGATATTTAGTTGAATCGTATCCAGCCATTTCAAGGACATTTGGATGAACCATGCCTGCTCCTAAAATTTCAATCCAGCCTGTTTGTTTACATACATTACAGCCTTTACCTCCACATTTTGCACACGATACGTCTACTTCTACAGACGGCTCAGTGAATGGGAAGAAACTTGGACGAAGACGAATTTCACGGTCTGCACCGAACATCTTTTTCACAAATACTTCAAGCGTGCCTTTTAAATCGCTCATACGAATGTTTTCGTCTACTACAAGACCTTCAATTTGCATGAATTGATGAGAATGCGTAGCGTCATCGTCATCGCGGCGGTACACTTTACCCGGGCAAATAATTTTAACAGGTCCTTTGCCTTCATTCTTGTTCATAACACGAGCTTGAACAGTTGATGTATGCGTACGAAGAAGCGTTTCTTCCGTAATATAGAACGTATCTTGCATATCACGTGCTGGGTGACCTTTTGGCAAGTTCAGCGCTTCGAAATTATAGTAGTCCTGCTCTACTTCCGGTCCTTCTGCTACTTCATAGCCCATTCCTAAGAATAAATCTTCTACTTCTTCAACCACGCTTGTTAGCGGGTGATGCGTACCTGCTTTAACAGGTCGTCCCGGCAGCGTTACGTCGATTGTTTCTGAAGCAAGTTTACGCTCTACCTCGGCTGCTTCTAACGCCGTTTGTTTTTCTTCAATTTTAGATGCAATCGCTTCACGTACTTCATTTGCAAGTGCTCCCATTACAGGACGCTCTTCAGCTGAAAGTTTTCCCATACCGCGAAGTACTTCTGTGATAGGGCCTTTCTTTCCTAAATAAGCTACGCGTACGTCGTTTAATTCTTTTAAAGCACTTGCCGCTTCGACTTTTGCAATTGCTTCTTGTTGAAGTTCTTGTAAACGTTCTTTCATCACTTATTCCTCCTTTTAACGTAAAAAATGACAAATAAAAAAACCTCCTCCCAAAAAAGGGACGAGGATTAGTCGCGTTACCACCCTTGTTAACTATATACACAGACGTATACAGTTCACTTCATTCAAGTTAACGGAATCTCCGGAACACCTTTACATCTATGTAAGATGGTCTAAGTGTCAACTCAAGAGGTGAATTCACTTATTACACTTATAAAAATGCTTTCAGTCACGGCATTTTCTCCCTGCATAAACGGACATAAGCTACTGCTCTCTTTCATCGTTTTTTACATATGTAACTATTGTATTATTATAGTGAAAACACGTTCTCGATGCAACTACATTCCGCGTAAATAATAAAGTAAGATTCCAGAAGCGATGGCAACATTTAGCGACTCGCTCTTTCCATAGATGGGAATGTACAGATTCTGATCCGTTTGTTCCAACACTTTCTCGCTTACGCCTTTTCCTTCATTTCCCACAATCAGCGCAAATTCGTTTGAAGGTTTTACGTGTGTGTAGACCTTTCCATTTTGTAACGACGTGCCGTAAACTGCGATGCCTCTTTCTTTTAACAGTGAAATCATTTCGAGTAAATCACCTTTTACAATTGGAAGGTGAAAAATAGCTCCTTGCGTTGAACGAACGACTTTTGGGTTGTACACATCCACGCTGCCCTCTCCAACGATAATAGCGTCCACTCCGGCAGCATCAGCGGTTCGAATAATCGTACCTAGGTTACCTGGATCTTGCACTGCATCTAAAAGAAATACTTTCTGTGCTGTATGAATGATTTCTGCATGCTTTGTTTGAACACACACGGCAATAATTCCTTGAGGTGTTTCTGTGTCAGATAATAATTTAATAATTGCTTCGTTTACAACGGTTATTTCGATACCGTCTATATTCCACTGTGCGGGCACTTCGGTCGATTCGCGTATAATTAGTTCCTTTACGCAATCGTTATTTTTGATAGCCTCTTCTACTAAATGAAAGCCTTCTACCATAAAAAGGCCCTGCTTATCACGGTCTTTTTTATTATGCAGCTTTTTCCACGCTTTTACCTGCGGATTTTTAACTGAATCAATTTGTTTCACAAACATAACTCCTTTATCTATACAAAAATAAATAGTTCGATTACATTTTGTTCAATAATCATTAGATAAGTTTCACTTTATTGTACATAGAAATCGCAAAGAAAACAAAAACTATTGGTAACTTTACGATAGCTGAGGTGAAAATGATGGATCTTAATTTACGAAATGCTGTTATTGCAAACGTTTCAGGAAACTCAAAAGAAGAGCTTGAGGCTACAATTTCTGACGCTATTCAAAGCGGTGAAGAAAAAATGCTCCCTGGACTTGGTGTTTTATTTGAGGTGCTTTGGGAAAAGTCTCCGGAATCAGAAAAAGAAGAAATTCTGACAACGCTTGAAAACGGTTTAAAATAAATAACCTTTTCCTATGTACAACAAAAAGCTCATTCTCCTAGGAGAATGAGCTTTTTTTAATTGTACGTAATTGCGTTAACCGTTTCTCGGTCTAAGCGTTTAATCACTTCCGCAATTAATTTAACTGCATTTTCATAATCATCACGATGAAGCATCGCTGCATGAGAATGGATATAACGAGTTGCAATTGTAATCGAAAGTGCTGGCACCCCGTTAGCTGAAATATGAATAGAACCTGAGTCCGTACCGCCTCCAGCGATTGCATCAAATTGATACGGAATATTTAATTCATCTGCCACATCTACCACTGTATCTCGAAGTCCTTTATGAGAGACCATGGAAGCATCATATAAAATGATTTGCGGACCATCTCCCATTTTAGAAGAAGCTTCTTTATCAGAAACGCCAGGTGTATCTCCCGCGATGCCCACATCAACAGCAAATGCAATATCCGGTTCAATAAAGTTAGCGGATGTTTTTGCACCTCGAAGTCCAACTTCTTCTTGCACTGTTCCCACACCATACACAACATTTTCATGCGCTTCATTTTTTAAAGCTTTTAATACATCGATAGCGATTGCACAGCCTATACGGTTATCCCAGGCTTTCGCTAGCAGCATCTTTTCGTTGTTCATAACCGTAAATTCGAAATAAGGTACAACCTGATCACCAGGTTTCACTCCCCACTCCGCTACTTCTTCTCTGCTAGAAGCGCCGATATCGATGAACATATCTTTAATGTCAACTGGCTTTTTGCGAACTTCTGGAGGCAGGATATGAGGAGGCTTTGAGCCAATAATCCCCGTTACCTCTCCTTTAGATGTAACGATGGTTACTCGTTGAGCAAGCATGACTTGAGACCACCATCCGCCTACCGTTTGAAAACGAATAAAGCCGCGTTCATCAATTTGAGTCACCATAAAACCTACTTCATCTAAGTGGCCGGCTACCATAATTTTAGGCCCTTGTTCGTTGCCCACCTTTTTCGCAATCAAACTGCCTAGCCCATCCGTCGTTACTTCATCTGCATAAGGTGCAATATATTTCTTCATAACCTCACGCGGTTCACGTTCATTTCCAGGAATTCCTTTTGCATCTGTTAGTGCTTTAAGCATCATTAATGTTTCATCTAACTTTGTCATATGGATTACCCCTTTCATATGTATACCTCTATTATAGCTAAAAAGAGGTTGAAGTAAAATTTCCCATCCCTTTATTTCTAGTATCCTTGTTCTTGGCGTTTAAAATTCACTTCATTTTTTGAGATGTACGCCTCTTCAATATGTTCAGCGGAAAAACCAAACATATCGCCAAGCGTCATGTAAGATACAAACATGTTCACATAGTTTTCTTTCGACAGATCCTGCTCGAAAGCAGCAACTTGTGCAAACAACTGTAAAAATTGTGCTGTTTTTGAATCACCTGCTTTTGCATTTGGTAACTCAGTTAAATCATCGTATCCTTTTTCAATCCCTAAAGACAGAATAAAATGTACGCCGTCCACAAATTCTTCTAAAATAACAGCATCTTCAGCCGGAGGTTTGACGCTCCAAAATTTGAAGCAGCGCGTTTCGTTTGCCAGCTCTCCCATTTCAACAAGCAGAGCTAAAAGTTTTCTCGGAACCAAGTCTTCCTTATGAAGCTGATGCTTATCTTCTATATGCTGATCCAGCTGACGCTGCATGGTAAATAGCTGTTGTAAATTCAATGTAATCACTCCTGTAATTATGTATATCTTCTTCTTTGTAAACCAATAAAGAAATTATATCAAAAATCATGAAACTTTTTAGAGACTGAAACGTAAAGTAAGAAAACTGTGCCTTGTAAAGGAGGGAGCGTTATGTTTGTTATTGTTATCGTTCGCGTGTTCATTTTCGCGCTTGTTGCTTACACACTATTAAAGCTGGTTCAGCATTTTCGCAGTCCAAAGCGGAAGCTTGTAGCAGCTCAGGAACATCAGCAATTTTTTGTCGTCGACGAAAAAACGAATATCCGCAAAAATTTTCTATTAACGTATAAAGGTATTTTATTTGAAGGAGAAAAATACAGCAATCCCAATGAACCAGAATCTTTATCAATTACAATGGTGTTAACCGATCCATCTCGATTACATGAACTGCAAAAACAAGATTTCAAGCTGCTGGAAAATCACGTACACGACATGTACCCAAATGCTCCTATTCGCTGGAAAAGCCCCGTTCGAGAATTTTTACACTGAGCACAAAATCATTTGTGCTCAGCTGATAACAAAAAAGAAAAGTAAATCAAGAGCGGCAAGAATAGGAAAGCCTACTGTAAACGATGTGTGCTTCGTTTTATGACGATAGCAATACATACCAATCAGTCCTCCAATGGCTCCTCCGACAGCAGCTACCGTCCACAGCGTACTTTCGGCAATTCTCCACTCATGTCTTTTTGCTTTTTGTTTATCTCTATACATCATTCCTATCCCTACTATATTAATAACAATAAAATAGGTAAGCAGCAGTTCATTCATGATATCTCCTCCGATAGCAAAAAAGCCTCATCATCTAAAGATGACGAGACTTTATATTCATTACTTATCTAAGCCTTTTTTAGCAGCAGTTGCTAATTCAGCAAATGCTTTTTCATCAGCTACAGCTAAGTCAGCAAGCATTTTGCGGTTAACTTCAATACCTGCTAATTTTAAACCGTGCATTAAACGGCTGTAAGAAAGACCGTTCATACGAGCAGCTGCATTAATACGTGTGATCCATAATTTACGGAAGTCACGTTTTTTCTGACGACGGTCACGATAAGCATACATGTGAGATTTCATAACTTGCTGATTAGCAACTTTATATAATCTATGCTTCGAACCGAAGAAACCTTTAGCTAATTTTAAAACTTTTTTACGACGTTTGCGTGTTACTGTACCGCCTTTTACGCGTGGCATAATTGTTTACCTCCTGTATTGTTTCTATCTCAACCCAAATTACTTAATGTTATCTAATAAGTGACGGATACGTTTGAAGTCACCTTTGCTTACTAAAGAACCTTTACGTAATTTACGCTTTTGTTTTGTAGATTTGTTAGCGAATAAATGGCTTGTGTAAGCACGAGCACGTTTTAATTTACCGCTTCCAGTCTTTTTGAAACGCTTTGCAGCGCCACGATGTGTTTTCATTTTTGGCATGGGGTGTTCCTCCTCGTTCTATTACTTTTCGTTTTTAGGTGCCAAGACTAAGAACATGCTGCGGCCTTCCATTTTAGGAGCCGATTCAACTGAACTTACATCTTCGCAAGCTTGTGAAAAACGTTCAAGTACTTTTTGGCCAATCCCTTTATGAGTAATGGCACGACCTTTAAAGCGAATAGACGCTTTCACTTTGTCACCTTTTTCAAGGAACTTGCGTGCGTTACGAAGTTTAGTGTTAAAATCATGTTCATCAATTGTTGGACTTAAACGAACTTCTTTTAAGTTTACAACTTTTTGGTTTTTACGAGCTTCTCTTTCTTTACGTTGTTGCTCATAGCGGAATTTACCGTAGTCCATAATACGACATACCGGCGGTTTCGCATTTGCAGCAACCATTACTAAGTCAAGATTTACTCGTGAAGCAATTTCTAATGCTTCATTTTTTGATTTAATTCCTAATTGTTCACCATTTTGATCAATTAGACGAACTTCGCGAGCTCGAATGCCCTCGTTTACCATCATGTCCTTGCTAATAAGTAGCCACCTCCAAGGTTTAATGAGCGAATACGCTTGCTTAGACCGATTATTAACTCACACAAAAAAGTGTGAGTACATACTGCACCCACACTTCTATCGTTTTAATTAAGATACGATGTACCTGCTAACTGCTCTATGCGTCACTCAGGTGAGAAGCGGGTGCTTCTTCTTCTGTATAAACAAGTATTCAATTACTTAAGCTATTATAGTATCAACAAAGACAAAAGTCAATGATTTCGTTCTTTTTTAACAACAAAAGTTATTGTATCAAAGGAAAAACATTTATGCAACAGTTTTTTATAAATGTTGTATAAAAAAGCAGAGAATTTCAATTCTCTGCTTTTTCTATTAACGAGATGCTTCTGCTTTTACATTTTGTAAAAAGGCTTGGAAATCCACCGTTTCTGAATTCTGCTCACCATATTTACGTACGTTTACTGCTTTATCCTCTACTTCTTTATCCCCTACAACAAGCATGTAAGGAATTTTTTGCATTTGAGCCTCACGGATTTTATAGCCAATTTTCTCATCGCGAGAATCAAGTTCCACGCGAATACCCGCAAGTTGAAGCTGTTCTTGCACTTCTTTTGCATACTCAAGGTGAACCGTAGGTGATACCGGAATCACTTGAACTTGTACAGGTGCTAACCACGTTGGGAAAGCTCCTTTGTATTCTTCGATTAAGAAAGCTACAAAACGTTCCATTGTTGACACCACGCCGCGGTGAATAACAACAGGTCGATGTTGTTTTCCGTCTTCCCCTACATACGTTAAGTCAAAGCGTTCAGGAAGTAAGAAATCCAATTGAACCGTAGATAGCGTCTCTTCTTTGCCAAGAGCTGTTTTAACTTGAACATCTAGCTTTGGACCGTAGAATGCCGCTTCGCCTTCAGCTTCATAATAATCAAGGTCAAGTTCATCCATTGCGTCTTTTAACATGCTTTGTGCTTTTTCCCACATTGCATCATCATCGAAGTATTTTTCTGTATCTTCAGGGTCACGGTAAGAGAGACGGAATGAATAATTTTCAAATCCAAAATCTTTATAAACCGCTTCAACTAAGCGAACCACACGAATAAATTCTTCTTTGATTTGATCCGGACGTACAAAGATATGTGCATCATTTAACGTCATGCCTCGAACGCGCTGAAGTCCTGATAATGCTCCTGACATTTCGTAGCGGTGCATCGTTCCAAGTTCAGCAATACGGATTGGAAGCTCACGATAGCTGTGAATACCTTGTTTGTAAACCATCATGTGATGAGGACAGTTCATTGGACGAAGAACCAGGTCTTCGTTATCCATTTCCATTGCAGGGAACATGTCATCTTGGTAGTGCTCCCAGTGACCAGACGTTTTGTAAAGTTCTACACTTCCAAGCACTGGCGTGTAAACGTGCTGATAACCAAGGCTTACTTCTTTATCTACGATATAACGCTCGATAATACGGCGAATCGTTGCACCTTTTGGAAGCCATAAAGGCAGACCTTGTCCTACTTTTTGAGAATTTGTAAATAAGTTTAACTCTTTGCCAAGTTTACGGTGGTCACGCTCTTTTGCTTCTTCAAGAAGACGAAGATGCTCGTCTAAATCTGCTTTTGTAAAAAATGCTGTACCGTAAATACGCTGCAGCATTTGATTGTCGCTGTCTCCGCGCCAATAAGCACCTGCTACGCTTAATAGTTTAAATTCTTTAATTTTGCCTGTTGACGGCACGTGCACGCCTCGGCAAAGATCAAAGAATTCGCCTTGTTGGTAAATCGTAACCGTTTCACCTGCTGGAATCGCATCAATCAATTCAAGTTTTAGTTCATCGCCAACTTCTTTAAAAAGTTGAATGGCTTCTTCACGAGAAACTTCTTTTCGTTCAATTTCAATATTTGCATTAACGATTTTTTTCATTTCTTTTTCAATTTTACCTAAATCTTCAGGAGTAATTGATTCTTCCATATCGATGTCATAGTAAAAACCATTTTCGATAACCGGTCCTACACCTAGCTGTACTTTTGTATCTTTGTATAAACGTTTGATTGCTTGAGCCATTAAATGCGCTGTACTATGACGCATAATTTCAAGCGCTTCAGGAGCATCTTGTGTAATGATTTCAAGACTGCCATCTTGTTCGATTGGCGTACGCAAATCCAGCAGCTCGCCGTTTACTTTACCTGCCAACGCTTTTTTCTTTAATCCCGGGCTAATAGAAGCCGCAATATCTTCTGTTGATGATCCTTTTGGATACTCTTTAACAGCTCCATCAGGAAATGTCATTTTGATTACTTCTGACACAACTTTCCACTCCTTTAACATAACTAATAAACTTTTTGTAAAAACAAAAAACTCGTCCCTTATAAAAAGGGACGAGTTGTGTATACACGCGGTACCACCCTTGTTTCCTCTTCGTATCTTGGATAACCCAAAGAACCCGAAGCGGCTCGAGGTTTTATAACGGAAATTCCGTCAGTAATTACTAGAGACGCTGCTCGTTTACTACTGAAGTTTAGAGGTGGTAAGAATATATTCCGTGTTAGGAGATTTTCAGCCTGGATCTCCCTCTCTATAAACCGTAAATATACACTCATGTCCTCATCATAACTTGTGACATATAGCTGTTTTTCAATATGCATTTATTATATTCATTTTCAAAATAGAAATCAACCTTTCACGTTATATTTTGCTTTTGATCAAACGGAAATTCATTTTTATCGTATAACATAACTTTTTCTTGAAAAATATTTTGAATGGTATAAACAAAATCATGATCATGCTGGTCGCTATACAGATGAATAGCAGCTGGAGATAAACTCAGCAAAGGCGCGATAATAGTTGAGTCTATGTATACTGATTCTTGTTCAGATAGAAAGGCCTCTGCTAGGGCTGTACATTCACGTTCCGGAACATATCTACTGCTTTGGTCGTACAATACAAACTTGTTTTTATTCAAGTGCATTACATACACATCGCCTGTAGATGACTGTCTTTCATTAGCTGCTTGACGCAGCTGATGAATAAGAATTTGATAGTCTTGTTCAAGCTTATATTCATCAATCGCCAGCTCAGCATAATAGCGCAGCCGCTCTTGATATTCTTTTAAACGGAATTGGAGAAAAGACTCAAAAGTGAATGTTACATTATGAATGAAGAAGTCTTGAAGAGCCTGGCGGATAAGTAATTCTCTTGGAAGAGAAAATGTTTTTTGCGGAATTTCGCCTCTCTCTCCTTCCATAATCCCCCCCATAATTTGAAGCAGCAAATCTTGCTCTTCCTCTTCTGAATAGAAAAATTGTTCTTTTAATATGTTTACCATCATCTTTTTCTCTTTCTTTTTTAAAATTACGTGCGTTAATACCGGTATCACCATGTCTTGTAAAATGGCCTCTCTATTGTATGTCTCATCAATGACTAAAAGCTGATTATTCACCAGCTTCAAGCACTGTGAACCATATGATAAAGCGCTTCGCTTCGCGCATAAAGACTCATATACAATGACTGCGTCTTCTACATATTTAAAGAATATTTTCATTCCTCATAGCCCCCCTTTGGACACGCTTTATTAATGTATATGGGGCAACATGCAAAAAAATGAGCAAGTCGTTACAAGAAATGTAAAACGACCTGCTCATCTATCTCTTCTATTATCTCCAGTTATTTCAACAGGAGTGGCTAGAGACTTAATTCGCTCCATGACACGAGCGGCTTTGAGTTCTTCCTTCTCGCCTCTTTGGGTATATGTCAAATGATGTTCAAGCTCTTTAAAATTTAAATTCGAGCTGAAAAATGTCGGCAAATTTTCAAGCATGCGGAATTGTAAAATGGTTCCGAGCACATCGTCTCGCATCCAGCTCGTTACGGATTCAGCTCCGAGATCATCAAGCATAAGAACCGGTACTTTTTTAACATACTCTATTTTCTCATTAAAGCTTTGATCTTGAAATGAACCTTTTAACTCACGCAAAAACTCTGGGACGTATAAAATTGTGGACTTCACTTTCTTTTCAGCTAACGAATTAGCAATCGCTCCAAGGATAAAAGTTTTACCAACCCCGAACTCTCCGTACAAGTATAGTGCCTTCATCTTTTTGCCTGGCTCATATTCACTAACAAACTCTTCTGCTAAAGTAACAGCTTCAAATCGTTCACGTTCAAGTGTAATCTTAGACATCGTTGCTTGCAAAATTTCTTTGGGAATGTACATACATTGAATAAGAGATTCTTGTTCTTTTCGCTCATCTTCTTGGACTTTTCTAGGGCAGCGTTCATACTGCACATCAATATTACGGCCTTTTACAACCAGCTGAGGGTGATATCCCTTCACCATATTGACACAGCTTTGCAGAGAAGGACATTTATCGCAGCATTTGCTTTGGTCGATAAATTCATGCATCTTCATCAAGCCCCGGTCAACCATTTGCTCATCTAACTCATAGCGATGCTCTTGGATGAATGCTCTCACATCTTGGTTTGACATAATATTCTTTTTTAATGCTTCTAATCGCGCTTTAAAATCTTTTTTATTAATCAACTGATTTAATGAGTCGTTAATAGGTTTCATTATTTCACCCCACTTCTATCATAACAATTTTTTATTCTTTATGCTTTGGGTCAAGCTTTTTTAACTTTTCTTCTAGTTTACGTTTTCGTTCTTCAAACTCTGCATCATATGCTGGCTCTGCTTTTTTCTCTACCTGCTCTTTATTTTTTAACCAGTTTGGCACCATTTCTTCACGCACAATTTTTCGTCCGGCCGTTTTTTTATTTTGCTTGGCTTCCGTCCAGTTTTGATATTCTTTCTGTTCATTTTTAGCTAAATTCATCGCTTCTTGAACAGTTTGTACCTTTTTCCGCGCCCAGTGTCCAGCGATTTTCTCTACATAGCTCTTAGATAGTTTCATATCGGATCTTAGCATAACATAGTAAATCAGAACATTTACTACCCCTGGTGAAAGCTTTTGATTAAACATCACTTCTTCAATCATTTGCAAATCTGCTTTTGATGGCTCTGCTCCCCCTGAAAACTCGATCAATAGCTGTCGAGGAGAGGTGACTTCAAGCTGTTGAATGAGCTGCTCTTCTTTTGTCTGAGGCTGCTTTTCCTGCATGGTACGAAGCATAGGAGGCTGAATTTGTTCGCTTAGATTTGGAAGTGCTTCTCCATTTTCAAATTGGTAAAAGGACTGTGCTGCTTTTCTAAGCAATTCAATATCAACTTGATCATTCTCATTTAGCGAATCGAGCACTACATTTTTCATTTGAAGAGGATCGATGCCGTATAAAAAAGCTAACTTTTCAATCGCTTGTTTTACTTTAGATGTAATGGACCTTTTCGAAATCATTGAATCTGTTAGGCCTGCTAAAAATAAATCAAAATCAAAGGAATCCGGGCTCATCTCAATAGAAGCACGGTTTGAAGAATCTATAAAGTCCGTTTGAGCATCAGGAGAAAATACATCCTTGCTTTCAGACTGAAAACTTGGAGCCAGCTCCGTTGCTTTAACTGATTTAAATACATCGTTAAATGAATGCGTCACATCTTTGAACGATTGATCATCCACGAGTGAATCCGAAAAATAATTTTTTACTTTTTGAAAGATGGATTTTCCTAGTCGGTTATATAAATATACATTTAACACGCCATCGTTAAAGAACTGATGGGGCGTAAGAGGAGGAATGAGCTCATAAATGAACACACGAACATCATCTTCTTCCTTAATATATGTTTTTAACAAACCGATGCCTTCTAATTTTAACCGTTCATGGTAAATAGCTTTCAAATTAATTTGCATCATTGACATTAGGTGATGATGCGTAGACTCTTTTCCCCATAAACGATCTTGTTCCAGCTCGCTCCATAGCGTCATATACAAACCAAAACACGTCGTACCCACCAACGGCTGATAGAGCATTGTTAAAATCTTTCGGTCGTATTCCTGCAGTATGCCGCTCGAACGAACAACATAACGATCGACCGGTATCATTTCTTTCCAATGTTGTTCTTTCATGTCGTTCCCTACCTACTTTTAAAGTAATAGAAATGACAAAAAAAGAGCCTAAAGAATACTTCAATAGCTCTTTTACAGTCGTTCCTTCTTAATTAAATCTTTTAATTCATCAATAAATACATTGATGTCTTTAAATTGTCGGTATACCGAAGCAAATCGAACATAAGAGACTTCATCGATAGCAGCTAATCGCTCCATCACCATTTCTCCTACCACATCTGACTGCACCTCTGATGTACCCTGACTGCGCAGCTCTGTTTCAATATCGTGTACGGTATCTTCCAGTTGCTTTAAGCTTACTTGGCGTTTTTCACACGCCTTAATTAACCCTCGAAGGATTTTGTCTTTGCTGAACTCTTCTCTCGCTCCATCTTTTTTTACAACAATTAACGGAAGTTCTTCTACTTTCTCAAAAGTTGTAAAACGATAGTGACACTCTTCGCATTCACGTCTTCTACGAATAGAGCGGCCTTCTTCTACAGGGCGCGAGTCCAGCACTCTCGTTCCATTGTAATGACAGGATGGGCACTTCATATTCTCAGCTCCAATAATAAACCTTGTTTTTCTTTTTATTTTCTCTCATATAAGTTAATTTCCATCTATGTTAGCCGGCTATTCGCCATTTATTATGATTGTCATCATCATTTCCTTTATCAAACACGATGCTATATTAAAGGATTTGCTTTATTCCATCTTATAGAAAACAAGGCTTGAATACAAGTAAAGGAAAAGGAATTTCCCCATTTTATTCCCTGAAATTCAAAAATAATAAGGAACTTACGAAGAAAGAGGAATAAGTTTTTGATCAAAGCTCTTATAAAGCGTACGTACAAGTTCTTTACTAAAACCAAAATCAACTGGCACCACTTTTGACTCTGTTGTAGCAGAAAAATCGATAGCGGTTTCAAGAGGACGTACGCTAATAATGGTAATCACAACAAAAGCTTTTCTTCCTTTTACAACGTTTAAGCTAATTTCTCCTCGCTCTTCATATGCAGCAATTATCTCTATCCCTTGCATGTGCTTCAACATTTCATGAACTTGCTTAAATGCATTCCCAGCCGTTGTTTTGTAATAGTGCGTTTTTAGAGTCGGATCTGAATGGCGATCGCTTGTTTCTACATGATTAGAAAATAAAGATTTAACTGCTTGTACTACCCCCATGTTGTTATCCCCTTTGTTTTTGCGTATTAAAAATTTATATACTAAAAAGAGGTGTGTAATACACCTCTTAACTTACGTAATCAATCGACACTATTAAAGTGCATTCGCTTTAGTTTGTTTTACCTGAACAGGACCCATTCCACGTGGTAATTCAATTGTTTCACGTGTCTGTGCACTTAGAGCATCTGCAATATAATCTGCTGCGATTGTAGGATCTAAATGACCACAAGTATAAACATCGATACTTGCATAACCATGCTCTGGGAAGCTGTGAATCGTTAAATGTGATTCTGAAATAATAACAACGCCACTTACACCTTGAGGTGCAAATTTATGGAACGCTACTTCGCGAACTTCCGCACCAGATTTTAAAGCTGCATCAACAAACGTTTTTTCAATATAATCAATATCATTTAACTTATCGAAATCGCATCCCCATAATTCTGAGATGACATGACGACCCATTGTTTCCATAATGATATTTCCCCCTTTAACAATTTTTAATCGTTAAACATGAAGTTCTTTCGCCATATAGCATGTTAACTACCACGGGGGAAAGTTAGTCCAAAGAGGTCCTAACCCTTTAAGTAGCCACATCACCGAAAGGTACACAAGAAGTTCACGAAACATAGTATACTTTGTTTACATTTATTTTGCAATACGTGTTTTGATTTTATTAAAGATTGTTCCCGCAGATAGACCTATACAAATTACCCCTGTATTCTCGTGAGACAGTGTGTAAAAGCTGCTAAACGACTATTAATTTTTTATTAAAATTGAGAAAAAGAAACACCCCTTTGCATGCTTATCTTATTGCTTTTCCCTATTCTTTTGAATAAAAACAAAAAAAAACAGGGCGATAGCTCCCTGTTTTTTTAAAAAGCAATCTATAGCTTTCTTAGCTTACTCTTATTTTTGATCCATTACGCATTTCTGCAGCAATATATCTTACCAAATCGACTACGCGCTGAGAGTAGCCCCACTCGTTATCGTACCAAGCTAACACTTTAATTTTATGATCCTCCATTACGATCGTGGATAGTCCATCTACAATAGCTGAATGAGGATTTGTATTAAAGTCAATTGATACGAGTGGTTCCATTGTTAAATTTAAAATATTCTTTAATGGTCCTTCAGCAGCTTTAATAAACGCTAAATTAACATCTTCCATCGTCACAGGTTTCCTTACATCCACAACTAAATCGACAAGCGATACGTTCGGCGTAGGAACGCGCAGCGCCATTCCATGAAGCTTTCCTTTTAAGTGAGGAAGAACTAATGAAAGCGCCTTGGCTGCTCCAGTTGTTGTAGGAATAATTGATTGAGCACACGCACGGGCTCTTCGCAAATCTTTATGCGGGTTATCAATATTCTTTTGATCATTTGTATATGCGTGAACGGTCGTCATTAAACCGTTTTCAATTGTGAACGCTTCGTCTAACACCTTGACAACTGGAGCTAGACAATTTGTCGTACAAGAAGCATTAGAGATAATGTTATGCTGATTCACATCAAACTCTCGTTCGTTTACGCCCATCACAATGGTAATATCTTCTTGTTTACCCGGTGCCGTTAAGACAACTTTTTTCGCACCTGCTTCAATATGTAACTGCGCTTTTTCTCTTGAATTAAATTTCCCCGTTGCTTCAACAACTAGATCAATCCCAAGCTCTTTCCAAGGCAAATTCAGCGGATCACGTGAATTTAATAGCTGGATTCTTTTACCGTTAACAATTAGCGCATCATCATCACATTTAACATCTCCATTAAATGGTCCGTGTATAGAGTCATACTTGATTAAATGTGCTAATGTTTCGGCTGGATAAGATGCATTTATTGCAATAATATCTAAATTCTCCTCTATAATCGCTGTGCGAAACACCATTCTTCCTATTCTCCCAAAACCATTAATGGCAATACGTGCTTTCATGGCTATACCCCTCTCTATATGTGTTATACTATTTAACTTTTTATATTGAATAGTATAACATAAATATTTAAAAAGTGAATAATATTAATTTTTTTTAATAAATTATTTTAATTAAGTTTTACTATATGTATATAGCGAGAACAGATATTTAACACATTCTTTTTTAGCAGCCCTTAAATATTCGCAATAAAAAATCCGAACGAGCTTGATTCTCCCTCAAGAATCAAGCTCGTTCAGATTTTCCTTCAGCTAACATACTTTTGTCCCAGCCTCTTTAATCTAGCCACAGGGCTAATATACTTAAAAGCTGTTGTTTTGTTTCCTCTACAGGTCCGTTGTTATTGATCACCGCATCGGCTAAGGCTACTTTTTGAATTAAAGGCAGCTGTGCGTGGATACGTGCATAGGCATCCTCCGTCGAAAGATCATTACGAGACTTTAACCTTTCTAGCTGCACAGGCTCATCGACATATACAACCACTACTTTATCAACTAAGTGTGTTAAATCACTTTCAAACAGCAGCGGAATATCTAATACCACAGCATCGTATCCTTCCTCGATATACCTTTCCTTTTGAGAAAGCATTTCTTTTCTTACCGCAGGATGTACAATTGCATTCAACTTTTTACGTTCTTCCTCTTGATAAAACACAATTTCCCCTAAAGCCGCTCGATTGATCTCCGCATTTTCGTGAAGAATGGCACGGCCGAACGTCTCTACAATTTGGTTGTATGCTTCTTTTCCTGGTTCGACGACTTCTTTTGCAATGTGGTCAGCATCGATTACCGGAATATTAATATCTCTCAGCATTCCAGTTACCGTGCTTTTTCCACTAGCAATTCCGCCCGTTAATCCAATTACAATTGACATTGGCCTCTCCTTTATCGCTTTATTTAAAATCTAAAAATACCTAAAATAATAAGCAGAACTCCCGGTAAAAAGGAAAACATTTTCATCCATGATAAACGTGAAAAAACTTTGCCAAACTGTATGCCAGCACTTAAAAAAAGTGAACTCATAAGAGCTACAGCAATTGCTAAAGCATACGGCGAATAACCTAATAAAGCTGCTCCAAATCCTGCTCCAAATGCATCAAGAGATAATGCAATTCCAAGTATAAATGCTTCAATCCCAGTGATGGAACCTGAATTATCTAAATCTGCTGCCGTCGGTTTTTTCAATACGTTAATGACTAAGCCAATCGACTTAATTTCAATCTTCACTAATGTTTTTTCTTCTTTCACCCGCGATGAATCTGCCGGACAAAAAAACTGGTATAAAATCCACATTCCAAGTAGAACAAGAATACCTCCGCCTACTTTATTTAGTACATCCACTGAAAATAGATGCGTAAGTACCTTTCCTAAAAACATAGAAAACATTAAAGAAAATGCTGAGCAACATGAAATAATAAAAATGGATTTCAGCGGGATTTTCACCTTTCGAAGTCCGTATGTCAGGCCAACGCTAAAGCTGTCAAGACTTACGGCAAAAGCAAGAATAAGTAAAGAAAATGTTATCATGATGAGAGGACTCCTTTCCTTTCTGTCTATACGTAGTATATGAAAGGAGCCCATCCATTGTTATTTTTTAGCCGGCTGACAATTTGGGCAGATGTGTGTTCCTCTGCCGCCTACAACAAATTTTTCAATTGGGGTACCGCACATTTTACAGGATTCGCCTTTTCTTCCGTACACGTACAGCTGCTGCTGAAACATGCCTATTTGCCCCTGTGTGTTTACATACGTGCGAATTGTGCTGCCCCCTTGTTTCACCGCTTCTTGAAGAGTCGCTACAATTTCTTCGTACAATTTTTCATACTCTTCGTCTGTTAATTGGCTGGCTACTCGTTCAGGGTGAATCCCTGCGCGAAATAGTGCTTCATCTACATAAATATTCCCGAGCCCAACCACAACATTTTGATCGAGTAAAACCGGCTTGATTTTTCGAGAGGTTTTGCCGATTCGCATTTTTAATTGACTTGGATTAAATGTTTCGTCAAACGGTTCAGGTCCAAGGCCAATAAGAGGAGGAAACAGGTCTTCCTCTCCCTTTTTAAATAAGTGCATGGTACCAAACTTCCTTACATCCCGGTATCGCAATTCTGTTCCATCGGTGAAGTGAAAAAAGACGTGTACATGCTTATCTGGTTCTTCTGCATTTTCATGGAGAGCATATTTTCCTTCCATACGCAGATGAGAAACCATCGTATAATCATCGAGTACAATTTTCAAAAACTTACCTCTGCGTTCAACATCTTGAATGGTTTGCCCAACAAGCGCGTCACAAAACTGCTCAACTTGCTCAGGACGTTTGATAATATTAGGCCATTTAACGGTTACACGCTCAATGGTCTTACCACTGGCTAATTCAATCAACGTACGTCTGACGGTTTCAACTTCTGGTAATTCTGGCACGTTTGTCACATCCTTTTTCCACTACTTTGCTTCGTACCAAGTCTTTCCGTAAGAATAATCTACTTTCAACGGAACTTCTAGCTCTAAAGCATGCTCCATTACTTCTGGTACGATTTTCTCTAAAATTTTAATTTCTTCTTCTGGAGCTTCAAAAATCAGCTCATCGTGTACTTGAAGCAGTAGCTTAGCCTGAAGATTTTCATCTTTTAAGCGCTTAGCCATTTCAATCATTGCTTTTTTAATAATATCAGCTGCTGTCCCTTGAATAGGCGTATTCATAGCTGTACGCTCAGCGAAGCTGCGGAGATTAAAGTTTCGGCTCGTGATTTCAGGCAAGTAACGTCGGCGGTGCAAGAGCGTTGTTACATATCCCTTTTCTTTTGCATCGCGCACAATCGTATCCATATACTCCTGTACACCCGGGAAGCTTTTTAAATAGCGTTCAATAAAAGTAGCCGCTGCTTTTCTTGTAATTCCTAAACTTTGCGATAAACCGTAATCACTGATGCCGTAGACGATTCCAAAATTAACTGCTTTAGCCTGACGGCGCATATTGGACGTTACTTCTTCTCTTTCGACATGGAACACATCCATCGCTGTTTTAGTATGAATATCTAAGTCATGCTTAAACGCATCAATTAGCTTTTCATCATCTGCAATATGAGCCAGTACGCGCAGCTCAATTTGTGAATAATCTGCCGCAAATATTAACCAATCAGGCTGTGAAGGCACGAATGCACCTCTTATTTTTTTACCTTCTTCAAGACGAATCGGGATGTTTTGCAAGTTAGGATCTACTGAGCTTAATCTTCCCGTTTGAGTTAACGTTTGATTAAAGCGGGTATGAACTTTCCCATCGCTTTCATGAATAACCTTTTTTAATCCTTCAATATACGTAGACTGTAATTTTCCTAGCTGACGGTATTGTAAAATCTCTGGGATAATATCATGGGCGCTAGCTAATTGCTCTAATACATCAGCTGATGTGGAATAGCCTGTTTTTGTTTTCTTTATGACTGGAAGCTGCATTTTTTCAAAAAGAACAACTCCTAGCTGCTTTGGTGAATTAATATTGAATTCTTGCCCCGCGTATTCGTAGATTTTCGCTTCAATTTTTTCAAGCTGTTCTCGAAGATCTTCGCCCATTTCATCCAAACGCGCCCGGTCAATTTTCACCCCTTGATATTCCATATCAGCAAGGACAATGGCAAGAGGCATTTCAAGCTTTTCAAACAGCTCAAACTGTTCATTCTCAACCAATTCTTTTTCTAACACTTCTTTTAAATACGCTACGGCGGCTGCTTTTCTTATAACATGCTCAGCTAGCTGATCGTCTTCTGCAATGCTTCGCTTAGCTCCCTTTCCATACACAGCTTCATCTGATTGTACTTGATGATATCCTTTTAATTTTGCAATTGTCGCTAGATCATCATTTGCCTCAGCAGGATTCAAGATGTAAGAAGCAATCATGACATCATGTTCAATTCCTTTAATTTCATGCCCCGCCCATTTTAAGGATACAATTGTACGTTTTCCATTAAACACCGTCTTTTTTACACGTTCGTCTTCTAACCATGCTTTAAATTTAGGAGATGAAAGAGCTGTGTCTTTATCAATAAAATAGTGGCCATTTTTGTTGCTGATTCCAAAACCGAGCAGCTGATTGTGATGATAGTTTTCTTCATACCCTTCTACGATCAGAGCTGCTTCGCTTGTTAACATATCATCGTGAATTTCTTCCGCTATCTCAAACGTCAGTTCTTCAAAATCTGCTTCCTCTTCTGCTGTTTCACCGAATTTAGCAAGCAGAGAATTAAACCCAAGCTCTTTAAATAAAGAGATGACCTTTGAAGATTCAAACCCGTCATATTTTGCATCTTCTACAGATACTTTAAGAGGCGCTTCGCAATAAATAGTTGCAAGCTTTTTACTCATGATGGCTGATTCACGATTATCTTCTAGCTTTTCTTTTAATTTTTTACCGCTGACTTGATCGATAGATTGCAATACGTTTTCAACCGTTTCAAACTCTTTTAATAGCTTTAAGGCTGTTTTTTCCCCGACTCCGGGCACGCCTGGGATATTATCCGAGCTGTCTCCCATAAGGCCTTTCATATCAATGATTTGTGCAGCCGTAATACCATACTTTTCATCAATGGCTGCCGGCGTATATGAATCGACATCTGTGATCCCTTTTCTCGTAATATCTACGGTTACATGCTCTGACACAAGCTGAAGTAAATCTTTATCCCCAGAAATGACTTTTACGGCCATTCCTTTTTGTTCAGCTTGTTTTGAAAGTGTACCGATAATATCATCTGCTTCATAATCAGGCAGTTCATAGCGCTTAATCCCATATGCATCTAACAACTCACGAATAAAGGGAAACTGCTCTGAAAGTTCAGGAGGCGTCTTTTGTCTGCCACCTTTATATTCTGTAAATGTTTTGTGACGAAACGTTGTTTTCCCTGCATCAAAAGCCACGAGTAAATGCGTCGGCTTCTCTTCTTCTAAAATACGTGTCAGCATTGTAGTAAAGCCGTATATGGCATTTGTATGTATTCCTTTATCATTGTTTAAAAGCGGCAAAGCAAAAAATGCACGGTAGGCAATACTATTCCCGTCAATTAATACTAGTTTTTGTGTCATTCATGTTCCTCCATTTCGCTCTCTTCTTATCTTACCTTTATTTTAGCAAACAATAAGCTTTAAGGACAAAAAGTACTCTTGAATTCAACGTTTTATTTTCATGCGGCCATAAGATTTGTACATCATAAAATAAAAACACCGCCTAGTTATTTTAGGCGGTGTAGCATGTGAATGGATAGAAATTGTCAGAAAGAATCGGCGAAAATAGCACGGTTAAAGCTATTTTCGCCTTACATATTGGCTCCTTGGATGAAGGGGTTTCCATGAAAAATTGTATCAATTAATTATTAAGCTACATTAAATAAATTGTAAAAGGAACGTAAACATTTTACATCTGCGGCAAATACTTGTGCAGCTTCACCGAAAAAGTTGTCCCTTTATTGACTTCACTTTTCACTTCAATTTCCCCTTTATGAGCTTCAACAAGATGCTTAACAATTGCTAATCCAAGACCTGTTCCTCCGGAATTACGGCTTCTTGCTTTATCTACTCTGTAAAAACGCTCAAAAATACGTGAAATTTCATCAGAATCAATACCGATACCTGTATCTTGAACATGAACCGTAATCGTTTCTTCTTCCTCTTCAAGCGAAACGTGAACGGTTCCTCCAGACATTGTATACATGAGCGCATTGCCAATTAAGTTAACGAACACTTGCATAAGGCGCTGACTGTCACCATCAATCCACGCTTCTTCAGGAAGCGTATCTAACGTTAGCGTGATTTCTTTTTCATTCGCTCGGTTTGATAGCACTGTTATGACCTCATAGAGAAGGGTATTCAAATCTACCGAATGAATGCTTAGTTTAAAACCTTGCTGTTCAACTTTAGATAAATCCAAAAGATCTTGAATCAAGCTCTCCATGCGCTGACTTTCCGTTAAAATAATAGATAGAAACTGCTGTCGCAGCTGCGGATCTTCCATGGCACCGTCTAGTAATGTCTCACTAAATCCTTTTATAGACGTAATAGGAGTTTTTAGTTCATGAGACACATTCGCTACAAAGTCACGGCGAACTTGTTCTAGTTTTTTCAGCTCAGTAATATCATGGAAAACAAGCACAATTCCTTTCCATTCATCGTTTAAGCCAATAATCGGCGCTCCGTAAACATCAAAATATCTTCGTTCAATATTTAAAGGCAGAACCACTTGTTTTCGAACCTTTACTTCGGTCATAAATATTTTTTCCACAAGTTTAATGATTTCTTTGTGCTCAAATACCTCATAATACAAGTGATAAAGGAAGTCGTCTGGATGTATATGAAACTGCTCTTTATAAGCTCGATTCACTAAGTTTATATAGCCTCGACTATCGATAAGAAGCATGCCGCTTCCCATATTTTCAATTAGCGTGCGCAGCCTGTCCTGCTGCATTTCTTGATTAGTGATAGACTCTTGCAGATTACGAGCAAGTGCGTTAATAGACTGACTCAGCATCCCTGTTTCATCTACATAATCTTCATATGTACGAGCTTTATAATTCCCTTTTGCAAGTTCCATAGCCACCTTGGTTGCCGATTCAATAGGACGGGTATAGCGCCCCATAATCTTTACACCTAAGAGTAAAATCACAATCAAAGCTAGACCTAAGCTTCCAATAAGAAGGCCCCAGATTTGCTGATTTACTTGTTTTAATGAATCAAACGATGTACTCAGAACAACAAATCCCTCTTGCTTACCTTCTATAATAAGCGGGATACCATAGTAATATAAGTCGTAATCTTCTTTAATTTGATCAAAGCTTTTTTTGCTGTTTAACTGCTTTTTCAATACTTGTTGGATTACAATACTTTTTTCGATTCTTTGCTGCTTGCTACCTGGATTTGAGTCAACTAATATTTTTCCATCTTTTTGAACGACAGTCGTTCGTACACTTAGCGAATGACTGATTTGATCAACTTTAGATTTTAAAGCAGGACTTGTGATGCCTTCTTCGCTAATGTACATTTCCACAAGCTTTGCTTCTTTTTCCATTCGCTCTTGAAACGTCTGAAAATAAAAGTTTTTAAACAACTGCCCCAGCAGCAGGCCAAGACCTACTAATACAATAATGATAAGTACTAATAGAGCCAAAAGTAGCCTTGAACGAAATTTATTCATCTACCTTTGGTTCCTCCAGCTTATATCCTAATCCTCTAATCGTTTTTATATAAACAGGTTTTCGCGTGTTGTGTTCAATTTTCTCACGCAAATGGCTGATGTGCACATCTACAATTCGTGTATCTCCGGCAAAATCATAATTCCACACTGCACTTAGCAGCTGATCACGAGTTAATACCCGCCCCTTGTACTTTGCCAAATATAATAATAACTCAAATTCTTTTGGAGTAAGCTCAAGCTGCTCTTGATTAAAGTAGGCCTCATAATGATCTGGAAGAATTTTTAAATCACCGATCATGATGCGCTCGCCATCTTCCTCTTGTTCATTTTCCTGAGCAATAATTTGTGTTCTGCGTAAAATGGCTTTTACACGCGCTACTACTTCTCGAGGGCTAAATGGTTTCGTCATGTAGTCATCTGCGCCAAGTTCTAGCCCTAATACCTTGTCAAACTCATCGTCTTTTGCAGTTAACATTAAAATAGGCGTCATCACTTTTTGCTGACGAAGCTTTTTACAAACTTCAATTCCATCCATCTTAGGAAGCATCAAGTCTAACACAATTAAATCAGGTTTTCCTCCTAGTGCCTTGTTGTATCCTTCTTCCCCGTCTTCAGCTGTTTCTACTGTAAAGCCAGCTTGTTGTAAATTATATTGTAATAATGTTGAAATTGATTGTTCATCATCTACGACTAATAATTTCTTACTCATATTAACGATATAAGCCTCCATCTAGTTAAATTAAACCGCAGCTTCATCCAAATGATATTATTTTCTATTTATCTTCTCTTATCATACAATGTTTTAGCCTGGTTCTCCAATACATTTCAACATTTTCAGAAAATATGGCTAAAGAGTTTCTTCTATATTTATAGATATTTAAGAGGTTTTAAAAATTTTCAAAGTCATGTGTCTCTACTGATGGAAGTCTAAACGGCGGATACACAAGAAACCGGGCCGTTACTACTTTCTCTTTTTGCTCATTGACCGCTTCCACTTCAATCGTAACAGTTTTAGAAGAAACATCTACCTCTGTGACTTCAAATAAAAATTCAATCGTACTATAATGATGAATTTTTTTGGGGAAGGCAACCGTATGTTCTGCAACATGACTTCCAGGCCCAGGCAAGTACTTTGAAATGGCTGCTGTCATAATACCGGTAATCATAATGCTTGGCACAATAGGTTTCTTAAAAGGTGTCTGAGATGCGTAATCATGCTGAATGTATAAAGGGTTAGAATCATTTGTTAGCCCTAAGTACAATAAGATATCTTTATCTTCAATTCGTTCAGTTAGCGTTAATTTTTCTCCAACTTTTATATCTTCAATACTTCGACCTATTTTTTGTTTTTTACCTAATACCATCATCATTCCACCTTTTGTATAAAGTAATAGTTTTTCTTTATATACAAGAAAAATTCGAGGTTTCCCTCGAATTTTCCTTGTGACTATTGTTTGAATATTGATAAAAACCTATACTCAAACCTACTTTATTGTATTAAGCTAATACACCCATGACAGTTTTGACTGATTTTGCTGATTGATCTAACGCAGCTTTTTCAGAATCAGTAAGTTCTAATTCAATTACTTGCTCAATTCCTGCAGCTCCTAATACGGTCGGAACACCTAAGTAGATGCCGTTATAACCATATTCACCTTCTAGGTAAGCAATCGCTGGTAAAATACGACGCTGATCTTTTAAGATCGCTTCTGTCATTTCCACTAAAGAAGCAGCAGGAGCGTAGTACGCACTTCCGTTCCCTAATAAGTTTACGATCTCGCCGCCGCCTTTGCGTGTTCTTTCAACAATTGCTTCAAGACGCGCTTTGGGAATAAGCGTTTCAAGAGGAATACCGCCAGCATATGAGTAGCGTACAAGAGGTACCATATCGTCGCCATGTCCACCAAGTACAAAGCCTGTGATATCTTTCACTGAAATGTTTAACTCCTGCGCTACGAACGTACGGAAACGTGCAGAATCTAACACGCCTGATTGACCGATTACACGGTTTTTAGGAAAACCAGATTCTTTAAATACTGTGTACGTCATAGCATCTACCGGGTTTGTTAACACGATAATGTGACAGTTTGGCGAGTATTTAACAACTTCTTGAGTAACAGACTTCATAATTTTTTGGTTTGTTGTGACTAAATCATCGCGACTCATACCTGGCTTACGCGCGATACCAGCTGTAATAATGACAATGTCAGAGTCAGCTGTGTCTTCGTAGTTGGCTGTTCCTGTAATGTTAGCGTCAAAGCCTTGTACAGGACTTGCTTCTAACATATCCAGCGCTTTACCTTTAGCTGGATTTTCTAATTGCGGAATATCAACTAATACAACATCAGCTAATTCTTTTTGACCAATTAAAAAAGCAGTTGTAGCTCCCGTAAAGCCCGCTCCGATAACAGATACTTTTTTACGCATATTTGCCATTATAATTCCTCCCCTAAATGAATAGCTATTAAACTGTTACTTGTTTTCCTAGATTGCTAATTAATTCATCAGCAAACTCTGAACACTTCACTTCTGTTGCACCGTCCATTAAACGTGCGAAATCATATGTTACTACTTTTGAAGCAATTGTTTTTTCCATTGATTTCATGATTAAATCCGCTGCTTCATTCCAGCCAAGGTGTTCAAGCATTAACACACCTGATAATAATACAGAAGATGGGTTTACTTTATCTAAACCAGCATATTTAGGTGCTGTACCGTGAGTGGCTTCAAAGATAGCATGTCCAGTTTCATAGTTGATGTTTGCTCCTGGAGCAATTCCGATACCGCCAACTTGTGCTGCTAATGCATCTGAAATGTAATCTCCATTTAAATTCATTGTTGCTACTACATCAAATTCACGTGGACGAGTTAAAATTTGTTGTAAGAAGATATCTGCAATTGAATCTTTTACAATAATTTTCCCTGCTGCTTCCGCTTCTGCTTGAGCTTTGTTTGCAGCTTGTGCACCTTCTTTTTCAACGATGCGGTCATATTGAGCCCAAGTAAATACTTTATCGCCGAATTCTTTTTCAGCTAGCTCATAGCCCCAATTTTTAAATGCGCCTTCTGTATATTTCATAATGTTACCTTTGTGTACAAGCGTAACAGACTTGCGGCCCTGTTCAATTGCATAGTTGATTGCTGCACGCACAAGACGCTCTGTTCCTTCAGAAGAAATAGGCTTAATACCTAATCCAGAAGTTTCAGGGAAACGGATTTTATTTACGCCTAATTCCGTTTGTAGGAATGAAACAAGTTTTTGTACTTCTTCAGAACCCTTTGCATATTCAATACCAGCATAAATATCTTCAGTGTTTTCACGGAAGATAACCATATCTGTATCTTCTGGGCGCTTAATTGGAGAAGGTACGCCGTCAAAGTAGCGAACAGGACGTAAGCATGTGAATAAGTCTAATTCTTGACGCAATGCCACGTTTAGAGAACGAATTCCACCGCCTACTGGTGTTGTTAATGGTCCTTTGATTGCAATTATGTATTCGCGAATTGCATCTAACGTTTCTTCCGGTAACCATTCGCCAGTTTGATTAAATGCTTTTTCACCTGCTAATACTTCTTTCCAAACGATTTCTTTTTCACCATTGTATGCTTTTGCAACCGCTGCTTCTAATACGCGGGAAGCTGCTGCCCAGATATCCGGACCAATTCCGTCACCTTCGATAAATGGAATAATTGGATTATTTGGTACGTTTAACACGCCGTTTGCTACAGAAATTTGTTCACCTTTTGTCATGAGAATGACCTCCTTAAAAAATTTGTCTACTTTCACTTATGGAAAAGTGCTCAACGAACGTGAGCACCTTCGTCACATTGTTTAGCTGCGCTCTTCAAGCGGAATGTACGTTTGTTTTCCAGGACCGATATAATCAGCTCTTGGACGAATCAAACGATTGTTTGAATACTGCTCTAAAATGTGAGCAATCCATCCTGATACGCGGCTTACGGCAAAGATCGGAGTAAATAGATCGTGATCAATACCTAAGCTGTGGTATACAGAAGCTGAATAGAAATCAACGTTTGGCGGAAGCTTTTTCTCGCCTGTTACGATCTCTTCAATTTTCACTGACATATCGTATAGCGTTGTATCTCCTGCTTGTTTGGTAAGTTTTTCAGACATTTCTTTCAAGTGCTTGGCACGAGGATCACCCTGCTGATACACACGATGTCCAAATCCCATAATCTTTTCTTTTTTCGCGAGCTTTTCGCGAATATAAGGTTCTGCGTTTTCAACTGTTTGAATGTCAGACAACATTTTCATAACAGCTTCATTCGCTCCCCCGTGAAGAGGACCCTTTAACGCTCCAATAGCGGCTGTAATTCCTGAATAAATATCGGATAATGTTGCCACACAGACACGAGCTGTAAAAGTTGAAGCATTTAGCTCATGGTCAGCGTGTAAGACAAGTGCCTTATCAAATGCCTCTACTTGGATATCAGTTGGCTCTTCGCCAGTTAACATATATAAAAAGTTAGCGGCAATGCTATAGTTTTCGTTTGGTTCAATTGGCTCTAATCCGTTACGGACTCTTGAAAAAGCCGTTACCACCGTTGGTAATTGTGCTTGCAAACGAACAGCTTTGCGATAATTTGCTTCTTCATCCATTAGATCAGCTTCAGGATCGTACAACCCCAATAGTGATACGACTGTTCTTAAAGCTGCCATTGGATGAACATCTTTAATTGGATAAGTTTTGAAATGATCTAAGACTTCTTGGGGTAATTTAGCGTTTTCTGCTAGTAATCTAGAAAACACAGATAATTCTTCTTTGTTAGGTAATTTTCCGTGCCATAGTAAATACACCACTTCTTCAAATGTTGCATAATTCGCTAAATCATCAATATTGTAGCCTTGATATGTTAAAGTGTCATCAATAATTGAACTTACTGCTGACGTTGTAGCGACTACCCCTTCTAGACCTCGAGTTGCTGTCATAAATCTCCACTCCTTTACAGAAAAAATTCCCCATACCTTTCTGTGTAAAACGTGAAAAACAAAATTGAGCCTCTGCTCAACTAGACATTAAGTGATATACGAAGCGCCTCTTTTGAATATATATCTTGGAAGAACATTCCTTCACCCCACGCAAAGAAAATGCTTACATTTCCATTTGTTTCAATAACACACAAAATCAAAACATCTGCATGTGTCATTGTTTTGTTACAGCCCTATAGGTAAAACATACAATTGTATGTAAAAAGATGCGGCCTCAAAATATATTATAAACAATTATCTGACTTTTGTGAATCAAAAGAGAGAAGAAATTTTAAAAAAATTATTATTATACAAAAATTTCTACGAAAAAAGTTCGGTTAATTTCATAAATAAATAAGCGATTCCAGCACCGATTAACGGACCTACTGCTACCCCTTGAAACAGCGCCACAGCAAGAATTGTGCCAAAAACTAAAGCGGTCGTAATATGCGGATCATCTTCCAAGAGCGTAAGTCCATATTTGGCAATAATTGCTACAGCAATTCCGGCTCCTAAAGCAATCCAGGCATACGAAGATTTCACGGCTTCTCCTAATTGTTTGAACCCTATGTCTCCTGTTGCAATTGGCACAAGAACGGCAATCGTAATAACCGTTACTCCAATATTAATTCCTTTTGATTGTAGAAACGGAAAAATCTTACCGTCTAACCCGATTAATTTTAAAATAAGTAAAAATGCAACTGCAATGATTAATGATTGGTTTTTAGCCACTAATCCAATTACGAGTAAAACAGCTAAAAAAAGCATGGGTTGTGAGAACATTTTACTCATCCTTTCTTTTTTTATTGTGATAAATCTAAAGCGTATTACGTAAATATTTTATGAGTAGCTTTTTCTTTTGTTGACTATCGTTTACAAGGAGGCCTCTATTTATTGTGTACAAGCTCCATTTACATCGACTATTTCGCTTAGCTTGTGTGTTGGTAATTATTGCAGCATCTATATTTTTTAGTTATTATGTCTCTTCTCTCATATATCCATTTATTATCGCCTGCTGCATCGCTTTTTTTATAAATCCTATGGTTAATCTATTTGAATTGAAGCTGCGTTTACCTCGCTACTTAGCTGTTTTACTGTCAATGGTTCTTATCTTCTCTCTTTTGGCCGGACTTATTACGTTACTTATCACAGAAATCATTGCAGGAAGTACGTACTTAGCGAAAGTTGTTCCCACAAATTTCAAAGAAGTGGTCATATTTATTGAAAATATTGCTACAGAACAAATACTTCCGTTTTATGAACGTATTACTTCTATGTTTAATAACTTAAATACCGGTCAGCAAGCAACTATTTTATCGAACATTAAAGGGGTAGGCAACCATATCGCTCAAACGGTGGGCGATTTTCTGCAAAATGTATTGCAAAGCATCCCAGTACTTTTATCCGTATTGCCTAATGCAGCTACTGTGATTATTTTTTCATTGCTGGCTACTTTTTTTATTAGTAAAGATTGGTACAAGCTGATGGCTAAAAGCAGCTTGTTTATTCCTAAAAAAGTAAGAGAAAATGGACAGACAGTTGTTCTGGAGCTTAAAAATGCACTGTTTGGTTTTATTAAAGCTCAGCTTACGCTTATTTCGATCACTACAATCATCGTTCTTTTTGGTTTACTTGTTCTTAAGGTTGATTATGCTATTACAGTCGCTTTATTAATCGGCTTAGTAGATATTCTTCCTTATCTCGGAACAGGACTGGTTTTTGTTCCGTGGATGATTTATGCCTTTGCAACAGATAACGTGTCATTTGCTGTAGGGCTTTCGGTACTATATGCTGTAGTACTTGTGCAGCGACAAATTATGGAACCAAAAATTTTGTCATCAAGCATTGGTCTTGATCCTCTCGCTACATTAATTGCTTTATTTGTAGGATATCAACTGATTGGATTTTTCGGATTAATAGTTGGCCCTGTTATTCTTGTTATTCTAAAAACACTTCATACAACGGGGGTTTTTAAAGAAACGTGGCAGTTTATTATAGGAAAATGAAAAAGTGTGTGAAAGAAGCTTCTTTCACACACTTTCTAGTTAACGTATAATCGTCATTCGATTACGCCCTTGAAAAAATCTTCTTAGCCACGTTAAAAGAAAAGGCTTAACGATTCTGCGTGTAAACGGCAGTAAAAAGATAAAGCCCACAACATCTGTCAAGAAGCCTGGAAACAGCAGAAACAGTCCGCCAAATAGTACACACATACCATCAAGGATTTCACCGCTCGGAACATGTCCCTGGCTCATCTGACGCTGTGCCTTTTGAAAAAGAGATGTTCCTTGTTTTTTCGCTAGAAACGCACCAATAAAACTGGTAGCAATAATCAGTAAAAATGTTGACATTACACCAATGAGATGACTTGAATAAATCAAAATCATTACCTCAACAGCAGGTACAATAAGAAGGAGCGGAAGGAGCTTCCTCACCATCATCACCTCTTCGCTTATTGAATTGCCTAAACAAAAAGAGAAGGATTTCCCCTTCTCTTTTTTCAATCATCTACGTGTTCTTACAGTACGCTTGCGTGTCCGTTGTATACAACACCACGTGAAGCATCAACTGTAATATCTTGATCTTCTGAGAATACGCTTGTTGCGTTTTCTACGCCTACAATGACAGGAATGCTTAAGTTTAATCCTACTACAGCTGCATGGCTTGTTAGACCGCCTTCTTCCGTAATAAGAGCCCCTGCTTTTTCGATTGCACTGATCATATCGCGATCTGTGCTGTTTGTAACAAGGATAGCACCTTCAGTCATTTTTGCATTTGCTTCTTCAGCAGTTTTAGCAATAACTACTTTACCAACTGCTGCTTTACGACCAATTCCTTGTCCTTTAGCAAGAACGTCACCTACAACTTGAACTTTCATTAAGTTCGTTGCACCTGATTCTCCAACTGGAACACCAGCAGTAATAACAACTAAATCACCGTGTGCTACAACGCCTGTTTTTACTGCGTCATTTACAGCGTGATCTAACATGTCGTCAATTGTACTTACGCGCTCACCAACAACTGGTGTAACACCCCATACTAGAGACAGACGACGTGCAACAGAATCGTTTGCTGCAACAGCTACGATTGGAGATTGCGGACGATATTTAGAAACGATTTTCGCTGTATAACCACTTTCTGTTGGCGCTACGATTGCACTAGCGTTTAAGTTAAGCGCTGTGTGTACAACAGATTGTCCGATTGCATCTGTAATAGATGGGCCAACTTGCTTGCTGCGCTGTTGTAAAATCTCAGAGTAGTTTAGAGCTTGCTCAGCACGAGAAGCAATTGAATGCATTGTTTGTACAGCTTCAACTGGGTAAGAACCTGCAGCTGTTTCACCAGATAACATAATTGCATCTGTACCATCAAAGATAGCATTGGCAACGTCACTTGCTTCCGCACGAGTCGGGCGCGGGTTGCGTTGCATTGAATCAAGCATTTGTGTAGCTGTAATAACTGGTTTGCCAAGTGCATTACATTGTTTGATCAGATCTTTTTGTACTAATGGTACTTCTTCAGCAGGAATTTCTACTCCTAAGTCACCACGAGCAACCATTAAGCCGTCTGAAACTTCAAGAATTTCTTTGATGTTATCTACGCCTTCTTGGTTTTCGATTTTTGAGATGATTTGAATGTGAGCTGCATTGTGTTTTTCTAGTAGTTCACGAATTTCTAATACATCAGATGCACGACGCACAAAAGAAGCAGCGATAAAATCAATGCCTTGTTCGATACCAAATACAATATCGTTTGCATCTTTTTCAGTGATACCAGGAAGGTTTACACTTACGTTTGGCACGTTTACACCTTTTTTATTTTTTAATGTACCAGGGTTAAGGACTTTCGTTTTGATTTCACCATCAGTTTTATTGACGTCTAGTACTTCAAGACCGATTAAACCGTCATCTAAAAGGATTTTTGATCCTACGTGTACGTCATCAATTAGACCTGGATATGTAATTGAGAATTTTTCAGTTGTTCCCACTACTTCTGTCATAGAAACAATGATTTCAGCGCCTTCTTCTAACTCAATTGCACCATTTTCCATTGTGTTTGTACGAATTTCAGGTCCTTTTGTATCAAGTAAGATACCTACTGTTTTACCTGTTTGTTTCGCAGCTTCACGAATGTTAACAATACGTGCACCGTGCTCTTCAAAGTCACCGTGAGAGAAGTTTAGGCGACAAACGTTTAAGCCTGAGTTAATTAGTTCAACTAATTTTTCTACACTTTCACTCGCTGGTCCAATAGTACATACAATTTTAGTTTTACGCATTCAAATTTCCTCCTATATATTTACTATTTACTCTTTAAGTAGAGCAAACAGCTATTTCCTTTACTAACCTTTTACAAGCAGGCTGTGAACAAATATTTTGTTACCTTAACTCGTTCACCTTGCTTTACGTGTAACTTATGAAACACCTACGTAGCGCTGAATCAAATAGCAAACAAATACACAGCACTTTAACGATGAATTTCTTCATCGTTTGCTTCTTGTTTTACTATTCCCTGCAATTCATACAGCAATACTTGCTGCCTGATTTGTCTTATATATCTCAAGTATTAGAGAAAAGACAAACGCTCGCACAGCTGCTAATAACCATAGGAAATTTTTTAAAAACACTCTTTTTCTACTTTTACTTAAAGGTTTTTGCTGTCTATAAAATACCACGAAGAACTTGTAAACACAATAGAGAAGGGCTATACAAACCGCACAAAAACGCGCACCCTTATTTTTCAAGAGTGCACGTTTCTTTATTTTATAGTAATGGCATCGTTTTCAGCTGCAAATTGTCCGATTTTTTTGTATTTTAAATAACGCTCTTCCACTAGCTCTTCTTTTGATAAATTCATCAGCTCTTTTAATGATTTCTTGATAATGCTTTCCATGTATCCAGCTTGTGCATCGATATCTCGGTGAGCTCCGCCTTTTACCTCTGAAACCATTTCATCTACAATACCCAGTTCTTTCAAATCTGGTGCTGTAATCTTCATCGTTTCAGCAGCTTTTTTCGCAAGAGAAGAATCTTTCCAAAGAATGGCAGCCGCTCCTTCTGGAGAAATAACTGAATACGTCGAGTTCTCAAGCATATGAAGGTGATTTCCTAAACCTAATGCCAAGGCTCCTCCGCTTCCTCCTTCTCCAATTACAATACAAATAACAGGTACAGTTAAGCCAGCCATTTCGAAAAGGTTTTTCGCAATAGCTTCGCTTTGTCCGCGCTCTTCTGCCGCTTTCCCTGGATAAGCTCCTTTTGTATCAATAAAGCAAATAATTGGGCGGTTAAATTTCTCCGCTTGCTTCATTAGGCGCAGTGCTTTACGGTAGCCTTCAGGATGAGGCATACCAAAATTACGGCGAATATTTTCTTTCGTATCTTTACCTCTCTGATGCCCAATCACGGTAACGGGCACGCCATTAAACTTGGCAATTCCTCCGACGATTGCTTCATCATCTCCATAAAAGCGATCTCCATGACACTCTAAAAAGTTTGTGAACAAGCGAGAAATATAATCGAGTGTTGTAGGACGCTCAGGATGACGAGCAATTTGAACACGGTTCCACGGGCTTAGATGATTGTAAATATCGTTTTCTACTTTTTCTAAGCGCTTTTCCAACTTATCAATTTCGCTAGATAAATCCACTTCTGTATTTTTAGCAAACTCTTTCAGTTCTGCAATCTTGTCGCGTAACTCAACAATTGGACGTTCAAACTCTAATTCACTTACCACTCGATGTCACCTCCTGCTACGTGTATATCTAAAATAGTTGTTAACGTTTCTTTTAAATCGTGACGGTCAATAACTCCATCTAGCTGACCATGCTTCAACAGAAATTCAGACGTCTGAAAATCTTCTGGAAGCTCTTCTCTAATCGTTTGTTCAATAATACGTCTTCCAGCAAAGCCAATTAACGCACCCGGCTCGGCTAAATTATAATCGCCTAGCGAAGCAAAGCTTGCTGACACTCCTCCCGTAGTAGGGTGTGTCATGATCGAAATGATTAAGCCGCCTTCATCACTGAACATTTTAAGGGCTGCGCTAGTTTTAGCCATTTGCATCAAGCTCAGAACACCTTCTTGCATACGTGCACCGCCTGAAGCTGTAAAAATAAGGAATGGAACATGCATTTCCTTTGCTTTTTCAATGGCGCGAGTAATTTTCTCACCTACTACAGAACCCATGCTTCCCATACGGAAATGTGAATCCATAACAGCAACCACTACTTTAATCCCTTCAATATCCCCTTCACCCGTAACAATCGCTTCACTTAAATTAGTTTTCTCACGATCTTTTTCGAGCTTTTCAAGATAATCCGGGAACCCAAGAGGATTTTCTGACGTCATATCTTTGTCGTATTCAACAAACGTACCGCTGTCGATCAAGCTTTCAATACGCTCCGGCGCTGTCATTTGATGATGATATCCACAGTTTAAGCATACTTTTAAGTTTTTATTTAACTCTTTTGTATACATGATTTTCTTGCACTTTTTACACTTGGTCATAATCCCTTCAGGTACATCTTGTCTCATATGCTCAGAAGGAATCGTAGCATATTTTCGTTTTTTTGGAGTTTTTGTGTTTTTTGTAAATAAATCTCGTAACAAGGTGTAACCTCCTTTTGGTTCTTTTCTTTAACATAAGAACCTTTCTTCTTCCTCTTCTTCTACTTTAAAAGTTATGAAAGCCCGTCTCAAACGCAAAAACAAGCGCCAGATAAGAAAAAATTGGATGAATTGTTCGCTTCACTTTATTAGTTGCTATTTACTTTACTAGATGACGGTTTGATTTTGTGTAGAAAGATGGCATGTCTCTTTCGACAAATTCCTTCTTTCACACTTGTTTGTAGCACTGATGGTGAAGATTTAATACAGCTGCTTCATCTTTTTTAACTAGCGCCTCTACTAATTCATTTATAAGAGTGTCGCTTGGCGCTGAGTTTTGTTGAAAGGTTTGAGAAAAACGGCAAATAATCAGCCAAATTCGGTGCAATAGCCGATTAGGCTGCAAAGAAAACAAATAGTCAAACAAGTTCTTTAAACACTCGTCATTCTGCTTTTGAATTGCTTTCGAAACATTGATTTCGTTCTGTTCTGCTAAAACAGAAAACAAACAGCTTTTTTCAAGAATATATCTCGTCTGAATTAAGTCTGATTTTGTTTTACCGTCTTGTATTAAAAAAGTAGCTAATAAATCAATAAATTGATGATCTCCCACTTCTTTAATAAACGTACCTTCACCTCTTCTGGTTTCAATCAACCCAATTAGCTCTAACGCTCTGAGCGCTTCTCGAACGGAAGAACGTCCTGCGCCTAACCGTTCAGAAAGTTCTCGTTCTGACGGGATTTTATCACCCGTAGTTAAACGATCATCTTCCATTAGCTGGCGAATTTGTTTTAGAATTTCTACATATACTTTTGAACGTTCATTCTTCAAGTTTATTACCACTCACTTTACATTACTTTAACAGGCATGCTTGAAGCATCATGCCTGTCAAAGAACAGTTGATGTAACCTTATTCAATAATCGCTAAACGACGTGTATTTTCAGCTACGGCTTCTGGCTTTACTTTTATTCGGGCAACGCCTGTTTCCATAGCTGCTTTTGCAACAGCGGCAGCTACTGCCGGAGCCACTCGGGCATCAAATGGCCCTGGAATCACATAGTCTGTATTCAAGTCCTCTTCCGTAATTAAATTAGCAATGGCCTCAACTGCAGCCATTTTCATTTTTTCATTAATATGAGTAGCACGCACATCTAGTGCACCTCGAAATATCCCCGGAAACGCTAAGACGTTGTTCACTTGATTAGGAAAATCTGAACGTCCGGTGCCGATTACTTTCGCGCCAGCTTTCTTAGCTTCTTCTGGCATAATTTCAGGCACTGGATTTGCCATTGCAAAAATGATTGGGTCTGGATTCATCTTTCCAATCATTTCCGGTGTGAGTGCTCCTTCAACCGAAACTCCAATAAATACGTCAGCTTCTTCTAACGCATCGGCTAACGTACCTTCTACTTTGCTTCGATTTGTATAGGCTGCAACTTCATCTTTTATACGGTTCATGCCGTGAGGACGCTTGTCATAAATCGTTCCTTTGGAATCACACATAATAATATCGCGCACTCCATAGCTGTATAATAATTTAATAATAGCAATGCCAGCAGCTCCTGCTCCATTCGCTACCACTTTGATTTGTGACATTTTTCTTCCTGTCAGCTTCAGGGCATTAAGAAGACCCGCTACCGTAACAATAGCCGTCCCATGCTGATCATCATGAAAAACCGGGATATTTGTTTCCTTTTTCAACCGCTCTTCAATTTCAAAACAGTTAGGAGCCGCAATATCTTCTAAATTAACGCCTCCAAAAGTAGGTTCTAGCAATTTAACAGTTTCTATAATTTTGTCCACATCTGTCGTGTTTAAACAAATTGGGAATGCATCTACGCCGGCAAAACTTTTAAAAAGGACAGCTTTCCCTTCCATTACTGGCAGAGCAGCTTCAGGGCCTATATTGCCCAAGCCCAATACGGCAGTGCCATCAGATACAACAGCTACCATATTTCCTTTCATCGTATATTCATATACATTGTTTACATCATCATATATTTCTTTGCAAGGTTCTGCTACACCAGGGGAATAAGCAAGGCTTAAATCCTCTGCGTTTCGAACAGGAATTTTGGACTTTGATTCTAGTTTACCTTTGTTAATGCGGTGCATATGCAATGCTTCTTCACGTAAAGACAATGAATTTCACTCCCAATAAACAAAATGATAACAAATACTGCGCCTGAACCATGTTCTTTCCCACACTCATATGATGTTATAAATCCAATTGCATTTCATTTCAAGAAAAACGCATCTAATTCGTATATTTTATAAAAAAACGGTGGTCAGACCACTTTTTTAACTATTTTACCATATAACATCACATGAAATCTGTAAAGACTATATCTTCTTGAACACAACGTGCTTCTCTCCAAGCATTGCTTTTAAAGTTTTTATCAACTCATCGCTTCGTTCAACAGAATAGTGAACAGGAAGCTTGACCAATTGACGTTCTGCCTCATAATAAATTTTCACGGGAATTTCTCCTCTATGAGACTGAAAATGCTGATAAATAGTATGAAGCAGCTTTTCCGTACCTTGCTTTGTTTCTATACGTAAGTACAATTCTTCTGACGGTAATTTTCGGACCGCTTCGCTAGCAGCTTCAGCACGTTGACAAACAATTTGCTGCTGTCCATTTCTTTCATCTATCTTTCCTTGTATCAGTAAAACCTTCCCTTGTTCAAACAAAAGACGATTTTGCTCAAATACGCGGGGAAACGCAACAACTTCTCCTTCTCCACTTTCATCCGTAATGCGCAAAAAGGCCATTTGCTCTCCTTTTTTCGTGCGAATGACGCGAATATCCAACACAAATACTAAAAGAGAGACCGCTTTTCCTGAAGCGTATTCTTTCATATCGTGAAGAGAAACAACAGAATAAAATGAATTTAGTGCTTCATACTGAGAAGCAGGGTGGCTTGATAAATAAAAACCTAGCATATCTTTTTCATACTGAAGCCGATCTTCTATTTTCAGTTCCTCTTTTTCCATATATTTAGGCTTTAACGAAAATTCAGCTCCAAATCCAAAGTCGTCATCAGGGAGCACCAAGCTTGCGTGTTCAAATGCTACATCAATCGTTGCTAATAAAGTTGCTCGATTTTCTCCAAATTCATCAAAGCCTCCAGACAAAATCATAGCTTCAAGCGCTTTTTTATTCACGACTTTTGGTGAAACACGTGCACAAAAATCAAATAAGTCTTCAAATCTTTTTTTCTTTCTCTCTTCTGTTATTTCCTGCATAGCTGCCGCACCAATATGTTTAATCGCTGCAAGGCTATATCTTATTCTTTCACCTTCTACATTAAACGAATACATACTCTTGTTAATAGAAGGTGGGAGAACTTGTATTTTTTTTCTTTTGAGTTCATTAATATATTGAGCAATTTTCCCTTCGTTTCCAATAACGCTCGTTAACAACGCTGAAAAGAACTGTAGAGGATAATGCGCTTTTAAATAAGCTAACTGATAAGCCACCATACTGTAAGCAACGGCATGGCTCCGGTTGAAGCCATAATCAGCAAAGCGCACAATAAGGTCATAGACCCGATTAGCAACGGATAGGTCATATCCTTTCTTCTCGCTTCCTTGAACAAAATGTGCTCGTTCACGATCAAGCACGGCTCGTTCTTTTTTACTAACTGCTCTTCTCAATAAATCTGCTTCTCCAAGGGAAAAACCAGCCATCTTTGAAGCAATCTGCATAATTTGCTCCTGATACACGATAACGCCATGCGTGGATTGTAAAATGTCTTGAAGCGTAGGATGGTCATATATGACGCTCTCCACTCCGTGCTTGCGCTTAATATAGGTTGGAATATTTTCCATCGGACCGGGTCTATACAGCGCGTTAACTGCTACAATATCTTCTAGCTCTGTAGGTTTTAATTGCTGAAGAACTCTTCTCATTCCATCTGACTCCAGCTGAAAAATCCCTGTCGTATCTCCTTTGCTCAGCAGTTCAAAAGTTTTCTCATCGTTAAATGGAATGTGAGACAGTGACAGCTTTTGATTCATGTCCCGCTCAATTTTCTTTAAAATGTGATCTAAAATGGTTAAGTTGCGCAAACCTAAAAAGTCCATTTTCAAAAGCCCAACGTCTTGCAGAGCTTCCATTGGATATTGAGTCAGATATACATTATCATGTCCTTCTTGTACAGCTATAGATTGCGTCAGCGGCTTCTCACTGATCACAACGCCTGCTGCGTGTGTGGAAGTATGCCTTGGCAGTCCTTCTATCTTCATGGCAATGTTATACCATTGCTTTCGGGCTTCATTTTCAGATAAATAGTCTTGAAGAACTCTTGAATCACGAAGAGCACTTTTTAACGTTGTACCTGGTTTAGTTGGGATCGCTTTGGACATTTTGTTTAGCGCCTCTTGATCAAATCCCATCACTCTTCCTACATCGCGTACGGCTGCTTTAGCCGCTAATGTTCCAAATGTAATAATTTGAGCTACATGCAGCGCTCCATATTTTTGAGCCACATACTGAATGACTTGATCTCGTTTATTATCAGGAAAATCGATATCAATATCAGGCATCGAAATACGTTCAGGATTTAAAAAGCGCTCAAAGAGAAGCTGATGCTGAAGTGGATCAACATTTGTAATTCGTAAGGTGTATGAAACTAGTGAGCCCGCCGCTGAGCCACGGCCTGGACCTGTTAAAATACCATGTTCATGAGCATAATTCATAAAATCCCATACGATAAGGAAGTAATCGCTAAAGCGCATACTTTCAATAATGTTCAGCTCATAATCTAAGCGTTTCTGATATTGTTCCGTGATTACTTGAACTCTTTCTTGCAGTCCTTTTTCGCAAAGAGTGCGCAAGTAGGTTGATGATGTAACTGACGGAGGAACAGGGTATTTTGGAATGGACATTACGCCTAGAGAAATTTTAAGCTCGCATCGTCTTGCGATTTTTATACTTTCTTCTATTAAAAAATGCTGATCATGAAAGAGAACTTCCATTTCATGAGGTGATTTGAAATAGTACTCGCTGCTTTCTTCTTGCACCTGTTCACCGCTATGTAACTTCTCTCCGTCTCGAATAGCCGCTAAGCAATCATATGCGTCCCGATCTTCTTTTTTTAAATATTTCACTTGATTCGTTGCTACGAGCGGGACATTTTCTTCAGCAGCAAGCTCCGTTAACTGCTGATTTATCAAAGTTTCATCCTGTCCGTGGCGCTGTATCGATATATACAAAGACTGAGAATATACTTTTTTAAAGAATTGAAGCACTCGCTTTGCATCTTGAAGCTTGTTTTCTGCTAGCAGAGTTTCTACTTCTCCCCTTACGCCAGGTGTAATAGCAATCAGCCCGCTGCTATAATGCTGGAGCCATTTTTTCTTTACACCGTGTTTTTCCTTTGTTTGAACTAAACTGCTTAGTTTTAATAGATTTTCATAGCCCTTATCATTTTCTGCTAGCAAAACTAAAGGATACGCTTGCTCGCTTTCTTCATGTTCCAAAATTGATAGTGTGAGCCCAATAATCGGCTTAATCCCCGCTTTCACGCAGGCTTTATAAAAAGGAATGACTCCGTACATTACATTTTCATCGGTCAAAGCAATCGCTTCATAGTTCATTCTTTTAGCTGTTTCTACAAGTTCATGAATACGAACAGAACTGCTTAGTAAGCTATAAGAACTTTGAAGCTGTAAGTGAACAAAAGGCACAGGACTTCCCACCTTTCTTTAATTCTTTATTCTCATTATAAATTTTGTTGCGGACGTAGACAAATTACATAACTCTGAACGTTTGTCCATATATATGTAGGAAGCATGAGTTATCAATAAAATAGCAAAGGAGGACGCATCATGGCAAAAGAGCCTTTTATGTCTCTTTTTATTTGGAGCTACTTTACTTCATTAGGCATTATTTTAGGTGGTTCATTAATCGGAGCATTTGCGGGATTTTTAATTGGAAAATCTCCCCTGTACGTCATGCATACCCTCAGCAATAGTCTAAAAATCTGGGCCATTGTCGGAGCCATCGGAGGAACATTTGATACGTTTTACAGCTTTGAGCGAGGACTCTTTGAAGGAGCGACAAAAGATGTATTCAAACAAATTCTTTTAATTCTATCCGCTATGGGAGGAGCTCAGACCGGGGCTCTGATCATCAAGTGGTTAACGCAGGAGCACTTTGTATGAGGGTACCCAGTGAGCGAATGTTCAAGCGCTCCGACTGGCAGCGTTTTTTTGCCGGTATTGTCATTGGAGCAATTGTCAGCTGGGGAGTGTTTTTAACGATTTACGGCGTTTCAAGAGATAGAGAGCTAGAGGAGATTCGAATTGCTAATGATAAGCTAAAAAAAGCAAATTTGCAAATTAGCGCATGGCAAGAAGATGTAAAAGCATTAAACAAGGAAATGAAGCAGCATTTAATTATTCAAAATGTAAAAGTAAAATTAGTAAACGGTCATCGTTATAAAGTCAATTCTGTCGTTGAATACAATATTCAAAAAAGCGTTGATGAAGAAGCGCAGCACTTAATTGCCCAAGATATTGAAAGTGCGTATCGAAGCAGGGATATCTTAAAAAAAGCAATTGAAAATAAAAAGTACGAATTTGATAAAACGATTTATGAAGTTGAAGTTCATCAAATTTATTTTTATACAACGCTTTCAATTGAAATTCGAATTAAAAAGATGGAAAAGGTATTATAAAAAGCCGCTGATGTAAAATCAACGGCTTATTTTACAGATTACTCCTGACTGCAGAGCTCTTCTAAGTCACGCAGCAAAGGCTCTACTTCTTCCCATGAGTAAATGGAAGCGCCGGACGCAAGAGGATGGCCTCCTCCGTTGTATTTTCTGGCAATTGTATTAATCACAAGCTCTTTTGAACGCAGGCGGACACGAATCTGATTTTCTTCCTCCACAAAAAACACCCACGTTTTTACTCCATCAATTTGTCCTAACGAACCGACTAGCTGAGAGGCATCAGCAGGTGTCACATCATATTTTCGAAGAATTTCATTCGGAATTTTCATGTGGGCAACTCCCGCCTGAGACATCGTGAAGTTTTGCAGCACATATCCATGTAAATGAGCGACATTTTCTTTTGTTTTGTATAACTGATCATATACATCTTTAAAATTGAAACCATATTGAATCAATTCACTTGCATAGCAAAACGTTTTTGGCTTTGTATTTGGAAATAAAAATCGGCCTGTATCACCGACGATACCAGTGAAAATTAACTTTGCTCCTTCATCATTAAGAGCTAATCCCTTTTCTTTTCCTTCCAAGTAAAACTCATAAATCATTTCACTTGTTGAAGAAGCAGACGTCTCAACCCAAAGTAAATCCCCGTAAGGAGTTTGATTCGGATGGTGATCAATTTTAATGATCATTTTTCCATTTACGTAGCGCTGATCTGATACTCGCGCTTCATTAGCCGTATCACAAACGATAACAAGCGCATCTTCATAGGTGTCATTGGCGATATCATCCATACGGTATAAAAATTTTAACGACTCCGCTTCTTCTCCCGTTACGTATACCTTCTTCTCTGGAAAAGATGTTTTTAACAATTCTGCTAATCCGCACTGAGATCCGTATGCATCTGGATCTGGACGAATGTGCCGATGAATAATGATGGTGTCAAACTGCTTAATAGCTTCTAATATTTGTGCTTTCATTTTCTCTCTCCTGTCAATACTGTTCTTGTTTTATGTACGTACCACATGGACTTACATTTCCACAGCGCTGTATTCATATTATTTATTAAATCATATCTCTTCTCTTTTTTAAAAGAAGAATCAATCAATAGTAGAATTTTCTGTCATCGACCTGTAAAATAATAGATACTACTGTAAACACTTTCAACACTACGCATTACTAGCATCTAGAAACATTACGGATAGAAATACACCGGACTGGAGGGGCGTCTGTGCCATTTTTTATGATTTTAATCGTTGTGTCCTTTGTTTTCTACATGTATTTAAAGGTAAAATACGTACGTTCGAAACGCCCAATGGAACGAAAGTGGATTTCCGCTAAGTCGAGTATTTGTCTTGGCTCTTTTGTATTATTTTTTGGGATCAATCAATGGTTTATTTACGAAACAAACCTTTCGCTTATTATCGGCATATTATTTGTATTATTCGGTTCAGGCAGCATAATAGCAGGTGTCAAAGCTTATAAGCACTATCAGCCTTATGCAATAAAAGAAGCAGATCAAATGTAAAAGAAGCTGCAAAGCAGCTTCTTTTTTATACTCTGTCTAATAACTGAGCCATCATCATTGCTTTTCCTACTACAACTCCGGCGTTGTAGACTTCTACATCTAATTTAGCAAACTTCCGACCAAGTTCTAGCAGCTTAGGGCGAATTTCAATCACACTTTCAATTTGAACCGGTTTAATAAAATAAACGGTAATGTTTTCAATAACCAAATCACCTTTTTTATATAAGCGAAGAACACGATTGGCAGCTTCCGTCACAATAGTAGTAAAAACTCCGTATGAAATAGTTCCCATATAATTCGTCATTTGTGGCGTTACTTCACAGCGATAGACCGGTGCTTCTTTGGTCTCTTGTACGTCCATAAACTGATTCGTTACAATGTCATCAATGGTTTCTCCTACCTGTGGTTGGCGCTGAATCATTTGCAGCGCTTTTAAGACATCTTGACGGCTGATAATGCCTTCTAGTCGGTGGTAATCGTCCACTACAGGCAGCACTTCAATCCCTTCCCATACCATCATATGAGCAGAAGAAGCGACCGAAGTTTTCCCGTGAACGGTCATCGGATTTTTTGTCATAACTTTTTCAATCGCAGTGGAAAGATCATATCCAATAACATCTTTTGAGGTGACCATACCATGAACTTTCATATGCTGATCTACTACAGGAAAACGACTGTGGTGAGTTTGATCGTTGCATTCGTGCCATTTTTCAATTGTATCGGTTAACTGCAAGCTAACCGCTTCAGAGACGGGTGTTAAAATATCCTCGACAAGCACAATTTCTTTTTTTATCAGCTGATCATAAATAGCCCGATTAATCATCGTTGCAACTGTAAACGTATCATAGCTCGTTGAAATAATAGGAAGCTTAAGATCATCTGCAAGCTTCTTAACCCATTCTTCCGTATCAAAGCCGCCCGTAATTAACACGGCTGCTCCTGCTTCAAGAGCTAATTCATGAGCGTTTACTCGATTCCCTACGATAAGAAGGTTTCCAGCCTCCGTATATCTCATCATAGCATCAAGCTTCATCGCTCCAATAACAAACTTATTTAACGTTTTATGCAAGCCTTCACGTCCGCCCAGCACTTGTCCATCTACGATGTTTACTACTTCAGCAAACGTGAGCTTTTCAATGTTTTCTTTCTTCTTTCGTTCAATTCGAATAGTCCCTACTCGTTCAATCGTTGAAACATATCCTTTATTTTCCGCGTCTTTTATTGCTCGGTACGCCGTGCCTTCACTGACAGTCAGTTCTTTGGCAATTTGGCGCACTGAAATTTTTTCACCAATTGGAAGCGAATCGATATACTGTAAAATTTGCTCATGTTTTGTCGCCACGTGTACTTCACCCTTCTAAAACGTTTTTACGTTTCATATGTCTTTTCTTTTATTATACGGGGGAAGTGAAATGGATTCAATCTAACCTCTTTGACGCAAAGGCTTTCTCACACTATTTTTTTGAATACCTGCCTTTTTACGGCGCGGTGCATAAAGTAGTGACGACAAATTTCCTCCGGCTGCAAAAAGAGCAAAGGTAAGCCAGCTTATACTAAAAATCCCTTGCAAACTCGAAGTTGTTAACACTAAGTGCGGCATTGCATAGTAAAGCATCACTCCGCATAGTAAAAGCGATAAAATAACTCGATTTTTTTCCATAGCTCTCCCTCCTTATTATTACTATCGTATGCAGGGAAGTAAAAAAAGCAGAACGTTTCTTTGCAAATAAAAAGAGATTAAGACATAACTGCATCGTTTCAATCTAAAGACGAATAAATGTGAGATATGAACTGAACCGCTTGTGACGCCGCAGTTGATTTCCGTGCAAGACTTCGCTTTCCGCGGGCGGCCGGTGAGCCTCCTCGCCGCTTGCACTCCTGCGGGGTCTCACTTATTCCGCTTTTCCCGAAGGAGTCTTCGTCTTGCCCTCCAGTCAACAGCTAGAAGTCGCTACATATATGAAACCTGCGTTCACCATAACAAAAAAAAGAACGAGCGATCGATATTATCGATTACTCGTTCTTTTTTAACTTTAACTAAAATCGTTTTGTTCCAGCCTCTATTTATGATTAAAGATCCAATCCTTCTCCAGCTTTCAACACTTTTCCTTCAATACCGGATAAAGACTCAACAAATTGATGAGGATCTTGCTTAATGACAGGAAATGTATTGTAGTGAATTGGCACAACAAGCTTTGCCTGCACCCATTCCGCTGCGATGGCCGCATCTTCAGGTCCCATTGTAAAGTTATCTCCAATTGGTAGAAACGCTAAGTCGGGCTTATGACGACCAATTAATTTCAAATCAGAAAATAAAGCCGTATCTCCAGCATGATAAATCGTCTTTCCTTCAATTGTTAAAAGCAAACCAGCCGGCATTCCTGTATAAATAATTTTCTCATTATTTTCTGTATAACTTGAACCGTGGAAAGCTTGTGTTAATTTCACCGTGCCAAAATCAAATGTATAGGCTCCACCTATGCTCATTGGATGTACGTTTAAGCCTTGCCAGCTAAGATATGTAGCTAATTCTGCTACTGCCACAACAAGTGCACCGCTGCGCTTAGCAATTTCAACCGTGTCGCCTACATGATCATTATGGCCATGAGTCAGTAAAATCACATCTGCTTTTACCTCTTCAGCATTTAAATCTGTTAATTCATTTCCAGTGATAAACGGGTCAATTAAAATTGTTTTTCCTTTTGTTTCAATTTTAACAATAGAATGTCCATGATAAGAAACGTGCATCATTTATTCTCTCCTTTTACACTAACCTTTTCTATATTCTACCCGTCTGTTTTGGTTACAAAACAAGTGAATACGCGGCTATCATATCACAAACTGCGTAAAAACATGCCTTATTATGCTTGCTCTAATAAAGTTGTTGCATCAGCGTAAGTTAGACCGTGCGCATCTGCCACAGCTGCGTAAGTGACAAACCCGTTTAGGGTGTTGATTCCTTGAAGAAGGGAAGGGTTTTTTAAGCACGCTTTTTTATATCCTTGACTTGCTATTTGCAGAGCATAGGGCACCGTTACGTTGGTCAGTGCTAAAGTCGACGTGCGGGGAACAGCTCCTGGCATATTAGCAACGGCATAATGCAAGACCTCATGCTTCGAATAAGTCGGGTTATCGTGAGTGGTAATGCGATCAGTTGTTTCAAAAATCCCGCCTTGATCAATAGCAATATCAACCACAACTGACCCTTTTGACATCGTTTGAACCATTTCCTCGGTGACAAGCTTTGGCGCTTTAGCTCCGGGTATGAGAACCGCTCCTATCACTAAATCTGACTCTTTTACGGATTGTGCAATATTGTAGTGATTTGACATTAATGTCGTCACTTCTTTACCAAATAAATCATCAAGCTGGCGAAGGCGATCGGCGTTTAAATCAATTATTGTGACATCAGCCCCTAATCCGACCGCAATTTTAGCAGCGTTGGTCCCTGCTACTCCTCCTCCAATAATTGTTACTTTCCCCCTTTGCACGCCTGGAACTCCACTTAATAAAATCCCTTTGCCACCTTTTGTTTTCTCTAAAAATTGAGCTCCAATCTGAGAAGACATTCTTCCTGCAACTTCGCTCATCGGCGTTAACAGAGGTAAGCTTTTGTTTGGAAGCTGTACAGTTTCATAAGCGATGCCTACCACCTTTTTATCAATCAATGCTTTCGTTAATGCTTCTTCAGCGGCCAAATGTAAATACGTAAACAAAATAAGTCCTTCACGAAAATATCCGTATTCTTCTGAAATCGGTTCTTTTACTTTCATAACCATTTCAGCATCCCATGCTTCTTTTGCCGTATTTACAATAGAAGCTCCTGCATTTGTGTAATCTTCATCATGAAATCCAGAGCCTTCTCCTGCCTGTGTTTCAATGTATACATCATGCCCACCGTTAACTAAAGCTGTAACACCAGCTGGAGTAATAGCCACGCGATTTTCATTGTTTTTTACTTCTTTCGGCACTCCAATTTTCACCTTTATCCCTCTTTTCTTATATCAGTGATTCACTGAAAAAAGAACGCCACACCAAATCCTTTAGAAAATCGGATTTACTATGACGTTACCTTTCGATAGAGCTCAGCATAATCCTGCTTTTCTTAGTCTATATACAGTATATGCATGTAGTTATTCATATAGTTCGCTATCACTCTGTGCTTCTGGATTTTCGACTACAGAAGCCATAGCATCGCCAATGACGCCGCTTGAATAAGAATCCATTAGCTGTCTTGATGTCTCTTTTTCTCCTTCAAAATCATATTCATATACATGCTGCGGATGTTTTTTGTCTTTCATATGTCACTTCTCCTTTTTCACTCTATTTTCTTTACGAATGTGAACTTTACTTCATAATCCCTTACATGATCTTTTCTATTTTCTTCTTAAATGCTCTAGTTATACCATTTATCTCACATCAAAAAACGCCCGCAGATTTTTCTGCGGGCGTTTTGATAATTTTTTATATCGATGTTTTTTCATGCAATTCATCTTTAGCTAGCTGAATTGCTTTTTTTACTTGTTCAAACCCTGTTCCTCCCGCGCTATTGCGGCGATTAACAGCTGTTTTTGGACTCAATACATGGTAGATGTCTTCCTCGAATAAATCTGACGCTTCTTTATATTGCTCAAGCGGCAAATCCATTAGGTAGATATTTTTCTGAATACAAACGAGAACTAGTTTCCCAACCACTTCATGTGCTTCACGAAACGGCATACCTTTTGAAGCAAGATAGTCAGCTAACTCCGTTGCATTTGAAAAATCTTGTTTCGTAGCTTTTTCCATCACATTTGTTTTTACTGTCATTGTTTCGATCATGCCAGCAAAAATGGTCAAACATCCTTCAATCGTTGTAACCGTATCGAACATGCCTTCTTTATCTTCTTGCAGGTCTTTGTTGTATGTTAAAGGCGTGCCTTTTAATACAGTCAATAAGCTAAATAAATGACCATATACTCGTCCTGTTTTACCACGAATTAACTCCGCCATATCAGGATTTTTCTTTTGAGGCATAATACTGCTGCCTGTTGCGTACGTATCATCCATTTCAATAAATTGAAACTCTTGACTAGACCATAAAATTAACTCTTCACAAAAACGAGATAAATGCATCATTAAAATAGAACTGTTGCTTAAAAACTCTAAAATAAAGTCACGGTCGCTGACAGCATCCATACTGTTTTGATAAATCCCATTAAAACCTAGAAGCTCCGCGCTGTAATGACGATCAATTGGAAATGTCGTACCAGCTAAAGCTCCTGCCCCTAAAGGAGATAAATCAATACGCTTTAGTGATTCCGCATAACGCTCTGCATCACGCTTAAACATTGAAACATAAGCCATTAAATGATGAGCAAAAGAAACCGGCTGCGCGCGCTGTAAATGTGTGTAGCCTGGAAAAATAGTTTCGACATGCTGATCTGCTTTTGTAAGCAGCACATCTTCTAGATTTTCGATCAGTCCTACAATTTGCTGAACATGCTTTTTTAAATATAAGTGCATATCTGTAGCAACTTGATCATTACGGCTTCGACCCGTATGAAGCTTTCCTCCAACCGGACCAATTTCATCAATTAATAGCTTTTCTAAATTCAAATGAATATCTTCATATTGAGCAGAAAATGTTAATTCTTTCTTCTTAGCTTTTTCAAGCAGTGTTTGAAGGCCTTTTTTAATTTGTGACGCTTCATCTCCAGAAAGAATGTTGCATTTCTCAAGCATTGTTACATGTGCTAAACTGCCTTCAATATCTTCTTCTACAAGATGCTGATCAAATGAAATTGACGCACCGAACTCGTCAATCCATTGTTCAGGGCGTTTCGTAAAACGCCCTCCCCAAAGTTTGGTCATACCGTTGTCACCTTCTTTTGATTTACCATGCTGCTCACTTGTGTTGGAAGACCCCATAATGAGATAAAACCAACTGCTGCATTGTGATCAAATTCATCTTCTTTTGTATATGTTGCAAGTTTTTCATTGTATAAAGAATTAGGAGATTTACGTCCCTCTACGATAGCATGCCCTTTAAACAGTTTTACTCTCACTGTTCCGTTCACATATTGCTGCGTGTCTTTTAAGAATGCCAGCAGTGAATTTGTTAATGGAGAGAACCATAAACCTTCGTAGATAACTTCTGTTAATTTTTTCTCAATGACTGGTTTGAAGTGCGCTACTTCTTTCACTAATGTTAAATCTTCAAGCTCTTTGTGCGCTTTAATTAATGTCATAGCAGCTGGACACTCATATACTTCACGTGATTTGATTCCCACAAGACGATTTTCTACATGATCAATACGTCCCACTCCGTGCTTACCTGCAATTTCATTCAATTCTAGAATTAACTGAGCTAGCGTGTAAGATTGGCCATTTAATGCTACTGGAACACCTTCAACGAATTCAATTTCTACTACATCGGCTGTGTCCGGAGTGTTTTCAAGAGAAGCCGTTAGGTCATATGCTTCTTCAGGTGGGGCTGCCCAAGGATCTTCAAGCACGCCGCACTCGTTACTTCTTCCCCATAAGTTTTGGTCAATTGAAAATGGGCTGTCTAAGTTAATTGGAATTGGAATATTCTTTTCTTTTGCATACTCGATTTCTTCTTCACGAGACCATTTCCAGTCACGAACAGGAGCTAAAACCTCTAAGTGTGGATTTAATGCTTTAATTGATACTTCGAAACGCACTTGGTCATTTCCTTTTCCCGTACATCCATGTGCGACAGCTACTGCATTTTCTTGTTCTGCTACTTCTACAAGCTTTTTAGCGATTAGCGGTCTAGATAGTGCAGATACTAATGGATATTTCCCTTCATATAATGTGTGGGCTTGAAGTGCTGCTAATGCAAATGTATTAGCATATTCTTCTTTTGCATCAATCACATATGATGATACCGCTCCAACTGTTAATGCTTTTTCTTTAACGAATTTTAAATCTTTTCCTTCGCCTACGTCTAAACAGCACGCTACCACATCGTACCCTTTTTCCTGTAACCACTTAATTGCAACTGATGTATCTAAACCTCCGGAATATGCTAAAACAACTTTTGGATTACTCATCATCTATTCCTCCTACAAATTATATATATATTAATACAACCGTTTTAATTTTTATTCATTTAATCTACTATTACTTTAACAACTTTTTAATCTATTTTCAATAGTTATTCAAAAAAAAGTATATAAATTCACGTTTTTTTTAATTTAATAGGATAAAAGCTCTTAAAATACTTTAAAAATAGACGTGAATGAATATTCCTGTCTTAAACGCCGTGTATATTTATATGCATAAATCAAGTATAAATGATTTATTTTTCACTTACGGTAGATCTGGCTTTTGTCATTGTATAAAATGGAAGGAAAGAGGTGAAAAAATGGAGCGCTTTTTTACTTATGACAACAGACTCGGTATAAAAATTCCTGCTCTCGAAAGAGAATGGACATTCTATTCTGAAAAAGTTCAGCAGGATATCCTCCTAACATGGGAATCCATTCGGGGGCAGATTCCAGACAAAATTCAATCTGTAGAAAAGAGGATTAATCAAAAACAAGCGGCGTTAGAAGATGAGACTAATTTTATCCGCTCCTGTGAATTAAATAGCGAGATAGGAGAACTTGCTTCTATTATTAATGATTTGTGGATTTGGTATCGAACAAATGAGGAAATATCAAAAAAAGTTCACGGATAGACAAAAAAACGAGTCTCATGAAAAATTAATGAGACTCGTTTTTTTTATCCAGTAAATAGCGGTATTGGTAAAAGCGCTTCGCATAATCTGTCACTTGTTTGGCCATTCGATAATTCATCCCTCCGCCAACCATCATACTCACAATTGGCAAACGATTATAAACTTTTCGCTTCGCAGCAAATATAGCTAGCGTTTTTCCAATTTGCACAACGATTTTTTGCAGCCACGTCTTATCTACAATTTGATCAACACCTTCATAAAAATACGGGTCAAATTCTTGGCTTAGCTCACTCTTTAATTGATGCCACCCCTCAGCCTGAAGATGTCTAGGTAACGTTGCGGCATGAAAAACTTTTAGCGTTAGCATAAGCTCTGAAGGAGTCTGGATATGATAGCCGTAGCTCATTGCTGCCTGTTGCACTGCTTGAATATTCATGCATAAAACAGCGGGTATATCAATACCGACTAGCAGCGATTGGCCGGTTCCTGAAAGTGCTCCTTGACTCAGCGCATACAACCGAAGCTTGGCCATTTGCTGTTCGCATATATAAGAAAGCTGATCTACTTGAAGGGAATTCAATTCTGACAGATCTGTGATATCTTCTTTGAATACACGGGCCGTTTCAATAATTCGTTTTGTCGCTTGAGTTTGCATTTCCGTACCTTGAATTAATGCAGTTAACTGAAAGAGTCCCTCATCAATTTTATGTAAATAGGTCTCACGAACAGAAGCTGGAATTAAGTTAAGCCCTTTTTCTAACCACTCTTCGTACAATAACTCCATCTCAGTTGCTTCTACGCTCTGTAAGCTCTCTTCCCATTTATAGATTTCTTCTAAAAGCTGTTCTTCTCGATTCGTTAGTATCATCATGTCACCCTTTCAAGAAATAAGTAGTTTTATTTTTATTATAACAAATAATGCATCCGTTACATTTTGCTTCCTATATTATTTCTTTCTTCTATACGTTGTAAACCTTCTTTCAATCGTCAGCTACTTACGCTATATAAAAAAGCTGATTTCCTAACAAGGAAATCAGCTTTTCGTTAGTTTGCCTGACAATTTATGAGAATTCATGCATTGAAGAGGCACTTTATGAACTTAAATATTCGCTAAACGAGTAACGTCACGTGCAATCATAACTTCTTCGTCTGTCGGAATAACCATAACTTTAACTGGAGAATGAGGGTAGCTAATAAATGCTTCTTCTCCTTGTACACTATTTAAAGCTGGATCCCAATAAACGCCCATGAACTCTAAACCGCGAAGAACGCGAGCACGTACAACATCACTGTTTTCTCCAATACCTGCTGTGAAGATGATTGCATCTACACCAGACATACGAGCAGCATAAGAACCGATATATTTATGAATACGGCTAGCAAATACTTCAAGTGCTGTTTCAGCGCGTTCATTGCCTTCAGCGCTTGCTTTGATTAGATCGCGTAGGTCACTAGAAATACCAGATACACCTAAAAGACCACTTTCTTTATTTAATACATTTAATACTTCGTCAGCAGTTTTTCCTGTTTTCTCCATAATAAATGGAATTAATGCAGGATCAATGTTACCTGAACGAGTTCCCATTGCTACACCAGCTAATGGTGTGAAGCCCATTGATGTATCAATTGACTTTCCGCCTTCAATTGCAGCGATACTTGCACCGTTACCTAAGTGACAAGAAATTAAGCGTAATTGTTCAATTGGGCGTCCAAGAAGCTCAGCTGCACGCTCAGAAACATATTTATGAGATGTGCCGTGGAAACCGTATTTACGAACGCCATACTTTTCATAGTACTCGTACGGTAAGCTGTACAAGAATGATTTTTCTGGCATTGTTTGATGGAATGCTGTATCGAAGACTGCTACAGCTGGAACATTTGGCAGAATATCTTGGAACGCTTTAATTCCCACAATGTTTGCTGGGTTGTGAAGCGGTGCTAAATCAGATAAAGCTTCAATTTCCGCTAGTGTTTCATCTGTGATTAAAACAGAGTCAGCAAATTTCTCTCCGCCGTGTACTACACGGTGACCTACACCAGTGATTTCATCGTATGATTGAATGATGTTTTGAGAAAGTAACTTTTCAACTAAAATTTTAACTGCAACAGCATGGTCAGGGATTTCTGTAATATCCGTTTGTTTTTCACCATTTACCGAGATCGTGAAAACAGCGTTATCTAAACCAATTCGTTCTACTAAACCTTTTGTTAATACCGTCTCACTTGGCATTTCAAATAATTGAAACTTAAGTGAAGAACTGCCGGCGTTGATTGCCATGATTTTTGACATAAAAAAACAGCTCCTTCTTTATTATACGTGCATCATAAACATAACGAACAGAACATAAAAGTGTAATCTCTACAATATTCTATGCATTTCGACACGATTTCTATCCTTATTCATTTAATCATTCACGACAATAGATTTCAAGAGCTATACACCATGAAAACGCTACCGAAAAATATTCATTATTTTCGAAAAAGACTTACTTTTTATTAACGCGGAACCATTGGTCCATTTGAGCCATAATATCACTCATTGCTTCTCGATTACTGAACTTCGGCAAATTCACAAATAGCGCTTGATCAGGCACTATTACCCCTTCTCCCTGCTTTTGAAGAATGATAATACTCTTAGCAGCCTGCTCTTGTTTGAACATTGAAAGCGGCAGCTGAACGATTCCTTGAACGATTGCCTCCTCTTTTAGCAGCGGCTGTAATAAATGCGACTGTTCAGATTCGAACAAGTTATTTGGAATAAGAGCAATTACGTATCCTCCGTCTTTTACATGGCGCAAGCTTTGTTCAATGAATAAGTGATGAGCATAGGTATGACCTTCTTCAGCTCTTACTTTATACTCTTTTGCCCCTTCATCGTTTGGATAATAACCAACCGGCAGGTCACAGACAACTAAATCAACAGGATCAATAAAAAGCGGCTGTAAGCTGTCTTGATTAAATAATTGAACGCCGTGCTTCTGTAAGTTTGCATTTACATATGTCAATTGAAGTAATAAATCATCCACATCTACACCGTATACATGTTCAATTGACGCAGCGTGTGTATTTAAAATTGTTGTTAATAAGTTTCCAGCTCCTACTGCTGGATCTAAAAGCGTATATTTATCTTTTCCTGCCATGAATTTTCCAACTAAATAGCTGACAAATAGTCCTACAGCATCAGGCGTCATTTGGTGGTTAGGCTGAACTGCTTCTTTCATCCCTTTTAAGATAGCTAGCTGATATGCTTTTCGAATCGTTTCTTTCTCAAAATGATCAAGTGTGATTGAATCGTATTCTTTTTTTAAACGTTTTTTGGTTACCTCATCTAGCTCTTCTTGCAAAATAGTTCCTTGAAACAAGTTTTCTCCCGTTTCAGCTACTGCTTCTAAATATACGCAGTTTAGTTCTTTTCTTAAAATAATAGCTGTTTGATCAATTACACCAAATAGCTTTTCCATACTAGCTAATTGACTCATATTCTGCCTCCTGTGTGATGAAATAATATCTATATAAATGAGTAAACGTCCTATTTGGAACATCATATTTTATCATAAAAGCTTCTTAAAACACAAAGAAGGCGAAAAACATTGTTTTCCGCCTTCTGCCGAACCTCATGGACAATCTTACTTAGCTGCTTTAGCTGCTTCGATTGCTGCTTCGTAGTTCGGATGCTCAGTTACTTCTGGTAAGTACTCAACATACGTTACGTTGTCATTTGAGTCTACTACAAAGATTGAACGAGCCAATAAGCGTAATTCTTGGATAGCTACACCATATGCTTCGCCGAAAGATAAGTCGCGGTGGTCAGATAGCGTTTGAACATTATCAATGCCATTAGCACCACACCAGCGCTTTTGAGCAAACGGTAAATCTACGCTCACTGTTAATACTTTTACGTTATCTAATTTAGCTGCTTCTTCGTTGAAGCGGCGAGTTTGCGCATCACAAACTCCAGTATCAATAGAAGGAACTACACTAATTAGGCGAACAGAACCCTTTGTGCTGTCAAGCGTTACTTCTGATAAATCATTTGCTAAAACGGTAAAGTTTGGCGCCTTGTCTCCAACCTTTACTTGATTTCCTAATAATGTTACATCGTTACCTTTAAATTTAGTCACGAATAATTCCTCCTTTAAATAAGTATGTACACTGTTCATATTAGCTTGTCTGTCTCTATATTGCAATTAAATGACATACATAATATAGCGCTGTATGCTAGAAAACATGCCCAATAAAAAAAAGCTTTGCTTGTTTCTTTTATCGTTCAAAGAAGCAAGCAAAGCTTTAGTTTATCTTTACAAATTAAAATCATTTGCACCGTCATGATGCTGATTTTGTTGATTATGATCCTGCTGATGGTTATTTCGCTTGAACATTTGCTGCACGCGTTCAATGGCTTGAGGTGCTGTATCTAAAATCTTTTCATATAAATGTGTACTTTCATTAAGGTGAAGCATTTTAATTCCGCTTCCACTTACAATTAAAAAGGCAATTGGCGTAATTGATACACCGCCACCGCTACCTCCGCCAAATGGATGACCTGATTCTTGCTGATGCTGCCCCGGAGAAGATGGTGCATGCCCTTCTACTCCAAACTCGCTTCCGCCCGCTGCAAAACCAAAACCTACTTTTGAGACAGTTAAAATAACGCTGCCATCAGGTGTTTCTACAGGATCACCAATGATTGTATTAACATCAATCATTTCCTTTAAATTCTCCATAGCTGTCGACATCAAACTTTTAATTGGATGTTCTGCCATTAAGATAACCTCCTTATGTTTTTACAGAGTGTGTCTTGTTCTTATTTGACGACTTCCATCTTTTGCGACGCTTTTTGGACGTATGCCGCCAGTATCTCAAGGTCCGTAAACCTACTAGCATAGCTTGACCAACTCGAAAAGAAATTATGCACTCAAATACCGTTTCTGACCAAAGATGTTGAAATACAGGAGTAACGCTCATTACAGGCATATCTTTTAGTTTCATATAACGGCTGATTATACCAACTATGCCCCCCTTTGCAGACCATACAGCCCCGGTAAGTACGCCTGTTAACGCAGCATCACCTAAGCCGAAACGGCTGTGCCATCTAATATCACTTACCGTCACTTTCTGTAAGAAACGACGAAAAATTTTATGAAAACCGACTACCTGTTCAAGGAATTGCTTCGCATTTTCTAACATGCTTAACCCGTCTTCTACAGAATAATCACTCCATGAATTCTCGTCTTCTTTTCCTTGATCACCCATTCCTTTCTTCTTTTCAACAAGCAAACGAGGAGAATCTTTTTTTACTTTCACTACCGGAATTTCATATGTATAGCGAATAAGACCAAACCAAGCCCTGAGTCTCACTCTGTAATAATCGTTATCTCGGACATGGTGAAGATCTACAAATAGCGTGATTTTTGTCCATACAATAAGTACAATAACAATTAAAAGTGCTAGCAATATCCATAAAAGCCATAGCACATCCTTCACTCCTTCTTAGCTTCACATTATCTCCAAAACGCAGAATATTAAACCTTATGGAAACAATAAAAAGAGGTTGAGACATAACCAAATGAATCCAACCTCAAGACGAACAAATGAAACCTGCATTTACCATAACAAAAAAACGCACCACTAATCAAAAATCTTGATCAGTGGTGCGTTTTTCACTTCGTCTAAAACCCTTTTGTCCCAGCTTCTTTTTATTATCTGCTTATTGTACCTTCATGTATGACGGTTGTATCTGCGTAGTAATCATGCGCTCCTTGCTTTTTAGGTAAAAAAGCAACTAATAAATAGCCAAGTAAAAAAACTGTTTTAGAAATATAACGTCCAACTCCTTCACGAAACAGCACAACAGGCCAAGTTAAAGTGGAGTCTTTCAGCGATACTACTTTAAGCCCAAACACCATCTTTCCAAGCGTTTGTCCAAAATACTTGGTCATTAATACAAAATAACCATAAAAGATAATCACCGTTACAATCGTATAGGGAGAAAAAAATCCATCTCCTTGAGGAATACCTGCTAAATGGAAAATGGGCTTGATCAGAAGGGAGTTCAAGCTAGCTACCACAGCTAGATCCAAAAGATATGCCCAAAAGCGCATCCAAAAGCCTGCATAATGAAATTCACTACCTATTGGAGCACTTACCGCTGGCTCATGTTTTATATTATCGTTTGATTCGGTTGAATGAGACTGATTTTCCATGTTCCCACCTCTATTCTGCATATAAATACATCAAGCGCGGAGAGCTTGGCTGCGCAAATGTTTTTAACATTGCGGTGACTTGTTCATCTCCACCAATCACTTTTTGCATGCTCATCGAAAGCCAAGAAGGCAGTCCGAATCCTTGATTGTATTGAATTACTTGTGCACCTTTTAACTTGTAATCTTTCTCCATTCCTTTTACCGCATCTTCAAAATAGCCTAGTTGATCGATCAGCTTCAGCTCTTTAGCCTGACGTCCATCGTACACTCGGCCATCCGCAATAGAACGCACTTTTTCTTTAGACAGGTGACGTCCTTCAGAGATAACATTAACGAAACCATCGTACGAGTTGTCTACAAGGGTTTGCATAATTTCTTTTTCTTCTCCAGTCATTTCTCTTGTTGGAGACATAATATCTTTATGAGCCCCGCTTTTAATAACAACAGATTCTACTCCCAGTTTATCAGCCAGCTTGCCGTAGTTAACGCTTTGCATAATTACACCTAATGAACCTGTTAAAGTGTCAGGGATTGCATAGATTTTAGTAGCAGCTGTTGAAATGTAATAGCCTCCTGAAGCAGCCATTGATCCCATTGAAATATACACTGGCTTTTTCGTGTCTTTCTTCAGCTCTTCAATTTTTTTATGTATTTCAGCACTTTCAACGACGCCGCCGCCCGGTGAATTCACCTTAATAATGACTCCTTTAACTGTCTTATCATTTTTTGCAGCTTCTAGCTGCTTCAAAAACGCTTGGTGGTTATAACCATTTTGGGACATAAGCGGAGAGGAACCGCTTCCTGTATCTTGAATCGTTCCATTGACCTCTAGCACTGCAATTTTCTTAGCTGCATCCCCTTTTTCGATAACTGTTTCTGATAGTTCACTGTCGTCTCCTCCAAATATGCCTGCCAGACCGTCATCTTTTTCTTCTTTGACTGAAAAACCAATATTAACAATCGCAGAAAAAATGAATAAGCAGGCCGCAATTAAAAGAGCAATCCACCTTTTTTTGTTCATGAAAATCCTCCTTTTTAGGTGTCAGAATTAAAAGATTATTCTTTTAATTCTTAAAGCAATAATGCTATAATTATTGTAACAAACTTTTTTTAAAAAGTTTACTTTATCGCTAATATTTTACATATCAGACAAACAAGGGGGAACTATCTATGCCAAATCGTCGCAACGTTTATTTCTTTCATCCAAAAAACAAGGAAACAAAAGCGCTCGTAAGTCCACTTATTGAACTTGCAAAACAATATGACTTCCATGTAGTAGACAATTTCGACAGCGCTAACATCATTGTAAGTATTGGCGGTGACGGAGCTTTCTTGCAGGCTGTCCGTCAATCTGGCTTTCGAGATGACTGCTTATATGCTGGCGTCACAACTTCAGACCAACTAAGCTTTTACTGCGATTTTCATATTGATGAAACGGATAAAATGATTGAAGCTATTACGACAGAAAATATAGAAGTACGTCGCTTTCCCGTTTTACAAACTCAAATTGATCAAGGAACTTCTTTTTATTGCTTAAATGAATGTTCCATTCGATCAGGTGTTATAAAAACATTCAGTCTAGACGTTTTTATTAACGAAAATCACTTTGAAACATTCCGTGGGGATGGGATGATTATTTCAACACCAACAGGCAGTACGGCTTATAACAAATCAGTAAGTGGAGCCGTAGTTGATCCATTAATCCCTTGCATGCAAGTCAGCGAATTGGCATCATTAAATAACAATAACTATCGTACGTTAGGGTCTTCATTCATCCTAAGCGCTGAGCATACGCTCACTTTAAAATTATCCAATGACAACAACCATAATCCAATTATTGGAATTGATAATGAAGCATTAAATGCACGTCAAGTTGATCAAATTCAAATTCGTTTAAGCGACCGTCAAATTAAAACGGTTAAGCTGAAAGATAACTCTTTCTGGCAACGAGTTAAGCGTACATTTCTATAATAAAAAGCGCCCAAGGGCGCTTTTTATTTTTGATATACAATTTCTCCATTAATAGCAGTCATCTGCACCTGTACCCCTGGAATATCATCTGCAGGTATCTCAAACAGATCTCTTTCTAATACGGTAAAATCAGCTACATAGCCCTTTTGAACATATCCTTTTTTATGCTCTTGATGAATGGCCTGCGCGCTTCCTAACGTAAACAGCTGAACAGCTTCAAATACAGTCAGTCGCTCAGACGGTATGTAAACGACCGAGCTGTTCGGAGAAGTTTTCCTGGAAACCGCTGCATGAATCGTTAACATTGGATTGATAGGTTCAATAGGCGCATCTGATCCTCCTGCACACATAACGCCCTCGTCCAATAACGTTTTCCACGCATAGCAATAGTCCAAATGCTCTTCTCCAATTTTTTCAATGACCCATGGAAAATCACTGGCTAAAAACCGAGGCTGAATATCCAGCACAACAGGGAGCTTTTTTACACGATCAACTAAATCTTTTCGTAGAATTTGCGCATGGATGATACGATCTCTTTGCCCTGTTTGAGGAGGATATTGTTCGATGCTTTCCACTACATATTGAAACGCTAAATCCCCAATCGCATGAATTGCAACGGTCATGCCCAATTCTCTCGCTTTCCTCACTAGCTGCTTTAATTCATCTAGTGATTGAATAGCTACACCTCTTGTAGAAGGGTCGCTTTTATAAGGAAAGCTTAAAAGCGCAGATTGACTGCCGAGCGAACCATCAGCAAAAATCTTCATTGGTCCTATTTCAATAAAATCGGATGTGTCTTTCTTTTCTTCACAGTATGTATACATATCATCTACAACTTCATGATGAACAAGTAAATGAGCACGAAACAGCTGCTTTTCTTTATGAATAACGTCTTGAAATGCTTGATATGTACGCAAAAAGCCTCCATAATAATTTAAATCTTCCGTATGTCCACCCGTTAATCCGTGCTGAACACAATCTTTAATCGCTACTGAGAGCGCTTGTCGAATGTAGGCTTCTGATACTTGAGGAATATGAGCCGTTACTAATTCTTGCGCTTGATCGGCCAAAAAACCGGTAGGATTTCCAGCTTCATCCCTCTGGATAATCCCTCCTTCCGGATCACGTGTTTCAGCTGTAATCCTCGCTATTTTAAGAGCAGTCCCGTTTACTACTAATCCGTGACGACAGACTCGCTTCAACATAATAGGATGTTCAGTTGAAAGCTGATCAAGATCTTGATACTGAATCAAAGAGGAATCTTCCCACTGATTTTCATCCCACCCTTCTCCAATTACCCATTGTCCTTTTGGTGTACTCTCTACTTTTTGCCGAACGCGCATCAGCACGTCTTCCTTGGAAGTAGCTTGAGACAAATCAAGCCTAAGGAGCTTTTCACCGTGACCAATTAAGTGAAGATGGCTATCTACAAAGCCCGGATACATTGGATATCCTTTGAGGGGTACTTCTTTGTCAATCACAGCATCCCATTTGATTCTTAAATCTTCTTCTGCACCTATATCTTCAATGAATCCTTTCTCAACATATACGCTTTCTACATACTCATCTTTTTTTAGCATCGTATATATTTTGCCGCCGTAAAATAAAGTCCCCATCGCCAACATCTCCTTTACTTTATAAAGCTTGATCTTGTCTCTATTATACGTGACAAAACAAACAAGACAAAAGAGTGGGGTTTCCCCCACTCTTTTTAGCCATCATTATTTAATTAATATGACTTATTTACCACCAAGTTGTTGCTCAGCCATTTGAACTAAGCGTTTAGTGATTTCTCCACCAACAGATCCGTTAGCGCGAGCTGTTGCTTCTGGTCCAAGGTTTACACCGAATTCAGAAGCGATTTCGTATTTCATTTGGTCGATAGCAGCTGCTGAACCAGGAGCTACTAATTTGTTTGTGTTTGCCATGTGTTTTCACCTCCTTGTTGAATATAGATTGTGTCAAAACACATGGCATCATACATTATTTTTTTGGTAATTTTATGAAATTTTTCTTTTAAAACAAATCTTCTACATTGTCTGCGGTATTTGCAGCCGAAGAAGCTGTCATCTCAAGCGTTTCTACATTATTTACCGCTTCTTGAATTAATGTTTCAAAATCATAAAATTGTTCGTATCGATTTATTTTTTCACGCTTTGGCTTAGTTTTTGGTGAGCTTGGCGTAAAAATTGTACAGCAGTCTTCATACGGACGATTCGAAATTTCATGTGTATCAATTTTACGGGCAATTTCTACAATCTCCGTTTTATCCATTGTCACAAGCGGACGCAAAATTGGCGTATTCGTCACTTCATTAATCGCATACATGCTCTCAACCGTTTGACTAGCTACTTGTCCTAAGCTGTCGCCAGTTACGATAGCTAACGATTCATTTTTTTCACGAATAAGGTCCGTAATTCGAAGCATCATACGGCGTGTAGAGGTCATTGTATAATTCTCTGGAATTTGTTTTTGAATCGCTTGCTGTACAGCTGTAAACGGTACAATGTGAAGCTTTACTTTTTCGTGATAAGCCGTTAATTTTTGCGTTAAATCAATTACTTTTTGCTTAGAACGTTCACTCGTAAAAGGCGGGCTATAAAAATGAACCGCTTCTATTTCCAAGCCTCGCTTCATTGCTAAGTATCCTGCAACCGGACTGTCGATCCCTCCAGAAAGCATCAGCATTGCTTTTCCACTCGTACCAACTGGAAGACCTCCTGCTCCGCGATAATCAAAACATGTAATATACGTTGCTTCACTTCTCACTTCTACTCGTACATTTACGCTCGGTTCTTTTACGTTTACTTGTAGATGCTCTGTATTTCGAAGAACATGACTTCCTACTGCATAATTCAATTCGTTTGTATCAAGAGGAAATTGTTTGTACGCTCTCCGAGTAGATACTTTAAATGTTTTTCCTGCTATATCAAATTCTTTCATTGCTTCTAAAGCTGCTTCTTGAATCGCTTCAAGCTCATTTTCAACTTTTAATGCTAAACTAAAGCTTTGAATACCGAAGATTTGCTGAAGACGTTCAATAATAGGCTCGTGATTTTCACCGTTTAAGTGAATATACATGCGGTCTCTCGTGTATTTTACGTGAATGTTTTTGAATGCACTAAGAGCCGTTACAATGTTTTTTCTTAACTGTGCAACAAATTTCTTTCTGTTTTGTCCTTTAGTTGAGATTTCTCCGTACCGAATTAAAATATGGTTATATATCATGATCATTTACCTCATTACTTTCTTTAGATCTTCAATTACTGTGAAAATAGCATTTACAATGGGCGTTACTTCATTATAATCATTTAAGCCGGACAAGCTCAAACGAATGGACTGATCTGCTTCTTCATAATTTTTACCGATGGCTAAAAGCGTTTTACTTGGCTTTTTTCGCTTTGATGAGCAAGCAGATGTAGTGGATACAAACACTCCTTTTTCCTCAAGAGCGTGAACAAAAACCTCACCTTTAATACCTTGTGCTGTAAAATTTATAATATGGGGTGCCGAATGCTCATTCGGCGTATTAATCGTGATTCTTTCGTGAGCAGAAAGTTTGTCTATCAGTTCTGCTTTTATTTTCTGCATTTTTTGCTGATTCTGAGCTGCATGTTCAAGTGTTAAACGAAGTGCTTTAGCAAATGCCACAATTCCTGGCACATTTTCCGTGCCTGATCGATGCTGCATTTCCTGAGAGCCTCCGCTAAGTAAGGGATGAAGCTGAACTCCATTTCGCTTATATAAAATTCCCGTCCCTTTTAAGCCATGAATTTTGTGTCCTGATAATGTGCATAAATCAATTTTGTGATCCGCTAAAGAAAGCGGAACTTTTCCAACCCCTTGCACATGATCGACATGAAAAAGCACCTTCGAATAGTTCATCAGCATTTGTCCAATTTTTTCAATTGGCTGAATGGTGCCAATTTCATTATTTACATGCATAACCGATACTAAGATGGTTTCATCCGTAATAGCTGACTCAATAGCCTCAGGTGAAACAAATCCACTTGAATCTACTGGAACATACGTAACGTTAAATCCTAGTGCTTCTAACTGCTTAAATGGTTCATGAACGGAATCATGTTCAATATTTGTCGTAATGATATGCTGACCTCGGCTTTTATATTGCATCGCTACGCCTTTAATAGCCAAATTATTCCCTTCTGTTCCTCCTGATGTAAAGATAATTTCATTTGACGATACGTGCAGCAATTCTGCTACTTGCTCACGTGAACGGCTCAACAAATTCTCCGCTTGCACGCCAAATTGATGGAGGGACGATGGATTGCCATAATAAGTTGTAGCTACTTTCGTAAAAGATTGTATGACTTCATTATAGGGTTTTGTTGTAGCGCTATTATCTAAATAAATCAAGGATGCGCGCCCCCTTCTTCATTTTTTCGGAACAACGTATTATCATACCACACCTTGGTACTTTTTTAAATTAGGCTTTGCCTTAGTAATCATAACAAGTATAGACCATCTTTTCAAAAACTATTTACCACTTTATAACCAAGGTGTTGACTGGTCCTTCCCAACAGTTGCTGGCACGTTCGTAGGCTATATTATTAGTGTTTCAGAAGGTTATCATCAAACAGATAGAAAAGAAAAGCGTCAAAAAAAAGCTCGTGTCCTTTGGACACGAGCTTTTTAACTCTGTGAAGATACAATACGCTGTATACGATCAAGCGCACCAGGGTCCACTTGCTCAATAGCTGCAGATGCCTGTTTTAATGCTTCTTTATATTCATAATGACGAAATGCTTCTTCTGCTTCTTCTAAAGACTGTGCAATCGAGTGATGAGTACTTCTATAACGGTTACCGTATTGAATCACTCTTTCAACGAGTCGCGCTTCTTCTAACATTGCCTCTGTTTCATCAAATGTATCCTGAACAAAACCAACAGCATCTTCAAGTAAAGATTGAACAGCTTGAATATTAAGCGGTTTTTCTTTCAGCTTAGCGGTTACTTCATTTAAGATATGAACCGTTTTTTCAAGCTGAACTTTATATTCTTCAGGAACACCGGGAAGGTTGCTTTTTTGAATAAGGCGTCGTGCTTCAATCAACTGAGATTTCAGTTCTTCTATTTTGTCCTTAGCTGAGAGCTCATCTTTGCGAAGAGCTTGTAGCATATCGCTATAGGATTCCTGAGATTCTTTTAATTGGTTAAGCTGTTTGGAAACGTCTTCGAGTTCTTCTTGGATCACACTGTAGGCTAAATTATGCTCCGCTACCTTGTCCGAAATATTATAGTACAAGTTAGTTAATCGTTTTAGTTCGCGGTCCATTTTATAATATACGTCTAAATCGCGCTCTTTAAAATGATAGCTTTGCTGTACAAATAGCGTTTCTTCACGAAGTTCACGGTTTCGTTCTTGAAGCATACGAAGGAAGTTAGATACCGTATGAGATTCACGGTTCATTTTATGATAGGAGAAAACCTCATGCTCAAGTGAGTCATATAACTGCTCTAAGCGTTCATTAACATCATCTAGTTTTGTAATCGCTTCTTCCACATATAATTCTTCAATATCTGCAATAATTTCAGCAGTTTCTTGTTTTAAAAGCTCTACCGTTTCTTCTACTTGCAGATGATCTAACACATATCCCTGCTCACTCATTTCGCGGAACCCGTCAAGCAGTTCATTGAACTGAACAGGAAGAGTGGTCTGACACTCAACTAACACTTTTGGAATTTGTTCTAAATACGAATCAATAGCTGTTAAATCAGTTTTTAATTGAAGAACAATCTCACGTGCTTGAAGATAGTTTCCGTTAATCGTCTCTTCCTCGTATTTTTTAAACTGCTCTTTAGATGTATTAATTGCGTATTCTAACGTTTTTTCAGCATTTCCATAGGAATACCGATGTGCGAGCAATTTTTTTTTCACATGGCGGTGAAGCTGATTTAATTCCTCAATATCATATCGATTATCTTGTTCGCTACCAATTAAATTTTGAAGTTCAGTAAGTATGTTTTCAATATCTATCTTGGTTTGTTCTAAGGCTTGATCAATATGTATAGATAACTGCTTCGCTTTTTTAAATCGGTATTTATCTGCTGCTTCTTCCGTTTCAAACAGTTCTTTATCAATTTTCGGGAGATTAGTTGATATAATTTCATCCCACTGCTCACGCCAACGTTCAAATAGCTCTTCAGTTTGACCTGTCATGTTCAATTCTTTTACTTTTGAAATTTCCTCTGCAACTGGCGTATTTGCTAATTCGACTTTGATCGTTTCCAGGCGATCAATTTCTTGATAAATCTTTTTACGTGAAAACATTCCGTACACAACTAATCCGATAATGAGTATGATTAGTGCTATAATGAATTCCATACTAAGCCCCCTTACAGTGCGTTCTACATGACAAGTTTCTTATTTATAAAAAGGGTGAATTTAATCCTTTAAATTTTTTTGCGTCAATGTTTTTATGATACCATGTAAAGTCCAACTTTTGAGCAAAAAATTAAATTTTTTTATACAAAATATTGGCATGGAGTCACTTTGTGTCGTTACAATGGAAAAAGAAGAAAAAAGGAGGCATTTTTTATGAAAGTTGACAAACATATTCATACTCCATTTTGCCCACACGGTTCGCCTGATTCATTGCAACAATATGTTGAACAGGCGATTTCCCTGAACTTTGGCGAGATTTCGTTTACAGAGCATGCTCCATTACCAAAAAGCTTCATTGATCCGACGCCTGATCGAGACAGCGGAATGGCTCCTGACAAACTTGATCGCTACATTCAAAACGTACAGCAAGTAAAAAAAGAGTTTGAGCGCGATATTCGTATTAATATCGGATTGGAAGTTGACTTTATTGAAGGATTTGAACACGAAACAACCGATTTCTTAAACGAATATGGTCCTTATCTCGATGACAGCATCCTTTCTGTTCACTTCTTAAAGCACGAAGAAGGATATGACTGCCTAGATTTTAGCGCTGACGTATTTGCACATATTGTACAGAAGTTTGGCAGCGTAAGCAAAGTATATGATAAGTATTACAACACGGTATTACGCTCTGTACAGGCCAGTTTAGGCGTTTATAAGCCTAAGCGCATTGGTCATATGACACTCGTACATAAATTTCAAAGTCGCTTTCCATATGAAGACACACTTTCCCCTATTATTTTATCAATACTCGATGAAATAAAAATGAAAGATCTGGCGTTAGATTATAATGGTGCAGGATTGTTTAAACCTTTGTGCAAGGAAGCGTATCCAGCTCCCTTTGTCGTAAAAGCAGCCCAACAGAAAAAAATCCCTCTCGTATATGGGTCAGACGCCCACTGTGCGAAGGATTTAGGCCAAGGCTATGGAGAGCTCCATTTAGGATAATTGAACGCGCAGTTTGTTTGTCCGCTCATATGGCAAACATACCGTTGTGTGCACCCATTGCTCAAGCTCAATCGCATATTGCTGAACAAAATACGGTTCGTGAGGCAATATATGAAGAACTTCACTTAGATACTGAGGATGAAGATAAGGCATAGAGAGCATGCCCTTAAGTTCAATAATTGTAAAGGAAACGTGCAGCTTTCGAAACTCCTTTTCTTTCATCCCTCTTTCAAGGATTGTTTTTAAGTAGTATTTTTCCTTGGTTAAATACGTAGTCATAACTTCTCGAATTAAAATCGTGTCAAGAGAGATTTCTCTATATACGAGCCGGGCAATATGCCTATTTTCGTGCTGATAATGTAAGATAGCTCGAATCATCACGATCATACTTTCTGTTGAAGACAGCTTTTTCATTTCTTGGAACGCTTGCTCCAGCACCCCAATATAACCTTCAAAATAAGAAATCACTAAACTTTCAAGTAATCCTTCTTTGCTATGAAAATAATATGAAATATTCGCTACGTTCACTTTCGCTTTTCCTGCAATCTCGCGTACCGACGTACCATCAAAACCTTTTACGTTAAAAAGAGAAACAGCCGCATCAATAATTTTCTCTTTCGTTTTTGACTGTACAGCCATCTATCTACACCTCATTTCGATTTATTTTTACAAAACATATATGATTGCAAAATTGTGTAGAAATCGTTACAGTATTTAAAAAGGATTTTAGTAGCCTCTCTACATAATTCGTGATAGGCTTTTTAGTTCCTGTAATCTTTTATCGACAAAGTAGCGTTAAAACTGACGTTTCCTGATAAAAATTCATTAAATCTTATGTTGAATGGAGGAGAATACATTGTTTAATGTCGAAAACTACAGCGGCTCAAAACAAAAAGATTATGAATTAGTAATTAAGCAATTACGCGCCTTATTAGAAGGAGAAAGCAATACGATTGCTAATCTAGCAAATGCTTCCGCTTTGCTAAATCAATTTTTAAATGAAGTAAACTGGGTAGGTTTTTATTTAATGGAAGACGGAGAGTTAGTGCTTGGACCTTTCCAGGGACTGCCGGCTTGCGTTCGTATTCCACTTGGAAAAGGCGTATGCGGTACAGCAGCTCAAAATCAAAAAACAGAGCGAATCGAAGATGTTCACGCCTTCCCTGGCCACATTGCATGTGACGCTGCTTCTCAATCTGAAATCGTTGTACCAATTGTAAAAGACGGTCAGCTTTTAGGTGTTCTTGATATCGACAGTCCAATCAAAAATCGCTTTGATGAAATCGATCAACAGTATCTTGAAGAATTCGTCAAAGAACTTACTTCTTTTCTTTGAATATGAATAAGCAAAAAAACCGCTGCGAATCAGCGGTTTTTGCTTATTAAACAAACGTTTGATTAGCCCATCACCACCGTTTTCTTACGTTCTTTCTTCTCCTTTCATACTTCAGATGAATATATCCTTTCTTTTACATTCTTTTAATCTTCAATCTCCCTTGACTTTATACGAGGAAACACCTATAATACTCGTTGTGTGAAATATTGCAGCTTATACAATCTTCTTTATGTTTTTTCATTTTGTTCCTCATTAAAAGGTTGTTTTACAGAAGTAGCAATTCTTTTAACAAGATGGTGTATCGTGTAACTCTCTGCTGCTAGAGCGATGGTACATGAAAACAAAATGAGCATATCGCTAGAATGTGTCTGTTTTTGTTTTGCATAAAATAAAAACACAAACAAGGAGGAGTCATCATGGCTCGTTATACAGGTCCAAGTTGGAAAATCTCTCGTCGCTTAGGTCTTTCTCTAAGTGGTACAGGTAAAGAATTAGAAAAACGCCCTTACGCTCCAGGTCCACACGGCCCAGGTCAACGTAAGAAAATTTCTGAGTACGGTTTACAATTACAAGAAAAGCAAAAATTACGCCACATGTATGGTGTAACTGAGCGTCAATTCCGTAACTTATTCGTTGCTGCTGGTAAATTAACTGGTAAGCACGGTGAGAACTTCATGATTCTTTTAGAAGCTCGTCTTGATAACTTAGTATACCGTATGGGTCTTGCACGCACTCGTCGTCAAGCTCGTCAATTAGTTAACCACGGTCACGTTTTAGTTGACGGTAAACGCGTTGACATCCCATCTTACCGTGTACAACCTGGTCAAGTGATCGGTGTTCGCGAAAAATCTCGCAACCTTTCAATCGTGAAAGAAGCGCTTGAAGTTAACAACTTCGTACCAGACTACTTAACAGTAGACGCTGAGAAATTAGAAGGTACATTCACTCGCTTACCTGAGCGTTCTGAATTATCTGCTGAAATCAACGAAGCACTAATCGTAGAGTTCTACTCTCGTTAATAGTAAAAAGCCGTTCCTTATGGGGCGGCTTTTTTACTGTCTTTATATAAAAAAAAGGCCTTTCGGCCTTTTTTTATGCGTATTGAATAAGCGTATATTTTTTCTTGCCTCGACGAATTACTGTGAATTGACCTTCAATACGGTCTTCTGCACCTACTGTTTTTTGCAAATCTTGCTCACGCTCACCGTTTAAGTAAATCGCACCGTTTGAAATATCTTCACGTGCTTGACGTTTAGAAGGAGAGATTTTACTTTCTACAAGTAAATCGATTAAACCAATATCTTCACCTGTATGCGTGTAAGAAGGAACATCCTTGAATCCTTGCTTAATTTCTTCTGCTGTTAACTCTGAAATACTTCCGCTAAATAAAGCTTGCGAAATACGAATGGCTTGCTCAAGAGCTTCTTCACCGTGTACAAGTGTAGTCATCGCTGCCGCTAGTGCTTTTTGTGCTTCGCGTTTTTCAGGAGCTTCTTTTGCAGACGCTGCTAATTCATTAATTTCTTCGTGTGATAAGAATGTAAAGTATTTTAAATATTTTATAACATCACGATCATCTGTATTAATCCAGAACTGGTAGAATTCATACGGACTTGTTTTTTCAGCGTCTAACCAAATTGCTCCGCCTTCTGTTTTACCGAACTTCGTACCGTCTGCTTTTGTTACCAGAGGAACTGTTAATCCAAATGCTTTTGCATCTTCTTCTGATTTACGAATTAATTCTAAGCCAGCTGTAATATTTCCCCATTGGTCGCTGCCGCCAATTTGAAGCTTACAGTTATACGTTTGGTATAAGTTTAAGAAATCATATGATTGTAAAATCATGTAGCTGAATTCCGTAAATGAGATGCCTGATTCGATACGAGATTGAACAGAATCCTTTGCCATCATATAGTTAATACCAAAGTTTTTACCGATATCTCGTAGGAATGTAATAACATCCAACGTGCCAATCCAGTCATAGTTATTCGCAATAACTGCTGCATTTTCACCTTCTTCAAAATCTAAGAAACGTGAAAGCTGACCTTTTATACGCTCACTAAACATGGCAACCGTTTCTTTTTCATTTAACGTACGCTCTGCTTTTTTACCGCTTGGATCTCCAATAAGACCCGTACCTCCACCAACTAATGCAATCGGTTGGTGTCCAGCTTGTTGAAAGCGACGCAAAATTAAAACAGGAAGCATGTGGCCGATGTGAAGACTGTCGGCTGTCGGATCAAATCCGCAGTACAAACGAACAGACTCTTTACTCAAAAGTTCACTTAAACCTTTTTCATCCGTTTGTTGGTTAATGAGCCCTCGAAACTCAAGATCTTGTAAAATATCCATGTTATATTCTCTCCTTTATCTAATTGCTCGTTACAATTTGTTGAACAACATAAAAAACGCCCCTTCTTAAAAAAGAAGGGACGAAAATATCGCGGTACCACCCTATTTGGAAATAAATTATTTCCCACTTAAATGATGTAACGGTCTACCCGTCTTTTGCTACTGTAAGTTCACAAAAGATGCTCAAGGACGTATTTCATATTTGTCTATGTACTGATTTTCAGCAACCATCAGCTCTCTTAAACAGGGAGACAAGTATTACTTCTTCCTATCACTGCAGTTTATTTTATTTAAAAGTTTACACCCCACAATTATGAATGATTTCATTTTAAAATTCAAGTCCAAAAAAAAGTTCAAACAGCTGGCTGTTTGAACTTTATAAAAATCATTTATTTTCCCTACAAAGATTGAAACGTTTACTCCTTAGTCTTCCATCGTTGACAAATCGCCCGTTGGCAAATCTAATTCCCATGCTTTTAAAACGCGGCGCATAATTTTACCACTTCGTGTTTTAGGCAGCTTATCTTTAAACTCGATTTCACGCGGAGCTGCATGAGCAGCTAACCCTTTTTTCACAAATTGACGAATATCTTCAATCAGTTCATCTGAAGATTCATACCCATCTCTAAGTGCGATAAATGCTTTAATAATTTCCCCGCGCACAGGATCAGGCTTACCAATGACACCCGCTTCTGCTACAGCTGGGTGTTCAACAAGCTTACTTTCTACTTCAAATGGACCCACACGTTCTCCTGCCGTCATAATAACGTCATCGATTCGGCCTTGGAACCAAAAATAACCGTCTTCATCCATATACGCCGAATCACCTGATACGTACCAATCACCTGGCATAAAATATGACTCATACTTTTCTTTGTTGTTCCAAATTGCATGCATCATAGATGGCCAGCCTTTTTTAATTGCTAAGTTCCCCATTCGATAAGGTGGAAGCTCTTGTCCTTGATCGTCAACGATTGCTGCTTGTACACCCGGAATAGGTTTTCCCATAGATCCTGGTTTAATTTTCATAGACGGATAATTACAAATCGTCTGACCGCCAGTTTCAGTCATCCACCACGTGTCATGAATACGTTTTTGGAAAACCTTCATTCCCCAGCGTACCACTTCAGGATTTAATGGTTCTCCCACGCTTAATACATGTCTGAGGTTGCTTAAATCATAGCGTTTAACTAAGTCATCGCCAGCACCCATTAGCATACGAAATGCTGTAGGTGCACTGTACCACACCGTTACGCCAAAATCTTCAAGTGCTTGATACCATGCATCTGGACTAAAGCGTCCCCCTATAATCACATTTGTTGCTCCAGCAAGCCAAGGACCAAAAATTCCGTAGGAAGTTCCCGTTACCCAACCCGGATCTGCTGTACACCAATACACATCGTCATCTTTTAAGTCGAGCACCCACTTAGCAGTTTGATAATGCTGAAGCATTGCATTATGAACGTGAAGCACCCCTTTTGGTTTTCCAGTTGAACCTGATGTATAATGAAGCAGCATGCCATCTGTTCTATCTACCCACTCAATCTCCACCTCTTTATTCGCCGCTTCTAGTCGCTTCAGAAAATCTAGTTGAATGCCTTCTTCTTCTACATTTTCCCCTACAAGGAAAATGTGTTTTAAAGCTGGCAAATCTTTCACAGGAACGCGGCTCAGCAATTCAGGCGTTGTAATTAACACTTTTGCATCACTGTCTTGCAAACGATCTTTTACTGCACCTTCCATGAACGCTTCAAACAAAGGCCCAACAATAGCGCCAAGCTTTACCGCGCCTAACAATGCAAAATAAAGTTCCGGAGAGCGAGGCATAAAGATAAACACGCGATCTCCCTTCTCTACGTCTGCTTGTTTTAGCACGTTTGCGGCTTTGTTTGACCATTCTTTCATTTCTTTGAATGTATATTTTTCATTGCGCTGCGCATCTCGATAATAAAGCGCAACTTTATTTTTACGCGTAGAGTTTGCGTGCTTATCAATTGCTTCATAAGCTGCATTTAATTTACCTGTTTCATGCCATGAAAATTCCTTCTCCACTTGTGACCAGTCAAAGGTTTGATACGTTTTATCGTAGTCCTGTAAGTTGTATACCCCTTCAATTACAGGAAGCGCTTCCACCTTCATCACAAACTCCCCCTTATGTATAAAATTTACAAACCTATTATATAACAAAAATAGACTTTTCACAATTTTATAAAAATTATTTGTCGGAATTAGGATAATAGTCTCCCTTGTTATATGACAACCTTTGTTATATAAGTGTCGAATTAACAAGAATCTCTTTATAATTTTCTATTCTATGTTTTTAAAAAAACTCCTTTTCTTTTATTTAATTTTTTGAAAACGCTTTAATCCAGCGTTTTTTTTGTATTATAATACAGATAAGACTGCTTGAAGGTGGTGATTCATGTGAAACATTCCCAAACGTACAATATGAAAGAACTAAAAACAGCTGTTGGAACAATTGTTATTGAAGGACCTGTCTCCTCACAGACCTTGCAACAACTTGATTTTCATGAGCAACTAACGGCCTTTCGTCCACCTGAACAGCAAAAAGAAGCATTGATCGAGATTGCCAACTTGCCTGAAGGTAGAATCATTATTGCTCGCTATCATCATACAATCATTGGTTACGTAACCTTCTTATATCCCGATCCTCTAGAACGATGGTCGGAAGGAAATATGGAGAATTTAATCGAATTAGGAGCTATAGAGGTAGCTGCTCCATTTCGCAGCTACGCTGTTGGTAAAAACCTGCTTATCGTATCTATGATGGATGATGCAATGGAAGATTATATTGTCATTACGACAGAATACTACTGGCATTGGGATTTAAAAGGAACAGGGCTAAATGTGTGGGATTATCGCAAAATTATGGAGAAAATGATGAATAAAGGCGGACTGACGTGGTTTGCTACAGATGATCCGGAAATTAGCTCCCACCCTGCTAATTGTTTGATGGTAAGAATCGGGAGCAGAGTCTCTCAAGAAAGCATGCAAGAATTTGATAGCCTGCGCTTTCGAAATCGCTTTATGTATTAAGCTGATCTTTAAGAAAAGGAGCCGTGTCTGATGATTGTTGAAGAAATGATGAAAACCGATCTCGTTACCTTAACCCCCGACCATACGATTGCTGAAGCTATAAAACTTTTAGATACACATAAGATTAGACATATTCCTATCGTTAATGATCTTCATCATGTAGTTGGCATCATTTCTGACCGAGACGTAAGAGATGCAAGTCCATCTATTTTAGATAATACTTATACATCTGTTCTTCTATCCGAACCCGTGCGGATAATTATGCAAACAGAAGTCATTACAGCTCACCCTCTTGATTTTGTTGAAGAAATTGCAAGTATTTTTTATGAACATCAAATCGGTTGTATTCCCGTCACAAAAAACAAGCGGTTAGTAGGCGTTGTTACCGAAAGAGATCTATTACATACGTTTATTCAGCTTACCGGCACCAATAAACCAGGTTCACAAATTGAAATAAAAGTAGAAAATAAGGCTGGCGTGCTCGCTGAAGTTACATCCCTCTTTGGTTCAAAGAGAACAAACATCTTAAGCGTACTTGTCTACCCTGATGTAGATGAACGATATAAAATCCTTGTACTTCGCATTCAAGCTATCAATCCATTGATTAGTATAAATACATTAAAAGAAAACGGCTATGAGGTGCTATGGCCTAAATTACCGGAGATGACGTAATGACTAGTAATGCTGTATTTATTTATTCAGATGATATTCTTTCGTACAAATTCAGCAATAATCATCCGTTTAACCAGCTTCGTGTTCAACTAACATATGAACTGTTACGGGAATTTGGCGCTTTAACCAATCAAGATATTGTATTACCGCGGATGGCATCTGATGAAGAACTTCAGCTTGTCCATGATACTAGCTATATTCAAGCGGTAAAATTAGCAGGAAGCGGGGAGCTTTCTGTTGAAAAAGCAGCAGATTTTGGTCTTGGAACAGAAGACACACCTATGTTTCCCAACATGCATGAAGCCAGTGCATTTTTAGTTGGGGGTACACTTACTGCTGTAGATTATGTGATGACTGGAAAAGCTAAGCATGCTCTGAATTTAGGAGGAGGATTGCACCACGGCTTTCGAGGGAAAGCTTCAGGCTTCTGTATTTATAACGATAGCGCGGTAGCCATCAAATATATGCAGCAAAAGTACAACGCGCGCGTTCTCTATGTCGATACAGATGCTCACCACGGTGACGGTGTTCAATGGACATTTTATGACGACCCTTCCGTTTGTACTCTTTCCATTCATGAAACGGGACGCTACTTGTTTCCAGGCACGGGAAACGTTAACGAACGCGGGCATAGTGAAGGCTATGGTTATTCATTTAATGTGCCTGTTGATGCTTATACCGAAGATGAGTCTTGGCTCGACGTTTATAAAACCTCTTTAAAAGAAGTAGCTGCTTTTTTTAAACCAGATGTTATCTTAACACAAAATGGAGCAGATTCTCATTATTACGATCCGCTCACTCATTTATGCGGCACCACGAAAATATACCGTGAAATTCCTAAAATTGCTCATGAAATTGCTCATGAATACTGTCAGGGAAGATGGATTGCGGTTGGCGGAGGAGGTTATGATATTTGGCGGGTTGTTCCTCGGGCTTGGTCATTCATTTGGCTTGAAATGATTGAACGAAAGGCAGAAGGCATGCTTCCTCTGTCATGGCTTGAAAAATGGACAAAAGTATCGCCTCATCCCGTTTGCACGCTGTGGGATGATGAACCTAATATCTATCAGCCAATTCCAAGAAAACCAGAAATAACAGAAAAAAACGCTCAAACTCTTGAGCGCGCTCTTTATCCTATTCGTTCTCATACATCTCATTCTTAAAAAAAGGCTATACAAGCGTATGGCCTTTTTCACTGTGCTTCGGGATCTGAAATAATAATTTCGACGCGTCTATTTTTTTGCAGATTGTCATTAGACGTGTTCGGAACAAGCGGCTTTGTATCTCCGTATCCAAGTGCTTCAAAGCGGTTAGCAGAAAGAGAAAAATGGTTCGTTAAATAACGTATGACACCGCTAGCACGCGCTGCCGATAGTTCCCAATTAGATGGATAACGATAGGTATGAATGGGTCGATTGTCGGTATGACCTTCTACTTTAATATCATTTGGAATAGTACTGAATAACCTTCCTAATTCATCTAGAAAAGGAGTACCTTTTTTCAAAATGTCTGCTTGTCCTGTTTCAAACAGCACCTGTTCTTGTAAAATAAGCACCACTCCGCGTTCATCTCGCTTAGCAGTAATGACATGCTGAAGCTTATTTTCCTTCAGGTAGCCCTGCACTTTCGCTAAAATGTTATCCAGCTTTTGAGACTGCTGGCTCTTTTCCACAGAAGCTAATGAGCCACCGCTTGTAAGCGAATTGACAACGGTTTGAAACTTTTGATTATCAACGCTAGACATTGAAAATAATAAAATAAAAAAAACTAATATTAACGTCACCAGATCAGCAAATGTTACCATCCATTTTGGCGACTGCGCCGAATACCTTTTTCTTCTACGCTTCACGAACGTGCTCTCTCTTTTCTTCAAGCTTTCGTTTTTCAACAGGGGCAAATACTTTTAACTTTGCTTGCACAAAGCGAGAATTTTGCCCCGCCTGCAAACCAATAACACCTTCGATAATTACTTCTTTAACAAAAAGCTCATGCTCCGTTTTACCAGCTAATTTAGCTGCAATTGGCTGAAAAAACAAGTTTGAAAGCAGCGCCCCGTAGAAAGTCGTTAAAAGAGCAATTGCCATGTTAGGGCCAAGCGATGAAGGGGTATTAAGGCTTTTTAGCATTAGCACTAGTCCAACGAGCGTCCCAATCATTCCCCAAGCAGGGGCATAATCTCCTGCTTTTTCAAACATACTTCGACCTCTCGTATGTCTTTCTTCTACTGCAGCTATTTCTGCTTCAAGCAGCTCTCGAATCATTTCCGGTTCTACTCCATCAATGGCTAGCAAAATACCTTTTTTCACAAATGAATCATCGATTTGTTCAAGCTCTGCCTCTAACGATAGAAGTCCTTCTCGACGTGCTTTTTCCGATAAATGTACAAATGTTCCTACAATTTCTTCTACGTTTATTTCTTTCGATTGAAATGCTTGTTTCCCTACTCTTCCCATATTTTTTAATTGCTTTAACGGAAAGCTCACGCACAGCGTACCAAAAACGCCTCCCAGTACAATTAAAATCGATGGCACATCAATAAAAGCTAAAAAACCGCTCATTCCTCCACTTGAAATAACCCCAAACACAACCATAGAGATACCAATTAGTATCCCTATAGGGGTGAGCATATCAATTTTTTTCATATTCTATCTCCCCGTGTCTGAACTTTGGATTCGTTCTTATTCATTCACAGGTATTATTTTGTTGATTGTCTGAACTCGATGCGGTGAGGAAGCTGTACGATGCTGCTGTCTACCGTTTCTTTGTTCATGTATTTCGTTAAGAGACGCATCGCTACTGCACCAATATCATACATTGGCTGTACGACAGATGTTAACTGAGGACGAACCATTGTTGAAAGTCTTGTGTTATCAAAACCGATAACTTCTAGATCGTTTGGTACATTCAACCCGCGATCTTGTGCCCCGTGAATAACGCCTAATGCCATTTCATCTGTTCCAACGAAAATAGCAGTTGGCTTTTCAGCTTCTTCTAATAGTTTTTCAACCGCTTCAATACCAGAATCGTACGTGTAGTCTCCTTCTACAATATAAGAATCACGTACAGGCAATCCGCTTTCAGTAAGAGCACGTTTATACCCTTTTACTTTTTTTGCATGATTGATTGGTTCTTCTAGCGTACCTGAAACGAATGCAATATTTTTATGACCGCTGTCAATTAGTGATTGCACTGCATCAAAAGCTGCTTGTTCATAATCAATAGTGACGGATGGGATTTGGTTAGTTGATTCGATTGATGCCGCAAGTACAACTGGAACCGGTGATTTTTTTAACTCTTCTACGTGTTCTTCCGTTACATTCCCACTCATGAAGATGATTCCGTCTACTTGTTTACCAAGCATGTTATTTAAAAGGTGAAGTTCTTTATCTTGATTTTGATCGGAGTTACTTAAGATGATATTATACTTGTACATTGTTGCAATATCTTCGATTCCACGCGCTAACTCTGCATAGAAAATATTTGAAATATCAGGAATGATAACTCCTACTGTTGTTGTTTTTTTACTTGCTAATCCACGCGCTACTGCGTTCGGACGATAGCCTAGTCTTTCAATTGTTTCTAATACTTTTTTTCTAGTTGATGGTTTTACATTTGGATTTCCGTTTACCACACGAGAAACCGTTGCCATCGACACGCTTGCTTCCCTTGCTACATCATAAATTGTTACGTTCACAACAAACACTCCTTATCGAAAAACATTTCGTTTATTTTATCCTTATTTCATTTCTTGTATTTACGTATATAAATCCATCTTCCTTTATAGAATGGCTATTTCTAGCTCCTTCACTCTTACATACAGCTTAGATACCCTGTATGCATCTAAATCATTCCTGTTATGCCCTTATTATTACGTGTGCAAAGACAATTTTACCAGTTTATATGTAACAATGTAAAAGACGGTGTATAGTAAGTAAATAAAAAAAGTGAATCGCGAATTTATATCATATGCAATCACAGAATGATAGCGAATATCTGTAACTACTATACGATACTATGTGCTTCATCGCAACGTATTTACCGACTTTTTCCGACAAGTTTCACGAGAATTTCATAAATTCTTGTTTTTTGGATTTGCACTTATTCTTTCCTATTTTGACAAAAGTTATCGACTGTTTTCAAAATACGTGATAATTTCGCTTATCTTTATTATAACGAAAGGCAAACAAGCTTGAAACCATTAAGTGCCTCAAACTTGTCATAAAAGTATACGAATTTTTCATTTTTACGTTTTTTTATAAATTTAAGTTACATATAGGCTTTAGCTGCTTCATAAATTCTGTAAATTGCGGAATATCCATTTGCTGAGCTGAGTCAGAAAGTGCTACCGCAGGATCTGGATGAACTTCTGCCATAATTCCATCCGCACCAATGGCAAGAGCCGCTTTAGCCGTTGGAACAAGTAAATCTCGTCTTCCTGTTGAATGCGTCACGTCAACTAAAACAGGTAAATGAGTTTCTTGTTTTAAAATGGGAACGGCTGAAATATCCAGCGTATTTCGCGTTGCTCGCTCATACGTACGAATTCCTCGTTCACACAAAATCAGCTGATCATTTCCTTGTGACACAATGTATTCAGCAGCATTAATAAACTCATCAATCGTAGCGGCTAAGCCTCGCTTTAATAAGACAGGCTTTTTCACCGCACCCGCTTCTTTTAACAGCTCAAAATTTTGCATATTACGAGCACCAATTTGAATCACATCTACGTATTCCACAGCTGTTTCAATATCAGCGGGGTCGACAATTTCACTAATAACGGCTAAATCATATTCGTCAGCTACTCTTTTTAAAATGTGCAGTCCTTCTAAGCCAAGGCCTTGAAAATCATAAGGAGATGTTCTTGGCTTATAGGCTCCCCCTCTAAGCATCCGCACGCCCTGCTGCTTCACGGCTTTTGCTACGGCTGCTACTTGCTCATAGCTTTCAACGGAACAAGGTCCTGCTACAAAACGCTGAAGTCCGTCACCAATTGTTTCTCCTTTTACCGTAACGATTGTATTTTCCGGCTTCTTTTTACGGGATACAAGAAGTGCTTTACGATGATCATCTTCTTGAAGCTCTAAATGAGCTTTGAAAATCTCTTTGAAAATATGTTGAAGCGTCGACGTTTGAAACGGTCCTTCGTTTTTGCTCAAAATGGAGTCAAGCATTGCTCGTTCACGAACAGGGTCAAAGCGTTTGGTTGACTGCATTCCTTTTAACTTTCCTATTTCTTGAACAAGCTCTCCTCGCTCATTAATAAGCTTTAACAGTTTCATATTTACTTCGTCAATTTGAGATCGCAAATGCTGAAGATCTGAATTCGTCATGTACGTCCACCCTTTCACTGATTTTAAAAAATCTGTTTAGCAGGGTTACTACATAAGATGATAGATGATGGAGGATATATGTAAGAGGCTTCTCTGCTTTTATGTGCTAAACTACATCTATTGTACGAAAAAGCGGATGAAACCGCAATCAGCATATAAAAAAAAACCGAACGATTAATCGTTCGGATCTTCCTTCACCTAAACTGCTTTTGTCACAGCCTCTTTCAATTAATGAGCTACTTTTTTCGCTAATTCGTCTTCGTTAATGTTCCAGTGAGAAGCATGCCACTTCACTTTTCCATCTTCAAACAGAAGCGCTTGAGGTGATTCATGCTTCACTTCATACGTCTCAGAGATATAGTTAGATACATCTCGTGAATCTTGCACATGAAGATAATAAGAAGGAATGTCTTCATGACTAGAAGCAAACGCTGAAAATGCCTCATGACCAGCTGCACTAATTGGACACGTTGTGCTGTGCTTTAAAAATAAAAAGCGATTGTTTTCCTTTACAATTTGTTCGAACTCTTCAACTGTTGAAATTTTTTTCATTTTTTTCACCCTTTCTGTACTTACTCTTAAGTTTACATGGTTTGACCGTTTCCATACAAAAAGAGTGCTCAGCTTTATGTATGATGCTAATAAATTTATTTATAAAGTGGAGTTTTTTTCTGCATAGAAAGAAAAGAACTTGATAAAGGCAAAGATTGTGAACCAACCTCTTCTTCCGTATAGGCAAACGTCATACTAAGACTTTTTTATATTAAACATAATCTCTCCTTTTCATTTACTGACTATATCATTATAAAAATATGTTCCATTTTTTTACACCAGCCTTTTTGCTTAAATTAAAGTTCCTATGATAAAACTAGCATTTACTTGCTTTTACCCAGCCTAAGTTACATACAAAAAAGCGTTCACCCTATAGGGTAAACGCTTTTGATTCTTTATTATGGTCGTGGCACTGTGCTTTCCACTTCATCTAATGCTTTTTGAGCTTCTGTTAGCTTCTGCTGAACGTCTTCGTTGCTTTGAGACTCCACTTCATCAGCAAGCACTTCTAAGCTAGTTGGAGGTAATGCTTCGTGTTCAGGATCTACTTTACGGAAGTTTTTCACTTTGTCCACTACTTGTGAAGATTGCTCAGACAGTGTTTGTGATAAACCAGCCGTTTTTTCTTTTGCCGTTTGAGCAAACCCTTGTCCTTTTTCAACAGCGCTGTTTTTCGCTTGCTCCGTTTTTAAACGAACGTAAGCTGCCTGCTCATTCAAATCGGAACGGAACTCTTTACCTGATTTTGGAGCAAGTAGTAATGCCGTTGCAGCTCCTACAACTCCTCCAATCACTGTTCCTACTAAAAAGCCTTTATTTGAAGTGTTGTTTGGTTTATTCGGTTTGTTTGACATATGCGTCTCCTCCTTTAAAGTTCATCCTTATGAAAATGAGCGTGAGCGTTGAACCGCTTTTTCTTTTACTTCAACAGGTACAGGCTCTGCATCAACTTTTTTCTGTTTTCTTAATTTTATACGTTCCCATACGTCTAATGCAACATTGCTCCACTGAACGACTTGAGCAACAGTTTCTTTATTTTCTTCTACTTTCTCTGAAACGCTTGATGATACGCTTTTAATAGACTTATTTAAGTCTTGGATTGAGTCACCTACGCCTTTAACGGAATCCACCACTGTGTTCAGCGCTTCAGATTTACGCTGAATATCTTCAGCTAACAGATTAGTCTTATGTAAAAGTGCAGTTGTTTCAGCTGTGATTCCTGTCATTTGCTTTTCTACACCATCTAAAGTACCTGCCACTGAATTTAATGTGTGCTGAACGGATTTCAATGTTTTGGACACGGAAACCACCAGGTAAAAAATCGCAATGGCAACAATAGCAGCGCTTAAATAAAGAATAATAACCATCTGTGCAAGGCACCTCCTATTTTCATCTCTTGTTATAACTACTTTCCCAATTTTATAAACAATTAAACCTTCTATTCCCTATAGACTCTTTAACTTTACCATATTCTCTCTGCTTTTATTCATAAAAAGGGAAGATTGCTACATTATTTCGCGATATATGAGTTATTTCCCTTCCTAAAGAAAAAAAGGATTTTAAAGCATAAAAACAAACAAAATAAGCTCAGTGGGGTACAATAGAAAGTGAATCACCAATCATTGTTATTTTAAGGAGGCACTATTTATGAAAGACCCTAGAATTGCAACATTAGCTAAAAATTTAATTAATTATTCTGTTCGCCTTCAAAAAGGAGAAAAAGTATTAATCGAAAACTTTGGACTTCAGCGCGAACTTGTGACAGCACTTGTAGATGAAGCGTACAAGGCCGGTGGCTATCCGTTTGTACTGCTAAAAGATCATTCAGTAGACCGAGCTCTTTTAAACGGTGCACAAGAAGAGCAGTTCAATATGATGGCAGACTTCGAAGTAAATGTGATGAAAGAAATGGATGCTTATATTGGCTTGCGTTCTGGTTCAAACATTTTTGAACAATCAGACGTTCCGGCAGATAAAATGAAAATCCAAGGGAATACGATCGGTAAAAAAGTACATAGAGAAATTCGCGTTCCAAAAACAAAATGGGTCGTTCTTCGCTATCCAAACGATTCAATGGCGCAGCTTGCTAAAATGAGTACAGAAGCATTTGAAGATTTTTACTTTGATGTATGTAACTTAGACTATGGCAAAATGAGCAAAGCGATGGATGCTTTAGTTGAGCTCATGAACCGTACGGACAAAGTGCGTTTAACAGGTGAGAATACGGACTTAACGTTCTCTATTAAAGATATTCCTGCAGTGAAATGTGCCGGAGAAATGAATATTCCGGATGGTGAAGTATACACGGCTCCTGTCCGTGATTCTGTAAACGGAACAATTTCTTACAACACTCCTTCTAACTATCAAGGCTTTACGTTTGAGAATGTATCCTTAACATTTAAAAACGGTAAGATTGTTGAAGCAACCGCTAATGATACAGAACGCATCAACGGCATTTTTGATACGGATGAAGGCGCTCGTTTTGTTGGCGAATTTGCGATTGGTGTAAATCCGTATATTCAACATCCAATGCAAGACATTTTATTTGATGAAAAAATTGACGGAAGCTTCCACTTCACTCCTGGCGAGTGCTACGAAGATGCGTATAATGGAAACAAGTCAAATATTCACTGGGACATGGTGATGATTCAGCGCCCAGAATACGGCGGCGGTGAGATTTATTTCGATGACGTGTTGATTCGTAAAGACGGGCTATTTGTCATTGAGGAATTAAAAGCGTTAAATCCTGAAAATTTAAAATGAGTTTTGAAATAAAAAAAGGCACTCAGGAGAGTGCCTTTTTTTTATGATACGGTCTGCTGATATAGTTTTTCAAACTTTTGAATGTCTCCAGCACCCATAAATACTAATACAGCTTCATTATGGTCTTTTAACGATTCAATTGTTTCTTCATTAATTAATTCAGCTCCGCTGATTTTGCTTCGTAAATCTTCAATTGATAATTTACCTTGGTGCTCACGAGCTGATCCAAAAATGTCACATAGATATACTTTATCAGCGTGCTGTAAGCTTGCTGCAAAGTCCTCTAAGAACGTTTGTGTACGCGTAAACGTATGCGGTTGGAAAACAGCCACAACTTCACGGTTTGGATACTTTTGACGGGCAGCTGAAATCGTTGCATTAATTTCCGTTGGATGGTGTGCATAATCATCGATTAGCACTTGTTTGCCAACGTTCTTTTCACTGAAACGACGCTTTACACCTTGATATGTTTTAAAACGCTCTTGCAGCACAGAAACATCAATTTCTTCATAATGACAAAGTGCAATAACAGAAAGTGCATTTAAGATGTTATGGTCGCCATACCCTGGAATTTCAAATGATGCGTGGAATGTATTACGAACGAACACATCAAATGTTGTGCCTGTTGTGCTTTTTACGATATTACGTGCTTGGAAATCATTTTCTTCGCCTAATCCGTAATAAAGAACAGGTACCTTCGCTTGAATTTGCTGCAGATGTTCATCGTCACCACAGGCAATAATTCCTTTTTTGACTTGAAGTGCCATCTCTTGGAACGCGCTGAATACATCATCGATATTGGCAAAATAATCAGGGTGATCAAAATCAATATTCGTCATAATTGCATAGTCTGGCGTATAAGATAAGAAGTGGCGGCGATACTCACATGCCTCAAACGCAAAATACTTGCTGTCTTTTACACCTTTACCCGTACCGTCTCCAATTAAATATGAAGTAGGTTCAGCTCCTTGAATCACATGCGCTAACATACCCGTTGTGGATGTTTTTCCGTGTGCTCCTGTTACGGCTACACTCGTATACTGTTTCATAAAGTCACCTAAGAAACGGTGATAGCGTACAAGCGTGACTCCTTCTTTTGAAGCAGCTTCTGCAATTTCTTCATGCGTATCAGGAAAAGCATTTCCTGCGATTACAGTCATGCCGTCTTTAATATTATTTTTATCAAATGGTAAAACAGGAATTCCCTGCTGTTCTAGTGCTTTTTGCGTAAAAATTTCTTTTTCAATATCCGATCCTTGAACTTGAAAGCCCATATCGTTTAGGATTTGCGCAAGCGCACTCATTCCTGTTCCTTTAATACCTACAAAATGGTAAACTGTCATATAAAGAACCTCCAACATTCGTCTATCTGTAAGACAGTATATGACGGTTATCTAGAATTGCTCTTACAAACGTATATAAATGTCGTTTGATTGCTGATTTCACGATAACATTCGTACATTATATCACTTCTTATAACATAACTCCATGACTCCATTTCTACTCTCTTCCCTTGCGAAACGGCCTTTTATTTTGGCTTCATCACATAGTATATAGCCTGCTGTTTTAAAAATGAGCGCCATGTCATTGCATTTTTTTTGTTATTATATTGCGTTACTAACTGTTCAATGCGTTGTTTATGTCCTAAAAAGAAAGAGTCAATTAACACGTCATATCCGATTGATTTTATTTTTCGAATCCAAATTACTTGTTGTTCCTCTAAATTTGCAAATCTTCCTCTTACATCTTTGATGATAACCTGCTCATTTGTCAATGGGGTATATCCTTTTAAGAAAAACGAATTAGGTACTTTAGACACAATAATTGGCTCTAGTACACTCGTCAAAAAAAAGGCTCCTTGAATCAAAAACGACTCTGTTTTCTGCTTCGCCTGATCAGCTAAAAAAAGCTGCAGCAGGGTTTTCCCCTGGATGGTTACATATTCAAATGCAAACCACTGAAAAAATAATTGTTCATGGGAATCAGACAGAGGCGCCTCATGAGGCAAGTTTACTAACTCTTTAAATAGATGTGAAGCCCGCACTTTTTCTCGTATATTCGTATAGCGGTTCACAAAAAAGAAATATTGATTGTAAAAGTCGCAAATAGCATTATCAGACTGAAGCTGCTTTTGTTCACGAATTTCATTAAAGTTAATCAGTTCATGATTTTCTTCTGTCATTACTCTTCACTCGTACTCTAATTATTTTGATTTGTCCTCTTTAAACGCCTTCAGCTCATATGTTTCTGCTGGTGAGAAATGATAGCAAACTATCACATGCTAAAAAAGCAAAACACACATTATCCTTACATATAGTAAATCATTTTACTAGTTCTGACAAACCTTTTCCTTTTTTTCCTGATGTATTTCTTCCAAAATCTCTACTCAAATTCTGTATAAACGAACTTAAAGCAGGAAAAAAGAGGCGATGGATACAGTGACAGAGCGTTAGCTCACATAAAGCTGTATCCTGCTGATCTTGCATAGCCTCCTTTTTTAACCTACATGCAGAAAAACAGCTTAAAATGTAGAGGTGGCTGTTTGACTTTCCATTTCCTGAAGCTCGTTTTCGGTAATGAGCACATCTCTCGGCTTGCTTCCTCTTGCTTCTGAAATAATTCCTTGCTGCTCCATCATATCAATTAGGCGCGCTGCGCGATTGTACCCCATTCTGAAGCGCCTTTGCAGACTGGAAGTAGATGCACCGCCTTGATCTAGCACAAACTCGCATGCTTCATAGAAAAGCTCATCTTCTTCATTCGAAGCAAAGCTTTGCTGCTTTTTCAACAAATCTTCTTGATCAAATAAGTATGTTGGCTTCATTTGTTTTTTGACATGATCTACAACGCGATCAATTTCTTCATCTGAAACAAAGTTCCCTTGAATTCGAACGCTTTTAGAAGATCCGTTTTCAAGAAGCAGCATATCACCTTTACCTAATAGCTTTTCTGCTCCTCCTGTGTCGATAATTGTACGTGAATCAACTTGCGAAGAAACAGAAAATGCGATACGCGTTGGCACATTCGCTTTAATTAAGCCTGTAATAACATCTACGGAAGGACGCTGCGTTGCAAGCAATAAGTGAATGCCACACGCTCTTGCCTTTTGCGCAATACGGCAAATAGCTTCCTCTACTTCCCCCGGAGATACCATCATTAAGTCGGCAAGTTCATCAATAATAATAACTAGATATGGCAGCTCCCCGCTTTTTTCATGGTGTTCTTTTACACGTTCGTTGTATTTTGTAATATCACGTACGCCCGCATGTGCAAACAGTTCATAACGGCGCTCCATTTCCTCTACTGCCCATTTTAAAGCTGTAGTAGCTGCTTTAGCATCCGTGATAACCGGGCTGACTAAATGCGGAATTCCGTTGTAAGGAGCTAGTTCAACCATTTTAGGGTCAATTAACATAAGCTTGACTTCGTGTGGCGCAGCTTTATAAAGCAAGCTGACGATAATGGTATTAATACAGACACTTTTACCAGACCCCGTCGCTCCGGCAATTAAACCGTGAGGCATTTTGTTCAAGTCAGTCACAACCGGCGTTCCTGAAATATCTAACCCTAACGCCACCGTTAAAGGAGAGTTATCTTTTCTAAAAGAAGGATGCCTCAAAATTTCGCGAATTAACACCGGCTTACTTTGACGGTTTGGGACTTCAATTCCAATCGTATTTTTCCCTGGAATTGGCGCTTCAATTCGGATATCACGCGCGGCTAGGCTCAGTTTAATATCATCTGTTAAATTTGTAATTTTGTTCACTTTCACACCGGGCTCAGGATGTACTTCAAATCTGGTCACGGTAGGACCTTGCGTGACGTTTACGACCTTAGCTCGAACGTTAAAGTTTTTTAATGTCATATCCAAAAGCTCACGCTGCTCATCCGCCCATTGATTATCTTCTTCAATAGCGGCCGGAGGAATGTTAAGCAAGTTCATTCCAGGAAATGTATAAGGAGAAGAAGCTTTTACATTTACAGGTTCTTCAGCTTTTAATGAAGCCTGCGGAACCGCTTCTTTGGTTTTTTCACCGTGAACTTCTTCTTGCCTACTTACTTCCGTTTTTTTTTGCAGACCTTCTGCTTCCTGCCTTTGGTATGAACCTTGGGACGGCTGACTTTTTTCTCGAGCGCTGTTATCCATCTTTGTGCGGTCTTTTTTCAGCATCATCACATTAAAAGGTACTAATCGCTTGCCGCGAGCTCGTTCAGCATTCCCTGGCTGTTCTGCAGGTACAAGAGGTTCTACAGCTGACTCTTGCTGTACTTGTCCTTGTAACTCTTGACTTTCTTGTATACTGCTCTCTTCCTCTTTTATCACTGAATTTTCAAGCTCTTGGTGAACAACAGCCGGTGCCGCTTCTGGTTGCCATTCATCAGCTGCGGGTTGCGATGGATGTAAACTTTCAGAATTCAACTCGTGTTCTGCTTCAATATGAACACTGTTTGTTGGCTCTTCTAGAATGACGTCACTTTCTTTCTCAGCGGCTGGAGCTTCTTCTATCTTTCTAGGCTTTAGTGCTTCTACTTCTTCTGCTGCTTGTAAAAGAGCTATGCTTTCTTCCATCAACGTTTCTGCTTTTACCTCTTCAGCTTCATTTCCGATCTCTTGTTGGAACGAAACGGATGATTCAAACGGAGGCGTTTCCTTTGAAATTGAAGCCTCTTCGGCTACTGCTGTTTCTTCCGCCAAATCCCAGTCAGGAGCTTTCTCTTTTGCCACTAACGGTTCGACCGCGTGTGATTCTTCAAAAGTTGGAGCCTCTTCCTGTTCTTTTACGGCTACTGAAGAACTTAGCTTTTCTTCAGGAAATGATAGCTTCTCTTTTTGATTTTCCTCATATTGCTTCCACTGAGCAAAACGCTGAGAAGACAGTTGCATCATTTCTTCCGTTTCTTGAACCGGCGCTTCTTCGGCTACAGGCTTAGAAACTGGTTTTCTTAACGGCTCTACAACAGACGTATTCATGGCTCGTCGGTAAATTTCATCTTCAAACGCTGCTTTTGATAACTGTGTACTCGGAAGCTCATATTCTACTACTTCCTCACTCCCGGTTTGTACAACATTAGAAGGCCGCTTATTAAACCCATAGACAGGTGAAGGAATTTCAGTCGGACGAAACGGACGTTTTCTTACTTGCGGAATCGCTTCTTTCTTTTCAGATACTGTTTTTAACGGCTGAGATACTGACTTAGGCTGCGTTAGCGCCGACTTGCGAACAGGCTCTTGATAAAACGGAGCCGGTGCCTTTTTTGCTACAGGCCTTGGTTCATTTTTAGGAATTGCTGACTTTTTTGTTTCTCCCATATCATCAATTAAAGGGAAACGAAACGTTCCTTTTGGATATTGATAAGCTACTTTTGTATGAACATCTTGCTGTTCTTCACTGTAACTCCGTTTTTGCGTTCTGGCCGAGTGTGGAACAGAAGGTTTTGGCGCTGCTTTCATCACTGGCTTTTGATGAACTGACTGCATTTGTTTAGGCTTAGGAGCCTTCTTTTTAGGAATTGTTTTTTCTCTATTTAAAGGGTATTCTTCCGTTGTATTTCCATGTTCGTCTACAACAATTTCTTTCACTTCGTATCCTAGTAAATAATCCATTACTTTTCGTACAAAACCCATTTTTATCACTCTTTCTATCAGACTATCTTACTTCGTTTAGCCTCTTATACCGCAGTGCTGCGATATCTACAAAAAGCTATCCATGCATCCTTTATTTACCTTTGGCCTCAAAGTATTCTCTGAGATGGATATATATACTATCTTTTCATTTATCATTCTATCACGTATGCTTGAACTCTTACTATAAAATCTACTATTTTGCTTCCCTTATTTATACAGTAAAATTCCTCTTTGCAAAAATATTTTTTCACGTTTAATTAGCACTTATAATTAAACGCGAAAAAAGCCACTAGTATATACTAGTGGCTTTTAATTTTATCAAACCTTTTTAAGAATTGACAATTGCTTTTCAGCAACTGTAACGCTTTGAAATATACGTGTAAAAAAACATCATGCTTTTGCCCTATAAATCAGTATCGCACTCTGCTTTTATGCTTGAAAAGGCTGACCTACTTCATATTTGTCTTCAAGTACTAAAATCCCTTTTTCTTGAGGAGCGTTCGGAAGCGCCAGCTCTTTAGCAGAGCAAATCATACCTGAAGAAGGCACACCGCGCAGCTCTGCATCTTTAATGATCATACCACTTGGCATAACCGCGCCTACTTTTGCTACCACCACTTTTTGACCTGCGTCTACATTTGGTGCTCCGCATACAATTTGAAGTGTTTCTGTGCCAACATCTACTTTACAGATGTTCAGCTTATCTGCATTTGGATGCTTCTCTTTTTCTTGAACATATCCCACTACGAATTTAGGAGATAAATCCACTTCAAGTTTACCTTCAAAACCGCTTTCGCTAAGTACACGATTTACTTCTTCCACCATTTCTTCTGTCAATTCAAGAGAACCATTTCCCTCTACTTTCAACTTAGAAGAAGCATGAAAAATGTTATAGCCAGCTGTTGTGTTTGATTTTTGATCAAAGATACGCACAACGTCGCCTTTTGTTTCAAACGTGCGATTTTCAATTGCGATCTCTTCTAGCTTGACGATTAACGTATCGCCGATGCCTTCTTTATTATAAAAAAGATTCATAATTAGTCCCGTCCTTTACTGCGATTTTTTCCTAGGATAAAAATAGGTTCTAGCTCGCCGTTTTCGTATAAAAATGAAAGAGCTGTGATGGGTACACGTCCACTTGCAAAAAAGCTCATGGTCATCTGCGCAAGAATATCATAACCCGTTTCGTTTTGGATATCAGCTAGAATCAGCACATCTTGGTGAGGTACTGCTACAGCCATTGTGCCCGAAACACTAGAAGCAAAATCTTGCAAAAATGCCTCATTAAGAATTCGGCTTGCATCGTATCCATCGTTTTGATTTACAAAATAAAAGTCATTGCCTGCTACCGTATCTTTTTTATGGGAAATCGGCAAAGAGCGAAGATTAAATTTAGCCATTTCCCGCACTGCGGATAGATCTAAATTTTCCTTGCGAATTAGTTTCTCATCTAATAGACGATATGTATTGCCTAAATCAAGCGCATAATAAATGCGTGTTTCAGCTGTATGTTCATCATAAATCAACGGCACGTCTTCATTCGATTTATCCGGAAAAGACGTTGAGCGAATAACTGGATAAATGCGCTTTTCTTTTCCCGTTACCTGCTGTTCATCGTTCATAACACGAAGAGCTTCTTTTATATAATATACCATTTCATCTAGAGCTGCTTCCTTTTTTTCTTCCCATTTTGCAATTAGCCCAGGTAAAGAAATGGTTACACCTTTTTTCGTTTCCTGATGTTCAACGCGCAGCGTATCTTTTTCACGATCAAATAAAAATGACCAATCCGCACCCGTTAATCGCTCTTCTAGTAGTTTTCTCATCTTTTGACTATTCATTTTCGCCATATTTACGCCTCCTTTTCTCATTTTTATGTATGAAGACTGATAGCTGTAGATAGCTATCAGTCTTCACTTGATTTATGCATTTAAGCCGTTAATAAACTCTTCAATTTCTTCTTTTGTTTTACGGTCTTTGCTGACAAAACGCCCTGTTTCTTCTCCGTTGCTGTAACCAACAAAGCTTGGAATTCCAAAGATGCTTAATTCTGCACAAAGATCGATGAAGTCGTCGCGGTCGACATAGTGAAATGTATACTCGCTATGATTCGCCTCAATTTCTGGAAGCACAGGCTCGATTACTCGGCAATCTGGGCACCAGTCTGCTGAAAACATCATGATATGTTTTCCTTCTTTAATGATTTCTTTGTATTGTTCAATTGTTTGCATTTTTTCCATTTTTCTTTCCTCCACTTTTTCTTTTACTTTCGTATTTAAACGGCTAAAGCCCCATACATTATTTAATCCTTCTACATCAAAACATAGTATATGAGTTGTTGCAACTATCATACACTGATGCTTTTCTATTATAAAGGGTTACAAAGAAATTTCCTATTGAACAGCTTGATTTGTCCTAAAATCCAGCTGTCCTTTTAGCATTAAAACAACTTGATAAAACATAGCGGTCCGATCTAAATTTCCATTGGTGAAAATACCGATTGCTCCTTCTTTTTTTCGAATATTCTTTTGGTTTGTATACACTTCCATAGCTTCGGCTAATTCTTTTTTATCATGACGAAGCATACCGGCTACCGCTTCAGGAAGCAGAATACGAGCTCCTCCACCTAAAATCGGTTCAAGGTCCTTAGAGGTAACAAGACTTCCCCAGTTGCAAAGGAATAAGCCATGAGGCGTTTCCTGCACCCCTCCTTCAAGTCCAATGCCTATATCAGCACCTGTCGCTTTGACAGCAGCACGCGCGCGGTTAATCGCTCCTTGGATGGTTTCTTCATCAGAAAAAGGCTGTGGCGACACCCCGGACTGCACGTCTACCTCTACGTATGTAAAAGTATCTCCAAATACTTTTTTTACTGCATTTACTTTTGTTGGATTCTTCGTTCCGATTGCAATTTTCATTTTTTTCTCCTGTCATTATGAAACAAAGCAACCGCAAAAGCAGCTGCTTTGTTCTTCTTTATCCGTTTTGCTTAATCGTATCAAGCGTTGTTTGGTCTGTAGAACGTACAAGTTTAACTAATAATTCTTTTGCAGCTGCATAGTCATCCACATGAATCATAGATGCATGAGTATGAATATAACGTGAACATACGCCGATTACTGCAGAAGGAACGCCATTATTAGAAGTATGAACGCGCCCTGCATCCGTACCTCCTGGAGAAACGAAGTATTGATAAGGGATGCTGTTTGTCTCAGCTGTATCTAAAATAAATTCTCTCATTCCTCTATGTGTGACCATCGTACGGTCAAAGATACGAAGTAATACGCCTTTTCCTAATTGTCCAAATGCATTTTTATCGCCTGATGTATCGTTAGCAGGACTAGCATCTAGTGCATAAAACAAATCCGGTTTAATCATATTCGCAGCTGATTGAGCACCGCGAAGTCCTACTTCTTCTTGAACAGTAGCTCCAGAATATAAGATATTTGGCAATTTTTCATTTTTTACTTCTTTTAATAATTCAACCGCAAGTCCGCACCCATAGCGGTTATCCCATGCTTTCGCCAATATTTTCTTTTCATTTGCCATTGGCGTAAACGGACAAATCGGTACAATTTGATCGCCAGGACGAATGCCCATTTCTGCTACTTCCTGCTTGCTATCTGCGCCCACATCAATCATCATATTTTTAATGGCCATCGGCTTGTTGCGCTGTGATTCATCTAATAAATGGGGAGGAATAGAAGCAATTACGCCGGTGATAGGACCTTTTTTTGTAACAACATGGACGCGTTGAGCTAGAAGTACTTGACTCCACCATCCTCCTAGAGTTTGAAAACGAAGCATTCCTTTATCTGTTACAGATGTAACCATAAATCCTACTTCGTCCATATGTCCTGCTACCATTACTTTAGGACCTTTTTCTTCATTATAACGAACGCCGAATAAACTTCCTAACCCATCTTGAATGACTTCATCTACAAGGGGTTCAATTTGCGAGCGCATAAATGAACGTACTTGATGTTCGTTTCCAGCGGCACCTGGTAACTCCGTTAATGTTTTAAATAGAGATAGCGTTTCATTGTTCATATATACTCTCCTTTATGTATCATTTTCTTTATTGTATCGAAAACCGGAAATAGTTGCTAGTTCCGTCCTTCTCTTCTATGACTCAACTTAACAAAGCATTCGACAATTTGATATAATAATGAAAACATATCCTTAAAAAGCAGGTGAATAACGTGAAATGGACTCAACTAATAGCAGGAGCTGCAGTCGGATTTGCAAGCGCTTATATTATTCAAAAAAGAAAGTCGTCAATTTCCTCATCGGAAGCCCTTGCGATTGTTAAAAGCGCTTTTAAACAAAACGGGGCAATCGACGGCTCATGGATTGAAACAACAACTAAAGTCATTCAAAAACATGGTCTCTCTTTTTATGGTTATACAGGTGGAATTATCAGAACACGTGATGCAAAACAGGAACATTACGAGTTTTTCATTGATAAAAAAAGCGGTGCTATTATTGAATTGACGTTGAATGCACCCGTTTAATTTCGTCAACTATTTCTCCTTTATTATCCCATTTTACAGCTCGATAAAAAGCATCATGATAAAAACTTAGCCAAGCTTGATGCTCATAGGCATAAGCTAGCCACTGCTGTTTTTGTTCAATCGAAGTCATTGGATAATCATCATATGCCATTACCCATAAGACATTTTGATGTGCATGTGTTGGCAAAAGATCGCCCATGTGCACTAAGATGTCGTTGTTTCCTTTTAATACAACTACAGCATGGCCATCGCTGTGACCGCCGGTATGATGAACAGTTACTCCAGGCACAATTTCATCTTTGTCGCTAAATGTTATTATTTGATGCTGAATAAATTCCCAATTTTGTTTCCAATACGTATTTTTAGAACGTATATTAGGATTTCTCATTTCATTCCACTCGATGTCGCTAACAAAAATTCTTGCATTTGGAAAAGCAGAGGAAAAATTTCCGTTGATACATTTTGTTAAGCCTGACACATGATCAAAGTGGAGATGCGTCATAATGATATGAGTAATATCTTCACACGTAAACCCTAACTTTTGTAAGTCTTCAGCAATAAATGATTCTTCCGTTACGCCAAAATGACGCTTTTTTTTCTCATCCAACATCCCTTTTCCTATGCCTGCATCAATTAACATGAGGTGTTTTTCAGTTTGAACGAGCAAAGGATCAGTCCTCATTGGAATTCGATTTCCTTCTGAGATAGGATATTTTTTTGTCCAAAGCTCTTTTGGAACAACACCAAACATTGCCCCTCCGTCTAAATGATTATTCCCTCCACGAAGCCATGTCACTTTTAATTCGCCTATTGTTAACGTTTCCATTTTACACCTCCATTATATTCCTTTTTATTTTATCACTATCCCCTTCTCTTTTTGAACAAAAAAAGACTGAGGAACTCAGTCTTTTTCATTCAGGTATTTTACTTCACAGCGGTAAATGCGGCTGCCTTTTTGTGAAAATTTCTCTTCATATTCCGTCATAACATTGCCTTCAAAATCACTTTTATGCAAATCTAAGCTAATGTACTTGAGAAGAAGCCCATATTCTGAAAAGCTTGTCAATGAATACTCAAATAGCCCTTGATTATCTGTTTTAAAGTGAATTTCTCCACCATCAACCAGCAGATTTTCATACATGCTTAAGAACGTTTTGTATGTTAAACGGCGCTTGGCATGTCTCTTTTTTGGCCATGGATCAGAGAAATTGAGATAAACGCGACCCACATCATTTTTTGTAAAAAACTCACTAAGGTGGTTAGCATCTACATTCAACAGCTTTAAATTTGGAAGCTCTTCTTCAATCAATCGTTCTAGAGCACTTAAGATGACACTTTCGTACATTTCAATTCCAATATAGTTAATATGCGGATTTTGTTTAGCCATCCCTACTAAAAATTGGCCTTTTCCTGTTCCTACTTCAATATGAAGAGGATTTTCATTCCCAAAAACTTCTTTCCAGTTTCCTTTATACTCCGTTGGGTTTGGAACCACGTATTGGGGATTTTCAGCAATTTTATCTTTTGCCCAAGGTTTGTTTCGTAATCTCATGTTGCACCTCTTTAATTTATTTTGACGCATTGAAAATGTCGGTTATTCGAAACAACCGACATTCTCATGCATAATTGTGTTTAGATAGAAAAAAATAAGAGCATCATACGAGAAAGGATGATGCTTAATGCCTTTAAATGCCGAACACCAAATGAATATATTAAAAGATATTTTATCTAATCATCAAAGTGATTGCTGCGGAACGGTTGCGGAATGTGAACAGGTTGAACGTTTAATTCAATCAATGTTAGCAAAAGGACATGCTAGCACAGACGTACAAGCAACACTACAAAACGTGTATCAATACACGCAGGATGCAAAAAGTGCTGCTCATTTAGACGAACATATTCAAACCAATCAACAAAATTTATCACAATGGGTCCAAGAACTATCTACCTTGTCATAATCTTTGCTACTGTGCTTGAATGTCGTTGACGAGCAACATCCGAAGATATTCAAGCCAGTAATTCATTTCAGAATGTTCGTTTTTCGAACGATGCCATTCAATGAATAAAATGGTTTGACTTATCACATACCACTTCATTCTCTTTTTCAAGTTCTCAGTTAGTTCAATCCCATAATGCTCAAGCCATTCTTCCCACTGAGATGGATTGATGTACCAATAAAGCAATAAACCTAAATCAATAGCAGGATCTGCAATCATCGCTCCGTCCCAATCGATTAAATATAGCTGCGTATTCTCTCCAAGCATCCAGTTATTGTGGTTCACATCACAGTGACACACAACATATTTATCTGTCCGAATGGACGGAAGCTCTGCTTGTAAATAGCTGATTCCCTGCTCTACAATACTCTCTTTTTGAAGTCGTTCGTCCACGTTCTCTAGAATATCAGCTAGCACGTCTTCGGGAAGAAGCGGTGTTTTCCCTAACCTTTTCAACATATCTAATAACTCGTTTGAATGATGAATTTTACTAAGCAATTCTGTCACTCGACTCGAATTCATATCTTTTGGTTTTAATTCTCGACCATCTAGCCAGTGCTGAGCTGTGATCACATCTCCATTTTCCATTCGTCTTGTCCACACGAGCTTCGGTACAATTCCTTCAGCTGACAATACTGCTAAAAAAGGTGATGAATTACGCTTTAAAAAAAGCTTTCGGTCTTGAAATTTTGCAAAATAAGCTTCTCCTGTCGCTCCGCCAGCAGGAGTAATTTCCCATTCGCTTCCTAATATATCTTCCAACCAATTCACCTTCAATTTCAACACACACATTTCGTTTAAAAATTTCACTCAATAAAGCAATCTATTAAGACATCATGACGTTATTTTCTTAGTAAATAAAAAAGACGGCTATTGAGGATATGTATCAATAGCCATCCTTTATAAATATTATCTCCATCACACTTTTTTCGTCAAGTGGTTGAAGACAATAATTATGTTTGAAATAAAATAAGAACGCTAAGCCTTGGAACATTTATAGCATTATCCTCTATAGTAGGATACCCATTTTTATATACTTTACAATGATCAAGTACTATTTTCCATGGTCCTTCTGGCAAAACTACTTTTTCTTCCATTAGGCCTTGATTAAAAAACACAATAATATTCTTCCACGGACCGTAGGCCAATACGTTTGATAAGAAATAGCCAATAACGGATTTCGGCGTGTTTAGGAAAGAGACATGCTGCCTAATCGCTGAAGCATCCCCCAAGCGAAATGCACCGTGCTGTTTGCGAATACGAATCAGCTCTTGAACCCAATTCACATCAGCAGAAAATTCCATTCTTCGATTCCAATCAATTGCATTAATATCATCGGGTGAATTATAGCTGTTCTCTACGCCTTTTTTAGTGCGGTAAAACTCTTGACCACTATGAAGAAACGGTATGCCTTGCGAAAGAAGCACAATAGCAGTAGCAAGGCGATGACGACTTCTACGAGTGTCTTCGTCTTCGTCTCCGTTTGAATTCGTTAACTTATCCCACAGCGTATGATTATCATGTGATTCAACATAATTAATTGACTGTGCTGGATTTATAAATAAAGCGGGACTGTCTTCTTTATCCAGAATGCTCCCCGCTATCACAGATTGCACCGCTTCTTTTTGATGAATATTTCCGCTGATAAAACCTTTTTCATGCACATCAAACGTGCTTCCTTTTACAGAATCTCGAAAGCGGTCATTAAAATAGCCGATTTGAGGCGTTTGGCGGGCATTCGCCATCATTGCTTTTTGATTGTGGGGAAGAGGAGTATTTAAATCCCAGCCTTCGCCAAACACCAAAATAGTAGAATCAATTTCATTTATTTTTTCCCGAATGATTTTCATCGTTTCTATATCTAAAATCCCCATGAGGTCAAAGCGAAAACCATCAACATCGTACTCTTTTATCCAAAATAATACTGAATCGATAATAAACTTTTGCGCCATTTTCCGTTCAGAAGCAAAATCATTTCCTACTCCCGTCCCGTTCGAAGGCATCCCAAACTCATCATGCCGAAAATAATAGCCGGGAACAATTTTTTCAAAAGGTGATTCTTCACGTACAAATACGTGATTATAAACTACATCTATAATAACACGGAATCCCTGTTGATGAAGTGTTGATATTAATTGCTTCACTTCAACAATACGAGTGGCGGGATTTGAAGGGTCAGCAGAGTAGCTTCCTTCCGGCACATTAAACAACAATGGATTATACCCCCAATTATAAGAAGCATGAGGATTTAATTCATCTACTCCGCCAAAGTCGTTAATCGGAAGAAATTCAAGGTGGGTCACTCCTAGCTCTTTTAAATAATGGAGACCTGTTGTTTTGCCTGGCTGACCGCTTGATTCAGTAACAGCTAGGTACGTACCTTTTTTTTCTATCCCGCTTGAAGGATGAACAGAAAAGTCTCGAACATGCATTTCGTAAATAACGGCATCCGTTGACTGAAGGAAAGGCGGCTTTTCATGGAGATGAACATAGGCTGTATGAAGATTTACCAGAACTCCGTATTCACTATTTGCTGTAGCTGCAACGGCATAAGGGTCCACCGCTTCATTTGTCCGACCGTTTACATCTATTAAAAATCGATAATAATACCCTTCTTTATCTAAAGAAAGTTCCTTTTCCCATACGCCTTTTCTTTGACGAGTCATAACGTACAGTTCTTCTTCTCCGCTGTTTGCATGTATTAATTTTAAAACCACTGCTGATGCAGTCGGAGCCCAGACTTTTATCATAATATGATCTGAATAAAAGGCTGCACCCAAATCATTTTGATTATAATAAAATCTTTCATCAAACTCTTTTGTTCGTATAACAGCCCCTACTTGCAGCGGAACTTTCTCCCCGTAGTTATCACAGATAACGTACGAATGTCCAATTTCTATGCTATCTTCGACCTTGCCTTCATATTTGATAAAACCTTCTAATTCATGTACGTTTTCAATAGAGATGGTCTCATGGATTTGTGCACTTTTAATCACAAAAAAATCAATTTGACCTTCATGATAAGAAGTTGGAACTAAAAGAGTAATACGATCTATTTGATCTAAATAAGCCTGAAACTTATTATCACCAGTCATCCTTTTCTCCTCCTTATGCCAATTACCTCTTTAGTAGCATTATATGTAGCAAACGCAAAAACGAAAGCACTTTCATAGCATGAATGTTCGGATTATTCACCTGCTTCGAATTCCCGGTCAAAATAAATACTCTGGCTGTGTTCGAGCAGTACCTGAGCTGCTTTCATCTGTTTAAACTTTAAAGGCGCCTTAGATTTCCGAAGTTCATAAAACCATTCTTCATACTTTCTAGCATCTACAAATTCAACCTGATAAGGCTCCGCAGCGTAGTCAATGTATCCATTTCTGCTTAGTAATATTTTCTTTACGCTATGTTCAATATCGTGAGTACGATAAATGCTTCGGACAATTTGCTCCATTCGATTTAACCCAATTAAAGGATTTAATATCTTTTTTTGATCTCTTCCTCTTAACTCTGTCCAAAAATTTTCTTTTGAATACTGAAAAACAGCGCTTTTATATGTTTCTATTAAACAAATACAGAGGGTTTCCGTTGGAGTAACAATAATGATATCCCCTTCTACCGGAGCTTTATTAATCAGGAAAATAGGCTTGTACATCACAAGATACGTATCAGGAAAGCGCTGAATAAAATAACGGAGAGCTTCATCATGGTAATATTTACGATCTGCTTGCGAGAACTCAAATAAAGTGGATGTAGCCCATTTCATTTGAAGATCAAATACATTTTCTAAAAACAATATTTTCAAATCTTCCGCTGTTTGTGGAAGAGTTGTAAACCTTAATAGCTCTTGATTTTCCACGCTATCGCTAGAGAACGCTTCTTCCACTTCAAACGTTTGTTTTTTTCTTGTAAACCGCTCTTTTGCTTTTTGCAAAAATGAACGTTGAGCTTTTGTTTCTTCTTGTACAGGCGGCTCATGTAATAGCCCTTCTTCAAATAATTGCTTTGCTTTCTTCCAATTATGTTTTTTTAAATGATTAAACTGAGACGTGTAGTGATAAACGTCTTTTTCATAACGGGAAATATAATCTTGCACCTTAAGTAGCTGCGCCACGTTTACATCAATCCCCTAATTAAAATTCCTCTAAAACTTTGTTCACCGATCATTTCTCTATTATCATCGGCGTTTTCTTTCCTTTGATAAGAGTGATTTTTAAATACCCTCTCTCCATGCTTGTATGTTCATATGCTACTGTGACGGCAAGGAAAAAGATAGTATTTTTTTATATTTAGGTTTGCTAGCAGGATGAACTTCAAAAAGAGCAAACGAACTCACTTGAAACTGTTCTTTAATCAACGTTTGCTTTAAATGCTCTTCAGAAAGCCCGGCTTCCCCTCCCCACTTCTTTGCAATCGTAATATGAGCACGATAAGGACGTTTTTCGTATAAGCCGCTTAGGTCTCCCCATACGGCCTGTATATCCCTTTGTAGATTCATAAGCTTATCATTTGGCTTAAGGCTTACATAAAGCACTCTAGGCTTGTTATACGCACCGAACACATCGTACTGACCTGTCTGCAGTGAAAAACTTGAATGACGGGAGGCTACTTCTTTTAAGCGACTAATCAGCTTTTCCTTTTTGTTCCCGACAAATCCTAAAAATTGTAGCGTTATATGATAATCGTCAGGGTATGTCCATTGTTTGAAAGGAAAAGGTGTTAATTCCTTTGCCCAACTTTCTGCCTGACGTGCAATGGAGACAGGCACGTTGATTCCAATAAAATAGTGTTGATCACCTTTCATCAAATCCCTCCTTTTCTTTTCATTATCTTTCCCCAATTTGTTATGTTCAAAAAGAACTAGATTTATTTTAAAGGTTTTTTGGATAAAATAGAGAGGTTTTTCTGAAAATTTGCCATGTGCTTAAAAAATAAGAATTTGTGTTATCATAGAAACAATACAGAGAATTTTTATAAGAAAAGGATGAGAAAAATGAAAGTTGTTAACAATATGGCTGATTTGATTGGCGAGACACCTCTTGTTAAATTAAATCGCCTTCAACCAGCAGATGGAGCATCCGTTTACTTAAAACTAGAATTTTTTAATCCGAGCCGTAGTGTAAAAGACCGTGCTGCTTTTAATATGATCATGGAAGCTGAAAAAGCAGGCTTGCTCAATGAAAATTCCACAATTATTGAACCAACGAGCGGAAATACAGGTATTGGCTTAGCTATGAATGCCGCGGCAAGAGGGTATCGTTCTATTTTAGTCATGCCAGATACCATGACTCAAGAACGAATTAACTTGTTAAAAGCATATGGTGCTGAAGTGGTTCTAACACCGGGCGATGAAAAAATGCGCGGGGCAATTCGCAAAGCAGAAGAGCTTACAAAAGAAATTCCAAATGCATTTATGCCTATGCAGTTTGAAAATAATGCAAACCCTGACGCACATCGAAAAACGACTGCTAAGGAAATTATTGAGGCGATGAACGATTTAGGAAAAGACTTATCCGCTTTTGTTGCTACTGCTGGAACAGGCGGAACGATCACAGGCACAGGTGAAGTTCTAAGAGAGAACTACCCAGACATGACCGTTCACGTTGTGGAACCCGCTGGTTCTCCTGTATTATCTGGAGGAAGACCTGGAAAGCACAAGCTTGTAGGAACAAGCCCTGGATTTATTCCTGATACGCTTAACGTAGATGTTTACGACGAAATTTTAAAAATTAAAGATGAACAAGCCTACGATATTACGCGACGCTTAGCTTCTGAAGAAGGAATTTTAGTCGGCCCTTCATCAGGCGCTGCGTGCTATGCTGCTATCGAGGTAGCCAAAAAATTATCTCCCGATCAAGTGGTCGTATGTATTGCTTGCGATACGGGTGAACGTTATTTATCAAGCGACCTCTTCTCATTTGAATAATAAAAAAAGCGAACGCAAAGGCGTTCGCTTTTTTATTTAGCTAATTCGTAAATAGCCTGTGCATAGATAGCTGTTGCACGAAGTAAATCTTCAATTACCATGTACTCATCTTTTTCGTGCGCTACTTCTTCACGGCCTGGGAAAAGAGGGCCAAATGCCACACCCGCTTCTAATGCTCTGGCATATGTTCCTCCTCCGATTGAAATAAGTGTAGGTTCTTCATTTGTTTGTTCTTGGTAAACCTTTTGAAGCGTTTGAATAAGCTCATGTTTTTGATCGACGTGATGTGGTTTAGAATCTGTAAAATGTTTGATGGTCATTTGATAAGATTCACTTTTTTCTTTAATCGTATCAATAATATCGTCAATATGAGCTGATACAGGATAGCGAATATTTAAGCCAAAGTGCCCCGCTTCTTCTTGACTATAAGACATGATTCCCACATTTATCGTTAAATCACCCGTGACCTCATCTTTGCGATTCAAGCCCATTTTTTCTCCTAGTGCATCTTGAACTAAATACGCATTTGCATAACCTACAAACTGATTAGCTTGTTCATCAAGTTCTAATGTATGTAAAAAGCGAAGAAGTGTAAGCCCAGCATTTTTCCCTTTATCAGGCACGCTGCCATGTGCTGAAACTCCTTCTAGAGTAAGTGTATACGCACCGCTCTTTTCGGTTATTGAACCTTTTAAAGACTCATCTTTTAAAAATTGATCATATTTATTTTTAATATCCGTTTCACTATGGAATTCAAGAACAGCTGTTGCAAGATCAGGAACCATATTGTAGCGTCGCCCAGAGACAAATGATGTAAGCTGGACGCTTCCCTTTGTTCCTTCAATTGGCTGCTGGCGAATTTCTACGTCTGTAATGCCTTTTTCAGCATAAATGATAGGAAAATCCGCATCCGGCGCAAATCCCATCGTTGGCATCTCTTCATGGTTGAAGTAGTGGTCCACACATCTCCAGTCACTTTCTTCATCCGTTCCAATAATCATTCGAACCCGCTTAGATAGAGGAAGCCCTAAATCTTTCACAATTTTCATCGCATAATAAGCAGCCATCGTCGGGCCTTTGTCATCGATTGCTCCTCTAGCAAAAATTTTCCCATCTTTTATTTCGCCGCCGTATGGATCAACCGACCATCCGTCTCCTTCAGGAACAACGTCTACGTGACAAAGAATGCCAAGAAGGTCTTTTCCTTCTCCCGCTTCAATATGGCCTGCATATCCATCCACATTCTTGACGGAAAACCCGTCATTTTTTCCTTTATTTAAAAGAAAGTGAAGCGCTTGGGCAATTCCAGGTCCAAATGGCTCTTCTTGTTTTTCTGTGCTTGTCAAAACACTTTTAATTTGTAGAAAACGCTGCGTCTCAGCTAGAATTTCAGCTTCTCTTTTTTGAACTTCCTCTTTCCAATTAATTGCCGTCATCTATTTGTCTCCTTTGCCTGCTTTTCCAGATTGTATCTATCATTACTATTGGTAAATTTAACTTTATCATACCTTTATATAGAAAGAAATAATTGTCTCTTTCCTTTCATATCAAAGGTTTACAGAGTCAAAATTCCGGGAAATAATTTGTAGGCACAATCGATAAAAACGGATTCTATTTGTTTATTGTTTACATATACTATAAAAAATGTGCAAATAGAGGAAGGAGATGTTACGAAAGGATTACATATTTATATCATTTTTTGTAAATATTGTGTTAATTTGCGTTTTCTCTTTTATTTTTCTGTCGATTTTGTGTACAATAAGGATAAGGACTGAAATAGTGCTTGACATCTCAGAGTTATAAAGAAGTTGTGCCTTACGAAAAACGAATAAGGAAGTGGTTTTTTGAAACCTTCAACTAATCGAATGCTAACTCGTATCAAATCGGTCTATATGTTCATTTGTAAAAATGGAACAGTTACAACGCAAGAGCTCGTAGACGAATTTGGTATTACACCAAGAACCATTCAGCGTGACTTGAATGTGTTAGCATATAATGATTTAGTTCGCAGCCCAAGTCGCGGTACATGGACGACTACGCAAAAGAAGGTCAAGATGTCATCCTAGTAAGTTTATTTCAAGGGTAGTAAGTGATTTATATATAGAGATAAAATTCTACGCAGTAGAAAGTCAAGACTTGGACGAGTGCATAGTCCCCCGCTCCATTTGCACGTCAAGCAGAGTTGGTACTCGTTTAAGTGCTTTAACGTGAAATGTTTCACTTGTCTAATAAAGTGGACAAAAAAGGAACCATTTTAGACTTAGGTTCCTTTTTCTTTCGCCTCTTCTTAGGCATTTGATTTTTGTAATAAAGCTAGTTCTTCTTCGGTTAACTCCCTGTACTCTCCTAAATCTAACGACTCGTCTAATAGCAAAGCTCCCATAGATAAACGTTTTAAATACGTTACTTTTTTTCCTCTTGCTTCAAACATACGCTTCACTTGATGAAATTTCCCTTCAACGATCGTTAATTCAATTTCTGATTCCATATTGCTTGTTAGTATCTTTAATTCTGCTGATTTTGTTACGTATCCATCATCAAGAGTGACACCCTGTCTAAATGCTTCAGCATCTTCTTCAGTCACCGGTGCATTAATTTTTGCAAAATACGTTTTAGGAACATGCTTTTTAGGAGATAGCAGCTGATGTGCAAGCTGACCGTCATTCGTCAGCAGCAAGAGCCCTTCTGTATCTTTGTCTAAACGCCCTACCGGAAATGGATCGTACACAGCATCGTCAAGTTCAAGTAAGTCCAACACTGTTTCATGAAGAGAATCTTCGGTCGCTGATATGACACCTTGCGGCTTATGCAGCATAAAGTAAACAAATTCTCGGTAAGAAACGGCTTCGCCATGTACAGTTATTTCTTGTTCATCTGGATTAACGTGTACCTTGGCATCTTTAACCGCTGTACCATCTACCTTAACAACTCCTGTCTTTAAAAGACCTTTCACTTCTTTTCGGCTTCCGTACCCAATAGTAGAAAGCAATTTATCCAAACGCATGTAATATCCTCCTCTTTTTTGAAAAGAAGATGACTCTAACGAGTCATCTTCTTATGCACTGCGCTGTTTATTTCGGCGCAGTATCTTTCGTTCAATTGCACCTGTTACCCTCGCTCCCATTACTTTTTCAAGCAGGCTTGAACGATAGGTAATGATAAAGTAAATAAGGCCGCCTACTGCTGCTCCTATAATCGTAATAACAGTGGCGGAGAATCGTCCTGGCTCTGTAAACAGACCAATCACTGCTGCGACAATTTTTACGCTGATTCCCATAATCGCAACAAAAATGAGAATGAGCACGGAGCGTTTTATAAACTCACTGTAGTTATATTTTGCGTGTTTTTGAATAAGCGCAAACATATAAACAAGAGATACGATATAGCCTAGTGCTGTCGCTAAAACTGAACCAATCTCGTGGAACATAAGAATAAATGGAACGTTCAAAACAATTTTCACAATCAACCCAAATAATAAACTTAAAACAGCATATTTTTGTTTGTTGATTCCTTGTAAAATAGCTCCATTAACCGTAAAAAATGAGAATAATAAAGCTACCGGTGCATAATAAAGCAAGACATTTCCACCCGCATCCGATGCATCTGTTCCAAAGAAAAACGTATAGGCTGGGCCAGCTAAAGCCATTAACCCTACAGATGCTGGCAGCACAAGAAACATAATCGTTTGATATGTTTGATCAATTTGCTTTTGCAATACATTATAATCTTTATTCACAAATGAACGTGTAATCGTTGGTACAAGAGTCAAACCGAACGCAGTAGCTAATGAAACAGGGATCATCACAAGCTTTGGAACATAAGACTGAACAATTCCGTTCATGGACTCCGCTATTTCTTTTTGTCCAGCCGCTACCATCGCACGGTTAAATGTGAATTGATCCACATACTGATACAGCGGAATAGCTAAGCTGACAAATACATATGGCAATGAATACGTAAGCAGCTCTTTAAAAATGGATAAGGTAGAAATACGCGTAGGCGTTACCGTCTGCTCGTTCACCATTTTATCGAGATGAGGCTTTCGTTTTTTCCAGTACCAAATTAATACGGCCAGTCCAGCAAGAGCTCCTACAAAAGCCCCCATTGTAGCAAATCCAACCGCTAATGCAAGACTCCCATGTACAACTTTGATGACAATATAGGTCGATGCTAATAAAAAGACAACCCGCACAAGCTGTTCAACTACTTGTGAAACGGCTGTTGGTCCCATAGACTGGTGTCCCTGGAAAAATCCTCGCATTAAACTCATCATCGGTACTACAATTAACGCAATACTAACCATTCGCATAACCATTACTACATCTTCTAAGGAGTTATTTAAATCAGAACCTCCCAGTGTAATTCTAGACATAACAGGAGCTAACGAATATAAAAGTAAAAATGCAAGTATTCCTGTGACAAGCATTAATTTCATGCCGGCCCGGTACATTCTTCTACTCGTATAATAATCACCGAGTGCATTATATTTTGACACAAATTTCGATACGGCCATTGGCATACCGGCTGTAGCAATACTTAAATAAATAGCATATTGGTTATATCCGTAACCAAACAGTGCTCCCCCTACGGTTCCAACAAGGATCGCAAATGGAAATAAATAAATCATTCCCAAGATTCGGGATACATACGTGCCAAGCGTTAGCACAAAGGTCCCTCTTAACAATTTTGAATCAGACATACGTTTGCCTCCGATACTTAATGTTACATACTGATAATAATGATAGAATTGAAAAGAAGCAAGTGACAGTATACACTAAGAAAGGTCTTATACTCACTCGCACTCGTCAACAAACTAAAAAAACAAAGACTATAGCCCATTTTATCCAATGTTGAGAGATTTGTCAGTGAACAAACTAAAATTTTTTAAGAATAGACAGGTTGGTGAAAGTATGATATATGATGTAGTCGTAATCGGAGGAGGACCTTCTGGTTTGATGGCATCGATTGCAGCTGGAGAGTCAGGTGCAAACGTATTATTAATTGATAAAGGCAATAAACTCGGACGAAAACTTGCCATTTCTGGGGGCGGACGCTGTAATGTAACAAACCGCCTTCCGATTGATGAACTTATTAAACACATTCCAGGAAACGGACGCTTTTTATACAGTGCGTTTTCTGTTTTTAATAACGAAGATATCATCTCCTATTTTGAAGGCCTTGGAATTAAATTAAAAGAAGAAGATCACGGGCGTATGTTTCCGGTTAGCAATAAAGCTCAATCTGTTGTTGATGCATTAATTAGCGAACTTCACCGTCTTCGTGTGACAATTCGTACAAATACAGCCGTTAAACGCGTAACCTATGAAAACAACACCGTGAAAGAAGTTGTGCTTCAAAACGGAGAAGCAATCCAAACGAAAAGCGTTGTGATTGCAGTAGGTGGAAAATCAGTGCCTCATACAGGTTCGACAGGAGACGGTTATCAATGGGCAAAAGATGCGGGGCATAAAATTACTGAACTTTACCCAACAGAAGTTCCTATTACATCTAGCGAACACTTTATTAAAACCAAAACGCTTCAAGGTCTATCGCTTCGTAATGTAGGATTAAGCGTGCTTAATAAAAAAGGCAAGCCTGTCATTACTCATCAGATGGATATGATTTTCACTCACTTTGGCATTTCTGGTCCCGCCGCTCTTCGCTGCAGCCAATATGTCGTTAAAGAGTTAAAGAAACAAAAAAGCAACACTGTTCAAATGTCTATTGATTTATTTCCTAGCCAAAATGAAGAAGAGATTTTTCAAAAATTAGCCAAAATGACAAAAGAAGAGCCGAAAAAAGCGATTAAAAATGTTTTAAAAGGTTTTGTATCTGAACGCTATCTATTATTTTTACTCGAGCAAGCAGACATTGATAGCCAAGCACTAGCGGGACAGATTCAGCATGAAAAACTGAGAGAGTTCTCGAGAATGTGCAAACGATTTGAATTTGCTGTAAACGGCACGCTTTCTTTAGAGAAAGCATTCGTCACAGGAGGCGGCGTATCAGTTAAAGAAATTCACCCAAAAGAAATGTCTTCGAAATTTATGCAAGGCCTTTACTTCTGCGGGGAAATTCTTGATATCCACGGATATACTGGAGGATACAATATTACTTCTGCTCTTGTAACAGGCCGTTTGGCGGGGAGTAATGCAGGAGAATTTGCAACAAGCCTAGCATAATATGCTAGGCTTTATACATAACCATGGCTGAAAAACAGTACACTTGCTCATCACGATCAACATCCACTGTGACTTGATATTTAATATCCACGACGTCTTCATCTTCTAATTTTCGTAAAAATCGGTTCACCGCAAACTCTAAATCTTTTTCATGCTCTTTATCAAACATTTTCACTTGTATCACAGCTTCTACCACCTTGTCCTATCAAATTTGTTTCAATCAGAATGGACTGCTTCTCTCAATGATGGCTTTTGTACTGATTTTCAACTTCTTCCTACCTTTATTTTTATGAAGACTTTTATAGATTTAGTCATCATTTGTTTTGCTACTATCATTTTAGTCGGATGGCAGAAGTTTAATTCAAAAAAAGAGGTTGAGACATAACGAACTTAATCCAATCTAAAGACGAACAAATGGGATACATGAGCTGAACCGCTTGTAACACGGCAGTCGATTTTCATGCAAGACGTCGCCTTTCCCTCCAATCAACTGCTAAAAGGCACGAAACAAAAAAAAGAACCACTAATCAAACATGTTGATTAATAGTTCATTTTTCACTTCAACTGAGATACTTTTATCCCAGCCTCTTTTTTATTTATTAACCGTTTTTCCTTCCCACTCTAACATGCCGCCAACCATATTTGTTACTTTATGTCCTTGTTCTTGAAGGTAGTAACATACGTTTTCACTGCGGCGGCCCGAACGGCAAATGAAAATATATTCTTTGTCTTTATCAAAATAATCCAAGTTAACTGGAATATCATTCATACGAATGTGTTTAGCAGTTGGAATCATCCCTTCTGCTACTTCTTCATCTTCGCGCACATCAACTAAATGAAGTTCTTCTCCATTTTCAACGCGTTTTTGAAGTTCTTCAGGCGTAATTACTTTTACTTCTTCCATCTTCGTCATTCCTCTCTATTCTTTCATTCAGCTTGCTATCGCTATTGTAGCAAATTCAAATACCTTTATGCCACTAAATAAGAAAAGCTTAAACAGCACCCTGCCTAAGCTTTTCCAATTGTAGTTAAAGGTTTGACTAAGCTCTTAAGATCAAACCCGAAAGCAAGGCACATCTACTTAAGTCTAGAACACAAGCTACTCTAGCTCTTTCACTCTGGAGTGTATCTAAAAAAAGAAACAAAGAAGACCACTCGACCAAGTGACTCTATCATTGGCTAACCAGACTACTTCGTTCTTACTTTCAAAGATTTTGACTAAGGGCCTGATGTCAACCCCGAAAGGGGGACATCAGGCCCTTAGGTCTAGAACAGACCCCCTGACTGCTCTTTAGTCAGGGGGTCTGTTCTACATCAATACTTAATTAGCTACGATGTTTACTAATTTACCAGGCACAGCAATTACTTTGCGCACTGTCTTACCTTCAATGAACTCTTGAACGTCTTCATTAGCCATTGCAATATCTTGAAGCTCTTCACGAGACGCCTCAGCAGGTACGTTTACTTTCGCACGTACTTTACCGTTAATTTGAACGACAATTTCCACTTCATCATCTACAAGTTTTGCTTCGTCAAACGCAGGCCAAGCCTCATACGAAATTGTATCTTCGTGACCTAGTTTGCTCCATAATTCCTCAGTCGTATGAGGACAAATTGGTGCTAATAGCTTCACAAATCCTTCTACGTATTGCTTTGGCAGCACGTCAACTTTGTATGCATCATTGATGAATACCATAAGCTGAGAGATACCTGTATTAAAACGGAGGCCTTCGTAATCTTCCGTTACTTTTTTCACCGTTTGGTGATACACGCGTTCAAGCGTAGTGTCATTGCTTTCTTGAACCTTGCTGCTTAATTCACCGTTATCGTCAACAAGTAAGCGCCATACACGATCTAAGAAACGGCGTGCACCATCAAGCCCTTTTGTTGACCAGGCGATTGACGCATCTAAAGGCCCCATGAACATTTCATAAAGGCGAAGCGTATCTGCTCCGTGGCTTTCTACGATTTCGTCTGGGTTTACAACGTTACCTTTTGACTTACTCATTTTTTCATTGTTTTCTCCAAGAATCATACCTTGGTTAAACAGTTTTTGGAACGGCTCTTTTGTTGGAACTACGCCGATATCATATAAAAACTTATGCCAGAAACGAGCATATAATAAGTGAAGAACAGCGTGTTCAGCTCCACCGATATAAATATCAACCGGCAACCATTCTTTTAATTTATCTGCATCTGCTAACGCTTCACTGTTTGTTGGATCAATGTAGCGTAAGTAATACCAGCAGCTGCCTGCCCATTGAGGCATTGTATTTGTTTCGCGGCGCCCTTTTTTGCCTGTTTCCGGATCTACAACGTTCACCCAGTCATCAATGTTTGCTAACGGAGATTCACCTGTGCCTGACGGTTTGATTTCAGTCGTTTTTGGTAACACAAGCGGAAGCTGATCTTCAGGAACTGCAGTCGTTGTGCCATCTTCCCAGTGAATAACAGGAATTGGTTCACCCCAGTAGCGCTGACGACTGAATAACCAGTCACGCAGACGGTATGTTACTTGTTTTTCACCTTTTTCATTTGCTTGAAGCCACTGAATCATATTTGAAATTGCTTCTTCTTTATCTAAACCATTTAAGAAGTCTGAATTAACGTGCTCGCCGTTGCCTGTATAAGCTTCTTTTGAAACGTCTCCGCCCGCTACCACTTCTTTAATCGGCAGCTCAAATTTAACAGCAAACTCATAATCGCGCTCATCATGAGCAGGAACAGCCATAATTGCACCTGTGCCATAGCTCATTAGAACATAGTCAGCAATCCAAATCGGCATTCTCTCGCCGTTTACAGGATTAATTGCATAAGCACCTGTGAATACGCCCGTTTTGTCTTTAGCTAAGTCTGTACGCTCTAAATCGCTTTTGCTTTTAATTTGATCTAAATAAGCTTCTACCGCTTCTTTTTGTTCGGCTGTTGTAATTTTTTCCACAAACGGATGTTCAGGTGCTAAAACGGCATACGTTGCCCCAAATAGCGTATCAGGACGCGTTGTGAACACAGTAAATGTGTCCTCGTATCCATCGATTGTGAAGTGCACGTGAGCTCCTTCAGAGCGGCCAATCCAGTTGCGCTGCATTTCTTTAATACTTTCTGGCCAATCAAGCTCATCTAAATCTTCTAGTAAACGATCTGCATAAGCTGTGATTTTAAGCATCCACTGCTTCATTGGACGACGCTCAACCGGATGTCCCCCACGCTCACTTTTGCCGTCAATAACTTCTTCGTTCGCAAGTACTGTTCCTAGAGCAGGACACCAGTTAACAGCTACTTCATCCACATAAGCTAAGCCGTTTTTATATAACTGTAAGAAAATCCACTGTGTCCATTTGTAGTAGTTTGGATCAGTTGTATTAATTTCTCGCTCCCAATCGTAAGAGAAACCTAACGATTTGATTTGACGGCGGAAATTATTAATGTTAAGTTCAGTGAACTCAGCCGGATCGTTTCCTGTATCTAATGCATACTGCTCAGCAGGTAGTCCGAATGCATCCCATCCCATTGGATGAAGTACATTGTATCCTTGCATACGCTTCATACGAGATAAAATGTCCGTTGCTGTATAACCTTCTGGATGCCCAACGTGTAAACCCGCTCCAGATGGATAAGGGAACATATCTAATGCGTAAAACTTACGCTTTCCTTCATCTTCTGTTGTTCTAAATGTTTTATTTTCTTCCCAAACTTTTTGCCATTTTTGTTCGATCTTTTCATGATTAAAAGCCATACATAATCCTCCTTGTACGCTCCAGCTGTATTTAATTAAACTAAAAAACCCCTCATCCCTCAAACAAAGGGACGAGAGGTTGAATAAACTTCCCGCGGTACCACCCAAATTAGCACAATTATGTACTCACTCATTTTCCTTAACGCGGATAGACGGCAAATGTTACTTTACTTCACATTTACAACTCCAAGGTGAGTTCATGAACGCCCGTTTGCTGACTCGCACCACCCGTCAGCTCTCTTAGCTCGCTTCGTTCACTACTATTCCTTATCATAGTTTTTATATCATACTACCTTGTATTGTAAATAATATGTTCGCAAACTGCAAGTTGTTCAACGGATTTTGTAAAAGTTTCTGCACTGCAGCACTGCTTTGCTGCTAAATCCTCTCTTTCATTCTTATATATGAACAACTTCTCCCAAAAACATACATGCAGCGTAAAACAAAAAAAGAGATTGAGACATAACTAAGTCAATCTTATCTAAAGGTGAATAAATAGGATATCTGGACTCTTTGCTACAAAACTGTTGATTTCGTGCAAGGCTTTACCTTGCCCTCCAATCAGCAGCTTAAAGCAACTAAACGCGTAAGATCTACGTTCACCATAATAATGAAAAAATCCGAACGATTTATCGTTCGGATCTTCCTTCGGCTAAAATCCTTTTGTCTCAGCCTCTACTTTCTTTAGCAGCTATTATTAAATGCCAAATCCAAAAGAAAACAGGATAATCGCAAGTGCAAGACCAACAAGCGGAACAATTACCGTCATCGCTGCAACTGATCCATACGCATCTTTATGAGTTTCTCCGCAAATAGAATTAATTGTGGTGACGACATAACCATTATGAGGCAAAGAATCTAATACTCCAGAAGAAATAGCTACTACGCGATGGAGAGCTTCTGGATTTACACCAGCATCTAGATAGTGAGGGGCTAAGATTGGCAAAGCAATCGCCTGACCTCCTGAAGCCGAACCTGTCATCCCCGCGATAACACTTACCGCAATAGCTCCCCCAATCAACGGACTTCCTGGAATATGCGTCATAGCGTCTACAGCCACTCCAAACGCGGGAACAGCTTTAGCAACTCCTCCAAAACCTACGACAGCAGCTGTATTCCCAATCGCAATTAACGCCCCCAGCGTTCCTTCTGAGGCTGCGTTCCAAAACCCTTTAAAATGCTTTCGGTTCACAATATAAGTGACAATGATCCCGCTTAAAAGTGCCACAATCAACGCAGATTGCTGAAGTGGCTTATGAAGCGCAAAAGAAATAATGAGCACGACCACAAGCGGAAGCAAACTCAATAACGGATTAGGAAGAGACTGATTTTCCGTTACTGCTGGATCTTTTTCGCGTGATATAAAACGCTCTCCATTTTTAACTGCTTTTGAAATCAAGCGCTTTAACCACCAGTAGCCGAATACAGCCATCACTACCGCTACAACTAAACTAACTTCCCACCCTGCATACGGACTAGTCTTCAAATATTCAATTGGAATCCAGTTTTGGATTTCAGGAGATCCAGCCGAGGTCATCGTAAACGTAACGGAACCGAATGCTAAAGCAGCAGGGATAAACCGCCTCGGCAAATCCGCCTGTTTGAATAAGCTTAAAGCCATTGGATAAACAGAGAATGCTACTACAAACAGACTGACTCCTCCGTATGTTAAGACCGCACAGGCAAGTACAATCGCCAACACTGCTCTTTTCATTCCTAGTTTACTGACAATCCAGCGAGAAACACTATCAGCGGCCCCGCTGTCTTCCATTACTTTTCCAAAGACGGCGCCCAATAGAAACATTAAATACCAAGAGGCAATAAATCCTGTGAAACCAGACATGTAATTTCCAACAAAATTTGCTTCTCCTTCTTTCACCAGCTGTGGAAATAAAGGCATTCCGCTTGTTAACGCAACAACTAAAGCACTGAGCGGACCTGCTATAAATAAATTCATGCCTCTCATCGTTAATACAATGAGCAGCAATAATCCTCCAATTAATCCAATCATACTAAGCATGTTTAGCCCCCCATGAAGTCATATAATTAGAAAACGCTTACAATTTTACAGGTATATACTCCTTTCTTTGCTTGTCACAACCCCTACTATATTATTAAAGGAATACTGAAGACATTCCTACGTTTATTAAGCAGTCAAAAATAAAACCATCTCTATTTATTTAGAGATGGTTAATGAACGCTGACGTTTTTCTTTTAATTTATAATCGTATATCCATGTTGTACACATGCTGAATAGCAATAGCGCAATTAATAAATAGCACAGCGTAGACATATTAAACGCATCGAAAATAACGCCTCCAAAGAGAGGACCAATCATTTTACCTGCAGTAGCCATGCTGTTAACTACACCTTGATAAAATCCTTCTTTTCCAGATGGAGCCAACTGACTCGCAACAGCTGGAATGGCTGGCCAAACGAACATTTCTCCAATTGTTAATACAACCATTGCTGTTAAGAACTGCGGAAATGTTGTAGCATTCACCACGATGATGAAAGAAGCCACAAAAATAACCGTTCCAATTAGGACCTGTACTTTTAATGTTTTTGCTACTTTTTGAATGATGGGTACAATCAAAGGCTGGCCGACTACAATTAAAATCCCGTTAATCGTCCAAAGTAAACTGTAGCTAGAAAGAGGTATATTCAGCTCACGCGTATGCGTAGCAATCGTTGTTTGCCACTGAACATACGCTACCCAGCATAAGACATACCCCGTACATAAAATAAGAAGAGCAGTCAGCTTCGTTTTATGCCCAATGCTCCCAGCTTCATTAAGGACATTCGTTTGCCCAACGGTAACCGAAATATGACGATATGAAAAAATAGCAATAAGCAGAAAAATAACGTATAAAATTGTATTAGCTAAGAAAATATACGTAAATGAATAAGATGCTACAATGCCTCCTACCGCAGCGCCGATAGCCACTCCTGCATTTTGAGCAACGTACATCGCATTAAATGCTTTTCTTCCGCCTTGTGGCCAAACGGATCCTGCCATTGCATACATAGATGGAAAGACAATACCAGATCCAAACCCTACAACAACCAAGAGAACAACGTATGTAGGCCAACCATGGAAAAACACGAGTCCCACTAATGCAATAAGAGTAATAATAATTCCTGATAAGATGGATTTATATCCTCCGATTTTGTCAAAAAGTGTTCCCCCTAACAAATTACCCACTACGCTTGCAGCAGAATTCAGCATAAGAACCACTCCTGCAACGGATAACGACTTTCCTAAATGTTCATTTATATAAATTGTATTGAGAGGCCATAAAAATGAAGCTCCCGTTACGTTTACAAGCATACCAATAATCAAAAACCAAAGTGATTTGGGCATTGATCTCCCCCCTATCTATTCGAATGCCAACGTACATTCTAGTCTTTTCTTAAAGGGTTCGCAATGCTTTTACATATAGACAATTTATTTGAAATTCGCTGACTATTTAAAAAGGTGATTTCACATGACAATATCATGCAAAATCACCTTTTCACCGCTTATTTTTGCTTCGAACGAACCGGCTGTGCACGCTTGCTGTTTCGTGCTTTTAATTCTTTTACCGGATCAAAATCTTTTCCTAGCTCAATGTCATTGCTGTTGATCCCGTTTTTTGTTTTTTGTTCCGGGTTATTTTGATTTGAACGAGTTGCCATAAAATCCTCTCCTTAATGCTGAGTTGTGATTAATTTATTTTGCAGCTGCTGAACTTGCAGACGCATGCGATATAGCTGTTCTCTTTGCTGTGCATTTGCACTGTGAGAAAACTCTTCAATTTCTTTATAAGCATTTTCTAATTTTTCCTGTGCTTTTGTATATTCAGTGTCATTGTAATGTTCTTGCTTCATGCCTTCCTGCAACTGACCTTGTCCAAAGCGAATAGCATCTTCACACTGCTGCATAAGTTGATCCACTGCTTGACGAGTTGTCATTCTCTATTCCTCCTATTCGTTCATTTCTGTCTTATTTTGCGCAACTTTACTCTCCTTTACGACAAGAAGAACCTGTTAAATATAAGCATCCTAAATTTGTTTGGCACTTTTTCACGTTTTTGATACAATTTGTTGATGTATATTGCATGTAAAAAGGAGGTTGCTGATTTGAATCAGACAAACCCATTTCCGTATAAATCTGAAAACAAACGTTATCATACCTGGAATTACCACTTACGTAACCACTTTGGCCATAAGGTATTTAAAGTAGCCTTAGATGGAGGATTTGATTGTCCAAACAGAGACGGCACGGTAGCTCACGGCGGCTGTACGTTTTGCAGCGCTGCCGGTTCAGGAGATTTTGCTGGAAACAGAGCGGATGATCTTGTGACACAATTTAACGAAATCCGTGAAAAAATGCATCATAAATGGAAAGACGGAAAATACGTTGCTTACTTTCAAGCATTCACTAACACTCATGCTCCTGTTGAGGAGCTTCGTGAAAAATATGAAGCGGTCTTAAAGCTTCCTGGAGTTGTTGGACTTTCTATCGCCACACGACCTGACTGTCTCCCCGACGATGTGGTGGAATACTTGGCTGAATTAAATGAACGAACTTATCTATGGGTAGAGCTTGGACTGCAGACTGTTCACGAACGAACTTCACTGCTTATCAACCGGGCACATGATCATCAATGCTATGTAGATGGTGTAGCAAAACTTCGAAAACACGGTATCCGCGTTTGTTCTCACATCATTAATGGCCTGCCTTTAGAAACACCTGATATGATGATGAAAACGGTACGAGAAGTAGCGAAATTAGACGTTCAAGGAATTAAGATTCACCTGCTTCATTTGCTAAAAGGAACTCCTATGGTCAAACAGTATGAAAAGGGCCTTGTTGAATTTCTTTCATTTGAAGAATACGTAAAGCTTGTATGCGACCAGCTCGAAGTGATCCCTTCTGAGATGATTGTTCATCGTATTACTGGTGATGGACCGATAGACCTCATGATCGGACCGATGTGGAGCGTGAATAAGTGGAGCGTGTTAAATGCCATTGATCAAGAGCTCGAACGTCGCCAAAGCTATCAAGGAAAATATTATGAAAAAGAGTTGATGGAAAGATGAAAATAGAACGTATCCTGCCTTTTGCCCGCACGTTGCTCACTAATGCTGTGGCCGAAGGAGATGTCGCGATTGATGCCACGGCAGGAAATGGACATGATACATTGTTTTTAGCTAATTTAGTCGGAGATGCAGGTCATGTATATGGATTTGATATTCAGCCCCAAGCCATTCAAGCAACTCAGCAGCGATTGACAGAACATAATGTAGAAAACCGAGTCACGCTTATCCAAGAAAGTCACAGCAATATAAACCTGCTTCCTACTTCTATTAATGGACGAGTTACGGGCGCTGTCTTTAATTTAGGTTATTTACCAGGTGGAGATAAAGACATCGTCACCACTTCTGAAACAACAATCTCTGCAATTGAGCAGTTACTTGATTTGCTAGCACCTGAAGGAGTGATTGTGCTCGTTATTTATCATGGACACGAACAAGGGAAACAAGAAAGAGACGATTTACTAACGTATGTCCAAAACCTTGATCAAAAAAACGTCCATGTTCTACAATACAGCTTCATGAATCAGCAAAACAATCCTCCGTTCATCATTGCTATTGAAAAAAGATAAGCCGCATATGGCTTATCTTTTTAGCATTCGGTACAAGCGTCCGTTGATATAGAAAAAGTAGCTGAGTGCTCCCCCCGCTTTTATTAATCTACGTGCATTCACATGAACATGTTTTTGTGCCCGCACTTTTTGATCGGACAAATAAACGCCCAAGAGTCCCTTATAGATAAAGCAGTGAAAGTGATAATCCGGCAGTTTTTTAGCATATTCGTCCGCTTTTACAACAAAATGCAAAAAGCGATCCATCATTTGCTGATAGTGAGGATAATAAAAACAAAAGTTCAAATCTCCTCCTGCTTTATCTTCTTCTTGGTCAATTAAATAATCGAGTAAAATATGTAAACCTTGAATATAAGGAAAATATCCCGCTTTTATTTTCTCCGTCATTTCTTCGGTCATCTCTTCTTGAAAACTGTAAGCGACCAAACAAAAAATGCCTAACGTTGAACCAGAGCACGCTGAAAATTCATACCACTCCATTTCAGGAACACTGTGCCGGTGAGCATCGAACCAATTCTCTAATCGCGGAACTCTTTCCTTGATTTCAACATGCTTATGTATTTGCAAATCACAATAATAAGTAGCTAGTTCTAGTAAATGTGAAGAGACGATATGGTAATTACAGGCTTTTCGCAAGGACTGCTGACAAGTCTGGACAAGTTCCCCTAAGTATCCTCCGTCGTCTTTATCCGTTCGAAAACGATAGTAATCTCCAAGAGGTGCATGAGGAGTCAACGCATCTGGCATCGATTCATGTAAGGCTGCAAAATCTTTAGGATCGAGCGAATTGCTGCGGTCACATAAGTTATCTAAGTAATCGCTGATTGTTTGGTAGGCAACGATAAATTTTACGCATTCAATCATGTTTTCTTTCGCTAAAATCGATAGGATGCCGCCTCCTTCACAATGAAAAGTTTTTGTATCGATGCTTGCCAATGCTTGAGTGCGTAATTCTTTATTAGGAATCTCTTTTGCCCGTTCCCGCCAATGGTCAAGCTCATGATGAACGACGGGAAACACTTCTCGATAAATTTTTCTCATTAATGAAATAGGACGAGACGGAATCTTCATTTATTTTCACCTCAATTTCTGACAGCACTCATTAAATGTGAAGATCAACAAAGCTTTTCGCGTATGTAAAAACGTATTCTCTTTCAGGCTCATTAAAGATTTCGTGATACAGCTGAGACCATTCTTTGTAGATTTTTTCACTTAGCTCTATTTCATCAAACCACTGTCTAACAATCAGCTTTTCAATAATTTTATCTTCTCCTGCCTGCATCACAAGAAGCGGAACATCCGGCAAACGATCGATATCTTTAAAAGCTAAGTTAACAGCTTGAATCAATTCTCGGTACCATCTTACGGAAACTTTTGTAACGTACAGTGAGTCGTTTTCATCTTCATCTCGAACTTCTTGGTTTCTTGTTGCTTTTTCAACAGTGAGACCCAAATCAAAAAGTTTGTTCGGCATGACTTTATTTAATCCTTTAGATAACATATCTAAGTAAGCTGGTACTTGCTCTTTTAATCCTAAACAAGGTGAGGAAAGAATCGCACCCCATATAGGGAGATTCTTTGTCTGAAGCGTACGAATAACCGCCAATCCTCCCATACTGTGTCCTAACAGGAAAATAGGCAAATCATATTTCTGCGCTTCACGTACCCATTCTTCCACTTCATATACATATTCATCAAAGGATAGGATATGTCCTCTTCTTCTCGTTGTTAAGCCTTGGCCAGGAAGGTCTCCCATGATTACGTGCATTCCAACTGAACGCCACATCTCAATCAGCCAGCGATAGCGCCCGTGATGCTCCGCCGCTCCATGGACCATGACAATAACGCCTTTTGGATTTACTGCTTCCCATTTATGCATTTGAGTTACTCCTTCTTCCTTTTTTTGTTTACCTGCTTTAAAAACCTTTGTACACTTACATTAGAAGATTTACTACTTTTTTTCAACTAATAAAGGGAGATGATTTGATGATTTATCCGTATAAAGAAAAAATGCCTACCATTGCACCCAGCTGCTTCATCGCAGACTATGTCACGATTACTGGAGATGTCACCATTGGTGAAGAAAGCAGCATTTGGTTTAACACTGTTATTAGAGGAGATGTTTCGCCTACTATTATCGGTAAACGAGTAAATATACAAGATCAATCAACACTCCATCAAAGCCCAAATGCTCCGTTGCTTATTGAGGATGATGTGACAGTAGGACATCAAGTTATTTTACACAGCTCCATCATCCGCAAACGCGCGCTCATTGGCATGGGCTCTATTATTTTAGACGGTGCGGAAATTGGTGAAGGTGCTTTTATCGGTGCTGGAAGTTTAGTGCCTCCCGGTAAAAAAATACCACCTAATACTCTCGCACTCGGTCGACCTGCTAAAGTGATCCGCACTCTGACTGAGGAGGATTTAAAAGATATGCAGCGCATCCGTACAGAATATGTAGAAAAAGGGCAGTATTATAAGTCTATTAAGAAATCTGATTCTTCATTATAAAGGAAACGTTCCCTCAGAAAGTCATACTGAGGGAATTTTTTTAGTATCTCCACAAACTCTCTAATCATGTTCTATTCTCCCCACAATTGTAAAGAAATTTCCATATTAATTTACATCGTTTTAGTACTGCCTCCACAATTAAAGATTAAACTGAATAATAAAGACGTATTTATTGAAAAGGGAGCGACTCTATGAAAGCTAAGTTAATTCAGTATGTATACGATGCCGAATGCCGATTATTCAAAAGTGTAAATCAACACTTTGATCGAAAGCACTTAAATAGGTTTTTACGTTTACTAACTCACGCCGGCGGAGCCACGTTTACCATTGTGATAGCATGCTTGCTGCTATTTCTGCACCCTTCATCCGTTGCTTACGCTTGTGGGTTTTCTCTAGCTGTTAGCCATATTCCTGTTGCCATTGCTAAAAAGCTATATCCTAGACAACGGCCTTATATTCAACTAAAGCATACAAAAGTATTAGAAAATCCATTAAAAGATCATTCATTTCCATCGGGGCATACAACAGCTATTTTTTCGTTAGTTACCCCTCTGATGATTACTTATCCAGCCTTCGCTGCCATTCTTTTGCCTCTTGCAGTCACGGTAGGAGTTTCAAGAATTTATCTCGGTCTGCACTATCCGACGGATGTCATGGTAGGCCTGATACTCGGCATCTTTTCAGGTGCTGTTTCACTGAACATATTTTTAGTCTAATTGATAGGAGGAGTACTAATGAGAATTGCTTTATTTACCGATACATTTGCTCCGGAAGTTAACGGAGCTGCTAAAACACTTTATCAATTTACTCAGTATGTCAAATCAAAGCAAATTCCCATCCAGGTATTTGCTCCTGAATTTGCTCATAATCAGTCATTTTCAACGTATGTTCACCGCTCGCCCAGCATGCCTTTTTTCCTTTATCCAAACAGCCGCTTTTCATTGCCAAACGTTCTAAAAATTAAAAAGCAGCTGCAGGAATTCAACCCTTCTCTCATTCATTTGGCCACCCCTTTTACAATGGGGCTTTGCGGCTCCTATTACGGGAAAAGATTAGGTGTTCCTCTTGTCGGCTCTTATCATACCAATTTTGATGATTATTTATCTCACTATGAACTTGAAAAAATGCGTGTACCACTGCAAAAATATATGAAATGGTTTTATAAACCTGTACAGAAAATATTCGCTCCCTCCGAAGTAACCAAACAGCAGCTAGAAGAACAAGGGTTTCACAACGTAGCTATTTGGTCGCGAGGGGTGAATCACAAATTGTTTCATCCCCACTATGACCGCTTTGATATTCGTATTAAATACAATATTAAAAAACCCTACATTTTAACGTATGTAGGCAGATTAGCTAAAGAAAAAAACGCTGATTTTTTAATAAAAATCGCACGATCTCTACCTGATCATATCCGTCATCAAATTCACTGGGTTATTGTGGGAGACGGCCCTTTAAAGGAACAGATGCAGCAGCAAGCATCTGAGCATATGACATTTACAGGCTTTCTTGAAGGTAAGCAACTTGCTCATATCTACTCGTCATCTGATTTGTTTGTTTTTCCTTCAGAAACAGAAACCTTCGGAAATGTCGTACTGGAGTCTCTTGCTTCTGGAACTCCTGTAGTGGCAGCAAATGCAGGAGGAGTTAAACAGATGGTTCAGCACGGGCGAAACGGCTACCTTTGCAAACCTCACTCCTTAGAAGAATTCAGTTCGGCTATTACAGGTTTACTCGATGATTTGCACCAGCGGCTTCACTTTGGCCATGCAGCGAGACACTATGCTCTTACTCAATCATGGGACGCCATTTTTCAGCATTTGCTTTCAGAATATGAAGATGTCGTAGAAAAATCTGCTGAAGGCATTCAATGGGCATAAAAAAAATCTCCGTTTTCACGGAGATTTTTTTATTATTTAGCTAAAGCTTGAGTTTTTAATGCTTCAGCTTTGTCTGTGAACTCCCAAGGAAGCTCCACATCTGTACGGCCAAAGTGACCGTAAGCTGCTGTTTGCTTATAAATTGGGCGACGTAAATCAAGCATTTTAATGATGCCTGCTGGACGTAGGTCAAAGTTTTTGCGTACTACATCTACTAGTACTTCTTCAGAAACTTTTCCTGTACCGAATGTATCAATTGAAATAGATACTGGCTGTGCAACACCAATTGCATATGCTAGTTGTACTTCACATTTATCAGCAAGATCAGCTGCTACAATGTTTTTCGCAACATAACGAGCTGCATAAGCTGCTGAACGGTCTACTTTTGTTGCGTCCTTACCAGAGAATGCACCGCCGCCGTGACGAGCATATCCGCCGTAAGTATCAACGATAATTTTACGACCAGTTAAACCAGCATCTCCTTGAGGGCCGCCGATTACGAAACGTCCTGTTGGGTTAATGAAATACTTTGTATTTTCATCAATTAACTCATTTGGAACAACTGGATTAATAACATATTCTTTTAAGTTACGTTGAATTTGCTCTAACGTTACTTCTGGGTGATGCTGAGTTGAAATAACAATTGTATCGATGCGAACAGGTTTGTTGTTTTCATCATATTCAACTGTTACTTGTGTTTTACCATCTGGGCGAAGGTAAGGAAGAATTTCTTCTTTACGTACTTCTGTTAGACGGCGAGCAAGTTTATGAGCTAATGAAATTGGAAGAGGCATTAATTCTTTTGTTTCGTTACATGCATAACCAAACATTAACCCTTGGTCTCCAGCTCCGATTGCTTCGATTTCTTCATCGGACATTTGACCTTCACGTGCTTCTAACGCTTGGTCTACACCAGCAGCGATATCAGCTGACTGCTCGTCGATAGATGTTAATACTGCACAAGTTTCAGCATCAAATCCGTATTTTGCACGAGTATAGCCAATTCCTTTAATTGTTTCACGAACTGTTTTAGGAATATCCACGTAAGTAGAAGTTGTAATTTCACCGCTTACTAAAACTAAACCAGTTGTTACGCTTGTTTCACAAGCAACACGAGCATTTGGATCCTTTGCTAGGATAGCATCAAGAATTGAGTCAGAAATTTGGTCACAAATTTTATCGGGATGTCCCTCTGTAACAGATTCTGACGTGAACAGACGACGTTGTGTTGACATCAGTTTTCCTCCTTATAAATACGATACATTGTGATACGGTACTCATTCCCTTATTTTCATTACACGTTAAAAAATATAAAAAAACCTTTCCTTGTATCGAGGAAAGGTATCAAATTCTACATAAGCCTTTCACTCTTATCGATCAAGGTTGTGCCCTTGCATCAGGTTAGCACCTTATCGTCTACACAAAAAAATGACGATGGTTGCTGGGTTTCACAGGGCCTGTCCCTCCACCAGCTCGGGATAAGAGAGTATCCGTTCAAGGACATATAATACATGAAAAAGCGCTTCACTGTCAACAACATTCAAATGGAAATCATCTCTTTATGTTTGAAGCTGTTTTAATGTAACATACTCAAATTTAAAAATAGTATACCTTATTAAGAATGAAAACGAAGTTTGGTTAACAAGACAGATTTTTAAAAAGGCTTTCATTTAAAATACCTTCACTTTTTTCGCTTCTAGCACATATACATGTGTCTAAAATAGGTATAACGTACATTTTTTTATAATACACAAACATTTTTAGTTAAATAGTATAGAATAATTAAATAAATGTGTTATACTAATTATAAATTTCAAACATTAATGAATAAATAATAGCTAAAAAAGGAAGGTAGTGCACATGAGTACTGTTGATATGTCTATCGAATTAAATGGTTTGCTTCAATTAAAAACAACAAAACACCAATTATCTGTTCCACAACTTGTTGAAAAAATTCTAGCTCGACGCGAAGGAACGCTGACTTCTACAGGTGCTGTGTCAGTCGAAACCGGAAAATATACAGGTCGCTCTCCTTTGGATAAATTTATTGTAAGCGATGCTGTATCTTCAAAAACGGTTGAATGGGGACCGGTCAATCAGCCAATTTCTGCTCAGCGATTCGATGCGCTATACAAAAAAGTCTTAACCCACTTAAAGAAGCAGGATGAACTTTTTGTTTTTAATGGATATGCTGGAGCTGATAAAAAGTATCAGTTACCAATTCAAGTAGTTAATGAATTTGCATGGCACAACCTATTCGCTCAGCAGTTATTCATTCGCCCTTCAGCTGAACAAAAAACAAATGATGATGTGAAGCCGTTTACAATTGTAGCAGCTCCAACGTTCAAAGCTGATCCTGAAACAGACGGGACGAATTCTGAAACCTTCATTATTCTTTCATTAGAGCGACGGATTGTGCTAATTGGAGGAACTGAATACGCTGGTGAAATGAAAAAATCTATTTTCTCAGTGATGAACTTCTTGCTTCCCCAAAACAATATTCTATCCATGCACTGTTCTGCTAACGTAGGAGAAGAAGGTGACGTTGCATTATTCTTTGGTTTATCTGGAACGGGTAAAACAACGCTTTCTGCTGATGCAAACCGTCGTTTAATCGGAGATGACGAGCACGGTTGGTCAAGCTCTGGTGTATTTAATATTGAAGGAGGCTGCTACGCGAAGTGCATTCAGCTTTCCGAAGAAAAAGAACCGCAAATTTTTAATGCAATTCGCTTCGGCGCCGTACTGGAAAATGTAGTGTTAAATCAAAATACGAAAGTAGCAGATTACAATGATAATAGTTTAACAGAAAATACTCGTGCCGCTTATTCAATTGACTCTATTGATAATACGGTATTGCCAAGCGTTGCTGGGCACCCTACAGCTATTGTCTTTTTAACTGCTGATGCCTTCGGCGTCTTGCCTCCAATCAGCAAGCTTACAAAAGAACAAGCGATGTACCATTTTCTGAGCGGATACACTAGTAAGTTAGCTGGAACAGAACGCGGCGTAACATCGCCACAGGCCACTTTCTCTACATGCTTTGGTGAGCCTTTCTTACCTCTTGCTCCAACAACTTATGCAGAAATGCTAGGAAAGAAAATCGATGAACATAACGTGAATGTCTACCTTGTAAACACTGGATGGACCGGCGGTGAATACGGCGTGGGTGAACGAATGAAGTTAAGTTACACTCGAGCTATGGTTCAAGCAGCTCTTGAAGGAGAACTAGCTAATACCGAAACAGTAACAGATGCTATTTTTGGTTTATCAATTCCAACTCATGTTCCGGGAGTTCCTGATGAAGTGCTTCAGCCTTCTAAAGCATGGAACGATGCAACAGCTTATAACCAAAAAGCAACTGAACTTGCCGCTAAATTTAAAGCGAACTTCAAGCGTTTTAATGATGTAGCAGCTGACATTTCAACATTGGGCGGACCTAGAGTCTAATAAAAAACCGATCGTCTTATAGACGATCGGTTTTTTAGTTAGTCGAATGTAATTTGGTCAGTTCATATGTGACAATGGTTTTTTCCTGTTCCATTTCTACCTTACGCACAACAGCAGTTCCAATACATTCTCCATTTTTCGTTTTGTGAATGTTTAATGGAATATCTAAAGGATACAGGCGATATCCTTTTTTCTCAACTTGAAAAATGTTATCCGTTACACGCTTTTCGTTGCCTTTTGTCACAATCATTGTATTTAATTCTAGCGGCATCCCCATTTTTTCTCACTCCTCACTGTTATTCTACTTGTTTTTTCTATCGTAGCATATCTTTTATTGCGCTTTCATCCACTTCGTTAACTTCTTTACCGTTTCTCGGTTTTCTTTTGGTGGAAAAGCATGCGGAAAGTTTTCGAAATACCAGCTGGTAACTTTTTTATTAGACTTCTTTAGTTTAGATTCGAGCTGATAGGAATGATCAATCGACACGTTTTTATCTTCTAAACCATGAATAAGCAAGACCGGCGGCTCGACGAGATGAGCACGATGCAAAGGTGTCCTCCATTCGTATCTTTCAGGATATTTAGAAGGAGTTCCTCCAATCACCCGCTTCATCATTCTTCTTAAATCTTCTCTTTCTTCATATGTCAATACCATATCCGTGACGCCTCCCCATAGCACAAGAGAACGGCTGTCTTTTTTTTCAATGGCTGTGAGTAAAGCCATCACTCCCCCTCTTGAAAACCCAAAAATATGAATGCGGTCATGGTGGACGTTAGGAAGCTGTTTCAGTAAATCGTAAGCAGCAAAAGCATCGTAACGATCATCTCCTGCAAAATCTTCGTTTCCTTCGCCTCCTTGATTTCCCCTATAGAACGGAGCCATCACAATAAAACCTTGAGAAGCAAATTGAATGAGTCGAGCAGGACGAACCGTTCCTACGTTCTTAATACCTCCTCTTAAGTATAAAAAGCCGTCATACATTCCTTTTTCTTTTGGCTCTGCGAGCATTCCTTTAATCTTAAGCCCTTGACATGCATATGTAATCACCCACAGCGCCACGCGAGGGTTTGATGATGGGAAACGCTGTTTATGAAGAATTGTTCCATCTTTCATTTTTTTCCTCCATTCTTTATATAACTAGCCTGCTTTCTTCCGCCAAGGTTTACTTTCAGTCGTTGACTAATACTTCTTTGATTTTCCACATAGTTATATAGGCACTCACCTTCTTCCACTTCTTTACATACATTATCATAAAATATTTTATTATTTTAAGGAGGTTTGCTTTATGAAACCAATTAAATGGCTTTTTTCTTTGCTTGCTATCATGATTTTACTCATTCCACTAATTAGCTGCAGCAAAACAACACCTGTACAAACGGTTCGTGTCGGCGAAGTAACTCGCTCTATCTTTTATGCTCCCCAGTACGTCGCTATTTCAAAAGGCTTTTTTGAAGAAGAAGGACTAAAGGTAGATTTAAAAACAACGTGGGGCGGAGATAAGACAATGACGTCACTTTTATCTGATGGTATCGACGTCGCCTTAGTCGGCTCGGAAACTTCAATCTACGTATATGCACAGGGGTCTAGTGATCCCGTCATCAATTTTGCACAGCTAACCCAAACCGACGGAACATTTCTAGTAGCGCGTAAAAAGGTCGATCAGTTTTCATGGGATCAGCTTAAAGGCAAAACGTTTCTTGGTCAACGCAAAGGCGGCATGCCGCAAATGGTAGGAGAATATGTGTTGAAACAGCATAATATTGACCCTAAAAAAGATGTAAAACTCGTTCAAAACATTGATTTTGCTAACGTTGCGAATGCTTTTGCTTCTGGTACTGGAGATTACGTTCAATTATTTGAGCCAACGGCTAGCATTTTAGAGAAACAAGGAAAAGGACATATCGTTGCTTCCTTCGGAAAAGAATCAGGAACAGTTCCTTATACAACATTTATGGCCAAAGAAAGCTATTTAAAAGATAACCCTGAAGCAGCAGCTAAATTTACTCGAGCTATTTACAAAGCACAAAAATGGGTGAATACACATAGCACAGATGAAATTGCTGAAGTGGTTGCACCGTATTTTGAAGATACACCTAAAGAAACGCTGAAAACCGTGATTGATCGCTATAAATCCCAAAAATCCTTTGCAACTAACCCTTTATTAGATCAAAAAGAGTGGGATCATTTACAAAAAATCATGGACGAATCTGGAGAACTTCCAAGACACATTGATCACAGCAAGCTAGTCAACACAAAATTCGCAAAAGATGCAATGAGTGAGTAATATGACAAAACTTCACATTCAAGATGTTCAGCATATGTATCTTACGACAAAGTCTGCTACCACTGCACTTGAACATATTAATTTGTCTATTGAAGAAGGAGAATTTGTTTCCTTTCTCGGCCCAAGCGGATGTGGAAAAACGACGCTTCTATCGATTATTGCAGGCTTGATTGAACCAACGTCCGGCTCTGTCACAATAGACGGTGAAAATATCGGAACATCAGTCCCAAACATCGGTTATATGCTTCAACAAGATTATTTGTTTCCGTGGAAAACCATTAAAGAAAATATTTTACTTGGGCTTGAAATTCGCGGACAGCTAACAGATAAAACAGAGAGTAAAGCATTGCTGCTCCTAAAAGAAATTGGTCTACAAGGCGTAGATGACCTATATCCACACCAGTTATCCGGAGGCATGAGACAACGCGTCGCTTTAGTCCGAACACTTGCCATCGACCCCGCTATTTTACTCTTGGATGAACCTTTTTCAGCACTAGATTTTCAAACAAAACTTAAGCTTGAAGAACTTGTCTCCAAAACGCTGATGACTTATCAAAAAACGGCTGTTTTGGTCACGCACGATATCGGCGAAGCCATTGCTATGAGCAGCCGAATCTTTTTATTCTCAGCCAAGCCGGGAAAAATCGCAAAAACATTCACGGTTCCTTCTATTTTACGAACCCTCTCTCCGTTTGAAGCACGACAGCACCCTGTCTATAACGACTTATTTATGGACATATGGAAGGAGCTTGATCAACTTGAAACCCACTAGCTCCCTAGATACTCTTCACGAAAGCTACCTTCGCAAGGTTCGGGTCGAAAAACGATTAGTACTGAGCGTGCAGCTGGTCATTTTCTTAGCCTTTTTTAGCTTATGGGAACTTGCTTCTCGTTTAAAGTGGATTGACCCTTTAATCTTCAGTTCCCCTACTAAAGTATGGCATTTATTTTTAATTAAACTTGCCGACGGCTCTCTGGCAGAACATATTGGTTTTACGTTATTTGAAACAGTTCTTGGCTTCATTTTAGGCACAGTGCTAGGTATTTTACTTGCCACGGCTCTTTGGTATTCAACTAGGCTTGCACATATATTAGACCCTTACCTCGTTATTTTAAACGCCATGCCAAAAGTAGCGCTGGGCCCTATTTTAATTGTAGCTATCGGTCCAGGATTTTTTTCAATCTTAACGATGGGGGCCATTATATCCGTTATTATTACATCCATCGTCGTTTACACAGCATTTAAAGAAGTGGATCCAAACTATATTAAATTACTAAAAAGCTTTGGGGCAACGAAAAGCCGCTGTTTTAAAGAAGCAATCTTGCCAGCTTCCATGCCTGCCATTATTTCTACATTTAAAGTAAATGTCGGTTTATCTTGGGTAGGCGTCATCGTAGGAGAATTTTTAGTTTCTTCAAAGGGGCTTGGATATATGATTATTTATGGTTTCCAAGTCTTCAACTTCACTCTTGTTCTTCTCAGCTTATTATTAATTGCCATTTTCGCTACGATTATGTACCAAGGCGTGGCTTATTTAGAAAAGAAATTGATCCGACGCTCATAAAAAAATACCCCCGTACAAACGGGGGTATTTTCGTTGACATGATGCTTTCACAAAAATGTTCGCTTTACATATTTCATTACATACTGCAAAACATTATCTTTCATGATGAAGCTGTACGCATCATCTTGTTGAATGCCCGAAGGTAGTTCATCAATCATTACGGGACCATCCGTTTCCATGTAGTCTTCTTTCTTAATTACATTTCCAATAGTAGCAAAATAAATATTTTTAATAATGGTCTTTCCTTTGCTTACTACTTTATATTGACCAATATAAGTTAAAGAAGAGACTTCTCCGCCTGTTTCTTCAAATACTTCTCGAACCGCTGCTTCTTCTGGTACTTCATTGCCTTCTAGTTTTCCTCCGGGAAATTCTAAACCTCGTTTTGAGTGATTCGTTAGCAACCATTGATTTTCATACCTGCATACGACCCAAACATGACGTGGAGTTTTCGAGAATGGATTTTTTTCAAATGATAAAAATACTTGATTATGATATGCATCCTTAAATGTGTACATGGTCGACTCAAACTCCATTTGATTTTTCCCTTATTTTATCATACATTACGGCCATACCTGATAAGAAAAGTATGCTCGTACTTTTTTTCTTTGCTTTTTACCCCTTATTCCGTTCTATCTGAAGATAAAATATTCATCTGTTTGATATGTGATTTTGTTTCATCGTCTCCCAGCTGATAAAGCAGGGCATATATGTCAACTGTCGTTTTATCGTACATATCATTTTGAGAATCATGATGATATTCCAGATACGGAATATGTGATCGCCAAAAGCTTGACCAATCGCTTGAAGCACGCTGATCTAAATACGTTCTCAGCTTCTCCACTTCTTCATCTGTTGCTTCAATCGCATAATTCCAATCTGAAGCAGTATTTGACTGATTGATTTCTCCTGAACTTAGGGATACATAATATTTTTTTGTCATGAAAGATATTCAGCTCCTTCTTTCTAGTGCCAACTTATCTTTCTTATTTGTATCTTATTCTTTTTTTATACACTCTACGATTTAAAGCGGTCTTTTAAAATCGCTATTGCTTTTTTTAACGGCTCTGGAATTGGAATTCCTACAATTCCTGCATTTTCTGTAATTGAAATCATTTCGTTTAAAATATAGAACAAAATAGCTCCATCTCGAATAATATGACCGTTTTCCCAGAATACAGAATCGATAAAGTTTGCTACCGCAATCATGGCAAAAATAAAAATCTTTTTGGCAATTCCTTTAAAACCTACTTTGCTAGATAAACGTTTATTTATAAAAGCTGCAATTGTACCCGTCAAGTAATCCATTGCAACTAATGCTACTAAAGCCATTAGTAAATAGTCCCACTCTCCAAATAAAAAAAAAGCCAGTGAACCTAAACTTGAGATTATCAAGACAGAAAGCTTCTGCATATCCACTTTTTTCACCCTTTCAGCAGTCATATCCCTACAGTATATGCCGGTGAAAAAAAAGTGTTCGTCCATCTTATCGTAAAAAAACCTGCGATTGCTCGCAGGTTTTACTTACTTGCCTAGGAATGATTTTAACATCCACGTATGCTTTTCCAAGCTTTGATGAATGGCTAAAAGCATGTCCCCTGTTGTTTCATCGCCCGCTTCACCGGCTGCGTCCATTCCTTCTTTTAATTCAGCAGTTAGCGTATCAAAATCGCTTACTAAAGAAGCAACCATATCTTTAGCCGTTTCGCTTCCATCAGCTTCCTTAATAGAAGAAAGTTCTAACGATTCTTTCATTGTCGCCACAGGTTTTCCTTCTAATGCTAAAAGGCGTTCTGCAAGGTCATCAATAATTGTAGCTGTTTCCGTATACAGCTCTTCAAACTTTTCATGAAGAGTGAAAAATTGTTCACCTTTTACGTACCAGTGAAAATTATGGAGTTTTATGTACATTACACTAAAATTTGCCACTTGTTTATTAACGATTTCATTTACATTCACTTCCATTTTTTTCGCTCCTTTATGAACTCTTTGTATAGTATAGTTGTACCCTTTTTTAGTTGATTAAAACATTTTTTTCATAAAAAGAGACATTTCCCTTTCTTTAGACCCAGAGAAAATTCTTCATCTTTTTCCAAATAAAATAAGCAGCCCAGCGGACTGCTTATTTTTAGCCAAATACTTTTTCTAAATCTTCTTTGTCCTGTTCTAACCAGAACTTCATCAAGCGTTTTGCTCCTTCTAAATCGTGAAGTTTCGCTTGGCCGCACTGCTTTTCATTTGCTGCTGGAATTTCAGTAATGTCAATTGCATCTTTTAACGTATCGTCCAGCAAATCAATAATTTCACGTACAGTCGGCTCACCGCTCACTACTAAGTAGTATCCCGTTTGACATCCCATAGGCGAAATATCAATAATATCAAAGTGATCGTATTTTTCTACATGAGTACGAATATTAAAAGCTAATAAATGCTCTAACGTATGAATAACGTCCGGCTTCATTGCTTGTTTGTTTGGTTGGCAAAAACGAATATCGAATTTATTTACAACACCGTCGCTTCCCACTTTGTGAACACCGCAGTGTCTTACGTAAGGTGCTTTAACCGCATTATGGTCTAGCTCAAAACTTTCTACTGATGGCATAATACCACTCCTTTTTTCTTCTTTCACCTATCATAACATGCAATTCCGATATATTTCATCCATTTAATAACCTTTATTTCTTTTAGTTGCTTTTTATTCCTTCTATCCCTTATAGTATGAGCAAACACGAAAGAAAGAACGTGATAATAAATGATTGCAAAGCTTTTGCTTTTACTTATAAAAGGTTATCAAAAAGGAATTTCACCTTTTCTTCCGGCAAGATGCCGCTTTTACCCTACCTGCTCACAGTACGGAGTTGAATCCATTAAACGTTTTGGTGCCGTAAAGGGATCTTATTTGACTGTAAAACGCATTTTAAAATGCCACCCTTTCCATCCGGGTGGCATTGATGAAGTACCTGAGAAAAAATCACACTAGGCTTTAGTTGTTTTCGATTGCTTCATATCCATTTACAACAACATCTAGCTTTCCTGTATTTGGATCAATAACTAGTCCATGTACAGGAGTATCTTTTGAGAATAGAGGGTGTTTACGGATTGTCTCTACACTATGCTGAACAGTCTCTTCTACTGAATCAAAACCCGTTAACCATTTTTTCAAGTCCATAGAATATTCAATGGTATTAATCACTTCATCTGATATGCCTTTTGCTCTTACTTTCTCTAAAAAAGGTTCTGCCTGAAGTTTACCTGCTCCACAATCGTGGTGACCAATTACACATACCTCATCAGCTTGTAGCTCGTACACAGCTACTAAAATGCTTCGCATAATACTTCCAAATGGATGTGAAACAAGCGCTCCTGCGTTTTTAACAATTTTCACGTCTCCGTTACGCAGATTTAAAGCGTGCGGAAGCAATTCTACCAATCTTGTGTCCATACACGATAAAATGACCATTTTTTTATCAGGGAATTTGCTTGTTTCGTAAAGTTCATACTTCTTTTCTTCTACAAATTTTTGGTTAAATTCTAAAACGTCTTGTAATAAGCTCATCTGCTGTCTTCTCCTTTATAAAAAAATTCTTTCTTGTATTATAATACTTTTTCCTATAAGATGAAAAGTGTTAAATCGTAATCATTATTATTTATAAACAAGAAAGTAGGTTATAACAGTGAAAAAAATTCCCGTTACCGTTTTAAGCGGATACCTTGGTTCAGGTAAAACAACTCTTTTGAACCATATTTTAAAAAATAAAGAAGGTTTAAAAGTCGCGGTTATTGTCAATGACATGAGCGAAGTAAATATTGATGCAGACTTAGTTAAACAAGGCGGATTTTCCCGAACAGAAGAAAAACTTGTTGAAATGCAAAATGGCTGTATTTGCTGTACGCTTCGAGATGATCTAATGAAAGAGGTAGAACGCCTAGCTGACAATGGTGATATTGATTATATTGTCATTGAATCCTCTGGAATCAGCGAACCTATCCCTGTTGCCCAAACATTTACTTATATTGATGAAGAGCTTGGCATTGATTTAACTCAAAAATGTTCCTTAGATACAATGGTCACTGTAGTAGATGCTAATCGCTTTTGGGAAGACTTTTCATCCGGCGAAAGCCTATTAGACCGTAAAGAAGGAACAGATGAAAACGATAAAAGAGAAGTGGTTGATTTATTAATCGATCAAATTGAATTTGCAAACGTCATTTTGTTAAACAAAGTTGATTTGTTAACAAAAGATGATGCAGATGAGCTGCAGGCTGTTCTTCACAAATTAAACTCAGAAGCCACTGTTATCCAAACAATTAATAGTGAGGTAAGCCTTGAAGCCATACTTCATACCGACTTATTCGACTTTGAAAGAGCTAGTCAAGGAGCCGGGTGGATTAAAGAACTAAATGAAGAACACCATACGCCTGAAACGGAAGAGTTTGGTATTTCTTCTTTTGTATACAGAAGAAATCGTCCCCTTCATCCTGAACGCTTTATGAAATGGTTAGAGAACTGGCCGGTTGATATTGTACGTGCAAAAGGATTTTTCTGGCTTGCTTCACGTAACCATACGGCAGGACTTCTTTCTCAAGCAGGTACGTCCATTATGATTCAAGGAGCGGGTGAATGGGTGGCGACGTACACAGCAGAGGAAAGAGAACAAATCTTAAAAGAAGAACCTGAATTACGAGCAAAATGGGATGAGCAATTTGGAGACCGTATTAACGAGCTTGTGTTCATTGGTATTGATATGAACGAAGCTGAAATTATTAAAACATTAGACCACTGTTTGTTGACAACTGAGGAAATGAATCAGGATTGGACTACTTTCAAAGATCCTCTTCCGAAGTTTACAGTAAGTACGTAAATTTTTAGTTTTCAAATCGTAATAATTACGATATAATAACATAGGTCATAAATGGTTACGATACGAACGGAAGGAGCAACATAATGAAATTCAAACCACTTTTAATGGTGCTGGCATTAGGAATTGGAACAGCCCTTGCAGGGTGCAGTTCAAGCAGTGCAAATAACGCATCTGATAATAAAAACAAAAAATTAGAAGTTTACACAACAATTTACCCTTTACAAGATTTCACTGAAAAAATCGGTGGAAAATATGTAGAAGCTAAAAGTATTTTACCAACTGGTGTAGATGCTCACTCATTTGAACCTACCACAAAAACAATGGTCAAAATCGCCAACGCGGACGCATTTGTTTACTCAGGAATTGGACTTGAAGGTTTTGCAGATAAAGCACAGTCTACGCTAAAGAATGAAGATGTCGCTTTAGTAGAAGCTGCAAAAGGAATTGAACTAGCAAAGAGTTCTGAAGATGAGCATGCCCACGAGGACGAACATACACATGAAGAAGAGCATAACCACGGAGATACAGACCCTCACGTTTGGCTTGATCCTATTTTAGCTATTCAATTAGCAGAAAATATTAAAAATGAACTTGTTGAATTAAAACCGGATAAAAAAGCAGAATTTGAAAAGAACTTCCAATCGTTAAAGACTCAGCTTGAAGATATGAACCAAGAGTTAAAAACAACGATTGGCGACGCACCTCATAAAGAAATTTTAGTATCACATGCAGCCTATGGCTACTGGGAAAAACGATACGGCTTAAAGCAAATTAGCGTAGCGGGTTTATCTCCTACAAATGAGCCGTCTCAAAAACAATTAGAAAACATCGTAAAACAAGCAAAAAAAGACCATATCAAATACTTTATCTTTGACCAAAATTTAAAGCCTAAAGTGTCTACGCTTGTAAAAAATGAAGTGGGAGCTCAAGCTTTAACACTTCATAACTTAGAGTCATTAACGAAAAACGATGTTAAAAATAAAGAAGATTATTTCTCCATTATGCAGCACAACATTGATACGTTGAAAAAAGCATTATATTAATAAAAAAACTAGCCTCCCGGCTAGTTTTTTTATTGTAATTTATATTTTTGCTTAAAGCGTTCCACACGGCCGCCTTTATCAGCAAATTTTTGTTTTCCTGTATAAAATGGGTGTGTATCCGAACTGATTTCAACTTTTAAAAGCGGATATGTGTTGCCATCTTCCCATTGAACGGTCTCATTTGATTGTTTTGTAGATCCTGATAAAAATGATGTTCCGCTATTTGTATCCATAAATACAACTTTACGATAGTCTGGATGAATATTTGTTTTCATTAAATATCTCTCCTTTAAAACAATATACATTTATTATAATCGTAATGATTACTATTTTCAAGTGATATGTTTTACCAGTTCTGATGCATAAAGCGTGGTAAAAAGTGGACAATAAGGTTTATCAATACTTTACTGGAAAGGTTGAAAAATGAATGGATCATTTAGTTACTGCACGTTCAATGTTTGGTCTGAACATGGGAGTACATATCATTTTTGCCACTCTTGGCGTCGGCATTCCTCTCATGATTTTATTGGCTGAAATTCTTTACTACAAAACAAAAGATAAAGATTATGAACTTATGGCACAGCGCTGGACAAAAGGAGCTGCTGTCCTGCTTGGAGTCGCCATTCCCACAGGAACGATTGCTGGTGTACAATTAGCGTTGCTTTGGCCAGGCTTTATGGAAATCGTAGGAAAAGTGATGGCTCTTCCCTTTCAAATTGAAATTTATGCTTTCTTTATTGAGGCTCTTTTTCTCTCCATTTATGTATACGCAGCGGACCGTATTTCTCGAAAGATGCGGATTATTAGTCTGGTTCTAGTAGCAATAGGCGCCCTTGCCTCTGCCGTTTTAATTACAAACGTGCACGCATTTGAAGGAACACCTGCTGGATTTCGGATTTTAAATGGCGAAATTGTAAGCGTAGATCCTTGGGCAGCTTTCTTTAATCCGAGTTTCTTTGTAACGTCCGGTCACGTAGCTGTTTCTGCCTATACAACCGGAGGCTTTGTCATTGCTTCAGTAGCTGCCTTTAAAATGCTTCGTGCGAGAAAACATAATCCAAGAGAATATAAATTTCATCATAAAGCTTTGATGATGGGATTAGTAATCGGCGGGATTTTTTCTTTTGTAACGGCTTTGAATGGACATGAATCCATGCAAAAAGTATACGAATATCAACCTGAAAAACTCGCAGCTGCTGAGGGTCTATTTGAAACGCAAGATCATGCTCCATTAGCTTTAGGCGGATTTACAGATGAAAAAGAACAGCGAGTCAAGTATGGAATTGAGTTTCCGTGGATGCTCAGCTTCTTGTCGGGTAATAGCTTTAATACAGTGATTACTGGACTCAATGACTTCCCTAGAGATTATTGGCCGCCGCTTTTTGTGCATACCTTGTTTAACGGTATGGTCATTATCGGATCGATTTTAATTTTAGTGGCGCTAGTGGGCGTTGTTTGGTACAAGTTTTTAAAGAAGAAAAGCTTCCCTAAAGTTTTCATGTGGGCATTTGTCGCAACGGGCCCTCTCGCGATCATGGGCATTGAATTCGGATGGATTTTCGCATGTACAGGCAGACAACCCTGGGTCATTTACCGCATCATGCGTACATCAGAAGCAGTTACCACTTCTGCTAATTTGCATATTTTATTTTTTTTATTTTTGCTTGTTTATATCGTACTCGTGGCCGCAGTCGCCCTTGTACTGGTGTTTTATTTTAGACGAAATCCGCTTTCTAAAGAGCTTGCTGCGCAAGCAGATTAAAAAGGATGTGAGAATATGGCTGATTCATTACTAGCAATCACTGTAATATGGGGCTTCATTTTTATCTATGCCGTAATGGGAACGATGGACTTTGGAGCTGGCTTTTGGTCGATGGTATATATTAATCGTACGAAAACGAACGCTACAGATGTAGCAAACAGATATCTATCGCCTACTTGGGAAGTAACCAATGTATTTATTGTGGCGATTGTTGTTGCGCTGTTTAGTTTTTTTCCTCGAGCTACATTTACGCTTGGAACAGTGTTACTAATACCCGGAAGTATCATTTTACTTCTCTTATCTATTCGAAGCGGGTTTTTAGTGTTTTCACACTATGCTAGCAGCTTCAAATATCGGAGAGCATTGGTTTATATATCCGGTATATCCGGCGTGTTAATTCCTGCTTTTTTAATCGCCGTACTGCCCGTAAGTCAAGGTGGGTTTATTGATATAATTGACGGAACGCAGCGATTAAATTTAGCAAAAGTATTTTCAAGTCCGCACGTCTATTCATTTATCGGTTTTGCCATTACCTCTTCGCTGTTTTTATCGTCTCTGTTATTAGCAGATTACTCGAAGTCATCTGACGAAATGGAAGCTTATGCGGTCTATCGGCGTGATGCGCTCATTACGGGGCCTCTTTCCCTGCTAATGGCTATCTTTATTATGATTACAATGCAATCAGAAGCAAGCTGGTTATATGATAAAATGATGCAGTTTAAGCCTCTTCTTTACGGATCTGTAGGCCTATTTGTAATAGCTGGTATTGCTCTGCTGCTGCCTTCTCAAAAAGGAAAAGGCATGCCTCGTTTAGCCGTGGTATCTATTATCCTTCAATATTTCTTAGCAAGTTACGTATACGGACGAAGCCACTTACCTTATGTGGTCTATCCAAACGTAACGATTGAGAATGGATTTACACATCCCGATGCGTTTCGTTCGTTATTTATTGTGTATATTGTTGGCTTTGCTATTTTATTTCCTGGATTCTTTTATTTCTGGCGTCTATTCATGAAAGATAATAAAGAATACAGCAAAAAGAAGCCATATTAAAAAACCCGGTCAGCACTTGACCGGGTTTTCTTATGAAGCAGCAGATTTTGCCACTACTTCAGCAAAGTCTTTAGCAAATACCTTACATTTTTCTACATCTTCTCCAAAGGGAGAGAGCTCGATTTTCAAACCGGGAACGGCTATATTTCCGTTGCGTCCCTTTATTTTTTCTTCAATTAAATCAACTGCGCCGCAAAAAACATCATATGATGAATCACCTGAACCAAATACAGCCATCTGCTTTTGACTGAGATCTATATCATCCATTTCATCATAAAGATCTAAAAAATCATCTGGCAGCTCTCCATCTCCCCACGTATAAGCTCCAAAGATAATAGATTCTGCGGATACAAGGTCAGAAGCATCAATGTCATATACCTCTGCTCGTTTCACATGCAGTCCATGCTTGACTAATTCTTCTTCGATCAAATCGGCTATTGCTTCTGTGTTGCCTGACATACTCGCATAAGCTAGTAAGATTTCCTTCATATAAATGACGCTCCTTTACACCAGCAGTGTTGGCCGCACATCCCCTTCTTCATCACATTCTTGCTTAAGAGGACAATTTTCACACTCACTGGATGCATAATTCTTTTGAAAATGTTTTGGTTCCATTAACACACTTTTGACAATATGTAGTTGAAGTATGGCTTTTTCATAATCGTCTGGTGCAATATGATAAGTTGTTGTTTCTCCGGTTAATAATGAATAAAAACGAATTTGTTCAGGAACCTTTTTAAAAGCTTGTTTCGAAAAAACAATAATAAAGTCTTTCATTGCGTTCTTCACTTCTTCATGGTCATCTAGAATGAATTTTGTTACCGTATAAGACTTGTCTGTCCATGCAGCAAAATCAATGGTTAGAGAAAGGTTGCTTTGAATTTCTTCTACATAAACGCTGTATTTCTCAAACACAAAAAGAGGTAGCTCCACATGTGTTTTCTCGCCTAAAAACCTCAGTAAATAATCACTTACTTTAGCTAACACATCGTAATAGTGAATGGGTGATGAAAACATATTTGGCTTTAGGCGCCAATATTTTTCAATAAGCTGTAAAACATAGAGGTTTGAGCGATACTCAACTGGCTTGCTATAGTATGTTTTAATGATTTGATGGACAGTTACTTGAACATGCTGTTTCCAATCTATAGATGTCTTTTTCAAAAGAAGCTGCTGCTGATAAAATTTGTACGGACATCGAATAAATTGTTCGATGTGGTTATTGGAAAGTGTCTTTATATGCACTTTCATCGGTTCCATCTATGTCTCACCACCCTAATTGAAATTCATTCTCAATAATGATTAAAAATTAAATCATGAAATTTGCTCAATCACTTTACGAATAGCACTCCATGAATGTTTGACGAAATAAATTGGTTTTTGCTGTTTTTTTGCTTTCTCTTTAATGACTTTTGCCATATTGTGATTAATAAAATCCGTAATAACTAATACAAACCCAATATGTTCAGGAATTTCTCGCTTCACCATATTGCTTTTACGGCCATCTAAATGAATTACTTCATTAAACCCTTCTCCGGCTAGACGATCTGTAATATGCTTTAACCTGTCTCCTCCTACAACCATTACTGATGACATGTTTGTTCCCTCCCAATTAATTATTCATTTAATGATTTGACAACAACCTGTATTCTTTACTATATACACAGTTTAATTGAGAATGATTCTCTTTGTCAATGTTTAATTGATAAAAATTCTCAATTAAAATGAAAGTCTACTACCTTTCTTATAAGTTAGCTGAATTTTGACCATACTATAGCTATCACATACAAAGGAGGGTTAACGTTGGAACAAAACATTCTTTGTGAAGTAAATAACTGTCACTTTTGGAAAAATGGAAATCACTGCAGTGCAGAAGAAATTTACGTAGTAAGTCATAGCGGAAAACATGCAGCAAGCAGCTATGAAACAGACTGTAAAACGTTCAAGCCAACTGAAGCGTAACCCGCAAAAGGACAGCCTCTGGGTTGTCTTTTTTCTCTCTTCAAGATCATAAAAAGGAGACTAATATGAAGACTGAACAACTGATTCATTTTTTTAAAGAAGAAGCCATAAAGGCAAATGAACAAACCTTTCCAATCTATGTACAATCGTTTACTCATTTATGGACATACAAATGGGGAACACTTGAAAATATTCCAGAAGAAATTGATGACTTAATTACTACACGTGCGTTAGAACTTGGACTTATTCACTTAAAAAAAGCTGACTAATCGATAAGGAAATTAGTCAGCTTTTGTGTTTATAGATCATCAAATCCATTTGCATCTGATGCTTTTGTATATTGTCGTGATTTCTGTTCAAAGAAATCCGTTTTCCCTAAATCTACCTCTTGATAAGCAATAATCCAACGAAGAGGATTTTCAATCGGTGCTTCTGGGAAAGCAGCTCGACCGAAGCCTAACTGATTACAGCGTTTGTTAGCCATATATTCAATGTACTGCTGCAGTTCTTTCATCGTAATGCCATCGAATTTTTCTCCAATAACAGATTCCGCCCATTCAATTTCAAGACGGGCCGCCTCTTGGAACGTTTCAACTACAAACGTTTCTAGCTCCTCCGTACGATAAGCTGGATTTTCATTTAGTACTTCCTTGAAAATCTTTTCAAATAATCCAACATGAAGCTGTTCATCACGATTGATATAGTTAATCATCGTAGATGTCGCCACCATCTTTTGATTTCTCGCAAGATTATAGAAGAACGCAAATCCGCTATAGAAGAAAAGACCTTCTAAAATAACATCATATACCATAGACTTCAAAAAGTTTTCAACCGTTGCTTCTTCGCTAAATGCTTTATATCCGTTTGTAATAAAGTCATTTCGTGCCCGAAGCTTTTCGTCTGTACGCCAGTATTCAAATACTTCATCTTGTTTCCCTTTTGGTACAAGACTTGATAAAACATATGAATACGAATGATTATGAACCACTTCTTGCTGCGCTAAAATAATCATTAGAGCATTAATCGAAGAATCGGTTACATAGTCAGCTACTTTGCTAGCATAATCTGATTGAATACTGTCCAGCAGCGCCAGCAGGCCAATAATTTTCAAAAAGCTCTCTTGTTCGTCAGCGGTTAACTGAGGGAACTGCTTAATATCTTGACCCATATTAATTTCAAACGGCGTCCAGAAATTAGCTAGCATACGCTTGTATTTAGGGAACGCCCATGAAAATCGGACGTCATCCCAGTTTAGAATATTGGAGCTCTTGCCGTTGATGATTCCTGTCGAACGGTTCGGAGCTGTTTCGTTCATTAATTCTCGTTTTAACATGCTTGTCATCAATTATTCACTCCTTTTAACTATGACAGCTTTCACATTCTTCAATGACTTCACTTGATGTTGAACGTACGTAATAGGTCGTTTTTAATTTTTCTTTCCATGCCGTCATATGAAGATCCAGTAACTCTTTTGCTCGGATATCGTTTTGTACATATAAATTGAATGAAATAGATTGATCAATATGGCGCTGGCGCTTTGCGTTTTGCTTAATGCTCCAGTGCTGATCAATTAAATAAACGGACTTATAATACCAGTTTGTTGCTGGCGATAAATCTGGTGCCGTCACTGGGATTTTATAATTTTTCTTTTCCTCTGAATAAAACTTACGGAAAATCGGATCAATACTTGCCGTAGAACCCGCGATAATAGATGTTGATGAATTAGGTGCTACAGCCATTAAGTATCCATTTCTTATCCCATTGCTTTGAACTTCGTTACGCAGTTCATTCCACGCTTCGCTTGTGTATTCACGTGTTTCAAAATAAGCGCCTGACTCAAAATCTGAGCCTTTAAATAATGGATATGCGCCTTTTTCTTTAGCTAAGTTCATACTTGCCTGCACGGTTAAGTAAGAAATTTGTTCATACAATTCATCGCAGTATGCTACCGCTTCATCTGTCTCCCATGCTATTTTCTTCAAGGCAAGCAGATGGTTCCAGCCAAATGTGCCAAGCCCAACTGCGCGGTACTTTTGATTCGTTAGCTTTGCTTGAAGTACTGGCAAATCATTTAGCTCAATAACATTATCAAGCATGCGTACTTGAATTGGAATTAAACGTTCAAGCACATCTTCAGTTACGGCTCTCGCTAAGTTAATAGAAGAAAGATTACATACGACAAAATCGCCCGGATTCTTTGTAATAATAATTTTTCCGTCTTCCGTAATTTCCTCCGTTACGACCGTTGTACTTTGATTTTGCGTGATTTCTGTACATAAGTTACTGCAGTAAATCATACCCGCGTGGCGGTTTTGATTAGCTCGGTTAACCGTATCACGATAGAACATATAAGGAGTTCCGGTTTCAAGCTGCGAAAGCATAATGCGCTTGAAGATTTCAATAGCAGGCACTGTTTCTCTTGAAAGCTGTTCATTGTTTACACACTCAGCGTAATGAGTGCGGAACGAACCGCTGCCTTCTTCTTCATCATAAAAATCTTCTAACGAGTAGCCCATCAGCGTACGAACTTCGTGAGGATCGAATAAGTGCCAGTCTTCACGTGCTTCTACTTTTTCCATAAACAAATCTGGCAGACATACGCCAGTGAATAAATCATGCGTGCGCTGGCGTTCGTCACCATTGTTCAGACGCGCGTCTAAAAATGAAAAGATATCTTTATGCCATACGTCTAAATATACGGCAATAGCTCCTTGTCGCTGACCTAGCTGATCGACACTTACAGCCGTATTATTTAGCTGTTTCATCCATGGAATTGTTCCTGATGATACGCCTTTAAAACCTTTTATATCACTTCCTCGGCTTCTAATATGACCGAGGTAGACACCAATTCCGCCTCCATTTTTACTAAGCGTGGCCAAATCTGTATTGCTATCATAAATACCGCGTAAGCTGTCATCAATCGTGTCAATAAAGCAGCTAGACAGCTGTCCGTAGCTTTTTCCTGCGTTTGAAAGCGTTGGAGTGGCAACCGTCATATATAGACTAGAAAGCGCCCAGTACGCTTCTTTTACTAATGCTGTTCGATTTTCTTTCTTTTCTTGAGACATCAGTGTCATAGCAATGATAAGAAAACGTTCTTGCGGTAGTTCGTATACGCGCTTATCATGTGATGTCGCTAAATAGCGATCTGCTAATGTCAACAATCCAATATATGTAAATAAACGATCGCGTTCAGGAATAATGACTGAAGCAATTTCATTAATTTCTTCTTCTGTATATGTTTTTAATAGTTGTTTATTATAAATGCCGATTTTTGTTAGTTCTTGAATAAGCTGATAAAACGAACCGTACTTCTCTTTTTTATCATAACCTCGGCTGTCTGCTGCTTTTCGATATAGTTCGTTTAAATAGACGTCTGCTGCCACGTACGTCCAATCTGGTTCTTCCATTGAAATACGCTCTAGGGCTGCCAAAATTAGTACGTTTGCAACCTTTTCGTCCGTCATATTTTCCTTTACTGTAACAGTTTGAATAACCTTTTCCTCATACAAAGAAAAATCAAGCTGCGTAAATTCTTTTTTTAGACGTTCAATATATGCAGTTAATTCATGTAGAATTGTAGGCTTTAATGTATTCACCATAAATATGGCTCCTCTCTTCACTTCAAAATAAAAAATCGCTCACCGTACCTCGGTGAGCGAATAGAACGAAGATAGAAGAAGACACTAAGTCTTTTCTCAATCCTCGCTCTACCCTCTCACCTCCCGAAGAAGATAAAACGACATAAAAAAGGCAGGTCTCCTGACTTATGCTTCTTTTTACTTTAAGGCCTTCCCATGATGTTTACTCACAGTGGATCTCCTTATTTCATCAGCATTCACAGTTGCGGGGACAGCTTTGGATTTTCACCAAATTCCCTTTTAAGTCTTTTTATCAGACACCTTTTTCACTGGAAAACACAAAATATAGTATTTTATTATTGTTTAACAAACAACATATTGTGTTATGTTATAAACACATTATATAGGACAACTTAGAAAACTATCAACCTATTTTCAAAAATAATTTTGTTTTTTACGATAAAACCCTTCGACTTTTTTCATCAAACTATTCCATCATAACATGTTTTGACACGCTTGATGGAACAATGTGCTCTTTTTAAAAAATTTGTCCTATTTTTCTACTAAACATTGACAACATCAATAAAAAAAACCGTTTTTCATAAAAAACGGTTTTTTTTATTTGTATTCTTTTTCAAATGCTGTGATTGTTTTGATAAACTTTTTATCAATATCGTACCCGATCCCCGGTTTTTCCTTCACCTTTATTACTCCGGCTTCTACCTCTACTTCGGGCTTAATAATATCTTTTTCCCAATAGCGAGACGACGCGGAAATGTCACCTGGTATCGTGAAAGAAGGCAGTGTGGCAAGGGCAATGTTATGAGCTCGTGAAATCCCGGCTTCTAACATCCCTCCCACCCAAAGCCTTACACCGTGCTGGGCGCATAAATCATGAATCTGCTTTGCTACGGACATTCCGCCAACTCGACCGATTTTCACATTGATAATTTTGCAGCTTTTTTGTTCGATTGCATGACGTGCATCTTCATAGCTCACAATACTTTCATCTAAACAAATCGGCGTCTGCATTTGCTTTTGTAATAATCGATGATCAAGGATATCATCAGAACTTAACGGTTGTTCGATCATCATTAAATTCAATTTATCTAGTTTTTTCAATGAATCACTATCGCTTAACGTATAGGCTGAATTGGCATCAGCCATAAGAGGAATGCTTGGAAATTCATCTCGAATTTGTTTCAGTAGCTCATAGTCAGCACCCGGCTTGATTTTTACTTTAAAACGCTTATAGCCATCTTTCATGTAAGTCCTTATTTGTTCTTTCATTATAGAAATATCATTTAAGCCAACTACCACTCCAGCTTCTACAGCAGGCCTTACTCCGCCAATCACTTCAGCTAAGGGCTTATTTTGCCGCTTTGCATACAAATCCCATACAGCACAGTCCAAAGCTGCTTTAGCCATGTTGTTCCGCTTCAAAGGTTTGAATAACTTTTGAACATCTTCTGGTTTTTGAAGATGCTGATGAAGAAGCGAAGGAATTAAAAAATCGTCTAACATATGAAAACATGTCTGAATCGTTTCTTCCGTATACCAAGGAGATGAAAACGCAACGACTTCTCCCCACCCTGTAAATCCCTTTTCATCTTCTACTTCAAGCAAAATCAATTCTCGATCCTGGACCGTACCATAGCTTGTTGAAAAAGGAGAAAGAAGCTTCATGTCAATTTTATAGAGATGGACTTTTTTTATAATCATCGATTAACTCCCTTTCTGTATGAACGATGATAGCTTTCGGCGTATGATTTTATTAGAAGCCGTTCGGGGCAGCTCCTCTACTCGAACGAAATACTTTGGAAGTTTGTACTTTGCTAAAAATTGTTGAATGTGTAAAGATAACTCTTCATCTGAAACGTCTTCGTTTACAACAATACATGCAGCTGGAACTTGTCCCCATTTTTCATCAGCTACTCCCGTTACACCGGCCTCTTTAACAGCGGGATGCTTCAACAAAACATTTTCAATTTCAGCTGGATATACATTTTCTCCACCTGAAATAATGAGGTCCGAACGTCTGTCTAATACATATAGAAAGCCTTCTTCATCCACTTTCCCGATATCTCCTGTATAGAACCAACCTTGTTGAAGGGCTTTTTTAGTAGCTTCAGGTTTATTTAAATATCCTTTTGTAACATTTGGACCTTTAACAATGATCTCTCCTGCTTCACGTGTTTCATTTCCATTCTCATCTACAATTTTCATTGCACACGGAAATAATGGTTTACCTGCTGATCCAAGCTTTCGCAAACTGTCTTCAGGTGAAAGCGTAACGAACTGTGAAGATGTCTCTGTCATTCCATACGTTTGATAAACAGGAATCTCTTTAGTCACACAAGCCTCTAAAATAGTAAGCGGTGCGGGTCCCCCTCCTAAAAGCATACAGCGAAATGTATTTGGATATTTCCGCTCAGCTAATTCATCCAGCATATTGGACAGCATGGAAGTGACAACCGAAATAATTGTTACTCCTTTGTTTTCAATTGCTTCATTCACCGCTCTTGCTTCAAATCGTTCTTCTAAAATGATTTTCATTCCGTAAAAGACGCTCCGCATTAAAATAGATAAGCCACTAATATGAAACAAAGGCACCGCTATAAGCCAGCAGTCTTTTTCATTTAATCCTAAATTAAGCGCTGATCCAACGGAGCTCCACCAGTGATTTCCATATGTCTGCAGCACTCCTTTTGGATTACCTGTTGTTCCAGACGTATACATAATAGTGAACGTCTCCTCGAGATTCCACGTTTTTTGAAAATACGTTTCTGTTTCTGGAGAACTTTCTAAGGCAGATAAAGAAAGCTGAGTAATGGAACTTTGAAATTCTCTCATCAAAAATGCTTCATCCATAATAAGCAACGACACGTTTGCATCTGTTAGCTGATAATTGATTTCTGCGTTTGTCAAACGCGTATTGACGAGCAGCACCCGAGCGCCAATATAAGAAACCGCATGTAAAATCTCAATAAACTCCACGCTGTTTTTCATGCATAAAGCAATGGCATCACCTTGCTTTACACCGTTAAACGAAAGCTGCTGCGCTACTTTTTGAACACGCTTATGAAGCTCTTGAAAAGTAAGCGACGTTTGCGGTGTTTCTACCGCCACTCGATTTGGTGTCAAATATGCTCTTTGCATAAGCCCATTAGGAATCGTTTGGCTACTCATAAATTTCTCTCCTTTTTATACTGATTAACTAAATCAAATTGAAAAAACAGCCTGATGATAATCACCAAGCTGTTTCAGCTGCTTAAGGGAAACGTGGGAACTGTTGGAAGTCTGGATTGCGTTTTTCCTTAAATGCATCGCGACCTTCTTTTGCCTCGTCCGTTGTGTAATAAAGAAGCGTTGCGTCACCCGCAAATTGCTGGATACCAGCTAAGCCGTCCGTATCAGCATTAAATGCTGCTTTTAAGAAACGAAGAGCCGTCGGACTTTTTTCTAGCATCTCTTCACACCATTGAATTGTTTCAGCTTCAAGCTGCTCTAGTGGAACCACTGTGTTTACTAATCCCATGTCTAGTGCTTCTTGAGCGTTATACTGACGGCATAAGAACCAGATCTCACGCGCTTTCTTATGACCTACGATGCGAGCTAAGTAACCAGAGCCGTATCCTGCATCGAAGCTTCCAACTTTAGGACCTGTTTGTCCAAAGACTGCGTTATCCGCTGCAATTGTTAAGTCACATACAACGTGAAGAACGTGACCTCCACCAATTGCATAGCCTGATACCATCGCAACAACCGGCTTTGGAATTACGCGAATTAAACGCTGTAAATCTAGAACATTTAGACGTGGAATTTCGTCTTCTCCTACATAGCCGCCGTGGCCACGAACTCTTTGGTCTCCGCCTGAACAAAATGCTTTGTCTCCAGCACCTGCTAATACAATTACTCCAACGCTTGCATCGTCACGAGCATAAGCAAATGCATCGATTAATTCCATTACTGTTTTTGGACGGAATGCATTGTGCACTTCCGGACGGTTAATCGTAATTTTAGCGATTCCATTATATGTTTCGTATAAAATGTCTTCATACTGACGTACTGATGTCCATTCAACTGTCATCTTTATTTCCTCCTAATTATGTAGTAGCTAAGAACTCACTTACTATTCTACCAAAAATCTCGGGTTGTTCCACGTGAATTGCATGGCCTGTCCCTAAAATAATTTTAGAAGTAGCATTTGGTATTAATGTTTGCATTTCTTTGGAAATTAAACAAAACTTTTGATCTACTTCTCCTGTAATAAGCAAAACCGGCATCAACAGATCGTCCAGCTTCTCCCAAAGGGACGGCTGAACTCCTGTTCCCATTCCTTTCAAACTGTTGGAAAGGCCGATTTCTGTATGTGAAAGTCTTTCTTTACGCACCGCTTCTTGAACATGGCTAGGCAATTGCTTTTGAGAACTAAAAAGAGGGATTCCCTCCCAAAAGTTCACAAATTCTTCAATCCCATTTTTCATAATGCGGCTCGCCAGCTGTTCATCTTTTTCTTTTCTTAGCTTTTGTTCTTCTCGCGTTTTTAAACCAGGCGATGCGCTTTCTAATACCAACTTTTTCACAAGGTGTGGATATCGCTGAGCAAATGAAAGAGCAAGCCTTCCTCCCATCGAATATCCAATTACATTCACCTGTGATAGAGATAGCTGTTGAAGTAGCTCATGCAGTGCTTCAACAACTGCTTCCATTGAGTATGGTTTGATTTCTTTCGGAGCTGCTGATTGACCATGGCCAATAATATCAACAGCAATTACTTGATAGTCTTTAACAAATTTCTTTATAAAGGTACGCCATGTTTGAGAAGAACCTGTAAAGCCGTGAAGCAGAAGCAGCGGCTCTCCTTTTCCCTCGGTGTGCACATAGTAAGATACACCATTTAATTGATACATCATTGCCTATTCCTCACCGTTTGACAAATTTATTTCCTCGGAAACAAGTTTCCACAAACTGCGATGAGTCTCTACATTTTCTGTACGAGTTGTACGAATCTCTACAACATGTAACCCGCCTTTTGTGAAAGCATGGTTCATTGCATGTCGAAATTCTTCCCAGCTGCTTGCTGAAGAAAATGTGCCATCATACAGACGAGTGGCATGCTCAAAATTTAATCCAGTTGGCGTACCAAATAAAAATTCAAAGTGCTTTTCTTGTTTCGACTGCGGTAAAAATGAAAAAATTCCTCCGCCGTCATTATTAACTAGCACAACGGTTAAATTTAAATTATGCATTTTAGCTGCCAGCAGACCATTTAAATCGTGATAAAACGATAGGTCACCAATAAATAAAACGGTGTGGTCGTAAGCAGTGCTTACGCCTAGAGCAGACGAAACCACACCATCAATTCCATTTGCTCCTCGGTTTACAAAGAGTGGAATATCTTTTTCCGTATTTAAGAAGAAAGAATCAATATCTCGAACAGGCATTGAATTTCCCGCAAACAAAGCCGTGCCTTCAGGTACTACATCAACAATTTCTTGAACCACTTGTCCTTCGAACCACTCCTGGCCAGAAGTTAATGTTTTCAGAGCCTGTGCGGCTTGATTATTAATCTTTTTCCACAGCCTCAGCCATGAAGTAGACTCCTCTTGATTCGCTGAAAGGCGCTTGATCAGTTCTTCACAAAATAATGTTTCATCAGCTTCAATCATGACTGTTGAACGTAAAGTAGGATCTCTCCAGCCTTTACCTTGGTCAACTACAAACATTTCTTTCGGCTCGTGTGCTTTTAAAAATTGCAATAAAGGTTTCGATACCGGCATCGCGCCAAAACGAATGACAACTTCCGGGTGAAAACGCTCATCAACCTTATCACTTTTTAAAAATGTATCATATGTCTCTATTACATTTTCTTTTGAATGCTTGCCGCTTCTTAATTGTGATAACGGATCTGCGAGCACGGGAAAACTTAAAGCGTCAGCTAAACGGCATACGCTGTCTACTGCTTTTAAAGACATTTGATCTCCGCATATAATAAGTCCTTTTGTTGTTCCCTCTAAGCGCTTCACAATTTCTTCGAATCCTTTTTCAGATAGAGATGCTTCTCCATGAATAGCAGCCACATATGATTTACCGCGTTTCCCCTGACTCCATAAATCTTCAATAGACAAATCTGGTACAATCGGTTCACGTAAAGGTACGTTAATGTGTACAGGACCGCTCGGTATAGCTTGAGCTGTATGAACAGCCCTTGAAGCTACTGTTCGAATATAACGATTCATATCTGCACTTTCTTCTGGTAAAGCTGTATCTACAAACCACTTCGCATATTGACCGAAAAGATGATTCTGATTAATGGCCTGCGGGGCACCTATATCCCTTAACTCATGCGGCCGATCCGCTGTGATAACTACTAAAGGAATGCGTGAGTAGTGAGCTTCAATTACTGCAGGATAATAATTCGCTGCAGCTGTTCCAGATGTACATACAAGCGCCACTGGTTTTTTCTTTGCTTTTGCTATTCCTAGAGCAAAAAAGCCGGCAGAACGTTCATCAATGTTTAAGTGCACATGAATATCAGGGTGCTCAGCCATAAGCATCGCAATAGGCGTTGAACGTGACCCTGGACTGACCACTACTTCTTCAACATTTGCTTCTACTAATTCATCCACGAATGACGCAATATACGTTGTTAATGATTTAATGTGTTCCACGCATAATCCCTCCTAAAGCTGAAAGCATCGGGTTGAATTTAATTCTTGTTTCTTCATATTCACTTTCAGGCGTAGAATCTGCTACAATTCCACAGCCCGCAAATAAAACGGCTTCTTTTTGCTGAATAACAGCGGAGCGGATTCCTACTATAAATTCACCGTTTCCGTTGATATCCATCCATCCTAAAGGAGCTGCATACCACCCTCGGTCAAAGGATTCTAGCTTTCGAATAATAGGCAATGCCTCCTGTTGAGGATATCCTCCTAGCGCTGGTGTTGGATGGAGCTTTTGAATAAATGAAAATAGCGTCACATCTTCCTTTATACGCCCTTTAACAGGTGTATACAAATGTTGAATATGCTTTGTTTTATATAAACTTGGCTTACTTGGAATTTCTACTTCATAACAATAAGAATTCATCGCTTCTTTAATCATATGAACAACAACATCGTGCTCAATTAAGTTCTTAGGATCTTGAAGCAATTCCTCACCTAGTTCGTGATCTTCCTGCCTTGTCTTTCCTCTTGGAATCGAACCTGCTAAACAAGTGGAAAACACATAATCTCCTTGTTTTTGCACTAGTCTTTCTGGGGAAGCGCCGATAAAATGCTGATTCTCTCCCTCTAAAATATATGTGTAGCTAGTTGGCTGTTCCTTTAACAGACGCTGAAGCACGTATTCAGTAGAAATATCTTCATTAAATTTTACTTTTAATTGGCGAGCAAGAACCACTTTCTCTATAGCCTGTTGCTTAATTAAAGTAGTAGCTCTTTCAACATTTCCTTTAAATTTCTCTACCCCAATTTCCTCTTTTTCCAACAGCAAAGGTGAAATATGAGATTCCCCGTCGTACTCTTCACAACGAACAAGTTTTTGGACCTCTTCAAAATAATTGATGTGCTCTTTTACAGAATCTTGTCCTTTAACCATCATATTAACGGTAAGATATCCTTCTTTGTCTACCTGAGTATATAACACAGTTGGAATCATAAATTTTGAACTCGGGAAATCACTCCAATAGTTTTCTCGATACTGATTTGGGTCAAATGAAAATCCTCCAAATAAAAGAGGACCTGTCCCATCCGGGAAAATTTGGTTGTTTTTATAAAAGTCTTCTTTTATAAAGCGCTTCCATTCATTTTCAATGTGGAAATAACGTTCTTTTGCCGCATTGGTGCAAATAGTATGCGCATATCCTAATCCAACAAATGTATAATAACTGTTGGGATCTTTCCAAAAAAAGCGTTCTTTATAAAACTGGTCATGTCCGTTCGCATAAAAAATAAGGGGGTCAATAGGTCTTACTTTTTTCACTAAACTGACCAATTTTGGCTGATTTTCATTTTTTGCACACTCAATCGCATCTTTAATGTATTCTTGTACTAACTGTTCGGTCGTTGCAATCACACTACGTCCCCCCGTTCATCTTTTTTTTCTTAAGTCTGTAACTAACTTATTATAAACTTTCAGTTCAAAAAAATCTAGCATCGCGATTCACGAGAAAAAATTAATTTCGCTTGTCTAAATTATGTCTTTTCATTAAATGAATCAAAAATCTTTATGATCTATTTAGTACTCCTTAAACCTTGAGAACGTTACTTTTATCATACCCTTTTCTATAACCTTTACCTTTCTTTAATTTTCCACTCCTTTTCTCTCTTAGCTTCATGAATACCCCAAATCCTCCTAATATGAATCGTGTTTTTTTGAATTTTTAACACATACTACAAAAGCACACTAAATTTTTAAGGGGGAGCTTCATGACACTTTCAAAACAAGAAATCAGTCAGTTAAAACAAAATTTACAGCAGCAGCAGGCTGATATTCAATCGCACTTTGACCAAAATGATCATTTTGGTCTAACTCGAAGCGACGCTCACGATGCTGTAGGAGAACTTTCAAGCTACGATAACCACCCTGGTGACACAGCCACAGAAACATACGAGCGTGAAAAGGACCTTGCACTAAATGAACATGCAAAACAAGAGCTACATGAAATAGAAGAAGCACTTCAGGCAATCGCTCACAGCACGTATGGAACATGCAAAGTATGCGGAGCAGATATCTCGTTTGAAAGACTTCAGGCTGTACCAACTACTTTATACTGTAGAGAACACAGCCCGTCACAGGATATTCCAAAGCACAGGCCTGTAGAAGAAAATGTTCTCCATCACCCATTTGGTCAATACGACTATGATGATACCGAAACGACAGGGTATGACGCAGAAGATTCTTGGCAAGACGTTGCGCGTTACGGGACGTCTGAATCTCCTTCTGATTTTATAGAAGATACGTCCAACTATAGTGAAACCTATATTGAGGCGGATGAAGCTATCGGGTACGTTGAAGATTATGAAAACTTTGCCGCTACCGATTTATATGGACAGCCTCTTCCTATTTACCCTTCAAAAGAGCATGAGCGATATGAAAATGCACTGGATGAAGAAGGTACGATGACCATATTTGGAGATTTACCGGCCTATGAGAAAGATCCATACACTGAAAAGGAGTAGTTCTTCATACTACTCTTTTTTCTATTTTTAGTAGGAGCTATAGGAGATGACATCGAATGAATAGGAGATTAGAATTTATAATGAGGTGAAAATGATGAATGCACATGAAATTGATTATAAATTGTATGGAGATGACATGCAGTTTGTTGAAATTGAATTAGATCCTTCAGAAAGCGTTATAGCAGAAGCTGGAGGAATGATGATGATGGAAGATGATATTGAGATGGAAACCATTTTTGGTGACGGTTCTTCCTCCAACAGCAGCGGGCTTTTTAATAAACTAAAAGGAGCAGGGAAACGGGTATTAACTGGTGAAAGTTTATTTATGACGTTATATACAAATAACGGATATCACAAACGAAAAGTATCTTTCGCTTCACCTTTTCCAGGTAAGATTATTCCTGTCGATTTGGAGCAGCTCGATCATAAAATCATTTGTCAAAAAAGCTCCTTTTTATGCGCTGCCAAAGGCGTATCCGTTGGTATTGATTTTCAAAAAAAACTAGGAACGGGCTTCTTTGGCGGTGAAGGTTTTATTATGCAAAAATTGGAAGGTAATGGCCTGGCATTTTTACATGCAGGCGGCACCATTCATAAAAGGAAGCTGCAGCCGGGTGAACGCCTTCGTGTGGATACTGGCTGTTTAGTGGCCATGACCCGTGATGTAAATTACAACATCGAATATGTAGGGAAAATCAAAACAGCTCTGTTTGGAGGAGAAGGCATGTTTTTTGCTACTCTGTCAGGCCCGGGAACAGTTTGGATTCAATCTCTTCCTTTTAGCCGACTAGCCGATCGCGTTTTATCAAGTGCAGTTTCGCCAACGGGAGGTAAAGGTGAAGGCAGCATCTTTGGTTCTTTAGGTGATTTCTTAAACGGCGACAACAGATAAAATAAAAAAGGTGCAGTCAAAGACTGGACCTTTTTTATTTATTTATTTATTGATTGATTCAATAAATTTTTAGTGGAGTGAATTCCCCAAATATCAGATGCATATTCCTCAATCGTTCGATCACTAGAAAAAAAGCCGGAATGTGCAATGTTCGTCGCACTCATTTGAAGCCATTTATTTTCATTTCTATAAGCTTCGTTTACTTTTTGCTGTGCCGTAACGTATGAGTCAAAGTCACGGAGTACATAGTATTCATCATTTTGCATTAGTAATGAATCATATATAGGCTCGAATAAGTCATATGTGTCAGGTAGGAAGCCGTTTGTAAGCTGCTCGAGCACTTGTCGAATCCGTTTATCATGATGGTAATAATCATAGGCACGGTATCCTCCATTTTGCTGATAGCTCAACACTTCTTCGGCTTTTAGCCCAAAAATAAAGACATTATCTTTTCCTACTGCCTCGCTAATTTCGACGTTCGCTCCGTCCATGGTGCCAAGAGTTAATGCTCCGTTCATCATGAATTTCATATTTCCCGTTCCTGAAGCTTCTTTGCTGGCTGTTGAAATCTGTTCACTGACATCCGCTGCCGGAAAGATATACTCAGCAAGTGACACTCGATAGTTTTCTAAAAAAACGACTTTTAAAAACGGTGATGTTTGTGGATCATGATTGACAACATCAGCTACAGAATTAATTAGCTTTATGACTTTTTTTGCATAATAATAGCCGGGAGATGCTTTCGCACCAAAAATAAATGTACGAGGAACAATTTGAAAATTAGGGTCTTCTTTTAATCGATTGTACAAATACATAATGTGCAGCACATTTAAAAGCTGCCTTTTATAAGCATGAAGCCTTTTAACCTGTACATCAAAAATAGAATGTGAATCTATTTTAATTCCCGTTTGCTCTTGAATAATATCCGCAAGCAGCTTTTTACGCTGTTGTTTTACTGTTTTTAGTCCTTGTAAAAAGCTTGGATCTTCCACATACTCTTGGAGCTTTATAAGAGAATGCGGCTGTTTAATCCATTTATCTCCTATCATCTCGGTAATAAGGGAGGAAAGCTGCGGGTTAGCTTTTAACAACCAGCGCCGGTGAGTAATTCCATTCGTTTTATTGTTAAATTTAGCAGGATAAAACTGATAAAAATCTTTCATTTCTCGTTCTTTTAAAATATCAGTATGAATCTTTGCCACGCCGTTTACTTTATAACTTCCCACAATTGCTAAATGAGCCATCTTTACTAACCCGTGCGCTAAAATAGCCATATTTTCAATCCGCTGCCAGTCCCCTGGATATGCTTCCCATAATTCTTTACAAAAACGCTCATTAATTTCTTCAATAATCATATACACGCGTGGAAGCAAGGGTTGAAATAAATCAATCGGCCATTTCTCAAGGGCTTCAGAAAGAGTCGTATGATTTGTGTATGATATCGTATTGGACGTAATATGCCATGCATCTTCCCATTCCATTTTTTCTTCATCCAGTAAAATTCTCATTAGCTCAGGAATCGCAAGTACAGGATGCGTATCATTAATATGAATGGCTACTTTTTCGTGAAAGTTTGTAAGTGTTTGATAGGTATTTCGATGTGCTCTGATAATACTTTGTAAGCTGGCTGACACAAGAAAATATTGCTGTTTCAACCTTAATATTTTACCATCTTCATGTGTATCATCCGGATATAAAAATTCTGATACAGCCTCTGTTTGACGCTTATACTCCATCACATCTTTATGTACTGGAAATGATGAAGGCTCCGCATTCCAAAGGCGAAGTGTATTCACTGTATCTGTTTTATACCCGATAACCGGGATGTCATAAGGAACAGCAGAGACGGGTTCTCCTTTTACATGACGAAAAGAGAATTTTCCATCTTCCTGTACCATTTCAACTTCGCCCCAAAAGTTCACTTCTATGGCTTGATCTAATTTGCGTACCTCCCATGAATTCCCATGCCTTAACCATTGTTCTGGGAGCTCAATTTGAAAGCCGTTTACAATCTTTTGATCAAACAAACCGTGTTTATAGCGAATCCCGTAACCGTGACCAGGAAGATTAAGTGAAGCAAGAGAATCTAAAAAACAAGCAGCAAGCCTACCTAATCCGCCGTTTCCTAATCCTGCGTCTACTTCTATTTCCTCAATATTTTCAAGTGAAATATTCAGATCACTTAATCCTTCTTTTACAACTTCCCGAATTCCTAAGTTCAACAGATTTTGACCCAATAGTCTGCCTAATAAAAATTCGATAGAAAGATAATACACTTGCTTTGTATGTGAAGACCTATGAATTTCATTGGTGGAAATCCAATCGCTGCTAATATATTCTCGCACCATATTTCCTAATGTATGATAGTGATCTTGAACAGTAGATTCTTTAAAGCTCTTTCCATATGTCATTTCCAGCTTTTTTAAAAAAGCCTCTTGAAAGCTTTTTTTATCAGAGAACAATCTGCTCACCCTTTCACGATGGAGTAGATGTCAAATTTGAATACAATTGATTATATTTAAATGCCGATTGCCCCCAGCTATAATCCTGACTCATAGCATCCATCATTAATTTTTTCCATACATCTTTCTGGTGATAAAATGAAACAGCTCTTTCTAACGTATGAAGCATGTCATGAGCATTATAATTCTTAAAAGAGAAGCCATTTCCCTCTCCGCTATATTCATTATAAGCTTTGACCGTGTCATTCAGGCCGCCCGTTTCACGCACGACTGGAATGGTTCCATATTTTAAGGCTATTAATTGTCCGAGTCCGCAAGGCTCAAAACGGGAAGGCATTAAAAATAAATCCGTACCCGCATAAACTTTATGAGCAAGTTCCTCATTAAAACCAATAATGGCTTTTACTTGTTGCGGGTACGTATCTTCCATCTCACGGAAAAACTGCTCAAACTCGTGTTCTCCAGTTCCTAAAATAACAATTTGGGCTCCTAAGTTAACCGTCTCATGGAAAACATGCTTAACTAAATCCAATCCCTTCTGCTGAGTTAATCTTGTAACCATCGAAATAATTGGAACATCCTTATTTTCTTCTAATTCAAGATAGCGCTGGAGCTCTTTTTTATTTTTATATTTTCCTTCAATCTCTTCTACCGAATAAGGATAAGATATAAGTTGATCTGCGTCTGGGCTATAAGCTTCTTCATCGATTCCATTTACAATCCCAATTAAATCTTGATTTCGCTGACGCAATAATCCATCTAAACTTTCTCCGTAATATGGCATTTGAATTTCATCTCGATATGTAGGACTTACCGTGGTAATTTTATCAGCTGATACAAGAGCCGCTTTCATAAAATTAATATTCCCATAAAACTCGAGCTGGCTTGTAGTAAAATAATAATCATTTAAATTCAATAACTCATATAAATTGCTTTTAGGGAAGATTCCTTGGAATTGCAAGTTATGAATCGTAAAGACCGTTTGAATATGATCATACATATCATAATTAGCACGAAGTAAAAATGGAATCATAGCCGTATGCCAGTCGTGACAATGAATAATATCAGGCTCATTCTCTAAAAATGGGATAGCTTCAAGCACAGCTCTGCTGAAGAAAGCAAATCGTTCAGCGTCATCGTAGTGCCCATATAAGCTATCTCTTTTAAAATAATATTCATTATCAATGAAAATATATTTAACGCCATCCATCGTTAACGATTCAATTCCGCAGTACTGTCTTCTCCACCCAACCTGCACATGAATAACTTTCTCAAGTACCATTTCATCTTGATAATGTTGAGGAATGGTTCCGTACTTTGGCATAACTACACATACGTTCGTTCCTAATTTTTTTAATTCTTTAGGCAGGGCACCAGCTACGTCTGCTAATCCTCCTGTTTTAATAAAAGGTACACATTCTGATACAGCAAATAATACATTCACGACTTCATCAACGCTCCTTGAGTTGTTCCTTTAGCAATGACTCTAGGTAGACCTGACTCACCTAGCAACGTTTCATTACTTCCTATTTTCACATCTTTGTCTAAAACAACGTTTTCTAATACACTATTTTCTAAAATAACGCCTTTTTGCATCACAATGCTATTCTTAACAACCGTACCTTTTCCAATTTTAACGCCTCGGAAGATAATACTATTTTCCACATGTCCTTCAATCACGCACCCATTTGCGATCATTGAGTTTTTCACAACCGCTTTTTTTGCGTAACGAGTAGGCGGTTCATCTTTTACTTTAGTGAAAACAGGACGTTCGTTGATAAATAACTGCTTCCAAACATCTGGAGATAAAATTTCCATACTTGTTTTATAGTAGGCATCTAAGCTAGAAATCTCAGCCGTATATCCATGGTGCTCATACTTTTCTACACGATGAGACTGTGCCACATATCGAACTAGCTCTTTAATCGTATAGAAATCATGGGATTCATTTTGCAAAATATCAACAAGAATAGATTTATTAATAATATACATATTAAGCGATTTATCACCTTGCTTCATTTCAGTAATATCTGCATTTGAAGCAATATGACGCTGCAGTACGTGCTCAAAGTCAACTGTACATATCGTATAACTATTAGCAATTAATACGTATTCCTGCTTACTTCTTAAGAAATAGTCAATATGATAACGGAACTGTGTGAATAGTGATGGACTTTCTAAGTGTAAATCACTTGTCATAGGAGGAAAGATAAACAATCCATCTCGCTTCCGATCCAAATCCCATTCTTTTCCTGAACCTATATGATCCATCAATGCGCGATAGCGATCACGAGGAAAAATGGCAACGCTCGAAATTCCAGAGTTCACCATATTAGAAAGCGTAAAATCGATTAGTCGATAGCGCCCTGCAAAAGGAATGGCAGCAATCGATCTATAAAAGGTTAAAGGCTGCAGCGCTGTTGTGTTTGTACAAGCATCAATAATACCAAGCATTTGATTATTCAATGTCGTTCATCCTCTCTGTTCGTTAAATGCATTTAGCAACTGATTCAATCAATTCTTGGGTAACAAGAATTACTTCTTCGCTTCCTTTGGTCGGTCGAATAATAGTACCGTCTGGAACTTCAATGTCCGATGGAACAATTGCGTTTTCAATATATACGTTAGAGCCTATCTTTGCAGTAGGCATGACAACCGTTTTCTTAACCTCAGAACCTGAGCCGATTTGTACACCTGGAAATAACACGGACTGCTCTACGTTCCCTTCAACAACACACCCTTCATTTACTAATGACTCCACCACGCAGGCGTTTGGCGCGATATATTGAGGAGGCTGATTAGGGTTAACAGAGTATACTTTCCATGAAGAGTCAAATAAATTAAGCTCGTCTTTATCACATAACAAGTCCATATTCGCTTCCCATAAGCTTTTTACAGTTCCTACATCTTTCCAATAACCTTGGAATGGGTATGCAATTAGCTTTTTCTTTTCATCTAGTAAAAGCGGAATAACATCTTTCCCAAAATCATGGCTTGAATATGGATTGCGTGCATCCATTTCTAAATATTCTTTTAAAATACTCCACTTAAAAATATAAATCCCCATGGAAGCTAGATTATTTTTAGGACGCTGTGGCTTTTCGTCGAACTCCATTACGTCTAGGTCACTATTTGTATTTAAAATACCAAAACGGCTCGCTTCCTCCCAAGGTACTTCAATAACAGAAATCGTTACGTCTGCTTCTTTGTTTATATGATAATCAAGCATATTTTCATAGTTCATTTTATAAATGTGATCACCGGATAGAATCAGTACGTACTCAGGATCATATTGTGTCAAATAGTTTAAATTTTCATAAATAGCACTAGCCGTGCCTTTATACCACTTTACTCCATCTGACTCCGCGTATGGAGGCAATACCGTCACGCCACCATTTCGTCGGTCCAAATCCCAAGCGCTTCCAATTCCAATGTATGAATTGAGAACTAGCGGTTGATATTGTGTTAATACACCTACTGTTTCAATACCTGAATTTGTACAATTACTTAAAGCAAAATCAATAATTCGATACTTACCACCAAATGGTACAGCTGGCTTTGCTAGATTTTTTGTAAGCGAACTTAGCCGACTACCTTTTCCTCCTGCCAATAACATCGCTACACATTTCTTTTTTAACATGTTGTTTTCTCTCCCCTCGTTTTCTCTTTGCTCGTAGTATACTAATGCCAAACGGCGGAATATTCATTTCAATGCAAAAAGGTTGACCGTGAAACGATTCATCCACTGATTTTAATGACTTTTTATTTACAATGCCTGAACCGCCGTACACTTCGTCATCACTGTTAATAACTTCAATGTACTCTGTCTCAACTGGAACTCCAACTTTGTAAGAATGATATGGATGCTCAGAAAAATTGCTAACAACTATAAAAATCTCCTGATTTTCTTTCGACTTGCGAATAAAGGAGAAAATTTGTTGATGATGATTGTTAACATCAATCCATTCAAAGCCCTCTGGATTATGGTCTAATTCATATAAAGACTTGCTTCTCTTATAAATCTTGATGAGGTCCTTCATATATCCGTTAAGATTGCGATGCATGTCAAAGTCATAAAGCATCCAATCCAACTCCTCTAAATCTTTCCACTCATCAAATTGGCCAAACTCTCCGCCCATAAATAGAAGCTTTTTCCCAGGGTGAGCAAAGAAATATCCATATAGCAGTCGAAGCTGTGCAAACTTGCGCCAGTAATCACCTGGCATCTTATTAAGTAATGATTTTTTCCCATGTACGACTTCATCATGAGAAAGCGGCAAAATAAAGTTTTCGTTAAACGCATACATTAGTGAAAAGGTCATTTTATCGTGAAGGTAAGGACGTCTTTCCACGCCAGCTTCCATGTATGTTAAAACGTCATTCATCCATCCCATGTTCCACTTATAATTAAAGCCTAAACCGCCCTCATACGTAGGTGCTGTAACAAGGGGCCAATCCGTTGAATCTTCTGCCATCATTAATATCGTCTCATCAGATTTAAAAACAGCTTCATTCAATTTTTTTAAGAAGCTGACAGCTCCATCATTCACTGCTTTTCCAGAAGAATTTTGCCAATAAAGCATATTAGCTACAGCATCTACTCGAAATCCATCTATATGGAAGTACTCCAACCAAAACAAAGCGTTCGAAATGAGAAAACTTTGTACTTCAGGCTTTCCTAAATCGAAATTAGCTGTTCCCCAAACATAGTTTTCACGGTCGGGTTCTTTTTTGTATTCATAAGTAGGTTCTCCATCGAACATATACAGACCATGTTCATCCTTACAAAAATGCCCGGGTACCCAGTCTAAAAGAACGCCTATATTATTTTGATGACACTCATCTATAAAGTTCATCAACTCTTTAGGTGTACCGTATCGACTGGTAGCAGAATAGTATCCAGTTCCTTGATATCCCCAAGATCGGTCGAGCGGATGCTCAATGACTGGTAATAACTCAATATGTGTAAAACCTTGTTCAGCAATATAAGGAATAAGCTCCTGTGCTAATTCACTGTATGTATAAAGGCTGCCATCTTCATGAGTCCTCCAAGACCCTGCATGCAGCTCGTAAATACACAGTGGTCTTTCATATATATTTTGCTGTTTTTTCTTTCTACGCCAATATTGGTCGTTCCATTTGTACCCATCCAATGAGTAAACAATAGAAGCAGTGTTTGGACGCACTTCACTGAAGAAAGCGTATGGATCTGCTTTTAATTTTTTTTGATTGCTTTGTGTGATGATTTCATATTTATAAATAGTCCCTTGTTCTAATTCAGGGATAAATGTCATCCAAATACCTTCTTCATTAACTTTAACCATTGAATGTTGAAAACCGTTCCATTTATTAAAATCACCTACAACGCTTATACCCTTTGCATGAGGTGCCCACACGCAAAATCGTACGCCTTCAATTCCTTCTACCGTTACCTGATGCGCACCGAAAATAGAGTAACTGCGAAATAAGTTTCCTTCGTGATACAAATGAACATCAAATTCAGTAGGCTGAACCGCTAGATTCACTTTTGCCACCCCTTTAACTTCAAACATAATATACGCACATAATATACGCTTCTTACCACTCATTCCCTTTTACAGTAAAAGCATAAACCTTTTCTACAAATATAATAGAATAAATGTTCTTTAAAATTACTCTTTATCCCATACTCTTCATACTTTATTACTTTATGAATAATTCCATATGATATAGGGAAAATCCTGCTTAAAACTTACTTTTTATTCTGAAAATTCATGGTAATTATTCCTAACTATTATTTCTGTTTACTTAATCTTTAAAAAAGCGCAAATAAAAAAAAGGTTTGCATATATGCAAACCTTTTTAAGATGACCCGTACGGGATTCGAACCCGTGTTACCGCCGTGAAAGGGCGGTGTCTTAACCGCTTGACCAACGGGCCATATTTAAATTTAAAACGACTGGCGGAGAAGGAGGGATTTGAACCCTCGCGCCGCTTACACGACCTACACCCTTAGCAGGGGCGCCTCTTCAGCCACTTGAGTACTTCTCCGTATGGCTCCACAGGTAGGACTCGAACCTACGACCGATCGGTTAACAGCCGATAGCTCTACCACTGAGCTACTGTGGAATATGGTGGGCCTAAGTGGACTCGAACCACCGACCTCACGCTTATCAGGCGTGCGCTCTAACCAGCTGAGCTATAGGCCCTTCATTTGGAGCGGGTGATGAGAATCGAACTCACGACATCAGCTTGGAAGGCTGAGGTTTTACCACTAAACTACACCCGCATTACTTAAGATGGGGCGACTGATGGGAATCGAACCCACGAATGCCGGAACCACAATCCGGTGCGTTAACCACTTCGCCACAATCGCCGTCTTAAAATGGTGGCTCGGGACGGAATCGAACCGCCGACACAAGGATTTTCAGTCCTTTGCTCTACCAACTGAGCTACCGAGCCAAACAAAATGGCGGTCCCGACGGGAATCGAACCCGCGATCTCCTGCGTGACAGGCAGGCATGTTAACCGCTACACCACGGGACCACTTTGGTTGCGGGGACAGGATTTGAACCTGCGACCTTCGGGTTATGAGCCCGACGAGCTACCGAACTGCTCCACCCCGCGATGATATGAAGATGATATAAATATAAATGGCGGAGGAAGAGGGATTCGAACCCCCGCGGGCTTTAACACCCCTGTCGGTTTTCAAGACCGATCCCTTCAGCCGGACTTGGGTATTCCTCCGTATATTTATAACAAATGT